>CAVTVK010000010.1:0-16357 GCA_963738135.1 uncultured Acidimicrobiaceae bacterium | reverse complement strand
ACACCAACCAGATGAAGGTCCTTTCTGAGTTGGGCTTGTTCGCCGTCGCCGGTTCTCACTTTCATCACGGCTCGGAAGACGACTATTTCTGGCCGGCGATTGTGAGAAACGGCGCTGACGAGTCCCTTCTGGATCCACTGGTCAAGGAACACCATTCGATTGTCTCGCTGCTCGACGAAATGGAGCGGGCCTTTCAAGGCCTTAGGAACGGGGTCTCAGATGCCCACGCCATCGAATCTCTCCGCGTGCTGGTGGGCCGCTTCAAGCACGACATGTTGACTCACCTCGACCATGAAGAACCGATCTTCTTCCCGTTGCTCGCCGAGTACATGCCGGACGCCGAGTCTGAGCGGCTAGGCGCCGATCTCGCCAAGAAGACGCCACGTAAGGGCATATCTTGGCTTATGGGTGCGGTCGAGTATGGAATGACCAAGGAACAGGCGACCGAGTTCCTGGCGACGCTCCCAAAGCCAATCCAGTGGATTCGCCCTTTGCTGTTACGTAAGTACAAAAGTCGTTGTGGTGTCCTGGGCGTCGATCCTGCTACTCCATCGAAGCACTAGGGCGGCCCAGAGTTACCGCCCGGTTGCATCAGGGAAGTGCCGATACCGAGGCAGATCCCAGGGTGCGCCCTATCGATCGCCGCCGGGTCTGGGTATGCCCGGATAATTGGAGCCGGGTGATACCCGTGGGCGTCACCTCTACAGTGGAGATCATGAGCACTCGACCGCTCTCGCCTTCGTCGATGCGAGTAGCTCGACCAGTTAGTCAGATTCCTGCAACTCTTCGCTTTTACGTTGACATCCTGGGTCTCGACCAGCTTGGCGGCTTCGCAGCACACAATGGCTACGACGGTGCATTCGTCGGCAAAGCGGGGAGCGACTGGCACATTGAGTTCACAAGTCACGAGAGTGGGCTGGCCAAACCAAGACCGACCGAAGAGGACCTTCTCGTGTTCTACGTGTCGGAGGACCAACTACAGGCGACTGCCACGAGCCTGGGTGACGCAGGATTCGGACTCGTTCGCCACGAGAATCCGTACTGGGGCAACGCTGGAGCTGTTGTTTGCCGTGACCCCGACGGATACCTAATCGTCCTTTGCCCGCATTCCGGTTGATCTGATCTGGAATGGTCGCCCCTGTCCCAGAACGCCAGGACGAGGTCGGGTTCAGCAGGGACCAGCGACACTCCTACCCTGTAGCCGGCTATCCACCCTCGGTGATGCGGATGATCGTCTTACCGGGGGTGCGCCGGTCAGGGGCGAAGGCAGCGGGCGCTTCGGCGAGCGGGCGTACCGCCCCGACGATCGGCTTGAGCCGTCCGTCCCTGAGCCGCTGCGCCAGGTCCGCGAGCCGGGAGCGGTCGGGTTCGACGACGAAGAAGATGGCGCGCCCGTCCTTGGGCTGGACCTTGGGCGGCCTGGCGATGGTGACGAGCGTGCCGCCGGCGCGCACCAGCGCGGCCGAGCGGTCGAGGATCTCACCGCCGATCACGTCGAACACCACGTCGACCTCGCCGACGTCTTCCAGCTTGTCGGCCTCCAGGTCCAAGAAGGCATGCGCCCCCAAGCCGAGGGCGGTCTCGCGGTCGGCGGCCCGGCCGGTGCCGATCACGACGGCTCCCACCTCGCGGGCGAGCTGCACCGCGATCGAACCGACGCCGCCCGCGGCGCCGTGGATCAGGACGGTCTGGCCTGTCGTGAGCCGAGCGTGGTCGAACAGCGCCTGCCATGCGGTCAACCCGGAGATCGGCAAAGCCGCGGCCGCGGCGTGGTCGACGTCCGCGGGAAGCGGAGCGAGGTTGCGGGCCTCCACTGCGGTGTACTCGGCCAGAGAGCCGTTGCGGGTCCAGTCGGTGAGTCCGAACACCCGCTGGCCGACGGTGAGGCCGGTGGTTCCGTACCCCAACTCGACGACGACACCCGACAGCTCGTGGCCGGGCACGCTCGGCGTCCGGTCCCGCCCGGCGCGGTCGGTCCATGTTCCGGGCCACTCCAGCTCGCCGTGCGGATGAACCCCGCCGGCATGCACCCGCACGATGACGTCGTTCTCGGCGGCGTGGGGGTAGGGCAGGTCCGTCAAGGGAGATTCCGCCGACGCCGGCATCGCGGTCTCGAACGGTGATTGCTTGCATGACTGCACCTTTCTGTCGGGCACCGAATATGTACCCGGATGCGGGAGCTACTTAGACTGCCCCGGTTCGTCGGGACTGGCAGCACGGCGCTGGGACAGGATGACTGACCGGGAAGGCTCCAAATAACGGCCCCGTTGGAACTACTCGACGGCGCTCGTCCACTCGATCAGCGGTGGTCGCACCGCCGCACAAGTCGGGTTCCCCTTGGGGTCGGTGAGGCCCAACCGGCCTACGAGCACGCCCGACTTCTGAGCTGTCGCCAATACATCAGCGGGGATGCCGTCGAACATGATCTTGGCCCGCCTGAACATCTCGAAGCTCCCTGGCTCCTCGACGACGCCCCAGGACAGATAGATGAAACGTCCACCGGGCGGTCCCGAGATATACGGCCCCGTGAAGTCGGCAACGTTGGAGGATACGGGAGTCGCTTTCAACTCCCAGGTGACGGACTGTACGCCCGCGCGCACCTGTCCCATCAGCTCACCCGGCTTGTTCTTGCGTTGAACGCCCACCTCGATCCCGTGGTGGCCCTCGGGGCGCTCGGGGGATGAACCACAGGATCGCCCAGGGAGGTCGTGGGCTTCGATGCGAATCAGCACGTCACCAGTATGCGTCGTGCCCCAGATCGCCGGAACGGGGTGATAGACATCACCGGACTCTGGGAGGTGTCGATGATGCGTGTTGTCGCAAGAGCACTGTTCGTCCTAATTGCGATGTCAGGTCTTCTTCTTGTTCTTCAAACCGCACGCCAGTGCAGTCCAACAAGATCATGCAGGCGAACCGGCCACCTCTCCACACTGTTCGGGGTACTGTCCCGATCCTGAGGGATACTGGCTCGTCGGCACCGACGGCGGCATCTTCAGCTTCGGCGCCGCCGCCTTCCACGGCTCTATGGGCGGCATCCCTTTGCAGCGGCCCATCGTCGGCATCGTGCCGACCTCAGGGGGAAGAGGTTATTGGCTCGTTGCGTCTGATGGCGGCGTATTCGCCTTCGGCGACGCCGGATACTTCGGCTCGATTCCTGGCCTCGGGATCCACCCAGCCGGTTCTGGACTGCCCAACAGCTTGAATGAACCAATCGTGGGCATAGTGAGCAGCTCCGACGGCCAAGGCTATTTCATGGTGGCTTCGGACGGTGGCGTCTTCGCCTTTGGCGACGCGACGTTCGCAGGATCTTGCCCGGGGATCGGGGGATGTTCTGGTGCGGCCGTAGCGGTTGTCCCGAGTGTGAACACAAACGCTGGCTATTGGCTCACTACCACGACAGGGCACGTCTATGGCTTCGGCGTTCCAAGTTACGGCGAGCCCGGACCACAGTCTTCGCCGATTACATCCGCGTCGATAACCCATGCGTACTCCGGGGCAGCATACCCTTACGGCGGCTACTACATCCTGGATGCCAACGGTCAAGTTTTCGCATTCGGTGCTGCGGCGAACGGAGCAAACCGTCAAATCGAGAGCGTGCCAGCGGGCCAGGCTGGTGGCTCAATCCTGCGACAGCGATCGCAACAGCTGTCGAGGAGCACATGGATGATGGGATCTGGGTAGCGACCGCAAACGGAAGTGTCTTTGATTTCGGCGGGGCGCCCAATTTTGGCGGCATGAGTGGGACGACGCTCAACGGGAGCATCATTGCAATGGGCGGTTACTGACGAGGGAGATTGGTGGCCCCGAACGCCAGGACTGGGGCCTCAGTTAGCGCGGTGAATGGTGCTGCCAGATAGCTTTTACTCCCCGAGAGTTGCGAGCCACAGAGGTAGCATTCACTGCATCCACGAGGTGCGAAGGGGAGAAAACAGATGCCTGAGTTCCCTGCGATTACTCACGTGGCGCTAACGGTTACGAGCCTTGAACGGAGTGTGCCTTGGTACAAGGATCTGTTCGGCTCGGACCCAATCCTTGACGAGGACACAGGTCCGTTCCAGCGAGTCGCTTGGCTTACCGGCGGCACAATCGTTGGCCTAACTCAGTTCCCTGACTTGGAAAGCACTGAGCCGTTCAACGAGCGGCGACTGGGGCTCGATCATCTGGCTTTCGGCTGTGCCGACCGCGATGAGTTAAAGGCATGGGAAACCCGTCTGAACGAACTTGGCATCCCCAACGGTGGCATCGTGGACACGCCTCACTACTCGGCTTTGTCGTTTCGAGATCCCGACAACATCGCACTTGAGTTCTTCGCACCGCGGGGCTAAGTCCGGCGGCGTATCCGACTGCTTATAGGCCATCCCATAGCGCCGGAACGGTGGGACACAATGTTGCAAGGCGTTAGCAGGTGCTATGTATGAGCGCGGCCACTCGCCTGTTATCCGTCGCCAGATCGTTGTACCTCGAGATGGCGACCGACGTCTCTTCGAAGATCAACTCAATTCCGTGAGACTTCAGCAGTGTCAGTGTTTCAGGGCAGGTTTTAAGCCTGAGTTCTCGGCCGCGGCTTAAGACGACTACTTCTGGCTCGTGGGCTAGGAGTTCTTCCAGTTCTGCTGGCTGAATGCCCGGTTGATGATGGGTTCCGGTCTCAGTCCAGTCCCACTCCCTTCCCCCTCCGGGCCACAACTTGGCATCGCCATGTTTGCCCAATCCATCGATGACGAGTTCGCCCCACGTGTCCTCTAGGACCTTGGGGAACCTTCAGGCTTTTGTTCCATCCCATTGAGGCTAGCGAGCACCCGCGTGTGGCAGGGTGTCCCCGTTCGCCGCCGGGACGATGCTAGTTCGGGTGGATCTGAAAGACGACGGCTTCATTGATGGCATGGTCCTGCCCCCGATACGGCTCCGCGTGCGGCCTGGACCGAAGCCCCTTAACGCCAGCTCTGTGACCCCATGGGTGCCACCGTCACTCGCAGCAGATCTATTCTGCGTCCGTGACAACGAGAGCGCCTGACTACGCACTGGTCCAACTGCGCCGAGCCCGAGATCATGCAGATCGACACTTTGCCGAGCCACTCAATCTTGAACACCTCGCGTCAGTGGCAGCGCTCTCCAAGTTTCACTTTCACCGCCTCTTCACGGCTACCTACGGTCGAACGCCAGCAGCGCACCTGTCCGAGCGAAGAATTGAAAGAGCGCAGGATCTCCTCCGATCAACGAACCTCAGCGTCACGGAAGTCTGCTTCGCGGTTGGATACAGCAGCCTCGGTTCGTTCAGCAGTCGATTTTCCGAGATCGTCGGTGAAACGCCCAGTGCGTTTCAGCATCGCTACGGGGGCAAGGCGCCTCGAATACCGGGCTGCTACCTCTTTATGAGCGGATACCTCGAGCGAAAGATCGCAACCTAGGAGAAGCCTCTCTACGGCGCGCAGTCGTAGCATGACGACATGATCACCAACGTCTCCCTCGTCAGCGTCTGGGTCACCGATCTGGACGAAGCCCTTGCCTTCTATACCGAGATTTTGGGATTCGAAGCTCGTGATGACATTCGGCTCGGAGAGGATTTCCGTTGGGTCACTGTGGGTCATGCAAGCCAGCCCGAACTCGATCTGCATCTGACGACCCCTAGTGGCCCACTTTCGGACGACCTCATAGCGGCCTTGAAGCGAGCCCAGGCAGAAGGCGGTCTACCGGGCGTCGGCTTGCACGTTGATGACTGCCGTAAGACTTATGAGGAGCTGTCGGCCAAGGGTGTCGTCTTCATCCAAGAGCCCCAAGAACGGCCCTACGGTGTCGAAGCGCTTATGCGCGACAACTCAGGGAACTGGTTGGTCCTGGTCGAGCCGAGAGAATTTACCGAGGCTGACTTCCAGGGGAGTGATCTCCACACGGACTGATCCGGACCCCGTTCAAACCTGCCCCAGTACGACGGGATTGGGCGTCACAGGGTACTTCGTTAGCCTGCTTCCGGTCGGTGCGGATGGGGCGAGAGAACGTCTGCGCGGCCGTAGTGTCCGACGACATCGAAGTACCTTTTGGCGTGAAGCGCCTGACGTAGATCGCAGTCAACGGTGAGGATGCCCTCGGTGTCATAGAGTGGACCCGCAAGAATGTCGCCAACAGGGGACACGATGCATGCCCCTCCCCGCCCGAAGACCTCGACGTCATTGGGAAGCGGCAATGGGAAATCCTCTGGGAAGGCCGACGCCGGAATGTATTGGGGGACACTGACTACGAACGCACCCGACTCGATGGCGATATACCGCATCGACGTGATCCAGCCCTCGCTATCATCCGCGGTCGGGGCCAGCCAGATCTGCGGGCCGCCCTGATACACCGCCCACCGTGCCAGCGGCATGCGGTTCTCCCAGCAGATGAGCCCGCCGACCCTCCCTACCCCGGGAATTGCCACGACGTCTAGATCATCGCCAGCGCCGACGCCGTGAAACACCCGCTCGTGCATCGTCGGCATCAGCTTTCGGTGCCGGTGCACAACCCCTTCGGGCCCGATTACAAGGAGCGTGCTGTACAGCGAGCCAGGCCGATCGTCCTCCCGCTCATTGACCCCGATTGCAAGATGAACGTTGTGCTCTGCGCATGCTTTCGACAACCGTTCTACGAGCGGACCGCCAACGTCGATACTCGATGCCCACATTCGTTCCCACAACTCGTCGCATCCATCGGCCCAAGTAGCCGCCGCGGCAGCCCAGGCTCCGCTTGCGTATATGGACACGAAGCACTCGGGAAAGACTACGAACTGCGCACCAGCATCGACCGCCTCGGATAGCCATGAGACGACCCTGTCAACGGTGGCGTCTGCGTCAAGTATCACCGGAGTCGCTTGCACGGCTGCGATTCGCACCGTCTCGAAGCCGACCACATTCCGACCCTAGTCCGCGTAGGCGCCATTGCTTTCGAGCTCCTCGATACGGGACCGTTCCGCAGGGTCTCGGCTGACCGACCCGGGGCTTGCGAGTGCCGCCTACCGCCGGGAGTGCCCCCTAATCGGCTGACAGCCCCGCCAGCCCCGGACCCTCGAGACTCGGCAGAACCTGGCGTCGATTGGCCACCAGAAGCACGAGGTCGATGGCCTTCCCTCTCACCTCCGGTCCATCTCCTCTCACCCAAGCAAGATCGGTCGCGACCAAGCGGCGACCGCGCTGAGGTTCAGCATGGACGACCATTCGACCTCGCTGCCAGAAGGCGTCCAGCACAGGGATCGCGTCGGCTGGCGGCGCATCCACATCGAGTCCGAGTGGCCGGAAGGCATCCGCGCTGTGCACGATGACGTCGGCCAAACCCATCGCCTCGGGGAATCCAGGAGGACGGAAGCCTCCCTCGCCCGCATTGCGGAGTCGATCAGCCAGCTCCGGGACCGGCACGTCACCGAGGCGCTTCGCCGCCTCGCCCACGGCTCGGTCTGGTTTCAGCCCTCCTCGAAGGACGTCACCCACCATGGACCAAAGCGTCCCCTCGGCACCTCGCACAAGGTGGGCGAGCACGTCGCGCACTTTCCACCCCGAGCACCACGAGGCTGAGTTCCACGCCGTCTCGTCGAGCGTTTCGATCCGATCGGCGAATTGGCGACGCAGTCGAACGATCTCTTGGGGCACGTTTACAGGGTCCACGACCAGAGTCTTACAACTAGCGGCCACACCGGTCTAAGTGCTATCCCCGTACTCCGGTTTGGTGCCCACGAATCGGCCTGCCCGTACATAACGCCGGCATGGAGACCCTTGGGCGAGGTGTTAACTGGGTAAGTGGAGAATTCTGCCAACGAGGGAAGCGACGGAATCTCCATGGAAGCATTACGAGCCGCCGTCAGGGCATCTTGGAGTATCGAGACCTGCGATCCGACTGACGCAGCGGAATGGACGCCCGCCAACCCATCTCGGGGTCAGTGCGCGGTGACCGCCTTGGTCGTGCATGACCAGTTCGGTGGCCAACTTCTCGAGGCTGAAGTGCACTTCCAAGACGGCTCCCGACAGGGATTCCACTACTGGAACCGACTGGCCGGTGGCGACGTGGACCTGACTGGGGAGCAATTCACAAGCGAAGAGGTTCTTCAAGAGCCGCGGGTTGTCGACCGCCTACCCGAGTTCCCGTGGCGAGCTCACGAGCAGTACCTCATATTTCGAAAGCGCGTCGACGCTGCCTTGAAACGGCAAGAGCTGAACCTCTGATCGCTAGGGTGGCGTTCTCGCACAACCAAGGCCGGGCGGCCGCAGCACCGCCAAGTCTGGAGGTAGGTCGATGGCACAACCCGTCGTGCACTTCGAGATCGTGGGAAGAGATCCAGCCCGACTTCGTGACTACTTCTCCCAGCTCTTCGGGTGGAGCTTTGCGGTGCCCTCTCCGGTGGCTCCGGAGGTCTCTGCGCCGGACGACTATGGGTTCTTGGACCTCATCACCACCGACGATGGAACAGGCATCCGCGGTGGAGTCGGAGGTGGACCGGGCTATGAGAGCCACGCGGTGTTCTACGTCGGCGTGCCCGACGTCGGAACTGCGTTGCAGCGTGCTGAAGACCTCGGCGGTACTCGGGTCATGGGTCCCGTCACGTCACCCAATGGACTCGTTGTCGGTCATTTCAAGGATCCTGAAGGCACCCTGATCGGAGTGGCCGGCCCCGCATAGGCGCCGGCGAGAGCACTGGCTTCACTGGGCCCCATCCGCCAGCTCCGCCAGCAGGTCCTGGCTGTAGACGACCCGGCCGCTCAAGCTCCGAGGCGGGCGACTGCAAAGCGCAAGCGCTGCCTCCGCCATCACCTCGGGTTGCTCGACTACCTGATTCGGGTCATCGGGGCGGACCAGATGATGGAAGATCGTGCCCGGGGTGGGCACCACCCTGCTCGGAGAGAGCGAGTTGACCGCGATGTTCGCTTCCCACACCTCCGCGGCCAACCCCGTCGTAAACCGCTCCAGGGCTGCCTTGACCATCCCGTACACCGTGCCGCCTCCACGCCCCATCGCGTCCGGCGGGAGTGAGGGGTGGCGCGACGCGCCCGAAGAGATGTTGAGGATCCATCCCTGGCCAGCAGCGGTCATGCCGGGCACGACCCTCTGCGTGAGGTCCATAGCGGCGTAGACCTGGACCTCGAACATCAGCCGTAGGCGCTTGGTTGCGAAGTCGGCGATCGGGGTGAAGAAGGTGACGGCCGCGTTGTTGACCAGGATGTCGATGGGACCGAGAGCAGCTTCGGTCTCCAAGATCAACCGCTCCCGCTCCTCCGGCCTCGACAAGTCCGCCGCGATGGCAAGGGCGTGCCCACCGTTCTTGGTGACCGTCTGGACGGTCTCCTCGAGGCTCCCCTCTAACTGGCTGGTGCCCGGCTCGACCGTCCTGGCCGTCACCGCCACGGTGGCACCTTCGGCGGCGAAGCGCTCTGCGATCGCCTTTCCTATCCCCCGGCTGGCGCCGGTGACCAGGGCCGTGCGGCCAGCGAGGAGGCTGCTCGTCATAGGTCCTTCTCCTTGTGTTGTTCCTAGAACTGATCCTCGTCGCAGCCTGACCAGTGCTGCAAAACTTCTATTTGGGTGCCCAGCCGTCGAGTTCGTCGAGCGCTCACCTCTCAATTGAGGCAGACGGCACCGCGACGGCCGTTTGCTTACGCCGACGGAAGCGTTGCCGCGGCTGCACCGCCTCGAGACGTTCGGCGCGCAGGCTGTCAGACGCAGAGTCGTCGAGCGGCTCGAGCTCCCCGAGATCGAGCGCCCAGGAGAGCAGCAGATCGGCCAGCGCGACGTTGCGGGCCAGGACCGGGCCGTGGAGATAGGTCCCGACCAGGCGGCCGCCGACCGCCCCCTCGCTCCCGTCGCCGTTGCCCACGCCGACCGTGACCCGGCCCAGCGCGACGGCGCCTTCCCCCAGCGTCGTCCTCCCGCCGTGGTTCTCGAACCCCGTCAGCACGGGCAGGCCATCGAGTCCGCTGGGTTCGGCCACCACCTCGCCCACCGCACGCGGCGAAGGCCCCTTCACCGTCTCGACGTCGAGCAGTCCCACGCCCTCGTGAGCCTCGCCGTCGGCGCCCGGAAAGCTCCGCCCGACCACCTGGAAGCCTGCGCACACCGCGAGCACCACCGCTCCGTCCGCCACCCGCCTGGTGAGGGTCCCGTCGTCGATCAGGGTGCGCGCGGCGCGCACCTGGGGCCCGTCCTCCCCTCCGCCCAGGCAATAGATGTCGGCCTCGGGCAGGGGGCGGTCCGACGTGGCCTGCAGCAGCTCGGCGTCGTGGCCGCGCCATTGCGCCCGCCGCGTGAGGATCAATCCGTTCCCACCGTCCCCGTACGTGCCGAGCAGGTCGGGGAACACCACCGCGACGCGCAGTGGCCCGCTCATCGCGGCGCGCCCGAGGAGGTCGCCGAACGCGGTGTAGTTCCCGATGAAGTCGACGACGGCGTCGCTGCCGGCGGCCGCGGTGACGACGGCCTGCTCCGGGTCGGGCTCCGTCGAGTGCGCCACGCCCGCGTAGTGCAGCCGCACCGACAGGTCCCGGAAGCGGTCGCCGGTCGCCACGACTGTGCGGCCGGCCAGCCGCTCGTAGGGCACGTCCCAGAGCCAGCTCGGGTCGGCGCCGTCGGCGACCCGGGCGTTGATGCTGACGACGAGGGGGGCGTCCGACCGGGCCACCAGGTCCAGCAGCTCGTCCCAACCCGCGGGGTTCTTGGCCAGCATGAGGCGCGCCTTCGCCTGGCCGAAAGTCGCGCACGGTGAAGCGGCCGGCCACCTCCTCGACTCCCTCCATTGCCTGCAGCGCCGTCAGCGCGTCAATGCCGCCGCACTCGGCCGCCACGGCGGCCATCGAGCGCGTTGGCCTGGTTGAACCGGCCGGGCAACGTGAGCCGCACCGGAAGCCTCCGGCCGTCGGCCCACACGCCCTCCGCCGTGCCGTCCGCGGCGAGCACCAGCGTCGCCTCGGGCTCCGGGCGCGCGAAGCCGCAGGCCGCACACGACCAGCCGCCGCCCTCGCCGAATTCGATCCGGCCGTCGCAGGAGGGGCAGCCGACCGCATCGAGCTGCCAGCGCATGCCGGCACCGACCCAGTGCACGTCCCGGGCGACGCCGGCGCCCCAGGCGACGAGCGGGTCGTCGGCATTGGCGACGACGTGGGTGTGGGGCGCCGCGGCCAGCGCGGCCCGCCACTTGCCCGCCACCATGCGGACCTCGTTCGTGCGGTCCAGCTGGTCCCGCGACAGGTTCAACAACACGACGACCGCAGCGGCGGTCGCGGTGAGGACGCGCGGCAGGTAGACCTCGTCCACCTCCAAGACGGCATGCCCCGCGTGCGTCCCAGCCAGCGCGGCGACGTGACCGGGTGGCATGTTCGACCCCGTCTCGTTGCTCACGACCTCGTTGCCCGTCGCCCCCAGGGCCACTGTCAGCAACCGCGTCGTCGTCGTCTTGCCGTTGGTCCCGCTCACGAGGGCCACCTGGCGCCCGGCGCTCAGGTGCTCGAGCAGCTTGGGGTCGACCCGGAGCCCGGCCCTGCCGCCGGCGACGGTGCCCCGGCCGCGGCCCAGGCGGCGCGACGTCGCGTTGACGGCGCGCGTGGCCGCGCTGGCCAGCCCTGCCCTCACCGAGGTGGCTTGGTGCGCGCCAGCTCCTCGGCCGTCGGCTCGTGGCGCACCCGGGACTCCGTGGGCAGCAACGCGCTCGATGGCCGTCATGATCGTCTCGGTGTCCGCCTTGGCGTCGGTCAGCGAGAGGCCCACCGGCTTCCCCACCCGCACCGTCACCGTGGGGGGGTGGCGCACGAGCGTGAAGTCGGGGACCCGCGCCGAGCGCGGCCACACCTTCTCGGTCCCCCACAGCCCGACGGGGACGACGGTGGCACCGGTCGAGGCGGCCAGCCGCGCCGTGCCGGTCTTGCCGTGCAGTTCCGGGTCGAAGAAGTCGTAGCCACGCGGGATGGTGCCTTGCGGGAGCACGACGACGACCTCGCCGGCCTTGAGCGCCGCCTCCGCGTCGCGCAACGGCCTGCTCGAGCCGCTGCCACGGTCGACGGCGATGCCGCCGATGGCCCGAGCGACCAGCCCCACCACGGGGGCGTCGAAGATCTCCTTCTTGCCGAGGAAGCGCACGGGGCGCCCGATGGCGCGGGCGACCAGGGCCAGCGCGGCCACGTCGAAATAGCTCCGGTGGTTGGAGGCCAGCAGGACCGGGCCGCGCACGGGCACGTTCTCGATCCCGGAGATGTCGAAGCGCGCGTAGGGAAAGCTGAGCTTGCGGACGAACGGGCGCAGCATGTGGTACGGCTCGAGCCCGACGACGCTCGGGACACCCGGCGGCCGGTCCCAATGCTCGACCGACCACCGGCGGGCCGTGGCCACGACGGTGAGCGACGGGTCGGGGTTGACGGCGTGGGGCGTGCCGACACTGGCGAGCAACGGCACGTCGAAGATGCTGTCGCTGCAGGCGTGGCAGTTCGCCAGGTCGATGCCCTTGGCGTCGGCCCACTCCCGCACGGCGCGCAGCTTGCCCGTCCCCCACACGAAGCCCTCGTAGAGGCGGCCCGTGTAGCGGCCGTCCTTGGTCTCGTACGCCGTCGCGATGAGGTCGTCGAAGCCGATCGCCTCGGCGAAGGGGGCGATCATGTCCGCGGGCGTCGTCGTCGACAGGACGAGGCGATGCCCTTCGGCGCGGAACGCGGCGAGGCGCTGGGGCGCGAAGGGGGCCACCAGCTCGCTCAGCTCGGCCACCGCCCGCCGGCCGGCCGCCTGGACCTCGTCCTGGCGCCACCCCTTGGCCACCCGGGCCGCCGCCCGCACCAGCGCCATGGAGATCAGGTTC
Organism: uncultured Acidimicrobiaceae bacterium; assembly: GCA_963738135.1. GTDB lineage: Bacteria > Actinomycetota > Acidimicrobiia > Acidimicrobiales > RAAP-2 > Bog-473. The sequence continues at coordinate 3,567 of CAVTVK010000010.1, read as the reverse complement.
TCGCCGAGCCGGTCGTTCACGGCGTAGAGCAGCTTGTCCCCCGGCAGCGAGCGACCTTCGGGAAGCACCCCCTCGGCGACGAGGGCGCGGTTCAGCACCTGCCCGGAGGCATGGCAGAGCAGCGTGCGGTCGAGGTCGATGAAGACGGCACTCTTCGCCACGGACACGAAGCCTAAAGCAGCCGAACGGCTCACCCCAGGGTGACGGGGATCGGCGCCGGTGCTCCCCGAACGGCCCCGAGCCGGGCCTTGATGACCTGGTCCGGGATGGCCGGGGCCGAGGTGACCTGGGTCGGGATGAAGGGGGCCAGAATTAGGAGAAGGGATCGCCGGGGGGGAGGGCGATCCCTTCTCAAGACTCATCAGGGCTGGAGGGGGGGCTTCCATTTCCCTGCGGTCTGAGTTCATTCTGCCGGTGCCTCGGCAATCAGTCAAGCAGCTTTAGCAGATAGTTAATATCAGTTATACTGATGAGTAATGGAACTGGGGCAAGCACTCGCAAGGGCAGCGGGCCGGTGGAACTGAAACACCTGCAAGCACTCCTGGGCATCGCCGACACCGGGAGCTTCTCCGCGGCCGCCGCCTCCATCGGCACGGTGCAGTCCAACGTCTCGGCCCACGTGGCGCGGCTGGAGCGCGAGCTCGACGTGCAGCTGGTGGACCGGGCGTCGGGGCGCCTCACCGAGGAGGGCGAGGTCGTGATGGAGCGGGCCCGGCGGGTCATGATCGAGCTCGAGGCGATGGTGGCCGACGTCGCCGCGCTGCGCGAAGAGGTGATCGGGACGGTCCGCCTCGGCATGATCGGCACCACGGGCCGCTGGCTGGTGCCCCAGCTCTTCGACCTCCTGCGGGTCCGCCACCCCCACATCCACCTCAACGTGGCCGAGGGCTCGAGCATGCAGCTGGAGCAGCAGCTGGCCTCGGGTCAGCTCGACCTCGCCGTGGTGACGTTCCCCCTCAGCGGGGACGAGATCATGGCGGCCCAGCTCTTCGACGAGGACCTGGTGGTCGTCCTGCCCCCCGACCACCCCTTCGGTGGTGCGCCCTCGGTCGACCTGGAGCGCCTGTCGGAGCTGGAGCTCCTGCTGCCCGCGCCGGGCACCGCGCTCCGGGCCGAGATCGACAGCGCGACCGTGCCGGCCCGCATCGAGCTGCGGCCGGCCATGGAGCTCGACGGCGTGCGCCTCATCGCCTCGCTCGCCTTCGACGGCTACGGGCCGGCGATCCTCCCGGCCACCGCGGTGCCGGGCCACCTGCGCGGGCGCTTCACGGTGCTGCAGGTCAACGGGCTGCCGCGCCGCCGGGTCGGCGTGGCACAGCGCCGGCGGGGGCTGCCCTCCGCACCGGCGCGGGCGGTGATCGACGTGCTCGGGGTCGTGGTCCACGACACCCTGTCCATGCCCGAGGGCATCCACCCCACTTAGGCGGTCCAGCACTGGCCGGCGACGGCCGCGGGTCGGCTCAGGCGGCCGGCTGGGGCTCGCGCCACATGGTCCACATGGTGGGCCCGTCGCCGGGCAGTTGCACCTCCTTGACGACCTCGAAGCCGTGGCGCCGGTAGAAGGGGACGTTGCGCTCCTTGGACGACTCGAGGTAGCAGGGCAGGCCCTCCGCGTCGCAGTGCTCGAGGACCGGGCGCATCAGCGCGCTGCCCACGCCCTTGCCCTGCCGCTCGACCGCCGTGCCCAGGCTGGCCAGGTACCAGTGCGGCTCGTGCGGGTGCATCGACTCGAGGGTGTTGAGCATGCGCAGCGTGGTCACGAAGGTGGTGGCCACGTAGGGCAGCACCGGCAGCATGGTGGCGATCCCGCGCAGCCCGGTCAGGAGCGGTTTGCCGGCGGGAGCCCAGATGGCGGATCCCGCGTAGTCGTCGGTCGTGTAGCAGCCCCCGAAGGGCAGGTAGTCGGCCCGCATCTGGGTGCCGAAGAAGGCGCGCAGCGCGGCGTCGCGGCGCGACTCGTGACGGAAGGTGTGGCAGGCGACGGGATCGTCGAAGAAGGTCCGGGCCAGCTGGGCGGCCATGGCGTCGACGTCGTCGTCCGTGGCGCGCCGGACTACTGGCAGGGCAGGCTCTTGAACCATGACGGGGTCGATGCTGGCATAGCCCCCGGCCATGCGCCACCCGGTGAGGCCGCCACGTGGCTCTGGCCCAGGGCGACGAGCTCGGGCGCCAGACGGAGCCCGACGTAGATCCCACCGGATCGCGTGAAGTGGACGCCGTCGTTGCAGCGCACGTTGACCTGCCCCACGCTCGGCCCATAGCGGTGACCGGGTGAGATCTCCGTGTTGAGGTCGTAGACGTAGACCTTGCCGCCACCGGGCAGCGCCGGCGCCCCGGACGCGACCGTCCGAATGGTGGCGTTGTCGATCCCGACGTGTGACGGGTCGTCCTCGGGCCACGGGGCACCCGTCGGCGTGTTCCCGCTGTCGTAGTACGGGGTCGTCATGAGCACGACGCTCGCCCCGCGGGCGCCGAGGATGCTCACCGCCTGCTTGTAGCGGCTCGCCACGTAGCTGTCGAAGCCCGCCTGCCCGAGGTTCTGCCACTGCCCGCCCACCTGCTGGTCGAACGTCTCGCCCCGGGCGAGGTAGAGCACGACGTCGGGGTTGTAGGCGTCCACCCATTGGCGCCACGTGGCGAACAACGAGCCTGCTTTGCCGTGCACGTCGCACGGGGTGCCGGGCGGCAGCGTGTAGAAGAGGACCCGGATCCGCGTCTGCATGGACGCGGAGCAGCCCGGAGTCCCCTCGTTGGCGATCTGCACGCCGTACTGCCGCGCCTCCTGCGCCAACCCGACACCCAGCGAGCCGGCGATGGAGTCGCCGACGAGCAACACCTTCACGGGCCGGGTGGTCGTGGCCGCCGGCAACGCGGGCGTGAGGAACGAGGGCACCGTCGTGGTGGTGGTCCTGGGCAACGTCGTCGTGGTGGTCGAGGGCGCCGAGGTGGTCGGGTCGCCGGGCACCGTGGTCGGAGCGGTCGTCGTGGTCGCCGGGGCGGTCGACGTCGTCGTGGGCGGGGCCACCACCCGCAGCTGCGTGCCCTGGAGCTCGGCCGCCCCGACCGGCACCAGGGTGCTCACGAACACCGCGCTCGATGGCCGCCGCGGCGCCGATCGGTGCTGCCACCCACGAGCGCCAGTGCTTCAGCGCGCCGCGGCGGATGGGCATTTCGACGAAGTCGTAGCTGATGGCGGCGATCGCCACCGTGATGCCGACCCGGGCCAGGAAGAGGGGGTAGACCCCCCAGTGCAGCCGCTGGCCGGTCATCACCAGCAGCACGGGCCAGTACCAGAGGTAGACGCCGTAGGAGATCCGGCCCCACTGGGGCAGCGGAGGGAGCTCCAAGAGGCGCACGGCGAGCGAGCGTGGCGCCACCGCGCAGCCCAGCACCACCGCGCCGGCCGCCAGGCTGGCCACCAGGAAGCCGCCGCTGAAGGCGAAGGTCGAGGTCTCCGGCGTCGTGGCCCACAGGGCCGCCGTGCCCAGGACGCCGGCGATCGCCAGCACCGACGCGAGCCGGGTGAACCAGCGGCGCCGGCTGACCTCGGGCCACAGGGTCAACCCG
>CAVTVK010000009.1:0-28330 GCA_963738135.1 uncultured Acidimicrobiaceae bacterium | reverse complement strand
CGATCTTGACGATGACGAGCGCAGGCTCATCTTGAACGCATTGTCGTGGATGCGCCTAAATCTGCGCGACACCCTCGCCGGGGCCGGCATGGCAGGGATCGAAGGGATCGACCAGGACCTGGTGTTCAGTATGGGGATGAGCGCCCTCGACCAAGTGAACGTCACAGCAAATGGCGTAGCGGAAAAGCTCGGGGGCAATCCGGAGGCGCCCGACTTTGGCGCCAATGAGATCTCGCCTCAGGGCTGAGACAGGTCACGCGCGGTTCGACCCCTGGGGGAAGTTTGTGGGACAGGATCGAACCGGCCACCTTTGCCGCCTGATCACCCCTCACCATGGGGCATCTCGCTCCGGTGGCGTATTCAGCTTGCCTCGTGTGCGGACAAATGAGAACCGGGCCGATCGGCATGATCTTGCGCCGCGGTCCCGGAGCCGTGATCTGAAGGCGAGTTGGCCCCGCCCCACGCGGAAGGGGCGGGGCCACTCTCACCCCCAACACTCGGAGCACACGCAAGGAGATGAACCCATGGCGCCCCGAGTTGGGCGGCATCGTTGCATCTGAGAACAGGCTGTGCAACAAGCGGGCAGCAGCCTCTCACCCCCTAATCCGCTTGGCGTGCGCGGCCAGCGTGATGGCGTCTGGGAAGAGGCTGAGCGCCTCACGCGTGATAGTTGCGCCCCAGCGTCGTCGATCGCCTGATGTCGGCACCCTTCGAGCATCCCCCTATGCACCGGCGGCCAGACGTGGGCACCATGGATCTCGTGACGCAGCACGAGTCTGCGAACGGCAGATGCTCGCTTTGTGGTCGTGAGTGCGAAAACGTCACGAGCGACGAGTTCGGCGGCTGGATGGTGCACAACGGCGCGATCCTGCTCTGTTCAGGATGTTCAAGCGATCCAGAGAAGCAGTTGCCGGCCAAACGGGCGTAGGTCCACGAACTGGACGACCCGGAGCTCGGTTGCCTCTGGTGTGGGACGGGGACGACGGAGCGCCGGCGGCGGGAGATGAGGCGGGGGAGAGCAAGGGCGTGAGTGCAACCATCTCTGCAACCCGACTCGGGATAGCGGGCGGACACTGGACGCCTCTAGCAGCGATAGAAGGGTGGGGGATAGGTGACGTGGGCAGCTAGGACGCCACTCGACTACACAGGGCGCCACTGCGAGAAACCGCACTGGGGTCAAGAGGTCCCGGATTCAAATCCCGGCAGCCCGACCATGCAAGTCCAGGTCAGAGGCAGTCACATCGCCTCTCCCTCGGGCGCGCGTCTGATTCTTTCCCGCGATCCGTCGGTTCGAGCGACGGCGAGTAGCTGGTTCCGGCGAGTTTGCTGCACCGTGACGGTGCCGATTCAAGCCGATGCCGCGTAGAGCTTCCAGCTCCCCGGTACACCTTTGAGAACGTGCTCGCCTCGCTCGCTGAACTCGATGCCTGACCCAATGACCAATTCTTTGACCGTGCCGGACACGAGCACTTCGTTGCTTGCGGCCATGGACCCGATTCGTCCGGCAATGTGAACAGTGAGGCCGCCCAAATCGTCGCCCCTGACCTCGCATTCGCCAGTGTGAAGACCCATCCGGACATCAATACCGAAAGCTCTGTTGGCGTCGATGATTGCCTCAGCACACCGGATGGCTCGAGCGGCCCCATCGAAGGAAGCGACGAACCCGTCGCCGGTTGTATTGATCTCCCGGCCTCGAAAGACCCGTAGCTGTTCGCGGACAGCGTGATCATGCCGGTCCAACAGGGACCGCCATCGCTGGTCCCCGAGCGACGCGGCGCGTTCGGTTGACCCCACGATGTCAGTGAAGAGCACAGAGACCAGCACGCGGTCGATCTCGGTTGCTGGCCTCGACCCCGTCAGGAACTCGGTCACTTCCGCGAACACCGTGTCTTCCTGGCTATAGATCAACATGTCATGACCCGGCAGTTCGACGAACTTCGAGCCCTCTATGTGCTCGGCAACGTAGCGCCCGTGGGCGATGGGCAAAAAACTGGGATTGTCAGCGCTCACGACCAGGGTGGGTACACGGATGAGCTGGAGCATCGGACGAACATCGAGGTTTCGAAGCAGATAGTCGTATTGTGCGGCAGCGCTTCTCGGGGTCACAGACGAACGGAAGAGCCGGGCGAGAGCATCGCGACGGCCCGGGTCTTCCGGCCTGGATGAGCTCGCCAGCTCGAGGAACTCTGACGTACCCCAGTGAGTCCGAAGGAACTCAATCATCAAGTCGAGCGCCTCAGGTGTGAACCCGATCGGATAGTCGTCGGCGACCAGATAGCGGGCAGTGGTATTGAACAACACCAAGGAGTCGACTCGCTCGGGATGTGCTGCCGCATAGAGGATCGCTATGGGGCCACCGTCGACAGTCGTAAGAATGGAAGTCCGTTCGGATCCGACCGTGTTGAGAACGGCTTCGATGTCTTCGGTCCACTCCTCCCACGTCGGGATAGCACTCGTTGGCACCCCATCCGATGCGCCAGTGCCTCGTCGATCAAAGAAGATCACGCGACGCAGCGACGCGAGTCGTTGCAGGAATCTCGCAATGACGGGGTCGTCCCACGCCATCTCGATGTGACTGCCGAGTCCATTGAAGAAGAGAAGGTCGGAAGGTCCTTCTCCGAAGACTTGATAGGCAACATCAGCATCCCCGACGGAGACGTAACTCGTATCTGGCCGGCTCATGAGATGAACAGTCTGACCGGAGCTGCAGCGACTCGATCAATCACCAACGACCTTCTCACGTCAAAACCCGCACGGCTCGCGAACTTGACGAGGTTGGGTGGTAGGCCTAAGAGCCACGTCGTGGCCTTGACGCCGGCATTTCTGCTGCAAGGACAACCATGGGCTGTGCATCACCGTGGGTGCCGAATCGTGACCATTTGCGATGCGCACAGGACCCCCTCCGACTCCCGCCGAGGAGAGCCATCGGTCTGAATGGAATCGTAATAGGGATTGCAGACTCGAAGGTCTACGAGCATTTCTGCGGTCACGACAGGCTGCGGAGATGCACTCTTGCTCACTCTGGGAAAGAGGCGATTCCGCTTTTGACTAGCGACGAGCAGTCTCAAGGTCTCGGGTGGGTACACGCCGGCCGCGATCTGATCGACACCGGTCGACTTCGACGTTCACGCCGCTGGAGACGTCGCCCGTGGTCCATTTGATGAAATGCGTGCAGCGCAACTGAGCTGCGTCCCTCGACTGTCACAGAGTCTGAAATAGGGTCACTTGATGGGTGCCCTTGACGATGACGTAGACCCGACGAGGGACCAGATCTTGGAGAGAGCTTTGGCGCTCTCCCTCTTCTCGGTCGGGTGGGGTCTCATTGCTGGTGCATCCGCGATAACCGCAGGACTGCTGGCAGGAAGTCTTGGCGTCTTAGGTTTGGGGCTCAACGTCCTCGCGGATGTGGCGGGTTCGATCGGGCTCATCTGGCGCTTCGGAGTAGAACGACGTGATCCGAAAAGGGGCATCCAGGCGGAGGCTCGAGCTTCAGTCATCGTCGCCACCGCGCTGGGAGTCGTGGCAATCACCTTGACGATTGCAGCAATCAACGACCTTCTCTCGCACTCGGTGCCCGAGCACTCTCTCTTCGCAATGATTTCAGCGGCGGCCTCCGCCGTTGTGCTCGCTCCGCTCGGATGGGCGAAGTATCGAACGGGAAGACTGCTCGGCAGTCACGCTTTGATGGGCGACGGGACTTTGAGCGCCATCGGGGCCGCTCTGGGGGTACTGGCCCTTCTGGGACTGTTGGCCGAGCAACTCCTCGGGTGGTGGTGGGCGGATCGGGTTACCGCCCTCTGCGTCGCGGTTGTCGCCGCGACCGAGGCAGTCCGAGTGATACGGATGCGCCCAGATTGAGAAGCGTGAACCGTGCCCTCACGTGCCGGCAGTGGAACACCCCGCACCAATCCGACGCTCAGCTCGCTCGGCGGAGTTTCACCACGCGTCGTCTTCCGACCGGGTTCGCCGTGGCTGACCGCTCCGGTCGACGACCCGAACGACGAGAGGCGGGCGGTTCGGATGCACCGTCGTCCGCCCCGACGCTTTGCCGAGGTAAACGAACATTTAGATTGTGCGGACGCACATCTGTGGTGGTAGATTCGGGACGTGGATGCGATCGAGCGGCGTTCAGCCCTGTTGGCGTCGTTACAGGGCACCGGTCGGGTAGAGGTGGCCGAGGCGGCCCGCCGATTCGGGACGGCGGAGATGACGATCCGCCGGGATCTCGACTCTCTGGTTGCTCACGGCGCGGCCCGGAAGGTGCGGGGCGGAGCAGTGAGTCTCTTGTTGCGCGCCGAAGAGCCGCCCTTCCCCGTGCGCGCGGTGGCGGCCGGCGACGCGAAGCGCCGGATGGGGCGGGTGGCCGCCGACCTTCTCGTTGACGGCGAGTCCGTGGTGCTCGACAGCGGGACCACCGCATTGGAGGTGGCGCGTTCCCTGGGGGTCGGCGGGTGACCGTGATGCCGCTGTCCTTGCACGCCGCTTCGGTACTGGCGCAGATCGACGGGGTGAGGCTGTTGATGCCCGGTGGCGAGGTCCGATCCGGCGAATTGCTCTTTCGTGGGTCCGCTGGCCACGACAAGCCTCGGCACGCTGCGCTTCGACACAGCGGTAGTGGGCTGTTGCGGCCTCGCCGATGGTCTGGTGACGGCGCACGATCTGGGGGATGCCGAGGTAAAGCGGGCGATGCGAGCATCGGCCTCTCGGACGGTGCTGGTGGCCGACAGCACCAAGTTCGCCCGATCAGCGACTGCGGTGGTCTGCGCCGCCGGTGAACTGGACGTGCTCGTCACTGACCGTTCGGTTCCCGCGGAGACGGCTGCTGCGTTACGAGAGAGCGGTGTCGAGATCCTCCCTGCCTGAGGGGGCACAGCTCGGTGCGGCGGGCAGCCGGCAGGGTGGGCGGACTCCGGTGGTGGCGGTGTTCTTCTTGCTTGGTGCCATGTCGGCAAGTTGGGCCACTCGCATCCCCGCCATCAGGGCTCCCTTGCATCTGTCCGCCCAAGAACTCGGATTGGCGCTCTTAGCTCCCGCGGCGGGCGCGGTGGTCGCAATGCCGGTCACCGGGGCCGCGCTGACACGAGTGCGGCCGCGGCGGCTCGTGCAGACCGCCTTCGTTCCTCTGGCGGTCGTCCTGCCGATGGTCGCGGTGGTTGGCAGTGTCTGGCAGCTGTGCGGTGTGCTGTTCGTATGGGGGAGTTGTGTCGGTGTGATCGACGTCGGGATGAACACTGAAGCCGTTGCAGTCCAAGACCGGGTCGGGCGGCGCGTCATGTCCGGGTTTCATGCCAGCTACAGCGTCGGCGGTCTTGTGGGCGCGGCGATTGGCGCCGGATGCGCGTGGGCAGAGGTGCCCGTCGGCACACAGCTGATTGCGGTCAGCGTTGTGGTGCTGGCGGCCGGGATCGTCGCCACCAGCCACTTCGACCCGTCCACCCGGCCGGTCACTCGCTCAGAACGCGGTGCCAACACTGAGCGGATCCGCTGGTCCTGGGCCTTGGTTGCCCTGTCGGTCATGGCCTTCGCCTCATTCCTGGCTGAAGGAGCGGCCAACGACTGGAGTGCCGTCTATCTGCACAGCTCGCTAGGGGCCTCCGCCGGTCTGGCTGGTGTCGGCTTTACTTGCTTCGCCCTGGCGATGACACTGGGCAGGTTGTGCGGTGACCGGCTGGCTGAACGCTGGGGACCGCGCCGGCTGGTCCGTGCGTCGTCTGCCGCAGCCGCCCTCGGTTGGGGCGTGGCTGTCATCTTGGACTCGCCCCCCGCTGCCCTGGCCGGGCTGGCGCTTCTGGGCTTCGGATTGTCCTCGGTGGTCCCCAACGTGTTCTCGCAGGCATCGCGGGTCGGTCAGGCCGGCCCGGCTCTCGCCGTGGTCACCTTCTGTGGATATGGCGGCATGCTTGCCGGTCCCGCTGTCGTCGGCGGCCTGGCCGGCGCAGTCGGACTGCCCGCTGCACTCTCGGTGAACGCCGGCCTTGCCGCCACCATCTTCCTGCTCTGCGGCGTCCTTGCGCTCCGCCCGGCCCCGATCTCCCGGCAAAGATCAGAGAACGGATCTGCGACGCCATCTTTATCGACTGGCCAGGAAATGGTCCGCGAGCACTGACTGCCTCGACGTGATCGCCATGCTTGGACATTCGATGCACGGGCCAGTAGACGCACTCTGCTCGCTAAGTGGGCCGAGCTGGGGGCGGTGACTGTGAACTGCGAGGATCCCAAGTCTCCGCCCCCACGCCGGCGATACACGAGGGGCGGCGCCGCCAAAGAAAACACCACCCCTCGCCTTCGAGGGTGACACTGCCCGGGCTCGAGAAGTAGAGCCGACCGGACCGAACTCGGCCAACGGATGGACAACGAATCGGTGGACCGGCATCCGACATGTGCCGTTGCGTTCATGTCAGGACGCTTCGCCGAATCGACGCGAACTCGTTTCCCCCGGATATGGCGAGAACGGGCGATTCTTGTATTGGCACCACAACCGGACAGACGGCTCCCGAACCGCCAGTCCCCGAAACCGAACGAGCCGGTCCGGGCCGGAATGGCGATTGCGGTACCTTCAGGTGGGGCCATAAGGGCAGGCAGAGCGATGAGGTAACCCTCAACTTGAGGTTCAGGGACGTCCTTCCACGAACAGGCTCCTGCGGTGATTCGAGCCAAATAAACGATCACTTGAGAGGTCGCTCAGATCCTGCAAGTATCGGCGGGGGGCGGCGCTCTTTCCTCCCAGCGGTCGTCGTATGCCTATGCCCGCCGAGGTGATCCCAGTCGCCGGTCCCGCCAGCAACCGGCCCTGCCTCTTCGCCAAGGGGTGGGGCCGGTTTGCGTCCCGGCGGAAGGTGCCCTCGTCGTGGTCAGGTTCGCTGACGCCACCGGATGAACGCATCTTCGAGATCCGGGAGTTGTGGTCGAGGAACGAGCACCAGCAGCCGATCACCCGGTTGGATCCGTGTGCTGCCCCGTGGCGGGATCGTTTCGGCACCACGAGTGACGACCGCGACCAGGGCGTGTCGAGGGAGACCGAGCTCGCTGACCGCCGCTCCAGCAATGGCATGATCGCCGGCCACGTCAAAGTGCGCGAGTTCGAGGGAGCCTGCGGCATCGACTGCAAGTGGACTCGATCGGGAAGCGGGTCTCGGATCGACGAGGCGAAGTCGCCGAGCGAGGAGTTCGAGGGTGGTGCCTTGGAGCAGGGTCGAGGCGACGACCACGAAGAAGACGGCATTGAAGATCAGGTCCGCCTTGGCGATCTTGGCGGAGAGTGCCAATGTCGCCAAGACGATGGGGGCGGCCCCGCGCAACCCGGCCCAGCCGATCAGGATGCGCTCGCGCGCGGTGAAACGGCACAGCGCGGTGGAGAGCCACACGGCCAGCGGCCGGACGACCGCGATGAGCAATGCAGTCAGAGCGAGTGCCGGACCAGCAACGGCGCCCAGCTCGTGAGGGAAAACGAGCAGACCAAAGACAATGAAGAGAGCCACTTGGGCCAGGAACGCCAACCCCTCGTGAAATGTCACGATCTGGTGCCGGAACCGCGACGGGGTGCTCCCGACGGCGAGGCCAACCAGGTAGACGGCAACGAAGCCGCTGCCGCCGACAAGGTCGGTCGCGCCGAATGCAATGGCGGCGGCCGCGACCGAGGTGACGGGGGCGAACGCCCCTATGGATTCTGGGAGCCGGGCGAACAGCCACGCCGCCCCGGCGGCGAAGGCCAGCCCCATCACCGTGCCCAGTCCAAGCTGACGGACCAGTTCAACGACAAGCTCCGAAAGCCCGGATTGGGGATGTTGGATCCATGAGATGAGCCCAAGGGTCAGGGCGATTGCGACCGGGTCGTTGAGTCCGGTCTCGGCCTCGAGCACGCGAGCCAGACGGCGGCGAATGCTCGTTGCGCGCAAGGTGGCGAACACCGCCGCGGCGTCAGTCGACGAGACAACGGCACCCAGCAGGATCGACTGCAGCCACGCCAGGTGAAAGAGCAGATGGGCTGCGAGCCCGGTGAGCCCAGCGGTTGCGGCCACTCCGACCGTGCTCAACAAGGACGCGGGAACGACCACCTCTCGCAGCCGCCGCCACGACGACGACAAACCACCCTCGAAGAGGATGGCGGCCAATCCGACGATGCCGACTGTCCGCGCCAACTCGACATCGTCGAAATGGATACCGCCCAACCCGTCAGACCCAAGGAGCATGCCCAGCCCCAAGAAGACGACCAAGAAGGGGACACCGATGCGGGCGGCACCCAGCGCAACCACCACGCTCACGGCCAAGATGCCACCGACAGCCAAGAGCAGCAGGCCCACATCCACCAGACCATCATCGCCGCGCACAGCCCATCCCCGTCATCACCCGCGGTCCCGTTCCCGATGCTCTTCACGGTTTCATCGAGGCCGGAACGGTAGGGCAGGAGGCACAACTGGGACCGCGTGCAACCGCGGCAGGACCAGCTTGAACCTCGAGCGCTTTTCCTTCACCGACCCGGCCGAACGTCGACTCGTTCGATTGCTGTCAAGGCCCATGCGGCCCCGAAGGCCAAGAAAGCCGTCATGCCGGTCTGACTTCTCGAGACTTCCGGCAGAGACGGGGCGTTCAATCCGATGGCACTTCATGCCGAGTACTACGAAACGACCCCGGCCCGAGGTAGCGGACCGGGGTCGCTTCGCGCTACAGCGCGCTGAGGAAGGACTTGGCGAATCCTCCCTCGGGGATGGCGGCATCCCGACGCGCCAGCAAAATTGTTACACGCCGTGCCACCGTCAGAGAGGGACCTGCAACCCGGGCTGCGACCCAACGGGCACGTTGACCTGGTCTTTCGCAGTGAAGCCTTGGCGCCAGGCTCGGACATCAGGCGAAGAGCTGGAAGGGAGACCGGAGGCGACGACTCTCCGGCACAGCACCCTCACATCTACGCCGAGCAACGGCGGCGTCGCCTCATCGCGATCTGTAAGAGCCCGATCGTCGGGCCCGCCCGCATCCTCTGTCGTGGAGGCCCGCGGTCAATGCGCCACCCGGCTGGGAAATCCGGTTCATCCCGACGCCAGGTTCTCGAGGACCTCCGATCTCGACAACACCGATCACGCAAGGGCAACCGAGGGCCCGCTCACCCCTTCTGGCACAGGACCTGCGCAGTATCGCTGGCGCCACTGCCTGCCAGGGTGGTGACCTCGCTGAACTGCTCCGCAGTGGCACCTGCGGCCACTGCCAGATGCATGGGACCGAGTTCACCGAGTTGCGTCGAGCCAGTGAGCACGAGAACTTCGCAGGTCACGAGCTGAGGCTGCGCCGTCTTGTTCGTCAGCTGCCACTTCACCATGTCCGAGAGTTGACTCGTCGAGCTCACCGAGGTGACGCTCGCACTCACAGCGGGGCGGGTGATCGAACCCGTCGACGCGCTGGAGCCACTCTGGGAGTCCTTCGAGCAGCCCGCGCACAAGCACAGCGCCACAAGGACAAGGGCGCACGCGGCCGGTGCGCACGTCAAGGACGGTAACCAGTTCGATCGCCGGGCTCAAGACAGGGGTTGGCGTCCCCGAGGGGGCTTCATGCGGAATGGCCTGCCGAGCCCGGGTCGCCGTCCGAGACATCCGACAGATCAAGGCGGGGCTTGGTGAGGGCCATTCAGCTCGAGGGCCATATGGAATGGATCAATCCCGACTCGCAATGAGTGAGCAAACGGGCATGATCTCTGGACCTACAGTGGGGAAAGCGTGACTTGGCTGGGAGGCCCGACATGAGCATTGAGTGGCTCGCGGCCATCGACCAGGCCCTGGTCTCTGAGGTTCAGTTGGCCGATGGCTGGCACACGATCGACGTTCCGAGCTTCACTGTGAGCCCACAGGACGCTTCGTTCTCCTTCGATGAAACCGTGGCTCACACCCATACGTCGCCACGGACCCGAGTCGTCGTGGGTCCCCTGAGCGCAGTGCTCGCTGTCGCGTTTGCGAGCTGATCGACCCGGAGAAGAGGCCGTCGGACGGCGGGCCCCTCCTTGCACCGGTCGCGAATCGACTCGATCAGTCGGGCCACCATTCGAGCGGTGGCACAAGGCTGCCACCCAGTTTCATCCAGAGCTCGGTCCGATGGTCCTTGCACGTCCACAACGGGCCGACACGGCCGTCGGCATCGATGCCCGTCGCGTTGTGCACGCGCGAGAGCTCCCGACCGCAACCATCCTTCGAACACGTCCTCTTCTGATTGGTGACTCCATCGGACTGGCGACCGGCGTCACGGCCCCGTCCCGGAGGGTGAATGGGGGAGCCTGGGTCGGAGCCGCGACGCTTGTCGTCACTAGATCTACCAGTGGAGTGTTTGCATTTCTGTTTCAATGCCTTGCTCGGTCACGATCTCGGCACCCCTTGGTCCCGCCCGATGGAGGAACAGTTGCCCGCGCACTCGCTAGGCCCCTCGTCGTTGCCTCCCCCCGCGACAAGGCGTCGCGGGTTGGATCGACACATCAAAGCACACGGCCCGACCACCGATCTCCGGCAACGCGCCTGGGTGGCCGGCACATCTGCGCCTTGCAACGGGAGTCACTTCTCCTCAGTTCGCGCACTGTTCGCGTACGACCTGGGCTTCTCCGGTCGCCTCGCGAAGGTCTTCAACCCTCGTTAGCGTCGGCCCGGAGAAATCGTTGAGCGAGCAGGAGTTGTCTCAATGCGGAAGGTCCACCACCCCAAGATCGTGCAGCGATCTGATGGTCGATGGATCGTGGCTCGTGAGGACTGCGCGAGGACCGTGAATCGGCGATGCCCATCGGCATCAACAGCCCCGTCGACTCCCTCGAGGTGGCTGAACTGATGTGGGGAAATCACTGTGAGCGGCCTGGCCCTCCGATTCGTCGAGGCGCCTGACCCGGGCGAAGCCGTCAGGGCATCCGCACAACCGGAGCACAACGTTCGACCCAGCGGGCGTTGCACGCGCAAGACCAGTTCAGAGAGCACGTTTTCGGCTCGGCGGCTCGGGACGGAGCCGCAGAGAGGCGTCGGAGAGACGTCGGAACGGAAGGTGCATCGTGGAGAATCGCCGCCGTCTGCATCGCCAGCCTGCCGGCTGGGCCGCCTCCTACCAACTCGCCGGGGAAGTTGCATCCGGCTGGTGTGACTGTCGCGTCGTCGATATCTCAATGCGCGGTGCCGGAATTACGTTCGACCGCAACCCAGCCGAGCTGTCGGGGCGCCTCGTCTCGGTGAACCTTCCAGGAGACGGAAGCAGCGTGAACGTTCGGCTCGAAGGCAAGATCACGAACACCGCAATCACGATGAGTCGGGACATCCTGGTCGCCATCGAGTTCCTCCCGCTCTCGGAGACGGAGCAAGCGATCACCGCCGTACTCAGCGTGATGAGCGATGTGTTGGTCAACGCTTCGACGCCTGCAGTTCTGATCGAAGCCAGCACCGCGTCTCATCGCCTGGTGAGGGATGTCGGAGAGAAAGGGAGGGGCACCCATGGAGTACCGCACACGAGCGCCACGTCAACCGACGGCATGGGCCGGGTTGTGTCATATTGACGGGGAGTCGCCCTCAATGTGGCGCGACTGCGGGGTCATCGACGTCTCGATGCACGGCCTGGGCATCACGTTTCATCATCCGCAACCCTGGGAGTTGGTGCATCGATGCATTTTCGTCGACGTCTCCGCCATGGGGGATGCTGTCAATATCCGGCTGGAGGGCGTCATCGGAGACGCTGCCTTCACTCTCGAAGGGGACATCCGGGTCGGCATCGAGTTCGTCGGGCTCTCCGACGACGAGCGCGCAATTACCGCAGTTCTCGGTGGCATCAACAGGATCGAAACGGAGCACGCGGTGCCGAGAGGGGTGCCCTGACGGAGCGATCCCGATCAGCACTCTCTTCTACCGGGGCGTCGACGGGAGCGAATACTTCTCGAAGAACTGCCACATCGTTTCGTCGGCGTTGACCAGGACGATGCCGCGACCGACCCCGGCCAGGATCCAGTTCTTCTTGGGCCCCGTGTTGAGAGGACTGCCTGGCCACACGTGTCCTGACCCGGTGAATCGCCAGAGGGCGACCTCGGCCCCGGATCGGCAGTGCGTATAGGTGATCGGCGTCGCCGTCTCGCCCGCAGAGATCGACCCGGCGGCTCCGACGATCGCGTCGCCGGTGACGGGCTTCGAGCTGCACCCGTCCGCCTTGACCCACTGATCGACACCTTGCATCACGGAGAGGCGTAGAAGGGGGTTGGTGCTCGGGGTGCCGTTGAACTTGGCGATCGGATCATTGACGCTGTGGAATTCGATTGTCGGGACGGGGCGTGTCGGATGGATGACGGGGATCTCGACCTGCCCGGAAACCGACGAGACGGCGGCGACGTGGCCGGATGACTCCGCCGCCATCGCATAGGCCATCATCCCGCCGTTGGAGATGCCCGTCATGTACACCCGTCGCACATCGACGGGCGTCTTGGAGGCAATGTCCGCGATGACCTTGAGCAGGAAGCCGACGTCGTCGATGTGCCTGGTGACCGGGAGCCCGCAGCACTTCCCGGCGTTCCACCCGTACTGAGCGTTCTTCGCCACGGGATCGGGAGTGAGCACCTTGGAGATCCGGGTCCCGTCCGGGTAGGCCACCAGGTAGCCGTTCATGTCGGCATTGGGATCCATGTCCGACGTGATCTCCTCGAGCTGCGCGTTCTGGGTGGCACCGTGCAGGTTGAGCACCAGCGGAAGCGGCTGGCCCGAGGCGGCGGAGGGCGGCACATGAAGCCGGTAGTCGCGCTGCATGCCGTCGAAGGTGAGCGTGAACACATAGGAGCCGCTCTGTGCTGCCAAGACGGAACGGGCGGGGCTCGCCGCTTCGGCGGCTGATCCCACAGCAAGGATGGCCGTCCCGGCGAGGACGGCGAGAGCGGCGACTGCGCTCAGGAAACTCTTGGCGAGACGTGGCTGACCGAGGCCCCGAGCCACCCCAAGGTGGGAACAATCAGTCGTCTCGCCGAAACTGCTGCACCGGCGGGATCCGTCGTGCATACCTCAGCATCGCACGGCGCGCCGTCCCGCACCGTTCGAGTGAACGCGTCGCGCGTCCACGAGGAGTGTCCTCAGGCGACTCTGCGACGCCGAATCAGTCTCCGCTCGGAATCCGTGGTCCCGCCCCATAGCCCCGTCAGCGAGTCATCAGCCAGCGCGAACTCCAGACACTCGGGTCGAACCGGGCACGATTCGCACACCTCGCGCAGGGAGCCGTAGTCGGAGTTCCGTCCCCGGACGAATTCGTGGGGCCCCCGCCCGCGGCAAGCCGCCCCGAGATGCCACTCTGTCAGCATCGTCTGTCCCGTAGTTCCTCGCATGATTGTGATGCTGACAGGGCCGGCAGCGTCGAGCTAGGGCCGTACGAACCCAACGTCCGCAACGCAGTAACAACTGCACCGTGTCGACATCTCGCGCTCATGACGAGCCGTTGGGGTGCAACGAGGTTGCATCGGCTCCCGGCCCGCAATCGGGAGACAATTCCCCCCGCCTCCCCTCGGAGGGATCAAACCGAAATGTTACGTTGCGCCGGCTGATCCATTCCCGGGCACGAGGGGGCAGACGGAAGGTGAAACGGCACCAACCCGGCGCGCGCGCCGCGTCGAGTGCGATGGCACGCGCTGTGCTGGCCGCGACGGCCGGCCTCGGGTCAGTGCTCGTCGTCGTTGCGACCACACCACAGGACGCGAGCGCTTCGGGCGTCGTGCCGCCATCGAACCCCTCTGTCAACGTGCCACCACAGATCATGCCGCACTGCACGCTGACGCCGGTCAACGACACGACCACCGCCTGCATCGATTCGGTGTTGCACAACATCAATTACGCGCGCGCACTCGAGGGGCTGGGGCCCATGGTCCTGCCAAGTGACTACGCCAGTGACTCAGTCCCCGTCCAGCAGCTGATCATTGCGGACGAGGAGCGGGGTGACCGGGGACTCTCGCAGTTCTCCGGCCTCGATCCGGCCCTCGACGCAGTGGCGTTGACCGGCGCACAGAACAACGCGGACCCGCTCCCGCCCAGCGGCTATCACGCCAACGGTGGCGGATCGAACTTCGCCCTGGACTACTCACCGCTCGGCGCCGACTTCGCCTGGATGTACGACGACGGGTTGGGTGGCACGAATCTCGACTGCACGTCGACCAGTCCGTCGGGATGCTGGGGTCACCGGGACAACATTTTGGGGGCCTGGACCACCACGGGAACGCAAACGGCCCAGATGGGTGACGCCGACACCAGCACCGGTCGTTACACGCAGATCTTCATGAACCAGGTCAACCCGGCCGACCCGCTTGTCGACCCGCTGACGCCCAGCGCGCTGCCGACGCCGTCCACCCCGGCGGCACCCGACGTGGCCCAGGTCAGCCCCGCTTCGTCGGCCACGACGGGTGCCGGCACGCCGGTGACGATCGAGGGCAACTACTTCAACACGTCCCCGACGCCCCAGGTGTTCTTCGGTGGTGTGGCCGCCAGCAACGTCCAGGTGAATTGGGACGGCGAGCTCACCGCCGACGCACCGGCAGATCCCGCAGGCACGGCGATGGATCAGGTGGTGGTGACGGTCTCCACCTCGGCGGGTTCCTCGAGCTCGACGGGGATGGCCCAAGTCAACGAGTTCACCTATGCGCCGACCGGCGCGCCGACCGTCACGTCGGTCTCACCGACGTGGGGAACGAACATCCCGACTCCGGGCGCCACCGTGACGATTCACGGCTCGAACTTCATCACCGGGGGAGGGGCGCCGATCGTCGACTTCGGGTCGGTCGCCAGCATCGGCTCCATGACCTACAGCGCCAACCAGATCACGACCACGATCCCGCAGGCAGTCAACGCGGGCTCCGTGGACATCACCGTGACGACTCCGGCCGGAACCAGCGGTGTCTCGGCCGCCGACCACTACACCTACACCGGAACGACAGCACCGCCCGCCATCACCAGCAGCAACCACGCCACCTTCTCGGCCGGTTCGGCCGGCGTGTTCCACGTCACGACGACAGGGACCCCAGCTGTCAGTGCGGTCAGCGACAGCGCATTCAACGGCTGCACTCCTTCTGCGCTGCCGTCTGGCATCACGCTGCTCAACACCGGCGGCGGCACGGCCACTCTGGCCGGGACTCCGCATCCCGGCGACGGCGGGACCTACACGGTGTGTCTCACGGCCGTCAACGGCGTCACACCGGTGGCCAACCAGATCTTCACGCTCACGGTGCAGGCACCTGCTCCACCACCACCACCTCCACCACCGCCGCCACCACCAGCACCGCCGGCACCGCCGGCACCGCCGGCACCGCAGCACGGTTATTGGTTGGTGGGCTCCGATGGCGGCATCTTCACGTTTGGCGCCGCCCAGTTCTACGGCTCGACCGGCTCGCTGCAACTGCAACGTCCAGTCGTGGGCATCACGCCGACGGCAAACCGCGGCGGCTACTGGCTCGTCGCCTCCGACGGCGGAATCTTCGCCTTCGGCAATGCCGGCTACTACGGATCCATTCCGGGGAGTGGCCTCAACCCGGCCGGGTCCGGCCTGCCCCACAGCCTCAATTCGCCCATCGTCGGCATGGTGCCCTCCAACGACGGCGGGGGGTACTTCATGGTGGCCTCGGACGGGGGCGTCTTCGCCTTCGGTGACGCGCGCTTCGCCGGCTCCTGTCCGGGCATCGGCGGCTGCCAGGGCGCCGCCGTCGCCGTTGTGCCCGACGCCAGCGGGAACGGCTACTGGGTCGTGACCAGCATCGGCGCCGTCTACACCTTCGGCGACGCCGTCAACTTCGGCCAGCCGGGACAGCAGAGCTCGACCATCACGTCGGCGACCGCGACCGCCAATGGCGGCGGCTACTGGATCCTCGATGGTGCCGGGCAGGTTTTCCCGTTCGGCAACGCCGCATCGCTGGGCGGCATGCCCCCCGGTTCGGCCGGAGGCTTGAACCCGGCGTCCGCCATCTTCGCCACCTCCGACGGCGGGGGGTACTGGGTCGTGACGGCCCAGGGCCAGGTCTCCTCGTTCGGTGACGCCCCCCGTGACGGCGACATGTCCGGCACGCATCTCAATGGGCCGATCGTTGCCGCCTCTGGATCCTGAACCCATGTTGCCCCCAGGGTTGCTGACTAGATTCGATCCGAGTGGCGTGGATCGGTACATGACTGATCCCTCGACGGACCCGTCGGCGGGAGGACATCTCGGGCTCGAGACGTCCGAGGTCCGGCTTGCTCCGTACGACCCGGTCTGGGCCGGGTTGGGTGAGCAGGAGTGCGAGGCGGTCCGTGCGCTCATGGGTGACGTGGCCGTCGACGTGGTCCACATCGGGAGTACCGCGGTGCCCGGGATCGAGGCCAAGCCGATCCTCGACATCGTGGCGACCGTGCGGGACAACGTTTCGATCGATCGCGTGCTGGGCCGCCTGTGCGCCAGCGGCGCCTACGGCTACGAGGGCGACCAAGGCGACGACGGAGGGCTGTTCCTCGTGCGCGGCACGGGGGAGTTGCGCACGGTGCACGTCCACGTGGTCGGGACGGGCAGCCAGGCCTGGGTCGACTACCGGCGTTTTCACGCGCTGCTCGTCAATAACCCGGCAGCCCGTGCCCGCTACGAGAGCGCGAAGCGCCAATTGGCCGCGAGGTATCCCCACGACCGCCGGTCCTACACCCTGGCCAAGGGCACGGTGATCCGTGCGTTGCTGGACGACGCGGGGCCGTCGACGGCAGCACGGGCGGGCTGATTCGACTCTATGGTGGGGTCAGAGACCGACCCCCCCAGGGAGGGAAACATGGGAATCTTCCAGCGGGCACACGACATCGTGCAGGCGAAGACCAACAAGGCGCTCGACGCGGCCGAGAAGCCCGACGAGATGCTCGACCTGTCCTACGAGAAGATGCTCGAGCAGATCACCCAGGTACGGCGCGCACTGGTCGACCTGGCCGCGTCGAAGAAGCGACTGGAGCTGCAACAGGAACAGTTCCAGCACACCGTCGACCACCTGCAGGAGCAGGCCAAGCAGGCCCTCTCGGCCAACAGGGAGGACCTGGCCAAGGAGGCGCTGTCGCGCAAGGCCGCCGCCCAGCAGCAGATCGACGAGATGGAGCCGCAGCGCCAGCAGCTCGACGAGGAGGAGAAGAAACTCACCCAGACCCTCGACGCCCTGCAGAAGCGGGTGAACGACTTCCGCACCCAGAAGGAGACGCTCAAGGCGCAGTACACGGCGGCCAAGGCGATCTCGGAGGTCGACGAGAGCACAGCGGGTATCTCGAAGTCGTTCAACGACTCCGGGCAATCGCTGCAGCGGGCGCAGGACAAGATCGCCACGATGCAGGCCCGCTCGGGCGCTCTCGACGAGCTGCTGGAGTCCGGCGTCCTCGAGGACGTGGGCGGCGGCACCGACGACATCCAGAAGGAGCTCGACCAGGTCGGCACGGACGCCCAGGTGGACAACGAACTGGCTGCGCTCAAGGCGCAGCTGGCCAGCGGCGCCCCTCCCGAGCCCGACGCGCTGGCCGCACCCGCACCCGCACCCGAGCCCGCACCCGCACCCGAGGCCGCCCCGGAAGAGGCGAAGCCGGCCACGTAGTCAGCCGGAGGGTGTGCCCTCCACGAAGCGCGCCACGACATCGGCCAGCTGGGGTCCGCGGTCCTCTTGCAAGAAGTGCCCGGCATGCTCAACGGTGATGTGCGCCCGCCCGGCCGCACCGGGGACGTGAGCCTGCAGGACCTCCGCCCAGCCGCGCGTCGCGGGGTCCCCGTCGGAGAACGCAGTGAGGAACGGGGCGTCGAACGCGGCCAACGCGTCCATGGTGCGCCGGTTCAACCGCGCGCAGGCGCTGCCCGGAGTGAGGCCCATAAGCAGCGGGAGCTGGCGCGGCCCTGCGCAGGAGGCCTCGTCCGGGAAGGGCGCGTCGTAGGCCGCCAGGACGGCGTCCGGAACCTCCGACTCGGTGGCCCCCTGCACAAAGAGGCTCGGGCGGAAAGGCGTGAGCTCCTGGGTCAGCCGCTGGTAGTCGAGCAGCATCTGTTCCACGACGACGGTGCCGTCCGGACCGGCGTGGCAGGCCCACTCCAGGCGCCCGGCCAGGGCGGGGTCGGCCGTGTGCAGCACCGTGTTGGCGGCCACGACCCGTCGCACGAGCCCAGGCGCGGCGTGGAGGAGTCCCAGGCCGATCGGGCCGCCCCAGTCCTGCACGACCAGGGTCACGCCGGACAGCCCCACGGCGGCGACGAACTGCGCCAACCAGTCGACGTGGGCCTGCACGGAGAAGGCGGTCCGGTCGAGCGGCTTGTCGGAGCGTCCGAAGCCGATGAGGTCCGGCGCCACGGCGCGCAGGCCCTGCTCGGACAGCCCAGCCACCACCGTGCGGTACAGGTAGCACCAGGTGGGCTGGCCGTGGAGGAGGACCACGGCTTCGCCCTCGGTGGGACCCTCGTCGATGTAGTGCATGCGGAGGCCGTCAGGCAGCGCGGCGTAGCGCGGCGAAAATGGAAATGAGGGCAGGTCAGCGAAGCGCTCGTCGGGGGTTCTCATGATCTGCACGGCGCTCAGTGTGCCGCACCGGTGGCACGCCGGGGGCGGGCCTGCTGGACTCGGGGCATGAGCACGGAGCGTTGCGACGTGGCTGTGGTCGGAGCGGGCCTGGTCGGGCTGGCGCTGGCCTACGAGCTGGCGAGCCTCGGGGCGAGCGTGACGGTCATCGACGCCGACCATCCGGGGCGGGCCACCGACGCCGGCGCCGGGATCCTGTCGCCGTTGACGAGCGTCGAGATGGATCCGGACCTGTGGCCCTTCCTGCGCCAGGCCGGAGTCCACTACCCCGCCCTGCTGTACCGGATGGAGATCGACGGGGTCGACGTGACCCCGTCGGGGTACGGCCGCTGCGGACTGCTCTGCATCGGCCTCCGTGAGACGGAGGACGCCTGGTTCGCCCCCTTCGCCGACGTGGTGCTCCGTCGCTCACCCGCTGACGTGACCGAGATCACACCCGAAGAGGCCAGCTCGCTCTTCCCGCCACTGGGGCCGGTGCACCGCGTGCTGCATTCGCCGGAATCGGCGCGAATCGACGGGCGCGGCGTGGCTGACGCACTTCGGCTGGCCGCAACCGCACGTGGGGTGGCGTTCGTCTCGGGCGCTGCACACGGCGTGGTGGCCGGCGCAGGGGGAGGGCGCCACGTGGAGGCCGTGGAGGTGGAGGGGCGGCAGAACGTGGCCTGTGGCGCGTTGGTTGTTGCCGGCGGCGCCTGGACCGCGGCGGCGGGTGAATGGCTGGGAACGCGGCTCCCGGTCGGTCCGACCAAGGGGCAGATCGTGCATCTGCGTGTCGAGGCGGACACGGACACCGGCGAATGGCCGATCGTGCAGCCGCTGCTCACCCACTATCTCGTTCCCTGGCCGGGGGGGCGGGTGGCCTGCGGGGGCACCTTCGAGGCGAGCGCCGGCTTCTCCATCGACGTGACAGCGGCGGGGCTGCACGAGCTCCTCCGCGAGTGCCTCACCGTGGCGCCGGGACTCGATGGCGCCGCCTACCTCGAGACGCGGGTCGGGCTGCGGCCGACGTCGGCCGATGATCGCGCCATCGTGGGGCGCCTGCCTGGCTGGGCCAACGCCTGGGTGGCCACCGGCCACGGCGCCAACGGCCTGTTGCAGGGGCCCTTCTCGGCGCGGTGCCTCGCCCACACCATGGCGGGTGCCGACCTGCCGGACGACGAGACGCCCCTGCCGCTCTCGTTCGATCCGGGCCGTTTCGCCTGAGCATCATCCACCAGGGGGCGGCCGGGCGCGGGGAGACTGTCACCGTGCTGGACGGGACCCTGCGCCAGGGCGGCGTCGACACGCCCGCCACCATGGACAACGTCCTGGCCGCGCTGGCGGGGAACGACTTCTTCTGGCTCGACCTCAACGACGAGGCGTCGGACGGTGCCGTCAGCGACCTCCTGGAGAACCAGTTCCACTTCCACCATCTCGCCGTACGGTCGGCGGAGCGCTTCAATCAGCGCCCCCGCATCGACACCTACGACGGCTTCGTCTACCTCGTGGCGCGCGGCGCCGACCCGAACCACTTGGGTCAGGCGGAGGTCCACTGCTTCTGGACGGACCGCTTCGTCGTGACGGTGCGCCGGGGCACGTGCCCGGCGGTGGCGCACGTCCGGCAGTGGCTCGAGGACCACCCGCTGAACTCGGTCGCCTCGCCGCAAATCGTCGTCGTGTATCTCATCGTGGGCGGGCTGGTGGACAGCTTCTTTCCCGTCCTCTCGGAGTTCGACGACAAGATCGACACCCTCGAAGACGACATCCTCCAGAAGCCGACCGAGGCGCAGCTCGGCGTGCTGTTCCAGATGAAGCGCTCCCTGATGAACATGCGCAAGGTCGTCGCTCCCGAGCGCGACATGATCGCCAGCATCAACGCCGGGGTCACCGACATCCCCGGCCTGACGGAGGAGGCGACGCGCTACTTCCGCGACCTGTACGACCATCTGATCCGGGTGGCGGACCAGATCGACAACTACCGGGACCTGCTCTCGAGTGTCATGGACACACACCTCTCCACGGTGTCGAACCGCCTCAACGTGGTGATGAAGCAGCTGACCATCATCGCCACCATCTTCCTGCCGCTGACCTTCCTGACCGGGTTCTTCGGGCAGAACTTCGGCTACTTGGTGCGGACGATCATGGCGACCTGGACCTTCTGGGTCTTCGGGGTCGGCGTCGCCGTCGCGGCCGTCGTCGGTCTCTTGGTGCTCTTCTACAAGCGGGGGTGGATCGGCGGTCCCACCGTCTGAACTCCGGCCGTCGGGTCTGGCTTGGTCAACTGGCCCAGTTGGTCAACCGGCCCAGTTGGTCCGCCGGATCAGTCGCGCCCGGACGAGAACGCGGGCAGGCCCCGGGGTCGCTCGGCCGTGTGGGCCTCGTAGCCGGTCCACCAGTCCTCGCAACCGTCGGGCACGGGGAAGCCGAGTTGCTTGCGCCGGTCCACCAGGCTTCGGACCCGCTCCTTGCGCTCGCGCACCAGGGCCAGCGTCCCGGCGTCGCCCTCGCCGATGCGCCCGGCGGCCCACAGCGACTCCTCGAGGCGCCAGGCATCACGACGCGCCTGCACGATGGCGTGGGTGCCGTCCTCGATGTCGGCGCAGATACCGGCGTCCCCACCCGCCAGGACGTCGGCGGCACGCAACCAGCCGTAGTCCTTGTTGATGCGCAGGAGGCCCGGCTCGACCTCGAAGAGCCCGACCACGTCGACGACGGGGTCGACCGTCGTCAGCGTCGTCCCCTCGGGCAGCGGGATGTTGAGATTGGAGATCTGCCGCTCGGCCACCCCGATCATTCCCATGGAGCGCAGTCCGATGTAGCCGGCAGGGGCCGCCGCGTAGTCGCGCTCGTCGCGGGGGAGCTGCAGCGGCACCGCCACCACGGCGATGATCCGCGTCGCGCCGAGCGCCGCCGCCGCCGAGACCGGCACGATCTCGATGACCCCGCCGTCGACGTAGTCGTCGTCGGCCATCGGGTGGGGCGGGAAGACCATGGGCACGCTGGCCGAGGCGATGGCGCCGTCGACCAGGTCGACCGGACCGGCCGCCGCCCCGGGCGCGGGGGTGCGGGCGTCGGACTCCACCAGGGTGCCGTCCTCGGTGACGTAGCGCAGGACGCCGGCGCGCATGGCCGTGACGGCCAGGCGCAGTTGCAGGCCGGGACGGGTGATGAGCGCAGGGTCGACGGCCTGGACTCCGTCCTCGCTCCCGTTCCTGAGCGCGCCGGCCAGGGGGTCCAAGTTCAGGACCGAGCTGCCGCTGCTGCGCAGGTGGCGCCGAACCCGGGGCAGCCGCAGGCCGGCCCCGGCCACCAGCCGGGCGAGGTGCCGCTGGCGCCTGCGCCGGGCGCGACGGGCCTGGCGCCGCCCCTTCCGACCGGAGTCGCACGGAGGCACCACCTCGTTACCCGCGAGCACGGTCGAGGGCGTCAGGGGGAACGGCGGGCGGGTGCCCTCGGTGATCTCCTGGTGGATCTCGCGGCCGAGGGCCGTCCCGTCGAGGGCGCCCAGCCAGGCCTGTTTGCCGAACACGTGGTCGGTCTGGGTCCAGGCCAGGACGTCGCCTTCGATCTCGTTGACCCGGTCCTCGAACTCGGGGAGCGTGCGGGCCTGGGCCAGGACGGTGGCGGCGATGGCACCGGCCGAGGTGGCCGTGATGATGTCCGGGGCGATCCCCTCCACCCCGACCAGGTACTGGAGCACGCCGACCTCGAAGGAGCCCTTGGTGCCGCCGCCGGCCAGGACGAAGGCCGTCGGCCCGGGGCGGGGTTCACTCGACATCGAACGATTGTGGCACCGGCGGCCCGGCGCGGACAAAGCTCGGAGGAGGAGCGGTCAGCCGCCGGCCGCCGCCGTCACCACCTCGACCAGGGACCCGGCACGAGCAGGTGTGGTGGCCCACTCCGAGCGCGGGATGACGCAGCGGTCGACGGCGACGGCCACGCCCTTGGGGTCGGCCTCGGCGGTCAGCTCCGCCACGAGGTCGGCGATGGTGGCGCCGGCGCGCACCTCCGCCGGCTCGCCGTTGAGCCGGAGGGTGAGCGCGGTCATGCGGGTGCCAGTGCCTCGATGAGCGGCGCCACCGGCCGCCGCCCGACGAGGTCGACGACCGCGGCCGCGGTGAGGGGGGCGAGCAGGATGCCGTTGCGGTAGTGCCCGACGGCGGCCAGGACGCCGCTCAGGCCGGTCCACCCGATGCGCGGCGTGTTGTCGGGGGTTGCCGGCCGCAATCCGGCGGCTGCCTCGAGGAGCTCGAGCTCGTCGATGCCCGGCACGATCGCCCGCGCGTCGCAGAGCAACTCGTGCACCGCGCCCGCCCGCACGGCAATGTCGCCGCCGCGTTCCTCGACGGTGGCCCCGACGACCACCGAGCCGTCCCGGCGCGGCACCAGGTACACCGAGCGCCCGCGCACCAGCCCGCGCACCGTGCGCGCCAACAGTGGGACCGGGGACGTGGCGTCCGGGGCACCGAGGCGGACGATGTGGCCCTTGACGGGGCGGATCGGAGGGAGGGCGGCGCCGGCCAGTCCGTCGATGGAGGAGAGGCCGGTCCCGGCCGCCAAGACGACGCGGTCCGAGCCGAGGCGGCGGCCGTCCGCCAGGACGAGCACGGGCCCTTCCTCCAGCGCGGCGACTCGGCTCTCGACGAACGTCACCGCGCTGGAGCGGCCGGCCTCGACCAGCGCGTGGAGGAGCGCCCGGTTGTCCACCTGGTGATCGCCCGGGGCCTCCATTCCGCCGCGCGAACCCGGGCTCAGCGCAGGGACGAGGCGGCGACACTCGCTGGCGCTGCGGCGATGTGCCTCGAGCCCGAGCGAGTGCTGGTACCCGAGGAGGTCGTCGAGGCTGGCGCGATCGGAGGCATCGAGCGCGACCGTCAGTGTGCCGGTCGTGTCGTAGCCGATGTCGTGACCGGTGGCGGCTTCCAGCGCGGCGGCGAAGGCGGGCCAGCGCGCGGCGCCCTCCACCAGGAGCGCGGTCAGGGCGGGCTCGCCGAACTGCGCCTCGGTGACCGGGGCGAGCATGCCGGCCGCCACCCAGGAGGCGCCGTCGCGGCCCGGGGCCGGCGCAACCACCG
Organism: uncultured Acidimicrobiaceae bacterium; assembly: GCA_963738135.1. Lineage (GTDB taxonomy): Bacteria > Actinomycetota > Acidimicrobiia > Acidimicrobiales > RAAP-2 > Bog-473. The sequence continues at coordinate 4,771 of CAVTVK010000009.1, read as the reverse complement.
TCACTTCATGACCGTTGCGTGACAATTCCCATGCGCAGGCCAGGCCGATGACCCCGCCCCCCACGACATGGACGCGCCATCCCATGTGCCAAGCCTACGAGAGCCGTCGTGTATCCTGTTCTTTCCACTTCGGGCCAACGTCGTCCCGGTATCCGTTCAACTTCTCCTCACTCGGAAGGACGCCGATGGCCACTGGCCTCTACGACCCGGCTTACGAGCATGACGCCTGCGGTGTCGGCATGGTGGCCGATCTGAACGGCCGTCCCGACCACGACATCGTCGACCGCGGACTCACGGTGCTCGAGCGCCTGGCCCACCGCGGTGCCTCCGGCGCCGAGGTCAATACCGGCGACGGCGCCGGCATCCTGGTGCAGATCCCACACCGCTTCTTCACCACCGCGGCCGAGGCGGCCGGCTTCACGCTGCCTGACGCCGGCGGCTACGCGGTCGGTCTCGTCTTCCTGCCCACCGACGCCGATGCCGCCGAGAAGGCCCGTACCGTCGTGGAGCACACGGCGGCCGAAGAGGGGCTGACCGTGCTCGGATGGCGCACGGTGCCGACCGAGTACGGCGACCTCGGACTGATCGCCCAGAGCGCAATGCCGCTCATCCAACAGCTGTTCGTCGCTCCGTCCGGTCCCGGCGTCGACACGATGGCCCTGGAGCGGCGCGCGTTCGTCCTGCGCAAGCGGGTGGAACACGCTGTCGACGACGTCTACTTCCCGTCGCTGTCGGCGCGCACCATCGTCTACAAGGGCATGCTGACCTCCGAGCAGCTGCGCCAGTTCTTCCCCGACCTGCGCGACCCCACCTTCGAGTCAGGCCTGGCCCTCGTGCACTCGCGTTTCTCGACCAACACGTTCCCGAGCTGGCCTCTGGCCCACCCGTACCGGTACCTCTGCCACAACGGCGAGATCAACACGCTGGCCGGCAACCGCAACTGGATGCGCGCCCGCGAGGCGCTGCTCGAGACGACGCTCATTGAGGGCGACCTTTCCCGCATCTACCCGATCTGCACGCCGGGGGCCAGCGACTCGGCCAGCTTCGACGAGGTGCTCGAGCTGCTGCATCTCGGGGGGCGATCCTTGCCGCACGCCGTCCTGATGATGATCCCCGAGGCGTGGGAGAACCACACGACCATGGACCGTGAGCGGCGCGCCTTCTACCGCTACCACGCGTCGCTCATGGAGCCGTGGGACGGCCCGGCCGCCGTCTGCTTCACCGACGGCACGGTCGTGGGTGCCGTCCTCGACCGTAACGGGCTCCGCCCGGCTCGTTACTGGGTGACAGACGACGGACTCGTCGTGCTGGCCAGCGAGGTCGGCGTCCTCGACATCGCGCCGGAGCGCATCGTGCGCAAGGGTCGGCTGCAACCCGGCCGCATGTTCCTCGTCGACACGGCCAAGGGTCGGCTGGTCGAGGACGAGGAGATCAAGGCGGAGTTGGCTTCCGAGCACCCCTACGCCGATTGGCTGGCCGAAGACCAGATCCGGCTCGAGGAGCTGCCCGCCCGCACCATGCTGACGCCCCAGCACGGCCGCGTCGTCACCCAGCAGCGTCTCTTCGGCTACACCACCGAGGAGCTGCGGGTGATCCTGGCGCCGATGGCCCGCACGGGTGCCGAGCCGCTGGGCTCCATGGGCTCGGACACGTCGATCGCGGTGCTGTCGGACCGCTCGCGCCTCCTGTACGACTACTTCACCCAGCTCTTCGCCCAGGTGACCAACCCACCGCTGGACGCCATCCGGGAGGAGCTGGTGACGTCCCTGTCCGCCACCATCGGTCCCGAGGCGAACCTGCTCGAGGCCAAGGCGGGCTCGTGCCGCCAGATCCTGTTGCCGCTGCCGGTGATCGACCGCGACGACCTGGCCAAGCTGATGTACGTCAACGAGGGCGGCGAGACACCCGGGTTCAAGGCCTTCGCCATCGACGGGCTCTTCGAAGTGCGAGAGGCCGGCGAGGCCGGTGCGCCCACTGCGGCCGGCGGCGAGTCGCTGCGCCGAGCCATCGACGACGTGCGGCGCCGGGTCTCCGACGCCATCGCCGAAGGTGCCAACCTGATCGTCCTGTCGGACCGCAACGCCAACGTGGACTGGGCTCCCATCCCCTCGCTGCTGTTGACCGCCGCCGTCCACCATCACCTGGTGCGGGAGAAGACGCGGACGAAGGTCGGCCTGGTGATCGAGACCGGCGACGCCCGCGAGGTGCACCACATGGCGCTCCTCATCGGCTTCGGAGCCGCCGCGGTCAACCCGTATCTCGCGCTCGACTCCATCGACGACATGATCTCCGAAGGCCTGCTGGAGGGCGTCTCGCCGCGCCAGGCCCGCCGCAACTACGTGAAGGCGGCCTGCAAGGGCGTCCTCAAGGTGATGTCCAAGATGGGCATCTCGACCGTCGCCTCGTACACCGGCGCCCAGGTCTTCGAGGCGATCGGCCTCGACGGCGCGCTCATCGACGAGTACTTCACCGGCACGGCCAGTCGCATCGGCGGTGTCGGGCTCTCCGTGTTGGCAGCCGAGGTGGCCACGCGGCACCGCCAGGCCCACGAGGCCCGTCCGACCGAGCGGGCCCACCGCGAGCTCGAGGTCGGCGGCGAATACCAGTGGCGCCGCGAGGGCGAGTTCCACCTCTTCAATCCCAAGACGGTGTTCAAGCTGCAGCACGCCACCCGGGCCAAGCGCTACGACATCTTCAAGGAGTACAGCACCACCGTCGACGACCAGGCGGAGAAGCTGGGAACGCTGCGGGGCCTGCTCCGACTGAAGCCCGCGGCCGGCGGGCCCATCCCGATTGAAGAGGTGGAGCCGATTGCGTCCATCCTGACCCGCTTCTCGACAGGCGCCATGTCGTACGGCTCCATCTCGGCGGAGTCGCACGAGACCCTCGCCATCGCCATGAACCGGCTGGGCGGCCGCTCCAACACCGGCGAGGGCGGCGAGGACGCCGACCGATTCACGCCCGACGCCAACGGAGACCTGCGGCGCAGTGCGATCAAGCAAGTGGCCTCGGGCCGCTTCGGCGTGACGAGCGAGTACCTGGTGAACGCCGACGACCTCCAGATCAAGATCTCGCAGGGCGCCAAGCCGGGGGAGGGGGGCCAGCTGGCGGGCATCAAGATCTACCCGTGGATCGCCCGCACCAGGGGATCGACGCCGGGCGTCGGGCTGATCTCGCCGCCGCCCCACCACGACATCTACTCCATTGAGGACATCGCGCAGCTCATCCACGACCTCAAGTCGTCCAATCCGCGGGCCCGCGTCCACGTGAAGCTCGTGGCCGAGGTGGGTGTGGGCACGGTGGCGGCCGGGGTTTCCAAGGCGCACTCCGACGTGGTGCTGATCTCAGGCCACGACGGCGGGACGGGCTCGGCACCGCTGACCTCTCTCAAGCACGCCGGCATCCCCTGGGAAATCGGTCTGGCGGAGACGCAGCAGACGCTTCTGGTGAACGGGCTGCGCGACCGCATCGTCGTCCAGGTTGACGGGCAGTTGAAGACCGGCCGTGACGTGATCATCGGCGCGCTGCTCGGCGCCGAGGAGTACGGCTTTGCCTCCGCGCCTCTGGTGGTCTCGGGCTGCATCATGATGCGCGTCTGCCACCTCGACACCTGCCCGGTCGGGATCGCGACCCAGAATCCTGAGCTGCGGGCCAAGTTCAACGGCAAACCCGAGTTCGTGGAAACCTTCTTCGAGTACATCGCCGAGGAGGTGCGCGAGCTGCTGGCCTCTTTGGGTTTGCGCTCGCTGGACGAGGCCATCGGGCGGGTGGACCTGCTCGACACCGAGGTCGCGGTGACGCACTGGAAAGCGGCCGGCCTCGATCTCTCCACGATCCTGGCGCAGCCCGACGTCCCGGAGAGCATGGGCCGGCGCCAGCTGCGCGAGCAGGACCACGGCTTGGAAAAGGCACTGGACCACGCCTTCATGGACGAGTGTGCGCCGGCCCTGTCCGACGCCACCCCGGTGTCGGTGGCGCTGCCCATCACCAACGTCGACCGCACGGTGGGGACGCTCCTCGGCTCGGAGATCAGCCGACGTTACGGCGCGGCCGGCCTGCCCGACGACACCATCGCGCTCACCTTCACCGGCTCCGCCGGGCAGAGCTTCGGCGCGTTCGTGCCCAGGGGAGTCACCATGCGCCTCTACGGGGACGCCAACGACTACTTCGGCAAGGGCCTCTCGGGCGGCCGGCTGGTGGTGCGCCCACCCGAGGACTCGCCCTTCGTCGCCGAGGAACAGATCATTGCCGGCAACGTCATCCTCTACGGCGCCACCGCCGGCGAGGTCTTCATCCGGGGCCAGGTGGGGGAACGCTTCTGCGTGCGCAACTCGGGCGCGACCGCAGTCGTAGAGGGTGTGGGCGACCACGGCTGCGAATACATGACCGGCGGCCTCGTCCTCGTCCTCGGGCCGACGGGCCGGAACTTCGCGGCCGGCATGTCCGGCGGAGCCGCCTACGTCTACGACCCGGGCCGGACCTTCGGGCAGCGGGTCAACCTCGAGCTTGTCGACGTCGAGCCCCTCGACCCTGCCGACGCCTTCACCGTTCGCTCCTTGGTCGAGCGTCACGGCGTCGAGACGGAGTCGGCCGTCGCCGCCACACTGCTCGAGCGCTGGGACACCGAGGTCCTCGAGTTCGTGAAGGTCATGCCCCGCGACTACCGGCGCATCCTCGAAGCCACCCGCCTCGCCGAGGCGGAGGGGCGCTCCGTGGACCGGGCCGTCATGGAGGCCGCACATGGGTAACCCACATGGGTAACGCACATGGG
>CAVTVK010000008.1:0-73122 GCA_963738135.1 uncultured Acidimicrobiaceae bacterium | reverse complement strand
GGAGCAGGTCGAGACCTCGTAGGCGCCTAGCGGGACCCCGCCGGGTAGCTGTACGGGACCGGTGCGCTCGTCGCGCCGTCGACGGTGACGGTCACCGGGACCTGACCATGGCCGGGCGGCGCCACTACCACGGCCACCGTCGGGGCGGCGAGGAAGACGAACGCGGACGCGTTGCCGAAGTGCACCGAGACGTCACACGGTGCGAGATGCGACCAGAGGCATGTGTGCTGTCCCGCCGTCAGGCCGGACCCGGTGAGAACCACGACGTTGAGCCCGAAGAACCGGACGGTGGTGGGGATGACGCGGGTGATCACGGGAGCCGACGACGACCCGACCGTCACCTTCTGGTCAGCCGTCGCCTGAGGCCCGCCGTTGCGGCTCATGGTCTGCCCGGTGAACACCTGGGTCGTCGAGGTCCCGGCCGAGTCGGTCTCGGTGACCGATGCGGTGAAGGTGCCGGCAGTGGAGTACGTGTGCGTGGTCTGCGGTGCCGTCGTGACGGCGCTGCTCCCGTCGCCGAAACTCCAGGCGTACGACACGATCTGGCCCTCGGCGACGGTGGACGTGGACGCGTCGAACCCGGTGGCACTGCCGGACGCTCCCGGCGTGACGATCAAATGGGCGACGGGCGCCTGGTCCGGCGTGATGGCGATGTCGGCCGGCCCGGGCCCACTCGTGATGGCGGTCCCGGCAGTCCCGGTCGCCAGGTCGATCGGGATCACGGCGCCGTTGCCCGTGCCCAGCGCGTCACCCACGTAGGCCGTCGCGCCGTCGGGCGTGATCGCGACCGAGTCCGACCCCAGACCGGCGGGAATCGGCGTCCCCGCCGTGTTGGTGGCGACGTCGATCGGTGTGATGTATCCCGTCACGGACTCGTCCTGGCTGCTGGCGACGTAGACCGTCTTGCCGTCCGGCGCCATTGCGATGGCCTGGGGACCCGTGGCCACGGTGATCGGCGTGCCCGCAGTCCCGGTAGCGAGGTCGATGGGGGTGACCGAACCGGGAAAGCCGTTCAGCACGTACGCGGTGGCCCCGTTCGGCGTGATGGCGATGGCCAGAGGGAGGCCGCCCCCTGTTTGAATCGGCGTCCCGGTCGTGCCGGTGGCGAGGTCGACGCGTGTGACGCTGCCGGTGAGGATGCTTGTCACGTAGGCGGTGGCCCCGTTCGGGGTAATGCCGATGCCGCCCGGGAACGAGCCCACCGTGATCGGCATCTCGGCAGTGCCCGTGGCGAGGTCGATCGGGGTGATCGTGTCACCGGGGGTCTGGAGGGTGCCGGAGTTAGCGACGTACGCCGTCGACCCGTCGGGCGTGATGGCGATGGCGCTGGGCGAAGAGCCCACGGGGATGGGAGCCCCCGCGACACCCGTTGCGGTAGTGACCGGCGTGACCGAGTTCGAACCCTGGTTCACCACGTAGGCGGTGGCGCCGCTCGGCGTGATGGCGATGCGGACCGGCGTGGAGCCGACGGTCACCGGCGCGCCGGCGGTGTTCGTCGCCGTGTCGATCGGCGTGATGGTGTCGTTCGGGCTACCGAAGTTGCCGCCCGTCGCCACGTAGGCGGTCCAGTCCGGTGGTGTGGCCCCTTCCGCCAGTGTGCCCGACGCGCCGAGCGCGCTGAACCCCGCACACACGGGGAGCGCCGCCAGCACCATCGTTCGAAGTCTTCGCATCTCCCGCGGCCCTCTCCCTCGCCGACGGGAAGACGGTACTAGCCGGGCGGGCGCAGCACCTGGGAGAGCTGGTCGGCCACGGGCGTGAACTCCGGCATCACGAAGTCGCGGCGCAGCCAGTTCGCCCCGTCCACCACCAGCGTGTGCCCCGTGACGAACGCCGCGTAGGGCGAGCACAGCCAGGTGACGGCCCAGCCCAATTCGTGCAGCCGACCGAGCCTTCCCGCCGGGCTCCTCCTGGCGTCGACCGACTCCCCCTCCGGACGCAAGGCCTTCAGGTCGTCGCGCATGTCCTCGTGCGGGAAGAGCCCCGGCGCCAGCGCGTTGACCCGGATGCCGTCGGGCGCCCACTCCACGGCCAGCGACTTGGTGAGATTGCCCACCCCGGCCTTGGCGGCGGCGTTGTGCGCCATGCCGGGCCCGCCCGTGAAGGACTGCGTGGCCAGAATGTTGACGATGGCGCCACCGGCCGCGCCCCGCTCCACCAACCGGCGCTGCAGCTCCTGACTGCAGAAGAACGTCCCGTCGAGCACGATGTTGGTCACCGAGCGGAACGCGTTGGGCCGCATGGACGCCGCCAGCACGGGGAAGTTGGCCGCCGCGTTGTTGACCAGGACGGAGGCCGGCCCCAGCGCCTGCTCCACGGTCTCGAAGGCCTCGGCAATCTGCTCGGGCTCCCGGATGTCCGCCGCTGCGTGCGCCGCCCGACCACCCACCGCCTCGACGGCGGCTACGCCGGCCAGGCGGTGCTCCTCCGAGCGCGAGACGACCCCGATGGCCGCGCCCGCCCGCGCCAGCTCCACGGCGATGGCGCGGCCCAGGCCCGTGCCGGCCCCTGTGACGACGGCAGTCGTCCCGGCGAACGTGTCGGCGGGGAGGAATGGCGACCCCGCCGGCGGCGGCTCGGGCAGTCCCATTACTTGCCCTCGAATTCAGCTTGCTGCTTCTTGGCCTTGGCCGCGTAGCCCGCCGGCATGTCGTCGCTCACGAACTCGACCGCCGCGCTCAGTGCCTCGAAGCGCAGTGCCTCGGAGAGGCCACGGTAGGCGAAGGCATCGATGGTGCGCTTGATGGACTGGACGGCGAGAGGCGCGTTGGCGGCGATCTCGGCGGCGATGGCCGTGGCGACGGGCACGAGCTCGTCGCGCGTCGTGACCTGCTGCACGATGCCGAGGCGTTCCGCCTCGGCGGCAGTGATGCGACGGCCCGTCAGCGCCAGCAACTTGGCGTGGCCGGCACCGATCTCGTGGGCCAGGCGGAGATCGCCGCCGGCGTCGATGGACACGCCGACCTGTGCCTCGGGCAGCGCGAAGAGGGCGTCGTCGGCCGCCACGCGGATGTCGCACATGAGGGCGAGCTCGAAGCCGAAGCCGAGGCAGTAGCCCTGCACGGCGGCGACGATCGGCTGGGGCAGGTCGTGGAAGACGCGGAAGCGCTCGTGCACCCAGCGGATGCCCTCGTAGTAGTTGCGCACCTTCTCCGCCGGCGAGCGGCCCGTGACCCGGTCCTCGGGCATGCCGAGGTCGACGCCGGCACAGAAGGCCCGGCCCTCGGCCTTGACCAGGAGGACCCGGATGCGGTCGTCGAAGCGGGCGCGGTCGGCCAGGACGCCGAGCTGCCGCGTGGCCTCCCACGACCACATGTTCAGCTTCTCGGGGTAGGCGAGCGTCAGCGTGCCGACACCGGAGCCGTCCTGCGGCGGATCGAGGCGGAGCTGCCAGTCATCCTCGGGGAGCACCGGGTCGGTGCGAATGGGCATCGGTTGCTGCTCCTCCCCTGGGCTCCGCGTGACCGGCCTGGGCCGGATCTGCAGGGCAAGCCGATCAAAAGTAGAATCTGTTCTAGTTCCCGGGGCCGCCCCGGGCAACCGTCCCCGATCGGAAGGAATCCCCGTGCACAACGAGCTGTGTGAACGCCTGGGCATCGAGTTCCCCATCTTCGCCTTCACGCATTGCCGTGACGTCGCCGCCGCCGTGAGCAACGCCGGCGGACTCGGGGTCCTCGGCGCGGTGGGCTTCAGTGCCGACGAGCTCGAGGTGGAGCTCACCTGGCTCGACGAGCACGTGGGCGACCGCCCCTACGGCGTCGACATCGTCATCCCCGGCAAGTACGAGGGCATGGGTGAGCTCGACCCGGTCAAGCTCGAGGAGGAGCTCCGGGCCATGATCCCCGAGGAGCACCGGACCTTCGCCAAGAAGATCCTGGCCGACCACGGCGTGCCCGAGCTCGAGGGCGGCCCGCGGCGCGAGCTGCTCGGCTGGACGGCCGCCACGGCGGCGCCGCTGGTCGAGGTCATCCTGCGCCACGACAAGGTGAAGCTGGTGGCCAACGCCCTCGGCACCCCTCCCGACGACGTCATCGAACAGGTGCACGACCACGGGATGCTGATCGCCGCCCTGGCGGGGTCCGTGAAGCACGCGCTGAACCACAAGGCGGCGGGCGTCGACATCGTCATCTGCCAGGGCTCGGAGGGCGGCGGGCACACCGGTGACGTCGGCTCCATCGTGCTGTGGCCTGAAGTGATCGACGCCGTCGCTCCCCTGCCGGTGCTGGCGGCCGGAGGGGTCGGCTCGGGCCGGCAGATGGCCGCTGCCATGGTCATGGGCGCCGCAGGCGTCTGGACGGGCTCGTTGTGGCTGACCGTCGAGGAGGCGGACGTCCCGCCGAAGCAGATGGAGTCCTATTTGAAGGCGACGTCGCGCGACACGGTGCGCTCGCGCTCCTTCACCGGCAAGCCCTGCCGACTCCTGAAGAACGACTGGACCGACGCCTGGGAGGCGCCGGGCAACCCCAAGCCGCTCGGCATGCCGCTCCAGATGATGGTGGCCATCGACTGCGTATCGCGGGGCCACGCCTACCCCGAAGAAGCACGCGACGTGAACTTCAACCCGGCCGGTCAGATCATCGGCCGGGCGACCTCGGTGCGCCGGACGAAGGACGTGGTGCTCGGCATGGTCGAGGAGTACGTGGACGCCTTGGAGCGCCTGCAGCGGCTGAACGAGGGCGCCCCGGCCTGACCTCACCTTCGTCTGCTCCGGCGCCCTCCAGTCCCCCCTTCGGCCAATTGCGCCTTGATGACCTCCGGCCAAACGGTCGCGACGAGCTGGCATGATCAACACAGGCGGAGGAGGCAACGTGATCGATCATGGAGTGACGTCCCAGAGAAGGCGCCCGATGGTGGCAGCCGGCCTGCTCATCGGCGCCACGATGGTGTTTGCCGTCATCCCGGCCTGTAGCTCGTCGCCTTCGACACCCGCAACAGTGGCCTCCTCCAGCGTCCCATCCACGACGACGTCGACGGCGTCCGTGACGCTTCCGAATCAAAATCCGGCCGAGGAGGCCGCCTGCGTCGCCGACGCCCAGGCCGTCCAGATGGCGCTCGTCGACTACATGGCATTGAAGGGCGCCTATCCCACGCCCCCGGCGCCGTGGAGCACCGGCACCTATGCCGCGAACTTCGCGGCGCTGACCACCGCCTCGGGTGGTGGCCCCTTCCTGCGCACTACCCCCGACACGAAGTTCTACGTCATTGCGTACGACTCGGCCGGCCACGTCTGGGTTGCTCCTCCGGGGTCCTACGGCATCTACAACAAGGGCCAGGACTTCGCTCTGACGCCCACCATCTGCGACGCGGCCGTCGGCTAGGCCCGCACCGGGCCCAGCCCCTCACGGCCGCAGCCGGGAGACGTAAGGTGCCGGGCATATGGATCTCCACGAAGCGCTGTACACGACCCGCGCCATGCGCCGGGTGCGGCCGGACCCCATCCCTCACGACGTCCAGGCCCGCATCCTCGATGCGGCCATCCGTGCGCCCTCGGGAGGCAACCAGCAGAACTGGCGGTTCCTCTGGGTCGACGATCCCGCCAAGAAGGCGGCGCTCGCCCCCTTGTACCAGCACGCCATGGGCGAGCTCTGGAAGACGGTCTACAAGGAGCAGCTCGAAATCGCGCACGCCGATCCCGACGCGCCCGAGTCCGTGCAGATGTTCAAGGTGCAGCGCTCGGCCCAGTGGCTGGCCGACAACTTCGAGACGGTGCCGCTCTACCTGTTCCCGTTCAGCCAGTACGACCCCACGGGGGGCTCGATCTATCCCGCCGTCTGGAACGCCATGCTCGCGGCTCGCGCCGAAGGCGTCGGGAGCTGCCTGACCGCACTGCTGCAGTTCTTCCACCCGACCGAGACCTTCGAGATCCTCGGCGTGCCCGACGACCAAGGCTGGATCCTGTCGGGCACGGTCAGCTTCGGCTACCCCACCGGGACCTGGGGCGTCGCCCAGCGGCGCCCGGTGCACGAGGTCGCATACCGCAACACCTGGGGCACCGAGGTCGGCTTCGAGGTGCCAGCACCCCTGTGGCCGGGCTGACCGAGCTCACGGTGCCGTTCGCGGGCACCGTGCTCCGGGTGGCCGTCGCCCCGGGCGACCGCGTCGCGGTCGGCACCGTCCTCCTCGTGCTCGAGTCCATGAAGATGGAGCACTCTCTTGAGGCGGCCGGGCCCGGCACGGTGCGAGCAGTGGCCGTGTCGGAGGGTGACGCCGTGCAGGCCGACCTCGTCCTCGTGCAGATCGAGGAGGACGAGGTCGGGCCCGACACTGTCGCTGCGCCTCGGCGGCTGTCGGTGGGGCCACGGCGGAGAAGGTCGTGGCGCCGGAGGACGCGCGCGCCGTGCGACCCGAGTTGGCAGAGCTCCGCACCCGCGTCGCGTCCACGCTCGACACCGGCCGTCCGGAGGCGACCGAGCGTCGGCACACGGGGGGTCGCCGCACGGCCCGGGAGAACATCGAGGACCTCTGCGACCCGGACAGCTTCGAGGAGTACGGCGGGCTCGTCATCGCGGCCCAACGGGCGCGCCGCAGCGCCGAGGACCTCGTCGCCAACACGCCGGCCGACGGCCTCGTGGCCGGCATCGGTCGGGTCAACGGCGACCTCTTCGACGACGAACGGTCGCGCTGTGCCGTGCTCTCGTACGACTATTCCGTCCTGGCGGGCACCCAGGGCCAGATGAACCACCGCAAGAAGGACCGTCTCTTCGAGCTCGTGGAGCGCCTGCACCTCCCCGTCGTGCTCTTCGCCGAGGGCGGTGGCGGCCGCCCGGGCGACACGGACATGGCCGTCGTGACCGGGCTCGACACCGAAGCCTTCGCACTGTTCGGCGCGCTGAGCGGCAAGGTGCCGCTCGTGGGCGTGGTGTCGGGGCGCTGCTTCGCCGGCAACGCGGCGCTGCTGGGATGCTGCCACGTCATCATCGCAACCCCCGACGCCAACATCGGTATGGGGGGCCCGGCCATGATCGAGGGCGGTGGCCTTGGGGTCTACCGCCCGGAGGAAATCGGCCCGGTGTCGGTGCAGGTGCCGAACGGGGTCGTCGATGTCCTCTGCGCCGACGAGAAGGAGGCCGTCGAGGCGGCCCGCCGGTACCTCTCGTACTTCCAGGGGGACGTGACGGATTGGACGGCGCCGGACCAGGACCGACTGCGCGATGTCGTACCCACCGACCGGAGGCGCGTGTACGACGTGCGGCGGGCCGTTGAGGGCCTGGCCGACGAGGGTTCGGTCATGGAGCTGCGGCCGTCGTTCGCGCCCGGCCTGGTGACAGCGCTCGCCCGGGTGGAGGGCCGGTCGATCGGCGTGATCGCGAACAACCCCATGCACCTGGCCGGCGCCATCGACGCCGCCGACGCCGACAAGGCGGCGCGCTTCCTGCAGCTGTGCGAGGCGTTCGCGCTGCCCGTCCTCTCGCTGTGTGACACCCCCGGCTTCATGGTCGGTCCCGAGGCCGAGGCGACGGCGTTGGTGCGCCACGTCAGCCGGATGTTCGTCGTGGGGGCGAGCCTCACCGTGCCCTTCGCCTGCGTGATCCTGCGCAAGGCCTACGGGCTCGGCGCCCAGGCCATGGCCGGGGGCAGCTTCCGGCGGCCGCTGTTCACGGTGGCCTGGCCCACGGGCGAGCTCGGTGGTATGGGCCTGGAGGGAGCGGTGCGACTGGGCTTCCGGCGCGAGCTCGACCTCATCGACGACGCCGACGAGCGGGCGGCCGCGTTCGACGCCATGGTCGCCCGGGCCTATGAGCACGGGAAGGCCGTGCACGTGGCCGAGCACTTCGAGATCGACGACGTGATCGACCCGGCCGTGACGCGGCGGCGCTTCGTCCACGCCCTCGATGCAGCGGGACGAACGCGCGGGGCGCCGGCGGGCCGACCCTTCGTGGACACGTGGTGAACGGGACCCGGACGAAAGGGATGGCCTGCACATGGTGACCGAGCCGGCAATGGAGATGGAGTCCGAGGTCGAGCGCCTCGTCGGCGCCATGACCCTCGACGAGAAGGCGTCGCTGACCGCAGGTGCGGGCATGTGGTACCTGCCGCCTGTCGAGCGGCTCAACATCCCTGCGCTCAAGGTGTCGGACGGCCCATCGGGCGTGCGGGGTGACAGCCTGATCGGCCGGCGCTCCCTGTCGCTCCCCTGCGGGATGGCCGTGGGATCGACGTGGAACCCCGACCTCGTGCAGGAGCTCGGGGACGTCCTGGCCGCCGAGGCCCGCTCCAAGGGGGTGCACGTGCTGCTGGGACCGACGGTGTGCATCGTGCGCACGCCACTCGCCGGACGGACCTTCGAGTCCTTCTCCGAGGACCCCCTGTTGACGGCTCGGATCGCCGGGGCCTACATCGAGGGAGTGCAGGCCGGTGGGGTCGCCTGCTGCATCAAGCACTTCGCCTGCAACGACCAGGAACACGAGCGGATGACGATCAGCGCCGAGGTCGACGAGCGGACGCTGCGGGAGATCCACCTCGTCGCCTTCGAACATGCCGTACAGGAGGCCGGCGTCTGGTCCGTGATGACCGCCTACAACAAGGTCAACGGGGTGTACTGCGGCGAGCAGCCGGACCTGATCGGCGGAGTGCTCCGTGGAGCGTGGGGTTTCGACGGCCTCGTCGTGTCCGACTGGTTCGGGACGCACTCGACCGGCGCGGCGGCATTGGCCGGCCTCGACCTCGAGATGCCCGGCCCGCCGGCCTGGCTCGGGCCCAGCCTGGCCGCCGCCGTGCGCGACGGGGAGGTCGACGAGTCGGTGCTCGACGGCCAGGTCCGCCACGTCCTGCGGCTCATGGGACGGGTGGGGATCCTGGGCGGTGCGACCAATACCGGGGAGCAACCAACGGAGCAGGCCGGGGAGCAAGAGGACGACGACCCCGGGCGCCGTGCCGTCGCCCGTCGAGTGGCCGCAGAGGGCACGGTCTTGCTGGTCAACGACGGGATGTTGCCGCTCGACCCTGGCAGCGTCGGCAGTGTCGCCGTCATCGGACCGAACGCCGGCCAGCTCGCCATGGGCGGCGGTAGCTCCGAGGTGACCCCGCACCGACGGCGCCGCGTCGACGACGCCTTGGCCGAACGGTTCCCGGGGGCCACCGTGTCGTCGGAAGTCGGCTGCCGGATCGACCGGGGCCTCCCGCCCATCGACCTGCGCCTGCTCGCCGACGAGACGTTGCGGATCGACTACTTCGACAACCCGGACCTGGCGGGCGATCCGGTGGCGACGGGTTCGGCGCATACCGCCCGGGTCCTGTGGATCGGCCCGCCGCAGCCCGAGCTCACCATCGGCGCCAGCTCGGTCCGCCTGTCCACCACCTTCGTGCCCGACGTCTCGGGCGCGTGGCGTCTCGGACTCGAGAGCGCGGGGCGGTCGGTGCTCCGCCTCGACGGCGCCGTGGTCGTCGACAACACCGAGCCCGTGCGTGGCTCCACCTTCTACGGTGCGGGGAGCGAGCCGGTCGAGGTGACGTTCGACCTGGCGGCCGGTCGGTCGTACGAGCTCGCCGTCGACGTGTGGCCGCGGTCTTCGTCGTCGCCGATCATGGGGGCGCGCATCGGGGCCGCACCCCCGGACACGGGTGACGAGTTCGAACGAGCGGTGCGCGCCGCCGCCGAGGCCGACGTGGCCGTGGTCGTCGTCGGCTCCAACGGGCAATGGGAGTCCGAAGGGCACGACCGACCCGACCTCTCTCTGCCCGGCCGCCAACGCGAACTGGTCGAGGCGGTCCTGGAGGTCAACCGGCGCACCGTGGTGGTCGTCAACGTGGGCTCCCCTATCGAAATGCCGTGGGCGGCGCGCGCCGGCGCCGTCCTCATGACCTGGTACCCGGGCGAGGAGGGTGCGGACGCGCTGGCCGACATGTTGGTCGGCGTGGCCGAGCCGTCGGGGCGCCTGCCGGTGACGTTCCCCGCGCGGGCGGAGGACGGGCCGGCGGGACTGGGGGTCGAGGGCGATCGGTATCCAGGCGTCGAAGGAAAGGTCGTCTACGGGGAGGGCGTCCTCGTCGGCTACCGCTTCTACGAGACCACCCACCTGGCGCCGTTCTTCCCGTTCGGCTTCGGGCTCTCCTTCGGCGACATCGCCGTCGAGAACGTGCGGGCGGACGGGGACGGCGCCGGGGTGGACGTGACGCTGGTGAACAACGGGACCCGCCGGGGCACCGAGGTCGTGCAGGTGTACGTGCGGGCGCCCGAGTCTCTGGTCCGCCGTCCCGACCGGGAGCTGGCCGGTTTCGCCAAGGTCGTGCTCGATCCCGGCGCACGGACGACCGTCCGGGTGGCGTTGGGCGCCGGTGCGTATCGCTATTGGGATGTCGAGACGCACGGGTGGCGGTCCGACCCTGGTCGCTACGAGATACTGGTGGGGACGTCGTCACGCGACATCGCGGCGACCCTCGAGGTCCTCTGGGGAGACCTGCCTTCGTCCTGACGGGACCCCGAAGCGGATGTCTTTCCGCGCTCTTGCCTACGGCGCGACCGTTCTCTCGCCGATGCCCGGGGAAACCGCACCTCCCGCAGCCGGACCTTCCCGGGCGACGGCCCAGAGAACCGTGTCGCCGACTTCAGCGCTCGTGGCCGACGACACGGTTGGGCCGTCCAACGAAGATCTCGGTGCCGAGCTCGACGACCTGTGGGTCCGGTGGCGCCGCGGGCTGCGGCGTCATCCGAAGATGCTGTCGACCTCAAAGCGACCTGAAGCCGACGAATCCCCTGGTGAGGGATGCGTTCTCACGGAGTCTGGCGCTCCCCCGCCTCGTTCGACGTGCCCCGCAGCCAGGCCCGCTCTTCGCCGGCCGGCCCCTGACCAAGTCGTGGGCCTCAGGGCCTCTCGTACGATGGGCCGGTGCCGCCCCCGTCCGACGACCGTCTCGAGCACGACGAGGGCTCCATCTCCATTGAGGAGATCGAGGACGCCGTCGTCGACGGCGACACCCCCGTCCCGGCGCACAGGGGGACCGCACGGGCGGCCCTGTCGCACCGAACTTTCCGCATCGTGTTCCTGGGGGCCTTCGCCTCGAACATCGGCACCTGGATGCAGAACGTCGTCCTCGGCGCCTACGCCTACGACCTCACGCACTCCGCCACGTTCGTGGGCGTCATCATCTTCGCCCAGCTGGGACCCACCCTGGTCCTGCCCATGGTGGGTGGCCTGCTGGCGGACAAGATCGACCGCAAGCGCTTCCTGATCATCCTGTCGGTGGAACAGCTGGTGTTCTCCATCGGGGTGGCCCTCGTGGCGGCGTCCCCCCATCCTTCGAAGGTCCTGCTCGTGATCATGGTGCTCGGGGTGGGGGCCGGCAGTGCGATGTTCGGCCCGGCCTACTCGGCCGTCCTGCCGGGGCTGGTGGGCAAAGAGGACCTGCCGGGCGCCATCTCGTTGAACTCGGCCCAGATGAACGCCTCCCGGGTCATCGGACCCGTCATCGGTGGCCTCCTGTACTCGCTGGTCGGTCCGGCCTGGATCTTCGCCGGGAACGCCGCCACCTACCTCTTCGTCGTGGCGGCGCTCATGATGGTGACGCTTCCCGCCGTGCGGCAGGTTCCCACGGGGGCCAGCCGGTGGCGGCAGCTGACGGCCGGCATCACGGTGGCCCGCCACGATCGGGTGGTGGGCCGCTGCTTGGTCACCGTGTTCGTGTTCTCGTTGCTGGCACTGGCCTTCATCGGTCAGATGCCCGTGGTGGCCGCCCACAACCTCGGGATCGATCTCTCGAAGTCCGCCCAGTACGGCATCCTCTACGCGTCCTTCGGCACGGGCGCCCTCGTCGGCGCCATCTCCATCGGGACGGTCTTCGCCCGCACGTCAAAGCCCCTGCTCGTGCGCGTCTGCCTGGTGGGCTACTCGCTGGCGCTCTGCGCCTTCGCCCTGCAGCGCAACCCGGTGCCGGCCGACGTGCTCGTCGCCATCACGGGCGCCTTCTACTTCGCCTTCATCACCGCGCTGAACACGACGCTGCAGGCCCGGGTGCACGAGAACGTGCGCGGCCGTGTCATGGCCTTGTGGATGATGGGCTTCGGCGGGACGGTCGGCGTGGGCAACCTGCTCATCGGGCCGGTCGTCGAAGCCGTCGGCATCACCAACGTGCTGCTCTTCGGCGCCGCCGTCGCCCTGGGCCTGGCCTGGTACGCCGACGTGCGGACACCGCCGGAGGTTCAGATGGCGGTGGGCGTCGAGCTGGCCCAGTAGGCCTCGCGCAGGGCCTTCTTGTAGAGCTTCCCGTTCTCCCCCCGGGGCAACAGGTCAGTGAAGTCGACCGTCCGCGGGCACTTGTAGTGCGAGAGGTTCGCCCGGCAGAAAGCGATGATCTCCGCCTCGAGCTCCGGCCCCGGCGTGATGCCGGGCGCGGGTTGCACGACGGCCTTGACCTCCTCGCCCATTTCAGGGTCCGGGATGCCGAACACGGCAACGTCCGCGACTGCGGGGTGGAGGACGAGGACGTCCTCGATCTCCTGCGGGTAGATGTTGACGCCACCCGACACGATCATGAACAGCTTGCGATCCGTCAGGAACAGATAGCCGTCGTCGTCGAGGTGCCCGACGTCCCACAGGGTGGACCAGCCCTTGTCGTTGAAGGTCTGGCGCGTCTTCTCGGGATCGTGGTTGTACTCGAACGTGGCGGCGCCGGTGCGGCCGCCGAAGTACACGACGCCGTCCTCACCTACCGGGACTTCTTCTCCGTCGTCACCACAGATGTGCACCTCGCCCCAGATGGCCTTGCCCACCGAGCCCGGGTGCGTCAGGGCCTCGGCGGCGGTGATCCAGGTCATGCCCAAACCTTCGGTGCCCGAGTAGTACTCGTGGATCACCGGCCCCCACCAGTCGATCATCCGCCGCTTGACCTCGGGCGCGCAAGGTGCCGCCGCATGCACCACCGACCGCAGCGAGGACAGGTCGTACTTGGTCCGCACCTCGTCGGGCAGCTTGAGCATGCGCACGAACATCGTCGGCACGAACTGCGCGTGCGTCACCTCGTACTCCTCTATGAGCGCCAGGCACCGCTCCGGGTCGAAGTGCTCCATGACCACGACGGAGCCGCCCATGCGCTGGGCCGTCATGGACCACACCAGCGGCGCCGAGTGGTACAGCGGCGCCGGGCTGAGGTACACGTCACCCGGGCTGAAGCCCATGATGCCGCCGAGCATGCCCGAGAGCACGACGTCGGAGCCGAAGGGTAGGCCGCTCAGTGGGCGCCGGATCCCCTTGGGATGACCCGTGGTGCCCGACGAGTACAGCATGGCGGAGCCCTCGACCTCATCGGTCAGGGGCTCGGACGGGGACCCGGCCACGAACTCGTCGTAGGACGTGTGGCCCTCCGCCGGCGTGGCACCGATCATGAGCCGCAGCTCCACCTCGGGCGTGCGCTCGACCAGCTCGGCCGCCAGGGGTGCAAGCGCTTCCGACGTGATGAGCGTGCGGGCACCGCAATCCACGACGATGTACGCCGCTTCGTCGGCGGCCAGGTGCGTGTTGACCATCGTGTAGTAGAGGCCGGACCGCTGCATCGCGAACGCCACCTCGTGCGTGCGGTCGTCGTTGGGCAGGACCACTGCTACATGGTCGCCGGGACGCAGCCCGTGGGCGAAGAGGGCTTGCGCCAGGCGGCTCGAGCGCTCTTCGAGCTGGGCGAAGGTGACGACCTGACCGGAGGCGGTGATGACGGCAGGCCGCGCACCGTCGCTGGTGGCGTAGGTGGCGGGACGGAAATGGGTCGGACGGCTGTCGTCGGGGCTCACCGCCCTCTTCTAGCCCACGGCGGGGCCACAGCGCCCACCGAGGCGGGTGGCGCGGTGAACGCTCAGCCCCGTTTGGGCGACCAGTCCCAGCGGCGGAGGCTGACGAAGACGCCGGCCGCCCCCCATGCGGCGATGACCAACAGGTTGGTCCAGACGGACATGCCGGGGAAGCCGTTGAACGAATCCACCATCGACAAGATGAGGCGGCGGATCGGGAAGATCCCGGTGAACGTGGCGAGACCCGATCCAGGCTTGACGGGGAAGTAGAGACCGGACAGCGCCACCAAAATGAAGAAGACCAGGCTCACGACCGGGCCGGCGGCGTCGGCGTTCGGCACCAGGGTGCTGACGCCTACGCCCATGGCGGTGAAGCTCAGCAGGCCGACGGCGAGGACGGCGAGAAAGGCCGGGACGTCGTCGGGCCCGTGGATGGAGTAGCCGAAATGCCCGACCAACAAGAGCAGGACGACCTGAATGAGGGCGATGATCATCCAGTTGACGAAGATGGCGGCCAGCAGCATCCAAGTCGGAAGGGGGCTGAGCCGCAGGCGCTTCAGCAGCCCCATTTCGCGCCGGTTCACCATGCTGATGGCCAAGACGTTGAAACAGGCCGCCATGATGCCGTACGCCGCGAAGGCGGGTACGTAGTACTGGCCGAGGTTGAAGTGCAGGAAATTCACCGTCGAGTTCTTCGACGTGGACAGGAAGATGACGACGAAGACCACCGAGAAGCCGATGGTCAAGACCGCGCCGATCGGGTTGAGCCAGAAGGACAGCTGTTCGAAACGCACCTGGCGGGCGATCAGGGGCAGGTCGCTGATGCCCCGGAACGATCCCTTGACCGGGATCTCGGTGTCGGTTGGTGCGACCCTCATGGAGCCGCCTGCCGCTCGGGAGCGCTCTGCTCGTGGATGGGCTCGGGGTTCGGCTCGCGACCCTGTTCGTCCCCCGGCCCTTGCGTGAGGCCCAGGTAGATGTCCTCGAGGGAGACCCGCAACACCGACAGCCCGGGCAACGCATGCCCTCCCGCCAGCGCCCAGCCCGTCAGGTCGTGCAGGACCTGCAGCTCGTCTTCAGTGTGGATCTCGACGTGGCCGTCCGCCGACGGCTGGGCCGGCAATGGAAGGTCTCGCACGGTCACGCCCTCGGGCAGGCGGAAGCGAATGGTCACCGCGCCGAAGTCGCGGCCGCCGATGGAGGAGGGGGTGCCGCTCGCCACGACCTCCTGCCCGAACAGGACCGCCACGCGATCGGCCAGGGCCTCCACCTCGTCCATGTAGTGGGTCGTGAGCAGGACGGTGGTTCCGGCTGCCGCCAGGCGGCGGATGAGGTCCCAGGTGTCCCGTCGCCCGGACGGGTCGAGGCCGGTGGTGGGCTCGTCGAGGAACAGGAGGTCCGGGTTGCCGATGATCCCCAGGCCGACGTCGAGTCGGCGCTGCTGGCCACCGGAGAGCCGCTTGACGCGGTCGTCGCGCTTTTCGGTCAGCCCGATCAGCTCGATCACCTCGTCCACCGGACGCGGGTCGGGGTAGTAGCCGGCGTTGCGACTCAGCACCTGCCGCACCGAATAGTACGGCTCGACGGCGAGCTCCTGGAGCACCACGCCGATGCGCGTGCGCAACCACCGCTGCGTCCTGCGGTCCGCCGGGTCGACACCCAGCGTCTGCACGCGCCCGCTGCTGCGCGTGCGGAACCCCTCGAGGATCTCGACGGTCGTGGTCTTGCCGGCGCCGTTCGGCCCGAGGAGCGCGAAGACCTCCCCCTGCTCGACGTCGAAACTGACGTCGCGCACCGCCACCGTGTCCCCGTAGGACTTGGCCAGGTGCTCCACGCTTATGGCCGGCATCGCCCACCGATGTTCCCCGGGACGTCCGACGTCAAACCGGCAACGCTCGATACCACCACGAGGGGCGACGCTACCGGGCCTCGGTGCCGTAGCCCGGCGGCACCGTCAGGAGGCCGCCGTCGCCTCGTGGGCGCGCTGGACGCGGCCACCCTCCTCCTCGGCCTCGACGACTTTGTCGAGGAGGTCGCGCAGTTGGCGGAGCTCCGACTGCGACAGAGCCGAGAAGGCCGACGGGGGCACAGAGAGCACGCGGTCGATGTCGTCGGCGACGGCGCGGCCGGCGTCGGTCAGCACGATGATCTTCACCCGGCGGTCGTCGGGTGCGGGCTCCCGGCGGGCCAGCCCCCTGGCGTCGAGGTCGTCGACCAGAGCAGTGATGTACGACGGATCACAGCCGATGCCCCGGGCCATGTCGCCCATGGAGACACCGTCGTGCTTGGCCAGGCGAACCAGGGTCTTGATGACCCCGGGTGACAGCTTCAGGCGGACGCCCAGCCCGGCCATCCGCTCGACGTGTTCGCCCTCGAAGGCGACCCGACGCAAGCGCTCGAAGGCATCCTCGGCGACTCCCATGGACCGATTGTCCCACCGGCGAAACTCTTTGACAACACCATACATTTGACTATTATGAACTAATCCCCATGGCCTCCACCCAAGCCACCGCGTTCAGCCTGACGCCCGAAGTCCGCCGCACGTCGACCGTGGTCGTCCTCGGATCGATCATGTCGATCCTCGACACCACCATCGTGGCGGTCGCCCTGGCCACACTGGGCCGGGACTTCCACGTCTCGGTCACCACCATTCAGTGGGTCTCGACGGGGTACCTGCTGGCGCTGGCCACGGTGATCCCCGTCACCGGATGGGCGGTGGACCGCTTCGGGGCCAAGTTGGTCTGGATGACCTCGCTCACCCTCTTCATCGTGGGCTCGTGCCTGTGCGGGGTCGCCTGGTCGGCCAATTCGTTGATCGCGTTCCGCGTCGTGCAGGGCATCGGCGGCGGCATGCTGCTGCCGGTCGGCCAGTCGATCCTGGCCCGAGCCGCCGGCCCGCAGCGCATGGGCCGCGTCATGAGCATCATCGGCGTGCCCCTGGTCCTCGGGCCCATCCTCGGCCCGGTGATCGGCGGCCTCATCGTGTCGAACACCAGCTGGCGTTGGATCTTCTACATCAACGTTCCCATCGGCATCGTGACGCTGCTCCTGTCCAGCCGCTGGCTGCCGCAGTGGGACACCGACGAGCGCTTCCCGACGTCGTTCGACACGCTCGGATTCTGCCTGCTCTCCCCCGGGTTGGCCGCCCTCGTCTACGCCCTCGCCGAGGTGGGCACGACGGGCAGCTTCACCAGCATGTCGGTCGTCATCAGCTTCGTCCTCGGTGTCGTGCTGATGGTCGGGTTCGTCTTCCACGCGCTGCACATCAAGAACCCGTTGCTCGAGCTGCACCTCTTCAAGGACCGCAATTTCAGCATCGCCAACATCTGCATCTTCGTGCTCGGGGCCACCCTGTTCGGCTCCATGTTCCTGCTCCCGCTCTACTACCAGATCGCCCGCGGCCAGGAGGCCTGGGTGGCGGGTCTCCTGATGGCGCCGCAGGGCATCGGCGCCGCGTGCATCATGCGTTGGGCGGGCAGCATGACGGACCGGGTCGGGCCGCGTCGCATCGTGCCGGTCGGCATCCTCGTCATGGCGGCGGCCACCATCCCGTTCGCCTTCGTGACCACGTCGACCAGCGAGGTGGTTCTCGCGGTGACGCTCTTCGTGCGCGGCATCGGGCTCGGGCTGACCATGATGCCGGTGACCGCGGCGGCCTACTTCAACCTGAGCCACGCCGAGATCCCCAAGGCCAGCACGACGATGAACATCGTGCGCCAGATCGGCGGCTCGGTGGCCACGGCGCTCTTCGCCGTCGTGCTCGAACGACAGATCGTGGCCCAGCTCGGGCCGGCCGCGGCCAAGGCCGGCGGCAGCACCGGCGTCATCTCCTCCACGGGCACCTTGCCGCCACAGGTGGCCGACCCCGTGGCGACGGCGTTCGCCCACACGTTCTGGTGGGCGGTGGCGACCATCCTGATCGCGTTCATTCCGACGCTGTTCCTGCCCAACCACGCTGCCGCTGCCGTCCCGAGTCATGCGGACGAAGGCGCTGGCGACGGCACGGATGGCGAGGCCGAGGCGCCTGTCGCGGGCGCGGTGCTCGACTGAGCGCGACACCCGACGCCGTCGTGCTGGAGCTGGCAGCACGGCTGTCCCGAGCGGGATGCGTGGCGGCCGAGGACGAGGCCCGTGAGCTCGCGGCGCGTGCGGGTGGGGACCTCTCCCTGCTGTCCGCCCTTGCCGCCCGACGCGTCGAGGGCGAGCCTCTGGCGTGGGTCACCGGTCGCTCCGCCTTCGGCGACCTGACGGTTCTCGTCCACCCCGAGGTCTACGTGCCCCGCTGGCAGAGCCTGGAGCTGGCCCGGCGTGCCGGCGCCCGTCTCCCCGAGGACGGGGCGGCGATCGACCTCTGCACGGGCACGGGTGCCGTGGCCGTCGCATCTGCAGGCGGCCCGGCCACTGGCACGGGTCGTCGCGACGGACTGCGATCCGCGCGCCGTCGCCTGCGCCCGCGCCAACGGCGTGGAGGCGTTTCAGGGTGACCTCTTCGAAGGCGTGCCGGGGTCTTTTCGGGGGGCGACCGATGTCGTCGTGGCGGTGGTGCCCTACGTCCCCACCACGGCGCTGGAGCTGCTCCCCCGCGACACCCTCGGCTTCGAGGACGCCTCGCACTACGACGGCGGGCCGGACGGCACCGATATCCTGCGGCGGGTCGTCAGGGCCGCACCCGGCTTTCTGCGCCGGGGAGGGACGCTGCTGCTGGAAGTGGGCGGGGACCAGGCCGAGCTGCTCGGACCCGCTCTCGAGCAGCTCGGATACGTCGAGGCGCAGACCTGGACCGACGAGGAGGGCGACCTGCGTGGCCTGGAGGCCAGGGTCGGCTGAGGTCCCGCTGTCGGGGTCTCGTCAGACTCGGTCCGGGCTCGGTCCAGTCGGTCCAGCCTCGGTCCAGGTCGGTCCAGGCTCGGTCCAGGCTCGGTCCAGACTCGGGTCCACCTCAGGGTCAGCGGCGAGCGAAGACCAGGGCCACCGACGACCGGTTGACCACGTGCCAACGATGGTCGTGGGCGAGATAGAGGGCCAAGGGCGTGTGCGGTGCCCAGACGACGTAGTCGACGTGGTACGTCGACAGGATGTGGTCGGGGTTCTGGGTCAGTTTCGTCACCGCCATGAACTCGGTGAGGACAGGACCTTCGAAGAGGTCCGTCCGCCCGTCGACGAAGGTGGCCCGGTGGCGCGCCACCGAGTAGTCGCCCCAGGTGTACTCCGTGAAGACCCGTCCCGGGTGCGTTCGAGAAAGTTGAAGGCCTCGACGGGCTGGTCCGACGCCACCGAACCGGCCGGGACCGCCGGGATGGCCAGGATGACGATGGTCAGGGCCACCAATCCACCGCCCGCCCATCGTCGGGCCACCGTCCCCCAGGGCGCCCGCGCCGGCAGGGTGGCGGCCAGGCCGGCGCCGACGAGCAAGAAGTAGACGGCGAGTCGTTGGGTCTGGAGTGCCTCCACGAGAAGGATGATGCCGACCGAGCCCTCAAGGAGGGAGATCCGCCGCGTCCAGAGGCACGCCACCAGAACGGCCAGCGGGATGCAGTAGACGAGCAACGTCATGATCGAGTGGAAGTTGGGTGAGTTCCACTCGCTGATGTACTGCGCGATCTGGCCGTTGCGTGAGACCCCGATGTCGTAGACGAGGAGACCCGGCCCGTACGGGGTGACGCACGAGGCGATCACACTCCCGAGCAGTGCCAGCGCCAGTGACCCGGTGTAGGGCGACTGGTTGATCCCCCCGATCCTGCGCACGAGGCGCTCGGGGATCAGCGACCACCCCAGCTCGACGGCGAGCACGAAGAGGCCGAGCAGGATCGACCCGTGCGTATTGACCCAGAGCAGGCAGAGCAGCGGCAGGAGAAGCAGCCAGCGCGGATCGGCCCGCGCCTTGGTCAGGAGCAGGAGCTCGAGCGGGAGCCAGACGAGCGAGAAGTCCAGACCGCGGTCACCCGCGACCACGCCGGCGATGCCGACGGCGAGGATGATGACAATGGCGACGATCCGACCGCCCCGCGCTCCGAGCGCCCGGGCGTAGGCGGCACTCGCCACGAGGCACGATCCGCCGAGGACGATCGCATAGATGCTGTAGGCCGCGTTCCCGAAGGCGCGGAACAAGGAGGCCAGCGCGATCTCCGATCCCCACTCGTCGGTCACCCAGCGACGGTGCGCCTCCGTGTAGCTGAAGGGGTCCAGCCCCATGAAGGCGTGGTGGGCCAGCATCCATTGACCGGCCGCCAACGACCAGAACTCGTCGTTGGTCAGGTTGTGGGCGCGCGCCACCGCGGCGATGAAGAGAATGCCGATGACGATGCCGACGACTTCTATGGCCCGTTGCGACAGGCGACGCGTGGTGGCGTGCCGCTGTGGTGCGGCCGGAACAGAGGCGGCGCCGGTCGTCGGTCCATCGAAGGTCTCGACGACCCGGGCGCTCGCCTGCACTGCTCCCCCCTTGCACCGGTCCCCAACCGGTTCCCTGCGGGCACGGTACAACGCGCCCCGACAGGCTGGCGTCGCAGGTCGGTTGCGATCTCGTGGCTTCGATCAGCAGGTCGGCTGCAGGACCAGCGCCTTGATCAGCGCGGGCCACTCGTAGACGATGCCGTGCACCCAGGCCCAGAGCCCCGGGGGCGTCGCCGCCACCTCGAGCACCTGTCCCGAGTAACAGCGGCCGACGCGCAACCGCGCCCTGGTGGCCTGTGTCGTCGGCATCACCACGATGACCCGGGCCCAGTGGTGCGCTGCTGCGAGGTGGGCGATGGCGCGACCCTCACCCTGGGTCGTCAGCGGGTTGGGCCGAAAGCACGACAGGTGCGTCGTGGGGAGAGCTGGGAGGGAATCCGGACAGCGGTGGCCCGGGCCGACCGACAGCACGAGCGCCGGCGCATAGTTCTCGCGCGCCAGCGCCACGCCGGTCTCCAAGGGGGTCGGCGGGTTGCCCCCGAGCACCACGATCGCATCCGATCGCTGCGGGGCGTTCAGGTCCGGGTAGACGAACAAGCGCAGCGTGAACGCCACGAAAGCCAGCAACAGGACGAAGACGACGAGCGCCACCACCAGGCGCGATCGCGTCGAGTGCAAACCCACCACCGGACACAGTGTGGCAGCCCCCGAGGACCGTTCTGGGTCGGCGATCCACCCGTTGCGGAGGTCGACCCAGCACGGTCCGATCGCCGCACCGCGAATGCAACCCCGCGGCGCCGTTCCTCCAACTGCAACGGGCCACCCTTGAGTGCAGCCATGGTCCTCGAAGAGGGCGGGCCGTCGTCCAGGGTGGAAGTCCCGGTCCGGCCCGAGAGGACCGCAGCACACGGGGGAGGAACACAGCATGACGAACAGTCTCGAGGCAGCCGAAGGCATGGTTCGGCGCCTGATCGCAGCAGCCAACGACGCACACGGCGCCGCCGCCTGGAGCTACGAGCTCACCGACGAGGTGGACAACATCGCCGTGGTCTCGGGTCCCCGGGCCCACACGCTCCGGATCCATCCGTGCTGGCTGCGCTATGTCGTCGCCCAGGGAGAGTTCCAGTGCTGCGTGGCCGACGAGATCGAAGCCTGGTATCTCCTCCAGCGCCTCACGACCGAGAGCCCGGTCACGATCATCGCCTGAGATGCGTCGCGGTGCCCGGCGCCCACGCGCCCCGGACCGCCGATCACGCCCCTAGGCGAAGCGCTCCCGCAACGCCACCTCGGCCGCCGCGACGCCGCACATGCCGTGGACGCCGCCCCCGGGGGGCGTCGAGGCCGAGCAGAGGTACACGCCGTCGACCGGCGTGCGATACGGGTTCCAGCGCGCCACCGGCCGGAAGATCGTCTGGCGCAACGTGGCCGCGCCACCGTTGACGTCCCCGCCCAGGAGGTTTGGGTTGTGCGCCTCCGCCTCGGCGGCGGTCCGCACCGCCCGGGCCAGCACCAGGTCGCGGAAGCCCGGGGCGAACCGCTCGATCTGCGCCTCCATGCGGGCGCACATGTCGACGGGCGAGCCGTTCGGCACGTGGCAGTAGGCCCACAGGGTGTGCTTGCCGGGCGGCGCCCGCGTCGGGTCCACCACGCTCGGTTGCGCCACCAGCACGAAGGGCTGCTCGGCGTGCCGCCCGGCCCCGACGGCGGCCTCGGCGCGGGCCACCTCGTCGAACGTGCCCCCGACGTGGACCGTGACCGTGCGACGGCAGGCCTCGGCCGCCCAGGGCACGGGACCGTCGAGCGCCCAGTCCACCTTGCATGTCCCGGGCCCCGGCTTGAAGCGCGCCCACGGCCGGCCGGCCCGGCGGGAGAGCTGCGCCCCGGCCAATGCGACGAACGCGCGCGGCGACGTGTCGAGCAGCACGGCGCGGCGCAGGCGGGAGCTCGGCCAGTGCGGTGACCCGGCTGTCGATGTGCACCACGCCGCCCAGGCGACGCAGTTCCCCGGCCAACCCCTGGGTGATGGCGGCGCTGCCCCCCGCCACGACGGGCCAGCCGGCGCCGTGGCCGAGCGCGGTCAGGAGGAGACCGAAGGCGGAGGTCAACGGGGCGGTGAGCGGTTCCATGGAGTGCGCCGCCGTGCCCGCCAACAGGGCACGGGCCGCATCGGTGCTGAAGCGGCGCGCCGTGTGCTCCACCGACGGCGTCCCGACCAGCGCGAAGCGGGCCAGGGCCAGTGGGTCGCGGGGGATGCTGCGCATCGGACCCAGGACGTACGGCACGATGCGGTCGAGCCACTCGACCAACGGCCCCACCAGGTCGCGGTATGCCGCGGCGTCACCGCCCAGGTGGCCGGCCGTCTCATCCACCTCGCGGTACAACGCCGCCGCCCGCCCGCCTCCGAGCGGGTGGGCGAAGGCCAGCTCCGGCTGACGCAGCACGACCCCCAGACCGGCGAGGTCCAATGCGCGGAAGAAAGGAGAGGCCACCAGCGCTGGGTGCACGGCCGAGCACACATCGTGACGGAAGCCGTCGAGGGTCAGGGCCTGGGTGCGGGTCCCACCACCGATCGTCGGCTCACCCTCGAAGACCTCGACCCCGAGGCCGGCCCGGGCCAGCGTCAGCGCGGCGGCGAGGCCGTTCGGTCCCGACCCGACGACGACGGCGTCAGGAACCGGCATGCACCGACGTTATCGACCGGATGTCCCGGAGGGAGGTCGTCGACCACCTCGGCCGGGCGGATCCCCGAGGACGCCTGGACGGCCTTCCCGGGCGCCCGCTGGCGCGCCGGCCTCGGGGTCAATAGGTTGCGCCGGAGCCGTACGAGAAGACAGCCACACGACAAGGGGGTCCCATGGCAGAGGTGCACGGAACCTGCGAGCCGCGCTTCGACGCGGTCCGCCGGACGCTTTCCGACCAGATCGACACGGGAGCGGACGTCGGCGCCTCCGTGGCGGTCTTCCTGCACGGCGAGCCGGTCGTCGACATCTGGGGCGGCTGGGCCGACCCCGAGAAGACGCGCCCGTGGGATCGCGACACCATCACCAACGTCTGGTCCACCACGAAGACCATGACGTTCCTCGTCGCGCTCATGTTGCACGATCGCAGGGAGCTCGACTTCCACGCACCCGTCGCCACCTACTGGCCGGAGTTCGCCGCCAACGGCAAGGAGCGGGTGGAGGTCCGCCACATCATGGGCCACACGGCCGGCCTGAGCGGCTGGGAAGAGCCGCTCGCCGCCGAGGACCTGGCCAACTGGGAACTCTGCGTCAGCCGGCTGGCCGCGCAGGCGCCGTGGTGGGAGCCCGGTACAGGCTCGGGCTACCACGCGCTGACCCAGGGCTATCTGATCGGTGAGATCGTCCGCCGCATCACGGGTGAGAGCATCGGCACCTGGTTCGCCCGCGAGGTGGCCAAGCCGCTCGACGCGGACTTCCACATCGGACTCCCGGCGAGCGAGGACCACCGCGTGTCCAACGTCATCCCGCCGCCTCCGATCGACCCCGCCTCCATGGAGGGCCAGGTCTCCGAGCTGATGCTCAAGACGTTCATGAACCCGCCCATCGACGCCACCAACGCGCACAAGGAATGGTGGCGGCGCGCCGAGATTCCCGCCGCCAACGGGCAGGGCAATGCCGCGCTCGGTGGCCGCCATCCAGTCGATCATCGCCGGACGGGGCGAGGCCCGCGGCGTGCGCCTGCTCTCGGCCGAAGGCACCGACCCGATCTTCGAGGTGCAGGCCGAAGGCATCGACAAGGTGCTCGGCGTGCCGCAGCGCATGGGCATGGGCTACGGCCTCAGCAACCCCCCCGAGATGCCGCTCGGCCCGCATGCCTGCTACTGGGGCGGCTACGGCGGCTCGGTCATCATCATGGACCAGGATGCGGAGCTCACCGTCTGCTACGTCATGAACCGCATGGAGTCGGGCCTCGTCGGCGACCTGCGCGGAACCAACATCATCGCGGCCACCGTCGAGGGGCTGGCCTCTTAGGGCAGCACCGTCTCTTAGGGCAGCGCCGTCTCCTAGGGCAGCGCCGTCTCTGCGGGCAGCACCGCCTCGGCCTCGATCTCCACCTTCCAGGCGGGGTCGAGCAATCCCGCCACGACGACCATGGTGGCGGCGGGCCGGACGTGCCCGAGGAGCTCGCCGTGCACGGCGCCGACGGCGTCGGCGTCACCGGCCGAGGTGATGTACATGCGCGTCCGCACCACGTCATGCAGCGAGGCGCCCGCCTCGGCCAGCGCTGTCGCGATGATCTCCCAGCACCGTCGCGCCTGGGCGCCGGCGCCGTCGGGACAGCGGCCGCCCTCCACCACCGGGCCCGTGCCCGACACGACGACCCGCCCGCCCACCCGCACGGCCCGGCTGAACCCGATCGTGGGCTCGAAGGGCGAGCCCGAGGGGATGCACTGACGCTCGGCCATGCCCGGCATCCTCCCACCCCACACGTCCGGGCGGGGCCGCCGATCCACGACGGTGCATCGTCAGTCGACAGCTCCCGGACCGCGCTGCGAGCAGGGCCGATGCCCCTCGTGTCACGTTTCTCCGGTGGGGCGGGTCATGGAGATCGACGCCAGATGCGGAAGGATTGTGTGCGAATGAACGACCCGGACGACAAGACGGCGCGCTTCGAGGAGCACCGCGCCCACCTGCGAGCCGTGGCCTACCGGATGCTCGGCTCGCTCAGCGAGGCCGACGATGCCGTGCAGGAGACCTGGATCCGCTTCGACCGCACGGACACGACCGACGTCGAGAACCTGCGCGGCTGGCTCACGACCGTCGTGTCCCGGGTCTCACTGAACGTCCTGCGCAGTCGCCGCACCCGGCGCGAGGACGAGCTCGAGCCGCACATGCCCGACGTGATCCTGGACCGCCCCGACGCAACCGACCCCGAGCACGAGGCGCTGCTCGCGGATTCGGTCGGTGTCGCCCTCCTCGTCGTGCTGGACACGCTGAGTGCGGCCGAGCGGCTCGCCTTCGTGCTCCACGACATCTTCGCCGTGCCCTTCGACGAGATCGCCCCTATCGTCGAGCGCTCCCCCGAGGCGGCGCGCCAACTGGCCAGCCGGGCCCGCCGGCGCATTCAGGGTGAGCAGACCATCCCCGACGTCGACGTCCGGCGTCAGCGCGAGGTGGTCGACGCCTTCCTGGCCGCGTCGCGTGACGGTGATTTCGAGGCGCTCCTTGCCGTGCTCGACCCCGACGTCGTGGTGCGGGCCGACCAGGGCGCCGTCCCGGCCGGTGCCGTGGGCGTCTCCGGCCCGGTGCGCGGCGCGGAGGCGGTCGCCCGCCGGGCCCTGGTCTTCGCCCAGTTCGACCTCTTGACCCATCCGGCGCTCGTCAACGGCGTCGCCGGTGCCGTGACAACGCGCGACGGCGTGCCGTTCTCGGTCGGCGCCTTCACCGTGCGCGGCGGGAAGATCGTCGCCCTCGACATCCTGGCCGACCCGGATCGCCTGCGCGACCTCGACCTCACCATCCTCCGGGGCTGAGCGTCACACCCCGAGCTGGTCGAGATAGAGCCGCGCCCGGGCGAATGCCGCCTCCGCCTCGGGCACACCGGCAGTGACCAGGCCCTGCCAGCCGTGCACCATCCCCGGCCAGGACTCCGCCGTCACGGCCACTCCCGCACTCAGGGCCGACCGGGCCAGTGCCTCGGTCCCGTGCCGCAGCGTGTCGAGCTCTCCGGCCGGCAGGTAGAGCGGCGGCAGGCCGGCCAGCTCGGCGTAGACCGGCGAGAGCCGCGGGTCGTCCAGCGCCACCTGGCCCGCGGCGTAGTCCCTCCCGCGGTTCCTCACCCACTCCGCCGTGAGGAACGGGTCCTCGCCGCGATCGACGGGGTCGGGCACCGACAGGTCGAACCAGCCCGAGATGGACACGAAGCAGGCCGGGAGGGGCAACCCCTCGTCCCGGGCCTCGAGCAGCACGCCCAGCGCCAGCAGCCCGCCGCACGAGTCTCCGCTGACCACCACGTGCGACGGGTCGGCCCCATCGTCGAGGAGGCCGCGATAGGCGGCGAGGCAGTCCCGCTGCGCGACGGGAAAGACGTGCTCGGGCGCCAGGCGGTAGTCCACCTGCACCACCCGCGCCTCGAGCTGCTCGGCCAGCATCGCCCCGTAGAAGTGGTAGTCGTCCAGCGGGCACGAGACGAGCCCGCCGCCGTGGCAGTGGAACACGATGCGGTCCCGTGCTGGCCGGCGGCCCTCCTCGTAGCGGGCGCAACGCACCCCGCCGAGCTCGACCTCGGTCACGGCGACGGTGCGCCGGCACCGGGTGCCCGTGGAACGGGGCCAGCATCGCGCGCACGTCCCGGTAGTCGGCGGCGGGGTCGGCGAAGTCGGCCGGGACGAGGGCGAGGATGTCCGCCAGCGGGCGACTCGGCACGCCGGACTGCGCCCTCAGGCCAACTCGTAGTCGGCCAGGTCTGGCTCCCGCGTCCGGGCCCAGTAGGTGTGCAGGTCGAAGGGCCAGTTCTGCGTCACGCGTCCGCGCGCGTTGCGGTACCAGGTCGGGACGTCCGCCACGCCCCAGACCATGCGAGCGTTGCCTTCCTCCATCTCGCGGCCGTAGCGCTCGTGCACGTCGCGCCGGCAGGACATGGTGCGGTGGCCCAGGCCGAGCATGCGGCCGATCGCCTCGACGGCGTAGCGCACCTGGCACTCCACCATGATCAGGATGCTGCCGTTGATGACGAGATTGGTGTTCGGCCCGTAGAGAAGGAAGAAGTTCGGGAAGCCCGGCACCGTCATGCCGAGGTAGGCCTGGGCGTCCCCGCCCCACTCCTCGCTGAGCTCGACGCCGCCGGCAGCCGAAGATCCGCAGGGGCGCCACGAAGTCCGAGGCGCTGAAGCCGGTCCCGTAGATCAGCACGTCGGCCGCCCGTTCCGCGCCGTCGGCGGTACGCACGCCTTGCGCGGTGATCTCGGTGATCGGTGTCGTCACCAGGTCGACGTCGGGACGGCTCAGGGCGGCGGCCCACCTCCCGTCGTCCCGCAGCGCGCGCTTGGCGAAGGGCGGGAAGTGCGGGACCATCTTCTCGAAGAGGGCGTCGTCGTCGACCTGGGCCCGCAGGACGTCGAGCAGCATGGAGCGCACGAAGTCGTTCGCCGCGCTCACCGCCTCCGTGTGCTCGTCCCACTCCGGATCGACCCCGGCGGCCGTGAGCAGCCCCTCGTGCATGAGCCAGAATTGCCAGAGCCTGTCCCAGCGGCCGTAGCTCGGCAGGAGCCGCAGCAGGTCGTGGAACTCGGGCGGGAAGGGGTCGCCGTAGTTGTCCGTCGGCAGCAGCCAGGGCGGCGTGCGCTGGTAGACGTCGAGCTGGGCCACCTCGTCCACCAGGCAGGGGACGAACTGCGCCGCGCTCGGCGCCCGTCCCGATGACGGCGACGCGACGGCCGGCCAGCTCCACCGTGTCGTCCCACGCCGCCGAGTGGAACGACGGGCCGGCGAACTGCTCCCGACCCGCAATGGCGGGAAACGATGGCCGGTTGAGCTGGCCGACGGCGCAGACGATCCCGTCGACCACTTCGGTCGTCTCGGTGCCGTCGCCGGTCCGCACGCGTCAGCGTCCAGACGCGGGCGTCCTCGTCGAAGCGGGCCTCGGTCACCTCGCTGCGGAAGCGGATGCACTCCTCGAGCCCGAGGTCCTTGGCCGTCGCCTGCAGGTAGGCCAGCAGGTCGGGCTGGGCCGAGAAGCGGGAGACCCACCCGTTGGTCTGCGCGAAGGAGTAGCTGTAGAGCTGATTGGGGACGTCGACGCGGCACCCCGGATACACGTTCTCGAGCCAGGTCCCGCCCACGTCGCCGTTCTTCTCGAACACCGTCACCGCCACGCCGGCCTGGCGCAGGCGGTGTGCCGCGGCCAGGCCGGAGGCACCAGCCCCGATGACGGCGCACCGAAAGGTGCCGTCGGACTCCGTGATGCGCCACGACGGTGCCCGTGGGTCGTCCCCCGGGAGCGCGAGCTCCTCGGTCAAGAACTCGTCCCAGTGCTCTGCCGCGCCGGCGCCGACGAGGAACCCGAAGATGCGCCGCACGCTCCTGCGCCGTCACTGCATGGTCGGGCCGGCCCGAGGCCAGGTGGTCCGCCAACGCGGCGCTCGCCAGCGCCCGCGCCGCGGCCTCCCGCTCCGGAGCGAGGCCGCGCCCGGGCACCAACAGCTGGCCCTGGTCCGGCGCGAACTCCTCCCGGAGCAACGACAAGTCGCCCGTGCGGTGCGCCACGGCACACAGCAGCGGATGCACGTCTGCCGCGGCACAGGCCGCCTGCCAACCGCGAGCGTCGTCATCCCCACCCATGTCGAGGAGCCTAGGCAGGCGACGTCCCGTCGGGTGGCTCAGCGCCCCATGTGCTTGCCCAGTTCGGCGATCTGGCTGTTGACCTCGACGGTGCGGGGCAGCTTGTCCATGGCGGTCGCCAGGCTCTCGGCGGTCCAGCGGTCGTCGGTGTCGACGGAGTCGGCGATCGACCAGCCGGCATAGATCCCGACCGACCCGCCGTACACGCTGAAGACCTGGCCGTTGAAGTCGCAGCCCTCGGAGGCCAGCACGGCGACGAGCGGCGAGACGTTCTCGGGGTCGAAGAGGTGCTGCTGCATCGACTCGCCCATGCCGGGCGTCTGCATGGTGAGCCGGGTCCGTGCCACCGGCGCGATGCAATTGGCACGCACGCCGTAGCGGTGCAGCTCCATGGCGTTGACCACTGTCATGGCGGCGATGCCCGCCTTGGCCGCCGAGTAGTTGGTCTGGCCGACGTTCCCGTGCAGGCCCGCTCCCGAGCTCGTGTTGACGATGGCCCGGTCCGTGATCGTGCCCGTCTTGGCCGCGTCGCGCCAGACGTCGGCGGCGTGACGGGTGAGATTGAAGGTGCCCTTCAGGTGCACGGCGATCACGTCGTCGAACTCCTGCTCGCTCATGGAGACGAGCATCCGGTCGCGCAGAATGCCGGCGTTGTTGACCACGACGTGCAGGTCGCCGAACGTGGAGACGGCCTGGTCGACCATGGCCTTCGCTCCGTCGAAGGAGCTCACGCTGTCGGTGTTGGCCACGGCCAGCGCCGCCGGCCGCGGTGATCTCGTCGACCACCGACTGCGCTGCCGAGATGTCGGCCCCCGAGCCGTCGACGGCCCCGCCGAGGTCATTGACGACGACCTTGGCCCCGAGCGAGGCAAACAGGAGGGCGTGCTCGCGGCCGATGCCGCGCCCCGCCCCGGTGATAACCGCCACTCTGTCCTGCAACATGGTCCAGCCGTCCTCTCACACTCGTCGGGAACCAACCGCCGACGGGCGGTGGTCCGGGCGAGACGATTGCAACGGCACATCGGCCTGTCAAACCGACGCGCCGCAGGACGGCGCCGCCGACCCGGAAGGACGGCTAGGCGCTCGCTTCGAGGAGACGGCGCTCCAGGTAGCGGCGCTCGGCGTCGGTCCCCGCCAGCTCAAAGGCCCGGCGGTACGCCGCCGCGGCCTCGGCCCGGCGACCCAGCCGGCGCAGCATGTCGGCGCGGGCGGCGGGAAGCAGGTGGTAGCCGCGCAGCTCACCTTCGGTCGGGATGCGGTCGAGCAGCACCAGCCCGGCGGCGGGACCCTCGCTCATCGACACCGCCACCGCCCGGTTCAGCGCGATGACCGCCGACGGTGTCATGGCGAACAGGTGGTCGTACAGCTCGGCGACCTCGGCCCAGTCCGCCGGTCCTTCGTCTCGGACATGGCAGGCCGCGATGGCGGCCTGGATCTGGAAGGGCCCGGGACGCCCCAGCCGGGCGGCCGCATCGAGCCGCGCCCGTCCCTCGGCGATGGCCGCGGCGTCCCAGAGCGTGCGATCCTGGTCGGTCAGCACGACGAGGTCGCCGTTGCCGTCGAGGCGGGCCGGGCTGCGTGCGTCGTGGAACAGCATGAGCGCGACCAGGCCGAGTGCCTCGGGCTCGTCGGGCATCAGCGTGCACAGGACCCGGCCGAGGCGGATGGCCTCCGCCGTCAGGCTGCGGCGCACCAGGTCGGTGCCCGAGCTGGCCGAGTAGCCCTCGTTGAAGAGGAGGTAGAGGACGGCCAGCACCGCGGCCGTGCGTTCGACCAGCTGGTGCGGCGGGGGCACCGCGAAGGGGATGCCCGCGTTGCGGATCTTGCGCTTGGCCCGGACGAGACGCTGCGCCATGGTGGCTTCAGGCACGAGGAAGGCATGGGCGATCTCGGGAGTCGTCATGCCGGCGAGTGTGCGCAGGGTCAACGCCACCTGCGCCTCGAAGGACAGCGCCGGATGGCAGCAGGTGAACATCAGACCCAAGCGGTCGTCGGGCACCTCCTCCGCCATGGAGGCGGCGTCCCCCTCGTCATCCGCTCCTGCTGCCATCACCGCGACCTCCTGCGACTTGGACTCGCCCAGTCGTCGCCGGCGGGCGCGATCGACGGCGCGATGGCGCGCCACCGTCGTGAGCCACGCGCCGGGGCGGCGCGGGACCCCGTCCCGGGGCCAGCGCTCCAGGGCGACCGCGAACGCATCCTGCGCGCACTCCTCGGCCAGGTCGAAGTCGCCGGTGAGCCGGACCAGGGTCGCCACGACCCGGCCCCACTCGGCGTGGAACGCCTCGGCGACGGCGGCCTCGACATCGGCCGTCACATCTCCCAGATCGGCCTCACTTCGATGGAGCCGTCCTTCGCACCCGGGATCCGCGCCGCGACCTCGATCGCCTCGTCGAGGTCCTTGCAGTCGACCAGGAAGTAACCGGCCAGCTGCTCCTTGGTCTCGGCGAAGGGACCGTCCGTGGCCAGAGTCTCGCCATTGCGGACCCGCACCGTGGTGGCGTCGCTGGTCAGCCGCAGGCGTTCTCCCCCCAGCAGCACCCCGCGCTCGGCCATCTCCTTGGCGAAGGCGGCGTACTCGGGCTGCATCTCCTGGCCGTCCTCCTCGGGGGTACGGGAGCTGGCGCTCTCCTCGAGGGCAATCATCAACAGGTATCGCATTGGTCCTCCATCATGGGCTGATTTGATCGTGTCGCTGTGACGACGATCGGGGACGGCCCAGATCGACATCGCATGCCAGAAATTCTGCCCAACCGGCCGGCTCTACGCTCGGCGGGCATGTCGACCGTGCCCGAACCGTCGATCCCGGCCGGGGCGAGCGTGGAGGACGGCGACGATGTCTTGGAGTTGGAGATGGGCGCCATCGCCGCCGGCGGGGGCTGCGTGGCCCGGGCGCCCGACGGCAAGGTGGTCTTCGTCCGTCACAGCCTGCCCGGCGAGCGGGTGCGGGCCCGAGTCACCGCCAGCACGACCTCCTTCCTGCGGGCGGACGCCGTCGAGATCCTGACCCCCTCGCCCGACCGCGTCGAGGCCCCCTGCCCGCATGCCGGGCCGGGGCGCTGCGGCGGCTGTGACTTCCAGCACGTGGAACTGGGGGCCCAGCGCCGCTTGAAGGCCTTCCGCATCGCCGAGCAGCTGCAGCGCCTGGCCGGCCTGGATCGGCCTGTCGAGGTGGAGCCGGTTCCCGGCGATGCCGCAGGGCTGGGCTGGCGCAGCCGGGTACGGGTCGCGGTCGACGGCCGCGGCGCCGTGGGGTTCCGGCGCCACCGTTCCCACCGGCTCGAATACGTCCATGACTGCCCCGTGGCCAGCCCGGCCGTCACCGCCACGGGCGCCCTGTCCGTCCTGTGGCCCGGCGCCGACGAGTTGGAGGTGGTGACCGGCCCGGGCACCGGCGAAGCAGTGGTCTCGGTCAAGCCACGGGGTCGGTCCGCCCTCCGCCTGCCTGACCTCGGCACCGGGCTGGTGGTCGGGGGCAAGGTCCGGCGCGCTCCCGCGGCCGTCCACGCCCTGGTCGGCGGGCGCACCTATCGGATTTCGCCCGGAGTCTTCTGGCAGGTCCACACCGGTGCCGCCACCGCGTTGCTGGCGGCGGTCATGGACCTGGCGGGCCCCTGCGCTGGGGCCAGTGTGGTGGACCTCTACGCCGGGGCCGGCCTCTTCTCCGTCGCGCTGGCCGAGGCCGTGGGCCCATCGGGCTCGGTCCTCGCGGTGGAGCGTGACCGACGCGCCTGTGCCGACGTCCGGCACAACGGGGCGACGTTCCCCAATCTGCGCGTCCTCGAAGGCGAGGTCACCCCGACGCTCCTGCAGTCGGCGCTGGGGCGGCCCGACATCGTCGTGCTGGACCCGGCCCGCGAGGGGGCGGGCACCGGCGTCATGCGCGCCCTGGCGGCACACACGCCCGCGGTCCGCACGGTCATCTACGTCTCGTGCGACCCGTCGTCCTTCGGGCGCGACATCCGCGTCCTGCTCGACGAGGGTTGGCTCGTCACCGGGCTGCGCGCCTTCGACATCTTCCCCATGACCGAACACGTGGAGCTCGTGGCCGGGTTGGAGCGGCCGTCCGCCTGCGGTTAGGGATGCCCGCCGAGCTCGTGCTCGAGGTGCCCGGGCGACTCGAACTGCAGCGTCGAGTGCGCCACGTCGAAATGGTGGGACAGGCACTCCTGCAAGTGGTCGAGCACGCGACCCGCCTGACCCGTGGTGAAGCACTCGTCGGTGACCACGACGTGGGCGGTGAGCACGGGGAGCGAGGAGGTGAGCGTCCAGGCGTGCAGGTCGTGCACCGACTGCACTTCGGGCAACTCCATCAGGTGCTGGCGCACCTCCTCCACGTCGATGTCCTCGGGCGTGGCCTCGAGGAGGATGCGCAGCGCCGGACGCAACAGCTCCACCGCGGCCTTGAGCATGAGCAGGACGACCACGAGCGAGGCAATGGCATCCGCTCGATCGAAACCCCAGACCACGATCACGACTCCGGCGATCAGTGTGCCGATGAAGCCGTAGAGGTCGGTCAGGATGTGGCGGAAAGCGCCTTCGACGTTGAGCGAGCGCCGGTTGGCCCGGGACATCGTGACGGTGGCCGCGAGGTTCACGGCCACGCCCACCGCGGCGACGACGATGAGGACCATGCCGTCGACCGGGGACGGGTGCGCGAGCCGGAGCACGGCGTCGTACGTCACGAGCGCCGAGACGATGAGCAGGGCGATGGCGTTGCCGGCGGCCGCCAGTATCTCGGCCCGCTTCATGCCGTAGGTGTGCGACCCGGTCTCCGGGCGGGCGGCCAGCCGGATCGCCACCAGCGATCCGGCGATGGCGCCGACGTCGACCAGCATGTGCCCGGCGTCCGCCAACAGCACGAGCGAGTTCGATGCGATGGCGGCGCCGACCTCGAACACCATGAAGGTGACCAGCAGCACCAGCGCCACGGTCAGGGCGCGGCGGTCGGTGTCCACCGACGGCGGCCCGGCGTGGTGGTCGTGGCCGTCAGCCATGCGCCGTCACGTGGTCCGCGTGGGACAGCACTTCCTCGACGAGCCGGCGGACGTGCACGTCGTCGAGCACGTAGAAGATCCGGGTACCCTCCCGCCGGCTGCGTACCAGGCGGGCCAGGCGCAGCTTGGCCAGGTGCTGGGAGACGGCGGCCGGCTGGGCCCCGACCAGTTCGGCCAGCTCGTTGACCGGGTGCTCGCCCTCAAGCAGGGCGCAGATCACCCGGAGCCGGGTCTCGTCGGCCAGGAGCTTCAGCATCCCCACGGCCGAGTGGATCTCCTCCCCGGCCACACTGCTAACTACCTGCGTAGGCACGCAGATAGTGTAGTGGCCGCTGGGGAGCCGGCGTACTCGGTTGGCTCAGGGGGCCGAGGTGAAGCTCGACGTCGGCACGGGCGCCACGTTGCAGGGCTGGGAGACCGACGACTGCGGCACCGCGGCCTGCAGCACACGATTCATGATGGGCCCGGCAACGCTGGCGCCGTCGGAGCTGTTCGCCTGGCGGGGCACGACGACGGCGACGGCCACCTGCGGATTGTTGGCGGGGGCGAAACCGATCATCCAGGTATCGGTCAGTCCGGTCGTCGGGTCGGTCTGTGCCGTTCCAGTCTTGACCGCTGCACACAGATAGGAAGGGAAGGGGACACCGGCCGCCGTCCCACCGCGCTGGGTCACGCTTTCCATCAGAGAGGTCACCTGCTGGGCGGCCTGCGCCGTCGCCACCGTGGAGGCCGGCCGGGGGGTGTAGCTCTGGACCAGCGCTCCCTGGGAGTCGTGAATGGTGGACATGAGGTGGGGCGTCATCAACACCCCCTTGTTGGCGATCCCCGCCGCCACCATGGCGTTCTGCAGCGCCGTGGTCTGCCACGTTGTACTGCCCGATGGAGCTCTGCCCGAGGAAGGCCTGCGAGTTCGGCGCCAGTGGCGGGAAGATGGAGGTGACCGTGCCGGGCAGGTCGATGGCGGGCACGGAGTTGTAACCGAACAACTCGGATTGCTTGGTCATGATCGGCACGCCCAACTGGAGCCCGAGCGCGGCGTAGCCGGGGTCGCACGAGAACGGCAACATCTGCGTCATCGTCCCGCCGCACGGCCCGGACTGGTCGCACAGCTGCTTGTTGGAGTCCGAGAACTTGATGCACTGCGCCACCGGGAAGTTGAAGCCCGCCAGGGCCGGCTTGAGGTTGTAGGCCGCGGTGCTGGTCACCACCTTCATGGTGGAGCCGGGCGGAAAGGTCTCGCGATTGGCGAGTGGGCGCAACGGATAGAACCCTTCGTGGTCCTTCTGCACATAACTGAAGTAGGCGAGCTGCTCCGCATGCAGGGATGTGCTGACGAGCGCGTTGGGGTCGAAGGTGGGATTCGAGACCATGGCCAGGACGTTCCCGGTCGAGGGCTGCAGGACCACGACCGCCCCGTCCTTGTTGACGCCCGGAGGCAGTGTGGTCAACGCCTGCCAGGCGGCGTTCTGGAGCGAGGGCTCCACCGTCAGGGTGACGTTGTCGGTCGTCGTCGGCTGCTGCTGCCGGAACAGCAGCTGGCTCAGCGTCTGGGGCGGTTGCTGGTGCGGCCCCAGGAAGGAGTCGTACTCCTCTTCTATGCCCGCGGTGCCGTAGTAGAGGGCTGAGTCATATCCCGTTATCCCCGAGAACAGAGGGCCCTGGGGGTACTGGCGCACGTAGTGGTAGGGGTATGCCGCTTTGTCGGCGGCAGGAGTGGGGATCGAATTGGCCAGCACGGTGCCGTCGGAGGCGTAGATCGTGCCTCTCGGGTTGTCGTAGTGCTGTGACGCGATGCGCGGATTGAAGGGCGACGACTGCAGCTGCTTGGCCTTGACCAGCTGGATGTTCACCAGTTGCGCCACCACGAGTCCGAGGCAGACGACCATGATGACTCCGAGCCATCGGATCCGACGGCCCATCAGCCCGCCAACCAATTCATGGACGTCCCGATCACTCGGAGCATGGTAGGCGGCGGACCTCCCGCAAAGGCTTCATACCCGTTTGGGATGCTCCACCCCCGTGCCACCTGCGACTGGACCGGATGCGGTTGGAAGAGGAGCCCGCAATACCGGTGCAAGCTGCGGAGCGGGTTCAAGAAGCAGAGTCGGCGCGCCGATTGTTACGTTGTGGGGCGTCGATTCTTCGTTCCTGGGTACACGCTTTCGCGGCGCCTCGGGCAAACCGGAGACGCGCCAATGAGGCGGAGTGGTGCTGACCCCACCGGACCAAGAGGAGCTATGTGAAACGTCGTGCGCGCAACATTTCCATCCCGATCACCATGGCGGCTGCGGCCGCCGCCCTCAGCCTGACCACCACGCTGCAGGCGGCACCGGCAGCCCAGGCAGACGAGGTGGCCCACGCGGCCGGTTTCAGCGCCAATCAAACGTGGATGCAGACCATCCCCGACGGCGCCAACTCCGTCGCACTGTCCTCGCCCAACGTGGCCAACCTGGACGGGCAGCCCTCGGCCGTGGTCGGCGACCGTGCCGGAGGCGTCTACGCCTTCCACCTCGCCGATGGGACACGGCGTCGCTGGTTGGCCCTACAACGCCGGCGCCCCGGTGAACTCCTCGCCGTCGGTCGCTCCCATTTCGCCCAACGGCACCGACTCGGTGTTCGTCGGGAGCGGCATCAGCGACCCTGGGGGCGGCGGCTACCAGGCCATCACCGACACCGGGGGCGACCAGTGGTTCGTGCCGGAGACGAACCCCGGCACCGACCCGAACGCACATTCGGGCGTCGCGGCCTCGCTGACGGTCGGCAACTATGCCGGTGGCTTCGGCGTGGAGGCGGGGTCGCTCGGCCAGA
This sequence comes from uncultured Acidimicrobiaceae bacterium, assembly GCA_963738135.1. GTDB lineage: Bacteria > Actinomycetota > Acidimicrobiia > Acidimicrobiales > RAAP-2 > Bog-473. The sequence goes on along the minus strand of CAVTVK010000008.1, from coordinate 36,910 downwards.
ACACGTATGCGCTGGGCGCCGGCAATGGTGCCATGCTCGCCGGCTTCCCCTGGTTCCAGGGCGACTCGGTCTTCTCGACGGCGGCGGTCGGCGACCTCTACGCCGACGACAACAACGAGATCATCAGCGGCGGTGACTCCAGCGCCGGGGTGGCCTTCGGGCAGACCTACAGCAACGGCGGGCACATCCGCATCCTCTCGAGCGCGGGCAACGCCGGCTCGAGCAACCCCACCAGCGGCCTCATCTGCCAGTACAACACCAACCAGAACATCGACCGCTCGTCGCCGGCCGTCGGCCAGTTCCTGGGCGGTGGAGCGGTCGGCATCGTCATCGGGGACGGGAGCTTCTACCCCGGCGCATCCGACTCGAACAAGGTCTTCGCCATCAACACGGGCTGCGGCCTGGCCTGGAGCGACCAGCTCAACGGGGTCACGGCGGATTCGCCCGCCCTGGCCAACGTGCAGGGCAACGGTCAGCTCGATGTCGTGGAGGGGACCTCCGCGAACACGATCTACGTGCTGAACGGCACCAATGGCGCCGCCATCTGGTCGGCCCCGACGACGGGACAGGTCATCGGCTCGCCGGTGACGGCCGACCTCACCGGAGGCGGCTACCAGGACGTCATCGTGCCCACCACCGCCGGCATCGACATCTTCGACGGCCGCTCGGGAGCCGAGGTGACGACGCTGGCCCAGAACTACGGCTTCCAGAACTCTCCCCTGGTGACCGCCGATCCCGACGGCCACATCGGCATCACGGGAGCCGGCTACTTCGGCGGGGGCAGCGCCATCTTCCACTGGGACATCGGCAACACGAACGGAGCCGGCTCTTCCGTCCACGAGGCCGGGGCGTGGCCGCAGTTCCACCACGACCCGCAGCTGACCGGTAACGCCGGTACGCCGGGCCCGACCGTGGAGGTCCCGTGCAACGCGCCGACAGGCGCGCCCGACGGCTATCTGCTGTCGGCCTCGGACGGCGGCATCTTCAACTACGGCAACATCCCGTTCTGCGGCTCGACGGGCAGCATCCACCTGAACAAGCCGGTCGTGGCATCGGCGATGACCCGCGACGGCGGCGGCTACTGGGAGGTGGCCTCCGACGGTGGCATCTTCGCCTTCGGCAACGCCAACTTCTACGGGTCCATGGGCGGCAAACCACTCAATCAGCCGATCGTGGGAATGGCGGCCACCCCGGACGGAGGCGGCTACTGGCTCGTCGCCTCGGACGGCGGGATCTTCAGCTTCGGTGACGCCAGCTTCTTCGGGAGCACGGGCAGTATCCATCTGAACCGGCCCATCGTCGGCATGGCCTCGACGCCCAGCGGCCACGGGTACTGGCTCGTCGCCTCGGACGGCGGCATCTTCAGCTACGGGGACGCAAAGTTCTCGGGCTCCATGGGCGGTCGGCCGCTGAACTCGCCCGTCGTCGGGATGGCGGCTGACGGCCAGACGGGTGGCTACTGGGAGGTGGCCGCCGACGGAGGCATCTTCTCGTTCGGTGCCCCCTTCTACGGCTCGACCGGCAGCATCCGCCTGAACGCGCCCATCGTCGGCATGGAAGCCAGCGGCAACGGGGCGGGGTACCGCTTCGTGGCCTCCGACGGCGGCATCTTCAGCTACAACGCACCGTTCTTCGGCTCCATGGGCGGCAAGCCGCTCAACAAGCCAGTGGTGTCGATGGCCGGCACCTGATGCCGCGTCGCTGAACGCCCGCCACCGGGCCCTCGCGCTTCGGCGCGAAGGCCCGAGGCGCGGCGGGCACGCGGGCACAGGGGCGGAACGCAGAGACGCGACCGTGTTCGATCAGGCACGACCGGCCGCAGTATCCTCGACCCCTTTCCCAGCCCAGCGGATAGGGGACGTGTGATGGAGAGTGATGCTGCCGATCACCTCGTGGGAAGACGCCGTGATGGCCACGTGCTGGTCATCACCATGCAGAGGACCGAGAAACGGAACGCCATCAACCGGGCGATGGCCGATGCGCTCGAGAATGCACTGAACGAACTGGACGACGACCCCGACTTGTGGGCAGGTGTCCTGACCGGCAGTGACGACGTCTTCAGCGCGGGCAGCGACCTGACGGCAGCCGGCGACTACCGAACGGAGCGTGGCGGCGAGTACGGGCTCATTCGCCGTCGCCGTCAAAAGCCGTTGATCGCCGCGGTGGAGGGACCTGCCCTCGGCGGAGGGCTCGAGATCGTGCTCGCCTGTGATCTGGTCGTGGCCGCGCGCACGGCCCGCTTCGGTCTGCCGGAAGTCAGCATCGGTGTCGTGCCGACCTGCGCCGGCCTCTTCCGAGCCCCGCGGGCGCTGCCCCTCAACGTCGCCCGGCAACTCATCCTCACGGGTCGACCGATTGACGCGCCGCGCGCCTACGACGTGGGCCTGGTCAACGTCCTCGCGGCGCCGGGAGAGGCATTGCAGGAGGCGTTGTCTCTGGCCAACCAGATCTGCGCCAATGCGCCGGTCTCGGTCCAGGCCTGCCTGGCCGCGATCAACGAGATCGTCGCCGTCGACGACGACCTGGGCTGGCAACAGACGGACCTGGCCCTGCGTGGCGCGGCACGATCAGAAGACGCGCGGGAGGGAGTCACTGCCTTTTTGGAGAAGCGCCCCCCGGTCTGGACCGGGCGGTGACAACCGCCGCCTGGCGTGCCGAAGGCCGACCTTTCGTCCTCGGGGGTTCCCACCGACGCCGCCTCGAGGCGGCGTTGGAACCGCTAGGCGGCGTTGGAGTACCGGCCGATCTCCTGCCCGTCGACGTAGGTGACGCACTGCTGCGCCTGGAAGCCGCCCACGATTGCCTTGCGTGTCTTCTCGATCCGGACCTCATGAGGCTCGCTCGAGCCCACGGAGAACTCGTAGCGCCGGGTGGGACGGAAGCTGAACATCTCGAACTTCTTGATGACCGGCTTGCCGTCCACTGAGATCTTCAGAGGACCGAGGAGCTGGTCGAAGTGAAACGCCACGTTGTGGCGCTCGCTCTCCCCCACCTCGAACTCGAAATCCAGATGTCTCTCTGCCATTGTCTGCCCCTCCGCGTTGAACGATGACTCCTGTTGTCTCGGCGCCCTCTGCACTGTCGTGCAGCACGGTTGTCCGAGAGTTGACCGAGTCCGGTCCGCGGAAGCTATTTCCAGCCCTGCAAGACATGTTCGAACCACCACTGCGGAGCTGCTGCAGTGAGGACGTTCATGTCCCAGTAGTCGCACCAGCGGGTGATCTTCCCGTCCCGTATTTCGTGCACAGAGGCCACGTCGAGCGCCATGGTCTCGCCGGTCGGCCACTCCCAGTGTTCGATGTGCTCCGTCATCACGACGTCCTCGCCCGCTATCATGTGGCGCGGTTCGTCGAACAATTTGGTCAACTTGTCGAAAGCGAGCCGCAGGCGGGCGGTGATCTCGGCGGGACCCCGGGCAACATCGTCTTCGGGTGTCACGATGTCTGTGTATTCACCCTTCTCGGCGAAACGCGCCCCCAGGGCCGCGAAGTCCTGCCGGTAGAGGTCGACCCAGAAGCCCTCGATGAGCTGGCGGTTCTCGTCGGTTCGCGTCACGGTGTGCTCCTCGTGGTGGATGTCGGGAAATCCTAGGTGGTGGGTAAGGAACGAACTTTCGGCGGAAGTCTTCGCCCCCGAGGTCAGGATCCGGAGGGCGCTGACGAGCCGTTGCGGCCGTGGGTCACGTCTCTCGTACCCGATTCCACCAGCCGCTGCCGGGCGCGCCGCTGTGCCGCCACCGCCTTTGCCATGGTGGGCGTTGCCGAGACCAGGGCCCGGTCCACCCTCCCGCCCGTTCCGATCAGCACATTCGACGTGGTGCGTCTTTCGGGGAGCATGGCCAGGAGAAACCCGTTGTCCGGATCGGCACAGGCGTCGAGCCAGAGCGCATCGTTCTCCTCGAAGAGCAATTCCAGGGCCGACTCCAGCAACATCTGGCCCAGTCCGTACTTCGGATAGCTCTCGTCATGCGCGATCCGGTAGAGAAAGATCCCCTCGCCCGCCCTGATGAAGTACTGCATTGCGATCGAGATTTCCCCGAGGTTCAACGCCAGCACGGTCAGACGTCCGGACTTGCCCCAGTGGTCGCACCATTCGTGGAACCAGGCGACCTTGTGCGGGTCGCGGGCGTAGGCGGTGCCGTGGTCGCGACCCTTCCATCCCGATGCTTCGATCCTCATGAAGTCCGTGGCCGCCTCGGGGTCATCGGAACGGTCGACCACACGGACCTCGCTTCCGGTGTCGCGTGCGAGAAGGCGGCGGCGGCGTGCAATCTCACGGCGTCGTGAACCGCTGAGCGGGTTCTCCCAACTACCAGAGCGAGTGACCATCCCGCGCTCGTAGGACTCCTTCGTGTGAACCGGGAAGCCCCGTGCCGTCGACTGACGACGGAGCGAGTGGGCAACTGGTCCATCGTCTCCGAGTCGCTTCAACGACACGATGCCCGGAATGGCACCGCTCTTTGCTCCAGCCTGGAGGCCGTCGAGAAGCGCTCCTACTGCTTCGTCCACACACGTCCGGTCCACCAACGGTGTGCATGCTCCGGAAACCATGGTCGGATCGCCGCGCGTCGTCAGGATGGGACGAGGCGGAATCCGCGGGCGCTCGACGCCCACGATGGGCAGCACGCCCTTGAATTCAGATCCCTCGTGCGCGACGAGGAGCCGGGTCTCGGCGAACCCTACGAAGTGCCGGCTGGCCAGAGAGAGAAAGCCCGGCTCGAAGAACGGGTTCGGTTCCACCGCCCTGGCCGCGAGATCACCCCAGGCGCGCTCCTCCGTGGGCAACAGATCCCTGACTGCCACGATCCGCGTCTGCATGTCGCGCCGAATGGTAAGTGATCGTTCGGCTCTCACGGGTCTCATTGACCTCTTTGCATTTTACCGTGCACTTTTGGTGACGCGCAACGGGATTGTCATCGGCGGCTCAGGCGTGTCCAGCGCAACCGCCCACGGATCCGGTGTGTTGAACGAATCGGCACAGCTCTGTCTCAGCGGGGAAACCATGTCGTTTGGCGTGCGAACGGGTAGCTCGCGATCCCGGTCACTCAGGCGATTTTCGAATCTGCTCGTACGATCAGAGGGGTCCCCGTCGAATTCTCCTGGCCCAGTCGATTGTCGGGGAGTTGTCGGCAACCGGGTCGGATGGCTCTATCCCACGAGCAGGCTGGTTCATCACAATTCCGGCGGGGGCGGGATGATCGCCGATGCTCTTGTGTACGGGTATACGCATCATCCCGCCCTCCTTCACCGTTCGTCGCTGGTGCTCTGCAATTGGGGCCGTGACCTGCAACTTTGGCTCAACTCCCCGTACGTCGCTGGCCGAGAAGCTCCGTACCCGACGGCAACCCATCGGACCGAATCGGCTACCCTCGTTGCAGTTCGGCTGCAGTGCCAGCCGGGACCAATGGAGACGGGCCTGGTGACCGAGAAGTCGATGTCGTCTGTGCCCTTTCGCCGACTCATAACCAACGGTGCATGACTCTCGCATGGAGACTCCGTCCGAGTTCTGGACCACGTCGTGAGGCACGTCATCCGATCTGAGGCGTTCCGGGGAGTCCAGAGACGCTGTGCCAGGAGCGTCGTCTGCGCGCTCCTGGCTGCCGTGATCCTGGCCGGATGCAGCCAAGGCTCACGCGGACATTCGACGACAGCGCCGACCCCGACCCCCGAAGACATCTTCAAGGCAACGTCGGTCCGAACCGGGCAGATCTACTCTCCGCCGGGCCGAGGTGCGACCAAGGGCCCGATCGGAGCGAACCCCTCGCTCGCCCATGGACTCCCCTTGAGCATTCTCTCGGGGCTGGTCAGCGACCACCCCATCTACGACGGTGACTTCGCAGATCCCTCTGCCCTGGACGTCTTGAACACCGTGTATTTCTACGCTTCGAGCAGCTCGCCATCCAAGAATGACCAAGGGGCCAACATCCCGGTGATCGGGTTGTCGCAGGGCGCTGGGTTCTCAGGTCAATTCCTCGGAGACGCACTGCCCAAGGCACCGGCCTGGTCGGTGCCTGGTTACCAGTGGGGCCCCGATGTGTGGGCCCGCCCGGACAAGACGTACGTCATGTACTACTCCACGCCGGCCACCGTGCCGCTCGGTTGTCGCGCCACTCCTCCGGCCAGTGGATGTGTCAAGACCTTTCGAGGCTGGACGAACGCCGAATGCATCTCCCGGGCGACGGCCACGAACCCCGCCGGTCCATTCGTGGACAACTCGAGTGCGGCCTTCATCTGCCCGATCGACCAGGGTGGAGCGATCGACCCCAGCGTGTTCGTCGCGTCCAACGGCACACCGTTTCTGTTGTGGAAGAGCGACGGAGACTGCTGCGACAAGCCGACGTACATCTACTCACAACAGTTGTCGTCCGACGGGCTCTCGACCGTCGGTCCATCGCACCGGCTCATCGGAGCCACCCAAGCCTGGGAAGGTGATCTCGTCGAGGCTCCAGCGATGATCGAGGACCACGGCCAGTTCTGGCTCTTCTATTCGGGCAACCTCTGGGGTCACGAGACATACGGCATCGGTATCGCGCACTGCCCAACGGTCACAGGCCCGTGCACCAAGCCGCTCAACCACGCCTGGGTCGCTTCCGATTCGGACGGAGTGAGCGACCAAGGACCCGGAGGCGAGGACTTCTACCAGACCGGGTCCATCATCTGGATGGTCCACCATGGCCTCGCTCCCGGCCAGAGCGGCGATTCGGCACAGCGCCGCCTGTACATCGACCTCATCGCCTTCCCCCCACGAGAGATCCCGCATCTCGCGGCCCGGGAGCCAGCCGCGGCCCTCGCCGCAGCGGTCGTGTACTACCAGGATCCATCACTGCCGGCCGACCCCTCGGCGTCCTACCTCAAGGTGCTGCACCTGGCGGGCGTCTCTGCGACCGCAAATGATGCGTTGCTCACCTCGTCCGGTGCGGTGGCCTGCACTGCGCTGGGTCAAGGTAAGCGGTACGAAGAGATCGTTGCGGCTCTCCGCGAGCGGCACCTCACCGTGTACGAGGCCTACCTCGTGATCATCTTGGCGGCGCAGTACCAGTGTCCGACGCGCGCTTCGAAAGCAACAGAGGTCCTCGTCGACGCTCTGAACCAATTGCCATCGACGTCGTGATCGTTCCTCCGGTGAGGACGGGCATACCCGAGAGCCTGCGTATTCGGTGGACCGGAGCGGCCGCGCTCCGAGGCGCGACGCGACACGATGGGGCGAGCCGTTGGGCGCGCTCGCGACCGAGGGCGAGCATCGCAAGCAGATCATCGGCGTGCGTCCTCGTGCCGACATCCCCTTCGACCCCGAAGAACATCCACTGGCCGGACGCCGAATGCCGACCTCGAACTTCTGGATGGCGAATGGCCCGATACGCGTCTTCACCCCGCTGCACAACGCCAGTCCGGTGCTCCACAATCTCAGCGAACCGGCTGATTTTTTCGGCGCTTCTCCTTTGGAAAGGGGTGCCGATCGTTGACCCACGAGCACGATGGCATCTGGGCGCTGCCCGTCCTCGGCGAGGCGCCTGTACCTCCGCCGCCGTCGATCCGTCGCAACGGGTACGTCGCCTCGGAGCGGGACGCCGGAGAGGAGCGATGCCTCGCGAGACCGACGATCCGGTTCGGCGTGACGCCTCGCGCCGCAAAGAGCGTCGTAGGTGGCCCACCCGCCGGACAGACCGAGAACGTGGGGCGTCATACGCCGGTGAGCAGGAGATTGTCTTGTCCAGCTGAGAGCAGTGACTCCCCACGCACGGGCTTGTCTCCGACTCCTCGATGCGACACGTTCAAAGCAGTACGAATTCGGGCATGGAATTGAGGGATGACACTCCGGAGCCCGTATGCAGGAGGTTCGGATCTGTGACGACCACTCGGCCCGCAACATATCCAGACGCACCGCCGTCCCTCAGTCGCAGTCGATTCACGCTCAATGGGCAGCTGTACCTTTTCGGGCCTGCGAAACAAGGTCGTGCGCCTCTGGCGCCCGTTGAATCCTGGGCGCTTTTGGGACTCGTCCTTGTTGCCGTTCCCTGGGCCCTGATCGGTTGGCTGATCGCAACGCTGACCTAGGCCGTCGCCGGCATCGACGTGCAGGCTGCACTTGCGCAGTCGGAAACCACCTCGGGGTGACTCGCTGCTCCGGATGGCAGGCACACCTGCGCAGGGTCAAGCCTTGTAGCACCTCCCACCCGTGATCGTGGCTGCTTCATGCCGCTGGCAGTCGTGTCCCTCTGTGGGCGGTCTCGACCCGGCCTCCAAATCGTGCCTACACGGAGTTTGTTGGGCATCCATTGTGTGAATGCCACCGGTTCAGTATTCTGCGTAGGTCGCAGTAGCCCCGTACGCAGGAGGTCGGACCTGTGAATACTGCTCGTCACCCAGAGACACGTGGGGACGCGCCGCGCCCACTTCTGAGCCGCAATCGCCTCACGCTGAACGAGCAGCTGTGTCTCTTCGGGCCCGGAAATGATGCTTATTCATCCGCAGGATCTGTTCGATCGTGGGCGGCACTCGCGGTCGCGCTTGTCATTGTTCCCTGGGCCCTGATCGGCTGGACGATCTGGATGCTGGCCTAAGCAGCCGTCAACGTCATTTTCGAGAGACCGACGCCCTGGCGGCAGACGACCGCAGCCGAGAACAGGGACCGGGGGCGGAGGCCCGACCAATGGCTCCCACTCCACGTCAAGACCCGCAGTGCGTCGGAGTAGGGAGCGGATCGCCGCGTCGCTCAAGCTCTGAGGACAGCGCGGCAGCCGCGGCGGGCAGGTCCGCCGCTGCCAACGCCATCATGACGCGAGGTGACGCGGCAACACGAGGCGTCCTCCGTCCCGGGCCGGCGTACCTCCCCTTTCCGTGGAGGTGGTCAGGTGAGGATAAAGCCGACCGGGGACGAAGTTGCCTTCCCCCTTGTGCGAACAGAGTGCGCTCGTCCGACTTTGATAGGACGACCACCCGTTTCCCATGTCGAGGGCCCTGGACCCCGAGCGACCGGGCGCTATCGACCACGAACTCGTTCGGCATCCCAGGCACAGAATCCCAGCAGTCCCTTGCCTGCTTGACCAGTACTCCCCGGTACCCAAGGAGTCCCCGGTACCCAAGGAATACTGCGGGACTCGGACCCACGACTTTGGCCGTGAGGGTGTGGTCAGCAAGGATTCGGATGAGCGGTCGGACGAAGCCGACCACTCGAGAGACTGGAACGAACTCGGCATCAGCCCGCATCCGCCTCACCCACAAGCCGCAGCCGCAAAACCCGCAGCCGGATCAGGCCGCACTCCCCCATCAGCTGGTTTCCGTAAGGCACGAATCCGGGCCCTGCTTTGCTCGAGAGCCCTCCCCGGATCGTTCCGGGGACCCCGCAGGTTGGGCGCTCTCACGCCTTGGCCACACGGCGTCCCCGAGGCGCGAGAATCACACTTCCAGAAGGCGGCCTACGACCTGCCGGTACCGACGGATCGGATGAACCGTTGGCGAAGCGATGTGACGAGAAGGACCATGGGGGCAGCAGCCAGGACGACAAGGCAGACCTCGAACGGAGCTCGGAAACGAACCAGGCCATAGAAGAGCGCGCTCACTATGGTCACAATCCCTGCGGGGACCAAGAGGAACCACTGATCGATGCGCCGCCGGCGAAAGATGACGATGCCACCGGCGGCAAAAGGAAGCAGTGCGTAGTAGACCGCCAGGCCTGCCAGCGACGCCACGATCGGACGCCCCTCCCCCGCTTCCACATGTGCCATCTGCACGGGCTCGTAGAGATCCCACTCACGGGCCACTCGGGCCGCCACAACCACGGGGAGTCGGCCTTCATGGTGATCGATGTAGCTCACCGCCGCGCGCAGGTCCCGCGAGGACTGGACTGACTCGTCGCCCCTACTCTTGACCGACTGTGCGCACTGGGCACTCCACAGACCCAGGTCGGGCCCGCTGTAGGTCTGCGGGCAGTTCGCCCCCAACAGGACAAGTCCGTTCCCGGTCGAGATGTACGTGGGATCCCGGAAGGTGGCCAGATTTCGCCCAACCCAGGGGGCCAGGACCGTTGCCGTCGTTGCCATGGCGATGCCGAGCAGGATGAACCGTCTTCTCAGCGGTGTCCATTTGGTGGAGAGAACTGCGGGGATCATGAGTCCGGGGACAAACAGAATCAGTTCGGCACGGACCAATGCGACGGCTCCGCAGGCCGCACCGATCAGGGCAGCTGCGCTGATCGTCGGGGAGCGAACGACATGAATCACGGCCAACAACACGAGCGCCGTGAACAGCATGGACGGTGTCTCTGACATCAATATGTCACTCGGCATCCAGAAGTTCGGTGCAAGTGCGGCCAACACTGCTGCGGTGAGCCCGACCCATGGTCCAGCCACCGCTCTCCCAAGGAGCCCAACACAGACGACGACGGCTGTGCCGAGGACAGCCATGACGATCAATGACGACGTTGTGCCCCCGTGGAGCCCGACGATGGCGGCGCCCGCGCCGAGCAGCAGCGTGGTCATCGGCGGATGGGCCGCAGTGGGGCTGAAGCTGAAGGGCTCCCGAAAGAACTGACCCGAGTGCAGCCCTATCGTGGTGCTGTAATACCAGAACGAGTCATAGAGCGTCCGGTTCTGATATCGGGTGACTCCGAGGACGTCGGCCACTCGGACAGCGAGGGCGCCGGCGGAGATCCCCGCGAGGCAGACACCGAAGCTGCGAATCCCGAGATCACCACCAATGCGTGGTCGATCAAGACGAGGTCCGTCGGCGAAGCCGCCGGCTCCACCTTCGCTCGACGCGTCTTCGTCCATATCCGATGTGACCTCGGCACCCGCCTCGAGTTCTCCATCCTGCGAGAACGTGTCGAGGCCTGATCCGCCGCACATGCCGACATGATCGCGGACCGACAGGCCGCCTTGCCTCCTGCGACCTTGGACCGGGTGAATGACCGCTCCTCTCGGGGTGTCGGGCTCAACGCGGGTTGCGAGCGGGCATTGCAAAGGGGGCGCATCGGAGAAACCCGGAGGGACTTCGAGGTCTTGCCGGAGCGCTACTCACGCTCGCCGGGGAAGAGGTCCTGTTGGGAACATCACCCACCTGTCGTCCAGCGGCCATGCTTCGACTCTGTCGGATGGCGGTCGGGCTCGACTGCGTGTGTGCGGCGAAGGCCAGAGCCACGGCTCCGCCACTGAAGACGGTGGTGCGTATCGGCTCGATGGTGAGCGGCTCCGGTTCAGGGGACTGGCACCCGGCCCCGCGAGGCGTGGCAACAGAGACTGGTGCCGAGAGGAGCAAGTCTCGACCTACTGGCCGCTGGCTTCAGAGGGGGAGCTCATCGTCGGCCAGGACAGCGTTGACATGGGTCTTCCATCCGTCCCTGAGCTCCTTGGTCACCAGGTGAGTGCGGTACCCCTCGGCCGAGATCAGCTCGCCACACGAGCAGAGGCCGATCGCTCCCACACTGCCCTCGAAGCTGAGAACGTGGGAAGTGACGTTGATAAGTCTGTGCTCAACCCGCTCTGCATCCAACTGCGGCCCCCCGACTCCTTCGTAGGACCCTTGTGTCTACGCCGGTTGCAGAGGGGAGTCAAGGGATCGTCGTGTGTCGCCCTGCCTGCAGGGGGCGGGACCACCTTCCACTTCGTCAACGATGGCATCGAGCCCGCGCTCGACGAGGCACGCGAGGCCGCCGGCGAGCGGGACGTCCGCATCGCAGGCGGCGGCGCAGCGATCCTGGAGTACGTGAACGCCGGCCTGATCGACGAGTTCACGATCGCGCTCTCACCCGTGCTGTTCGGCTCCTGAATCCGCCTGTTCGAGGGCGTGGACGCGGGCCGCGTGGCCCTGGAGCCGGTCAGCGCGGAGCCGACGCAGCGGGTGGCCCACCTGACCTATGCAGCCCGGGAGCGGTAACTGTCTGATGACCTGAGCGCTCCCCCGCCGACGTCAGCAGTGCGGTGAGATCCTCGACACCAAGACCAGGCACGTCATGCTCAACCGGGTCTCCTGGCTGTCCACAGGCTCCTCTCAACCGTCTCTGCCTAGGCTCTTGCAATAGCAGTTTGAACAGCGAGGAGCACCAGATGACGTTCACTCCGATTGCACCGACGGTCCATGTGCCGCCTTCAAAGGTCTCAGCAGACACATACGTTGTCCATCAGGTCCAGCCGGCTCTTGGTCAACCGCTCTTTGTGTACCTCAATTCCATGGTGATTTTGGGAAGTGAACCGGTCATCGTCGATACCGGTACTCCGGCAAACCGTGAGCAATGGTTGGAGGATGTGTTCTCGATCGTCGAGCCCCGAGATGTGCGATGGGTCTTCTTGTCGCACGATGACGTCGACCACAGCGGGAACCTCGACACAGTGATGACCCTTTGCCCAAAGGCACAGCTTGTGTGCAACTGGGCGATGGTGGAACGTCACACCAACTGCTTCGACTTCCCTCTTGAGCGGTGCCGCTGGATCATGCACGAGGAGTCGTTCAGCGTGGGTGACCGGACCCTTCACGCGGTGCGACCGCCCGTCTACGACTCACCAACGACACGAGGACTCTTCGACCCGAAATCAGGGATCTACTGGGCCGTCGATACGTTTGCGACGCCGCTCCCGGACCCAGAGATGGCCGTAGCCGATCTCGACCCGGACTTTTGGAGTCAAGGTATGGCGATGTTTGCATTCGGCGCCGTTTCTCCGTGGCTGGCGCTCCTCGATCACGACAAGTTCGGGAACTACGTCGACGGCGTCCAAAGTCTTGACATTACGACTATCGCCTCATGCCATTCGCCCGTCATTGAGGGTGAATTCATTGAGCAGGCCTTTGCCTCCATCCGCCAACTGCCGACCCTCGATCCGCCGCCGATGCCTGATCAGTCGGTTCTGGACGAGATCATCGCAGCCACGGCGCAGCCTCTGTCATCGGTGTGAGACGACGTCGGCCTCAGCCGTGACAGCGAGGCAGACGAAACTCCCTCGTCGGCGACATCAGGACGAGTCCGACGCAATGGCGTCGCGTCGTCTCGGCGAATTGGGCGACGCCCGTTCCGGGCAGCGAGGATTGAACTCGGCCGCGGATTGATCGACCAGGTCAAGGCTGGGGATTCGAAGGTTCTCGTGCCAACGGCCCTGCCATCAGGGACGTCGACACCGAGCGATGGTCTTCCAGGCCTATGGATCATGAGCCTCGAGAAGACGCTCCGGGGCGAAGGAGAATCGGTTCATCGGGTCGGTGTAGGGTGCGTGTGCCTAGTTCGGGTGAAAGCGCCGCCGCTTACGACGGCAAGAGCGGCAGCATTGTGGCAACCAGATCCAGTGGTGGGACCGCCGAACCATGGCACATGCTTCGCCTTCACCCGACATCCCACACGGACGGGCGACAAGGTTCGCTGCTTCTGTTACCTCCACCTCGCAAGGCTCTCCGCCACGCACTTCCGGTCGTGCTCGAGGGCGTCATCGGTCCTCTCATCGCGTTCTACGTACTGTTGTTGCTCGCCGGTTTCCGGGGTGCGTTGATCGCTGCGCTCACCTGGTCCTATCTGGCCCTTGGGCGGCGACTGATCAAGGGTGAACGGGTATCGATGCTGTTGCTGTTCGGAACCATCCTGATCACCTTGAGGACCGTCGTTGCCTTTTTGACTGGCAGCGCATTCCTCTACTTCGCGCAACCCACTGTTGGCACCATCGCTATCTCCGTCGCCCTACTCGTCTCCGCCATTGTGGGCCGGCCATTCACGCAACGCTTTGCCCACGACTTTTGCCCCATGGACCCAGCGATCATGCGACGGCCCCTCGTCCGTCGATTCTTCATCCGGATCTCCGTGCTCTGGGCGACGGTCCTCATGATCAACGCTGGGCTCGTCTTCTGGCTACTCGTCTCATCGTCGCTGCGTTCATTCGTGCTCGAGCGATCGGCCGTGACCTATGGACTCACGGCTATCGCGATCTTCATCTCCATAACCGGGTTCGTGGCGATGATGCGTCATGACGGCATCACCGTCGAATGGGCGAACAGCCGGACTCCGCACCTCGACTCCCAACTCTGACGCTCCAACGCAGCACAGGGGCGGCCCTCGCGGACGACCTTCTGGCATATCCAAGCGAACCGTGAGAGCAGTCCGATTGTCGTCAGCCTGAGTCTGCGCGAACGTATTGGCGATGACGCGAACCGCCGAATGTGCCTGTGGACGAGTCCGCATCACTGTCGAGAAGGAGCCACTTGCGGTCCTGACCTGTCACTGCGAGTTCTGTCAGAAGCGCACGGGCAGCGCATTTCAAGTCAGCGCAGTCTTCTCGGATGATGCGAACGTTTCGATCATCGGTACAACCCACGTCTACAACGGTCTGGAGATCGACGGTGTAGGTACGGCCAATGGGGCCGATGTCACCTACCACTTCTGTCCAACATGTGGATCCACCGTGTTCTGGACATTTGAAGGGCGCGCAATCACGGTTATCGCAGTCGGGAACTTCGCGGATCCAGACTTTCCGGCGCCCATAGCGGAGTTGCACACGCCCTTTCGTCATCATTGGGTGCCGCCTGTTGGGGGGGCGGACCAGTTCGAAGCCTTCCGGCCAACGTAGATGGGTAGCGTCGCGACCCAAGGAGCACACAGGGCTCATCACCGAAGGGGTTGGTGCCCTGAACCGGCGATCTGGGGACCTATTGCCGCGTTCAGAAGAACGCCGCAACGATGCGCTGGATCAGCTCGTCGACAACGCAATAACCGATTCGCAGAACGGCACACGTCGACACGAGGTTCGACCACTCAGCCTCCCACGGGACGAGCACGGGCGCGCGGGGCACTATGGAGGAAGCCCCGCGAGCCCAGCGCCCGCCTACCGCCACCGACAGACTCCGCCGTCTGTTGGCGTGAAGGGTGAGAGCGAGACGGGTGAGACAGATACCCCGCGCTGGCTGTTGTCGGCTGAATTCACCCGATCGGGTGAAGATCTGGGCCTGGCGAGATGGTCACTGAGCACCTCATGCCAGTCACTCATCGATGGGTGCGCGTTGTGCGGATGGGTTACCGCTCCGCTGGTGATGCGTCACGGACGCCCGGAGGTCGGTCGTTTCGCGTGTGCCTCAATGGGTAGACCAATTGACGTGGCACGTAAGGCCAGCCGCCTGGTCTCGGTGGTGGATTTCGCCAAGTTCACCCCACGTGCTGCCAGCGGGCGACCCCGTCACACGTTTCCCCGTGGCGGGGTCGTTTCGCGCTGGTCAATCGCGAGCGAAAGTACCCGATTGGATGATGTCACGGACCGAATCCGGCCGGTGACAATAGACATCCCCGGTGACGGGCGTGCGGCCGGCAAGGCAAGCAACCTGGCGCCGCCCGTCCTTCGCGTGGGATCTTGTGAGCCTTCACGCGCATCCCGTGCGATCGGAGTGGCATCAGTCGTCCCGTAAATCAGATCCGGGATGATCACCCCGTTCTTCGAGGGAGAATCGAGCGCGAGCGAAAGTAGAAGGAGGACATCGATGGGAGAATGCATCAGGATCGTGATGGCAACGAACGGGTCCGAGTCTGCGATCAACGCTGCACGACGATCGATGGATCTGTTACGCCCCCAGGCTCAGGTTGCAGTTGTCATGGTGATTCCCGAGCATGAGGACCCCCTAGATGACGCTGGGGGCTTCGAGGGCCCCGTGATCACCGACAAAGAGGCTGACGAGGATTGGAAACAATGGAACGCCGAGGGACAATCCGCCCTCGATCGAACGGCGGCGGTGCTCGGACCTGATGTGGAAGTGCGCCTCTTTCCCGACAACGAATCACCGGGGGCCGCTCTCGTCCGAGTGGCTCACGAGATGAAAGCAGACGTGCTCGTGATCGGCTCCTCAGACAAGAACTGGTTGAGTCGACACTTCGGCGGCTCCGTCAGCGACTACGTGGCTCATCACGCGCCCTGTCCAGTCATGCTCATCCCTCATGATGAGTAAGCGCCCGTAGGTTCCGCCCGCCTTTGAGGCACTCACTCAAGAGCGCGAGACTGCCGGCGTGAACGACGAGGACCTAGTCGCGGAGCAGAAGTCGTACTATCGGGCCCGGGCACCTGAGTACGACGAATGGTGGCAGCGACGAGGGCAGGTACGACCGGGGCGAGGAAGAGCTGCTCGAATGGCAGAAGCAAGTAGCCGTCGTGGACGACGCTCTCGCCTCCTTTGGGGCGAAGGGGTCGGTCTTGGAACTGGCTGGAGGAACTGGTTGGTGGACCGAGCGTCTCGCCCGCACAGCTGATCGTCTCACCGTTGTGGACAGTTCTCCTGAGGTCCTCGCGCTCAACCAGGAGCGGGTTGGACGCGCGGACGTGAACTACGTCGTCGCTGATCTCTTCGATTGGCAAAGCTCTCTCAACTATGACGTGGTGTTCTTCTCCTTCTGGCTTTCGCACGTGCCACGGTCCCGATTTGGCGAGTTCTGGTCGCTCCTTCACTCATGCCTGACTCCCTCTGGACGTGCATTCCTTATCGACAATCGAAACGATCCACAACCAGAGGCGATTGCGAAGGACCCGTATGTCATCAGATACGACACTGACCTTCATTTGCGTCGCCTGAGAGACAGATCCGAATACCGGGTCGTGAGTGTGATGTACGAGCCAGTCGAGCTGCAGTCGCTCATCGAAGCAGCGGGCTGGAAGGCTGAGATCCGGGCGACTCGGAGGTTCATTTTCGGTTCAGCTTGTCCAGGGTGAGCAGGACTTTCTGCGTACGCCGGAGCGTGTCAGTCGCCGGGTGGAATGGTCTCAACCGATTCGTTGGAATTGAAGATCTCTACACACAACCGAACGCAGTCCCGGCAGATCGAGAGGTTGGGTGAGGGTCCACGAACGACCTCGAAAGCCTTGCGTTCCAGTCCGCAGAATGAGCACTTGATTCCGATTGGTCCCACCAATCGGATTTTAGATCAGGCGTCCGGACTGGGACTGGCCCAGTTCGCCGGGATCACCGCGGCATAGGTGGAGGGGCAGGCACCGTCGATCCGGCGGCATCCGAAGATGGCCGAATGGGTACCAACACAACCTTCGGTCGAACTCGCTCCCCGATATCGAACACCTGTACTTCTCCGACACCATCCACCAACCAGACGAGTCTTTCGAGGATCCTCACCGACGCCGCATGCCCTACCCGATCGCCCGTGCCCACCTTCATCTCAATCGTGACGGTGTCGCCGTTCTGAAGCTGTCTCACAACAGATTCAGATTCACGATAGAGAGTCCCAGGACCGATACCCGGGTTCATCTCTACGGACGGCGTGGTGGTTCTCCAAGTTCGGTCATGTCCCAATCGTATCGACAGTGGTCGTACTTGACGCGAGGGGTGCCCAGTACGCCTGGAAAAGGTTCTACTCGTAGCAGCATGTCGTCTCTCCTACCATTGCTCTACGCAATCGAAAGAGAGGCACTGGGTGGAACCGCAGCCAGGTTGGGACAGCGCGTTAGGGCTCAGGATCGACGAGCTGACGCCGACACGAGTCGTGGGATATGTCGACATCGATGAACGGCATCAGCAAGCGTACGGCATCGTCCACGGTGGCGTGTGGGCCTCGATAGTTGAGTCCGTCGGCAGTCATGGGGCGGCTGTCGCCGCCCACGAAATTACGGGCAGCATGGCCGTCGTCGGCGTGGCGAACTCCACCGACTTCCTCCGTCCGCATCGTGCCGGGCGTGTACGGGCCACCGGCACGCCCGTCCTCGCTGGTCGGACGCAGCAGATTTGGCTCGTTGAAATCGAAAGGGAGGAGGACGGCAAACTCGTTGCACGCGGGCAATTGCGGGTGCAGAACCTGCCTATCCCTCCGGAGCGCCGAGACTGAACGTGTCCCGTTCGCCGGGAAGAGGACGTTGCGCGCGTAACGCTGTCGCACCCTGCTGGTCCGCACCATGCAGCCCGTTCGCCGTCCGAAACGGGGTAAGTTTTTGATAGTAGATGAGTAGAATCGAGGGAACCCATGGCCACCGTGAGTGTTCGTTACATCGTCAACGATGTCGACGAGGCCATTGCTTTCTACCGTGAACGGCTCGGCTTTGAAGAAGTGATGCATCCCGCACCAACTTTCGCCATGCTGTCTCGCGATGATCTTCGCCTCGTCCTCAGCGCGACCGGTGGCGGGCCCGGCGGTGGGCAGGCCATGCCCGACGGATCGATGCCACAGCCCGGAGGATGGAATCGATTCACCATCGAGGTCTCTGATCTCTCCGCGACGGTGCCAGCAGCTGGAACAGGAACTCGATCACTTGACGGCCGTCCCCAGCCCATTCTATGAGGTTTTGGCCCCGCTGGCGGAGGCCCCAGAGCGGCGTCTGCGGATGAGCGATCTGGCCGCTCTGTCACAGTCGTCCCGCAGCCGACTGTCCCACTCCATGGCCCGGCTGGAGTCGCTCGGCTGGATCCGCCGCGAGGCCTGTCAGACTGACCGCCGGGGCGCCTTTGCCGTCCTCACCGACGAAGGTTTCTCTGCGATCACGGCTGCCGCGCCGGTTCACGCCGAGGGTGTGCGCGTGCACTTCTTTGACCAACTCGATGCGGAGCAGATCGAGCAGGTGGGCAGGGTCAGCATGCGAGTGCTCGAGCACTTAGTGGCCGTGAAAGGGTCGTTCCCCGAAGAACTGGGACTGCTCAACACGTTCGCCGTTCCACGAGCGAGTTCTCAGAACCTTTGAGCGCCACCTCAGTCCGGAGAACCCACGGCGACTTGATACTCAAATGGACCTGGCAGATGTGGCAGATGCGTACGAAGTTCCGGGAGAGTCAAAGATTCGGACATGTGCCCCTGGGGGAGGCTCGAATCTCAGCCAACGCCTCGGGACCACTCGGACCTGTTGGCACAGACAGCATGAGATTGTCGGGCATCGCACAGGGTCGCGGAAGAGTTGCCAGTGGCGATCCAGGCGAGCTTCTCGCCACGCCGGGACTTAGCGTTGGTGACCTGGTTCCCGACCTGTCCGACACCGTTCCGGTGCCTGAACCCAGTGAACTCGACAATGTTCCCGAAGAGAGCGGTCCGAGCCATCCGCAAGATCCGGTGTTTAGGAAGGCCGTTGAGGATCACGCGTTGCGCTTGCGACCCAACATATGAAGTCCCTCGGTTGGAATGACATCAAGCCCGTCGGGAAGCCCTTCGATTTGGTGTGCCGCAAGCAGGGTGGGTCTGAAGAGAAGCATCTCGAAGTGAAGGGGACGACCGGGGCCGGCGCATCGGTTGAATACACAACGAATGAGGTCCGGCACTTCCGATCCCGTGATCTTACGTCACGATGAGGGTGGCCGGATTGCTCGTGGCTGTGCCCCCCGTGTTGGTGAACACGGCCCGCACTTCCCACCCGTTCTCAAAGGTGCCGTAGACGACGCCGCTCAACGTGGTCGACGTCGAGGTCGAGTTGCCCTGGATGTCCGACCAGCTCGTGCCGCCATCCCTCGAGACCTGCCACACGACAGAGGGGGCGGGCATTCCGTTGGCGGTGGAGGTGAAGCTGGTGATCTGACCGGGTGTGGCGGTCTGATCGGTTGGCTGCGTGGTCACCGTGGGGGCGACCGGCGGGGTTACCGTCAGTGTGGCCGGATTGCTCGTGGCTGTGCCCCCCGTGTTGGTGAACACGGCCCGCACTTCCCACCCGTTCTCAAAGGTGCCGTAGACGACGCCGCTCAACGTGGTCGACGTCGAGGTCGAGTTGCCCTGGATGTCCGACCAGCTCGTGCCGCCATCCCTCGAGACCTGCCACACGACAGAGGGGGCGGGCATTCCGTTGGCGGTGGAGGTGAAGCTGGTGATCTGACCGGGTGTGGCGGTCTGATCGGTTGGCTGCGTGGTCACCGTGGGGGCGACCGGCGGCGTGACGGTAAGGGTGGCGGCGTTGGTGGTGGCGGTGCTGACGACATTGGTGAACACGGCCCGGAACTCCCAGCCGTTGTCGGACGTTGGCACGCTGGAGATGCTGTAGGTGGTGGAAGTGGCCCCAGAGACGTTGCTCCACGTCGATCCACCATTAGTCGAGAACTGCCACTGCACCGTCGGAGCGGGAACACCACTGGCGGCAGCGCTAAAGCTCACGCTCGCGCCGGCGAACACGGTCTGGCTGGCCGGCGAGGTCGTGATGCTCGGCGCGGTCTCAACCTCGCTGACGATCGCGTAACCTGATATCGCGCCTGGTTCTGCCCCCAGGGCCTCGGGGGTGCTCGCTGAGGGCAGCGATACAATCACAGGTGGGGAGTCGGAGGACGTGCCACCGTTGCCGAGTTCCCCCGAGAGGCCGTAGCCCCAAGCGTAGAGGTTTCCATCTGTGCCGATGGCGTACCCCGTATGGAGGCTGTCGGTGATGGCCGTGGGCTTCACGCCCGCAGCGAGTGAGACCTCGATGGGAACCGAACTGTCGCTCGTTCCGACACCCAACTGACCGTTTGCCCCCAAGCCCCAGCCATAGAGGTTGCCGTCCGAACCGATCGCGTGGGCGAATCCGCCTCCGCCGGTGATGGCCTTCGGGGTCACTCCCGAGGGGAGCCCGACGACGACCGGCGTGGAGCTGTTAGTGGTACTGGCGTTACCGAGTTGGCCGTTCGGATTGTAACCCCACGCGTAGAGCATGCTGTCCGAGCCAATGGCATAGCCGGTACCACCACCGCCGGCTATGGCCTTTGGCGTCACGCCTGAGGGGAGGGAGACGACGACGGGGGTGGTGGAATTCGTGGTGCCGCCGTTGCCGAGCTCGCCGAGGGAATTGTCGCCCCAGGCATACATGTGTCCGTCCGAACCAATGGCGTAGGCGGATTCGTAGCCCCCGGCGATGGCGGTGGGTGTCACCCCCGTCGGGAGGGAGACTACGACGGGGCTGAGGCTGTTTGTGGCGGTGCTCGGGCCGATGCCGAGCTTGCCGAAATCGTTGTCGCCCCAGGCGTAGAGGTTCCCATCTGAGCCGATGGCGTACCCGGTGCCCTGAGCCGCGCTGATTGCCGTGGCTGTCACGCCCGATGGCAGCGAGACGACCACCGGTGAGGGACTGTTGGCCACGGTGCTGCCATCTCCGAGCGCTCCGTTGGAATTGTCTCCCCACGCGTAGACATGTCCATCCGAACCAATGGCGTAGGTGGCGTACATTGCTGCCTCCGGATCAAGACTCCCGCTTCCTCCGCCACCCGCAATGGCAATCGGGGTGACACCCGATGGAAGCGAGACAGCGACCGGCGTATCGCTGGTACCGCCGGTGATTCCGTTGCCGAGCTGACCGGTTGAATTGTCGCCCCAGGCAAGGACTGCCGTGAGGCTGGCAGCACCCGCAGGTGGACTGCTGATGGCCTGCAAGAAAGTGACGGCGCCGAGCATCACCAGCGCGAACGCCAGGCTGAGTCTCGACGTGACGACGGGCGAGCGCGCCACCATGGCAACCTCCTTACTGCATTGCCGGGGTTCCCGGCCACGGAGGCGATTCAGGTGCAAATCGGACCCGTGTACTTCACGCTACACCTGCCATTTCAGTTGTCAATGGTGCTCAGATCGACCGCAAAAGACGCCGTTCCGTGCTACGCACGTTGGTTCGCGCTCTCTGCAGCCCCGGGTTGGTCTTGGCGACGTCGCTTCGACACCGACGATCTACCGACACGTCGGGCCGGCGATTTCCCGGTCTGAAAGGGTGCACGCGTGTGCGTCTGGGCCGTCTCTGAAGCGACGTTGGCGGCCTCTTTGCCTCTCAGGTGTGCTCGGATCCCTCCTCGCCCGGCGGGTGGCGCAGCCCCGACACTGCGGGCTGCAATTAACCAGCCTCATCAGATCGACAGCGCTGAGGGAGCCCTGGAACTCGGCCAATCGATCGCATACTCGCGCCTGGAGAGGACGATTCCGCGCGCTAAACGTGGCGGCGAGTGGCAGGCGGCAAGGTGCGATCTTTCGTCGTCCAACAATTGCTTTCGTAGTCCAACAATTGCTATAGCCACTGATGGAGTGGCCCCCGCGCAGCGTGCCCCCTCCGCTTTCCGGTGGCGGCCGGCTCCCGGCCTCTTGCTCCCCGGTTGCCCCGCCTTGCGGCCGTGCGCGCTTCCGGGCCGTTTCAGGCTCTGGGCCCCTCTCTCCCGTCCGACCTGAGTGGGCGCTGCGGGACTCGAACCCACGACCTCAGCCGTGTGAAGGCGGATGCCGCGCGGCACGTGCGGTGGCTTTCACCTGCGGTTGTGCTCTGCGGAATGGCGTCCCTGTGGCACGTCGTGCCCCTTCCGTGCCACTACTTTCAGTGAGACGGGCATTCGGGATCGGCCCGAAGGCGAGAGATTGCTCGCCCCACGTTCTTACACGTCAACAATTTCGCCGATCTGCTCCGAGGAAAGCGGGGTGTCCCAAGATCACAGGACAGGGTGCCACCGTCCGAATCCTCTTTGAGTCAAGACCCCTATTTCCAGGACATCTAGGCGCGACGAATCAACCCGTCATGGAACTGGGTAACGGCGTAAGGTTTGAATGGGTTCGGGAGTGACTTCGCCGAAGAGCCGGCCGCGCTGGGTGGAGAGCCGGTCACGCAGGCATGGAGTCGTCCCTAAGTGTCCTCCCGGACCCCTAACTGGCGTCGAAGAGCAACTGGCTGTAGACGGCGTTGGAGAGCTGACGCTTGAGGGATCGAATCGCTTCCTTCTTCGTCTTGCCCTCGGCCACCTTGCGCTCGACGTAGATCCTGCCTTGTGTGCCGGGATTGCGGATCTGGGTGATCGCTGCCATGTGGAGGTTGTGATTGAGCGTGCGGTTGCCCCGCCGTGACACCCGATGCACCACCCGGCCACCAGAGGAGAGTTCGATCGGCGCCGTCCCGTTGTAGGAGGCAGAGGCAGCGCGGTTGGCGAAGCGACGTAGGTCGCCCGAGTAGCCGATCAAACCAGCGGCCAGCACCGGGCCCACCCCATAGACGTTGGTCACCGACGTCCCCGATGCCTTGACGGCAAGCTTGATGCGGCGGTGGGACTCCTTGGTCTGAGCATCGAGACGGCGCACGTCGTCGAGAAGCTCGAGCACCAAGTCGAAGCGCATCTGTTGGGCCGGCGTCTGTGGACTCAAGTGCGAGAGCAGGGCCTCGGCGTCAGAAACGTAGAGTTCCTTGGCAATTCCGCCCGGAGCGAGCTCGGCGAGCAAGGAGTGGAGACGGCAGATCGTCCGGATCCGCTGGACGCCGATGTCGTGATTGCGCTTGGCCAACAGACGGAGCACCTCTGCGTGGTCCGCCGGCTCGACAGATCGAAGCCGCGGGGAACGCAGGGCGGCGATGGCGATCGAATGGGCATCGTTGGGGTCGTTCTTGTTCGACCGCTCGCTGGCCAGCACCCTGATGCGCGAGGACAAGGTGGCCGGAACGTCGAGGACCTCTTCGCCTCGAGCCACCAGCTGCTGGGCCAGCAGATAACCAAGACCTCCTGCGGACTCGATGGCCCAGGTGCGCTTCTCGAAACACTCGGCCCAATTGATGAGTTGGTCCACCTGGCGACTGGTCGCTCGCACCTTGACGCTCGAGAGCTGGTCTTCGGCTCCGTCGAGCGCCACCGCAGTGTGTGATGCCTTGTGCGGGTCGATGCCGATCATCACTTGCATGACTACCTCCTTGTGGTGGTTGGACACCACGGGGGGCACTCCTGCTTGTGGACTCCGGTGCTCGTTCCTCTTTTGAGCCACTCCGTGGCGAAGTCCAGGCGGGAGACTCTTCGAAAGGAAGCCAACCGGACCAGGCCGGCGGCGGGCACTTTGAGAGCTACCCCGCAAGGACCTCTAAACGCTACGGATCACCCGCAACGCCTGCAGGCAGTCTCAAGCAGGTATCTTGGGGGCACCCGGGCCAGAGTGGAGCAATCCAACTTGGGATGGTAGGACGGACTCCGTGCGTGCAGCTTGGTATGAGCGACAGGGATCTGCCACTGACGTAGTACAAGTCGGCGAGCTGCCCGCGCCTGAGCCAGGAGCCGGCGAAGTCCGTATCCGGATCACCTACTCCGGAGTGAATCCCGGCGATACCAAGAAGCGTCGGGGCTGGCTCGGGTCCACCATGCCATTTCCACGGATCATCCCCCATAGTGACGGTGCCGGAGTGGTGGAGTCAGTTGGTGGAGGTGTCGATGAAGTTCGGGTCGGCCAGCGAGTCTGGGTCTTCGGTGCCCAGTCCTACCGGCCTTTCGGGACCGCTGCAGAACTCACGGTTGGTCCAGCCTGGCAGGCCGTTGATCTACCAGCGGTAGTGAGCGGCGAGGTCGGCGCAAGCCTCGGTATCCCGGGGATCACTGCCCATCGGGCCGTGTTCGGTGACGGACCCATCGTGCCATGGAGCCCCGGGACGGTGGGACGGTTCGGCTTCCAGGTGCGACGCTACCGATAGAACTGGCCAGGCGTTAGAGCAGCGCGAATCTGCCACATTTAGGTTCCGCTAAACGGTCCGATGAATCGAACCAGCACGTAAATATCCAGTGCGAAGAGCACAGCGGGCCAGAATGCTATTCCCAACCCAGTGAGCCGTTTGTCGAGGCGGGTAAATATCTTGATGCTTCCGGTGGTGATGATGATGGCCAAAGGCACCAGTGCAACGAAGGCGTCGCGGATGTCGCCGATTGATGTGTCCTTGACGATGATGAATGTGGCTACAAATCCCGCCAGCGCACACAGCAGCAAAGCGATCCCCGACAGAGGACTGAGGCCAGAAGATACCCAACTACGGCGGCGCAGCATGATCCAAGCGCCTACGACGAGACACGGGACGGCCAAAATAGCGAGCACCACATTCATCGGTCTCGGTAAAAAGAAGTTCGGCTGAGTGAACCAGGAGAAGCTAAGCAGAGTGTCTGGAAAATTGGAGAACACCAGATGCGGTCCCCAGGGAATGGGGTGCAACAGAAATGATCCGAGGTACTGCTCGCTTGCGTTCGTGGCGAGATATTGACCGTAGAGTTCGTGATTTCTGATGAACCACCATCCAGAGACCACGAGGAAGCCAACCAGGGCGAGAGCGACATCTAAGGCCAAGCGCAATCGAAGGCGAGCGTCGTTCGATCCTCGACCGGGTCCCGCGAGCGACGGCACCAAGGCGAGGCCAAGCAGGACCAGCGCAATTGGCAGGCTGTTCAGCTTCGTAATGGCGGCTGCTCCGAGTACGAGCCCCATTACAACCAGGATGATTCGACGGCGATTCAAATCGCCACGCATTCCGGCCCGCTCCGACATGACAAAGAGCACCGTCGCGAGCGCGCACAGTGGGGTGACGAATGCATCGTTAGTGACCGTGGCAGCAGCGACGACGGCCTTAGGCCACAGCGCGGGAATGAGGCCACAAGCCAGCGCCCAAGACTCTCGCATGCCGATGACTTTGGCACCGGCATAGGTGAGGAGCACGGTCGCCAGCCCGAGGAACACCGACAGGATCCGCAGTTCGTGAATATGGCGGGCTGCCGCGAGCTGGGAGGGTGAGTAGTTCGTGGAGTTCGCCAGATGGTCAGGCCCCTCGTATTTAGCCATGACCGGATCGGGCGTGAATGTGGGGATAGCCAGAAGTTCTTGCCAACCGGCCGCCAAGGCGTAGTACAAGGGTGGTTGGTGAGATTCCAACCCGTTCTTTACGGCGATGCGCGGAAGCGCGGCGTGCTGAACGATGTATTCGATGTTCTGGACATGCGCGGCCTCGTCATCTGCCTCATAGGCATGCGTAAGTAGGCTGTAGGTGAGAACCATTGGCAGGTAGACAACGAAGAGGATTACTAGCGACCACCGCACACTTGGAAATGCTTTCCAACTGCGGCTGAGTAGTTGGGCGCTATCGGTCGTATCTTTGGCGCCGCTCGGAGTCGGCGTCACACAGTCGCTCTTCCTGTGGTCGCCCTCATTTGCCAGACCATACCGTGAGGCCAGCAGCAGATTCGGACCTGCAGGTTCGCACGAACCAACCTCACTCCTGAGGGGGTGCCCCCGTTTGCCTGTGGCCTCAAGGGGTCAACGCAACGGCCTCGGCGAACGCCTGAGATGGTGTCATCCAACCGAGTGTCTGTCGAGGTCTCGTGTTGAGCGATCGGGCGATAGCGTCGAGCTCTCGTTTGGGAGCACTGCGAGAGGTCTGAGGACTTGGGCAAGTATCTCCAGTTCCCCCTCGAATCGCTGCTCTCTCCTTGCACGCCTGCCCTCGACCCGTTCCCGGTACTGACTTTCAGGCGCCAACCCAAGCCCCGCCATTGTCGCCAGGTCGGCCGTAACCCTCTCGGCGTCAACCATCCATGGAGCGGCCCCGACAAGCGCCTCAGCGATGCGCCGGAGGGTGCTCAGACGTGTTCGCCGGACCGCAGCCTCGATCCGGTAGATGGTCGACGGGTTCAGGTTCGCCCGCCAGGCGAGGGCGTCCTGGCTGAGGCCAGCGACGTTTCGAGCTGTCCGAAGCCCAGCAGCAAGCCGCTCAAGATGAGCAACCTCCCATGCGTCGATAAACCTCCGACACGTCCTTCGGCTCACCTCCCTGCGGGCCGGGTCGTACCGCCCGTCCGGGGCCGTGTATCGCTTGTTCGACGCGGGCATCAGTATTCGTCCCGGGCGTAGAAGGGCCGACCCTCCACAGTGCCAAACTCCAATGGCTGGCACTCTGGACCCCCGGCAAACTGAAGTTCCTGGTCAACGCCAGTGTGCCCGGAGTCCGGCGTCGACCCGTCCGGTGCCGATGAAACTGTGGAATCTGGCAGGCACAACATCCAGCGGCTTGAGCGACCCGTCTTCGGATCGACCGAGCGGGTCGCTCGGATCTTTTCCTCCTTACGGGCACGAAACATCGTGCTCCGTGAGATGCCGTTCGCCTCGGCTGCCTTCATGACCTCGTCGGATGGTTGCGGCCCACCGGCAAGCTCGTCGAGCAACAACTGGCGGGCGTCCGCTCGTTCGCCCTTCTCTCCGGATTGGCCGAAGCGGCCGTGATCTGTTTCTTTGCTCACGTCCGAAAACCTGAGGTTGGCTACGAAGCCGACCTCGAACTCCTCGTCACTAGCAAGGGTGAAGTTCAGGCCGGCGTCAGGCTCGCGGTAGTTCGTCTTGGCCACGCGGGTCACCCTTCGGTTCTCATCGTTGGGGTCAATGCCGAGCACGATCGAGATACGAGGGATCGAAGTCCAGGCGGTCGAGCCGATGGCAGCCGTTACGGGATCTGAAGCACCTTTCGGCGGATGGGTCAGGCAGATAATTGCCGATCCGGTGCGGTCGGCTTCCGCGGCCAAAGACGAGAGAGCCGAACCGACCGTGGCGTAGTTGTGACTGTCTCCGGCGATGGAGAACCCCAGTCCGTCGATAATCACAACGTCGATTCCATGGGCCGAGATGGCCTCTCCGAGAGCGGAGATGTCCCGCGGGATCTGCCAGCGCCGTAGAAATCGCCGGCCGTCCTCGCCGGTGTCCTCGACCTCATCCAGAATCGTCACGCGCTCAAGGTCGGCGCCGGCAGCCTTCAGCCGCGCCACAACCCGATCCTTTGGCTCCTCAAGGCTCAGCACCGCAGCGCGCAGCGGCGCTCGTGCCTCATCGCCGGGGAACACGTTGTCCGTGGTGGCCACGCTGACGACCCAGGCCGCGAATGAGGTCTTACCGGCGCCCTGGCGTCCGACGATCAGATTGAGGGCCCGGCGCAGCAGCCACCCCTCAACGATCCATTCGGGTCGGGTCGGCAGGACCTCAGCGGCAGGGATGGTGAGAAGCCGTGAGCCCTCCCAAGGGGCCAGCTCGCCCGGGTCAAAACCCTCCCGCGGCTCAGGCATCGCAGCCGACCTGCTGGGCCTGGGCGCCAACGCGATAGCGCCTGTAGAAGCCGATCGTGGGCTTGTCGCCTCGCACCAAGATTTCCGGAGCCCGAAGCCGAGTGGTCGAGCTCACCCTCCGGGTAGGGGGAGCGAGACGGCTCGCTCAAAACTGCGACGTGATGTCGGCCATCGAGCCAACGATCAACGCCACGCAGAAGGGGTGGTGGAGGTTCCTCTTCAGACTCGACAGCGTGCCGTTCGACCAAGTCATGCCGGCCTGGTGGCAGCTTCAGGCTGAGATCGGCCCCGTATCCGACCTGGTCTCGAGCCTGTGGGATGAGTCCTTCAACATCTCGAACCGATTCCTTGCCGGTGCTACGGCGATCGAGGGCTACCACCGGCACAAGTTTCCAACCGGGAATCCGAGGTTCGCCCAGCGGGTCGACGGCGTGGTTGCGCTGGCCGGTGCTCGATTCGCCACAGCGGTCGGCGACGCAGTGCAGTGGCGAGAATGGGTGAAGGACGGCCGAAATTCCGTCGCGCACCGCGACCCAGGGATGATGGACCTCGAAAAGGAATGGCGAACGGCAACCGGTGTCGCTGCCTCCATGCAGTGGCTCATGATCCTGGTGCTCCTGTCGGAACTAAGCATTCCCGACGCTGTCATGGCAGAGGGACTGCGCCAGAACCAGGTGCTAGAGCAGATCGCTGCGTACCTTCGAGCGGTGAGACCCGACTGGTTTACGTGAAGGCAGCACAGCAGGCGGAGATGCACTGATGTCGCCTCGCCCCGGCGATCCCTGCCCCGGCTTTCATGGCCGAGGCCGGCCGGTGCTGGCGGATGGTCTACAGACAGCAGCTGCAGGCGACGCACTGCCGCGAGGAACCTGCATGGACCGGTCGCTGGTTCTCGCCACGCGGTGACCGCTGGTGGCGAGTGTGCGCCTGTCCCGAGCACCTGGAGGGGCTGACAGGCCTGCGGGAGTTCGGTAGACGAGCATGAACACCTTCGACAATGTGCGCAAACTCGATGAGGCGTTGGGACTAGAGCGCGTCGAGCCCGCACCGGCCGACGCAGACCGTGACCGTTGGAACGGCGCGGTGAGCGTTCTCACGTCCGGGCCGAACTGGTGGAACTGAGTCAACGTCTGAAACCGTGCGCGTGCCCCGTCCGTGCCACTTGAGGTGGCACGAGACGGCTCCTCGCGGTATGTAGCGGTCAACCGTCAACGTGGAGAGAAGTTGCGGGTGACGTGCGCTTTCGGGCGTTACTACAAGTGGACCTTATGGGACGGCTTTCAAACCCCTCTGAGACGCTCGAATCCGTCACTGATAAGGGAGAACATGCCCCTCCCCCACCCGGCCTGACAATGTCGAAGGGCTCGAAATGGCCCGTCAAATCGCCGGGATCGGACGTTCCGGAAGAAAAGGGACGGCTTTCAAACCCTGTCCAGCGTCGGCTCTCTGCGGAAGAGATCGATGAACTGGCGCGGCTTTACCGCGAGGGTTTATCGATCGACGCCTTGGGGCGGCGGTATGGCGTCCATCGGACGACGGTCATCCACCACCTCGACCGCCGGCAGGTGCCCCGGCGCCGCACTGTCCGCAAGATGACTGACTCTCTCGTTGCGCAAGCCTCCGACAGCTACGCCGGAGGACTTTCACTCGTTGACGTCGCCGCGGAGTTCGGGGTCCACGCACGTACGCTGGCCCGGGAATTCAGGCGCGCCGGAACGCCGGTTCGAGCGCGCCGCGGTCACGAGTAGCGGCTTTCTGGCGATCGGGACCGACACCGATCCGGTGACCTCACGCTTTCAGGTCGGTTCTTCCCTATTGGCGTGGAGATGATCGGACCAGGACGACACGCAAAAAGTCCTAGTCATCGAGAATAAATCGGTCGTCGATTGATTGTCACTGGAGTGCGCTGTTTGGCGCTGTTTCTCGTTCGTACGGGCACGCTATGGGCACGAAGCTTGAGTCATCTCAAATACTTGACCGCCGCTCGGTGCTCGTTCCGAAGCGCGCCCGAGTGCCGATTTCAGGTAGTCGATTCGCCTTCGTGATCGGGTTTCGTTTGGGGCGCTAGAGACTGGCGGTGGAAGATCAGGCCGATCGGCCCGGTTCTCATTTGTCCTCACACGCGGCAAGCTGAAGGCGGCACCGAGCGAGATGCCCCATGGTGAGGGGCGATCAGGCGGCAAAGGTGGCCGGTTCGACCCTGACCCAAACTTCCCTCCGGGGTCGAATCGTGCGTGAGTTCTCAGGGCTTCATCCCAGATCTCTTGGTCCCGGGATCGAACCGCGCAATGGAGTGGTTGTCCTAGGACGTGGTGATATCCACCCCGAAGCTTTCAATGGGTACGCGGAGAGCCAGGAGCAATCGCCGAGAGCCAGGAGCAATCGCTGCCCGAGCAATGGCTTCGATCTGATCGTGCCGACGCGTAGAGGACAGCGCCTCAGGAACACCAGGAACTGAGATGAACCAGACGACGCCTTCGGCGCGATCCCTTGAATCCCTTCCCGAGCCTAGTTAGTGCAGCCGCAGCGGCGAGCAAGCGCAATCTGATCACGGGTATGACCGGCGCGGCTCAAATCCAACCTTCAGAGGATGCTGTACGTCGACCTTTGATATCTTCCGAGTGGCCAGCCAGGAATGCATCACGTTTTGACCAGATGTGATTTTGCTGACACTCGCTACATTCCGAAACTCGGCCAGCGGGTTGCGACGATTCAAACTCAGCTTCATCCATGGCGATCCCAACCGGAGTCGGCTTCCCATTGATGGGACAAAGAATCATGACTGGATAAACCACTCATTTGTATTCGATCGATTTCGCCTTAATCTTGAGCTTTACTAGCGAACGCAGTGGCCTTCACCACCAAACAAACGGTGCCCTTACGGATGTCGCCTAATCTGGTGGCGCCTAACCAGATGTGCCGCCAGGGAAATGCCTCCCGATCACGACTCGATGAATCTCTGGTTCCGGTGCCGGTGCTCGAACCCGGGACCTGATGGTTATGAGCCAATCCATTCGAGCTGCCACTGCTTCACCCCGACGTTGAGGATAAGCCCTGTGGCCTCCTGGTGGCCTCTCGCACAAGCCACCAGGTGACTCATCTGAACACAATTCCCTTGAACTGGGATTTCATTCAAGATAGATCTTCTAGATCGTCGACTCAGCAATTCGATGTACAGCTATCGGAGGTTCAGATTGAAAACTGTGTGGCCTCATGGTGGCCACCCACACAGGTGCCAGAGCCTGGTTGGGGTCGGCCATTGCTCCGCGAGACCTTGGCTACGGGCGACACTAGGTCTGGAAAGTTTTGAGGCGGTTACGCGGTTTTCCCCATGGGGACTCCTCGGATTCCACGCCAACTCAGAGACGTAGCGGTGAGCCGAGCCCGACCGCTCATTACGCGTTACCCGCTGAGGGATTCAGGTAGCCTTGCGGTCGGCTCTTGGTAAACGCCTTTACTGCTTGTCTCGATTCGTCAGAGCGCATTGTCTCCAGAAAGCGCTTGGCTTCTTCATCCAAATACCTGCTCAGTCCGAGTTCGCGAGCATCGTCAAGGTTCCGCTTAATGGCTGCAACCGCCGACGGCACCATTGAAATGACACTCTCGGCTAGGGCCTCACCTCGTCGTCCGAGCTGATCATCTTCAACAACCTCCTCGACAAGCCCGATTTGTAGCGCCGCTTCCGCTCCAATGCGTTCTGAAAGCAACTGGAGTCGAGCACTCCAACCAGCTCCTACAAGGCGCTCAAGGAACCAGGCTTGCCCGTAGTCCCCACTCTGACCAACTTTGACATACGAAGTCAGAAAGACGGCCGAACGAGCCGCAACTCTGAGATCACACGCCAGAGCCAGGGACAGGCCGGCCCCTGCACACGCACCGTTCGCAAGCGCAATCGTTATCTTGGGCATGAAGTGGAGTAGCTCTACGACCTCCGCCATGTGCCTCATCGAGACAAACGCATCATTCCGTGATGGGTTGTCAGCGGTTTGTTCGCTTATGGCGTGCAAATCACCTCCCGCACAGAACCCGCGTCCCGCACCCGTCAACAGAACAACACGGATGGACGAATCGCACGAGAGATCCTCCAACGCATCCCTAAGTTCAAGAATGTCCTGAGCTTTAAACGCGTTGAGACGCTCAGGTCTGGTGAGCGTTACCTGAGCCACGGCACCGCGATCATGTCGAACGGCCCACGTCATTGGGCGAATCGTATCGGGGATACCGACCTCAGTTGTATACGCAGGTAGGGCGAAATGAGTTGCTCGCACCTTCGAGTCGCAACTGGTGCGCCCCTAAAGATACAGATGACGAGAGCACGCAAAACCAAAACGGGTCCATTCATGGATGATCGAGCCGTCGACCCTGCTGACCGAGATGTTGCAGAAGCACCTGCTCAAACTGCTCGGGCCTATCAACTTGAGGCAAGTGGCCAGCGGCATCGATTACGGTTAGTTCGGCTTGCGGCATAAACGACTCCAGCTCCCGCATGGGCTGAAGCAATGGCTCGTCCCTGGTGCCAACGACCAGAGCCGTCGGGAGGTCGATACTCGCGATGCTTTTGAGATAGTCGAGGCCCTGGATGGCCTGCGCGCATCCAACGAACCCCTCGACCGAGGTTTGGCCCATGCACTCCTCCAGTGCCACTGCAATGTCGCTGTGACAGCGAGATACTCGGCACCGAACCATCTGTCCGCTGTCTGGCAGATGAGCACACGCAGCCCGCTGTTGCGCGCTAGAGCGATCCGGTCTTGCCAGGCGGCGACGAAGGGAGCCGGTGCATCCGCGCGAGCAGCGCAAATGACGAGACTGGCCAGACGATCGGAATGATGGAGGCCCATACCGATAGCCAGCATGCCTCCCAGCGACACACCAACCTGGTGAACACGCTCAATTGATAGGGCATCTAAGACGGCGACCGTGTCCGCGACCAGTTCGTCCATGACGTAAGGTCCGGGGTCACAGGTTGACGCCCCATGACCGCGCATGTCGATGCAAACGACCCGGTGACCCTCCGCTACCAGAAGTTTGGCCTGCCGGTGCCAGATGGCGCTACTGGTCAGAATCGAATGACCAAAGAGTACCGGCAACTCCGAACCGGCACCTCCAACTCGCACACTGAGCGCGCCATGCTCGGTCCTCACCACGCGCGTCTCGAACTCAGCCCACTCGCCGACATCGATGACTGAAGTCTCAGCCATCGATGTCCATCTCCTCGAGGATCTCCTTGGCAATGCGAAAGCTGTCCAAGCCAGCTGGGACGCCACAATAGGCGGAGATCTGAAGGAGCACCTCCTGCAGCTCCGATTTGGTCACACCGTTGTTGAGTGCACCGCGAATGTGAACCCTGAGCTCATGGGGCCGGTTCAATGCCGCGAGCATTCCCAGGTTTATGAGGCTCCGGCTTTTCCGGTCGAGACCCGGCCTGTTCCAGATCTCCTCCCAACACAACTCGGTCGCGAGCTTCTGCATCGGCCAGTTGAAGTCGGTGGATGCCGCCAACGACGCGTCCACGTATTCGTCACCGAGAACACTTCGTCGGGTCACCAATCCGCGTTCAAACCTCTCTCCACGCTGCCGTCGATCATTCACTTCATCTACCTTCCTTCGGCTTTTGTCGATCACTTTCCGGTACCGACGGATCCACCAGTGGGACGTTCCATGCGTCATATCCATAGACCCAATCGGGATCGGTCGCATCGCGAAGCCAGGTATTGCTGCGCGAGCTCAGCTGGACGCGGGAAGTCCGTTCCTTTCTCGTCAGCTCGAACCTGGAGAACGCCTTTGCCACTCCTGACCGATCGACTCCCTCCAGGCAGCGCGAGAGCACGGCAGCATCCTCAATGGCCATTGCAGCCCCCTGGGCCATGTAGGGGGTCATCGGATGGCAAGCATCCCCGAGGAGCGTCACATTCCCATCGCTCCACCGGGGAAGCGGGTCCCGGTCGACGAGAGCCCATTTGTGAGCCGAGGGGCACGCTGCCAGCACATGCTGCACCTGTGCGTGGAAACCTGCGAATGCGGCGCGCAGCTCTTCGACGTTCCCCATCGCCGACCAGGACTCTACGTCAAAGTCAGGTTCGGGCTGACTGGTCACGAAATACACCTCGCTGCGGTCGGGCTTAACGAAATAGATCACAATGTGTCGATCCGGACCCCACCACTTTGTGCAGGGGTCTATCTCGTAGCCACCCAACAATTCTGTTGCAAATACCGTGCGGTATGCGATGCGTCCAGTGAAGTTCGGCTCGTCCACGCCAAAGAGATATTCTTTGACAAACGAGTGGACTCCATCAGCCGCGACTACGGCGTCTGCTTCAGCCCGATTGCCATTGGCAAACACAAGCTCTACCCGACCGTCATCGAAAGGCTCGATTCCGACTAAACGGTGATCGAGGTGGATCGATTCAGGCGAAACTACACTTGCCAGCGCGGCATGCAGATCTCCGCGATGGCTCAATAGATATGGAGCATTCCATCGCTCTTCGGCAGATTCTCCGAACACCATATTGAAGCGGACGTTGCCGGTGTCGAATTCCTTGTTGTTCCACCCCGGTGGATAGAACGCGCTAGAGCGCAACGTGTGCTCAAGCCCGAGGCGACGCATGACCTTCATGGCATTGCAGCCGATCTGGATGCCGGCACCCAGTCGAGCGAATTTCGACGCCTGTTCGTAGACGTTGCACTCGATGCCAACACAGTCGAGTGCAGCTGCTGTAGCCAGGCCTCCCATCCCAGCTCCGATCACCGCCACGGACAGTCTTGGCATTACGGGCCTCCTTCGCACACGCGCTTTTCTTCATGCGGGGCGTCACGTCTAGTCAGGCTTTCTCGACATCCCCCTCGTCGGCCTTCAACACGAGCGTCGTCTTTCAAGGGGAGCCAGCAGGGCCTCGCAATTTCGGTCATCGCCGGACCTTGCACAACGCGCTGACCGGTCGGCTCCTCCGACCGACGATCCCCTATCCCGCAAGGCGTTTGTGGCCATCTCATGAAGACGGCGTCGCATCAGCTATATCACGCAGTTGTTTCTTGAGGATCTTTCCGAGCGGGCCTGTTGGTATCTCATCTACAACGTAGACCGCTCGGGGAACCTTGAACCGGGCGAGACTGTCCGCACACTTGGCAATCACGCTCTTAGCCAGCGCATCATCTTTACTTGTTGGGGTTCTCGTAACGAATGCGACGACGACTTGGTCTAGGAACGGATCTCGCTTACCCACCACAGCCGCTCTCGTGACGCCGTTCACTGTCTCGATCACGTCCTCAACCTCACGAGCTGAGACGTTCTCACCGCCGACCTTGAGAAGATCCTTATTTCTTTCCACATACACCATTGAACCATCAGGACCCATTTTCACTATATCGCCCGTTCTAAACCATTCCCCTTCAAAAGCTGCCTCATTCGCCTCGGGATCATCGAGGTATTCAAGGAACAGTTGAATTCCACGGATACCACGAATCCACAACTCCCCCGATTCCCCGTCCGTACAAAGGGCTCCAGTTTCATCGTCTACAACAGCCAATTCATAGCCAGGTGTCGCGTGACCCATTGATCGAGTAGGGAGGTAGTCGCTCGGTTTAGCGGAGATCGCGTGCGTGACGGTCTCAGTCATGCCGTATGCCGCGTAAACGTCTAGACCAAAGACGTCCCGCCCCTCGGACATGAGTAGACCGAATACTCCTACCCTGAGGCTCGAGTTCGGTCTATCAGGCGCCCTTAGTGTGGACATGCAGAACGGCATCATCGAGATATGGGTCACTCCGTGACGAACAACGACGTCCCAAAACCTGCTCGTAGACCATTTGGGCATCAATACAGCCGTTGCGCCAGCCCCGAGAGTTGAACAGAATGCCCACGTTTGCGCACTGGCATGAAAGAAGGGCGTGTAGATCAAATGCCTGTCGCCTGGATTGAGGTCAATGTTGCGGGGCCCAACCCTGCCAGCCCAGATTGCATTGGCGTGTGTATGAACGACCGCCTTCGGCTTGCTCGTGGTGCCCGAAGTGACAATATTCCGATGGGCAGCATCGGATCGGCTGGGCGCTCGCTCCACTCTTCCGCTGATCCGAACAAAGAATCAAAAGTGCAGGTGAGGCCGTCGACGACTTGCCTGGCAGCTCGGTCGCTATCGGAAATGACGCCAACCCAATCCAATCCGGCACCGGCTTGTGTGACCATTTCTGCATAGCGGCTTTGGGTGACCGCAGCGACACACTTCGACTTCCGCAGAAGCCATTTCATTTCTCCAGCCGTGGAAGCTGTGTTTGTGGTTACGGAGGTTGCCCCATGGCCGCACTCGCCAGCCAGGTCAGGATCCCTTCTGGGGCATTGTCGCGCGTGGATCAACAAGCCGTCGCCGACTGTGATCCCACGTGCCCGGAGTCCATTTGCCAATCTCTTTACGTCCCGAAACAGTTCGCTATAAGTCCAGCGCCGTACTGCTCCTTCGAGGGATCCCAGATCAGGGCGACCTT
This sequence comes from uncultured Acidimicrobiaceae bacterium, assembly GCA_963738135.1. Lineage (GTDB taxonomy): Bacteria > Actinomycetota > Acidimicrobiia > Acidimicrobiales > RAAP-2 > Bog-473. The sequence continues at coordinate 749 of CAVTVK010000008.1, read as the reverse complement.
GTCTGCCCGATGTTTTGCCTGGTGTGCGAGGAGCCACGGTACGCCCTGGCCGTGCATCTGAAACTCGTGAAGCTTGCTCGTCGTGATCATGCGCCGCCTGCTATCCAATACTTGAGATCGGCTGAAAGAACTCGGGTCTAGTCAACTGGAGCCGCACGTTGGTCTCATCGAGCCGATGGATCATGTCGGAATGCTCGCCGGTTCGGATAGCCTTCACGTGATGACTCCTGAACTGGCTTCGATGTTTCGTCAACTCGAGGGGTCATCAACAGTCCCGACGTCGTTGAGACAGCGGCACCGAAGCGGAGGCGGACTTCCCGGCGTGACGCGATCTTGCAGGCGGCGATGGATCTCTTCGCCAAAGGTGGCTCTCGAGGCACCTGCATCGCTGCAATAGCCAAACGCATCGGATCACTCCGGCCGCGGTTATCCATCATTTCAAAACGAAAGATGGTCTGCTGCGCGAAGTAGTGAACGAAATCGAGCGACGCCGTCCGAGTCTTGTGGATTCGAACCCTTCGGCCCCGATGCTTGCGGGCGATAGGCCGCTGGGGGCACATCATTGAATCCAACGCGGAACTGGCCAATCTGACCAGACTCTCTACGGTCCTGGTGGCCGAGCTTTGGATCCCGATCACCCGACCACCAGTACTTCATCGATCGATCCCGGAACTTCAGGTCCACCGTAAATGACATTGTCAGACGCGGGATGGATGAGGGTTGGGTTCGGTCTGACATCAGCTCTGATT
>CAVTVK010000007.1:0-377615 GCA_963738135.1 uncultured Acidimicrobiaceae bacterium | reverse complement strand
GTCAGGACCTGGATGTCGTCGAGTATCACGCTGGTCCCAGTGTCTGTGAAACCCCATGAGAACCCCACAAGCGGTACAACACGACGAGCCTTCAACTGCGCAACCTCGTCGAGGGGAGTCGTTGCCAGAAAGCTGTGCGCCACCCATTCAAGGGGTTCTCGGACCGACCGCGACGGAGCGTCGAAGAGGGTCGGGCGCTGCCCGTACCAGCAGTAAGGCGAGGGGGCGTCGCCGAACAGCCCGAATGGGTCCAGCTCAAATCGGTCACCGCCGGACTCGTTGTCCGTCGAGCGAACGAGCTGTACCCACCCGAGCATTGAACGGTAACCCCGCGCTGGATAGTCGACGGTCGCCGTGCAGACGGGAAAGCCTTCTGCAATCGGCCACCAACATCCATAGAACTTGGGGTCGGTGTTCGGAACGCATTCAACGTGGACCGCTCCGACCTCACCACGAAAACTGAATCGAGCGTGTAGGTCCTTGGAACCGGAGCTCATCACAACATCTCCTCGAACTCAGTTCGGGATGCGCGACCAGTATTGCCTACGCAGGGTCCCGGCCCGGACCTGGCCCAATCGTGTCGGTCGGGCTGCGCTGTCCCGGCGAACTGGGGCACTCCGTTGACCGCACCCCTCCAAGGCTGAGTCCTGGATCTAGCATTCGAACATGCAACTCTCCAGCGTTCAGGCAGGTCGAGGCACTCTCGGGGTTCGGACACTCGTACTGACCGCCGACAAGTTCGAGGATCTGGAACTCCTCGTGCCATATTTCCGTCTGCTCGAAGAAGGTGGTGTCATCGACATCGCTGCCCCGACGATGGAGGAGATCAGCGGTGAACATGGGTATCGGGTCATGCCTGACCTCCTCATCACTAATGCCGATCCAGACCAGTACGGGCTACTTCTCGTGCCCGGTGGATTCCCCGACGGAGCACCGGCCACGGTGCGAGATATCCCAGAAGCTCAGGAGATAACTCGATCCTTCTTCACCTCCAACAAGCCGGTGGCTGCCATCTGTCATGGACCATGGCTCTTGGCTGCCGCCGGCGTCGTGAGCGGGCGACAACTCACCTCGTATTGGCAAGACGGGGTTCCCGAAGACGTACGCGCTGCTGGTGGTAAGTGGGAGGATGCCCCGGTGGTCGTCGATGGGAACTTGGTCACGTCACGCTGGCCACCAGACATCCCCGTGTTCACCAGTGAGATGATGCGTCTTGTCCGAGCGGCGCAAAATCTCTGAGGCGTTGTTCTCGAAGTCTGTCTCCCACCCGGCGATAGGGGGCACCCTCGCGAACAAGCCGGGGACACCAACCCCGTGGAACAATGCCCACTGTATGGAAATGCGTTGTGCGGACTGCGGGTGCCTCGTAGACCGAGGAGAGGTCGTCGAACGTTGCGGCGAGCCCGACTGCTGTTGCAGCAACCTCCCTGACAAGGAAAACCGTGACCCCGCCCGACCCTGACGCAGTGGCAGGGCTGGTCCATGCCATTCATGGTGGCGACATCGAATCTGTCCGTCGACTTATCGCCGCTTCTCCCGAGCTTGTCAATAGTCCCATTGGCGGGCCGCTAAAGACTCGCAGCGCTTTGCACATCGTCGCAGACTGGCCCGGCTATTTTCCCAACGGTCCCGAGATCGCCCGGATGCTTCTGGCGGCGGGAGCGGACCCAAACTACCGAGATCCCGCGCCAGGTTCCGAGACGCCACTGCATTGGGCGGCGAGTAGCGACGACGTGGACGTCGCGAGCGCGCTTATCGACGGCGGGGCCGACATTGAGATACCCGACGGCTCGATAGGGACTCCGCTGGACAACGCCATCGGATACGCGTGCTGGAATGTCGCTCGCCTACTCGTGACCCGTGGGGTCAAGATCGACAAGCTCTGGCACGCAGCCGCCCTCGGGTTGTTGACCCGATTGGCAGAGCTGACAGAGGAGGAGCCTGACAGCGCAGAACTCTCGAAGGCGTTCTGGCACGCTTGCGGCGGGGGCCAACGACGGGCGGCTGAACACCTTCTTCTCCGAGGGGCCGATCTCAACTGGGTTCCCGACTACGCAGAGGGGACACCCCTTGATGCGGCGAACGGATTGGGGACTCGTCAGGAAAATGTCATCACCTGGCTCCGCGAAAAAGGCGCCCGCTCAGCCGAATCGGGATAGGGCTCCCCCGACCCGCTTCGGGCCCTCCTCCTGGCGTAATAGACGATCCCCTCCCAGTCGCCGACCTTCGTGGGTTCAAGTCCCATCGCCTCCACCAGATTCCCTTTCTCGGTTCTTCGTGGGAGTCACGACGGCGTCAGCGTCACCTGCCTGAGGCCGGCGATCTCGATGACATCGCCGTTTTGGACAGTGAACGTGACGCTGGGCACTCCCCCCAGGTGGGGGTCGCCACCCAGGATCACATCGACATTCTCACCCGTGATGGTGACCCTGCCGCTCTGCCCAGCACCGGGCGTGGCGACATATTTTCCCGGCCCCAGATCTTGTCCCACCGTCCAGGTTCCTGCGTAGAGGACTGCATTGCCATGCGTTGTGACGAACGGAGTCGATACCGGCGTGAAGACGACTTGAGAAAGGCCGGAGATACGGATCTGATCGCCTTTCGTTATCTGGACTCGGATGGTGGGAACTCCCCTGCTCCCTGAAGAATCAAGAATTTCGTTGTACGAGTCCGAGCCGGTGACGACGAAAGTGCCGCTCTGATTCGGACCCGCCGTCACGTCGTACAGACCCGGCGCCACATCGGTGCCGCCAGTGAAGTTCCCAGCGCCAACGGTCACTGCGGTTCCCGTGACCTGTCGGGTCGGAATCGTGGTGGTGGTGGTAGTGGTAGTGGTGGAGATCCAGGGCGGGATCGAAGTAGTCGTGGTGGTGCTGGCCGCTCCGCCCTGGGGCTGCGTAGTTGCTGTTGTCGTTGTCGGCGCGGCGCCGCCCGAAGCCACTTGCCCGCTTGGGCTTGAGCTCGCTGATGCACCAGATCCACCTGACGCCGACGCGGTGGCTGCGTGTGCTGGCCCGCTCGCCGATCCCTTGGGCGGTGACGTCGTTGAGGTTGACGTCAACGAGCCCGATTGTGGAGTGGGCGACTGTGCAGCAGAGGTCAACGGCGCCACTGAGATGCCAGAGGGAATCGTGCTCTCGGCCGTCGTGGTGACGGGAGCTATGGGTCCGCTGGTCAACGCAGTCGGCCCACTTGACGGCGAGCCCGAATCAAAGGCCAGCGATACGAGAAGCGCCCCGATGCCCACAAGCGAAGCTATCCCGATCCCGTTCTGCAAACTGCGGGCGTTGACTTGGTACCTGAATTCTTCAGGTCGGCTCGGATTTTCAGGCTTCGATTTGGACATCGGTTGAATTCTTACCCATGCAAGTACCGTTCACACGGCATGTGCACCGGCCTGGCTTGGCCATCCACATGCCACGTGACCGATGTCGCTTCCCGTATGGCTTGCAAGCCCTGGTGAAACACGGTTTCCTGAAGGCTCGCAGAGGTGGGGACTCATCCTTTGGCAGTGGATACGGCTGCGGCATCTGCGCAGCTTCTCGAAGCACAGCTGCGGAATGAGCGCAGCCTCTCGAAACGCCCGGTGGTCTGGACGCGCGTGGTTCACGTCCCATCACCCCCACACCACCACTGGCCTTCTCAGCGGATCGGGCACAACCGTCATGCCGGGCTCTCAGGGCAGCCCGAACGTGTAGAGGTTGTAGTCGGATGAGCCGACGTAGACGATTCCATTGGCCACCGCGGGAGACGAGAGGATCCGCGCGCCCGTGCGCGCCGACCAGAGCGGAGTGCACGTCTTGGGTGTACCCGAACAGCCCAGATTCCCCGCTGCATCGAATGCATACAGCTTGTGATCGAACGAGCCCACGAAGACGACGCCGTTCGCCACGGCCGGTGACGACGCCACACCGGCGCCAGTCGGCGCAGTCCACAGGGGCGAACAGATCCTTGGCGAGCCCGAACAGCCTGTCGTTCCGGCCGCATCGAATGCGTACAGTTTGTCGTCACTCGACCCGACATAGACGGCGCCGTTCGCGACAGCCGGAGACGAAATGACCTGACCGCCTGTGGGCGCAGTCCACAGCGGACCGCATTTCTTAGGTGTACCCGAGCAGTTCGTCGTACCCGACGCATCGAACGCATACAGTTTGTGGTCATCCGACCCGACGTAGACCACGCCATTGACCACGGCCGGCGAAGACCAGATCTGGTCTCCCGTTGTCGCAGTCCACAGCGGGGAACACACCTTTGGCGTGCCCGAGCAATTGGTCGTTCCTGCTGCGTCGTAGGCATAGAGATTGTGGTTGAGCGAACCGATGTACACGACGCCGTTCACCACGGCCGCAGACGAGACGAGGATGCTGCTCCCAGTGTGCGCGATCCAGAGCGGGGCGCAAGTCTTCGGCGTGCCTGAGCAGTTCGTATTCCCCGCCGCATCGAACGCGTCCAGATTCCCGTTGCCCGAGCCGATGTAGACGACACCATTGGCGACGGTCGGGGACGACTGGATTCCTGAGCCCGTGTTGGCCTTCCACAGTGGAGCGCATATCTTCGGCGTGCCAGAGCAGTTGGTGACGCCAGCAGCGTCGTACGCGTAGAGAATGCCGTCGTGGGAGCCCTCGTAGACGATTCCGTTCGAAACGGCCGGCGAAGAGAACCGGAAACCGCCGCTGGCCGCAGACCAGAGCGGTGTGCACGTCTTCGGGTTGCCAGAACAATTCGTGGCACCCGAGGCGTCGTACGCGTAGAGAATGTGATCATCCGCACCCTCGTAGAGAACGCCATTCGCGATCGCCGGTGACGAGTCCGAATTGCTCCCCGCGCGGGCGCTGAACAGTCGCACCAGGCTGCTGACGTTGCCCACCGAAATTGCGCCTTCATCGCTGTTGGAGCCGCCGAGGTTGGGTCCGAAACGGAATTGCGACCAATGCGGAGTGTTGTTGATGGTGATGCTGACGGGCGCGCTGAGGACACTGCCACCGTTGTTGAACGCCTCGGAAACCAGAGCGTACGAACCGTTGGGGACGGTCATGGTGTCCCACCTGTCCACCCAGCCGTAGTAGGTGGACGTGGCCGTGCCGATGACCTGGCCGGGGGGGGACCGTAGGAGCCGCCGGAGAGCAAGAACTCGACACTCGTGGCATTCCCAGCCGAAGCGTCCAGGGTGGTGGTATTCGACAGACTTGCTCCGGCGGCAGGGATCGTCACGCTCGTCGCCGTCGGATTGCTCACCGAGATGCTGACGCCAGTACTGAAACTACTCCCGCCGGCGTTGAACGCCTCGGAAACCAGAGTGTACGACGCGTTGGGGACGGTCATCGTGTCCCAGCTGGAAACCCATCCGTAGAAGGTTTGCGTCGCCGTCCCCACCATCTTGCCGGCAAAACCGTAGGAGCCACCCAAGATCCAGAACTGCACACTGGTGGCGTTGGACGCTGAGGCGTCCAACGTCGTGGTCCCCCCAATTTCGCTCCGGAGGCGGGAACGAGCACGCTGGTCGTGGGCGACGCCGCCGCCGCCGTTGACGCCGTTGACGCCGCAACCGCCCCAAACGCCATGAGAGCCAGCAGGAGGACCGCCGACACTCGAAGGGAGGTGTGCCGAGGCGATCGTCGCCTCATCGACACATCACCGCCCCGAGTTCGGCCCAGAGCCCGCTCCTGCTGCGTCCGGCCCACCCTTCACGTCCACCCTCTGGGCGGTGACTCCACGCCGTGTCGGCTGGGGAAGGACATGCCATCACGGGGTGATCCTCCCGATGGAGTCGTTTCCGCTGTTGGTGAACCAGAAAGCTCCGTCGGGTCCGGCCACGATCCAAGCGGGCAACCGAATGCTCGGATCGGCGTTGTTCGACACGGTCCCGTCGACGCTGATCCGCCCGATCGAGTTGCCGTGGTCGTTGGCGAACCACAGCGCGCCGTCGGGGCCCGCGACGATCCCCTCCGGGAAACTGATGCTGGGATCGGTGAAATTCGAGACGACGCCGGCGGTGGTGATCCTTCCGATGGAACCGTTGGCCCAGTTGGTGAACCACAATGCGCCATCGGGGCCGACCGTGATGCCCTCGGGATCACTGATTCCGGCACCCGTGTAATTGGTGACCACCCCAGCGGTCGTAATACGGCCGATTGAATTGCTGACCACGTTGGTAAACCAGAGCGCACCATCGGGTCCGGCCACGATTCCCTCCGGGTTGCTGATGCTGGGATCACTGAAGGTCGACACCACTCCGGCGGTGGTGATCCGCCCGATCGAATTGCTCCCTTCGTCGGTGAACCACAGCGCGCCATCGGGGCCGACCGTGATGACTTCGGGGGCGTTGGCGCCGGTGAATTCAGTGACGACTCCAGCGGGCGTGATTCGCCCGATCGAATCGTTTCCCTTGTTGGCGAACCAGAGGTTGCCGTCCGGCCCGGTCGTGATCCCCCTTGGATAACTGATGCTCGGGTCAGTGAAGTTCGAGACGACTCCCGCACTGGTGATTCGCCCGATCGAGTTGGTGCCCTCATTCGTGAACCACAGCGCACCATCGGGGCCAACAGCTATCTGTTGCGGCGTGCTGATCCCGGTTCCAGTAAAAAAGGTCACCGCGACGGGCGGTGACGTGCCTGAGGCTGCGTTCGTCGAATGCCACACGTCGGCGACGACTGCGGTCGCTGACAGACCGACGATCATCACAAGAACCACAACAAACAGGGCCCATCGACGGTTCCGCAACTTCGACGGTTTCATCCCCGTCGGCCGACGAGAGTCAGCGCTTCGGCCTGCCACGTCAACCGTGCCCCTGTTCAAGCCTGATGCCCGAACTAACGAGGAAGGTATCCTTTAGAAAGAAGAGACCAAGACACTGATGGCTCATATGTTGCGCGGTCAGTAGAATTGAGGGTCTCTGAACATGCCGCATTCCGCCACCGCCGCTTCCTGAATTGCCACTGAGAGTGCGACAGTTTTGCCGATATGAGGTCGCAAAGCAAGCTTTTGTCCTGACACTCCGCGTGCAATGAATTTCGTCCGGCGACTCGCCGATTTGTTGGCGCAACCTGCAGCGCGAAACGAATCAAATCTCAAGAGATCTCACCCAAATGTGCAGCCTCACACACGCTGCACCGGCGGCCTGGACGCGACCACTTGCGATGGCATTCGCGGGCAGCAACCGCTCTCATGCGGGTGAAGGCTTTCGACATCAGGCTTGTTGAGCGAGTACAAACTCTCTGCCGGTACCACGATCGAGGAGTGGCATGACGCGAGTGAACCTGAAGCGGCGGGGCACACCAGCCCCCGAACGACGCATCGCTGGTCGTCGAAGTTCCTTCATCCCGGCCATCGTCGGTACGCTCGCGACGATCGGATCCCTCGGCATCACGTCCGCCGCGCAAGCCCCGACCGCCGCTGCCGCTCAGGCTGCCACGACGCCCGTCCAGTACTACCTGGCCATGGGAGATTCCCTCGGTGCTGGAACCGGCGCCTCCACCTCCGCAAACGACTACGTGAACCTGGTCTATCAACACGAGCTTGCGAGTCACCCTGGGCTGCAGCTGAAGAACTTGTCCTGCGGGGGCGCCACGACGGGCTCGGTCATCAACGGACCCGGCTGCTCGTTTACAACCGGCACCCAATTGGGTGACGCCGAAGCCTTCCTCCGAGCCCATGGAGGCCAGGTGGCGCTGCTCACAATTGACATCGGCGGCAACGACGTGGATGGTTGCATCGGTGCCTCCGGCGTCAATGCAGCCTGCGAGCAGAGCGGCTTGAACGCCATCTCCTCTAATCTGCCCAAGATCCTGCGCGGCTTGCGGGCAGCCGACCCGACGTTGGCGATCTACGGCATGGACTACTACGACCCGTTCCTCGACCAGTGGCTGACCGGCGCCAGCGGGCAGACGGTGGCCCAGGAGTCGGAGCAGGGCGCTGTCGTCCTCAACAATGAGCTCGGCCAGATCTACGCGGCCAGCGGGTCGGCGATGGCCGATCCCTCGACGCTCTTTCAGACCACCAACTTCGCGTTGACCGGGTCCTACAACGGCATGACGGTCCCGGAGAACGTGGCCCTCATCTGCGCATGGACGCTGATGTGCAGCCAGAACAACATTCATGCGAACGACCAAGGCCACGCGGAACTCGCGCAGGCGTTCGAAACGTCCATCGCGCAAGCACCGACGACCGCGGTGATCATCCCTGCCTCGAGTGGAGTCACGTTGAGCGGCACTGCCCTTCTTGACGCCACGGCCGCCGGGGGCGGTGCCGTGGCCAAGGTCCAGTTCGCCCTCACCGGCGGGACCCTGAACCAGACGGTTGTCGGGACGGCGGTGCCGTCGCTGTACGGCTATCTGTACCAGTTGAACTCCACGAAAGTGCCCAACGGGTCCTATACCTTGCAAAGCGAGGCGTCGAACTCTGTCGGCAACATCGGCTTCAGCTCCGGCGTGCAGGTCACGATCGCCAACCAGCCGCCGACAACGTCGGTGATCATCCCCTCTTCGGGCGGGTCCACCTTGAGCGGGAATGCCCTTCTCGACGCCACCGCGGCGGATGCCGGCGGGGTGGCGAGCGTCCAGTTCGCCCTTACCGGCGGGACCCTGAACAAGGCCGTGGTGGGAACTGGGGTGCCGACGCTCTACGGCTATCTGTGCCAGTTGAACACGACGAGCGTGCCCAACGGGTCCTACGTCCTGCAGAGCGTGGCGTCGGACGCGGGGGGCAACATCGGCTTCAGCTCCGGCGTGCAGGTCACGATCGCCAACTGAGCCCACTTCGGTCGGTGCCTCGAGAGTCGGAGCAGCGGTTCACTCTTCGGTGCGCCGGGCAATGTGCTGCAGTTCGATCCACAGGGGGATCAGAAACCAGATGTAGGCGTTGGTGAGCGTGTACTGCTTCTCGCCGTAGCGGGTCACCATGGTGCCGACTTCGGTGAAACGAACCCGGTCGTCCCTGGCCTGGTAGGCCTTGACCCGCTCGAGAATCTCGGTCATCTCCTCCTTGGAGGAGACTTCCATCCCGAAGTGATCCATGTTCGGTGTGACCATGAATTCGTCCTTCGTCGGCAGCAGATAGAGGAACTGGCCGAGTGTTCCCGTGTAGAGGATCAGGGGATTGCCCTTCTCGGTGCTGTTGTCCCCTTCGAACCAGCCAAAAACCTCAGAGAAGAAGTCCAACAGTGCGGCGCGGCCTGCCTCGTCCATCAACTCGGCGTCCACGCTGATCGCCACGTGGTTGATGCGGGGGGCGAATGACGACCCGCTCATGACGGCAGACCGGGCTGCACCATGACCTTGCTCGGGATCTCACCCCGCGCCAGGCGCTCCATCGCTTGCATGACCCCGCTGAGCGGGATGTCCTCCGGTTCGATCAACGACGCGAGCGGCAGCGTCCCGCTGCCTAGGAGCTCGACTGCAGGTCCGAAGCCCTCGTCGTTGTAGTTGTAGGCCCCGATGACCTCGAGCTCGAAGATGATCATGCGGTTCTGGTTGAAGCGAGGTGGATCGAACCCGGTGCCCACGATGACCAGGGTGCCGGCGTAGTCCAGTTGGCCGAATGCCGCCTCGGCGGCGCCCGCGTGGCCGGAGCACTCGAACGCCACGGCGTACGGCTCGGTCACCGGCAAGACCATGGGTGGCTCCTCGAGCGTCTCGGGCGGGACCGCCCGGGTGGCGCCGATGTCGAGCGCCTGTTGGCGCCGTACCGACGACGGCTCACTCACGGTGATGTCGGAGACACCCTGGGAACGGAGCACGGCGACGATGAGGAGACCAACCGGCCCGGCACCGGTGACGAGCACCCGATCCCCGGGGTGGACGTCGGCCAGCTGCAACGCGTGCAACGTGATCGCCGTCGGCTCTGTCAGCGCCGCCGGCCGCGTCGCCAGTGCATCGGGAATCCGGGTGAGGCCGTCGGCCGCCACGGTCTTGTACTGGCAGAACGCACCCCGGTAGCCGACGAAGTCCGCCGATGCGCGCCGTAGACAGACCGACGGGCGGCCCCTGCGGCACGGGCGGCATTCGCCGCACCCCGCCGCGGCGTTCCCCACGACCCGATCACCGGGAGACCAGCCGGAGTCGACCGGGGCATCGGCGACGATGCCCGACCACTCGTGGCCGAGGATGGCGCCGGGTCGGGCGTAGCGCTCCAGAACCATATGAAGATCGGAGCCGCAGATCCCGCAGGCCGCGATCTCGACGAGGACCTCGCCGGAGCTCGGTTCCGGTCGCGGGACCTCGTCGAATTCGATCCTGCCGTCGCCCACGTAGACGGCGGCCGGCATCAGTGCAGTGGACATGCCGTCACACTAAGGGCCTTTGTCGTTGCCTGCCGGGGCCGTGTTCTCGTTGCGCCGCGGTCGAGTGAGGATGATCTGCACGGACGCCACCACCAGCACCACGATGGTCACGATGCGCTCGCTCTTCCCGACCTCCCGGAAGATGGCGTAGATCTGAATGCCGATGGCGAGTGCCTGCGCGAAGAGCGCCAGGGCAATGGCCCGCATCCCCACGACCGTCGCCGGAGACTCGTCGGCTTCGGGAGCCCGGGCCCAGGCCGCCAAGGCCAGCAGCAGCGCGCCCGCTGTCCAGATGAAGTTGTAGCTGTTGGCGGAGACGACCGCCCGCGCCTCGGCCTCCTGAACGGCAAAGACAGCGTCGGCCACGGATGTGCTGACCACGCCCAGGCCAATCAGGATCCACATGGTGTCGGGTCGCCAACCCAACAGCCCGTAAATACCGAGGATGGCGCCAATGAGCAGCACGTCGAGCACCGGGTACAGGAAGACGACGAACGTGGCGAGCGATCCAACGGTCTTGTGCTCGGTCGCCGGCTGAATGACGAGAGCGAATCCCACAGCGAGCACGAGCAGCGTCACGGCGATGCCGTCCATCCAGCGGTGCAGCTCGAACTGTGGGACGCGCACCCTGATCAGGTAGAAGATCCCCGCCGCAATGAACGGGTACCAGGCCAGCCAGAGCACGTCGGCGAACGACGGGTACGGAACGGAGGTGTGGCCGGCGTAGAACACGTCCCAGGCGGCGCTGCCGATGAACCACAACAGCAGTGCGATCCCGAAGGACAACCAGGCCTTGCGCGCCACCGGCTCGAACGCGGCGCGGGCTAGGACGAGCGCCGCGCAGGCGCCCAGGATCACGTTGTGGATCCAATTGTCGAAGATCCAGTCCGGCCCCAGACCGAAGATGTCGTTGAGCGCTTCGAGGACGGTCAAGACGCCAAGCACCAGCCACACGAAGGAGAGAGGAAGGGGCACCCTGAGGAGCTCGCCCTCCGTGTCCACCTTGCGCCCGGGCAGCGCTCGCCGCAAGGGCGCCAACCGTCCCCAAGTCCCTTCGGCCGAATCAGTCACACCCCTCCATTCCGGCACCATCTTCGCCGACGGGCGAGGAGGGGGACCGCCCCCGGCGCTGTGCGCACCCTCCGGTACCATCGGCGCGCTATGGAGCAACTGCAAGGACGGGCGGCCGTCGTGACGGGCGCAGCCAGCGGAATTGGGCTGTCGGTGGTCGAAGCGTTCGCCGGGGCGGGGATGCGCATCGTCATGGCGGACATCGACGAGGAGCACCTCCGGTCACACGCCGCCAGACTGACCGACGAGGGCGCCGAGGTGGTGGCCGTCGCGGCCGACGTGCGGGATCCCGAGTCCGTGGAGCGGGTCGGTGCAGTGGCCATGGAGCAGTTCGGGAAGCTCCACGTGGCCGTGAACAACGCCGGCGTGGTCAACGGTGGCTACTCCTGGGAAATCTCACTCGAGGACTGGCGCCGGGTCATCGACATCGACCTGTGGGGCGTCATCCACGGCATCCGCTCCTTCGTGCCCCGCATTCTGGCGTCCGGGGAGGAGGGCCACGTGGTCAATACCGCCTCCATGGCGGCTGTGCTCTCCTTGGCACGCCTCGCTCCCTACACCGTGGCCAAGCACGGGGTCCTCGGGCTCTCTGACGTCCTGCGGGCCGAGTTCGCATCACTCGACGCGCCGGTGGGAGTCAGCGTCGTCATGCCCGGCATGATCAAAACCGGCATGAACCCGGTGGGCACGGTGTCCTCGGCCACGGTGGCGGCCAACGTGGTCGATGCCATCCGGCATGGGCGCAACTACGTCTTCACCGACGACCACAGCGCAGACGAGGTGGAAGTGCGGCTCCACGCGATCCTCGCCGCACGAGGCGACGTCATCGACTGAGGTCTGACCGAGACTTGTTGCAGCTGCGCTGCAATGTTCCGGGCCTGGACCCGACCCGACCTGACCTGACCGAGCCCGACCCGCCGCCGGCGGGCAGCCTTGCGCTCCTGGTCACGGCCGTGGGCGGGAGTCGTCCGCGGTAGCCTCCCCCGATGCCCGGAGACGAGCTGGCGGCGGAGCTGTTGGCGACAGCCCTCAATGCCGATCCCTTGGCCGGTTCGCTCTACGGCTTTCCCGGTTACGACGCGCTCCTCCCCGACTTCAGTGAGGAGGCCGAGGCTGCACACGCGCGGACACTGGCGTCCATTGCGTTTCGGGCCGAAGCGACATCGGAGTCCGGCCTCGACGAGACGCAGCTCCAGACCCTCGACTTCGTGCGCTGCCTCGCCCGTGGCATGGCCGGCGCCGCTGCGGTGCCCGTCGTCGAGTTCACCATCAGCGACACCTTCGCGGCCCCGGTCGGGGGTGTCCTGAACTCCCTGCCCAAGGTCCCGCTCGATACCGACGAACGGCGCCAGGGTTATCTCCTGCGCCTGCAGGGCCTCCCCGACATGCTCGCAACGGTGGCGCGCCGGCACGAGGAGGGCGCACGCCACGGCCGGACCGCGGTGGCCCGACTGGTCGAAGCCGCCATCGCCCAACTCGATCTGATGATCGGCGACCCGACCGTCGGCGCCATGGTCAAAGTCGATACCGACGCGGCCTTTGCCGAGGCGGTCCTCGTCGCCATCGACGAGCATGCCCGCCCCGCGCTGGCGGCCTACCGCGATGCCCTGCGGACGTCGGTGCTCCCGACCGCGCGCGACGACGAGCACCCGGGCCTCTGCTACCTGCCCGACGGCGAGGCCATGTACCGGGTCATGGCCCGGCAGCACACGTCGATGAGCTACTCACCCGAGGAGCTCCACGCCATGGGCCGCCAGATCGTCGACGAGGTACTCGTGGAGATGGTGGCGACGGGTTCTGCCCTCTTCGGCACGACTGACGTGCCCGAGATCTTCGAGCGCCTGTCCGACCCGGCGCTGCGCTACCAGAGCCGCGAGGAAATGCTGGAGCACGCGCAGCGCGTCGTGGCCGCTGCTGAGGCGGAAGCGCCCAAGTGGTTCGCCACCGTGCCCGATGTGGCCTGCAACGTGGCGCCCGTGCCCGAAGCCGAGGAGGCGGGCATGGCCAGCGCCTACTACATGCCCGGCGCCATCGACGGCTCGCGGGCAGGTACCTACTACCTCAACACGTCGCAACCCGAGAAGCGCCACCGCTACGTCGCCGAGGACATCGCCTTTCACGAAGCCGTGCCCGGCCATCACTTTCAGCTGACCATCGCCATGGAGTCCAAGGACCTCGCGCCGGCGCGCCAGGTGCTCTACGACACCGCGTGCGCCGAGGGTTGGGGCCTCTACAGCGAGCGGCTGGCGGACGAGATGGGCCTCTACACCGACGACCTCGCCCGCATGGGGCTCTTTGCCGCCGACTCGTGGCGGGCCAGCCGGCTCGTGGTCGACACCGGCCTCCACGCGCTGGGCTGGTCGCGCCAGCAGGCCGTCGACTGGATGGCGGCGCACACGCCCCTCCCCCGTCTCGAGGTCGAGACCGAAATCGACCGCTACATCTCGTTCCCGGGTCAGGCCCTGGCGTACATGGTGGGCCGGCGCGAGATCGTCCGGCTCCGCACCATGGCGACGGCACGGCTCGGTGAGCGTTTCGATCTCCGCGAGTTCCACGACCTCGTCCTGCGGGCCGGGATCCTGCCGTTGCCGGCGCTGGCCCGCACCGTCGAGCGCTGGGTGGAGCGCTCCTGATCGGGTTCAGGACCCCGGGTTCATGCGCACAGACGTCCGCCACCCGGTCCGCCGATTCCCTCCTCAGGATCGGGCGGGGAGCAGGGCCGACGAGGCGGCCCGCCCGGCCAGGATCACGCCGAAGAGGCACACGGCGGTGACATGCATTGCGGTGCACCAGAGGCAGACGGCGCCGATCCGGAAGAGCTCGACGTAGACGAGATAGAGGACCATGGCCGCGCCGGCACCCGACACCGCCAGACGGGCGCCGTCGACCCAGGGGGACCCCGAGCGCCAGGCCCAGGGCACGGTGAGCGCCGTCATCACGGCGGCCCACACCAGGCCGAGGACGGCCAGCGGTATGCCGAACAGGACGGACCACGAGCTCGTCGTCACCAGTGCGCAGTTGACGATGCCGGTGTCCGGGCAGGCCAACGCAGTCGGGTCGCTGTAGTGCGTCACCGTGAGGTACGAGGCGACCGCCAGTGCGACGACGGCCAGCCCGAGCGACGTGGCAGGCACCCAGGGCGGCACTCTGCGTGCAAGCAAGCGGGCCATGTCACGCCCCCAGCTTCTGGGCGATGGCCGCGATCGTCGCCGAGTTGCCCACGCTGGCGGGCTGGTTTCCCGTCACCGAGGCGATGGCCGCCGCAATGTCGTTCGCTGCGCCGTCGATCGCCTGCGCCACCGCGTTGTCGGGGTTGGACAGATCGGCCGCGATCTGGCTCCGGGACAGCCCCTGCAGGACCTGCGGCGAGAAGCTCGAACCGGTGATCACGTAGCGGTTGGCGATATCGAGGAAGGGGATGCTCCCCTGGGCGTCGAACTTCGCCATGAGCGCGCTCTGCGCCGCCGTCGGCGTCTGCAGGGCCTGATAGCCGTTCCCGACCTGTTGGTTGGTGGCCTCTTCGACGGGCTGGAAGTCGACGTAGGGGCTCGAGTAGCTCGACCCGTAGAACGACAGCGTCTGCGTATTCGGGTAGACGTCGGAGCCCGACGAATGCGTGCCCGACAGGTTCTCGAACGTCCCGAAGCGCGACAGCGCCACGGCCAGCGCCCAGCGCTCGGCCGCGCAGTACGGGCAGTACTCGGCTCCGACGTAGGTGATCAGCGGCTTGCCATCCGCGTCGCGCAAGGTGGTGCCATCCCCGACCTTGGTGGGCAGGACCACCGAGGAGGGACTGCCCACCGCATTGAGCGTGGCCGTCGGCACCGAGAGCGCAGCCACCACCAGCGGCGAGAGCGCCGTGGTCCCGGGGTGGGCACCGGCCGTTGCCGACGACCCGTCGGCGGCCAGGTGCGAGGACGCCGCCGCCGACGGGCTGGAGGTGCCGGCCGCCTTGATCACGACCATGGTGGCAATGGCGGCGACGACCAACGCGACGGGGACCAGCGCCGTCAGGACGGGGTGGCGGGTGCGGAAGCGCGGGCGTTCCGGTGGCGCCGCCGCAAACGACCGGTTGGTCGCTCTGGCGTGTCGTGTATTCGTGTTCCTGCTGGTCTTGTTGGTGGTTGTGGCGGGCCGCGGCCGACGCGACGGCCCCGATGGGGACTTCGACATGGTGTGTTCTCCTTGGATTGGGTCGAGGGTGGCGGCAGGGCCGGGCACACTCGGAGGCTCGAGACGGGAGGCCTCGTCTGGCCTCCACGTTGGATGCGGGCCGGCCCCGGCGCACCCAGGAAGGGCGGTCGGAAACGCTCGGCGCGCGGCGTACGGATCGAGCTAGGAGAACTGAGGCGGGTGGAACAAGGGGTCGCGTGCGCCTGCGGGGAGGGCGGACACCCGTCCCCGCCGGCGACGGACGCATGCGACCGCGGTGGCGGCCGCCACCATGCCGGCCAGCGCGGCGACGAGGGCTACCCCCGGCGAGGGTGCCGTCGGCGCCGGACTGCCCTTGCCGCAGGTGGCGTCGAGGCAATTGACCGGTGCCGACAAGGGGGCCTCGGCCGTCCGCGCCAGCTGGGCGGCCGAGGCGTCGACGCCGGACAGCACGCCGTGGGGCACGAAACCGGCGACGACCGCGGCGGCGATGATCGCCACCAGACCGATCCTCCACCGCATGGACATGCCAGAGAGGTTACGGGTGCCCGATAAACACGCCATAAGAATCGGCGCGGCGCGGGCGGCGCCGAACGAAACAAGGACAGAGGTCCGTTCGGTGCGGAATTCTCCGTTACGTGGTGCCCGAGGGCAGCGTCGCCCCGCTGTCGGGACTCGCGCCGCTGTCGCCTCCGGTGCCCGGCCCGGAACCGGACCGGGCCACCTTGCGCGCCCACGCGGCCACCAGCTGCAGCAGCCCGAGATACACGGCCAGCACGATCACGATCACCAGCAGGCTCCACCCCGTGAGGTTGCCGCCGAAGACAAGGAACAGTCCCGCCACGACGACGCCGAGGATGCGCAACCCGTTGAGGTGCTCGAGGATCCAGGCCCCGGCGCGACGCACCCGGCCCGATTCGGCGGCGGCCTGTCCGGCACCCGACGACAGCGCGTGGGCCTGAGCGCCCACCCAGCGGGCGCCCTTGGCGCAGGTCGAGCGGATCCACACGGCGTAGCGGGCCGGCCCGGCCACCCAGGCCCCGAACGCCACCAGCACCGAGAGCAGCAGCGTCCAGCGCAGGTCCGTCTTCAAGAAACGCAACACGGTGTCCCAGACGGCGGCGGCACCCTCCGTCTTGAAGCCACCGCCGGCGGCCTGGTTCAGGAAGGTGATGCGGCCCAGCGAGAGCCCGGCCAGCACCAGCATGGTCATCAGGGAGACCCCGATGGCGAGCCGCAACAGCGTCTTGCGGCGCTCCATGGCGAGTACTACCGAAAGGATCGCCAACACCAGGGCGACGATCGGGATGGCCCACTTGAGCTTGACGATGAGGTTGAACAGCCCGGAGAACTTCGAGACCTGGTCCTTCGACACGACGGTGAAGGTCAACTTGCCGTTCGGTTGAAGCGACTTGATCGGATTGAAGAGCGTCACACCGTGCGCGTTCGCCTGATCGATGAGGTTATTCAGCGCCGGCGACAGGTTCAGGGCGATCTGGCCGCCCTTCCCAAGCTTCTTCTGGAGCGGCGTCTCTTTCCCGGTGAGGACGTTGATCACCGCAACGTGGCTGCGCCGGTTGAGCCTGTCCCACAACGTGCCGAACTTCGGACTCGAGAAGACCTTGAGCGCCAGGTTGTAGACGTACGAGTGCACCTGGGTCACGATCGGCGCCACGAGCGGTTTCGCCGACTTCGGCAGGGCCTGCGTGACCTTGTTCTGCACGATGTGCGTCGAGAAGAGCGCGTCGGTGGCCCGCGTCGCCAGGCCGTCAACGATGACCGGGTTGCGCGCCAAGGGGGCCATGGTCTCCACGTACTGATCAGTGTTGGTCACCGTGCGGATGGCCCACACCGAGATCACCGACACGGG
The DNA here is from genome assembly GCA_963738135.1 of uncultured Acidimicrobiaceae bacterium. GTDB lineage: Bacteria > Actinomycetota > Acidimicrobiia > Acidimicrobiales > RAAP-2 > Bog-473. Next base: position 360,246 of record CAVTVK010000007.1, on the reverse strand, counting down.
GATCAAGAGGGACGCCAGCACGACCAGCACCCAGGCCGAGATGCGCCGCGGCAGGTGCCCACGTCGCGTCTTCGTCTTCACCTTCGTCGTCGTCGTGGTCTTCGTCCCGCCCGCAACGTCCACGTCATCGGTCGGCATCGGGGGTTCAGCGTCGCTCATCTGGACCTTCTCACTTCCCAATGCCTAGCGCCTGGGCACGGGAAGTGCACGTATCCCATGGTGTACAACGCTCGTTCGCAGGGTGTACAACTACAGGCATGGCGCAGAAGACCAGCCTCACGAGCGCGGTCCGCGTCGTGATTCTCAGCGCACTCTCGGCCTTTGCCGCGCCGCTGGTGTTCGTCGGCGTGATCGGCCTCCGCAAGGCCAGCCGCCGGGGCAAGGTCGAATTCCGCCAGCTGAACAAGCGCTTTCAGCACGAAATCGCCCGCTGGACCTGAGGGGTCTTCCGCCCGGCCAGCCGCGCTGCCCTCTTCTACCCGAATTCTCCGAAATTTCGACTCCTCCGGTGCCGACTCTCCCGACACCACCACTCCCGGTTCCGATCGACCTGGGCCTACGCTGACCCGGTGCTCACCGGACTCGCCCATGCCGGCGTCTGCGTGCCGGACGTGGAGGCCGCCACCCGCTGGTATTCCGAGGTTCTCGGCCTCACGGTGCTCTCGCCGCCGTACCGCATGGAGGGCGAGCAGATCGAGCACGACATGGCCGAGCTTGTCCCCTCACCGGTGGTCCTGCACGCGTCCATCGTGGGCTTCGGGAACGACGACCGCGTCATTGAACTGATCGAGTATCCGGCGGCAGACGTCGTCCCGCCGACCGCGGGTCGCCCCTCAGTGACCAGGGTGGGCGTCACCCACATCGGCATGGTGTGCGACGACATCAGCGCCACCCGCGCCGAACTCGAGGGCCGCGGCGTCGAATTCCTCACCGCTGGCATCGCCGATGTGGCGGGGCTGCAGACGACCTGGTGCCGCGATCCGTGGGGAACGGTGATCATTCTCATGGAGAAGAGCAGGGGCGACCATCCCTATTGGGGGCAATGGATGCCATAAATCGGTCCCGTGGACGGGTACCGCTGCCGTTGCATGCGGTCGCCGGCAATTGCCTCTCACGACGCGACAGCGTTCGAGAAGACGCTTTCGAGTGCTCTCAGAGCGAATTTTGAGCACAAAAATCTGCATTCGTGCCCGCAAAGATGTGCATTGGTGGGCGCGCGTCAGCCAGAATGGCGCCATGAACAAGAGAGAACTAGCAAAAGCAGTCGCGGTCCAGGCCGATGTCGAGTTGAAGACCGTGATCACCGTCATCGACGGATTCACTGACGTCGTCACCGCCGTCGTCTCCAAGGGTGAGCCCGTTTCCATTCCCGGCTTCGCCAAGTTCGTCAAGGTGAACCGGGCGGCTCGCATGGGTCGAAACCCGGCCACGGGTGAGGCGATCCGCATCAAGGCCTCCAAGAAGGCTCGCATCACGCCTGTGAAGGCGTTCAAGGACGCCGTCCTGGCTCCGGCCACGGCACCGAAGCTGGTGAAGGGCGCGTACCCGACCAGCGACGCGGCCGTCGCCTCGGCCGGCAAGTCCACCGCCCCTGCCGCCGCCAAGAAGGCTCCGGCTCGCGCCGCGGCCAAGAAGGCACCGGCTCGCAAGGCCACCGCTCGGAAGGCTCCCGCCCGGAAGGCACCGGCGCGCCGGGCCCCGGCCAAGCGCACCGCCAAGAAAGCCGCAAAGAGGTAGAGAGCAAAGCCCGGTCCCCTCACCAGGGACCGGGCTTTTTGCTTTTCGGTCCAGCGCCGCCGGACGAATGGACGAGCCGCAGGACCAGCCAGGAAGGGCCGACCGGCCCGATTCCTCCCGCAACGCATTGGCCCCCCGACCTCTGGCGGAGCCGCATCCCGACCGGCTGTCACCGGATGATCCGGCCTCTTCGGCAGATCCTCCGAGCCCATGCCGAGGCCCTCCGCAATGGGGCCGACACCTACGTCGACCCGCTCTCGGGCTACACCGTCCTCACCGCCGGCTACCTGGCCCGCCGCGGCTCCTGCTGCGAGTCCGGATGCCGGCACTGCCCGTACATTTCGTGAGTCTCCACCCGTCGGGGTACCACCTTCTAGGCTCCGAGCGGCACGTGGCGCGGAATGGTCAGGTACGGCATGAGCGACACCTCAGAGGGTCCTGGATGGTGGTTGGCCTCGGACGGCAAGTGGTACCCGCCTGAGCTCTGGACCGGTCCGCCCGCTCAGCGCCCGGCAGGTGCACCGCCCCAACCGGTGGCGACGTATCCCGCGTATCCCGCCGATCCGGCGCAGATGTCGCCCGGCGGCGGGCCCGGCGGGTATCCCTACGGGACCTACGGCTACGGCCAGTACCCGCAGCCGGGCCAGTATCCGCAGCAGGGCCAGTACCCGCAGCGGGGCTCGTACCCACAACAGGGCCTGGGCGCCTAGGCCGACCAATTGCACAGAAGACGAACGGGCTGGCCATTGCCGCCTTGATCTGTGGGTGCGCCGGCTTGTTCTTCGTGACCGCCATTCTGGGCGTCGTCTTCGGCTTCATCGCCCGCTCCCAGATCACGCGCTCCAACGGGGTGCAGAAGGGACAGGGTCTGGCTCTCGCCGGCATCATCGTCGGGTCCGGGTGGCTTGCTCTGCTGGTCGTCGTCGCCATCTTCGGCCACACCACCACTACCGACAACGGCAGTATCGTCAGCCCGGGGATCCTGTCCGGGTTGCCCGGCCTCGACGGCATCGCTTCCTAGCGGCGCCTTCTATTTGGGAAGGGACAAACGAATGCAAGGGTTGCTCTACGGCGTCCGCGGTGACCGCTGGACACCGCCGGACGAGTCCAACAGCCTCATGCGCGGGCTGGCCCGTACCCCCATGCGTCTCGAGGAGCTCGACCGCCCGACACTCCTGCGCGACGACTGGTGTGTCGCCAAGACGCGGCTGACCGGCATCTGCGGCTCCGACGCCAAGATGGTCTTCATGGACTTCGGCGACGACTTCGGCGACGGCGCACTGAACGGGTTCTTCACCTTCCCGACTGTCTTCGGGCACGAGGTGGTGGCCGATGTCGTCGAGGTCGGCCCGGCCGTGACCACCCTTCAGGTCGGCCAGCGCGTCGTCCTGAACCCCTGGCTCTCGTGTGGCCCCCGGGGCATCGACCCGCCGTGCCCCTCGTGTCAGGACGGCGACTTCAGCCTGTGCTGGCACTTCACCCAGGGACCCATCGCGGCCGGCATCCACACCGGGACGTCGAAGGACGCGCCCGGCGGCTTCGCCGACTATCTGCCGGCCCACGAGTCGATGCTCATTCCCGTCCCGGACGACGTCAGCGACGAGGTCGCTGTCATCGGCGACCCCTTCGCCGTCTCGCTGCACTCCGTGACCCGTCACCCGCCGCCGCCCGGTGGCAAGGTGCTCGTCTACGGCGGCGGCGCGTTGGGCAGCACGGCGGTGGCCATCGTCAAGGCGCTCTACCCCGACGTCGACGTCATGGTGGTCGCCCGCTGGCCCGCGCAGGCCGCGCTCGCCCGCAGGCTCGGCGCCACCGTCGTCGACCCCTTTCCGGTCGAGCAATTGCTGGAGGAAGCGGCCGCGTGGTCGGGCGGTGTCCTCAACAAGTTCGAGGGCAGCACGCTGCCCATGGCGCACCCCGGCGGGTTCGACGTCGTGTACGACACCGTCGGCACGGCGCAGACGGCCGAAATCGGCGTTCGCCTCCTGAAGCAACGCGGCACCATGGTCAAGAGCGGCGTGCATGCACCGGAACGCTGGGAGTGGTCGCCCTTGTACTTCAAGGAGATCTCCTGGGTCGGTTCCAACGCCTTCGGCGTCGAGGAGGTCGACGGTGTGCGCATGCACGGCATCGCGCACTACCTGCGCCTGGCTTCCGAGGGGCGCATCGACATGACCGGCATGCTGACCCACACCTTCCGGTTGGAGCAGTGGCGTGAGGCTTTCACGCTGCTGGCCACGCAGGGCGAGAGCGGCGCAATCAAGGTCGCGTTCGACTTTCGCTGAGGAAGAGCTGAAGACGTGCTCGTGACCTTCACGGTCAGGGCCTGGTCGGCCCATGGTCCGGCTCCCGGTGCCGGTCTGCCCGGTCGGGGCGGAGCGGCCCCCACCTGACTCCAGGCACCTGACGGGGTAGCGTCGCGAGCGGCGCACGGCCGGCTGCAAACCCAAAGGGGGCCCCATGACCACGAGCCCGTCCATCACCGACTCGGACTTCGCCTTCGACCCGAAGTGGGGCATCGCGTCGCCGGCGACCACCATGTTCGACTTCGACTACACGGGTGGGCGGGACCAGCTCCTGCGCCTCTACGACAAGGGGACGCGCCGCCAGTGGATCGGCAGCGACCGCCTCGACTGGAGCACCGACGTCGACCTGACCAATCCCGTCGGCATGCCCGACGAGATCATGCCGATCTTCGGCACGCCGTGGTGGGACGACATGGACGAGCAGCGTCGCGGCGAGTTGCGTCGGCACGTCGAGGCCTGGCGCTTCAGCCAGTTCATGCACGGTGAACAGGGTGCGCTGATCTGCACGGCCAAGATCGTCCAGACCGTTCCCGACATCGACTCCAAGTTCTACGCGGCGACACAAGTCATCGACGAGGCGCGCCACGTCGAGGTCTACAGCCGCTACCTGCACGAGAAGGTGCAGCTGGTGTACCCGCTCAACCGGTATCTCAAGGCCTTGCTCGACGACGTCATCTCCGACAGCCGGTGGGACATGACGTACCTCGGCATGCAGGTGCTCATTGAGGGCCTGGCCTTGGCCGCCTTCGGCGTCATCCGCAACAACGCGCAGAACCCGTTGGCCAAGGCGCTGAACGCCTACGTGATGCAGGACGAGGCGCGCCACGTCATGTTCGGGCGCCTGGCCCTGCGCGACTACTACCCGCAACTGAGCGACGCCGAGCGGGGCGAGCGGGAGGACTTCTGCATCGAGGCCTGCTACCTGATGCGGGACCGCTTCTTGGGCGACGAGGTGTGGGAACGCCTGGACCTGCCGGCCGAGATCGGCGTCTACGTGGAGAACAGCGAGACGCTGCGGGAGTTCCGGAACTTCTTGTTCATGCGCATCGTGCCGATCCTGCGCGACATCGGCCTGTGGGGGCCGAAGCTGCGGGCCGCCTTCGAGGAGATGGGCGTGATCGGCTGGGCCGACGCCGACATCGACGCCGAGATGGCGAGCGACGAGAAGGCGGCGGAGGATCTCGACGAGGCCCAGACGCCCGCATGGCGCACGTGGAGGAAGTGGCCGAACAGGCCTGAGGAGGACCAATTGCGGGTTGCGGCCGGGCTCCGGGCCGTCCCGAAGGAACCGACGGGCGAACGGGCGAACCTGTCGCCCGCGCTCGGTTGACCGGTCCCCGCTGGCGTAGTCTGTCCTCACGTTTTACGGAGTCCACAGTTCTTGGATCGCCCTGCTGGTGTTTTTTGGCATCTTCGCACTGAGAGCACTTTCCTCTCAGCGACGCCACCGGGGTCGGCGCAGGGGATCACCTGCCGCGAGCTCGTTCACCGAGCCCACATTCTCGAGTGACGTACCTGACGCGGCCGAGGCACCGTCCGGGCGGGTCCCGTTCGGCGGCCTGCCTGCCGGTTGGTTCACAGACCCCTCGGGTCGACACGAGCGACGGTTCTGGTCCGGGTCTGCCTGGACGGAGCATGTGACGGACCAGGGCGTTCCCGGCATCGACCCGCCTCCGGACACCGGTCGTCAGGCGCCCTCGTCCTGAAGAGCATCCGCGCCTGACGGAAAGCTGGTCGGCAGGCTGTCCGGCAGGCTGGTCCGGCAGGCTGGTCCGGCAGCTAGTCAAGCCTGCTGAGGCCGAGATGATCGCAGGTATTGACCATTGCGATGCCCGACACATTCACAGCAGCCCAGTTCCCGTGCGCCTTGGCGGCCTTCCAGTAGGTGAGCTCTCTCCGCAGCATCGTGCTGGCCGCGCCGCCAACCTTCTGCGGGAACGTGCTCGGCTCGAAGTCCTTGCGTGGACGCTGGAACAGCCCGGAATAGCTCTGGTACACGTACTCGCAGGCGATCGTGTTGCGATGAACAGGCGATGACCGGGTCGCCGCACCAGCGTCACTGAGTGGGGCGACGCTGGCCACTCCAGCCATGAGAGCGGCCAGCAGGGCGCTTCGTCGAACACGTGTGCGGCACCGACCCATGGCGAAACGCTCCTGCCCGGCGACGGGGACCTCAGCCGCCTTCCAAGGCCCGTTCGAGCCCGGCGGTGATCTGCTGCGTCGGCTCGTTGGTGTCGAGGTAGTCGCGCCAGGCGGTGACCTTGCCGTCGGCGTCCACGTCGATCACGGTGGCGCCCGTCATGGAGATGGGAACCCCCGCCTTGCCCTCGCCAGCATGGAACGTGGCCGTCCCCGTCCACTCGAAGACGGCCCAGTCCGCACCGCCGCGGATCCGGTCCACCTTCTGGTTCCAGTCCGGGAAGATGGCGTCGGTGTCCCGGGCCACCTTGTGCAGGTCGGTCGTCCAGGGCGTGACCGGGTCGCAGAACCGACCGCCCGGGGCGAAGAGGGCGGCGAAATCGTCGGGCCCGTCGATGGACTCGAACGTCTTGGCCCAGGCAGCCCAATCCCGCTCCCCGACGTTCCCCTGTTGCGTGCTCATCGCTTCCGTCCCTTTCCTTGGCTGCTGCTGCGCAGGCTCTCCGCTTCGAACGTGACCACCGCATCATCGAGCGGCAGGACCACCTGAGGCTGTACGAACTGGTGCGCCTCCGCCACGAGTCTGACCGCTGTGCCCCAAGCCGTAAACCCGACGGCGTGACGAGCGAAGCTCATCGGTCCCTCGGTCACCTTGACCTCGACCACGCCTTCGCCCCCGGCATCGAGGGCGGAGCGCTGCATCTTCTCCATGGCCGATTCCCGGGCCGAATACATGGCCTCGGTGTAGTTGGTCAGCTCCACGTTCTGTCGCGTCTGCTTCATGGCGGTGCCGGCGGAACGTCGAGGGGCGTAGACGAAGCTGGCCCCGAACGCGAGCCCGACGGGCATCCAGCCGGCGCGCTGGAGCAAGGTGAAGTCACGGGCCGACAGATCCGACACGAAGGGCAGGGCGGGGGCGGCGGTGGCGAGCTTGGCGCTCATCGGCCGCACCGCCGTGCCCACGAGCTCGACGTCGATGTGGTGCGTCCGGACCGATACCTCGACCCGCACCCCGACGACACCGTGCCCGTGCACCTTGCCGCACTCCGCGCGGAGCAGGCGGGCCGCCTGATCCACGGCGGCGTTGTGGGCGTCCGACGCCAGCGAGATGGAGCCCCTCCCCCAGTTCCACACTCCGACCGGGACCGACACCACGGCGACGCCGCACACGAGGTCGAGAGGCTCCCATCCGGCGGCGTGCAGGAGGAGCGCCTCGTCGACCGAGAGGTCAGAGGTGATGCCGCGTTCTCTCGAAGGTGGCGCGGGCGTGGCGAGCGCCTGAGCGCCCCGGAGCATTTCGGCCCGGATGTCCTGAGTGGGCGCTGCTGCCGCGCTCAGGTCGGCCGCGCTCATCCCATCGCTCAAAGGACTGCTCACGCCAGTCGCACCGTCGGCCTGGGCAGCACCACCGGGTCGAAGTCCTTGAAGCGTCGCATCCGGTTGCCCCGCAGGGTGCAGTCGATCACCTCGTCGCCGGCGGAGAGCTCCCGGGTGACGACGTCCATGGTGGCCCCGTGCAGCTCGTCGCCGGCCAGCTGCTCGCGCACGTGCTTGCGGGCCAGCTGCCGTGAAGCCATGTGCGCCTTGCTCACCTGCTCCACCAGGGCTGGTCCCATGGTGTTGCCCCAACCGCCCATGGAGCCCTCCATGTAGTACTCGGTCATGCAGTAGGCCCACACCCGCACGGAGGCCAGTGCCGCCACCACGGCCACCGGCATGAACCCCGCCTCGATCGACTTGGTCAGGCGCTGTCCCGCCAGGTACGTGCTCCAAGGCGCGCCGCCGGCGGGCGCCGGACCACCCTCCACGGTGACCGCCGTGCCCAGGAAGTGGAACTCGGTCGTGCTGGTGTCGGCCAGGTTGGAGACCCGGTCGACCACCCCGATCACCCCGTGAGCGCCGAGTGTGCCGGCCTCTTCGAGCATGCGGGCGTAGGCAGTCCCGTAGCCCTGGGCCCAGGCCTCCTCCACCCACGACTGCTCGAGGTTCTGCCCCCAGGCGCGGTGCTCGGCGGACACGAATCCGTGCGGGCAGCGATAGGTCTCCGTGTACGCCCCGGGAATCTGCTGCCCGCCCACGTAGGGATTGACGCCGCGCATGGTGCCCGAGCCCTGCCCGTACCAACCCCACTGCATGACGCAGAAGCCCTGCACCAACGCGACCGGCTGGAGGCCAAGGTCGAGGCAGGCTGCGAAGTCGGGCACGCTCAGCCCCGAGGAGAAGGAGTTGGACTCGAGACGGCGGACCGCCGCCTCGGGCAGGTCGCCCTGGGGTCCGCCGGCCGAGGTCGTCGCGACATCGGGCGGCGGGCTTCCCCGCTCGGGCTCGTCCCCGATGGACATCAGTTGTCCAAGGAGATGATGGTGATGGGCTTGGGCAGGGTGACCTCGCCGCTGCGCTTGGTGACGGCGGTGCCGAGCGCCAGGAACTCGATCGTGTGCGAGCCCCACTGGTGCGACTTCTCTTCCAGTCGCACACCCACGATGCCGCTCGCTTCCAACCGCTCGGCCTCGTCCTGCATGCGCGTCATGGCCAGCTCCCGCGCCTCGTAGAGCGCCTGGGTGAAATTGGGCAGCTCGACGTTCTGCCCCATGGAGCCGAGCGCCTGGGTGAACTTGCGGTGCGCGATGTGGAAGACGCAGGTTCCCATGACGAGGCCCTGTGGCACGTGCCCGGTCTGCATGAGGGTCCAGAAGTCCTGACCCGACAGGTCCGACGTGAAGGGCTTGCCCTGGACGTTGCGGTACGAGGTCCCGTCCTCGGCCTTGACCGCCGTGCCGAAGGCGATGAACTCGGCCGAGTCGTTGCCCCACTCGTAGTAGTTCACATCGAGGCGCACGCCCACGACGCCGTCGGCCCCGAGCTCCTCCGCCTCCTCCTCCATCCGGGTCATGGCGAGCTCGCGGGCGGTGTACATGGCCTCGGTGAGCTTGCTCAGCTCCTGGCTCTGGCCCCACTTCCGGGTCTGGATGCCGATGTGGTAGATCGACGAGCCCATCACGAAGCCAAGCGGGTGGAAGCCGGCCTCTTTCACGAGGAGGAACTCGTTGACGGAGAGGTCGGAGGTGAAGAGTCCGTGCTCCAGTTCCTCGAGGCGATGGGCGGCGTCCTTCGGAAGGTCGTCGGGAAGCTTGGGTGGAGGGGGCGGTGCCGCCGCTGCCTCCGTTGGCTGCGATGATTCCTCGCTCACGGTTGGCTCCTCGCTCACGATTGGCCTCCGATCACGATGTTCTCCAGCGCCTGGCGGGTCTGCTCGCTGTTGGCCGCCTCTGCCTGCAGGGTGGTCAACAGGCGGGTGAGCCAGACATCGATGCCGACCTGTTCGGTCCTGATCCGGATACCGCCCGAGGAGTGCCCAATGGTGCAGCGGACGGTGCCGCCTTCGACCGCCGCCTCGAGGGTGTCGTCGCCGAGGTTGACGCGCACGGACTTGATCTCGTCGGTCTTGCGGAAGCGCCCGGCTCGCTCCACCGAGATGCGATCGCCCAGCGCGTCGGAGAGCTGGGCCACCAGCAGCTTGAGCATGATGCGCAGATCGGTGCTGTTCGACGCCAGCTGCGAGACCGCCATGCTCAGATCGAAGGCGGCATCATCGGAGCCGGCGCCGGTCCCGGCGCCTGTCTCCTCCATCGATCCACCTGATGAGCCAGCAGGCTCCATTGACATCGAGCGCATCGTACCGCCACCCCTCGATGGTGACCCCTTCGGGGAGCAGTCCCCGCCCCTTCCAGCCGGCGTTAGGCCGGACGCGGCTCGCAGATCACGACCGGGATCTCGCGTCCCGCCTTCTTCTGATAGCTGTCGTAGCCCTTGTAGGCCGCCACGATGTCGGGCCACAGGGATGCCTTCTCCTCGGGCGACGCCGTCCGGGCCCGCATGGGCCGGGTCTCGCCGTTCATGGTGATCTGCACGTCAGGGTTCGCCGCCAGGTTGAGGTACCACTGCGGGTCGCGGCGGTCGCCGCCCTTCGAGGCGATCAAGACGACCCGGCTCTCGTCGTGGATGGGAGTCGTGAGCATGGTGGTGCGAGGCTCACCCGACTTTCGCCCGATGGTCTGCAGCTCCACGCCGGGCATCCCGAACAGAACGTTCGGCCAGCGGCCACCCGTGACACGCAGCGCCGCCTTGTGCGTCAGGTTCAGCAGCTTGAATCCGGCATCGACGACGGGCCTGCGTTGTTCGGTCATTGCGTCACTGCCATCCTTGCTTGTCAATCTCGTTACAGATCGGCGTCATGGGCAACCACATTCAGGGCACATGCGTCGAATGCGTGTCCCTCGTGTCTCCTGCCTCGAGTCTGCTGCCTCGAGTCTCCTGCCTTCTCCGACGTTCCCGACGAACCTATATGGAACGGGCCTGGGCGGGCGACGTCACGAGGTCAGTCAGGCAGAGGCGAGGCACGCCATCGGGCCACCAGAGCATGAACTTCCCGTGAACGGCTGCACCCGACCACTGGAGCCAAGCCCCACTCGGTACGATGATGTGCGCGTCTCACGCGGAATCGGTTGGGAACAGCGATCACGGATCCGATAGGGAGGACAGTGACCTTCTCACCGATGGACAGACGACGACATCCTCTTTCTCTCGTCTGCGCTGGAATCCTGGCGGCTCTGGTCGTCGTCACCGGCACCGTGGCGTCGGTCGGCCTCGCCGCCGCGCCGCCAGCAGGCGCCGTGAACTGGGCACCGGCGAACGACGGCGACTTCCCGGATCCGAGCATCCTGCTGTGGGGAGGCGTCTACTACGGCTTTGCCACGCAGAGCTTCGCCGCGCCCAGCCAGACCATCAACATTCAGGTCTCGACCTCGAGCAACGGCCTCAGCTGGAACCCACAGACCGGCGTCGACGCGCTGCCCCATGTCGGTACGTGGGCCCAACCGGGCAATACGTGGGCCCCGAGCGTCGCGCACGACGCCGCCGCCAACGACTTCGTCATGTACTACACGGCGACGGAGCGCTCGACCGGCGACCAGTGCATCGGCCTGGCCACGTCGAGCTCTCCCATGGGCCCGTACGGCGACAGCCAGTCCCAGCCGATGGTGTGCCAGAACAATGTCGGCTACAGCGCGCCAACGGTCGACAGCGCGCAAAACCTCGGCGGGAGCATCGACCCGGACATCTTCACGGATTCGTCGACAGGCGACATCTGGCTCATATGGAAGAGCGACGGCAACCACCTGAACCCGCCGGTGCCCACCATCCTGTGGTCGGTACGCCTCGACCCCACCACCTACATGCCCGACTCTGCACCGACGAAGCTCATGCAGAACGACCAAGCGTGGCAGAGCGGCATCGTGGAAGGCCCCGACATGGTCCAGACGTCGACGAACACCTACACCCTCTTTTACTCGGGGAGCCTCGAGGGTGCCTCCACCTACGCCGTCGGTTGGGCCACCTGCCCCTCCGGTCCCGGCGCCGCGTGCACCGACAGGTCGACCGCGCAGCCACTGCTCGTCTCGGCCCCGGGCATGTCGGGGCCGGGCGGTCCTGACGTGTACGCCCTCCCCCAATCCGGCAATGCGCCCGCGCAGCTGGTCATGGCTTTTGCCGCCTGGCAGGGCTCAACCATCGGCTACCTCTCCTGCGGCTTCCGACCCATGTACCTGGCCGACCTGAACTTCCAGGCCAACGGCGGCGGGCCGCCGCTTCCGGTCCTGGCACCCGCCACCCCTGTCGCCTCGCCGGCAGCCAGCCCGAGTTGTCCGATCCCGCACACACCGGCACCTGGATACTGGCAAGTCGGCTCCGACGGCGGCATCTTCAGCTTCGGCGGCGCCCAGTTCTACGGCTCGACGGGCTCCATCCGCCTCAACAGGCCTGTGGTCGGCATGGCGGCCACGTCCGACGGCAACGGCTACTGGTTGGTGGCCAGCGACGGCGGCGTGTTCGCCTACGGCAACGCACAGTTCTACGGGTCGACGGGCAGCATCACCTTGAACAAACCGATCGTCGCACTGCTGCCGACCATCGACGACGGGGGCTATTGGTTGATCGCCAGCGACGGTGGCGTGTTCGCCTACGGCGACGCCAAGTTCTACGGCTCCACGGCGAGCGACAACCTGGGCTACCCGATCACGGCGGCCGCATCGAGCTTCCTCGGCGCCGGCTACTGGCTCGTCGATGCCAACGGGCAGGTCTTCAACTTCGGTGACGCCCAGAACGAAGGGCAGCCCGCCTACGCACCCGGCGGCTACCGCATCATGGGGATGGCGGCGACGCAGGACTCGAGCGGCTACTGGTTGGCCAGTGCGAACGGCAACGTGGCCGATTTCGGCAACGCGGCACCGTACGGCTCCATGATCGGCACGGCGTTGAACGCGCCGGTCGTGGGGATGGCCTCCAACCATGACGCCTCCGGCTACTGGCTCCAGGGCGCCGACGGGGGCATCTTCACCTTCGGCCACGCCGAGTTCTACGGCTCCATGGGGGGTCGGCACCTCAACGCGCCGATGGTCGGCATCGCCGCCACCTGACGCGCCGCTATCTCGACTAGACGCCACCCCCGACTAGACGCCCCCGACCATTCCCTGTCGTTGCGCCGGCGCCTGCGTCGGCACGGCCGACCCGGAGGACGCCGCCCGCCACGACCGCACCACGAGCACGGCCAGCACCACGGCGCTCAACAGCTCGGCGATCAACGCCTCGTAGGCCCAGCCGGTCACGGCCGGCAACGTGAACCCGAAGATGCCCACGGTGTCGGCCAGGATGAACCCCACCACCGTGCCCAGCATCAGTGCGATGCAGGCCAGTGCCACCACCACGACCCGCGTCACCACGAGGACGACGGCCATCACCAACGCGGCGATGGCCTGCACCACGAAGAGCGGCCCCAGCGTCGCCACATGCCGATAGGCGATGTCCCACAGATGGGTGTGGACCAGTCCGGAGCAGATCATGAGGATGGCTGCCGCCACCACCGCCCCGAGTGCCACGACGTCGTTCCGGCGGCCGGCCACCGGTGCGCCCAACCACTTAGCCATTGGCTGCTCCAATCATCTCGGGGACACGAGCTGTCTCCGGCCGCCCAACGACCGCAGACGCCCGAGCCGCTTCAGACACCTCATTCGCCACGATCGGGGATCTGGTGTCCCGCATCGGCGACCACAACTGCCGGGCCAGGGTGCGCATCATTCCGGCGCCGGCTTCCTGCTCCACCGGCAACGGTCGGCCGGCCAGTCCGGTTGGTACCGGCACCGCCGCGGATGCTGGAGAAGACGCAGGCGCGGGCGCTTCCACGGCCCGGCGCCGGTGCCCGCGGGCATGGGCACGGGCACGGCGCGTCCGGGAACACGGCCAGCCCCGCCAGCACGTCCCAGAGCACGAGCACGGTACCCAGGTTGACGCCGCGCCGGTCGTCGCGATCGTGATGCAGCCGGTGGTAGGCCGGACTCACGATGACATAGCGCAGCGGACCGAAACCCCAGTCGACGTTGGCGTGCGGCATGGTGCTGAGGAGCACGTAGCCGATGAGGACCGCTGCCGGCACGGCGCCGCCGGTGCCGAGCACGATGAGCGGTACCGCCGTCAATTGGAAGCTGGTGTGCACGAGCGGGTGCGCGCGGAACGAGGTGAGGATGCTCATCTCCTCCTGCGAGTGGTGCAGCGCGTGAAAGCGCCAGAAGGCGTCGACGCGGTGGTTGTAGAGATGGGACGTCCAGTTGGCCAGGTCGACGAGCACGAGCACGACGGCGACGAGTGCCCAGCGCGGCAGCCCGGCGAAGGGGTGCAGGGTGAAACCACCATCGAGACGCTGGAAGAGCGTCGCCGCGCCCGACCCGATCAGCGTCACCGCCGGCACGGCCACGGCGACGTACAGCGCGAGATACAGCGCATCGTGTCGCTGCCCGACCGCTCCCAACGGTCGCTGCACCGCGGGCCAGAGCCGCTCGGCGGCCAGGGCCAGCACCAATAGGGCCAGCACGGCCGGACCGATGAGGATCACGCCCTCGGTCACCATGGCGTGCCAGGGCCCGCCCGGAGCGGTAGCGAGCGAGCGCCAACCCTCGAGGGCCAGGACCGTCGTGGCGCCGACGACGGCCCAGGCCCCGAGGGGGCGCCGCGTGCGCACCGTGGCTGCGGTGGCGCTGGCGGCGCGGCGGCGCGGGCGGTGGCGATACCGCTAGTAGCCATACCCTCCGCTACCGGCCGTGGTGGTCGTGACCGGCGGCGACGTGGTGGGCGTCGTGGTGGGTGGCGCGGGCGGCTGCGTGACAGGGGTCGGCGGTTGCGTGGCCGGCGTCGGTACCGGTGCGGGTGCCGGCGTCGTCGCGTTGGCGCCAGCTCGAGCTCGAAGTCGGGCCCTGGGTGGTCGACGTCATCGGCTGGGTCGTCGAGGCGCCGGGCGCGGTGGTCGGGGTGGCAGGCGCGCCGGCCGTCGCCGAGGCGGGGATACCGCTCTTCAGCGCGGCGAACCACACGCCACCGACCTTCTGCCCGTGCGCCTGCCCCTTCTTCTTGTCACCCTGGAATCGGTAGAGCGGGAGCTTGTGGAAAGTCACCTGCCAGTGGCCGTTGCCGACGTTCATGAGCGACAGGCCCTTCACCCCGTGCGGACCCGACAGGTGCGCATTCTTCGCGGCGAAGAGCGGAGGCCAGATCTTGGCGCAGGCGCCGCTGCACGCCGACGTGCCCGGCTTGTCCTCGGTGAAGCGGTAGAGCGTCAGACCCGAGGAGGTCGTGAGTACGGTTCCGACACCGCTGATTTTGGCGGTCGAGATCTTGACCGTCTTGGCTTGGTTGCCGGTGGCTCCGGCGGGACCACCGGGCACTGCCAGGACCAGGGCGAGTGAGAAGGCCGCGGCGGACAGTCCAACAGCAGAGAGAGTCCCGGCAACGGCCCGACCCCAGACTCGTCTGGCCCCGCGTGCCGGGACTCCCTCCACCTTCCAGCCACCTGGACCTTGTCGAGTCCCGCGCGTGTCTGTGTGCCCCTCTGGCGCCATGTCGCGTCGTCCCTTCGTCGTTCGGTTGCGTCACGGGTCATACGGGCCGGGGCCGCGGCAGGATTGCGTTGGCGGCCTATCCTGGGGCGGCGTCGCCTGGGATTCTTGGCTGCGGCGGCGCCGAGGGAGGGCAGGCTCATGGCAGGCGCTGGCACCACGGGCGACACGGGCGGCAACCGAAACACCGGCGACAAGGGCGACAACGACGGCTTCGAGCTGCGGGGCATCAATCATCTCGCCCTCGTGTGCCGCGACATGGAGCGGACCGTCGACTTCTATACCAACGTGCTCGGCATGCCACTGGTCAAGACGATCGAGCTGCCGGCCGGCATGGGCCAACACTTCTTCTTTGACTGCGGTGGCGGCGATTGCCTGGCCTTCTTCTGGTTTCCCGATGCGCCGGACGGCGTCCCCGGGATCAGCGCGCCGGCGGCCCGTCCCGATCTGGGCGACCTGACCAGCGCGGTGGGCTCCATGAACCATGTTGCGTTCGACGTGGCGCCCGAGATGATGGAGGAGTACCGCGACCGTCTCGTCGCCGCCGGGATCCCCTGCACCGAGATCGCCAATCACGACGACTCCGAGTGGGGCATCAGCGATCTCATGCACCCCGGGGTGTTCGTGCGCAGCGTCTACTTCCAGGACCCCGACGGGATCCTGCTCGAGTTCGCCTGCTGGATGCGCGACTTCATCCCCGGCGACGTGGCGCACGCGCCGGCCGCGGGCCAAGGCCAAGGGCGTCCACCTGGCGGCCGAACCCGAGCTGGCGGCCAAGCCCCAGCCCGAGCCTCAGCCGCAGCCGGAGCCCATCCGGACCTGATGCCCCGCCTCCGCCAGGTCCCCAAGGACGAAGCCACCGCGCCCATCGTCACCACCATGTACGAGTGGCTCTTCGAGGGCCGCGACCCCGTGGCCGAGCCGGGTCGTTGGGACGGCACCACCGGCGACTGGTGGACCGTGTTCGCCCTCAGCCCTGACATCCTCGACCACTGCGTCAAGGGCTTCGGTCTCTACCAATCGCCCACACGGGCGCTCGACCCCGCGCTGCGCGAGCTCGGCCAGATCCGCGCCGGCTACGCCGCGGCCAGCCAGTTCGTCTTCAGCCAGCACGCCAAGTCCATGCGCGAGCTCGGCATGCCCGAGGAGCAGATCACGCACATCCCGGCCTGGAGCGTCGCCCCCGAGGGCACCTACGACGCCGCCGAGCGGGCCGTCCTCGCCTACACCGACTGCCTCGTCTACGACCACGGCCGCGTCCCTGACGCCCTCTTCGCCGAGCTGCAACAGCATCTCGACGAGGTCGCCATCCTGGAGCTGACCTACATCACCACGCTCTACTTCCAGCACGCCGTGATGTCGAAGGCCCTCCGCACGGAGTTCGACGACCGTGACGATCCCATCGTCGAGGTTCCTGGCCCTGTAGGTTCCTCCGCCATGCATCCGGGCCCGGGTCGGTGACGGCGGAGCACGTCGTCCAGCCAGACGACGAAGCCCGGCACACGCCCGACGGTGAGGACTTGTGGAACGAGTCCTATTACTGCGACTTCGTGCGCGCCGACGGCTCCATGGGGGGCTGGCTCCGGCTCGGCCTCTATCCCAACCGCCAGCTGGCCTGGTGGACGACCTGGATCGTCTGGCCCGACCGGCCCGGCATCTGCTCGGCCGATTACCGGGCGCCGGTCCCGCCCGGTGACGGCCTGGTTTCCGAGACCGGCACCGCGGGCACTGGGGGCACCGGGACGCAGCGAATCGAGATCGACGTGCGCCGGCCCCTCAAGGAGTTCCGGCTCGCGGCGAGCGCGCCGGCCCACAGCATCGACCCGCCCGAACAGGTCTACGCCCAGGGCGAGCAGAGCGGCACCCCCGCGCGGCTCGACCTCGACCTCACGTGGACGACCGACGGCGTCCCGTACCACTACGACCTCACGACGCGCTACGAGATCCCGTGTCTCGTCACCGGCACCGTCACCGTCGACGGCGAGACCTTCACCGTCGACGGGCAGGGTCAGCGCGACCACTCCTGGGGCGTGCGGGACTGGTGGGCCTTTGGATGGTGCTGGTGCTCGGTGCGCCTCGAGGACGGCACCCGCATCCACCTGGCCGACATCCGGATGGACATCGGCATCCCGGTGTTCTTTGGATATATCCAGAGGCCGGACAAGGGCGAGGTCAATGCCGCGACGGCACTCACCGTGACCGAGGACCTGGGCCCGCACGGTTTCCCATCGAAGGCGCGCATCGAGATCGCCGTCGGGCCCGGACCCGAACCGGGGGGCGCCGGCGTTGCCCTCGGACTCGAGGTGACGCCGGTCGCCTTCGGCCCCGTTCTGTTGCGCAACGACGAGGACGGCCGCACCAGCCGGTTCCCCCGGGCCATGGTGCAGTGCCGGACCGACGACGGCCGCACCGGTGCCGGGTGGATCGAGTGGAATCAGCCCGACGCCGCTCCGCCGGCCGCCAATTCCTGAAGGCGGCACGCCCGGCGTCCCGCCTGACGCACAACACCTGACGCACAACACCTGAAAGCTCACCCCCCGTGTGAGCACCGTGGACGTTCGAGGCGAGCTGTGGCGCGGCATTTGCTTCGAGCTCAAACCGCCATTTTCCATGTGACGGCGAGTTTCCCTGCTGTGGATGCATCCAAGGAAACTTCCGGCGCCATGGCGCCTTCTGTCGGGCGGCGCCGGACGAGCCGGCTTCGTCGGAAGAGCCGCGCGTTGGTCACGGCCGCACTCCCCCTGGCCACTATGGCCACCGTTGCTGCGGTGGCCGTCGTGGCCGCAACCACGTCGTGGATGGGATTCGCCGCCGCCGCCCCCTCCACGACCACCACCACCCTCCCCCCTGGATCCACACCAGCCGACAAGTGGATCCAGAAAGCCGTCGCCGCCGAGCAGCACTTCGGCAGCGTCCACGTCGTGGGCAAGATCTCGCAGGGCAAGTCCAACATCCTCCTCGAGCTCCTCGTGAATTCCGATGGCGAGGGCGGCGGCGAGTTCGTCCAGGACGGCAATCCGATCAAGATCGAGCGGGTCGGCCCCGTCCTCTACTTCAAAGCACCGGCCACGTTCTGGGCCGCCCACGCCACGGCGGCGCAGACCAAGCAGTACGGCGGGAAGTGGATCGAGCTCTCGGCGGCCGACGAACGCTTCACGTCCTTCGACCAATTCCTCCATGCGGCCGATCTCGCCGTCGCGGCCTTCCAGGGTCACACGGCGCCGCTCACCCTCGGCCGCCCCACCACGTTCGCCGGCCACAAGGTCGTGGTCGTCAAGGACACGGTCACGAACAACGGGAAGAAGAGCACGGGCCTCATGTACATCGCCGCCAAGGGCCCGGCGCTCGTCTACAAGATCGTCGACGACACCCCGGGCAACGTGAGCAGCATCGTGTTCAACCACTACGACAAGGCCGTCACCCTGACCGTCCCGGGCAATCCCATCAACCTCTCCTAGGGCGCAGCGCTACTGCTCCCCCAGCGCTACTCTCAGCGCTACTGCTCAGCCCACTGTGTCTGCCCGCCGGGCTCTTCCCACCTTGGTTCGGCGGATGAGAGGGCGGCGAGCCATTCATCGGTGCTCAGCACGACGGACTGGCGGGGGAACACCTTGTCCATGAGGACGTCGTGGACCTCTGGATCGGGGTCGCCACAGGCATCCGACAGCACGGTGAGCCCGTAGTCGAGGTCGGCGGCCTGTCGCAGCGTGGACGGACCACCCCGCTGGTCGAAATGCCCGACAGGACGAGCTCGCCGGCCGCAGCGCCGCGGGTAGCCGGATCGGAACCCGACGCGAACGAACAGCACCGACACGCCGCGGGATCGAGCACCATCCAAGGCTCTGCGCGCGGCCTCGACGACAGCGTCATCGCCGAGTCTGTCCAACCCACTCCCTGTTGAAAGTCCATGAGAAGGAGAACCCTGTTGGATCCCGACATGTGCCCGTGCTCCCGTTCGCTGTGCTCATTTGGTCGGCCCGGGCGGCTTCCGAGCCCGCCTGCCGGATCGATTCCGGCGGCCGGACCGCAGCCCATCCACCCATGGGGAACGGTCGCGCGACTACTTGAACATGTCGCCGAGGACCTTGGCCGCACCGACGCCGGCGGCTGCGCCCTCGACGCCGTGGTGGTCGTCGCGGTCGGGCATGTACTCGCCGATGACGCCGGCCAGCACCGCTATGGGCATCGACTGCAGCCAGATGCGCCCCGGGCCCGTCAGCACGGCGAAGTGGTGACCGTCCGAGCCCATGTAGCGGTTGGCGAGGCCTGGCACCTTCTGCACCGAGAACTGGACCGAGGATTGGAAGAGGCCGGCGTGCCCCGGGTGCACGCGCATGGACTGCCCGGCGGCCAGGTCGTAGACGATGACCTCGCCCGAGAGGTCGACGAAGGCGCGGCCGGTGCCGCCGATCTTCTGCAGGATGAAGCCCTCCCCGCCGAAGACGCCGCCGCGGAACGACTGCTGGAAGCCCATGGACAGCTCGATCCCGGGCGTGGCCGCCATGAAGCCGTGGCGGTGCACCATGAACTCGTTCCCCGGAGCCACGTCGATCGGCAAGATGTGGCCCGGGAACTTCGAAGCGAAGGCGATGGAGCCCGCGCCGCCCTGGGCGGTGTACGTCGTCATCATGAAGGTGGCGCCGGAGACCGCCCGCTTCACGGCCCCCATGAGACCTTTCCCGCCCATGCCGCCGCCGGTGTTGGTGGCCATCTGGACGGCGTCTGACATCCAGGAGAACTCGCCCGCCTCCGAGACGATGGACTCCCCGTCGGCGAGCGAGAGCTCGAGCACCGGCATCGTGGTTCCGTGGATCGTCTCTTCCATGGCTTGGCCTCCTCGGACGGCGGTGGTTCTGGGTTCTGGGTTCTGGGTTCTGAGTCGGATGTCCTAAGCCGTGAACGGGCGCCGCCGATCAGGCGTGTGGCGCATCCCCACTTCCGTCGAGAGTAGATCTTCACCGGGTCCCTGCGCTCCGTTCACCAGCCGCTCCGCCATCGTCACTTCCATGAGGCCCAGTGCCATCCCGAAGAGGTCACCGAGGGCGAAGGTCGTCAGGAAGACGGCCCAGATGTGCTCATGGGGCACCAGCTCGGCGATGCCGATGATGACCTCGTGCTCGAGGGCCAACGGCAACGTGATGAAGAGGAACACGAGCATGAAGTGCGGCCACACCAACTGGAGCGAACGCTTGAAGGCATCGGCCACCGAGCTGTCGATCAGGTTGATGAGGGGACCAACCAGGGCGAACAGTGTCCCCACGATCAGACCCGGGATGACCAGGAGCAGGGAGGCCACCGCGGTGACCACAACCAGGATCCCCTCTGCGATCAGCAAGCGCCCCCAGGGCAGAGTTCGCAGCACCACGAGGACGGGCTGAGCCGGCTCGTTGCGCTCCACAGAGCCGACCAGGCGCTCGAGCATGCCGGCGTAGAAGGTCAGGCCGAGGGCGGAGGAGGCGAAGAGCACCGCCCCGATGACGGACCCGATGCCGAGGTGGTCGACGGCGACCTCGGTGTAGAGGGTGCCCTGAATCGCATCGAGGCCGAAGATGACCAGGCCGGGCACGATCACCCGGGCCGGCTCCGCCTTGGCGGTGCGCCAGGCCATGGCAATGAGTTCGCCCGGGTGGAGGCGCTGGCGTGGGGGCTGAGCAGTGCCTGCGCTCATACGGGATTCCATCCGTCGCCGGCGAAGTCGAAGAGCTGCTGATCGGGATCGAAGGGGGCGGTCTCCCCATCCAGACGGTGATGGCCGATGGCCTGGATGCTGTCCTCGGGCGTCACGAACTCGACCTCGGTGAACCCGGCGGCCGCGAAGTCGGCCCGCACCGCCGGCGTGTAGTCGGGGGCGCGCCGGTGCCGGGTCCATATGACGTGGCCCCCCGGCTTGCACCATCCAGGCATCGCCTGGATGGTGCGCGTGATGTCCGCCGAGCTGATGTTCCCGAACACCCCGCACACAAGCACGATGTCGGCCGGCACGTCGTCGGCGCAGTGGTGGCTCTGGGATGCGTCGCCTTCGACGATCCGGATCCGGTCACCCACCCCGGCGGCGTCGGCCCGGGCCCGGGCAAAATCCACCAGGACCGGATCCTGCTCGACCAGCAAGGCGGAGACCTCGGCTCCCCTTGGATGGGTCGCCACCACGTCGATCACGTCACGCCCTTGGCCGGCGCACAGGCTCACTATCTGGATCTGCTCTGGATGGGGCGGCACCTCGTCCAGCGCGGCGCCCACCATGGCCTGCACCGTCCGCATCCGCAGCGAGAGCATCGATGTCGGATCCTCGTACGGCGCGTGCCACTGCACCCAGTGCGAATCCGAGGAGGACGCCGCATCGCCCGCCGCCATCCCGGCGCCCGGCTCCGCCGCCTCTGGATGGTCCCCGGGCGCCATGACCGCCCATCGTAGGGTGGTCCGCCGTGACCGCCAGAAGCAACCGATGATCAAATACATCGGCTCCAAGCGCCGCCTCGTCCCCGTCCTGGCGCGGGTCTGCCAGGCCTCCGGTGCCCGCACCGCCCTCGATCTGTTCACCGGCACCACCCGCGTCGCCCAGGCTTTCAAGGCCCAGGGCGTCCACGTCACCGCCGTCGACAGCGCCCGCTATGCGCATACCTTCGCCCGCACGTACATCGAGGCGGACGCCGCCGCCACCGATGCCGGCGCGCTGCGGGCAGCCGTGACGCACCTCAACGCCCTCCCCGGAAAACCGGGCTACGTCACCGAGACATTCAGCCATCAGGCCCGCTTCTTCCAACCGCACAACGCCGCTCGGATAGATGCCGTGCGGGACGCCATTGACTCGGAGTATGCGGGGTCACCCTTGTTCCCCCTCCTGTTGACCTCTCTGATCGAGGCGGCGGACCGGGTCGACTCGACCACCGGGGTCCAGATGGCGTACGTGAAGCAGTGGGCGCCACGATCGGCCAAGCCGCTCGAGTTGCGGGTGCCCGAGTTGCTGAATGGGCCGGGGCGCGCCATCCAGGGCGATGCGGTGGAGCTGGCGTCGGGGTCGGGGGCGGCGTCGGGATTGGGTACGTTCGACTTGGCGTACCTCGATCCGCCGTACAACCAGCACCGGTATTTCACCAACTACCACGTGTGGGAGACGCTGGTGGCCTGGGATGCGCCCGAGGCCTACGGCGTGGCGCGCAAGCGGCTCGACGCCCGCGACCCATCCACCCGCTCCGCCTTCAATTCCAAGCGCACCATGCCGGCCGCGCTAGCGTCGGTGGTGCAATCGGTCGATTGCGAGCTCCTGGTGTTGTCCTACAACAACGAGTCGTGGCTCGGGCTGGAGGAGCTCGAGGCGATGTGCTCCACCCAAAACACCGCGGGCAGCACCGCCGGCACCGCCCGCAGACGCGAGGTGGTGACGCTGGCCTTCGACTCGGCGCGCTACGTGGGAGCCCGTATCGGTATCTTCGACCCATCCGGGCGCAAGGTGGGCCGAGTGAGCCACCTCTCCAACCAAGAGCTGCTCGTGATCGCCGGGGAGTCGGCTCTCGTGCGCAGGGTGGTGGAGGCCGCCGAGCAGGGCGCCACTGGCGCTGCATCCGATGTGGTCGCCGCGGGCCGGTTGGATCGGCTACAACAGGCAACGTGAGCAAGCACGATCACGGGGGACATCACGGCGGCTCCCATGAGGGCGAGGGTGACCGGCAGCTCACAGCGAGCTCTACGAATCACGACGATGCCGGCACTGCTGACAGCACGAGCGGCACCAACAGCACGAGCGGCACGAACAGCACTCGGCCTGCGTATCCACGGCTGGAGGACTGCGACCTTTCGCAGAAGCTCTCCAAGGACGAGGAGGCGAAGCGGCTCGGCAAGGCGCAACGCCGCCTGTTGCACTTGCGGCTCATCAATGGCGGTCAGCTCAACAACGGCGACCTCGGTCCGCCGGTGTGCATTGTCTTCGAGGGCTGGGACGCCGCCGGCAAGGGTGGAGCCATCAAGCGGCTGGTCGAACCGCTCGACCCCCGCCACGTCCACGTGGCACCGTTCGCTGCGCCGACGCCCGACGAGTTGCGACACCACTTCCTGTGGCGCTTCTGGCCGCCGCTGCCTGGATGGGGCGGCATGACCATCTTCGACCGCAGTTGGTACGGGCGCGTGTTGGTCGAGCGGGTCGAGAACTTCGCCACCGAGGTGCAGTGGCGGCGCGCCTACCAAGAGATCACCGACTTCGAGCACTCTCTGGCCGAAGAAGGAATGGTCGTCATCAAGCTCTGGCTGCACATGTCCGACGAGGAGCAGTTGCGCCGGTTCGAACGGCGACGGGACGATCCGCTCAAGGCGTGGAAGCTGACCGACGAGGACTGGCGCAACCGGGAGAAGCGGCCGCAGTACAACGAGGCGGTGGCGGACATGCTGCGGTTGACCAATGGGCCGTTGGCGCCCTGGGACGTGATCTCGTCGGAGAGCAAGCGGAATGGGCGGGTCGAGGTGATCGAGAAGGTCATCCGGCACATGGAGGACGGAATGGTGCGCTGGGGCGTGCCCTTGCCGGACCGTGACGACGAGGAGAAGACCGAGCTGGCGCTGTCCTTCGATGACGCCGATTTCCAGCAGGGGTCCGGGTCCGGGTTGGCTTCTGCTTCTGGTTCTGGGTCGCCGGGGTCGAACGGCGCCGGCGACGCCGAAGAGCGGCTGCACGCATGAGCCCCGCCACCGGGGTCCCGCCCGCCCGTCCTGGCATCACGATCCCCTTCGACGGGATCCCGCTCCATGCGCACCGCGAGTGGTTCGCCCGTCTGCGGGAACTGGGCTACACCGACCTGTGGTCGGCCGAGGTCGACGGTGCCGACGGGTTCACGCCATTGGCGCTCGCGGCCGCGTGGGAGCCGACGTTGAATCTCGGCGTGGCGATCACCCCCGCCTACACCCGGGGACCGGCGCTCCTGGCCCAGAGCCTCGCGTCCATGGCCGACGCCGCGCCGGGTCGCTTCTTCTGCGGCCTCGGCGCATCGTCCGAGGTGATCGTGGCCAACTGGAACGGCCTGGCCTTCGAGAACCAGTACCGGCGCGTCCGGGACACATTGCGCTTCCTGCGTCAGGCCTTCAGCGGCGAGAAGGTGACCGAGGACTTCGAGACGTTCCACGTGAAGGGGTTCCGGCTGGCGCGCATCCCCGAGCAACTGCCGCCCGTGTACCTGGCGGCGTTGCGTCCGGGCATGTTGCACCTGGCCGGTAAAGAGGCCGACGGGGCCATCCTGAACTGGCTCAGTGCCGAGGACGTCACCAAATCCGTGGCGGAAGTGACCGCGGCAGCGGGCGGGGCTGCGCGCGAGATCGTGGCCCGGATCTTCGTCATCGTGACCGAGGACGCCGAGCTCGCCCGTTCGGTGGGGCGCCGGATGATCACGGCCTATCTGAACGTGCCCGCCTACGCCGAGTTCCACCGCTGGCTGGGTCGGGGCCCCGCGCTGCAGCCGATGTGGGACGCCTGGGCCGCCGGCGACCGCAAGGGTGCGCTGGCCGCCATCCCCGACTCGGTGGTGGACGAGCTCGTCGTCCACGGATCGGTGGCGGCGTGCCGGGCCCATATCCAGCGCTACGTGGACCACGGGATCACGGTCCCAGCGCCGGCGGTGATCCCGATCGGGGTCGACCTGGCCGAGGCGGTCGCCGGACTGTCGCCGTCGGCCGGGTAACGGCGCCGGGGCGGGACTGAAGGCGGCTGGCCTGATCGGTCTGGGCTGGGTAAGGCTGGGCTGGGCTGGGCTGGGCAAGGCTGGGCGCTCGGCAAGGCTGGGCGGTCAGCAAAGACTGGCCGCCAGACAAGGCTGGGCACTCGGACAGGAGGGGGCGACATGACAGAGATCGACTTCCGCACCACATCGCTGGCCGAGCTCACCCACTCGGTCCGGACCAAGGAGGTCAAGGCCCGGGAGCTCACCCAGGCCGCCCTCGATCGGATCCAAAGGCTCGACCCCACCTACAACGCCTTCGTCGCGGTGGACGAGGAGCGGGCGCTCGCCGAGGCCGACGCGGTCGACGCCCGTATCGCCGCCGGCGCCGACCCCGGACCCCTGGCCGGTATCCCCATCGGCGTCAAGGACCTGCAGAACGCCATCGGCTACCGCACCACCTACGGCTCGGCGCTCTACGCGGACGCCCCGCCCGCCACCGAGGACGATCCCTTCGTGGCCCGGATGCGGGCGGCCGGCTGCGTGGTCGTCGGCAAGACCAACACGCCCGAGTTCGGCTGGATGGGGAACACGACCAACGCCATCTTCGGCCCCTCACTGAACCCGTTCGACCTCTCCCGAGGGCCGGGCGGATCGTCGGGCGGAACGGCGGCGGCGCTGGCCGCGGGGATGGTGCCGCTCGCCACGGGCTCCGACGGCGGCGGCTCCATCCGGATCCCGAGTGCCTGCTGCGGCCTCTCGGGCATGAAGCCGAGCCTCGGGCGCGTTCCCGCCGGCGGCCCCAACCCGCCCGGCTGGATAGACCTCTCGACCAACGGCCCCATGGCCCGCCGCATCGCCGACGTCACCCGCGCCCTCGACGTCGCCGTCGGTCCCGACCCGACCGACCTGCGCGCCCTCCCCCGTCCCGAGGCCAACTGGATGGCCGCGCTCGACGACCCGCACGTACCCGTCAGGATCGCCTACTCCCCCACCCTCGGGTACGCCACCGTCGACGCCGAGGTGGCCGCCACCTGCGAGCGCGCCGTCGAGACCCTGGCATCATTGGGCGCCGACGTCGTCGTCGTGGATACTGTTTTTGATGCCGACCCCGTCGGGGATTTCCTCACCTTGACGGGGGCCTCCACGCTCCGGACCTTGCGGCCGTTCCTCGACCACCCGCGCTGGAACGAAGTCCACCCGGTCCTGCGTCACTTCGTCGATGCCGCGCAGTCCACCACGGCCGAGGACCTCCTCCGGGTGTTCGACAACTACCACCACATGAACCTCAAACTGGTGGAGCTGTTCCACACGGCACGGATCCTCGTCACGCCGACCTGTTCCGCGCTCGCGCCGCACGCCGGCGAGATGACCAGCACCGTCAACGGCGAGACCACCGCCGCCTGGGTCCACTTCACCTATCCCTTCAACATGACCCGCTCCCCCGCGGCGTCGGTCTGCGTCGGCATGAGCGACAGCGGCCTGCCGATCGGCCTGCAGCTGGTGGGGCCCCAGCACGGCGACCTCGTCGTCCTGCGCACGGCCGCCGCGCTGGAGGCGGCCATCGACCGCGACTTCCTCGCTACCCTGCCCGAATAGCCCGCACCGACCAGCACCGACCAGCACCGACCAGCACCGACCAGCACCGACCAGCACCGACGAAGAGATCCGATCCGAAGGAGCCGCACCAATGTCGATTACCACCCCCGCCAATCCCACCGACGCCGTCCGCCTCGTCACGACCGACGACGCGCCCTGGGCCGACACCGGCACCGGCGTGCTCCTCAAGGTCGTCCGCTTCGATTCTTCGCACGGCACCTGGGTGATCCTCAACCGGTTCCAGCCGGGCGTGCAGCTGCAGACCCATCGCCACACCGGCTCGGTCGACGCCTACACCTCGGCCGGACGCTGGCACTATCTCGAGTACGACTTCTACGTGACGGCCGGCTCCTACCTGTACGAGCCGGCCAACTCGGTGCACACGTTGCACGTGCCGGCGGAGAACACGGAGGACACCGACGTGTGCTTCATCATCGAGGGCGCGCTGTTGAACCTGGCCGAGGACGGTTCCGTGGAATCGGTCTCCGACGGGCCCGGCACGCTGGAGGCGTACTACGCCCTGCTCGAGGCGCAGGGCGACCCGCGCCCCAACGGGCTGATCGTCTGAGTTGATGGCCGCCGAGTCGATGGGAGCCGAGTCGATGGGAGCCGAGTCGATGGGAGCCGCAGTCGATGGCCGCCGGTGCAAGCCGCCTCCTCGATCCGAGCCTGTACTCGGGCGGCGACCCCTTCGCCCTCTATGCCGAGCTGCGGCGCACGGCGCCGGTCTCCTGGGTCGAACAGGACGACGACAAGGGCGGCTTCTGGGCGGTGACGACCCATCCGGAGGTGTCGCACATCGGCGCCGACCCCGGCGGGTTCTGCTCGTCCCGCGGGATCCTGACCGACGAGATCGGCACGACCTACGAGACGCCGCCGACCATGATGCACACCGACCCGCCGCAGCACACCCGCTACCGCCGGCTGGTGCAGCCGGGCTTCAAGCCGTCGATGGTGCGATTGATGGAGGCCGGGGTGACGGCGAAGGCGACGGCGCTCTTGAATCAGATCGAGGGCGGGGTGGTGTTCGACGTCGTGCAGGACCTCTCCATCCCGTTCCCACTGCTTGTCATCTGCGAGCTTCTCGGGGTGGACGGGTCCCAGTGGCCGCGCTTCTTCGACTGGTCCGAGGCCGTGATCCCCGGCGAGGTCGAACAGACCGAGGAGCAGCGGGCGGCGCACCAGCTCGAGATGTGGGAGTACCTGATCAGCGTGGCCCAGGAGCGGCGGCGGGTGCCGGCCGACGACCTCGTCTCGGTGCTGGCGAACGTCGGATCTGATCCAAAGCATCCGGAGGCTGCCGGCGAGGAGTTGAGCGAGGCGGAGCTGGCCATGTTCCTGATTCAGCTCCTGGTGGCGGGGAACGAGACGACCCGGAACCTGATCTCGGGTGGGTTGGTGGCCCTGGCCGAACGCCCGGACCAGTGGGCGGCGTTGCGGGCCGATCGTGGACTGATCCCGGGCGCCATCGAGGAGCTGCTGCGCTGGACCACCCCCGTGATCTCGTTCATGCGGACGGCGACGGCACCGACCACCGTCCGTGGCGTGCCGGTGGCGGCGGGCGACCCCGTGCTGTTGGTCTACGCCTCGGCCAACCGGGACGAGGAGGTCTTCGGGCCCGATGCCGGCGAGCTGCGCATCGACCGCCATCCCAATCCACACGTGAGCTTCGGCTTCGGGCCGCACTTCTGCCTCGGGGCTGCGCTGGCCCGGCTGGAGGGCCGGGTCGTGCTGAGCGGTCTGCTGGACCGCTTCGAATCCGTCGCGCTCGCCGGCCCGGTCGAGCGGACGCCGAGCCCGGTCATCGCCGGCGTGCGTCGGGCCACACTCCTGTTCACGTAGAGGCCAGCAGGGCCCGACTGGACCCGAAGGCGGCCGGTTTAGGCGGCCGGTTCAGGCGGACACGTACGGCACGTACTCGGGATAGCGATCGGTGCCGGCAAACGACGGCGACGGCGCCTCTGACTCGCTCTCCATGTGCACCCGCTCTCGGACCTGCACCTCGGGGGCGCCCCGTCCGGGCAGGAGCTTGAAGGCGGCCAGCGCGCCGACGACCGCCACGCCGGCCCCGGCGACGCACGCCACCTCGAGCCCGTTGTGGAAGGCGTCGAAGGCGATCGAGTCCAGGGCCGGCCGCGCCGCCCGCGGAGCGTGGGCGACCACCGCCAAGGCCGCCGCCATCGACCCGTGGGCTTCGGCCTTGGGCCCCGCCGGGATCGGCAAGGGACGGAACGCACTCAGGATCTTCGGACCGTACGACGAGGCGAAAATGGAGCCGAACACCGCCACGCCGAGCGTGCCGCCGAGCTCGCGGGTCGTGTTGTTGACGCCGGCGGCGGCGCCCCGCTGGTCGTCGGACACCGAGCCCATGACCGCCTCGGCCGTCGGCGCCGTGATGGACGACAGGCCAAGGGCGAGCAGCACCATGGCCAGGATGATCGGGCCGAAATAGGCGGTGTCCTCCGACGAGTTGAAAGCCGCCACGACGAGGCCGGCTCCCATCAGCAGCAACCCCGTGGTCACCATCAGGCGCGTGCCGACCCGGAGCGCCAGCACGGCGGCGATGGGCGTCCAGACGGCCGCCACGATGGCGAACGGCAACGTGTGCAGCCCGGCCGACAGCGTCGAGTAGCCCTTGACGAACTGGAAGTACTGCGTGATGAGGAAGATGAACCCGAACAGGCAGAAGAACGCCACCGAGATCGACAGCGCGCCGCCGGTGAAGCGGGGGATCCTGAAGACCCGCACGTCGAGCAGCGGGCCGTCGGTGCGGAGCTCGAGCAACGTGAACGCCGTCAGCAGGATGGCGGCGCCGGCGAAGCAGGCCAATGTGCCGGCGGAGGCCCAGCCCCACTGGGGTCCCTCGATGATGGCGAGCACCAGGATCGAGATGCCGATGGTCGACACGACGACGCCCCGGGTGTCGAAGCGGTGCTGCCGTATCCGGGGGATCCGTGGGATGAGGATGCCGCCGGCGACGAGCGTGACGGCGACGATCGGCACATTGACGAGGAAGATCGAGCCGTACCAGAAGTGCTCGAGCAGCGCCCCGCCGACGATCGGCCCGAAGGCCACAGCGATGCCCGACGTCGCCCCCCAGATCCCGAGCGCCTTCTGCCGCTCGGATGGGTTCGGGAAGACGCTCGTCAGGATGGCCAGGCTGGCGGGGAAGATGAAGGCGGCGGCCACGCCCATCAGCGCCCGGGTGGCGATGAGCGTGCCCGTCGAGTCTGAGAAGGCGGCGGCGGCGGAGAACAATCCAAAGAAGACGAGCCCGACCTGCATGGTGCCCTTGCGGCCGAGGCGGTCCCCGATGCCGCCCCCGGCGAGGAGCAGCCCGGCGAAGGCAAGGCTGTAGGCGTCGACGATCCACTGCAGTTCGGTGATGGACGCACCGAGCGTGCGGTTCAGCGTGGGGAGGGCCACGTTGACGATGGTGTTGTCGACCACCACGAGGAACACGGAGAGGCAGAGGACGGGGAGCACGATCCAGCGCCGATCCGCCGATCCCGCCGATCCCTCGGATGGGGAAGCCTCCCCGACGGGGGCCATGACCTTGGTTTCGAGGGCTGATCCGGACATCGACGGCTCCTTCCAAACGGAGGGGAGGGGCATCCCCCCTTGTAGAACACTGTGCTAGAGTTATAGCACGATGTACTTCAGTAAGCTAGATCCATGACAGAAATCCGCCGGACCAGGACTCCGAGCGCCGGCATGGAGGGAGCACTCCTCACCTCGGCCTCCGAGATCCTCGAGTCCGAGGGCCCCGACGGCCTCTCGGTCCGTCGGATCGCTGCCGCCGCCGGCGTCGCCCCCATGGGCGTCTACAACCACTTCGAGTCCAAGTTCGGCATCGTCGAGGCGCTGTACGTACAAGGTTTCCAACGCCTCGCCGACGCCATGGCCGCTATGACCCAGATCGACGATCCCGCCGAGGCGTTGCTCGAGGGTGCCCGCGCCTATCGGGCCCTCGCCCTCGCCCACCCGATGGCCTACCAAGTGATGTTCCTCCGGGCCGTCCCCGGCTTCGAGCCGAGTGACCCCGCCCTTACCAGTTGCACCCGCGGCTTCGACCACCTCGTCGCCACCGTCCAGCGCGCCATCCGGGCGGGCGTCATCGCCCCAGGCCCCTCCACCGAGACCGCCCAGATGATCTGGGCCAGCATCCACGGCTGGGTCTCCCTCGAGCTTCTCGGCTTCGGTTTCGTCGAGGATCACGACGTCTGGTACGACCGCCTTTGCGAGGCCTTGCTGCGGGGTCTCCGCCCCTGATCCGCCGGGCTCGTCCCGGCGGGCCTAGCGCAGATCCGGCCGATCCAGGTTCCAGTGCGCGCGCGACCGACGGATACCACCTCGTCTCGTCGTCCGACCTGTACGGGAATCATGCCGAACCGGGTGACGGCGCGTTGTCCTCCCTCGTGGTCCCCGTAGAGCAGGTCGATCGTGAAAGGCTCGCCATCCCGTGCGTTCTTGCTCAGGCCCGTGTAGTCCGGATCGCTGGACTCGCGGACTGCCGCCTGCCAGAAACCGACATCACCGGCGGCGATGTAGAGATCGCGGGTCTGCATCCTGAAGTCATCCGGATCCGCGTGGCCAACCTCGCGACCCGTCACCAACTCGGTTCTGACGGACCATCCGTACAACACCGCGAGGCCAGGGCCAACGTTGCGCAACGAGATCGTGAGATAGATGCTCCCGTCCACCCACTCGACCGTGCCCTGGCTCCCTTCGACGCGCGCCCAGTGATTGTCGACCCAGCGGATCTTCTGCACCGGGTCTTCCAGCCGTGAGGTGACGAGGACCGGCCGGAGGTTCACCTGGAACGATGCCTCGGCGATCCGGGCCGAGCGATTCGAGGAGCGGACGGCGGAGAAGGTGGCGGCGGCCAGCACCAGTGTCCCCACAGCGGTGGCGAACGACGCAATGGTCGCCCAGTCCGTGTCCCCCAGCATCACGCCGTCCACACCACTGTCGCAGCCACCGTCTCAGCACCCACGGCGGGCAGATTACGTCACAGTCCGCCGCCCGCTCCGTGCCCCATCCACCCGTGCCCCATCCACCCGTGCCCCATCGACCAGATGCAAGCACGGATGGTGTCTCGACGACCTTCTGGCCGCGAAAATGCGCCAAGGACCAGTCGGGGTCAAGGTGGAGCGCCCGAGCGCAGCGAGGACGAACGACCTTGAGGCCGACTGCGACCGGCGCCACAATCATGGAGGCAGTGTCGAAGCCGCCACGACGAACACACCACCCGGGACGGGCGGCACCTGCGGCTGACAGACTGAGCCCATGCTTGCCCACGTCTCCATTCAGTGCGCCGACTTCGATCGGAGCGCCGCCTTCTACGACGCCGTCCTCGCCCCTCTGGGCGTAGGGCGCGTCATGGACGCCGGCGACGCCATTGGCTACGGCATCCCGCCGACGGCGTCCTTCTGGATCGGCCGACAGCAGACCGGCGACGGGTTCCGGGAGACCCACATCGCCTTCCAGGCCCCTGACCGCGCCGCTGTCGGAGCGTTCCACGACGCCGCCGTCGCCCTCGGGCTCGAATCGTTGCACGGGCCGCAGCTCTGGCCTGACTACGCCCCCGCCTACTACGCAGCCTTCGTGCGTGATCCCGACGGGAACAACATCGAGGCGGTGACGCACTCCCGCGGCTGAGCACGGCAGGCGACATCAAGGTCCGAGCCCGGGCGTACACCCAGGATCATCCGAACGTCGCCACGAAGTTGTTCGCCACCGCCGTGCACAGGTCCTGCTGTGCCGCCGGCAGGGTGCAGGTCGCCAGGTACGCAGTCGACTCGGTCGGCTTCGGCCGATAGAGCCCGACGCCGTTCGCCGGGTTCTGCCCACCTGACGGGAAGCCGACCCCAGCCACGCCGGCCGGATCCCGGAAGCCGACGGCGAGCGCTGAGATCTTCGTCACCGTCTCCTGCGCAGGGCTGCTGGCGCACGCCTTGCCAATGTCCTGCTGCACGACCGTCTGCGCCGCGCCGAACAAGGGGCACACGAGCTCTGCGCCCTGGACGGTGCTGCCTCCGCTCTCCATGGCGACGATCGCCTGCGTCGGCGAGCCCGCAGCCACGTGCCACGTCGTTCCGGACAGAGGCACGGACGTCCCGACCGGAGCGAGCGCCATGAGGCCGCTGCCGTCGGCCCCGAAGGAGCCTGCGCAGGTCCAGCCCACCGTCGGCCCGATCAGCATCAGCCGTCCGGACTCGTCGCTGTAGACGGCCAGATTGTTCTGCCGACGCGTCCGCTGCCGGGACACTGACCGAGACGGAGCCGGGGAGCGCCGCTGTCGTGGTGGTGACGCCCGAGGACGTCTGGCACACGACGATGGGGAGCATCACTGTCGTCATCGGCCCCGACGTCATGGTCGACGTGCTCGAAGTCGTCGACGTTGTCGTGGATCCGGACCCTGAGGCCTTCGTGGTCGACGTCGTCGTCTGCTTGAGGTGGGTCGTCGGGCTCGTTGCGCTCGGCCCCGACGACCCGCACGCCGCCAGGACGAGCGCGCCGATCGCCGCCAAACCCGGCAACGCCACCAACCCCGCCCGCTGCGCCACCTCTATGCGTCCACCGTCAGCTCAGCCAGCAGATCCGCAAAACGCCGCTGCGCCTCCGCAGCGCGGGTCGGGATGTGCTCGGTCGGCACCTCGTGCGGCGAATAACCCTTCAGCACACGACGGGCCACCGTCTGACGGTGCACCTCGTCGGGCCCGTCGTAAATGCGGGCCGCCCGGGCGTTCCGGTACATCGACTCCAACGGCAGGTCCGACGAGAAGCCCAACGACCCGTGCACCTGGATGGCGCGGTCGATCACGTCGTACAGGACCTTCGCCCCGAAGTACTTGATCATGGCAATCTCCACCCGGGCCGCCGCCGCCCCCTCCTGGTCCATCTTCCAAGCCGCCTGCAGCGTCATCAAACGGGCCGCCTGCATCTCGGCCATGGAATCGGCCACCCAGTTCTGGATGGTCTGCTTCTCCGCCAACATCGACCCGTGCGCATAGCGCGACACCGCCCGCTCGCACAGCATGTCGAAGGCACGACGGGACTGGCCCAACCAGCGCATGCAGTGGTGGATCCGACCCGGCCCCAGCCGATGCTGCGCCAGCACGAACCCCGACCCCTCCACACCGATCAGATTCGTCACAGGCACCCGCACATCGCGATACACGATCTCGGCGTGGTTGCCGAAGCGCCCGTACGGCGTGTGCGGGTCCTCCATGGTCGAGACGTCCCGCACAATGTCGACCCCCGGCGTGGACACCGGCACGATGATCATCGAAGAGCCCGAATACGGATGCACGTCCGGATTCGTCACCGCCATCACGATCAGGAAGTCAGCCACCGACCCGTTGGATGTGAACCACTTGTGCCCGTTGATCACCCACTCCTCGCCGTCCCGCACGGCAGAGGTCTTCAACAGCGTCGGATCAGATCCGGCTGTGTCGGGCTCGGTCATGGAGAACGCCGACCGCAACTCCCCGTCCAACAAGGGCTGCAGCCACTGCGCCCGCTGCGCCTCGTTCCCGCTCGCCTCGATACCCACCGCCAGCAACTCCGCGTTCCCCGAATCCGGCGCGTTGTTGCCGAAGACGACGGGCGCATAGGGCGACTGTCCCAGGATCTCGTGCATCAGCCCCAACTTCACCTGCCCGAACCCCATGCCGCCCAGCTCCGGCGGCAGGTGCGCCGCCCACAAGCCCTGCGCCTTGACCTGCTCCTGCAGCGGCCGGATCAGCACCCGCACCTGGTCGTACGTCAGATCCAAGGTCTCGAGCGGGAAGACCTCCTCGCGCACGAATCCGCGCATCCACTCCAACTTCTCCTCGAACTCGGGTTCCGTCGAGAAATCCCAGGCCATGGCCACTCCTCCCAGCGCGCCGCCCAACTTCCGGCGGCCCACACCCTGCCACTACCGTGGGCGCCGTGACCACCACGAGCCCTGTTGCCTTCCGTACCGCAGCCCCCGCTCCGGCGCCACCGCCACCGCCCCAAGCCGCCCTGAGTGCGGCGGACAGAGCTGTGATCGCCGCAGCCGAAACAGCCCTCCTCGACGAGCGCCGCCTGCTGACGAAGGATGAGCTCACTGCGCTGGCCGCCCTCCCCGACGGCGCCGTGATGAACCTCGCCGCTCTGGCGCACCAGGTCCGGCTGGCCTGGTGCGGACCGGAGGTCGAGATCGAGGGCATCCTCTCCGCCAAGACCGGCGGCTGCCCCGAGGACTGCCACTTCTGTTCGCAGTCCTCGCGCTTCGACACGCCGGTCAAGGCCACACCCTTCCTCGATACGAACGAAGTCCTCACCGCCGCCCGTGAGACCGCCGCTCTCGGCGCCTCGGAGTTCTGCATCGTGCTCGCCGTGCGCGGCCCCGACGAGCGCACCATCCAGCGCATCCTCGATCTGGTCCCCCGCATCCACGACGAGACCGGACTCAACGTCGCCGTGAGCGCCGGCATCCTGGACGAGGACCAGGCGCGCCGCCTGGCCGACGGCGGCGTGCATCGCTACAACCACAACGTCGAGACGGCGCGCTCGTACTTCCCGACCATCGTCACGACCCACAGCTGGGACGAGCGCGCCGACACCTGCCGCCTCGTCAAGGCGCACGGTATGGAGCTGTGCTGCGGCGCCCTCATCAACGTGGGCGAGACCGTGGCGCAGCGAGTCGAGCTGCTGACGCAACTGCAGGAGCTCGACCCCACCGAGGTGCCGCTCAACTTCCTCAACCCCCGCCCCGGCACGCCGCTCGGCGACCAGCCCATCCTCGGCGCCTGGGAGGCGGTGCGCTGGATCGCGCTCTTCCGCCTGGCCCTGCCCTCGGTGATCCTCCGCTATGCCGGCGGTCGCGAGGTCACCCTGCGTGATCTCCAGGCCATCGGGATGACCGCCGGCATCAACGCCCTCATCGTCGGCAACTACCTGACGACGCTCGGCCGCTCGGCCGACGAGGACCTCCAGATGCTCGAGGACCTCCGCATGCCCATCGGCGCCCTCACCGCCGCCATCTGATCATCCGGCCGATCGTCAGGTGCCCCACTCCGTGACAACCGCGTCGACGCACTGCACCGGCTGCGGCAAACCGTCCGCCGAATGCGCCGGCTGTGGCCGCGCGCTCGATCCCCCGCGTTTCTGCCCCGAATGCGGCCGTCGCATGACCGTCACCGTCGTCCCCACGGGTTGGTGGGCGCGCTGCCGCGAGCTTGGTCACCCAGAGCTCACCAACTAGAAGAGGGAGCGGTGCCGTTCCTCACGGAACTCGGGCAACACCGCCCGGAAACCGGCGATCAACCCAGATCTGCTTGCTTTCATCCAGGCTCGAGAGTTCTGAGCTTGCCGTCGCCTGAAGGTTCAGGTCCCGCCGTCCCGGCGAGCTGGGGCAGGTCCGAGACCGGCTTCTCCTGGGCAGGAGAACTATTCGGCAAACGGGACGATATCGACCGAGATCTCCACCGCCTGAACCGTTCCTCTGTTCTCAAGCCAGTGGAGGGTATTTCTATCCTCGGGCCAACCCACGCCTGGCCCATAGTCGGTAGCGGCTCCATTTCGATGGTCAGTGATCGTTCCCTGCAGTATGTAGACGATGCCTGGTCTGTCCTTATGGTCGTGGATCGGGCCGAAGACGGCTCCTGGCTCGAAGGTGAACAGACGCATCCGAAGTTGTCGACCGGCCATTCCTTCGATCTCAGGGCCCAGATCAACCGTTGTCAGAAGCTCCGACGACACCCCTCTTGCGTCCGGCGCAGCGTCCTCAGTGCTCATCGTGCTCACCTCCGTACTTCTAGGACCCTACGTCCCACACCTCGTATTCGTCCGCCGGGCCTCGACTAGCTAAGCAATGAGCGCACTCTTGTGCAGCCTCGTCGCGAAACGGCTTCGGGAAGGCGCACATCAGCAATGCCGAACGCCGCACAGTCCCGGCGTACGGGGGCACCCCAGACGCCTCGGTGACAAACTTGTGGGCATGGTCCAAACGATCTCCGGATCCCGCTTGCTCGACCCCGCAGCAATCGCAGAGCCCTATACGTTCTACGAGGAGCTGCGGGCCGAAGCGCCGGTATGGGAAGTACCCGGCACTGGAATCTTCACGGTGGCCACGTATCAACTTCTGGCCGAAGCCGCTGCCCGAGTGGAGGACTTTTCATCAAATCTGAACTGCCTCTTGTACCGAGACGCCAACGGCATGCCTTGTCGGCTTCCCTTCAACGATGCCGGAGTCCAGGCGCTGGCCACGGCAGATCCTCCAACGCATGCAGTGCACCGGGACACGGTGTTCCCTGAACTTGTGGCCAAGCGCATGGCTGCTCTGGAACCGGACATTGTGGAGATTGCCGAGGATTGTGTGGCCCGGGCCCTCAATGAAGGGTCTGTGGATTTCATGACGGCCATCGGCAACGTCGTACCCATCACGATGATCAGCCGCCTCATCGGATTCCAGGGCAGTGACTTGGACCAGTTGTTGAATGCAGCCTTTGACTCGACCGCCATGCTGGGATCAACCCTGACCTACGAGGAGTTGGTCACCCACATCGCTCGGACCGGGGAAATCGGCGAGTGGATTTCCCTTCAGCTCTCAGCCGCCATGAGTGAGCCGATGGATGACCTTCTCGGGGCCGTCGCCCAAGGCATCAACCGTCAGGCACTCTCGGAAGTTCAGGGCTACGGCGTTCTCCACACGCTGCTCAGCGCTGGTGGTGAGTCGACGACAAGCCTGATTGGGAATGCCGTCCGCATGTTGGCCGAACAACGAGACCTTCAGGATCAACTGCGTGAAAGTCCCGAGTTGATCCCGATGTTCGTGGAGGAGGCTCTGCGGTTGGAGCCACCTTTCCGCTACCACATGCGCTCCGTGCCAAACGACACCAAACTCGGCGGCGTGGAGATCCCGGCTGGAGCTACGGTCTTGCTGCTCTGGGGTGCCGCCAACCGTGATGCCGCAATGTTCGATCACCCCGAGTCCATCGATCTGACCCGTGAAGCCCCACGGCGCCATGTCGCCTTCGGTCGAGGCATCCACCACTGCGTTGGAGCGCCACTGGCTCGGGTCGAGGCGAGAAACGTGCTCAGGGTTCTGCTTGCTCGAACGAGTCAGATCACACTCGATCCTCGACGGCCACCGAGTTGGGTGAACAGCCTGATGGTCCGCCGTCACGAGGAACTGCCGGTGCGCCTTTTCGCCCCCTGAAGACTGCCCGCCATGGTGCCGCAGGGTGGCTCCCCAGTCCGGCGTACTGGGACACAGGTCCAGACGGTCACTGCACTTCCTCAATGATCTGTTGGAGAGGATTCGGAGCAGTCACGCAGGCGGCCGACAGGGGGTTCACATAAACGGCTGGCACCCTGGATACCTGAGTTTAAGGAGTGCCGTCATGAGTGATTACGAACCGACTCGCCACCGGGAGACCCCTCCATCTGATGCCGAATCGGGCGCTGATGCCGAATCGGGCGAAGCGCCAGGGCGAACCGCTATCGAAGGTTTTGATGCTGCAATCTCTGCGTCGCCTGTTCCGTCAGTGTCTTCTTCTCATTGGCCAATCACGGTGAAAATGTCCGAGCAAGGAACCCACAGAACGCGAGGACACCTGTCGAAAATGAGGCGGGGTTTGATCGCGGCCGCTGCGCTGACAGGCTCGGTGACGGGGTTGTTCATCGGCCTCGGCAGTTCACCCTCGGCATCGGCCGCGCAACTCGTGGCCGCCAACAGCTCCAGTGGACATCTTGGATCCGGAGGACAGGGTTCCAATCCGCGATCTGCGCCATCCCCAGGGGGAACATCAGGCACGGTCGGAAACGTGTCCAAGTCGAGCTTCACCCTGACCACGGCAGCGGGTCAAGAGGCAACGGTTGACGAGCTGTCTT
Organism: uncultured Acidimicrobiaceae bacterium; assembly: GCA_963738135.1. Classification (GTDB taxonomy): domain Bacteria; phylum Actinomycetota; class Acidimicrobiia; order Acidimicrobiales; family RAAP-2; genus Bog-473. The sequence continues at coordinate 322,023 of CAVTVK010000007.1, read as the reverse complement.
CGACAAAGTACGCGAAGGGGTCGAACTCGACCATGAAGAGCGCCATTACAAAGGGCGAACACGTCCTCGTACTAGGGACAGTCAGTTCTACGACCATCAAGGCCACCCAAGTTCTCGTGCAAACAACTGGTGGCGGATCTAAGCCGTCCACGGCGGCAACGGTGGTCCCATTCCAGAGGGGTGCAGCTGAAACCTCGACCCAGGTCGGTCAGATCCCGGTCAGTTACAGCCAGGGATCGGGGACCATCGTCAGCGGAGCGACGGCCAATAAGGCGACCGAGGCTGCGCTTACGGCCTATCCGGGAGGAATCGTCGACCGTGTTGTGAAGCTGAGCAACGGGGAGTACGAGGTCCACAACATTGGGGTCAACTGGCCACACCACGTCTTCGTCAACCAGGACTTCAAGGTGGTCGGCGCCAACTAACGGCCGAAGCAGAGGGCGCAACAAGTCACTCGGTCGTGCATTGAGTCCCGGCATCGCCGGGTAAGCCAAATGCTTCCTCACTCCCCGATCGGCCCGGTCAATCGGCACGGCTCGCACATGAAAACCGCCGGTACTCCTTTGCGGAGCAGATTCGCTAGGCGGCGTGGCGCTGGTTCGATTTATGGGAGGAAATCGACTTACGGGGGGAAACGGTAACTGTCCCCGTTGCCTCGACTCCGATGCCACCGTCCCCTCCGCCAGAGGTGAGAATGCCATCGGAATCTGGCTTCGTCATGTTGCCGATTGGACCCTTTAGGGACTGCCGAGCGAGTGGGTTCGTCGAGAGTATTCGACCCACCTCAAAATGCCAACCGAACATCTCACCTTTCTACCCAAGCAGGATGTAGCCAAACAACGGGGTCTTCTCAACTCGAATCGAGCTCGATGTCTCCAGAAGACAGAGAGGCCTCGGTTCGGCCTGGCCTTGGGATGGAGTTGGGGACGAACGTCAAGTTTCAGAACTGGTATCGCAACCCAAGTTCCTGGCAGTTCATCAGTCTCCTCCGTATTGACTCACTGCCGGCGTTCGAGGGCATCTCTAGTGCTAGCCCCCGCCGTGGAACGAGTACCCGAACGGACAGTCCCCGACCCCGTCGGTTGATGCGGTGAATGTCCACCAGGGACCATATGAGTGGTGGGCACACTCGTCGGCGAACCAGTGGGATCCGCTACTGATGTAGGCCATGCCGCCGACAGAGTGCGGACCGAGCGGCGTGAAGAAGACCGCGTCTCCCTCGGGGGACGTGATTGTGCACTCTCTCAGCGGCGCACTCATTGGTCCAACGCTTCCCCGAGTGACGTTCACGCACGGGTGTACGGGTGCTCCGTTTGACAACTTCGGGCTGTTCTTCGCTCCGTTGAGAGCCTGGGTCGCCTGGGATGTTGCGTGAGACCACGCCATGAATGCGGGGAACGAAAACTCCCACGTCCACACGCAGGCCACGAGCGTCATTGCCAGAACACCAAGGGCGACGTGGCGAACCCACCGACGCGAAGGGCGAGCCACCGAAATGGTCCCCGCAGCGAGTCCGACGAAAACACCGACTCCGAGGACAACCAGGGTCGGAATTACGAGAGATCCACCTGGACTCGGAAGGACCCAGCCCAAATACCCTAGGAGCAGTCCAACCACGACCACCGCGAGGATCGTCCGAGTGAGATGCGCCGGAGGGAGTGGTTCCGGTGGCTTCGGTTCGGGAATGCTCCAGTCGATCTCGGCTGCGGGATGTTTTGTCAGCATCAGTAGCCCACCCGTGATCCCATGGAAGCTCAGTATCTCAGATCACATTCGGGGTTAGCCCTGGGTGCCGTCGTCGTATCCATACGTGCCTAAGGGTGCGCCTCATCCCGGCGATAGGGGACATGTCAGATGACCGAAGTAATCTCGGCGATGGGCTCCCCACCCAAGAGGCAGAATATTGACCGCCGTGCCCGACGCTCTGCCTCGTCCAATCAACCCGCCCGAGCGCTGCGAGGAATGCGGTTGGCTGGCGGCAAACGTCACCGCTGAGAATGCCGAGGTTGCACTAAGCGATCTCGGGCCCGAGTACCGGGCTGCGCTTACCCACCTCCTTCCCGCTGATCCTGAGGACGTGCTTCGCCGACGACCGAGCGCCCATTCTTGGTCGGCTCTTGAATACACTGCCCATGTTCGGGACGTGATCGCTCTTTGGAGTGGGGCTCTCCACATGTTGCTCGCCGAGGACCGGCCAGTCCTCCCTCGTCCGGATCCGTCGATCGCCGACGAAGCGGCCGCGGCGGGGGGCTATAACGCCCTTGATCCCACCACCACAGCAGAGGAGCTGGTCGCTAACGCGAGCCGCATGGCCCGGAAAGTCACCACCATCGACGCCGACCAGTGGGGTCGGGTGATCGTTTTGGGCGACGAGGAAATGACCGCCATCGCAGTCGTCCGCAAAGTCGTCCACGAAGAGACACACCACCTCCTGGACATCCATCGCTCACTCCGGGCCGCTCGTGGCGCGTGATCGCGTCGCCGACGTGCCGTAGCAGAGCTGCGCCCACTATCCGGCGATCTGGGGCAGGTCAGCTTGGGACCAAAGTCCCTATTGAATCGGACGATCGGGCCTGGCGTTCGCTGATGAGCAGAGGCATTGTGCAAATGATGAGCTCCCATGAGATGTTGAATGATCGGAAGGTGGACGTTCCAGGGGACGGACTGAAGGCAGAGACGGCTCCGACAAGCGACGACAACCTGACAGTCAAGAGGGCGATCATCGGATTGACAACGGAAGGAATGCGGCGTGTCTTGTTGAGCGAGGAGGTATTCAGGGGCGTCGCTACCGCAGATGAGGCCGTGCTTGCTATGTACTGGCGGGCGCGAGATAGCGACGAATACCAAGACCGCGTCGCAACGCTCCAAAAGTCCTAGGAGCGCCACATATGTGCCTGAACCAAAGCCTCTACTGAAATGTTCTCGCCAGGTGCTAGACAATTCCGGGGGCAAGAGGCGTCTCGTCTGCAATTGTGACGATTGGAGCCCTCATGACCAACCACCTCGACCACGAGTACCGAGCTCTCCTGCATGCATTGGTCGACGACAAGCCGGGTGCGCGGGAGGCGCTGGCTGACTTCCACAACCGCAGGCTGCGAGAGGGGGCGGGGCCTGTGACGGGACGGGGTGCAGATCAGATAGAGACTCTTCTCCGTGAGCTCAGCGCGCTGGGGGCGGGCGGTATCAATCCCGAGGAATCACAGCTGGTTGCCCTGATCCACTCCGGCCACCGGGGCCCGGTGCAAATGGTGAACCTCCTCGCCTTCCGCGAGCGTGCGATCTATCCGACGTGCCACAAGCTCGCTGCCGCCAGTCTCACCGGTGCCCAGGCCTATGCCCGCTACGGGGCGACGGCGCTCGAACAGATCGATCGCCGAGCTGGCAAGGTCATCCTCTACAACGACGTGCACCAGGTGCTGATCGGTCGGACCCGCCCGTGGGACCAGATCCTCGTCATTGAGTTTCCCGAAACGGGCTCGTTCGTCGACATGATCCATGACCGTGACTACCAGGCGAGTCTGGTCCACCGCGACGCCGGCGTGGCCGAGGTGGTGGGACTCGTTTCGCGGTCGTTGCTCCCGATCTGACCTCCTCCTACGCCAGGGCGAACCCCGGCTCGGCGCGCCCGGCATCGGGAAGTGGGCTGCCGCTGCCGAGGATGATCGTCTGCACTGTGGACGGCCTTACGGCACAGCTCGGGAAAAGCGGCTGATTGCGGCGACCCAGATCTGCCGTTCGGCGTGGATACCGGCCGGGCACCGCGTTTCGAGGTTGGTACCGAATCAGCGATCTGCGCTGGATAGGTGTCCCATAACGCCCTGGAGTTGACCCGCTCTCGTGGACACCTCATTCTGGGGATGACCCCAGAGGAAGGAGCCCGCAGTGGGTCGTCCGTCGATTTATCCCGAGGAGTTCCGACGGGAAGCGTGTGAGCTGGCGCGCCGAGGTGATCGTTCGATACGCCAGGTCGCTGCCGGCCTCGGCATCCCCGACCAGACGTTGTGCAACTGGTTGAAGGCCGAGGACAAGGCGAAGGCTCGAGGACAGGATCCCGAGGCGTTGAGCGAGACGAGCTCGCTGAGCTCAAGCGTCTGCGCAAGGAGAACGCCGAGTTGAAGATGGACCGGGAGATCCTCCTCAAGGCGTCAGTTTTTTTCGCCAAGGAGACGAACCGCTAAGTCGCTTCCGGTTCGTCTCCGCTCACCGAGACCAGTACCCGGTCAAAGCGCTTTGTCGGGTGGCCAAGGTCTCGCGCAGCGGCTACTACGCCTGGGCCAGCCGGCCGCCGTCTCCTCGTTGTGTCGACGACGCTTATCTGGCCGACACCATCAGGGAGATCTACCGGCGCTCGAGGTGCACCTATGGAGCACCCCGGGTCCACGGCCAGCTCTGCCGGGTCGGCACCCGGGTCGGGCGCAAACGCGTCGCCCGCCTCATGGCCGAACTCGACCTGGTCGGCGTGCACTCGCGCAAGAAGTGGCGCCGGGGCCGCCTCGACGTGGCCCCGGCTCCGGACCTGCTCGATCGCGACTTCGGCGCGAGCCGGCGCGATGAGCGCTGGGTGGCCGACATCACTGAGTTCATGACCGGCGAGGGCAAGCTCTTCTTGGCCGGCGTGAAGGATCTCTATGGCCGAGGACTCGTCGGCTGGTCGATGGGCACCCGTCAGACCTCAGAGTTGGTGATTGAGGCCGTGTCGATGGCAGTGGCGCGGCGGGACCCGGTGATCCCGCCGCTGCATCACAGCGACAAGGGATGCCAAGGTGAAATCAAGCGGTCGTCGCAACACCTCTACTCGGGAGGTGCTGATGGGCAGGCCAGCTGGCTGGATGAAGGAGTTGACAGGTCGCTCCCCGATGAAGTCGCCGGGGGCCCCATCCCTTCGCCGAGAAGTCGAACAGCAGTTCTGGCGCCAGATCGCGACTGGGATCACAACCGACGCTGCCGCGAAGGCAGTGGATGTCTCTCCAGTGGTGGGCGCTCGCTGGTTCCGACATCGTGGCGGCATGCCGATCGATCTGTCGCCGACCACGGGCCGATACCTGTCCTTTCATGAACGAGAGGAGATCGCGCTGCTGAAGGCGCAGAGCGCAAGCATCAGAGAGATCAGTCGACAACTTGGACGCGCTCCTTCGACGATCTCTCGGGAGCTGCGCCGCAACGCTGCGACCCGAGGCGGGAAGCTCGAGTATCGGGCCTCGGTTGCCCAATGGAAGGCCGAGCTCGTGGCTCAGCGCCCCAAGACTGCGAAGCTCCTCGCCAACGAGCAGCTGCGCGACTACGTGCAGGAGCGGTTGGCGGGTCAGGTCTGCCGACCTGACGGGACTCCTGTTCAGGGGCCCGCGACGGCTCCCTGGAAGGGCAGAGGCAAGCCGCATCGACAGGATCGCCGCTGGGTGAGTGCATGGAGCCCCGAGCAGATAGCGAACCGCCTCAAGGTCGATTTCCCACATGATGAGTCCATGAGGATCAGCCACGAGGCGATCTACCAGTCTCTTTACGTTCAAAGCAGAGGCGCCCTCAAGCGAGAATTGGTCGCCTGCCTGCGCACCGGACGTGCGCTCCGGGTTCCGCGGTCCAGGACGAGGCGCCAAGCCTGGGCGCACGTGACGCCGGAGGTGATGATCAGCGAACGACCACCCGAGGTCGAAGATCGTGCTATGCCTGGGCACTGGGAGGGGGACCTTCTTATCGGGCTGGAACGCTCGGCTATCGGGACCCTCGTCGAGCGCACGAGCAGATTCACGATGCTGATACACCTTCCCCGCGAGGAGGGTTATCGCCACAAGCACACACCAAAGAATGGGCCGGCCCTCGCTGGCTATGGAGCACTCACGATGAAAGACGCTCTCGCGTCAACGATCACCACACTTCCAGAACAACTGCGCCGATCAGTGACATGGGACCGCGGCAAGGAAATGTCGGCTCACGCAAAGTTCAAAGTCGACACCGGAATCCCTGTTTACTTCGCCGATCCGCAAAGTCCGTGGCAGCGCGGAACGAACGAGAACACGAATGGTCTGCTTCGCCAGTACTTCCCGAAAGGAACCGACCTGTCGCGATGGAGCGCCGAAGAGATCGAAGCCGTCGCTCATGCTCTAAACACCAGGCCGCGCAAGACACTCGGTTGGAGGACACCAGCGGAGGTGATCGACGAGCACCTACGATCTCAACAAGAAGCCGGTGTTGCGTCCACCGATTGAGCCCAGTCAATACACATCACTGGCCTTCACGAACCGGCTCCACGAGCTCGGCCTCGTGCCTTCCTATGGATCCACCGGCGACTGCTACGACAACGCGGCCATGGAGACCTTCTGGGCCACCCTCAAGCGCGAGCTGAGCTGGATCCACGGACCCTTGATCTACATGAACCGAGCACGACTGCGCAGCGCCCTCTTCGACTACATCGAAATCTTCTACAACCGAGAACGGGCCCAAGCCGGCCTCGGCCATCTCAGCCCGCTTGACTACGAAGCCGCCCTCGTGGTGGCCTGAATCCCATAAACCCGTGTCTGTCGAAGCGGGTCAACTCCACCCGAGCCATTGCCGCCGAGGGATGCCCCCGGGGGTGCCGAACTGTCCCACCTTCCCGGCGCTATGGGGCACCCGGAGATTCTCGCCGCCCAGTTCCCCAAATTCTGTTGCTCATTAAGAATTAGGGTCTCAGCGGGCCACGTCCAAAGCGGAGTGGCCGCAGCATCAACATTGCGTCGAGTACGCAGAGAGGCGGTGCGCATGGCACTTGGGATCTATTTCGTACACGAGGGATTCACTCCCGAGAAGTACAGCAGTGCGATCAAGCAGCTCGAGGCAGCCGGAGCCGGCACGCCCAAGGGGCGCACCTATCACGTCGCTCTCGAGTCAAACGGGGAGATCCAGGTTTTCGACGTCTGGGAATCCCAAGAGGACTTTGACGCCTTCGGATCTACCCTCATTCCGATCCTCACCGAACTGGGTATAAGCCTCAAGGACCCGATGGTGGCGACTGTTCACAATGTGATTGTTGGCTAGATCTTGAGTTGAATGTGGGCGGTGCTCACGGACCCCGAAGTGCCGGTGTGGGGCAGGTCGAACGCGCAGCGCCCGCTAGTCGGAACCCTGAGTCAGCGCCTCCTGCACGTCCTTCAACGCTTGGAGGCTGTACTGGGGGCAGAAGTACTCCGTGGCGGAGATGCCGACCAGGCTCGCCTCGAATTGATCCAGCCCACGACTGGTCAGCACATTCATGACGTCATCGGCTCCCTGCTCGTGCCCGAGACCGGCGCACGCCAACCGCCCGTCCGCCACGAGCGCCACGTCGGTGTCGCCGGAGAACGCGCTCGGGACTTTGTGGAGAAGGGCCAGGAACGCCTCGTCCGGCTGAGGGGGCGCGTTCGGATCCGCGTAGTAGAGGATTGCCTCGGCCAGAGCTGCCGCCGGCGACGGTGGAGCGAGGCCAGGTGTCTGGCCGGCCGGGAAGGCGAGCAGGTCGACATAGAGCCGTCGCTGGGCGTCGTTCCCGCTCTGACCGGGCGCAAGGCCGTGATGCACCATCCAGATCAACCCGCCCACCTGGAAGAACTCCTCCCCTCCGGGACCCGGGTCGCTCTGCCCCCCTATGGCCGTCGACGAGAGCCAGGCGTGATCGAGCGGTTTGGTACAAGGGCCGATGACGGAGGCACAACGCGCCACGCCGATGCCGTAGTTATCGGTGCCCCAGAGGTTGGCCGAATAGAAGAGCCAGTAGGTGGAGCCGTTCTGAATCATCGACGGACCCTCGACCAGCCCCCCCTCCCAGCTCTGTGACGCCCCGACGAGCCGATGGGCCGGACCGACGACCGACAGCCCATCGGCCGAGAGTTGTTGGGAGTAGATGGTGGTGGGCATGTTGCAGCAGTCCCCGTCGCTCTTCCAGAGCAGCCATGGGCTGCCGTCGGATGCGACGAACACGCTCGGGTCGATCGCACCCCCCTGCGCGACCGGGCAGACGAAGGCAGACGACGAGTCGTCGATGAAGGGACCCGCTGGGTTCGCGCTGGTGGCCCGCGAGATGCACATCGCGCTCGATGGCCCGTTGGTGGTCTTGACGCACCCCAAGGGAAGTGTCTTGGCGAGACATCCCAGCGGAACCGTCGCAGGTGTCGAGTAGTACATGACATAGGTCCCGTCCGGTCGGGTCCACACCGACGGTGCCCATTGGAATCCCGACACCGTCCACTTGGGAATCGACGGCATGGCGTCCCCGAGATACTGACCCTCGAATCCTGAATCACGGCCGAGCTCGATGACCGGCACGTGTGCCGCGCCCGCGTCGGGCGAGGTCGCGGTGTTCGAGGCGTAGACGTACAGGTCACCCGCGGTGCGCAACGCGAAGGGATCGGCGAAGTCCCCGTTGAAGATCGGCGTGTCATTGAGCAAACCGCTCAGGACGTCGAGCTGGACGCCATCGGACTTGGAGGGATCGAGGCCGATCGGCCCCTTCGTGGGGAGGCGACCAGGCGGGACGGGGAGCTGGCCGGCTCGAGCCGACGCCTCGGCCTTGATGTTCACCGTCGGGCGGGTGGCTTGGCCCGATCCGGCATTGCCGCAGCCGGCGAACAGCACGAGCGCCGCGGAGAACACCAGGGCGAGACCCTTGAACGTGGCCGAGGTCCGTCGAGCGGATGACCGTCGCACTAAGGCCCTCACCCTAAGCGGTCGCCACTGTGACGGCGGGGACCAGTCGAGCTAGCCGCGGACGACGTCCACCAGCTCCGCCACTCCCCCGGGAGCAGTGAACACGCGGAGCCCGTCGCGCTCTCGGAGCCACTCGAGATTGCACAGGTGCAGATCCACGGCCGGATCGAATCGGTTCAGGACCACGACTGCGGTCGAGGTTGGCGGCGTTCCCAACGCGTCGAGGGTGAGCCGCACCGCGTTGATCGTGCCCAGGCCCGCGTCGGCCACGAGGACTGCGATGTCGGGGGCCAAGGCCACACAGAATGCGAGACAGTCGCCGTCAGCCGCCAACGGCGAACGAAGTCCGCCCGCCGTCTCGACCAGTCCGACGTCGACCGCCTCCGCCGGCCAGCGCAGCTCTAAGACGAGGTCGTCGATCGTGAAGGGCGGACGGCCGCAGCAACTCGGCGGCCATCGGAGGCGCCATCGGCGTCTCGTACCAGCGGTGCTGCGGGCACACCGACTCGGGCTCCTCGCCGGTGGCGGCGCCCAGTACCGAGGCATCGCGGAGGGCTGGATCGTCGGCGCGGTCGAATGACTGCGCCGGTTTCCGGGCAGCCACCTGCAAGCCCGCCGCGCGGAGGTCGGTCAGGAGACGGGCGGCAATCCACGTCTTCCCGATGTCGGTTCCCGTGCCGACGACGGCGACGACTCGGCGCGGGTCCACGTTGGTCAGAGCGCGGCCGGTGTGGCGGCCGGTCGCGGCAGCCGGGCCAGCGTGTGTAACAACCGGCTGACATCCTCGTCGCTGTGCGCAGCCGACAACGTGACCCGCAGCCGGCTCGTGCCCGCCGGCACGGTGGGCGGGCGGATGGCTGGCACCCACAGGCCGTCGTGCAGGAGTGCCGCCGACGCGCTGAGCGCCGCTTGCTCGGTGCCGAGGACGACGGGGATGATCGGGCTCGCATGTCCGGGCGGTGCGAATCCGGCCTCCGCGACCCGGTCGATCAACGCGGCGAGGCGGCCCCTCAAAGCCTCGCCTTCGACGGAACGCACGATCCGGACCGCGGCGAGCGCCGCCGCGGCATCGGCCGGCGTGGGCGCTGTCGAGAAGATGTACGAACGGGCCCGGTTGACGATCAGATCCACGACGTCGCGTGACGCCGCCACGAAACCGCCGAGCGAGCCCAATGTCTTTGACAGCGTGCCGACCCGCGCGACCGTTCCCCCTTGCATACCGTCCCGGTCTCGACTTCCCATCCCCCCGCCCCCGTCCCGCCCGGTGGCATCGGGGAGGTCGGGGCCGAGGACGGCATGCGCCTCATCGAGGACGAGGAGGGCGCCGTGGCGCTGACAGAGGTCGACCAGCTCCCCGAGCGGGGCGACGTCCCCATCCATGGAGAACACGGAGTCCGTGACGACGATGGTCGGCATGGGGTCGCCGCTCGCCAGCAGCTCGGCCAGGTGGTCCATGTCGCAATGGCGGTAGACGGCGAGGGCTGAGCGAGACAGCCGGCACCCGTCGATGATGCTGGCGTGGTTCAGCTCGTCCGAGAGGATGCGCACACCCTCGCCGCCGAGCGTGCAGAGTACGCCGAGGTTGGCGGCGAACCCGGTGGGGAAGCAGACGGCGGCCTCGGTCCCCTTCCACTCGGCCAGCTCACGTTCGAGCTCGCTGTGGACGGGGCGACTGCCGGTCACGAGGCGCGAGGCGCCGGAGCCGGCGCCCCAGCGCGAGAGCGCGCTGTGGGCGGCCGCCACCACGGCCGGATGCCCACTCAATCCGAGATAGTCGTTGGACGCGAACGAGACGACACGTCCGCCCTCGAGCACGCCCGCGGGGCCGAGGGCGTCGAACTCCCGGGGCGCCCGCCAGCGGCCCTCGTCGACGACCTGATCCAGGGCGGCGCGGATGCGGGTGTGCCACGTGGATCCGCTGCCGCTGCCGCTATCCCTCTCGCCGTCGCCGTCGTTCATTCGGAGGCCGGATCGCCGGCGGCGAGATCGTCGAGGCCCCCATCCAGAGCATCGACGATCCGTACGATCTCCTCTGCCGTGATCGTCAGCGGCGGCATGAGGACCACCACGTCACCGAGCGGTCGCAACAGCACGCCCCGGGCGACGGCACCCGCGCACACGCGACGCCCCCAACGCAGCCCCGGCGAGGGCGGCGCCAGTTCGACGCCGACCATGAGGCCACGCTGGCGGATCTCGCGCACGTCGGCCCGCCCGCCCAACCGTTCTCCGAGCAATGACGACAACTGGTCGGCCCGCGCCCGCACATTCCCCAGCACGTCCCACGCCTCGATCAGCCGCAGGTGCTCGAGCGCCACCGCCGCCGCCAACGCATTCCCGCCGTAGGAATGCCCGTGGTAGAAGGTCTCGGGCCCGAGATCGGGGCCGAGGAACGCACCGAACACCTCGCCCGACGCCACCGTGGCCGACATGGCCAGGTACCCGCCCGTGATCCCCTTCCCCACGCACATGAGGTCGGGCCGCACGCCGCACTGCTCGGAGGCGAACAGCGTTCCGGTCCGGCCGAATCCGGTCGCCACCTCGTCGCAGATGAGGAGCGTGCCCGCCTGGCGGCAGGCCTCCCCCAGCCGCCGCACGTCGGACGCGGAGGCACACAACATGCCGGACGCGCCCTGCACCAACGGCTCGATCACCACGGCCGCCAGCTCGTCCGCGTGAGCCTGAATGGTCGCGCACGCCTTGTCGGCCCAGCCCGGGTCGGCATAGCCCGGCGTGCGCACGACCGGGAAGCACAGCGGATCGAAGACGGCGCTGAACACGCCGCCGTCGCCGAGAGAGAGCGAGCCGACGGTGTCGCCGTGGTACGCGTCGCCGAGCGCGAGGAAGCGCGTGCGGCCGTCGACGCCGCGGTTGACCCAGTACTGGAACGCGATCTTGAGCGCCTGCTCGACCGCGACCGCCCCGTCCGCCGCAAACAGGAAGTGGGGGTCGTCGACCGGCACCACCGGGGCGAGCGCCTCGGCCAGCTCGACGACCACCGTGTTGCCGTTGCCCAGCATGGTGGAGTGGGCGACCTTGCCCGCCTGCGCCACGAGGGCGGCGTCGAGCTCGGGGACGCGGTGGCCGAGCGTGTTGACCCAGAGCGACGAGATGGCGTCGAGGTAGCGGCGGCCGTCGGCGTCGATCAGCTCCCGCCCCTCGGCCCGGTCGATGACGAGCGGGGCATTGCCGGTGTAGGTCGCCATCTGGGTGAACCCATGCCACACCACCGCCGCATCTCGCTCGACCCATGTCGCAGTCTCGGGTGCAGACCGCGGTGCGGGATCGGGGCGCTGCGCTTCTGGATTGGGTCGATCGGGGTCGCTCACCGCCCAATTGTGGACCAGCGGGCGCCGACCCGACCAGGCGACGCCCTGCGCGAGAATGTGTCATGGACCTGATCGGCGTGGTCGACACCATGTTCGCCCGCTACGACATGGGCGCCGAGGCGCTCGACGAGCTCTCAGAATGCCCTGGATACGGCACGCAATTCTCCACGCTGCGCCGGACCGTCCCGGGCTTCAAGGACCTGGCCGTGGCGGCCAAGAAGATGATCGAGGAGGACGGCTGCCGCATTGTGGTCGCCCTCGGCATGCCGGGTCGGGAGCAGGTGGACAAGGTCTGCGCCCACGAGGCATCAACCGGGATCATGACGGCCCAGCTCATGACCAACACCCCGATCCTGGAGGTCTTCGTCCACGAGGACGAGTCCGACGACCCGGCCGAGCTGGCCATGGTCTTCCGGAACCGCTCCCGGGACCACGCTCGAAACGCCTACCTCATGCTCTACGAGCCCGAGGCCTTGACCGCCCGGGCCGGGCAGGGCGTGCGGCAGGGCTTCGCCAACGCCGGGCCCCTCGACCTGTAGGACCCCGCCTGCCTCATCGTCCGGTCCAGCGTGGAGGACGGTCCTCGGCGGCGGCCTGAAAGCCTTCCATCGCGTCCTGCGTGGCCGCAGCGACGTGTCGCATTGTTTCGCCGAAACGGATGGCTTCGAGGGTCGCCATGTGACGGGTGCGCATGGCCATCTCCTTCATGGATCGCTGGGCCAGAGGACCTCCGGCGAGGAGGCGTCGAGCGAGTGCATGCGCCTCGTCGAGCAGATCGTCATGAGCGACGACCTTCCAGACCAGTCCCATTGCATGCGCACGTTCGGCATCGATGCGCTCACCCGTCAGCAACAGTTCCATCGCGTCCGCCCAGTTGATGCGCTGCGGCAGTCGGATCGATGCCACGATCGCCGGCACGCCCAGGGTCACCTCCGGGAGGCCGAACTCGGCTCGGTCGCTCGCCAGCACGAAATCGCACCAGGTGGCGAGCGTGAGCCCATAGCCCAGGCAGTATCCGTTCACGGCGGCGATGACCGGCTTGAAGATCTCCCAACCGCTCTCGAACGAATTGAGCGTCGGCTTCTCCCAGAACGTGCCAGGGAACTCTCCCGCAGAGCCGGCGCCCTCCCGCAGGTCGGCCCCGACGCAGAAGGCCCGACCCGCACCGGTGACGACGGCGACCCACGCGTCCTCGTCATCACGAAACCGAGCAACCGCTTCATTGAGGTCTCGCCGCATCTCGGCGTTGATGGCGTTGAGGACCTCCGGCCGGTTGTAAGTGATGGTGGCCACATGACCGTCGAGCTCGTACGTCGCCGCATCACCCATGGCCCCAGTCTGGCCGGTCGAGAGCGCGGGCCGGGGCCCGGGGCTTAGCCCGGGGCCCGTGAACCAGCCCGGGGCCGTGAACCAGCCCGGGGCCGGCTATGAGTTGTCCCAGTCCACCGAGAACGAAGAGCCGTCGGAGCTCAGGCTGCTCGGTGTGGCCAGCGTCGTCCCGTTGTCCGCCATGGTGATCTCGTCGGCGTCGAATGACGCCAAGGACCCGTTGGTCCCCGTCGCGTTGCGCACCGACGAGCCCGAGTAATTGATCTGCCCGAAGTCGGCCAGCGACACCTCGCTGCAGAACAAGAGGGTGCACGACGAGGGTGCCTCGGCGATCACCTCCGCCGACGAACGGGCGAAGCCGCTCCCGGTCTGCACGGTCGAGAAGTTCCAGCCGGCCGTGGCGTCCTTGATCGTCAGGGTGAAGGAGGTGCCGGCGGCGTTGGCCGCCACCGACGCGGTCATCTGGTCACCCGGGTGCACCGCATACTGACTGGGCAGCGTCACGGAGGGGTTCGGGTACATCTCGTACCAGGCGTAGTAGTTGGGTGATCCGGAGTCACAGTCCGAGTCCGTCCCCAGCTGCTCCACGCTCGTCGAGTTGTAGCCGTCGAGGCCGACCCAGAACGCCGACGCCGCGCCCGGACTCCCGAGGAGGTTCGTCAAGCTGGAGAGGCCATTCAGTCCGCCGTTGCTGTTGGCACAGTTGACCGCCGGCTCCGTCCATGAGGACGTCACCGAGTTGAAGGTGTCGTCGGTATCCGCGTAGCCCGCCCAATTGGACGACTGCACGGCCGTGGCGTGCCGCAGGCCGTTGCGGTTGCCGTTGCCGTTGCCGTCCACTACCGAGGGCCGACCCCAATCCGCCGGGCAGCGTCACCTTGCCGATGACCGGCACGTGGTACAGCCCCGGCACCGCAGGGCCGTGAGGCCGCCGCATGCCTGGAGCCGCCGTCGTTGCCGTTGCCGTCGCCGTCGCCAGTCCTGCCGGCGAGGCGGCGGCGGGAGTCAGGACCGAGGCGGTCGGGGCCGCCAGGCCGATCAACGCCAGCGCACCGGACACCATCATCTTCCGCATTGCCACCTCCCACTCGTGGGCTCACCAGAGCCCCGTACCGTGGGGGTAACGGCCGCGGGTCAGGGATCTCGCGGGAGACCGAGAACCTTTTCGGCCACGATGTTGCGCTGGACCTCGGCCGTGCCGCCGCCGACGGTCAACGCCGGGGCGAACAGGAAGCCGCGGGACCAGGTGGGGTCGGAGGCGGCCGGCGTCCCGGGTGGGCCCCATCCGCCCACCGGACCCGTCCCGGCCAGCATCCCGAAGGGCCCGGCCAGATCACGGGCCAGGTCCATGATGTGCTGGCCGTGGGCGTCGGCGATGGCCTTGCGGACCGAGGCCTCGGCGCCGGGAGCGCGGCCGGCCAGGACGGCGGAGACCATCCGCAGGCGCAGGACGCGCAGGATCTGGGCCTCGATGAAGACGTCGACCAACCGGTCCCGGGTCGAGACGTCGGGCGGCCCGCCTGCGCCCCGGATCAGATCCACGAGATCCTCCGCCGTCGGGCCCATCCCCCACAGCGCGCCCTCGCCCGACAACGACACACGCTCGTTGCCCAAGGTGACCTTGGCCAGGTTCCAGCCGCCGTGCTCGGGCCCCACCAGGTGGTCGGCCGGGATCCGCACATCCGTCAGGAACACCTCGTTGAAGGCGTGCTCCCCCGTCATGTCGATGAGGGGCCGGACGTCGATCCCCGGCGCATCCATGGGACAGACGAAATAGCTGATCCCCATGTGCTTGGTGGCCTTCGGGTCGGTGCGCGCCAGCAGGATCCCCCACTTGGCGATGTGCGCGTAGCTGGTCCACACCTTCTGCCCGTTGACCACCCAGTGGTCGCCGTCACGCTCGGCCCGCGTGGTGAGCGAGGCCAGGTCCGAGCCGGCACCGGGCTCGGAGAACAGCTGGCACCAGAAGTCCTCCCCGCTGAGCAGCGGCCAGAGCCAGCGGTCCTTCTGCTCCTCCGTGCCGGCGTAGATGAGGGTTGGCCCCGCCCAACCGATGCCGATCGGGTTGATCGGGCGCCTGACGCCCTTCCGCCGCAGCTCCTCGTCGATCATGAGTTGGGTCAGCGGATCGGCATCGAGCCCGTACGGCGCGGCCCAGTGCGGCGCCACGAAGCCGGCCTCGGCCAGCTGGCGGCCGGTCGGGTGCGGGTGGCCGTCGAGCCAGTCCCGCACCCTTTGCCGACGGGGGTCGTCGTCGCCGGGGAGGCCGAGGTCCACGCGCGGAGCGTAGGCTCAACGCCTCGCTTCGTGCATCTCGGCGGGGGCGGGGGGTCGACATGGGGAGTGGTCGCATGAGCAACTGGAACTACGCGGACGTCTGGGAGACGGTGGCCGACGTGCAACCCGACTCCATCGCCGTCACGCAGGGCACGCGCAACGTCACGTGGGAGGAGTTCGACCGCGGGGCCGACGGCGTGGCGCGGTTCCTCCTCGACCTCGATGCCGTGGCGCAGGACAAGGTGGCGATCTACCTCTACAACTCGCCCGAGTACCTGCAGACCACCTTCGCCGCGGTGAAGGTCGGCCTGGTCCCCGTCAACACCAACTACCGCTACGGCGACGACGAGCTGAGCTACCTGTGGGACAACGCGGACGCCATCGCCGTGGTCTTCCACGGGGCCTTCACCGACCGGATCGAGCGGATCCTCGACCGCGTGCCCGGCGTCAAGGGCTGGCTCTGGGTCGACGACGGCTCGGGACCCTGTCCGGATTGGGCCACGCCGTACGAGGACGCGGCCAAGTGCGCCATCGGGCGGGTGTCGGCGCCCTGGGGCCGCAGCGGTGACGACCTCTACATGCTCTATACCGGCGGCACCACCGGCATGCCCAAGGGCGTGATGTGGCGCCAGGACGACCTGTTCGCCCGGCTGGTCGACGGTGGCACGCGCCACTACGACGTCGACGGCGGGCTGGAGCCGGTGCGCGCTGCGCTGGAGGACAGGCCCGGCAACATCACGCTCATGCCGGCCTGCCCTCTCATGCACGGCACCGGCGCCTTCACCTCGAACACGGTGCTGGCCGAGGGTGGGCGCATCTGCCTGCTCGAGTCGCGCAAGTACGACCCGACCGAGATGCTCGACACCGTCGAACGCGAGAACGTCAGCGCGGTCGTGATCGTCGGCGATCCCTTCTCGCTGCCGCTGCTGGCCGTGCTCGACGAGCATCCGGGGAAGTGGGACCTGAGCTCGTTGCTCATGGTGATCTCGTCGGGCGCCATGTGGAGCGAGCCGGTGAAACAGCGCCTGCTGGCCCACCACGCCGGGATGATCCTGGCCGATGCCTTCAGCTCGTCGGAGGCCTTGGGCATGGGGATCTCGGTCTCGGGCGGGGGCTCGGCGGCCAAGACCGCCTCGTTCACGCTCGGCCCCGACGTCCGGGTCCTCACGGAGGACGGCCGCCAGGTGGAGCCGGGCTCCGACGAGGTCGGCGTGCTGGCCCTGGGCGGGCGCAACCCGCTCGGCTACTACAAGGACGAGGAGAAGTCGGGCCGCACCTTCAAGGAGATCGACGGGGTGCGCTATTCCATCCCGGGCGACTTCGCCCAGGTCGGGGCCGACGGGACCATCCACCTGCTGGGCCGCGGCTCGGTCTGCATCAACTCGGGCGGCGAGAAGATCTTCCCCGAGGAGGTGGAGGAAGCCCTCAAGACGCACGACGCCGTGCGTGACGCCGTGGTGGTGGGTGTGCCGCACCCGACCTACGGGGAGCAGGTCGTGGCCGTGGTCGAGCTGCACCCCGGCGTCCCCGGGCCGGCGGAGCCCGAGCTGATCGCGCATGTCAAGGACCAGCTGGCCTCGTACAAGGCGCCCCGGAGAGTCCGTGCGGTCACCTCCATCGGGCGGGCGCCGAACGGCAAGGTCGACTACAAGCGGCACCGGTCCGAGTCGATGGACGAGCTCGGGGTCGCGGCCTCCGGCTGAACGCCGGCCCTGAGCCAGACTGGGCGACATGTTCATCGCCCCCGTCGACGCCACCCGGGGCGAGGACGAATGGCGGCCGTTCGTCGAGTCCCATCCGTTCGGGCACCTGGTGGCGCCGGGCGGCCCATCGCGTGAACTGCCGGTCATCGTGCCGACGCAGTTCGTGCTCGAGGGTGACACGGTGTGGCTGCATCTCGTGCGGGCGAACCCCGTGTTCGCCGCGTTGGCCGAGAACCAGCGGGTCGTGTTGAGCGTGGCCGACGACTGGGCCTTCATTCCGTCGTCGTGGAAGGTGATCGGCGACGAGGACCCCGCTCGTGGGATCCCGACGACCTACTACGGCGCCGTCCAGCTGACCGGGACGGCAACGGTGCACGACGAGCGGACCGACCCGGGCAGCGTGGCTGCCATTCTCCGACGTCAGCTGGCGACGTTCCAGCCCGAGGTCGGGGTGGCCGACCCGGGTGAGGCCCACGCGGCGAGGCTGCTAACGATCCTCGGTATCTCCATCCGCGTCGAGGAGGTGTCCGCCAAGTTCAAGTACGGCGGGAATGTCGACGAGCCACATCGCCGTTCTGTCGTAGAGCATCTCCGGCAACGCGGCGCGCCCGGCGACGGCGCGGCCGCCGAGCACGTGGTGCGCCGTCTCGGTGTCATATCGCCCTGATCCCTGAGCTGCCTCACGACTTCCGAGAGGCGTCGGTAACCCGGTGGCGAAATCCTTGCTCAGACCACCCGCCGCGCAAAGGCTGCCAGTGACTGTTGCACCGGCATCCGCGACAAGCGAACGGGGTTCATTGATGCGGGCCTGCCGCACCGAGCCTCGGGGCGCCCTTCGCCGGTTCCATGGGCGTTGTGCACCTCAATGCGCCGATCGTCGGCCTGTGTGTGACGTTGGGCGGGTACTACCTCGTCGCCTCCGATGGCAGGATCTTCGACTACCCCGGAGGCGGGGCGCAGCCCTTGTTCTTCGGCTCGGCCGGTGGCACTCGATTGAACGCACCGATCGTCGGGATCGGGGTCTGACCTCACGCCCCGACCTGCAGTACCGCCCCCCTGCATCAGCGCGCCCTGCATCACGCCTCTCTGCGGTGTGCCGCTACTCGACCGCCGCGGCCAGGTTGGCCAGTGTCGCTGCCATCTCCCGTTCGGCGTGTCCCGCGCTGTGGTCACCCATGACACGCGCCAGCGTGGCGAACCAGGGCTTGCGCTGATCCACCCAGGACTCGGTCACCCGGCAACCGGACGCTGTCTCTTCGAACTCATAGCGCCACGTGGCGACCGCCAACGGCCCGGAAGTCACCGCGAACTCGAACACCTTGCCGGGCTCGCAGGCGACGACCGTCACGGTGGTGGACCAGCGCCGCACGCCGTTCTTGTTGGTGCCCTGGAACACGGAACCGAGGGCAGGCCCCGTCGCCCCCTTCACCCATTTTCCGCCGGCATTCTCGGGCGACCATTCCCCCATCCGTGGGAGGTCGGCCACCAGCATCCAGACCTTTTCGGCTGATGCGGTGATGTCGCGCGCGGCGGCGGTGGGATAGGTCATGGGCAGACGATAGTTTCTACCCATGGCACAGGCCCTTTCCAACGCAGCACTGACGGCCCCCCGCAAGCTCAGGGCGCCGGTCCCTCCGAAGTTCGCCACCATCGAGCAAGAGCGCCTGCACCGCAAGCAGAAGCTGGCCGGCGCTCTGCGGCTGTTCGGTCGATTCGGCTTCTCAGAGGGTGTCGCCGGCCACATCACGGCGCGCGACCCGGAGCTGACGGACCACTTCTGGGTGAACCCCCTCGCCATGAGCTTCCGCCACGTCCGTGTCTCGGACCTCATTCTCGTGAGCCACACCGGTGAGGTCGTTGAAGGCGACCGGCCGGTGAATCCCGCCGCATTCGCCATCCACTCCGCCGTGCATGCGGCACGCCCCGACGTGATGGGTGCGGCGCACGCCCACTCGGTGTACGGCAAGGCCTGGTCCGCGCTCGGGCGCCCGCTCGATCCCATCACGCAGGACGCCTGCGTCTTCTATGAGGATCACACCGTGTGCGAGGAAGGCGGTGGGGCAATCGTGCTGGAAGAGGCTGCGGCCAAAGCGCTTGCTACAGCGCTCGGACCCCACAAGGCCACCATCCACCGCAACCACGGACTCTTCACGGTCGGACAGACGGTCGACGAGGCGGCCTGGTGGTTCATCACCATGGAGCGCTCGTGCCAGGCTCAGCTGTTGGCCGAGGCGGCCGGGACGCCGGTGATCATCGACGACGAGGGCGCGCGCTATACGCGGGACTTCTCCGCCTCGCCCTACTCCGGATGGCTCTCGTTCCAGCCGCTCTGGGACGAGATCTGCCGGAGTGATCCGGACCTGTTCGACTGAATCAATCGGACAACCTCAACAAGCCGATCGCGGTGATCGCGGGAGAGCGCACCTGCCCGATCCCCGAACCAATCCCAGGCACACGAGGCGATTGCCCGCAGAACAGGAACGTGTTCTAATCTCGCCCCGATGGAGTTCAACCTCGCAGACCTCTTCGAAGCGGCCGTGGATGCCTATCCCGAGCGGGAGTATCTCGTCGCGGACGGCAAGCGACGCACGTACGCCGAAATGGAAGCGCGGGCCAACCAGCTGGCCCACTATCTGGCGGCCCAGGGCATCGGCCCCGGGCGACCACGTCGGGATCTACGCCTACAACTCGGTCGAGTGGGTCGAGACCGCGTGGGCCGTGTTCAAGCTGCGTGCCGTCTGGATCAACATCAACTATCGCTACGTCAAGGACGAGCTCCGCTACCTGCTGACCAACGCCAACCTGCAGGCGCTCGTCTACCAGCGTGAGTTCTCGCCGCTCGTGGCCGCCTTGCTCCCCGAGCTCCCCCAGCTGCGTCACGTCATCGTGATCGAGGATGGCAGCGACCTCGATCCCGCACCGGGCGCGGTTCCCTACGAGGACGTGCTGAGGGGCCAGTCGCCAGAACGGGACTTCGGTCCCCGCTCGGCCGACGACCTCTACATCCTCTACACGGGCGGCACGACCGGCATGCCCAAGGGGGTCGTGTGGCGACACGAGGACGTCTTCTACGCCCTCGGCGGCGGGACCGACCCCGTGACCAACGAGCGGATCACCGATCCGGCGGCCATGGTCGCCAAGGGGGCGAACGGCGGCCTGGTGCACCTGCCGGTGGCACCGCTCATGCACGGCGCCACCCAGTGGTGCGTCATGGGGCAGAGCTTCGTCGGCTCCAAGATCGTGCTGATGGCCAAGTTCGACCCGCACGAGGTGTGGCGACTGGTCGGCGACGAGAAGGTCAACTCCGTCATGATCACCGGCGACGCCATGGGCAAGCCGCTGATCGAGTCGCTGGACGACGAGGGCACCGACCACGACCTGTCAACGCTGCTCGCCGTGGTGTCGTCGGCCGCGCTCGTTCTCGGCCCCGGTCAAGGACCAGTTCTTCGAGCACCTGCCCGACGCTCGTGATCACCGACGCCATCGGCTCCTCGGAGGGCGGCAACAACGGCATGACGGTGGTCACCGCCGGCAACACCGCCATGAAGAGCGGGCCGACCGTGCACCTCCTCGGCGAGACGGTGGTCTTCGACGAGAACCTCGAGCTGGTGGAGCCCGGGTCGGGCGTCATCGGCAAGATCGCCCGCTCGGGCGACATCCCACTCGGGTACTACAACGACCCCAAGAAGACGGCCGAGGTCTTCATTGAGGTGCGGGGAACCCGCTTCGTCATGCCGGGCGACTACGCCACCGTGGAGGCAGGACGGCTCCATCACGTTGCTCGGCCGCGGTTCCATCGTCATCAACTCCGGCGGCGAGAAGATCTTCCCCGAGGAAGTCGAGTCAGCCGTGCGCTCCCATCCCGACGTCATGGACGCCATCGTGTGCGGCGCACCCGACGAGCGCTGGGGCCAGACCGTGGCGGCCATCGTGCAACCCCGGGTGGGCCACGAGGCACCGTCGCTCGAGTCGCTGCAGGAGCATTGCCGAGAGACGATTGCCGGCTACAAGCTGCCCCGCCGCCTCTACGTCGTCGACACCGTGGAGCGCTCGCCGTCGGGGAAGCCCGACTACACCTGGGCCGGCGCCATCGTGAACGCGGACGCCAGTAACCCTCGTTCGACACCGGGATGCACAACTCCCGTCGACACCCGTGACCCGGCGGGTTACGGTGCAGCCATTCCACGGACCTCGAAGACTCCCACGCGGGCGGGCGACGTGAGCAGGCTGGTGCGGCGCATGCAGCGAAGCGTGGCCTGTCGGTATGCGCCGGCATCGACGCATCGCTCATCCTCGGCTCCGGCACGGCAGGACTCATCGGGGCAGTTGTCCCATCCGGCGCCGGAGCGGCCGCAGAGCCACACGTCGACGCCACCACATCGTGGACCGTCTACCACGGCAACCCGCTCGGTTCCGGGGTCGACACATCGGGCGTCTCCTTCTCCCCGGCCACCAAAGCCTGGACCTCACCCGTGCTCGACGGGCAGGTCTACGGGGAGCCCCTCGAAGCCACTGGGCGCGTGTACGTGGCCACCGAGAACAACACCATCTACGCGCTGGCCGCCAATACCGGCGCCGTCCTGTGGTCGAGCCACGTCGGGACGCCGGTCCCATCGGGTGACTTGCCCTGTGGCGACATCAGCCCGACGGTCGGCATCACCGGGACTCCGGTGCTCGACGTCGCCCGCGGCGAGATCTTCGCCGTCGCCGACGAGCTGAACGGGAGTACACCGGCCCACGTCCTCGTGGGCCTGAACATGTACACCGGGACGACGCTGCTCGCCAAGGACGTGGATCCCCCCGGTCAGCCCACGTCGGCGATCCTGCAGCGCACCGGCTTGAACCTCAGCAACGGCAACGTGGTCTTCGGCTACGGCGGCAACGACGGGGACTGCTCGACGTACAGCGGCTGGGTCGGCTCGGAGTGCCCGAGGGCGGCGGGGCACCGGGTTACTACCAGGCGGTGCCGATCGGTAACGACGGGGCCGTGTGGATGGGAGGCGCCGCTCCCGAGGTCGACGGGGCGGGCAATATCTGGGTCGCCACAGGGAACGGATCGCCGTCGACTCCGTACGACTTCAGCGACTCGGTCCTGCAACTGTCGCCGGGCCTGACTCGCACCCAGTACTTCGCCCCGAGCAATTGGTCCTTCATGAACTCGCACGACCAGGACCTCGGTTCGACCGCACCGGCGCTGCTCTCGAACGGGACCGTGCTGCAGGTCGGCAAGAACCAGCTGGCCTACCTCATGAACCAGTCGAACCTCGGCGGCAACACCGGCATGGGCATCGCCACGGCGTCGGTGTGCCCCGGAACCATCGCCGGTGGCGGCGATGCCGTCGTCGGGAACGTGGTCTACGTGCCGTGCGGGAGCGGGCTCCAGGCCCTGCAGACCAGCGCGTCGCCGCCATCCGTCTCCGTGCTCTGGACGAACGGCAGCGGCACCCATGGCCCGCCGATCAGTGCCGGCGGGCTGGTGTGGTCGATCGGCGGGAGCACGCTCTTCGGCATCAATCCTTCGACCGGCGCCACGGTCGAGCAGCTCGAGCGTCGGGACCCAGGCCAATCACTTCCCGACGCCGTCGGTCGGCGACGGCCTTCTCCTCGCCCCGTCCAGCGATCAGGTCATCGCCTTCGCCGGCTCGGCGGGTCTTCCCGGCCCACCATCACCTCCGCCGGCGGCGCCTCCGAACTCGTCGTATTGGCTCGTCGCGTCCGACGGCGGCATCTTCACGTTCGGCAACGCCGGCTTCTACGGCTCGACCGGCGGCATCCGCCTGAACCATCCCGTTGTCGGCATGGCGCCCACGCCATCCAAGGGGGGCTACTGGCTCGTCGCGTCCGACGGGGGCATCTTCAGCTTCGGTGACGCCGCCTTCCACGGGTCGATGGGGGGCCAGCCGCTGAACAAGCCCATCGTCGGCATGGCCGCGACCCCCGACGGCGACGGCTACTGGCTCGTCGCGTCCGACGGGGGCATCTTCAGCTTCGGTGACGCCGCCTTCCACGGATCGATGGGGGGTCAAGCCGCTGAACAAGCCGATCGTCGGCATGGCCGCGACCCACGATGGGCTGGGCTACTGGCTCGTCGCGTCCGACGGGGGCATCTTCAGCTTCGGGGACGCCGCCTTCCACGGGTCGATGGGCGGCCAGCCGCTGAACAAGCCCATCGTCGGCATGGCTGCGACGCCCGACGGACTCGGGTACTGGCTCGTCGCTTCGGACGCGGGCATCTTCAACTTTGGCGATGCCGGATTCTTCGGCTCTGCTGGTGGCCTTCCCCTGCGCAAGCCGGCGGTTGGCATGGCGGCGACGCCCGACGGTCGGGGGTACTGGATCGCAGCTTCCGACGGCGGCATCTTCAACTACGGGAACGCCAATTTCAGTGGATCCGAAGGCAGCATCGTGCTGAACAAACCAGTGGTCGGGGTCGCGGCGGAAGGCTGACGCCACCGGACGGACGGCGTTCTGCTCGCGTGCACTGCATGACGCACGACCCACGCGAAGATGCATGCGTGCCGAATGCTGCACCGCTCCTTCTCCTGACGGGCTCCCCCGGAACGGGCAAGACCACCGTGGCCCCCCTGGTGGCGGACCGACACGAGCTCTCGGCCTGTCTGGACCTCGACTGGTTCTTCGCCAAGCTGCGGCGCGGTGCGATCGATCCGTGGCGCGCACGAGGCGCACACACAGAACCGGGTGGTACTGCACGCTGCGGCCAACGCGGTAGCGGCCTTCGCCGCCGGGGGGTACGTCACTGTCGCCGAGGGCATCCTCTATCCGTTCATGCTCGACCTGTTCGCTGCCGCCTGTACCCAGGACGAAGTGGCCCTGCACTATGCGGTACTGCGGGCGCCGATCGACCTGGTGCAGCAGCGCGTGCAGGACCGCCGGACCGAGCCGCAGCACGCGGGAGCGTTGGCCGACGCCTCCGTGGTCGACGATCTCTGGACCCAATTCGAGAACCAGGGCGTCGAAGAACGACACCGGGTGGACGTGGGCCTGCGCAGCCCCGAAGAGGTGGCCGGCGAGATCGACCGCCGGCTGCAGGCCGGCGAGCTCCGGCTCGAGAGTTAGGAGCCGCCGGCGGCGAGCCGCTGCTTGGTGGTGCTGTGCACCGGGTCCTTGTCGAAGACCGGCAGTAGGTGCTTCCCGAAGGTCTCGACCGCTTCCTCGCAGGACTCGATCGACATGGAGCTCGAGAGCATGCCGAAGGACAGCTGGTCGGCACCCGTGGCGACGTAGCGCTCGATCGCCTTGTTGACCTCGTCGGGCGTCCCCACGGCGACGTCGCCCGAGGCGATCACCGAATCGAGCGAGACGGCATCCATGGCCGGCACGATCTCGGGCCATTCGGGCACCCCGGGCGGCTTCGGGAAGGTGTCGAGATACCGGAACACGAGGCTCAGGTGGTAGTTCGAGTCCGCCTCCAAGAACGTCTTGCGCGCCTTGGCGCCGTCCTCCATGCAGATCATCGTCGTCGTGATCATCACGTTGTCGTTGACGAAACCGCCCACGGGGTTCTTGCAGTCCCCGATCTTCTCCTTGTAGCGACTCACCAGCGGCGTCAACTGGTCGGGCGTCGAGAAGCCGAAGCAGAGGACGCCCACGCCGAGCTCGGCGGCCAGGTCGAACGTCGAGGGACTTCCGGCCGCCATCCAGATTGCGGGGTGGGGCTTTGAGTAGGGCTTGGGCAGTACGTTGCGCGAGGGCATGGAGAAGAACTTGCCGTCGTAGCTGTAGTCCTCGTCCTTCCACATCCGGACGATCTGCGGGAGGGTCTCGGCCACCATCTCGCGGGTCAGATCGGAGTCTTGGATCCCGAAGCCCTTCTGCTCGGTGGTCGACGAGCCACGGCCGGTGCCGAACTCGAAACGGCCTTCGGACAGGTGGTCGAGCATGGCCACCCGCTCGGCGATGCGGGCCGGATGGTTCACCGGCGGGGTGATGTTGAAGATGCCCGAGCCGATGTGGATGTTGCTGGTCTTGGCGGCACAGAAGGCCAGGAACGACTCGGAGGCCGACAGGTGCGAGTACTCGGTGAGGAAGTGGTGCTCGGAGGCCCAGGTGTACTTGAAGCCGGCCTTGTCCGCCGCCACGATGAAGGCGACCTCGTCCATGATGCGGTCATGCTCGGCCGATGCCCCGTGCTGCTCGACGTACCGGGGAAGGAGGCACGCGGCGTTGAAGATGCCGAATTCCATGGGGTTGCACGTCCTCGTCTACGGTGCCGCGGTCCGTTCCGCCGGCGCTCCTGCGACGGTAACACGGGTCTGATTAAAATGCAACGTGTTCCAGTAATGGGACTTCCACCCCAGGTCAGAGACGTTTGGAGATGCAGTGACCCCTGCTGAGGCGCAACCGCCATCCCCTAGTGCCCCACCGGCGCCGACGGGGGAAACCATCACCGGCGCCGTCCTGGCCCTGGCTGACGTCGACCGGCTCGGCCTGGTGGCCAACGACCTCCGACTCAGCCACGCCGAGGTGGTTGCGCGGGCCACTGCGCGGGCGGCCTGGCTGCGGGCCACACGCCACGACGGCCCCTTCCACGTCGCCCTCATGCTCGACAACGTCCCCGAGTTCATCTTCTGGCTCGAGGCGGCGGCGCTGGCCGGCGCGGTAGTGGTCGGGGCCAATCCGACGCATCGCGGGGACGAGCTGGTGCGCGACCTGGCGCACACCGAGTGCCAGTTCCTTGTCACGGACTCGACGTACCTCCCCTTGGTGGACGGCGCTCGCATCGGCGACGGCCTTGGCGAGGTCGGGCCGGAGAACGATCACGTCCTCGTGCTCGACACCACCTCGGCACAGCACACCCTCGACCCCTACGCGACCGCGACGCCGGCGGAGGTGGCCGAGCCGTCGGTCACGCCTGACACACTCGGGTATCTCCTCTTCACCTCGGGGACCTCCGGCGCGCCCAAGGCCTGCCTGGCAGCCAGGGCCGACTGGCCCGCATCGGAGCGATCGTGGCGCAGATGTACGCGCTGGAGCCGGCGGATGTCTGCTACCTCTCCATGCCGCTCTTCCACTCCAACGCGCTGATGGCCGGTTGGGGCCCGGCGCTCATGGCGGGCTCGGCCTTTGCCCTCCCCTCGTCGGGGCGGTTCTCGGCGTCAGGGTTCCTCCCCGACGTGCGGGCGGCGGGCGCGACCTATTTCAACTACGTCGGGAAGCCGCTGTCCTTCATTCTGGCCACACCCGAGCGGGCCGACGATGCGGACAACCCGCTGATCCGCGCCTTCGGCAACGAAGGCACCACCGAGGACGTCGCTCGTTTTGCCGAGCGCTTCGGAGTGGCCGTCACCGACTCGTACGGCTCAACCGAGGGAGGTGCCACGGTGCAGCGCACGCCGGACACCCCCCCGGGCGCGCTGGGACGGGCACCCGAGGGCACCGTCGTGCTCGACCCGGCCACCGGGGCCGAGTGCCCACCGGCTCGCTTCGACGACCAGGGCAGGCTCCTCAATGCCGAAGAGGCGATCGGCGAGCTGGTCTCCAAGGCAGGCGGCGCCGGCTTCGAGGGCTACTGGCGCAACGACGAAGCCGAAACGGCCCGTCTGAAAGAGGGCTGGTACTGGACAGGTGACCTCGCCTACCGCGACGACGCCGGCTTCTTCTACTTCGCCGGGCGGGACCATGACTGGTTGCGCGTCGACGGTGAGAACTTCGCGTCGGCCCCGATCGAACGGATCCTGCAACGCCACCCCGACATCGTGCTGGCCTCGGTCTACGCCGTACCGGACCCGGTGGTCGGCGACCAGGTCATGGCCGCGGTGCAACTCCGTCCCGGTCTCGACGCGCTGGACGCCGGGGTTTCCTCGAGTTCCTCGTGGCCCAGGGGGACCTCGGCACCAAGTGGGCGCCGCGCTTCGTGCGCATGAGCGCCGAGCTGCCCGCCACGGCCACCAACAAGGTGCTCAAGCGGTCGCTGCGGGCCGAGCGCTGGAACTGCGCCGATCCCGTCCTCTGGCAGCCCGACAAGGGCGGGCCGTACACACTCCTGACCGACGACGAGGCGATCGACCTCGAAGGGGCCGTGGGCGACCGGCCTCTCTGAACCCCCGGGTTCAGTGGCGAACGCCCGGGTTCAGCGATCGACGCCCAGGTTCAGCGGTCGACGCCCAGGACCAGCCCGCTGGTCGGCACGCCCGTGCCCGCGGTCACGACCACGTTCTCGAGCCCTGGCACCTGGTTCACCGAGGTGCCGCGCACCAGCCGGGCACCCTCGGCGATGCCGTTCATGCCGTGCAGGTAGGCCTCGCCGAGCTGGCCCCCGTGGGTGTTGATCGGGAGCGCCCCGCCGAGCTCGAGGCGCCCGTCGCGCACGAAGTCCTTGGCCTCGCCCTTGCCGCAAAACCCCAACTCCTCCAATTGGTAGAGCACGTAGGGGGTGAAGTGGTCGTACAGGATGGCGGCCTGCATGTCGTCGGGGCCCAGCCCCGAGGTCTCCCAGAGCTGGCGGGCCACCACTCCCATTTCGGGCAGTCCGAGGAGGTCGTCCCGGTAGTAGCTGGTCATCATGTCCTGACCCGCACCCGAGCCCTGCGCGGCAGCGCGGATGACGACCGGATCGCTCCGCAGGTCACGGGCGCGCTCGAGGGAGGTCACCACCAGCGCCTGTCCCCCGTCGGTCTCCTGGCAACAGTCGAGCAGGTGCAGCGGCTCGACGATGAAGCGGCTGTTCTGGTGGTCCTCCAGCGTGATCGGCTGCTCGTAGAACCAGGCCTTGGGGTTGGTCGCCGCGTGCTTGCGGTCAGCCACCGCGACCCGGCCCAGGTCCTCGCTCGTCGCGCCGGTCTCGTGCAGGTAGCGCTGCGCCGCCATGGCCACCCAGGAGGCCGGCGTGAGCAGGCCGACTGGCAGGTACGACGCCATGTCCGCGTTCTCCGCCGTCGGCATGGGCGGCCGTCCCTGTACGCCGGCACCGAAGCGGCTGCCCGACCGCTCGTTGAAGGCGCGGTAACAGACGACGACGTCGGCCACCCCCGAGGAGACCGCCAGCGCCGCTTGCTGAATGGTGCCGCACGCCGCGCCGCCCCCGTAGTGGATCCGGCTGAAGAAGGTCAGGTCGCCGATGCCCAAGCTGCGCGAGATGTCGATGTCGGGATTGGTGTCCGAACTGAACGTCACCATCCCCTGGACGTCGGACGGCGCGATCCCGGCGTCGGCCAAGGCGGCGGCCACCGCCTCCACGGCCAGCCGGAGCTCCGATCGGCCCGAGTCCTTCGAGAACTCGGTGGCCCCGATGCCGGCAATTGCCGTCGCGCCGGAGAAAGAATGGGAACGGGCCATCAGGTGCCCGCCGCCTCTGCCGCCGGCAGCAGCACGGTCACCGTGCCGGTGACATGGTCGCCCGCATCGTTGGCCCCGCGCAGGGAAACGGTCACGGAGCCGTACCGGCCGTCCTCGGTCAGCGCTCCCTTCTCGGTGACAAACCCGGTCAAGCGTCATGGTGTCGTCAGGGTGGTTGGGCGCGCCCAACCGGATGCTGACATCGGCCAGCCGGCTGCGCGGCCCCGACCAGTCCGTGACGTAACGCCCGACCAGTCCGTTCGTGGTCAAGATGTTCATGAAGATGTCCTTGGAGCCGCGCTCCTGGGCCAGGACCGAGTCGTGATGGACGTCCTGGTAGTCCCGGCTCGCGATGGCGCCGGACACGATCAGCGTCCGCGTGATCGGGAGCACCAGGACCGGGAGCTCGTCGCCCACGGAGACGGCGTCGAACAGGGGACCAGAGAGATCGAGCGCGGGACCGGACCCGGCAGCACTCACGACGACGCCTCCGCCCGGGCCAGCGCCTGCACGGCGATGTCCGCCCCGAGCTTCGCCAGTTGCGCGCTCGGTCCGCCCAGCAGCAGCTCGATTTGCTTGCCCCAGAGGAAGTAGCGGTGGATCGGGTACGAGATGTCCGCCCCCATTCCGCCGTGGAGGTGCTGCGTGGCGTGCACGGTCCGCTGCCCACGCTCTGAGGCCTGCCACTTGGCGACCCGGGCGGCGTCGGCAGCCGAGCGACCGGTGTCGAAGCGCCACGCCGCGTTCTGCCACGTCACGCGCATGGCCTCGATGTCGATGGCGGCGTCGGCCGCCCGGAGCATCGTGCCCTGGAAGGTGCTCAGGGGCCGGCCGAACTGCTGGCGGGTGTTGAGGTAGGTGGCCGTCCTCGTCAGCGCCGCCTCGCACACGCCCACCTGCAAGGCGCACAACCCGATGGTGGCAGCGACGAGCGTGGCGTCGAGCGCGGCGCGCCCCGCCTCGGCACCGACCAGCACGTCATCGGGCGAAACGGTCACTCCGGCGGCATGGAGGTGAGGATGGATCTCACGGTTGGTGGTGACGGCCCGCTCGAGAGTCACCCCCGGAGCCGCCGGGTCGAGCAGGACGAGCAGCACACCCCCGTCCGTCGGTCCGGACGGGCAGGACGATGCGGTCCGCCAGGTGGGCGTGGGGCACCGTCAGCTCGGTGCCATCGAGAATCCACTCGTCACCCGAAACGCCGGCGCGCAGTGGCGCGCACGGACGGCATCGACGTGGGGCTGCCGGCGCTCCCGCTCAGCGCGGCAGTGAGGATCGACCTCGCCGGCGACGACGCCGGGCAGCCAGCGGGCGCGCTGGGCCTCCGAGCCGAAGCGAGCCAGAGGGCAGCGCGCCCAGCACGAGCGTGGACCACAGCGGTACCGGTGCCACGACGTTGCCCTGCGCCTCGAGCAGGAGGCAGAGCTCCAGCAGTCCGTAGCCGGCACCGCCCTCGGACTCGGGCACGGCGAGTCCGAGGAGGTCGGCCGCCGCCAACGCCTTCCAGAGGTCGCGGTCGATGCGGTCGGTGCCGAACTCAACGGCGGCGATCTTCTCGGCGTCCACCAGGCCGGTGAAGATACCGGTGGCCGCCTCCGCGACGGCCAGCTGCTCTTCCGTCAGCGTGAAGTCCATCAGGCTCCCTTCCCGACCGGCGCCGGCACGAACACGGGCAGGGACAGCTCCTCGTCGTAGTCGACGAAGGTGGCCTGCAGTGGCATGCCGATCGCGATGGCATTGCGGGCGACACCATCGAGATTGGCGACCAGCCGCGTGCCCTCTTCCAACTCGACGAGGCCGATGGGTAACGGGTACTCGAACGCAGCCACCTGCGGGTAGTGCACGACGACGTAGGAGTACAGCGTGCCGCGACCGCTCGATTCCACCGTGTCCCACTCGAATGAGCCGCAAACCGCGCAGGCCGGCAGCGGCGGGTGGCGCAAGGTGCCGCACGAGGTGCAGTGCTGAATCAGCAGCTTGTGGGCGCGGGCGCCCTCGAACCAGAACGCGTTGTCCTGTGTGATGGCCGGACGCGGGCGCGGCGGGCGCGCCGGCTTCTTCAGTGGCGGCAGGTACTTGAGGATACGGAAGCGCATGGTGGCCACGGGCTCGCCGGCGGCGTACAGCGCCTGCACCTCGTCGTCCGAGGCCGGCCACACCGGCACGTCCTTGTCCGGCACCGCCACGTAGTCGAGACGGGTCGTGATGAAGCGGCCGGTGCCCAGACCGGTGCGCTTGGGATCAGAGATCGCCTCTATCACCGAGCGCACGAGCAACCGGTCGTCCACCACCAGGGGCCGTCCGTACTGCTGCTCACAGTTGGTGGCGACCACCGAGGTCAGGCCCTCGTCGTCGAGGAGGGCCATCATCCTCTCGTTCGGTCCGCTCCCCTGCTCCGCCCCCTCGGCCCGGGCTTCCTCGGTGAGCAGCGACAGGCGCAGGCCCCGCATGATCCAGGCCTGCAGCATGGTGGGCGGGGCGATGAGCTCGTCGTATCCCGCGGCGCGTGCCGCCTCGTCCGACACGTAGACCGCGTTGTGGTCGCCCATCGCCTCCACCCAGTGGCGGATCATCGGCACGTTGACGGCGTCGGGGGCCAGGTTCGGCGGCCCGGCCGACTGCCCGACCAGGCCGGCCAGTTCGGCGCTGTGGTCGGGGAACGCCGTCAGCTCGGCGAAGCGCTCGGGCGACCCCGATCCGGCAGACGACGACGCAGACGCCGACGAGACGCCGACGAAGCGGCGGCCGCCGACGCGCTCAACGCGCCCCCGGGTCATGCCCAACCCGGCCGTGGCCACGATCTCGCGCTGCACCTCGTTGACCCCGCCCCCGAACGTGTTGATCTGCGCCTGACGGCCGGTCGCCTCGACCCGGCCGCGCAGCACCGCGCCCGGTGAGCCCGGCACCAGGTAGCCGACGGCGCCGACCACGCCCAGCAGCAACCGGGTGACCTCAATGATCCGCTCGGTCCCGAACACCTTGATCGACGACGATTCGGCGCCGGTCAACTCCCCGTCGGCCACGTGCACGGCCATACGCCAGTTGAGCAACCACATGGCTTCGAGCTCGGCGTGGCACTTGGCCAAGTCCATCTGCACCCAGGCCTGCTCAATGAGCGTCTTGCCGTCGTCGGTCGGCTGCGCCGCTGCCCACGCCACGATGTCCTCGTACAGCGAAATGGCCAGGCCGCTCCACGCGGCCAGTCCCACCCGCTCGTGGTTGAGCTGGGTGGTGATCATGCGCCAGCCCTCGTTCTCGTCGCCCACCCGGTTGGCCACGGGCACGTGCACGTTGTCGTAGAAGGTCTGCGTCGTCGTCAGCCCGCCGACGGTGTGGATGATCGACCACTCGAAACCCGGCGACGTGGTGGGCACGCAGAGAATGGAGATGCCCTTGTGTTTGGGGACGTCGGGATCGGTCCGGCAGGCCAGCCAGACGTAGTCGGCCTGGTCCGCCCCGCTGGTGAAGATCTTCGCCCCGTTGACGACGTACTCGTCGCCGTCGCGCACGGCGCGCGTGCGCAAGGACGCCAGGTCGGTGCCGGACTCGGGCTCGGTGTAGCCGATGGCGAAGTTGAGCTCGCCGGCCAGGATCTGCGGGAGAAAGAAGGACTTCTGCTCGTCGGTGCCGAAGCGCATGATCGTCGGCCCGACCGTGTTGATGGTGACAAAGGGAAACGGCGCACCGGCGCGGCGCGTCTCGTCGAAGAAGATGAACTGGTCCGTCGCCGGCCGACCTTGTCCGCCGAACTCCTTCGGCCACCCGATGCCCAGCCAGCCGTCCTTGCCGATCTGGCGCACGACCTGACTCCAGGCCTCGCCCCCCTCACCGCCTTCGGCCAGCCCGGCGCGCACCTCGTCGGTCAACAAGCTCGGCGTAGTACTGGCGCAACTCCGCACGCAGGTGCTGCTGTTCGGGGCTCTCTTCGAGGAACATCGTGGGGCAGCCTCGCGTGCACTCAGCGGTCCCTGCCAGGTCAAGGCCGCGCTGCGAAAAACTGTAACACGTTCTCGTTTCGAGTTCCTTGGGTGCAGCCGCCGCCCCGACCTGCGCCGAGCCGGCGCGGCGGCCGGACCGGATCAGGCCGAAGAAGGCCGGATGACCGCGCCCACCAGGATCCCGAGGAACTCGGTCCACCCCGCTTCGTGCGAGCGACGGTCGTCCTCGGTGGGCAGGCCCCGGTGCGTGAGAGTGACGACGGTCTCCTCTCCCTCGGGTCCCTCGGGCTGCAGGACCACCTCGACGGTGCTGCTGCCCGGCGGGAAATCGCCCCGGCCCTCAACACCCCAGGTGAACACCACGCGGTGCGGCGGGTCGACCTCGACGTACTCGCCGCGCGCCGGGTTCCCGCGCACGTCGATGGACATGGTGCCGCCAGGGCGGGCGTCGAGCAACGCCGCGTCGGCGATCCACCTGACGGCCAACGCCGGGTCCGTGAAGTACGGGAACACGACCTCGGGCGGTGCCGCGATGCGCACGCTGGCGGTGACGGGTGGCGTCATGGACGCGCCCCCTTCCTGGGATGATCGCGTTCGACGGTGCGCTTCAGGCGCTGCAGCGCGTCCGGCCAGAACTCCTCGAGCAGTTCGCGCACCGGCGTCAGCGCATCAGAATGGAAGCGGTACAGCCGGCGGGCGCCCTCACGGCGCTCCTCCAGGAGGCCGGCGCGCTTGAGCACCGTGAGGTGCTGGCTGACCGCCTGCTGCGTAAGGGTGAAATGCGTCGCGATCTGCCCGGCCGGGAGCTCGCTGTCTCGGATCAGCCGGATGATGTCGCGGCGGTGCGGGTCGGCGAGCGCCCGCAGCACCGCATCGGGCCCGGCAACGCTCGTCTCCTCCGCACTCCCGCTCACTCCGGCGCTCCTCAGGACCCGCCGGCTTCGTGACCGCGATCGCGTCCGTGGCGATAGGGCTGACCGGCACCCCGGTCCACGTAGTCGACCAGGCTGCCCAGGTAGTGCGTCCATCCTTCGTCGCACATGTCGAAGCATTCGAGCTCCGGCGTCAGCCCGTGGTGGCAGAACCGCAACTCGGTGCCCGCACCGGCACGCTCCAGCTCGAAGACAATGGTGGTCCCGTTCCACTCCGGGGTGTGCGGAGCCCGTTCCACCTTCCACTCGACGCGACGCGCGTCGATCGCGGCCGCCGCAATGGTGATCGAACGGTCGCTGCCGAATCCGACTTCGAAGGTGCCGCCCTGGCCGGCGGAGCCGATCGTGTCTCCCCACCAGCCTCCGATGCCGTCGGTAGTGCGCAGGGCTTCGAGCACTGCCTCGGGAGCGGACGTGAACGTCCTTGTGCGACAGAAGTCCTCCGAGGTGTCCGAAATTGTCGGGGCGGTCGGTGGCGGTGGTCATGGCGGGAATCCTCTCTGTTTTCACAATGTACTACTTGTACAAGTATTCACTTGTGAACATGAGATGTCAACCCCCTCCCGCCACCGGGCCGCCGGGAATGGGCGTGGAGGCGAAGAGGTTCAGGCCCAGCCGCTCCGACAGATAGGTCGTCATGTGCTGGCCCCGGACGCTGTTGCCCGCTTCGTCGAGCGGCGGTGAGTACGTGCCGACGCCGCCCTTGCCCGGCGACACGGTCACCAATCCGCCGCTCACGCCGCTCTTCCCCGGCAGCCCCACGTCGAAGAGCCAGTCCCCCGATCGTTCGTAGAGACCGGCCGTGGCGAGCACCGGCAGCACCCGCCGGCAGGTCTCCGCCGCAATGACCCGTTCGCTCGTCAGCGGGTTGACCCCGCCATCGGCGAGGGTGGCCCCCATGACGGCCAGGTCGCGCGCCGACACCCGCAGCGAGCACTGCCGGGTGTAGATGTCGGTGGCCACATCCGGGTCGCAGTACAGGCGGCCGTAACCACTGAGGAGGTGCGCGATACCGCGGTTGCGGTCGTTGGTCGCGGCCTCTGACTCGTACACCTCCTCGTCCACGGTCAGTGACCGTCCGGCAAAGCGCGAGAGCGCGTCCGCAATGTCGCGCGAACTTCTGTTCAGGTGAGCCGCCCGGGACGAGGCTGGTGGTGGCGAGCGCCCCGGCGTTCACCATCGGGTTCATGGTGCGGTCCTCGTTGAGCTCAATGCCCATCACCGAGTCGAAGGGCAGTCCGGTGCTGTTGACGCCGAGCTTGCGACGGGCCTCGGCCGGACCGAGACTGTCGCAGACCAGAGCGAACACGAACAGCTTGGAGATGCTCTGTATCGTGAACTCCTGCTCGGCGTCGCCGATGGCGAAGACGCGTCCGCGCACGCCGACCACACACACGCCGAAGGCGTCGGGCGACGCCTTGGCCAGGGCGGGGATGTAGTCAGCCACCTTCCCCCCGCTCAGGTGGCGAAACCGCCCGTAGCCAGACTCGACGATGGCCCGCACGCTCTCGTCGGAAGGAAGCGTTCCCGTCGAGACCCACGCGGGGTCAGGGTGCTCGGGGGGAGCGTTGCCGTCGGCCATGGGGTTGGTCTCCTCCTTATCCGATGTGGATCCGGCTTATCCGATTGATCCGGCCGGCCGGACCTATCCGGTCGGGTCGTCGACTTCGGTCAGGTCGTCCTGCGTGATCGCCGGCAACTCGGCGATGCCCTTGAGGAGGTGGCGCTCCCACACCTTGCGCAGCTTCTCGAGCAGTGGCGACTCGCTGTCGATGCGGAACTGGCTGAGCGAACGGGTCTCGTTGAAGTAGAAGCCGATGTCGTACGGCGGCCCGACCGAGAGGTTGGCCGCCGCCGTGCTCAACATGGATCCCAGCGCGATCTTGGCCGCCGTGACGAGATCCACATGCGCCTCGACCGCCAGCTCCAGCATGAACTTCCCGTACTTGCTCTCACCGATCTGCAAGAAAGGGCGCTCGTCGGAGGCACGGATGTAGTTGCCTTCGGGATACACGAGGAGGATGTCGGGATCCTCGTCCCCGACATGTCCGCCGAGGATGAACGTCGCCGTGCCGTCGGCCCCGACCTGGCCCAGCGCCTTCCTTGTGTTCTGCCGCCACCTCCCGGCTCAGGCGCCCGAGATACAGGGCCGCCTCGAACAGATGGCTCACCGTGGCCAGGCTCTCGGTCGACTCGCCTGCCGCCAGGTCGCGCGCCATGCGGTCCAGGACCTCCTGCGTAGTGGCCAGGCTGCCGGCCGACTCGATCACGAAGATGCGATCGTCCGCGGGTTGGAGCACGTGCATCTTGCGATAGGTGCCCACGTTGTCGACGCCCGCGTTCGTGCGGGTATCGGCCAGGAAGAGCATCCCCTCGTGGAGGCGCAGGGCCAGGCAGTAGGTCAACGACGCCGTCCTCACTCGCTCGGCCCGAGTCGGGAGCTCCGACGGCCGCCCGGCGAACATACCCGTTCGGCCGGGCCGCCCCGCGAGCCGGCCAGGCCCGCCGGGTCTGTGCCTATGATCACTGACACACGTTCTAGAAATTGCCTCGAAAGGGCAGGCACCGGGCGGCCTGGGGGTGGGACGCCGGCGTGCGCGAAAGGGGGGGCCTTGAGCCTCGAGGAGATCGACCTCATCGACGGGCGCAACTTCGTGGCCGCGGTGCCCCACGAGTGGTTCGCCGAGCTGCGCCGGGAGGCGCCTGCCTACTGGCACCCCGAGGAGGGTGCGCCCCGCGGTGGGTTCTGGGCCATCACCCGCTACGACGACTGCGTCCACGTCAATCGGGATTGGGAACAGTTCTCCTCGGCCCGACGCGGCTCTCTCTTCCCCGAAATGGAGGAGGACCAGCTGGCCCAGCAGCAGCTGATGATGGTCAACATGGACCCGACCATGCACACGCGCTACCGGCGACTGGTCAACAAGGGCTTCACCCCCAAGATGGTGCGCGACCTCGAGCAGCAGATCGTCGGCTACGCCGACGGCATCATCGACGCCGTGTGCGAACGTGGCACGGCCGACTTCGTCGAGGAGATCTCGGCCGAGCTGCCGCTGCTCGTGATCGCCGAGCTCCTCGGCGTTCCCCAGGAGGACCGGCGCATGGTCTTCGACTGGTCCAACCGCATGATCGGCTCGGAGGACCCCGAGTACCAGGTCGAGGGCGCCGACTCGGGTGAGTCGGCGATGCAGGTGTACGCCTACGCCGAGGAGCTGGCGACGGCGCGGCGACTCCAGCCCAAGGAGGATCTCATTTCGGTGCTCCTCAACGCAGAGGTGGAGGGCGAGAAGCTGAACGAGCTGGAACTCGACCTGTTCTTCCTCCTCCTCATTGTGGCCGGGAACGAGACCACCCGAAACCTCATGTCAGGGGCCATGGCCGCGTTCTTCGACCACCCCGACCAGTGGGAGATGCTCCGCCGGGACCGCTCGCTGCTCCCCGCCGCGGTCGAGGAGATGCTCCGCTACGTCACGCCCGTCATGCACTTCCGCCGCACGGCGACCGCGGACTTGGAGCTGCACGGGCAGGAGATCAAGGAGGGCGACAAGGTCGTCTTCTGGCACACCTCGGCCAACCGCGACGAGGCCGCCTTCGAGCAGCCCAACACGTTCGACATCACCCGCTCCCCGAACAACCACATCGCCTTCGGCGGCGGCGGGCCGCACTTCTGCCTGGGGGCCAACCTCGCCCGCATGGAGATCATGGTCATGTTCGACCGCCTGCTCGAGCGCATCCCCGATATCCGCCTCGACGGTGAGGTCCAGCGTCTGCAGTCGAACTTCATCAACGGGACGAAGCACATTCCCGTCGCCTTCGCACCGTCCGCCCCCGTCGGCGGCACGCCGCTGCCGGCCCGGGCCCGCTGAGGCCCGTCCGCACCGTGCGCGATCACGAGGTTCGCTTCCACCAGGCCGTCGCCTTCCTGCCGACCAGCCAGATACTCCCGATAGCCAAGGCGTGCGACGGCCTGGGGTACGGCGGCCTGTACGTCTCCGACCATCTCTTCAATCCGCGCCAACGGACGTCGCGCTACACATACTCGAAGGCCGAGGACGGCGCCCCGGGCTGGGAAGACCACACCGCCTGGCCCGACCCCATGTCCGTCATTGCAGCCTGTGCGGGCGCAACGGAGAACCTCCTCTTCACCACCGGCATCTACATCGCCCCGCTGCGGGACCTCTTGACGGTGGCCAAGAGCGTCGGGACGACCGCCGTCCTGTCGGGCAACCGGCTGCGCCTCGGCATCGGCGTGGGGTGGAGCAAGGAGGAGTTCGACCTCACGGGCCAGGACTTCGCCAACCGCGGCAAGCGCCTCGACGAAATGATCGTCGCTCTGCGCGCCCTCTGGGCGGGCGGCTGGGTGGAGTTCCATGGCGACTACTACGACGTCCCGGAGTGCCAGATGGAGCCGGCCCCCTCCGAACCGGTGCCGTTCATCTGCGGTGGCCACTCCCCCGCCGCGCTCCGTCGCACCGCCGAGCTGTGCGACGGCTGGATCGCCGCCGGCGCCTACAGCGAGGAGGAGGCCTGGATGCACATCGCGGAGCTGCACGACGCGCTGCAGAAGGCCGGACGCGACAAGGACGACTTCACCATCTACCTGTCGCTCAACGAGCGGCCGAGCGTCGACCTCTACCGCCGCTTCGCCGACGCCGGCGTGACCGACTTCGTATGCGCGCCCTGGATGTTCGCCACCATCGCGCCCGGGACACCCGACGACGAGGCGCTGGCCGCCCGGATGGCCCCGGTGCACTGGTTCGCCGAGGAGATCGTCGCCAAGGTCTGACGGGCTCAGGCCGTGCCGGAAAGCCGAGAGGAGTCACACATGAAGACGATGAAGATCGGCCTGCAGCTGGGCTATTGGGGCGCAGGGCCGCCGCCCAACGCCGTGGAGCTCGTGACGGAAGCCGACCGCCTCGGCTACGACTCCGTCTGGACGGCGGAGTCCTACGGTTCCGACGCGCTGACGCCGCTGGCCTGGTGGGGGTCGCAGACGGAGCGGGTGCGACTCGGCACCTCGCTGTGCCAGTTGTCGGCACGCACGCCGACGGCGATGGCCATGGCGGCGCAGACGCTGGATCACCTGTCGGGCGGGCGCTTCGTTCTCGGCCTCGGGGTGTCGGGTCCCCAGGTCGTCGAGGGCTGGTACGGCCAGCCCTTCCCGGCTCCCCTGGCCCGCACCCGCGAGTACGTCGATGTCGTGCGCCAGGTCCTCGCCCGCGAGAAGCCGGTCACCAACGACGGCCCGCACTACCCGCTCCCCTATCCGGGCGGCACGGGACTGGGCAAGCCACTCAAGTCGATCGTGCACCCGCTGCGGGCCGACATCCCCATCATTCTGGGGGCCGAGGGCCCGAAGAACGTGGCCATGGCGGCCGAGATCGCCGACGGCTGGTTCCCCATCTTCTTCTCTCCGCGGGCCATGTCCTCCTTCGAGGCCTCTCTCGACGAGGGGTTCGCCCGTCCCGGGGCCCGCCGCAGTGCCGACGACTTCGAAGTGCTCGCCTTCGCGCCGACGGTGATCAGCGACGACACCGACGCGGCCGCCGACGGGTTCCGGCCCTACCTGGCGCTCTACATCGGCGGTATGGGGGCCAAGGAGATGAACTTCCACTTCGATGTGTTCGCCCGTATGGGCTACGAGGAGGCGGCCACAAAAATTCAGGATGCCTACCTCGACGGGCGCAAGGAGGACGCGGCTGCCGCCGTCCCCACTGCCATGGTGGAGGACATCGCGCTGGTGGGCCCCGTGGAGAAGATCCGCGACGACCTCGAGGCCTGGCGCGCCTCGCGCGCCACCACCATGCTGATCAACGGCGACGTGACCACCCTGCGCACGATGGCCGAGCTCGTGCTCGGCTAGGTCACATCGTCGGCAGAGCTCACATCGCGTGGGGGTTCTGCGCAGCCGGCCCGAGGTACCGAGCTTCTCCGAACCCGAGCATCGGGAAGAAGATGAACGGCAGGAAGAGAAAGCCAAGGACCCACGCACCGCTCTTGCCATAGGACTTACACAAGTCGTAGAGAACGATGATCCCGATGATGATGTTCACGAGCGGGATGAAGTAGAGAATCAACCACCACCCCGGGCGTCCGACGATCTTGAGGATGACGTAGTAGTTGTAGATCGGGATGATGCCTTCCCAACCAGGTCGGCCCGCCTTGGCGACAATGTGCCACAGCGCCGCGAAGACCAAGACGATGACAGCGATGTAGATGATGGCGACGAAGCCAC
Organism: uncultured Acidimicrobiaceae bacterium; assembly: GCA_963738135.1. Classification (GTDB taxonomy): domain Bacteria; phylum Actinomycetota; class Acidimicrobiia; order Acidimicrobiales; family RAAP-2; genus Bog-473. The sequence continues at coordinate 282,333 of CAVTVK010000007.1, read as the reverse complement.
CCCCGCTCGATGCCAAGAGAACTCCCATGTGCAAACCTCCGGCTCGGCCCGCCACCGAGACCGACGGGCAGGTGCGATGGTAGGACCCTGCACTCCCCGATGCAGGGATGCTGACCAGGCATGCATGTCCTGGGAACACCGTTCGGCCACAATGCCTCCAGTGACTCTCTTCGACATCGCTGATCTCTCCGAGCCTCCTGCCCAGGGCCGTGCCGCGACGCTGCAGCCGGTCGCAACCCCTAGGAAGCCGACCGACGTCGAGACAGCAACCGGTTCGGATCAGGCCGACGGCGGCGGCGGCGCCGATGGCGATGCGGTCGAGCCCGCCCCCGAGGTCGAGGTCCGCATCAGCAAGCGTCGCAAGAAGACCTCGGAAGCCAAGTGGGTGGGAGGCCGCATCGTCGTCTCACTGCCCGCCCATCTCGATGTCGAGAGTCGGCAGAAGACGATCGACTGGTTGGTGGAGCGCCTGCTGACGCGTCACCGACTGCAGTCCGGACTCGACGACGATGGGCTGCTGGCCCGGGCCGTCGAACTGAGCGACCGCTATCTGGCCGGAGCGAAGCCAGTGTCCGTCCGCTGGGTCACCAACCAGACGGCGCGGTGGGGATCGTGCTCGTACTACTCGGGCCACATCCGGGTATCACACCGCCTGCGCGTCGTTCCCGATTGGGTGCTCGACTCCGTCTTGGTGCACGAAGTGGCGCACCTCACGTACCCGGACCACTCTCCCGCCTTTCACAAGCTGGCCGGCGCCTACCCACGACACGAAGAGGCAGGGGTGTTCCTGGCCGGATACGGCCTCGGCCTCTCTCATCCCAGCCCGTCCAGCGTCCCCGACTGAACCGCGCCGCCGGCGAAACCGCGGCGCCGGCGAAACCCCGTCACCGGAGCGGAAGATCAGACGGGCTCGTCCGCCAGGATCCGCCCGAGGCGCCGCAGGCTCTCGTTCGCCCCACCCAGGGTGAGCTCGATCTGCTCCGTGAGAAGGAAGTAGCGGTGCAACGGATAGTCACGGTCCACGCCGACGCCCCCGTGGAGGTGCGAGGCGGCGTGCACGACGCGCTGCCCCCCTTCGGCCGCCCAGTACTTGGCGATCGCGACTTCGGGCGTCGCCGGCAGTCCCGCCGCCAGCCTCGCCGCGGCCTGCCAGGCGGTGAGGCGGATGGCCTCGGTGTCGACGTAGGCGTCGGCGGCACGTTGCCCGACCGCCTGGAAGGTGGCGATGGGCTTGTCGAACTGCACACGCGTCTTGGTGTACTCGGCAGTGAGCTCGAGCGCCGATGCGCAAACGCCGGCCTCCTCAATGCACAGCGCCGTCGTGGCGAATTCGGTGATGCAGTCGATCACGGCGGCGCCATCGGCGCTCTCGCCGACGAGGCGGTCGGCGCCGACTCGCACACCGTCGAGCTCGACGATCGCCTCGGGGCGGCCCGTGGTGGTCGTCTGCCGCGTCAGGGTGACGCCGTCGGCACCGGCCTCCACGATGAAGACGCCCGGACCAGTGATGGAACCGTCGGACTTCTGGCACGTGGCGGGCACGAGGATGGCGTCGGTCACGAAGGCGGCGGGCACGCAGGCCTTGGTGCCCGAGAGCACCCACGAGCCGTCGGCCTGGGCCGTGGCCGTGGTGGCGGGCTCGGCCCCGCCGGGCAACACCAGATCGCCGACCAGCTCGGCCATGGCGGCCGTCAGGATCGTCTCGCCGCTGGCCACACCGGTCAGCCAGGTCTTGCGCTGGGCGTCGGTGCCGAAGCGATCGAGGGGAAGGGCGCCGTAGACCATCGACTCGACCACCGGGACGTAGGCGGCCGTGCGACCGGCCGCCTCCACGACCAGACAGGCCGCCACGAAGTCGAGCCCTGCCCCACCGACGTCCTCGCGCAGATGGATGCCGAGCAAGCCGGCGTCGGCCAGCTCCTTCCAGAGCTCGCGGTCGAAGGGCCCGTCGTCACCGGCGGCCGCCTCAACCTGCTTCAGCCGCTCATGGGTCGACCGGTCGCCGAAGATCTGTCCGGCCAACTGGCGGACGGCCTCCTGCTCTTCGCTGTAGCTGAAATCCATGGGATCGATCTCCTGGCTCTGAACGGGCTCAGCGCAAAGACCGCGGCATGCCGAGGCCGAAGATTGCGATGAGGTCTCGTTGAATCTCGTTGGTGCCGCCACCGAAGGTGAGGATGATCATGGAGCGGGCGTACATCTCCAGCCGGCCGGCGATGACGGCGGCGGGTGAGCCGCGCGTGAGGTAGCCCGCCTGTCCGATGATCTCCATGAGCGAACGGAAGGCGCGCAGGTAGAACTCCGTGCCGAAGACCTTGATCGACGAGGCATCCGCCACGTCGAGTTGTCCCTGCGTGGCCTGCCACGCCACCTTCCAGTTGATGAGGCGGAGGAACTCGAGCTCGGCGTGCACTCGGGCCAGGTGCTCCTGCACCCACTCCTGGTCGATCACCCGGCGCCCGTCGGGAAGCTTCGTGCCCTGGGCCCACGCCCGCACGTCGGTCAGGACGCGCTCGATGATGCCGGGCGAACACAGCGTCACCCGCTCGTGGTTGAGCTGGTTGGTGATGAGGGTCCAGCCCTGGTTCTCGCCGCCCACCAGCGCCGTGGCCGGGACCCGCACATCCTCGTAGAACGTGTAGTTGATGTTGTGGTCACCCAGGAGCTTCATGGGCACCACGCGGATGCCGGGAGTGTTCATGGGGATCACGAACATGGAGATCCCCTTGTGCTTGGCCGCGTTGGGATCCGTGCGCGTGGCCAGCCAGATGTAGTCGGCGTCGCCGGCCAGGCTGGTGAAGATCTTGGCGCCGTTGATGACGTACTCGTCGCCGTCGCGCACCGCCCGCGTGGTCAGTGACGCCAGGTCGGTCCCCGAGTTCGGTTCGGTGTAGCCGATGCAGAAGGAGATCTCGCCGGCCAGGATCTTGGGCAGGAAGAACTCTTTCTGCTCCTGCGTGCCGAAGTTCATGATCGTCGGGCCCACCGTGTTGATGGTGAGCATCGGGACTGGCGCCCCGCTGCGCATTGACTCGTCGAAGAAGATGAACTGCTCCACGGCGGAGCGCCCCTGCCCGCCCCACTCGGTGGGCCAGCCGATGCCGAGCCAGCCGTCGCTGCCCATCTGCTTGACGACCTTGCGCACCACGGGGCCGATCCCGCTCGCTTGCGAGAGCTCCTGCTCGAGCTCGGGGGTCAAGAGCTTCTGGTAGTAGGCGCGCAGCTCGCTCTTGAGCGTCTGCTGCTCCTCGGTCAAGGCAATTTCCATACGTGTCCCTCCCGGGTGGCGGGGCTGCATCGACCCACGTCAGCGCCATGTCGTCGCCGGCCCGGACCTGTGGGCTCGGCGCGCGAGAACACGTTACAGTCCGCCTAGCTCGGGCGGCCAATGGGGCTGCTGAGCGCCTCGCTACCGACAAGTAACCTGCAATCCGCCCCGGGGCGGGTTCCCCGGCGCACGCTCGAGTCCCCGAACCGAAACCCGAGGAGCCGTCACCATGCCTGAAGCCGTCATCGTCGCCACCGGTCGCACCCCCATCGGTCGGGCCAACAAGGGCTCACTCGTCGAATGCCGACCCGACGACCTGAGCGCGCTGGTCATCCGCTCCGTCCTCGAACAGGTGCCGCAACTCGACCCGGCCGAAGTAGAAGACGTCATCCTCGGGTGCGGCCAGCCTGCCGGCGAGGCGGGCTACAACGTCGCCCGCGTGGCCGCCCTCCTGGCCGGGCTCGACAATGCGCCGGGCGTGACGGTGAATCGCTACTGCTCCTCTTCCCTGCAGGCGATCCGCATGGCGGCTCACGCCATCCGCGCCGGCGAGGGCGACGTGTTCATCGCAGCCGGCGTGGAGACGGTGAGCCGCTACTCGCACGGTGCGTCGGACACCGGCCCGCACAACACGGCATTCGCGGCCGCCGAGGAGCGGACGAAGGTCCGTGCCCCTGCCGTCACCGAGCCGTGGGCGCCTCCGACCGGCCTGCCGGACGTCTACATCGCCATGGGTCAGACGGCGGAGAACGTCGCCGAGTACGAGAAGGTCACCCGCGAGGAGATGGACGAGTTCGCGTTGCTCTCCCAGACGCGGGCCGTCGAGTCGCAGCAGAACGGGTTCTTCGAACGCGAGATCATCCCGGTCACCCTGTCCGACGGAACCGTCGTCACGAAGGACGACGGGCCGCGGGCCGGCACGACCCTCGAAGGGCTCGCCAACCTGAAGCCCGTGTTCCGCGAGGGTGGGACTGTCACGGCCGGCAACGCCTGCCCGCTCAACGACGGAGCCGCAGCGGTCATCGTGATGAGCGACACGAAGGCCAAGGCCCTCGGCCTGACCCCACTGGCGCGCATAGTGGCCAGCGGTGTGACCGGCCTGAACCCCGAGATCATGGGCCTTGGACCGGTCGACGCCTGCCGCCAGGTCCTGGCCCGGGCCAACATGACGATCGACGACATCGACCTGGTGGAGATCAACGAAGCCTTCGCAGCTCAGGTGATCCCGTCGGCCAAGCACCTCGGCATCAGCTGGGACAAGCTCAACGTCAAGGGCGGCGCCATCGCGCTCGGACACCCGTTCGGCCAGACCGGCGCCCGCATCATGACCACGCTGCTCAACGCGCTGGAGGACACGGGTAAGACGATCGGTCTCGAGTCGATGTGCGTCGGTGGCGGTCAGGGCATGGCCATGATCGTCGAGCGCCTGAACTAAGCGGCTGAACTGAGCCGCTGAATTCGAGCGCCTGAACCAGTCGAGCGCCGGGACAAGCCGGAGCCTCCGCGGCGCCCTACGGCGTCCAACCTGCCTGTGCTTCGTCGACCGCGGGCACCGGCCCGGGGTCGACCCCTTCGCGCGCCGCCAGGTGCAGTGAGACCAGCGCGCCCAGGAGCGCGAAATCGAAGAAGCGGCTCAGGTCGTCGTCGCCCTCCCCGTGCACCTCGAACACGTCGGCCATCACTTCGTCTGTGGCGGCCCGCACCGCGTCGAACTGGCCGGCGATGCGCGGCGCCTCCCCGGCGTGGCGCAGCAACACCAGCGACATCGTCTGTCGTGTCACGTCACCGCCTTGGCCCCAGCCGGCCAGCTCGTCGTGGGTCAGCTCCGGCAACGATGCCGCGAAGGCGGGGGCCTTGGCGTTGAGGTTCACCTGCGCCTTCCACCACTGCGCCGCCACCGCGGCGGCGCCGGTAGAGCCGTAGACCAGCGGGATGGTGCGGCCGAGTCGTCGTGCCACTTCGGCGGCGACTCCACGCGGCGCCAGCAGGGCGTCACGCCGGCGCGCCAGGGCCGCCACTGCCGCCATGACCGATGCCGTGACCGATGCCGCGCCGTCGGGCCGGAGCCCGGCGCGCGCCAGCGCCACCAGGAGGGGCACGGTGGTGGCACCGAGCGCGGCCCGGGCCGTGGGTCCGTTCGGCGTCACCGGGCACCAGGGCACGCCGGCATCCTTGGCCAGACGGGCCAGCGACCCGCCGGGCCCACCCCCGACGGCCACCACCATCGCCCCGCGCTCGACGGCCTTCTCCGCTGCCGTCAGCGTCTCTTCGGTGGATCCCGACGGCGAGACGGCGAGAACCAGCGTGGCCGCATCGACGAAGGCCGGCAGGGCAGATCCCTGACCGGCCCAGAACGGGACGGACAGGCCCGGTGCGCTGTGGGCGGCGGCGGCGGCGCAGGCCGTCGCCCCGGTGCCGAGGCCGAACGCCGCGACAGCCCGGAACGTCCCACCAGCAGGCGGGGCGATCCCGCCGAAGGCCTCAGTGGCAATCTCGAGCGCCCCGGACAGCTGCTCGGGCAGGGCGGCTGTGGCCTCCCACATCCCGAGCGTGTCGAGGGGGGGCCGGTCGCTCACCCAGACGCCGGACCGGTGGTCCGCACCTCGTTGGTCTCGGCTTTGGCCGTCAGGCGCTCGTGCTCGGCGTCGCCGACATCGGCCGCCTCGTCGACCAGCAGCACGGGCACGCCGTCCACGACGGCATAGCTCTTGCGCAGTCGCGGGTTGTAGAGGATGTCCTCGTCGTCGAACCACAAGAGCGGCCCCTTGTCGACCGGGCAGGCGAGGACGTCGAGCAGAAGCGGGTCGAGGCTCATGGATGCGTTGGTCTCCTCAGTTCGGGTCAGTTCGGGTCAGTTCGGGCGGGCGGCGAGGCTGGCATTGGCGGCAATGAGCTGCTGCACCTCTGCCACGTGGGCGGCACAGCGCTCGGCTGTCTTCGCTTCGACGTTGAGTCGGAGCAACGGCTCGGTGTTGGAGGGGCGGACGTTGTACCACCAGTCTCCGTGCTCGACCGTGAGACCGTCCAGCATGTCGACCGAGGCGCCGGCCTTGCGCTCGTGCGCGGCAATGGCCTCCACCGTCGCCGCCGGGTTCGTCACCGTGGTGTTGATCTCGCCCGAGTCGACGTAGCGCTCGTAGGGTTTGAGCATCTCGGAGAGCGGCTGCCCGCTCTGGCTGAGCAGCTCCAGCACCAGGAGCGCCGTAATGATGCCCGAGTCGGCGCGGAAGTTGTCGCGGTAGTAGTAGTGGCCCGAGTGCTCCCCGCCGAAGACGGCGCCCGTCTCGGCCATCACCTGCTTGATGATGGAGTGTCCCACCCGCGTGCGCACGGGCTTGCCGCCCAGCTCCGTCACGATCTCGGGCACGACGTGCGAGCAGATCAGGTTGTAGAGGATCGTCTCGCCGGGATGCTTGGCCAGCATCGACGCGGCCACGAGCGCCGTCGTCAGCGAGCCCGACACGGGCTCGGCCTTCTCGTCGACCAGGAAGACCCGATCCGCATCGCCGTCGAAGGCGAGGCCGATGTCCGCCCCCTGTTCGAGTACGGCCACCTTCAACGCCACGAGGTTCTCGGGTTGGATCGGGTCGGCCGGGTGGTTCGGGAAGTTCCCGTCGAGCTCGGGGAACAGGATCTCGATGGAGAACGGCAGCCCCTCGAACACGATCGGCACCACAAGGCCGCCCATGCCGTTGGCGGTATCGGCCACGACCTTGAGCGGGCGGAGCGACCCGACGTCGACGAAGGACCGCACGTGGTCGGCCCATTCCCCGAGCAGGTTCTGCTCCGTCCACGTTCCCGTCAGGGGTGGCAGCGGCTCGCCCAGCAATGCTTCGGCGTCGGCCTCGATGTCGGCCAGCCCCGTGTCGCGCCCGATCGGCCGCGCCCCGGACAGGCACAGCTTCATGCCGTTGTAGCTGCGCCGGGTTGTGCGACGCCGTGAACATGGCACCGGGCGCATCGAGATGGCCCGACGCGAAGTAGAGGAAGTCGGTCGAGGCGAGGCCCAGGTCGACGATGTCGACCCCTTCGGCCCGCACCCCGTCGGAGAAGGCGGCCGAGAGCTCGACGCCGGTCTCGCGCATGTCGCGGACCACCACTATCGGGGAAGTGCCGGCGAAGCGCGCCATGGCGCGCCCGATGGCCCGGCACATGTCGGCGTCGAGCTGGTCGGGCACCGTGCCGCGCACGTCGTAGGCCTTGAAGACCTGGTCCATGCGGCTCACTGGCAGCTCACGGGCGGATGAGGGGGCGGGTCACGGGGCGGATCAGGGGCCGGCTCACGGGGCCCACCATAGGGGGCGACCGCACGGCGCTTCGCACCCAGGCCCGCCCGCGCGCTCAGTGGATGATGACGCTCCCGTTCACTGCAATGGCAATGATGGCGACCAGGTTGAAGCTGGCATGGGCGACCATGTTCATGCCCAGCCGGCCCGTGCGGTACGAGACCGCGGCCAGGATCATGCCGAAGGCGGCCAGACCGGCCAGTTGCACCCACTCGCCGTGGGCCAGGCCGAAAAGGAGCCCGTCGGCGATCACGGCCAGGACGATTCCGGCGGTCCGGGCGCCGCCGGCTCCCCCCACCTTCGTGAACAGACGGACGAGCGACTTCAGGAGCAGGCCCCGGAAGAAGAGCTCCTCCATGGCGGGAGCGAAGACCACCGTGGCGATGGCGATGATGACGAAGCCGCCGCCGTGCGAGCCTCCCGTCAACTTCTGCGAGGGCCCGTTGAAGTCGTGGATGTCGTGCTGGAAGGGCGCGTACATGATGGCGACGAGGATCTGCCCGCCGATGCCGATGGCGATGCCGACCAGGTCGATGAGCCGGAAGCGCACGCCGAGGTCCCGGAAGAAGTGGCGCGTCCCCTGCGTCCGGCTGGCCAGCCACGGCGCGCCGATGAAGCCGATCCACAGGCCGAGCAGCGTGGCCACCACGTACCACTCGGGGGGCACCGAGGCCGAGGCGATGGCCGTCATCTGCGCCGCCGTCTTCCCTGCGATGGCCCCCGCGATGTAGCCGAAGATCAGCGCGCCGAGCTGGCCGACCAGGAAACCGACCACGGCGTAGACGAGCCACATCCAGCCCTGGCGCCTGGTCTGCGGGGGGACCCACGGCGTATCGAGGAAGGGCAGGTCGCCCGCCGGCAGGACCGAGGGCGGGGGCGGCAGCAGCGAGAACGTGGGGTCGTAGGCGGGCATGGGGGGCGGGGGCGGGGCGGCCACGCGGCTGGCCGGGGGGCCTCTGGACCCATTCGCGGGGCACGTAGCCCTCGGGGACGGGTCCGGGCGGGCGTGCGGGTGGGCCCGGTTGGCCTGGAGCCGCCCCGCCGGCCTCGGAATCGCTCATCGACCAGACGTTACCGGTGCCCGCAGTGCCCGCCACCTGCAGGGAGACCGCTCAGCGGCGAACTGACGAGGCGGTCACCACGGACCAAGGTCGGCGCCTAGCATGGTTGCTGTGAGCCCCCAGCGTGCGGACAAGCCGGCCGGCAAGCCGAACGCGCCCGTCGGCGGGGACGGCACCCCCCAAAAGGAGGGGCAGACGGGGCAGAGCTGGCGCTGGCTGTGGGGCGTCGTCGCCATCGGCATCGTGGCCATCCTGCTCGCCGTAGGCACGATCAAGACCTCGAACGCCAAATCCATCACCTATACCAAGTTCCTGCAGGACGTGAACTCCAAGCAGGTGTCGACCGCCCAGATCTCCAACGCCAGCGGGCAGATCACCGGCAAGCTCAAGAACGGGACGACCTACACCGTCCAGGGCCCGAGCCCCTCGCTGCCCAACGACGTGACCGAAATGCGGAACAACGGGGTGGCGGTCAGCTTCCCGACCCCCTCGTCGAACCTCTTCACCGCGCTCCTGCCCTATCTGTTCATCATCGGCATCGGCGCCGCCTTCATCTACTTCATCGGCCGCCAGACCCGGGGGCAGATGTCGGGGATCATGTCCATCGGGCGCTCCAAGGCCAAGACCTTCAGCAGCGACCGGCCCTCGACCACCTTCGAGGACGTGGCCGGCTACACCGGAGTGAAGCAGGAGATCAGTGAGGTGGTGGACTTTCTCAAGACCCCCGCCCGCTTCAAGGAGATCGGCGCCAAAATTCCCAAGGGCGTCCTGCTGGTCGGCCCGCCCGGGACCGGGAAGACGCTGATCGCCCGCGCCGTCGCCGGCGAGGCCGGTGTGCCCTTCATGTCGGTCAGCGGCTCGGACTTCATGGAGATGTTCGTGGGCGTCGGGGCGAGCCGGGTGCGCGACCTGTTCCAGACCGCCCGTAAGCAGGCGCCGGCCATCGTCTTCGTCGACGAGATCGACTCCATCGGCCGCAAGCGCGGCGCCGGTCTCGGCGGCGGGCACGACGAGCGCGAGCAGACCCTCAACCAGATGCTCTCGGAGATGGACGGTTTCGACACCGCCGAGGGCGTGGTCATGATCGCCGCCACCAACCGGCCCGACATCTTGGACCCGGCCCTGCTCCGGCCGGGTCGCTTCGACCGTCAGATCGTCGTCCCGCTGCCCGATCTCGAGGAGCGGCTCCCGATCCTGCAGGTGCACTGCAAGGGCAAGCGGATGTCCGACGACGTCGACCTCAGCGTGGTGGCCCGGGGCACGCCCGGCATGAGCGGTGCCGACCTGGCCAACCTCGTGAACGAGGCCGCCCTGCACGCGGTGCGCCGGGGCAGCCTGGACATCGCCATGGCCGACTTCGAGACGGCGCGGGACCGGGTCCTGCTCGGCCAGCGGCGCGAGTCCATGGTGCTCTCGGAGGCCGAGAAGGAGCGCATCGCCTACCACGAGGGCGGCCATGCCGTGCTGGCCTACGTGCTCGAGCACGCCGACCCGGTGCACAAAGTCACGATCCTGCCGACGGGCATGGCCCTCGGCGTCACCCATCAGCTGCCGATGGAGGAGCGTCACATCCACCCCCGCGACTACATCGAGGACTCCCTGTGCGTGCGCATGGGTGGCCGCGTGGCCGAGTTGCTCGTCTACGGCGACCTGTCGACCGGGGCGGCCAACGACCTCGTCGGCAACACCGAGCTCGCCCGCAAGATGGTGCGCGAGTGGGGCATGAGCGACGCCATCGGCCCCATGGCGTGGGGGTCGGCCGGCCAGGTCTTCCTGGGCGAGGACCTCATGCACACGCGTGACTACTCCGAGGACACGTCCAAGATCATCGACGACGAGGTCGAGCGCATCCTGCGCATCCAGGAGCAGCGGGCCCACGAGATGCTGAGCAAGCACCGCGGGGGGCTCAACGCCATTGCGCGTGCGCTGCTCGACAACGAGATCATCGACGGCGCCGAGGTGGCCCGGTTGGTCGACGAGGCCCACGGGTCTCCCGTCCACGACGAGGGCGCCAAGTCGGTGCCGCACTTCCACGCCGGTGCCATCACCCCGCCGGTCGGGAGCGGGGTCAACGGCAGCGGCAACGGTGACGCGACCCACGCCGAGACGGAGAACGCCATCGGTTCGAGCACGAGTGCGGTTGCGGTCCCGGCCGCTCCGGCCGGTCCGGCCCACCAGGCCGACCCCGAGACATGGGCCCCCCCGCCCTGGCCGCCGCCGGCCAACCCCGCCTCCGGCGCGCCGGAAGGACCCGCAACCAGCTGAGCCCGCCGCACCGTCGCCCTGGCGATCGGGGTCGAACCCATCCGGGCGGCGCAGCGTCATAAAGGGGGATGGTGGAGCAACAGCTGGCGGACTGGCTCGAGGACGGCTACGTGGCCTCCTTCCGCACCGCCTGCCTGATCATGGGCAACCGGGCCGACGCCGAGGAGGCCGTGCAGGACGCCTATCTCCGAGCTTGGCGCTTCCGGGACTCGCTCTCGGCCGTCCCGAGCATCCGGCCCTGGCTTGCCCGCGTCGTGGTCAACTCCTGCTACTCCAAGCTGCGCCGCGAGATCCCCCACCGCGACCGGCGTGCCGGTGACGAACCCCTGGCGCAGGTGCCCACATCGGGCGCCGACCCCGAGACGAGAGCCGAGCAGGGCGAGGTGGCCGAGACCGTCCTGGCCGCCCTACAGCTGCTGCCGCTGTCGCTGCGCGTCCCGGTCGTCCTGCGCTACTACGCCGACCTGAGCGAGCGCGACATCGCGCTGGCCATCGGCCGGCGTCCCGGCACGGTGAAGTCCCGCCTGCACGAGGCCCGCCGCCGCCTGGCGGCCGACCCCACCCTGTGCGCCCTCATCGGCGCCGGGGACGCACCTCGTACCGAGGAGACCGGCCCATGACCATGCTCGACGACGACCGACTGGCCGCGCTCCTGACCGAAGCGGCAGCGACCTTCGAAGTCCCGGCCGCGGGTCCGCAGGACATTCTGGCGCGGGTCGACGACGGCCCGACCGGGAACGACGATCGCGACGCACCGGCAGTGGACGATGTCGTGCCGCAGGGTCGCGTGCGCCGTCTGGCCGGGCTGGCCGGGCTGCGCCGGCCGTCATCGCGTGCTCTCGGTCGCCGCCGCCATTGTCGCCGTGCTCGTGGTGACCGGCGCGGTCGCCGCGCTCGACGCGCGGCCCCGCGCAGCCCTCCCGGACGTCCGCGTTGTCGCGCCCGACCGGAGGGGCCCCCGCGCACGCGCCCGCCACCACCACGACCACCCCGCAACGCTCCACCAACGGCTCGGGGCTCCAGTCCAAGAGCTTCGCCGCCAACGGCGACCGTGCCGGCAACGCCTCAGGCAACAGCGCGCAGGGCACTGGGGCGGGCCCGACCAACGCGACGACGCCGACGACGGCGCCCCCTCTGCCGAGCGGTGCCGTCGGCCAGCCCGCGAAGATCGAGCAGACCGGCTCCCTCGCGCTGACCGTCGCACGCGGGAAGCTGAGCCGGACGGTCACCCAGTTGACCGCACTGGCCGGCGCCTACGGCGGCTTCGTGGCCAACTCGCAGACGCAGACGGCCACGGCGGACGGCGGCGCATCGGGCAGCGTGACCCTGCAGATCCCGGTGCAGAGCTTCGCCACGGTCCTGACGCGCGCCAAGGCGCTCGGCACGACGTCGGACCTCACGACCAAGGCCACCGACGTCACCGGCCAGTACGTCGATCTGCAGGCGCGCATCACCGCGTTGCAGGCCAGCCGCCAGCAGTACCTGGCCATTCTGGCCAAGGCCACGACGGTGGGCGACGTCCTGTCGGTGCAGGAGCAGATCAACGCCCTGCAAGTCCAGATCGAGCAACTGCAGGGCCAGCTGCAGCTGCTGACGAGCCAGACGACGTACTCCACGCTCACCGTGACGGTGAACGAACACACGCCCGCACCGGCGCCGTCACCGAGGACGCTGCCCGAGTCCGGCTTGGTGCGGGCCTGGCATGCCAGCATCGGCGGCTTCGTGACCGGGGTCGAGGGCCTGATCCGCGTGGCCGGACCGCTGCTCTTCGTCCTCCTGCTCCTGGGCGTCGTCCTCGTCGGCGGCCGCGCCCTGTGGCGGCGTTACCAGCGGCACAACCTCTGAGCCCAGGTTCAAGCCCCGATGGCGGAGGCCAAGGGAAGGCCCGGCATCGACACGACACCGATGCCCGAGGACGGGCCGGCGTCCTCGCTCACCGCCATGGGACCCGAGGCGTGCACCACAATCTGGTCGAGCCCTGCCGCGGCGAGCGGCGACCCCGAGACGACGATCGACGTTCCGGCGGCCAGTGTGCCGGTGGCCACCAGGTGCACCCCCGACGCCGAGGTGGCCAGCGCGCGGTAGGTCTCACTGCCGTTGGAAGTGTTGAGCAGCGCGAGAAATGCGGGCGCCGCACCGGGGACGGCAGGGCGGTCGGCGGTCCCCGGTGGGGGCACGACCCACTCGCCGGACGGTGACACGGTACTGAGCCCGTCCACGGCCGGCACCACTCCGGCCTGCGGCGGCGGGGAAGGTGACGCGGGAAGGCTCACCGCCCGCGCCACCACGACGCCGGTTCCCCCCGCCGCATCGACGGTGGCGGCGTAGGTCTCGTTGTCGGGGATACGGGTCTGCGCGCTCGTGGTCAGTGCCCAGGTCGTGCCCGGAAGGACCTTCTCCGTCAAGGGAGCGAGCGGGCCCGAGGGGAGGCGGAGCCCGACCGTCACCGTCTCGCTGGCCCCGCCGGGATTGAAGACATCGATCTCGGTGGTCCCGCCCTGGACCTCCTGCGCCTGTGGAATGGCCCAATGCGACTGTGGCGCCCGCACGCCGGGGACGAGCGAAAGCCCTCCGGATGTCCCGCCCGCCCCCACCTGCTCCTGCACCTCGGTGGCGACGACACGGCCCGTCCGGGTCGACACGACGGTGCTGAGCGTGGGGATCTGCTGCACCACCGACGACACGTTCTCCACGGCCATCCGGCCGGCCGGCAGCACGATCCCCTGATAGTTGATCGGGTGGACCATGCCGGCCGGCGTCACGAAGCTGAGATCGACCACGACAGGCGTCGAGGTGGGATTGAGCAGCGCGACGTAGAGCAGATTGGACTGGGCGGTCGAGCCGCTGGCGAAATACCACGTGGCCGAGGTGGTGCTCTGACAGGGTGCCTGCGACCAACCCAGTGCGTTGTGCACCGTCTGGGTGACGGCCACCCCACCGCCCGAGGTGACGACCGTCTCGGATTCCCAGGAGCCCGACGAGAGGTCGGCGATGGACGGGGCCACGACGCCGCGCGCCGGCACGACGGCCACCGTGTGCGACGTGGCCCCCGAATCCGACGCGGCGGTGATGTCGGCGGTGACGGGTCGCGCCGTCGTATTGGTCAGCACGAGGAACCCCGGGGAGACACCTCCGGCTGCGGACTGCCCCGTGCAGTACCAGGCGGACGACTCCGCGTCGGGTGCGCCGACGAGCGCGCTCGGGTCGGGCGCCGCACTCACCGGTGCCGGCGTGCCCCGGGCCGCCACCGCAATGCCCACGCCGGCGACCACCAGGATCACGAGGGCGGCGACGCGCCACCGGCGCTCGCGGCTCACATGGGCCGGCGTCACAACGACACCGTCTCGCTGAGCACGGCCGCCTCGCTCACCAGCGCCACCGGCGGCGACCCGGAGGCCCCCTGACGACGGCGCCGGCGCCCGACGACGGCCAGCCCGAGCAGCACCCAAGCCGCCAGCTGCAGGAGGACGGTCAGCGGGACGAGGGGGAACTGCGACAGCGAGAGGGAGCCGGTGCCCTTGGCGCTCACCGCGTACTGCGCCGCCCAGCCGAAGGCCGGCTGCCGCGCCACCGCGCGACCGTCCACCGTGAGTGCGAAGGCACCCGCCGGGGCGTACCCGGCGTAGAGCGTCCCCGACGGCAGCGCGCCGGTGGCCGCCCCGCCGTCGGCCAGTGCACTGAGCACCGGATACCAGCCCGCGACGTCCGCCGCGCTCGGGTACACGGAAGCGTGCCCGGGCAGCGCCGTGGCGCGCGCCGCGGTGACCGGCAGGGCCGCCCCGTTCCGGTACACCTGCACGCCCATCACACCGGGCACCACCTGCAGGTCGTTCTGCTCGAGCAGGTCCGTGCCGAGTCCGGCGGGTGGCGGCGCGCTCACCGACTGCGGATTCGTACCCACCAAAGACGGGGCCAGCGCGTCGACCACGACGATGTAGCTGACGCCGGCGGGCGCCAGCAGACGGCCGAGGTGGACCGTGCCGCCGTCCAAGGCCAGGCGCACCGCCGTGGCCACCTCGTCAGCCGGGCCCGGGCCTGCCGGGGCGAACACCTGGGCCGCGTCGGGCAGGTCCTGGGGGGTCAGTGCGTAGGCCAGGCCCGATTGGACCGACCAGCCTCCCGCCGGCAGGGCCCGGGGGTCACCGAGCCACAACACGCGCCCCACGACGGGACTGGGCCGGGCCAGGAAGGCCAGCGGCTGCTCGACTCCCTGGGCCGGCAGTTCCCACCGACCCCCCACGGCGCCGCCCACCACGGGGAGGAGGCCGAGCGCGACCAAGACGATCGCCGTGGCGCTCACCAACTGGCGCCACCCGAATTCGCGGCCACTGAGGTCGTTCTCGAAGGCAGCGATGCCGATGCCGACACACACGGCCACGGCGAGGGCGGCCGGGGCCAGCACGACCGTCTCGGAGGGCGTGAACGAACCGAGATCGCCCCGCGTGCTGGCGTAGGCCAGACCCCACGAGGCCAGCGCCAACACCCACATGCGGGCGGCCCAGGCCAACCGGGTGCCCCGGGCAATGACAAGAGGGAGCGCGGCACCGACGACCAGGAGCCAGGCAATGGGCGAGCGAGCCGCGGGTCCCGACCGCGAAGCGGAGAATGTCGCCCCAGCTCGGCGCGGTGGCTCCCGAGAGGGGGAGGCCGAATATGGCCACCGACCCCTTGCCGGCCAGCGCGGTGCCGACCACCCAGGGCAAGGCCAGGACCAGAGCGACCACCACGGCCTGCACGGCCACGACCAGGACGCGCCACGTCGGCTCGCGCGCCCCGACCAGGAGGGAGCCCAGCATCCAGGACACGGCCATGACGAGGACCATGGGCACGACAGCCGGGGCGAAGCCCGACGCGGCCGCAATCAGGGCACCGAGGAGGACGACCTGGCCGGCCGGTCGGCTGTGCCACCGCAACCCGGGCTCGGCCGCGTAGGGAGCCACGCCCGCCGTCCGGGCCAGACGCAGGGCGATGAAGGGGAAGAGCGCGTAGGCGACGAGCCCGTCCCATCGGCCTGTGCCAAGTGCGCCGTACGGCAACGGGAGCCCGATGTAGCAGATGATCGCCACGACGCGGGCCCGCGGCGACACCAGAGGGCGCAGGCAGCGCGACACGCCAAAAGCGCCGAGCGGGATGCACCCGAGGAGCAGCACGCGCTGCAACGTTCCCATGGCGCCGAAGAACAGCGTGCCCGCCAGACCGACCAGCCCGAAGGCGGGCGAGGCGGGAGCGGTCGTGCCCACCCCGGTCGACTGCCAACCGGAGAAGAAGTGGTGCCAGCTGGTGGTCCACGAAGGGAGCGGGGCCAGCTGCCCCACGAGCGGCAGCGTGCCGAAGAAGAGGTCGCGGGTCCCGACGGCAACGACGAGCAGCGCGAGGACGAGCGCCACGGTGCGCTGGCGCCCGGTGCTGAGGGGCGACGAACGCACCCGGCGACCGAAGCGGTCCCGCCCGGCGCGCCGGCCCAGGTCGTCGAGCTCGTCGAAGTCGGCGTCCTCGCTGAAGGCAGAGCCGACACTCCCGGTGAGCACGGCCACCCCCGCCGCCGGCCCGTCCTCCGCCCCTGGTCGCTCCCGGGTGGCGGCGACGGCGTTGGCGGCCTCGAGGCCCTGGTGGGAGAGGCGGCTCAGGTAGCGCGAGAGGCGCGCGCTCCCCCGCATCTGCAGTCGACGTACCTCGGCATCGGGGAAGAGGCGGTGTTCCGCCAGCTCGCGGCGCAGCGCCGAGAGCTCGGTCAGCCGGCGCAGATTCCAGCGCCAGGCCCCGGTGACGGCGCGCGCCCGATCGCCGTCGCGGGCCAGGACGGCGATGACGACCTCACCGAGAGCCAAGAGTGCGGCCTGCGGCAACACCCGCAACAGGTGCATCCGGGTGTAGCACTTCAAGACGGCGCGGAGCTCGTGGCGTCGCTGCAGCGACTGCAGGGTGGCAGGGTGGCGACCCTCCGGCTCGCCGGCGACGCCGAGTGGCTCCAACCCGCTGGCGACCACCTCGCGGTGGCGCACCCGCGCGTCCGGGGCGACCACGACGCGTGACCCCGCCACCTGGCTCCGCCAGGAGAGATCCAGGTCCTCCCCCATGGCGATGATGCCGGCGTCGAAACCCTTGAGCTCGGCGAAGAGATCCGCCCGGACCAGAGTGCAGCCACCCGGCGCCACGAACACGTCGCGCACGGCGTCGTGCTGCCCGTGGTCGACCTCGCCCTCGATGATGCGATCCACCACGGCGCCCGTCTTGTCACAGGCCATACCGACGTGGAGGAGGACGCGGGGGTCGTCCCAGTGCACGAACTTCGGGGACACCACCCCGGCGTTGGAGCGGAACGACTCCTCGACCATCTTGTGTACCGCGTCGGAGTCCAGTGCGACGTCGTCGTGGAGGAGCAGGAAGAAGGCCGCCCCCTCCACCATGGCGATCGCCTCGTTGGACGCGGCGGCGTAGCCGGGCCGTGCCGGCAGGTGCCGCACGAAGGCATCGGGCAGAACCCGGGCCACCCGCTCCGTGACCACCGGATCGTCTTCCCCGGTGGACAGGACGAGCACCGACAGCTCCCTGTAGTCCTGGGCCGCCAGCGAGGAAAGGGCCTCTTCGAGCCAGGGACCGGGGTCCGTCGTGACCACGACGGCGACCACGGCCGGCACTTGGGCGTCCATCAGGGGGCCGAGGCTATCCGGTCCGACCTCTACCCCTTCAGGCACGAAACGCACCTCCAGTGCTTGCTACTGTTTATCATTCGTGATACAGTTGTACACGAACGCAGCGGCCTGCCGGCGGCTCCTGCGCCCCGAATGTCGGAGGGAACCGACCAGACAGGAGGCTCCACATGCCTGAAGTACCCAGCAACATCACCAACATCTCCAAGGGTGTCACGGACCTCGCCCGCGACGCTGCATATGTGGCCGTCGGCCTCGGCGTGCTCGGCTACCAGAGGGCCCAGGTGCACCGGGTCGAGCTGCAGAACCGGCTCTCCAAGGACTTCTCCCTGGACGAGCGCATCGGCGAAGTGCGCCACGGCGTGGCCAAGAGCTACAACCAGATCGACGACTTGGCCGAGACGGCCGCGCAGTTCGTCGAGACGACCTTGCAGCCGCTGGAGGAGAAGCTTCCCGCCTCGGTGACGCAGGTCACCATCAAGGCCCGGCAGCAGGCTCGAGAGGTACGGATTCAGATCCGCCAGCGCGTGAGCGCCTGAGCGCAACCCTGTCCGCACCCCACAACGCTCGCCGTCAGTCCGCCTCCCATGAGGTCAGGACGTCGGCGAGCGTTGTCGCGAGCGGGATCTGCGGCTCCCAGCCGGTCGCGGCCTGCAACCGTGCCGCACTCCCGCGCAACACGGGCACGTCGACCGGGCGCAAAAGAGATGGATCCGTCTGGAGGGTGAGGTCCGCCCCCGCCAGCTCGAGGAGCTGTGCCGCCACTTCCGACATGGCGACGTCGCGTCCCGAGCAGATGTTGTACACCGCACCGGCGTCACCGCGTTCGATCAAGAGCCGGTAGGCCACCACCACGTCGCGTACATCGGTGAAGTCGCGCCGGGTCGTCAGGTTGCCCACCGGAAGCAGACGGTCGCCGCTCCGGCGAGCCTCCACGATCCGCTTGGCCAGCGCCGGCACGAAGAAATTCGGTGATTGGCCCGGGCCGATGTGGTTGAACGGCCGGACGACCACCACGGGCTGGCCGAACCCGCGGAAGGCCTGGAGCGCCACGGCCTCGGCTGCCAGCTTGCTGGCGGCGTACGGGCTGGCGGGCTCCGTGGGGGTGTCCTCGTCCAGAGGCAGCTGGGCCGGGGTGACGACCCCGTAGACCTCAGCGGAGCTGATCACGAGCACCCGTGCGTTGCTCCCGGTGGATCGGGCGGCCGCCAGGATCTCCGCCGTGCCGAGCACGTTGACGCGCAGCACCTGGCCGGGATTCTCCCAGCTCTCCCCCACGTGCGTCATGGCGGCCAGGTGGTAGACGGCCTCGGGCACCACGTCGGCCATGACCCGGCGCACCGCAGCTCCGTCAGCCACGTCCGTCTCGATGTCGATCACCGCGACGTCGTCGCCGCAGTCCTTGAGGTGCGCCGCCAGCCACTGGCCTACGAAGCCCTTTCCGCCCGTGATCAGCGCGCGCACCTGGCGAACCCTACTGCGAGGTCGCCCGGGCGACTGCATAGGCGCGCAGATGCTGGGCCACGCTGGCCTCCCAGGTCCGCTCCGCCGCCACGGCGATGCCGAGGGACCGTCGGGCGGTGGCACGGCCTTCCTGGAGCCCGGTCCCCAGGGCCGTGGCCAGGTCCGCCACGTCGCCTGGCGGGACGAGGAGCGCGGCAGTGCCGGCCATTTCCGCCATGGCCGTGCCTTCCGTGGTGACCAGGGGTGCGCCACAGGCCAGAGCCTCGAGGGCAGGCAGCCCGAAACCTTCTTCGAGTGCGGGATAGGCCACCACCGCGGCAAGGCGGAGCAGTGCGGGGACGGCGTCGTCGGGCAGATAGCCCGTGCGCACGATGCGCTCGGGATGGCGCGCCGCCGCCAGCGCACGCTCGGTCTCGGCCATCCCCCAGCCGGTCTGACCTCCCAGCACGAGAACGGCGTCGGGGTGACGCCGGGCCACCTGGTCGAAGGCAGCGATGAGGGGGACCACCCCCTTGCGGGGCTCGAGCGTGCCGACGAAGGCGACGAGCGGCCGGTCGACCGGCACCCCCAGCGCACCGAGCACCGCCCGGTCGGCCCCTTCGGCCGGCTCGTGCGGCGTGAACCGGACGTGGTCGACGCCGTGCGGCGCCACCACGACCGGCGACCGGACGTCGCACCAGGCGCGCAGCCGGTCTTCGGTCACCCCGCTGACACAGATCAAGACCGCGGCGTGCCGTGCGGCCCGGCGTATGGCCCGGCGGAAGAAGGCCGCCTTGGAGCGCAGGTGCCACTCGGGATGGTCGAAGAAGGTGCAGTCGTGGATCGTCACGGCGCAGGGCGCCGGCGACCGCGCCGGCATCGTGTAATGCGGCCCGTGGTGGACCTGCACCCCGACCGAACGCAGCACGGAACCGAGCCGGAGCTGCTCGAAGACGAGCCGGCCCGGTCGCGAGACGGGCACCGCGCCGCGCACCGCTGCGCCAGGGGCCAGGTCATGCCAGCGCGGCTCGTCCCCGCGGCGTGCGACGAGCGAGAGACCGACGTCGTCGCGCCCGGCGAGGCCGCGCGCCAGCGCCATGGTGTAGTAGCCCGCGCCACCCGGGCGAGCCGGGACGGCGGAGACGTCGAGCGACAGGTCGAGGTGCAAGGTCGTCACAGCAGCGCCCGCCAGAGGTCGAGATGCGCGCGCGCAGTCCGGCGCCAGGTCCGCTCCGCCGCGTACGCCGTGCCTTGCTGCGCCAACTCGGCGCGCAAGACGTCGTCGGTCAGGACGGCGACAAGGCCGGCGGCGATGTCCTCCACGTCGATCGGGTCGACGATGCGCGCCGGTGCGGGGTCCGGTGCGCCGAGATCGTGCACGCTCGGGACCTCGCCGGACACCACCGTCGGGATGCCGGCGCGCATGGCCTCCAGCGGCGGGAGGCCGTACCCCTCCGTCAGCGGCACGTAGGCGAAGGCGCGGGCCCGGCGGTAGAGCTCGGACAGGACGACCTCGGGGACGGGTCCGGTGAAGACGACGTGATCGGCCGCCCGGGGCTCCTTCGGAATGGGGCCCCAGCCGGTCGGCCCCACAATCACCAGCGGCCAAGGGCCCGGCAGCGAACCGCGCACCCGGCCAAAAGCCCGCACGAGCCGGTCGACGTTCTTCCGCGGTTCCAGCGTGCTGACGGTGAGGAGGAAGGGGCCCGACACGCCCATCCGTCGCAGGAGCGCATCGGCGGCCTCGGGATCCGGCGCCGGCAGGTGGTCGGCTCCACTGGGCACCACCGTGATACGGCTCGCCCCGATGCCTGCGGCCATCAGGTCGGCCGCCACCAATCGGGACGGGACCACCAGGGCGGCGCCCGACGCGCTCGCCCGGCGCAACGCCGCCTCGTGCCACCGCGCGCCGCGCCGGGTCGTCGCTTCGGGATGCCGGCGCCACGCCACGTCATGCACCGTGACGACCAATCGTTCGGGGCTGGAGTGCCGCAGCCGGGGCGAGGCCAATGACACAGAGTGCACGACGTCGAACCCCTCGGGAGCGCGCAACAGCCCATGGTCCCAAGCCCGCGTCAAGAGCACGCTCGGCAAGCGCGAGGTGTGCACCGGACGCCCGAAGACGGCCAGCGGGTCGTCGGCCCCGCCGGGGGCCCGGCTGGCGAGGAGCGCCACCTCGACCGGGTCGCCCTCCGTGGCGGCAAGGGCCAGGCCGCCGAGCAGACCACGGGCGTAAGCGCCGATGCCGCCGGGCACGCGCCGCCGCAGCTGCTCGACGGCAAGGAGCACCGATGGTGCGGACGCCTCAGTCACGGGCATTCGCCGCGTCGCGATAGAGGGACTCGAGCTCTTCGCCGCACCGCTCCCAGGAGTAGCGGGCCGACCACGCCGTCCCCGCGCCGATGAGCCGTCGGCGCTCCTCTTCGTCGCGGAGGCAGGTGCCGAGTGCGGCAGCCAGAGCCTCGTGGTCGCCGGGCTCCACCAGGAGGGCCCCATCGCCCAGGACCTCGGGCAGCGACCCGGCCCGCGTCGCCACCACCGGCACGCCGGCTCGCATGGCTTGCAGCGGTGGGAAACCGAAGCCCTCGTAGAGCGAGGGATAGGCCAGCACGCTGGCCCGTGCCAACAACACGGCGAGACGGGAGGGCGCGACCCAGCCCGTGCGGACGATCCGTCCACGTGCCGGCGAGGCGTCGACGGCCTCGTCGAGCGCCCGCTCGCCCCATCCGGGAGGGCCGGCCAGCACGAGCGCGACATCGGGCAGGTGCTCGGCCACCGCGCCGAACGACCGCACCAGGCCCGGCAGGTCCTTGCGCGGCTCGGCGGTCCCGATGGCAAGGCAGAACCGACCGATGCCCGCCGGCAGCACCTGTCCGAGCACCGCTTCGGCCGCGGTGCCGGTCGGGGCCGGCAGCTCCGGAACGCCGGGGTTGACGACGCGCACACGAGCGGGATCGGCACTGAACGCCTCCACCACCTCGTCGGCCACGAACGTCGAATCCGTATGGACCCAAGCGCCCCGCCCCAGCGCACGGCGTATCAACCCCGGATAGGCCAGGGTCGCTTCGTCGCACAGCTCGGGATGGTGCAGCGGCGTGAGGTCGTGCACCGAGACCACCGCGGCCGCCCGGCGGGTGGGCGGCACCAGGAAGTTCGTCCCGTGCACGACATCGGTTGCGCCGATGAACCATTCCAGCGGTGGCGCGTCCCCCCTGGTCCACAACGCATGGAGCGGCCGGGCGGGCATGGGCCGCTGGCGCGCCGCCACGCCGTGCGGGAGTTGCGCGTCGATGAGCCGGCGGCGGCGCCAGCTGATGGCGTATGCCCGCACGTCGACACCCGAACGCCGCGCCAGCGCCCCCAGCGCGCCGTGGCAGAACGCCCCGATGCCCGTGGGGAGCCCGAGCAGCGGCGTGGCGTCGAGCGCAACCCGCACGCGTGCCGGCTCGACGGCCCGGGGCGTCTCGGAGGTGCTCAGGTCGTGATCGCCCCGTCGATGGAGAGGATCGCCCCGGTGACGTAATCCGCCTCGCTCGAACCGAGGTAGGCGAAGGCGCCGGCGATCTCGTGCGGGTAGGCGAAGCCGATGGGCGACATCAGCCGCTCAATCAGCTTCCAGTCGGCATCCTCGGGTGGGCCGAAGTTGTGGATGATCGGCGTGTCGACGCCGCCCGGTGCCACGCCGTTCACGCGCACGCCGCGCGCCATGTACTCGACGGCCAACGCCATCGTGAGCAGCCGCACGCCACCCTTCGAGGCGCAGTAGGCGGCCGAGTACGGCTGGCCCTTCATGCCGGCGGTGGAGACGGTGTTGACGATGGCCCCGCCGTGCTCGACCATCTCCGGCAACACGGCCCTGCACATGAGGAAGGTACCCGTGAGGTTCACCGCGATGATCTTGTCCCAGCCGCTCAACGACTGTTCGGGCGTGTGGGCAAACCCGCCGATGCCGGCGATGTTGCACAGATTGGTGATGGAGCCCAGCTCCTCGGCGGCGCGGACCACGGCGGCAGTGACCGCGCCCTCGTCGGTGACGTCGCAGGGCACCGCGATGGCCCGCCCCCCGGCTGGCGCCGCCTCCGCGTTGATCTCGGCGGCAACGGAGTCGATGGCGTCCGTGGTGACGTCGAGACAGGCCACGGCTGCTCCCTCCGCAGCCAGGCGGCGCGCCGTGGCACGTCCGATGCCCGATCCCGAACCGGTGACCACGGCCACGCGCCCGGAGTAGCGGCCAGGGGTGATCGCTTCGGGGGCGGTGCCCCGATTGGGATCGGATTCCCCGACTCGTGTCGTGGGGCTCATGCGCGCTCCTTCTCGTCTTCGTCTCCGGTGGGGCCACTGCCTAGCACCCCGGCGCCGGAACGACGACTTTGCGCCAGGCGCTGCTGCCGCTGCAACGCCCCGCTCGCCGCCAGATCGGCCAGGCGCACAGGGTCGACCTTCATCATCGGCGTCAACGGGAGCTCGTCGACCACCACGAGGGCGTCCGGCGCCTTGTAGTCGGCGAGGTCTCGGGCGCAGTGCGCCCGCAGCGAGGCCAGGTCGGGCTGCGCCCCCGGCACGGCCACCACGACCGCCACGCCAACCTCGCCGAGAATGTCATCGGCGACACCCACCACGGCGACCCGGGCGACGGCAGGGTGCGCCGACAGCGTCTCTTCGACCTCGGCCGGGTAGACGTTGTAGCCGCCCCGGATGTAGCGCTCGTGCGCCCGACCCGAAAGCTGCAGGTTCCCCTCGGCGGTGAGCCGCCCGAAGTCACCGGTGGTCAACCACCCGTCCGTGGCGAGCACCACCCCGGTCGCGGCCGCGTCCACCAGCTCCGCCACGGAGCGGCCCCGGCCGGGACCACGCCCCCAGTAGCCCCGCATGGCGGCGTCGGAACGCAACAGGACGCGGCCGACCGACCCGGCGGGCACGGGGCCACCGTCATCGTCGACGATGGCCAGCTCGACGCCGGCCACGGGGCGCCCCACCGTGGTCGCCACTTCCTCGTCGGACGACGTCAGCGTGGTGCCCGTCCCCAGGGAGGACTCGGTGGAGGTGTACCGCACGACCACGGGCACCCCGAAGCGGCGGCGCACCTCGGCCACCATGGAGGCGGTCATGCGCGCCGCGCCCGTCCCGGCGACACGCAACGAACTGAGGTCGGCCTGCGGGAGCGCGGCGCTGGCCAGCATGAGCGCCCACTGCGTCGGGACTCCCTGTGCCACCGTCACCCCTTCGTCCGCCATCACGCGGACCGCATCGTCGGCCCGCCACGGTGTGGGTGTGATGATCGTCGTCACTGCGTTGCCGATCTCGTCCCAGGCGCGCGTCATGGAACCGACGTGGGCGAAGGGCAGCGGGGAGAGCCTGCGATCACCGGGGTGGCTCAGCACGTCGGTCCCGCGTGCCACCGCGGCCAGATTGGCGTGATCGAAAATTGCGCCCTTGGGCCGACCCGTCGTCCCACTGGTCCAGACGACAGCGACCGGATCGGAGGCGGTCAGATGCGGCCAGACGTCCGGACCATCCTCGCCCCACCACGTCCGAGCCTCGCCGCGGGTCACCACCGGCGCGGTTCCCGTCGCCGGGGTCTGCGCCGCCCCGGGATCGAGCACCACGAGTACCGACGCCGCCCGGTCCAAAATGGAAGCCACCTCGCCGGCCCCCAGGCGTGGGTTGATCCCCGACGTGATGGCCCCCAGCCGCAGCAGCCCGGCGTAGAGCACCGCGTAGTCGATGCAGGAGGGCAGCAGCAGGCAGACGACATCGCCTTTGCTCACGCCCAGACGGGAAAGGTGGCCGGCGACGCCGTCAGCCGCCCGGTCCCACTCGGCGAAGGTCAGGTGGCGCCGCCCGCCGCCGCCGCCGCCCGGCTCGACGTAGGCCTCGACGTCTCCGTTGACACGTGCCGCCTCCCGCAGGACCGACACCACGGTCTCGTGCTGATCCGAGGGGATGCGCACTGGCATGGCGGGCGGCGATGGTACCAGGGGCGGCGGGAATGACCCGTGCGCCGGCGCTCCTATGCTCGCGACGTGCTGGTGGCCCTGTGCGGCGGCGTCGGGGCCGCTCGAATGCTCGCCGGTCTCGTGCGCGTGGTCCCGGCCGCCGACATCACGGCGATCGTCAACGTGGGTGACGACATGGAATTGCACGGGCTCGCCATCAGCCCCGACATCGACACGGTCACCTACACCCTGGCCGGCATGGACAACCGCCAAACCGGCTGGGGCGTCGCCGGCGAGAGCTGGGCAGTCATGGACGAGCTGGGGCGGCTGGGTGGCGAGGACTGGTTCCGGCTGGGCGACCGCGACCTGGCCACCCACCTGTTCCGCACGGGCCGACTGCGGGCCGGCGCGGCGCTGAGCGCGGTGACGGCGGAGCTGGGGCAACGGCGCGACATCGCGGTGCGGCTGGTACCCGTGACCGATGACACCGTGCGAACCCGAGTCGTCCTGGCCGACGAGAGCCCCTTAGGACCGGCGGGGACCGAGGTCAGTTTCCAGGACTACTTCGTCCGGCTGCGCCATGACGTTGCGGTGCGCGGTGTGCGCTTCGAGGGCGCCGAGAGAGCACGGCCGGCGCCTGGCGTGATGGAGGCGCTCGTCGAGGCGGAGACCATCGTCGTCTGTCCCTCGAACCCTGTGGTCTCTATCGACCCGGTCCTGGCCATCCCCGGCGTGCGGGAGACTCTGATGGCGCGCCGGGACCAGGTGGTGGCCGTCTCGCCCATCGTGGCCGGCGCCGCGCTCAAGGGTCCGGCCGATCGACTCATGGCCGAACTCGGGACCGAGCCCTCGGTGGTGGGCGTGGCCCGGCTGTACGCGCCGTGGGTCGGCACGCTCGTGGTGGACGTCGCCGACGCCTCCCACGTCGCAGCCATTGAGGCCGAGGGGGTGCGCTGCATTGTGACGCCCACGGTGATGAGCACGCCCGAACGGGCGGAGGCGCTGGCCCGGGCGGTGGTCAATGCCGTCGGTTGAGGGCATGCAGATCTTTCCCATCTCCGGCCTGGGTGAGGTGACACCCGGCACCGATCTGGCGGCGCTGATCGCCGGAGCCGTCGCCCCCGCCAACGCCGTCGGGCCCGCGCTGGCCAGCGGCGACGTGGTCGTGATCACCCAGAAGGTCATCTCGAAGGCTGAGGGCCGTCTGGTCGAGCTCGACCACAGCGACCCTGCGGCAAAGCTGGCCTTGGTGCGCCGGGAATCGGTGCGCGTGCTGCGCCAGCGCGGTGACCTCGTGATCAGTGAGACCCGGCATGGCTTCATCTGTGCCAACGCCGGCGTGGACCTGTCCAACGTGGCGGACGGAACCGCGGCGCTCCTTCCCGACGATTCGGATCGTTCGGCCCGTCGCATTCGGGCCGCTCTGCAGAACAGCCTCGGGCTCACGCTCGGCGTGATCGTCTCGGACACCTTCGGGCGCCCGTGGCGGAAGGGCGTCACAGACGTTGCCATCGGCTGCGCCGGCGTGGCCGCGGTGATCGACCTGAAGGGGACGACCGATGCCGGGGGGCGCGAGCTTCTCGCCACGGAAATCTGCGTCGCCGACGAGTTGGCGTCTGCCGCAGAGCTCGTGATGGGCAAGGACCGTGGGGTCCCGGTGGCCGTGGTCCGTGGGGTGCCGGCGGAATGGCTCCGCCCGGCCTCCGTGCGCGCCGAGGTGATCCGGCCTCCGGACGAAGACCTCTTCCGCTGAGTCAGCCGATGCTGGCCCGCACGAAGTCGAGGACGGCCCGCACACCGTCATCGAGCTGCGTCCAGGAACGCCATCCGAGCTGGATCGCCGCCCGCTCGACGTCGAGACTCGACCGGATGAGCTCGCCCGGTCGCAACGGCGCCAAGACGGCCGTGACCTCGAACCCGGACTGCGCGCTCATGGCGGCAACGAGCTCGTTGACCGATGTCTCGCGACCCGTGCCGATGTTGCAGACGAGGCCGCCACCACGGGTGGCCGCGCGCACGAAGGCGTCGACAACGTCGTCGACGAAGACATAGTCCCGGGTCTGCTCGCCGTCCCCGAAGATCGTCACCGGCTCGCCGCGCAGCATGCGGTCGGCAAAGATGGCAACCACACCGGCCTCGCCGTGGGGATTCTGCCGCGGTCCGTAGACGTTCCCCAGGGCCAGCGCACTGAACTCGAGGGAGTGCAGCTCGCGGTACGCCACCATGTAGTCGATGACCGCCTTCTTCGACACGCCGTAGGGCGAGAGCGGCTGCTGCGGGTGCGATTCGCGCACCGGGAGGTCTTCGGGGGCGGGCTCGCCGTACAGCGTCCCGCCACTGGCCGCAAAGACCACACGCTCGGCCTCGGCCAGGCGGGCGCCCTCCAGGACATTGAGCGAGCCCACGACGTTCACCGTGGCGTCGAACGCCGGACGGGCCACCGAGACGCGCACATCGGCTTGGGCCGCCAAATGGAAGACGAGCTCGGGGCGGCGGCGTGCCATCAGCTCAATGACGGCCGGAGCGCTGATATCGAGATGATGAATGGTGAGGGCCCGGCCCGCACTGCCACGGGCTTCGGCCAGGTTCGACAACGACCCCGTGGAGAAGTCGTCGACGACGTCGACCTCGTGTCCTTCGACCAGGAGGCGATCGACCAGATTCGACCCGATGAACCCGGCCCCTCCCGTCACCAGCGTCCGCATGCCCGCCCTTCTAGCCCGATACCCGCTCGCCGTCGACCAGTGTCCCCGACGAGACCACTGCATCGGCGCCGAGGACGGAGACCGCCCGGACATCACCTCGCTGCCCCACGATCGACCGTGGACCCATGACGGACCCGGCCACCTTGGCGTCGGCCGCGACATGGCACCCGGCCATGAGCACGGAGTCCGCCACGACGGCGCCGGAGGACACGACCGTGCCGGGCCCCAGAATGCTCCGCTCCACGCGGGCGCCAGTCTCGACGACGCAGCCCGAGAAGATGACGGCGGGACCCGTCACCTCGCCCTCCACGTCACTCTCGCCCTCCATGAGGACCCCGTCGCCCCGGTCGACGGCACCTGGAGTCACGACCGGGCCGCGCTTGCGGTTCAGGTAGTCGAAGTTCGCCTCGAGATAGGCCGCCGGGGTCCCGGTGTCGAGCCAATAGCTGGCGTCCGACCGCGCGAAGAGCCCACCGTCGCGCACCATGGCGGGAAAGGTCTCGCGTTCGATGGAGACTCGCCCCCCCTCGGGGATGCGGCTGAGGACCGACGGCTCGAGCACGTAGGTCCCCGCGTTGATTTCGTTGGTCGGCGCTTCGTCGCGTGGCGGCTTCTCCACGAAGGCCTTCACCCGGCCATCCTCGTCGGTGGGCACCACGCCGAACGCGGAAGGGTCGGCGACCGGATGCAGGGCGATCGTCCCCTCGGCTCCGCGCTCGCGGTGAAAGGCCACCAACGTGGTCAGGTCCAGGTCGGTGAGCACGTCGCCGTTCACGACGACAAAAGTCTCGTCGATACCGGCGAACGACGCGGCGAACCGCACCGCGCCGGCGGTGTCGAGCGGCTCGGGCTCGACGGCGTAGGTGAGACCGACGCCGGCAACCCGCCCGTCCGGGTAGGCCTCCATGAACGCATCGGGGAGGTAGCCGAGCGAAAGGATGGCGTCGTCGATCCCATGGACCGCGAGCTGCGCGAGCACGCGCTCGATCATGGGCACCCCGACAATGGGGAGCATCTGCTTGGGCGCCGAGAGCGTCAGGGGACGCAGCCTCGTTCCCTCGCCCCCAACGAGGACAACCGCTTTCATTACTTCGTCGTCGTGGTCGACGAAGGCTTCGACGTGGTCGTAGCCGGCACGGACGACGTCGTGGAGGACGCCGCCGGTGCCGAGGTCGGCGTGGTCGTCGGCACGGTGGACGAAGTGGCGCCCGCGACGGTCGTGCTGGTGGTGGCCACCGGTGCCTGGTCGCCCGCCAGTACGGGCACCAGGGCAGAGATGGTCGACGTTGACTTGGGCAGCTTCGTGCCTGCAGGCACGAAGCCGGCAGTGATCAACTGACGATTCTGGAATTTGAGGTCGGCGGGCTGCGTTGTCGTGGCGCCCCCGGTCTCCGTCTGTTCGTGGGTCTTGCCCGTTGTGGTCGAGATGATCCAGGAACGAGCCATGACGACACCGGCCTTGCCGGCGTCCGGCGTCCCGGCCGCGCACTTCTGGCCATTGGTGTACTGGGGGACCCCGGTCGTGGGGTACTTGAGTTTGGTGTTGGTCAACGTCAAGCCGGTATACCCGTCGGCGAACTTCCCGAGCGTCGCGTTGTTGCCCGCCTCGCCCGCCGTCTTGGGCGCGATGGAGAGGACACCGTTCCCCGTGGTCGTGAGGCCCGTGGTGGCCGTGGAAGGCGAAGCCGGGAGCGCCGGCACCATGGTGCCGCAGATGTCGAAGGCCAGGCCGGCGTGCCACGAGGTCCCGACAGTCGGCTCGACGACGGCGGGCACCTGGTTGTAGTCGTACTTCGCCCAGGCGATCGATCCGACCCCCAGGATGACGATGATGACGAGCGCGGCGTACCAGTTCACGGGCATCTGCCCGCGATAGGTCGCGCCACCGCCGGTTGCGGCGGCGCGTGCAACTGATTTCCCAGAAGAGCTTCTCGCCATGGCGGGTGGCAACCCTACAGCCTGACGGGGTGCCCTCCGGTGCCGGGCGACCCGCAGAGCAGGTCGCGATAGAGGGCCGTCGTGGCTGGGTGGAGGCAGTCCGCGGGGGTGAGTTCGCGCGTCCGGGCAGGTGGGCGACCTCCCTCCCCCGCCAGCGTCAGCAGTTGCGCCATGGCTGAGCGAAGCCGGACCCGGTTGCCTTGGGCCGCGGTTGCCACGAGGAGTGCGCGGTAGAGACGCTCGTCGTACGGGCTGACGTGGAACGCCTGTCGGACGATCCACTCGGCCTGCTCCCCACGCCCCAGCCCGACGTAGGCGTCGGCCGCGCGCAACGCCGTGCCGACCACCAAGGCCTCGATCTGGGCGTGGGTCCCGTCGAAGACCGCCCAGTCCGTACGGCGCAGCCCCGAGAAGAGCGGTCCGCGTACCAACCGCATCGCCCGGAGGAGCTGGTGCGGATCGTCGTCGGCGGCGTCGGCGAGCGACGCGAACCGCTCGACGTCGGTCGTGACCGACTCCCTCAAGCGGAGGCCGACGCCGCGAGGGAGATGCGGGCGGCCGTCGGCGTCCAAACCGAGGGCCCGGCGGGCGTCCGACGAGGTCGAGTGGGCGGTGGACGGCGAGACGGCTCGCTCGGGCCAGATCGCGAAGGACCATTCCGCATGGCGCACTCCTCGCCGGTGGAACGCGAGGTAGACCACCAGTTCACGCGCGGCCGAGCGCCGGAACGGTCCGGCCGTGCCGCGCAGGACGACGGGCCCGAGGACCGCCACTTCTACGCCGTTGGACACGCCGGGGAACGGTCGGCCGCGCACTCCGTGGGGGCGGAGGGATTCGAACCCTCACTGGGGACGGTTTAAGCGCCCTGCCTCTGCCGGTTGGGCTACGCCCCCTCGCACCATTCTTGACCGAGTCGAGCCCTCTCGTGAGGATGGCGTGGTGGACGACCTCAGCCAGGTGGACCTGACCGATCTCGACACCTTCGCCGGAGGCTTCCCGCACGACGTCTTCCGGCTCCACAGAGAACAGGCACCAGTGTGGTGGCACGAACCCACCGCCCACACCCCCGACGGAGAAGGGTTCTGGTCTGTGGCCACCTACGACGAGGTGCTGCAGGTCCTCAGCGACCCGGGGACCTATTCCTCCGAGACAGGAGGTGACCGCCCTTACGGGGGCACGATCATTCAGGACCTCCCGGTGGCCGGGATCGTCCTCAACATGATGGACGATCCCCGACACGCCCGGATCCGTCGCCTGGTCACGCGGGGCCTGACTCCGGCTGCGGTGCGCAACCTGGAGCCAGAGCTGCGGGGCCGGATGCGCCGGCTCCTCGAGGCGGTCGACGAGGAGTGCGATTTCCTGGTGGATGTGGCGGCCGAGCTTCCCATGCAGGCCATCTGTCTCCTGCTCGGCGTGCCCGAGGCCGACCGTCATCTCCTCTTCGACGCCGTCGAGCACATCTTCGACATTCCTGACGATTCCGACTTCCTGTCGATGACCCCCGAGCGGGAGGCGGCGGTGGGCCTGATGTACCAGTACGGCGCTGATCTGATCAGCGAGAAGCGCGCCGTCCCGTGTCCCGACATGCTCTCGACGGTCATTGGGGCCGAGTTGCCCGATGCCGACCCGCCGCAATTGAGCGATGCCGAGCTCTCGGCCTTCTTCTCCCTGGTGTTCTCCGCCGGCGCAGAAACGACCCGCAATGCCATCGCGGGCGCCATGCTCGCCTTCCTGGAATGGCCCGACCAACTCGACCGCCTGCAGTCCGGACAGGCCGCGATGGGTCCGGCCGTGGAGGAGATCCTGCGTTGGACCACGCCATCGCCGTCCAAGCGTCGCACGGCGACCACGGCCTGCGAGTTGGGCCACGCGCGCATCAGTCCCGGAGAGAAGGTCGTCGTCTGGGAAGGTTCGGCCAATCGGGATCCGCGGCGCTTCGACCATCCCGACGCGTTCCTGCTGCAGCGCGACCCCAACCCGCATCTTGCCTTTGGCCACGGCTCCCACTTCTGTCTCGGCGCGCACCTCGCCCGTCTGGAGATCCGCGTCGCCCTCGAGGAGATCGTCCGCGGAGTTTCGTCGTTCAGCCTCGCCGCCCCAGCGCAGTGGACGCGCAGCAATCGTCACACCGGCATCCGCCACCTCCCGCTGCGACTGCACAAGGCGACCACTTCATCGGCGCCGGCCACCGGCGTGTGACGCCCTGACGCCGCAGCCGCCGCCCGGTCCCTTTACCCCGAGACTTCCGCCACGAGCGGACGGGAGCGCTCCACGACGGCGAGCTCCGCGTTGCGGGGCGCCGGCTCGAGCCGGGTGTCGGCCCCGAAGATCTGCGTGGCGCGACCGGCCGGCTCCCAGGGCCGCCAGACGCCGATGCCTTCGTGGCTCGGGTCACCCGCAGCAGCGAAGGCCAGCCACGCTCGCTGCATCTGACTCGACAGGGTATCGACAGCCGGGCCGCCGCCCGAGAAGACCTGCACGACCGGCAAGTGGACGGCGCCGAACACGAACGGCAGCTCCAACGCGTGGCACGACCCCAGGATCCCCCCGAACGCCGGAGATTCCCAGTCGAAGAGATAGACGTAGGCGCGCGACCCGTGGGCACGATGGGCCGCCGCCAGCTGAAGACTCGGCCAGCGGAAGACGATGTCGGTCCCGATGGCGACCCACAGGGCGTTGGGCTCGATCGACTCTCCGCGTGACGCCCGGGCGGAACGGTAGGCCTCCAGCACGTCCGGCGCCGCCATGTCGGGCACGGCGTTGGCCACCCAGCGCTCCACTCCATCAGCGTCGAGCGCCATCAGTGCGGGATTGCCGAGCCCGAAGAGCGTCAGCTCGTCCCGGTTGGTCCCGATCAGCAGGTCGATCCCTTTGGCGGCACCATCGGCAACCGCAGCCAGCGGGTGGTCGGGCAGCAACACACGGTCGACCACCGGAAGGAACGGCAACGGGATCATGCCGGGGTCGGGGCGTCGCTTGCCCAATTCCTCGGTGGCGGCCACGAGCTCGGTCGCGGGAATGCCCTCCAACGCGTCCCTGGTGCACGACGCCACTCCAAGGACGGCCGCCAAGCGCTCAGCCGATCGCTCCGCCTCTTCACACGAGTGCACGTGCACTCCGCCGCTCTGCACGATGGCGCGCCCAAAGAGTCCCTTGGCGGCAGGTGTGCCGAGAAGCGTGGCCACGCTGAAGCCTCCCGCGGACTCGCCGAAGACGGTGACGACATTCGGATCGCCGCCGAAAGCCGCAATGTTGTCCCGCACCCAACGAAGTGCCGCGAGCTGGTCCTGCAAACCCCAGTTCCCCACCAGCCCGTCCGGATCAGCCAGATCCCGATGACCCAGGAAGCCCAGGGCGCCGAGGCGATAGTTGATGGTCACGACGACGGCGTCGCCGTTGCGCACCAACTCCCCACCGCGGTAGAGGAAGACCGACCCGCTCCCCGACGTGAATCCACCCCCGTGAATAAAGACCATGACAGGACGACCGCGTCCCAGGTCCTTCGGTGATGCCGGAAGCTCGGGGGTCCAGACATTGAGCGAGAGGCAATCCTCACTGTGTGGCTCGGACGCCGACGGGTCCGACGGGCTCGTGATGCCAGGCACCGAAGCGGATTGCGGGGCAATCGGGCCGAAGGTCGACGCGTCACGAATCTCGCTCCAGCCATCGGCCTCCAACGGGGGGCGCCAGCGCAGCGCGCCGACCGGCGCCCGTGCGTAAGGGACTCCCGAAAACGACCAGAGATCCCCGCGCCAGACTCCCCTGAGCCTCCCCTGGGAGGTTTCCACCACACCCTTCACGCCTGGGGACCCTATGGAGACAAACGTCAACGGTCAATCGGAGTACGAATCGAACCGATACACCAACGGAAGGTAAACAGCGCGCGAACTCGGGATACAACGGAAGAGGAACAGAGGGGATGCCGAAATTGCCACCATGCGGCCATTACGCTGTTGCGCCGTGGATGCAGTGAATTGTCGGGGCACTGCCCGCAAGCGGGTTCCTCTTGTCAGAGTGGGCGTGGTCGTGAGTCTCGTCGTCGCGTTCGTCACGGCGGCGGCAACGGCGGCAACGAGCGCCGGCGCAACGACATCCACCACGTTGCCGGGACCTGCGCCGAACCAGTCCCAGATCAACGCCGCCCAGTCCAAAGTCAGCCAGATAGAGGCGACGCTGGCGCAGGAGGAGCAGCAGAGCTCCATCCTCGACGATAAATACAACACCGCTGAGCAGAACCTCCAGAACGCGCAGACGTTGTTGCAGGCGATCACCACCAACCTCGAACACGCCCGTTCGGCCGTGGACGCCGACCGTCGGCTCGTCGCGGCGGACGCGGTGCAGGCCTACGTCCACGGAACTCCTCAGACCGGCTTCGCCTCGTACTTCTCGACGTCGGCGACGATGAACGAAGCGCGCAACCAGTACACAAACCAGATCATCGGCAACCTGACCAAGGACGAGACGTCGCTGCTGCAATCGGAGACGCGTCTTGAGTCGCAGAAGGCTGCGCTGCAGGCGGAGGCGTCACAGGCCCAGTCGGACGCGGCGCAGGCGAAATCGCTCGCCCAGGCCAACGAGCAACAAGCCGCCACGACGAAGGCGACCCTCAACCTCGTGCAGGGTCAACTGGCTCAGGACGTCGCGGCAGCAGCCATTCAAGAGGCAAAACAGGAAGCAGCAGCTGCCGCTGCGGCGCGCGAGCGCGGCCGCGCAACAACAAGCCGCGGCCGCGGCGGCAACGGCCGCAACCGTGGCCGGGGCTGTCGGAGGTTCGTCAAGCGCGGCTGCGGCAACAACTGCCGCGAACCAGGCCGGAGGTGCCACCGGGCCGGTCGGCGGTTCCGCCCAGGGCGGGAGCGCAGGGATGGCCGCCCTGCAGGCCGCGGTGTCCCAGCTGGGTGTGCCCTACGTCTTCGGCGGGGAGCAGCCCGGAGTGGGATTCGACTGCTCGGGTCTCGTCCAGTGGGCTTGGGGCAAAGCGGGCATCTCCATTCCGCGGACGACCGAGACGGAATGGCCTGCCCTCTCCCACGTGGCGCTCGACGCACTGCAACCGGGTGACCTGCTGTTCTATTACAACCTCGACGGTGACAGCCAAGTCGACCACGTCGTCATGTACGCCGGATCGGGCCCCTATGGGACGGATACGGTGATTCAGGCACCGTTCACGGGATCGACCGTGTCGTACTCTCCCATCTTCACCGAAGGCCTCATCGGGGCAGCCCGTCCGTAGCGCGCGAGCCAGGATGCCGCGACCTGTGTGATCGGTACGATGGTTCGATGGCCAGCGGGCGCCAGGTCGTCGGAGAGAAGAACGGATCCACAGCCGTCGTGCCGATCCGTGTCGCCTCCGAGCAACCTGGTGAGACCGAGGATCCCCGGCTGTCCGACGTCGACGAATGGGGTCGCTCCGAACGGACGCGGACACTCGTCCGTGCGCTCTACGAGCCGGTCTATTCGAAATGGTTCCGCACGGAGTGGGAAGGTCTCGAGAGAATCCCGGCCGAAGGTGGCGCGCTGCTCGTCGCCAACCATGCCGGCGCCATCCCCTCCGACGCACCGGTCATCATGCACGGTGTCGAGAAGGAGCTCGGGCGACCCGTGTACGGCATGGCCGACTACTTCTTCCGGACGGTGCCGGTCGTCGGGACCCTGTGGGCGCGCGCCGGTGGGGTTTCGGCTCGTCCCGCCAACGCCTACCGGCTTCTCAAAGAACAGCAGCAACTCGCTCTGGTGTTCCCGGAGGGGACGAAGGGAACCTCAAAGTCGTTCACCGACCGCTACCAGCTCCGTCGCTTCGGGCGTGGCGGCTTCGTCGAGATCGCCATGCGCGCCGGTGTTCCCGTGATCCCCATCGCTGTCGTCGGCGCCGAGGAGGCGATGCCCGTCGTCCTGCGGCTGCCGACGGTGGCCCGGGCCCTCGGTCTCCCGTACTTTCCGATCACGGCCAACGTGCTGGCGCTGGGCCCGCTCGGCGTAGTGACGCCGTTTCCCGCCAAATTCAAGCTGCGGGTCATGGCGCCGGTGCACTTCGACGTCGCCCCGGACCAGGAGCGGTATTCGAAGAGCCGCATCATGGAAGAGTCAGAGCGCATCCGATCGCTCCTTCAGGAGTCTGTGTACGACATGCTGCGCGACCGGCGCAGCGTCTGGTTCGGCTGAGGCATCGTGGGCCGTCGAGTCCTCGTGACCGGAGCCGACACCTTCTGGGGCGGGCGGATGGTCCAAGCTCTTGAGACCGACCCCAGCATGGACGTGATCCTCGGCATGGGGACACGGGCACCATCGGTCCCCTTCGAACGCGCCGAGTTCGTCCGGGCCGATCAGACCTACTCCATCTTGAACCGGATCGTGAGGGCGACCCAGGTCGACACGATCCTGCATACCTTCATGATCACCAATTCCTCCTCGGTACCGAGGCGGGCCATGCACGAGATCAACGTCATCGGGACCATGAACCTTCTGGCGGCGGCGGGAGTGGCCGGCTCGTCGGTCCGTCACATCGTGGTCAAGTCATCGACACTGGTCTACGGCTCTGCGGCGAGTGACCCGAACACATTCCAGGAGGACACCGCCCGGACGAGCCCGGTGAAGAACAGCGTGGAGCGGGCCCTCGTCGAGGCCGATGGGCTCATGCGCGATTTCGCGGAGGACAACCCCGGCACGAAGGTCACCGTGCTCCGCTTTGCGAACGTCCTGGGCGACCATCTCACCACACCGATCAGCCGGAACCTGTCACGGGCAGTGTGTCCGTCCATCTTCGGCTTCGACCCCCTCCTGCAATTCATTGAGGAGGGTGACGTGGTGCGCGCCCTGCTCCACGTCACCCGGGCCGGCATCCCCGGCCTCTACAACGTGGCTGCAGAGGGGAGGCTCCCCTGGAGCGAGGTGGCGACGATCTGCGGGACGAGGCTCGTCCCGCTCTCGCCATTCAGTCCGTTCAAGATTCGACCCGTGGCAAGACTGTTCGACCTGCCGGCCGAGCTCGAGGATCTCCTCCGTTACGGCCGCGGCGTGGATACACGACGCTTCGCGGCCACCGGCTTCACCTACAACGCCACCAGTGCGGGCGCGGTTCAGACATTCATCCGGGCCCTGCGCCTGCGCCGGCAGACCGGGCGGATGCCACGGTCCTACACCTATGAGCACGACGTCGAACAGTTCTTCCGGCACTCACCATCCGTCGTGGGGAGCGGCGACTGACGGTCAGGTCAGTTCTCGATCCACTCCTCGACCAATTCGCGTTCGCGCGCGGCCCACTCCTCCGCCGTGATGGCGTAGCGCACGTGGTCCTCCCACTCCCCGTCGATTTCGAGAAATCGGAGGGCGATGCCCTCCTCACGGATACCGAGCTTCTCCACGACCCTCCGACTGGGCGTGTTCCTCGGGATGATCGAAATCTCCACCCGGTGCAATGAAATGGCTTCGAAGGCGAAGCGGAGCGTGACGACCACCGCCTCGGGCACCAGCCCGCGTCCCGCCAGCTCCTCGTCGACCCAGTACCCGATGAACGCGCTCTGGAACGGCCCCCGCTGTATGGAGGAAAGCGTCACCTCACCGGCGAAGCGCTCGCCCACGAAGATGCCGAAGCCGTATCCCGTACCCAAGTGCCGCTCGCGTTCACGAATGCCACAGCGCGCCGCGAAGCTCGGCCGGTCCTCTGACGGCGCCGGCGCGCCCTTGGGTCGAGGCTCCCATCGGAGTAGCCAGCTGGCGCACCGTGTCCGCACCTCATGCCAGGCGGCAAAGTCGTTCTCCGTCAACGAGCGCAGCAACACACGCCTCCCCCGAAGCTCCAGGGGCGCGTGGCGGACCGCCCGGGCCGCAGTCATCGTCCGAGTACCTCCTTGAGCGCGCCCAGCAGGGCGAGGACGTTGCGCCGGCGCGCGGTGTGACCCATGCAGCCG
This sequence comes from uncultured Acidimicrobiaceae bacterium, assembly GCA_963738135.1. GTDB lineage: Bacteria > Actinomycetota > Acidimicrobiia > Acidimicrobiales > RAAP-2 > Bog-473. The sequence goes on along the minus strand of CAVTVK010000007.1, from coordinate 244,874 downwards.
ATGCGCCAGATCTGCCCGGCCAGTTGCCCGGCACCGGCACCAATCTCTATGCCATAGGTCGAGAGGAGCGCCCGCCGCGTCGCACCGTCGTCGACGCCGGCTGGGAGACGCACCGTGGTGAGCTGTGGGAGACGGTGGTCGGCGGCCACCAGCAACTCGAGACCAAGCTCGGTCAACCCGTCCTGCAGGAGCCGGCCACACTCGGCGTGGCGCTCCCACGAAGCCTGGAGCCCCTCGTCGAGCAGGACCCCGAGCCCCGCGTGCAGCGCCGCCACCATCGTCACGGGCGCCGTGTGGTGGTACACACGCGCGCCCGAGGCATCGTTCACGTAGCGCGCCAGAAGATTGAGGTCGAGGTACCAACTGGAGGGCCGCTCGACGATCCGCCCCAGGGCCCGCTGCGACACCGTGAAGGGCGACAAACCCGGAGGGACGCCCAGACATTTCTGAGTCCCGCTGTAGGCGATGTCGACCGACCATTCGTCGACGGCAACCTCAATCCCTCCGAGCGACGTCACCATGTCGACCAGGAGCAGGGCATTGCCCTTGCTCCGGCCCAACGGAGCGATGTCGTTGCGCGCTCCCGTCGACGTCTCGGCGTGCACCACGGCAATGACGGCCGGAGCAGGGTGCGCGGCAAGCAGACTGTCCGGATCGATCGGCTCGCCCCACTCGGCGTCGACCCGGACGACCTCAGCCCCATGGCGGCTCGCCACCTCGCACATCCGCTCGCCGAAGACGCCGTTGACCCCGACAACGACAGGGTCGCCGGGCCGGACGAAGTTCACGAAGGACGCCTCCATGCCGGCTGACCCCGTTCCGCTCAAGGGGAGGGTGAGCGCGTTGGAGGTCCCGAAGATCTGGCGCAGACGGTCATTCGTGCTGTCCAGGATGGCCAGGAATTGCGGATCGAGGTGGCCGAGCACGGGACCGGCCAGCGCCATGGTGACCTCAGGGTACGAATTCGAAGGTCCCGGCCCCATCAGGAGGCGGTCGGATATCCCCATTGGCGAATGGTGGCAGGTCCACGCTCACCTGCGCCAACGCGCCGTCCGTCCGAGCAGGGTCAACTAGATTGCCCGCGTGGAACGGGTGCTCTTTGCCCCTCGTGAGCTACCGCCCCTCCCTCCTGACGTATCCCAGGACCCGGAGCCGTACGCGGCCTGGTCGCGCCGGCGGGAAGATGAGCGGTCACGGGCGGGGCGTTCGACGAGGAGATCGAATCTCTGCCTGGTCATGGCCGTCGGTGACGCCGAACCGCAGGCGCTCGAGCGCACGCTCCGGAGCCTGCGACGCCAGCGCGGTGGGTGGTCGCTGACCGTCGTCACCACCGAGGACCGCGTGACGCAAATCCGGGCGCTCGTCCACTCGGCGACGGCATTCCGGGATCGCCGGCGTATCCGGGTCCTGGCTGCGGGAGGCCTCGGCTCTGATCGTGACCTCATGGGAATCGGGATCGAGGCCAACCGCGGCGCATCCAGGGCTTTGCTCTTCCCCGGCGATGTGTGGGCGCCAGACGCGGTCGCGCTGCTGAGCGCTGCACTCACGCCGACGAGCGTCGTCTATGCGGACCAGGACGAGGTGACACAGGATGGCGAGCCGAGAGCGCCGCAGTTCAAGCCCGACTTCTCGCCCGATTTCCTCCTGTCCAGCGCCTACATCGGCCGCCCCCTCGCCATCGGAGCGACTGTGGCCGATCAGCTGCCGCGTCTTGTGGCATCCGGCACCGAGGCGCTCGAGCACGAGTGCGCGTTACGGGCTACCGAGGCCGCCGATGCCGTGATCCACATTCCCGAGGTCCTGTGCCATCGCTCGAACGGCACGATTGCCGAAGATGGGCCCATGTCCGTTCGCCACATTCAAGAGGTGCTCCGCGACCGTACCGAGGAGGCCGCTGTGGAGGCCGGGCCCGTCCCCCGGTCACTTTCGCATCTTGCGGCCGGCGAGAACAGGGACCCCCGTGAGCATCCTGATCCCGTTTCGCGATGAACCGCGGCTCCTCCGGACCTGCGTAGATTCCGTCGTTGCCACCACCGGCATGCACGCCAGCGTCGAGCTCGTCCTCATCGACAACGGCTCGTCCGACCTCGAGACCCTCACCCTCGTCGAACGACTGGACGAACATCCCGATGTCCGCGTCGTTCGCGATCCCCGACCCTTCAACTGGGCGGCGCTGAACAATGCAGGAGCGCTGCTGGCGAGGGGGGATGTGCTGCTGTTCCTCAACAATGACATCGAGGCGCACCAGAGCGGCTGGTTGTCCGCGCTCTGTGCCCAGGCACTCCGGTCAGACGTCGGCGTCGCTGGTGCCCGACTGCTCTACCCTGACCGCCGCCTGCAGCACTGCGGCCTCGTCGTCGGGCTCACCGGGGCGGCGGGACACGTCCTCGGTGGCCTGGCCGAGGACGAAGCCGGATACCTGCGCATGGCGGTCAGCACCCGCGAGTGCTCGGCGGTGACCGGTGCCTGCCTGGCGACCCGTCGTGATGTCTTCGAACTCCTGGACGGCTTCGACGAGGAACTCGGGGTCGACCTGAACGACGTCGACTACTGCCTCCGGGCCGCAACGTTGGGCTTGCGTACGATCTACGAGCCGACGGCTGAGTTGATCCACCATGAATCGCCGAGCCGGGGCACGGCGGGCGGCGTGGGCGACGTCGTCAAGTTCGTCGATCGGTGGAAGGACTACATTGCCGAGGGGGACCGCTACTTCAACCCACACCTCACCCGCGCGGATCCGTCCTGCCGACTGGCCCGCCCGAGTGAGAAGGACGACTGGAACACATGGTACGCGACGCTCACGATGCAGTAGCCGAGGATTCCGGGCGCCCACCTCGCATCCTGCAACAACCGACGGACACGCCTCCTCCACTCGAGCATGTCGGAGCCTCCGAGGCCGTCGTTTCGTTCCGCCGCGCGTGGTCGAGCTGGCATGCTCCTGCGGCGCGCTCGCTCCGCACCTGGGCCGGGCGAGTCTCTGGGAGGTCGGACCGCCGGCTCCTCGGTGCGTTGGCGGAAGCGACGGATGCCGTCACAGCGCAGTGCGACGTGCTGACTGACCGCCTCGCAGCGCGGGAGGCCGTGAGTGCCGATGTCGCCGAATCATTCGGCCAGGAGGTGGCGCGGCTGCGGGCGGAGGTCGCGCACCTCAAACGTCTGGTGGCGTCGAACCAGCTGCGGGATGGCTGAGCTGGGAGCGGTTGTCGTCGGGAGCCACTGGCGGGAAAAAGGGTCGGAGCTGGCCTTCGTCACACGTTCCATCGCCGGGGCAGCCTCCAGGGTCGGTCCGCTCTCGGTCCTGGTGCCCGGTCCCGCCGGCTTCGCGGAACCGGACGGAGCATTCGACCTCCTGGGCCTGGGAAGGGTCGGTGACCACCGCCGGCCGGGACTGGCCTCTGGCGACGCAGTGCTGGTCGACGAGCTCACGGTGAAAGTGGCTGCACTCCTCGCCGAGGACCGCCCTCGCACAGTCTTCTTCCTGTCGGCCCCGGCGGACGAGCCGGTGACGCCTGAGTGGCGGAGGTTGCACGTCGTTCACTCCGGCGAGAGCGATGCATCGCCGTGGGTCAATGTGCACGTGCCGGTGAACCGGCTGGCGCAGGCACATCGCCACCACGGGTTCGGATTCACCGACTATCAGCTCATTCTCTCCGACCACTCGGGTAGCCCGGACGGTCCGCCTTTCGCTGTGGCTTGGTTGACCGCTGCATTTCCCGCCGCAGAGATCGTCCTCGTCGAGGAAGGTGTCGCTTCGGCCTGGAAGGGCCGAGCGCTGCGGGGCCGGGTCAGCGTCGACACCAGGATGGACCTGTGGCGCCTGATCGCGCATGCGGCCGTGTGCGTCGACCTCGCACCAGGACCCCATCTCGCGCGCGAGTGCATCGAGGCGCTCCGGTTCGGGACGCCCATCATCGTCCCCGAGAGCTCGGGACCGGCGGTGACACACGCGCGCTCCGGCGGCGGATCGACCTTCGGCGATCCCGGCGAGTTGATCGACGCCGTTGCCGCTCTGCAAAGCGAGAGAGGACATTCTGCGGCGTCGGACGCAGGACGCCGCTATGCCGACTCCCGATACGGCGATGCCGGTGCACTGGTCGAGCGCGTGCGGACCCTCTTCGCCGAAAAGTGATGCGGCCGGACCGGCAGTTCGACCGCACCTCCGCTCCGTGCCGCTCCGTGCCGCTCCGTGCTCCCCGTACTGTCCGTGCTCGTGGACCCCGGCTGGCCGAGCTTGCGGGCTCCACGAGGTGATCGAGCGCCTGCGGGCTAGGCTGGCCCGGAATCAGCTCAGGCTCATCCGCTAGCGAAGTGGTCGCAAGTACTGAATGACCAGGTCAGCAGTAATTTAGTCCTCTCCCGTGCACTCCGTGAACCCATCAGTCCCTTGACCCCCCCTCACAAGCCACCGTCTGGCGCCGCCGATGCGGTCGCCAAGTCGGATCCCCTCGCCGACGCGCCGATCCTCGAAGAGTTCTTCAGGCTCAATCCGGAGAACGTACCCCCGGCCGTGGGAAATCTCCTGGCCGTTTTCAGCGAGCCCGTCGAGGACTACCGGGAGCTGGGTGACGAGGCCATCTCCCCTGAGGCCGTCAGGGGAATCCTCACCGAACTCGTCGAGCGACAACACACCGAGAGGCGGGTCTTCCTCTCGGCACTCGGCGCCTACAAGGATCTCACGGACCGCCTCGCCGTCGAGGTGGCCGATTCCCGCAGCGACCTGGCGGAGCAGACCGAGGCGGCCAGGCTCGAGCGGGCGCAACTGGTGCAGGATTTCCTCGACCGACTCGACGTGCTCACGGCGAAGATCTCGACCTCGGCGGCACGGTACGAAGCGAAGCTTTCCGAAAAGGACCTGCTGATCGATGATGCCGAGCTTCGTGTCGAGATCTACGCGGGGCATGCCGCCGACGCACGGAGCGTGATCGCGGACATGGAGCACTCGACGTCATGGCGGATGACAGCGCCAGTCCGACTGCTTTCCAGATTGCTCGCCCAAAAGGCGACCCCCGTTCAGCCCGACAACTGAGCCCGGACGACGCGTTGGTCACCGAGTCCGATCCATTCTCGCAAAACGTTTCGGTCATCGTCCTCAACTACAACCAGGCAGCGACCACGGTCGAATGCCTCGACGCACTGGCCGCGGCCCGCAGCGAACTCGTACGAGAGATCATCGTCGTGGACAACGGCTCTACTGACGCAGAGCTCTTCGTCCTCCGCCGGCGGCATCGCCGCAAGGATTTCGTCTTGGTTGAAGTCGGTGTCAACCGCTTTTTCGGTGAGGGGAACAACATCGGGGTCGATTTCGCCCAGGGCGATTACATCGTCTTCCTCAACAATGACGCATTCGTGCAGCCGGGTTGGATCGAAGCTCTCTGCTCGACGATGCGGGACGATCCACTGGTCGCCGCAGTCGGGCCTATGTTCCTCTACCCCGATGGCAGGGTGCAGGAAGTAGGAGGTGTCATCGTCTCCACGGGGGACGCCGTGCAAATCGGTAAGGGTGCGGTCTGGGGCCCCGACCACTACGACACACCCTGCCTCGTCGACTATTGCTCCGCCGCCTGCCTGATGATGCGGAGGGCCGACTTCCTCAAAGTGGGTGGGTTCGCCTTGGAGTGGGAGCCTGCGTACTACGAGGACACGGATCTTTGCCTCAAGCTCTGGACCCAGTGCGGCAAGGTCATGGTGAATCCGAACGCCAGGGTGGTCCACATTGAGAGCAAGACGACATCAGACAGCCGACTGAAACTGCACGACATCTCCGAAATCAACCGGGCTCGCTTTGTGAAGAAATGGGGCCCGTGGATCGAGGCGCGCCAGACGTCGCATCTGGCCAACCTCGCGTTGGCACCCCAACCCGAAGTCGCCGAGCGCGGGACGACCGATCTCGACCTTCGTGTGACAAGACCGGCAACGGCAGACTCGCAGTTCGTCATCTTCTCGCCGTACCAACTGGTGCCGGGTGGGGGCGAGCGGATGTTGTTCGAACTTGCCTCTGTCTTGTCGTCGGTAGCGGGGACGCCCCAGGTCGTGTTCGCATCGCCCAATCGCTACAGCACGATCCGAATCCGCCAGATTGAGGCGACGTTCGGGTTCGACAACGTCATCGGGACCGCACTGCCCTGGGAGATGGTCGACCCGAGCAGTTGCCGCTTCGCTGCCGTCATCGGCAACTCCATCGTGCCACCTGTCGAAGCGTTCGGGAAGCGCAGCATCTACCACATCCAGTTTCCGTTCTGGGTGCCCGACCTGCTCGTGGAGGAATACGGTGACCGGCTTGCCGGCTACGACGAGATCTGGGCCTACTCGGATTTCGTCCGGCGCAACATCAACGGCTTGATACGCCACTACGGACTCGAGGCCCCCCCGGTCCGACTCATCCCGCCCCACGCCATGTGGTCCGGCGCCCTCGGAGGCCTCCCTTGGCCTGAGCGTCGAACCATTCTCACCGTCGGACGGTTCTTCACCGGTGGACACAACAAGCGCCAGGACGTCGTGATCGACGCCTTCCGTCGAATGCAGGACCTCGGCGTCGAGGGCATGGATCTCGCCCTGGCCGGCGCCATCCATCCGAGCCCCGAAGGTAGGAAACGGTTCTACGAACTCCAGAGCATGGCAAGCGACCTCCCCTGCACGATCTACCCCAACATCGGACGAGCGGATCTCGCTGCGCTCTACGGACGGTCAGCCATCCTGATCCACGCCGCGGGGTTCGGCGTCGATGCCGACGAATTCCCCGAGAGGCTCGAGCACTTCGGCATCACCCCCATTGAGGCAGCCAGCTTCGGCTGCATTCCCGTCGTCTACGGGCAAGGTGGACCTCGCGAAGTGGTGCACACGCTCGGCTGCGACACAACCTTCGAGACGGTGGAAGAATGTGCGCACCTCGTGGCTCGACTCCTTGCTGATCCGCTGGCCTCGTCACAGCTGAGCGCGCATTTGCTCGAGAGCAGCCACGCGTTCTCACCTGGGGCCTACGCCGCCGGAGTGACTGATTCACTGCGTGATTTAGGCGTTCTTTAGGCACAGACGCACCGGCAGCGCGACAACCCATGACCGCCCCTCGGGGCACTGACGGGCTAAATTTCCTCCACACATGGAGCCGGTGATTCTCGAGGACGGCGGCCCACGGGTTGCGACGGCGCCCCGATCTGCTCACCGAAATCGCGGCGCTCGCTGCAGCGTTCTCCGGCTCTTGATGCCGACCTCACAGTGACCCACGCACTCGTCGAACACCACGAACAGTCCCTCCCGATGGGTGACCCCGCTCCTGTCGGCGGGCTCGCCACCCGTCGCTTCGATCTCGTGGCGACCCTCCTCGTCGTCACCACGTACCTCGTTCTGGCCGTACTGGCGAACTGGAACGCGTGGACGATGGGCGCGACGCACGCCTTGGAGCCGACCCAGGATCCCAAGTTGAATGTTTGGACCGTCGCGTGGACTCCCTTCGCCCTGACCCATGGCCTGAACCCGCTCTTCAGCCACTGGGTCAACGTGCCGGTGGGCGCGAATTACTCCGCCAACGTCGCCATCCCCCTCCTGGGGATCGTCGCCAGCCCCATCACCGCATTGTGGGGTCCGGTCGCGGCAACCAACGTCCTCATCAGCCTGGCGTTCTTCGCCTCAGCCATTGCGGGCTACTGCTTCGTTCGGCACTGGACGACATGGCGTCCCGCCGCGTTCCTGGGTGGGCTGCTGTTCGGCTTCTCGCCTTATGTGGTGGCGGCGGGAAACGCCCACGTCCACACCATGTTCGTCTGCCTTCTTCCGTTCATCTTCATCGTGCTCGACGAAATCTTCATCCGCCAGCGCTATTCACAAAGGGTGCTCGGACTCGTCCTCGGCCTCCTGATCGTTTCGCAATACTTCATTTCGAGCGAGCTCCTTGCTCTCACGGCACTGATGGTCGTCGTCGCCGGCGTCCTGACCGCGCTCTTCAATCTCCGAGCAGTGCGCGCGCATGTCATGACGGCGCTCCCCGGTGCGGCCTGGGCTCTGAGCGTCGCCGTCATCCTCCTGGCGTATCCCGTCCTCTGGGGGATCGCCGGCCCGCTTCACACCACCCAGGCGCTGCCTTCCGGGCAGTATCAGTCAGACCTGCTGTCCGGCGTTCTGCCGACCTCGAACCAGCTCATCGCACCGACGGGTGCCACGACCATTTCTGATCATTTCGCCAACAACCTGGCAGAAAATGGCGCATACCTCGGTGTTCCGCTCGTCGTCCTTCTGGTCGCGGCGGGCGCGGTAGGGCGGCGCTCCAAGGTCGTCATCGTCGGAATCCTCCTCACCCTGAGCGCGTACCTGCTCTCCCTGGGCTCGCCATTGCTGGTGCACAACAACGTCACGAAGGTTCACCTGCCCGGGGGGATCCTGCGCCATCTGCCCGCCATCAACGGGGCGGTCCTGGCTCGGTTCAGCGTGTTCGTCTTCCTGTTCGCCGCATTGGTCCTCGGCCTGGCGGTCGAGTGGCTGCGCCGGTGGCCCCGGTGGCCGAACCGCTGGGTCGGGCTTCCCGTGGCGGTGCTCGTCTCCGGCGTCGTCCTGCTCCCGCTCATTCCCGCGCTCCCCTACGAGGAGGTGCCGGTCGACACGCCGGCCTTCTTTACGACGACCGCCGTGGATTCGGTACCCCAGGGCTCTGTTGCCGTGCTCTACCCCCCGACGACGTCGGGGGATGCCGATTCCATGCTCTGGCAAGCGTCGGCCGGTATGCGTTTCAAGATGCCCGGTGCCTACGCACTCGTTCCAGGTCGGGGTGCAGCACAACCGACCTGGGGCTCGCCGACTCTGTCGACGGGAACGCTGCAGGCTCTGGAGGGAGGCGTTGCGCTACCGAGAACCTCGTCGCTGCGCAACCAACTGCGAGCGGAGTGGCGAGCATGGAAAGCCCAGACCTTCATCATGGGTCCCGGTGGCCATGAAGCAGCCGCGCGTGACTTCATCACATGGGTCATCGGAAAAGCACCGGCGTACACCCACGGCGTCTACGTCTGGGACGACATGCAGCAATCTCTCAGGGGCTGAAGCAGCCGGTCAACCGCTCGTCGGAGCGCGACGACCTTGCCCCGACGGGGCCGGCCGAAGGGACATGATCAGGCCATCGAGGATGTCGGCCTCCGAGACGATGCATTCGGACACGGCGAAGCGCAGCATGACTTCCCGCAGCACGAGCGCACCACCGAAGATCACGTCCTGTCGGCCTGCCGGCAGCCCTGGTCGCCGGGCTCGCACTGCGATGGGTTCGGACCCCAACGTGTCGCACCATCGCGCCACCGCGTCGGCCGTCAGGACCGCGTGATGAATCCGCTCCCGGTCGTACTCAGCCAGCCCCTGGTCGAGACCGGCCAGCGTGGAGACCGTACCGGCCAACCCGACCAGCCGCAGCGACCGGCCTGCCTCTGCGAGCTGTGGGATGGCCACGGTGGCCCGATCCAACTCCGCCGCGATGGCGTCCACCGCCGCGGCAACCTCGGTCGCGGTGGGCGGATCGCCGGGAAGATAGCGCTCGGTGAGCCGAACACAGCCCATATCGAGCGAGACGGACAGGATCTCCCCCGCCACCTCCGTCACGAGTTCCGTGGAGCCCCCACCGATGTCGAGCACGACGACGGATGCGTCCGCCGCCGGCAGATCCCCGGTCGCGCCGGCATAGGACAGCTGCCCTTCTTCCTTTCCCGAAAGCAACTCCGCCGCCGTCCCGATGATCTCGGCCGCCGGGAGGAGGAAGTTGTCTCCGTTGGCGGCGTCCCGGACCGCTGAGGTGGCGACGAGGCGCGACCGACCCACTCCTTCCGCGTCCATGATGGAGCGGTAGGAGCGCAACGCGGCGAACGTACGCTCCATCGCCTCCGGCCGCAGTCGATGGCTGGCATCCACTCCTTGGCCCAATCGGGTGATCGTCATCTCCCGAGCCCGCACGTCGCCCCCCGGTCCCACCACCAGCAAGCGTGTCGAGTTCGTGCCGCAGTCGAGCGCAGCGAGTGCGCCGTCGTCTCTCACGCCGCCGAGTATCACAGAGTGTGCGCTGTCAGCCCTCCGACCGGGTCAGGCCCAACCTCTCCGCTGCCCACGCCCCGACCACGTCGTCCCCGCCTGCGAGCCACCAGGCCACGTGGGCGTGCAGGCACTTGACCCCCCGGCGCGTGCCCCCGACTCCTCCGCTCGGGCGGGGACCCGACCAATCATCCGGTATCAGGGCGTCGCGTTCGGCCGCATAGAGACGATGGTTCTCCGCCAGCGACGCGGCGTCCACCTGTCGCGCGGCGTCCCGCACCCCACCCGATGCCTCGAGCCGGCCGACGAGGACCCGCAACTCGGGATCCACCAGCCAGTACCGCGTCGGCATGGGGGTCCCGTCGCGCAGGAAGGGATCGTTCGCGATGACCACCGGACGTCCTCCTTCACCACGAACGACGACCGAGAAGGCCCCTCCCGGATCGCGGCCGAGGAGATGCGCCACGGCCTGAGTGTCGGCATCGGCATCGGCATCGCCCGACCCGGCCCGGGCCTGCTCATCGGGGCTCAACGCCAGAATTCGAGGGCCTGCACCATGCGGGAGACGAGGCCCCCTGACGGGTTCGAGGCGGAGGCCCCCCGCGTGTCGCCGGCGTGCTGTGTCGCCGGAGCCGGCGTCGTACCCGGCGTCGTCGTCGTTGTCGTCACGCCATCGGGCGGCAGCTCGGGTGTCGCCGACGGGACCACCGGACCGTCCGACCCCGGATCGCCGGCGTACGGCGTGCCGGCAGCCGTGGCGCCCGAGGGCGGCAGGACCTCGTAGGCCTGTTGGCCCGGGCTCACCAGCTGGTACTGCTCCCGGGCGATGCGCCCGATCTCGCCGGCGTCGCTGAGGTTCTTGTTCTCCTGCGCCAACGCGGAGTCCTGGGCGTGCAGTGCGTTGAGCTCGGACTCCGTGCCGTGGAGGTTGGACCGCTGGCTGAGGAGGGAACCGGCGGGGAACCAGGCGAAGAGAATGATGGCGGACGCCACGATTGCCCCCACGAAGGCGAGCCGGGTCCGCCCGAGCGATCCCTTCGCCGCAGCCGGCTTTGCGGCGCCGGAACGGCGTGGAGGCTTCGCGCTAGACCGCGCCACGGCGGGTCCCTCCACTGCCCGACAGCGCCGACAGGCCGGAGAAGCCGGCCGACTCGCCCAGGTCCTCTTCGATCCTGAGAAGTTGGTTGTACTTGGCCACGCGATCGGAGCGGGCGGGCGCGCCGGCCTTGAGTTGCCCGGCGTTGACCGCCACCACCAGGTCGGCGATCGTCGTGTCCTCGGTCTCACCGGAGCGGTGCGAGATCACCGTGGCATACGAGGCACCGTTGGCCAATGCCACGGTATCGAGCGTCTCGGTCAGGGTTCCGATCTGGTTCAGCTTGACCAGAATGGCGTTGGCCACACCTTCCCGGACCCCCTTCTGCAGGATCTCCGCGTTGGTGACGAAGATGTCGTCCCCGACCAACTGCACCCTCCCGCCGAGCGCCTTGGTGCAGGCGGCCCAGCCGTCCCAGTCCTCCTCGGCCATGCCGTCCTCAATCGACACGATCGGGTAGCGGTCCACCAGATCGACCCAGTAGTCGACCAGCTCGGCCGGGCTGAGGGTTCGGCCTTCCCCGGTGAGGTCGTAGGACCCGTCGTGCCACAGCTCGCTCGTGGCGGGGTCGAGTGCCAGCGCGATCTCCTCGCCGGGCAGCCTCCCTGCGCGTTCAATCGCTTCGAGCAGGAGCTTGACTGCGTCCTCGTTCCGCGCCAGATCGGGCGCGAAGCCACCTTCGTCGCCCACCGCTGTCGACATGCCTCGTTCGGAAAGCAGCGCGCGCAAGGCTTGGTAGGTCTCGGTGCCCCAGCGCAGCGCCTCACTGAAAGAAGCGGCGCCGACCGGCATCACCATGAACTCCTGGAAGTCGATGGAGTTGTTGGCGTGGGCGCCCCCGTTCAACACATTCAGCATCGGTACCGGGAGCACATGAGCGTTGGCCCCGCCGATGGACCGGTACAACGGGATCTCCAGGTCGTCCGCCACCGCCTTGGCGCTCGCCAGTGACACCGCCAGTATGGCGTTGGCGCCGAGTCGACCCTTGTCGGCTGTGCCGTCGAGATCGATCATGGCGAGATCCACCGCGCGTTGGTCGAGGGCATCGAGCCCGCAGACGGCATCGGCGATCTCACCGTTGACGTTCGCCACCGCCCGCAAGACGCCTTTTCCGGAGAAGCGCTCACCGCCGTCGCGCAGCTCCACCGCCTCGCGGATGCCGGTGGAGGCGCCGGAGGGTGCGATGGCACGGCCCCGAGCACCGGAATCGAGCAGCACCTCAGCTTCGACGGTCGGGTTGCCGCGGGAGTCGAGAACCTCGCGCCCGATCACGTGCTCAATGCTGCTCACGACATCTCTCCTTGGGCGTCTCCCCTGGTGGGACACCCGGGGCACAACGTTAGCGGTTGCCCACCTGGTCTTCGGGGACGCCCTCGGCGTCGAGGATGTCGGCCCGCAGGGACAGCGCGCGGTCGCGGAGCGCCTGTTCCGCATCGATACCCAACCGCTGGGCCATGTTGGCCACGGCGAACAGCAGCTGGCCCACCTCCGCCTGGACCTCCGCACCGGCGCCCGCGAGCGGGTCGTCGGCCCGTGGATCAGACTCCTTCGCCCGCTGCGTCACCGCCGCCAGCAACCGCGCTGCGTGCTCGTCACTGGTAGCGTCAGGCTCAAGACCCACGGCGCGCGCCTTGCGGGCCAGCTTCGTCGTGAGCATGAGCGCCGGAAGCCCCGCCGGAATACCCTCCGTGACGCTGCGACGTCCCTTCTCCCTCTTCTTGATCGCCTCCCAATTGGTGACGACCTGCTCGGGGGTCTCGGCGTCGACGTCGCCGAACACGTGCGGGTGCCGGTGCACGAGCTTCTCGCGCACGCCGCGGGCCACGGCGGCCAGGTCGAACTGCCCGGCCTCCTCGGCGAGGCGGGCGTGGAAGACGATCTGGAAGAGCAGGTCGCCCAGCTCCTCCCGCAGGTGCGCGTACGCGTCGGCGCCGCCCTCGCCCTCCGTGAGGCCGGCGAGGGCGTCGAGCACCTCGTAGCTCTCCTCGACCAGGTGCGGCATCAGCGACGCATGCGTCTGGACCGAGTCCCAGGGACAGCGTTCGCGCAACGTGTCCATGAGCGCGACGAGCTCGGCCACCTCGGCGCCGGCGGAACGCGCGTCTGCAGCAATGGCGACCGGCACGTACAACGAGGTGAGATGGTCGGGCTCCAGGGTGCGGTCCAGCTCCCACCAGTCGACCGACGCCACGACCTCGTCCGCCAGACCGAGATGATGCAGGAGGACGGGCTGCGGCAGCTCCCGGCCGTCGTCTGGAACGGCCAGCTTGACCTCGGAGAGCAGGTGGCGCGACCAACACTGGGCCACCAGGAACGGGCCACCCTCGCCCGCCACTGCGGCGTCGAACGCGCCGGCGTCGACCAGGCGCACCCCTTGGGCCAGCGGGTCGATGCCGAGTGCCGCCCAGGCCAGATCCAAGAAGGACAGAGCCGGCAGTACGTTCACCTCGACGCGGCTGTCGGCGCGCAACAAGGCGACGGTGCGCTCGGCCACGAGCGGCGATCCGGGCACGGCGTAGACGACGGCGGCGGGCGCCGCCTCGAGCGCGGCCGCCACCAGGGCCTCGCCGATCCGGTCGTACACCTCGTCGAACGTCTCCGCCGCCTCGTAGAGGTCGTCGAAGGCGGGCACATCCCGCAAGGACTGGGCGGCGGGGTGGCGGGCCGTGCGGAGGAACGCGCGCCCTTCCCGTTGGGCTTCAGCCAGCAGGGTGGCGGCATCGTTGCCCATCAGGCCGGGACCGGCCGGCCCGAGGCCCACCACCGTGACGTGGGGGCGGTCCGGCACGTTCAGCCGCTGGACGGGAGGAGGGACGAACCCGATGGCGCAGACGCCGGTGCGACGCGGCCGACGTTGGCCGTCGCGTTGAGCACGTTGGCGGGCTCCGGGGAGAGTGGCGTGAGCACCGTCGCGTTCACGGGCACCCACACGCCGTACTGCGGGTTGACGCTGACCGATGAGCGGCGCTCGTCGGCCGTGAGCGCCTTCTGCGTCGCCGCGGCGCCCGCCTGCTGGACCGCATTGGCCACGTCCGCCCGGGCCTTGGCATAGGGCGTCGGGGTGCGCGAGGAGATCTGGAGCAGCAGGTACGTCCCGTTGTCGTTGACGGGAGCAGAGACCGCTCCGGTCGCCAGGCTCGTGAGATCGGCATCCGACGGCAAGGCGGACGCCAGCTCGGTCAGCACGTGACAGCCCTGGTCGCCACCACCGCTGCTGGCGGTGCTCGACGCCACCGTGGCGAACGGGGTGCCGTGAGCGACCTGCGCGGCAGCGTCCTGCGCCGCAGCCTCGCTCGAGAAGACGGCGGCACTGATGCACGCCGTGTCGAACTGGGCGCGGTGCGCCGTGTAGAAGCGCTCCAGGTCTGTGTCGCTCGAGCCCACGCCGGCCAGGTCCTCCTGCAGCACCGTCGCGGTGGCGACGAACTGCACCTGCTCGTCGACGAACGAAGCCGGCAGGGAGCCCAGAACCTGCTCCCCCGTGAGCGGCTGGCCGGTGAGACTGCAGCCGTAGCGCACATTCTGGCCCTGTTGGGTCTGGAGGATCTGCGTCATGACGCTCGAGATCTGCTGGGTCAGGTTGGAGCGGGCGGTCGCCAGCTCGGCCTGGGTCACGACGACGTGACGCTCGTCGGCCAACTGCAGCACGAGCTGGTGGCCGATCTTGGTCTCGAGGTAGTTGGCGGTGAAGGCCGTCGTCGCCGTGGGGTGGTCCCCGGCGTATTGGCCCGTGCCCGCACCAACCACCGGGGGCAGCTGCTGGCTCCCCTGCGACGACAGATAGGCCTGGGAGTTGAGGTAGCACTGGTAGTACGCGCTCCCGGCTATGGCGTTCACGTCCGAGCTGAGGTCGTGCTGACTGATGCTGGCGCCGTTGACCGTGGCCGCGTCGGATGGCACCAGGAACGCGGCCGCGACGAGGCCACCGGCCACGACGACGAGGAGGGCGATGAGTCGCTTCACGCGCCGCGCACTCTACAAGGTGTCCCCGCCGGGACTCACATCGGCCAGCGGGAGCAAGTCTTCGATCAGGCCCCGCACGGTGTCGGGCGCCGAGTCCCCGTTGCTGATGGGAACCAGCATTTGGGCGAGGTCCTCTCGATACGTCGCCCCCGGGACGAGGCGTCGGAGCCGCACCTGCGCGCTCGCCGCCAACGCGACCGGGGACACCCGCACCGTCGGTGGACGCCCGGCTGCCGCGCGCACCGAGCTCATGGCCACTTCGCTGATGCCACGGGCCAGGGCACTGGCTCGGAGCCGGGCCACGGCCAGAAGGCCGTCCGCCGCCACGGGGAGCGGTCCGTATCGGTCCACCCACTCGGCACCGATGTCATCCACGTCGGCCATGGAAGTGGCGGCGGCCAGCCGGCGGTACGCCTCCAGGCGGGCATCCTCGGCCGCCACGTAGTCCTTGGGCAGGTGGGCGTCGCCCGGCACGTCGATGGACACCGTGGACGGCGTCGGCCGGGGTTCGCCCCTGGCCTCCGCGACCGCCTCGGCCACCAGCTGCACGTACAGGTCGTAGCCGACGGCGGCGATGTGCCCGGACTGATCCGAGCCCAGGAGGTTGCCGGCTCCCCTGATCTCGAGGTCGCGCATGGCGATCTTGAACCCGGAGCCCAGCTCGGTGTGCTCGCCGATCGTCCGCAGGCGCTCGTAGGCCTGCTCCGAGAGGACGCGGTCCTCCGGATGGAACAGGTAGGCGTAGGCCCGCTGGCCGCTCCGGCCTACCCGGCCCCGGATCTGGTGCAGCTGGCCCAGGCCGAGCAGGTCGGCCCGGTCGACGATGAGCGTGTTGACCGAGGGCATGTCGATCCCCGACTCAATGATGGTGGTACACACCAGCACGTCGTAGCGACGCTCCCAGAAGTCGAGCACCGCGGTCTCGAGGCTGCCCTCGTCCATCTGGCCGTGGGCGACCGCCACCCTGGCCTCCGGGACCATGGTGCGGACGTCGCGGGCGACCCGGTCGATGTCCGACACGCGGTTGTGCACGTAGAAGGCCTGCCCCTCGCGCAGCATCTCGCGGCGGAGCGCCTCGCTGATCGCCGAGGGATCATGCTCCCCGACGTAGGTGAGAATCGGCCGCCGGTCGGCCGGCGGCGTGTTGACCATGGAGAGGTCGCGGATGCCTGTCAGCGCCATCTCCAACGTGCGCGGGATGGGACTGGCGGTGAGCGTCAACACGTCGACGCCCTCGGACATTCGCTTGACGGCCTCCTTGTGGGTCACCCCGAAGCGCTGTTCCTCGTCGACCACCAGGATCCCGAGATCCTTGAACTGGACGTCCTGGGCCAGCAGGCGGTGCGTGCCGACGACCACGTCGACACTCCCGTCGGCCAGTCCCTGCACAACCTTGCGCTGCGCGGCCGGTGAGAGGAAACGGCTGAGCAGCTCGACCCGGACCGGATAGGGAGCGAAACGGTCGGCAAAGGTCTGCGCGTGCTGGCTGGCCAGCAGGGTGGTCGGGGCCAGCACCGCGGCCTGTGTCCCGTCTTGCACCGCCTTGAATGCGGCACGTACGGCGACCTCGGTCTTGCCGAAGCCGACGTCGCCGCACACCAGGCGGTCCATGGGCCGCGGTTCCTCCATGTCGGCCTTGACGTCGGCGATCGCCTTGAGCTGGTCCTCGGTCTCGACGAACTCGAAGGAACCCTCCATCTCCATCTGCCACGGCGTGTCGGGGCCGAATGCCCTCCCCTCGACGGCCAGGCGGCGGCGGTAGAGCTCCACCAGCTCAGCGGCCACCTCGCTGGCTGCGGCGCGTGCCTTGGCCCGGGTCCGCTGCCAGTCGGTGCCGCCCATCTTCGAGAGTGTCGGGGACTCGCCGCCGCTGTAGGGGGTGATGGCCTCGATCTGCTCGACGGGCAGGTAGAGGCGGTCCGACCCTCGGTACTGCAGGATCAGGTAGTCGCGGGTGGCCCCTCCCATGGTCCGCGTCGTGACGCCCTCGAAGCGGGCCACGCCGTGCTGGCGGTGGACGACGAAGCTCCCTGCCTCGAGATCGTCGAAGAAGCCGTCGGCGGCGCGCGCCCGCGGGCGGGCCCGGCGGTGGGGCACGCGTCTCCCCGTGACGTCGGTCTCGGAGAGCACGGCCACCTTGGCCTCGGGCAGGATGAACCCGCTCGTGAGTGGAGCCGCCACCACACACACCCCGGGGGTACCCGGCGCGGCGGAGACCACCGGCGCGTGCACTCCCTCCGCCGCCAGTGCCGCGGAGAGCCGCCCCGCCCCCGCCGCCGTGGCGGCGCAGAGGGCGACGGAATACCCCTGTCCGACCAGCCTCGTCACTCCGGCCGCCAATCGCACGGGGTCTCCCGCCACGGGGTCGAAGCGCCGCACCGTCAGCGCGGCCATGTCGGGGCCCTCGGGGACGGGGGGCAGCGCGGTGACGCCGGCTGGGCTCTCGCTGAGGAGGCGTTCGAAGGGCACGTGCAGGCGCGGGAAGCT
Organism: uncultured Acidimicrobiaceae bacterium; assembly: GCA_963738135.1. Lineage (GTDB taxonomy): Bacteria > Actinomycetota > Acidimicrobiia > Acidimicrobiales > RAAP-2 > Bog-473. The sequence goes on along the minus strand of CAVTVK010000007.1, from coordinate 227,335 downwards.
CTCGTCCTCCGCCTCGCGTGCTCCCCAGGTGGCCGCCAGCGTCTCTGCCAGCGCGGCCTCCTCGTCGAGGAGCTGGACCCCGCGGTCACGAATGCGGCGCGGTTCGACCAGGACGACCTGCGCCCCGGCGGGCAGCAGATCGGGGAGGACCCTCGTCGTGTCGTCGAGGAACGGGAGCCACGATTCCATGCCGTCGAATTGCGCGCCCTCGGCCAGGTTCTGCCACACCGCCGCCCCCCAGGGCCGGCGTGTCACCAGCTCGGTTGCCGCCTCGCGCAGCGCCGGGGTGACGACGAGTTCCCGGCAGCCGTAGAGCGCGACAGCCCGCAGGTCGTGCGACGACCGCTGGTCGCTGATGGAGAACGCGGTCAAGCGGTCGACTTCGTCACCCCACAGGTCGATGCGGACGGGCACGTCTGCCGTGGAGGGGAAGACGTCGACGATGCCGCCGCGCACGGCGAATTCCCCGCGGTGCTCGACCTGGTGCTCGCGGCGGTAGCCCCGGTCGACCAGGTCGGCCAGGAGCTCGGCCACATCGAGCTGCTGGCCGGGGCGGATGACAATGGGCGCGGTCCCGTCCAGCGGGCCCAGCCGTTGCAGGATGGCCCGCACCGGGGCGACGATGACACGTGGTGGGGTCGGGAGGACCGGATCGGATGTCCCGCTCAGCGCGTGCAGCACCGCCAGGCGGTGGCCCATGGTCTCGGTCTCGGGACTGACCCGCTCGAACGGCAGGGTCTCCCAGGCGGGCAGCACGGTGACCGGGCCGGCCAGCGCGCCGACGACGGGATCGAGCTCCCCCGGACCGTCGTCGTCCGGTGCGATGAGGCACGACAGGTCGTCGCCCAGCCGCTGGGCGTCGAGGCCGGTCGCGGTGACGACGAGCAGCGGGCTGCGCTCCGTGAAGGCGGCCAGCGCGGCCGCGACCACCGCCTGCGCCGCCTCGGGGACGGCGACCGTGCCATCGGCCACGCCGATCAGCACCGCCAGCACGGGGTCGCCGCGCAGGAGCCGGGGCACCGTGGCCAGGCTGCCGGCGGTAGCCGGCACGCCGGTCTCCGCCACGGGTGTCGGGGGGATGGTGGTCATCGATCAGGTGGGCAGCGAGTGGCACCACTGCATGGCGGCGTCCATCCCGTCTGCGGCGATGCGTTCGACGGCGTCGGCCGCGGTCTCCACGGACGCGCCCAGGAGCTCACGCACCGCCTTGGCTGGGCGGCGCAGCACGTGCGACGCTCCCTCGGCCGCGCTGGGCGGCTTGCCCACCCCGATGCGCACCCGCAGGAAGTCCGACGAGTGAAGATGCGACTGCACCGAGCGGAGCCCGTTGTGGCCGGCCAGGCCTCCCCCCGCCTTCAGACGCACGGTCCCCGGGGGAAGATCGAGCTCGTCGTGGACGATCACGATGGACGTCGGCTCGTCGATCCCGAATCGTGTGGCCAGCGTACGGACCGACGACCCCGACTCGTTCATGTACGTGGTGGGGATGGCCAGTACCACCCGCTGACCGGCCAGGGTCACCACGGCGGCACGCGCCTGCACGCCCTTCTCGGCTCGCAACGACGCGCCATGGCGCTCGGCCAGCAACTGGACCGTGTCGGACCCGGCGTTGTGCAGGCTCCCGGCGAATTCCGCTCCGGGATTTCCCAGCCCGACGACGAGCAGGTCCGCCGGTGTCCCCCGGTACTCGGACCGGGCAAAGGGGCGGCGCAGGTCCTAGCTCTCTTCGCTGCCCGCCTCGGCCGACGCGTCCCCGGCCGACTCGCCACCGGCGGCTGCCTCGGCACCCTCTTCGCCCTCGCCTTCGGCACTCTCTTCGTCGACGATGACTCGCGGCGGCTGCCCGATGGCGACCGCGCTTTCGGGATCGATGTCGGTGGTCACTCCGGTCGGCAGCGCGAGGTCGGACACGCGCACCTGCCCACCGATGACGAGGTCGCTGATGTCGACCTCGATCGCCGAGGGGATGGCGGTCGGCAGCGCGTTGATGGCCAGCGTGAACATCTGCTGGTCGACCAGCCCGTCGCCGTGGTGCACTTCGAGTGCCTCGCCCACCAGCAGGATCGGCACGTCGGCGCTGATGACCTCGTCACGGCGGACGATGACGAAGTCCACGTGGGTCACCGTCTGGGCCACGGGGTGGCGCTGCATCTCACGGGCCAGGGCAAGATACGTGCCCGAGCCGGTGTCGAGGGACAGGAGCTGGTTGGCCCCGGCCTCGCTGTTGAGGGCGATGCGGAGCTCGCGGGCCACGATGGCCACGGGCAGCGGGTCGGTCCCGTGGCCGTAGATGACGGCCGGGATCTTGCCTTCACGCCGCAGGCGGCGCACGGCGCGCGACCCCGTGGGGCGCCCGACTTCGGCAGCGAGTACGACTTCGGCCATTGCGGATCTCCTCAGGTGGCGAGAGTGGTGGTCGCGGACGGCAAGGGGCCTCCGGCGAACGAAACAGTCAGTTTAGCCGCCGAACCCCTGCCCTCCAACTGCGGGTCTCGCAACAGCGGACTGCGCTTCAGCCGGCATGGCTCCCCGAGGGGCGGCAACGGGGACCGAGGCAGTCGTCACCGGTCGGTCAGCCACCACGCCGACGTCGTGTCGTGCATACCGAGCTCCTTCAACTGCGTTGCCTGCAGCTGCAGCTGCTCCGCCATCGCTTGGTTGAGGGAGGCGATCGTCAGGGTTTCCTCCCGCGCCTGGGCCGCCACCTGCTCGTAGTGCTTCCTCCACTCCCGGATCCGGCGATCGAAGTAGGACAGGAACCCGCTGGCCGATACCTGGAGCGCCACGAACTGCTCATACAGATCCTGATAGAGGTCTTCCACCGATGCGGGGCTGAGGTCGGGAGAGGGATCCGCCGGCTCGTCGGGCACCGGTCCGGTCACCCCCCCTTCCAGCACATTCTTGGTCGCCTCGAGGTACGCCCGGCCATTCGTGGCGTCGGGCTCCAGGTGGGCCCCTTCGGCCCACTCGTTCCAGGCGTTGATGAAGACGATCCCGTTCGCGCCTTCGGACGCCATTTGACGCCCCACCGCTTCGGCCAGCCATCGCCCGTACGCGCTCGGCGTCGCATTGCGCAGGATCAAAGCCTCGCCGGATTGTCGCCGGGGTGAATTGTCCCACCCGGTCGCCACGCAGGGATATCGCGACCAAGGCACAGCAGGGCGGGCAAGGTAGCCCGACGCGACGTCCTCGTAGTCGTACGCGATGTGCGACCCGTCCTCGCCAATGGTCTGCGACGGCGTCTCGACCAACGACGAGATGAGGTGCGGGACGAATTCCGCACTGGCGTCGAATCCGATCTGATTGGGGTCCTCCATTTCGTCGCTCGTCTCGAACTGCACGAGCCATGGCGTGGGGACGCCTGCGTCTTCACACTCGTGCTGCCACAACGCCACGGTGCGCTTCGGATCCGGAAGGTGGTCGGCGCGATAGACCGTGAGCAGCGGGCGCCCGTTGACATGGATGTACCTCGGATCCTTGAACGCCTCGATCAGCCACCGAATGTGCAGCACGTCATCTTCTTCGCTGAAGACTTGCTCAAGGAGCATCTCGTCGGTTGAGCCCTGCCACCTTCTGAACCAACTCTCGTTGGCCCAACACAGAGCAAAGGGAAAGTCAGGCTGTCCGGATTGCAACACTTCCTGGAAGGGCCTTCCCAACATGCGCCGACCGCCGAACCAGTAGTGGTAGTACAGGAAACCCGTGATGCCGTGTTGCCGAGCCAGTCGCGCTTGGAGATAGCGCGTCTCTGGAACGCGCAAGTCATAGAACCCGAGCTCCCCCGGGAGGTCGGGCTGGTTATGCCCGGGGAAAAGAGGCTTGCTCTTGGCGACCACCGTCCACTCGGTGAACCCTTGGCCGTGCCACGCGTCGTTCTCGGGCACCAGATGAAACTGCGGGAGGTAGAAGGCCAGAACGTGGGGACCCCACCCGTCCCCTCGGCAGTCACGTGCGGAACCTCACGACGCCGGCTTCGTTCCGTGGATCTTCCGATTCAGCCAACGGATCGGAGACGTCATCTGGATCGTCTTCATGCCCAACATTGCGCGAAAACGAAGGTCGCTCGCTTTGAGTTCGTCCTCGAGTACCTCGATGTTGTGTTCCAGGCCCTTCACGTGGGTCTCCAGCGCCTCCACGTACTCTTCGAGATGGGCGATGGTCGATTCCTTGAATTCCTGGCGCAGGAGCGCGGTACGCACCGTCTCGTAGTGCACGTGATCTGAGAGATCTCGGACCCTCGTCGCCAGCTCGTCAAGTGTCCGAGTTCCGTTGTCTCGGACCGCCTTCATCACGAACTGGTAGCTCTCTGCCTCGGGATCTGCGAGCACCTCGTCCAACACCTTGTGGGAGACGTCCTCCCGTTTCACCCCGATCTCGGAGGAGAAGATCGGAATGATGACGCGCTGCGTGTCGACCACGACAAGACCCGCTTGCTGCAGGAGATCTCGTGCCGAGTCGAGCGTGAAGAAATGGACGTGTGTCCGATCGAGCAATCCCGTCTCGCTGTAGGGGAACTTTCCCTGCAGGAGTGCGAGTCGCACGTCACCATGCGCGATGTTCGGCAATGAGGTGACGACAAATCCCGACGGTTTCAGTTTCCGGGCGGCGGCCCTCAACGAGGCCCAGGGATCGCGTAGGTGTTCGAGTACGTCTCCGAGGACGACGACGTCGAATGCGTCGTCCTCGAGCAGAGACCAGATGCCCTCGGCATCGAGGTCTCCCACGATCACGTGGTCGGCCCACTTTTCAGCCGCCTTTGCCGCCTCGGCATCGATCTCTATGCCCACCACATTGCAGCCGCGCTCCACCAGGAACTTGGTGAAGTAGCCCGTCGAGCAGCCCACCTCGAGTACCGCCTTGTTGTACCCGATCATCGACAGGGCCAACGCGTGGCTCGTATTCCCGGCGTCCGGATCGATTGGCACCTCGTAGATGGATGAGTGTGACAATGTCTCCTCCCCTTCTCGGGGTGTTCGGTGCGGAAGGCGGCCGGGCGGCAACGATTGAGCGCAGAGTTTACATCCCGCCCCAATCTGGCCCATTGATGAGGGCGGACCACTGGAGCCAACTGCTGCGGGCTGCTCGGGCCCCGTGGTCTGCCCCACCTCGAGGCGCTCCCGTGCCGGGCGCCCGTCGGCCCTAGACCAGGTTGTCCCCGCCGAAGAGCTCGGACACCGACGTGTCCTCGAACACGGCGTCGATGGCGTCGGCGATGATCTTGGCCACTGACAGGACCTCGAGCTTGTCGAAGGTCCGGTCCTCGGCCACCGGGAGGGTGTCGGTCACCACGACACGCGAAATCGGCGCCGCCTTCAGGCGGTCCACCGCGGGGTCGGACAGGACGGCGTGGGTGGCCATGACCGAGATGTCCGATGCGCCGGCGTCGTTCAGGAGCTCGGCGGCGGCGCAGATCGTCCCGGCGGTGTCGATCATGTCGTCGATCAGGACGCAGTGCCGGCCCTCGACGTCACCGACGACGTGGCGGGCCTTGACCTCGTTGTAAGTCCCCCGCGGCCGCGTCTTGTGGATCAGGGCCAGGTCGAAGCCGAGATGCTGGCTGTAGCGCTCGGCCACCTTGACCCGTCCGGCGTCGGGCGCCACCACCACGACATCGCCGCCGAAGTTCTCGCGGATGTACGACTCGAGCACCGGCGCCGCCACCAGGTGGTCGAAGGGCGTGTCGAAGAAGCCCTGGATCTGCCCCGAGTGCAGGTCGACGCTGATCACCCGGTCGGCCCCGGCCGCAGAGAGCATGTCGGCCACGAGCTTGGCCGTGATGGGCTCGCGCCCGGTCGACTTCCGGTCCTGGCGCGAGTAGCCGTAATAGGGGCAGACCGCCGTGATGCGCTTGGCCGAAGCCCGCTTGGCGGCGTCGATCATGATCAGGTGCTCCATCAGCGAGTCGTTGACCGGGCTGGCGTGCGTCTGCACGATGAAAACGTCGCAGCCGCGGATGGAGATGTCGTACTTGCAGTAGATCTCCCCGTTGGCGAACTCGCGCAGGTTGGCCTCACCGAGTTCGACGCCCAGGTGACCCGCAATGTCGCTGGCCAGGGTGGGGTGGGCACGCCCGGAGATCAGTTCGAGACGACGCCGGGGGATCAACTCCACGCCAACAACGCTAGTGCCCCGCACTGCGCCGCGTCGCCGGGGCCCCTCCGCCCGTTCAGCCCTCGGGCCCCGCCACCACCGAGTGTGGCCCCAGCTCGGTCCCTGGACCTATCTCGGCCCCGGGTTCGAGCACGCTGTAGGGACCGATGCGTGCCCCGGCGCCGATGGTGGCCAGGGTGCAGACACTCGCCGCCACGACCGCTCCCTCGCCGACCGTCGTGTCGGTCAACACGCTGTTGGGCCCGATCTCGGCTCCGGCGCCCACCACGCAGTTGCCGCGGAGGATCACCCCGGGCAACAGGGAGACGTCGGATTCCAGGTGGACCTCGGCATCGACATAGGTGCGCTCGGGGTCCCACATGGTGACGCCGCGGCGCATCCACCGCTCGTTGATGCGATCGCGCAGCTCGGCTTCGGCCACGGCCAACTGGGCCCGGTCGTTCACTCCCGCCGCCTCCATGGAGTCGGGCAGGACCAGGGAACGCACGGCGTAGCCCGCGCTGCTCAGGACGCCGACGGCATCGGTCAGGTAGTACTCCCCCTGGGCGTTGGCCGGGCTGAGCCGGCGCAGGGTCGGCGCCAAGATGCTCCGCCGGAAGCAGTAGATGGAGGTATTGACCTCGTCGATGGCCTTCTCGTCGTCGGTGGCGTCGGCCTCCTCGACCACCCGGGTCACGGCGCCGTCCTTGCCGTGCACCACGCGGCCGTAGCCGAGCGGGTTCTCGACCACGGCGGTCAGCAGGGTGGCCCCGGCGTCCTCGGCCCGGTGGGCCCGCACCAGCGCGGCCAGGGTTTGCGGTCGCAGCAGCGGCGTGTCCCCCGGGAGGACGACCACGTCCTCCACCTCGTCGTCATCGTCGTCCGGCAGGCCGGTCAGTCCGACGGCCAGGGCGTCCCCGGTCCCCGTGCGTGCCAGCTGCTCCACGAACTCGATCTTCATGGTGGGCGGCGCGTGCTGCACCAGCGTCTTGGTGACCCACTCCCCTCGGTGGCCCACCACCACCACGACCCGCCGCACGTCGACCTCGGCCATGGCGTCGAGCACGTGCAGGATCATCGGGCGGCCACACAGCAGGTGCAGCGGCTTGGGGCGCTCGGACCGCATCCGAGTCCCCTCCCCAGCGGCCAGGACGACGGCGGAGAGACGGCGTTCGGGCATCGCGCATTCTTAGCCCGCCGAAATGCCGAGCGTGCGTATGGGACACTCGTGGGCGTGCCGGAAATGGTGCCCTACGACGAGTTCGGGCTGTTCCACGAGAACGCCGCCGAATACGGCCTGCCCTACGACGGGCCGCCCCAGGTGCGGCGGGTCGACGTGGAGGTCTCGCCCGGCCGCGCCGTCTCCAGCCTGGTCTGGGGCAACGGCCCCCCGGAGGTCGTGCTGGTGCACGGCGGGGCCCAGAACGCCCACACCTGGGACACCGTGGCCCTGGCCCTAGGCCGGCCGCTCCTGGCCGTCGACCTCCCGGGGCACGGCCACTCCGACGGCGGGCCCGACGGCGCCATCTCGCCCGGGACCAATGGCCGCGACTTGGCAACCGTCGTCCGAGAGCTCGCCCCCGAGGCCCGCGGCGTGGTGGGCATGTCCCTCGGCGGCATCTCGTCCCTGGCCCTGGCCGCCCACGCCCCCGAGCTCGTGCGTGCCCTCGTGCTGGTCGACGTCACGCCGGGAGTGAACCCCGAGAAGGCGGCACCGATCACCAACTTCATCAACGGGCCGGCCAGCTTCGAGAGTTTCGACGAGCTGCTCGCCCGCACGATCGAGCACAACCCGGGCCGCTCGGAGTCGTCCCTACGCCGGGGCATCCTGCACAACGCCGTCCAGCGCGAGGACGGCAGCTGGGTCTGGCGCTACGCCCGCTTCCGCGCCGAGCCCTCCGGAACAGCCGTCCATCCCGACTTCGGCGACCTGTGGGACGCTGTCTCCGCGCTCACCATGCCGCTGCTCCTCGTACGGGGGCTGGCCTGGTCCGTGGTCGACGACGAGGACGTGGCCGAGCTGCTGCGGCGCCAGCCGACCGCCACCGTCATCGGCGTCGAGGGGGCGGGCCACAGCATTCAGGGCGACCGGCCACTCGAGCTGGCCGCCATCCTCGCCGACTTCCTCTTCCCCGACGACTGATGGACAAGAAGGTCTGGTTCTCGCACCGTGCCGTCAAGCTCCACATCGTCATCCTCATTGTGGTGCCGGCTTTCCTGGCGTTGTGCCTCTGGCAGGTCAGCCGGGCCCTCAACGGCAACAGCCTCAGTTGGGCCTACGTGTTCGAATGGCCCCTCTTCGCGGCCTATGCGATCTACATGTGGTGGCGCTTCGTCCACGAGGCTGCCCGGGAGGGGTCGCCGGGCAACACCGCCGCAGCCGATTCCGGCGGCCAGGGCGCGGCCACCGGGTCCACCACCCCACCCGCGCCCGAGACACCGGCGCAGCGGCAGGAGGACGCCGACCTCGCGGCCTACAACCAGTACCTGGCCGAGCTGGCAGAGCGAGACAGGGCCACCGGCCGCTGACTGCGGGTCCCCCTGAGCAGCAGTTCCGGTGTTAGTTCGCGACCGTGACCGTGATGGGCGCGCTCGTGCCGCTGTCGCCGTTGGCGTACGAGGCGACGCTGCCGTGAAGCCGCCCGAAAGCGCCGGCGGGTGAAGACGCGTCCGTTGTAGGTGGCCGGTGTCACGCTTGCGGTTGAGGCGGCCGGAACGGATTGGCCGTTCGCTTTCACAATCGTGACTTTCACCGTGGGCTGTGGTCCCGCACCGGTGCCGAGGGACGATTCGAGAGTGCTCAGCGTGGACAACCACCAAAAGGTGGTCGCACCAGGGGCGTCACTGACCGACACCGTCTGATTCGGGAGGCCGTGGAGGTGGAGAGGGCCACGGTCGGATTTGCCGGGAGGACCGGGAAACCGGCCCCAGCCCGGCGACCCCTGCCCCGGGTTCACGCGGTCGTAACGCGGAAACGCCCGGATCGCCATCGGGGTCGATTCTCGCCTGGCGTAGCAATCGCGGGACCGTCGACCTCTACTCGACGCCGCCACACTGGGTCCGTGTTCCGCCGCGCGTCACCACGGGGTGAGGTGGTGCGGCTCCAATCTCCAGTTCGAACCTGGGGTTGGGCCGCGAGCCCGTTGTGGGACCGTTGTGCAAAAGCTGGCCGATCGACCCGGTTCCCGTTCGCTGGCGGACGGGGCACGCTCGAGAGCGTCACCGGCTCTCTTGGTGAGAGTGAGGGTCGGAGCGGTGGCCGATCCGGTTCTGTTGGTCGGGGCTGAATTGCGGCCCGCGCGTCGAGCCTGGGGTTACTTACTTCCACCCCAACCTTGGGTCGCCTCTCAGGGTTTGGGGTACTCCCCCTGATCTACCCTCGGCCCCATGCCCCAGCCCGGTGACCCCTACGCCAACGCCTTCGTCTCCGAGGTCGAGCAATGTGGCGTGTGATCCACGACCGCCAGCTGCAGGCCACGCACTGCCCCGAGGAGCCCTCATGGACCGGGCGCTGGTTCGCTCCGTCCAGTGACCGCGGGTGGCGGGTGTGGGCCTGTCCTGATCACCTGGACGGGCTGGCGGGGCTCAAACCGGTGGGCGGGTCCGAGAACATGCTCCTACCATTACCTCGAGTCGTTACACATCGTGTTTCCGCAGGTGAAACCTGGAAACGAGCTAATGCGCCCATAGCGATCATCGACGCAAGGGCTGAACGAACGGTCAGGACGTGAATTCGGTCGCTATGTAGAGGGCATCTTCTTCTGCCTCGTGTGCCTCACCAGTCTTGGTGTTGCTGGCATCAATATTCGCAGACGATTCGTGCCGACCTGGGCAGGAGCCCCGGCGTGGCTCGCGGAGATGATTGTCGGGATTTCGATCCTTGTGACAGTGTCTCAGCTCCTGGGGATCGTTGGACTCTTTCGATTGCTTCCCCTCCTGGGACTCCTCATTGCGACCGCTCTTGCAACGTTCTGGCTGCGACGGGCGAGCAAGGCCGATGCGAGCTCTGCGAAGACTACGAAGCACGTCTCACTCACAGTGGGGGGTCGGGAAGAGGCTTGGTGGGAGCCTCTCTCCGCCATCGCCGGAGCAGGGTTGGTCGTTGCGGAATGGGCTGGGGGTTCGTTCGATTCGCTCCGCTACGGCGTCAGCGGAGTCGATAGCAACTGGTACCACATGCCGTTGGCTGCCGTCTTCGCCGAGTCAGGCTCTGTCCTCGTTCCTCACAACATCAACAACGACAATGTGATCGAGTTCTACCCGCTGACCTCGGAACTACTGCATTCCGTTGGAATCGTGCTTTTGGGAAGTGACTTTCTGTCGCCACTGGTCAACCTGTTTTGGCTAGCTCTCGCACTGTTCGCGGCATGGTGCCTCGGGAAGAGATTCGGGGTTGCATCTATTGCTGTCATTGCCACCTCTATGGTCCTTGGGACGATTCAGGTCATCGCGAGTCAGCCGGGTTCGGCCTACAACGACGTCACAGGGGCGGCCTTGTTCTTGAGCGCGTTGGCCCTCTTGGGGTATGTGGACGGCCTTTGGCTTCCTGGAGGAAGTCTGCAGGGTATTTGGGTCGCCGGACTGGCTGCCGGACTCACACTCGGGATCAAAGACACATTCATCGTCAGCGTTGCAGCATTGACATGCGGTGTGATCGCGGTCTTGCCCCGTGGCCAACGAGTCCGCCGGGGTCTGATCTGGTGTCTGGCTGTACTTGCGACAGGCGGGTTTTGGTATGTCCGAAATGCTTTCTACGCCGGCAACCCAGTTCCAAATATCCATCTTGGGCTCGGACCATTCCAGCTACCAAGTTCAACAGGCACGATCGGACGCACAATTTGGATGTTTCTCTTCAACGGGCACGCCTGGAAGGTCTACTTCCTTCCGGGGGTGCGACAGGACCTCGGCCCAGCTTGGTGGGCGTTGGTGGCGTTGGCTGCAGTTGGCCTCATCGCTGGGACACTTGGGATTGCACGAGGGCTCATGGATTCCGCCGTCAAGTCACGACATGCAGGAAGTACGATAAGAACTTCCGGCGCAATGAAGCCCAACCAGGCGATGGCCGGTGTGTTGGCTCTGGTCGGGCTGGCCACGTTGATCGGATACTTGCTTACCCCGCAACCGAATTTGCCTGGGTCCTTCATGTACGACTTCCGCTTTTTGCTCTTGACGTTTCTCTGTGGGGTCTTCTCGCTGCCGATTGCGCTCAGCCGGTCAGGACTTGTCTGGCTGTTTCTGCCGATCTACGGGGTCATACTGATCGGCACACAGTTCACCCATGGACTCTGGCTGGGACAGAGCACCTTCTACCACTCACTGTGGGATGGAGTGATCGTAGGTATTCCGTTTGTCATAATTGGTATTGGTCTCTTCGCAATGAGGCGCTTCCGGTGGAAGTGGTTCTATCGATCGATCGTGGCCATGTCGATTGCGTTGATAGTGGCGGCGATCGCCGTAGGCGTGCCGTTGCATCGCTCGTACCTCGCCAACTGGCAGCACCACGGGGCGTACCCTCGACTCGCCCGATGGGCGAGTTCTGTCCACAATGCACGTATCGGCGTCTCGGGGGTAATCCTGAATAACGCGCTGTACGGATCTCATCTCAGCAATGACGTCGAGTTCATTGGCACGAGGGGCAACCATTACCTGTATTCAGACATCGCCACATGTGCCGCGTGGCGCAAGACGATCAACGCGAACAGGTTGCAGTTCGTTGTGACGACGCAATTCCTGGCGTTTCATACTCCACCCGCTGTGCACTGGACGCAGACAGATCCGGTGGCAAAACTCGTCGCGTCGGAGAAGTCCATTACCATTGATGGCTATCAACTCACGAAGGTCTTCTCCATCAACCGACCGATGACGATGTCAGGCTGCTAGGTGTGCCGTCCCTCGCGGAGCCCGTGAGGACCAGCTCGCCTTCCTCTCGCTGCCGCCCGCATCATCGAGGAACATGGCCAAGGCGCGCCTCGTCATTTTCCGTCGTCTCGCCCGACCCCGTCTTCTCCAGCCTCACGTCAGCGGTTGGTGTGCCGTGGCATCTGGACGTAGCCACCGCTGCAATGGCACGCACTGCCTGCACGTGTGAGCACGGACCAAGACCGGGACAGCGGGAGCAGGTCCACCTCGTCTTCTCCAGCCTGATGTCGGCGATGCCAGCCGAATCACGAATGGACGCGGCGCAGGAGGGGGCCCTCTGGCAGAACTAATGAACCGTCTGGGCCACTCGTCGCCAAACATGGCGATGCGCTACCAGCACGCCACCGAGGAGCGAGACCGAGCCCTCTCCGAGAAGCTCGGTGCGCTCATGCGAGCCGCCGAATCAGTACCCGAAGCATCCTCCGTGGTGAAGCCGATCACTGGCTAAGTGGAGCTTCTCGTTGAATCTCGCTATTCAACGGTAGATTCAACGCACCCCTGAATGGCCCGTCGATCTAGACGTAAATGCAGGTGGATGGTTGTGCTCCGGGGGGAGGGCTCGAACCTCCAACATCCGGCTCCAAAGGCCGACGTTCTGCCGATTGAACTACCCCGGACCGTGGCGGGCGCCGCCTCAAGGTTAGACACGGCAATGGTCGGTGCCCGGCCGAGGCGCGGCGATAGGTTCTGTGGTCGTGCGCATTCTGGTGGTGGACGACGACCCCGCGGTCCGCCGGTCGATCGACCGGGCCCTTCGTCTGGAGGGCTACGACGTGGTCACTGTCCCCTCGGGGGGCGAGGCCCTCGAGTCCCTCGCCCAGGCGCCGCCCGACGCGCTGATTTTGGACCTCGGCCTCCCCGACCTGGACGGCCTGAGCGTGTGCCGCCGCATGCGCAGTGCCGGCGACGACACCCCGGTGCTGATGCTCACCGCGCGCGACGCCGTGGACGACCGCGTGCAGGGCCTCGATGCCGGGGCCGACGACTATCTGGTGAAGCCCTACGCGCTGGCCGAGCTGCTGGCTCGCCTGCGCGCCCTGCTGCGCCGCCGCTTCGAGGGCGAGGGCGGCCTGTTGCGGGTGGGCGACCTCACCCTCGATCTGTCCACCCGTGAAGGGCAGCGGGGCGAGCGGGCGTTCGCGCTGACCCGAATTGAGTTCGACCTTCTCGAGATGTTCCTGCGCCACCCCCGCCAGGTCCTGACCCGCGAGGTGCTGCTCAACCGCGTCTGGGGCTTCGACTTCGACTCGGGGACCAACTCACTCGCCGTCTACGTGGGGTACCTGCGTCGCAAGCTGGAGGAGGGAGGCGAGCCGCGCTGCATCCAGACGGTGCGGGGCGTGGGCTACGTACTGCGGGACTCGTGACCTTCCGCACGCGGCTCGTGCTGGCGACGACGGTCGCCGTCGTGGTCGCTGTACTGGCCGCCTCGCTCGGCTCCTTCCTGGTGGCGCGCCACACATTGTTGGAGGCGGCCGACAGCTCCCTCGACACGGCCGCGCAACGGTTCCTCGCCGGCGAGGAGATCGGCACGACGACGGCCACCCTTGGACAGGTGATCGACACCAGCGGCACCGTCATCGCCGGCGGCGGCCTGCCCGTGACCGGCCTGGTCCGACTGGTGGCGGGAGGTCTCGCGCCGACCTACTTCACCACCGTCAACGTGGACGGGAACCAGATGCGCGAGATCGTCGAGCACCTGCCGCCGGGCACGACGATCAACGGCGAGCCCCTCCTCGAAGGCGGCGCGTTGCAGATCGCCACCTTGCTCAACGTCAACTCGCAGCTGAAGAAGCTGGCGCTGCTGCTGGGAGCGGTGGCCCTCGTCGGCATCCTGCTGGCGGTCGCCCTGGGGTGGCTGGTGGCCCGCACCGCGCTGGTCCCGCTCAACTCGCTCACCGACACGGTCGAGGACGTGGCCGAGACGACCGACGTGACCCGCCGGCTCTCGCCGGGCCGGCCCGACGAGCTGGGCCGCCTGCGCCGCACCTTCAACCGCCTGCTCGAGGCACTGGAGTCGTCGCGCCGGGCGCAGAGCCAACTGGTGCTCGACGCCTCGCACGAACTGCGCACCCCTCTCACCAGCCTGCGCACGAATCTCGAGGTGATCCGACGCGTGGACGAGCTCAGCCCCGAGGACCGCACCGTGCTCGTCGACGACGTGCTCGTCCAGCTGCAGGAGCTGACCGACATCGTGGGCGACCTGGCCGAGCTGGCCCGGGGAGACAGGGGCCCGGTGGCCCGCGAGCCGCTGCGACTCGATCTGCTCGTGCAGGACGAGGTCGCCGTACAGAACACCCACGGGCGCGCCAAGGACGTGCGCTTCGAGCTCACGGCGACGCCCTGCTGGGTCGTCGCCAACGACGACGGCCTGCGCCGGGCCGTGGGCAACCTGCTGGACAACGCCCGCAAGTGGAGCCCGTCCGGGCGAACCGGTCGCGGTGGAGTGCCAGGACGGGACGGTCGTCGTGCGCGATCACGGGCCTGGCATTGCGGAGGCCGACCTGCCACAGATCTTCGACCGTTTCTATCGCTCGCCCGAGGCCCGCGGGCTGCCGGGGTCGGGCCTCGGGTTGGCCATCGTCGCCCAGGTCGTGAAGGCGGAGGGCGGGACCATCGTCGCCGAGAACGATCCCGATGGCGGCGCGCGGATGACCCTGCGCCTTCCGACGGTGGCGGGACCCGTCGAGCCGGCACCCGACCCCGACGTCGCCACCGATCCGGCCTGACCTCTCCGATTCTTCGCGGGTTCTTAACAACCGCCCACGTGCCACCAAGGTGCAGGGCGCACACTCGCGTTCGAGCACCAACCGGTGGCGTGGAGTCCCCCCTCCGCCAACGAGTGGAGTACCCCTCCCGCTCCCGGTCTCGCCGGTGGGGACGGTCCGCCGCCGTCCCTGCCGGCACCTCCTTCGCAGACCTCGATGTGCTCACTCTCGGCGACGTGTTCACCCTTCGGCGATGAGCTCGATCCGGTTGCCGAAGGGGTCGTCGGCATAGGCGCCCGCACCCGGCGACGCGTCGGGGTTGGGACGCACCGTCACGCCGGCGGATCGCAGGGCAGCCACCAGGGCCGGCAGGTCGCGGACCACCAGTGCGGGATGCGCCTTGCGTGCCGGCCGGAAGTCCTCCTCGACGCCGAGGTGGAGCGCCACCGGGCCGGCGCCGAACCAGCACCCGCCGCGCGCCGACTGAGGCTCGGGCTTGGGCAGGCGCACGAAACCGAGGAGGCCGGCGTAGAACGCCTCCGCTTCCTCCTCCCGACCCGCGGGCATGGCCAGCTGCACGTGGTCGAGCCGGACGATCTCGAAACCCATCGCATCCTCCTCACGCCGGGACCGACCTGGCAGTCGACCCCGGGGACCGCTAGCCTGCCGCACGACATGGGATCACTGATCAAGAAGCGCCGGAAGCGCATGCGCAAGAAGAAGCACAAGAAGATGCTGAAGGCCACTCGCTGGCAGCGCCGGGCCGGCAAGTAGCTTCGCCCACCCTGCCTCCGCTCTTCCCTTAATCCCCCTCCCAGCCCGCCGGTACGGTGCGGGCGCGCACAAGCTGAGCCACCTCGGCCCCGACGCGCAACTCGCCCTGCGTCTCGGCGCCTCCCGCCTCGTCCGCCTCGACGAACCACGTCGAGCCGCTCCCGGCCAACACCGGCTCGCGGCCCGTCAATTCGCCCAGGGCCTCGCGCCACGCCGCCAGCCGGGGCTCGACGACGAGGGCGGCCGCTGCGAGCCCGTTGGGGCCCTCGTGCCCGGGGCTCTCGTCCCAGGCCCGGTAGACCCGTGCCGTCTCCACCCCGAACGGTGGGAGGACGAGCAGGTAGTCACGGGCCTCGAAGGGCAGCGGGTCGATCTCCTCTCCCACGCCCTTCACCCGGGCCCGCCCTCCGACCAGGCAGAACGGCACATCGGCACCGAGGCGGACCGCCAGGTCGAGGTCGGCCCTGCCGGCCCAGCGCAGCACCGCGGCGGCGTCGGCCGACCCCCCACCCAAGCCCCCGCCCAGTGGGATCCGCTTGGTCACGCGGACGGCCGCGCTGCGGTCACAGGCGGCCAGGGCCCGTTCGATGAGGTTCTCCCCGGGGGCCGGCAGCCCCTCGGCCCGCACCGGCGCCTCGACCGTTACGACGAGTCCGGACCCCCCAGCTTCGAATTGCAGCTCGTCCGCCAGACTGAGCGTGACCATCTCGGCGTCCAGCTCGTGGTAGCCGTCGCGCCGCAGGCCGGTGATCTGCAGCGCGACCGTGAGCTTGGCCGGGGCCAAGAGCCGGCGCACGCTGCCGCCGGTCGCCGGGTTGCCGGTCACAGAGTCGACGGTCACAGGGTCGTCGGTCGCTGGGTCGCCGGTCACAGGGCCGCCAGCCTGCCCCAGGCCGCCACGTCAAGTTCCTCGGCCCGGGCATCGGGCCGCACATCGGCCCGCTCGAAGGCGGATGGATCGACCACGCCGGCGAGGGAACGGCGCAGCATCTTGCGGCGCTGGGCGAAGCCGGCCCGGACGACGGTGTTGAGCCGCTCGTAGGAGACGAGGGCCGGATCCACGGCCGGCTCCGGCCGACGCTGGAGCCGGACCAGGACCGATTCGACCCGGGGCCGCGGGATGAAGACCGAGGCCGGGACCCGGCCGACCACTTGGGCCCGGGCGAAATAGGCGATGCGCACCGAGACGGCCCCGTACGCCTCCTCCCCTGCGGCGGCCGCCATCCGTTCCCCCACCTCCCGCTGGACCATGACGAGCAGTTGAACCACGGCGGGCACCTCGACCAGCGTTCTGAGCACCAGCGGCGTCGCCACGTTGTACGGGAGGTTGGCCACCAGGCTCCAGGGGCCGGGGCTGCGCTCGGCCAGGAGCGCGACCAGGTCGATCTCGAGGGCGTCCCCCTGGACCGTCTCCACCCCAGTCCCCTCGACCACGGTGCGGAGGACGGGAACGAGATGCCGATCGGTCTCGACCGCCACCACCCGGGCTCCGGTCTCGGCCAGAGCCAGCGTCAAGGACCCCAGGCCCGCCCCGATCTCGAGCACCTGTGAACCAGGACCGGCGCCCGAGAGACGGGCGATCCGGCGGACGGTGTTCGGGTCGGCGACGAAGTTCTGCCCGAGGGCACGGCTGGGTTGCAGTCCGTGGACCGACAGCAGCTGCGCGATGTCGGCACCGGAAAGAGTCACCAGGAGATTGTGACGCTCACCACTCCCTGGCCGAGGTTGGCAATCTGCGAGAACCCTTCGGGCGACATGTCGACGACGCGCGGGTAGCCCGCCGCCTCACGGTCGTCGACGGTGCAGACGGTCGAAGCACCTGTCGCGTTGTTCACCACCGTGATCTCGGTTCCGAACGCCAGCGTCGGGCTGGCGCACATACCCGACGGTGCGGCCGAGTACCACGTGGCCTCACCGCCTTCGCTGTGCGTCGCCGCGGGTCGCGGTGGTGCCGTCGTCGTCGTGGTGGTGGGTGGAGGCGGCCTCGTCGTCGTGGTGGTCGGCGGTGGTGGCGGTGGGCGCAGTCGTCGTCGTTGTCGGCGGCGCCGTGGTCGTCGTGGTCGCGGGCGCGGTGGTCGACGTCGTCGGCGCTTGGTAGGCGACGAGGTTCGACGACAGGTTCACACCATGAGGACGTGACGACGGGTGCACGACGTGTGCCTTGGTGTCGTGCACGCCGCGCGCCGCGGCCTGTGACCGCGACGCGTGCGCTGACGCGTTCTGCAACAGCAGGAGAGGCGCGCCGAACAACGTGCCGCAAATAACTGCAGCAACGCCGAGGCGCCTCCCCCCAGTGCTCTGGTTCCGCAGGGCTCCACCCTTCTCCGGGGACACAGTGCACCCGCGCCGACACACGGGTGACGAGGGGTTTCTGGAGAAGTTAGATAACCAAACCCGGGCCACGCAAACCCAAGAACGAGAGAAACCTTTTCGCGCGCTCTTTTCCCAGGTCACGAAGCTTACGCTCCGCGATATTTAGATGAACTCCCTGCTCAGATCCACTTTTTCGCCGAAATCAACCTCAAACACCCAGGTCACAAGGTTCTCGTATTACGCACAACAGCGCGTGGTTTAGCTTTCTGTGGAAAACACCATGGCGGCTGCGGCCGCGCTGCGTTCCCTGACCTCGTCGACGGTGCAGCCCTTCACAGCGGCGATCGCCTCGCCCACGAACGGAAGGTACGACGGCTCGTTCGTGCGGCCTCTGTGCGGCACCGGAGCGAGGAACGGGCTGTCCGTTTCCACCAGCAAACGCCCCAGCGGGCAGCGCGCTGCCGCCGCCCGGACATCGGTTGCGTTCTTGAAGGTCACGATCCCGCTGAACGACACGTACATGCCGGCGCGCAGGCACTGCTCGACCTCGGCGGGACCGCCAGTGAAGCAATGCAGGACGGTGCGTTCAGGCACGCCTTCGGACTGCAGCACGTCGAAGAGATCGGGCCACGCATCGCGCACGTGGATCACGAGCGCGAGGTCGTGCGCGTGGGCCAGAGCGATCTGCGCCGCGAAGGCAGCGCGCTGCGCCTCGCGCGGTGAATTCTCATAGAAGTAATCCAGCCCGCACTCCCCGACCGCCACCACGGCGCCGTCGTGCACCGTCAGCTCGCGCGCCAACAGCGCCGCCACCTCGTCCACGCCCTCGCTGGCATCGTGCGGGTGGAGCCCGACGGAGGCCCATGCCCGTGGGGTCGTCCCGGTCCCGGCGGTCGACCGGGCGACGGCCACCGCCTGCGCCGAGGTGGCTGGCCCGGTCCCGATGCAGACCATCCGCGCCACGCCGGCCTCGGCCGCCCGGGCCAGCACCGGCTCGATGTCCGCCGTCCCCGCCTCGTCGCCCCCGAGGTACGTCTCCTGCACGTGGCAGTGGGAGTCGAACCAACCCGCCAAGGTCAGGCCTTCCGTCGCGGGAAGAGGGGGTCTCCCTTCACGACGGCCACACCGCCCCCGTACCCGCCCCATCCGGCGTCCTGCGGGACCCGCGCCGCCGAGGGGTCACCTTCCAAACCGATGCGGCGCCACACCTCGGCCGCGGTCGATGGCATGGCCGGCGCGATCAGGACGGCCACGATCCGCAGGACCTCGAGGGCGTCACCGAGTACGGCGTCGACCTCTGATCCCGGCTCCATCTTCCACGGCTGGGCCAACTCGAGGCCCGCATTGGCCGCGCCGATGAGCCGCCACGTCTCCTCGAGCGCTTCGTGCGGAGCCCAGCGGGACCACGCCGCAGACGCCGCCTCCAGCACGCCGGTCGCCACCGCGGCCAGCTCGCTGGCGGGATCACAGGCGGGGCCGATGCCGGCGCTCTTGGAGTGGACGACGGTCGTGACGCGCGAGACGAGGTTGCCCAGGTTGTTGGCCAGGTCGGCGTTGTAGCGCGCCACGATGCCCTCGTAGGAGAAGTCACCGTCGCCACCCAGCGCCACCTCTCGCAGGAGGTGGTACCGCAGCGGGTCGACGCCGAAGTCGTCGGCCAGGGCCAGCGGCGACACGTCGGTGATCTTGAGCGACGCCGCGCCGTCACCGCCGGCGAGACCGGAGGCGATCATGGTCTTGCCCAGCTTCTGCCCGCCCATCAAGAGGTAGCCGTGCACGAAGATCTCGGACGGTGG
The DNA here is from genome assembly GCA_963738135.1 of uncultured Acidimicrobiaceae bacterium. GTDB lineage: Bacteria > Actinomycetota > Acidimicrobiia > Acidimicrobiales > RAAP-2 > Bog-473. The sequence goes on along the minus strand of CAVTVK010000007.1, from coordinate 207,735 downwards.
CTCGAGGCCGGCCGCCATGCACATGGCAGGCCACCAGACGCAATGGAACTTGAGGATGTCCTTGCCGATCAGATGGTGCGCGGCACCCCACCGCGCCGCGAACACCGCAGGGTCGCCACCGTACCCGGCGACCGTCAGGTAGTTGATGAGCGCGTCGTACCAGACGTAGAAGACGTGGCCGCTGTCCCATGGCACCGGCACGCCCCACGTGAAGGAGGTGCGGGTGATCGACACGTCACGCAGGCCGCCGCGGATGAAGCCGAGTGCCTCGTTGCGCTTGGACGTCGGCCGGACGAAGTCGGGATGGCTGTCGTAGTAGTCCAGCAGCCGCTGCTCGAAGAGGCTCAGCTTGAAGAAGTAGTTGTCCTCCTTCATTTCGACGACCGGGCGGCCGTGGACTGGACACTTGCCGTCGACGAGCTGGTCCTCCAGGTAGTAGTCCTCGCACGAGACGCAATAGAGGCCCGAATAGGAGCCCAGCTCAATGAAGCCGTTGTCGTAGATCCGCTGCAGGAACTGCTGGACCACCTCGTAGTGCCGCGGCTCGGTGGTGCGGATGAAGTCGTCGTTGGAGATGTCGAGGCGATGCCATGCCTCCACGAAACGGGCCGAGGTGCGGTCCGTCCACTCCTTGGGGGTGGTCTCGTTCGCCTCGGCCGCCTCCACGATCTTGGCGCCGTGCTCGTCGGTGCCGGTCATGAACCAGACGTCGTCGCCCAGCAGCCGATGCCAGCGGGCGAGTGCATCGGCGTTGACCGTCGTGTAGGCCGTGCCCACGTGCGGCGCGTCGTTGACGTAGTAGATGGGGGTCGTCAGGTAGTAAGGGGGCACCGCCCGTAGCGTACCGGTGCCCCCACCTGGGCTCCGACGTGTCCACGTCCCTGAACTCGCCTCAGGCAGGCTCGTCCCGTATGCGCAGCGCCGCCTCGTAGGCGCGCCGGCGGGGTACGCCGAGTGACGCTGCGACGAGCTCGGCCACCTGCCGCGGGCCCGCCGACGGGTCGTCGCCCAGAGCAGCGCGGACCGCGCCTTCGACCTCGTCATCGCCGGCAGGAGCCGCTGCGGGCGCCCCGCCGACCACGAGCACCACCTCGCCCCGGACCTCGTGTGCCGCGTACAAGGCCGCCGCGTCGCCCAGCGCCCCGCGCCAGACCTCCTCGTGCAGCTTGGTGAGCTCGCGCACGACAGCAACGGGTCGGGTGTCGTCTTGCGCCGCCAGTTCGCGCAAGGTGGCCGCCACCCGGCCCGGGGCTTCCAGCAGCACCGTCGTTCGGGCATCGGCCATGAGTGCCGCCATGCGGCGACGGCGCTCCGGCCCCTTGCGGGGCAGGAAGCCCTCCATGCAGAAACGGTCGGTCGGCAGGCCGCTCACGACCAGCGCGCCGAGGATCGAGGACGGGCCGGGCACGGTGCTGACCGTCTCGCCCGCGGCGGCGAGCTGGGCCGCCAGCCACGCTCCCGGATCCGAGATCCCGGGCGTGCCGGCGTCGCTCACGACGGCCACCGTCGCACCGCCCGCCACGGCGGCGGCCACCCGCTCGAGGCGGGCCGCCTCGTTGTGGCCGTGCAACGACAGCAGCCGGTCACCGTGCGGCCCCTTGGCGCTGATCCCGCTGGCGGACAGGAGAGCGCGGGTGCGGCGCGTGTCCTCGCAGCAGATCAGGTCCGCCGCCGCCAGCACCTCCAGTGCCCGGGTCGAGAGATCACCCAGGTTCCCGATCGGCGTGGCCACCAGTACCAACTGGCCCCGCCGCGCACGGTTCACGACATGCCGCTTGCTGCACCGTTCGGGACCTCGCGCACTTCGAGCTGATCGCCCACCCGCACACCCCAGCGCTCGAGCGATCCGGCCTCGGTCTGCACGACGCTGCGCGCCGTCCTGCCCCCCACGGCCACCCGCCACGGCTTGAGCCGGGCCATCCGCACCACGGTGAGGTCCGTCGAGAGAAAGGCCACGTCGACGGGGAATTTCATGCCGGCCGTGTGCACGGTACGGGCGCCGTCCACGTGCAACGCACCCTCGCAGCCGGGGCGCCCCCGTAGCGCGCCGCGCTCTGCCGGCGATTCGGCCAGCTCGAGCGCACACACCACATCGCCGTCCCGCAGCAGCCATCCGGACCGCATCCTCGTGAGGCTACCGGACCGCCTGCCGCATTCCGTCTAAGCTCGACGCCTCATGTCGAAGCGAACTGTGAAGCGCAAGCTCAGGAAGAAGAAGAAGGCCAACCACGGCAAGAAGCCGAACTGCGGCCGCGGCTGACCTCTCCCTGACGGCACCGGGCTGACCGCCCGAGCCTCACGTTCCCTTCCAGGCCACTCCCGCTGAGCCCAGCACGCCGCACAGCGTGGTGGGCACGTCCGAGATGATCCCGTCCACCCCGAGGCCAAGCAGGCGCTCCATGGACGTGGCGTCGTTGACCGTCCAGACGTGGACCGCCGTGCCGGCCCGGTGCGCCGCCGCGACGAAGGCCTCGTCGACGATCACCAGGTCCCCCTGACGCTCGGGCACCTGGAATGCCACCGCAGCGGCCGGCGGGCAGATCTTCGCCGGCCTGCACCGCCTGCCAGGCCGCGGCGGTCGCCACGGTGCCCGCCGAAGTCGGCACCCCGGGCGCGAACGTGCGGAAGGCATCGGTAGCCTGGTCGAGAAACGAGGCCACGATCACGTCGTCCGTCCGGCCGAACTCGGCCAGGAGCCGGGCCAGGGCCTCCTCGTAGGGCGCCACCACGGGAGCGGTCTGCTTGATGTCGAGGTTGAGGACGACCCCGGGGAATTGCTCGAGCACCTGGCGCAACGTGGCGATGCCGAACGACGGATCGCCCGGCGCCCGCCCCCGGAACGGGTAGTCGGCGTCGGGCCGGCCCGGCGTCACGTCGGCACCGGGGATCCACCAGTACGAGAAGTCCAGGGCCCTGAGTTCAGCGAGGGTGTAGGACGCGATGGTTCCCTGTGCGGCGGTGGTGCGATCGACGGTGGCGTCGTGGCAGACCACCAGCTCGCCGTCAGCCGTGGCGTGGACGTCCAGCTCGACTCCTGTGGCGCCCACCTCGAGCGCGTGGGCGATGGCGTGCAGGGTCGAAGATGGCGCCTCCCAGGCCCCACCCTGATGCGCGTAGGCGATCACCTTGCGCTCGATCCACACCGACGCTTCGCCCATCAACCCGACGGTAACAGTCGTCGCCCGCCTGGGTACCCGAGCCACTAGGGCGAAGCCAGGGCCTCCGGCGGCACGCCTATCCTCGTGCGTCGTGCTCGACCATCTCCTCGTCGACCTCATCGGCACCATCCGTTCCTCGTTCGACCGGGCGCTCCTGCAGCGCCAGGCCGTCGAGGAGCGCTTTCAGGTCGACGTCTTCCTCGGTGACGTCTCGTGGGAGACCTCCTACAGCCTGCCCGGCGAGGAGCAGCCACCCCGGGTGCGGGCCGACGTGTCGGTGGACTGGCCCACGTGGAGCCAGACCTCCTATCGCAGCTGGTCGATCGGCGAGCCCCCTGACGAGCTGCCCGAGGTCGTGATCGAGGTGGCCCTTCGGGTGCAGCGCATGGCCGAAGCGCCGGACACCGAGAAGGTCATGACGGCACTGCCCGCCACCGGGCCCCTGGGTGAACCCGCGGACCTGGTGCGCACCGCCACCACCATTGAGCAGGTACGAACAGAAGCCGACGACGTGAACGGCGCGCTGCGCTGGGCCGCCGAGGCAACGTACGAGGGCTCGATGCGCTTCAGCGAGCACCAGCTGGAAGAGCCATCCGTGCTCGTCCCGGTGTTCGACGATCTCACCCGCTGGATCGCCTCGAGACTGATCGCGCTGGCCGACCTGCCCTTCGCGTTCCTGCCCCCCGGGGAGGACGACGTCTGAGCCGCGTTGCTCCCCGGAGGATCCCCTCCGCCGTTCTTGCTGTCGCCCTCGCTCTCGGCGTGCTGCTCGCCGCCTGCGGTTCGTCCGCCCCGGCGGCCCCGCCGCCGGGTCAGGGGTTGATCCTCGACAGGCCCACACCGCAGAACGTGTCACTGGTCAACCAGCAGGGGCGGGGCGTGTCTCTGGCCGGCCTGCGGGGCAAGGTGGTCGTCCTCGCACCGTTCCTGTCCCTTTGTCAGGACGAGTGTCCGCTCATCACCGGTGCCTTCATCTCCCTGCAGCGCGATCTGCAGGCCGCCGGGCTGGCGCGTCGCGTCGTCTTCGTCGAGGCAACCGTCGACCCGGGCCGCGACACGGTGGCCCGCCTGGCGGCGTACGAGAAGGAGTTCGGCGCCGACTGGGAGCTCTGGACCGGCACGCCGGCGAACGTCGCTGCCTTCTGGAAGCCCTTCGGGGTGGAGTACCAGATCGTGCCCGAGGAGCAGCCACCCAAGACGGACTGGTACACCGGCCAGCCGTTGACTTACGACGTCGACCACACGGACGGCTACATCCTCGTCAGCCCCGCCGGTCGCGAGCGCTTCGTCGACGCCTCGGCGCCCAACGAGAAGGGTGTGCTCGATGCGAAGCTACGCGGCCTCCTCAACGCCGGCGGCCTGCACAACCTGCAGAACCCCCAGGCGCCCAGTTGGACGAAGGCCGACGCCCTGGGCGCCCTCAGCTGGCTCCTGGGCACCAGTGTCCCGGCGTCGAGCTCGTGATGGCCGGCGGCCGGCGGCGCGGTGCCGCCCTTGTCGTTCCGGCAGCCCTCGCCGCCTTCGCCCTTGTGGTGAGCGGCTGTGGCGGCGCCGGCGTAACGACGCTGTCGTCCCCGCCCACCACGGACAGCGCGCTGACCCTGACGATGCAGCGCTCTCCAGTCGGGCCGATCCTCGCCACGGGCCGCGGCGACACGCTGTACGACTTCGTCCCGGACACGCCGACGCACAGCGCCTGCCTCGACGACGGCTGCGTCTTCCAGTGGCCTCCGCTGACCAAGAGCGGCCCGGTGCGCGTCGGCCAGGGCGTGAAGGCCTCCCTCGTCGGCACGCTGCATCGCCCGGACGGTTCGACCCAGCTGTCCTACGGCGGCCATCCGCTCTACCTCTACAACGGCGACGTGTCGCCCGGTGTCGTCATGGGGCAGGCCATCGACCAGAACGGGGGCCTCTGGTACGTCCTCGATGCGCAGGGAAAGGAAGTCACGACGGCGTTCAGCGTCACGCCTTCGAACGCCAACGGAAGAAGTTGAGCGGCACACCGGATTCGTTGTCGGTCCGTTGAGCGACTCCGGTCCGGTCGGCCCTACTTCTCGAGGGAGGGCGGTGTCACGCTCGAACCCGAGGGGCGGTCCTCTGCGGCGGAGCCGCTCCTCGTAGTGCCGGGCGTGGGGAGCGGAGGCTTGGGATCCTCGCAGTTCACAGTCCACCGCTCCCCTGCTCGGCCTCAAGCAGCCTCACGGCGATTCGGTCGACGGTTCGGCAGCCACCCATCTGACAAGCCCCCTGTAGAGCTCGAGTCTTCCGTCGTCGCCGTCGTTCAAGCTCTGGAGCGAGATCTGGCTCAAGACCTCTTTGGCTTCGAGTTGGCCCTCGGCTGCGCCCAACGCCCGGGCGAGTTCGACCGCGATATGCGAAAGCTCCCCCATTGCGAGCACTGTCCCGCTGTCATCGGCGCCGTTCTTGCGCGCAATCTCCCCCCACGACTCCAGGTCTCCCCTCTCCCATGCAGTGCACAGCGCCACTGCGGTCGACAACTCTTCTGACATGCGCGTGTCTCCTTCGGTAGATCGGCTCGTGATCTACTAAGCGGTCACGTTTCCAGGACTGCCCATCGGCGTCGGCACGCAAACTCCCGTCGCCACGCATCCGAGTGATGGACCCGTGTCGACGGTGCGGCCGGTGGGCCGGACCGCCTCGAGCCCGGCGACGAGCGCCCTGGGTTCACTGACGAGGCTGAGAAGGGAGGGGAGCCGGTGCCCGTGAGCCGGCGACCGGCAACTTCTCGACACGTTCCGATGTGCTGACCGACTCCGGAGCGGGGGCTTTGTCGGCATCGCTCGCGCAGCTTGCACAGACCAACACCCCGTCGGCCAGCACAACCCAATTGCCGAGTTCCGCGGTCGTGACGTCTTCGCTTTTGCGACCACAGATGGAGCATCTGCCGTTCGCCGACTCGTGTTGTGGCACCAGAACAATCGTGACCACGTCGGCGGCCGGAAACGGGGATGGTGGGAATGGCGTGCCCCCCGACCAGGGACTTTGAGTGGACCCACCGCGAGTCCGGGGCCCCGTATGGCCTGCTTCACGCGGAGTGTCTCGTCCGCGAGGCCGCGGCGGCGGCGGCCACGGATCCGACACGGCCTCCAGTCCAGCACGAGCTCGCCGACCAGCGGACTCGTCGAGAATCAGGTATTGAAACGGAACTCCACCACGTCGCCGTCACGCATGACGTAGTCCTTCCCCTCCATCCGGGCCCGGCCGGCGGTGCGGGCCGCCGCGACCGAGCCTGCGTGCATGAGGTCGTCGAAGCTGATGACCTCCGCCTTGATGAAGCCTCGTTCGAAGTCGGTATGGATCACCCCGGCGGCCTTGGGGGCGGTGTCGCCGATATGAATGGTCCACGCCCGCGCCTCCTTTGGACCTGCGGTCAGATAGGTCTGCAGGCCGAGCGTGGCGAACCCCACGTGGACCAACTGCTCGAGCCCCGACTCCTCCTGGCCGTAGCTGCGCAAGAGCTCCGCGGCGTCGGCGAGGTCGAGGCCGGCGACCTCCGCTTCTATCTGCGCGCAGAGGACGATTGCCGGCGCGGGCCGGACGCTCTCGGCCAGACGGGACGCCAGGTCGGCATCGCCCAGCGCACCCTCGTCGACATTGAAGACGTAGATGAACGGCTTGGCTGTCAGCAGATGCAGCTCGCGCAGCAGCGCCAGGTCCACTTCGCCCTTGGCCGCCGCCTCCGCGACGGTGCGGCCGTCACCGAGAATGCCTTCGGCTGCCGCCACTGCGTCGACGGTCGGTCGCAGAGCCGGGTCGCCCTTCGCCTCACGGGCCAGTCGGGGCAGGCGCTGCTCGACAGTCTGCAGGTCGGCCAGGATCAGCTCGGTATTGATCGTCTCGATATCCCCCGACGGGTCCACCCGCGCCTCGACGTGGACGACGTCGTCGTCGTGGAAGGCACGCACAACCTGGCAGATGGCGTCGGTCTCGCGAATGGCGGCCAGGAACTGGTTGCCCAGGCCCTCCCCCTGCGAGGCGCCGCGCACCAGCCCGGCGATGTCGACGAAAGTCACGGTTGCCGGGACGACCGGCGCGCCGTCGTAGAGATCGGCCAGTCGCTGCAAGCGCGGATCGGGTACCGCCACCACCCCCACGTTTGGCTCAATCGTTGCGAACGGGTAGTTGGCCGCCAGCACCTCGTTGTTCGTCAGCGCGTTGAACAACGTCGACTTACCCACGTTGGGCAGCCCGACGATGCCGATCGAAAGGCTCACGCCGGCGGCGCCTGGCCCGGCAGGAGGCCGGCCGAGGTGGCGAGCGCCCTGAGGTCCGCCTCGGGCCTTGCGCCCGTGTGCGAGATCACTTCGGCAGCGCACAGGCCGCCGAGCCGTGTGCTCTCGACGGGTCCCATGCCGTGGGTCAGGCCGAAGAGGAGCCCGGCGGCAAAGAGGTCCCCGGCACCAGTGGTGTCGACCACTTGGCCCACGGCGGCAGCCGGGACTCCTTCGGGCCCGCTTGCCGTCAGGACGGTGGCACCCAAAGCACCCCGGGTCATCACCACGAGCAGCCCCGTCTCTTCGGCCGCGGCCAGCGCATCCTTGTACGAGTCGACCCCGAAGAGCATGGTGACCTCCTCCTCGTTGCCGAGCAGGATGTCCACGTCGTCGACGAGGAGGTCGAGAAACTCTCGCTGATGGCGGCCGACACAGAAGGGGTCTGACAGCGAGAGCGCCACCGAGCCCTCGCCGCCGTGCGCGGTGGCTGCCGCGTGGCGCATGGCCTCTTTCGCCGCGGGCACGTCCCAGAGGTAACCCTCGAGCAACACGACGGAGGCGCGGGCCACGAAGGACGTCGGGACTCCGGCGGGGGTCAACGTCGAGGCGGCTCCCAGATACGTTCCCATGGTGCGATCGGCGTCCTCGGTGATGAGGACGACGCAGCGCCCAGTGCCGAGACCGTCCCCCGCCGCCGTCTCGCTCAGGTGCGGCTCGAATTCCACCCCTGCCGCCCGAAGATTGTCGGCATAGGTCCGGCCCACCTCGTCATCGGCCACCGCCCCCACGAAACCGGCACTGCCGCCGAGGACGGCGATCCCCGCGGTCGTGTTGGCCACCGACCCGCCGGAAACGAAGCGAGGGTCACCCATGGATTGCTGCACCGCGTTGGCGGTCGCGAGGTCGACCAGGGTCATCGACCCTTTTTCCAGGCCAACCTGGGCCAGTTGTTCGTCGGTCGCCAGCTCGATGACGTCGAGCAATGGCGAGCCGATGGCCACCACGTCGAGATCGTGGCCGGCGGCTTCGTGGGCGGGTGAGCTTTCTTGAGCGGGCACGGAGCGAGAAACTACCCGCGGCACCGCGGGTAGCCTGCATGGATGCCTTCAGCTCCCACTTCAACCGTCGCGCCCGGCTCGGAACCGTTCCGTTTGCCACGGACGATCGAGCCGGAGATCTACCACATCGAGATCGAGCCGGACATCGCCTCCGCCACTTTTTCGGGCACCGTGCGGATCGACGCCATCGTCCACGAGACGGCTGACGAGATCGTGCTCAACGCGGCCGAGCTGGCGATCAGCGACGTCGAGGTCCTGACGGCAGACGGGACGACGGTGCTGTGCAGCGTGACCTTCAACGATGATCTCGAGCAGGTCACCTTCCTTCCGGCTGACCTGCTCCCTCCTGGACCGTGCACCGTCAGCTGCCGGTTCAGCGGCACCCTCAACGACAAGCTGCGCGGCTTCTACCGTTCCACGTACACCGGACCCGACGGCGAGAACCACACGATGGCGACGACACAGTTCGAGTCGGTGGACGCTCGGCGCTCCTTTCCCTGCTTCGACGAACCGGATCGCAAGGCCGTCTTCGAGGTCACCCTGATCGTCGAGGACGGCCTGGACGCAATCTCGAACTCCCCAGTCGTCCAGACGGACCGGGTCGACGAGAAGCAACGCATCCGGTTCGCCCCCACCATGAAGATGTCGACCTATCTAGTGGCGTTCGTCGTCGGGAAGCTCGAGATGACCGAGACCGTGGACGTCGACGGCGTGCCGCTCCGGGTGGTGTGCACACCCGGCAAGCTCCCGTTGGCCGAGTTCGCCCTCGAGGTCGGCGCCTTCGCGCTGCGCTTCTTCACGGAGTACTTCAACATCCCCTACCCGGGCGACAAGGTCGACCTGGTGGCCATTCCGGACTTCGCGGCCGGCGCGATGGAGAATCTCGGCTGCATCACGTTCCGCGACACGGCCCTGCTCATCGACAAGGACGAGGCGGCGCGCGCCGAGCTCGAGCGTGTCGCCGACGTGATCACCCACGAGCTGGCCCATATGTGGTTCGGCGACCTTGTGACCATGGGCTGGTGGGAGGGCATCTGGCTCAACGAGGCCTTCGCCACGTTCATGGAGACGCTCTGCGTCGATGCCTTCCGACCGTCATGGGACCGCTGGATCGGCTTCGCGCCGTCCCGCGAAGCGGCCTTGGCCGTCGACGCCCTGCACCTGACCAGGCCGATCGAGTACCCGGTGGGTCCGCCCAAAGAGGCGGAGGGCATGTTCGACGTGCTCACCTACGAGAAGGGCTGCGGCGTTCTGCGCATGCTCGAGCAGCACATCGGCCCCGAGGTGTTCCGCGACGGGGTCCGGACCTATCTCAAGGCCCACGCCTACGGCAATACCGTGACCAGCGATCTCTGGGATGCGCTCGAGGACGCCAGCGGTGCACCCGTGCGCGACGTCATGGACACGTTCATCCTGCAGGGCGGACACCCGCTCCTCTCGCTGCACGGCGACGTGCTCAGCCAGCAACCCTTCGCGCTCGGCCCGGTGCCCCCGGGGGCCACCTCGTCCATCGGAACCGAGTGGCGCGTCCCCGTCGCGGTGCGGGCCCTGCCGGCCGGCGGCGGGTCGGGTGCGCCAGTGCGCCACCTCGTCCTCGGGGCCGACCCCGAAGCGATCAGCGAGGCCGGACGAGGGCTCGCAGTCGTCAACGCCGGGGGCTGGGGCATCTTCCGCGTCGGGTACGAGTCCGCCCACCGGACCGCACTGGCCGAGCATCTGCCCCAGCTCACCCCGCTGGAGCGGGCCAACCTGCTGGCCGACACGTGGGCGACGACACTGGCCGGTCTCTCCACGCTGCAGGAGTTCCTCGTGCTGGCGGCGCGGCTGGGCGACGAGTCCGAGCCCGCCGCCTGGTCACCGTTGGGCAGCGCGTTGGCCCTGACCAAGCGGATCACGAACGCGGCGGACGAGGACGCGCTGCACCGGGCGGTGCGAGCCCTCCTCGGGCCCACCCACCAGCGTCTCGGCTTCGACGCCACGCCGGGTGAGAGCGACCGCACGCCGACGTTGCGGGCACTGGCCATCAATCTGTTGGGGACCGTGGGCGCCGATCCCGAGGTCCGGAACGAGGCGGCCCGGCGCTTCGACGCGTCGCCCATCGGAGGCGGCTCCGGCGATGCGATCCCCCCCGACATCGAGTCGGCCACCCTGGCTGTCGTGTCGCAGCTGCTGCGTCCAGGCGACTACGACGCGCTGCTGGCGCGCTACCGGACCGCCTCGACCCCGCAGGAAGAGATGCGGTCCCTCGGCGCGCTCGCCGGGTTCCCCGACGTCGACCTCTGCCTGCGTACCTTCGACCTCGCCATGACCGAGGTGCGCACGCAGAACGGGTTCGCCGTCATCGGCTCCCTCCTGGCCAACTCCACCGGCAATCAGGCCGTGTGGGACCGGTTGACCGAGAAATGGTCCGCCGTGGTCGACCGCTTCCCGAAGAACGCGCCCCCGCGGATCATCGAGTCGATCCCCGCCTTGTGTGGTGACGCCGAATTCGCCGAGGGCGTCGTTGCCTTCCTCGACGACAACCCGCTTTCTTCGGGACCGCGCCGGGTGGCCCAGTCGGTTGAGCGGCTCCGGGTCAACGTGGCCTTCGGGTCCCGCGAGCGGCCAGGACTGGCCGCATCGCTGGAATCGGCCGGCACGCCCACCTCTTGATGACGGGCACCGGGTCGGGGACCGGGGGCAGCGATTCGGCGCGGGTGCAGGCCCTCTTCGAGACGGCGCGCCGCACTCGGGGCTTCATGCCCGACGACGAAGGCGAAGCCCTGTTCGCCGCGGCGCTGCGAGCCGGCCGGGCGGGTGTCCCGTCGGCCACGCCGACGACCTTCGTCGAGATCGGGGCCTGGTGTGGGAAGTCGACGGTGTACCTGGGTGCCGCCGCCGAAGCCACGGGGGCGGCGCTGCTCTCCATCGACCATCACCGCGGCTCGGAGGAGAACCAGCCCGGATGGGAGTATCACGAGCCCGACCTGGTCGACCCCGAGGTCGGTCGTCTCGACACGCTGCCCCACTGGCGCCGGACAATCACGGACGCAGGGCTCGAGTCGTCGGTGGTGGGCATTGTGGGTGACTCCCCGACGCTGGCGGCGCGCTGGGATCGCCCGCTCGCCTTCTGCTTCATCGACGGGGGGCACGGCGAGGATCCGGCGTGGGCGGACTTCCGGGGTTGGTCCCCCCACGTCGCCCTCGGGGGGTGGCTGGCCATCCACGACGTGTTCCCCGACCCGGCAGACGGGGGTCGCCCGCCCTACGAGCTCTACCGCGCCGCGCTCGAGTCCGGCGAGTTCACCGACGACGACGCCTGCGGCAGCTTGCGCGTCCTGCGCCGGATCTCGTTGCCGGGCTAGCGGGACGCTCCGAACCGGCACATCAGCGGCGCACGTCCGCTCCTTCCGCCGGCGCGAGTCCGGGAACCGCGGGGACGGGCGCGACGGTCCTGGCACCGCTTCCGGACCGCAGCCCCAGCGCGGCGACGGCGGCCGCCAACAGCGTCGCCCCGGCGGCGACGATCAGCGCCAGGTGGTACCCCGACACGAAGGACGCCACCGCGTCGGGCCGGTACTGCGAACCCAGCGCCGAGGTGGCGGTGGTGATCTGACCGCCCGCCACGGACTGGGCCTGTGCGGCCGCCCCGGGGACTCCAGCGCTGCGCCCGGCCCAGGCGGTGGTGGCGGCGTGGACCCCGATGGTCCCGAGGACGGCCAGCCCCACCGAGGTCCCGACCTGCCGGGCGGCGTTGACCAGGCCGGACGCGCCGCCGGCGACACCCAAGGGGACGTCGCGCATGGCGACGTTGACCACACCTGGTACCAGCGTGCCCCAACCGATCCCCACCAGCACGTAGCCGGCAAAGGCCACGGCGAAGGAGGTGGTGTCCGAGAGCAGCGCCAGGACGGCGACGCCCGCCGCACCCACGAGGCAACCACCCGTCACGATGGTCACGGGCTGAAAGCGTTTCCGGAGGCGCCCCGCGTACTGGGCCGTCACGATGAACGGAATGTTCATGGAGAGCCAGGAAAATCCGGTACGCAACGGCGACCAACCCTCGACGTCCTGGAAGAGGAGCGTCACGTAGAACATCACCCCGGCCAGCGCCAGGTACGTCAGCAGGTAGACGCCGCATCCCGACACGAAGCTGCGGGCCCGCAGCAGACTGGGCGGCAGCATCGGCGACGACGTTCGGCTCTCCCACAGGACGAAGAAGGTCACCAAGAGCACGCCGATCACCAGCGGTCCGACGACATCGAGTGACGACCAGGGGTGGCTGGACGACTCGATGAGGCCGAACGTGATGCCCAGGAGTCCCAACGCGATGGCGATCATCCCGACCACGTCGAGGGCGCGACCCTCCGGGTTGCGGGACTCGGTCACGGCCACGAACGCGATGGCGAACCCCGCCGCCGCAAAGGGCACGTTGACCCAGAAGACCGAGGACCAGCTGAAGACCGACAGCAGCGCTCCCCCCACCACGGGCCCCAACCCGAACCCGAGGCCCGAGATGGCGGCCCACATGCCGAAGGCACCCGCCCGCCGCTCAACGGGGTAGGTCTCGGTCAGGATGGCGAGCGTCAGGGCCGACATGAGCGCACCCCCCGCACCCTGCAGGGCGCGGAACGCGATGAGCGCCACGTCGGCGGTGGAAAGGGCGCAGGCCACCGAACCCAGCGTGAAGACGACCATGCCGATCAGGAAGAAGCGCTTGCGCCCGAAGCGGTCTCCCAGGGCGCCGCCGAGGGGGATGAACGCGGCGAGGCTCAGTGCGTAGGCACTGATCACCCACTCGAGCTGTCCCGCGGTCATGTGGAGCTCCCGCTGGATCGACGGCAGCGCGGTGTTCACGATGGTGACGTCGAGCAGGGTCATCCCCTGCGCGATGCACATCGCCACCAGCGTGAGGCGGCGGCGGCGCGTGACCCGCGCCTCCTCGACGGCGGTCAGTTGATCAGACACCGGGTGGCCGGACGCGTTGACAGGAGGACATCGGGATCCTGAGGAAATCTACCTGCGTGACCCGTCCGGCCGACCGCCGGTGGCGTCCGTTCCCGGACCGCGGTGGCCCGGGTCCGCGTCTCAGCCGCGCCAGAACCGCTGGGGCTGATCGCTCACGGTGCACCCTTCGATGGCGTCGCCGCAGTGCGGCTCGGCCAAGTCGAGTGCGGCCGGCAGACCTTCACCCCGGAACAGACCGGCGGCCGGACTGGTGTTCGAGAGCGCATCAGCCGCCAGCACCATGGCGCCGAACGTGTAGGTCGTCCGCTCGTCCTTGGGGAAGGTCTCCCGTTCGGGGAACACCATGCCGGTCCAGTACGAGCCGTCCGGCAAGCGCAGGTTCTGCCCCGCCGTGAACAGCTCCAGCGCGGGAGCGTCCATGCCGAGCGCGTCGAGCGTCAGCACGCATTCCGCCGTCTCGGCCGCCGTGACCCAGTCACCCGTCGAGACGCAGCGCACGCCCAGCCCCTCCATGACGAAGGTCGACCACCCCTCGGCGATGCGGAGGCGGCCCGGCTCACCCTCGAGCGCGCCGGACAACATGGGGTAGTACCAGTCCATGGCGAACTCGACCTTGGGAGCGAAGGCACCAGGATGATGGGCCACCGCGTGCCCGAGCCGGCCCGCCGCCAACTCCCAGTCCGGGCGGTCCTTGGCCAGACACTCCGCGATGGCGACGGCGCAGCGCATGGAGTGGTAGATCGACGAAGATCCGGTCAGCAGCGCGTACCGCTCCGCTCGACCGGTGGAATCGAGCGACCACAGCACGGAGCCATCGGGCTGCTGTGAGCGCAGGATGAAGTCGATCCCCTTCTCAATCGTCGGCCAGAGCTCGCCGAGGAGTTCGACATCGCCGGTGATCAGGTGGTGGTGCCAGGCGCCGGCCGCCAGGTAGCCGCACACGTTCGTGTCGAGCCGGAGGTCCTTGACGGCGTCGCCCTGGTAGTAGTTGAACCAGCCTCCGTCAGGCAGCTGCCGGCGGGCCAACCAGCGATAGGCGTCGACCGCCTCGTCGATCAGGCCGCACACGGTGAGCGCCATGGCTGCCTCGACGTGGTTCCACGGGTCGCAATGGCCCCCCTCGAACCACGGGATCTGCCCGTCGTGGCGCTGGACCGCCGCGATCGCGTGGCCCGTGGCCAGCACGTCGGTACTGGTGAGGACGCCGGGGACCTCCGGCAGTGTGGCGGAACGGATCTCTTCGGTGGTCATGCTGCTGCTCCCTGGCTCGGTGTCGTGGGACCGCGCCGTCCAGGCACGCCGCGGGGCAGCGTGGGGCGCGAGTCGGTCAGGTCCGCCATACCGGCAACCGGCTTGGTGAGGTACAGCACCAGGCTCTTGCCGATGACCGGGCTGAGAAACCGGTCGGCGGTGCGGGTCACGAACGGCGCCTTGACGATGTCCCAGACCAGCACCTTGTGATACGCCTCGACGGCGGGATGCGAGTCGTTCGAAGGACCGACGAGGCAACGCAGCCACCAGTAGGGCGAGTGCAGGCCGTGGGCGAAGTGGTGTCCGGTCGGTTGCAGGCCGGCCGAGCTGAGCCGGCGCTCCAGTGTCGACCGCCGGTAGATGCGCACGTGCCCCCCGGGCGTGTCGTGGTACTCGTCCGACAGGGCCCAGTTGACCACCTCGGGTCCACAGCGCGGCACGGTGACGGCCATGGCGCCCCCGGGTCGCAGGACGCGGGCCAGCTCGCGCATGGCGGCGGAATCATCGGGGATGTGCTCGAGCACCTCGGACGCGATCACGCGATCGAAGGTTCCGTCCGCGAAGGGCAGGGCGAGGGCGTCGCCCTGCACCGCCGTCACCGGATGGCCCGGAGCGATCTCACCCATCTCGATCATGGCGCCGAACGTGCCGCGCACCTGCGCCACCTCTTCGGGGCCGGCGTCGAGGGCCACGACCGAGGCGCCCCGGCGGGCGGCCTCGAAAGCATGTCGTCCGAACCCGCACCCGAGGTCGAGGACCAGATCTCCTGGCCCGACCCCGAGCCGGTCGTAGTCGACGGTCAGCATCAGGCCGCTCCCTGCACCGGCGACTTCAGGCCGTCGAGAGTGGCCAACGGCGCCCCTGGGAGCGGCCTCCCGGCAACGACGGCCTCGTAGCAGGCTGCCGTCCCCGCTGCCGTGACCTGCCACGTGAAGCGGCTGACCACTCGCTCCCGTCCGGCGGCACCGAGACGGGCGCGCAGGTCCGGATCGTCGAGCAGGCGGGCGATTGCAGCGGCCAGCGCGCCGGGGTCGTCCGGTGCAACGAGCAGTCCCGTCTCCCCGTCGGTGCCCACGACTTCGGGCAACGCGCCACCCGTCGTGGCCACCAGGGCGACGCCGCAGGACATCGCTTCGATGGCCGGGAGCGAGAACCCCTCGTAGAGCGACGGCACGACGGCCACTTGTGCCTCGCCGTAGAGGCGGGCCAACGCGTCGTCCGAAATGCCGCTCACGCAGTGCACGGCATCGGCCAACCCCAACCGGGCGATGGCCTTCTCGACCCGGCCACCCTCGTTGGGGCGGCCAATGACGGTCAACTCGACGTCGCGCTCGGTGCGCAACTTGGCCACCGCCTCGAGCAGAGGGACCAACCCCTTCATGGGCACGTCACTGCTGGAGGTCACCATGATCCGCCCGGGTATCGGGCTGACGTCCTCGAAGGGCCGGAACACGGTGTGGTCGACCCCAACCGGGACCACCGTCATCCGCTCCGGCCTGACATCCATCTGCGCCACGATGTCCTGGCGCGAGTTCTGCGAGACCGTGAGCACTGCCGGAAGGGCGCGCGCCACCCGGACTTGCATGCCGAGGAAACCGAACCAGCGGCGTGTCGTGAACCGTTGCCAGGGGTTCGTCGTGTGCGACAGCGCCAGTTGACGGTCGACCGTGATGGGGTGATGCAACGTGGTGAGCAGGGGCCAGCCGTCCTCGACCATGCCGAGCATGCCGTTGCCGAGGCACTGGTTGTCGTGCACGACATCGAACTCGTCGCGACGTTGGGCCAGGAGCTGGCGCGCCCGCAACGAATACGCCAGGGGCTCCCCGAAGCCGGCGGTGCACATGATGGCGAACTCGGTCCAGTCCTCCCGCGAGGTGAACTCGTTGCGGTGCGGAATCCGGAACGGATCGGGCTGGCGGTAGAGGTCGAGGCCGCGGACGGGTGTGAACCCCACCCCTTCGTCCAGCTCGGGCCAGGGCGGACCGGCGAAGACCTCGACGGAGTGACCCATGGCGACCAGCTCTCGGGTCAGGTGGCGGGTGTAGACCCCCTGCCCACCGCAACGGGGATTGCCCCGGTAGATCAGGAAGGCCACCCGCAAACCCCCTGGTTCCGGCGGTGCGGCCGGGACCGGGTCGGGAAGCTCAATGTGGCGAGAGCGCTCCCAGGAATCCTTTGTCTCAATCCACTTCTGGCGAGGCGTTTTAGGCAATGGATGTCCCGACTTGTCCCACCATCACCCTCTAGCCTCCCCGAACCCCCTGGTCCTGCGCAAACGGCCCCGCTGGGACATCCCCTGCGGACGCCTGTCAGGCGAGGCCGAACCAGCCGAGCACCGTCAAGACGACGTACACGCCGGCCACGGCGGCGACCGAGACGATGGCCAATCCACCCAGCCAGCGGGCGACGGGACCGTTGGCGGCTGACCCGAGCAGCGACCGGCGGTTGGCCAGAATCAAGATCAGGATCAGGGTCATGGGCGTGATGACCCCCTCGAGCACCTGGGTGTTGAGGATGAGGGTGATGAGGTTGCCCGGGACGAGCACCACGGCGGCGCCGATGAGGATCTGGAAAGTGAAGATGCCCAGGAAGACCGGGGCCTGCCGAAAGCTCGACGAGACCGAGCGCTCGACGCCGATCGCCTCGGCCACGGCATACGAGGTCGAGAGCGGGACGACAGCTGCGGCCAAGGCGGAGGCCCCGAGCAACCCGAGGCCGAACAAGGTCGTGGCGAAGGCGCCGGCGACCGGCTTGAGTCCCTCCGCCGCCGTGGTGGCCGAGGTGAGGGGCCCGGTACCTCCGATGGTGGCCCCCGTGGCCACGATGATGGACATCGCGACGAACGCGGCGAGGACGGCACCCGTGATCGCGTCGACCCGCTGGAAATGGTACTGCTCGGGCTTCACGCCTTTGTCGACGACCGCGCCCGCCTCGTAGAGCTGGATGTACGGGGTGATGGTGGTGCCGATGAGGGCAACGGAGAGAAGCAAGAAGGACTTCGACGCCACGAAATGCGGCCACACGGTATTGGCCGCGACCTGGTGCCAGTTCGGATGGGCCAACACGGCGGCGATCGGGTACGCGATGAACACGAGCGTGAGCAGGAGGAAGATCCGCTCGGCGTACCGGTACGAGCCGAACAGGACGAGCGACCAAATGGCCACGGCGGCGATGGGGACCGAGATGTAGCGCGACACGTTGAACAGTTCGAACGAGGTGGCGATGCCGCCGAATTCGGTGACCATCAGGCCGATGTTGGCGAGGGCAAAGGCCGTGATGGCGAACGCGGTGAGTCGAAGGTCGAACTCCTCCCGGATGAGGGCGGCCAGGCCCTTGCCGGTGTACGTGGCCAGCCGGGCCACCATCTCCTGCACGATGACGTAGGCCACGGTGATGAGCACCATCAAGAAGAGGGTGCGGTAGACGAACTGTGCCCCCGCCGACGAGTACGTGACGATGCCGCCGGCGTCGTTGCCCGCCGCCGCCGCGACGAGCCCTGGTCCGGCGGCGGCCAGGTAGATCAGCCACCGCCGCGGCGGAGCCTGCACCCTCATGACAGAAGGCGCGGAAAGTGGAATCGACCCTTGGTGGGGACCAGTGCGTCGAGGACATCGTCGGCCAGGATGCGCCCGACCGGGCGCCCGTCGTCATCGACGACGACCATGGAGTGGCGCCGGGCTTCGACCAATTGCGCGGCCGCCTCGTTCGCCGACGTGTGCGGGCTCACCGTCACCACGTCCTCGTCGCCGAGGAGCGCGGACATGCGCGTGTCGTTCGAGGCCCGCAACGCCAGCAGGATGTCGAGCACGGAGACATCGTCGAGAAGCCGGCCGTCGTCGTCGACGACAGCGACGGCATCGAGGTCCGCACCATGGGCCCGCGCCTCGGAGAGTCGGTCGACGACCTTCTTCACCTTCTCACCGGACTTCGCCGTGACCAGTGCCGTCGTCATGATGCCGCCCGCCTCGTCTTCCTCGTAGCCGAGGAGCTCGCGCAGCGCGAGTGCGGTCACGGCGGGGATGTGGCGCAGGACCTCGCCCCGCACCGCCACGGGCAGGTCACGCAACGCGTCGACCGCCTCGTCCGGCTCCATGGCGGCCAAAAGCCGCGCCGCCTCCACCGGGTCGGACTCCCGCAGCAGCTGCTCCAGATCCTCCGGCTGCATCTCTTCGAGGGCATCAGCAGCCTCGTCCGGTCCCAGAGCGGACAGGAGCTCGCGGCGCTCGTCCCGTCGCAAGTCCTCCAACAGGTCGGCCAGCTCGCCCGGCCGCAGGCGGTGCAGGCCTTCGTTGGTCGTCTTGAGGCGCACGTGCGTGGCCGCACCGCTCACGTCCTTGGCCGACTCGGTGAAGGGCTGAATGGCGGCCCAGTCGATGACGCGATCGGGCGTGGGACGAGGACGCCACCGACGCGGGCCGAGACGGCGGAGCAGTGTCGCGTTGGAGACGTCGGCCCCCACAAGCCGGATACGGCCGATGACTTCGGCCAGATAGAGATCGGCGGCGCGTATGACCTGGACGCCCTCGACGTCCACGAGCTGATGGTCGAGGACGTCCTTGGCCAGGAGCACCTCGCCGGAACGGCGGATGACGTCGCGCAGGTCGAGACGGGACGAGCGGAGGATCACCTCGGCGTGGTGGAGACGGTCGATGGCGGACGCCGGGACGAAGGCGAGACGTCGGCCGACGCGGATGACCAGGCCACTCACGGGCGGGTACATCTGTCCGTCGGCCCAGCGGGCCACCACATCGTCCAGGCGGCCGATCTCCTGGCCGGTCTGGTTCCGCACCGGCCGGCCGAGCAGGCCGGCCAGCGACACGATGGAGTCGAAGACGCCTTCGGACGCCAGGATGCGGCGCGTGCGGCGTCTGCGCTGGTGGGGCTGGTGTTCCGGATCGCGCGAACGGCCGGGGAACAAACGTGAGCGGCTCGGCGCGCTCGTCGACGGTGGCGTGGCCATGGAGCAACCTCCTCTGTGGCGTCCTCAGATGGGTTCGGATCGGATGTCCGGTGGCCGCACTCGGCACCGGAGGATCAGCGAACGGCGTCTGCCTCGGTGGACTCCGCGGATTCGGCGCTTAGGGAGCGCGCCTGGCGCGCGTCAGCAGGAACGCGGAGTAGGGCATGCGCCGGCTGTACTACTGGGGGGTTCGCCCCTCGACATGGCCGCACCTCCTTCTCCGTTTGTCCCTGTGCGGGAGGAATCACGCGATATCGGCGGAGCACATCTTACCGGGCTGTCCGTCGGGCATCCGGACCGCAACCGGTCGCAACGGGGCCAACGGGACGGGTACCGTGCGTCTCATGGATCTGGCCTACCCGCCCGAAGCCGAGGAATTCAGAACTGAGATCGCGAAATGGCTCAAGGAGAACCTGCCCGAAGGCTGGGGTGCGTCCAACTTCTCCATGACCCCCGAAGAGCGCAAGACCTTCAACCAGGAGTGGACGGCCAAGCTCTACGGCGGCGGGTGGATCTGCGCCAGCTGGCCGACAGAATATGGCGGCAAGGGCCTGAGTCTCCTCCAACAGGTCGTGCTCAACGAGGAATTCGCCCGCGTCAGTGCGCCGCTACGCGCCGACTTCTTCGGCGACACCCTCGTTGGCCCGACCATCCTGCAATGGGGCACCGAGGAACAGAAGAAGCAATTCATCCCGGGGATCTTGAAGGGCGAGATCGCGTGGTGCCAAGGGTTCAGCGAGCCCGACGCCGGCTCGGACCTGGCCAGCCTCACGACCCGTGCCGAGCTCGACGGCGACGAGTGGGTGATCAACGGGCAGAAGGTATGGACGACCCAGGCCCACTACGCCGACTACATCTTCCTCCTCGCCCGGACGGACCCTGACGCCCCCAAGCACGCCGGCATCTCCTATCTCCTCGTCCCGATGAAGCAGCCGGGGGTGGAGGTGCGGCCCATCGAACAGATCGACGGCTCGGCGGAATTCAACGAGGTCTTCTTCACCAACGTGCGCTGCCCGAAGGAGAACGTCATCGGTGGCGTGAACAACGGATGGAAGGTCGCGATGACGACGCTCGGCTTCGAGCGGGGTACCTCGTCGACCACGGGCCACCGGCGCTTCCAAAAGGAGTTCGACGAGATCCTGGGCGAGGCGCGCCGACGAGGGCGCGACAGCGATCCGCTGATCCGCCAGCGCCTGGTGCGGTCGTGGTCGAACATCAAGATCATGCAGATCAACGGGCTCCGTACGCTGACCGACGTCCTCAACGGGACCCACACGACCGCCGCCCTCGGCGCGTGCAACAAGATGTTCTGGTCAGAGGCGCACCAGGCGACCATGCTGCTGGCGATGGACATCCTGGGCCTGGACGGTCAGGTCCTGCAGGGCGACGACGACGAGGACACGCTGCTGCCCGGAGCCCGCCGGGCGAAGGCGAACTATCCCGTCAACAATTTGCAATCGCTCTTCTTCTTCTCGCGCTCGGAGACCATCTGGGGCGGGTCGGCCGAGATCCAGCGCAACATCGTGGGCGAGAGGGCGTTGGGCCTCCCCAAGGAGCCGAAACCCGCCTGAGCCAGGTCCTGTGCAGCCGTTCCCCTACTCTGGGCCTGGTCGGACGACTGGTCGGACAGAGCGAACGGGGTGAACAACGATGCTGGTGAGAGAGTGCCTGCGGACGGCACCGGTGACCGTCCCGCCGAAATGCACCCTGAGGGAGGCGGCGCAGCTGTTGGGGAGCCACCGCATCGGTTCGCTGCTGGTGGTCGACGGCGGCCGCCTGGTGGGGATCGTGACCGACCGCGACGTCACCGTGCGCGGGGTCGGCGAAGGCAAGCCGTCATCGGCTCCGGTCGAGGCCGTCATGACCCCCGACCCCCACACCATTCAGGGCTCGGCCGACGTCTTCGAGGCGTTCTCGGTGTTCAAGACGGCCAGTGCGCGGCGTCTGCCCGTGCTCGAGGACAAGGAGCTGGCCGGGATCATCTCGGTCGACGACCTCTTGATGTCACTCGTGGTCGAGTTCGGCGCGGTGATGTCGCCGGTGGCCCAGGAGCTGGTGCACCCGGCCTGAGCGACGCGCTCAGCTGCTACGCCGCTCCCGACCATCGACGTCGGATCCGGCGACGGGCAGTGGGACCACATTCGTCGCAGCCGGACCTGAGAAACCCATGACCAGACCCTCAGTACCGTGACGACGCTGGCGGGCGCCGAGCACGAAGAGCGGGATGGCGGCCACCAGGGTGCCCACTCCTCCCACCACCAGCGCCACGCGGGGACTGGTGACGTCACTCAGGTACCCCAGGAGCGGCGCACCGATGGGCGTGCTGCCGAGGAAGGCGATGGCGTTCAGCGACATGACCCGACCGCGCATGGCCGGGTCCGCCCGGAGTTGGAGCGTGGCGTTGTTCGTGGCCACGAACGAGATGCTCGCCGCTCCCATCGGGACGAGGAGCACGATGGCCCACGCCTGGGTCGGTGCGAGCGCCACGGCCACGATGGCGACACCGAAGACGACGCCGATGCAGGCCAAGAGCCGCGTGGACGGCCGACTCCGGAACGCCGTGGCCAGACCGCCGACGACGGCGCCCGCACCCATGGCAGCCAAGAACCAGCCGTAGAGGCCGGCACCGCCGTGGAAGGTGAACTTGGCCAGGAGGGGCAGCGTCACCGTGAAGTTGAAGGCGAACACACCGACCAGCGCCATGGCGAGGAGCGGGATCTTCAGGTCGGGCGTGGACCACACATAGCGCAGTCCCTCACGCACCTGACCCTTGGCCCGCACCACCCCGGGACGCCGGTAGAGCTCCGAGGCGCGCATCATGGCGAGGGCCACGATCACCGCGGCGTAGGACGCCGCGTTGATGTAGAAGCAGGCCGCCACCCCGAAGAGGACGATGAGGACCCCTCCGATGGCCGGCCCGATCACCCGGGCCGAATTGATCAACACGCTGTTGAGGCTCACCGCGTTGGGCAGCAGGTCCAGCCCGACCATCTCGGACACGAAGGTCTGTCGGGAGGGGTTGTCGAACAGGTTCACGAAGCCGAGCCCGGCCGACAGCACATAGACCTCCCACAGGTTGGCCGAATGCGTGACGACCAACGTCCCCAGAATGAGGGCCAAGATCCCCGCTGCGCCCTGCGTGGCGTAGAGGACCTTGCGCTTGTCGACCCGGTCGGCCACTAGGCCCCCGAAGGGCCCGAGCAGCAGCAGGGGCACGAACTGCAGGCTCGTGGCGATGGCGACGTCCACTCCCGTGCCGTGGAGGGGAAAGAGAATCAGGTATGCCTGCGCCACCTGCTGCATCCAGGTTCCGGACACGGAGATGACCTGGCCCGTGAAGTAGAGGCGGTAGTTGCGGACCGAGATGGCTCGGAAGGTCCTTCGCCCGGCCTCCCGCATGCGTTGCCTCACGGTTCCATCAACAGGTGTTCGAGCAATTCGACCAGTTCGGTCGCGCGTTGCTGTTCCTCGGCGGTGAGGTCGTCCAGCCGGCGAAGGAGGAAGGCGTTCTTGCGGGTGCGCATGCGCTCCAGGGCGCGCTCGCCGCTGGTGGTGATGCGGACCCTGGCGCTACGCCGGTCGTTGGGATCAGCCACCCGGGTCACCATCCCCGCCTCGGTCAGGCTGGCGACGATCCTGGTCATGGTGGGCGGCTGCACCTGTTCGAGCGCGGCCAGCTCGCCCAGGGTGGGACTGCCGTGTCGGCCCACGGAACCGAGCGCCGAGGCCTGGGCCGGCGAGAGGCCGCCGAGGGATTCCTGGCGGAGTCGGCGCTGCAGCCGGTTCACGGCACTGCGCAAGCGACCGGCCACTTCTTCGTGGGTCATCTGGACGGGCTGCGATCGCATGCCCTCATTATAGTTAGTTGAGCTAACTAATCAATCCACCGGCACGGTCCGAAGTCCACACTGGACAAGCGGGAGTTGGGCGGCGACTAGATGCTGGGGACGTAGCCGCCGGAACCCAGCGCGGCACTCTCGTCGATACTCAACGAGTCGTCGATCCCACCCAGGACCTCGGTGACCCACGGCAGGCGCTCCCGCAGAATCCGCTCCACCCCGCCGGACAGGGTCGCCGAGCTTATGGCGCACGAGCTGCAGGCCCCCTGGAGCTGGACCTCGATCACCCCGGCCTCGACGTCGGCCCGGACGAGCACGAGGTCTCCCCCGTCGGCCTGCACGGCCGGCCGCATGAGGTCCATGATCCCCTGGAGCTTTTCCAGGCGATCGGCCCGCTCGGCGTCGCTCAGCTGGGATTGGGTCTCGCTCACCCCACCATTGTGCCGTGCCCGCCGGCCTGATCGTGCACGGGCTCCCGGGCGGAACCGGCGTTACGATCCAGACGAGGCGGCCCACACCGGCTCAGCCTGCAGATCGAAAGGGGAATACGACATGAGTGTGAAGGTGGTGGGGGTCTTCGCGGGCGCCAAGGAGACACGGGAAGTTCCTGCGGGCACCGTGATCTTCGAGGAGGGCTCCACCGGCGAGGAGATGTTCGGGATCATTTCGGGCCAAGTAGAGCTCCGCATGACCAACGGCCACGCCTTCACCCTCGGCCCTGATGACACCTTCGGCGAGATGGCCATGGTCGACGCCTCGGCGCGCAGCGCCACCGCGGTGGCCGTGGAGGACTGCTCGGTGGCCGTCATCGACAAGCACCGGTTCCTGTTCCTGATCACCGAGACCCCGATGTTCGCGCTGCAGGTCATGGCGAGCCTCGCCGAGCGTCTGCGGGCTGCGCTGTCGGAAGGCTGACGCTGACGGCTCAGTCGAGCCCGATGGGTTCGGGCGGCCCACCCCGGACCACGGGGTTGGACAGCTCGCCGATCCCCTCGATACTGATGCGCACGGAGTCGCCTGCCGCCAGGAAACGCGGCGGGTCGAACCCCGCGCCCACGCCGGCGGGTGTCCCCGTGGCGATGACGGTCCCCGGCTCGAGAGGGAACGCCGTCGTCAGGTACTCGATCATCTCGGCGCAACCGAAGATCAGGTCGGCCGTGGTCGAGTCCTGACGCAGCTCGTCGTTGACCCAGGTACGGATCCCCAGCGACCCGGGGTCACCGAGTTCGTCACCAGTGACCAGCTCGGGGCCGCACGGGGCGTGCGTGTCGAACGACTTCCCCATCGTGAAGGTGGGCGAACGCCACTGCCAGTCCCTTGTGCTGACGTCGTTGACGATGGTGAAGCCGGCCACCACCTCGAACGCCCGCGCGGCGGGCACGTGTTGGCAGCGCGGACCGATGACGAGGGCCAGTTCGCCTTCGTAGTCCACCATGTCGGACACGGAGGGCAACACGATGGGATCGCCCGGCCCCGTGATGGACGTGCGTTGCTTGTTGAACCAGTACTGCCATTCCGGGGGCTCGCGGCCCATTTCGGCCACGTGGGCCCGGTAGTTCATGCCGATCGCCAGGATGGCAGGCGGGTCGGGCACCGGCGCATGACGCCGCACGGTCGACAGGTCGTGCCGCATCGCAGGGCCGGTTGCCGCCGCGCCGGCCCGCTGCAGACCGGCGGCGCCGAGCGCGAGCACCTCTGTCATGGTGGGCGGCAATCCCGTCGCGTCGTCGGTCAGATCGAGAACCTCGTCCCCGACGATCAGGCCGGGCCGGGGCATGCCGTCGGCCAGGGAGAAGCTGATCAGGCGCACGGCCGCTCCCCCGTCACCCTCAGGGCGCCTGTGCCTTGAAGGCCTCCCAGTGCTTCGTGGCATGGCGAGCCGAGAAGGCGCCGATGACCTCGACCGCACCGAAGACGATGGCCCCGATGCCGATGAGCACGACCAGTGCGGTCAACGGTGCCCCCGGGTGGCGGATGCAGAGGAAGCCCAGCGCGACGGCGATGACGCCCCGGATCAGATAGGCCCACCAGTAGGGCAAGTAGTGGTAGCGGATGGAGTTGACGATGTCGAAGATGCCGAGCACCAAGAAGCCCCATCCGACGAGCACAGCCACGATGAAGATGGTGATGTGCGGCCACACGAAGCCGACGATGCCCGCTCCGACCCAGATCACTCCGAAGATGAGGAGCGGCCAGCGTTGGCGCGCGGCCCGGATGCCGGCGACGATCTCGAAGAGCCCGACGGCGATGAAGAACCCACTGGCAAGGTAGATCACCGCGTAGACACTGGCGTGCCGATAGCTGATGACGAAGAAGCCGAAGATCATGGAGATGATGCCCCCGGCCAGGTACCAGCCCCACATCTTTTCGAGTTGCGTGCTGACGACGTCGCCGACCGCGATGTCGTCGTCGGTGAGTACGTTTGTCATGGCATCCCCCTAGGCGAGTATGAGCACACAAGCGTGTACGCGCAGCGTACCGCCGCGCCTAGGCCGGCGAGGGGATACAGCACCGCAGCGCCTCGAGAGCGCGGCTGCCCCACGAGCCTCCCACTTGCGCCCTACGGGCCGGCTGCTCGAGCACCTCGTCCGCCTCGGCCCACAATTCGTCCTCCACCGGCTTGAGCGTGTCCCGCAGGGCGGGCAACGCGTCCGGGTCGTTTTCGACCACCTGCCGCAGGGCATCGGCTGCGCGCCACAACTCCTCGCCGGACAACTCGACGGGGACGAACGGAGGCGGCCCGGCGGCCGTGCGCGGGAAGGCGGGCACGTAGATGCTGACGCACGGGCTGCCCGCCGCCACGAAGACGCGCACGGGTGCCCCGTCGGCCAGATCCGCCGGCAGCTCGGCGATCATGGACGCGGCGGTGACGCTCCGCCCGCGGACGTGCATGCAGACGGTCACGCCGCTGCGGTCCGCGCCGACCCGGGACGGCGGGGGCCGCACCGGACCGTCGGCGCCCGGCGCGCCCCAGGGGCCCGTTCCGTGGTCACGCAGGTGGGCGGCGGTGGCGGCCGAGGTGAGCCCGCCGGATCCGGTCGAGTCCAGGAAGCGTCGGCTGGCCGCCAGGCGGACGTCGGCGAAGGCCGTGTCCTCTCCGGTGTCGCGGAATCGGTCGACGTCGTCACCCGGAGCGAGGCCGGCGGAAGCGCGGCTCCACTCCGTGCCCAGTGCGATCCGGTTTGAGATGGCGACGCCACCGGGGAACGGAGCAACCGCGTAGTCCGAGCCCGCCGTCTCGACCACGAAGGCGCGTGACGGGTCGGCGATGAGGAAGGAGGAGTCGTAGGCCTCCTGATGGGTGGCATCGGCGATACCACCCTGCCCGTGCGTCTCGAGGAGGTCGGCAATCACGTCCACGGCCTCGAGCGCACTGCGGGCGCGCTCGAGCCCCAAGCGGACCATGTCCATGCCGATTAGTGCTGGCGACGCGGCCGCCGCATCGTGCGTCGTGCTGACACGCTCATTCCCGATGGCAACGCCGTGCTCGTTCACGCCGTGCTCGGCGCCCCAGAGCCAGGTGGGGCACGAGAGGAACGCTGCGTGCGCTCCCGTGTCGCCGATGGAGAGGTACTGCGTCCGCAGCGTGCATCCGGCCGAGGAGCGGCGACCAAAGGGCCAGGCGATCTGGACCTCGCCGGGCGGGCGGTCGGAGTTCTTGGCGAACACCATGCCGCGCTGGCCCGGGGCGCACAGGGTGTCGCACATGGTCGCAGTGTAGGGAGCGTGGGTAGGGTGGCTATCCGTGGAACCACGTGCCGTGCTGACGGCTGACGAGATCGACCTCTCCGCGACGGAGTTCTGGGCCCGCCCCTGGGACGAACGGGAGGGCGCCTTCCAGACGCTCCGGCGTGAGCGACCGATGCCGTTCTACGAGGAGCCCGAGATCCCCGAGGCGTTGAGCTACGTCATCCCCAAGGGCAAGGGCTACTACGCGCTGACCCGCCACGCCCACATCGCGGAGGCCAGCCGGCACCCGGAGATCTTCCAGTCGGGGCGGGGCGCCACCTCCATTGTGGACATGCCCGAGGAGATGCTCGACTTCTTCGGGTCCATGATCAACATGGACAACCCACGGCACGCCCGGCTGCGCCGCATCGTGTCTGCCGCGTTCAACCCGCGCATGATCAAGTCGATCGAGGACCGCATCGAGCTCGTCGCCGACGGCGTGATCGACCGGGTGGCGGACAAGGGTGGCTGCGACTTCGTGGTCGAGGTGGCGGCCCGGCTCCCGCTCGAGATCATCTGCGACATGATGGGCGTTGCCGCGGCCGACTACGACACGGTGTTCAACGCCTCGAATGTGATCCTCTCCTCCGGCGACGCGGAGTACGTGGCGCCGGGCGAGGACCCGATGGTCGCCTTCATGAACGCGGCCCAGCAGCTCAACCTGCTCATGACCGACCTGGCCAACTACCGCCGGGAGCACCCGACGGAGGACGTTACTTCCGCCCTCGTCAACACCAACGTCGACGGCGAGGCGCTCAGCGAGACCGAGATCGCGGCGTTCTTCATTCTGCTCGTGGTGGCGGGTAACGAGACGACCCGCAACGCCATCAGCCACGGGTTGCTGGCCATGACCACCTACGCGGACCAGCGGGCACTGTGGCAGGCGGACCCGGTCGGGATCGCCGCCACCGGTGTCGACGAGATCGTGCGCTGGGGCTCCCCCGTCATCTGGATGCGCCGCACCGTGGCGCAGGACACCGTGCTCGGCGACGTCGAGCTCGTCGAGGGCGACAAGGTCATCATGTTCTACAACTCGGCCAACCGGGACGAGGACATCTTCGCCGACCCATTTACCTTCGACGTCCGGCGCGACCCCAACCCCCACATCGGCTTCGGCGCGGCCGGCCCGCACTTCTGCCTCGGCGCCCACCTGGCCCGCCAGGAGATCGACGTCATGTTCCGCCACCTCTTCGAGCGGCTGCCGGACATTGAGGCCGTGGGCGAGCCGGACCGGCTGCTCTCCCCGTTCATCAACGGCATCAAGCACCTCGACTGCCGCTTCACGCCGGCGCCGGCGCGCGAGAGCTAGGAATTGCCGGCGGCGCGCGTCGCTCAGGTTCCCTTGTACTCGAGGTAGGCCTCCAACGCCCGTGGTCCCCACACGAGTCCGGGGCCACCGTTCATGGAGATGCTGACGGCGATCATCTCGGCGACCTCCTCCGTGGTGGCCCCGAGGCGCGCCAGGTTCCGTCCGTGGGCGGCGATGCACCCGTCGCACTCACGCGTGATGGAGATGGAGAGGGCGATGAGCTCCTTGGTCTTGACGTCGAGCGCTCCCTCGACGAACGCTGCGTCGTGGAGCGCGCCGTAGCCCGCCATGACATCGGGGATGGCCTTTGTCAGCGCGTGATAGGAATCACGGAGGTCGGCCTGTACCTGATGGAAGTGTCCTGGTGCCATGGCAAATGCTGGCACGTCGGTACGCTCAGCTGTTGCCGGGCGCACTCCTCGGGCCCTTGTTGCGGACCTCTTCGACCGCGGACATCGCGTCACGCAGCTCCTGGATCCATTCTCCCTCGTGCTCGGCCACGAGACGGACGCACCAGGCCAGCGCCTCGCTGCGGCTGCGGGCCACGCCGGCGTCGATCAGCGTGTCGAGCACGCGGCGGTCCCCCATGCGGAGCCGGGTCATCACCGGGACGCCCGCCGTCGTGAAGAGGGCGGTGGAGCTGCCGCAAACCGCACCCCACGAGACGGTGCGGCGGAAGGCGGGCTGCGCCTCATCGGCGATACGGATGCGCACCCCCCGGGTCTCCTCACGGAAGCCACTGATCCGGGCCTGTTCGGCGACCCGGACCTCGTCCTGGCCGGCCCCGTCGGACAGCTCGGGCGGCCCCAGCGTCCCGACCACCTGAATCTCGTCGCCGTCGATGGCAATGCTCGGGCGGTCGGAAAACCACGTCCCGGGTAGCCGCCCGGCGAACCAGGCTGAAATCAACCGCTCCTGGTCCGGCCCCGAGGGAGGCGGGCTGATGGAGCGCCGCCTGCCCTGTCGAGGTCCTCGTTCGCTGTCCCCGCTTTGGCTCATATTACTAGATTACACCATTACGTCACCCAGTCAATCGCTCTCGCCCCGCGGTACCACCTTGAAGCCCACCTGGGGGGCGAAGCCCAGCCGCTCGTAGAAGCGCTGGGCGTCATGGCGCCCACCGTTCGATGTGAGTTGGAGGCGGTAGCAGCCGAGGGCACGGGCCCTGGCGACTGCGTCGCCGACGAGGAGCCACCCATGCCTGCCCCTGCTCCGGATGAGCCGGATGCACTTGAACCGACTCGATCTCAGCACACAGGCCGCGAGCCTGGAGATGTCGGAAGCCGATGAGCTGGCAGGCCCCCCCAAAATTACTTCGCCGGAGAGGTCAGCCGCCAGGACCAAACCGCCACGTTCCGTGATGCCGCGCAAGACGGCGCCGTACCGCGACAGGTCATCGGGATCTTCTCGGCTTGGAGCGACACCGGGACCGATCCGCACGCAACAATTCCACGAGCTGCCCCAGGTTCGAATCGTCGGCTGGGCATATGACGACCCGCATCGGTCATCGGGCGATCTCCGTCATGCCGCCGTCGTGTCGTCGACCACGACGATCGGTGGCCATTTGTGCACTCCCGCGGCACGCCGGCACGGCGCAAAGGTCATCCGGTGACCCAGAGGTAGAACCTCCCCGCGGAGACCCGAGGACTCCCCAGCGCCGCGCGGAACAGCTGCAGAACCGGCTCTGCTCCCCCCGCAGCGGCATCCACGATGACGACATGGACGTGATATCTCGACAAGGCAGTTCGAGTCGACGCGACGACTCGCGGTGACGCGGAGCGCCGGGCCGTACACGCCTGAGTAGAAGTACCCGGTCTCGGCGTCCTGGCCCACGAGAAACTGCTGAAGGTCCGAAGGGCGCATCACGTTCGGGATGAGCGTGGGGTGCCCGCCAGCATCAGGGTGGTACGCGTA
The DNA here is from genome assembly GCA_963738135.1 of uncultured Acidimicrobiaceae bacterium. Classification (GTDB taxonomy): domain Bacteria; phylum Actinomycetota; class Acidimicrobiia; order Acidimicrobiales; family RAAP-2; genus Bog-473. The sequence continues at coordinate 177,335 of CAVTVK010000007.1, read as the reverse complement.
GCCCCCCAGGAGGCGGAATCCAAAGCCGTCTTCGGTCTGCCACGACATCGGCTGCATGGTGAATTGCGTGGGGAACGGGTAGGTCAGCGTCACCGGGTCTCCGGACGGAATGGCGCGGCGAATTGCAGCGGGGAGTGGTTCGGGCTGGGATGCGGGACGCGGCCTCTCCTGGGGTAGCAGCGTCACGACGACCACAAGCGCCACGCAGGTGAAGACGACGTAGAGGCGTCTCAGATCTCGTCGTGGCGAATCTCGGGCGTCCTCACCCCGCCCGGCCCGCGCACGATAGGCGTCGTCGAGTCCGAAGGCGATGACAGCAGCAACGCACGCAGCTTCCGCAAAACAGAGGCGACTGGGAAGGATGTCATTGAGGAGCGGCAGACGGTAAAGCAGTAGGAACGGGAGGGGGAAATGCGTCTGCGATCTGTTGAAGGCAAGGTAAGGCCCGAGCGACAGGATCGCCGCGCCGAGGAGAAGCACACCCGCTAGCTGAATGCGGCCGCTCCGACGAGACCGCCAGATGAGGAGGCCGACAACGAGCAGCGTGGGGATGCCGATGTACCCTCCCGCTTCGGTTGGGCCGTTCCAGAAATCGAGGTGAATCCCGGCTTGTCGCATCCCGAGCGACACATGCTGCAGGGGCCCCGGAACGACAAAACTGAGAAGATCGTTGTGATACGGATTGATCTTCGGCCACGTCGACCCCGTGAAGTGCTGTGGGCCGCCGATCACCATCCAGACGGGGTACCCCAGCAGTAGTCCCGCTACAACGAGCGCAATCCCTGCCGAACGCAATACAAACGGCGCCAGCTCCGTGGCCTGCCTTCGGTCGCGGATTGCAGCGATTGTGACCGCGGCAACAGCGAAGACGGTGACGATGGCGGTTATTTCAGGCGAGATGAGGTACTGGGCTGTGACGAGTAGGCCAAGTTGAACTCCGAGGCGAATTGAGGATCCACGGCGCTGCACGATGGAAACGACTGCCAGAACGATGAACGGTGGCAGCGGCACGAAGATGAGTTCGAGATGATCGCGACTCTGTCCCACCATGTAGGGCGAAAACCCGTACACGAGGCCACCGAGTGCCGCGGCTGGGGCCCAGACTCGCCAGACCCGCAACACGACAAAGGCAGCGGTCGCCGAGAGCGGCATCGCCAGCATCAGGAGCAGATTGGCCCTCTCGACCGAGTTCAACAAGGGTCCGAGTGGCGCAATGAGCAATCCAAGGAGTGGACTCGCTGTGTTCTGAGCCAAGTTCACGCCCGTGGGCACCAGCAGGGCGCTGCTCGCGAACGGATTGAGTCCGTGCGCGAGTGCATGGGGTATCCAGTCGAGAAACCACACCGTCTGGGCGTAGTCCCAGCCAGATCCAGCGAGATGGTGAGAAAATTCCTGAAGGTCGGGCCAGAACAGAACGACACCGATCAGGAAATACGCGCAAATCACGATTGCCGTCAGATGCCTGCGCAACACAGGAACGCTCGCTCGCACGTTTTCCAATCTCCTAGCTGTACTCGGACATCAGCTTGGTGACAGCCGACTGATCGGCGGTCGACCCCCAAGGTCACTGTGGGGACGCTCAGTGTTGTAGCGCCGTAGCCATGTTGCCAGAGCACGGGTCCGCTGAGCGTTCGATGTGTAAGGGCGTCGATAGGCCCATTCGATCGACAAGGTGCGATTGAGCCTCTCAACCTTCCCGTTCAGCCAGGGGCAATGGGGTCGAATGAACAGATGCACGGCTTCGAGTTCGCCCAGAGCTCTTTGGAAGTCCTGGCTGCGTGCGTAGTTCATGGCGTTGTCAGTCATGACCTCGTCGATGCAAGAGATGCCGGCGGCTCGAAACGCTGCCGCGGCCCGGGCGAGAAACCCCGCACAGCTCGCCCCAGTCTCGTCGGCCAGGATCTCTGAGTAGGCGAAGCGGGAGTGATCATCGACCATTGAGTGGACGTAGTCGTAGCCCACGCCGGTGTGGCTGTCCTTGTAGCGGTGAGCTTGAGCGTTCCTGCCGAGCATTCGCCAGCCGCCGCCAGGCGGGATCCGACCCAGCTTTTTCACGTCGACGTGGACGAGCTCGCCGGACCGGGCCCGTGCATAGCGGAGGGCCGTCGAGCGGCTGGCCCGGATCACCTCGCGGTCATCGGATCGCACTCGCTTAGCCGGGGCACCCCCGAGCGGCGCAGGATCCGAGACACCGTGCGCTCGGACACAGCGCACTGCACGGACAGCTGGGCCGGTCCGCAGCGCTGATCGCGCCGGGCCCACAGGATCTTGGCCACTCGTCGGGCATAGGTGGCCCGAGGTGAGCGATGCGGACGGCTCGAACGATCCACGAGGCCGGCCAGGGCCTCCTCGTCGAAACGCCGCACCCAACGATGGGCGCACTGGCGTGAGACCTCATGGCCCGGGCCACGTGGGCAACCGGCATGTCCTGGGCCCGGACCCGCTCCACAAGGAGTTGGCGACCCCGTGGGGTCAGACGGGCATTACGGTGCGACATTGAGGGCCTCCTGGTTGTGTTGTCCGCAAACACCACATTCCTGGAGGCCTTCGCTTTACGTCAACCAGTCACCAACGTCTTGTCCGAGTACACCTAGCGCACACACGTGCCCCCTGGATTCGCGCCCAGAGGATACCGGCCTTTCAGATTTCCCACCGTGCGTGCTGAGAATGCCCACCGGCGCTGGGTGACTAGACGGAAACGTCCTATTTCGGGCTCGGAAGGGATCCGGTGAAGTGTCGGCAGTTCGGCAGGAGCGTTGGAAGTCCCAGTTCCCGATAGTGGCGGTACAACGTTGGTCGGAATTCGCCAAGTTGGCTCCGCGCTGCGTCTCTGACCCGTTCGAGCGACCAGCTAGGTTGGAACTGAAACTCCGCGAACACTTCGCATCGCCATTCGGGATTCCTTGGCACCTGGTCCAGGTTGACTGCAAGCTGTGCCTGCTCCGTACGCGACATCCGGGTGGTTTCCCCGTTTGCCAACCCGAACTCAGTCGCGCCGGTTACCTGGACGACCAGGAAGAGCGCCAGGGCGACGGACGCCAAGACGCCTAGCTGCGTCCTCCACGTGGGGTGCGCGACCGCGCGCATGGAACGGCGGAATGTGTGCATACGCGTAGATGACAACCCCTGTGAGGAGGATGAGGTTCGGCATTACGTAACGGTTGCCGAGGGCCAAATTGCCGCCGGCGCCCCTCCCCAACGTGATGGTCGCGTCAAAGAGTAGCGAGAAACCGACCAACAGAAGCGGAAACGGGTACCGCTCCGACGAGCTCCGGTGGCGCCAGGATTGGACGACAATGAAGACAGAGACCGCAAAAAGAACGACGCCCAGCTCCTCGAATCCACCGTAGCCACCGCCTGCATGCACCACCCCCCCGAGGTTGACTCCCCCGGGGATCACGTCGCCGAGAAGAGCGAAGAAAAACCCGATCGCGGTGACGGGATGATGCAGAGTGGCCGAGGCGGAGCAGGCGGGATGACACGGGGTGTTGCTGGACTGATAGCCGTAGAGATACGCCGCGAGGGTGAGGGCGGCAACGCTGCACCACACGGCAACCTCGCGAAAGGCGCGTCTGGTCCAGGGCTGGCTCCAGATGAAAGCGAGTGCGCCGATAGGCCAGCACAGAAACCCCTGGACGGTCGATAGAGATGCAGCCACCGCTGCGCCGACTGCCAGTGCGAACCACAGCGCGCGACGAGTTCTTGGGACCTGGAGCGCGTACAACATGAAGACGAAGAACATCACCGTCAGATACCAAGACACCTGAAATGCCCAAAGCGAGTTCTGGACGTCTGCGAGACTGAACCAGGTCACGCCTACCAAGAGAACAGGAACCGGGGTGAGGGTTCGTCGCAGGTAGTGCCGGAGGATCGTCAACAAGACTGCATACGTCGCGACATACAACCCGGCACTGAGAAAGATGATGGTCTGCATGTTGAATCGGTCGATGAATCCAAAAAGGACATCGATGACGTTTCCCAGCAGCAGACGTGACTCAAAGTGCTGAGCCCAGAGCTGGCTCAAGGACACGTGGCCATTGAGCGCTGCCCGCAGCATCGGCGTGACCGACCAGTCGTCGTCGTAGAAGGAATTGCCCGCGTACCGGTTGATGAAGACGAGATACAGAATCGGAGTGATGCTCGCAGCGCCGATGGTAAAGGCCGAGTTCCGGCTCGCTGCTCGTGAAGTGGTGCTGTCCATGTCGCTACGGTCGGAGGGTCCGGGCCGCCAGCACCTGACGTCGCATCCGGTGAGCTTGCCATGAACCTCGACCGGATATGGGAACCGATGACGCTCCCTGACGCCGGGCCGATCCGAAATGGTCCCCCACACCTTCTGGGTGGCCGTTGGTGTCGGTGCTCCCGGAGGCGTCTTCCGGCGTCCACGCCTGGCGCTGCCAGGTCCACCCCACCAGCCCCGCTCGTCGATCGTCACGGAAGGACATCTCGAGTCATGGGCTGATCCGACCCCCGGACGCCGGGCGCTCACGCTGTCGGGCGGGAGAGTCGCATATCAGTTACTCCCAACAGAAACGGGCGGCGCGGCGGTCAGTGGCCCCGGAAGGTAGTGGCACCCAGAGGTTGGTCGGCACAAGGGTGTGCCGAGATGACCGACCCAGGAGCGGATAGGACGGAGTCGGGGGATCCGATCCTCGTCGAGGAAGGCTCGAGCCCGGGCAACCTGGATCCTCATCTCTCTCAGAAAGCGTGTGTACCGGCGCGCGTTGAGCCATAGCGGCGCTTTCACGATCCTCATACATCCACGTTGGACGAGCTCATGCTGTCGGAATTGCGATCAAACACGACCCAGGTTTCATTCTGGTGCCTGGTACCATCCGATCCATGCCGGCCGACGAGCGCACGTCGCACCTGTCGCCCACTCGATGACCTCGGGTGACGTCGCGTGGTCGGGCTCGTCGCTCCTCGTCGGGCGATGCGAGCAGCCGTGGTCGGGGCGTCTTCTGGATTCTGCATGACTGCCGCGCCACAAGACCTCTTGGCGAACAAAACGAGACAGTCCACGACGGCGTCGGAGCAAGACATCGGTCAATTCCTCGGCCGCCTTCCGCGACCGTTGGTCAGGATGGCGGCCTTCGTCGGGTTCGCTGCGCCAGTTCTTGGCTATTTCTTCCTCGTCCACGGTTACGGCCTCAACATCGTCACCGGCGACCAATGGGACGACGTGGTCGTGATCGGCCACTCGTACTCACACCTCTTCGACTGGAGCTCCCTGTGGGCACAGCACAACGAGAACCGCATCTTCTTTCCCAACCTGATTGTCCTGCTGCTGGCCCACGCGACTGCCTTCAACATCCAAATTGAGGAATACCTGAGCTTCGTCCTGTTGTTGGCGTCCACCGGCCTGATCATCTGGGCGCACAAGCAACGGACCCTCGACGCACCATGGCTCTTCTACTGCCCCGTAGCGATCCTTATGCTTTCAGTGGTCCAGTATGAGAATGCCCTGTGGGGCTTCCAGATGGCCTGGTACCTCGTCCTCCTCTGCCTAGCACTGAGCCTGTTCCTGCTCGACCGCAAGGATGCTGCTGCAATCCCATTTGCGTTTGCGATCGTTGCCGCCGTCGTCGGAAGCTACTCGTCGTTGCAAGGCCTTCTGATCTGGCCTGCCGGCGTCATCGTCCTGTATCTCTGTCGCCGCAACTGGCGGCGCATCGGCATCTGGCTCTCAGCCGCGGCGTTGACGACGATTCTCTATTTTTACAATTGGAATGTGGCGACTGGCACACCCAAACACAATTTCGTGTGGGAACATCCCCTGATCTCCATCAAGTTCTTCTTGTTCATGATGGGAGACGTCATCGGAATGCACGTCGCTCTCGGCGGATCGTTCAACTACGCGGTCATGGCGTTCGGGGTCCTCGTCACGCTGCTTGCGATCTTCACCCTGATCGTGGGCTTTCGTTCGCACGTCGAAGGCGACGGTCGCCCGATAGGTCTGGCGTTGATCGTCGTCGGTCTGTTGTTTGCGGCGATCGTCACTGCCGGGCGAGTTGCCCTTGGGCTTTTTGACGCCGGCAGCTCGCGCTACACGACTTTTACCTTGCTTACTCTGGTTGGGATCTACCTCACCCTTCTTGGGCCGTCACGGATCCCGCAGGTAGGTACGAATTCTGCGCACCGGCCTGCATGGTTGCATACGACTCGAGCATTCCTTGCCCGGCGCGGGCTCGCGGTCGCCCGTTGGTGCCTTCTCCCGGTAATCCTGATCCAGGTCGGCTTCGGTCTCCACTACGGCCTGAGCGGTGCTTCGACCGACCACAAGTTTCAGGTGCAAGCGGCTCATGTCCTTCGGACTATCGACCACCAGCCCGACGACACCGTGTCGTACTACCTGTACCTCTTCCATTCCGGGAAGCTGATCCGACACGATGCGCAAATCCTGAAGGACCACCATCTCAGCCTCTTCGCCAGCGGATAGGACTGATAGGCCGAGTGACCCCGCTGTCTACGCGGGCGTACTCTCCACGTGCTTGAACACGGGTGCCTCGCACGCTGTGACATTCAGTGGTCCGTTTAGTTTGAAAACGGAAAGGCCGACGTAGGCGAGACCGAGAGAGGTATCCAACTCCTCGACATTCCTGTGCACCAGCGTCGAGTTCTGATCGTGGCCCGTCCAGACCGTATAGGAGTGCGGCATCGAAAAGGCATCGGCGCGGTTTGAAACAGGTCCCGTGGAGGTGACGACATAGCCGAAGTGCCCGGAATTCACGAGATGCCGCCACTCCCGGCAGCTCTCGGCCGGAGCGTAACTGTCGTGCGGACCGCGCACCCCGATGTACTGGACATAGTTGGAGAGATGGCGTCCGTAGAGTGCGTACTGGAGCTGGGTGAAGGTCCCGGCGACCCCAATGCGGGCGCCGGACACCGACTCGGCCCAGCCAAAGGGCGGTTCGAGTCCCGGAGATTCGTAACGATGATCCAAATAGAAGCGCTGTACTCCGAATCCGGCAAGCAGGACGACGAGGACGAGCGCAGAGATGATTGACCGGGCAGGCCCCCGGACAAGCCGCTGGGATCCATGACGGCCGACAAGAGCGAGTCCGACGACGAACACACAGACACCGACCAGCACCCCTAGCACTGCGTCGGCACCGGTGATCGGCGGAACAAACTGCCGCGGCAGGAGGTGGAGCGGCCACGTTGACTCGTCTAGCTGTGTCGCGATCGTGATCCCGGCGAACGCCAACAAAAGACCCCACCTCCAACGTGGACCGATCAGGTCTCGGGCGAGCGGGAGCAGCACCAAACCAAGTGCAATCGCTGGATCGGCGTAGCGAATGTTGTCGACGAAGAAGACTGGGGTTCCGTATGCGGCAAGGTACTGCGGAGAGACGACGAACCCGACTGCGGTGACCAACCCGACCGCGGCCAACATCTTTGTCATATTTCCTTGGCCTCTGACCAAGCCCAAGATCAACCCGGCGGCAGACAGCGCGAGTATCGCCCACCAGACCGGTCCGAATGCGAGGCGAAACCCGGGAAGGAAGTACTTGCTCCAGTCGCGACCGTTCAGGATGAAGTGAGCAAGCGTGGACGAAGGCGTCGTGATCACGGGGTTTGGAAGCGAGAGGGATCCCAGCTTGAGATGCACCGAAGGAAGCGGGTTTCCGACGGTGATCCAGTTCCGGAGATACCAGAAGCCGCCGCTCAAGACGAGCAACGCCAGCCATATCCCACCCTCAAGAAACCTGCGCCCGTTCCGCGCCACTATGACGACTCCAATGGTCAACGCAACAGCTGGAACGAGAAACGTAAATTTTGTACCGGCCGCGGAGCCAGCGGCAAGTGCGGCAATCCCGATACCAGCAAGCCGCCATTGATCTGCGCCGGCATGAGAATTGATCAAGACCGCGGCGCACGAAAGCAGAAGGGCCAATCCGACGACGTCGTCGTACCCTCCGCCGGGCTGCGTTGCGACCATATTCGGCGTGGCCATCAGTGCGGAGACCCCAGTGAGCGTGATCAATTCAGCCCCAAAGGGTTTTCCCAGACACCAGGCGGCCAGCAGCGCCAGGGCGAGCCAGCCAAGATTTATCGCCGGTGAAAGGACGTCGTTCCCCATGAGCAGGATCCCAAGGCCATGGAACAACTCCGACGTCGCCGGATAGAACGCGGTCACCGTCTCGAGGTCGAAGAAGTGAAGGGACGTGATGGAGCCGTCCTGAACGAACCTCGCAGCAAACGGCAAGTGGTACCAGAGCGTGTCAACGTTCGTCATTCCGTGGTGATACGCATTGACCGTTCTCGTTGCCCAATCAGCCGCCACGAGAGCCACTACAAGGACCGTGATGCGCTGCATGAGCACCGGGCTGCCAGGGGCGATTGCGCGCTCGCGTTCCACCGGCTCGGCCCGTGGGTGGCGACGGGCGACCCACCATGCCGCCAAACCGAGGACCGACAGCACCGGCACGACAGCAGCGGTACGGAATAACGACACCGATCCGAGCAATTCCAGGACGCATATCGTTCCGGCCAACCCGACGATGATCTCTGCCAGTCGGGCGAGTGCCCCTGACCAATCAGGTCGCAACCTCGAGATCCACGCATGAGACGCAGATCCGACCGACACCACAATGAGGCTTAGGGCCGCGAACCCGGCCAAGTACCGCACGAGACTCACGACAAAAGAGCCCAGGACCACGTCATCACGTGCTCATCCGCTGAGACGATCCAGGCAGGGTGCGTCCTTTCGCCACTGGTCGTGTCTCAGATGCGGACGACACAACGTCGTTGGAGGACTGTACGCACATTTCCCTCACACTCTCCGACAGCGTGGCCGTCAAGAGGAGTCTGGGGCTATAGCTCCTTCGGTTCAATTGTCTCCTCCGTGAGCCGTTCAATCCAACGGCCCGATGATCTCGACGACGCCGGTCTGCGCGAGTCCGCCATTCCCACCTGCACCATTGGGCGCTCCACCCCCTCCTCCACCGCCACCGGGTCCGCTCGTGAATGTCCTGCTGGTGGCGCCAACGCCACCCTTCGCGTTCGACATCGCCCCCACGAGACCTCCCGACGAGTCGCCGCCACTCGCCCCAGCGGCTCCTCCTCCCCCTCCTCTCCTCGTGGCTGTTGCAGCCCCTCCGCCACCACCCCCCGGCCATGCGTACAGGTAGGACGAGCCCGATTCTTCGCCTCCATTCGCGCGTCGCCCCTCCACCAGACCCGGGCGCTCGCATGTCACCATCGCTCGAGTTGCCGGCTCCTACAGGCCCGAAGACCGGCATGTCGCTGTTCCCGGGCGCACCGGCCCCGCCAGATCCGCCGTCGGCCGAAGCGATCCCCGGAAAGACCGACCTCCCGCCGGCCTTGCCTCTGCTTCCCAGTCCGCCGCCAGCTGCTCCCCCGTTCCCGGGTGCGCCTCCCCGGCCAATTCGGATCCGATAGGTAGTTCCGGCCCGCGCTGCGACGTTGTTCATTGTCACGGCTCCGGCCGCACCACCTGCGCCGCCGACCTGATCTGTCACGCCTCCAGATGCGAGAGCTGTGCCGCCACCGCCGCCGCCACCGCCGCCGCCTCCACCTCCTCCAACGGCTACAACGATGCACACGCCCGTCTTGGGGGTCGTCCACGTTCCCTTGAAGAGAAAGACGCGAACGTCCGAGGAGCGATCAGCGACTGACCCTCCGGGCCGAGGATCCGCCTGTCTACGGTTCCCTCTGATTTCTGCACTCGCGGCAGATGGGCAATACGAAAGAAGGAACATCGCGGATCCGACGAACGCCCACATTCTTTTGCCCACTATTTCCTCATTGATCGATCATCTCGTGACGTGATTTCACGGCGCGAACGATTCGGCGCATCCCTAACCGAATTGACTCAGATGATGGGTCCTTAGGAATTCAGTCTGCTTCACGAGCCAACTCTTCGAACGAACGAAGTAGAGATCCGCTACAACTTTCTCCGCGGGCTCGCGATCGATGTTGCGAGTCACTGATTGCGCTGTCACTTCGATCTGATGCAGATTCCGGGCACCAGCGAAGGCCAGGCTCAGGCTCGCGACGATTTCGACAACGATTACAACTGCGATGACCGGTTTGACGGGCACTCGGGCGACCAAGTCGGCCAATCTCTGCGCCGGCGGCTCGACCCGCTCTTCCGGCGCTGCGTCCGCAGCGATATCACTGTGTTCTGCAGGCGTGCGCGACGGAGTGGCGAGTACCGTCAGATAGATACCAACTAACACAAGTACGTCATTCGTGGTGTAGCGCGATGCCGAAGCCGCAAAATATCCGAGGAACACGCGCCCCTGCGTGATGAGCGCGTCGAAGAGGAGTCCGTAGACAATTAATGCGATCCCGATGGGGGCTCCACTTTGCTCGTCGCGATGAATTCCCCACCTCACCAGCACCACCACCGCGAGCACGAGGATCACCACCCCGAAAGCCATGACCCATTTGTTCGCTGGGCCATGCACCGAAGTCTGCCGCACGCCAACCACGTCGCCAAGCGCAAAGATGAAGAACTTCAGAGAATAGAACGGCGCTTTCAACACAGTCTTCGTCGGATCGAACGCGTTCGAGCTGGCGAAATTATGAAAGTACAGAACTGTTGTTGCAGCGGCGGTGGCAATCCAGACAATCCCGGACCAAAGTGGTCGTCGGCGTTGATAGAGCAGCCAAAGACCCACTGGCCATATGAGGAGGCCCTGAAGAGACGAATAGCTGCCGACGACGGCTGCGGCCGCCGCACCAACGAAGACCAGAATTGCGAACTGCTCGCGATCGAGCAGGACGACGGTTACCGCCAACGCCAAGACGACGAGGTACCACGCCATCTGGAAGCCCCACAGCGTGTTCTGCCACTGGGAGAGCGTGAGGGCCAGAAACGCAACGGGGCAGTAGTAGAGCAAGGGTGTGCTCGGCGATCGACGCTTGTGCGACCAAATGATCAGTCCAGTAGCGACAAACAGCATCAGTGTGCCGATGTATTCCTCGACGAGGATACTGAAGTGCACAGTGTGCGCAAGCGCAACGACGATCAGATTGGGAAACAAGATCCGATTGTCGACGTGCTGCAGCCACAGAGAAGACCAGTTTGGAAAGTGGCCAAAGGACTCCCGTATGACGGGAACGTCGTCCCATTGGTCCTGCCAGAGGACATTGACCTGATAATGGCGTAAGAAGACCAGGTAGCCGACGGCCGGCAGGGCGAAGCCGAGCACTGTCAGGACATTGACCACACGAGGATCGAGATCCCTTACGCTCCATCTGGCGGGCCGAGCCGACGGATCGCGATGTGTCGACCGAGCAGGCACGGAATTGCACTTATTCGTCGCCGTCGGACCGGAGGGTGATTCGATCCCCGATTCCGGCGTGCCAAAGACCATCATCCAGACTCCCCTTGCGACGCGACCCGCACCGGCACACAACACTCAGCTCCGATGACGACCTCCGCGATTGCTGACGACGACGACGATCACCACACAGAGCAGAGAAGATAGCCTCCGAAGAGTCAAGGCCCCTCGTGGTCCACTGTACGCCCTGCTCGGAACACCGCCGCACCAGCTTCGGTGTCAACGGTTTTCGGGAACGATCCCGGCAATTGATCCCGTGATACCCCTGGTGAGCAAGCGCCATCGAACACAAGGATCCTTCACGCGTTGCCTTCCCGACGAAGAGTTCTCTGAGCCTGGATGGGGTGCCACGTCACTCGGCCGGATCCATGGTCGAGGCGTCGAGCGGTCGTTCGCGTTCGCGCCAGGGTCTTCAGGTGGCGCTGCCCGCAGGGTGGAATCAGGTGCCCGCTCCCAATCTTGCGCCGACTCGCCTCCGTGCACAGCTGATACCACCTCTTTCTGCGGCGACCGGGTCACGACGCATGGAATTGCATCAACCATCGGAGAGCTGATCGCCACCGCGCTCGCATCTGGCGTGACAACCTCATGGAGGGCCCGAGTGCCGCTTCGTGATCGGATATATCTTCCGGGGTCGCGTGAGAACTGGATGAGCGGTTTCTCGAGGAAATACCAACTTACCGCCGCCACAAGGGCAGTGAACACCAATGTGATCGCGGTGATCGTGAAGAAATTCTCTCTCGGTGGCCCTGATCCCCTGTACCCAAAGAGGGGTGTACCGAGAATTTCGTCGATCACCGGCACATGCCACAGATAGATGCCATAGCTGATCGCACCCAGAAGCACCACGGCCCGCGACTGAAGCATCCGTCTCCCGGCACCCCGCGATTGATTTCCAAAAACCACTGGAATCACGATTAACAAACCCATGGCATAGGTAAGGAGCGCGTAGGCGATTTGCGTCGTAGCCGGGGGAAGGACAAATTGGAGCACAGCGGGATATTGGATGGCCCACACCGTGGCGGAGAACGCAAGGAGGGCCGCCAGCCACGGAATGGGTGGTCTCGCAAATGCCCGGTCAAGCACCAGCCCAGCTCTAGACTCCGATGACACATTCTCTTTGATCACAGCCAACGCCATCCCAAGGGCGAATGGAGCGAGGTTGGCCGGCAGGACTTGAACAAAGCGAGGCTCTGCACCATACGCGGTCCAGACAGCGCAGGAAACACCAATCCCGAGCAATACCGTGCAACCGATGAACTCCGTTGCAAGCACGTTTCGTTGCCCTATCCACCACACCGCTGCGGCGTAGAAGGGCAGAAACACGTAGAACGTCACCTCCACCACAAGGGTCCATGCCGGATCCAGACCAACCACGAAACTCGGCTGGTGGACATACGTCTGGACCAGCAGGTAGTTGCTCACGGTCGACGCGATGCCGGCAAGAAAGGTCACTCCGAAAGCAAACCCGATTGTCAGCACGAGCCAGTAGGCAGGAAAAATCCGCAAGAACCGTCGGCGGAAGTATCCGCCCAGACTCGGTCCCCGTTTCTTGCGGCGGTGGGCCTTGGCGAAGGGTCGATACAAGACGAAACCGGAGATCACGAAGAAGACTTCGACGCCGGCACGCAGCGCAGCCAGATATGCCCCCGACGTCGTGGAAACCAAGTTTGAGACTCCGACGGTATGACACAGGACAACCGAGACTGCCGCGAACGCACGGAGCCCGTCGATGCACGGAAATTCTGACTCCGCATCGCCCCTCTTCGCGGCGCCGCTGGTCACGGCCATCGACTCGTGTCGAGCGCGGCGCTCCCCAAGCGTTGCGTTTGGTCCTCCTCCTCACACCCTGTGTCGACGTTATCGGCAGGACTTGTAGGTGTCGAGTCAGCCCGGCGACCCGTGTCTGGGGGGCCTGTGGGCCCTCCGACGAACCCTGGGACGGACCCGGATCCTTCACGGCGCTGACGCCCGTTGGTCACGCCGCGTGGTTCGATCTCCTCTCGATCTCCCCGCGCAGGTCTATGCCGCCCCTGACGCCTCGTTGTGGTCGGGCCCGACCCAAGCGCGACAATCAGCAGGCCGACATTCGACCCGGCGACCGATTCGGATACATTTCCTCGGTCATGGAGACCAATGTGGGGCGAGCACTTGCCCCCGCCTCGCGTGCATTCGTAATGAAGGCCATGGCGTGGGAGGTCCCCCGAGCCCCGGACTGAAGGCGAGACGGCTAACGAACGTTGGCCGTGGGTAGGTATCTGGCGGGGGTCATCCTCCTTCTCGTCGCACTCGTTCCCCTGCACTCCGCGTCGTATCTGTGGCGCGCCCGTTTGCTCAGCCAATGGAGGGGGGCACCCGCTCGACTCGCCGAGATCGTCACGGATCTCACGGTGTTCATCCTTGTTTCACAGGTTCTCGGCAGCATCCACCTCTATCGCATCGCACCAATGGTCATTGCGCTCGCCGCGGTCGGGCTGGCAGCGATCTGGGCTGTTCGTCGCCCAACCTGGGCGCAGCGATGGCAGGACGATGCAGGCCTTCTCCACGGGACAACTGGAGCAACCTCTGAGGCATCGACGTCGTGGGGAATGAATCTTGCCGCGCTGGTCGGGTCTCAGTCGTGGTCGCGGAGTGGAGCACGAAGACGGTGGCTGCCTACCACCACGGCATTGGAAGCACCGACTCGCTCTGGTATCACATGCCGTTCGCGGCTCGCTTCGTGCAGGAGGGCTCGATCACAGGTCTTCACTACGTCGATTCTGAGCCGGTCACCGTGTGGTTTCCTGCGTCGTCGGAGCTGTTCCATTCCTTCGGAATCTTGCTGATGGGAAATGACGTCCTATCGCCCCTCCTCAATACTCTCTGGCTCGGCCTTGCCTTTCTGGCGGCGTGGTGCATCGGACGACCTTTCGGGGTTGCGCCCGTCACGCTCACGGGGAGTGCAATACTGTTCGCCACTCCGGGGCTGGTGGGCACGCAACCGGGAGGTGCATACGACGACATCGTCGGACTGGCCGTTTTCCTCTCGTCAATCGCACTGATGGTCAATGCCCGGGGTTTGGCTGCACGCCCGACGATGGTGGCCTCGGTCATGGCGGCGGCCGCTGCGGGCCTGGCCATCGGAACCAAATGGACGTTCATAGGACCAGTCGCTGCACTGACGGTTGGGTACTGGTTCATGACGCCACGCGGGAAGCGGGCCCGGAGCATGACTCTGTGGCTGGTCGTGCTCGTCCTCGTCGGGGGATTTTGGTACGGGAGGAATCTCATTGCGATCGGCAATCCCCTGCCACCGCTCCATCTGAAGTTCGGCCCGCTGTCGCTGCCGAGTCCCCGACTCACAACCCCTTCTTCGACAGTAGCCCAATACGTCTTCAGCGGGTCCGCCTGGCGCCACTATTTTCTCCCCGGTCTGCGCATTTCATTCGGCCCGGCTTGGTGGGCGCTCTTGGGCCTTTCCGGCCTCGGGCTCATCCTGGCGTGCGTCAAGGGAGGGCGCCTCCTTCGAATCCTCGGCCTCGTGGGCTTCGCCTCGGGTCTGTTCTTTGTGTTCGACCCGCAATATCTGGCAATTCTCGGAGCGCCCGTATTCTTCGTCGACAACGCCCGGTACGCAGACGCCGCCCTCGTCCTCGGCCTCGTATTGCTTCCAATCAACCCGCTTCTCACGATCCCGAATCGCGCTCGCTGGGTCTGTCTGGCGTACCTGGCCATTCTTATTGCCACACAGTTCGACGCCGGCGTCTGGCCCATAGACTTCTTCTCAGAGCGCTTTGAAGTTCCGGTGCGCGGTTCCGACTTCGTGATCGGTCTTATCACCGGAGTGGTGGTCCTCGCTATCGGGACGCTCGTCCTGGCGTATCGGGCGAACGCGCCTCGTCACCGCGTTGTCGCGTTGGCCCTGGTCCTTCTCGGGTGCATCGTTGTTGTGGGCGCTGGCTATCCGCTTCAGCAGACGTATCTTCGCGATCGATACACCAGTGCGTCTGGTGGGCCCACCTACTCCTGGCCGAGAGAGCACAGCAACATTCGCCTGGGAGTGCTCGGCCAATACGTGTATCTCCAATACCCGCTCTATGGCACCACTGACTCGAACTACGTGCAATATCTCGGCGTCAGCGGTGCCGACGGGTCCTTCACCTCCGTATTTCCTTCTTGCAGGGTCTGGCGACAAACAATCGAGGACGGACACTTCGACTATGTCCTCATTACGACGAACGTCGTCGGCAAGCGGTCGCAGATTGCCGCCGGAGCGCCACCGGAGATGGGGTGGATGTCGGCGGGCAAGGACTCCCACGTGGTCTTACAGGAGACCCTGCAGGCTCCTCCGCCAATCAACGGGTATTCCCTCTTCACTATCTACGAAGTTGGCTCCAGGTTCTCTCCAGAGGGATGCAAGAACAATGATTGACCCGTCGCGACTCACTGTCATCCGCGTCAGGGCGGCTGGAACTACTGCCGCTCCTCCGGCGAACGCTGCACCCATGCCGCATATTGTCCTCCGAGAGGAAGACGCTGAAGTCCGCTGTCCAGTGCACGACCTGCCGACCCTCCGAGAGGAGAGAACAGAAAATGACGTAGGCCCGGCTCGCGTTCAGCAGCCTCCCGCAAGAGTTCGATGGTCTCTCGTGAGGGCAGCAGAACTGCGTCGACGTCAAGATCGCAGGAATTGACCGCGCGACGCGTCAATGGATTCATCGGATTGTGCTCGAAGACCGCAACGACGCCGCCGGGCCGAACGACTCGAACCATCTCGCTCACAAATTTAAATCGATTCGAGATCGGTACGTGGTGCAGTACACAGATTGCAACGACGGCATCGAAAGTCTGATCACCAAAAGGAACCTTTTCTCCGTCATACCATGAGTACCCGGCACTCGGGACGTTGATACGAGCCTTGGCGAGCATTTCCTCGGAAATGTCAACGCCTTGCAGCCGGCCGACCCTCGGCATCAAGACACGGTCAGTCGTTCCCGTGCCGCACCCGACATCGAGCACGGATAGACCTCGCAGCGGACCAACGACCGGCGAGACGATCGACTCGAGAATGTCCACTTTCCGTTCCGCGAAGAAGGCGGCATTCCGTCCAGTGAAAGACACAGACTGATCGACTGCCGCTTCGTAACCGGCCGCGTAGGTGTCGAAATCGACGGGCCGATCTTCTTCCGTTGCGAACTTGGAAGAGACGTATGCCTCCGGGTCAGCGGGCAGGGCTCTCTGACCCGCGGCAGGTCCAACTTTTCTGGATCGGAAGAGTCTCCAAATGCCACGAAGATCGTCGAACGCTGTTCGCATGATCCGCACACGAGAATCGTTGTCCTCCACCCATTGCACCGCTACTTCGTTGATGCGCAATCCACGACGCCAGGCGAGGACCAAGAGCTCGGTGTCGAAGAACCACTCGTTGTCCTCGATCTGCGGAATGAGGTCTCTGGCTACGCTCGATCGGACTGCCTTGAAACCGCACTGCGCATCATGGACGCCATACCCGAGAAATTGCCTGGTGATGACGTTGTAGATACGGGAAATCACTTCACGCTGGACGCTCCGTTTGATCTTTGCGCCCGGAGCGAGACGAGAACCGATGGAGACGTCCGCCTTTCCATCGACAATCGGCTCTAGGAGTGGCCTCAGCGACGCGAGATCGGTAGAAAGATCGACATCCATGTAGGCGACCACATCCGCCGTGCTAGTGGACCACGCTGCCTTCAGGGCACCTCCCCGGCCGCGTCGACCGAGCCGGAACGCTCGGATTCGTGCGTCGGATGAGGCTAGGGCATTCGCGAGTTGCCAAGTCTTGTCGGTGCTTCCATTGTCGACGACGGTAATGCACCAGTCATACGAGCATTCCGCGGTCAGGTACGCCGCGAGGGTGTGAAGGCTGCCCTCGATCGCCTTCTCCTCATTGAGGACTGGGATCGTTATGTCCACGCTTGCTTGAGCCATCAGATCCGCCCTCCTCGGACCCCGAATGACGAAGGGGCTTGGGACGCCCTGAGCAACGACGCCGGTTGTAATCGTCCAACCTGCACTGACGTCTCTGCAGAACACGAAATATAGCAAACGACACCCCGGACGGGCGAGGCCACGACCTCGGCCCTTCGAGAAGCAGGTTGGCGTGCAGGCCGACACCGATGAAATCTTCCGAAGGGCGTTTGTCCGTGGAGGAACTTGTTCGAAGTGATCGGCACCGCCAGTAGCAGAGTTCTGAGCGAATTCCCGCTCTGCCCCGGGTTGCCACCGCCCCGGGCACCCGTCTCGGACCAATCGGAGGAGCCCCTCCTACTCGAGGCGGCCCTCACCGCGCTTCTCAGGGCGAGACGAACATGCCGAGTCGGTCTCGTTCCGCCAGTCGAATCAGGCGCACGGCCTCTGGAATGCTCTGATAGGTCACAAGAAAAAGATCGTTGTCGTGAGCCCCAAGATGATCTTGATAGTGGCGGATGACTTCGGACGCGTCCAAGGCGGCGCGGTGCCTGTCCCGGCCGCCCGAAAGTCCGTTGTAGTAACCGAACACCACCTGAATCACGACGCACGCCATCACCAGCGCGGGAAGGGCTCGCACCAATGTTGCAGCGACCCTTCGACCATCTCGATGGACAAACCCGCCGACAGATCCCGCGGACGTCTTCTGACATCGCCCGGCGAGAGCCACGAGAGGGCTGGCTCACCACCACCAGGTACGCCCCGACCAATGCTAGGAGGTCGTAGGTCGTATACCGCGACGCACTCACCGCCGAATAGCCGTAGAGACCCCGCCCGATCGCCGTGAGACCGTCGAAGGCAAAAGCGAACACGATCAGCGCCACGCCCAGAGGCTCCGAACCCTGCCGACGACCGCTGAACCCGGTCTTTGCGATTGCGATTATCCCGGAAGCGAAGATGAGAACGCCGAAGACGACAATCCAGGGGCTCGCGGTGCCCAGAAGAGGATGGCCGTGAGTCGGAACCGTGAGGGACGCGATCGGGAGCGGTTTCCCGGCCACGTTTCCCAACGAAAAGAAAAAGAGTTTCGCCGCAAATACGGGATGGGCCAGCGGATCGATCCGGTAGTAGCTCAAGGGCGAGCTGTCGAGGTGATACATGTACAAACCAGTCGTCGCCATGGCCGCAACAACCCATGCCGTGAGGAGTCGCCAGCTTCGGCGGTGATACGCCAAGAGCACCAACCCTGCGGGCCAGATCAGCAACCCCTGGAGTGATGAGTAACTCCCGATCACGGCTATTCCGGCAGCGATGGCCAGACTGAGAGGGCCGACGTGCCGCCGGTTCAACACAGCCATGGCGCCCATCAGACAAATCAGCACCATGTACCAAGCGATTTGAAATCCCCAGAGCGCGTTTTCGTACTGTGCCCAGGTGGTCATCAAGAAGGCAACTGGGCAATACCAAAGCATCGGAGTCTTCGGAGAGCGGCTCTTGTGTGTCCAGACGATCAACACAACGGATCCAAAGAGCATCGCAACACTCACAAATGTTTCGAAACGAACGTCCATATGGGTGGAGTACGCCAGTACCAGTGCCACAAGGTTTGGAAAGAACATGCGGTTCTCGTTGTGCTGAGCCCAAAGGTCCGCGACGTTCAGGTGACCAGAGAATGCCTTTCCAGCAAGGGAGACGTTGCTCCACTGATCTGCCACAACGACATTGACCGCATAGCGCTGCACGAAAACGAGATACGCCAGCGCTGGAACGGTAAAGCCCAGCACCGTGGCGATGCCGATGACGTTCTCTCGGGGCGAACGATCGACAAAGCCGCGGAAATACGACGAGACCGATGTATACAGCCGTCGTCCCCTGCCGATGAGGGGACGACGGACTTGTGTTGGCGCAACATCCAGCCCAAGCGGCGCCAGGTGCCGTGCTTCCTTCACATGAGGTCCGATCGATTCGCTTCCCGGTAGAGCGGCTGAACCATTGAGCTCACGATTTCGATCAACCGTTGGCTACTCGTAGGAAGCCTGCCGAGCGGTCTTGATCCCAACCCAGTCCCAATGCGCCCCCGGAAGGATTCGAACCTTCGCACACGGTTTAGGAAACCGATGCTCTATCCCCTGAGCTACGGGGGCAACAGACACATCTTGCCCCATCGGATCTATAAGTCCTGCACGCCAGGCTGGGATGCTGAGTCCGGCGGCAGCTCGACCTCTTGAGGCCGCTTGCCGGCGAAGACGGTTTCGGAGTCCTTGTCGAATCCCACCTCTGCGTCAGCGATCTCTGCGAACAGGCGATTGAGGATGAGAAACTTCAGAAGCCAGAGGATGCCGAATGCGGCGACATTGGCTCCGACCACCAACAAGGTTCGCCCAAGGTGCTGCAAGTGGTGCGAGTCGGCGAAGTTGCGGGCCAGGGTCGCCGTATAGAGGGCGAAACCGATGCCGGTGATCGACATCACCCAGAACGGCAGCAGCTCTCGCCACACGTGCGAACGACCACCTTTGCGCCATACCCAACGGCGATTGAGGTAGTAGGACGGGAACCCGGCCATGATGTTGGCGAAGAGGGTGCTGATCACTTCGTTCCACAGCCGGAGGACCCCGTACACGATGGTCAGAATCACGAGCGACGTCAGCGCTGAAATGATCGACACCGTGGTATAGCGGATCACCTTCAGCCCCTGCGGAGTACGGCTGAACTCCCACAGCCGCACCACAGCCTTCTTCATGGCTCGAAGGCTATCCCGTGACACCTGAATCTCCCAACAGTGTCTGACCGTTCTGTTCGTCCCCTCGGCTTGACAGGGCCGATCAGGAGCGATCGAACGGCTTCGCTACACTCCTCCGCTGTGGGCGAAGGCCGTAGTAGCTCGCTCCAGGCTCCCGCCACGGAGGGATCCGCCACGGGCCTGCTCAATCGCGAAAAGGATCCGGCAGAAGAGCCCGCTGGTCCGCCACGGTCAGAATTCGACGAAGGGCGCCGCCGTTTCACCTGGGCGTCACTCATCGCCATCGCCCTTACCGCGGTGCCCTTCCTCTGGATCCTCTGGTTTGACTGGGGTCCCCGCGACCTGGTCCGCCCTTCCATTTACCAGAACAACTTCTATGACCTGCAGGCCAGGGCTATGTTCCACGGACACTTCTCGCTAGCCAGCGGATCGCTCGGGCTCGAGGGCTTCGTGTACGGCGGACATACCTACACCTATTTCGGGCTCTTCCCGTCCGTCATCCGGATGCCGATCTTGCTGTTCACGAGCTCGCTCGACGGGAAGCTCACACCGACCTACATCCTGGCAGCCTGGCTGATGACGGGGCTGTTCTCCTCCCTGCTGCTATGGCGTGTCCGCTTCCTGGTCCGCGGCGATGTCGGAATGGGGAGGGCCGAGGCAACCGGGTTCGGCATCCTTATGGCCACGATCATGGGGGGAACGATTTGGTTCCTCCTGGCGGCAACGACGTTCGTTTTCAACGAGGACATCGCGTGGAGCATCTGCCTCACTATCGGGAGCATCTTTGCGCTTCTTGGCGTCATGGAGCGCCCGTCATGGCCGCGAGTCATCCTCAGCGGTGTCCTCATCTTGTGTGCCAACTTGGATAGAGCAACCACCGGATGGGCCTGTGTCGTCGGCGCTGGCCTGATTGCGCTCTGGTTCCTGCTCGGATTCGGCGGCGCCGCCAATCGACGATGGTTTCTGCCCCTGCTCGCAGCGGCCCTCACTCCACTCATCATCAGCTGTGTCGTCAACTACGCGAAATTTGGCGTCTGGTTCGGGGTTTCGAACACGGAGCAGGTGTGGACTCACGTCAACGCCTATCGCCGAAAATTCCTCGCCGCCAATCACGGCGCAGAGGAGGGCCTCGTCTTCATTCCTACCAATCTCCTCACGTACTTTCGACCCGACGGTCTGAGCTTCAGCAGCGTCTTTCCATATGTTGGCCTGCCCACAAGGCCCCCGACGGCCGTGGGTGGCGTGCTCTTCGACAGGCTCTATCGGACGAGCAGCCTCACTGCTTCGTCACCCCTGCTCTTCCTGCTCAGTCTCTGGGGGCTCGTCACCGCGTTCCGCCCGCGAGCGGTCGGGAGGACCGCCCTGACCCGGCTGCTGCTGTTGGCTGCCGGTAGCGCTGGCGCCGCCTTGATGCTGTGGGGATACATCGCCCCGAGATATCTGGGCGATTTCGTCCCCTTTCTTGTGTTGGCCAGCGCAGTAGCTCTGGCCGACATCTTTCGGCGACTCGAGAACCGGAGCCGGTCGCGAAGAATCGGAATGGTGGGAGCCATATCCGTCTTGGCCCTCTTCAGCATCGTTGCCAATTTCGGAATGGCTGTCGTCCCCGTCGCCGACGAATGGGACACGAAGCAAGTCCTGAGCTACGTCCAGACCCAGAAGACTCTCAGCGATTTCACCGGCCATCCGCTAAACGGCAACGTAGTGCGGGGCGATTCGCTCCCGAAATGGGGACCCGCGGGGCAGCTCTACGTTATTGGAAATTGCAGCGGGCTCTACATTTCCAATGGCGAGGACTACACGACCGTTCCAAGTTCACAGTTCACCCGCGCCACCTGGATGACTGTCCAACTCGGCACGCCGTTCCAGCACGCGTTCCAAATCACCCCAAGAGATGTCTCGTCGAGTGGGACACAGTCGGTCTCCTTGGTCGATGCGGGTGGCGTCATGTTCACGGTAAGGACGACGCCGACCTACGGACATCAAATCGTCATGACTCTTGGGTTCTATGGACCCAACGCAACTGCCAAAAGCGCCGCCATCAAGGTGCCGGCGGGCAGCACACACACCCTCTTGGTGACAACAGACCCCGAAAAGCATCAGTTCTTGGCCAGTCTGGACGGTGCGCCTCGGGCGGGGGGAACCTTCACGGCGCGCGGGCCGATTCGCACCGAACTCAGCTACTCGCCCGGAAATCCCACGCCTCGCGTCCTCACGGTCACGACCAAGACGGCCCCGTCACCGACGATCTGCGAGGGACTGACGCACTAGACGGCCGCGGATTTCTGGCTTCTGCGCTCGGAAATCGACGATACCGCCCTTGTCGAACAGCCACGCAACGACTCGTAGGGCAAGGCTGCCACGAGCAGTACGCCGTAGATCGGCGTTTTCCCGTTGTGCATCGCAGGATGCCACCCACGCCGAACCAAGGAATTCTCCAGTGAGATCGTCGTCTGTATGTGTGGAGCCGAGCGAATCTTCACCGACGAGAACCCAACGTCTTCGAGGATGCTGAACAACCCTGTCCACGACGGAATCTGGAGGTGGCGCGGATAGTGGTAGCCGCCCCAACTCGGACCGAACAACGAGTTCTCCCAGGAGGAGACGGTCGGGAGCTGGCCGATCAGATAGCCGCCGGGTCGCAGGAGGCCGAACGCTCGCTCGAGCATGATGTGCGGCTCGACGACATGCTCCAGAACGTGATTCATAGAGACGATGTCGTATCGACCGAGGTGTCCCGTGAGGTCGGCGCCTTCGAGCGTGCCCTCGATGACGTCGTAGCCGCGGGCCCGTCCCTTGGCCGCCACCTCGGGCTGGATCTCGACGCCGGCGCACTCGAGGTCGAGGAATCGGCGGAGTTCGTCGAAATGCCGGCAATCGCCAGTTCCTACGTCGAAGATCCGCCCGGGATGGCTAGAAATGAGCCCGCCGTAGAGCTTCGCTCGCGCTCGTGCCCGGTATTGCACCAGCAGCCGCGCTACACCGGTGTGATTTTCGTTGTAGGCGTGGTAATCATCCGGATAAAATGGGGGGAGTTCGCACTCTTCAGGGCGAGGTGCAAGGAAATCGGAGCTGCACCCATCGCAGCGGTGCACAAGCAGCGGCCGGGGGGGCTCGACGAAATACTCCAGATCACGGACGTCGCTCCGGTAAAATCTGGTGCGGGCTGAGCCGCAGATCGGACAGCTGGCACCCCCCTCGATCGCTTCGCGTCCTCATTGTGCAGGCCGCTGTGCTGCACTGGCTCGGCGCCGGTTGACAGCTTCATATCCTGGTCCTTTACACGATTGCGTGGAGAATAACCGGTACTGTACATTCCTAGCTGGGGAGGCCTCGGAGGATGGCGATGCAGAGTCGGAACGGAGCATCAGCCAGCAATAAGCGCCTTGACCGCGTTCCCCGTCCCAGAGCGAACGGGTTTGGAGGGAGCAGCTCGTTCAGCTGGTGAGTGCAGAGGAGCTACGGGCTCTGTCTTTGCCGTCACTCGCAGATACATTCGCTGCAATCGGCGTGCTCTGGGTGGAAGTAGCAATCCTCCTTTGCGGAGCGAACCTGCTCCCGCGCCTCCCCCTGGCCTGGTCGGTTCCTCTCGGCGTGGTCTTGGTCGTCCTCTTGGGCTTGAGGATGAATGCGTTCGGCGTCATCATCCACGAAGGATCTCACGGATTCCTTGCCGCCTCTCGCAAACTGAACGATAGGATTTGCAACTGGGGCGTCGCCTTCTGGACGATCAACTCCGTCGAGGAATATCGTCCGACCCACCGTTTGCATCACCGCTACCTCGGTCAGGAAAACGATCCCGATCGGGACTTCTACCTGGTACCCGCCGCCGCGGAGCCTTGACCGGCCTCATCGCACAGGATCTCTTCGGGATCACGGCTCTCCGTCGGGCGACCGGTCGCCTCTCGGGCACCTCACAGTCGTCCGGCGCACCCGTCAGCCTTCTCTCCAGCCCGCGGCTCGTCCTCGGCAAAGCCATAACCCAGCTGGTAGTCCTCGGCCAGTTGGTGCTCTTCCAGGGGCTCGTCCGCGGAGTGATCTTCTACCTGGTCTTCTGGCTCGTCCCGATCGTCTGCATGTATCCGATGATTCTCCGGCTCAAGACGATCACCGAGCACTTCGACCCAGGGCTCCGCGAGGCGAACACGGTCAAGTGGATCGCCCGGACCAGCGTCGCGGGTCGGGTCCAAAATCACCTGGTGGGCGCACGAATGGAGTACCACTTCGAGCATCATGTCGTACCGACGATTCCTTTTTGCGGACTCAAGGAACTCCATCGACGCCTTGCCAAGACTGGCTTGTTTGATCGGCACGGCGAGATCATCTCCTGTGGGTACGCGCAATTCTCACTCGGGCCGTCACCAGTAGTTTCGGAAATGACCGAAATCCCATCTCGGCTGGAAACGAATTGTGATGCCGTCGACGCGAACGGGGAAGTGAGAAAGATGACGACTCAGCCTGATGTCGAACGCGCAGTGCCCATTCTCGACATGGACTATCTGGAGCAGAATCTGGATCGGCTGCGCGCAGACTACCAACCAGCCGCTCCATACCCGCACATCGTCATCGACAACTTTCTCGAGCCGGAAGCAGTCAAAGCGGCCGTCGCCGAATTCCCTTCATTCGACCCTGAGCGGTGGAACAACTACATACATGTGAACGAGCGCAAGTTCAGCAACACCGAACCGGACACATGGGGACCGACTCTGAGGCAGATCCTCGAGGACCTGAACTCCGCGCGCTTTGTACGATTCGTGGAGGGTCTGCTGGGGGAAGGTGAGCTCATCGAAGACCCCTCACTGGAAGGAGGGGGTCTCCACCAGTCGACCCGCGGCGGTTTTCTGAATATCCACGCTGACTTCACCGTCCATCCCCACCACCGGGACTGGCAGCGTCGGGCGAACTTGATCCTGTACCTGAATGAGGACTGGGAACCCGAGTATGGCGGTGACCTCGAACTCTGGAGCATCGACATGAAGGAGTGTGTCCGGAAAGTCAGCCCTGTAGCGAACAGAGCCGTGATCTTCACCACCAATGCCACGTCGTTCCACGGTCACCCAGAGCCGATGCAGTGTCCCGAGGGGACCGCACGGCGATCCCTGGCGCTTTACTACTACAGCGTCCAGGACAATCCCCTCGTTCGCTCAACCGAGTACAGATCTCGACCAGGAGACGGGGCACACGGGCTCCTGATCTTCGCCGACAAGCACATGCTGCGGACCTACGACTGGGCCAAGCGGCACTTGGGTCTGTCTGACCAGTTTGCGAGCAAGTTCCTTAGGTACCGTGATCGAACTCGTCGTCGGAAGGGCCCTCGAAGCTAAGACCGGAAATGACCACGGTCACAACACCACCTCTAGATCTCATCGGCGAAGAACACCTGCCGGAAATTGAGGTAACCCGCCAGCACTCGCCCGTAGACCGCGGGCGGCGACGCTCCACGATCGCGTCGATCTTCGGCATGGTTTCCGTGCTGCCCCCTTTGTGTGATTGCAGTGGGACCTGTTCTCGAGATCGTCGAACCCGCTCCGCAACGCGGCCCATTCAACCTTCTGCAACCTGCAGTCCAGGGCGATCTTCATGGCCACCTCTATCTGCGACCGAAGTCGATGGTTCGGGTGGAGTTTCCCGGTCACCGAGAGTGAGACGCAGCGCAAAAGTGCGGTTCCAATTCTCCGGACACGTTCACTCGCGTGGTGGATGAGGCGCCGCGGTTTCAACTCGATGCGTTGCGGCGGTTCGCATTCCTGGGCTCCGTCAGCAGGGGACTCGTTCGGAGGTCCCTCCTCTCCGATGTCTCTCGCCGCACTCGATCGGAAGGCTTGGTCATGCTGACAATCGATCTCATCCCGGGTATCGAGGACCTCTGGAACCTCCATTTCGAGGTCGAAGGTAAGAGTCTGTCCGAGCGGGGAACCCTTCAGGACGACGTCGGAAAGTGCGCCCAAGTCGAAATATCGCTTATTCGCCAAGGCGTCATTCGGGATTGGAACGGGGCGTGCGCTGAATCCAACTCCTCGGACTCGGGAAGGCGCGAGTGCGTCTGATCCGAGCTGGCGTAACAGAAGTCGTCGCCTCCTGGCAAGGAGTTCGTCCCTTGCGCACTGCGTTGGAGAGGTCCGGATGACTCATCCCCGGAACGAGCGGAATGGTCCGGACTGTCGGTCGCAGCAATGCCCGATGTCGCCGGCAATGTGCGAGTGGCACCGGCGATATGGTTACGCCACCAGGTCGGCGTAGTCGACGAGGCGGGAAAGCAGAGCATGGAGGAAACCTCGAGCACAGACACCTCGGACACCGAACATACGAGCCGCGGGGATGCCCCAGCGACTCTCCTCCCGTCGCGCAGCTTTGGTGAAGTCCGGGGATTCAACGGTCTGCGCGGCATTGCGCTGCTCATCGTCTTCGTGGCCCACCTGGAGGTCATCCTGCCGATTCCAACGTTCCTGGTGATCCCCGGGGCGACGGTATCGCTCGACTCCTTCTTCGTACTGAGCGGATTCCTGATCACGGCGTTACTGCTCAGAGAGCAGGCTCGCAGCGGCAAAATCGGAATTGGGCCGTTTTACCGACGTCGGGCCCTGAGGTTATTGCCTGCCCTCTATGTCGTTGTGTTGGCAAACGCCCTGTTCGCCTATGCCAGCAATCAATGGCTGCATACCGAGTGGCCATCCATATTCTCGCTCCTCTTCTACTACTCGAATTACTATTCTGCTTCGTCCAACGGTCCGCTGAGCCCGACGCTCGCTTCGGGATATCAACACCTCTGGTCGTTGTCCTTCGAAGAGCAGTTTTACTTTCTTTGGCCATGGATCACGATTCTGCTCCTTTCTATCCGGATGCGACTGCGCACGGTCATGATCATCCTCCTCTCCTTGATCACTGTCATTGGGGTCTATCGGTATGTCTCGTACGAGGAATCACACCGGTGGTGGTCCATCTTTCTTCGCACCGACACCCGCGCAGATTCCATTCTCTGGGGATGCCTGCTTGCCCATGTCTGGATTCGACGTCGTGAACCCACGCGTGGACTTGTTGTCGCAGGCTGGATCGCCCTGGCTTTTCTCCTCGCCTGCCTGCCCTTCATGAAAGAGGAGGGTCCTTGGCTCTACTGGGGGGGCTTCACGGCAATTGACTTTGCCTGCGCAGCCCTGATCCTGGCGATCCTGGACGGCCGATGGGCGGCGCGACACTTCTTCGAGTTCAAGCCCCTCGTCGCCCTCGGCATCGTCTCCTATTCATTTTACCTTTGGCACTTGCCCGTCTTCTTCGCCATCCGCTTCTTCGACCCGCATTGGAACTACGTCCTCCGAGTCGTCGTCGCTCTTGCGGTCACGCTCACGTTGACGCTCCTCTCGTGGTTCCTTCTCGAACGTCCGTTGATGCAATGGGGAAAACGTCTCGAGGCGAAGCGGACTGCGGCTCCTGCAGTTGCAGTGGCTTCGGTCCCGGACTCGACTGCGGCGGCCCCTTTGTCCGGGGGCGCCGGCCCCGGCATGACGATCTCGGAGCTGTCTCCGCAGAGGGCGGAGCAAACGCAGTAACTCCGATGCGGGGGTGGACCCATCTCGTCCTCGCCACGGGAACGCACGGCTGAGACAGGTCCGGCGACGTATTTTGCCTGTTCGCAGACCTCTATTCACTATCGGGATCCTCCATGTAAGCTGCGATTCGGCAGTGGCTGATACCGAGGACTCACAGTGGGGGTCAGCATGGCGAGGTTGGGGGAAAAGAAGAAAGTCGGTGTCCTTGTGGTGGCGTACAACGCCGCCTCGACTCTGGCCAAGGTGCTCGACCGCATCCCGCCCGAGGTGAGACCGGAGATCGACAGAAGTGATCGTGAGCGACGATCACAGCCAGGACTCGACCTATCTAGTCGGCCTGGGCTATCAGCAACAGTCCGATCTGCCGATCACGCTGATCCGCCAACCCACCAACCTCGGTTATGGCGGGAACCAAAAGGCGGGCTACAACCTGGCCATCGAGCACGGACTCGATATCGTGGTGATGCTGCACGGTGACGGCCAGTATGCCCCCGAGTCGCTGCCGGAGATTCTCGCTCCACTCATGGCCGACGAGGCTGACGCCGTCTTCGGTTCGCGCACGATGATCAAAGGAGCCGCCCGGCGTGGCGGAATGCCTCTCTACAAGTTCGTAGGGAATCGGATTCTTTCCCGTTTCGAGAACGCCGCGCTCGACACCAGCCTTTCGGAGTTCCACTCTGGATACCGCGCATACTCGGTGCCGCCCTCAAGCAGTTCCCTTCGAGAAGAACGCCGACGGATTCAACTTCGATACGCAGATCATCATCCAGTTCCACGATGCCGGGATGCGGATCGTCGAAGTTCCGATTCCGACCTACTACGGCGATGAGATCTGTTACGTGGACGGCATGAGCTACGCGGCCGAGGTGACGAGAGACGTCATCACGTACAGGTTGCAGAAGGCAGGTTTCGGCGACGGCAGCCGCATCGCGCTAAGCGAGGAGTACGAGCTCAAGCCAAGTGAGGACAGTTCTCACGGTCGAATTACCAAGTTGCTGCAATCCCGAACCGAGAGTCGGATCCTTGACCTTGGATGTTCGAGTGGACTGCTCTCGGAGCGGTTGCGACGGATGGGTCATCATGTCGTGGGAGTGGATGTGAACGACATCGACGGAGTGAGGGATCGAACTGACGTCTTTTTCAAAGCCGACCTGAATGACGGCATACCAGCCGAAGTCGGTTCAAACTTTGACATCGTCCTCGCCGCTGATGTGCTCGAGCACGTGGTGAATCCCGGCGTGTTGATGTGCTCAGGTCAGAGAGTGTCTGGCTCCGAATGGGACCGCGTTCGTTCTGCGTGTCCGGACATCGCCCACTGGTATCCCCGATTCCGCCGACCCTCGGGATGTTCGACTACGACCAGCGGGGATCCTCGACTCTACGCACCTACGGTTCTTCACCCGGCGCAGCCTGGTCAAGCTGATTCAACGTCGTGGTTCGCCATCCGCCGTATCGAGCCAGTCGGTCTGCCGCTGGACGCACTCGGAGTGGAGAGCGACGAGCCCGCGCGATCCGGCTCGTGGATCGCCTGTTGTCCGACGTGTGGCCGACAATGTTCGGATACCAGTTTATTGTCGAAGCGACACCTGTAAGGACCTAAGACAGACTCCTTGCGCGACTCGGCGTAGCTCCGGATCTCAGATCCTCAGCTTGTCGATCCACCGCCGGGACCACAACCGCCAGCGTCGACAGCCGCCCCATGCTCGGAGTGCGACCCCGCCAAGGTAGGCGACTCATGAGCCCCTCAATCCTTATTCCTACTTGCGGGTTTGGGGGTGCTGCAGGGGACCGCCTCAGAGCCCAGTAGGGCATCGGAGTCTGTTTCGGAAAGACCGAGTGGTTCAGCGACGAGCGCCGTGGCGCAAAATCCTCAATGCTTCGGTTATCTCGCTCGAGCCTCGAGATGCCTGGGGGCTTGCGGGACCACCTGTCGCAGCAGGGTGCCTGCACGCCCCGTGCCGGCGGCCTGACAGGCCGTCCAGGGTCTCTTGACGGCATTTTTCCGACGGGGGTGTCCGCCCACATTGGGACCGTTGGCCTGCTCTTCGCCTCGGAGCGCAGTGAGGCCTAAGTGAGGCCCTGCGCCGCTGTCTTGATCCGTGGCACGAGCCATTGGGCTACCCAGCGCGACCCATCCGCCAGGTAGTGGATCCCATCGGGCCGCACCACCTGCTGCACCGAAGACGGATGGGCGTTATAGCCGTCGACTACGTAGGGACACGGTGGAACCGACTTGCAGACCCGGGTCTGCAAGTCCACGACGGCGACGTCGCGAGGTATTTGGCAGCCACTTTTCTGAGCAGCGTGTTCATGTCGGCGTAGGCCGCATCCTCGGCGTCAGGTTTACCGGCGCCGTGCGCCGCCGCCGTGTTCAACAGCTGAAGCACGTTTTCGGCGTTGGCCCCGGGGACACTGTGGACCTCGGGCGGTTCCAAAAGCATGATGACCTTGGCTCCGCTCGAGATGAACTTCTGGACCGGGCGTCCATTCGTTCCGCCAGAACCCGCGTCCACTCCGCCGAGCCTGCGTTCAGGATCTTTCCGCCGCTCGACGTACTGACCACGATTGAGTTGCGCTCGTCCGTGCTAGCCCAGACGACGAGGCCGGGGTGCGCATGCTCGAGTCCCGCCGTCTCAGCCCCGTTCGCCTCTCCTTGACAGCTGCGCGTGTAGGCAACGACGTTGCTCCCGAACTCGTTCGCCGGTGCCAGTTCTCCACTGACGATGCCACATCCGATGACTGCCCCATTCTGGAACTGCATGCCGTAAGCTGGTCCAACGGCCTGCAGACCCGGAAGAAGCGTGCACGCCGTCGAGTCCCCAACGAGGAGTACGGATTGATCAGGCCCGGCGAGGTCCCTCGGGCCGGGATTTCCTTTGGCCAAATCCCTCGCCCGGAGCGCCGAGACCACGCTCGGTGCGGGAGAATGACACGCTGAGCCCGATGTCGCCGTCGCAATGCTTCCGAGGTCGATGGTCGGTTGGCGTATCTCGTAGGTCGCGAGAAGGACGGTGGCACCGACAAGACACGCCCCCAGGACGATGCTCGCGAATCGCCGTCCGATCAAGAACTTCGAGTGCCGGATCGGGTTCTCGACCAGCAGATAGGTGACGATCGCCGCCACGGCGGCGATGAGCAGTAGTCCCACGTTGTCCCAGACGGGCAAGGTGGTCTCGCCTCGGTGTTGCGTGGCGATGATGAGGATCGGCCAGTGCCACAGATAGAGCGAATAAGAGATGAGACCCAGAAGTTGGAAGGGCCGCACGCGTAAGAGGCGTTCGGCCCCCCACGACGGTTCGGCGGCGCCGCCGGCGATGACGAGTCCGGCACCCACCACGGGGATGGCGACCAGCGCTCCCGGATAGACCGTCGACGATGTCAAGGTGAGGCTGGCCGTCACAATGGCGGCCAGTCCGACCCAGGACATGGTCGCGGCCCACGATCGGGGCACACGGCGAAGACCCGTTCCCGCCACCGCGATGAGGGCACCGAGCGCCAGCTCCCAGCCCGCGTCAGAGGCGAGAAGAAAGCACTCGCGGCGTTTGACGACGTGAAGACGATCGAATAGGCGTACGAGGCGACGACGATCGCAACCAGGACGCCGGCGAGGCAGCGACGGAACGAGATCCGGCCGGCCAGTGAGCGACGATCAAGAAGAGCGTCGGATAGACGATGTAGAACTGTTCCTCCACCGCGAGGGACCAGAAGTTCTGGAGCGCAGACGGCGGCTGCTGTGACGCCAGGTAGTTCGTCTGCTCCGCTGCGAAGTGGAAGTTGGCGAGAAAGATGGCCGCCCAGCGACCGTCGACTGCCGTCGCGTGACCAGTCAGCGGACCCAGGTAGTGGAACGCCGCGATGACAGTGACGATGATGACAAGGCTGGCGGCTGGAATGATCCGGCGGGCGCGGCGGCCATAGAAGGTGAGGATCGAGGTCCGTTGGGTGGCCACCCGTTCCCTGAGGAGGACGCCGGTGATGACAAACCCCGAGATGACGAAGAAGACGTCGACGCCGACGTATCCGCCCGTGAACCCCGGAATGGCGGCGTGGAACAGGACGACCAGGAGGATCGCCACGGCGCGGAGCCCTTGGACGTCGGGCCGGACGATCGGTCGCCGGGATCGGTCCCGGCCTCGTCCCCCGCGGCGGTGTAGCGGGGCAGTGTCGGACGATGTCATCGGGACAGTCACGCCTCGGCGCTCAATGGTCGGGGTCAGCCAAAGCGACCGCCGCCCAGGCCTCACAATCCAACACGAACGGGGATGGTGAGCAACCCTGCTTGAGCCGCTGCCTGCGGTCTGTCCTACGAGGAGGCCAAGTGCCCGCTGCGCAGATGAGGATCCCCACCTGACCCTCCCTGCACGTTTCTGTGAGCGGAGCGAAATGGCATGTCCCCGTGTTGCAACGGAGCGAGCGATGGACGAGTTGTCCCAGGCCCTTCGTTGCGAGGACAACATGCTATGTACCTGGACATCGATTCCCGTGCCGCTGGGGCAAATCGAGGGTTGGTAAGGCTATGGTCGGGGAGTGGTCGCCAGCCAAAGATCCAGACTCCCGAGAATCTTCACACCGCCCCCTGCCCACACACCGCGTGATGTCCGTCGATGTTGCCCGCTACACCGCCGCGGGGGACGAGGCCGGGACCGATCCCGGCGACCGATCGTTCCGGCCCGACGTCCAAGGGCTCCGCGCCGTGGCGATCCTCCTGGTCGTCCTGTTCCACGCCGCCATTCCGGGGTTCACGGGCGGATACGTCGGCGTCGACGTCTTCTTCGTCATCTCGGGGTTTGTCATCACCGGCGTCCTCCTCAGGGAACGGGTGGCCACCCAACGGACCTCGATCCTCACCTTCTATGGCCGCCGCGCCCGCCGGATCATTCCAGCCGCCAGCCTTGTCATCATCGTCACTGTCATCGCGGCGTTCCACTACCTGGGTCCGCTGACTGGTCACGCGACGGCAGTCGACGGTCACTGGCGGCCATCTTTCTCGCCAACTTCCACTTCGCAGCGGAGCAGACGAACTACCTGGCGTCACAGCAGCCGCCGTCTGCGCTCCAGAACTTCTGGTCCCTCGCGGTGGAGGAACAGTTCTACATCGTCTATCCGACGCTCTTCTTGATCGTCGCTCATCTGGCCGGCCGGATCTCGTTCCGTCGCTGCCTCGCCGGCGTCCTGGTTGCGATCGTCGTCGCCTCCTACGCCTATTCGATCGTCTTCACGTCGTCAACGCCGCGAGTGCTTTCTTCTCGCCTCTGACGCGGGCTTGGGAGCTGGCGCTCGGTGCCCTCATCGCGGTGGCGGGAACGGGTCTTCGCCGTGTGCCCCGATCGTGGGCCGCGATCATGTCCTGGGTCGGACTGGCCGCCATTGTGACGGCCAGCCTCACCTTGACATCGTCGACGGTCTATCCGGGAGCGCTGGTCGCCATCCCCGTGGTGGGTGCCGGACTCGTCATCGCCGGCGGCGCCGCCGAACCGTCGTGGGGGGCCGAACGCCTCTTTTGCGTGCGGCCCCTCCAACTTCTGGGTCTCATCTCTTATTCGCTCTATCTGTGGCACTGGCCGATCCTGATCATCGCCACGCAACACCGAGGCGAGACCACCTTGCCCGTCTGGGACAACGTGGGACTACTGCTCATCGCCGCCGTGGCGGCGATCGTCACCTATCTGCTGGTCGAGAACCCGATCCGGCACTCGAAGTTCTTGATCGGACGGCGAATCACGACATCGTCCTGGGGGCGTGTCTTGTCGGTGCCACCGTCCTTACCGCGACCTACGAGATACGCCAACCGACGCCGACGCTGGCCACTCCCGGAATCGCTACCCTCTCCACGGGTGACCGGTGTCCAGCCCCCACGTCCCACCAGATTGCCTCGTGGAGAGGCTCTGCCGCCGCGCCGCGGCACGTTTCCGCCCGGGTCCTGCTCATCGGCGATTCGACGGCCTGCACCATGTTGCCCGGTCTCACCGCCGTGGCGGCTCCTGCCGGCGTCGAAGTCGAGGACGCCGCAGTGATCGGTTGCGGCATTGTCAGTGGAGAAATCGCACCCCGAATCGTCAATGGATCCAATGTCAACAGTGCGTCGGCGTCGTGCCAGAGCCGATCCCGAAGGCGCGCAGAAACGCGCTCTGCAATCGGGCCGTCCCAATGTCGTCTTGTGGGCCAGCACTTGGGAGCGAGAGCCGCTTGTCGTCGAGAAAGGAGGCGGACAGAAGATCCTGAAGCCGGGATCGCCCGAGTGGTCGGCCGTACTTCAGGAACGCATTCGAGACCACGTGCACGAGTTCACCGAAACGGGTGCCACCGTCATCATGTTGACGCAAGCGCCCTCTTCAGCGAAGCAGAGCCCGGCTGGGCAACGGTCAGCAAGACCAGAGCTACCGCGCCTCGATTCGCTTTTGGAGGGATTCGCCGCCCACAAGCCCGCCGTGCGCACGATCGATCTCACGCGGCATGTCTGCCCATCGGGGCCGCCGTGCCCGCTTCTGGTCGACGGCATCTGGGTGCGTGGCGACGGGGAGCATTCACGATCGAAGGATCGATCTGGGTGGCACGTTGGCTCGCTCCGCAGATAGGGGTCGGCGCCTCCGTCAGGTGATCAGCCCACTCCCGACCATCACCGTGGTGCTACCGAGACACGACACGAAGCTCAAAGGGACGCGGCTGGTCGGAGCAATCTCTTCATTCAAGGTGGGCGTGACGAGGGTCGAGTTTCAAGTCACAGGTGAGGACCTGAAGAACAGACATCGGCACCGCGGTGGTTGAGAAGGGGTTCTGGGTTGCCTCCTGGTCCACCACGGACGTTCCGAACGGAACCTACGTCCTCCGAGGCGTGGCCTTCGACGCCGCTGGTGACCAGCGGGCCGGCGAAGGCATCACCGTCAAGGTCGCGAACTTACCCGTCTTCTCCTCGCTCGCGGCCAAGAGGGCGACGAAAACCGGGGCCAACATGCCTAGACGACCCGGACACCCGCCTGCAGCTCTGCGGAGAAGGTCTGCACGCCCGATTGCATGAAGGCGTTGTCAAAGACTCTGAGTTCGGCGGCGAGCGCCGCCCGGTTCCACAAGATGACGCCATTCGAATGTGCTGCCATGACGGCCTCTTGCGAATAGTTCGAGGACGTCACGACCAGGACACGCGGGACGCCGTATTTAGCCCGAGCGACGACCGCCCGGTGCACCGCGTCGTTCCGGACCATTCCCGTCCACCGCTTTGCCTGGACGATCGTACGCCCCTCTGCGTCCGACACCAGAAGGTCACCGGCGCGGGCCGCCCCTGTCGCGACGGGAGACCCGGCATCCTTTCGTGACGAAGTAGCGCTCGAGGAGAGCACTGAACTGCCTGCTGGTCATCCCGTCAACCGCGGCCATACCTGACCGCTGGTACGCCAGGCAAACCCTGTCGCCACGGGCACCGAGGCCAGCGACCGAGGCCAGGACCAACCCGAGGATCCCGAGCGCAAAGACACCGAGGCCGTACGAGCCGAGCAGTGCACCGAGCGCGAGAAGAGTTGCTCCGGCCATTGCCACGACCCGGGCGGGGTACTGGTGCACAAAGGAACGCATGCGGTCCTTCCTCGTGACCCGATTCGCCCGACTTGGGGAGGGCGTGCCAGCAGGACCGGCGGCTCCGGATTGCGCTGAGCCCATCCCCGGGGATGGTTGGCTGGGCGGCGCCGGAGAGCGGCACGAGGGCCCCTCTCGCCGCTCCTCCTGTCTCCTCAAACGGAGCGACAGGTCGTAGGCGGCACGACGCACAGGATTGGAGACCACCTCGTACGCTTCTTGGACCTGGCGGAAGAGCGCGACCGGTCCGTCCAGGTCCGGATGGATGCGTTGGATCAGCTTGCGGTACTTCGCTCTGATCTCGTCGCGGGACGCGTCCAGGCGCCACCCCCAAGATGTCGTAGAAGGTGTCCCCGTCCACCCCCCCATCATGCCATTGCCGTGGTGGTTTCGAGGTCATTGCCAGTTGGAGGCTCCCTGACCCTGGCATCCCTCGGCTCCCGAAGGCGGCATGCAGGCCGGCGTGGCTTCTCTTGGGCAAAGGCTGGCCAGGACGAGGTGGCCCTTCGGTCCAGACCATTGCTACGGCACCATCAACCTCTCGTCCTCGTGGCGAGAGGTTGATGAATCCTCTGACTCCGAAACCCTAGTAGAGCCTCAGAAGCTCTTGGTCGCCTCTGCGATCCGGGGAACCAACCACCGCGCAACCCAGCCTGATCCGTTCGTTGAATAGTGGGTGCCATCGATCCGGACCGCCTGCGTCGGAGAAGTAGGCTTCGGGTTGAAAGCAGGGACCACGTACTGACACGGCGGACCCAGCGGGCACACCCGGGGCGCAAGGTTGATCACGGCGACCTTGCCCGGGTGCCGCGCCGCCACCTGTTTGAGCAGGTTGTTCTCCTGTACATATGCCTCGTCGTCAACATCGATTTGGCCGGGCGAATGCGCCGCAGGCACGAGCAACTGCGACGCCGTGCTGCCGATAGTATGCACAGAGGGTGGCGCCAACGTGAGGATGACCCTGGCCCCGGTGGAAAGAAATTTGTTGACGCGGGAGTCAATCCGGTGCAGCATCACAGCTTTCCACTCCGAAGATCCCGAGGTGAGGACCTTCGTCCCGTGCGCCGTGCTGACCACGATGGAACTTCGCTCGTCCGTGCTTCCCCACAGGATGAGACTCGGGTGGTAGCGGTCTATCGCCGTGGACTCGGCTCGATTGGCTTGACCCTGACACATTGACGTGTACGCGACGATGTTGCGCCCATAGAGATTGTAAGGGGCGATGACGCTGCTGACGATGCCGCACCCGATCACCGCACCATTCTCGAACTGCATGCCATAGGAAGGCCCAACCGCTTGGAGTCCGACGAGAAGAGAGCACGCCGTCGAGTCTCCGACCACGACAACCGACTTCAGCTCCGTCTTTCCAACTTCCGCGGAAGGGCTTGGGGCATATGTCGAACGCACTTGAGCCACACCGTTCGGCGAAGGCGAGCGGCAATCAGAACCGGAGGTCGCATCCGCGAGGGACCCCAGATTCACGGTCGGGCGATGTTGCTCGTACGTGGTCACGGCGAGTGTGGCAATGATGAGGCACAGGCCCATGAGCAGGCTGGTCCACTTTCGCCGAATCATGAATCTGGCGTGACGCACTGGGTTCTCAATGAAACGGTAGGTCAACGTCGCCAGCAGCACCGCCCCCAGCAGAAGCACGACGTTGTCCCAGACCGGCAGCGTGGACACCCCACGGCTCTGCGCTGCGATCTCGAGTATCGGCCAGTGCCACAGGTACAGCGAGAACGAAATGAGAGCGAGGAAGGGAAATGGTTGTCGCCGGAGGAGACGTTCGACTCCCCAGGCGGGGGCGGGCGCACCTCCAGCGATCACGAGTCCCGCCGCCAGGGTTGGAATTGCGACGAGCGCTCCGGGGTAGTCGCTCGCGGGGGTGAGCGTGACGCTGGCGACCAATATGACTGCGAGTCCGACCCAGGAGGCGATTACTGCCCAGGCTTGGGGTACGCGTTGCAGCTCACGGCCGTAGAGCGCGATCAGACCACCGAGAGCCAACTCCCAGGAACGAACCAAGAGCGAGAAGTACGCGCTCTGTGCGTTCGACGCGGTGAACACGATGGAGTACGAGTAGGAGGCGATGATGACGGCAACGAGAAAGACGGTCAGTCGTAGCCGGAAGGATCCCCGCCGGGCCCACCAACCCATCAACAAGAAGGCCACCGGATAGACGATGTAGAACTGTTCCTCGACTCCGAGGGACCAATAGTTCAAGAGCGGCGAAGGAGGAGCCTGCGAGAGTAGGTAGTTGGTGTCCGTCGCCGCATAGTGGACGTTGCCGAGAAAGAGAGCGGCCCACTCGCCATCCGTCGCGGTCTCATGGCCGACCACCGTGCCAAGTGAATGGTAGGTCGCAATGACGGTCACGATCACCACGAGGGTCGCCATCGGGATGATGCGACGTGCTCGTCGCCCATAGAAGTTGCGAAGTGATGTGTGTCCAGATGAGGCGTGCTCCCGCAGCAGCAACCCCGTGATCACGAATCCGGAAATCACGAAGAAGACTTCAATACCGACGTAACCGCCACTGAAGGGAGCGATTCCAGCGTGATAGACGAGCGCCAAGAAGATGGCGATGGCTCGCATCCCTTGGACGTCGGGACGAAAACTCCGATCTCCCGGTGGAGTGCCCGCCTCGTCACCCGTCACCGGGGATGGCTCTATGGTGACCGCCATCGCTACGAACGCGGTGCGCCGCTCGGCGAGGCAGGTTCCCCCACTCCGTCCCCAGGGCCTCCGACCACTCCGCGACCATAGTCTTCTATCAAAGAAACCCTCCAGCAGACGATCTCCAGCGCGGCCTGGCCTCGCACCCACCTCATAACTCCATGCTGCCCGCCAATCGCCTCGAAGGGAGCGCAGGGGTACACCACAGTTGGGTCACAGGAGCCGGCAGCGAGTCACGTCGCGCGCCGTGTCCCAACCGAACCTCGACGTCGCTGCGAACACGTCGAAGGCTGGTCCGGGAGCACTGGGTGGCACCCTTCGATGGCGAACCCGATCGTCACGACACCTCCTCGGTGCGGCGAAAGGGCTCCGGCCCACGTCGAGAAGTCAAGCTCGCAAGAAACGCCAGATTTGCTCGTTGTGCACGATGTAAGTGCACTGATGCCGCCCGGAGTGACCGGATCCGTCGCCCGCGGGTGCCGCGGCGGCCCCCATCGATCACGGGAAACCGAGCGCATGAGACCGCGCTGTGCTCAACGGGCCGGTGGGTTCTCGCTGGCTCGGTCTCGGAGTCCCCCGGCCGCGCCCGCAACGACAACTCAAACGAACGACCAGCTCTCGCCGGGCGTGCCCCCATCCGACCGGACGTTGTCTGCCACCGCCCGGGAGGGCTATCAAGCTGGCCCGGAGCGACGCGCCAGTCTCCGGCCGGAACGATGGTCTCCCCCCACTCTCTGGACGCCCTATCATTCCAATCGGGTACGCGGCCTCCGACAGAGGTCGGAGCACGTGCGTTGCGCCTCCGCCGTCCGGCCCACCGCCATTTGCGCGCTCGTGCGCGCAATTACAGACCCGAAGGAGCTGTCAATGACGACCCCCATCCCCTACAAGGTGGCCGATCTCTCCCTGGCCGATTTCGGCCGCAAGGAGATCGACCTGGCCGAGCACGAGATGCCCGGCCTCATGGCGATGCGCGCCGAGTACGGCGCCAGCCAGCCGCTCGCCGGAGCCCGAGTCACGGGCTCCTTGCACATGACGGTGCAGACTGCGGTGCTCATCGAGACCCTGACCGCTCTCGGCGCGCGAGGTGCGTTGGGCGAGCTGCAACATCTTCTCCACGCAGGACCACGCCGCGGCCGCGGTGGCGGTCGGCCCCGAGGGCACCGTCGAGAACCCCAAGGGCGTCCCCGTGTTCGCCTGGAAGGGCGAGACCCTCGAGGAGTACTGGTGGTGCACCGAGCAGGCCCTGCTCTGGCCGGGCGAGGGCGGCCCCAACATGATCCTCGATGACGGCGGCGACGCCACCCTGCTCGTGCACAAGGGCGTCGAGTTCGAGAAGGCGGGCCAGGTTCCCGACCCGTCCACCGCTGACTCCGAGGAGTTCGCCGTCGTCCTGGCGCTCCTCGGCCGTCACCTCAAGGAGGACGGCGGCCGCTGGACCTCCATCGCCAACGCCATCAAGGGCGTGACCGAGGAGACCACCACGGGCGTGCACCGGCTCGTCGAGATGGCCAGGAAGGGTGAGCTGCTCTTCCCTGCCATCAACGTCAACGACTCGGTGACCAAGTCGAAGTTCGACAACAAGTACGGCTGCCGTCATTCGCTGGTCGACGGCATCAACCGGGCCACGGACGTGCTGATCGGCGGCAAGGTAGCCGTGGTCTGCGGCTACGGCGACGTCGGCAAAGGGTGTGCACAGTCACTGGCCGGCCAGGGTGCACGGGTCGTGGTGACCGAGGTCGACCCGATCTGCGCGCTGCAAGCCGCCATGGAGGGCTTCCAGGTGACGACGCTCGAGGCGATCCTCCCCGAAGCGGACATCATCATCACGACGACGGGGAACAAGGACATCATCACAGCGGCACACATGGCCACCATGAAGCACCAGGCCATCGTCGGCAACATCGGCCACTTCGACAACGAGATCGACATGGCCGGGCTGACCGCGACACCGGGCATCGAGAGGCTGAACATCAAGCCGCAGGTCGACAAGTGGACCTTCCCCGACGGCCACGCCATCATCATCCTGTCCGAGGGGCGGCTGCTGAACCTGGGGAACGCGACGGGCCACCCGAGCTTCGTCATGTCCAACTCGTTCACCAACCAGACCATGGCGCAGATCGAGCTGTTCACCCAGACGGGCCAGTACGTGAACGACGTCTACGTGCTGCCCAAGCACCTCGACGAGAAGGTGGCACGCCTGCACCTCGACGCCCTGGGTGTGAAGCTCACGACGCTGACCCAGGAGCAGGCCGACTACATCGGCGTGCCCGTGCAGGGCCCTTACAAGCCCGACACCTACCGGTACTAGGCGGTCTTCAGCCCAGCGTGGCGGTGGCGATCACCGTCCCGCTGGGCGTGACCACCTCGGCGGTGCGCACGTGGGCCGGGTCGACGTGGAGCGGAGCCATCCAGGCCCCGTAGCCCTCGTGCGCGTGGAAGGTCCCGACCGTGTGCCGCATCCCGTCGTCGGTGACGACGACGCAGTCCACGGTCCCGTGCGCCGCCGAGTCATCGAGCGTCATCGACATCCACGGCCTGTCGCCACCCACGGTCACGACATGCCCGACCGTCTTGTCGTTCGCCACCAGGTCAGCCGTCACCATATGGCGCGACCCCTGCGACTGCGCGGTCACGTTCGGTGTCGGGGACGACGTCAGGCTCAGGCCCAGGCCGAGCGCAAGCGCCGCGGCGGCCACGCCCACCACGGACGGCACCCAGCGCGACGGGCGTAGGCGCCGGCGCCGCGGTCGCACGTCGGTCACGCCCATGCGGTCGAAGAGACGCACCTCGAATCCCAACGGCGGCTCCATCTCCGGGGCCGCCATCACCACCGAGTCGGCCGTCCGGGACAGGACCTCCAGCTCCTCGGCGCAGCGCGGGCAGGACTCGACGTGCGACAGCACCCGCGCCCGCTCGCGCCCCGTCAGGACGCCGAGCGCGAGCTCCGCCAGCTCGTTCTCGTACTGCTCGCACCCTCGCTCTCTCAGGTCATCGCTCATCGCGCGCCCCCTCCGCCTTCTCGACTGCCGCCCGCAGCCGGATCAACCCCGTCCTGATACGCGTCTTCGCCGTGCCGAGCGGGATCCCCTCGGACTCGCTGATCTCGAGCGCCGTCCTGCCGTAGACGGCCGCCAGCACCACGGCCCGGCGCTGCTCTTCGGGCAGGACCTGCAGCGCGGTCCGGACGGTCTGGCGGACGTCGCCCCGGCGCACGGCGTCCTCGGGATTGTGCTCGGCACTGGTCATCGCCGTGGCGGCGAAGTCGTCCGGGTCCGTCGGCACGGCCCGCCGGAGGCGGAGGGCGTCAATGGCCAGATTGCGGGTGATCGTCAGGACCCAGGCGGTGACCGAACCCCGCCTCGGGTCGAACACGGGCGCGTGACGCCAGACCCGGAGCATGGCCTCCTGGGCCACGTCCTCGGCCAACCCGGCGTCGCTGGTCATGGAATAGGCCAGACCGAACACCCGCCGCTGGTAGCGCCGCGTGAAGGTGACCGCAGCGGACTGGTCCCCCACTGCCATGCCGGCCAGGAGGGCCTCGTCGGACAGCTCGCCCTCGGCCATAGGTGATTCTCTCATCCACAGGTCTACGGCCGGGCCCACACTGGGGATTCACTCCGATCGATCAATCCCGGACCGGTCCTGGCCCGTATCACCATCGATGGCCACCACCAGCCCCAACATCCGGAACCAGGCGCCGCTCCGGAAGCCTGGTGTGCGAAAGCTCCTGGCCCTGCTGGTGACCGGCCCCGGCCGCTCCCGGAGGCCGCTCGACCTGGCCGCCACCATCGCCTTCGTCGTGGGTGGGGCCCTCCTGGTCTGGTCGGCCTACATCCACTTCCACCTGTGGAACGAGACGGACGGCTACCGCACCATCGCAACCATCGGCCCCCTCTTCTTGCTGCAGTCGATCGCCGGCCTGGTGATCGGCGTCGGCGTCGTGGCCGTCCGCCGTCTGTGGGCCGCCGTGATCGGCTTCGGGTTCGCCCTGACCACCATCGCCGGCTTCCTGCTCTCCGTGGCGGTCGGGCTGTTCGGCTTCAAGGACTCGTGGTTGGCCCCCTTCGCCAAGCAGGCGTTCACAATCGAGGTTCTCGCCGTGGTGGCGCTCGTCGCCGCTGCCGCGCTGTGCCTCGTCGGATCGGTTCCCCGCGCTCGCGCCGGCTCTACCCCGGCCGGTACCGCGACGTAGGGACCACTCCGGTCCGGGCCCTGCGTTCCCTTCTCCCGGTGGGGCGCAGGCGCCCGGCTCGGGATCTCCTCAGCGGAGCCCGGCGAACAGGTCGTCCTCGGGCACCGGCGCCCCTGTCGAGTCCTGCACCCGTACGAAGCTCTCCGATCCCATGATGGAGGAGAAGAGCTCCTCCCCCATCTGAAGGAAGAAGATGTTGTCGCTCTGGCTGGCGTGTGCCCCCAGCGAGGCGTACTTGCGCCCGGCGACGGCGCTGCAATCGACCGTGGTCGTGATCAACTCGTCAGGCGTCCCGAAGTCGGGGTTCTCCTCCACTTCGGCGGGACGCTCGATACCCGCCTCGGCCAACACGTCACCGAAGCCCCGCAGCAGCGAACGGGCCACGGCCGTGTAGTACAGCTTCACCGGCTTCCCGTACTCCGCTATGGCCGCGTGGGTCACCCGGTTGGCCTGAATGTGATCGGGATGCCCGTAGAAGCCGTTCTCGTCGTACGTCACGATGACCTGAGGCTCGTAGACGCGGAACAACGCGGCCAGGCGACCGGCCGCAGCAGCCACCGGCGTCCGCCAGAAGCTGTCGGGTGCGTCGTTCTGCGGCCAGCCCTCCATCCCCGAGTCGTGATAGCCCAGCAGTTCGAGGTGGGCCACACCGAGCACGTCGCAACTCGCCTCGAGCTCTTTGCGGCGCAGCGGCACCACCACTGACTCGTCGTGTCCCGGCTCACCCGGCTTGATGCCACCGGGGGCGTCCCCCAGCTCGCCGTTGGTGCAGGTGACGAGCACGGTCTGCACACCTTCGTCGCTGTAGCGGGCGAGGATGCCGCCCGTCCCGATCGCTTCGTCGTCCGGGTGGGCGTGGACTGCCATGAGGGTGAGGGGGCGCTCGGGCATGCTGGCAGCGTAGGGGTTGCCTCCTGCCTCCCCGGTCACGTCTGCAGATCGCCCACCGCGTCGGCCAACTGCTCCAGCTCGGACTGCCACTCCTCCGGCGGCGCCATCGGGCGCACGATGAACTTGGAGAACCCGACCTCCAAGAACTGTTCGAGCATCGTTCGCAAGCCACCGCGCCCGACCGGGATGATCTCTTCCAGCGGGCGGCCCCGGGCGCGCCGGGCCAGAGGCGACGACGCCAGCGCGCCGAGGTCGGTCCCGTCCGGCGCGTAGGCCAGGCTGACCCCGAAATGCTCCGGGCTGATGGCGCGTCCGTGCCCCGCCGCCACGCGGTCGATCTCCGCCTTGCCCGCCGCGGCGTCGGCCGGTGTGCAAAAGGCCGGGATCCACCCGTCGGCCAGGCGCCCGCAACGGTCGAGCGCGGCGGGCACGTTGCCGCCCAGCCAGACATCGAACGGATCCTGGGCCGGCAGCGGGGAGACCGAGACGTCGGCAAAGGCGCCCGCCGGCCCCTCGTGGCTGACCACCTCGCCGGCCCACAACCGTCGCAGCACCGGCAAGGCGTCCTCCATCTGCTCGGCGCGCGCCGCGCTCGGAATCCCGATGGCACTGCGCTCGCCGCCGACACCCAGACCCGGCACGAAGGTCAGCAGGAAACGGCCGCCCGACAACACGTCCAGCGTCGCCACCGCCTTGGCCAGCCACACGAGGTTGCGGCCCGGCAGCAACATGGTCGTCCCGATCTTCAGCCCGGGGCAGGCGCCCGAGACCCAGGCCAGGCCGACCAGCGGGTCGGGCCCGGGACGCGTCAGCACTTCGGGTAACCACAACGAGTCGAATCCGCACCCGGTCATGCCTTGGGCCAATGCGACCATGGCGTCGGGACCGAGGCTCTCGCCGCCCGCGCTGATGCCGATGCGGACCTTCACGGCGCGTCCTCCAGGGCGGCGACGGTGCGGGTGACGCCGGCGTCGTCCACGTCATGGTGGGTGACGAATCGCACGACCCCGGGCGCGATGGCGTGCGCCAGCACGCCGTTGTCCTGCAGGTGCGCCAGCAGCTTCTCGGGTTCGCCGTGGTGGAACGTCACGATGTTGGTGCGCACTGCGGTCGGATCGAGCCCGCTCGAAGGCCAGCGCAGTGCCACCGCTTCCGCCAGCCGCGCCGCCCGTGCGTGGTCCTCGTGCAGTCGACCGATCATGTCGCGCAACGCCACGAGTCCGGGTGCCGCCAGGACGCCCGCTTGGCGCATGCCCCCGCCGAACCGCTTCCG
Organism: uncultured Acidimicrobiaceae bacterium; assembly: GCA_963738135.1. GTDB lineage: Bacteria > Actinomycetota > Acidimicrobiia > Acidimicrobiales > RAAP-2 > Bog-473. The sequence continues at coordinate 133,210 of CAVTVK010000007.1, read as the reverse complement.
GGCCAGCCGCGCCTCTGCCATCACGTCTTCGCTCCCCGCCAGCAACGAGCCCACGGGCGCGCAAAGGCCCTTCGAGAGGCAGCACATCACGGTCGTGGCGGGCGCGGCCCACTCCGCCGCGGTGATGCCGGTGGCCACCTCCGCGTTGAACAGACGCGCTCCATCCATGTGCAGGGGAACGGACCCCGCCGCGTCGACGACTGCCTGCAGACGATCCGTCGACCAGGGCGAGCCCGACGCCGCCATGTGCGTGTTCTCGATGCTGACGAGCGACACGACGGGCTGATGGTGCTCGGCGGCGCCGCGGGCCCACCGCACGTCGTCGGCGCCGATCATGCCGTCCTCGTCGTCGACGGCCACGAATTGGATCCCTGCGTTCAGCGCGGCCGCGCCGAACTCGTAGGAGACGACGTGTTGGCGGCGACCCGCCACCACCGCGGTCCCCGGAGTGGTCAGGACGCGGAGGGCGATCTGGTTGGCCATGACCCCCGATGGCACGAACAACGCGGCAGGCTTGCCGAGCCGCGCCGCGAAGGTCTCCTCCAACGCGCGCACTGTGGGGTCTTCGCCGTAGTCGTCGTCGCCCACCTCGGCGTCCGCCATGGCGCGGCGCATGGTCGGCGTGGGTCGCGTCACGGTGTCGCTGCGCAGGTCGACGACGTCGGGCACACGCTCAGGCTAACGGCGCCCCGTTATCATCCCGCGATGACCACACCCCCCTCCACCCCCGGTGACGGGGCCGTGCTGCCCGACGGCAGCGCGAGCATCCACCAGCTCCTCGACGTCGAGATCCTCGAGGCCGGTCCCGAGCGGGTCGTCATGCGGCTGCCGGTCACATGGAAGGTGCACCAGCCCTACGGGATCCTGCACGGGGGCGTCTCCGCGCTGCTGGCCGAGTCCGCCGCCAGCTTCGGGGCAGCGCTGGCCGCCGAGCCGGGTCGCAGCGTGGTCGGGATCGAGCTGAACGCCAGCCATCTGCGCTCGGTGCGCGACGGCCACCTGACTGCCGAGGCCACGCCGGTCCGGGTGGGGCGCACGATTCAGGTCTGGCGCATCTCGCTCACCGACGACGGCGGGCGGGGCATCTGCGAGGCCCGCTGCACCCTCTCGGTCCTCGGCGCCCCCGGAGGGCCGTCAGGCGCGGTGCACCCCGTCCCGATCCCCCCGCCGTCCGAAGAGGCCGTCTGAATAGTCAGGCCTGCGGCCCTCGGCGTACTATGTCGGTGTGACTCCGGTAGGAAGTGGATCGCCGCGACCATCCCTCGGGTTCATCCTCCCCGCCACCACGCAGGGAGAACTCCCTGACGGAAGCGGTAGTACCAAGAGTACTACCGGAAGCGCTTCCGAAGTCGCCGAACTGTGCCGCCGCGCCGAGGCGACCGGAGCCGACTCCTTGTGGGCGGTCGACCATCTGTACTGGCCCCACCCCATCGCAGAGGCCTTCACCACGCTGACCGTGGCCGCCGTCTCGACGAGCCGGCCGTTGCTCGGGACCTGCGTCCTCCAGCTCCCGCTCCGTCCGCCTTCCGCCGTGGCCAAGCAGGCCACGGCGCTCCAGCTCCTTTCGGGTGGCCGTTTCGTCCTGGGCATGGGCGTGGGTATCCACGAGACCGAGTACGTGCGCGCCGGCGTCGACTACCGACGGCGCGGCCGGATCATGGACGAGGGCGTGGCCGGGCTCCGCCGGGCCTGGGCCGGCCCCGCGGCGTGCCGCACCGACTACGTGCAGGAGCCGGCTTCGAAGCCGGTCCCCTTGTGGTTCGGGGGCGCCAGTGCGGCCGCCCGGCGGCGGGCCGCCGCCGTCGGCGACGGCTGGATTCCCCTCTTCCTCGCCCCGGACGAGTACGGGGCCGCGTTGGCGGCCCTGCGGCGCGAGACGGTCGAGGCCGGCCGAGATCCCGAAGCCGTGCAGGCCGGGGTCGTCGTCTTTGCCTGTGTCGGAGACGACGACCAGGCGCCCGTCCGGGGCGCCCAATGGCTCTCGGAGCTCTATCGCCTGCCACCCAAGGCCTTCCAGCGCCACCTGGTCGCCGGCCCACCCGAGTCCTGTGCCACCGCCCTCGGCCGGTACGCGGACGCCGGGGCCCGCCACATTCTCGTGATGGTGGCGGGCTCCCCCGCCGTCGAGCACTTCGCGCAACTTCGAGCGGCGTTCGTGGGCGAGCAGCTCCCGACGCTGGTGGGGGTATCGGCATGAACGCCACCGACGTCGCCATCCTGGGCACCGGCATGACCGACATGAGCCGGCGCGATCTCGAGCCCGACACGATGGCCTACGAGGTCGTGCACGAGGCACTCGGAGATGCTGGAGTCGCGGCGCACGAGCTCGGCCTCGTCATCGTGGGCAATGCGATGGCCGGACGCCTCAGTGATCAGGGATGCATGAAGGGCCAGACCTGGCTCAGCAAGGCCGGACTCAGCGAGGTCGCCATCGTCAACGTGGACAACTCGTGTGCCGGCGGGAGCTCTTCCCTGCACCTGGCCACCATGGCGGCCACCGCCCAGGACCGCCCGGTGCTGGCCCTCGGCGTCGAGAAAATGTGGACGGGCGACCGGGCCGGGACGATCGCCGGCATCGAAGACGGACTCCCGGCGGAGTACCGCCACGACCTGCACGATCGGCGCCACGCCGACAACAATCCCGCTGGCAGCATCCTCATGGGGCTCAACAACGGGTGGGCCCACCGGCTCATGGCCGAGGTCGGCGCCACGGTCCGCCAGATCGCCGCCGCTGCCGTCAAGGCGTTCGAGCACGCTGCGCGCAACCCGCTGGCCCAGTTCCAACGGCGCGTCACGATCGAAGAGGTGCTCGCCTCGCCCCAGGTGGCCGGCGTGCTGACCCGCCTCATGTGCAGCTCGTTCACCGACGGTGCCGCCGCCGTCGTGCTGGGCGGCCCGTCGGTCCCGGCACCGGCATCCGCACCCCGTATCATCGGCTCGGTGGCGCGTTCAGGAAACGGCTCGATCGACTATCACGACCGCCTGGCCCAGGCCGCCGAGGCGGCGTGGGAGGCCTTCGGGTTCGGCCCCGGCGACGCCGACCTCCTCGAGCTGCACGACGCCACGGCGGCCGAGGAGCTCTACGCCCTGGAGTCGCTGGGCTTCTTCGCTCCGGGTGAGGCCGGTCCCGCAACCGAGGCGGGCGCCACCGGCATCGACTCCCCCGGTCTGGTCGTGAACTCGAGCGGCGGGCTCGTCGGCCGCGGCCACCCGCTCGGCGCCACGGGTCTGGCCCAGGTGGTCGAGCTGGCCACGCAGTTCCGCGGTCGGGCCGGGACCCGACAGGTCGCCGGTGCGCGCACCGGCGTGGCGGTGAACACGGGGGGCATCATCTACGGGGACGCAGGGTTTGTGGGCATCCACGCCGTACGCTCCGGATCCGCCGCGTGACGGGCATCAAGATCACCGGTTGGGGCATCGCAGTGCCGGACAAGATCGTCACCAACGACGACATGGCGGTGAACCTCGACACCAGCGATGCCTGGATCGTCGAACGCACCGGCATCCGCGAGCGCCACATCGGGGGCACCACGTCGGGGCTCGCCATTGAGGCGGCCGTCGCGGCGTTGGCCCAGGCCGGGCGCACCGCCGAAGAGATCGACAACCTCGTGCTCGCCACCACCACGCCCGACGGCATCGTGCCGGGGACGGCGCCCAGCGTGCAGCACGGGATCGGCATGAAGGGCGGCGCGTTCGACCTCAACGCCGCCTGCTCCGGCTTCGTCTACGGCCTCGTCACGGCGGCCGGATTGATCGCCATGGGCTCGGGGCCCATCCTGCTGATCGGCTCCGAGACCCTGTCCCGCATCACCGACATGGACGACCGCAAAATCGCCATCATCGTGGGTGACGGGGCCGGGGCCGTCGTGGTCGAGCCGGTCGAAGGCCGGGGCGGCCTCATCAGCTGGAACCTGAACTCAGACGGGTCGCTCAAGCACCTCCTCAAGTGCGAGCACGGTGGGACTCTGTTCATGGACGGCAAGGAGGTCTTCCGGCGCGCCGTCCGGGTGGTGGTCGAGTCCGCCGAGCGGGCCATGGCCGACGCCGGCCTGGGTCCCGACGACATCTCGCTGATGGTGCCCCACCAGGCCAACCTGCGCATCATTCAGGCGGCTTGCCAGCGCCTCGGCATCCCCGAGGAGCGCACAGCGGTCGTCATCGACCGCTACGGCAACACCTCCTCGGCCTCCATCCCCCTGGCGCTGTACGACTCCATCGAGACCGGTCGGGTCAAGGACGGCGACCATCTCCTCCTGACCGGATTCGGCGGCGGCATGACGTGGGCCAGCGCGGTCTTCCGCTGGAGCGCATGAACGAGGAGGGTGGCGGGGCGGATCCGGCGCTGGTGATCCTGGCGGCCGGTCGGGCCCGTCGGTACGGCGGCGTCAAGCCGTTGGCGCCCGTGGGCCCCCATGGCGAGGCCGTGATCGACCTGGTGGCCTCCGACGCCGTGGCGGCCGGGTTCGGCACCATCGTGTTGGTCCTGGGCCCCAGCACCGGACCGGCCATCCGCTACCACGTGGAGCGCACCTGGCCCGGCCGCGTCGACGTGCGCTTCGCCGACCAGCCGGCGCCACTCGGCACCGTGCATGCCGTCCTCGAGCGCGTCCGACCACGTGGGCGCGGCTCCCTACGGCGTCTGCAACGCCGACGACATCTACGGCCAGGCGGCCTGTGCCCAGCTGGTGGCCCACCTGCTGGCTCACGCCGACGCCAACGCCCTGGTGGGCTACCGCCTCTCCGACGCCGTGATCGGTAGCTCGCCGGTCACCCGGGGGGTCTGCCGAGTCGGTGACGACGGCCTGCTCCTGGGGGTGGACGAGCGGCGCCACGTCACGCGGACGCCCGCTGGCGGCTTCGTCGCCGGCGATGGCAGGGAGCCCGCCGAGCTCTCGCCGGACGCCCGGGTCTCCATGAACCTGTGGGGGTTCACGCCGGCCTTCCACAAGACGCTGCAGGCGGCCATGGACGCCGCCGTCGATGCCTCCGAGGAGGCTGAGGTGCTGCTGCCCGAGGTCGTCGCCGAATCATTGAGGACCAGCTCGTTCACGGTCCTGGCCGCCCACGGCCGCTGCATCGGAGTCACCCATCCGGACGACCTGCCGCTGGTCCAGGCCGAGTTGAATCGCCAGGTGGCGGCGGGCGAGCGCCCGGCCAGGCTCTGGGCCTCCCTGCAGTAGGGCAAGACCTCGCCGATCTTCGACCGGTCTCACCGATCGCGACGCGCGGAGGCGGAGGCAAAACCCTGAGAACGCAGCCCGCATTTCCCTTCGCTGGACACGGGAGAGGGAGGGACGCTCCAAGGGCCGAAACGCGTACCTGGGCCCGGACGCGACGCAACCCCGAGTAACCGTTCGGCCGAAGCCTCCCGTGCTCCTCGGGGCCACGTCATCGATGGGCCGCTGGCACCGTGCCGGGGTCGTGTCGGACAACCCCGGCCCGAGCCGGTCCCGGCGACTCCAGGGAAGTCACCGTGACGCACCACGGACCATCTTCAGTCGGATTCTCCTGCCCACTCCAGTCACGGTCCCCTTGCGGGGCTCGCTCCCTTCCCTCGATCCCGCCTTGCAGCGTTCTCTCGGCTTCCCCCCGTTCCACCTTGCGGCTTCCCTTCGGGCTTCCCTCGCTCCCACCTTGCGGTGCTCGCTTGAGGTTCGGTGGGCTCTTGTCTCCGAACTGACAACAGGTTGCGCCAGGCGAAACACTGGGGTCAATGCAGTTTCGCGAAATCCAGACGTTCTCCCCACCTTTCTCCGCGTCGTCCCCAGAGTCCCCCTCCGCCATCCCCAGTTCTTCCCCACGGTGGAGGTCGGGCCGAACCGTCCACGGCGACAGAGCCGTCGCGAAGCCGCTGACGAGTCAACCATTTCGCCAGCGCGCGCGAGTACAGAACGCGAACTTTCCGGCGAGGTACCTGGCGCAACGCGCTGGAGGGCAAGTGTCCGGACCGCGCTGATCAGGCCTCGTCGGCAGTCTCCCGGGTGCCGAATCGCGGCCGGCCCAGCCATACCGCCAACAGGCTGAGCACGATGGCAAAGCCCGCCAGAATGAGGGCCGCAATCTCCCAGGCGTTCGAACCCGACGACGTCGATACCGTCGCCGTCGATGACGCCGCAGCTGTCGTCGGTGGCGTCGGTGGCGTCGGTGGCGTCAGGACCCTGCCCCAGACGCTTTCCCGGGCGCCGTCAACGTGATCGTCGGCGCCGGGTGCTCGGGGTTAGCCTCCGTCTTGTCCGGCACCTGAATCCACGAGACCACGGTGCCGTCGCTGTAGGTCTGGACGGCCTTGAAGACGAGCTGGGACGTGCCGGTCGGGATGCCCTGGGCCAGCACGTTGAACTCGCCGAACTGGCCCACGGGGATCGTCGAGGCGGTCCAGTCGATCTCGCTCGTCGCGGAGGTGAACGTGCCGTCGTCGGTGGTGATCGGCTTGGGCAGCGTGGTCTTGACCGAGCTGACCTGCCAGCCCGACCCGGCCTCGGGGTTGACCAGCACGATGGGATGCGTCAGCGGGAACTGGATCTTCAGTCCCGTCACCGCCGCCGTGGCCGACTCGTTAGGGACGCGGAACGTGAGGATGGCGTCGTCGGTGCCCTGCGGCAGGCTGGAGGGGCTGACGGTGACGTGGGCGGACGCCAGGCCGGCATCGAGCACTACGAGGACCAGCGCGCAGGCGGCAACCAGTCCGATCTTCCGCATCATGGTTCTCAGGGCCTCCTCTGCCGCCGTGGCGGCTCTACTGCACAGTGTCAACGAAGCTGACGTCAGGCTGACTGAATTCCGAGACCTGCACCTGCAGGACGATCTGCCACTTCCCCACGATCGGCGGGTTGGGGCTGTTTGTCAGCACGAAGCGCCCGACTCCGGCCTTGTGCATGTCCGTCTCAATCGGACCGACGTTCTGCGATGGGAGCACGAGATAGACCGAGACGCTCTCGGCCAGGTCCGCCGCCGCCCCGCCCGGTCCGGTGAACTGCACGGTCCAGTTGTTCACCAGTGCCGCGTTCGGCGTGATGTGCAACGTCACATGGCCGCCGTCGAAGGGCCGGGTCTGGGTGAAGGGCACCGGCGGCGGTTCGCTCGCGCCGTTGCTCGGCGTGCCGTTGGCCAGAACGGCCGTCACCCCGAGAATGGCGACCATGCCCAGTGCCTCGAGCCGCACGGTCGAGATGAGCCGCTGCCACCCCCGGGCCTGCGCCGCGGGTTGCGCCGCCGCGGCGGCCGAGAACAGGCCGGGTAGCAGCAGGAAGCGGTTGTACCAGGCGAGGATTAGCAGTAGGCCGACCAGGGCGATCTTGAGCAGCAGGAGTTGGCCGTAGCCCGTCTCGAAGAGGTTGGCCACCGACCCCACCTCGACGATGGCCAGCAGCGTGCCGGCGACGAGGATGCCGGCGAACGAGATCCCGGCCATGGTCGAGAAGCGCCCGACGACCCCGGCCGTGTCGGCCAGCAACGTGCCGTCGCCGTCGCCGTCGCTACCCGGCACAGCCCCGAATCCCGACACCGCCGTCGAGGGTGCGGGCCGCTCCAGCAGCACGGTGGACGTCCCTGCCCCCGCAGCCCGGCTGAGACTGGAGCCTGCCGCCGCCACCGGTCTACCGTCAGCCGTCCGCGGCGGACCGGTTGGCCGGGAGTTGTCCGGCCAGGCGTGCCGCCCGGGTCCGGCTCCGCAGCACGGTGACCAGCCCGACCAGCCCGCCCGCCCACATGGCGGCGAAGACCACGTGCACGATGTCAGCAGGAATGCTCAGCCAGCGCTCTTGTGAAACGAGGGCATGGCCGAACAGGACGAAGGCACCGGCGGCCACAAGCAGGCCGTAGAAGGCGGCGAACTGCCGGCTGATCGTCGTGCGCAGATGCAGCGACACCAGGCAGGCCGCCAACCCGACCAACTGCGCACCGCACTGCTCCCCGAATTTGCCGCCGAAGGACTCCGTGTCGATGCTCCAGTGCGTCACGGCCGAGAACCCGCCCCCGGTCAGCGCGGCCTGCGCTGCACCGGTCACAGCCATGCCCGCCACGCCCAACGCAACGGCCCCGTAGGCCCAACGGCGCAGCTGCCGCCGCTCGTCGCCACCCTGCAGGATGAAGGCCAGGAAGAAGGCCACACCCGACCCAACGAGGACGCCGAGGTAGACGAGGAACTGACCGAAGTCGTCGACCCAGGTGGTGAACGACGTCCGGGGGCGGGCCGACAGCGCGCTGATGGCGCCGGCCTTGACGTGGCCGACCAGGAAGACGATGCCGCCGCTGACCACGTGCCCATCGACCGACGTGACGGTGTAGTCAGAGACGTAGGCGCCCGACCCGAGCGAGGCCGGCAGAGTGGCCGAGAGCGTGGCCGGTGACGGGTGCTCCGTGGCCACCTGCACCTGCTGCCCGGAAGAGTCGAGGACGACCAGGCCCCCGGCGTCGGGCCGCACGGGTTGGTCGAAGTTGATCGTGACCGTGTGCGGAATCTTGGCCAGGTGCGCCCCCTGCGCCGGTGACGAGGCCCTCACCGCGGCGTGCGCGGCGGCAGGCGTGGCCCAGCCCACGACGGCCAGACATCCGAGGATGCCGGCGAACAGAGGACGTCGCAGCCTGCTCATGTACGCGCGTACCCTCCCCGCCGAGCGGTCCGGAGCGCCGGGCTCAGGACTGGCGGTTGCAGAACCCGATTGCGTTGACCAGGTCCGTGTTGCCCGGACAGTAGACGTGCAGGTTGTCGTGGGAGAAGACGCCCTGCGGGCTCTCCCAACCCGGCACGACCCAGGCGTGCACCATCCAGATGGTCTTCTTCATGAACTGGCCGTGCACGTCGGCGCACTCCTGCGGCGTCACGTCCTGGTCGGCCGCGAACGGGACGGCGATCTCGCCGTTGGTGTACTGCACGCAGACGTCGGAGTGGCGGTGCCAGTGGTCATTCGGCCCGACGAAGCCCGTCGGTGCCGTGGCGCCGAACGACTCGTACATGATGCCGACGACCGGCGCGTTGTCGGCGGTGCTGGCGTAGATCCACGAGGCGGGGTACAGGGCATTGACGGTACCGTCGACGTTGATGCCCTTGAAGATGTCCCCGTTGATCAGCTGGTAGTGCGCGCCCACCCCGGGCGCCATGCCACCGGCCAGGATCATGTGGGCCGCCTTGGCCGAGGCCACGGTGGGGAAGCGTTCTGCCGCCTGGTAGGCCTGGGCGAGCTGCTCGGTCAACGCGGCCTGGTCTGTCGGGCCGAGCGGCACCCAGAGGGCGTTCTCCGCCTTCTCGGTCGAGTTGCCCGCGAGGGTGCTGGCGAACGACTTGGAGGTCTCACCGGGCACCTTGACCGTCGTCGCCTCGGCCAGCGCAGCCGAGGCGTTGCCCACGGGCGTCTTAGCGTGGGAGCTCGCCGCGACGGGCGCGCTGAGTGCCGCCGTCGTCCCGAAGAGCCCGCCGATGGTCATGCCCACGACGGCGAGCGGGAGCAGGGAGCCGAACACCGACGTCGCCGACGACCACGCGCTCCCCAGCGCGGGCCGGATGGCCGAGCGCGGCACCCAACGCGACTGCGAGGCCCGACAGCGCCACGCCGATACCCGCGGTCACCATGGAGACGGCGTGCGGGCCTTCGACGGCCAGCCAGAACACGGCAACGGCGGCGTCGGCCACCGCCGCCGCGGCGTAGAGGCCTCTGGACGGGCGCGACAGTACCCCGATCGCCAGCGCCACCTGCACCAGCGCGGCCACGATGCCGACCGTGGCCTGCGTCCCCTTCAGGTGACCAGAGGCCATGGCGAAGAGCAGCACGGCAGAGCCGCCCAGCGTGACCGCGAACAAGATCTGCAGCGGTCGGCCCTTGCTGCCCTGCCGCGGGCTGCCCTCGTGTGGTCCGGTCCCTTGTGCCTCGTCGGCCTCCGCAGTGAAGACCGCGTCGACGCGTTCGATCAGGTCGGTCATGTCCCCTCCAACCTCGCCCCCGGGCCCTGGCGGGCCGCTGTTCCTGCAGAGTAGCCCCGGTTGCAGACAAAAGGGAGGGAAACCAGGCCGGGGCGTCGCGGCGCGTGACCGCAGGGCCGGAACCGTCGCCCCTGCGGGCCAGCCGTATGCTCGCCCGCATGCAGCTCAGCCCCGAGTGCGGCCGTGTGCTGGGCGCGCTGATTGAGAAGGGCCTCGCCACCCCCCAGCAGTACCCGTTGACGGTCAACGCCCTGCAGTCGGCCTGCAACCAGACCTCCAACCGGGAGCCGGTGGTCGACTACGACGAGACGTCGGTCCTCGCCGCCCTCGATGATCTCAAGGACCAGAAACTGGTCCGCTTCGTCCTGCCGGCGCACGGCCGTTCTGTCGTCCGCTACCGCCAGGTCCTCGACGAGACCCTGGGTCTCGACGACCGCCAGTGCGCCATTCTGGCCGTACTGCTGCTCCGCGGACCGCAGACGATCGGCGAGCTGCGTATCCGCACCGAGCGGATGGCGCGGTTCGAGGCGCTCTCCGAGGTGGAGCACGAACTCAACCTGTTGGCGGCGCGGGAAGAGTCGCTCGCCCGCGACGTCGGGCGGCGGCCCGGCCAGAAGGAGGAGCGTTGGGCCACCACGTTGGTCTCCGCTCCCGATCCGCCATCGAACGCCGAGCGACGCCGAGACGCCGACGCGTTACCGGGTCTCGTCTGATTCGGGCGGAGACAGCAACATCACCACTACCACGGCCGACGACGGGGATGACCTGCGCGGCGAGCTGGCCGAGCTCCGGGCGGACGTGGCAGAGCTCCGTCACGAACTACAGGAACTGCGGGACAGCCTCGGAGGCTGACCGCCTCGTCGACCGGGTCCGCCCTACAACGGGGTGACGTAGGCCCCGGAGATCCCGCCGTCGACGAGGAATGTCGACGCCGTGATGAACGACGAGTCGTCGGACGCCAGGAAGGCGGCGGCCGCGGCGATCTCGGTCGCCTCGCCGAAGCGGCCCATCGGAATGTGCACCAGGCGCCGCGCCGCCCGCTCGGGGTCCTTGGCGAAGAGCTCCTGCAGCAGCGGTGTGTTGACCGGCCCGGGACAGAGCGCGTTGACCCGCACGCCTTGACGGGCGAACTGCACGCCGAGCTCGCGTGACATGGCCAGCACGCCGCCCTTCGACGCGGTGTAGCTGACCTGGCTCGTCGCCGCTCCCATGACGGCGACGAAGGAGGCGGTGTTGATGATCGACCCCTTGCCCCGGGCCAGCAGGTGCGGCAGCGCGTGCTTGCAGCACAGGTAGACCGACGTCAGGTTGACCCGCTGCACGCGGTCCCACGCCTCGAGGCCGGTGTCGAGGATGGAGTCGTCGTCCGGCGGGCTGATGCCGGCGTTGTTGCAGCAGACGTCGATCCCGCCGTAGCGGCCGGCCACCTCGGCGTACAGGGCTTCCACGTCGTCGGAGGACGTGACGTCGGCCCGGACGAACATCCCGTCCACCGCGGCCGCCACCGCGCCGCCGGCCTCCTCGTCGAGATCGACCACGGCCACCTGGGCGCCCTCGCTGGCGAAGCGCTCGCACATGGCGCGCCCGATGCCACTGGCGCCCCCCGTGACAACCGCCACGCGACCGACGAGCCGGTGGGCGTACGGGATGGTCTCGTCGCTCATGTCGTTCCTCCTGCCAAGGCCTCTCGGGCTGCTGCCTAGTCCGAGCTGATGAACACGTTCTTCACGTCGCTGAACGCCTCCAGCGCGTCGGGCCCGAGCTCGCGGCCGATGCCGGACTGCTTGGCCCCGCCGAACGGCGTCCAGTAACGCACCGACGAATGCGAGTTGACCGACAAGGTTCCGGTCTCGACCGCCCGCGCCACCCGGAGCGCCCGGCCCACGTCGCGCGTCCACAGCGACCCTGACAACCCGTAGGGCGTGTCGTTGGCCATGCGGACGGCATCGGCCTCGTCCTCGAAGGGGATGACGGCGACGACGGGCCCGAAGATCTCCTCGGTGGCCGCCCGCGCGCCAGGATCCACCGGCGCCAGCACGGTCGGGGCGAACCAGTTGCCCGGACCGTCGGGGCAGCTGCCCCGGAAGGCCACCGGTGCGTCGTCGGGAACGAAGGAGGCCACACTGGCCAGGTGGGTCTCGGAGATGAGCGGGCCCATCTCGGTCTCCTCGAGCGTCGGGTCGCCGACCCTGACGCCGGCGACGGCCGGCTCGAGCAACTCCATGAAGCGCTGGTACGCGGACCGTTCCACCAGAATGCGCGAGCGGGCGCAGCAGTCCTGTCCCGCATTGTCGAACACGCCGTAGGGCGCCCGCGCCGCCGCGAGCTCCAGGTCGGCATCGGCGAACACGATGTTGGCGCTCTTGCCGCCCAGCTCGAGCGTCACCCGCTTGATCTGCTGGGCGCACCCGGCCATGACCTGGCGCCCCACCTCCGTGGAGCCGGTGAAGCACACCTTGCGCACGGCGGGATGGTCGACGAAGCGCTGGCCCACGATGCTGCCCTTGCCGGGCAGGATCTGCAGGACGCCCTCGGGAAGGCCGGCCTCGAGCGCGAGCTCGCCGATGCGCAGCGCGCTGAGCGGCGTGAGCTCCGCCGGCTTGAGCACGACGGTGTTGCCGGCGGCCAGGGCGGGGGCAAAGCCCCAGCCGGCGATGGCCATGGGGAAGTTCCAGGGCACGATGATGCCGACGACCCCCAGCGGCTCGTGGAACGTCACGTCGAGGCCGCCCGGCACGGGGATCTGCCGGCCGCTGTGGCGCTCGGGCGCGCCGGCATAGAACTCGATGACGTCGCGCACGTTGCCCGCCTCCCAGCGGGCGTTCCCCAGGACGTGACCGGCGTTGATCACCTCCAGCGCGGCCAGCTGGACGATGTCGGCGTCGACGGCAGCGGCGAACCGACGGAGCAGCCGGGCCCGGTCCCCGGGCGCGACGGCGCGCCACTCCTCGAAGGCCGCGGCGGCCCGCAGAATGGCCGCGTCGGTCTGCTCGGCGGTCAGGCCCTCGATGGTGGTGAGCACCTCGCCGGTGGCTGGGTTGCGGAGGTCCACGCCGTGATCTTTGCCGATGACGGGCCTCGTCCCCCAAACGGAGGCCGCCTTCACCTCGCCGGGGCCGCAGTGGAGGCTCACCGATACAGTGCGGACCCGTGACCACGACACCCGACCGTCCAGTTCAACCTGGCCAAGGCCTTCGACGTCCTTGTCGAGAGCCTGGCCGATCGGGAATGTATCGTCTGGCGCGACCGGCGCCTCAGCTACGCCGACCTGGCGGAGCGCTCGCGCCGACTCGCGTCCTATCTGCACGGCCAGGGCCTGGGTGTGCGGCGCGAGCGGGCCGACCTGCAGGGCTGGGAGTCGGGCCAGGACCACGTGGCCCTCGCCCTGTACAACGGCAACGAGTACTTGGAGGGGATGCTCGGCTCGTACCGGGCCCGGGTCGCCCCTTTCAACGTCAACTACCGCTACGTCGGCGAGGAGCTGCGGTACCTGCTCAACGACGCCAGACCGCGGGCCATGATCCTGCACTCCTCGCTGGCCCCGACCCTGGCCGAGGTGCTGCCCACCTTGGACTCGCCCCCCGACGTGCTGCTCCAGGTCGACGACGAATCGGGTCACCCCCTCCTCCCCGGTGCGGTCTGGTACGAGGAGGCGTTGGCGGCATCCTCGCCCGACGGACCGCCGGTCCAGCCCTCCCCCGACGACCTCTACGTGCTCTACACGGGGGGCACGACGGGCATGCCCAAGGGCGTGCTGTGGCGCCAGCACGACATCTTCATGGCGGCGATGGGCGGGCGGCAGGTGGGTTCGTGGAACATCGTCACGAGCTACGAGAACCTGACCGAACGGCTCGCCTCCAGCTACCCGGTGCGGCTGATGATCCTGCCCCCGCTCATGCACGGCGCGGCGCAATGGGCCTGCTTCATGCTGATGGCCACGGGCGCCACGCTGATCTTCCCGGACAACACGCACCGGGTCGACCCCGATGACGTCTGGTCGGTGGTCGAGCGCGAGAAGGCGACCTCCATCACGATCGTCGGCGATGCGGTGCTGCGCCCGCTGCTGCTGCAGCTCGACAAGAAGAAGTACGACCTGTCGTCGTTCTTCGCGGTGGGCAATGGCGGCGCGCCGCTCACGCCGGCCGTGCGCGCCATGGCCGTCGAGCGCATCCCCAACCTCGTCATCTCGGACTCCGCCGGCTCCTCGGAAACCGGCGCGCAGATGCACGTGACCTCCATGGACGACGTGGAGGTGGGGTCGTTCCTGCCCGGGCCCGGGACCCTGGTGGTCGACGAGACCCTTTCACGGGTGCTCGAGCCGGGCCACGAGGGCAACGGCTGGCTGGCGCAGACAGGGAATGTGCCACTCGGGTATCTCGGGGACCCTGAGAAGACGGCGCGCACCTTTCCCGTGATCGACGGTGTTCGCTACTCCATCCCCGGCGACCGGGCCCGGCACCGGGCCGACGGTCAGATCGAGCTGCTGGGCCGCGATTCGGTGACGGTCAACTCGGGCGGCGAGAAGATCTTCGTCGAGGAAGTCGAGCGGGCCATCGCCGGCCACGCTGCTGTCGCCGATGTGGTCGTGGTCGGTCGTCCTTCCGAACGCTGGGGCCAGGAGGTGGTGGCCGTCGTGCAAGTGGCCGAGGGTGCGACGACCACCGGCGAATCGGTCATTGAGGAGGCCTCGGCTCACGTCGCGCGTTACAAGCTGCCCAAGGAGGTGGTGTTCGTGGAGCAGATCCAGCGCTCCCCGTCGGGCAAGGCCGACTACCGCTGGGCCGCCGAGACTGCGGTGTCGGCGGTGGCGGGTGCCGCTGCCGCCGCGGAGCGCTGACCGCGGCCGCCGGCACAATCGTGCGGACAGGGCGGCTGGTGCTGCGACCGTTCACCGAGGTGGACCGCGAGCCGTTCTTCGAGCTGCACACCCATCCCTCGGTGGTCTCGTCCCTGGGCGCGTCGCCGACCAGGGTCGAGAGCGACGCCAATGTCGACTGCATCATGGAGGAGATGGACCGCGAGGGCTGGGGCCTGTGGGCGGTCGACGTCGCCGGCGGTCCCCCGTTCGTGGGTGTGGTCGGGTTGCACCGGGTGACTGCTGCGCTGCCGTGCGTGGGATCGGTGGAGGCCGAATGGACACTCCACCCCGACCATTGGGGGCAGGGCTATGCCACCGAGGCGGCGCGGGCGGCGGTGGACTTCGGCTTCGGCATGGGCGGGCTACCGGAGATCGTCGCCTTCACGGCCTCGGTCAATGTGCGCTCCCAGGCGGTGATGGCGAATCTCGGCATGACCCGTGACCATGGGGGCGACTTCGACCATCCGGGCCTGCCCGAGGGCAGCCCGCTGCGGGCCCACGTGCTCTACCGGATCGGCGCGCCGACGCCGATGCCTTCGTCACAGGCCTCCCCTAGCGTGGCGCCATGACCGACGCGCCGACACCCACGCCGACCAGGTGCGACTGGGCGGGCAGCGATCCCGACATGGTGGCGTACCACGACACCGAGTGGGGCGTCCCAGTGCACGACGACTCCATGCACTTCGAGTTCCTGGTGCTCGAGGGGGCGCAGGCCGGGCTGAGCTGGTCGACGATCCTGAAGCGTCGGACGGGCTACCGCAAGGCCTTCGCCGGCTTCGACGTCGCCAAGGTGGCGCGCTTCACACCGGCCCGGGTCGAGAAGCTGCTGGGCGACCCCGGCATCATCCGCAACCGGGCCAAGGTCGAGTCCACCGTGCGCAACGCCCGCCTGTTCCTCGACGTGCAGCAGGAGTTCGGCTCCTTCGACGCCTACATCTGGGGCTTCGTGGGCGGGCGCACGCTGGTCAACAAATGGCGTCGCATGGCGCAGCTCCCCGCGGTCAGCCCAGAGTCCGAGGCCTTCAGCGCCGACCTGCGTCGACGCGGCTTCCGTTTCGTCGGCCCGACCGTCTGCTACGCCCATCTGCAGGCGTCGGGGCTCATCAACGACCATCTGGTGGGCTGCTTCCGCTACGCGGAGCTCACAGGCGCCGACCCATCAGGACGCGGGCACCGAAGCGGGCCATGACAGGGTCCTCGGGCGACAGGCCGTGGGCGCGCCAGAAGCCGTCCACGGACCCGCGTTCGACGAAGCCCTCCGAGGCGTAGAACGGCCCGTTCCACGGGATGTCGCTGTAGGTGGCCAGGGTGATGTCGGAGTAGCCGTGCGTCCCCGCCCAGGCGCAGGCCGCCCGCAACAAACCTCGCCCGATGCCGTGGCCGCCGTGGTCGGGATGGACCGAGAGCTGTTCGATGTGGGCTCCCCCGTCGACGTCGTCGATGCGGCACAGGCCGAGCGGTGGGTCGCCTGCCACGAGGACGATGCGCGCGGCGGCGAACTCCTCCACCGTGCCCGGGCCCGGGAGGGGACCGATGCCGAGGGGCTCGAAGATCGCATCGGCCGCCGCCTCGAGTGCCGGGAGCAGGCCCAGCTCGTCGGGACGGACGGCTCGGATGTCCGCGTTGGGCGGCCCGGGTCCGTTGCCTTCCACGCGGCGACGGTAGCGTCTCCACCCGTGCGCGCCGCCGTCTGTCATGAGCTGGGAGCACCCTCCGTCCTGCGGGTAGAGGAGCGGCCCGATCCCGAGCCGGGACCGGGCGAGGTCGCGATCGCGGTCGAGGCGGCCGGCGTGAACTTCGTCGACGGGCTCTTCGTGGCCGGGCAGTACCAGATAAAGCCCTCGCTTCCCTTCGTGCCGGGCAGCGAGGTGGCCGGCCACATTGCGGCGGTGGGGCCGGACGTGGTGGCCGTTGCCGTCGGCGACCGAGTGCTCGCATCGGTGGGGTTGGGGGGCTTCGCCAGTCGCGTCGTGGTGCCGGCAGTTTCGGTCGTGGCGTTGCCCGAGGGGATGGTTGCCGCACGGGCAGCCACCTTCACGCAGAGCTACAGCACCTGCCTGTTCGCCCTGCGCGACAGGGCCCACGCCGCCCCCGGCGAGTCCGTGCTCGTCCTTGGAGCCGGCGGCGGCGTCGGGTTGGCCGCCATCGGAGTGGCGCGGGCACTGGGCTGTCGGGTCCTCGGCGTGGCATCGAGCCCGGAGAAGCGCCAGGCGGCCCTCGAGGCGGGCGCGGAGTCGGTACTCGATCCGGCGTCAGAGGCGGTCAAGGACGCGGCACGGGCTTTCGCCGGTGGAACCGGTGTCGACCTCGTGGTCGATCCCATCGGTGGCGCGCTGGCCGAACCGGCGCTCCGTGCGTTGGGCGACCGCGGCCGCTATCTCGTCATCGGGTTCGCGTCGGGCGACATCCCTTCGGTGCCGCTCAACCAGATCCTGTTGCGCAACCGCTCCGTCATCGGCATCGACTGGGGCATCTGGGCCATGACTCACCCGGCCGAGCAGCGCGCACTCCTCGACGACCTGTTGGAAATGGTGGCGGCGAATACGCTCGACCCCATCCGTCCCGCCGAGTACCCGCTCGACGATGTGTCGAGTGCGCTCGAGGATCTGCTGGGGCGGCGCGCTGTGGGGAAGATCGCGCTCGTGCCCTAGGCACCTCCCAGGCCCGTCAGGTCGCTGCGCTGGTGAGGTCCATCTCCCACCACAAGAAGTTCGTCGTCTGCGTGAGAATCTGCGTGCGGTGCTCGGTGTAGGGCGCATGGCAGGTTTCATTCCACGACTCCAAGAAGGCGTCGAGTCCAAGTGCTTGCGCGGCGTTGATCATGCTCACCGACGAGGAGTACGGCACCAGCGGATCGGTGGTGCAGTGGAAATCCATTACCGGTGCGTCGCCATTGGAGATCGCTCCGACGCCCGCGGCGCCGAAGTAGGCCCCAGAGAGCGACACGGCCGCCTTCACGCCAGCCGCGGGATCCTCCGAGGAGGAGTAGCCGACGTTCAGAGCAGTGATCCCCCCGGCGGAAGTACCGCCGATGGCGATGCGGGTTGGATCGATCCCGTACGTGGCCGCATGGGCACGGAGGAAGAGCACGGCGGTCTGGGCGTCCTGGTACGCCTCCCCGATTGCCGGAAAGCAGTTCGAGAAGTTGCCCGAGCAACCGGGAGATTCGAGCCGGTAGTCGATGGAGACGTCGACGTATCCCTTTTCGGCGAACGTCGTGGCCTCGTCGACCATGTCGCCCTCCGACTTGTCACCACAACAGAAGGATCCGCCATGGACCCAAACGATGGCGGGACGGCTGGTCACAGAGTCACCGGTGGGCTGGTACATGTCCATCTGCAGGGGAACGGTCTGATTCTCGAGGTTGACCGCACTGCCGTAGGTGATGTTCGGGCTGACCGTCACGTTCGAGAAGACTTGGTCTCGGTAGCGAAGGGGGGCATTGCCCTGTGGTGTGATGCTCGGCCAATCGCACGCGGTGATCACGAGGGCAAGCAGGGCGAGGACGGGAAGGAGATGCCGACGGCGCATGTGAAGAATGCTGGTGCCCTGAATCGATGTGTCAAGCAGCCTCCGGCAGCTGCATCCCTCCCCGGGACCGACGAGTCACGCTGATCGCTGTGCCATCGTTACGTTGGGCAGTCCCGTACACGCGACGGTGCGGAATCGCCGTGTCACTGATGCGCCGTCAGGACAGGCCAAACGCAGTATTGGCGGCGGCCCATTCAGGATCTGGCGATCCGCAGAGGAAAACTGAACCGCTTGTTGTCGACCACCAGGAGGTAGTTCCCTGGTGCGACGCGGTGCGTACTGCCGGCCTTGTCCTGGTTCCACGAGCCGGAGCCCGACACCGTGGCGCCGGCGGCGAGCGAAGCGGTGCCCAACGCCGGGCAGTTGACGATCTGTGCTCCGGGCCACACGGCGTGGTGGTGCACGTCCTCTATCTCGAAGGCCAGCGAGCCGCACGGTCCGGCCGTGAGCGCAGTGGCGGTCGGAGTGGGAGGTGGGCCGGCGAAGGGCGCGGTGTAGGTGCACGACGCCGTGCCGCCGTTGCGCACCGAATAAGTGAGGTTGAGCGTCGCGCCCGGGTGAAGGGTCAGCGTGTTCACGGCCACCAGGACGTCGGTGGTCCTGGCCGGACAATTCCAGAAGGAGGCGTGACCGGACTGCGCCAGCTGGGACGCCTTGATGATCGTGGTCCCCTTCCGGGCCGCCCCGGCCGGCTCGGCACCCATGCCCGGCGCTGCGAGGGCGATCACCGCCAAGGCTGCCGCAAGTGGCGGCCAGCGGCGGCGTCCTCCGTCCGTCCCCATCCCTCCACACTGCCCGATGACGTAGGGCCCCGGGCGTCGGGCGTGACCGTCAGTTGGCCGGCAGGTCAGTCGGCGAAGTGCGGAATCACCTCGGTGCCCATGAGCTCGATCGTCTGCAGCACCGACTCATGGGAGATCTTGTACGGGTTCACGAGGCAGAGGAGCAGGTCGACCCCGGCGGCCTCGTAGGCACGGCACGCCTCCAGACACTGCTCCGGTGTCCCGAGCACGCAGGCGTTGGAGTCAACGAGGTATTCGAGGCTCAAGAGGTCGAGCATGCCTTCGTCGTCGGTCTTCTTCATGTCGGCGGCGTACGAGTAGCTTCCCAGGTCCTGCTTGCGCTCGGCCATCCAGTCGGTGAGCGTGGCGATCTGGCGGGCGCCCGTCTTCGGGTACCACTCGAAGGATTCCCGGGCCTCCTCTTTGGCCTTCTCCGCGTCGGGGCCGCACAGGGCCATGGTGAAGGTGGCCGCCTGGTTGTTCACGAAGGAGCCCACCGGCTCCGTGCATCGCTCGACGGCGGCCCGGTAGACGTCGATCTTGCGCTCGACCTCCGTCGGGGGCAGCCCGACCGCGAAGGAGCACAGGCCGAGGCCGAGGTCACCAACCTGGGCGTGTCCCTCGTCGCTGGTGGTGGCGCCCCAGAGGGGTGGGTGTGGCTTCTGCCACGGCTTGGGCTGCACACGGCGGCGCGGCATCTGCCAGTGCTCGCCGGCAAACTCGTACTCCTCGTTGGTCCAGCAGCCCACGATGTGGCCGAGGGCCTCCTGCCACATCTGGCGGGTCACCGCGGGGTCGACGCCGAAGCCTTCGAGCTCGGTGCGGGTCGCCGAACGACCCGCACCCATGTCCACCCGTCCCTTGGAGAGCAAGTCGAGAACGGCCACCGACTCCGCCGTGCGTACCGGATGGTTGTACGGCTTGGGCATGAGGCGGACCCCGTAGCCCAGCCGGATGTTCTCGGTGCGCGAGGCGATGGCGCCGTAGAGGACTTCGGGGTTCGAGCAGTGCGAGTACTCCTGCAGGAAGTGGTGCTCCACCGTCCAGAAGGCGTGCCAGCCGTAGCGGTCGCCGGCGATGGCCTGCTCCAGCGTGTTCTGGTACGCGACGAGCTCGCTGTCCTCCTCCCACGGACGGGGGACGGGGATCTCGTAGAACAGCGCGAACTTCATGGCGTGGGCTCCCCCTGGGACGGTCCCCGGGCCGGACCCCGGGCTAGAACAGTGCACTGCTCCTATCAGTCCGGGTCGCCCGGACGCAACCAAACGGAGGCACCATGCGTGGATTGGAAGGCCGGACCTACATCGTGACGGGCGCCGCTTCGGGCATCGGGCTCGCGACTGCCGCCCGACTCTTGGAGGAAGGCGCCCTGGTGGTCGGGGCAGACCTGGCTCAGCCGGCTGACGCGTTGACCGGTGGCGAGCGCTGGCTCTTCACGCATGTCGACGTCGCCGACGAGCTTTCGGTGGTGGAGCTGGTGCGCGCCGCGGTGGCCTTCGGAGGTGGCATCGACGGCATGGTCAACGCGGCCGGTGTGGCGGGCGGCGGCCCCGTGCACATGCTCCCCGCCGATGAATGGGCCCGCGTCATTGCGGTGAACCTCACCGGCACCTATCTGATGGCGAAACACGTGATCGGCCAGATGCTGCGGCAGCCCCGTCACGAGGACGGACAGCGTGGATCGGTGGTGACGGTGGCCAGTATCGAGGGCCTCGAGGGCACGGCCGGCGGCAGCGTCTACAGCGCGTCGAAGGGCGGCGTGGTCATCCTCTCGAAGAACATGGCGATCGACTATGCGGGCCGGGGCATCCGGGTCAACGCGGTGTGCCCCGGGTTCATCGAGACGCCGATGACCGCGTCGATCTTCGGGCCGGGGATGGAGGCCGCGCTGGCCGACATCGTCCACGAGCACAAGCTGGGCCGGCGCATGGGCCGCCCCGAAGAGATCGCCGCCGCCGCGGCGTACCTCCTCTCGGACGACGCCTCGTTCGTCACCGGCCACGCGCTGCCGGTCGACGGTGGCTACACCGCCGGCCGGGACCACGGCGTCACCGACATGTTGGGGCTGTCCGGGCCCGAGCTGATCCGATGACGGCCACGGCGGGCGCGGCGTCAGTGCGGGCGCCGACGACGGCTTGACAACCGGTTCCCCGGTCTAGATACTTAAGTTAATGCTTAAGTATCAGCCGGTCGACGAGGTCTTCCGGGCGCTGGCCGACCCCACCCGACGTGACCTGGTGGAGCGCCTCAGCGGCGGTCCCGCCACGGTGAGCCAGCTCGCCCGGCCGCTCGACATGAGTCTGTCGGCGGTTGTGCAGCATCTGGCCGTCCTGGAGTCATGCGGCGTCGTCCGTTCCGAGAAGGTAGGTCGCACCCGGACCTGCCGGCTCGAGCCGGTGGGGTTGCGCCTCGCCGAGGACTGGTTTGCCGGACAGCGCGCGCTGTGGGAGCGCCGGCTCGACCGCTTGGGCGACGTCCTCGCCGACGACCTCGCCGCCGAGCGGGAGGCAGATCTCCCACCACCACCCTCGAGAGGAGCTTGACATGACCAACACCACCAGGTCGGCCGAACACGGAAGTTTCACCATCAACCGGACGTACCCGGTTCCACCCGAGCGAGTCTTCGCCGCCTGGTCGAGCCCGGAGGCCAAGGCCCGTTGGTTCGGTGCGCCGGGGGGAGATCCCGGATACACGCTCGACTTCCGGGTCGGTGGCCGCGAGATCAATCGGGGCGGTCCCCCGGACGGGCCCGTGTTCACCTACGAGGCCACGTACCGAGACATCGTGCCTGCCGAGCGCATCGTCTACGGCTACGTCATGGAACGCGACGACACGCTGATCTCCGTGTCCGTGACCACGGTCGAGTTCGCGCCCACGGCGTCGGGTACCACCCTGACCCTGACCGAGCAGGGCGTCTTCCTCGACGGCGGCGACACGAACGCGATTCGCGAGAAGGGCACGGGCGAACTGCTCGACGCCCTGGGGGCCGATTTGGGCTGAGGGAAGACAGGCAGCTCCGAGGCCCCCCGCAGCTACGTCTTCGGTGTGCCGGTCGGAACGCGTGTCGTTGCGGCGCTGAGAATCCCCTCTCTCGCCGGCCTCAGCCGGAGGGGATGGGTCATCGTTCCAGGAGTAGGTTGACCGCCCCATTGCTCCCCGCGGTGTCGCACATCTCCACGATCTGTCCATCGGTCTGATCGAGCAGCTGATCGCCGACTTGGGAGCGTATCCGGTACCCGCTCCGTCGGTAGGACGCAAGAACTTCTTGGGGAACACGATGCTGCGACCGCAGGATGTCGGGTTGGAACTCGGCCACGATCCGGACACCTGGCGATCGGTCCAACACGTCCGTCAGCCCCGAGAGGACCGCGAACTCCCACCCTTGCACATCGATCTTGATGACATCGAACGCGCGTCCCGAGAACAGCTCGTTCCCGGAAGCAGCGGGGACCACCCATGACCGGGACGCATAGCTCTCCGGGGTCTGCGGCGCAGGCGTATTGCCATTCGAGTTGGTCACGACCCGATTGCACCGTAAGTCACCGAGGTTCGTCTTGTTGCCGGACAGGAGCAGGGAGCGATCATTGTCGTCGAGCGCCAACGGCCAGACGCACGCGTGGACCCGATTCACCCAGAGGTTGAACTCCAGTGCCCGCACATTGTTGGGATCGGGCTCGACGGCGTCCACCGACACACCCGGAGCAGCATTGCCGACGAGGACGGAGAAATATCCGACGTTGGCTCCGATGTCGAGGAAGCGCTCGCCTGGTCGGATGAGCGAACACAGGAGCCTTCCCTCCTCGGGTTCCCAGGTACCGGCTCTGCTCATGAACGGACGCATGACCTCATCGCGCCGGCTCATCCAAAACCGCCCTGCGTCGACGTCCACTGGCTCGTACTCGTCCCACTCGAGTGGCCGGGGGGCCGAGGACCCCGACGACGACGTTGCTGCTGTACCAAAGCCAAGCTTACGGGCAAGCGTTCCCGGCCCCGGGCCGAAGAGCTGCCGCCCGCGTCCGGAGTGAGGGTCAGGCATGGCCCATTCCCGAGCAGCCGATGGAGGGCACCGGAGTGGCCGGGGCGAGGACTGCCCGGAGCGTTGTGGTGGGGTGAGCACGCCGCATGAAACCTAGAACCTACCCTGTAGCAGCCAATCACTCTGCGCATGAGAACGACCGAAGTCCGCAACCGATGCGTTGTATGCAGCGGAGGACCCCCTCACCGCTCGAATGCCACAGGGCCGATGGTTGTCGACAGGTCGGTTGGTCGCCCCAGGCAGCCAGAACGGTTCGGTAGACGCGTTCATCCTGCGGAAGATCAGTACTGCAGACCGTTGCGATCGCTGCCGGGCCGCCCTCCCGGCGCCGCTCCACCCACCCTCGGATTGCAGTGTTTGTGAACTACTCTCGCCCCCTGTGGCAGACCACTCGAGATTGCTGGCCGGAGGCCAGACACATCCCGAGGCTGAAGCACGCATTTGGTACCCCGGCATAGAGGCGTTGCGCGCGCTTGCCGCGGTGGCAGTCGTCATCGAACACTGCTGGGCCCTCTCGACGAACAGTTCGCTCAACTACGGCTTCGGCATAATCCCGGGCCTCGGCAATTGGGGTGTCGACGTCTTTTTCCTCCTCTCTGGATTCCTCCTGGCGGACTTCTTCTGGTCGACCCCCCACCGGACGGCGCGCGAGTTCTACGTCCGGCGGTTCTTTCGCATCGCGCCCGCCTATTACGTCTGTGTCGGCATCCTGGCGCTCTTCTTCGCTCAGCACGCCCTGCTCTTCTCGCCGGCCGGCTTCAAGCAACTTCTCGCTCTTCTGACCTTCACGCAGTGGCTATGGCCGACAACCTCGACGAACTTGAACGTGAACGGGTCTCTTTGGACGCTCACCATTGAGATGATCCTCTACCTCACCCTGCCCTTGCTGGCATGGCTGATTTCGAAGCGTCCCGTGCTGGCATCGCTCGGACTTGCAGGCCTCGGCATCGGGTACAGGCTCATCGTTGTCTTTCACGGACAATGGCTCCAGCAATGGCGCTTCCCGGCAGGCTTCGACAGCGGCCTTGCCCGCCTGTACCTCTCCCGGCAGTTCATCGGGATCCTCCCCATCTTCGTCTTGGGTATTGCCTTGCGATGGGCCTCCCAGCGTGGTCACCTCGATCGCGTGATGCGCTCGCTCCGATGGGGAAGTCCGCGCCCCAACTTCTTCGTACTCCTCGCCCTCCTGGTTCCCAGCCTGGTCTACCTCCGAGGCGTCCAGACCGGCTCGTCGTACACGAACTGGTTCCAGTTCACGTTTTTTGACTACGGGGTCTGCCTGCTTGCGGTGCCCGCACTGTTGTACGCGGCGCGTCCGATTTCCTCATCGTTGCCGCGCCACATGATTCCTGCTGTTTGGATGGGCGAACGAAGCTACGGACTCTACCTGTGGCACTTCCCGGTGATCCTGAGTATCTACGGGATCGGAACAGCAGGAAACCCTGCCGACCTGCATCATCTGCCGCTGAAGATCGCGGCCATCTTCGTCATCTCCATCGCACTCGCCTGGGGGAGCTATTCGCTGGTCGAGCTACCCGCGGGAGTACGGCCGAAAGGCGGCCCGTCGAGTGGGCTCGCGAGAAGCCCGACGAGCGCGGGTCGTCCCCATCGGTCGCGTCGCGTCCGCCTCCGGCGCCGCCGACGTGCAAGCCGTCGAACCAGTTCGTCAGCCCGGGGACTCCAACCAAACCGGCTGAAGCCGTTTCGACAGTGCGTCACCGAGTCGTTCAATGTGAGTTGGCCTTCCCGGTCCGTCGGTAGCTCGTTGGTGGTCGCGTTGCCTGGTTCGATCATGAGGCTGCTGTAGGCTGCGCGGATGATCGCGGACGAGACGGTCCTCATCACCGGGGGGGCTGGTTTTATCGGCTGTGGTGTCGCCAAGGAGATGATCGGGCGCGGTGCTCGCGTCGTGGTTGTCGACGCCCTGCACCCTCAGGTCCACACCCAAGCGGGCCGACCCGAAAGACTGCCGGAGCAGGTCCAGCTGTTGCCGTTCGACGTGACGGACCCGGTTGCCTGGGACGCGTTCCTCAAGCTCGAGCGTCCCGGCACAGTGGTTCACCTGGCGGCCGAGACCGGCACCAGCCAGTCCCTCCGGGAGAGCTCCCGCCATTCGCTGGCCAACTGCGTCGGCACGACTCAAATGCTCGATGCCTTCACTCGGGCCGAGCACGTGCCGTCACACATCGTCCTGACGTCCTCGAG
The DNA here is from genome assembly GCA_963738135.1 of uncultured Acidimicrobiaceae bacterium. GTDB lineage: Bacteria > Actinomycetota > Acidimicrobiia > Acidimicrobiales > RAAP-2 > Bog-473. Next base: position 107,882 of record CAVTVK010000007.1, on the reverse strand, counting down.
GGCCGTCTACGGGGAGGGAGAATGGGAGGCCGACGGGGAGCGCTACCGACCGGTTGTCCGCACCCACCGGCAGCTGCAACTGGCGGAATGGGACCCACCATCTCCTTCAGGGGCCCAGGGACGACCGGTGTCGAGTGCTGCAGCTCGGACCCCGACCGAACCAACCAGCGTGTACGGCGCAACGAAACTCGCGCAGGAACATATCTGTCGCAGCTGGGCGGCCGGCATGGGCAGCGCTTTGACGACACTGCGCCTCCAGAATGTGTACGGAGTCGGGCAGTCGCTGGGGAATCCATACACCGGCGTGCTGTCTCTCTTCACCAGGCTGGCCCTGGCGGGCGAGGTTCTCCCCGTGTACGAGGATGGGAATATCGTGCGCGACTTCGTCTATATCGACGATGTGGTGTCCGCAGTGACCTCCGCCGTCACGGCCGCCGACACGACGAATCGGATCGCCGACGTGGGCTCCGGCACGCCTTCGACCATCGCCGATGTGGCACACGCCATCGCGCGATTGGCTCGAGCTCCGCAGCCCAAGATCACCGGGCAGTACAATGACGGCGATGTCCGGGCAGCTTCGTGTGAAATCGATGCCGCCAAGCATTTGCTCGGATACGAGGCCAAGTGGTCGCTCTCCGATGGTCTCGAGTCGTTGATGGCGTGGGTCCGTGCCGAACTCGCCGGTAGCCGACCGATCTAAAGGACGCCAAAACGTGCCGGCCCATCGAACCACGTCAAGACGCAACGCGCCACAGACGGACACCGATCCGGGAGACCTTTCACGGCACGATGCCGTCGCTGCGGTCTTCGTCACCGAGCCGTTCGAAGCATGGTTGCCAACGTTCGCGTCGCTCGCTCGAGCCGAGCCGGACCTGCGCATCGTGGCCGGTGCCGCCACCGTCGACACCTGCCGAGACCTCGGGGATGCACTTCCGGGAATCGAAATCCGCCAGCTGCCCTCGTCTTCTGTGCTGGTCGACGACATTCGTGGAAATTTGCGGAGTCATGTGTTGTTGGTGTGGGCGCCGGCGCTCTTTCCCGACGAATTCCTCACTCCAGCCTTGAGCCTGGTCCGGGATGACCTGCGCGTCGCCAGCATCTCGTTCCTGTGCAACGTCGCCGGATACGCGGGCTTTCCCTTGCCGGAGGTCATCAACACACATCAACTGAACAACCTGGACGAAATATCGGTGACCCGCGGTCTGCGGAACGCCCCCTTTTCCTATGGTCCTGCGCCCATCCCCTATCCCGTGGGACCCGCTGTGCTCTTCAGTTCGCAAGGCCTCTCCCTTCTCTCACAGTTCCCCGATCACGGCGACAGCGCGTGGGTGTCGATTGCGGAGTGTGGGACACGGTTGCGGGCCCGCGGGATGATCGACCTGCTGGACCCATCGACGTTCGTGACCCGACCCCTCGACATGCCGGACCGTTACCCGGCGCACGCCGGCTTGGCTGATCCCGAATGGCAGTGGCTCCACCTGAGGAGCCCGGCCCTTCTCCGACTACCCGGGGAGGCGACCGAGCAGAACGCACCTTTCCGCGAGGCACTCGCTTGGGCCCGTTCGGTCGTCTTCGGGCTCCGAGTCATCCTCGATGGCTCCTGCCTGGGTCACAAGGAGATGGGGACGCAGGTGGCATTGCTCGCTCTCGTTCAGGCTCTCGCCGAGCGCGACGAGGTGGACTATCTCGGTGTCGCCCTGTCAGGCCCTGTTCCGGCTTACGCCGCCGAAGTGCTTGCCCATCCCAAGGTTGATGCGCGTCTCGCCCCTCAGGGTGATCTCTCGGCTTTCCCAGCCGTCGATATCATCCACTGTCCGTTCCAGACGGACGAAGTGAACCTGTCCCAGTGGCAAACCAAGGCCGGACGAACGGTCGTAACAATTCACGACCTCATCGCGTTCCAGACGCCGTCTTACTTCTACGTCAGCGAGCACTGGTTCGAGTACCGCCAATCGATACGCAAGTTCGCCGCCACAGTGGACGGTGTCGTCGCCATCTCCGACGACACTCGGTCTCAGATCCAGCTCGAGCGCCTCGCCATCGCCGACGACAGGGTCTTCGTGATACCCAACGGAACGCGGCACCTTCGTGGGAACGAGTCCATGCAGCTGCCCGACGAATTGCTCGCACGGGGGTTCGCCGAGAAGCAGTTCATCCTTGTTTTGGGAACCAACTACACCCACAAGAACCGCGATGTCGCCATACGAGTGGTTGAGGCATTGCACGAGAAAGGGCACCCTCTGCATCTGGTCATGGCCGGCGCACTGGTTCCGTTTGGATCTTCACGAGTGGCAGAGGTCGAGGCAGGGCTACCCCGAGAATGGATGTTCGTCATCCCCGACGTCAGAACGGAAGAGCGGAACTGGCTGCTCAAGCACGCAGAATTGGTGCTGTATCCGACGTCAGCTGAGGGCTTCGGACTGATCCCTCACGAGGCAGCGGCCTTCGGAACGCCCACCGTCGTCGTTCCCTTCGGCCCCTTCACGGAGAGATTCAGCGACCTCCCGGTCGCCCCGGTCGACTGGGAGGTAAAGACGCTGGCTGACGCATGTCTCCAGCTGCTCAACGACCCAGCCGTGGTCAAAGCCCAGTTAGAAGCGCTGACCCTTCACGGGGATCAGTATGATTGGCCCGGAGCCGCCGAGGCTACCGTCAAGGCATACCAATCTTTGCTGGCACGTCCGTCCCGCACCAGTGTGTGAGCGCCCCACCGTCAGGAGCGACATGGAAGACCAAACCGCTGTATCCAAACGGCCAAGGAACCGGACGCGCTCGCTCCATCCGCCATCGACCACGTCTCGCTCAAACAGGCGCTCCGCGACTTCGACGTCGCGAATACACGTGTGATCGACCTCACGCGACGGCTCATTGCATCCGAGCACCAGGTCGTGACGCTCCAGCGAGAAATCGACGAAGCCGCGGCGACACTCCGGGAACTGCAAACCGTGCATCACGCCATGCGGACTTCGGCCGCCTTTCGGATCGCCACCAGAATTTGGGACATGCGCAACACGCTGCGGCCATAACGTGGCGAACAAGGCGAGACTCCTCTTCGCCATCACCGTCTACAACGGCCGCCAGGTTGTTTTCCCGTGCCTCCGGTCCGCGGCGAGTATGGCCGCCGAGAACACCGATGTCGACATCCTGGTGCTCGACGATGGAAGCCCTGAGCCAGGGCTAAGCGAAGAGGTCGAAGCCGCGTCGGGAACTCGGCCTGAACTATTACCGGTCACCGCGCAATCTCGGCATCCCCCGAAACGTGAACCTGGGTTTGCTGTGGGCGCTCGAGAAGGGATACGACTACGTCGTCATCGCCAACTCGGACGTGCTGTTCTGCCGGGGACTCCCCGACCTGATGGTTGACGCCGCGGCACCGACTCCGCCATCGGTTCCGTCACCGCCTGGTCGAACAATGTCTCGATCTACTCCCTACCCAACGAAGACCCGGATCAGTACCTGGGCAATCAGGACACGGTCGACTGGGTCGCTTCATCTCTGTGGGGGAATTTCGGGCTCACCACCCTCGACATCCCGGCCGGGATCTCCTTCTGCATCTTGATCCCCACGCCGGTGCTCAAACGAGTCGGGCTGATGGACCCCGTGTTCGGGAGGGGTTACTGCGAGGACGGATTGGACGTTGCGAAGCAAGAGCCTCGGATGCCGCGTAACGTTGGCGCCCTCTTGCTTCGTGTACCACCGAGGCACTGTTTCGAGTACGGAGGCGGGGCTGCTCCCGGCGGGCCACACAAGTGTGCCCGAGAACGAGGAGATCATCGATTTGCGCTACCCCTTCTTCCGTTCCCAGGTCTCGGCCTTCATCAACTCGGACCTTCTGTCGGACCTTCACGGCGACGCCAAGGCGAAGATCATGACGGGCGCGGCACGCGAGTGGGGCTACTTGATTGAATTCGGTCAAGTCCCGCGCAGTCGCTTGGATGCGAACGGTCCGATCGTCAGTATCGAGTCCCGGGACGGCGAGCTGGTTGCCGTCAGCCGCTTCCTCGGGCTGACACATCTGATCCCGGTTGCTTCATCCGAGGACCTCGTCCGCGGCGTCATGAAATTCTTTCGTTGACCCGAAGCTGGTGCATATCGGCGGGCCCGTGATTGCGGCGGAGGCCCTGGCGGGTACCCTCACCAGCAGGGGTCTGCCGATCGGACGTACGGTGGGGATCTGACGAAGGTCTGATCCGGGTGTGGCCGGAGAAGTTCCGTGCTCAGACGCACGCCACGGCCACCAGCACTTCACGGGCCGGATTGGTCGGGGCAGAGTGTCTATCTCGACGAGGAAAGGGTACCGACGTCCACCGACGAGATGCACAGCGTCTGGCCCGGATTCCCGTCGATGATCTGGAGACCGTCCAGTCGCCGCTGCGACAGGGGCAAGAGGTAACCGTCTGACCTCGCCCCCGCTGCCACGTCGATGGCACCGACGCCTGACGACTCCATCGCTCAAGGTCGACACGGCCACCGATCCGTTCGACGAACTCTTCAGGCCGACGAGCAACCAGGCGGTGTCAGGCGTCGAGAGGGGCGACGCCAGCCCCACGTCAACCGTCGCACCGGAGTGGCCCACCGCAAAACAGCGGCCGCCGGCGTCGGCGATCTTGGCTTCGACGCCGCGTCCCTGACCTTGGGGCCGGTGATGAACCCAGATATCGACAACCCTCGTGGGCCTCCCGACAACCTCTCGAATCGCGCCGGGTCAAGGTCCCGTTCTGGCCACCATCGAACGTTTCGTCCCTGAGCCAGTTCAATTCGACCTTTGAGTTCAGCACGGAAAGAGCGGAACTGAGGAGGTTGTAGGGCGCAGACGCCGGAGAGATGATCGAGGGAGGGACGGGGGTGTCGGAACAATTGCGACGCCTCCGCCATGATGATTCGCTGTATCGATCTGTCGAAGCACCCGTGAAATACGCCCTCGAGACCTGGCTCTCCTGGTTGGACTGATCCTTGGCATCCATCGTCGTCACGCTGGTCAAATACAGGACTTCGTACAATCCGACCGCAACCACGCACGCCATTGCCAGCCAAATGCGCTGCGAGCGCACCGCCACCTGCCGAGAGTGCCTTGGTACCCGAGGCCGTTCCACGGCTCCTCCATGGGCCACGTACGGTGACCCGGAGCGGTCCAAGGAGAAGGCGGCTCCGACACACAGGAGGAAGAGGTAAGCAGGTACCTGTACGTAGAACAGCTCCTTACCCACCGTGTCCACGCCATTTCGACCGACCCGATTTGCACCGATCATGATCGAAATTGGCAAGAAAGACGACTGCGAACACGACCCCGACACGCCACGCGGCCGGACGGCGATAGATGCTCACCGTCAGCCGATCGCGACCACGACAAGCAGGTCGATCACGAGAGCCCCAGCAAATCGTTCCAACCCCCTGTGAGGGGGCGTAGACCGTCCGCTGTTGGAGCGAATGTCTGCGTGAATTGAACGCCGATATAGCGGGCAATCTGACTGAGTGTGGGCTTCGGTTGCAGGGCGGCGTAGTAGAAGGCGAAATAGTTGGCCAGCGCGAGGGCGGTCAAGACGCCGTAGCTGAGCCAGACCCAGCCATGCCGCCAGAACCACAGAAATGTCGGACGGAGCCGTCTGTCAGGTGCCAAGACCAGGACGTCGAACAGGAGCAGGAAACCAGGCACGAGCCAAGACGTCTCATGGGTGAACAGCGAAAGGGCGTAGCAGGCCAATGACAGCGCGACCCATCGGCGATCATGCAGACGTCGGTAACGGAGGAACGAGGCGATGGTCAGGAGGCCGAGAATGGTGGCCGGCAGAAGGTTCGCCGTCGCCGTCCACCACACGAGGAGATGAATCAGCGCCAGCGACTGACCGAAGGCAAGGGTGAGGAGATGACGCCACCAGCGTCGCCCGACAATTTCGGTGATTGCCCATGCGAAGGCAAGCACCGCGGTAGCCAGCAGAACCAGCTCGATGGCATGGGCGGCGGCGACGCTGTCGTGGAACCAACGAGCAAGGGCAATGTCAAACAGCCTGGAAGCGGGAGAGAAATGCTGGAAGAGGTCCAGGCGCAGATAGCCGAGTGAGAGCGTCGACCGCTGAGCTTGACGCAAAAGGATGAAGTCGTCTTGAAAGTAGTAGAAGTCTCGAGTGAACCAGGCGGCCGTGCCGACGCACACCGCCACGACACCCAACGTTGCCAAGCGGTCGATTCTCCGGCTGAGGAGCGATCGTGCCGGCGCTCCAAGATCTTGCGCTGCCGTGAACGAGTCCACCTGTTCGTCTGAGCGAACCTCCGTTGTCGCCATGGAGGGATTCAGTCGCTTTTGGTCAGGGCGCGGGATGGAGCGTAGGTCGGGCGGCCCTACCAACGGCGGAGGTTCGCGACCGATGCCAAAAGGCCACCGCCACGGGCGATGACATCTTCAATCTGACAGAGGAGACGCTCGGGCTCACGCACGATTTCGAGCATACCTCCCGCTCGCACGAGGTAGTGGTCGCGTGGCCACCCTGCCCAGAGCCCATATCTTCGGCGCACTCCGGAACATATCGGCCGTCACCGCGCAACGCTTCTGCTTGCGGCCATGCGGCCGGCAATGGTCTCGATTCCGATTCGTTCGGCCAATCATCCCAACACCATCCGTGCCCCTGCGTAGTCGAGCACGACCCAGCCGTAACGCCTGAGCTGGTCCGAGCCCAACAGGCCCTGTGTGCCGGAGAGACTGGCGGCGCCGAAGTCAGTGGAACCGATCAGCTGAGGGTGGAGCGTCAACCCCGGCACGGACCACGCTCCGCTCTGCACGAGCGGAACTGTGATCACCGAACACACTGTGGACTGGCGTTGCGCCAGGTCGGTGGTCTCCAACGACTGTGCCCGGGCGACCGCGGAGGATACGACGCTCTGCGACGAGCCCGTGTCCACGAAGAAGGCACGCTTCGCGGCCACCCGACGAAGTGGACCGCGACGCTGAGCGACACGTCGCCCGGGGCCGTGGTCACGGTGAGTGGCACCGTCGTTCCGCTCTTTCCCTGCAGTGAGTGCTGTCGGCGGCTGGCCTTCCGGTCCCGTGTAGGGCGAGGATTGGGCGAGCGGTGCGCCTTCACCGCCGGGCACGACGAGCAGACCGGAACTGAAGTCGATCCGGACGCACCGAATCGGCCCAGGACGTCGGAGCCGAGGAGGCCCACGGGCTGACCCTTCACCCCGATGTCGGGCACGTCGCCGCCTGACTGCTGGCGGACACGCGACCCCGGCGGGCGACCAGGACGGGACTGACACGGGGCTGCCGTCCCGATGCACCCGACGCCGGCGAACTCGGGGGCGGGACCGCTCTGCGCCAGGTGGAATCGGTGGGCCAGCCCGGCGTCGATGATGGACTCGCCGGCCCCCGTGTCCACCATGAAGGGATAGGGTCCCTGGCCGCCGATGCAAACGTCGGCCATTTCGGCCACCTGTCCGACCTCGAACCTGACCGTGAGTGGCACCTGCTGCCCCCCGCGGGCGAGGGGGGGGTGGCGCCATCCAGCCCGGGGTCGCCGGCGGGAGGGCGAAATGACGTTCGGCTCAACGTGCAGTGGCATGCACTCGGCCGGGCGCCCACGACGGCCGCCACAGCCAGGGCCAGCACGGTGGCCGCGAGCCACCGAGGACGACGATGAGAGAGGCGGGTGCCGGCACAACGAGCTCGCGGCGGTGAGGGCGGCAGCGGACGGTGGCCATGCTCATGCGCACACCCAGCACCAACGCCGCCAGGGGGAGAGCGGCCCGGCGCCAACCCTAGGTGGTGCGCAATGTGAAGCGGAAGGCCGAGCGGTGGTGGGCCACCATCATTTGGTACGGATGGCGGGCGGCTGACCCCCTGGACATGGGTGACGTCGGCGGTCCCGGCGAATCCGACGCCCCATCCGGCCTGGTGGGCCCGCCAACAGAGGTCCATGTCCTCGAGGTACATGAAGTACGCCTCGTCGAAGCCGCCCAACTCCTCCAGTGCCTGACGACGGGCCAGGAAGCAGGACCCCGAGACCCACCCTGCATCGCTCAGGTCGTCCCCAGCGGGCATACCCGGGTTGTAACGGAGGGTGAACGGATTTTGGGGCTGAAACAGCGCCAACAGTGCATGGCCCGCGGCGTCAGTGACGATGGGAACTGGCGCACCGAGGGGTAGACCGCGCCGGCTTCGGTGAAGATGCGGGGGCCGACCAGTGCCCAGGCCGGCTCCCCCTCGAGCGCGCGGCGCAACGCGGTCAGGGCGCCGGGGTGCACCCCGGAGATCCGGATTGCAGACGAGCACCCATTCGGGCGGTGTCGGGTCGCCGGCCAACGCGGCCAGACCCCGGTTGCCCGGCGCCGTAGCCGAGGTTCCGCCCGGGCCGCCGAGGCTGCCGGGCCGGGCCGCGGCTTCGGTGGGCAGCCGCTCCACGCGTTGCGGGCGCCTGCGGCCGTCCCGTTCTCCACCACGACGACCGGCGGGGCCCCGTCGGCGAGCAGGGATCGGATGCAGCCCTGAGCAACGGCCCGTGTCGTGGTCCACCACGACGGCGCCGATCTGGCCGGACACCCGAGCTCAGTACTCCCGGGTGAAGCGGAACTTCAGAGCGCAGCATTGCGCTGAAACCGTCACGCCATGTGATCTTCTTCCCCTCGTCGGGCTCCGGCCGGCATAGGAGATGGGACCTCGTAAATCGGTGACCTCGGCGCAACACCTTGGCCGTGATCTCCGGCTCGAAATCGAACCGATCCGAGACGATGGTGATGCCCTGGAGCACCTGGATCGAACAGCTTGTAACAGGTCTCCATGTCCGACAACGTCGAGCTGTAGAGCACATTCGTGACGAGAGAAAGCAGGCGATTGCCCACCAGTGCAACGGCTCATGTTCTTGCGCTCACCGGTGAAGCGGCTCCCGTAGACCACCCGGGCCTTGCCCCGCAAAATGGGATCGAGCAGCGGGGCCAGTCGTTCGGGTCGTACTCGAGGTCGGCGTCCTGAATCAGCACGAAGTCACCGGCGCCTCCAGCCCGGTGCGGATCGCTCGCCCTTGCCCTGGTTGACCTTGTGACGCAGGACCCGCACGGTCGAGTCCTCGATGGCCCCGAGTACCTTGTCGGAACCGTCGCTGGAGCCATCGTCGACGACGATGATCTGCAGGACCATGGAGAGCTCAACGGCGCGAATGCGACGGATGACCTCGGCCACGGTGGTCCGCTCGTTGTAGACCGGCACGACCACGGTCAGCGTCTTGTAGATACGGTAGGAATCTGCTCGGTCTCTCGCCTTCGGCCGTCGCATCGCCCGTTCTGTCACTTCTGGTTCCGTCATGAGTCGTCAGTCTTACACTCTGTCGGCGAAATATCGATTGTGCGCTCAATCCCGTCTCGGAGTCCGACTTGGGCTCCCAACCGAGGTCGCGCCGGGCCAGAGTGATGTCAGGGCAGCGGCGGGTCGGGTCGTCGGTCGGCAGGGCTCGGCACGATACCGAGCCGAGCCGGTACCTCCAGCGACGAAATGCGCCAGCTCGAGCATGGTGCGCTCGTCGGGGTTCCCGATATTGACCAGCCCGACCAGCGACGAGTCCATCAGCGCGACCAGCCCCCTGATCTCGTCTTCGACGTAGCAGAGGCTCCGGGTCTGGCTCCGTCGCCGTAGACGGTGAACGCGTCGCCCCGGAGCGCCTGCACGATGAAGTTGGACATGACGCGGCCGTCACCCGCGGACAGGCGCGGGCCGTAGGTGTTGAAGATGCGGACGATGCCCACGTCGACGCCGTAGGTCCGGTGCATGGCCATGGTCAGGCTCTCGGAGAACCGCTTGGCCTCGTCGTACACGCTGCGCGGGCCGGTCGGGTCGACGTTGCCCCGGTAGCTCTCCACCTGAGGATGCACCTCGGGGTCGCCGTAGATCTCGCTGGTGCTGGCCTCAGGAAGCGCGCCCCGTGCTCCCGGGCGACCTCGAGGAGCGACGGGTGCCTTCACTGCCGACGGCCAGCGTGTCCAAGGGACGGCGAGGTAGGCCGGGTGGCGACGCCGGGGAGGCCAGGTTCCACACGGCGTCGACCTGGACACGTCGGGCAGTTCGACCTTCTCGCTGACATTGGTGACCACCAGGCTGAAGCGCTCGTGGCCCATCAGGTGGGCCACGTTCTCACGGGATCCGGTGGAGAGGTCGTCGAGGCAGACGACGCTGTCGCCCCGCGCGATCAGGTGGTCACACAGGTGCGAGCCCAGGAAGCCGGCGCCGCCGGCCCCACGACCCGGCTCATCGGCGGCCGATCCCGTGTACCGGAACCCCATCCGGCGCACGCGCGGCCGGGTCGAGCAGGTTGCGGGCATCGACGATGTGGGCTGGCTCATGGCAGCCAACCCGGGAGAAGTCCAGCCAGCGGAACTCGTCCCATTCGGTCAGCACCACCAGGACCGCGGCCCCGGCCGCCGCCGCATAGGGGTCGTCGCGCAGCTGGAGGTCATCCAGGTCGGGGACGTCAGCGTCGGCGTCGACAGTGGGGTCGAACGCCTGGACGGTCGCGCCCAGGTCGGCCAGCCGATGGGCGATCTGCAAGCTCGGCGAATCGCGCCGGTCGTCGGTGTTCGCCTTGAAGGTCAGGCCCCAGACGGCGACCGTGGCGCCGTCCGCCGAACCGCCGCAGGCCGTCTCGACCTTGGCCACCACCCGCGACAGCTGCTGGTCGTTCGAGGCGATGGCCCCGGCCAGCAGCGAGAAGTCGTAGCCCGCTTCACCGGCGATGTGCAGGAGGGCCCGGGTGTCCTTGGGCAGGCATGAACCGCCCCAGCCCGGCCCGGGCCGCAGGAACTCGAACCGATGCGCTTGTCGTAGCCCAGGCCGAGCAGCACGTCGCGGGCGTCGGCCCCCACCTCCTCGCACAGGCCGGCGAGGGCGTTGACGAAACTCAGCTTGGTGGCCAGGAACGCGTTCGACGCGTACTTGATCGTCTCCGACGTCGTGGCGTCGGTCACGATGAGCGGCGCCCGGGTCGACGCGAACAGGTCTCCGACCTTTGCTGCCGCCCGTGCGTCATCTGCCCCCACGACGATGCGGTCCGGGTTGAGGCTGTCGAGCACCGCCGTGCCCTCGCGGAGGAACTCGGGATTGGACACGACGCCGATATCGGCGCGGCCGATCACCCGTTCCACCATGTTCGCCGAGCCCACGGGCACGGTCGACTTGTTGACGACGATGGCACCGGGCCGTAGGTGCGACGCGATCTCCTTGGCGGCCGCCTCGACGTAGGACAGGTCCGCCGAGCCGTCTGCACTCTGCGGCGTCGGCACGCAAGGAAGACGAACTCAGCCCCGGAGACCGCGTCCACCGCCGAGTCCGTGAACGAGAGGTTGCCGGCCGCCACACCTTCGGCCACCAGCTCGTCGAGCCCGGCCTCCACAATCGGCATACGGCCCGAGCGCAGCGCGGACAGCCTGGACAGGTCGTGCTCGGCCAGCACGACCTGGTGGCCGAAGTGCGCCAGCGTCGCCGCAGTGGGCAATCCCACGTAGCCGGCGCCGATGACAGCCACCGTGTGCCGGTTCGCGCCGTCGTTGGTCGAATGGCTCATGCCGCCGACCGTGCTCGCGAGTGCCGGCACGAGCCGGGCCAGTCCGTCCTGCCAGTCGGGCAGCGCCGGCAGGCCGCTCAGGCGCAGGGCCATGTTGTCGAGCACCGAGTTCGCAGGGCGGGGCGCCGGGCGGGGCGGATCGAGCTCGGCGGTGCTGATGGGCCGTACCCGTTCGGGGTCGGCACCCGCTTCGGCCAGGACGGCCCGCACGAAACCCCACCAGGTGGTGGCGCCGCTGTTGGTGACATGGAAGATCCCGGGCCGGCGGTCGAGTCCCAAGGTCACGATGGCCGGCGCCAAGTCGGCCGTGAAGGTGGGCGACCCGTGCTGGTCGTCGACGAACTGCAGCTCACCCTCGCCGTCGGCCAGGCGCAATGCGGTCACGACCATGTTGGCGCCGTGGGCCCCGCACAACCAGCTCGTCCGCACGATGGTGGAACCGGGCCGGCACTCTCGCTCGCCCGCAAGCTTGGAGGCGCCGTAGACCGAGGTCGGGGATGGGGCATCCCACTCCCGGTAGGGCCGGTCGGACGTGCCGTCGAAGACGTAGTCAGTCGAGACGCAGACGACGTGGGCGCCCACCAGCGCGGCCGCCTCGGCGATGTTTCGGGTTCCCACGGCGTTCACGGCGAAGGCGGCGTCGACCTCGGTCTCGCAACGGTCGACCGCGGTGAACGCCCCGCCATGCAGGACGAGTTCGGGGCGAAAGGCGGTGAACGTCGTCAGGACAGCGTCCCGGTCATCGACCCGCATGGTGTCGATGTCCGTCGCCAGCACCTCGTGGTCGAGACCTGACCGGGGTCCTTCTGGCCCGAGCAGCGCGCAACGGCGTCCACCGACGGGCACGCGGCCTGCGAGGCAGTCGAGGAGGTCGCGGCCCAGCTGCCCGTCCGCCCCGGTGATCAAAATCCGCACTGCTCGAGCCGTCTCCGGTTCCCCAGGACCCCTCGGCAACGGGTGCCCGGGCCCGCAACGGCTCCCACCAGTCTCGGTTCGCCGCGTACCACGACACGGTGTCCGCCAGTCCCTGCTCCCATTCCACTGACGGCGCCCAGCCCAGCTCGTTGCGCAGCTTGGAGCTGTCGAGGACGTAGCGCCGGTCGTGACCGGGACGGTCCGGGACGATCGTCTTGAGGGATCCGGCTTGCCCAGGGCGGCGAGGATACGGTCCGCCACCTCCATGATGGACGCTTCGACGCCACTGCCCACGTGGTACGTCTCCCCCACACGTCCCCGGGCGAGCACCGCATCGATGGCCGTGCAGTGGTCGTACACGTGCAACCACTCACGCCGATTCTCCGTGCTGGCGTACAGCGTGAGGGCCTGGTCGTCCAGCGCCAGGGCGCAGAAGTGCGGGATCAGCTTCTCGGGGAACTGGTACGGGCCGTAGTTGTTCGCGCAGTTGGTGATGGTGATGGGCAGCCCGAAGGTCTCGCGCGTAGGCCCGCACCGCGTGGTCGGCCCCGGCCTTCGACGCGTTGTAGGGCGTGCGAGGCCGGTACGGCGAGTCCTCGTGGAACGCCTCCTCGGTGTCGAGCGGCAGGTCCCCGTAGACCTCGCAGGTCGAGACATGGTGGAAGCGCGCCACCCCGGCCTGGCGGGCCGCCTCGAGCATGGTCTGGGTGCCGAGGACGTTCGTCCGGAAGAACAGCCCGGGGTTCAGCACCGCCAGCGAGTTGTGCGATTCGGCGGCGAAGTGGACGATCGTGTCGATCCCCTCGCCCCGCAGTGTCTTCTCGGCTGCAGCCGGATCACAGATGTCCCCTTGGACGAAGACGATCCTGTCATCGATGTCGGACAGGCTGGGTCGGTTGCCGGCATAGGTGAGGACGTCGTAGACGACCACCTGGTCCTCGGGGTGCTCTTTGACCCAGTAACGGGCGAAGTTCGACCCGATGAAACCGGCACCTCCCGTGACGAGAAGGCGCATAGTGCGGCGAATATTAGCCCAGGCCCCAAACCCCTCCCGGGCCCTGGTCGGGCCGCAGGTGCACCACGTCCCCGGCGCTGATGGAGCGGGCGCCCGACGGCGTCTCGACCACGAGCTGGCCGGCGTCGTCGATGGCATCCGCCCGCCCGACCAGCACTTCCTCGGCCAGGGTCACCCGAACTTCCTGGCCCAGGGTGGCGCAGCGGGCTCGTACCTCATCTGCCAGTGCCCGACGGCCCGCGGCCTCCTCCAGTTGGGCACAGCGGGGTTCCAGGGCGACGAGCAGTCGATCGAGGAGCACCCGGCGGTCCACGGGCTGCGCCGCGCCGTCCGTGTCGTCCAGGCAGGTGCCGCCCGCCCCGGCCGGCCCGGGCCAGGCCACGTTGATCCCGATCCCGACGACGACGGCGGTGAGAGCGGCCCCGCTGAACTCCGCCTCCGCCAATATGCCCGCGAGCTTGGCGCCGTTCAGGAGCAAGTCATTGGGCCACTTGAGCACGGGCTCGACGTCGGCGACCTCCCGGGAGGCGTCGGCCCCTGCCAGTGCCACTGCCCCAGCACACAGGTGGACGTCGGCGGCACCGATACCTGGGCGGAGGAGCACCGAGACCAGCAGATTCGCTCCTGGCGGCGACTCCCAGCGGCGGTCGAGTCGGCCCCGGCCCGCCGTCTGGTGGTCGGCCACGGCGACCAGTCCGGCGGGTGCCCCCCGGCGGGCCAAGTCCCGGACATACGTGTTCGTGGAGCCGACTTCGTCGAGCCGGTGGATCTCCCAGGCACCGCCCCACATGGCAGACACCATAGGGCGCGTGCAATTGTGAAGGTCCGCCTCAGGGAGGAAAGGCCAGCGTGATCCAGAAGGTCCTTATTGCAAATCGCGGGGAGATTGCCGTCCGGGTGATCCGGACGTGCCGCGAGCTCGGCATTGCCACGGTGGCGGTGTACTCGAACCTCGATCGCGACGCCCTGCACGTCCGGATGGCCGACGAGGCCTACGCCCTCGGCGGCGAGACGGCTGCCGAGAGCTACCTCAACACCGAGGCGATCCTCCACGCCATTGAGGAGAGTGGCGCAGACGCCGTCCACCCCGGCTACGGCTTCTTCTCGGAGAACACCGACTTCGCCCGCGCCATCACCGAGCGCGGCGTGACGTTCATCGGCCCCCCACCCGAGGCCATTGAGGTCATGGGCGACAAGATCAGCTCGCGCCTGGCCGCCGAGGAGGCCGGCGTCGCCGGAGTGCCCGGCCGTTCCGAGCCCCTCACCTCCGCCGACGAGGTCGTGGCGTTCGGCGAGGAGCACGGCTGGCCCGTCGCCATCAAGGCCGCCTACGGCGGCGGCGGGCGTGGCATGAAGGTTGTGGCTGCGGCGGCCGAGGCAGCGGAGGCGATGGAGTCGGCGGCCCGCGAGGCCCAGGCCTACTTCGGGCGTCCGGAGATCTACCTGGAGCGCTACCTCGAATGGCCGCGCCATGTGGAGATGCAGATACTGGCCGACCAGCACGGCAACACGCTGTGGCTCGGCGAGCGTGACTGCTCGGCCCAGCGTCGGCACCAGAAGCTGGTCGAAGAGAGCCCGGCGCCCGACTTCCCCGACGAGGTGCGCCGGGCAATGGGCGCGGCCGCCGTCAAGGTCTCGGAGGCCTGCGGCTACTACAACGCCGGGACCGTCGAATTCCTGTACCAGGACGGCGAGTTCTACTTCCTCGAGATGAACACCCGCCTACAGGTCGAGCACCCGGTCACCGAGTTGGTCACCGGTCTCGATCTGGTGGCGTGGCAGATCCGCATCGCATCGGGCGAGCCGCTCGACTTCACACAGGACGACATCAGCCGCAATGGCCACGCCATTGAGGTCCGTATCAACGCGGAGGACCCCAGTGGCGGCCGCTTCTCTCCGTCCCCCGGGACCCTGACGTCCTTCCATGCAGCGTCGGGCCCCGGCGTCCGCCTCGATGCCGGCTACGAATCCGGCGACACGGTCTCCCAGTACTACGACAACCTCATCGCCAAAATGATCGTCTGGGCCCCTGACCGTGAAGCGGCCCGGCGGCGGATGTTGCGCGCCATCGGAGAGACCCACATCACGGGCGTGGCCACGACGCTGCCGGCGCACCAGGCGATCCTCAGCCACCCGGACTTCGCAGCAGCCACTCACTCGACCAAGTGGGTCGAGGATACGCTCGACCTGTCCTCCCTGACCATCGAGCCCGCCGGCGCTCCCGCTTCAGCACCCACCGAGGACGACGTGCCGACGGTGCAGCGCGACGTGACCGCAGAGGTCGACGGTCGCCGTTACTCGGTACGTCTGTGGGTGCCGGACCTGGGCACCGCAGCCGCACCGGCGCGGGTCGCCGGCCGGCCCAAGCGGACTGCCGCGGGGGCGGTGGCCGGCAGTGGTTCGGGCCAGGTGATCGTTCCCATGCAGGGCACCATCGTCAAGGTCCTGGTCGCGGTGGGCGACGTCGTCGAGGTGGGTCAGTCGATCTGTCTGCTCGAAGCGATGAAGATGGAGAATGCGGTCGCGGCGGAGAAGGACGGCGTCATCAAGGAGATCAAGGTGAGTGCCGGCGACTCGGTCGGTGCCGGGGACGTCGTGGCGGTCATCGAGTAGATGACCTCCACCACGGTCACTGCGTCATCGGCCAAGGACGCGGCCGCCGCCGCCGTCGATCGGCATCTGGACCAGCTCGTCGCACTGAGCCATTCGGTGCACTCCACGCCCGAGTTGTGCTTCGGGGAGACCACCTCCGCCCGGACCGTGGCGGAGGCACTCCGTGCAGGCGGCCTTGCCGTGAACGAAGGCGTGTATGACCTGCCGACGGCAGTCGAGTCCCGCGCCGGATCCGGGGAACTCGTTGTCGCCGTGTGTGCCGAGTACGACGCCTTGCCCGCCATCGGCCACGCCTGCGGGCACAACATCATCGCGGCCACGGCGGTAGGGGCGGGGCTCGCCCTCGCCTCGGTGGCAGACGAACTCGGGCTCACTGTCCGCGTGCTCGGCACGCCGGCCGAGGAGGGAGGCGGCGGCAAGGTTCTCATGCTCCAACGCGGCGCCTTCGGGGGCGTCCACGCCGCCATGATGGTGCACCCCTGGCCGACGGAACGGCTCACGGCAACCTGTCTCGCCGTGGCGCACTACGACGTCCACTTCGATGGACGCGAGGCGCACGCCTCCGCTGCACCCTGGGAAGGGGTCAATGCGCAGGACGCGCTGACGATCGCGCAGGTGGCCATCGGCCTCCTACGGCAGCAACTGCCTCCCGGGGACCAGGTCCACGGCGTTGTGACCGAGAGCTCGGCCGCCGCCAACATCATTCCCGCCTCGGTGACTGCCCGCTATATGGTCCGCTCGCGGACGGCCGAAGGACTGGCCGCTCTGCGGCCTCGGGTCGACGCGTGCTTCGAGGCGGGAGCGCTCGCCTCAGGGTGCTCGCTGGGGTACGAGGAGCTTTCGCCGGTCTATTCGCACATGGAGCCCGACCCCGTCCTGCTGCAGGCCTACCGGGCCAACGCGGAGGCTCTCGGCCGGCACTTCGATGCCGATGACGCAGGCACACCGCCGCCCACGTTGTCCACGGACATGGCCAACGTCTCGCTGGCGGTACCGACCATCCACCCGCTCATCGGCATTGAGACCCACGGCGCCGTCAACCATCAGCGCGAATTCACCGCCGCCTGCGTCACCCCGTCGGCGGACGCCGCGGTGCGGGACGGCGCGATCGCACTGGCCTGGACGGCTATTGACGCTGCCACGAATCCGGCGCTGCGCTCCCGGTTGCTCGGGGCGTGATCACCGAGCACGCGCTCCTGGAGGTCGTTCCCGGGCGGGAGGGCGCTTTCGTGGAGGCAATGCTCGCGGCGAAGGACCACATTGCCGGGAGCCCTGGCTTTGTCTCCCTGCGGGTCGAGCGCTGCGTGGAGCGGCCCAGCACGTTCTTGCTCCTGGTGGAGTGGGACCGCCTGGAGGACCATACCGAGGGGTTCCGAGGCTCGGCGGCGTACGAGGAGTGGCGCGCTGCGCTGCACCACTTCTACGACCCGTTTCCGGTGGTGGAGCACTTCGAGGCGGTCGTCACCGCCTGATCGGGCGGGCGGGATCCTCTGCACGCGTCACGACACCGCAATCGGATTCCAAGCCCTCGGCCAGGTCTCTCCGAGGTCCCCTTGAGGATGGACCGACAGGCTGGCCCCATGCACATCATCACCTTGGAGTCGTGCCACAGCACCTGGATCTTCGACACGCAGCAATTGCGGTTCTGTCGCATCCTCCGTGAGATCACGGTCGGACAGCGCAGGATCTCCACGGAATGGCGGGCCTATTGGGGGCTCGACGTCGATCCTCGCGGACGGACCTTCACGGTCATCCTGAACGAGGCGCAGACACGCCTCATCCGATCGTCGATTCATACGTCGACGTGTATCGAGTGCGGCGGTTCGCCCACCCGTGAGCTGTCACTCGACGACATCCACCGCGCCGTCGCCTGAACGGCGGTCATCGGAGCGGTCGCCCCCTGCGTCCCGACCCCGTGCACCCACCGACCTGGACGCACCGGCCGGTAACGTCAGCGGCCGATGGACGAACGCCCCGCCCGGCACGTCGAAGAGGCCCGACTGCTCCTCCATGCCCGGCAGGAGCTGTACGGAGAGTCGGATCCAACGACCTGCGACGCCATGCTCCAGCTGGGCCGTGCCTTGCGTGACGCCGGCCAGCTCCGCCAAGCGGAGCAGGCGCTCACCACCACACTGTCCCTGCTGAACCGCTCACCCGACACTGACGCGGGCCGGGTGCGCTGGACCGAATTCAATCTGGCCATTGTCCTCGACCGCCTGGGGGAGCACGAGGCGGCCAGACGGCTCTGGGAGCGGGTCCTCGCCTCCTCGGACCGTGACGACGGCATCGACAGCGAGCTGTCCCGACAGACCGCCACGAACCTCGCCATCACGCTGCGCAAGCTCCGCCGCTACGGCGACGAATTCCCCCTCAGGGTGCGGGTGCTCGAATCGACTCGGCGGTCGCTCGGCACCGACGCCGACGAGACGATCCGGGCCCAGATCGACCTGGCTCAGACGCACCGACATCTCGGCAATCACGATCTGGCGCTGGGTCTCTTCACCGAGGCCCTCGCCGGACTGGAGCGCACCGGAGGCGACCCACGCACGATGCTGTACCAGAAGTGGGCCATCGCCACCGAACTGGTGGCGCTCAAGAGATCGAAGGAAGCCTCACTGATGTTCGACGAGGTCGTCGCCGGAGCGATCGAGCACCTTGAGCCCGATGATCCCTTCCGCCGGAGCGCGGTGCGGCAGCGACGGGGGTACTGGATCCTCGGCAAGTTCTCCGGACTCGGCCGCACGCAGCGACACGGCGACGCGAGGGAACGTTGATGTTCGCCCCGGAGGACGCACCTCGGCCGACGGCGACGAGCCTCCCGAATGGCTCAGCCGGGTTGGGGGCCGAGGAACATGTCCAGGCACTCCTCGAGCCCGAGGATCTCGATGTCCGAGCGCCGGCGTCGTTCCCAGGCCTCCCGACCCATCCGGAAGCGCATGGTGCGCGCCGACCCGTCACGGCGGTGCCCTCTCGACTCGCCGTTCTCCTCGTACCCGACGGCACGCGAGGTCGCCACCGATGCCGCGTTGTCCTCGAAGGCACCGCTGAGCGCCTCCTCGGCACCGAGCCCGGCGAAAGCCAGGTGCAGGACGGCCTCACGCATCTCCCGGCCCAGACCCTGCCCCTGATGCGCCCGTCCGAGCCACGATCCGGTTTCGACGGAGCGAACGGCACGGAAGTGCTCGGCTCCGAGATCCTGCACGCCAACGGGCTTCCCGGCCACGAAGACGCCACACGTCAGCGTCCAGTTCTCGGGTGACCAGTTGGCGCGGTGGCGCCACATCCACTGCGCGGACTCCCGGGCCCGCTGGCGCGGCTCGACGTCGGTCCACGGAACGAAGAAGGGCATCGTCTCGTGGTCGTGGATCCCCGCGTCGACAACGTCGACGAGGTCGGCGAACTCCTCCTCGCGGAGCAGGCGGAGATCCAGCCGCGGCGTGCGGACGACGAGGTCGAACAGGGGCCAGAAGCTCGTCCCCTCCCCCGCCACGGGCTCAGCCCCCGGGTTGGTAGACGCCGAACTCGGCCCGGAGGACGTCCGCCACCTCGCCGAGCGTGGCCATCTGCCGGAGCGCCGCCTTCATGGGGACGAGCAGGTTGCCGTCGCCCCGGGCGGTCACCGCGATCTCTGCCAGCGCACGGTCCACCGCCGTCTGGTCCCGCTCGGCCCGGACGGCCCGGGTGCGGTCGATCTGGATCTGTTGCAGCTTCACATCGATCGGGAACACCTCGGTGGGTTCCCCTTCGGCGTCGGTGAAGCGGTTCACGCCCACCACCACCTTCTCGCCGTCGTCGACGGCCTTGGCGAAGCTGTACGCGGCGGCCTCGATCTCCTCCTGCATGAAGCGGGCCTCAATGGCGGCCACGGCCCCACCGAGCTGCTCGATCCGATCGAGGTACGCGTTGGCCGCTTCTTCCACCTCGTCGGTGAGGGACTCCACGAAGTACGAACCCGCAAGCGGGTCGACGGTGTCCGCGACGCCGGACTCGAATCCGACGATCTGCTGGGTGCGCAGGGCTATTTTTGCGGCTCGGGTCGTGGGCAGCCCGAGGGCCTCGTCGAAGCCATTGGTGTGCAGGCTCTGTGTCCCGCCGAGAGCCGCCGCCAAGCTCTGCACCGTCACCCGGACGATGTTGTTCTCGGGTTGCTGCGCGGTGAGCGTCGAACCGCCGGTCTGCGTGTGGAAGCGCAGCATCTTGGAGCGCTCGTCCTGGGCGCCGAAGCGCTCGGTCATGATGCGGGCCCACATGCGCCGCGCCGCCCTGTACTTCGCCACCTCTTCGAACAGATTGTTGTGGGCGTTCCAGAAGAACGACAGTCGGGGCGCAAAGGCGTCGACATCCATGCCGGCGGCGATCGCTGCTTCGACGTAGGCGATGCCGTTCGCGAGCGTGAAGGCGATCTCCTGCACTGCCGTCGATCCTGCTTCGCGGATGTGGTAGCCGGAAATGGAGATCGTGTTCCAACTGGGAAGGTTGGCCGCACAGTACGAGAAGGTGTCGACGATGAGGCGCATGGAAGGACGCGGCGGATAGATGTAGGTCCCGCGGGCGATGTACTCCTTCAAGATGTCGTTCTGAATGGTGCCCCGGACCTTCTCGGGGGCCACACCCTGCTCCTCAGCCACCAATTGGTAGAGGAGCAGCAGGATCGCACCGGTGGCGTTGATGGTCATGGACGTGGTGACCTTGTCCATCGGCAGATCAGCCATGAGCAGACGCATGTCAGCCAACGAGTCGATGGCGACGCCCACCTTGCCGACCTCGCCCTCGGCCCGGGCGTGGTCGGAGTCGTAGCCCATCTGGGTGGGCAGGTCGAAGGCGCACGACAGCCCGGTTTGCCCGGCCTCGAGGAGGAACTTGAAGCGCTGGTTGGTCTGCTCGGCGGAGCCGAAGCCGGCGTACTGGCGCATGGTCCACAGCTTCGAGCGGTACATGCCGGCATGGACGCCTCGGGTGTAGGGGAACGCCCCGGGATCTCCCAGCTGGACGCTCGGGTCCCAGCCCTTCAGGTCTTCGGCCCGGTAAACCGGTTGCACGGCGATGCCTGAGTCGGTGACGCGTGCGGGGCTGCCCTGGGGGTCCTTCTTCTCCGGTGTCACCCCAAGAGCCTACGAAGGATCCGGGTGCCCCGGCGACACGGGGCAGACTACGGGAGTGGACGACGCCCCAGACCCCGTTTTCTCGCACTTCGGCATCTGCGTGACGGACCTCGAACGGTCACTCCGCTTCTACTGCGACGCGCTCGGCTTCGAGAAGGCCGAGTCGCACGCCATCGGATCCGAGTTCGCCCAGCTGATGGAATTCCCCGACGTGGAGGTGACCTCGCAGTTCATCCGGCGCGGCACGACCGCCATTGAGCTTTTGGCGTTTCGGGAGCCCGCGCCGGTCGGTCCGCGTGAACGGCGGGCCGTCAATCAGCTCGGGTTGACGCATCTGTCCTTCCGGGTGGGCGATGTGCCCGCCACGGCGGCCCGCATCGTGGAACTCGGCGGCGCGATCGTCGAGTCGAGTCGAACGACCATCGACCTCGGCGGGACCAACCTCGAGTTCGTCTACTGCACCGACCCCGACGGGGTCCGCGTGGAGCTGATGGACCTCGGCGGCTGATCCGGCACCGGACCAGCCGCAGCGGCCTCCTGTGAGGCCTGTTCGTCGAGCTCCCGGTCGATCCGCACCGCCTTGCGCTCCTCGAGGTGCATCCAGCGCAGGGCGACGGGGATCATCGGCCAGAGCATCAGCGTGTCACCGACGACCCACATGATGTCGCCCCCGACGTGCAGGTCGGTCAGAAGGGACGGCCCCCAGCTTCGGTGGGTGGCGAAGTAGGCGGGGAACATCTCGTGAGTGGCGCCGGCCAGTGACAGCCCGGTGAAGGTGTCGATCGGGATGGCCATGAAGAGGTAGAAGAACTGCAGTGCAGGGTGGAGCCGGCGCACGTTGGGGTCGTTCCCGAAAATCTGCCGCCAGAACAGGTAGCCCACGAGCAGGAACGCCAGATGCTCCGCGTTGTGCACGCTCTCCTGCGTGAGCGTGTAGTTGTACCAGACGGTCAAATGGCTGATCGGTATGACCACGGCGTAGAGGATGAACGCAACGATCGGGTTCCCGAAGAACTTGGCGACGCGTGAGCGCAACGCCTCTGTGACGACGATGTGCGCCGTGCCGGAGGTGGCGTTCAAGGCCAGTCGCAGGGGGGAGGCGACGGCGAAGAGCGGTGCCGCCACCATGATGAGGACCAGATGCTGGACCATGTGGTCCCAGAACAGCTCGCCGTCGTAGACGCCGACGAAGCTGAAGATGCCCACTGCAGTCGTCAAGAGGGCGCCTATCCAGGCTGCTGTCTTGCCTGCCGACCACGGATGGCGCGGGTGGAGGGCATTGTTGCGCCGGACACCCCACAGGTAGAGGGCCAGGGCAACGACGATCATCGCCACCGGGACGAAGTCGAACCGTGTGGCGAAGAACTGCGAGCCCCCCAATGGCGGGAGGCCTCCGTCGGCCAACGCGGCGATCACATCAAGACGGTACCGCCCGTCTCAGCCGTGCTGCCAAATGCGCTGCTGGATCGTGCGGGTGCCGTAGAGCGAGGCCTTGGTGAGTTCATCCAGCTCCTCAGTCGTCAGCTGCCAGCCGAGGGCCCCCGCGTTCTGCAATGCCTGGTCGCCGTTCTTGGCCCCGGGAATCGGCACCGCTCCCTGCGCGATGAGCCAGGCCAGCGCCACCTGGCTCGGCGTGCGGCCACCGTGGGCCTCGCCGATGCGGCGCAGGAGCGCCACCATGGCATCGACCTCGGCCATGGGGTGGGCCGAGAAGGAACGCCCCCGGGGAGGCGGGTTGGCGGTCGAGTACTTGCCGGTCAGTCGCCCCTGTCCGATCGGCGAGTAGGCCAAGGGCACGACCCCGAGCTCTCGGCAGGTGCTGACGAGCCCGACCCGGATTGGCATGGTGCGCAGGAGAGAGAATTCGATCTGGTTGGTGGCCAGTCGGAGGCCGCGGGTGCGCAGGGCCGCATCCATCGCTCGTGTCTCCTTGGCCGAGTAGTTCGAGACGCCGACAGCGCGCACGATGCCCTCGGCGTGCGCCGTCGCAAGTGCTTCCGCCAGTGCGTCGTGGGATCGCAGCGAAATGGGCCCGTGGATCTGGTAGAGGTCGATCACATCGACCCCGAGCCGCTCGCGCGAGTGTCGGGCGGCCGCCAGGAGCGCGGCGTGCACGTTGAGCTTCCACGGGCTGGGCATGAACTTGGAGGCGATGACGACCCGGTTGCGTACTCCCGGGTCCTCCGCCAGGAGGCGCCCGATGATGCGCTCGCTCTCGCCGCCGCCGTAGACCTCGGCCGTATCGAAGAGGACGACTCCCGCGGCAATGCTGGTCTCCCAGGCGTCGCGAATGGTCGACTCCGTCAGGGACTGGTCGTAGCCGCCCATCCCCCACGTTCCCTTGTCCCCCCAGGCCCACGTGCCGACCCCGAGGGGTGGGATGGCGACGTCGGTGCCCGCCAGTTGCACGCGATCCCCGGCCTGTGGCGGCGAGGCGTCGGTCACCGTGGGCCCCCGGATGTCGAGATGGCGGCCCAGGCCAGATGATCTTCGACGGCGGCTCGCCAGTCGGATGCATGGGTCAGCTGGGGCGAGTGGTACGCGCCTGGAATGACGGTCAGCCGGCCGTCCGCCACCTCGTTCGCCAGCTCCGACGCCTGGTCGACCAGCGGGTGGTCGTGCTCGCCCGCAATCACGGTCGTCGGGCAGACGATGGACGGAAGCTTGGCGCGCAGAGAGGCGGCACCGTCCGGGAGGTCGCCCATCAGCACGCCACCCAACGCCTTCACGGCGTAGGCGTCCATGGCGGTAAAGATGGCGTCCTTCTCCTTCCGCCACGCAGGCGGTGTGCCCTCTTCAATGAGGATGTCCTCCGGGCCACCCATGCTGAGCGTGGTCGGCATCCCCCCGGCCGGATCGAATGCGTCGATGAACCCGTGGACCATGGCGCGGATCTTTTCGTCCGGCGGGAGGAAGGACCACGCGCTCGTGTCCATCAGGATCAACGAGCGCACCAGGTCGGGACGGGCCAGCACCATGGTCATGACCACGCGCCCGCCCATGGAGTGGCCCAGCAGGTCGACAGGCCCCTCCCCCACTGCCTCGATGAACGCCGCGAGGTCGGCGGAGAGCTGCTCGATGGTGTAGCCGTCGAGTTGTCCGGTCTTGGTCGAGTGGCCATGCCCCCGCTGGTCGAGCGTGACGACCCGCCGGTCGGCCGCCAGAGCGCCGACCTGGAGCGAGAAGTCGTGGGATGACCCGGTGTAGCCGTGGCAGAGCACGAGCGTCGGCATGCCCGCGGTGCTCGTGCCCGATTCGGACCAGGCCAGGTCGACGCCGTGCAGGTGGAGGGTCTCGGCCGGAGCCGCCGTCGGTGTCATGGGTCCCTGTCTAGCCCGAGTCGCCCGAGAGCGTCTGCGCCGCTGCGGGCGGAGCCGGCGAGCCCTCCGTCCGGGCCGAGGCCACCGGGGTCCCGGGCGCGACCGACACGTTGGTGCAGGACCGGGCCTGGTTCCACGTGGCCAGCGCAGCGGTGGCCGCGTCGCCCGAGAGCGGCTGGGGCAGATCGTTGACGATCACGGCCGGTCGCCAGGTGACCTGGTCGATGTGCCTGCCACCAGAGCGAGGGCGACGAGCCCGACGACCCAGAAGCCCCGATTGCGCTTGACCCGCCGCGACGTCAGCCCCGGCGGCTCCGGCGGCTCCGGCGGCGGGTCGGCCTCGCGGGGAGGGCGCGTGAGCAGGTCGGTCGGTGACGTGCGGCCACTGTAGGCACCGCATCGACGGACGACAGGGTCCGGGGATGGCACAGCCGCGCGCGCCCGGCTATCGCCGCAGACTCTTGTACAGGCGCCGGGCCGAGGGATTCGTGCGGAGCGCGCGATACAGCGGTGACCCCCGAAGTCTGGTCAGCCGGGAGACCAGCGGGTCATGCCGGAGTGCGTCGACCTGGCCTTGCAGCTCCACGACCTGGTGCCGCAATTCAGCCGTGGCATCGGCCTCCGCGACGAGACGGCCGTACACATCTTGGAGAGCGGTGTGGGGGTAGTACTCGCCGCCATTGGCACGTGCACGCTCCTCACGATCGCCCTCCTCCCGCTCCCAGCGGGCCAGGGTCGCAGACTGCTGGAGCGCATCCTTGTTCGGCCTGGCCACGAAGTACGCGAACAGCGTGGAGTCAGGGTGTTCGTCCAGGAACGCTGCGTCCGCTCGGAGCACGTGCTCGACCCAGGTCGTCTGCTCGCACGAATCGGAGAGGTCGAAGAGGCCACGGTTGAACGTCAGGAGCGGATAGGCGATCGCACCGCCGAGGGGAACGAACCGCTCAACGTGGAAGTACCGGTTCAACGTCTCGACGATCAACTCCGAGTGGATGGCCTCGGTGGGATCGTCCTCGAGCATGGTCGGCAGGTGGGGGTACGACATCGATTGGCGCACCTCGGTGGGAAGTTCGGCGTTGACGCTCCACGCCCGCTCCCAGGCCTCTGACGTGTACTGGTTGCGATGCGGGCCGACGTAGTCCATGGAGAGGAACCAACCGTCTTCGGGCAGAAGTCGGCAGATCTCCCGAAAGACACGGTCGATCAGCGCGATGTGGTGCGCTGCGGCGTGGTTGACCACAAGGTCGAACTCGCCGGGCGGAAGGGTCGCCGTATTCACGTTCATCTGCTGATACGCCAGAGGCAGGCCGTCGGCGGCCGCCGCCCGCCGGGCCTCTCCGAGCAGGGCCTCCGAGTAGTCGATGCCCACCGCCTCGTCGAAGAGCTTCTCCGACAGCATCTCCCGCTCGACCCACCCGTTGCCGCAGTTGAGGATCAGCGCACGCCGAAACGGCACGGAGCGCGTCGCGGAGAAATCGCGAAACCACGGCCCCGGCGCTCCTGCGGCGATCCTCTCGCTGAACATGCGGCGGACCGGATGGAGGTCATTCCAATACTCGCCGCCGTAGTAGACGCCCTGATTCTCGTTCACGTCGAGCTCAGGCATGACCGGTGACCGCTCCCCTTCTCTCACTCTGGCGGCGGCGGGCCGCGCCCACCCATGCTCCCACGTGCACCCTGGGTGGGAGCCGCATCAACCGGTCATACTCTGGCGGCTCCGGTGCGTCAGTGCGCGTGCGGCATGCAGAGATCGTCGTACTCGGCGATGACGATCTCACCGGCGTCGGGCCCACAGGCCGGGCACGCCGGGTCACGGCGCACCTTGAAGTTACGGAACGATTCCTCGAGCGCGTCGTAGGCGAGCAGCCGCCCGATGAGGGGATCACCGAGGCCGAGGAGCACCTTGATCGTCTCGACGGCCTGAATCGACCCCACGATGCCGGGCAGCACGCCCAGCACGCCCGCCTCGGAGCACGACGGCGCCAGCTCGGCCGGCGGCGGCTCGGGAATGAGGCAGCGGTAGCAGGGGCCGTTGTAGGGGTCGAAGACCGTGACCTGGCCCTCGAAGCGGAAGATCGAACCGTGGATCACGGGGATGCGCTTGAGCAGTGAGGCGTCGTTGACGAGGTAGCGCGTCGGGAAATTGTCGGTCCCGTCCACGATCACGTCGTAGCCGTCGATGATGTCGAGGATGTTGTCGGCCCCGAGGCGCACGTCGTAGGTCACGACGTTCACATCCGGGTTCAGCGCCGTCAGCGTCTTCTTGGCCGAGTCGACCTTACGATCGCCGATCCGGTCCATGTTGTGCAGGATCTGGCGCTGCAGGTTGGACTCGTCGACGACATCCATGTCGATGATCCCGATCGTCCCGACGCCGGCCGCGGCCAGGTAGAGCGCCGCCGGAGAGCCCAGTCCACCCGCTCCGAGCAGCAGTACCTTCGATCCGAGCAGCTTGAGCTGACCGACCTCGCCCACCTCGGGCAGCAGGAGGTGGCGCTGATAGCGGTTGCGCTGGGGTGGCGTGAGGGTCTGGGGGGCCGCCCACGGGCGATCGTCGTCCTTCCACTTGTTGAAGCCGCCGATCATGGACTGCACGTCGGTGTAGCCCAGGTCGCCCATGGTCTTGGCGGCGAAGGCCGACCGCACGCCCCCGGCGCAGTAGACGACGATCGGCGCCGCCTTGTCGGGCAGCTTGCCCTCCACCTGGAACTCGAGGTGCCCCCGGGGCAGGTGGACGGCGTTGGGCAGGGCACCCTGCTCGTACTCGTCGGGTTCCCGGACGTCCAGGAAGGTCACCCCGCCGCCCTCCAACAAGGCCTGCGCGTCGGCCTGGTCCACCTCGCGGATGGACGCCTTGGCATCGTTCAGCAGATCACGTGGAGTGGGCACAATCGAACCTCCGGGTCGCACCAGCCCATTTCCTAGGGCTGGCATCAGACGGTTAAACACTACCAGCGGGGTCAACATTCCCGAGGTGAGGTCCCAGCCCTGCTGGGCGGCGGTGGGAGACTGCCCGGCCATGGAACTGCACGAGGCGATCCGCCGGCGCTCCATGGTGCGGAGCTTCTCGAGCGAACCGGTGGCGGACGGGGTTCTGGACCAGATCCTTCAAGCGGCCCTGCGGTCGCCGACGGCCGGGAACACCGCGGGCACCAGCTGGGTCGTGCTGGTAGGGCCTGCGCAGACAGCGATGTACTTCGACGCCACCACCGACGACAGATGGCGGGCGGACCACCCGGAATGGAACGACGGGCTGCGCCGCGCGCCGGTCGTGCTCCTGGCCTACACGTCGCCCGAGGCCTACGTCGGCCGCTACACCGAGCCCGACAAGGCATCCTCTGGGCTCGGCGCCGGCATCGACGCCTGGCCGGTGCCGTACTGGTTCGGGGACGCCGCCTTCGGAGTGATGGCGGTCCTCCTCGCTGCGGTCGACGCCGGACTCGGCAGCTGCGTTCTCGGGACGTTCCGGGGTGAGGACGAGCTGGCCGGGCGCCTCGGCGTGCCCGGCGGCTGGCGTCTGTTCTGCGCCGTGGTGCTGGGCCATCCCGACGGGCGGGACCACCGTTCCCGCTCGCTGGACCGGTCGCGGCCCGCCGCGACGGACCGGATCCATCGGGCCCGGTGGTGATCAGTTCTTGCTCAGCACGTGCTCCGGGCCCTCCTGCCAGCGCGCCATCGCCCACAAGAGGTCGGACAGGCGGTTGAGGTAGGCCACGACGAGCGAACCGTCCCCGACAGGCTCGACCACCGCCAGCCGCTCGGCCCGCCGCACCACGGTGCGGGCCAGATCGAGGGCAGCGGCCACCCTGTTCTCCCCGGGCACGGTGAAGTCGCTCGGCATGTCGAAGCGGGCGAGCAGGTCGTCGATCCCTGCTTCGAGCGCGGCGACCATGTCGGGCGTCACCAGGCTGGACCCCGCCTGGAGCTTCTGTCGGTTCTCCGGGGCGGTGGCCACCTCCGCCATCAAGACGTAGAGCTCCCGGGCCAGCGTCACGAGACGGTCGTTGACCTCGGTCCCGACCGGCGTCTCGGCCCGGGCCACGCCGAGCGCGGCCTGCGCCTCGTCGACCACTCCGTTCAGCTCGATCCGCCACGAGTCCTTGGGGACCCGGCCGCCGTAGAGGAGTCCGGTCGTCCCGTCGTCACCCCGCTTGGTGTAGATCCGTGGCGCCATGGCCGGATGCTACCGGGGCCCGTCAAAGGGACCCTGGGGGGCACCGGTATCCTGTTCAGGTGGTCACTCCCTCGCCAGAGCTCTTGGGTCGGCTCGATCCGTCCGCCTCCACCTACTTGCAGGCCGTGCGCCGAGCGCGTGGTCATCTTCGACGGCGCCATGGGGACCAACCTCCAGATGCTCGGACTCGGCCCCGACGACTTCGGGGGGCCCGACCTCGAGGGCTGCAACGAATGGCTGGTCGAGACCCGTCCCGACGTCGTGGCCCAGGTGCACCGCTCCTTCTACGAGGTCGGCTGCGACGTGGTCGAGACCGACACCTTCGGCTCGACCTCGGTCGTCCTGGCCGAGTACGGCAAGGCCGACCAGGCACGGGACCTCACCCGCCGAGCCGCCGAGCTGGCCTGTGCCGTGCGGGAGGAGTTCTCGACCCCCGAGCGGCCGCGCTGGGTGGCGGGCTCCATGGGACCGGGCACCAAGTTCCCCACGCTCGGCCACATCTCGTACGCCGAATTCCGTGACGCCTACGAGGAGCAGGCGCTCGGGCTGCTGGAGGGCGGTGTCGACCTCCTGCTGATCGAGACACAGTTCGACATGCTGTCCATCAAGGCCGCGGTGAACGGGGCCCGGCGGGCGATGGTCGCCCTCGACCGCTACGTCCCCCTGCAGACGCAGGTGACGATCGAGCTGACCGGCCGCATGCTGCCCGGCACCGAGATCGGCGCCGCCCTCACCGTGCTCGACGCCATGCAGGTCGACGTGGTCGGCCTCAACTGCGCCACCGGCCCGGTCGAGATGAGCGAGGCCCTGCGCCACCTGTCGGGGGCCAGCCGCGTCCCCATCGCCTGCGTCCCGAATGCGGGCCTCCCGTCGGTGGTCGACGGCAACATGCACTACGACCTCACGCCCGACGGCCTGGCCGAGCACCTGCACCGCTTCGTGACCGAATTCGGCGTGACCGCCATCGGCGGGTGCTGTGGGACCACCCCGGCCCACCTGGCCGCAGTGGTCGATCGCTGCGCCGACGCCACGCCGGCGACGCGCACCCCGGTGCACGAGCCCTCCGCCGCCTCCATCTACACCTCGGTCCCGTTCGCCCAGGACTCCTCGTTCCTGGCGGTCGGCGAGCGGACCAACGCCAACGGGTCCAAGGCCTTCCGCGAGGCCATGCTCGACGCCGACTGGGACACCTGCGTCGGCATGGCCCGGGACCAGGTCAAGGAGGGCTCGCACCTCATCGACGTCTGCGTCGACTACACCGGCGCCGACGGCGTCTCCGACATGCACGAGATCGCCAGCCGCTTCTGCACGCAGTCGAGCGTGCCGATCATGGTCGACTCCACCGAGGGGCCAGTGGCGCGATCCGCGCTCGAGTGGCTCGGCGGCCGGCCGATCCTCAACTCGGTCAACCTGGAAGAGGGCGACGAACCCGGGACGCGGCTCGACACCTTCCTGCGACTGGCCCGCGAGTTCGGGGCCGCCGTCGTCTGCACGTGCATCGACGAGGAGGGCCAGGCGCGCACCGCGGAATGGAAGCTGCGGGCGGCTCGCAACATCCGCGACATCGCGGTCGAGCGCTACGGCCTGGCTCCCGAGGACCTGCTCTTCGACCCGCTGGCGCTGCCGCTGTCGACAGGCATGGAGGAGAGCCGCGGGGACGGCATCGAGACGATCGAGGGCATCCGGGCCATTAAGTCGGAGCTGCCCGGCGTCTCCACCATTCTGGGGCTGTCCAACGTCTCCTTCGGCCTCAACCCGGCAGCCCGCCAGGTGCTCAACTCGGTCTTCCTGCACGAGTGCGTGGAGGCGGGGCTCGACTCGGCCATCGTCCACGCGTCCAAGATCCTCCCGCTGTCCCGCATCGACGACCGGGCCAAGGAGGTCTGCCTCGACCTCGTCTACAACCGCCGCACCGACGACTACGACCCCCTTCAGGAACTCCTGGCGCTGTTCGAGGGCGTCAAGGCCGACACCGGGCCGGCGGAGGACCACAGCGACTGGCCCGTCGACCGCCGTCTGTCCCAGCGCATCATCGACGGCAACCGCAACGGGCTGGAGGACGACCTGACCGAGGCGCTCGAGTCCGGCACGGCGGCGCTCGCCATCGTCAACGACATCCTCCTCGAAGGCATGAAGGTCGTCGGCGAGCGCTTCGCCTCGGGCGAAATGCAGCTCCCCTTCGTCCTGCAGTCGGCCGAGACCATGAAGAGCGCGGTCGCCTTCCTGGAGCCCCACATGGAGAAGTCGGACCAGGGCGGGAAGGGCACCGTGGTGTTGGCCACCGTCAAGGGCGACGTGCACGACATCGGGAAGAACCTCGTCGACATCATCCTGACCAACAACGGCTACGAGGTAGTCAACCTCGGTATCAAGATCGGCATCAACGAGATGGTGAGCGCGGTCGAAGAGCACAAGGCCGACGCCATCGGCATGAGCGGTCTGCTGGTGAAGTCGACGCTCATCATGCGCGAGAACCTGGTCGAGTTGAACGACCGAGCGCTCTCGAACATCCCGGTCCTGCTCGGCGGGGCGGCACTGACCCGGACCTACGTCGAGCGCGACCTGCGCGAGGTCTACGACGGGCGCCTCTTCTACGGGCGGGACGCCTTCGAGGGCCTGCGCACCATGGACCGCCTCGTCGAGCTGAAGAAGAAGGGTGAGGACGACCCGTTGTTCGGGCGCGAGATCTCCGAGAAGAACGTGCCGAAGCGCAGCCGTCTCGACGAGCCGGAGACGACCCCGGTGGAGGGGCAGCCCGCCCGCGCCGACGTGGCTGCCGACAACCCGCTCTTCGCACCGCCCTTCGTCGGCAGCCGCATCGCCGTCGGGATCCCGATCGACGAGGTCGCCGAGTACCTCAATCTGACCGCGCTCTTCCGGAACCAGTGGGGCTTCCGACCCGAGAACGGCGAGAACGACACCGAGTTCAAGGACCGGGTGAAGGGGACGCTGCGTGAGCAGCTGGGCAAGGCCAAGGAGGCCGACCTGCTGGTGCCGTCCGTGGCCTACGGCCACTTCGCCGCCAACGCCGAGGGCAACGACCTCGTCGTCTGGAAGGACGAGTCGCGGTCCTCGGAGTGGATGCGCTTCACCTTCCCGCGCCAGCGCAAGGAACCGTGGCTCTGCATCTCGGACTTCTTCCGCCCGACCGATTCGGGCGACGAGGACTTCGCCAGCTTCATGCTGTGCACCATCGGCGCCCGGGCGTCGGAGGACGCGGCGCGCCTCTTCGCCGAGAACGAGTACCAGCAGTACCTCTTCCTGCACGGCCTCAGCGTCGAGATGGCCGAGGCGACCGCCGAGTACTGGCACCGCCGGATACGCGAGGAGCTCGGGTTCGCCGACGAGGACGGCCCGACCCTGACGGGTCTGTTCCGCCAGCAATACCGGGGCGGGCGCTACTCCTGGGGCTACCCGGCCTGTCCCGACCTGACCGACAACGCGAAAGTCGTGGAACTGCTGGGCGGCGACCGCATCGGCGTCACGGTCAGCGAGGGATTCCAACTCAACCCCGAGCAGACGACGGACGCCATCATCTGCCACCACCCAGAGGCCAAGTACTTCGTGGCGTGAGGGTGACGCGGGCCCGACGTCGGGCCCGGTCCAGCGGGGCGGCCGCCCTGGCGGGATGCGCTGTGTTGTGTGTCGCGGTCATCGGCATCAGCGCCCCCGCGGGAGGCGCCGAACCGCCGGCGTCGAGGACCTCGCTCGCCACCGTGGTGATCCCCGACCTCGACGCGGGGTACAGCGTGATCTCGCAAGGGACGGTCGACTCGGCGCCGTTCGGCTTCACGGCCCCGGACCCGTCCGCCGCCGGGGCCCTGTCCACGCTGGCCAAGTCCAGCGCCACCTACGAACGGGTATGGCAGGCCGACGGCGCGCGCAACGAGGTGCAGGATCTCCTGGTCCGCTTTCCGGACGAGAGGCGAGCGCGGGTGTTCCTGCAGGCAGCCCAGCACTTGCTGCAATCGGGCGAGATCGTGAGCTCCGATGCGATGGCGTCCATCCCGGGCGCCCGTCGGGTCACCTACTTCGGAGCGACCAACCACGACGGTATCGGCGAGGCCGTGGCCATGCGCGCCGGTGTGTATGTCGACCTGCTCTCGTTCTTCTCGGCGGCCTCGGGCAACGCCCGCCCCATCTCCCCCGCCCGCGCCGAGCGCGTGGCCGGGGCCCAGTACACCGCCATGGTGCAGGCGCCGGGCGGCACGGGGACGAACCCGGCGGCTCCCGCCGCCCGTTCCACCAAGAGCGTCTCGGGCGGCACCATCTTTCTGGCCCTACTCGTCGTCGCCGTCCTGTCGCTGGCCGTCGCCACGCCCGCCCTCCTCCGGCGGCGAGCGGTCAGGCAGCGGCCCGGTTGACGATCGCCGCGAACAGCGCCGGTGACGTCACCGGGAGCAGGTGGCCCGAATCGATACGGACGACCTCGACGGGAGGAGGGAGGCGCTGCGCCATGACCTCCTGCATCTCGGGTCGGATCGGGCGATCCCTCTCGTTCAGTACGTAGATGATGGGCACGCCGGCCACGGCGGACCAGTGCACGGGCTGAAAGTAGTGGTGCACCGTGTCCTCGACCGAACGCGTCGGATCGGTCACGAAAGCCAGAGTGGTGTCATCGAGCGGGTCGCCGCCATAGGACCGCCGGAGCGACTCGGGGTCGGAGGGGGCGGGCAGGGTGATCGACCGACCCTCGTTCTTGGCGGCGGCCACCGCCAGGCGCAAGCCGTCACGATGACGCTCTTGCATGCATTCGATGCCGCACTCGCCCTCCGCGGGCACCAGCGCGGCGTTGAGGACGATCGCTGCAACGCGGCCTCCGAGGGCGGCGACGGCGCCCGGCACGACCAGGCCGCCGGACGAGTGCGCGACCAGCGTGACCGGTTCTTCCGGCGCGGCGCCCGCTTCGACGTCGGCGACTACCGACGCCACTTCGCGTTCGACGGTCAGCGTGGCGAGGTCCGCCGGCCGGGCGCGCCGACCCGGCAGATCGACGACCAGCGGCTCGTGGTGGAGGAGGGGTACAAGGCGGTCCCAGAACGCGCCCGTGGCACCGCCGCCGTGAATCAGCACCACGGTCATGACCGGACGGTTCCCTCTGCGGATGGCACGGCGGCGGAGACTAGTGCCACTCCTGGCGGGGCAAAGGCGGGCTCGCTGGGGTCAGGTGAGCTGATACCTCGTGAACAGGTTCGCCAGCCCGACGGAGAGGACGACCGATATCCCCACCAGGACGACCTGCACGACGCGGGGCAGCCGTGTGCACAGGGCCGCGCTGGGGACGAGCAAAGCCTCTATCCGGTAACGACTCAGGCTGGCTCCGTCGACCAGAGGCAGCAGCCAGAACACGACCGTATAGCTGAGCAACACACAGTCGGTACGGCTGACCGGCCGGTGTCGTAACGTCCAGATCACCAGGCCGATGACCAAGGCGGCGATGAACGCCGACTGTGCCTTGGGAATCAGATAGTCGTAGCCGGTATTCGGGTTCTCGCCCGGGTACGCCGCGACGGGGCCGCCGGTGAACGCCGTGATGAACGTCGAGATCGGGTTGTGGAGGCCGTTGCCATACTTCGCCTGACCCCTGAAGTAGGCACGCCAGTCCCCCACCCACCATTGATTGACGAGAAGCCAGACAGCGAACCCGGCAAAGGTGACGCCAGCGGTCCGGACCACCACCCGCCAGAAACCAGGGCCACGGTCGACGACCAGCGCCGCGAGGAACAGGACGACACCGATCAGGGGCCCGATGGCAAACGCCACCGAGCACAAGGCGCCAACGAGGCCCGCCAACCAGTAGCGGCGCCGCACGAAGCACAGGATGCAGACGACGGAGAGGAACGTCAGCAACGAGATGGGGAACAGCGCGTAGGAGTAGATCATGCCCGGGAAGCACGCCGCCAGGGCAAGGCAGCACAGTGGCGAAAACGACCATGCGGGCCCGATGAGGATCCACAGCACCTGCAGGGTCAGGTAAGCAAACACGATGGTGAGCACCATGCCGGCGGCCGGCAGCGAAACCCCGAAATTGCCCAACAGCGCGATCAAGCCGGAATACAGCGGCGCAAAGCCGACAGTTCCACACGCGCTGTGGGGCGGGTAGAAGGGTCCCGAGCATTGGGTGAGCTGCAGGCCGTGACGCGCGATCGCCAAGTAGATACCGGTGTCGAAGCGAGCCCAATGGGGGGGCGACAGGAATCCGCCCGTCGTCCCGGTTTGGATCGCCGACACGAAGAGGATTGCCTCGGCAAAGACAAACCCTGCGAAGGGCGGGACGAGCAGAGTGACCCATCGCCGACGGGCGTGTCGACGCCGCTCACGCGTTCGTCTCCTGCGCCGTGTCGCTCTCGACTCGATCGCGAGAGGGGAGCGCGAGGCGAAACGAACGTGGGCACGGGTTGCGTCCGAGCCGCCACGTGACGTGATGCCTGCCATCAGGGGCGAGATCCGGTCAGAGAGGGATGGAGGGGGGCCACCACCAGCGCGGACGCATCGACTGGGCGGCACCGCGGCTGCACGGCCAGATCATGGCAGCTTGGAGCTGACGAGGGATCTGTACGCCTCGGCTTCATCCCTCTCAGAGGGCGACGAGATGGCATCTCGTGAAGCGCCCGAGGCAAGGACGAGGATCACCGGTTTACACCGACGACGACGGAGTCGCCTCGGTAGGATCCTTCAGGTGACTTCGGTCAAGGACTCCGGACAGAGCGCACCCATCACGGGGCTCTCACACTTCCAGTTGCTGGTCTCCGACGTGGGAGCCAGTGCGAGGTGGTACGGCGCCGTTCTGGGCCTTGTTCCGTTCGCCGATGATCCCGATATCGGCTACGTCGCCCTTCAGCACCGAGGCGGACGGTTCGTCGTGGTGTTGACCTCGGCGCCGGAACCAGGCGGCGAGGTGGCCGCCGACAGGCTGGACCATCTGGCATTGGCCGTCCCCGACGCCGCATTGCTCGAGGCTTGGGCCGCGCACCTGACCGAGGTCGGCATCGACCACGACGGCGTGGTGCTCGAAGGCGGCCACCCCTCGCTGCAGCTCCGCGATCCCGACGGCATCGCCATCGAGCTGGTGGCGCCCTGAGCCAAGCGCTTCAGCTCCACTCGGTGAGTCGACGGAAGCGGGATTTTCGCTGTGCGGGCGGCGTCGCAGTTTGAGCTGCTTCCGCCCGATTGGCGCGCAGCCATGCCATGAGGCCCTCCCCGTCGTCGAAGACGATTTCCTGGTCAGTCTCCATCACGTAGAGGCGCACTGACCCACGGTCGGCCGTGACAGAGAACTCGATCTTGCCGTTGAAGACGAAGCACCACGCCGGCGTGGCGCCGGGTGTGGAGCTCGGTTCGAGGCGCCATCCGGGCCGGCTGCCGAGCAGCTCGAGGATCTCGTTCGTCGACGGGCCTCCGCCAGGGTTCATGGGCCGCTCCACCTCGTCGGGCTCGTGTTCGTCGGGCAGCTGCGGACGAGAGGCTATCTCCGACCCGGAACTGGTCAGACCCTTCCCATGACCCGAGCTGGCTCGGGAGGCACGGGAGGTCCTCGGGTCGCCCTCGGTGCCACGATGGCAGCCCCGGCCGTGACGATGCCGACGGACAAGAGAACGGACCCGACACAGTCGAGCGGCGTGTGCCAGAACGCGGCGACGACCGCCAGCGACATCAGAAGGGTCCAGGAGGCACCCAGGGCGAAGGTGACCGCGCGCAGCAATTTTCCGAGAACCGGATACAGGGCGAGCCACATGGCCAGCGCAGTGGCGCAGACGGCCGTCACGCTCCCGGATGGAAAGCTCAGCTCACCCTGCAACCTCTGCTGGACCACGGGCTTGATGATCTCCTCGCCGATGAGGAAGGCCACGGCTGCACACACGGCCAGCACCGCCACCCGGAGGAGAACGCGCCGAAAAGCGCCGTACACCAGGCAGACCACCAGGACGGCAGCGATGACCGGCGCGGCGAGGAAGTTCGCCAGTTCGCCCCAGCGATACGCGTTCGGGTGGCCGAGCAGGTGAATGACGTGGCGCTCGACGCGGAAGGCAGCGAAGCCACGGGAGGCGGCGAGACCGAGAAGCGCCGTGGCGAACAGGGTCACCAGGGCGATGACCGTCAACCGGGAACGCGCCATGGACACCAACGCTACGCGGCCCGCCGGTCCCTGTGTCCGCGCCTCGCCGTACCAGGCCCGCCGCGGAGGGCGGTCGCCTTGCCGTACCGACCTGGCCAGCCCCGCTGCTTCCTGGCGACGGGCAGCCCGCCCCGCCCGACCCACGCCAGGCAGCGCCGTTTGCAATGGTGTGTCTGTCATGCGCGGGCAACGGAGGCGGGGAGGGTCGATCAGGTGTCTTGCCGTGGTCGCTCTGATTGGCCTCTGCATCGTGGTCGTGCTGAGTCCGACGTCGGCGGGCGCGATCGGGCAGACCCAGCTCGGCGTCTACGCAGGAGCGGCCTATCCGCCGGCGGTGCCGGCCTTCACGACCACAGTCGGCACCCAACCCCACTACGCCATGGACTTCCTCGACGGGACGACCTGGCGCACCATCACCCAAGGTCGCTGGCCGTACAGGCACTGGAAGGGCCAGGGCTACACCATGATCTGGGGCGTCAACATGCTCCCCGACACGTATTCCCCGAATACCGACCCCGATCAGTCCGGCGGCAGCTGTTACGGGCTCACGCAGGGGGCCAAGGGCAAGTTCGACCACTATTTTCGGACCGTCGCCGCGAACATCATCCGGGCCGGCTTCCCGATTTCGGTGATCCGCTTCGGGTGGGAGTTCAATGGCAACTGGTTTCCCTGGGCCGCGCAGGGATGTGCGTCCGCCTACGTCCGATACTTCGACGACATCGTCACCACCATGCGCTCGGTCCCCGGGTCGCACTTCACCTTCGAGTGGAACCCCACCCGCGGTGATCTGGGCGTGGGCACCCTCTCTCAGTACTACCCGGGGAACAAGTACGTGGACGACGTCGGCCTCGACGTCTACGACCTGGAGCAGAACCAGTATCCCGGGGCCAGGGCCGAGTTCCGCTACATGCTGACCCAGCGCGACGGACTGAACTGGCTGACCAAGTTCGCCGCCGCGCACCACAAGGCCGTCGTGCTCCCCGAGTGGGGCCTCGGATGGGGAACCTGCAGCAGAAGCGGCCGGCCGATTTCGGCGTCGGGCCAGGTGTGCGGCGGTGACGATGCGACCTGGGTCGGCCTCATGACGAAATGGATCGCGACCCACAACGTGCTCGAAGCGACGTACTGGGATTTTGGTTCTTCGACCCTGCGTCGGGGCCGTAATCCTCAGACCGCGGCGGCGCTGGCTACCCGTTACGGCCCGCCGGCGGAGGTCGCTTCGCCCTGAGTTGCGTCGTTGCGCCGTTGCGTCGCTAGGTTTCATCCTGCGAGGTGCAGAGAGAATCCATGTCGGCGCGATCCTTCATGGCCGACGAGGGATCATTGCGGTCTTCGGACTTGTCTGCCAGCAACGATGCACGACTGACCACGCGGGCCCGTACTCCCTCGAGCTCAATCAGGTCCTGGCCGAATGCATTCCGACTCCAGTCGCCGCGACCTTCTTGGAGAGGCGTGTAGACGAGCCCATCGGAGTCTCGAGCCAGAAAGGCCAGGTCCAGGTGCATCGCTCCGTTGACGTATTCGGTATACCCGTCCTCGCCCGGTTGTGGCCGGTGTACCCAACCTGCGCCCCGGAGGAGTCGGTCCACATCCTCGAAGTTCCGCTGCCAGACCGCGACATCGACGTCGGCATGTGGCCTGGTCACGCGGCCCACGTGGAAGTCGACAGCCCAACCGCCGAACAACCAGTACTCGATTCCCTGGCGTTCGAACCGGTCGTGCAGTGCCCCGATTGCGGCCAGCTGACGCCCTGCTTCCGCCGCGGCCGGCGCATCAGCCAACGGGCCCTCCTCGGGGCATCGGAACTGTCTCCGCCTCCCGTCGCACTTCGGCGTTCACGATGTGATGCTGTCCCAGGACTCTGGGATGGCCGGAGACACGAGCTCGCGGGCGTAAGCCCGGCCCAGCTCCCGGTCGGCGCCCGTCACAAGCGCAACCGGTCCGTCGATCTTCATCGGTCGCCTCCATGATCCACTTCGTCCACGTACGAATACTGTCCCGGGAGAGCTCTCCGCGTCTCTCTTGGTTTGGCGAAACTGTGTCATGGCTGAGCCTCATCGCCCCATCCGGCCCGGAGAATCCGTGGACGGCGAGGGACTATTGTGACCGCCCACCCGTGCAAGGAGGACAGCGTGCCCGAATTCCCTGGCGTGACCCATGTGGCGCTCACGGTCAGCGACCTTGATCGAAGCCGGCCATGGTACGAGAACCTGTTCGGGACTTCGCCGGTGATCGACGAGGACACGGGACCGTTTCATCATGTGGTCTGGCTGCTCGGCGGCCAGACACTGGTCGGCATCCACCAGTTCCCCGATCCGCACGGCTCCGATCCCTTCGACGAACGGCGCCTGGGGTTGGACCACGTGGCGTTTGCCTGTACCAATCGCGCTGAGCTCGAACAGTGGGAGTCGAAGCTCAATGAGCTCGGCATCGAGAACGGCGGCGTGGTTGACGCCCCCTACGGGTCGGGGCTGTCGTTTCGCGATCCCGACAACATCGCGCTGGAGTTCTTCGCACCACCAGGGTGACCGTTCTTCGTGTTGATCGTCGTCGCTGCGGCTCAGCGCAGATCCGATCCCGCGTCTCCTCGGTCCAACGCCGCCCGGAGTCCTTCCAGATCGGTGACGGTCACGGTGAGCGCTGAATGACCGCTTCGCCGTAGGGGAGATCGCACTCTCTCTGTGAAGTGGATACACAGGCCGGCCTTGTGGTTCGTCCCGAAGGTCAGACCATCGTCTGCGAAGGACGACCGCACCCCGTACGCCGTCCACCAGCGGTAGTTCCGGGTGATGTGCGCGCCGGAAATGTTCGACCGCGGCGTGGTGACCTTGACCAGGCCGAAGGTTGCCACGAACGACGACTCGTCGCCTGTAAGAGTGACACCGTCACGCGACGGCCTCAGGAGGAAGGGCAGTAGTACCGGCAGAAAGTGCCAATCGACGGCGTAGCCGAAATACCGCGACCCCGTTCGCACTCACCCACCCGCTCCGGCTCGTCTAGGCCGGGCCATCGACCCTGAACATCTGCAATGTGGTCCCGCATCCCACGCAGTAGACGACGGCGAGGGGCATCGGATCAAGGTCCTCATCGTCAGACGATACG
The DNA here is from genome assembly GCA_963738135.1 of uncultured Acidimicrobiaceae bacterium. Lineage (GTDB taxonomy): Bacteria > Actinomycetota > Acidimicrobiia > Acidimicrobiales > RAAP-2 > Bog-473. The sequence continues at coordinate 67,988 of CAVTVK010000007.1, read as the reverse complement.
GACAGGGTGCGAAATCGTGCAGCCGCACTGACCATCGCGCCGCAGCGCGGGCAAGACGGATCCGTCCGCGGCGCGGCCGGTCCCATCGCGTCCTGTCTCCCTTCCATGGGCGAGGCGCTCTGCGTCCGTGACCCGTCCTTCATGAGGTCATCGACTGCTTGCCGTACCCGCGGGAGACCCACGCCGACATCGACGAGCACCCTGGCCGCGACGCCATCTCCTTCCCGGACGAGGCCCAGGAGTATGTGCTCGGTCCCGATGTAACTGTGGTTGAGTTGGAGCGCCTCGCGGAGCGAGAGCTCGAGGACCTTCTTGGCCCGCGGCGTGAACGGAGGGGAACCGCTCGGGGCGCTGCCCGACGTCCCCACCATCTCCACGACCTTCGCACGCACGACCTCGAATGAAACCCCGAGCGTGCGCAGTGCCTCCGCCCCCATGCCATCGCTCTCGCGGATCAATCCGAGGAGGATGTGCTCGGTGCCGATAAAGGAGTGATTCAGCAGGCGAGCTTCTTCCTGAGCGAACGTCAGGACCCTCCGTGCCCGCTCGGTAAAGCGTTCGAACACGCTCCTAAGCGTACCGTCGGGGCAAATGGGTCGCAGCTGATCTTCGGTCACCGAGCCTCATCAGGTCCCCCGCCATCCCTCCCTGGCGCGGGCTCGGGCTTCCACGGTCCGGAGCGCCTCAGTCAGCAGCCGACGGCTCCGTCGACGAGCTCGCGAATGAGGTCCGCATGGCCGTTGTGCCGGGCGTACTCCTCAATCATGTGGACGTAGATCCATCGGAGTGAGCAGGGATCCCCGCGTCGGGTCACGCCCGTGTCGTCGAGGGAGCGGGAGGCGGCGGCGATTCGGCTTTCCTCGCACTCCGTCTGCCACGCGGCAAAGTCCGCGGCCCAGTCGGCCTTGTCGAGGCCGAGGAAGTCGCTGTCCTCGATGTTGGGGTCGTACCAAATGTAAGGAGCGTCGGGTTCTCGCTGCAAGACCCGTCTGAACCACGCGCGCTCGACCTCACCCATGTGCCGGACGAGCCCATGCAAGGAAAGATTCGAGCTGGCCACCGGGCGTTGTCTCCGTGCATGATCGTCGACACCTTCGACCTTGAACACCAGCGTCGTACGATGGAACTCCAGCCACGCCTCGAGCATCTCCCTCTCGGGGAGGTCGTGCATGCTCGGTTCGGTTCGTCGAGGGTCGACGATGTCTCGCACCATAGGTGTGAATGTACCCGAACCGCATTCAGTTGTTCCATGGCGGATCGATCCCGCTGCGGCACCGAAACCTCGTCAGCGCGGGCGCGGGGCATCCCCAACCCGATCATGGCAATGATGTCGCGTTGGACCTCATTCGTCCCGCCGCCGAAGGTGAAGATGGTCTGGCTCCGGGCTTGGTTCTCAAGGCGTCCTCGCAAGACTGCCCCCGGCGATCCCTGAGCCAGGTACCCCGCCTGACCGACCACCTCGAGGAGGAGTCGATAGACCTCAAGAGCGAGCTCGGTCCCGTAGACCTTCGTGGCTGAGGCGTCGGCCGGGTTCAGTCCGTTGCCGGAGGCCGATGCCACTTTCCAGTTGAACAGCTTGAGGACATCAGCCTTGGCGTGCGCCTTGGCGAGGAGGATCTGGACCCACTCCTGATCCATTGCCGTGCGTCCGTCCCTGAGTCGGTGACTCTGCGCCCACCGACGGACCTCCGTCAGACTCCGCAACAGCCCCGACGCCGGGCAGATCGCCACTCGCTCGTGATTCAACTGGTTGGTGATGAGCTTCCAACCCTGGTTCTCCGCGCCCACGAGATTCTCGACCGGAACGCGGACGTCCTCGTAGAACGTCGTGCTCGTGATGTCCCCTGCAATGGTGGGCAACGGGGTCCAATGAAATCCGGGTGCATCCACCGGAACGATGAACACGGAGAGACCCTTGTGTTTGGGGGCTTCGGGGTCCGTACGGGCGGCCAGCCAGACATAGTCGGCGTACTGGATGGCGCTGGTGAAGATCTTCTGACCGTTGATCACATATTCGTCGCCGTCACGAACGGCCCGCGTCTTGAGCGAGGCCAAGTCGGTGCCGGCCGACGGCTCGGTGTAGCCGATCGAGAAATGGACCTCCCCCTTGAGGATCCCGGGCAAGAGCCTCGTCTTTTGTTCTTCCGTGCCGAGGGCCATGAGAGTCGGACCCACGCTGTTCAAGGTGAGAAGTGGCAGAGGCACGCCTGCCCAGTGGGACTCCTCGACGAAGATCATCTGGTCGATCGGCCCCCGGGCTTGGCCGCCGTACTCCAAGGGCCAACCGAGCCCCAACCAGCCGTCCCGCCCCATCTGGCGGACGTAGCGGATGTAGGACGGTTCGTCCGAGGGCGAACCTTCGACGGTGCCGACCAGGTCTTCGAAGTACCGGCGGAGCTCAGTCTGCAGACTCCTCTGTTCTTGTGTCAGGTCCAGGTACACGTCACCTCCGGCCGTCTCTCGGGAGCATTATGGCGAAGCGACCGGGCCGAGGCCATCAGGCGATCGTGAACCAGCTACTCCCGACCGTGGGCGTGACACCAACGTCCCGACCGCACGGGCCGGAGATTGGTCCGGGGCCCTAGGTGGGAGTGTCTGCGAGCCGGCCGATGCCAAGCGACCCATCGGTTCCGGCGACCAGCTCATTCGGGGCTGGCGCTTCCTGATCCGACAGAGCCGAGGGCGGGTCGTGCTCGTCGTCCGCCAGCGGCGGAGGATCGTCCAGAAAGTCCCCCGTCGGCACGAAGAACAGTGAGCCGGTCACCGCGGTGGAGAAATCGAGGATCCGGTCGTAATTGCCGGGGGGATCGCCGAGAAACATGCGCTGGAGCATCAACTCGGTGACCGAGGGAGTGGCGGAGTAACCGATGAAAAGGGTGCCAAATTCGCCTGATCCCAATGACCCGAAGGGCATGTTCTCGCGCAGGATCTGACGTTGTGTGCCGTCGGGCTCGACGATTGTGTTCAGGGCAACGTGCGAGTTGGAAGGCTTGACGTCATCATCCATCTCCACGTTCGAGAGCTTCGCCCGTCCAATGACCCGCTCCTGCTCCTCGACGGTCAGCGCTTCCCAGGCGGCCATGTCGTGCAGGTATTTCTGCACAATGACGTAGCTCCCGCCCGCGAATGCCGGATCCTCCCCCCCGATGGTGACGGCGACTTCGGCCGCCCGCCCGGTCGGGTTCTCCGTCCCGTCGACGAACCCCAACAGATCCCGCTCGTCGAAGTACTTGAAACCGTGAATCTCGTCCACCACGGTGGCCGCTCCCGCGAGTCGTCCGACCACCAGCGACGCCAGTTCCCAGCAAAGGTCCATCGTGGCCGATCGGATGTGAAACAAGAGATCGCCCGGGGTTGACGCCGCCCGGTGCCGTTCGCCCGCGAGGGTCTGGAACGGGTGCAACTCGGCGGGCCGCGGACCGGAGAACAGGCGATCCCAGGCGGCCGAGCCCACACCGGCCACAACGGCCAACCCGCCTTCCGGAGAACGGAAGGACACCGTGCGGCCCAGTCCGGACAGATCTGCCAGCAGGTCGTAGGTCACGGGCTCCCCGCCGTCGTCGATGGTCAGGACGAGGATCACGGCGCTCGCCGTGAGCGGAGTCAGCACGGGCTGCGCCACGGGCGGTCCCGCCACGGCCTCGGGACTCTGCGAGACATTCGCCATAGACGTATAGCTCAGCTTTCTCTCCGGGCGTCCTCAGGCTGACGAGGCAATGCAGCCCAGGCATCGGGTCTCCGGCGAGCGTAGCGGTTTGCCTATGGGCAAGCCCCGAAAGGGTCGATGGAGGCGTAGGACACACCGAACTTCTGCTGCTCCGTCGAGAGTTGGCCTGTGAGGTACCAGGAGTTGGCCGACTCGTTCATGTAGGCCTGCGGGCACGCATCGGAGATGGCGATCGTCGGTCCGTTCAGACAGGCATCTGGGTACTGGGCCGTGCCGTGCACGCACGTCATGGCCTCGTGGCCTTCGGCATAGCCAGGGCAGTCCAAGGCGAAGCCCGGAGCCGCGTATGACTGGAGATACGTCAGCGCAGCAGAACAGCCCGACACCGTGGCGTGACCATAGGCCGGGAGAGGCGCGGGAACGGGAGCGGGTGGCGGAACCGGAGCAGCGGGTGGTGCTGCCGGGGGCGGGACCGGCGTCGCGGCCAGGACTGCAGGCGTCGTCGTCGGTGTGCTGGTGGTCGTCGTGGTCGGTGTGCTGGTGGTCGTCGTGGTCGGCTCCTGTGCGACCGGGGCCACTCGCGCCAGTTGCCGCGCCACCGGGCTGAGGGAGTTGGTAGTCCGGCGAGGAGACCGCGGCCGGCACTGCGTAGACGCTGCCCAGAGTGAACACGGCGATCGACGCCAGCCCGCCCATCCACACGGAGCGGCGGGCCTTCCAGGAGGGGTGGACGGCGATCGGACGGGACAGGTGCTCGGAGAAGGGCACATATGACTTTCGGCCCGAGTCAAAGTGCCCTTAAGCGATCAACGGAGGATCAACGGCGGTTGTGGACCATCGGACCCTTCCTCGGTCCGGCGACGAGACTGCTCGCTCAGGCGCCCCGACCAGCGGCCAGGGCGGCCTCGCGTGCGTGGTAGCTCGACCTCGTGAGGGGTGACGCTTCCACGTGGGCGACGCCGACCGCGGACCCGGCCTCACGCAAGCGGTCGAACTCCTCGGGCGTCCAATAGCGGGAAACCGGGAGGTGATTCCGGCTGGGCCGCAGGTACTGCCCGATCGTCACGATGGAGACGCCGACGCCGTGCAGATCGGCCATGGTGGCGACGACCTCGTCCTCTCGTTCGCCGAGTCCGACCATCAGACCAGACTTGGTCACGAGACCCGCTTGTCCCGCACGGGCGAGCACGGCCAGGCTGCGCGCGTACCCGGCGGAGGGCCGCACGGCCCGCTGCAGCCGGGCCACTGTCTCGACGTTGTGGTTCAAGACGTCGGGGCGAGCCGCGAAGATCGCGTCCAGTGCAGCCGCGTCGCCCCGGCAATCCGAAATCAGGACCTCGACCGTCGTCTCGGGCGAACGGGCTCGGATCGCCCTGATGGTCTCGGCCATGGCGCCGGCGCCACCGTCAGAGAGATCGTCGCGGGCGACGCAGGTGACGACGGCATGTCCCAGTCGCATGCGCTCCACCGCCTCGGCTACCCGATCGGGCTCATCGGGCGACAACGGGAGAGGATGGCGGGTGTCCACCTGACAGAAGCCGCACGCCCGGGTGCAGCGCTCACCGTTGATCATGAAGGTGGCCGTGCCATCGGCCCAGCACTCGTAGATGTTCGGACAGCCCGCCTCCTCACACACGGTGACGAGCCCGAGGTCGTGGATGGTGGAGCCGAGTTGGCGATAGCCCTTGCCGATACGCACGGGCACCCGCAAGAAGTCGGGCTTGCGCTGCCCGATCTCGAGCCCCATTTCGGGCGACACCCCTGCTTGGCGAAGGCGACGCAGCAGCGGGCGCTCCCCCGCCGAAGACGCAGCGCGCATGTTTGCGGGACCCTCCATCACGTCGGCGCGCTCGACGATTCCCGGGCCAAACGCCGCGATAGCTCGGGCCACGAAAGCGTCGATCACCGCGGTAAATGGCACGTCAATGCCCTCGGCACGCAGAGACGTGACGCCACGATCCTCGATGCCGCACGGCACGATGTGGCCGAACATGGCCAGATCCGATGTCACATTGAGGGCGACGCCGTGGAGAGTGCGCCGGCGCGCAGGGCCGGCCCGCACGGTACGCACGCCAATGGCCGCGATCTTCCGGGCGCGTGGGGTACCGGCGTCGAGCCAGACGCCGGGAAATGCGGCATCGCTCGTCGCCCCGTGCAGACCGAGGTCGGCCAACGTGGCAATGACGATCTCCTCCAGGCGGTGGACATGCGCCGGCCCCGAAGTCGGGTCGTCCGGCACCGTGACGATGGGATACGCCACCAACTGGCCCGGCCCGTGATACGTGACGTCACCCCCGCGGTCGGTCCGCTCGAGCACGGCGCCGACGGTCGCGGGGTCGACCAGCACGTGGCGCTCGTCCGCGTGCGCCCCCAACGTGTACGTGTGCGGATGTTGGAGGACAAGCACGTAATCGTCGGCGGCCTCGGTGGCGAGGGCGTGTTGCAACACGTACGCCTCGTGGTAGGGAACCGTCCCGAGTGAGCGGACGCGCAGCACCGGCGCGGCCTTACAGCTCCGCGGCCCAGTCGCGGCTTCCCAGCAGATCTGCGACCTTGGCCAGGAACAGCGAGACGTATGCCCCATCGACGGCACGGTGATCCCAGCTGACACCGAGGATGCCGGTCGAGTGGATGGCGATCGACTCGGAGCCGTCGGGCTGGGTCACGACCACCGGCCGGCGCGCGATGCCGTCCGTGGCCAGGATCGCCACCTGCGGCTGATTGATGATGGGCACCGTGAAGTAGGTGCCGAACGGTCCGTCGTTCGTGATGGAGAACGTCCCACCGGCGATATCGTCCGCGTTGAGCTGGCGACCCCGCGCCCGCTCCGCAAGGTCGCGGATGCGGCGGGCCACGCCGCGCAGTGTGACCTCTTCGGCGCGATGGATGACCGGCACGATCAGGCCCTGGTGGGACAGGTCGACCGCAATCCCGAGGTTCACCTCGGCGTGGACCAGCAGCGAATCGTCGACGACCGATGCGTTGAGCAGGGGGAAGTCGCGCAGCGCCTCCACGGCGGCTCGGGCCACGAAGGGAAGGTACGTCAGCGCGAATCCCTCCTCGGCCTTGAAGCGCTCACCCCATGCCTTGCGCACACGCTCGACGCTCTCGAAGTCGACCTCGTTGGCGATGAAGGCATGCGGTGATGTCGCCTTTGACCGCACCATGTGCTCGGCAGTCCGGCGCCGCATGTTCGAGAAGGGCACGATCTGGTCGCCGGCGGCGCGAAATGAGGCCATCGAGACCGAGGGTGCCTGCGGCGTCCGCGCCAAAGGTGCTGCGGGCGGAGCCTGGACCGCCGGGGGCGCCGGCGGAGCGGGAGGAGCAGGTTGCGGCGCGGTGGTACGGCGCGCCTCGACCACACGCTGTGCGTCGTCCCGGGTGATGCGGCCACCGGACCCGGTGCCCGTCACCTCGTTCTCGCTGATGTCGTTCTCGGCCAACAGCTTGCGCACCATGGGCGACAACAAGGAGGGCCCGGTACCGTCCCCGTTGCTCTCGGCGGACGGCGCTGGCGCCGGGGACGCCTGTGCCGGAGCCGGAGCCGGAGTCGGCGGTGGCGGTGGCGGTGGCGGTAGCGGTGGCGGTGGCGGTGGCGGTGGTGCGGCTTCTGGCGGTGCTGGTGCTGGTGCTGGTGCTGCCGGCTCGGCCGCCACGTCGGCTGACGAAGCTGACGAAGCGGACCCGGTGCCGTCCCCGATCACGGCCAGCTTCACGCCGACCTCGACCGTCTCGCCTTCGGGAACGAGGATCTCGCTGAGGACGCCCGCCGCCGGTGAGGGCACCTCGGAGTCGACCTTGTCGGTCGAGACCTCGAACAGCGGCTCGTCCCGTTCCACGGCGTCACCGACAGCCTTCATCCAGCGGGTGATCGTGCCTTCGGTCACCGTCTCGCCGAGTTGCGGCATCATCACGTCAGCCAACGTGCAGTCCCCTTCCGCTCAACGCGAGCATGGTCTCACCGAATGTCTCGGACAGTGAGGGGTGCGGCTGAATGAAGTGCGCGACCTCCTCGGGCAGCGCCTCCCAGTTCACGGCCAGGTACCCCGCCCCCAGCTGCTCGGTCACCCAGGGTCCACAGAGGTGCACGCCCAGGATGCGTCCGGCCGTTCCGTCAGGCTGCTGCTCGGCGATGATCTTCACGACGCCTTCGGTGTCGCCGATGATCTGCGCCCGGCTGTTGCCGCCATAGGGGTCCTTCTTGGTCACCACCGGGATGCCCGCCTCCTTGGCCTGGGCCTCGGTCAGTCCACAGAAGGCCACCTCGGGGCGGCAGTAGATGGCCCACGGCACCTTTCCGTTGTCGACCGGCACCACCGGCTCACCCAGCATGGTCTTCACGGCCACAATGGCCTCGGCGAACCCCACGTGCGCCAGTTGCGGGCTGCCGGCCACGATGTCACCCACGGCGAACACGCCGTCGACGCCGGTGCGCTGGAACTCGTCGGTCGCCACGAAGCCGCGCCGGTCCATCTCGACTCCCAGCCCGTCGGCCACCAAGTCTTCTGTGCGGGGACGCCGTCCCACCGACACGACGACCGCTTCCGCGTCGAACGTTTGGTCCCCCGCCTTCACCGTGGTCATCGTCCCGTCTTGCGAGGGCGTGTGACCCTCGACCTTGACACCCGTGACGATGTCGATTCCCCGCTTCTTGAAGGAGCGAACGAGCAGCCGGGTGATGTCGTCGTCGCAACCCGGGAGGATCGTGTCGAGCGCCTCCAGAATCGTCACCTTGGAGCCGAGGTCGGCCAGAAGCGAGGCGAACTCGCATCCGACGACGCCACCGCCGATGATCACCGCAGTCGCCGGGAGCTCCTTGAGGTCGAGGAACTCGTCGGAGGTCATGATGAGGCGGCCGTCGACCTGGAAGCCGGGGAGCAGGAACGGCACCGATCCGGCCGCCAGGACGACGTTCCGGCCGACAATGAGACGGCCGGCATCCTCCCCGTCGACGACCTCGACGCGGTGGTCCGCTTTGAGTGTGCCCGTACCCGACAACGTGGTGACCTTGCGGCCCTTGAGCAGCCCGGCCAGGCCCTTGTGCAGCTTGCCCACGACCGCGTTCTTGCGATCCTGGCTCACCGAGAAGTCGAGAGAGACACCTGAGCTGTCGATCCCGAACTCCTTGGAGCCCTCGATCGTCCGGTAGACAGAGGCCGTCTCGAGGAATTCCTTGGCCGGGATGCAACCGCGATGCAGGCAGGTGCCGCCCACTTTGTCGCGCTCCACGATGGCGACGGAGAGGCCGGCCGCAGCGCCATAGAGCGCAGTTGCGTAGCCGCCGGGGCCACCGCCGATCACGACGATGTCGAACTCGTCCTCGCCTGCCATCGTCTTTCCTCTCCCTGCGTGCTCACGACGTCCGTCCGGCGCGCTCGGCCTCCCCGGAACAACCCGATCGCACTGGCGAGAGTCCTCTCCATGCCCTGCGCGGACCCTTGCAGCCTACCGGCCTGTCCGCACTCCTGAGTCCGGCAACGTCGCCGCTCAGCCGCTCGTTCCGCTCCCCAGATCGGCCGCTTGCGTGGCCAACTCGTCGACTCTGTCGTTCCAGCGATCGCCCGAGTGGCCTTTGACCCAACGGAACGTGACGGGGACGTCGGGATCGAGCGCCAGGGCCAGGAGCGGCTCCCACAGGTCGCGGTTGGCCACCGGCTGGTTCTTCGAGTTCTTCCAGTTGCGACGCTGCCAGCCCCGCCACCAGCCGTCCGTGAAGCACTTGACGACGTAGGTGGAATCGCTCACGACCTCCACCCCGTGGGGCGCGTCGGGAGTCAACGAACGCAGGGCCTCCAGCGCCGCCATGATCTCCATGCGCTGATTGGTGGTGTGCCCGTCGGCACCGCTGGCGTAGGCACCACCGGGTACGGCCCAGGCCCACCCGCCGCGTCCAGGGTTGCCGCGGCAGGCACCGTCCGTGTACACGACGATCGGGCCGCTCTCGGATGACATCACACAAATGTGGCACACCGGCGACGGGTGGTCCTGGTGGTCCCCCGCCTCCCGGTACCGTGGAGAAATGCTGTTCGACGGGATCAGCCACCAAGTCCCCGATACCGATCCGGGTGAAACGGAAGAGTGGCTCGATTCCTTCGATGCCATCGTCGACGCCCGCGGCCGGGCCCGGGCGCGCTACCTCCTCATGAAACTCTTGGAGCGGGCACGCACCAAGCAGGTCGATTTCCCGGCCACCGTCTCCACGCCCTACGTCAACACCATCCCGGCGGACGCCGAGCCCTGGTTTCCCGGGGACGAGTACCAGGAACGGCGCATCCGTGCCTACATCCGCTGGAACGCCGCGGCCATGGTCACCCGCGCGAACACGCGCACGGAGGGCATCGGCGGCCACCTGTCGACCTACGCCAGTTCGGCGGCGCTCTACGAGGTGGGGTTCAACCACTTCTTCCGCGGCAAGGCCGACGGCGGCTTCGGCGACCAGGTCTTCTTCCAGGGCCACGCGTCACCCGGTATCTACGCTCGCGCCTACGTCGAGGGCCGCCTCACCGAGACGGAGCTCGACAACTACCGGCACGAGGTGGGGGGCGACGGTCTGCCCAGCTATCCCCACCCGCGCTCGCTTCCCGAAATTCTGGGAGTTCCCGACGGTGTCGATGGGGCTCGGGCCCATCGCCGCCATCTATCAGGCCCACATCAACCGCTACCTCAACCTGCGCCGCCTCGTCGATACGAGCCGCAGCCGGGTCTGGTGCTTCGTGGGCGACGGGGAGATGGACGAGCCCGAGTCCATCGGCGCCCTCGGCGTGGCCGGCCGGGAGCATCTCGACAACCTGATCTTCGTGGTCAACTGCAACCTGCAACGGCTCGACGGCCCCGTGCGCGGTAACGGGAAGATCATTCAGGAGCTCGAGGCCGTGTTCCGCGGCGCCGGCTGGAACGTGATCAAGGTCATCTGGGGCTCGCGGTGGGACGCGCTGCTGGCCAAGGACGTCGACGGCGTCCTGCTCGACCGCATGAACACCACAGTCGATGGCGAGTACCAGAAGCTGGCGGTCGAGTCGGGGGCGTACATCCGCGAGCACTTCTTCGGCCCCGATCCACGCCTGCGCAAGCTGGTGGAGGACATGAGCGACGACGAACTGGTCTCACTCCCTCGCGGCGGGCACGACTATCGAAAGCTCTACGCCGCCTACAAGTTGGCCACGGAGCAGAAGGGCGCCCCCACCGTCATCCTGGCGAAGACCATCAAAGGATGGACCCTCGGTCCCGAGATCGAAGCGCGCAATGCCACGCACCAGATCAAGAAGATGACCAAGGCCCAGGTGCGGACCTTGCGCGACCGCCTGTACCTGACCGACGACATCCCCGACGACGTGCTCGAGGGCTCTCCGCCCTACATCCGCCCCGCTCAGGGCTCCTATGCCATGGAGTACCTGCGCGCCCGTGGCCGTGTCCTCGACGGCCCGCTCCCGGTGCGGCTGGTCCGACCCACGCCGGCGCTCCGGCCCGACGAAAAGGTGTTCGAGGAGTTCGCGGCCGGATCGGGCAAGCAACAGGTGTCGACCACCATGGTGTTCGCCCGCCTCCTGCGCAATCTGGTGCGCGATCCCAGCGTGGGCTCGTTGGTGGCGCCCATCGTCTCCGACGAGGCCCGCACCTTCGGGCTCGAGCCGCTCATCGCAGAAACCAAGATCTACGCGCCCGACGGTCAGAACTACATTCCGGTCGACGCCGACCTGCCACTGAATTACGCCGAGAGTTCCTCGGGGCAGATGCTCGAGGAGGGCATCACCGAGGCCGGCGCGTTGGCCAGCTTCATTGCACTGTCCACCGCCTACGCCACGTGGGGCCAGCCGATGGTCCCGGTCTATCTCTTCTATTCCATGTTCGGCTTCCAGCGCGTGGGCGACCTGGCCTGGGCGCTGGGTGACATGCGCGGGCGTGGCATCCTCGCCGGCTGCACGGCGGGCCGCACCACGCTCATGGGCGAGGGCCTGCAGCACGATGACGGGCAGTCGCCATTGCTCGCCTCCACCAACCCGGCCGCCTTGGTCTACGACGCCTCCTTCGCCTACGAGGTGGCGGTGATCATGGAGGCGGCCGTGACCGACATTCTCGGGGCGAGCCCCCGGGACCGCTTCTGGTACCTCACGCTCTACAACGAGACCTACGTCATGCCGCCGCTGCCCAAGGGCGCCGATGGCGTCGCCGTGCGCAAGGGGATCATTGAGGGGATCTACCGCTTCGCCCCGGCGCCCCAGCCAACAGGCGAGGGCGAGCGTGCGGACGGGTTACGGGCGTCGCTCTGCTTCTCCGGTCCGATGTGGCAGGTGGCCATGGACGCGCAGCGCATCCTGGCCGAGCGCTACGGCGTCGCGGCCGATACCTGGGCGGTGACCTCCTGGACGAACCTGCGAACCGAGGCTCTCGAGGTGGAGCGCTGGAACCGGCTCCACCCGGAATCGGACGCTCGCACCGCCATCATCACCACCGCGCTGGGCGACGGCCCCGATCCGGTCGTCGCCATCACCGACTACATGCGCGGCGTTCCCGATCAAGTGGCGCGCTTCGTCGACCGCCCCTACCTGTCCCTCGGGACCGACGGCTTCGGGCGTTCCGACGCCCGTGACGCGCTGCGGTCCTACTTCGAGGTCGACAGCGCCAACCTGGTGGTCGCCGTGCTGCAGCAGCTCGCCCTGGGTGGGCGCATCGAGCCGTCCGTGGTCGCCGGGGCCATCGCCGAGTTCGGCATCGACACGGAGGGCGTCCCTCCCTTCGTCGTCTGAACGCGCACGGCCCTGCCGACGTCAGGCGTGCGGGCCTCGGCTCAGCCAGCGCTGCCGTCAACCAGCGCAGCCGTCAACCAGCGCGGCCGTCAGCCGGCGCGGCCGTCAGCCAGAGAGCATCGCAACGAAGGCGGCCAGCGCCTCCTCGGCGCCTTCGGGCACGGCCACCAACAGCGTGCGCCGGTCGGGCTCGAGTTCGAGTGACACCTCGAAGAAGGGGCAGCACTCCTTCTCACGTTGCGCCAACGCCACCGCCGCCGTCAGCGCAGCATCGGTGTCTCGCAGTACCAGGCGCGCCGCGTGGTCGCCCGCGTCCACGGAAGTGACCGAGGACGCCACGAGCGCACGCCAGGCACCGGCGCGCGCCGACAGCGATGCCGCGTCCAGGCTGCAGGCGATCGGCACGGCGCCGCCGTCACCCTCGGGCGTCATCGTCGCCGGCTCGCCACCAGCGCGTCGCGGGTGATCTCCATCTGCCCGCAGTGCTGGAAGAGCTCCTCCAGAATGTGCAGCAGCACCGAACCCTTGGATTCGGTGTACGGCACCGGCTCGTCGGGATCCTGCCGCACGTTGACCGGCGGAGCCTCTGCGTGCAGGCCCACGAGGTCCTCTCGTAGCCGCCGGCTGGCCTGTTCGGTGCGCCGCACGAGGCCGGCGACATCGCCACTGGCCGTGAACTCGGCGGCGCGGTCGCGTTGGATCGGGCGCTCGGCCACCGTGGCGCCGCCCCAGTACTCCATGACGCCGAGGCAGTGGCTCAAGATGACGTAGGCCGAGTTCGTGTCGCGAAAGGGGGGACGTCGGTTGACGAGGTCGTCACCGAGCTCCTCGACGATGGACGTCATCTGGGACAGCGCCAGATCCACGAACCACAGGTAGTCGGTGGCGGGAACGGCGACGAGCGCCGCCCCCTCGCCGTCAGTGGGCGACCCAGGCATCCGGGTCCGTCACGAGCTTCTGCACGTGGGGCGGCAGCTTCCCTGAAATGACGTCGGTCAGGGTGATCTTCTCGAGGACGGAGCGGAGACTGGCCCGCACGGCGACCCAAACCTGTTGGAGGTTCTCGGCGGCGCCGTCGTAGCTGGTCGCCTCCGGCCGGTACCCACGCACCTCGGCGAGTGGGCCGTCCAGGGCGCGGATGACGTCGGCGATGGTGATGGCGTCGGGATCACGGGCCAGCCGGTAGCCGCCCTCGGCGCCCCGCTGGCTGGCCACCACTCCGGCCCGGCGCAGGTCGGCCAGGATCGCCCCGAGGAAGCGCGGCGGCAGGCCCTGCTCCCCGGCCAGGTACTCCGCGGTCTGGGGCGTCCCGGCTGCCGCCAGCGCGAGCAGGGCCCGGATTCCGTAATCGACCTTGGCCGGGATATGCATGGCGAGAGTCTGCCCGCGCCGCGCTCCCCCGGTCACTTCCGTTCCTGGCCGGCCGCCGTGCCAAGATCTTTGCCATGCCACCGATCGCGCTCCACATCACCGGCGACGACAAGGCGGATGCGGTCATCAGCCGCGACCCCCTGGCCCTGCTGATCGGGATGGTCCTGGACCAGCAGGTGACGATCGAGAAGGCCTTCTCCTCACCAGCCGACCTCCTGCAGCGGCTGGGCACCAAGGGGCCGCTCAATGCCGCCACCATCGCCGCCATGGACCCCGAGGAGCTCGCAGGCCTCTTCCGGGAGCAGCCGGCCCTCCACCGCTACCCCGGCTCCATGGCCGGCCGGGTGCAGGCTGTCTGCCGGGTCGTGGCCGACGAGTACGGCAACAAGGCGGACAACATCTGGAAGGGCGTGCAGAGTGGCACCGAGCTGTTGGCGCGGCTGCGCTCCCTGCCGGGCTTCGGCGAGCAGAAGGCCAAGATCTTCGCCGCCCTGTTGGGCAAGCAGCTCGGCGTGTGCCCGGAGGGCTGGCGCAAGGTCACCAACCCGTACGGCAAGGAGGGCAGCTCCCTGTCGGTCGCCGACATCACCGATCCCGAGAGTCTGGCCAAGGTCAGGGCCACCAAGAAGGCGATGAAGGCCAAGGCCAGGGCGAAGGCACAAGCCGACGCGTGACCGGAGGCCACGACCTCTCGACCCGCCGCCTCTACCTCTGCACCCCGGACCGGCCCGATCTGGCCCATTTCCTGCGTGACTGCATCGCGGGAGGGGTGGACGTCGTCCAGTTGCGCGACAAGGAGCTGGACGCCAGGCCTCTGCTGACCCGGGCCCGGGAGGCCGCTGCCGTGTGCCGTGACCTCGGCGTGCCCTTCGTACTGAACGACCGGCCCGACCTGGCGCTCGAGGCGGGAGCGGACGGTGTCCACGTAGGACAGGACGATGCGCCCGTTTCGCTGGCTCGGCGCATCCTGGGTCCCGATGCCATCGTCGGGCTGTCGACCCACGGCCCGGCCGACCTCGAGGGCGCGGCGGACCAGGAGGTCACCTACATCTCAGCGGGGCCTGTCGAGGCGACTCCCACCAAGCCCGGCCGGATGGGGACCGGGCTGGTCTACGTCACTCAGGCCAGTGCACGCTCCAGTATCCCTGTGTTCGTGACAGGCGGCGTGACCCCCGAGAAGATCCCCGGCCTGACGGATGCCGGTGTCCGGCACTTCGTCGTGGTGCGCTACCTGACGAACGCTCCGGATGCTCGGCGGGCGGCTCAGACACTGCGCTCAGCGATTGATCGAGCGTCGAGTAGTGCGGCGTCTCGGCGGTGACGTCAGCCTCCTGGTCGTAGGGCTCAGGCGGCGTGGCGGAATCGGTCACGTCCAGGGCTACCGTGAATTTCGTCCCACCCCAGCCCGACACCCTGAAGTAATCGGCGTCTGCTTCCCCTGCTTGAGCACGATCCCCTCGGCCGACGGATGACCAGCGGGATTGTTGACCGCCCGTTGTCACAGCCCGTTGTTGACCGCCCGTTGTAACAGCCCGTTGTCACAGCCCGTCGTCAGTGCCGGCGCTCCAGCCAGCCCACGAGGATGGCGACCACTCGGGGGTCGGCCCGCAGCCAGTGCCCGGCGCCGTGAACCGTGTGCAGCTCCGAGGGCCCCGTCGCCGCATCGGCCAGGGCCCGGGCGTCGGCCAGCGGGACGTCGGGATCGTCGGAGCCGTGGACCATGAGGAGGGGCCGTCCCTTCAACAACGCGGCGTCCTGGGCGGGGTGCAGGACGGAGAGCTCCTTGGCCCAGGTGTCGACCGAGGCGGGGAACCCGGGGGTGTTGACGACGCCGGTCTGGCGACAGCGCTCCAGCAGCCGCTCGGGGTCGTCGGCCAGCGGGCCGAGGTCGGCCGGTGTGCCCAGGCACGCGACCCCGGCCACCCGCTCGTCGCCGGCGGCCAGGTGGAGCGCCAGCACGCCGCCGAACCCGAAGCCCACGACGAGACGCCGGGCCGCGTCAGGGATCTCGCTGGCGGCCAAGAACGCCAGGTCGTCCAACCAGCCCAGCGCCGAGAAGTCGCCCACCGACTCGCCGGCGCCCCGCAGCGACGCCGTCACCGCTCGCCAGCCCGACTCGCGGGTCAGTCGGTCGGCCAGAGCCGGATACGTGAGCGCCACGTCGGCGGCCGCGCCCTTGGGTCGCGGCAGATCGTGGACCAGCACCACGTGGCCGTGGACGGGCGCGCCCTGCGGGGTCGTGCTGGCATACGTGGCGAGGTCTCCCGCCGGCCCGGGGCGGAGCCTGAAGGGCCCCGGCACGTCAGATCCCGATGCGCTGTGCCAGCAGCTCGCGGTGGTACGAGGGATCGCCCAGCAACAGCTCCGACGACTTGGCCCGCTTGAAGTAGAGGTGGGCCGGGTGCTCCCACGTGAAGCCGATGCCGCCATGGATCTGGATGTTCTCGGCAGCCGAGTGGAAGTAGGCCTCCGAGCAGTACGACTTGGCCAGCGATGCCACCACCGGCAGCTCGTCGGAGTCCTCGGCCGCGGCCCAGGCCGCGTAGTAAGCCGCCGACTTGGCCGACTCGACCTCCAGCAGCATGTCGGCGCACTTGTGCTTGATGGCCTGGAAGCTTCCGATGGGCCGGCCGAACTGAATCCGCGTCTTGGCGTACTCGACCGAGGCGTCGAGCACATGCTGCGCCCCGCCCACCTGCTCCGCGGCCAACGCCACCGCGGCGAGGTCGAGGGTCTTGGACAGGCCGGCCTCGGCGCCGCCGTCGACCCCGATCAACACGGCAGGCGTGTCGGCGAACTCGAGACGGGCCTGCTTACGTGTCTGGTCCATCGTGGGCAGTGACGTGCGCGTCAGCCCGGCGGCGTCGCCCTGCACGGCGAAGAGCGAGACGCCGGCGGCCGAACGGGCCGCCACGACGATGAGGTTGGCCACGTGCCCGTCGATGACGAACATCTTGTGGCCGTTGAGGACCCAGCCCCCGTCCTTCTGTGTGGCCGCCAGCTCGATCCCGCCGAAGTCCCACTTCCCGTTGTCCTCGGTGATGGCCAGGGTGGCGATCGTCTCCCCCGAAGCGATGCCGGGCAGGTAGGACTTCTTGGCCTCGTCGTCGCCCGACGTGAGCAGCGCGTTGGCCCCCAGCGCGACCGAGGAGAAGAACGGCGCGCACAACAGGGCCGCCCCCATCTCCTCGAGGACGACGAGCAGCTCCACGTACGAGAACCCCGAGCCGCCGAACTCCTCGGGGATGGTCAGCGACTGCAGGCCGAGCTGGTCGGCCATCTGGCTCCACACGGCGGGGTCGTACCCCTCGGTCGTGTCCATGAGGCGGCGGACCTCTGTCTCGGGCGACTTCTCCGCCAGGAACCGTCGCACCCCGAGCGCGCAGCTCGTCCTGTTCCTCACTGAAGGCGAAATTCATGCCAGCGCTCCTCTGCCTCTTTCCGACCAGCGTGTCTACCAGACGAGAGAGCGGCGCGACCAGATGTGCCACGCTGGAGTCATGGGACAGTTGGAACAGATCTGGAGCGATGCCAACGCCGAGGTCCACAAGATCGTGGTGGGCCCCATGGACAACAACGTCTACATCCTGCGGAGCAAGCGCACCGGCGACGCCATGCTGATCGACGCCGCCAACGAGCACGAGGAATTGCTCGAGATCTGCAAGCGGCTTGGCGTGAACCAGGTGGTGGAGACGCACGGGCACTGGGACCACATTCAGGCGGTGCCCGCCGTGCGCGAGGCCGGCATCTCCGTCGCCGTGACCAGCGCCGACGCCGGCATGCTCCCCAGTTACGACCTCATTCTGGAGGACGACGAGCAGCTCAGCGTGGGCGACCTGCGCATCAGGACACTGGCCACGCCGGGCCACACCCCGGGTTCCATCAGCTTCGCCGTGGAGGGCACGAACTTGCTGTTCACGGGCGACACGCTGTTCCCCGGGGGCCCGGGCAACACCTCGTTCGAGAATGCCGACTTCGACACCATCATCGAGTCCATCGACCGGCGCATCTTCGCCGCCTTCAGCCCCGACACCATCGTCCTGCCGGGCCACGGCGACGCCACCACGGTCGGAAACGAGTCCCCCCACCTGGGCGAATGGGTCGAGCGAGGTTGGTGAAGGCCGCCGCGGGGAGTCCGCCGGAGCCGTCCCGGCGGCCTGGACACGAATACCTGACTAAAACGGTAAGCTTTTAGATGATGAATCTGCTCGAGATCCGCGACCTGCACGTCTCGGCGGAGGACGGCCCGATCCTGCGTGGCGTTGACCTGACCGTCGGGGCCGGCGAGGTCCATGCGCTCATGGGCCCCAACGGCGCCGGCAAGTCCACGCTGGCCGGCGCGCTGATGGGGCACCCCGCCTACACGGTGACCTCCGGGGCCATCATCCTCAACGGCGAGGACGTGACGCACTGGGCCACCGACGTGCGGGCCAAGGCCGGCCTCTTCCTCGCCTTCCAGTATCCCGAGTCGATCGAGGGCGTGTCGGTGACCCAGTTCCTCCGCCAGGCCATGGCGGCGAGGAAGGGCAACGACGAGGTCTCGGTGCTGGAGGTCCGGGTGCTCATGACCGAGTGGATGGAGCGCCTCGGCATGGACACCTCGTTCGCCAGCAGGCACCTGAACCAGGGCTTCAGCGGCGGCGAGAAGAAGCGCAACGAGATCCTGCAGATGGCACTCCTCGAACCGCTGGTGGCGGTCCTCGACGAGACGGACTCGGGCCTCGACATCGACGCGCTGCGCGTCGTGGGGCGCGGCGTGCGGGCCGTGCGCGAGAAGCGCCCCGAGCTCGGCGTGCTGGCCATCACCCACTACACGCGCCTGCTCGAGGAGTTGGTGCCGGACGTGGTGCACATCTTGATGGACGGTCGTGTGGTGGCGAGCGGAGGCCCCGAGCTGGCGTCGCAGGTCGAGTCCAAGGGTTACGAGGGATGGCGATGACGCCGGGCGCGACCGCTTCCGCCACACCGGCGCCGCTGAACGTCGAGGCGCTGCGCAAGGACTTCCCGTTGCTCAAGCGCACGGTGAACGGACGGCCTGTCGTCTACTTGGATTCGGCCTCCTCCGCGCTGCAGCCCCAGGCCGTCATCGACGCCATGAGCGGCTACTACGAGACGACCCACGCCAACGTGCACCGCGGCGTCTACGCGACCGCCGAGGAGGCCACCGCCCTGTACGAGCGGGCCCGCGTGGTGGCCGGCCGCTTCATCGGCGCGCCGGACCCGGCGCACGAGGTGGTCTTCGCCAAGAACACGACCGAGGCGCTCAACCTGGTCGCCCAGTCCTGGGGCCGGGCCAACCTGCGCGCCGGCGACGCCGTGCTCCTGACCGAAATGGAGCACCACGCCAACATCGTGCCGTGGATGATCCTCTCCGAGGAGCTGGGCGGCCTCGAGCTGCGCTACATCCCGATCGATGCCGACGGGCGGCTCGTGCTCGACGACATCGACCGGCTGGTGGACGGCGTCAAGGTGGTCGGGGTGTCGACCATGTCGAACGTCCTCGGGACGATCAACCCCGTCCGCCACATCGCCGAGGTCGCCCACCGGGCCGGCGCCGTGGTGGTGGCCGACGGCGCGCAGCTCGTGCCGCACTCGCCGGTGAACGTGCGCGAGCTCGGGGTCGACTTCCTCGCCTTCTCGGCCCACAAGATGATGGGCCCGACCGGCATCGGCGTCCTCTGGGGCCGAGGCGAGCTGCTCGAGGCCATGCCGCCCTTCCTCGGCGGCGGCGGCATGATCCTCGACGTCAAGCTCGACAGTTTCCGGGCCGCGCCGCCCCCGGCCCGCTTCGAGGCCGGCACGCCGCCCATCGCCGAGGCGGTCGGCCTGACTGCGGCCATCGCCTACCTCGGGGAGATCGGGATGGACCGCATCCGGGCCCATGAGCTGGCGCTGACCAATTTTGCGCTCGGCCGCCTGGACGAGAAGCTGGGCTCCGACGTGCGCGTGTTCGGCCCTCCGGCGGGCGACGACCGCGGCGGGGTCTTGTCGATCGCCTACCGGGACGTGCACGCGCACGACCTCGCCCAGGTGCTCGACCAGTTCGGTGTGTGCGTCCGCCCGGGGCACCACTGCGCCAAGCCGCTGATGCGGCGCCTCGGCGTGCAGGCCACCGCCCGCGCCTCATTGTCCCTGTTCAGTGATGAGCACGACATTGAGGTGCTGATCGAAGGATTGCTGGAAGCCGGTAGATTGTTCGGCTAATGGCCGACCTCGAAGAGCTCTACCGCGAGATCATCCTCGACCACTACCGCTCGCCCCGGAACCGTGGCGAACTGGACTCCCCGCCCGCCCATCGGGTGGAGGGTTTCAACCCGCTGTGCGGCGACGAGGTCGTCGTCTCCATGGTCGTCGAGGACGGGAAGCTGGCCGATCTCAAGATCGGCGGCTCAGGGTGCTCGATCAGCCAGTCCTCGGCCTCACTGATGTCGGCCGCCGTCAAGGGCAAGCCCGTTGGTGAGGTGCGGCGGCTCATCTCCACCTTCAAAGGGATGATGTCCATCCATGAGGCGAACCTGGGCCCGGAGTCCGACGGGGCCGGAGCGGAGACGGTGGAGGGTGAACCCGAGGAGATCGACCTCGACAAGCTGGGCGAGCTGGCGGCCCTGCAGGGCGTGGTGAAGTTCCCCGTGCGCATCAAGTGCGCCACCTTAAGCTGGAACGCGCTGGCCCAGGGCCTCGACGAGGTGGCGGCCGAAGCTTCCTGACGGGGCCGGGCGACGTGCCCGTCGTACGCAGGCACCCTTACTGCTTACGGGTTCCAGCGGCGCCGGTGAACTCCGATCCACCCTCCGAGCCAGAGCGCACCGATGGCCGCAAGGACATCGATCGATGGCACCGCCACCACGCGCAGTCGGGTGCTCCCGTAGAAGACAGCTGCATTGAAGGCAACGACCACCACGGGGACCAACACGACGAGAAGTCGTCGCCTTGATTGCCTGCCGAGGCGCACGGCGCCGAGTAGGGCGAAGGGTGCTAGGACCCAAGAGAGGATCTGCCCGGCGTGCTTAGGGCCGCCGGCGCCGGTCGCATCCTCAGCGGTGTCGAAGGCCAGCTCCGTGCTTGGTGCGTACACACCCCACAGCCGACCTTCACGAGCGAGTACTTCGCCCGGCAAGTCGGAGAGATGTCCTCGGGCGTACTCAATCGCCCCGCTGCCGAGAGCGTCGCTCAACGTTGACTCGGTCCAGTGTCTGGAACCATCGGGCGGCTTCCCGTATTCCAAGAGGTAGGCGGCGCCGCCGAACTGGCTGTCGTTGTCGAAGCCACCGTAGTAAGGACTCGAGGGCGAGATCGTGCCGAAAGAGTAGGAACCCGCCAGGGTCAGCCCACCGTTGGTGGACAGGGTCAGTGCACCCATCTGGACATCATTGCGGACGACCCAGGGGACCAGGAGGAGACCGACGCCCATCAGGAACAGCGCGGCAAAGGCCAATCGATCACGCCAGGCACTGGTCGCCAGCAGCAGAACGAGTCCGCCCAGTACCAGAACGAAATCCACCGCTTCGCTTCGGGTAAGCGTGGCCAGCCCGACCAGAAGGCCCAGGGCGAAGAAGTCCCACCGGTTCGGCCTATCCAGGCAGCGGAGCGCCACCAGGAGCATTGTCGGCACAATGACTAGGTAGAGACTCTCACTCATGACGAAGCCTCCCCATTGCACCCACAGGGGGTCCACCGCGGCGAGGACTGCAGCGAGGAGACCAACGCGAGGCCCCGCCAACCTCCGTCCGAGAAGCCCGACAGCCAGTACTCCTAGCGAGGAGATCACGGCGAGCGCAACGCGGTGCGCGTCGACGGACCGAATGTGGACGACGTCCAGCCCGGCGAGCAGAAAGCTCAGCGCGGGAGGGTGCTCTGCCGTGGGCACCAACGGCCCTCGACCGAGGAACTGGTCGACGTATCCCTTTCCCTGGGCGAGTTTCGCGGCCGACTGCTGGAAGAACAAGGGGTCTCCATGGAGGGGCGTACCCCACGTCCAGCCGGCAATGAAGATGACACGGACGAGCAAGCCGGTTGCGACGATGCCGCCCAGAGCCCAAACAAACCGACGTGATCTGGCGACGTTCGGCGCGCCATCAATTGACCTCGTCGCGCAGCCCGGGCCCGACGTCGGTTGTGACACTCATGAGACCTTCGCACCCCTCATCAGCGGGTGCCCGAGGGCATGAAAGGTGGGACCATCGCGTTGGAGCAGTCCGATCACCGCGACAAAAGCTAGATCACTCGGCCCGGCGATGTTGTAGAAACCACGGAAAACGGAAGGCAAATCTCGGTTGCCGAGCCTCTTCGCGTTCAGGCTGGTGGGGTCAAATGAGCGGTAGTCGAGAGTAAGCCCGATGACCTCGTGACGCCGAAACCATCGTCGATCGTGACGCCCTCGTGAATGGAGCCGATGAAGGCGTTCACGGTGGGACGGTTCACCTTCGACACGCGTGATCGGTATCCGGCTGGAACGGTACGGCCGCTCGCTGAGCTGGTCGCAGGATCCGCCCGGCCCTCGAGTCGACGTCTCGAGCAGGACGGCTGAGGCAGGACGGCCTCAGCCGCCAGATTCGCTCCTCCACGACCGCTGTTTCGAGGCCACCTGACACAGGACATCGAGCCAGCCCAGCGCGGTCCGATCCCAGGTGAACGAGTCGGCGCGTTTCCGGGCACGGGCCCCCATTCGCCGGGCCCGAACGGGATCCTCGACAATCTCCAGCAGGGCTCCTTCGACTCCCTCTGCCGTCGGCTCGACTACCCAGCCCGTCCGCCCCACCACTTCGGGAAGGGCGGCGCGATTCGCCACCACGACCGGCACCGCACTCGCCATCGCCTCCAGCGTCGGAAGCCCGAAGCCCTCGAAGCGGCTCGGCTGGCACACCGCCGTCGACCCAGCCACCAGAGCGGCGAGCTCTTCGTCGGTGGGTTCGACGAATCGAAGGATCCGGCCCGGGTGACCGGGGAGCTCGGCGAAGGCCTCCCGGCGGAGCTCGTCCACGTCGAAGTCCCCCGGGGGGTCCGACCCCACGATCACCAGCCTGTGGGGAAACCCGCGATCCGCCAGTCGCACCAGGGCGTCCCGCACCGCCTTGAGGTTCTTCCTCGGACTGATCGCGGCCGTGAAGATCAGATACGGACGATCATCTCCTGTGCGCTGCCGCACGAGGGCCCGACCCTGGGGGGCCCGGCGAGGATGGAACAGCTCGTGATCGACCCCGAACGGATACACGTGGACGCGCCCGGGCTCGAGCCCGTAGGAGCGAACGAGCTGCTCCTTGGAGACCTGCGCACCGGTGACGACGTCGGTCGCACGCGCCATGGCTCGTTCCGTCGCCCCGGCGAGCTTCCGGAGCGCGTCGGGAGGAAACTCGGCGTCCAATTCGGGAGTGCCCCAACTCACCTCGTAGGCGCATGCAACGACAGGACCTTCGATCTCAGGGGTCGGGTCGTGGCCATTGTCGAGCCACACGTCGGCACGCTGCCCGGTACCGACCACGAGGTCCGTCATCGGGCCCAGTCGCTCGAGCACCTCGCTCCACACGCGGCCGTGTCCGGTGTGGCGGCTCAAGGTGGTGAGACGTGCGGGGACGCCGACGACGACTCGCTTCTTTCGTTTCTGGAAGATCATGGATGCATGGAGGTCGTGGTCTCGGGGCGAGTCCGGCGGTCGATCAACGGGGCACGTGCGGGGCCCGCGGACCGGCGGCGCGCTGCGCGCTGAGACAAGGCCTCAGAGTCCTCGTTTCCGGATGAAGGCAGAACGCATCCTACCGAGGACGTCGGCACCGGAGCGGTCCTGGCGCGCCCAGACGCCCGCTCAGCCCAGACGCCCGCTCGGCCCGGACGACCGCTCAGCTCGGGCTACAGGGTGTGGGGTTGAACGAGGGCGGAGGCGCCGTCGTGGTGGTCGTGGCAACCGAGGAAGAGCCCTTGGGCGCCGAGGTCTGGCTCGCCGGCGGGACGGTCGTGGGCGTGATGGTCGGCGGCGGGTTGGGCTCGCCGGCGGCGTCGGGCGGTGGGTCGGTCGGCGACTCCAGATCGGACCCGAACACGTTCACCAACAGCTGCTGCGCCTCGGGTTGTTGCACCGTCAGCACGTCGCCCAGGTCGCCGAACCCGTTGGCGGCCTCGGTCGGGAGCGTCTGCGCGTTCAGGCTGGTGGGGTCGAACGAGCGGTAGTCGAGGGCAAGCCCGATGAGCTCGTTGACGCCGAAACCATCGTCGATCGTGACGCCCTCGTGAATGGAGCCGATGAAGGCGTTCACGGTGAGCGGGTTCACCTTCGACTTGGCCGACGTGATCAGGGAGCGTATGAACACGTCCTGGCGGTCGATCCGCCCGAAGTCGCTGGTCCCGTCCACGTGCCAGTACCCGTTCGTGTAGTACTCGTAGTGGCGGGCCCGGGCCACCGCCAGGGCCTGGTTTCCGTTCAGCAACTGGCAACCGGGCGTCGTGACGTTGAGACCTGAATAGGAATCCTTGGCCGGATAGGGGAAATTCAGGTAGATGCCCCCGAGGGCGTTGACCGCATCCTGAAAGCCGGAGAAGTCGACCTGGACCACGTGGTTGATGGGGATACCGAAGTTGGCCGTGATCGTCTTGACCAGCTGGTCGGCGCCCGAGTTGAAGGCCGAGTTGATCCGGTTGTAGGTCCCGAATTGCGCCGAGTCCGGGGGCAGCATGGCGACGACCGTGTCACGCGGGATGGACAGGACCTGGATCTGCTTGGTGGAGGGCGTGACGCGCCAGAGTTGTATGACGTCGCTGCGCTGACCGGTCACGACGGAGGACGAGCCGAACGCCTGGCTCGACACGCCGACACGGCTGTCCGAGCCGATGACGAGGATGGTGAAGGGCGAACCGCTCGCGGCGGCCACCTCCGCATTGATGTGCACCTTGTTGATCTGGTTGTAGCGGTACCACAGGTAGGCATATCCGCCGCCCACCACGGCCACCAGGAGCACGACTAAGGCGCACAACGACACGACCACCTTCTTCCCCGTGCTCCACTTCGGCTTCCCGCTGCGCCGGACCTTGGTCTTGCTCCCTTTCTGCGAATCGATCTTGGCCCCGAGCGCCCGCAGCCCCGACTCGTTGGCCACGCTCTGCCCCTCGGGCGAGGAGCGCATCTGCCGGCCGAGCGCGGCGAGGCCTTCCTGGTTCGCGTGCCTGCCACGGCGGTTCTCGGGGGAGCGATCCGACCCGTCGCCCGGTGGACGACCGTTCGCCATGGACAAGAACGGTACCAAGCACGGTTGCGCAGGTGGCGGCAGGCGCTCCGCGGGTCGCTCCCGCGCGCCAGCCGCTCTCCCTCAGCGTTTGTCCTGGTATCCGGCGTACCCCGTCTCCTCGAGCTGCAGCGCCAGCGCTGCATCACCCGTGGCAACGATGCGACCGTCAACGAGCACATGCACCAGGTCTGCCTCGAGCTGCACGAGAAAGCGGCTGAAGTGGGTGATGGCCAGCAGGCCCACGCCCCACTCGGTGGTGGCGTGCTGCAGGCGGCGTGCCACCTCGCCCAGCGCGTCCACGTCGAGACCCGAGTCGATCTCGTCGAGAATGCAGACGGCGGGCCGGATGACGCCCAGCTGGACCATTTCTGTGCGCTTGCGCTCGCCCCCCGAGAGATCGACGTTGAGCGGCCGGCGCAGCAGTCGGGCATCGAGTCCGACCACCTTGGCTTCCTCCCGCATACGTTCGTCCAAGGTGGCGGCCGGCGCCGGGCCGAGGGCATCCACGTAGCCCGACGCCGCCGCGGCCGCCAACAACGAGTGCAGGCTCACACCGGGAACCTCCACCGGATGCTGCAGCGCGAGGAACAACCCGGCGCGAGCCCGCTCCCAGGCCGGCCGGCTGGTGAGATCCTGCCCGTCCATGACGATGGAACCCGACGTCACCTCGGTGCCGGGGCGTCCCATGAGGGCGTGGGCCAGGGTGCTCTTGCCCGACCCGTTGGGGCCCATGATCACGTGCACCTCGCCGCTGCGCACCGTCAGGTCGATCCCGTGCAGGACCTCCTTGCCACCGGCCGTGGCGTGCAGGTCACGCACCTCGAACACGTGCTCGGCGCTCACGGGAGCACCACGGCAACGGTGCCGTCCTCGACTTCGACCTCGTAGACGGCCACCGGCTGCGTGGCCGGGAGCGAGCAGGGTTCGCCGGTGAGGAGGTCGAACGTGCTCCCGTGACGGGGGCATTCGATCTGACACTCATCCGCCCACACCTCACCCTCCGACAGCGAGTAGTCCTCATGGCTGCACTCGTCGTCGACCGCATGGAAGGCGTCGCCGATGCGCACCAACGCGATGCGGCGGCCCGACACGTCGAAGCGGCGCGCCTCTCCCGGGGCCAGGTCGTCGGGCGCGCACAGCGCCACGGTCTCAGACACCGGCGGGCAGGGCTCGGCCGCCCAACGCCAGGTCGAGCCGCTCGTGCACCTCGCGCTGCAGGAAGGGCACGACTTCGGGAACGGGCGACCGGTCGATGATGGCGTCGAAGAAGCCCCGCACGATGAGGCCTTCGGCGACTTCGGGCGCCACGCCACGCGACTCGATGTAGTAGCGCTGGTCCTCGTCGATCGGTCCCACCGTCGAGGCGTGGGAGCAGCGGACGTCGTTCTCCAGGATGTCGAGGTTGGGCACGGAGTCGGCGTGCGCCCCTTCGTCGAGGACGAGGTTGTGGTTGGTCTGGCGGGCGTCGCTGCGCACGGCTCCCCGGTGGACCCGGATCAGACCGCTGTACACCGAGCGCGACGTACCGGCGACGGCGCCCTGGCACAGCAGCTCACTCGTGGTGCGCGGTGCGACGTGGTCCTGCAGAGTCCGGACGTCGTGCACCTGGGTCCCGTCACCGAGATAGGCCGAGAGGATCTCGCTGCGCGCGTCCCGCCCCTCGACCGAGATGTCGGCGCGAACCCGGTCGTACGAGGCACCGAGCCCCACGGTGAACGTGCGCAGCGTCGACTTGGCCGCACCGCGGCCGGCCAGACGCCCGATCGACCAGGCCTCGCCGCCGAGTATCTGCAGGGAGACGTACGAGAGCGCGGCACCGTCGGCGGCGGCCAGTTCCGTCACCGGCACCGCGAGGCTGCGATGCGCTCCTTGGGCCCCGGCGAACACCTCGACGACGGACAGCGTCGAACCCTTGCCGACACGCACGCTGGTGCGAGGGAAGGCCGACGCGCTGTCGCACCAGTGCACGACCAGCACGGGTGCGGCGACCTGGACGCCGGCCGGCACGTCGATGAAGACCGGATCGGGAGCAAAGGCGTCGTTGAGTCGTACGAGGGCATCTCCGCCCTGTTGTACGGACCCCAACATGTCGGACGAGGCCCGCACGTCGGCGGCCTTTCCGAAGGCCATGCCGGCACCGGTACCGGCCGCCCCCCCCGTGGTGAAGGCGTCGGCGCGCCCGTTGTGCACCAGCACGCTCCCGGCAACCGCGCCCAGCGCTGCAGTCAGCGCGGCCAGTAACTGGTCGCCCTCCGGGGCCGGGCCGTCAGCGACCGGAGGAGTGAACTCGTCGAGGGCCAGGTGGTCGATGGGCGTGTAGCGCCAGACCTCTTCACTCTCCGAGGGCAACTCGCAGGAGGCAAGCGCCTCGTAGCCGGCGGCCCGCCGGGCGCGGAGCCAGTCCGGTCCGGCCAGGGCCGCGGAAGCCTCGGCGGTGAAGGTGTGCAGGGTCACGTCCTCTTTCTGGATCGCCAATGTGGCCCATGCACTCTAGTGGTCCCCCGCAGGCCTCCCTACCTGGCGCATTAGCCTTCGAGGCATGGGAGAGATCGTCGATTTCGAGTCACCGGTGCTGCGTATCGAAGGCGGGGAGGAAGGTGTGGCCACCTTGTGGCTCGACCGGGCCGAGGCGCGCAACGCCATGGGAGTGGACCTCTGGCGGGATCTGCCCCGGGCCATGGCCGCGTTGTCGGCCGACACGGCCGTGCGCGTCGTCGTCGTGGCCGCCCAGGGACCTCACTTCTCCGTCGGGTTGGACCTCAAGGCGATGGGCGCCATGCTGACCGGCGGGGCCGGCGATGACGGCGGCTCGTCCCGTCCCTCCATGGCGGCGAGGGCCAGGAGCGGCCGCAGCGAGGTCCTGCGACTGCAGGACGCCATCACGTCCGTGGCGCGCTGCCCCAAACCCGTCATCGCCGCTGTGCACGGCTACTGCATCGGGGGCGGCGTCGATCTCATCGCCGCCTGCGACATCCGGTTCGCCTCGGCAGACGCCGTGTTCTCGGTCCGGGAGGCCAAGATGGCCATCGTGGCCGATCTGGGCAGCCTGCAACGCCTTCCGGCCATCATCAACGCCGGGCACCTGGCCGAGCTGGCGTACACCGGCAAGGACATCGAGCGCGGAGCGGGCGATGGAGATCGGGCTCGTCAATGACGTCGCCGCTGACGCCGATGCCGTGCAGAAGGCGGCACACACGTTGGCGGCGGAGATCGCGTCCAACTCCCCCATCGCCGTCCAGGGCACCAAGGCCGTCTTGGCGGCCAACGACGGCCGGACCGTGGCGGAGGGCCTGGACTACGTGGCGACCTGGAACGCCGGGATGCTGGCCTCGGACGATCTGATCGAGGCGGTCACGGCGTTCATGGAGAAGCGACCGCCGAAGTTCACCGGTCGCTGATCAGCGCTTGCGGCGCCACCAGCGGTTGGAGGAGCGCTCCCGGCGGGCGTCCTCGGCCCGGACCGAATCGAGCACATCCGGCGCCACTTCGTTCACGATGTCCTCGGCCGAGTCGAGCAACTCGGCGACGTCGGCACCACCCGGGCCCGGCTCATCCTCGATGGCCGGCTCCACCAGGCTCCCGTGCACCCAGCCCACGTCCGCCATCCGACGGCGGTACGACGGGCAATTGTCGGGACAGCGCCAAGGCGCCTCGGGAGCCAGATCGAGCTTGCAAAAGCGGGCGGCCTCGCCGGAGGCGTAGGTCCGACTCTGAAAGTGGACGCACTCCTCGCGCATCGGCATCGTTCTATGGTGCCACGTCGCAGGCGGCGTCGCCGATGCAGGCGGTCAGCCGACCGAGCCTTCCATCTGCAACTCAATGAGGCGGCTCCACTCCACCGCGTATTCCATCGGCAGCGTCCGCGTCACGGGCTCGATGAAGCCGTTGACGATCATGCCCATCGCCTGCTGCTCGGAGAGGCCGCGGCTCATGAGATAGAAGAGCTGATCGTCACCGACCTTCGAGACGGTCGCCTCGTGGCCGATGCGGGCACTGCGCTCGCCGACCTCCATGTAGGGCTTGGTCTCGGAGATGGAGTCGTCGTCGAGGAGCAGGGCGTCGCAACGCACGAACGACTTGGCCCCGTAGGCCTCGGGGTCCACGTGCACCTTCCCCCGGTAGGTGGTGATGCCACCGTCCTTGGAGATCGACTTCGACACGATGGTCGAGGTCGTCTCCGGGGCGATGTGGTACATCTTGGCGCCGGCATCCTGGTGCTGGCCCGCTCCGGCGTAGGCCACGGACAGCACCTCTCCACTCGCCTTGGGGCCCATCAGGTAGACCGACGGGTACTTCATGGTCAGCCGTGAGCCGATGTTGCCGTCGATCCACTCCACGTGGGCCTCGGCCTCGGCCCGCGCCCGCTTCGTGACGAGGTTGTAGACGTTGGTGGACCAGTTCTGGATGGTCGTGTACGTGATGCGCGACCCCGGCAGGGCCACCAGCTCGACGACGGCGGAGTGCAGCGAGTCGGTCGAGTACACCGGAGCGGAGCAGCCCTCGATGTAGTGCACCTGTGAGCCCTCGTCGGCGATGATCAAGGTCCGCTCGAACTGGCCCATGTTCTCGGCGTTGATCCGGAAGTAGGCCTGCAACGGCATCTCCACCGTCACACCCGGCGGGACGTAGATGAAGGAGCCCCCCGACCACACGGCCGAGTTGAGCGCGGCGAACTTGTTGTCGTTGGGAGGGATGATCTTGCCGAACCACTTGCGCACGACGTCGGGGTACTCGCGCACCGCCGTGTCCATGTCGCAGAAGAGGACACCCTGCTCCTCGAGGTCCTCGCGGTTGCGATGGAACACCACCTCGGACTCGTACTGCGCGGTCACTCCGGAGAGGTACTTGCGCTCGGCCTCGGGGATCCCGAGCTTCTCGTACGTGTTCTTGATTGCGTCAGGCAGGTCTTCCCACTTGTCCACCTGCCCACCGGTGGGCTTGATGTAATAGAAGATGTCGTCGAAATCGAGGTTCGGCATCTGCGTGGCGAACCACGGTGCCATCGGCTTGCGCTCGAAGTGCTTGAGGGCGCGGAGCCGGAAGTCCCGCATCCAGCCGGGTTCGTTCTTCATCTCCGACATCTCGCGCACGATCGACTCGTTCAGACCCTTCTTGGGCTTGAACACGTAGTCCTCGGCGTCGCTCCACCCGAGCTGGTACCGCCCGAGGTCGAGATCCGTGGTGGCCATATGGCTCCTGAAGTCGGAGGAAAGGGGGAATTTCCCCTATCCCGATAGTAACAACTACCCGGGCCAGCTGAAACGCCTTCCGGGACGCACGGGCGTGTGGCCAGCCGTGGCAGAGTCTCAATCCTATGGTCAGCCCCCCTTATGCCCCCCGGCACCCGCACCTCGTATCCGCTCACGGCGACGACCGCGAAGACCCCTGGTTCTGGCTCCGCGAGCGCGAGGACCCCGCGGTCCTGGCCTACCTGGAAGCGGAGAACGCCTACACCGAGGCGTCGACGGCGCCGCTCGCCGCCCTCCGCGGCGGACTCTTCGAGGAGATGAAGGCCAGGATCAAAGAGACCGACATGTCGGTGCCCACCCGGAGGGGACCATGGTGGTACTACTCGCGCACCGAGGAGGGGAAGGACTACGGCATTCACTGCCGGCGCCCCGCCCGCGGCCTGCAGGAGCTCCCGCCGGCCGGGGAGCCCGGCGAGGACGAGCAGATCCTCCTCGACGAGAACGTGCTGGCCGAGGGCTCGGACTACTTCGCCGTCGGGAGCGCCGCGGTCAGCCACGACCATCGCTGGCTGGCTTATTCGACGGATCACCTCGGAAACGAGAAGTACGAGCTGCAATTCCGGCCGCTGGAGGCCGGTGTCGCGGGCGCCCCCGAGTCCGTGCCGGACACCGGGTACGGCCTGGCATGGTCGGCGGCGGCGGACTACGTGTTCTACGTGCGCATGGACGAGGCCCAGCGGCCCTTCCAGCTGTGGCGCCATCAACTGGGCAGCGACCCGACCGGCGACGTGTTGGTCTTCGAGGAATCCGACCGGCGCTTCTCGCTCGGGACCGGCTCCACCCGGGACACGGCCTGGGTGCTCATCGGCTTGCACAGCACCAACACCACCGAGTGGCTGGCCATCCCCTCGGACGACCCGCTGGCCGAGCCCCGCGTCGTCCTCCCCCGGCGGGAAGGCGTGGAGTACGCGGTCGACCACCTCACGCCCAAGACGGGAGGTGGCTGGTTCCTCGTCCTGACCAACGACGAGGCACAGGACTTCCGGGTGCTGGCGGCGCCCGATCACGATGCGCTGGGCCCCGCCGCCGGCTGGCGCGAGGTGATCCCGCATCGCCCTGGCACGCGCATTGAGGACGTCGACGCCTTCGCCGGCGCCCTGGTGCTGAGCGAGCGGGCCGAGGCCCAGACCCAGGTGCACGTCCTCCCCCTCCCTGCCCGAGATGACCTCTTCGGCGACCTGCTCGGTGGCGGCTGGATCGTCCCGTCCATCGAGAGCCCCGCCTCCACCTGGCTCGGCGCCAACCCGGAGCCCGACGCCCCCGTGCTGCGCATCGGGCGCATGTCCCTCGTGACACCCTCCAGCGTCCTGCAGATCACACTGGACGAACGTGAGGAGACGTTGCTCAAGCAGGAGCCCGTGCTGGGCGACTTCGACCCGACGCGCTACACGACCTATCGGGAATGGGCCTTCGCACCCGACGGGACGCGCGTCCCGCTCTCCGTGGTCCACCGAAAGGATCTACAGCTGCCGGCCCCGATGGTCCTCTACGGCTACGGCGCCTACGAGATGAGCATCGACCCGTCCTTCTCCCCCCACCGCCTCTCTCTCTACGACCGCGGCGTCGCCTTCGCCATCGCGCACGTCCGCGGCGGTGGGGAGATGGGCCGGGCCTGGTACGAGGACGGCCGCATGGAGCACAAGGCCAACACCTTCTCCGACTTCATCGCCTGCGGGCGGCACCTGCTCGACGCCGGCATCGCCCTCCCGGGCCGGCTCGTGGGCCGCGGCGCCTCCGCGGGCGGGCTCTTGATCGGCGCCGTGGCCAACCAGGCCCCCGAGCTCTTCCGGGCCCTGGTGGCCGAGGTGCCCTTCGTCGACTGCGTGACCACCATGCTCGACGACGAGCTCCCCCTGACGGTCGGCGAGTGGGAGGAGTGGGGCAATCCCCTGGCCGACGAGTCGGCCTACCGGCGCATGCTCACCTACTCGCCCTACGACAACGTGACCGGGCAGAACCCCGACGGCTCGGCCCGCACCTACCCCGACCTCTTCGTCACCGCCGGGCTCAACGACCCTCGGGTCGCCTACTGGGAGCCGGCCAAGTGGGTGGCCAAGCTGCGGGCCGAATCGCCCACGACCAGGGTGCTCCTCAAGACCGAGCTGGGCGCCGGCCACGGCGGGCCCTCCGGCCGCTACGACGCCTGGAAGGAAGAGGCCCTCGTCTATGCCTTCCTGCTCGACGTCCTCGGGCTGGCTGAACGGGGTTGACCGGCTAGGCCGCGGTCGGCGTCGGACGCCGTCTGGAACGTGAGGGTGAAGGGCGCCTGATTGCCCGACGGCAGGGTGACGGGTGCACCGTCGATGGTGGCGCTGAATGCGGCGGGCGCTCCGGCGATCACGGTGACGGGTCCCGTGGCGGTGATGGCGTGGGACTGGCCCGACTGGAGCGTCGTGGTGAAGAGCACCGCTCCCGTCGTGGTGTCGGTGACGTCGACCCAGCACTCACCCGTGGTGGCGGCGACGGTCAGTGCGTAGGGGGGCGCAGCCACCGTGTACGTCGCTGCGTGCGCCGTCGTCGCCGTCGGTGGAGAAACCGACGGCGGCGCGGTCGTACTGGTGGTGGTCGTCGTCCCGCCATGATGGCGCGGAGCCGGATGGGTGGACGGTGTGGTGGGAGCGGCGCTGGCCGCCTTGCCGTGGTGCTTCGGGGAGTCTGAGTGCAGGCCGGTGAGGATGAGGACGAGCACCAGGACCAGGACGGCCCCGACCGCCGCCGCCGGACCGCCCAGCCGCCGCGGCCGGTGATCGATGGAGCGGATGACCCGGTCCTCGTTGCCGGTCATGAACGTGGCCGGGACCGGATCGGGGCTGGCATCGTCGAACTTGAGGGGCAGGGATTGGTTTGGCACGGGCGGGGGTGGGACGGGTGGGACGACGGGTTGGTCGGTCTCGGTGAGGCGGACCGTGGACGAGCTCGAGACGCGGAACGCGCTGGCGGGGAACGGCGCTGCGTCGGCCTCCTCGTGGCCGTCGGCGCTCTCGCCCGGCTGGTGCGTCCGCATCTCTTCGAGCGTGTGCAGCTGACGGTGGTAGTGCTCCACCGAGTGCTCGTCGTCGTGGGAGCGCCGGAGCATCAGGACGGCCGCGGTGACGCCAAGCACCACGACGACAGCAATCAGCCCACCGATTAGCACCGTCCTCTATTCAACAGGATCAGGAGGCCGCAGAACACGCGGTCTGCTCGCCGGACTCGGACCCGGCGGCGGAACCTTGTGAGCCCTCAGGGAAGGCCGGAACCGGAGGGCCGAGGCGCCCCCGGAAAAGAGATCAGGAAGACAGGCGAGGCCTGATGTCCGCGGGGATGTCGTCGCGGCGCGGGTTGCTCTGATCCCGCTTGGAGAGGATGGGCTCGGTGACCCCCCAATCGGCCTCGACCCGGGGGTCGTCCCAGGCCAGTCCGTGCTCGTCGGAGTCGTCGTAGTAGTTGTCGACGAGATACGTGAGCAGGATGTCGGTCAGCGCGGCGAACCCGTGGGCCACTCCCGGCGGAATGTAGACACCCTGATCGATGTCGCCGTCGAGGTCGATGACCTGGGTGGCGCCGTCCGTTCGGGACCCGACGCGCAGATCGTGCAACACGACACGGACCTTGCCGCGCAGGGCGTACCAGTAGTCGGCCTGGTGCAAGTGGAAGTGCAGTCCGACCACCGCACCGGCCTGCTTCTCGGAGCGGTTGCCCTGAATCATCTCGGGGCGGTCGGGGAACCAACTGCGCCGGTAGGTCTCCACGAAGCGGCCGCGCTCGTCGCCGTGCACATCGGGACGGACCAGCACGACGTCGTCTATGACCTTGGACGGGATGAGGTCAGGCATGGTGCGAACCGTATCAGGAGGCGTAGCGACCGAAGCCGCCCCGGTAGAAGAGCAAGGGGCTGCCCTCGCCGATCTCCATCGCGACCACGTGTCCGGTGACGAGCTCGTGGTCGCCTCCGTCGAAGATGTCGCCGAGCCGGCACTCGACGACAGCCAGCGAATGGTCGATCACCGGCGCACCCGTGGTGCCGTGCGACCACCCGACACCTTCGAACTTGTCGCCGCCCGAAATGGCGAAGGACCGGCACAGTGCCTCTTGGTGCTCGCTGAGAATGTTCACGCAGAAGAAGCCGGCCTTGACGATACGGGGCCAACTCGTCGAACTACGGGCAGGGCACAGGATGACCATGGGCGGATCGAGCGACAGGGCGGCGAAGGACTGGCAGGAGAAGCCGACGGGTGCGCCGTCTTCCAGCGCGGTGACGATGGTGACCCCGGTGGCGAAGTGGCCGAGCACCTCGCGGAACCGGGCCTGGTCGAGGCCCGACATGTGGGTGACTATGCCTTGCCGAGATCGATCGACTGCGACTCGTGGGCCGACGACACATCTTCCACGCGCTTGGCCTCGGGGAGCCGGCGGGCCTGGTTCAGAATGCGGTCGAGCTCGCGGTCGGTGTGCGACGGATCGTGGTGCGAAAGGAGCAGCCGCTTCGCCCCCGTCTCAGCCGCCACATGCACCGCGTAGGCGGCCGTGGAGTGGCCCCAGTCCGCCTTGGCCGAGAACTCGTCGTCGGTGTACTGGCCGTCGTGGATCAGCAGGTCGACGCCCTGGCACAGCTCGAGCACTGCTTCGGGAATGGCCCGCCGGTCGAGGGGGGCCTGGTGATCGGACATGTACGCGACGGAGCGCCCCTCCGCTTCGATGCGGAAGCCGAGCGTGACGCCCGAGTGCGGGATGGGCCGGGCCATCACCTTGGCGGACCCGATGGAGAAGTCCTCCGAGCCGACGTCGACGGTATTGAGCTCGCCGCGGAACTGCTCCATGTGGATGGGGAACACAGGCGGCTGCACGGCGGCGTGCAGCGCGTCCTTCAAGGTGCCCTTGGGCTGCCCCGGGCCGTACACCGTGAGGCGCGCCCCGGGGTCGTGCAGGGGTCCGAAGAACGGGATCCCGAGAATGTGGTCGAAGTGGAGGTGCGTCAGCAACGCGGTGGCGTGCATAGGGGTCCCGAGAGCCCGCACCTCCCGGTGCAGGACATCGCCGTACGCACGCAGCCCGGTGCCCAGATCGACGATGAGCGGCTCGTCCCCCTCGATGTCGATGACGAGGCTGGAGGTGTTGCCCCCATAGCGGCGGTAGCGATCCCCCGAACACGGGCACGATCCCCGCACGCCGTAGAACGTGACGTTCACCCACGCGACGTTACTCCGCCCCGGAGCACTACGTTCTGCGCCCATGGAACAACGGACGATCACCGCCAACGGGCTGGAGTTCGCCTATCTGACCGACGGGCCCGACGACGGCCCGCTCGCCCTGTGCCTGCACGGCTTCCCGGACTCGGCTCACACCTGGCGTTTCCTTCTGCCCGAGCTGGCGGCCGCCGGCTTCCGCGCCGTGGCGCCCTTCCTGCGCGGCTACGCCCCCAGCGCGATACCGGCCGACGGGCGCTACCAGGTGGGGGCGCTGGTGCAGGATGCCAATGCGCTGCACGACGCGCTCGGCGGCGGAGACGACGCCGTCCTGGTGGGGCACGACTGGGGCGCATTGGCAACGTACGGCGCGGTGGCCCACCAGCCGGCACGCTGGCGACGCGCTGTCACCGCTGCCGTTCCCCCGACGGCGTCCATCGGTATGTCCTTGCTGACCTACGCCCAGCTGCAGAAGAGCTGGTACATGTTCTTCTTCCTGTCGCCGCTGGCCGAGGCGGCGCTCCCCCTTGGTGACTACTCCTTCATTGACGGACTCTGGCGCGACTGGTCACCCGGCTACGACGGGGCCTGGGACGTGGCGCGCGTCAAGGACTCCATCGGCGACCCCGAGCGCATGCTGGCGGCGATCAGCTACTACCGGGCCATGTGGGACCCCGCCCTGCAGGTGGCGGAGCTCGCCGACGAGCAGGCCGCGGCGTTGCTGCCGACGCCCAAGCCGACCCTCTACCTGCACGGACGCGACGACGGTTGCATGCTGCTGTCTTCCATTGAGTCGCCGCTCGACTTCATGGCCGAGGGCTCCGCCTACGAGATCGTCGACGGCGCCGGCCACTTCCTGCACGTGGAACGGCCCGACGTCGTCAACCGCCACATCGTCAGCTTCCTCTGCGCTTAGCGCTCAGCGCTTCCGTTTCGCGTTCTGCATTCGCACTTCTCGGCGGCCGGACCGCTCCGCGCAGCCGGAGGACGGGATCGTTCCGGCCCGACCAGGCGGCGAATCCTTCGGCCACCACGGCCGCGGTGACCCGCTCGGCCCGCTCCGGATCCTCGGGCCACCCGCACGCGGCGGCGAGAGTGCTCCGGCGCACACCGCCCCGGCGCAACGCGTCGAGCAGACGCCCCCGGCCCTGACGGTCGGATCCGGCGAAGGTGCTCTGCGGCCGCGCCGTCGGGCTCTGACGCCATGGGTCGCCGACGTCGATGCCCTGGCGCCGCCAGCAGCACTGGCGGCGCAGCGGGCAGTGCGCGCAGTCAGGACGCGCCGCCGTGCACACCGTGGCCCCCAGGTCGAACATGGCCTGGTTGAACTCCCAGGACTCGCCGGCCGGCACCAGTCGGTCACCCAGTGCAGTGGCCTGCCGCAACGACAACGGGGTCCCCGAGACGGCGCGGGCCAGGACGCGCACGGCGTTGGTGTCGACGGCGGCCACATCGGCGCCGAAGGCAAAGGTACGCACGGCCCGTGCCGTGTACGGACCAACACCGGGCAAAGCGCGAAGTGCCGGATCGTCGTGTGGCACGACTCCTTGGTGGGTCGCCACGATGGCCACGGCCGCCCGCTGCAGGTTCAGCGCGCGCCGGTTGTACCCCAGCCCCGACCACAGGCGGACCACCGCTGCCGGTCCGGCCGCCGCGCAGGCCGTCGGTGTGGGGAAGGCCGCCAGGAAGCGCTCGTAGTGGGGCACCACGCGGTCCACCTGGGTCTGCTGCAGCATGATCTCGGAGACGAGAATCGACCAGGCGTCCCGCGTGCGCCGCCAGGGCAGGTCGCGCTGGTGCTCAATCCCCCATTCCAACAGGCGGCGCCGGAAGCGCCGGACCCGATCGGCCGGGAGCGCCGAAGGCTCAGTCCCAGACGTCGTCGCCGTAGGGTCGCTGGCGCGCCGGCGCGGCCGCGGTCTTCCACACCATCAGCTTGCGCCGGAAGTAACAGACCTCCTCGCCGCGCTGGTTGAAAGCCTTCGTTTCGACCGTCACGATGCCGCGGTCGTCCTTCGACTTCGACGGCGTGGCGTCGAGCACCCGCGTCTCGGCGTAGATGGTGTCTCCGTGGAAAGTGGGAAAGCGGTGCAGCAGCGACTCGACTTCGAGGTTGGCGATGCACGAACCGCTGACGTCGGGCACGCTCATGCCGAGCGCCAGGGAATAGACCAGATTGCCGACCACGACGTTCTTCCCCTGCACGGTCTCGTGCTCGGCGAACCACGCGTTGGTGTGCAGCGGGTGATGGTTCATCGTCATCATGCAGAACAAGTGGTCGTCGTACTCGGTGATCGTCTTGCCCGGCCAGTGCCGGTAGATGTCACCTGGGACGAAGTCTTCGAGATAGCGGCCGAATGGCCGGTCGTAGACCGTCACTCGTCGGCGGACTCGGGGCGCGGGCGGGTGGTGAACCCGAGGGACGCGTTGGGGAGAGACTCACCGTCGATGGTCAGGCGCCAGGCGAAACGGGTGCCCGGCGCGAGCGGGAGCGGCCCCAGGTTGACGGCGAGCGCCACGTCGATCGGCGAGCCCTCCGGGATCCCCTGGGGCTGGCTCACGGTGAACTCCCCGCGCACCTCAACCGGCTGGGTCCCCTCGGTTGTCTCCATCAGCACGGGCTGGCCGTCGGCGTCCTCGAGGAAGAGCTCCCAGTGATGAGAAGCCTCCGCCTCGTGCCAGTCCACATCGATCTTCAGCGCCACGGCAGAAGGCACGGGATCGGGGCCGGTCATGCTCCATCCGCCACCCAAAATGAAGAGCTTCCCGTCGGACACCTGGGCCGCGTCGCACAGCAGCATGGTTACTTTCACGAAGAGGGAGGTTATCGGTCGCCGACGAGAGCACGGAAAGGAAGGCGCGACGCCTCCAAGAAAGGTTCGGACTGCCCCGCGCCGTAGAGTGCCCACACATGGTGGAGCAGCGGGACCACGACAACGTGGGCGAAATGAAGGGGCTCAGGGACGACGTCTACCGGCGCCCGCTCGCCACTGCGCTCTCCCGGCTGGGCCTCGGGGCCGGTTGGCGCTGCGTCGACGTGGGTGCCGGTGGGGGCGACGTCTCGGTGGCGCTGGCCGAAATGGTGGGTCGGGACGGCAGGGTCTATGCCGTGGACAGTGATCCCGCCGCCCGTGACGACGTGGCGCATGCTGCAGCCGCGTACGCACAGGTCATCGCGCTGACGCAGGCTGGAGAAGATCTCTCCCTGCCCGAAGAGGTCGACCTCGCGTTCTGCCGGTTCTTGTTGCTGCACGTCCTCCAGCCGGCGGCCGTCGTACGGAAGATGGCCTCGGCGGTCCGTCCCGGTGGATGGGTGGTGGCCCAGGAGCCGATCACGTCGGCCGGCCGAATCGCGGGGACGCCCATGTCGATGCCCGACGCGAGCCACCCCGATGTCGGCGCGCTGCTCCCGGCGCTGGTGCGCGACGCCGGGCTCGAGGTCGTGGACGCCTGGGCCGAGGCGCCGGCGGGCGTGGGCCCCGGCCCCGTCACGCGCTACCTCGAATCGCTCACCGGCGTCGACCCCGGCGACGACCCGGTGGTTCTGCCACCGCTCGTGACGGTCCTGGGCCGCCGCACCTGAACCGCTCTCGCTGGACGAAAAAGCGTCACTTTGTAGCCATTAGGGTCGCTTCCCGTGACGACACCCCCAGCACCGGACCTGACCGGCGCCGCCGACGCGGTTGATCTGGCCCAACACCTGGTTGACACGGCCTGCGCCGCGGTGCGCGCCGGCGGCGGCATCGATGCCAACCAGGTGGTCGCCTACGACGTGGCGCACGCCGCGGCGGCCGTGGCCTCGGCGCGGGCCACGCTGGAGTACGGCGCGCTCGGAGAGGTCGAGGCCCGCATCGCCGCGGCGTTCGTGGCCGACGTCGTGGCCGACCTGGTGGGCCGCGTCGCCGGTCGTGAATCGCTCTGGGGTGTCGAGTCCGGCTGGGACGCGCCGGCGGCCCCGTTCCTGACGGCGCAGCGCGACCCGGCGGTGTTGGCGGCGCTGGCCACCGTCGAGGGCCCGCGCCACCTCGGCGAGGACTTCGAGTTGGTGCGCGAGACCTTCCATCGCTTCGCCGAGGACAGGGTGCGGCCCCACGCCGAGCACGTGCACCGCGAGAACCGCGACATCCCCGAGGAGGTCATCGAGGGCCTGGCCGAGCTCGGTGGATTCGGGCTTTCCGTCCCCGAGGAGTACGGGGGCTTCGCCACCGGGGGCGAGAGCGACTACATGGGCATGGTGGTCGCCACCGAGGAGCTGAGCTGGGGCTCACTCGGCGTCGGCGGCTCCCTGATCACTCGGCCCGAGATCCTGACCCGGGCCCTCGTCTACGGCGGGACCGAGGAGCAGAAGAAGCAGTGGCTCCCCAAACTGGCCTCGGCCGACATTTTGGCCGCAGTCGCCGTCACCGAGCCCGACTTCGGCTCCGACGTGGCCGGCATCGTCACGGCCGCGACGCCGGTCGAGGGCGGATGGGTGATCAACGGCGTCAAGACGTGGTGCACCTTCGCCGCCCGGGCGGACGTGCTCATGCTTTTGGCCCGCACCGACCCCGACCGTTCGCTGGCCCACCGCGGCATCTCCATGTTCGTGGTGGAGAAGCCGCGAGGCGACGGCCACGGCTTCGTCTTCGCGCAGGAGGACGGGTCGGACCGCCCGACCGACCTGGCGCCGGGTCGCCTGGAGGGACGACCGATCGACACGCTCGGCTACCGCGGCATGCACTCCTACGAGTTGGCCTTCGAGAACTGGTTCGTCCCCGAGGCGAATCTGGTTGGTGGTGCCGAGGGGCTGGGGAAGGGCTTCTATCTCCAGATGCAGGGCTTCGAGAACGGTCGGCTGCAGACGGCGGCGCGTGCGCTCGGCGTGATGCAGGCCGCCTACGAGGCGGCGGTGGCCTACGCGGCCGAACGGAAGGTCTTCGGATCTCCCATCGGCGAGTACCAGCTGACGCAGGCCAAGCTCGGTCGCATGGCGGTCATCATCCAGGCGACACGCCAGAGCTCCTACCGCGTGGCGCGTCTCATGGCCCGCGGCGAAGGCACGCTCGAAGCGTCGATGGTCAAGGCGTATGTGTGCCGAGCTGCCGAATGGGTGACCCGCGAAGCCATGCAGATCCACGGTGGCATGGGGTACGCCGAGGAATTCCCCGTGAGCCGCTACTTCGTCGACGCGCGCGTGCTCTCTATTTTCGAAGGGGCGGACGAGACGCTGGCGCTCAAAGTGATCGCCCGCCGGCTGATCGGCTAGATCGGGAGCTGCTCAACTCTGGTCTTCGGCTCTTCGGGCGTTCGGCTATTCGGCGCTGCGGGTGAGACCGGCCCGCTCGCCCCGGCTGACGAACTTGACCGCCATCTTCCGGCTGGCCTCGTCGATCATCTCGTCGCCGAACATGACCGCACCCTTGTGGTCTTCGTCCGTCGCCTTGCGATAGGCCTCAAGGAGGTCAAAGGCATGATCGAACTGCTCTTGCGTGGGTGAGAAGACCTCGTTGAGCGTGCTCGCCTGGTCGGGCGTGAGAGCCCACTTCCCGTCGTAGCCGAGCATGCGGGCGCGCATGGAGTAGTCGCGCAACGCGTCGAGCTCTCGCACCTTGAGGAAGGGTCCGTCGATCACCTGGAGCCCGTTGGCCCGACCCGCCATGAGGATGCGACTGAAGACGTAGTTGAAGTGGTCGCCGGGGTACTCGGGAATCGGCACGCCGCCGGTGAGCACCGGCATCTCGATGCTGGCGGCGAAGTCGGCCGGGCCGAAGATGATGGTCTCGAGCCGAGGGGACGCCGCGCAGATGTCGTCGACGTTGATGAGCCCGCGTGCCGTTTCGATCTGCGCCTCGATCCCGATGTGACCCACCGGCAAGCCCGACTTCTTCTCGACCTGGGTCAAGAGGAGGTCGAGTGCCACGACGTCGGAGGCGTACTGCACCTTGGGCAACATGACCTCGTCGAGGCGCTCGCCGGCGTTGCCCACCACCTCGATCACGTCGCCGTACGTCCACTCGGTGTCCCAGGCGTTGACCCTCACGCAGAGCACGCGATCATCCCAAGGCAGGTTCTTGATGGCGTCGACCACCTTGGGCCGAGCGCCCTCCTTGGCCAGGGGCGCCACAGCGTCCTCGAGGTCGAGAAAGGTCATGTCGGCGGGGACGGTTGGGGCCTTGGCCAGGAACTTCTCGTTGTCACCGGGAGTCGAGAGGCAGGAGCGCCGGGGCAGGTCACGAGAGCGTTCAGACATGGACCGATGGTAACAAACAGGCCCCCGGACCCT
Organism: uncultured Acidimicrobiaceae bacterium; assembly: GCA_963738135.1. Taxonomy (GTDB): domain Bacteria; phylum Actinomycetota; class Acidimicrobiia; order Acidimicrobiales; family RAAP-2; genus Bog-473. The sequence goes on along the minus strand of CAVTVK010000007.1, from coordinate 26,317 downwards.
TCCCAGACCTCCGCCGTGCACGGACCTGGATCGACGGCCGGGGCTCTTCAGGACATCCCCTGCGGCATGAACGACGGCACGGGTTCGCCGCGGCACGGGTTCGCCGCGGCGAAAAGTCAGCTGGGTGAGCCGACGTGCTCCGTGAAGAAGGCCACTGTGCGGTCCCACAGCGCGCTCGACGCGTCGGCGTTGTAGACCTCCGGCCGGGTGTCGTTGAAGAACGCGTGGTCCGTGTCGGGATAGATGACTATCTCGACGGACTTGCCCATCGCGCGCAGCTGGTCACCCAACGCGTTGGCGGCCTCCGGCGTGAAGAAGCTGTCCTTCTCTGCATAGTGACCAAGGACTGCGGCCGTCATGGCGGCGTAGTCCGGCTGCGCGTCGGGCCACGGGATGATGCCGTAACACGGGACGACAGCCGCCACTGCGTCGGGACGTTGCGTGGCGAGCACAAGCGCCAACCCGCCTCCCATGCAAAAACCAATGACGCCGACCTGGTCGCTGGTGCTGCGTCGCAGGACTTCGTCGACGGCGCCGCTCATGTCGCGCCCGGCCTGCTCCAGTTGCATCGCCATCATCGCCTTGCCCGCTTCGTCGGGTTCACCTGGCTGTACCTTCTTGCCGTGATACAGGTCGGGCGCCAGGGCGACGAAGCCGGCCGCCGCAAAGCGCTCGCACACGTCTTCGATGTGGTCGACCAGTCCCCACCACTCCTGGATCACGATCACGCCCGGCCCACTGCCGCTCCCGGGAGTGGCCAGGTAACCTCCCGCCGTCGACCCGTTGCTCGGAAATTCCACCATTTCACCCATGCGCACGACCGTAGTTCCCTCGAACTGCTTCGATGATCTCCTCGCAGTTCACAAAAACTTCGATTTTCATTGTTCTTTCGTACGACCTGCACTTTCGTACCCTCAGTAGCACTGCACACAGCTGTTTCGTACCAAGGGTGTTTGAATCGGCGTAAGTCGTCCGGTAAGAATGTTGCCCATCGTGACTGACGTAGAGCGGGTTCACCACCACTCCGCGCCGCGGTCTCCCAGGAGTGCTCGTGTACTCCAGCGGGTCGGGATCCCCGCGTTGACCGTAGTCTCAGTGTTGACAAGCACTGTGTTCCTTGCCACGCGCCCGGCCGCCGGTGACGCCATCTCGGATGCCAAGGCGAAGGCGGCTGCCATTGAGGCGCAGCTGACTACGGCGCAGAATCAGATGTCGGCGTTGAGCCAGCAGTACGACCAGGCCCAGTACCAGCTGTCGCAGATCAACTCGAGCATCGCAACGACCAAGGCCAACGTGGCGGCGAACCAAGCAGAGGTCGCCAAGGACAAGGCCACGCTCTCCAAGGCGGCCGTCGCCAACTACATCTCGGACGGCACCGCGGCCGCGCAGAACCCGATCTTCAGCGGCAACGAGAAGAGCCTTGGCGCCACCACCACGTACAACCAGATCGCCCAAGGCGACATCTCCCTCGCCGTCGCCAATCTGCACACGGCCCAGAACGCGCTGAACGCACAGCAGAGCCAACTGCAAGGCGAGCAGGCGCAAGCCCAGACGCAGGTGGCAGCCGAGCAGCAGGCCGTCGCGCAGAACGCGCAGGCCATTCAGTCGCAGAAGAGTGCACTCTCCCAAGAGCAGGGACAGATCGCAGACCTCGTGAAGCAACAGCAGGTGGCCGAGGCCGCTGCCGCCGCCAAGGCGGCACAGGCTCGGCAAGCTGCTGCTGCGGCTGCCGCCAGAACCGCGACAGCGACGGCGACCGCAGCACCGGCGCACTCCTCCGGTGGCGCCGCCGCCGCCGTCCTGAGCCAGGCCGCCCCCCCACCCTCCTCTCCGGGTGGCGCCGGTGCCCTACAGGCTGCCGAGAGTCAGATCGGCGTTCCCTACGTGTGGGGCGGCGAGTCACCCAAGGGCTCGGGCAGCCCCGGCTTCGACTGCTCCGGTCTCACCGCCTGGTCGTGGGGCCAGGTGGGTGTCGGCCTCCCTCACTTCTCGGGGGCCCAGATGGCTGATTCGACCCCCGTGCCGATCAGCGACCTCCAGCCCGGCGACCTCCTCTTCTACGGCCCCGGCGGCTCGCAGCACGTGGCCATGTACGTCGGCCCCGGCACCATGATCGAGGCTCCCTTCACCGGGGCATCGGTCTGGACGACCGGACTCCGGCTCGGCGGCGATTTCGTGGGCGCCGGCCGGCCCTAGCCGGCCCCGCTCCCCCTCGACGCTCGCACGCCCCCGATCCCCGGCTCAACTTCCCCGCCTGCGGGTCCTAACCTGGCCCGAACCGAGCCATGAGACCCATCCCCGTCGCTTTCCACATCGGACCACTGCAGGTCCACACCTATGGCATCGGGCTCGCGCTCACCTTCTGGTTCGGCTTCGTCTACTTCGAGCGCCGCCTGCGCAAGAACGGCTACCCCACCGAATGGCTCGTCTCCGTTTTCCTGTGGATCATCCTGGCCGCCGTGGTAGGTGCCCGCGCCATGCACGTCCTGTCGAACCTCGGCTTCTACTCGCAGCACCCAGGCGACGTCCTTGCCATCTGGAACGGCGGTCTGTCCTCGTTCGGCGGGCTGTTGCTGGCGGTGCCGGTCGGCATCATCCTCACGCGCCGGCGCTGCCCGGAGCTCCCGCTGGGTCGGGCGCTCGACCTCGCGGTGCCCGTCCTCCTCGCCTGCTGGGCCCTGGGCCGCCTGCTCGGACCCCAGCTGATGGTGGCCGGCGGCGGCCACCCGACGCACCAGTGGTTCGGCATGTACTACGCCGATCAACTTGGTAAGCGGCTCCCCGTCCCGATCTTCCAGGCTCTGGAGGACTTCACCGTCTACCTGATCCTGATCGCAATAGAGCGACGACTCGACCGCTGGCCCGACGGGACACGTCGCACGGGCTATCCCTCTGGGATCGTGCTCGGCACGGCCATGGTGCTGTGGGGCATCGAGCGCTCGCTCGACGAGCACCTCTGGTTGGGAGAGGACGGCCGCCTCGGCTCGGACCTGGTGCAACTGGCCGGCATCCTGCTGGTGGTCGGCGGGGTGATCATCCTGCTGCGCACGCGCCTCCGCTGGAAGCGCTGGCTCCTCACGCACCACGTCACCACGGCGCCTCTCCAACCAGCCTGATCACGTGATGGCCTAGCGCCCATTCCGGTCCCGGAGGAATGTGTCCGGCACCCTGGAATCGGTGGATCCGACCCGTCTGGGCGGCCTCGGCGTCATTCGCACCGCTGTTGCAACATTCTTGCGACATCCATGGGCGCCCACGCGCCGTAGACGCGTCTGTGGGGTTCAAGGGGTGCGATCCACTGCCTCCGGCGCAAGAACGGGTGATCTCAAGGCTTTCCCTGATGAAACCGATATGGCGGAGAGAGGGAGGTGCGAGCACATGGCCGCCGTCCAGCCGTGCATTCCAATGACTGAGAAGATCTGGACCGAGGAGGAGAAGGAGGCGTGGCTCGCGGCACACGGCGAGGGAGCGACCCACGTGGTCACCTTCGAGCCGATGTACCAGATCGAGCTGTGCATTCCGCCCTGGGAGCACCCCGAGCGGCAAATCGCCCGGTCCGCGGTGGCGTGGGGCCAGAGCATGAGCCGGGTGTTCGCCGAAGACGACAACAGCGCGTCCCTCGTCGTGGCGGCGCACCACGAGGGGAACTCGCTCGAGGTCCACAGCTCGGTGACGCCCCGGCCCCGCCTGCATCGGGTCACCTGACGACGCACGAGGCCACGGGCGCTAGGCGTCAGGCGTCAGGCGTCAGGCGTTGGGCTTCTCGCCCGATGCCGCCGCCGCCCGCATCTGCTCGAGGCGGTCGATCATGGCCATGCGTTCCTGGCCGATGTTGTCGTCGAGACGCTCGGCGATCTGCTCGGGTGTCCAGCGGCCGTCGGCCCACATGGCACGGACCTCGGTGGGCTGGTTCCAGACTGCGATCTTGGAGCCGACCACCGTGTAGACCTGACCGGTCACGTGCTTGGCCTGGTCGCTGAGCAGGTACACGACCATGGGTGCAACGTCCTCGGCGTCACCCATCTCGGCGAGCTCGGCGGGCACGTTGGCCGACATCCGCGTCCGGGCCACGGGCGCGATGGCATTGGCTGTCACGCCGTAGCGGTGCAGGCCCACCGCCGCCGAGCGCACGAAGGAGACGATGCCGCCCTTGGCCGCCGCGTAGTTGGCCTGAGCCACGCTGCCCTGGAAGGCGCCGGAGGTGAAGCCGATGAGCGCTCCACCGCCCTCCTGTTTCCGCATGACCGCCGCGGCCGCCCGGAACACGGTGAAGTGCCCCTTCAGGTGCGTGGCGATGACCGCGTCCCACTCGTCCTCGGACATGTTGAAGAGCATGCGCTCCCGGAGGATCCCGGCCACGGCGACGACCCCGTCGATGCGACCCCACTTCTCGACCGCCGTTGCGATGAGGCGCTCTCCGGCCTCCATTTTCGAGATGTCGTCCGCCACCGCAATGGCCTCGCCGCCCGCCTTGGTGATCTCCGAGACGACCGACTCGGCCACCTCGCTGCTCGGGTCCTCCCCGGCCATGCCGACCCCGAAGTCGGCCACCAGGACCTTGGCCCCTGCCCCGGCGGCGGCCAGCGCCACGGCACGCCCGATGCCGCCACCACCGCCGGTGATGGCGACCACCTTCCCTTCGAGGAATGAAGCCATGGTCGTTCGCTCCTGATCTCTGCCTGGGGAGGGGCCCGCCATGGGGCCGCGCCCGGGCAAATTGCCGTAAGTTAGAACACGTTCTAGCCTGCCGACGGAGGGGGCTGCCATTTGCGTCCCCCCGTCCCGCGAGCCTGCAAGGAGACTGCTGATGGGTGACCTCGGCTTCTGGGCGCTGGCCCAGGAAGACCCCGACTACCTGGCCCTGGTGACCCCCGAGGGCGACGAGGTGTCAGCCGGGGACCTGCTGGGCCGGGCCAACCAGGTGGTGCACGCCCTGCGGGCCCAGGGGCTCGTTGTCGGCGACGTCGTGGCGACCCTGCTGCCCAACAGCGCCGAGATGCTGGAGGTCTACCTGGCCGCCCTGCAGGCCGGCTGGTACCTGGTCCCCATCAACCATCACCTCGTGGCACCCGAGGTGGCCTACATCCTCGAGGACTCCGGGGCCAAGGTCTTCATCGCCGACGAGCGCTTCGCCGACGTCGCCGTGGCGGCGGCGGATGAGGCGGGGGTGGACGCGGCGGGACGGCTTGGGGTCGGCGACGTGCCGGGATTCGGATCGTATGCCGGTGCCCGTGACGCACAGCCGACGACGTTGCCCGTCGGACCGCACCATCGGGGACGTCATGAACTACACGTCGGGCACGACGGGGAACCCCAAGGGCATCTACCGCTCGCTGCTCGGCGTCACGCCGGAGCAGGCGGCGCTCGGGCTCTCGGGCCTGCTCTTCCTGTTCGGGATCCAGCCCCAGGACGACAACGTCCACATCATCGGCTCGCCGCTGTACCACACCGCGGTGTTGCGCTTCGGGAGCGCATCGCTGCACCTGGGACACACGATCGTGCTGATGGACAAGTGGGTGCCCGAGGAGATGCTGCGCCTCATTGAGGAGCGTCGGGTCACCACGTCGCACATGGTGCCCACCCAGTTCCACCGCCTGCTGGCGCTGCCCGAGGACGTGCGGGACCGGTACGACGTGTCCTCGCTGCGGCACATGATCCACGCCGCCGCTCCCTGCCCGATCGACGTCAAGCACAAGATGATCGCCTGGTGGGGCAACGCGGTCGACGAGTACTACGCGGCGAGCGAGGGTGGCGGCACGCTGGTCAGCGCCGAGGAATGGCTCCAGAAGCCGGGCACGGTGGGCAAGCCGTGGCCGATCAGCGAAATCGCCGTTTTCGACGACGACGGCAACCGGATCACAGAGCCCAACGTCATCGGCACCGTGTACATGGCGATGCAGTCGGCCGACTTCGAGTACCACGGCGACAAGGAGAAGACCCGCAAGAACCGGATCGGCGCCTTCTTCACCGTGGGCGACGTCGGGTTGATCGACGAGGACGGGTACTTGTTCCTGCGCGACCGCAAGATCGACATGATCATCTCTGGAGGGGCCAACATCTACCCGGCCGAGATCGAGAACGTCCTGCTTTCGCACCCGAAGGTGGGCGACGCCGCCGTCTTCGGCATTCCGCACGAGGACTGGGGCGAAGAAGTGAAGGCCGTGATCGAGCCGGCCGAGGGCGTCGAGGCGAATGACGCCTTGGCGGAGGAGATCTTGGCCTTCTGCGCCGGAAGATTGGCCAAGTTCAAGACGCCAAAAACGATCGACTTCACCAACGAGATGCCGCGTGACCCCAACGGCAAGCTCTACAAGCGCAAGCTGCGCGACCCCTACTGGGAAGGGGTGCAGCGGGCGGTCTGACCTCCGCCCGCTGCGTGGGAGCGCTGTCCGGTCGTCATGAGCCCCCCGGCCCGTCTCGTGCTGCGAGTGCAGCCGGAGGGAGCCGGCGCGATCTGTGCTGCCGTCTTGGCCGCCCTGCCGCAATGGTTCGGCTTTCCCGACTCGGTCGACGCCTACGTCGCGGCGGCTGACGCGGAGCCGACGGTCGTCGCCACCCGCGACGGCGGCGACTGCGGGATCCTGACGCTGCGGGTCCACACTCCCGACGCCGCCGAGATCGTCGTGATGGGCGTGCTGCCCGAGCAGCACCGATCCGGCATCGGGCGGGCCATGCTGCACGTCGCCGAGACCTGGTTGGCCGAGCGCGACATTGGGTTCCTGCAGGTGAAGACCCTCAGCCCGCGCTCTGCGGATGCAGGCTACGTCGCAACACGCGCCTTCTACTTCGGTTGCCGCTTCCGGCCGCTGGAAGAGATGCCCGAACTATGGGGACGGGACCAGCCGGCGTTGCAGATGATCAAGACGGTGCGCCCTCTCGGCGCCTCTCGAACGGAGTAAGCGCTCGGCGAGTCGGCCGCTCTCCGACTCCGTGGGCACCCGGTAAGTTCGCCCCGTGGCCCGCTCGGTGCTCTACATGTCGATGTCGCTGGACGGCTACATTGCCGGCCCGCACGACGGTCCGGACAACCCGGGCGGCGACGGCTTCATGCGTCTGCACGACTGGTTCGGTTTCGCCTCGGAACCCGGGCCCGGGGCCAAGTCCAACGACCCGTCGGGGATCGCACAGCAGTTTCTCGACGAGGTCAATGCGACCGGCGCCGTCCTCTCGGGTCGCAACACCGTCGAACAGGTCGACCATTGGGGCGGCGATCACCACGGTGTCCCGATCTTCGTCGTCAGTCACCGACCGCCCGGGCCGTCCACGGGGCGCTATCCCTTGGTGACCTACGTGCAGGACGGGATCGCCAGCGCCATGGCGCAGGCCAAGCATGCTGCCGGCGCCCGCAACGTGATGGTCCACGGCGCAACGACGGCACAGACGGCGCTGGCCGAAGGCGTGCTCGACGAGATCCAGATCGACCTGGTGCCGGTGCTGTTCGGTGGTGGCCGCCGACTGTTCGAGCTGCTGCCGACGAGGACGGAGTTGGAGATCGTGCGGGTCATCGACACGCCTGCGGCCACGCACATCCGCTACCGCGTCGTGCGCTGAGGCCCGTCAGTCTTCGGCCAGCTCGGCGAACTCCCGCTTCGTCTGCTTGTACCAGCCCATACCGGAGATGGGATGCCGCCATCTGCCCTTCATGTCCTTGAGCGCCGGCTTGTGCGCGTCGTCACCGCCGGCGACCACGTCCTTCAAGTGGCGATCCTGCGCCTTGATGACCTCATCGGCCGTCTCCCCGTGGAGCAGGTAGTCGCACGGTCCTCCCAGTTGCTTGCAGGTCATCGTCTTCATGGGTCCGAGGTCCTTATGCCTGTTGAATCCGAACGAGGTTGCCCGAGGGGTCACGGAATGCGCAGTCGCGGACGCCCCAGGGCTGTGACGTGGGCTCCTGCAGCACCTCGGCGCCGGACGCCCGCAGCTTCTCGAAGGTCGTGTCGAGGTCGTCCGTGCGCAGGATGGCGGCCTGCAGCGACCCCTGGGTCACGAGGGTCAGGAGGGCATCACCCTCGGTTTGCGAGCGGCCGCCGTGGGGCTGCGAGAGGACGATGTCGAGATCCTGGCCGGGTGACCCGACGGTGACCCAACGAAACTCCCCGGACTTCACGTCGTTACGGACCTCGAAGCCGAGGGCGTCGCGATAGAAGCCCAGTGCTTCGTCGGGGTCGTGCACGGAGATGAACATGGCGGCAACGGTGACTGGCATACCTCGATTGTACGAAGGCCCGTCCGTTCGATGCTTCTTCAATCCTGCTCGGTGTCGGACAATCGACCCCCGGCCGACCCGAGCCCGGACCCCGGACCGTCGGGCCCCGACGCGTCAGACCGTGACCGGAAGGCGCCGTGGTCGTGTCACGACCATGCTGACGCAGGAGGGGATCACCTCGATGTGGCGATGGTCGCGGACGCGGTACTGCGAGGGGGTCTCGCCGACAATTTCGGTGAACCGTGAGCTGAACGAACCGAGAGACGTGCATCCAACGGCGACGCAGGTCTCGGTGACCGACATCCCCTGACGCAGAAAGGCCTTGGCGCGCTCCATCCGCCGCGTCATCAAGTAGGAGTACGGCGTCTCGCCGTAGGCGGCCCGGAACTTGCGCGAGAAATGAGCGGGCGACATGAGCGCCGTGCGGGCGATCGCCGGCACGTCGAGGGGCTGTGCATAGTCTCGGTCGATGCGATCGCGCGCCCGACGCAGGTGCGCGAGATCGGCCATCTCCTCCGGGGTCATTCCACAGATGCTATGCGGTCGATCACGCCGATGGGAGCGAAGAACGGCATACTTCGTGGGTGCTGCAGAGGACGCCCGGAGTGGGACCCTACGCCAGGACTGAACGTGAACAGCGGTGGCTCCTGAACGCACTCCCCGACGACACCACAGCGCCCGTTGAGATCGAGGATCTGTACGTCACGGGCTCCACGCTCCGCCTCCGGCGCATGCGTTCTGACTCGGTCCTCGTCTACAAGTTGGGGCAAAAGGTACGGATGGTGGCGGAGTCCCCCGAACGCGTCTCGATCACGAACATGTACCTGCGGCAACATGAGTTCGACCTCCTCGAACGCCTGGTCGGCACGTCTCTGCGAAAGACCCGATGGCAGTGGACTCCGCGTGGGCGCACGCTTTCCGTTGACCAGTTCCACGGCCCGATGGAGGGACTGATCCTGGCCGAGGTGGAGCTCGGCGACGACGAGCCCTTTCTGGATCCCCCGCCGCACACGGTCGCTGACGTCACCAACGAGGACCGCTTCTCGGGTGGCCGACTGGCGGGCCTCACGGCCGCCGAGGCGGCGGTTCTCCTGACCGATGCGGCCGCGCTGGCGCACCTGCAGGACAGCAGCTGACGTACGCCCGGCATGTGCTGGCGGACGCGATGGACGCGATGGACGCGATGGACGACGGTTGCCCCAACCGGTGGTGAGGATCCTGAATCAGGTGGTGAGTTTTGCTATCGCGAAGTCCGGGGCCCCATCGTCGTCGACGACGGGTGGTGGGCTGGCGACATCGCGATCGATCAACGCGCCCAAGACGTGAGCCACGGCCAACTCCGACTCGGTGAGTCCGTCGAACTCGATTCCGCACCGAACAACGCTGGCAGATGTCCCTTCGGCGTTCCTGATCACGCCTTCGAGCCGGACATTGACCGAGTCGCCGACCGCGGGAGCCTCGACCGAGATGTGACGTCCCACGAGATTCGACGGCCAGAAGTGATGGAGCGTGATCCCCAGTCCGAGCATCGAGATGTCGACGACCCGGCAGTCTCGCCATTCCGGTTCGGATTCGCCTTCAATGTGGCAGACGCCAAACCAGCCCGCGGACAGGCGTTGAGCTCTACGGCGATGTTCCATGATGCGCCTTCCCTCCCCCGAGGCGAGGGACGACAAGTTCGGTCGGTTGCTACTTCGTATCCCTCTTCCAAAGACGTCGGAACACAGGTTGGTTCTAGTTAGCGTTCTTTCGCAATACTGCGACAAAACTCGACCACGCGGGTACGGATCCGTGCGGGCTGCACGGGGTCGTATGGAAGGGCCCTTCAGCCCGGCGGCACAAGCCAGGTCGCAAGATCGCTGCTCCTGGCCAGACCGATGCGGGCGTGGCCCCATCCCCCGAACTGGGTCAGCTCCGTGCTCCCGGCGTACGTCAGGAAGTCCTCGCCTGCCGGACCGACGCAGAGGAAGGCGGAGTTGGCATGCTCGTAGCCGACGCTCGAGATCCCCTGCCCGCTGTTGAACGCCTCACTGGGCAGCGACAGCTGCTGTCCCCCGCTCCAGTGCAGCCACGTCGTCGGCGCAGTGGGCGGACCCGGGCCCAGCGTGAAGAGGAATGGTTGGTCGAGCGTGTTCGAAGTCGCCACGAGGTGCCAGGCGCCGTCGACTGTCACGAACTCGTAGTTCTCGACTGTGTCGTCGTACACCACGATGTCGGGCCGGCCCACGAGGTGGAACGTCCCGTTCAGCGACGGCGCCCAGGCGATCTCGAAGTGCTGTGTCGTCGTTCCCGCCTTGAACCCCAGGATCACCCCGTGGCCCGTGAACGCCAGCGCAGCGTCGATCATCCGGGGCGCGAGCCCGCGTCCCAGCGGGTGCGCAGACGACCACGAATGTGGCCGCAGCGATGCGTCGTTGCTCGTGCGGTAGGCCAGGCCCTGAGGTGTCTGATACGTGACGATGAACGCGCCGGTGGGTGAGCGGACGATGTCGGGCGAGGCGGCATTGTCGGCAATGACCTGCGGCGAGCTCCAGCGCCGCAGGTCCGGGCTGGACGAGACCGCCACGCTGAACTGCACGTGCGGTGCGCCCCTGGTCGCCGTCATGTCGCTGAAGAGCATGTGCCACGCTCCTCCGGACCACTGCAGCGCCTGGTCCTTCACGCCGACCTTGGGGTACGAGAGGATGGGGTTGGCCAACGCGGACCAGTCGATGGATGCAGGTGGCGTCCCCACTATGCATGCGTGATCCTGCCCAGGCGGGACCGTTGCCGCACCGGCCCGCGCCGCTCCGGCTCGGACTCCTGCCCCGGCCCCTGGGGCCGTGCCGGCGCCAACCACCAGGACAACCGTGGCCGTGGCCGTGGCTGCCACCGTGGCGAGAAGGAGGCGTCGCACGCCGGCACGCTACGGCAGACTGGTGACGCCGTGCAGACGATCGTGCTGGACATCGATGCCTCCCATGAGCGCATCATCGACCTCACGACCGAGCTCGAACGGTTCTGCGCCGAGCTCGGTGACGGGTTGGTCAACGTCTTCGTGCCCCACGCCACCGCCGGGATCGCGCTCATGGAGACGGGGTCCCGTTCCGAGCGAGACCTCCTCGACGCCTTGGAGCGGCTCCTGCCGCGTGACGACCGCTACCGCCACGCGCACGGGTCGCCCGGCCACGGCGCCGACCACCTCCTGCCCGCCCTCATCAGCCCGTCGGTGACCTTGCCGGTGCTCGGGGGCCGGGTCGCCCTGGGGACCTGGCAATCCGTCGTGCTGGTGGACCTCAACGTGGACAACCCCCGGCGGCACGTCCGCTTCAGCTTCGTGCCGGCCCTCGGCGGCTGAACGGCCGCCCGTCGGTCAACCCGCCTGCGCGCCCTTCTCCGCGGCGTCCCGCTCCATCATCCTCCGCCAATCCGGGTCGACCACGAGGGGGGCCTCCGTGCTGTGGGCGTTACCCGACACGATGTCGAGCATCCGCCCGGGCGGCACCTCAATGAAGACGCCGTCGGCCTCCGCCGTCAGCTCTCCCCGGTGGTAGATACCACCCCAGGCGTACACCTTGCGGCCCTCTTTGCCCGTGTGGCGGGCGGCCAGCTCCAGCGGGGCCAGCAGGGGCGTCGGCCGCCGGTACCGGATCGTCAGTGTCCCCGTCATGGCGCCCGAGCCGACCAAGATGTTCGACATGCCCAACAGCTCGTCGAACAACTCGGCGATCACGCCGCCGTGGACGCAGGTGGGCGGTCCCTCGTAGGCGTAGCCGTACGTGACGCGGCCCCGAACCTCCCGCCACCCTTCGTGGCCGTCCACCGCCCAGACCTGCACGGGTGGTGCCACGGGGTTGGCGAAGCCGATCACCGGACTGGTCGAGAAGACGTCTTGGGGATGGTCGTCCGGTGTGGGCTGGTTGCGCGTGCGCCTCTCGGCCCGGGCTGCCGCCTCGAGGCGGTCGGCCAGGGCCGAGAGCTCGACCGCCGCCTCGTCCACGTGGTCGTCGCTGAGCGGCTGGCCCACGGCAACCGCCCCGATGCGGCGCGCCGCTGCCGCCAGTCGGTTCAGCGGGGTGTCCTCCCAGGTCTCGGCCAACCCGTCGACCCCGGGGTAACCCCCGCCGGCCGGCGGGTCGAGCAGACGATCCTGGCCGCTCACGTGCGGGTGTAGTTGGGGGGGCGCTTCTCGGCGAAGGCCTTCTGACCCTCGGCGGCGTCGTTGCTGGCGAAGACGGGCCAGCCGATCTCGAGCTCGCGGGCCAGTCCGTCCACCTCGGACATGCCTTCGGTCTCGCGCACGCTCCGCAGAATTGCCTCGACCGCCAGCGGCCCGTTCGCCCCGATCACGGCGGCGATCTCGAGCGCCTTGTCGAGCGCGGTGCCCGTGGGCACGACATGGCCGATCAGTCCGATGCGCAATGCCTCGTCGGCGGGTACCTCGCGGGCGGTCAGCAACAGCTCCATGGCGAGCGTGTAGGGGATCTGACGGCGCAGGCGCACCGTCGAGCCTCCGAGCGGGAAGAGCCCGCGCTTGGCCTCGAATACCCCGAAGACGGCGCTCTCGCCTGCGACCCGGATGTGGGTGGCCTGCAGGATCTCGGTCCCGCCGGCCACGGCCCAGCCCTCGACGGCGGCGATCAGGGGCTTGCGCAGGTCGTAGTGCCGGAGGAGCGCCTTCCAGTGCAGGTCGGGGTCCTCGGCCATGCGCGACTGGTACTTCTCGGCGTCGCTGCCGCCCATGGCCTTGAGGTCCATGCCGGCGCAGAAGGTCCCGCCGGCGCCGGTGAGGATGGCGCAGCGGATGTCGTCGTTGCCGTCGATCTCCTCCCAGGCGTCCTTCATGCCGACCAGCATGGGCAGGCTCAGCGCGTTCTTGGCCTCCGGCCGGTTCATGGTCACGATGGCGGTCGCGCCGTCGCGTTCGAACGTCAGGTGCTCAGTCGTAACCACGGTCCCCTCCAGAGGTAGGCGCCGGAATGATGGTGCAGATGCAGTGAGCGGCGGGTGTCGCTTAGAGGCGCTCGATGATGGTGCCCGTCGCCAGCGCCCCGCCGCAGCACATGGAGACCAGACCGTACGTGCCGTCCGTCCGCTCGAGCTCGTGCAGGATTGTGGTGATGAGCCGGCTCCCCGTCGCGCCGACGGGGTGGCCCAGCGCGATGGCGCCGCCGTTCACGTTCAGCTTGTCCATGTCGGCCTCGTGCACCTTGGCCCAGCTGAGCACGATGGAGGCGAACGCCTCGTTCACCTCGTAGAGGTCCATGTCCTTCATCGTCATGCCGGCCTTGTCGAGCACCTTCTTGGTCGCCACGATCGGGCCGTCGAGATGGTAGTAGGGGTCGGACCCGGCAAGGACCTGGGCCACGATCCGAGCGCGGGGCTTGAGGCCCTCGGCCTTGGCGCGCTCCTCGGACATCCAGAGCACGGCGGCCGCGCCGTCCGAGATCTGTGACGAGGTACCGGCCGTGTGCATGCCGTCGGGCAGGACGGCCTTGAGCTTGGCCAGACCCTCGATCGTCGTCTCGCGCGGGCCCTGGTCCTTGGAGACGACCATCTTCTCGCCGTTGTGCTCGCCTCGAGGGCCCTCTTCACCGACGACAGGAGCCTCGACGGCGAAGATCTCGCGGGCGAAGCGGTCCTCGGCCTGCGCCCGTGCGGCCTTCTTCTGCGACTCGAGGCCGAACGCGTCGACGTCCTCGCGGGTGATGCCGTGCTTCTTGGCGATCCGCTCGGCCGCCTCGAACTGGCTCGGCATGTCATAGGGCAGGTCGGCGGGCAGGGCACGCCCGACGCCGGGCGCCGAGGCGTTGGCCCCGAGCGGGATGCGGCTCATGGTCTCGACGCCGCAACCGATCGTCGTATCGGCCGCGCCGGCGGAGATGAGGTTGGCGGCCATGTGGTTCGCCTGCTGCGACGAGCCGCACTGGCAGTCGATGGTGGTGGCGGCGACGTCGTAGGGCAGGCCGGCCAGCAGCCACGACGTGCGGGTCACGTTGAAGCCCTGCTCGCCCGCCTGGGTCACACAGCCGCCGATGACCTGTTCGACCGACGCGGGGTCGATCCCCGCCCGCTTGACCACCTCGACCTGGGCCGCGCCCAACAGGTCGGGGGCACGCAGCCCGGACAGCCATCCGTTGCGCTTCCCGATGGGAGTGCGGACCGCCTCGATGAGTACCGGCTGCGCCATGACGACGTTCCTCCTGCTGCCAGAACCGACCCACGGCCGGCTGCCCTCGATGGGCGATTTCTAGAACCTGTTCTAACTTTAGCACTGCCCTTTTGGGGCCGACCCCGGAAGTCTGCCCGGGCCACAACGCCGGGCGCCAGATCTGTCCCGCCGGACGGGGCGGCCACCCAGGGCCGGGGCGCGTCAGAGGTGCTTCAGCAGCTCCCGCGCGATGACGACCTTCTGCACCTGGTTGGTGCCCTCGTAGATCTGCGTCACCTTGGCGTCGCGCAGGAAGCGCTCGACCGGGAAGTCCTTCGTGTAGCCGTAGCCGCCGAGCAGCTGCACGGCGTCGACCGTCACCGACATGGAGGTGTCGGAGGCGAATGCCTTGGCCATGGCGCCGAACCGGGTGAGCTCTCCCGTCGGATCGTCGTCGACCATGGCGCAGGCCCGGTAGACGAGGGCGCGGGCCGCTTCGTTGCGCGTGGCCATGTCGGCCAGCATGAAGCGGAGGCCCTGCAGGTCGGCGATGGGGGCGCCGAACGCGTGGCGCTGCTTCATGTAGGTCCCCGAAAAATCGATGGCGCCCTGCGCGATGCCGACCGCCTGGGCCCCGATGGTGGGTCGGCTGCGGTCGAGGGTGTGCATGGCAATGGTGAAGCCCTGTCCCTCCTCGCCGATGCGGTGCGTGGCCGGGACGCGCACCTCGTCGAGCACCACCTCGCCGGTCGGACTGCCGCGCAGGCCCAGCTTGTCCTCGTGCTTGGCAATCCGGACCCCCCACTCCTTCTCCACGAGGAAGCACGAGATGCCGCGCCCGCCCGCGTCGGGGTCGGTCTTGGCGAAGACGACGTAGACGTCGGAGATCCCTGCGTTGGTGATCCAGTACTTCGATCCCGTCAGCACGTAGTCGTCGCCGTCGCGCACGGCGCGGGTGCGCATGGACGCCACGTCGCTACCCGCGTCGGCCTCGGAGAGGCAGTAGCTGGCCTGCAGGTCGCCGGTGGCGACGCGCGGCACGTACGTCTGCTTGAGCTCCTCCGAACCCCAATTCAGGACAGGCGTCATCCCGAGCTTGGAGATGAGGACCGTGAGCGCCGTGGAGGCGCAGGCGCGCGCGAGCTCCTCGGTCATGATGGCGACGGTCACCGTGTCGGCGCCGGCGCCGCCGTAGTCGGCCGGCATGCCGAGAGCGGGCAGCTCCATCTCCTTGCAGGCCTCGAACGACTTCCACGGGAACTCGGCGGTGCGGTCGGCCTCCGCCGCATTCGGGGCGATCTTCTCCTCGCAGAACGTGCGCAGGGTCTCGCGGAAGTCACGTTGGACGTCGGTCAGGGCGAAGGTCGAGGTGCTCACGGTGTCATTCTCGCAGGCGCTGCCGGTGCCCCGTCTCACCGGGACGTGGCGTGCCCCGATGCGAACGTCGTCAGTGGGCTCTGCGGTACGGGATCAGGCGTGGGCTCTGAGGTGCCGGATCAGGAGCCCGGACAGCTCGACGGGCGCCATCTCGGGGATCCAGTGCGACACGTTGTCGAGGACCTCGAAGGTGTAGGGGCCCTGCACGCACTCGGCGGTGTTCTGCGCGGCTGCCCACCCGAACGCTTCGTCGCCGGTGGACCACACGTAGAGCGTGGGCACACACACCGGGTTCAGGCCCGTGAGCGTGCTGCCCTCCATGGCCCGGTACCAGTTGAGGGCGGCCGTGAGGGCGCCGGGCTCACTCAAGGCGGCGACGTACATCCTGGCGTCCTCGTCGTCGAGCCCGGACTCCGCCAGGAGCGTGGCCAGGCCCTCCCCCGCGCCGTCGGGGCCGAGCAGCAGGCGCTCAGGCACCTCCGGGGCGCGAAAGGCGTCCATGGCGGTGCCGTACGCGGCCTGTCTGGGGTCCGCGCCGCGCAGTGCCTCGTGCAAAGCCAGTGGATGCGGCGTCGAGACGACACTCAACGTACGCACACGGCCCGGGTGCCGCGACGCCAGGACCCAACCCAGCATGCCGCCCCAGTCGTGGCCGACGAGGTCGAACGTCTCCATGTTCATGGAGTCGGCCAATGCGATGACGTCCTGCAGCAGGTGTTCGGTGGCGTAGTCGGCCACGTCCGCCGGGCGGGCGCCCGGGCAGTAGCCGCGCTGGTCGGGCGCGATGGCGCGGTACCCGGCCCGGCCCAGCGCCCACAGCTCGTCACGCCAGGCCCACGAGGTCTGGGGGAAGCCGTGCAGCAGCAGGATCTTGCGGCCTTCGTGCGGGCCACAGGCCCGGCCGGTGAAGGTGAAGCCGCCGGCTTCGATCTCGAGCCGGTCGATCGCCCCGATTGCGTCCACGACGGTGGCGTGCGCCGCCCTCAGGCGGCGGAACCGCCCACCGCACGGACGTCGTCCGGACCCTGCCGGAGTGCCTCCTCGGGAACGGAGTCGACGAGCGCCCGCTGCGCCACATAGTCGTGCGCAAGAGAGGAGAACGCCGCCCGGCGCGACGCCCGCACGTCGGCCGGCGCGTCGTCGAGGAATCCCCACAGGTTGAGGGCCAGCCGCACGTCGTGGATGCAAGGCGCCCGGCCGAAAAGGGCGGCCCGCTTGGACCCGACGAGAGCGACGCCGAGCAGCACATCGTGCGCCGACTCGCCCTCGCTCAGCTCGAGCTTGTCCTCGAAGCGGCGGGCCAGGCGCAGCGCGAAGCCCGAGTCGGGGCCGGGCGTCCCGATGTTGGCGCCCCGGCGCATGGTCGGCCCCACCAGCTCGGCCGGGCGGTCCGTGGTCCATGTCCCCGGGACGTGCAGGTGCCGAGCCGGCCGGACCTGATCCGCCTCGGCGATGGGCACGAAGGTGGGTTGCGTCATGCGCGGGAGACTAGCCGAGGGGGTCGGGTGGACCCATTCGACCGCCACCCGAGGAGCCCGCGCCCAGCGAGCCGGTTTCGAGCAGCGGCACGACGTGCAGCGTGACGGAGGACGGGTGCGCGGCGTCGCGGAAGACCTGCTGGTCCGCCGCGCGCAGGTTGGATCCCGTCGCCAGCGGCTCGCCGGTACCGGCGTTGCGGTTGAAGAGCGGGTGGGCGCCGCTCGAGACCTGCAGGCGGATGCGGTGGCCCGCCCGGAAGGTGTTGGCCGTCGGCCACAGGCTGATGTCGAGCGTGGTGACGCCGTCCTTGCCCGGCGCGATCGAACCGGGAGTCAACCGCACGATGCCGTCGCACACGTTGAACGACTTGCCCTTCTCCGTCACGTCGCACAGCCGCACGAAGAAGTCGGTGTGCTCGAGCGAGGAATGCACGTGGAGCGTCGCGGTCACCGGTCCGATGACGGTGAGGTCGTCGTTGAGCACCGGACTGGTGTAGGTCAGCACATCGCGCCGGCGTTCACGCCGAGACTGCTCCTTGCGTCCCGCCGTGGCCATGTTCAGGGACGGGCCGCCCACAGACGGGGTGGGGTCGTGAGGGTTGAAGTGGTAGCGATCGGGGCCGCTGTCGTCGCTCGGTGGGACCGCGGTGAGGGTGCCCCCGCGTCCGAGGTACCACTGCTCCGTCTCCCCCGCTGGCGGCCACATGGAGAACTCCTGCCACGTGCGCGACCCCATGACGAACACTCGCACCGGCGCGTCCTGCCGCCCGATGCCGTTCGCCCTGTCGGCCCCGAGCTGGCTGTCGAACCACCGGGGACCGTCACGGACAGTCTCGGCGAACAGGGCGGGGCTGGTGTGCGTCCAGGGGCCGATGGTCAGGCGGGCCGTCCGCCCGGCGCGCCGGAGGGCCTCGTAGTCCTCCACCTGTGCCTTGAGGAAGAGGTCGTACCAGCCGCCGATGAAGCTGGCCGCCGGCACCGAGGCCAGACGGCGACTGAAGTCGACGTCGTCCCACCACGGGTCGCCCGGGGCGCTGTGTGACAGCCAGTCCTGGTAGAAGGCCATTGGCTCGCCGATGGCGGCGCTGTCGCACTGCCCCAGGGGCAGGATCTCGCTCGACGTGGCCACCACCCGGGCGGCGCGCAGGCGGGCACGCAGGACACCGCGCCAGCCGAGCTCCTGGTTCTTGATCTCGTGCAGCCAGGCCAGCCCGGTCTCGAGCGCGAAGGCGCCCCCGGGGAGCACGACGGCGTCGCGGAAGTTCGCGGCCGTGACCTGGAAGCTGAGCGCCCGCAGGAAGTCCGGCGCGTCCTGCGCCACCGCCCACTGCGTCATGCCGAGGTAGCTCCCGCCCCACATGACGAGACGGCCGTCGAACCAGGGCTGGGCCGCCACCCACTGGAGCGTCGCCTGCCCGTCCCCCTGCTCGTTGCGCACGGGGACGAACTCGCCGCCGGAGCCGAACGTCCCTCGGCAACTCTGGATCACGACCTGGTAGCCGCGCTCGGCGTACAGCCGGCCGAGCGGCCCCATCAGCGTGCGTCCGTACGGCGTGCGGATGAGCACTGTCGCCGGGTCACGCGCCGGATCCGTCGGGTACCAACGATCGGCGACGAGCTCGATGCCGTCGGGCATTTTGGCGGTCAGGCCGCGCTCGACCGACACTGCGGTGGTGCGCGGTGGGGGGAGCTTGACGGCGGCTGCAGCGATCCGGCTGAATACGGTCATGCTCGACCCCCCTGACGACGTCGTGGGCTACCCGTCCCCGCCTCAGGGGGCGTGGAGCAACCCGAAGACGATCGAATCGTAGAGGGCCTGCCAACTGGCCTCAATGATGTTCTCCGAGACCCCGATGGTGGTCCAGGTCCGTTGCCCGTCGGTCGTGTCGACCAGGACCCGGGTCACGGCGCCCGTGCCCCGACCGGTATCGAGCACGCGCACCCGGTAGTCGGTCAGGTGGATGTGGTCGAGCGCCGGGAATTTGGACCCGATGGCGGAGCGCAGTGCACCGTCCAGCGCGTTGACCGGGCCGTTGCCCTCGGCGACGGCGACGATCCGCTCCGACCCCACGTGGACCTTCACCGTCGCCTCGGTCATGACGTCGTCCGGCTCGGGACCGTCGGACTCGCGACGCTGGTCGTGGTCCGTGATGACCCGGAACGACTCCACCGTGAAGAAGTCGGCCACCCAGCCGCTGGCGCGCCGCAGCAACAGCTCGAGCGAGCCGTCCGCCACCTCGAAGTGGTACCCCTCGTGCTCCAGGCGCTTGAGCTCGTCGAGCACGCGGCCGATGACCTCGCCGTCGAGCTCGAGCCCGAGCTCGTCCGCCTTCATAGCCAGGGTCGACCGGCCCGCCATCTCCGACACGACGACCCGTGTCCCGTTCCCGACCAGGTTGGGCTCGACGTGCTCGTAGAGGTCGGCACTGCGCGCCACCGCACTGGCGTGCAGCCCACCCTTGTGGGCGAAGACCGAATTCCCGACATAGGGCTGTTGGGGATTGGGCGCGATGTTGACCAGCTCGGCGATGTGATGCGCGACCGGGGTCAGGCGCTCCAGGCGATCCGAAGGGATGGTGCGGATGTTGAGCTTCAGCGACAGGTTGGGGATGGCCGCCGAGAGATCCGTGTTGCCCGCCCGCTCGCCGTAGCCGTTGATGCATCCCTGCACCTGGGTCACGCCGGCCTGCACGGCCACGAGCGAGTTGGCCACCGCGCAGCCGGCATCGTTGTGGCAGTGGATGCCAAGTTGCGCGCTCGTGCGCGCACGTACATCGGCCACCGCCTGCCCCACGTCGTCGGGCAACGAGCCGCCGTTGGTGTCGCAGAGCACGAGCGCCTCCGCGCCGGCTTCCTCGGCCGCCGCCAGGACGGACAGCGCGAAGTCCGGATTGCGCCGGTAGCCGTCGAAGAAGTGCTCCGCATCGAGGAAGACGCGCAGGTCGTTCTCGCGCAGGAAGCGCACGGAGTCGGCCACCATGGCCACCGCCTCGTCGAGTGATGTGCGCAGGGCCTCGGCGACGTGGCGGTCCCACGACTTGGCCACTATGCAAGCCACGGGTGCGCCGGCCTCCACCAGGTTGGCCAGGACAGCGTCGGTCTCCGGTTTCACGCCGGCCCGCCGGGTGGAGCCGAAGGCCACCAGCGTGGCGCTGGTGAGCGTCAACTCCTTCTTGGCCCGGGCGAAGAACTCCACGTCCTTGGGGTTGGCCCCGGGCCAGCCCCCCTCAATGAAGGTGACCCCGAGATGGTCGAGCTGCTCGGCCACCCGCAGCTTGTCGTCGACCGTGAGGGACAGGCCCTCCTGCTGGCTGCCGTCCCGCAGGATGGTGTCGAAGATGTCGACTGACTCGGGCAGATCGGGGACGGCGAAGTCGTGCGCGTGGGCGCTGTGGCCATGGGTGTGGGTGTGCCGGACGCCGCCGTGATCGTGGGTGTCAGTCGACATAGTCCAGCCATTCCTTGTACTGGTCGACCTCACCGCGCACCGTGGCGAAGTAGATCTGTTGGATCTCCTTGGTGATCTTGCCCGGCCGGCCGGGGCCGACCGGGCGGTCGTCGACGGCGCGGATCGGCACCACCTCGGCCGCCGTACCGGTGAGGAACGCCTCGTCGGCCAGGTACAGGTCGGTGCGGATGATGGGCTCGTGGCGGACCTCGTAGCCCAGGTCGCGGGCGATCGTCTCGACGGAGCCCTGTGTGATGCCCTCCAGTGCACCGGCGTCGGAGGTGGGCGGCGTACTGAGCACGCCATCACGCACGACGAAGATGTTCTCGCCGGTGCACTCGCTCACGTTGCCGTTGGGGGCGAGGAGGATCGCCTCGTCGTAGCCCGCCTTCAATGCCTCCACCTTGGCCAGTGACGAATTGGCGTACATGCCGGTCCCCTTGGCCGCCGTCGGCACGGCGTTGGGGTCGTGGCGGCGCCAGGAGCTGATCTTGCACGACACGCCGTTGGCGATGCCCTCGTCGCCGAGGTACGTCCCCCAGGGCCAGGCGGCCACCGACACGTTGACGGGGCACGGCAAGGGGTTGAGGCCCATTTCGCCGTAGCCGAGGTAGACGAGAGGCCGGATGTAACAGCCGTCGTGCAGCCCGTTGGTGCGCACGACCAGCTTGGTGGCCTCGATGATCTCCTCGACCGTGAAGGGCACGTCGATCATGAAGATCTGTGCGGAGGCGAAGAGGCGCCGGATGTGGTCCCCGAGCCGGAACACGGCCACACCGCTGCCGGTCGGGTAGGCCCGGATGCCCTCGAAGACGCCCGAGCCGTAGTGCATGGTGTGTGTCAGCACGTGCACGGTGGCGTCAGCCCAGTCGACGAGCTCGCCGTCCATCCAGATCTTCTCGGTCGTGGTGATCGGCATGTCTGCTACAGCCTTTCTGCGATGGCGTCACCCACGGCGGTGGTGGAGAGCGCTTCAGTGGAGGTGGACGGCGTTGCCATGGAGTCGGACTGGGCGCTGAGCGCCTTGAGGATGCGGGCGGCAGCGTCGTCCTCGCCGAGATGCTCGAGCATGAGCGCGGCTGAGTGGATGGCCGCCAGCGGGTTGGCGATGCCCTTGCCCGCGATGTCGTGGGCAGCCCCGTGCACGGGCTCGAAGAGGGAGGGACCGGTGCGGGCCGGGTTGAGGTTGGCCGACGCCGCGAAGCCGATGCCACCGGCGACAGCGCCGGCGAGGTCGGTCAGGATGTCACCGAAGAGGTTGTCGGTCACGATGACGTCGTAGCGCTTCGGCTGCTCCACCAGGTAGATGCAGGCGGCGTCGACGTGGTTGTAGTCCCAGGAGACGTCCGGGTACTCGGGGGCCACCTCGGCGACGGTGCGGTTCCACAGGTCACCGGCGAAGGTCAGCACGTTCGTCTTGTGCACAAGGGTGAGGCGATTGCTGCGGCGGCCGGCCAACTCGAAGGCGAAGCGCACGCAGCGCTCGGCGCCCATCCGCGTGTTCACCGAGCCCTGGGTGGCCACCTCGTGCGGGGTTCCCTTGCGCAGGAACCCGCCCTCGCCGGCGTAGGTTCCCTCGGTGTTCTCCCGGATCACCGCGAAATCCGCGCCCTCGGCGATCGACCCGGGCACACCCTTGAAGGGACGCAGGTTGACGTAGAGGTCGAGCTCGAACCGGAGCTTCAGCAAAAGGCCGCGCTCCAACGTGCCCGGCGGGACCGTCGTGTCGCCAACCGGTGGTCCGACCGCACCGAGGAGGATGGCGTCGTAGCCCCGGAGCACCTCGAGCGTCTCGTCCGGCAGGACGGTCCCGTCCCGCAGGTAGCGGGCGGCCCCGAGCTCGAACTCGGTGGTGTCCAGGTCAACCCCGGCCGCCGCCACCACCTTGAGCGCCTCGGCGCAGACCTCCGGCCCGATGCCGTCGCCGCCGATGACGGCGACCCGATGCCTGCTGCCTTTGCTCACTCCTCTGGTCCTTTCGCTGTCCTGTTGCAGTGTGCTCAGTGCTGCATGCGTGTCTGTGTCTGTGATGCCCCTCGGCGCTCACTCGGCCGGGAATTGAAAAACCGCCCACGCAGTGGACGGTTCGACGGCGCGCGGGGAGAGGGCGCGCCTAGTGAATAATGCCTACGAGGTGCTCGGAGCGGCGCATAACCCCTCCAGTCTCTCGCGGCCGGGCCGTCTCGTCAACCAAGGGTGCAGCGGGCGGCCGACGGCCCACCTGGGGGCGATTAGCCTTGGTGGCCGCCGACGCAGTGCACCGCACCGCCCGCGCAGCCGCCTTCCGGAGGACACGCCGTGACCAACGCTTCCCCGAACCAGATCGAGACGACCAAGCTGACCCAGGCCACCTACGAGCGCCTGGTGGCAGAACTCGAGGACCTGACGACCCGGGGCCGGGTCGAGATCGCCCAGGCCATTGAGTCCGCCCGGGCGCTGGGCGACCTGAGCGAGAACGGCGACTACCACGCCGCCAAGGATGCCCAGGGGAAGATGGAGTCCCGGGTCCGCCAACTGCAGGCGATGCTCAAGGAAGTCGAGATCGTCGACGAGGCGGGTGCGGACGACGGGTCCGTCTCTCTCGGGAGCACGGTGACCCTCCGCTACGAGGGCGATGACGAGGACGACACGCAGCGCTTCTTCGTGGGCTCCATCGAAGAGCGCCAAGGGGACCTCCCCGTGATCTCCCCCAGTTCGCCCCTGGGCCAGGTCCTGATCGGGCGCAGCTCAGGGGACGCCGTCGAGTACAAGGCCCCCGGTGGAACGCTCAAGGTCCACATCACGGCCGTCGACCGCTGATGGCTCCGCGCACCCTGACGGAGAAGATCTGGGACGCGCACGTCGTCCACGCCGCCGAGGAAGAGCCCGACCTCCTCTTCATCGACCTGCACCTGTTGCACGAGGTGACCTCGCCCCAGGCCTTCGACGGGCTGCGCCTGGCGGGCCGGCCGGTGCGGCGACCCGATCTCTCAGTGGCGACGGCGGACCACAACGTCCCGACCACCGACATCGACAAGCCGGTGGCCGACCCGATCTCGGCTCAGCAGCTCAAGGTCCTCGACGACAACACGGCCGAGTTCGGCATCACCTGCTACCCGATGGGGCACGCCAACCAGGGCATCGTGCACATCATCGGCCCCGAGCAGGGTTGGACGCAGCCGGGCATGACGATCGTGTGCGGGGACAGCCACACCTCGACACACGGTGCCTTCGGTGCGATCGCCTTCGGCATCGGCACGAGCGAAGTGGAACACGTCCTGGCCACCCAGACGCTGTCCCAGGTACGTCCGAAAACGATGTCCGTGACGGTCGAGGGCGACCTCGCCCCGGGCGTGACGGCCAAGGACGTGGCGCTGGCCATCATCGGCACCATCGGCACCGGTGGTGGCATCGGCCACATCATCGAGTACCGGGGGTCGGCCATCCGCAGTCTGTCCATGGAGGGCAGGATGACGCTCTGCAACATGTCGATCGAAGGGGGCGCCCGTGCGGGTCTCGTGGCGCCCGACGAGACGACGTTCGCCTATCTGAAGGACCGCGACCGCGCCCCCCAAGGAGCGCAGTGGGAAGCTGCGATCGCCTACTGGCGCACCCTGCCCACCGACGAGGGGGCAACGTTCGACAAGGAGGTGGTGCTCGACGCAGCCGCCATCACCCCCCACGTGACCTGGGGCACCAACCCGGCCCAGGTGGCCTCCATTTCGGCGAACGTGCCGGATCCCGAGGCCATGGCCGATCCCGGTGACCGCGAGGCGGCGCAACGGGCTCTGGCCTACATGGGCCTCGAGGCGGGCACGCCATTGCGCGAGATCAGCGTCGACACGGTGTTCCTGGGCAGCTGCACGAACGCGCGGATAGAGGATTTCCGCGCTGCGGCCGCCGTGCTCGATGGGCGCACGGTCCACCCAGGGCTGCGCGCGCTCGCCGTTCCCGGATCGCATCGGGTGAAAGCACAAGCCGAGGCGGAGGGCTTGGACAAGGTCTTCACCGCCGCCGGCTTCGAGTGGCGCGAGCCCGGCTGTTCCATGTGCCTCGCCATGAACCCCGACAAGCTGGCGGTAGGCGAGCGCTGTGCCTCGACGTCGAACCGCAACTTCGAGGGGCGCCAGGGGCGCGGCGGACGTACCCATCTGGTCTCCCCCGCCGTCGCCGCCGCCACGGCCGTGGCGGGGACTTTCGCCACGCCGGAGGACCTGCGCTGATGGATGCCATCGTCATCGTGACGGGACGGGCGGTACCCCTCGACCGCACTGACGTCGACACCGACCAGATCATCCCCTCGGATTGGCTCAAGCGGGTGGAACGCACCGGCTTCGGAGCCGGCCTCTTCTCAGAATGGCGCGACGACCGGAACTTCGTGCTCAACAACCCCGAGTTCGTCGGGGCCACCATTTTGGTCGCCGGCCACAACTTCGGTACGGGCTCCTCGCGCGAGCATGCTGTCTGGGCCCTGACGGACTATGGCTTCCAGGCTGTCGTCTCGTCTCGCTTCGCCGACATCTTCCGCAACAACTCCACAAAGCAGGGCCTGCTCCCTGTCCAGGTCAGCGAGGAGCTCGATCGCGCCCTGCTCGATGCGGTCGCGGCGGACCCGACCCTCGAACTCACGATCGACGTCGCCCGCGGCACGATCGAAGCGCCGGCCGCCGGCCTCGCCGGCACCTTTCCCCTGGACGAGTTCACCCGCGAGCGTCTGCTGAACGGGTGGGACGACATCGGGTTGTCCCTCCGCCACGTGGACAAGATCACGCAGTTCGAGCGCGGGCGACCCAGCTTCCTACCTTCGGCCTGAGCTTCGTCCGATGGTGACGTTCCGGCAGATGACAGAGGACGACGTGCCGGCGGCCGTCGCCGCATTCGAGAGCGGTTTGCTCGGCATTTCGGCCAACGCGGGGCTTCCCATCACGGGCAACTCCATTCAGGACGAGCGGCGGCGGCAGGACCGCACCCGTCATTTCCTCGGAACAGACCCGGACGGATCGTGGGTCGCCGAGGAGGGCGACACCATCGTGGGCATGTCGCAGTCCTTCGTTCGGGAGGACTACTGGATGCTGTCGCAGCTCGGCACGGTCCCCGGACGACAGGGCCGCGGCGTCGGACGAGACCTGCTCAAGCTCGCGCTCTCCCATGGCGACCCGCAGAGCCCGGGGACCATTCAGTGCTCCAGTGATCCCAAGGCGATGGCCCTCTACACGGGCTTCGGCTTCACGCTGCACCCGGTCGTGACGGCGTGGGGGGCGATGCGGCCCGGCGCGGTGACACGTCCATCCGAGGTTGACCGCTATGAGGCCGACGAAGTCGGCCAGCGCGAGTTGGACGTGGTCGCCGCCGTCGATCGTCGGGTGCGCGGCTCCGCTCGCTCCGTCGACATCGTGGCGATGCTGGCCCAACCCGGGAACCGCCTCTTGCTCCACGGCGACCAGGCCTATGCCGTCGCCAAGGACGAGCGCATCGTGACCCTGGGCGCCCTGCAGGAGGAGTCAGCTGCACTGGTGCTGCGGACAATGTTGGCCGAGTCCCCCGCCGGAGAGACCATTGAGGTCAACTGGCTGACCTCCGCCCAGCAGTGGGCCGTCCGCGAGGTGGTGGCGGCGGGCATCGAGCTGCGGCCGTACGGACCGGTCATGGTGCGCGGCATGGACGGGCCGCCCCGTCCTTACATCCCGAGCGGCGGATTC
>CAVTVK010000006.1:0-401547 GCA_963738135.1 uncultured Acidimicrobiaceae bacterium | reverse complement strand
TGGTGCCGTGGGTAGCGAGACCGCAGGCAAGTCGCGCCGTCGGCACTGGCCCATCTGGCCCGTCGCTGGTGCGGCGGCCGCCCTGACAGCGGGACTCGGCGGAGGGGGTGCCTATGCGTACTTCGCCTCAACTGGCTCAGGTACTGGCCACGGAACGGCGGCCAGCGCGCAGGGGAGCACGGTCACAGCGGTCGCGTCACCGACGGCGGACGCCAACCTCTACCCAGGCGGTCCGGGCGTTGCGGTCCACTTCACAGTGAACAACCCCAATGCCTACGCGTTGTCATTCACCGGGTGGAGTGGAGCATCGATTGCCACCGTGGCACCTGCTTCGTGCTCGATTAGCGACTTCCAGATCGCCACGGCTTTCGGCAGCTTTGGATCAGCACTCAGCATTCCCGCAGGCTCACCCAGCGTGAGCGGGACGGCGAACGGCGTTGTGCAACTGAAGGCCACCGCCCAGAACGGGTGTCAGGGGGCGACAGTCACTGTCACCTTGACGCTCACCGGGGGCAGATCGACATGAGGCAGGGACGCCACATGAAGGCTCGGCGGACCGAGCGAGGGATCCGACGGTTCTTCACCCCCGTGGTGCTGTTGGTCTGCGGTTTCCTCATCGCGTCCGTGGGAACAGCCTTCGCCTACTGGTCGGCGACCGCCTCTGGGAGCGCGAGCGCAAAGGCCACCACGCTTGGTGCTGGGAATCAGCCAAGCGCGACTGTATCGGGACGCGACGTGAGCCTTTCCTGGGGGGGGTTCACGCATGCGACCTCCTACACCGCGGCACGTTCGAACGTGAGTCCTCAGAGTCTTTCGACAACCGAACATGGATCCTGCGCGAGCGCAGTCGCCGCGCCTGGGGTTTCATGCACGGACACTGGCGTCGTGGAGAACGGCACCGCCGCCACCAACTGGACCTATACCGATACGCCAAACGTGCAGAGCTGGATTGGAGCGGCCAGTCCGGCCAGTGCAACTGTGACGATCCCCGGCCCGACCCTCTCGGTGGCGGGTACAAGTGTCACCACCGCTGGGGGCAACGCGAGCAACGTCACGGTGGCCAACTACTTCGACAACGAGACCGTGACGTACTGCGTGGACAACGACACCACCACGTGTCCCACCGCCGACAAAACGACACCGGCGACTGCCACGGTCCCGGCGACGGGCGGCACGGTCACGACGAGTTCCCTCACGATTCCCTCAGGGTTGACCGCAGGGCCCCATACGCTTTTCGCAAAAGGTTCGCTGGGGAGCGACCCGACAAGCGCGTCGTTCACCGTCGATAGCGCCCCAGCCATCACGAGCGCCAACTCGACGGCATTCATCACGGGCACCGCTGGGAGCTTCACGGTCACCACGACGGGCACGCCGACTCCAGCGCTGACCAACGCCAACTTTGCCGGTTGCACCGTGTCCACCCTGCCGACTGGGGTGACCTTCCATGACAACGGGAACGGGACGGCCAACATCGCCAGCACCACGGGTTCCCCGGTCGGGACGACCACCTTCTGCCTCAATGCCAGCAACGGTGTGAGTCCTAACGCCACCCAGACATTCACCCTCTCGATCGACACGGGCAAACTGGTCATCACCTCGACGGCTGTCTCGGGTTCGACGTCGAGCACACCAAACCTCGGCCTCATCACCGTGCAACGTCAGAACGGCTCGGGGACTCCCATCACGACCGGCGGGGCGTTGACGGTGAACCTGTCGAGCAGCCCGTCCTCTGGTGCGACCTTTGGAACCGCTCAGTTCGGTTTGTCGGTGACATCGGTCTCGATCCCAAGTGGGTCCAGCAGCACGACGTTCTGGTACGGGTTGACGACAACCGGCACGCCTACGATTACCGCGGCAGCCACGAGTTATGTGTCAGGCTCCCAGCAGGAGACGACAACCACGGCTCCAGCTGGACTTGGCATCGTGATCACCGGCGGCAGTGGGACTCCCGTCAAGGCGTGCGGGGCGATATCCACGAACTACACCTGCACTGTGACCGGGACTGGCGGCGGAGGGAACGTCGTCTTCAATGTCGTCTTCGTTGACTCCAGCGGGACGCAGGTTGTCTACAGCGCCACTCAGGCTTCACTGATCACTGAGGGAGGGAATAACAGCGGCACCGTGACAATCAATGCCAACGCATCGAGTTCTAGCCCGAACACACTCACCGCCTCACACTCAGGCGCCAGCAGCAAGACATCGACTTTGACGTTCGGGCCGTACACGCTGGTTATCAGCGTCGGTTCATAGGACGACAGGCGAGGGACAGGGGCGTTCGCAACCTCGAGGTTGAGCCACCGCGAGGCCCGAGGCGCTCGTCGGCTCCTCGCTTGGGCAAGCCGTCAATCACGGTCATCAACGCACCCGATGGGAGCGGTGCTCTGACCACGCCGACGGCGAAAGCGGGGCTTCCTCTAAGCAGACTGTTGTCTTCACCTACACGGCGGCCACCTGTCGCCTCTCGGGCGGTGAGGTCGACATCGCCGTGCCGTCTGGTTGGACCGCACCGACTGCATCGAATGCGACTGGGTGCAGCACCGTGAGGACCGGAACGCTGAGCTTCTCGGGTCAGACGATCAAGGTGTCCGCGCTGACCCTCGCTGCCAACGCCACGCTGACCGTCACCTACGGTGCAACTACGGGTGGTTCATGCACAACCAATGACAAGGCCATTGCGACAGCCACAACAGGTGCTCAGACTTGGCAGGGCCAGGAGAAGTCCACCAGTGGCGGCAATCTGCTCGTGCGGCCGCACGAATGTCTCTCCCCACTGGAGATTTGCAACGCTCACTTCGTGTTGGCCCGCTGGCCCTCATCAGGGAATGCACTGATCAGGCGACCGGCTCCTCCTGGTCGGCGAACTGGGTCCGGTAGAGCTCGGCGTACAGACCGTTGGCGGCCAGCAGGCTGGCGTGGGTTCCCCGCTCCACAATGCGACCGCCGTCGATCACCAACAGTTCGTCGGCCTCGCGCACGGTGGAGAGGCGGTGGGCGATGACGAGCGAGGTGCGGCCGGACAGCGTCTCGCGCAGGGCACGCTGCACCGCCGCCTCGGACTCGGAGTCGAGGTGCGCCGTCGCCTCGTCGAGCACGACGATGTCGGGCGCCTTGAGCATGAGGCGGGCCAGGGCGACCCGCTGCTTCTCGCCGCCCGAGAGGCGATAGCCGCGCTCGCCGATCACCGTATCGAGGCCGTCGGGCAGCTCGCCGACGAGATGGCCCACCTGGGCCTGGGCCATGGCGTCGAGGAGCTGGACCTCGGTGGCCTCGGGGCGGGCGTAGAGGAGATTGGCCCGCAGCGTGTCGTGGAAGAGGTGGGGGTCCTGGGTCACCACGCCCACCACGTCGCGCACCGAGGCCATGGTGGCGTGGCGCACGTCGACGCCGCCGATGCGCACCGTCCCCGCCGTCACGTCGTAGAGGCGCGGCACGAGCATGGAGATGGTGGTCTTGCCGGCGCCCGACGGGCCCACCAGCGCCACCATCTGCCCGGGCTCCACGGTGAAGGAGACGTCGTGGAGGATCTCGTTGCGGGCGCCCGACTCCAGGACGGCCACGGACTCGAGGGAGGCGAGCGAGACGTCCTCGGCGCTCGGGTAGGTGAAGCTCACGTGCTCGAAGGAGACCGAGCCCCGTCCCCGGGGGACGACGACCGCGTCGGGGTCCTCCTGAATCATGGGGACGATGTCGAGGACCTCGAAGAGGCGCTCGAACGAGACGAGGGCGGTCATCACATCGAGGTTGACGTTGGAGAGCTGCGTGAGCGGTCCGTACAGGCGGGTCAGGTAGGCGGTGAGGGCGACCAGGGTGCCGAGGGAGAGCGCGCCGTCGATGGTGGCCACGCCGCCGAAGCCGTAGACGAGCGCGGTGGCCAGGGCCCCGGTCAGCGTGAGGGACACGAAGAAGATGCGCGAGTACGTGGCCTGCGAGATGCCGATGTCGCGCACCCGCCCCGCCTTGGCCTCGAACGCGCCGGCCTCGGCCTCGGGGTGCCCGAGCAGCTTGACCAGCATGGCCCCGCCCACCTGGAAGCGCTCCTGCATGACCATGTTCATCTCGCTGTTGAGGTTGTAGCCCTCCTTGGTCAGCGAGCCGATGCGCTGGCCGACGAAGCGGGCCGGGATGAGGAACAGCGGCACCAGGATCAGCGCGGCCAACGTGATCTTCCAGCTGAGGAAGAACATGGCGGCGAGGACGATGACGACGGTGACGAAGTTGCCGACGACGTTGGACAGTAGGTCCGTGAAAGCCTGCTGGGCCCCGATCACGTCGTTGTTCAGCCGGCTGACCAGCGCGCCGGTCTGGGTCCGGGTGAAGAAGGCCAGGGGCATGCGCTGGATGTGGCGGAACACCTTGGACCGCATGTCGTAGATGAGGCTCTCGCCGATGTAGGCCGAAATGCGCCGTTCCGTCAGCACGAGCCCGGCGTCGACGACGGCGAGGACGGCGACGAGGACGGAGAGCCAGATGACGAGGTCGGCGTCGTGCTTCTCGATGCCGTTGTTGATGATCTGGCGCAGGATCAGCGGGGTCACCGCGCCCACGGCGGCGTCGATGACGACGACGGGCAGGAAGACGGCCAGGATGGCCCGGTAGGGCACGGCGAAGGTCAGCATGCGCCGGGCGGTGCCCTTGGCCACCCGGTGCTGCAGGACGGCGCGGTCCTGGCGCATGGAGCGCATGCCGCTCCATCCACCTCCACCGCGGCCGCCTCCCATGGCGTGGCCCCGCATACTCATGCCTGCAACCTACTGTCGGCTTTCCGCAGATCCGGTTGGTCAGGCGGAGCCGCCGACGGCGTGCACGCCGCCGTCGACGTGCAGGATCTCGCCCGTGGTCATCGGGAAGAGATCGCTGAAGAGGGCGAGGCAGGCCTTGGCCACCGCCGTGGAGTCGTGGACGTCCCAGCCCAGCGGCGCCCGGTCGGCCCAGGTGTCCTCGAAGGCGCTGAACCCCGGTATGGACTTGGCCGCCATGGTGCGGACCGGCCCCGCCGCAATCAGGTTCACCCGGATGCCGCTGGGCCCGAGCTCCTTGGCCAGGTAGCGGGAGAGGGACTCGAGGCCCGCCTTGGCCACACCCATCCAGTCGTAGACGGGCCAGGCCACCGTGGCGTCGAAGTCGAGTCCGACCACCGATGCGCCGCCGTCGCGACCCGCCGCCCGGAGCAGCGGCAGAAAGGCGTCGACCAGCGCCTTGAGCGAGTACGTCGAGATGTGGATCGCCGTCGAGACGTCGTCCCAGTCGGCCGCGAACATCCCGCTGCCCAGGCAGTCCGGAGGCGCGAACCCGATGGCGTGCAGCAGGCCGTCGAGGCGGTCCCAGCGCTCGGCCAGCGCCGCGCCGGCGGCGTGCAATTGGTCGGGGGACGTCACGTCGATCTCGAGCACGTCGGGTTCGGAGGGCAGCTTGCGCGCCGTGCGCTTGGTCAGCGACAGGGCGCGGCCGGCGCCGGAGAGCACGACGTCGGCGCCCTCTTCCTGCGCCAGGCGGGCCACCTCGAAGGCCAGCGAGGCATCGGTGAGGACGCCCGTGATGAGGAGCCGCTTGCCGTCGAGGAGTCCCACTGCGCCAGGAGGTTATGCGAAGGTAGGGGCGTGCACGTGGGAATCCTCGGTGGGACGGGCCCGGCTGGGCGCGGGGTGGGGGTCCGGCTGGCCGATGCCGGCATCCGGGTCACGCTCGGCTCCCGCGAGGCGGAGCGGGCGGCCACGGTGGCGCACGACGTGGTGGCCCGCTGGCCCGGCAGCGACCTCGCCCTGGGCGGGGCGGACAATGCCGGCGCCGCCGAGGCGGACCTGGTGATCGTGGCCACGCCGTGGGACAGCGCCATCCCCACCGTGCGCTCGCTGCGGGCGCCGCTCGCCGGCAAGGTCGTGGTTTCCATGGCCAACGCGCTGGTCAAGGAGGGCCGCGAGATGCTCGCCCTGATACCCCCCCGGGGCTCGGTGGCCGCCGCCGTCCAGGCCGCCCTGCCCGACAGCCTGGTGGCGGCCGCGTTCCATCACCTGCCCGCCTCGGAAATGGAAAACCTCGAATCGGGGTTGGAAGCTGACGTGTTGGTGTGCTCGGACTTCCCGGAGGCGACGGCGGCGACCGTCGCGCTCGTAGAGCAGATGCCGGGCCTGCGGCCGCTCGACGCCGGGAGCTTGAGTCAGGCCGCCGCCATCGAGGCCTTCACCGCCGTCTGTATCACCCTCAACATCCGGCACAAGGCCCATTCGACGCTGAGGATCGCCGGGCTCTAGCCGTGCAGCTGTACGACACGAGGCGTGGCGAGGTGGTCGCGTTCGAGCCCGGGCCGCTGGTGACGATGTACTCGTGCGGCATCACCCCGTACGACTCGGCCCACCTGGGGCATGCCGCCGTCTATCTCTACTTCGACATGCTGCAGCGCCGCCTGCAGGACGCCGGACACGAGACGCGGTGCGTGCGCAACGTCACCGACGTCGACGACGACATTCTGCGCAAGGCCCGCGAGCTCGGCGTGCACTATCTCGACCTGGCGGCCGAGGAGATGGCGCGCTTCGACTCGGACATGGGACTGCTCAACCTGTTGCCGGTGTACTCCGAGCCGCGGGCGACCTCGGCCATTTCCGAGATCCTGTCGCTCATCGGCGACGCGCTCGGGGGCGGCTTCGCCTACGAGTCCGGGGGCTCGGTCTACTTCAGCGTGGCCAGCTTCCCCGCCTTCGGCCGCATCAGCGGCTACGACCGGGCCCACATGCTGGAGCTGGCGGCCGAGCACGGCGGCAACCCGGGCGATCCCAACAAGCGGGACCCGCTCGACTTCGTGCTGTGGCAGCCGTCGCTGCCCGACGAGCCGGCCTGGGAGTCGCGCTGGGGTCCGGGACGGCCGGGGTGGCACATTGAGTGCTCGGCCCTCGTGCTGCGCGAGCTGGGCGAGACGATCGACGTCCACGGCGGCGGGCGCGACCTCGTCTTCCCCCATCACGAGTGTGAGACGGCCCAGTCCGAGGCGGTAACCGGCCAGCCCTTCGTTCGCCTCTGGTTCCACGTCGGGCTGGTGGGACTCGACGGCACGAAGATGTCGAAGTCGCTCGGCAACCTCGTCTTCGTCGGCGACCTCTGCAAGGAGTGGGACCCCGCCGCGGTGCGGCTCGCCCTGCTGGCGCACCACTACCGGCGGGACTGGGACTGGCGCACCGACGAGGACATGCCGGCGGCCGCGGCCCGCCTGGCGCTGTGGCGCAGCGCACCCGACGGCGAGGGCAGCGTCGGGCTGGTGGCGGTGCGGGCCGCCCTCGACGACGACCTCGACACACCCGCCGCGCTGCGCGCGCTGGACGGCGAGGCCACGGCCGGGCGACCGGTGGCCGGCGGGGCGCGCCTCCTCGGCATCACCCTCTGACGACGGGCACGACGCCGCTGCCCGTGGGTCGGGGCGAGGGGAGTGGTCCAGTACCCTTGGAAGACCACGAACGGAGTCCGGACCAGGAGCGATGGCACCCGGCCGGTGGAACAGGAAAGGGTCAACGATGCCAGGCGTGATCTCGGTTGGTCTTCCCGACGGCTCGACGCGGGAGCTCGCCGAGGGGACGACGGGCCTGGAGCTGGCCCAGTCCATCGGATCCCGCCTGGCCAAGGCCGCGGTCGTCGCCACAGTGAACGGCAACGAGGTGGACCTCTTGTCGCCGCTGCCCGACGGGGCGCAGGTGGCCATCGTCACGGCCGACTCCGATGCCGGCCGCGAGGTGCTGCGCCACTCCACCGCGCACGTGCTGGCCCAGGCCGTCCGTCGCCTGTGGCCCGGTGCCAAGTACGCCATCGGCCCGGTGATCGAGAACGGCTTCTACTACGACTTCGAACTGCCGAACGGAGCCCACTTCAGCGACGAGGACCTGAAGCGCATCGAGG
Source organism: uncultured Acidimicrobiaceae bacterium (assembly GCA_963738135.1). GTDB lineage: Bacteria > Actinomycetota > Acidimicrobiia > Acidimicrobiales > RAAP-2 > Bog-473. Next base: position 393,669 of record CAVTVK010000006.1, on the reverse strand, counting down.
CCGAGATGCGCGAGATCATGAAGGAGGACCAGCCCTTCATCCGCCACGAGCACACGCTCGAGGAGGGCCTCGAGATCTTCGCCGACCAGCCCTTCAAGCAGGAGATCATTGCGGCCGTCGGCAGCGGCGCCGACGAGGTCGACGCCGCTGGCTCGGTCGTGAGCACCTACCGCAACAACGACGCCTTCATCGACCTGTGCCGGGGGCCGCACGTGCCGTCGACCAGCCGGCTGGGGCACTTCAAGCTCATGCGGGTCGCCGGCGCGTACTGGCGCGGCGACGAGAAGCGCGAGCAGCTGCAGCGCATCTACGGGACGGCGTGGGAGTCGGAGAAGGCGCTGGCCGCGCACCTGCTCCAGTTGGAGGAGGCCGAGCGGCGCGACCACCGCAAGCTCGGCGCGGAGCTCGACCTCTTCAGCTTCCCCGAGGAGATCGGCTCGGGGCTCGCCGTCTTCCACCCCAAGGGCGGGACGATCCGCCGGCTCATGGAGGAGTACTCGCGGCAGCGCCACGTGGAGTCGGGCTACGACTTCGTCAACTCGCCCCACATCACCAAGAGCGCGCTGTTCGAGGAGTCGGGCCACCTGGACTGGTTCGCCGACGGCATGTACCCGCCGATGGAGCTCGACGGCGGGGCGCAGTACTACCTCAAGCCGATGAACTGCCCGTTCCACATCCTCGTGTACAAGAGCCACCAGCGCTCCTACCGGGAGCTGCCGATGCGGCTCTTCGAGTTCGGCACGGTCTACCGCTACGAGAAGTCGGGCGTGCTGCAGGGACTGACCCGCGTGCGCGGCATGACCCAGGACGACGCGCACATCTTCTGCACGCGGGAACAGATGGACGCCGAGCTCGTCCGCACGATGCACTTCGTCCTCGACCTGCTGCGCGACTACGGGCTCAACGAGTTCTACCTCGAGCTGTCGACCAAGCCGCCCGGCAAGGCAGTCGGCTCGGACGAGGACTGGGAGGTGGCCACCGAGGCGTTGCGCACCACCGCCCTCGAAATGGGCCTCGAGGTCGTCATGGACGAGGGCGGCGGCGCCTTCTACGGACCCAAGATCTCCGTGCAGGCCCGCGACGCCATCGGCCGCACCTGGCAGATGTCGACGGTGCAGCTCGACTTCCAGCTGCCGCAGCGTTTCGGCTTGGAGTACATCGGCGCCGACAACCAACGCCATCAGCCGATCATGATCCACCGGGCCCTGTTCGGCTCGGTGGAGCGCTTCATGGCCGTGCTCATTGAGCACTACGCGGGCGCGCTGCCGACGTGGCTGAGCCCGGAGCAGGTCCGCGTCATTCCGGTGACCGACGCCCACGCCGACTACGCCCATTCGGTCGCGGCGGCCTGCGCCGCGGCGGGCCTCCGGTGCACCGTCGACGGGAGCGGCGAGAAGATGGGCGCGCTCATCCGCCGGGCCAAGCTGGCCAAGGTCCCCTACGTGCTGGTGGTGGGCGACCAGGACGTGGCGGCGGGTTCGGTCGGGGTCAACCGGCGCGGCTGGACGACCAAGCCCGAGCAGGGCGTGCCCGTGGCCGACCTCGTCACGGAGGTCGTCGAGGAGGTCGGTCGCCGGGGGCTGCCCGAGGACCGGGCACCCGCCGCGGCGAACGCATGAGCCTGGGATTGTCGCCGTGAGCCTCGAGCACCTCTGGGCGGGGTGGCGTCGCGAGTACATCGTGGAGACCACGGCGCGGGAGCGGGCCGGCGGGATCTCCCACGACGAGTCCGACTGCGTCTTCTGCCGCCTGGCGGCCAGCGGCGCGCCCTCGGAAGACAACCTCGTGGTGTGGCGCGGGGAGACGGCGTTCGTGGTCATGAACGCCTATCCCTACGCCAGCGGGCACGTCCTCGTCCTGCCGCTCCGTCACGTCGGGGCGCTGGCCGATCTGACGAGCGAGGAGTCGAAAGAGGTGTGGGCGGCGACGCAGGCCGCCGTGGCGACGATCGGGACGGCCTACGAGCCCGACGGCCTCAACATGGGCGCCAATCTCGGCCGGGCCGCGGGAGCGGGCCTGCCCTCCCACGTCCACCTCCACGTCTTGCCCCGCTGGTCCGGTGACACCAACTTCATGACGGCGGTGGCCGAGACGCGCGTCATGCCCGAGACGCTGCAACTGTCCTGGAAGAGGCTCACCGACGCCTGGCCCGGATAGCACGCCGCCCGGGGGGCCCGGCGCCCGGAGAGCCGGGGGGCGCCGTGGGCACGCGCCCCGACCAGGACGTTCCGGAGACGTCGCGGACGTCGACGTCCGGCCCGAGTACCAGCCGCAGTCCGGGTGCCCGCCACCGCTGCCACGGCGGTGCGTGGGCCCACCCACCCGCTGCGCCGGGCCCTGCGCAAGGCGTGGCCGGCCACCCGCATCGTCATCGGCTTCGCTCTCGTGGTCGTCGCCGTGTGGGCGCTCTCGTCGAAGACCTCCGAGCTCAACGGCTTCAGCACTATCTTCCGTCACTTCGACTGGTGGTGGGTGGGACCGGCGGTCGTCGCCGAGGTCGCCTCGTACTTCTGCTTTGCGGCCATGCAGTTCGAGCTTCTGCGGGCTGGCCACCTGCGGCCCCCTTGGAGACCGTTGGTCAAGCTGACCTTCGCCTCGCAGGCCATCACCAACTCGTTGCCCATCGGCAACGCGGTGTCCTCGGTCTACGGCTTCCGCTGGTTCCGTCGCTTCGGTGCCGACAACACGCTGGCCGTCTGGGCCCTGGCCGGGACACTGGTGGCCGCCGTCGTGAGCCTGTCGCTGGTCGCCATCCTGGGGCTCGGCGTGGCGGCACAGGAGGGCGCCTCCCTCGACCTCGTGCCCGTGCTGATCGGCACCTTCCTCGTGACGCTCGGCATCGGGTCCCTCTTCGTCTACGAGAAGCCGCTGCACGCCGTGCTGTCCGGGGCCCTCAAGCTGTCGGTGGCGCTCACCCGCCGGCCCCGGGGCGACACCGTCGTGATGATCGACCGCATCACCGCCTGGATGACCGCCGTGCGCCTCAACTGGACCCAGATCGGGCGCATCATCACCTGGGGCGCCGTCAACTGGCTGCTCGACTGCGCCTGCTTCGCCATGATGTTCGCGGCGATCGGGGCGCCGATCCCGTGGAAAGGTCTGCTGCTGGCCTACGGAGCCGGGCAGCTGGCGGCGTCGCTGCCCATCACGCCCGGCGGCCTCGGCGTCGTCGAGGGCTCCATCACGGTCGCGCTGGTGGCGTTCGGGGGGCCCGAGGCCAGCACGGCCTATGCCGTGCTGCTCTACCGCGTCTTGAGCTTCTGGATGATCCTGGTCATCGGCTGGCTCTTCATCGGGCAGTTGGCGCTGCAGGTCCGGCGCGGGCGCTGGAACCGCGAGGCCCTCTCGAGCGAGGTCGAAGCAGGACCCGTGGCCTACGAGCCGCTGGCGACGCCCGCAAGAGGTGCCGAGTGACCCGGTCCGCCGATCGGTCCGGCCGCGTGGGTCGGTCCCGCATCCGTGCCGCTGCCGCCGTCGCCTCCGGAGTCCTCGCTGCCGCGCTCGTGGTGTCCTGCTCGTCCGCCCGCAGCGACCTGGGCTCGGCCGACCAGTCCTCCTGCTACCAGGCCCTACCCGTCGCCGCCAAGGCGGTCGGCGCGCAGCACGGCCACCTACAGGGCGTCCGCAAGTACTCGCTGAACGGCCTGCGCAGCATGGCGCCGAAGCTCTACGGTCGTCTGGCCGACGACCTGTCCGCCAAGCAGGGGGTCTGCCTGGCCGGCTACACCGGGCATTTCAGCGCCACCGACGTCGAGAAGCCGCTCGGGCGCTCGTCGGGCACGGTGGCGGTGGCGGTGGTGACGACACCGGGAAACAAACTGCTGGGAACGCTCATCCTCGCCAAGGTCCCGCTGCACTTCCAGCAGACGCACCCGTTCTGAGCAAGAGCGAAGCGAACGGTCAGCCCGGTGAGCCATGGTCAGCCCCCCGGCGTGGGGATCGACGCCGCCAGGTGGTCGGGCACGGCGTCGTAGTGGTCGTAGGTGACGGTGAACGACCCCCGCCCGCCCGTCAGTGCCCGCAGGTCGACGGCGTAGCGGGTGAGCTCGGCCGTCGGCGCCGTGGCGGTCACGGTCTGGGAGCCAGGGTCCGCGGCCGCTTCGGTGCCGATGATGCGGGCCCGCCGCGAGTGGAGGTCCCCGAGCACGTCCCCCTGGCAGTCGGCGGGGATGGTGACTTCCAGCCGCGAGATCGGCTCGAGCACGATCGGACCGGCCTCGGCCATGGCCGCCCGCACGGCCAGCGCCGCCGCCATCTTGAAGCTCACCTCGTTGGAGTCCACCGAGTGCGCCTTGCCGTCGTCGACCGTGACCGCGATGTCGACGACGGGGTAGCCGTGGACGCCACCACCGGCGAACGTCTCGAGCACGCCCTTCTCCACCGCCGGGATGTACTGGCGCGGGATGGCACCTCCCACCACCTCGTCCCGGAACTCGAAGCCCTCACCGCGCGGCAGCGGCTCGAGGCGCAGATGGCAGACGCCGAACTGCCCGTGGCCGCCCGACTGCTTCTTGTGCTTGCCCTCGGCCGCCGCCGGGCGGGTGATCGTCTCGCGGTAGGGGATGCGCAGCTCCTCGCGCTCGACGTGCACGTTGCACTTGCGGTCGAGCCGCTCGAGGGTGACCGCCAGATGCACCTCGCCGCTGACGCCGAGGATCGTCTGGTGCGTCTCGTCGTCGCGGGCCACGGTCAACGAGGGGTCCTCGTCCAGCAACCGATGCAGGGCCGACATGAGCTTGTCGTCGTCGGCACGCGTGGCGGGCCTGACCGCCACCTGGAGCGCCGGTGCCGGCAGCGTGGGTGCAGGCACCACGACGGGCTGTCCCTTGGGGGCGAGGGTGTCGCCGGTGCGCGTCCCGTTGAGGCGGGGCACCGCCACGAAGTCGCCCGCCACCACGGTCGTCGCCGGCGCCGTGGTGTGCCCGGCCATGCTCTGCAGGGCATGCAGCCGCTCTTCCTCCCGCGTGCGGGGGTTGACCAGGACGGCGTCGGGCTGCAGCGTGCCCGAGACCACCTTGCAGAGGGACATCTTGCCGGTGTGCCCGTCGTTGAACGTCTTCGTCACGGTGAGCAGCGTCGGTCCGCTCGGGTCGCAGGGGATCTCGGCCGTCTCGGTCCCGGCCGTGGCCAAGACCGGCGGTCGCGACGCCGGGGTGGGGCACAGCTCCTCAATGAGGCGGGCCAGCCGGTCGACGCCCACCCCGCTGGTGGCCGAACAGCACAGGACCGGGAACACCGCCGCCGAGGCGACGCCGCCGGCCAGGCTCTTCTCGAGCTCCGCGTAGTCCAGGGTCTCGCCGTTGAGGTAGCGCTCCATGAGGTCGTCGTCGCCCACCACGATCCCCTCGACGAGCTGTTCGTGCACCGTGTGCTCCTCGTCGACCAGGTCGTCGGGGATCGGTCCCTCGTGTCCGGCCGGGGGCACGGTGCCGTCGACCGCCGCCCCGCCGGCCGGCGTGTCGTAGTGGGTCGCCGTGTCGTCGAGCAGGTCGATCACGCCGTGGAAGTCGGTCTCGTGCCCGATGGGGAGCTCGACCGGAGCGACACCGGCACCGAAGGACGATCGGATCTCGCCCAGGGTGCGGTCGAAGTCCGCCCGCTCGCGGTCGAGCTTGTTGATGACGATGACCCGCGGCACACCGAGGCGGGCGGCGGCGCGCCAGGCATCCTCGGTCTGGGCCTGCACGCCGTCGGTGGCGCTGACCACGACGACCGCCAGGTCGACGTTGGCCAATGCGGTCACCATCTCGCCGGCGAAGTCGGCGTAGCCCGGCGTGTCGAGCAGGTTCACCTTGACACCGTTGACCGTGAAGGGGGCCAGGCTGGTCGAGATCGACAGCTGGCGCGTCACCTCCTCGGGCTCGAAGTCCATGACGGTGGTGCCCTTCTCGACCGACCCGCGCCGTGCGATCGATCCCGTGGCGGCCAGCAGCGCCTCGGTGAGCGTGGTCTTGCCGGCCCCGTGATGGCCGACGAGGGCGACGTTGCGGATAGCGGTGGGGTCGTGTGGCACCTGTTCCTCCGTCTCCGTCCGTTCAGGCAGGCCCGAACCGGCTCGTTGACCCGAGTGTACGACCGCTCGTGCGCCGCCGCTCGGGCGCCCGATCGGGGGGTCGCCGCCCCGTTCAGCCCCGATCCGTACGGGCGGCCAACGCGGCGTCGTACTCGTGACGGACCGAATAGCGGACGAAGAGGGCCAGGGTGTCGACCAGGAGCAGCCACACCGCCCTGAGCGAGATCGTGCTCCCGAAGCGCTCGTGGATGCGCACCGGGGCCTCCACAATTCGGGTGTAGCCGAGGCGCCGGGCCAGCACCAGCAGCTCGAGGTCCAGCGCGAAGCGGCTCTCGCGCAACAGGGGCAGGACGTCGGCGATCACCCTCCGGTCGACCAGCTTGATGCCGACCTGGGTGTCCTTGACGTGCAGGCGGAACAGCACCCCGATCAGATGCTGGAAGCCCCACGAGTAGAGGCGGCGCAGCGGCGGGTAGTGCACGGACGAGTCGGGGTGCCGCTTGCTCCCGATGATGATGTCGGGTGCCTGGGTGCGCATGATGGAGACGAAGGGGGCGAGCAGCTCGGGGGAGATGTCGCCGTCGGCGTCGATGAAGCCGAGATAGCGCCCCCGTCCCAGCGCCAGGCCCTCCCGCAACGCGTGTCCCTTGCCGACGTTGGTGTCGAACGACACGCGCCGCACCACGCTCTCGGGGAAGCCCTCGAGTGTGAAGGGGCTGCCGTCGGTCGAGCCGTCCGACACGGTGATGATCTCGAAGGTCATGCCCGACGCATCGAGCACACGCACCATGTCCTCGACGGTGGTGCGCAGGCGATCGCCCGGGTTGTAGTACGGCACGACGATGGAGACGTCGAGCGTGGGCTCGGGGAGCACCTCGGCGCTGTCTGGTCGGGGCGCTCCCGCACTCCTCGGCTCGGACACCGGCACCATCACCTCACGTGCGCCCACCCGTGGGCGCCGACGATCTCGCTGGGCGAGGCTCCCCGACACCGTGCGGATCAGTCGCCCTAGCCACCGCTCCCGCCGCTACTGCCGCTGCTCGAGTTCTTCGAGGTCGTCGAGGTCGTCGCGGCGGCGCCGCCGACCTTGACATTGACGTTCATCCCCAGGGCCTTGTGCCCCGGGATCGGGCAGTTGATGTCGTAGGCGCCCTTCTTGAAGGTCACGGTCACCTTGGCGCTCTGCCCCGGCTGGATGTCCTTCGTCGTGGCCATCTTGATGCCGGGCCCGGTGATCATGAGGGCATGGGTCGTCTGGCCCTTGTTCTGGGCCACGAAGGTGTACTTGCCCGCCTTGAAGGTGTTCTTGGAGAGGGCGATGTGGAAGTCGGTCTCGACGGCCTTGACCGTCGTGACCTTGGTGGTGGCGGACGCCGGCGCAGCCGACACGACGGTCGCGGCCACGGTGGCGCCGGAGGCGACGGCCAGCGCGGCGAGCGGGAACGAGGCGATCCGGGTGGCGGCGGTACGAATGGAGTGCATGATGGTCCTCAGCGGTCGTTGTTGCTCTGATGTCGCGGTGGTGGATACGGGCCGGTCGCCGCCGGGGATTGTGCCGGCGGGCCCCGCGGGCGCCCCCGACAACGGCTGCCACCAGGACAGCAGCACCTTACCGGCCGTCCCGGCCGTCCAAGGGGTCAGCCTGCCCGGCCCGTCCGGTGCCAGGGGGACCGCCGGCCTCCGGAGACCGGATGGTAAACTTTTGCGAGCAGCGCCAGAGCCCTGTCCCCGGGGCCCGCGCACGACGAGGAGCTTCATGTTCGACGGTCGTTGGCGAACCGCCGTGGACCGGTCCACCGGTCCGGTCGGCGAGACACTCCACCGCCATGGCATCACCGCTGACGTCCTCACCGCGACCGGCCTCGTGTCCGCCACGGTCACCGCCGTCCTGGTGGCGTCGGGCCACCTCCACCTCGCCATCATCTTCCTGATCATCACCGGCATGCACGACCTGTTCGACGGGCCGGTCGCCAAGGCGGCGGGCACGGCATCGGTCCGGGGCGCCTTCTTCGACTCGGTCACCGACCGGATCGCCGACGCCGTCCTCATGTTCGGCTGCGCGTGGTATCTGCTGAACCGGGGGGACGGTCACCTCGCGTTGCTGCCCATGGGCATTCTGGCGGTGACTGCGCTCGTCTCCTACGAACGGGCCAAGGCGGAGTCGCTGGGACTCTCGGCCAAGGGCGGCCTCATGGAGCGGGGCGAGCGCATGTTCCTGCTGGGCGTCGCCTTCTTGAGCAGCGTCATCTTCGTGCCGGTGCTCTGGGTACTGCTCGTCCTCGTCTCGTTCACCGCCATCTCCCGCTTCGTCAAGGTCTGGAACGCCGCGTCGGGACGCGATGCCGTCATCCGCCGCCGCATAGAGGCGTGGCGCGAAGGACGGGTCGACTCGCGCTGGCGCGCCTGGCGTGAGGGACGCGAGTCCGCGGGCGTCCCCCGCCGAGACATGGCCCGGACGGCCGGCGCGCCGGTGGGCCGCTGGCGGGCGCGCCGACAAGAGTCGCTGAGCAGCCGTTCCGGCCGCACCCTGCGGGACCGCCGCCGAGCGGCCCGCGGCCATTCGGGCAGCACGGGCCCGCGCCGCACGACGCGCCGTACGCCACCCCCGTCCTGACCCGCGCCCACTGCGCCCCGTCGTGACCGACGAGCCCGTCCGCGTCCGGCACCCCCGGACCAAGTACCTCACCTACCGCGGCCTGGCCGCCGGCATGGGGCACATGCCGCTGCCGCTGGCCGACGGGATCGCCCGCGGCGTGGCCCGCGTCATGGCCCTGCGGGGAGGGCCCGCCCTCGACATGAACGAGCGCCACATGCGACGCGTCCTGGCCAGCGAATGCGAAGGGGTCGAGCCCGACCCGGCCCTCGTGCGGCGCTGGAGCAAGCGCACCTTTGACTCCTATGCCCGCTACTGGTGCGACGGCGCCCGCCTGCCCTACGAGACCGAGGCCGGCGTGCGGGCCCGCTGGCAGCTGCTGGCTGGGCACGAGCACCTGCGCGCCGCCATGGACCGCGGCCGCGGCGCCGTGATGGCGCTGCCCCACGTCGGCAGCTGGGAATGGGGTGGTTACTGGCTCGGGCTCGAAGACATGCCGATGACGGCGGTGGTGGAGCGGCTCGAGCCCGAAGAGCTCTTCGAGTGGTTCGTCGGGCAACGCGCCGCCATGGGGCTGACGGCGGTGCCGCTCGGTGACGGCTCGAGCTCGGCCCTGCTGCGCGCCCTCAAGGAGAACGGCATCGCCGGGCTGGTGAGCGACCGCGACCTGGTCGGCAACGGGGTCGAGGTCGAGTTCTTCGGGGAGAAGACGACGTTGCCGGCAGGTGCGGCCACGCTGGCGTTGCGCACCGGTGCACCACTGCTTCCGGTCGTCGTCTATTCGGGTCCGGGCAACTGGCACACCGGCGTCATCCACCCGCCGCTCGACACCTCCCGTCGCGGCAGAATGCGCGAGGACATCGTCCGGGTGACCCAGGACCTGGCCACCACGTTCGAACACGACATCCGCGCCCGCCCCGAGCAGTGGCATCTCTACCAGCCCAACTGGCCGAGCGACCCCCGATGAGGATCGCCATGCTCTCGCCCTATGCGCTCGCCAGCGTCGGTGGCGTGCAGGGGCAGGTCACCGGACTGTCCCGTGCACTGCGGGCACGGGGCCATGAGGTCACGGTGGTCGCACCGACGCGAGACGGCGACTCGGTGCCCGACGGCGTCGGGGACCACTACGTCATCGGGAAGGCGACCGGGCTGCGCTCGAACGGGTCGGTGGCTCCCGTGGCGCCGTGGCCGACGGCGGCGGCCCGGGCCGAGCGCTTCGTGCGCCGCGGCGGGTTCGACATCGTGCACGTGCACGAGCCCCTGGCGCCGATGGCGGCCTACGGCCTGACGCTCACGGCTCCGCTCCCGATGGTCGGCACCTACCACCGGGCCGGGGTGAGCCGCTGGGTCCGCCCGCTGCACCCGCTGACCGAATTGGTCGGGCGCCGGCTGCAGATCCGTGTGGCCGTGTCCGAGGCTGCCCGCGAGACGGGCCGGAGCGAGGGCGGCGGCGAGTTCGAGGTCCTGTTCAACGGCGTCGAGATGGACCGGTTCGAGTCGGCACGACCGGTCCGGGACCCCGCCGACCGACCGACCGTGCTGTTTCTCGGCCGCCACGAGCCGCGCAAGGGTCTGCCGGTGCTGCTCGACGCCTTTGCCACCCTGCAGCGGCCCGCCGTCTTGTGGGTGGCGGGCGAGGGGCGGGGCACCGAGGTGCAGCGCCGGCGCCAACTGGCATCGGATCCGGTGCAGTGGCTGGGCCGGCTCAGCGACGGCGAGGTGGCGTCCCGCCTGGCGGGGGCCGACGTGCTGTGCGCACCTTCGTTGCAGGGAGAGTCCTTCGGCATGGTGCTGCTCGAGGGCATGGCGGGCGGCTGCGCGGTCGTGGCATCCGACATTGAGGGCTACCGCATGGCGGCCGGCGGCCACGCCACGCTGGTGCCGCCCGGCGACGCCGGCGCCCTGGCCGCCGCCCTCGATGGCGCCCTGGCCGCAGTAGGTGCGGAGGCGTCGACCCAGGCCCGGAAGGAGGCGACCGAGTATGCCCGGTCCTGGTCGATGGACACCCTGGCCGGGCGCTACCTCGACGTCTACGAGCGGGCCATCGCCGCCTTCCGCGCCATGCACTGACCCTGGTGCGGCCGCCCGGGTCGTGGAGGGGGCCCGGGACGGTGAGCGGCACGTCGTAGGCTGCTGGGCCTCATGGCCGATCAGCAAGAGGGTTCGACGTCCGGCGGCGGCAACCGGTCCGGTGGCGGCAGCAATGGTGGCGGCGGCAATGGTGGTGCCGGCAGCAGTAGTGGCGGCGCCGGCGGCAGCAATGGCGGGGCCGGCGGCAGCGGAGGCGCCAATCGCAACCGCAACAGGAATCGCAACCGCAACCGGAGCCGTTCGGGCGGGTCCGGCGGCGGGAATGCGGGCGGGTCCGGCGGCGGCAACCGGACGGGCAACCCGAATGCGCGGTCGAATTCGAACGGACAACGCAAGGGACAAGGGGGTGGTGGCGGCAATCGTCAGGGCTCGGGGAGGGGCGGAGGCAATCGGTCCCAGTCGCGTTCGGGCTCGCGGCCCCGCAGCGGTCCGCCACGGTCCGCCGTCGCGCTGGCGCCGCCCCCAGTCCTCGAGCCACTCGATGTGCTGCCGACACTCGGCGCGCCGCAGGTCTTCCCGGCCGAGGTGGCGGGCAACCGCCGCCGGGCCGTCATCTTGTGCGCACTGGCTGCCCTGCTCCCCGCGCTGCTGCTCGGCGCGCTGGCGGGGGTGACGCTGTCGGGCATCGTCGGCATCGTGGTGTTCGTCGTCGCCGGTGCCGCCGTGATGTACGCGGTGTGGCGGCTCGCCCCGTCGGTCGCTCTGAGGCGGATCGGAGCGGTGCCCATCGACGAGCAGGACGAGACCCGCCTCTGGAACATCACCGAGGGTCTCTGCGCCACGTTCGGTCTGAGCATGCCGTCGTTGTACCTCTTGGTGGACGACGTGCCGAACGCGTGCGCGCTGGGCCGCGACGCCCGGCGCTCCGTCGTGGTGGTGACGACCGGGCTCCTGCGCCGGCTCGATCCGATTGAGCTCGAGGGTGTCATTGCGCACGAACTGGCGCACGTGAAGCGGGGCGACAACGGCGTCTCGTGCATCGGCATCACGTTGGCGCGGATCTTCGGCGGCGCGTCCACCCTGCGGCGCTGTGTCGGCGAGAACCGCGAGTACCGGGCGGACGTGGTCGGCGCCTCGGCCGTGCGCTTCCCCCGGGGCCTGCTCGGGGCGCTCCGGACCATGATGGGTGTCCAAGCCCCGGCCGAGGGCTCGTTCTTCGCCTCGCCGGCCCGGTTCGGCCCCACCCGTTGGGTGTGGATCGATCCCTCGGTGGGTCACCGTGGCGACACCCTGGTGCCCGGGGATCTCGATGCCACCTCGGTGCGGGCCGCCGCGCTGAGCGAGTGGTGAGAAGAGGCGGCCGGCCGGCCTCGTAGACTGGGCGGATGACAACCGGGACCTTCACCGTGAAGCGCGGGTTGGCCGACATGCTGCGGGGCGGCGTCATCATGGACGTCGTCAACGCCGAGCAGGCCAAAATCGCCGAGGACGCCGGTGCGGTCTCGGTCATGGCGCTCGAGCGCGTGCCCTCCGATATCCGCCGGGACGGCGGCGTGGCGCGCATGAGCGACCCGGTGCTGATCGAGGGGATCATCGAGGCCGTCACCGTGCCGGTGATGGCCAAGGCCCGCATCGGCCACTTCGCCGAGGCACAGGTGCTGCAGTCGCTGGGTGTCGACTTCATCGACGAGTCCGAGGTGCTGACGCCGGCCGACGAGGCGCACCACATCGACAAGTGGCCCTTCACCGTCCCCTTCGTCTGCGGCGCCACCAATCTGGGCGAGGCGCTGCGACGCATCTCCGAGGGCGCCGCCATGATCCGCTCCAAGGGCGAGGCGGGGACCGGGAACATCGTGGAGGCGGTACGCCACCTGCGCTCCATCCTCGGCACCATCCGTGCCCTGACCCAGGCCGACAGCGCGGAGCTCTACGGCTGGGCCAAGGAGCTGGGCGCTCCGGTCGGGCTCGTGCAGGACGATCGCCGCGACCGGGTCGCTGCCGGTGCCGCTGTTCTGCGCCGGCAGGTATCGCCACGCCGTCGGATGCCGCGCTCGTCATGCAGCTGGGCGCCGAGGCGGTCTTCGTCGGATCGGGCATCTTCAAGTCGTCGGACCCCGCCCGGATGGCCTCGGCCATCGTGGAGGCCACGGCCCACTTCACCGACGCCGAGCACGTGGCCAAGGTGTCCCGCGGCCTCGGTGAGGCGATGCGGGGTCTCGAGGCGTCGCAGTACGGCGAGCACCTCGCCGACCGGGGGTGGTAGCGGGCTCCTCCGCACCAGCGAAGGGACCGGCCGTCGGGGTCCTCGATCTGCAGGGGGACGTGCGTGAGCACCTGGCCGCGTTGGCCGAGGTGGGTTGCACCGGCCGGCCGGTCAAGTGGCCGGGCGATCTCGAGGGGCTGGCCGGCCTGGTGCTGCCGGGCGGCGAGTCCACGACCTTGTCCATGCTGCTCGAGTCCACCGGCCTGTTCGAGGCCGATCGCGGATCGGGTCGGTGCGGCGGAGCGTCCACTTCCACTGCTCGGGACGTGCGCCGGCCTCGTGCTGGTCGCCCGCGAGGTCCTCGACGGGCGTCCCGGACCAGCGCACCTTCGGCCTGCTCGATGCCGTCGTGCGTCGCAACGGTTACGGACGCCAGGAGCAGTCCTTCGAGGCCGACATCGCCTTCGGGTCCGGCGAGGGCCCGACACTGCCGACCGTCTTCATCCGGGCGCCGCTGGTGGTCTCGGTCGGCGACGCGGTCGATGTCCTGGCCACCCTCGACGGCGTGCCCGTCCTGGTGCGCCAGGGGACGGTGCTGGCGTCGTCGTTCCATCCCGAGCTCACCGCGGACCGCCGGATCCACCGCCTGTTCGCCGAGATGTGCGGGTCGGGAGGATCGGACACCGGCGGCGCCGGCGGGCTCTTCGGTTAACGCTCCTCTTCGGTTAACGCTCCTGGCCCGGGCCCCTACCGCCCGAGGTGTGCCACCAGTGCCGCGATGCGGTTGCTCACGACCGCGTCGGCGCCGGCCTCGAGCACCCGCGTCATATCCTCCGGCTCGTCGACCGTCCAGGTCGAAACCCGCAGGCCGGCGTCGTGCACCGCGGCCACCCCCTCGGGGGTGACCAACCCGAACCAGGGGTTCCAGTACTCGGCCCCCAACTCGGCGCAGCAGGTCGAGGGGCGGTTCCGGCCCGTCGAGCCAGGTCAGCCCGAGGCGTGCCTCGGCTGACGAGGCCCGCAGCTGTTCGCAGCGCGGCGACGTTGCCCGTGACGAAGAGGCAGCGGTCCAGCGCTCCCGCCGACCGCACGGCCTCGCAGCCCACCCGGCACCACCTCGCGTCGGGTGAAGTCGACCATCAGCGGCAGCGGCACCGCTTCGAGCACGTCGGCCAGGGTCGGGATGCGGACGTCACCGTCGCCGAGCGTCGCTACGTCGGCTCAGGTCGACGTCGCCCACCGACTCGTCGAGGCCCCACAGGCGATCGAGCGTCTGGTCGTGCAGCACGACGATGGCGTCGTCACGGGTGCGGCGCAGATCGATCTCCACCATGTCCGCCCCGAGGGCCACTGCGGCGGCGAAGGCGGGCAGCGTGTTCTCCCGGTGGCTCGACGGGCTCGCCCCGGTGGGCGATGGCGACGACGGTCACGGCGTCGAAGGGTGGGAGGGCCTAGGCGGGGCCGGCGTACACGGCGCCCGCGACGTTGGCGATGATCTGGTTGAGCGCAGGCTCAATCAGGGTGTCCACCGCCGCCTCGGTGATGTGCACCCCGTCCGGGCCCCGGGCCACGAGGCCGTCCACCACCGAGGAGTAGGCCCCGCCGGGGTCGAGCACGGTGTAGAGGTCGTCGATCGAGACGTAGGGGTACTGGGCCGCCACCGACCTCACGATCTGGTTGTAGTCGTCCACGAGGGTCGTCGGCGTCCCGTCGGCGAAGTAGGGCGACGTGGACAGGATCACGGCGCCCCCGTCGGAGTGGGCGATCTGCACCGCCTGGGCCAGGTTGTTCTGAATGAAGGCGGCATAGGCCGGGTTGGCCAGCGTCGTGTACGCCCCGTTGAACATGCGGTCCTGGGTCTCCCAGTACCCGGTCTGGATCACCGTGACGTCGGGATGGAAGCGCGACACGACCCACTGCAGCTGCGTCGCCCACAGGGCGCAGGCGCCCGGGCTGATGTAGACCGAGCCCGGGTTGCTCCACGGAATGGTCGGCTCGCCGTCGGTGTAGCCGCAGCCGGCCGCGGCGCCGTTGTCGACGTCGTAGGGCGGGTTGTTCCGCTGCACGTAGTCGCCCTCGTAGAGCGAGAGCGAGTCCCCGGAGAAGGCCACCCGCTGCGTGCCCTGGTGCGTGGCCTGGGGGCCGGGTGCCTCGTTGATGATCGACACCACCGGGGGGATCGGATTCGACAGCGGCTGCGGGAAACAGCGGGGGATGGAGCGGCGACTGCGCGCTGCCGGAGAACTGGGCGTCGCCGTAGTGAAGACGCCGGCGTCCTGCCCGACCAGCCAGTAGCCGTTCCCGTCCTGCGTCGGCGTCATGCCCACGATGGGCTCGCTCAGGTGGATGCCGCCCGTGGAGCCCCAGAACTGCGCATTGCCGTAGCTGAAGATGCCGCCATCGGTGGCGACGAGCCAGTAGCCGCCGCCGTTCGCCGTGGCCGCCATGCCCACGACGGGCTGGTTCAGGTGGATGCCGCCGGTCGAGCCGCAGAACGGCGCATCGCCGAAGGCGAAGATGCCACCGTCGGAGGCGACCAGCCAGTAGCCGTTGCCGTCCAGCGTGTCGAAGCCATGCCGACGATCGGCTTGTTGAGCGCGATGCTCCCGGTCGAACCCCAGAACTGCGCGTCGCCGAAGGAGAAGATGCCGCCGTCGGAGGCCACCAGCCAGTAGCCGTCCCCGTCCGGCGTCGGCGCCATGCCCACGATGGGCTTGTTCAGCGCGATGCCGCCCGTGGAGCCCCAGAACTGTGGCGTTGCCGAACGAGAACACGCCGCCGTCGGACGCCACGAGCCAGTACCCGCCCCGGGGATCGGCCGCGCCGCCGACGATCGGCTTGGCCAACGGCACCTCGAGCGTGTCGCCGTCGTAGGCGGCACCGCCGAAGGTCATCACGCCGCCCGCGGCGTCGACGATGGCGTAGGAGCCGTTGGTCGCGCCCGGGACGGTGGCCGCCGCCGGCGAGAGGGGCACGGCTGGTCCGCAGGTGCCAGGAGGACCAGCACAGAGGCGGCCAGGAGCGCCGCCAGCACCCAGGGCGATCGGGCGGCTCGCCCTCCTCGACCGACGATCCGCCCGGCATGAGTCCGCGATCTTAGGGAGCACGCGGACCCCCGGTTGGCGCGCCCCCTCAGAGCAGGCGCAGTTGGCGGTTGCCGTCGACTGATTCCGGCGCTGATTCCGAGGCAGAGGTCGACGTCGGCCGACGTGGCCGGCGTGGCCGCCGTGGCCGCCGTGGCCGTCGACGCCGGCGGGCGTGCCGCGGTAGCGGTTCCGGCCCGACACGCCGCAGCGCCGCGCCGCCACCTTCACGATGCCCTCGATGCGCTGGCGCTCCTCGTCCGGCTGGTAGCCACCGCGCCGGAAGCGCTCCCGGTGGAGACGGACGAGGTCGGGCCGCTCACCTTGGAGCCAGTCGAAGATAGTGGTCCCGGACGGTGCCACGCAGGTGCAGCGCCACGCCCGGAGATCGACACCGCCCCGGCGTCGGCGCAGGCTTCGACCACCTCGGTCAGCTGGGCCTCGGAGTCCGACAGCCCGGGCAGCACGGGCGCCACCAGGACGCCGCAGGGGATGCCCATGGCGGTCAGGCGGCGCACGGCCTCGACCCGGCGGTCCGGCGGGGGAGTGCCCGGCTCGGTCAGCTTCCAGACCGACGCGGTCGAGCGTGCCGATCGAGAAGCTCACGCCGACCTCGGTGCGCTCGCACGCGGCGGCCAGCAGGGCGGCGTCGCGCAGGATCAGCGTCGACTTGGTCAGGATGCTGAACGGGTTGCGGGCGCCCGAGAGCGTCTCGACGATGCCCCGGGTCAGGTGGTACTTGCCCTCGGCGTGCTGGTACGGGTCGGTGTTGGTGCCCATGGCGATGTGGTCGCCGTCCCAGCTCGGCGCCCGCAGCTCGGCCCGGAGGCGCTCGACCGCGTTGACCTTCACCACGATCTTGCGCTCGAAGTCGGTCCCGATCCCGAGGCCGAGGTAGTCGTGCGTCGGGCGGGCGAAGCAGTAGACGCAGGCGTGGCTGCAGCCTCGATACGGGTTGATGGTGTGCCGGAAGGGCATCCGGCTCTCCGCCGGCACCGTGTTGATGATGGTGCGGGCGTTGACGTGGAGGAACTCCATGCCGGCGTAGGCGCCCTTGCCCACGTGCCGCTCCGCCACCCGCTCGTCGGCGAAGAGCGTGCCGCCCCCCTCGTTCTCGGCCAGGGCCCAGCGCAGTGCCATAGAGAGCTACGATAGCGAACACATGTTCGTAATTCAATCGGGCGGGGTGTCCACAAAAAGGACCAGGTCAGCCACTAATCTCGACCCCACTGTGGTGACCAAGACCCGCGGGGGCGCCGCGACGCGCCCTGCCGCCCGAACCACCAAGAAGCCGGCAAGCCGGGCCAAGCAGCCGCCGGAGCCGACGCGCCGCCGTTCTGGCGCCGCCAGGCCCGCGACCTGTGGGCCGTCGGGCTGATCACGCTCGGCGTCCTGCTCGCCCTGGCCCTCTGGGGCAAGCAGCTCGGCCCCATCGGCCACGGCGTCGACACCGGGCTGGCGATCTGGCGGGCTGGGCCCGCGTCCTTCTCCCGCTGGTCACCGCCGGCGCCGGCTTCGCCCTGCTGCTCGATCGGCCCGGGCACGTCGACGACGACGGTGAGGAGCACGAAGGGTCCGATCCCTGGCGCCTGGCCGTCGGGTCGGTGCTCGGCTTGCTCGGCATCTGCGGGCTGGCCGAGGTGGCCAAGGGGTCGCCGCCGTTCTCGGACTCCGGGCGCGCTCGAGTGACGCCGGCGGCTACCTCGGCGCGGCCGTCGGCCGCCCGCTGCACGCCGGCACTCGGTCCGGCCGGTGCCGCCGTCCTGCTCGTCGCCGTCGATCTTCGTGGCCATCCTGGTGGCGACCGGGGTGTCCCTCGCCACGGCCGGGCGGGCCCTCGCCACCGGTGCCGACGCGGACGTCGGGCGCAGCCTCTCCGCGCTGTGGCAGGGCAAGCCGTTCGTCATCACCTCCGATCTCGGCGCCGACGCTGCGGCGGAGGCCGCCTCGTCCCGCCGTGTCCCCTTCGACGCGGAGGAGGACGACGAGCCGCCGCACGACGACCCCCTCGACGAGATGGACGTCGAACCGGACCCGACGAGCTCGACGAGCCCGAGCCGCATGCCGGCCCCGGCCGTCACGGCCCCGCTCCCGCCCGCTCCCGCCACCGCCGCGCGCTCCGGGCGACTGGGCCCTGCCGAGCATGTCCCTCCTGCAGGCCTCCAAGAAGATGCGCCAGGACCAGCGCCAGATCGACGCCCTCGGCGAGGACCTGGTGCGGGCGCTGGAGGCGCACGGCGTCGAGACGAGGCTGGTGGGCTGCCGGGTCGGCCCGACGGTCACCCGCTACGAGCTCGAGCTCGGCCCCGGCGTCAAGGTGGCCCGGGTCACCAGCCTCTCCAAGGACATCGCCTACGCCATGGCGTCGCCCGACGTCCGCATCCTGGCGCCCGATCCCCGGCAAGTCGGCCATCGGCGTCGAGGTGCCGAACCGGACGCGCCAGCTCGTGTCCCTGCGCGACATCCTCGAGTCGAACGAGGCCAAGCCGACCGCGACCACCCACCCGCTCGAGGTGGCGATGGGCCGCGACATCGCCGGACGCGCCGTGATGGCGAACCTGGCCGAAATGCCCCACATCCTGATCTCGGGCTCGACGGGATCGGGGAAGTCGTCGTGCATGAACTCCATCATCACGTCGATCCTCATGCGGGACACCCCCGACAAGGTCAAGATGATCCTGGTCGACCCCAAGCGCGTCGAGCTCGGCCAGTACGACGGCCTGCCGCACCTCCTCAACCCGGTCGTCGTCGACCCCAAGAAGGCGGCCAACGCCCTCGCCTGGGCCGTCAAGGAGATGGAGCGCCGCTACGACATGCTGGCCGAGAACGGCGTGCGCGACATCACCGGCTACAACCAGCTGGTCGAGCAGGGGCTCATCGCGCCGCCGCCGCAGTCCGACCGTCGCCGCATGCGCGAGGTGGCGGCCCGGGCGCTCGGCGAGGAGCACGCGGCCGTCGACGACGAGGCCGACCTCGACCCGGAGCCCGAACCGCCGCAGCCGCTGCCGTTCATCCTCGTCATCGTCGACGAGTTGAACGACCTCATGATGGTGGCGGCCCGCGACGTCGAGGACTCCATCGTGCGCATCGCCCAGATGGCCCGTGCCGTCGGCATCCACCTCGTCATCGCCACCCAGCGCCCGTCGGTCGACGTCATCACCGGCGTGATCAAGGCCAACATCCCGAGCCGCATGGCCTTCTCGGTGTCGTCGCTGGCCGACAGCCGCGTGATCCTGGACCAGCCCGGCGCCGAGCGCCTCATCGGCAAGGGCGACATGCTGCTGCTGACGGCCTCCTCGAACATCCCGCGCCGCCTGCAGGCCCCCTGGGTCTCGGAGGAGGAGGTGCGTGACGTGGTCCGCCACTGGCACGCGCAGGGCGGGCAGGCCGAGGCCATCGTCGGGATCGAGGGCGTCGACGACGGGCCCGTCGGGCACCGACGGCCTCGGCGACGACGACGACGAGCTGCTGGTGCAGGCCCGGGATCTGGTGGTGCGCTCGCAGCTAGGCTCCACCTCCATGCTGCAGCGCAAGCTGCGCGTCGGCTTCGCCCGCGCCGGGCGCCTCATGGACCTGCTCGAGCAGGCCGGCGTCGTCGGCCCGAGCGAGGGCTCGAAGGCACGGGCCGTCCTCATGACCCCCGAAGAGCTCGACGGGCTGAGCGGGAGGTGAGCCCGGAAGCACCGGCGCCACCGTTCATGGTGGCGCCGTTCCGGCTCGACTCGTTGCACGAGCCGGCTCGCCGGTCCCGCCTCGCTCCCGAGCACGGGCAAGCACTCGCACTCGCTCGCACCAGCGCCGCCGGCACGGGCTCGGCGCCGGGCGTTCCTGCTTGCGTTCCTCGCTCCTGCTGGTCGGCCGCCGGCGCCTTCGTGGGCGTTCGGCTGGCCACGCCCGAGCCGGCACCCGCGGTCACGCCCGCCCTGACCGCGGTCGGTGCACGTCCCGGCCCGGACCGTGACGCTGCCGTGGCCGACGACCGGGCAGGGCGCCATCGCCATCCCGTCCATCGGCGTCAACGTGGCGTCGGGGCCGCGAGCAGGCGGCGCCGGTGGCGAGCCTGACCAAGCTGATGACGGCGTACGTCGTGCTGCACGACCACCCGCGTCGCGCTCGGCCAACCGGGCCCGACCATCACGGTGACCCAGGCCGACGTCGACGACTACAACAACGCCACCGTCAACGACGACTCCAACGCAGCGGTCACGTTGAACGAGCAGATCAGCGAGGCGGATGTGCTCGGCGGGCTGCTGGTGCACTCGGCCGACAACTACGCCGACCTCCTGGCCACCTGGGACGCCGGGAGCATGCCCGCCTTCGTGGCGAAGATGAACGCCGCCGCTGCCCGCCTCGGCATGGACCACTCCCACTTCGCCGACGCCAGCGGCGTCGATCCCGGCTCGCAGTCCACCGCCTCCGACCTGCTGAAGGTGGCGGCCCTCGACATGGCCAACCCCACCTTCGCCGTCGATGGTGAAGATGTCGTCGGTCACGCTTGCCGGTCGCCGGGACGATCTCGACCTACACGCCGCTGCTCGGCGTGTCCAGGGGGTGATCGGCGTGAAGTCCGGGTTCACCGACGCCGGCGGGCGGGGGTGACGTGCTGGCGGTCGACGCGCACCGTGCACGGCAAGCAGGTGCTGCTGTTGGCGGCCGTGACCGGGCAGACCGGACCCGATCGTGCTGGCCCAGGCTGGGACTGCACGCCCTGGCGCTCGTCGATGCGCTGGCCCGCCGTTCATCGGCTCCACCGAGGTGCTGCCGGCGAAGCAGGTGGTGGCCCATGTCAGCGAGTCGGGTACCACCCTCGGGCGGCACGACGTCGTCGTCGGCCTCGTGCTGACCTGGCCCGGCGTCACCGCTACGCGGATGCTTCGTGCCGGCTCGGCAGATCGCGACGCAGGCTCGTCGGGGCACGCGGGTCGGGACAGTCGTCGTCGCCGTCGGCACCCAGAAGGTCGCCGTGCCGGTCCGGCTCACCGGTGACATCCCGCCGCCGTCGCTGCTCCATCGCCTCTTCTGACTCGCCTAGCCTGACCCCGTGCGCGCCCGGGCCCCTGCGTCGTCGGCCAACCTCGGGCCGGGTTTCGACACGCTTGGCCGTGGCGCTCGACTGCTACGTGAGCGTCGAGGTCGAGGAGGCGCCGTCCCTCCGCGTGCACAGCGAGGGAGAGGGTGCCGGGCTCTTCGACGACGCGTCGCACCTGGCGGCCGCGTGTCGTGCACCGAGGTCCTGGGCCACGACCGCTTCGCCGTGACCGTGCGCTCGCAGATCCCTGTCGCCCGTGGGCTGGGGTCCTCCGCCGCGCTCGGCCGCGGCCGCAGCCGCAGCCGCCGGCGCCGAGGACCCCTTCGCCGTGGCGGCCGCCTACGACGGGCACCCCGAGAACGCGGCGGCCAGCGTGTTCGGCGGGCTGGTCGCCGCCACCATGGTGGACGGTCGGCCGGTGCACGCCGCACTCCCGCTCAGCGAGGAGCTGGCCTTCGTCGTCGTCATCCCCGAACGCAACCTGGCCACCCCCGAGGCGCGGGGCGTCCTTCCCGACGTGCTGACCCGCGAGGACGCCGTGTTCAACCTGGGACGCATGGGCCTGCTGGTGGCCGGCCTGGCCGATCCCGACGCGCTGGTGCCCGGCAGCGACCGACGACCGCCTCCACCAGCCCGCCCGCACGGCCCTGTTCCCGGAGGCGCCGCAGCTCCTGGGCGCCCTCGTCGACGCCGGTGCGCTCGCGGCCAGCTGGTCCGGGGCCGGGCCGACGCTCATCGGCATCGTGCGGGCGGATGCGGCCGCGTCGGTGTTCGCCGGGGCCGAGGCTGCGCTGGCAGCGGCGGGCGTGCCGGGCCGGGCCCTGGTGCTGCGGGCCGACCGGCGCGGCATCGTCTACGGGGACGAGGCGGAGGTCTCCCTCTGAGCGCGTCAGTGGCCGAGGGACCCGCCGAGCGTGGTGACGTCGCCCTGCAGTTGGGTGATGGCCGAGTTGATGTTGAAGGTGTTGAGCACCTGGTCGTAGTTGGCCTGTGTCGGCTGGGCGTCGCCGAGGATCTCCAGGCTGTTGGCCAGCGTCTGGGCCGCGTTGAGGGTCGTGGTCAGGTCCGCCCGCGGCGCCGTGAAGTGGTGATGGCCGGCGAGCAGGTTGGCGTAGGCGTGGATCTTGTCCCCGAGCGTGTGGTCGGCGGCCTCGAGGCACACGACGGGGCTCGACTCGTTCTTGCACGCCCGTCGACCTCGGTGAGGTAGGCTCGTCATGGCGGACTGGACCGTCTTGCCGGCGCTCGAGAGCGACGGCGTCGGCCGACTGGGGCCGTGCGTCGCCGCCGGATCGCCGCCTCCCGCCTGACCCGCACCCGGCCAGCACCAGCGCCAGCACCAGCGGCACCAGGGCGGCGCCCCAGCGGGCCCGGCCGACACGACCTGCGTCACCTGTCGATCCACGGCCGGAAATCTAGGCGCCCCTGTTCCCTAGACTTCGGCGGATGGCCCGGACCTATTTCATCCGTACCTTCGGGTGCCAAATGAACGAGCACGACTCCGAGCGGCTCGCCGGGCTGCTGGTGGCCGACGGCCTGGCTCCTGCCGCCACCATGGAGGACGCCGACGTGGTCGTGCTCAACACGTGCTGCATCCGGGAGAACGCCGACCAGCGCCTCTACGGGACGCTGGGGCGCCTGAAGGAGCTGGTGGACGCCAAGCCCGGCCTGCAGATCGCTGTCGGCGGCTGCCTGGCCCAGAAGGACCGCGCCCGCATTCAGGAGAAGGTGGGCTGGGTCGACGTCGTCTTCGGCACCCACAACCTGACCAGTGCGCCCGGGCTCCTGCGCCGGGCGCGAGACCGAGGGCCCCGTCATGGAGATCCTCGACGCGCCGGCCCCCGAGTCGGGGAGCAATCCGCTCCTCGGCCCCGGTGCCGTCCGTGAGCTTCCCTACGCGGCGTGGGTGAACATCCAGACCGGCTGCGACAACTCCTGCGCCTTCTGCATCGTCCCGTCCGTGCGCGGCCCGGAGGTGAGCCGGACCCTCGACGACATCGTGGCCGAGGTGGAGCTGCTGGCCCGGAGCGGGGTGACCGAAGTGACGCTGCTCGGGCAGAACGTGAACTCCTACGGCCGCGACATCACGAAACGCCGCCCGCTCTTCGCCGAGCTGCTCCGCGCCGTCGGTGCGGTGGACGGCATCGGGCGCATCCGCTTCACCAGCCCGCACCCCAAGGACCTGCGGCCCGAGACGATCGAGGCCATGGCGGAGACGCCCGAGGTCTGCGAGCAGCTGCACCTGCCGCTGCAGTCGGGGAGCGATAGGGTGCTGCGCGCCATGCGGCGGGGCTACACCGCCCAGCGCTACATGGAGCGGCTGGCCGCGGCGCGTGCCGCCATTGCCGACCTGGCCGTGACCACGGACATCATCGTGGGCTTCCCCGGGCGAGACGGAGGAAGACTTCGAGGAGACGCTGGCGGTCTGCGCCGAGGCGGGCTACGACGGCGCCTACACCTTCATCTTCTCGCCGCGGCCCGGGCACCAGGGCCGCCGACATGGAGTCCAGCTTCGTGCCGGCGGACGTCGTCGCCGAACGCTTCGAGCGCCTCAAGACCGTGGTGGACCGTTCCGCCCTGGCCCGCCACCAGGCGCGCGTCGGCCGCAGCGAAGAGGCGCTGGTCGAAGGGGTCAGCCGGCGCGACGAGTCGATGCTGACCGGGCCGCACCCGGCAGGGCAAGCTGATCCACTTCCCGGCCGGGACCACCGCCGGGAACCCGGCGGCGGGCGCCTTGGCCCGTGTGACGGTGACCGACGGCCATCCCCACCACCTCTCGGGCCGTCTCGAGGAGGTGGTGGCGCGGCCCCGGCATCGCGTGCGCATCCCGGTGGCGAGCGCTTGACGGCGGTCGCACTCGTCGGGGTCACGGCCTCGGGGAAATCGGAGACCGCGCTGGAGCTCGCCCTGCGCCGGGGCGACTGCGAAATCGTCTCGGTCGATTCCATGTGCGTCTACCGCGGCATGGACATCGGCACATCGAAGCCGGGGCCCGAGGCGCGGGCCGCCGTGCCGCACCACCTGCTCGACCTGGTCGATCCGGACGAGGACTTCACCGTGACCGCAGTTCCAAGCTGGCGGCGCGCGAGGCGCTGGAGGGCATCGCGCGGCGGGGCCATCACGCGCTGCTGGTCGGCGGTACCGGCCTCTACCTGCGCGCCGTCGTCGACGATCTCGAGATCCCGGGCCGCTTCCCCGACGTGGCGGCTGCTCTGGAGGCTGAGCTGGACGAGGGTCGCGCCGGGCCGGCCGACCTGCACGCCCGCCTCGCCGCGCTCGATCCGGTGGCGTGCGGCGCGGATGGAGCCGACCAATCGCCGGCGGGTCGTCCGCGCCCTGGAGGTCACGCTCGGGTCGGGCCGACCCTTCTCGACGTTCGGACCCGGGCTCGAGGCCTATCCCGAGAGCGGCACGGCGCAGGTCGGCCTCTCCCGTCCCGCCCGAGGAGATCGACGCCGCGGATCGCAGCACCGGTTCGGCCGCATGGTCGAGTGCGGGCTGGTCGAGGAGGTGCGGGTGCTGGCCGCCCGTCCGGCGGGCCTCTCGCGCACGGCCCGCCAGGCGCTGGGCTACCGCGAGATCCTGGCCCACGTGGAGGAGCGGCGCGCCCCTGTCCGACTGCCTGGAGCAGGCGGTGCGGCGGACCCGCCAGTTCGCCCGGCGCCAGGCCTCGTGGTTCCGCCGTGACCCGCGGGTGAGCTGGGCCGGGAGCAGCGCCGAGGCCCAGGCCCTGCTGGAAGAGGCGCTCGACGTGCACGGCTGAACGACGCCAGCTGCGAGAATGGTGTGATGCGGGCGACCAAGCACGAGGGGGCGGGCAACGACTTCCTGGTCGTGCTGGACCCCGACGACGCCATCCGGTTCTCGGTGGCCCAGGTGCGCCTGCTGGCCGATCGGCGCCGTGGCATCGGGGCCGACGGCATCATCCGGGTCGGGCCGGGCCGCGACGGCTGTGACCTCTCCATGGAGCTGCGCAACGCCGACGGCGGCGAGGCGGAGATGAGCGGCAACGGCATCCGGTGCCTGGCCCAGGCCGCCGTCGATGCCGGCCTCGTGTCGGCGCCCCGCTTCACCGTCGCCACCGCCGGAGGCGCCCGCACCGTCGAGTACACCGCCGGGCGACACGCCCGGACGGGCGACGGCCAGCGTCGACATGGGCCCGGCCCGCCTCGGCCCCGACCAGCCGCAGGAGTTCGACGACCGCCGGGCCCGCACGGTCGACGTCGGGAACCCGCACCTGGTGCTGCTGGGCCCCGACACGCGCGGCGGTGGACATCGCCGAGCTGGGCCCCAAGCTCCAGGCCGCCTTCAGCGGCGGCATCAACGTCGAATGGATCACCGCCGCCGCGACGAGCGGGGCGAGCTCCTCGACTTCCGGGTGTGGGAGCGCGGGGTGGGCGAGACCCTGGCCTGCGGCACCGGGAGCGTGGCCGCCGCCGCCGCGGCCCGGAGCTGGGGCGCCGTTGCGGACGCCGGCACCGTGCGCGTGCGCAACCCGGGAGGGACCCTGGAGGTCACCCTCGGGCGCGACGAGGGGGCCACCACCTACCTGGCCGGGCCCGTGCGCAAGGTGGCCGACATCGACATCCATCCGGGGATGCTCTCTTGAGCAACCTGTTGCCCGGGACGCTCATTGAGCGCACCTTCCGGGAGCGGATCATTTTGGTCGGGGTGATCTTCCCCGGTCTGACCGAGGAGATGGTCGGCGAGGAGCTGGACGAGCTGGCCCGCCTGGTGGACAGCGCGGGCGCCGACGTCGTGGGCCGCGTCGTGCAGCGGCGCAACGCTCCCGACGCGGCGACCTTCGTCGGCCGCGGCAAGGCCGAGGAGATCGCCGCGCTGAGCCAGAGCCTCGACGCCGACACCGTCGTGTTCGACGACGACCTGACCCCGGCGCAGCACCGGAACCTCGAGAAGCTCTTCGGCCGCACCGCCATCGACCGCACCGCGGTCATCCTCGACATCTTCGCCCAGAACGCGCGCAGCCCCGAGGGCAAGGCGCAGGTGGAGCTGGCCCTGCTGCGCTACCGCCTGCCCCGCCTGCGCGGCCGCGGTACCGCGCTGAGCCAGCAGGCCGGTGGCATCGGGACCAGGGGACCGGGCGAGACGCAGCTCGAGGTCGACCGCCGGCGCCTCGTCCGGCGCATGCACAAGCTCGAGGCCGAGCTGCGCGAGGTCGAGCGCACGCGGACGCTGCAGCGCCGCAGCCGCGCCCGTGGCCGGCATCGTGAGCTGGCGCTCGTCGGCTACACCAACGCGGGGAAGTCGACGCTGCTCAACCGGCTGACCGATGCCGGCGTGCCCGGCGGAGAACCGTCTCTTCGTGACGCTCGACCCGCGGACCCGGCAGCTCTCGCTCCCCGGCGGCGAGACCGTGCTCGTCACCGACACCGTCGGCTTCGTCCGCAAGCTGCCCCACGAGCTGGTCGAGGCCTTCCGCTCCACCCTGGACTCCGTGCGCCTGGCCGACCTGATCGTGCACGTGGTGGACAGCACCGCGGTCGACGCCGAGGGGCAGATGGCCGCCGTCCGCGAGGTGCTGGACGAGATCGGCGCGTCCGACGTTCCCGACCTGATCGTCGTGAACAAGGCCGATGCCGCGCCCGAGGAGGCCAAGGCCCTGGCGCACGCCAACGAGGGCGCCGTCCTGATCTCGGCCCGCACCGGCGAGGGGGTCGACGAGCTGCTGCGTGTGCTCGGCGATCGCCTGCGGGGCTCGGACCGCGTCGTGCAGCTCGTCGTGCCCTGGGCCCGCGGCGACGTGCTGGCCGCCATCCACCGCGAGGGCGAGGTGGTGGGGCAGAGCGACGGCGAGGAGTCGGCCACGCTGCAGGTGGTGCTCGACGACGTGGGCCGGGCCCGCTTCGCCGAGTTCGTGGCGGCCCCGTGACGTTCCGCCTGCCGCCCTATCCCTACGACCGGCTGGCCGGCCTGGCCAAGGTGGCCGAGCGCGCACGAGGGCGGCATGGTCGACTGCTCCATCGGCACGCCGTACGATCGCGCCGCCTGCCCGCCGTGATCGAGGCGCTGGCGTCGTCGGGCACCGAGCGGGGCTATCCCGCCTCGGCGGGCAGCCCGCAGCTGCGCGACGCCGCGGCGGCCTGGCTGAGCCGGCGCTTCGGGCTGACGGACGTCCCCGCGTCGGCCGTGGCCGCCTGCGTCGGGACCAAGGAGCTGGTCGCCTCGGTGCCGCACCTGCTCCGTCTGCGCACCCCGGACAAGGACACGGTGCTGTACCCCGCGGTCTCCTATCCGACCTACGCCATGGGGGCGGAGCTGGCCGGGTGCCGCGCCGTCCCCGTCCCGGCCCCGACCGGGCGGCTCGGAGGGCTCGACCTCGACGCCGTCGACCCCGACGACGTCGGGCGCGCCCTGGTGCTCTGGTCGAACTCGCCGTCCAACCCGACCGGCGGGCTGGGCGATCTCGGGGCGGAGGCGGCCTGGGGGCGCGCCCACGGCGTCCCCGTGTTCTCCGACGAGTGCTACGCCGAGTTCACCTGGGACGGCCCGCCCCGCTCGGTGCTGCAGCACGGCTCCGACGGCGTGGTGGCGGTGCACTCCCTCTCCAAGCGCTCCAACCTGGCCGGCGTGCGCGTCGGCTTCTACGCCGGGGATCCCGAGCTGGTCGAGTTCCTCCGCGCCGTGCGCCAGCACGCCGGCCTCATGGTCCCGGGCCCGGCGCAGGCCGCCGGCGTGGCGGCCCTGGCCGACGACGCCCACGTGGAGTCCCAGCGGGCGCGCTACCGGGAGCGCCTGGGCTTCCTGGCCGGCGTCCTGGGCGGCTACGGCTGTCCGGTGGCACTCCCCGAGGGGGGCTTCTACCTGTGGGTGCCCGTGCCGCACGGCCGCTGGCCCGACGCCTGGGTCATGGCCGAGGCGCTGGCGACCGACGGTGGGCTCCTGGTCAGCCCCGGCGATCTCTACGGCGACGGACGGCGCCGGACACGTGCGGGTGGCGGTGGTCCAGCCGATGGAGCGTTTGGCGCTGGTGGGGGAGCGCCTCGCTAGGGTGCGGCATGGCTGATCTGCAGGCAAGCATCGAGGAGTTGTGGGAGCGCCGCGCCGAGCTGTCGCCGGCGGACACCGACGCGGCGAAGCTCGTCGAGGAGGCCATCGAGCTGCTCGACACCGGGCAGGCCCGCGTGGCCGAGGTCGACGCCGCCACCGACGAGGTGGTCGTCCACGAGTGGCTCAAGAAGTCGATCCTGCTGCTCTTCTCGCTGCGGGGCATGGAGACGATCGAGGCCGGGCCCTTCGAGTACGCCGACAAGCTTCCCCTCAAGCACGGCTTCGCCGAGGCAGGCGTGCGCGCCCTCCCGGGCGCCTCGGCCCGCTGGGGGTCTTTCCTCGGACGCGGCGTCGTGCTCATGCCCTCCTACGTGAACATCGGGGCCTGGGTGGGCGCGGACTCCATGGTGGACACCTGGGCCACCGTGGCGTCCTGCGCCCAGATCGGCGAGCGGGTGCACCTGGCGGGCGGCGTGGGTATCGGCGGTGTGCTCGAGCCCCCGAACGCGGTGCCGGTGGTGGTCGAGGACGACGCCTTCGTGGGCAGCCGCTGCATGGTGACCGGCGGCGCGCGCATCGGCAAGGGGTCCGTGCTGGGAGCCGGGAGCTTCCTCGATCCCTCCATTCCGGTGATCGATGCCGAGACCGGCGAGGAGATCTCCCGCGGCGTCGTGCCTTCCTGGTGCGTCGCCATCCGGGCCAGCCGTCGGCGCGAGTACCCGGGCGGGGAGTTCTTCGTGCCGTGCGTCCTCGTGATCAAGCGGCTCAGCGAAGGGGAGCGTCACGACAAGGCGCAGCTGAACCAGGTCCTGCGGGACCACGGCGCCAGCACCTGATCCGGTGGGCGATCTCCTCGCGGCCACCCGCGACCTGATGGCCGTCCCCTCACCGAGCAGGGGCGAGGCCGCCCTGGCCGACCTCGTGGAGGACGCGCTGCGCGCCTGTCCCTGGCTCGACCTCGAACGCGTGGGGGACAACGTCGTCGCCCGCACCACGCTCGGGCACGGCCAGCGCCTGGTCCTGGCCGGCCACCTCGACACGGTCCCCGCCGTCGGGAACGACGCGCCCAGGCTCGAGGGGGACACCTTGTGGGGGGTCGGCGCGTCCGACATGAAGGGCGGCCTGGCCGTCATGCTCGACCTTGGCCACGACGGTGCGCCAGCCGGCGGTGGACGTCACGTGGTGCTTCTACGCCCGGGAGGAGATCGGCCGTGCCGACAGCGGCCTGCTCGAGCTCTGGCAGGAGCGGCCGGACCTCCTGGCGGGGGACGCCGCCATTCTCGGGGAGCCGACCGGCGCGCTGGTGGAGGCGGGCTGCCAGGGGACGATGCGGGTGCGCGTCACCCTGCGCGGCGTGCGGGCGCACACGGCCCGGCCCTTCACCGGACGCAACGCCATCCACCGCGTCGCCCCGCTGCTGCACCGGGTGGCCGATTGGCCCGGACGCGAAGTCGTGCTGGACGGCTGCACCTATGCCGAGCAGCTGCAGGCCGTGGCGGTCGAAGGGGGGGTGGCCGCCAACGTCGTCCCCGACGAGGCCCGCGTCACCCTCAACCACCGCTATGCGCCGGACCGGCGGGCCGAGGAGGCCGGCGCCTTCCTGCTCGATCTCCTGCAGGGCACGTGGGACCCGGAGGCGGGCGACACCTGGGAGGTGCTCGACGCCGGCGACGGCGCACCGCCGTCCCTGCGAGCACCCGCTGCTGGCCGCGCTGGTGGAGAAGAGCGGCGCCGCACCCAAGGCGAAGGTCGGGTGGACCGACGTGGCCTCGTTCTGGGAGCACGGGGTGCCGGCCGCCAACTTCGGCCCCGGCGATCCCCTCCTGG
The DNA here is from genome assembly GCA_963738135.1 of uncultured Acidimicrobiaceae bacterium. Taxonomy (GTDB): domain Bacteria; phylum Actinomycetota; class Acidimicrobiia; order Acidimicrobiales; family RAAP-2; genus Bog-473. The sequence continues at coordinate 363,882 of CAVTVK010000006.1, read as the reverse complement.
CGCATCACCCCGACGAGCGGGTGTCGGCGGCGCAACTCGAGCGCGCCCGTGACGTGCTGCTCGCCCTGGTCACCTGACGTATTCCGCTCAGCGGACGACGATCGTCCCTTTCATGTACTGGTGGATGTTGCAGATGTAGCTGTACGTCCCCGCCTTGGAGGGTGCGGTGAACGTCTTGGACTGACCGGCCGCCGATGTCGCCGGTGTCGAATTGGCCGCCGGTGGCGGTCAGCGTGTGCGCCACCGAGTCCTTGTTGGTGACCTGACCGTCGAGCCTGGTGCAACGGAGGCGCGCATCGGCGAGAACATGAAGTTGGAGATGGTGATGCGCGTTCGTCGCGGTCGCGGTCGCCGTCGCCGCTCCGGACTCGCCCGAGGTGGCCGACCCCGACGAACCCGACGACCCCGAACCCCCACCGCTGCACGCGGCCAGGAGCAGTGCGGCCGCCAGGACCAGGACGACCGCACCGCCCCTCAGCCGATGTGCCGGTTCCCGCATCGTTCAGACCGCCTGCGACGTCGGGTTGAACGCCAACGGCGTGCCCGAGGAAGTCTGCGCGCCGGGGTACATCCCGAGCACGTAGTAGAGGATGGCGATGTGCTGCATCTCGACCGGCTGGATCGACGACGACAGCCCGATGGCAGCGCTGCTCTTCAGCTTCGAGGTCTCGGCCTGGTAGGTCTGGGCGGCGATGGTCTCGAGTGTCACGGCCAGCTTGGCCAACCCTGTGATGTCGGTCACCTTGGCGAAGTCAGACTGCACGGTCGGCGTGAGCATCGGGTTCGTCACCGTCACGGGCGCCTTGCCGTTCGACTTCAACACCGCGTTCCAGGCGGCGGCGTGCTGCTGGTGCTGTCCCTTGACCGTCGTGGCGAACGTGGCCACGGCCGGTGGCACCGTGCCCAGCTTTCCGGCCGTGGCGGCGGAAAGGCCGGCCGTGTAGGCGAAGACGGCCAGGTTCTCCAGGCTGGCGGCCACCGCCGCGACCGCCAGGTCACCTTTCAGGCCGGCCGGGGGGAACGAGGACGGCGCCGACCGCCGAGAGCCGACGGGTCGACGCCGCGGCCAGGGTGGGCACCGCACCACTGCCGACGGCCAACGCGGCGCCGCCGGCCATTGCGGCGCCGGCTCCCATGAGGAAGGTGCGACGGCTGGTGCCGCGCATTTCGGCGAGGGCCTCCGCCATGGCGGGCATGCCCGACGTCGTGGTGCAGCTCGTCGAGCTCCGCTGTCTGCGCGCGCAGCTCGTGCTCGCTTCCCTCGTGCTTCTTCGTCCGGTGCTTGCTCACTTGACGGCTCCTTGCGCGGCCGGGGCGGCGCTGTTGGTCTTGTAGAACGCGTTGGGGAAGCCGACGCTGCCGGCCGCGGCCGGCAGCATGGCGGCGGTGCCGGGCGACAGCGAGATCAGCTGCGGGGCCCCTGCCATGAGAAGGGCCTGCACGGCCAGGAGCACGGCGACGTGCTGCGCCTCGATCCCCATGATGCTGGCCAGCAGGGCCTTGTTCGTCTCGCTCTTCGCCAGGACGGTGTCCTTGACGTAGGTCTCGGCCGCGATGTTCTCGAGTTCGAGGGCGAGCGCCACCACGCCGAGCGCACCCTGGGCCGGCGTGGCCGAGCCGAGGCCGGCCACCGCCTTCTTCACCACGGGGACGAAGGCCGGGTCCGGCTTGTGCTGTGGCTTCCCGCCCGAGGCTCTTGACGGCCGCGTTGAAGGCGTCGGCGTGCTGCGCGTGCTGGCCCATGGTCACCTGGGCGAACTTGGTCACGACCGGGTTGGCCGACGACCCTCCGATGTAGGGCAGGGTGAGCGCGGTCTTGTAGGTGGAGACCGCCAGGTTCTCGATGGAGGCGGCCGTCTGCAGGATCTGCACGTCGCTGGAGCTGCTCGCCGCCGCGGCGGAGGCCAGGGCGCTGACGAGCACCGCGCCACCGGCAGCGCCCAGCAGGGCGGCACCGGCCAGGCTCGACGTGAGCGCCCGAGTGTGGGACTGGTGGAACGTCTGGTTGGCCGTCGCGTCGTCCTCTCGCTGCGCGTGCGCAGTCTCGACGAGCTCGTCCAGTGCCTCGTGGGTCGGGCGCAATGCGTCCGCCTGGAGGTCCTGGGATTCTTCGAGCAGCTCGGCGAGCGCCCGGGGATCTGCCGTCATGTGGGCTCCTTGCGGATGGATGTGCCCACTGTTCGGAGACAGCTGTGCTGCGGATGACAGAAAGTGAAAACGTCTAGGAAGGAGAGAGTCCAGCCACGGCGCGCGTCAGCAGATGCAGATCGCCTTGTCCGGGCAGCCGGTCGACACGGCGGTCGATGCGCTCCAGCGACGGCGGCCCCCTTGTTCCCCTCGAACAGGTAATTGACGAGGAACCCGACTTCTCGCTTGCGGCATGACACCCGAGCCGACCGGACGCCACCAGTGCGACAACGCGAAGCGCGTCAGCTTCTGCGCCTTGGCGCTGTCGCCGAGGCGGCGTGTCGCCTCTGACGCGTAGAAGTCGATGTGCCCGCCTTCTTGCTTCATGATCCTGCGCAAGAGCTCCCGCAGAGTCGGATGTCCCGCAGCTTCGGCCAGCCTCGAGTACCCGGCCTGGGTGGTCCACTCGTTGATGGCGCCCCACGTCATGTGCAGGGCGATGAAGGCCTGCCCGGCGAAGGCCGCCGAGGCGATGGTGCTGAACGTGCTGGCGGCCTGACGGCGCCGGCGACCGTGTCGCAGCGCGGCGATGCGCGGCGCCCCCGCCTCCTCGCCGTGGGCCTCGGAGCACCCGCCCGATGGCCTCGCCATGCCACATCTCCTCGAATGCCCAGCAGGAGAGGAACGAGGTGATGGCGGGGTCCTGGTGGGCCGGCGTCAACAGCAGGTCGCGCAGGTAACAGATCGGTGTGGTGCTCGACGTCGTGCATGTAGCGCAACGAGCGCAACGCGTCGGCCGGCAGCGGCTGGTCCTTGAAGTCATCGAAGTCGATGCCCTCCAGGTCCAAGCGGCCCGCCCGGGCCTTGTAGGAGTCGATGGTGGTTCGCATAACGCCTATTGTTCGGAACCCAGACGAGGTCCGGATGGGCGAAATTCCGGACATCCAGATGGGGAAGCGGTTCCGAATAGGTCCGATATGCCGAGTATCGACGAAGTGAGCGATGCCCAGCTGGTGACCTCCATCGCCCGCTATAGCGAGGTGGCCCTGGCGGAGGCCTACCGGCGCCACGGCGGGGCCGTGTTCGGCCTGGCCAAGCGGGTCCTCAACAACCCGACGGACGCCGAGGACGTGACCCAGGAGGTCTTCCTGCGGCTGTGGAACCAGCCCGACCGCTTCGACGCTGCCCGCGGATCGCTGCGCTCCTTCCTGTTGGCCCAGGCCCACGGCCGGGCCGTCGACGCGGTGCGCTCCTCGAGCTCGACGGCGCCAGCGCGAGGCCCGCGACGCCCTGCGCACCGCAGAGGCCCCCTACGACATGCAGCGCGAGGTGTGGGACCTGGCGGTGGCCGATCAGGTGGCGGACGCCATGGGGGAGTTGCCCGAGGAGGAGCGGCGGGCGATCGAGCTGGCCTACTTCGACGGCCGCACCTACCGCGAGGTGGCGCAGTTGCTCGACCAGCCGGAGGGAACGGTCAAGAGCCGGATCCGCAACGGCATGCGGCGCATGCGTGCCGTCTTGGCGGAAGCCGGCGTGCGGGGAGTTGACGCGTGATGTCACACGACGAAGCCAGCGATCTTCTCGGGGCGTACGCGCTCGATGCGGTCGACGGTGACGAGTTCACCGAGCTCGAAGAGCATCTCGACACCTGCCCGCGCTGTCGCGCCGAGCTCGACAGCCTGCGCGAGGTCGCGGCCGCCATGGGCAACTCGGTCGAGCCGGTGCCCGAGGGGCTGTGGTCCCAGATCGCCCTCCGGCTGCCCGAGCGCCAGGAGGACGAGGAGCCGCCGCCGATGCCGCGTCTCACGCCGCGAGGCCCGCTCGCCCTTCCGGGCGCCGGTCCGCCGGCCCGACCCGCCGGCGCCGCACCATGGTCGCCTCCATCGGCGCCATCGCCGTGGCCGCCGCTGCCGTGGCGGTCGTCCTCGGCATCGGTCTGGTGCGGGCCGACAACAAGGTGTCCAACCTGCAGGTCGTGCAGGCGCGCCTCGTCGTCCGCCGTGACGGCCGCCCTCGCTGCGCCCGGGCACCGGGTCGTCACGCTCGACTCGCGCACGCACGCGCAGCAGGCGAAGGTGGTGGTCCTCCCCTCCGGTCAGGGATACCTGCGTCTCGTCGACGCTGCCCCCGCTGGACAAGGGCCGGACCTACCAGCTGTGGGCGATCGAGGGGAATCAGCCCATCTCTCTCGGCCTGCTGGGCGGTTCGCCCAACCAGGCCGCCTTCACCATGGCCGGATCGACGCGGCCCGTCGCACCTGAGCATCACGGCCGAACCGGCGGGCGGATCCGTCTTCCCCACCGGCCCGATCCTCGCCACGGGGGCTGTCTGACGCAGGCGTCAGCTGTTAGGTTCGCTCCCCATGTCCGAGGAAGACGCACCCAAGAAGCGCAAGCCCATCGAGATCTTCGCCGAGGCGGAGCCGATCAAGCTGGGCTCCATGCTGCTGACCCTCGTGGAGCCCCATCGCGGCCATGAGGTGGCCTACAACCGCTGGTACGAGCGGGACCACTTCTACTCGGGCTGCATGGTCGGCCCCTACAACTTCGCCGGGCGGCGCTTCGTCGCCACCGCCGACCTGAAGGCCCTGCGTGACCCGGACTCCGTCGGCCATCACGGGCGAGCCGGGCCGAGGCTCGTACATCTCCGCCTACTGGGTGCTCGACGGCTACTTCGACATGTGGAACCGCTGGGCCCTGCGACAGGTCAACGCGCTGCACGCCGCCGGCCGTATGTTCCAAGAGCGCGACCACGTGCACACGCTGCTCTACCACTACCAGTGGGAGCACCGGCGCGAGCCCGACGGCGTCCCGGTCGAGCTCGCCCTCGATCACCCCTACCGCGGTTTCGTCACCGTCTTCATCGACCGTGACGACGTCGGTGTCCAACGAAGAGCTGTGGTCCTGGCTGCGCAACGAGCACCTGCCCGCGCTGATGCCGGGCAGCGACGCCGACCTGGTGGCCGCCTTCACGCCCGTCGCACTCGAGGTCGACGCGCCGGGCGACGTGCCCCGGGAGAAGGCCCGCGACAATCGCACGGTCTTGCTGTGGTTCCTCAACACGCCGCCCGAGGTTGCGTGGGAGCCCGTCATCGTCGAGCACCGGCGCCAGCTCGAGGCGGCGGGCAAGGGCACGGTGGTCGCCGCCCTGCCGTTCATCCCGACCATCCCCGGTACGGACACCTACACCGACAAGCTCTGGGTGGACTGACCCCGTCCTCGCCCCGCCGTCCGGCGGCGCCTCAGCCCCGGGCCAGGATCTCCACGTGGGTGATGACGAAGACCGCGTCGTCCGAGTCCGCCCAGCGCTAGGAACGCCTCGGCGATGCGTTCCAACTCGGCGGTGTCGCTCAGGCCGTACTCGACCGCCTGCTCGGCGAACCGTGAGTAGCGCACCCGGTCGGCCCACAGCCCGCCCCACCAGGCTCGCGACTCGGAGTCGGCGTACGTCCAGGTCGAGCTCGACACGGTGACGTCCGAGAACCCGGCCGCATGGGCGTGCCCGAGCAGCCGGGGACCGATGCGGGCGTCGTGGCCGTTGCGCTCCGTCACCGCGAAGTACAGCTCGAGCCACCGGTCCAGTGCCGGGTCCGACGGGGCCCAGGTGAAGGCCCCGTAGTCCGAGTCGCGGGCCGCCAGCACGCCCTCGGGGTCGAGGACGCGGCGCAGCTCCACCAGGGCGGCCACCGGGTCCCCTGGTGCTGGAGCACCTGGTGCAGGTGGATCACGTCGAAGGAGGCATCCGGGAACCCGAGCGCGAAGAGGTCCGCGACCTCGAAGCGCAGGTTCTCCACGCCCAGGCCGCTGGGCGTGCTCCGTCGCCTGGGCCACGACGTCGGCGGCGGCGTCGATCCCGACGGCCTCACCCGGCGCCACCAGCAGGGCGAGGTCCGCCGTGATCGTCCCCGGGCCGCAACCCACGTCGAGCAGGCGCTGACCGGGGCGCAGGTGGGGGAGGAGATAGGCGCTCGAGTTCTCGGCGGTGCGCCAGGTGTGGCTGCGCAGCACCGACTCATGGTGCCCGTGCGTGTAGGTCATGCGTACATTGTGGCGTGCCCGAAATGCCCGAGATGCAGGCGCTGTCCGAACGCCTCGACGCCCTTCTGGCCGGGGCCACGCTCGCGCGGGCCGACCTGCTCGGCTTCTCGTCCCTCAAGACCTACGCCCCGAGTCCCGACGACCTCAAGGGTCATCAGGCTCGTCTCCGTCGGACGGCGGGCCAAGTACCTCGTGTGGGAGTTCGACGGCGGCAACCGGCTGGTGCTCCACCTGTCCCAGGCGGGCCGCCTCGATATTGAGGAGCCGCCGAAGAAGACGAAGCCCCGTGGCGCCGTGGCCCGCTTCATCTTCCGGACCGCCGGCGCGGGCTCGACCACGGGGCGTGGCCCTGCTGGTGCGCGAGTACGGCACGCAGCGCAAGGCGTCGTGGTGGGTGCTGGCGCCGGACGACGACGGTCCGCTCGACGGGCTGGGTCCCGAGGTGGGCAGCCAGGCATTCGCCGAGTTCATCCGCACCAGCGACTCGCGACGGCATCTCACGACCGACCTCCGCGACCAGCACGTGGTGGCCGGCATCGGGCGCGGCTGGGGCGACGACATCCTGCACCGGGCCAAGCTGTCGCCGTTCGCCTCGTTGCGTTCGTTGACCCCGGACCAGCGCGAAGCGCTGCTGACCGCTGCCACCGACGTCCTGGCCGAGGCGCTCGAGCTCGAGCGCACGCGGCAGGGCGGCCTGTCGGAATCCAAGCTGGGCGGCCGCTTCAAGGTGCACGACCGCTTCGGCGAGCCGTGCCCGACCCCGTGCGGTGACACGCTCGAGCGGGTTTCCTTCGAGTCCTACGAAATGGCGTACTGCCCGACCTGCCAGACGGGCGGCAAGGTGCTGGCCGACCGCCGCATGTCCAAGCTGCTCAAGTAGAGCCGACGCGTGCCCTAGTTGAGCTGGCGCACCACGGTGACGACCTTGCCGAAGATCGTCACCTCGTCGGGTGCGTCGAAGACCATCGGCTCGTAGGCCGTGTTGGCCGGCGTGAGCACGACCCGGCCGCTCTTGCGGCTGAACGTCTTGACGGTCGCCTCGCCGTCGTTGATGCCGGCCACCACGACGTCGCCGTTGTCCGCCTCGGGCTGCTGGCGCACCACCACGTAGTCGCCGTCGAAGATCCCGGCGTCGATCATGGAGTCGCCGCGTACCCGCAGCATGAACGACGGCCCGCTGCCGGTGAACTGCTCGGGCATGGGCAGGAGCTCCTCGATGTTCTCCTCGGCCAGCACGCCGGTTCCCGCCGCCACCTCGCCCACGAGCGGCACGTTGTGCACGGCCGAGGCCGGGAGTCGGGACGACGTGTCGGGGTCGAAGTGGACCTGTATGGCCCGGGGCTTGGAGGGGTCCTTGGAGAGGTAGCCCTCGCGCTGGAGGACGGCCAGGTGGGTGTGCACCGTGGCCGAGGAGGCCAGTCCCACCGCCTCACCGATCTCGCGCACCGACGGGGGGTAGCCCCGGTCGCGCTGGCAGTCGGCGATGAAGTTGAGGATCTGCAGCCGCTTCCCGCTCAGGACCTCGGCCATCGGCGTCTCCTTTGGTGCCCACCCCGGCCTGCCGCCGGGCCCCTCCCGGGGGCGAACATCCGTTCGTGACGGACCAACCTACCGAAGTGGGGGGCCCAAAGCAAACATCTGTTCGCTGTCTGGGCGACGAGCCGCGCCTCAGCGCGTGACCGGCGAGGACCCCCAGTTCGGCGAGCAACTCGTCCCGCAGCTCGTCGAAGGCCTCGCCACCGACCCGGCGCGGCCGGGGCAGCTCGACCTGGTCGGTCCACGGAGATCTTCGAGTCCCGGAGCACCAGCACCCGGTCGGCCAGCAGGATGGCCTCCTCGACGTCGTGGGTGACGAGCAGAACACCGGGGTGGTGGCGGCCGCACAGCTCGGCCACCAGGCTCTGCATCCGGAGGCGGGTCAGCGCGTCGAGGGCGGCGAACGGCTCGTCGAGCAGCAGGAGCTTGCGGCTCGCGCACCAGGGCCCGCGCCAGCGCTACCCGCTGCGCCTCTCCGCCCGACAGGGTGCCGGGCCACGCGTCGGCGTGGTCCTCGAGGCCCACCTCGCGCAGCGCGGTGACGGCGCGCTGGCGCGTCGACTCGGCTGCGGGGGAGCCCGAGCACGACGTTGCGCCAGACGCTTCATTGACGCCACCAGCCGCGGCTCTTGGTAGACGACGGTGCGCACCTCGCGGCACGAGGACCTCGCCGCTGCTCGCCACCTCGAGCCCGGCCAGAATGCGGAGCAGGGTCGTCTTCCCGCTGCCCGACGCGCCGAGCAGCGCGACGAACTCGCCCTGGGCGACCGTCAGGTCGAGAGTCGGCCAGGACGTCGCGGTCGCCGAAGCGTCTTGGTGACGTCGACCACGATGGCGGCGGGCTGTGTCGTGGGAATGTTCATCGGACCGCCTGATGACGGCGCCACGGCATGGTGTAGCGCTCCAATATGCGGACGGAAATGTCGGCCGCGATCCCGATGAGTGCGTAAATGATGATGCACACGACGAGGATGGGGATCTGCTGCAGGCTGTTGGCCTGCGACACCAGGTAGCCGATGCCCTGGCTGGCGCCGATGCTCTCGGTGAAGACGAGCGCGATGACCGAGATCCCGCGGAGAAGCGCAGCCCCGTCATGATCGACGGCATGGCGAGGGGCACGACGACGCGGCGGACCAGCTGCCTTCCCTCCACCCCGAAGCTGCGGGCCGCCTCGACCACGCGGCGGTCGACGTTGCGCACGCCGTTGAAGGTGTTCAGGTACATGGGGAACAACGTGGCCAGGGCGATGAGGTAGCACGTGGGACGCCTCGCCGATGCCGAACCAGACGATGAACAGGAAGATCAGCGCGGGATAGGGCACCGTGCGCAGCATCTGCAGCGGCGCGTCGAGGAGCTCCTCGCCCAGGCGGTAGAGGCCCACGATGATGCCGAGGATCAGTCCCACCCCCGCACCGAGGGCGAGTCCCACGACGGCGCGCCGGATGGAGATCCCGATGTCGCCGAGCAGGTCCTGGTGCAGCAGCAGCTGCACGAACGCGTCCCAGGTGGCAGCCGGGGTCGACAGGTCGTCGGCGGGATCACGTTGGTGGCGGTCAGGATCCACCAGGCGACGAAGATCGACACCGGCACGGCAGGCGGATCGCCAGCGAGCGCCGCCGGGACCGTTCCGGCCGTCGCCGACGGCGAGGCTGACCAGACCGCTTGGCGCCAGCCCCGGAGAGCACCGGCACCGGGCGGCACCGGCGCCAGGCCGACCGGATCGGAGGACACTGCACCGCCGGCGCGAGTCCGTGTCACGTCCACCGTCACGACGTCAGGTGTGGAGTTCTTGGCCACGACCTTGTTGAACGGAAGGTCGAAGATGCTCTTGACGTTCAGCTTGCTGTGGGTATCAGGCCGAGCTTCTGGAAGGTGTTGGCCTCGGTCTGCTGGTAGCTGATGACCGATGGCGTGATCGGGGTCCCGACGGCCTGGACCGAGGCCACGGCCGCCTTGGCGACCGCGCAGCGTGACGCCGTAGGTCTTCACGTAGGTCTCGGCGGCGAGCTCGGGGTTCTTCCGGAGGGTCGCCGACGCCGTGTAGAAGCGCTTGATGAAGTCCTGGAGCGCCGCCGCCTTCTGGGGGTTGGCGAGGGCGGCGTTGCTCGCCGTCAGGTAGCCGAGCACCTGCAGGTATCCGGCACCGGTGGCCAGGACCCTGATCTTGCCGGTGGCCTGGTCGAGCGCGGTGAGCGGCTGGGAGATGACCGCGGCGGCCACCTGGCCGTTGGTCACGGCGGTGGAGGCGCTCGTCACGGGCAGGTTGCTGAGGTGGACCGAGCTGTAGGGGATGTGGTTCTTGGCCAGGTACTGCACCAGGAAGTACTGCTCCACCGTGCCCTCCTGGACCGCCACCGTCTGGCCGCTGCAGCTGCGCCGCGGTCTTGATGGGCGAATTCGGCGGGCACCACGATGTCGTACGGCGAGGTCTTTGGATTCGCTCCCTGCGTGATTGCCACGACCTTGACCGGGTCACCGGCCGACTGGGCGAAGACGGTCGGCGTCTCGGCCATGTCGCCGAGGTCGACGGACCCTCCGGTCTCCGCCGCGATGACGGGCGGCCCGCCGATGAAGTTGCTCCAGTTGACCGTGTAGGCCGCACCCTTGAGGGCGTTGGTGGCCGCGAAGATCGTCTGGTACTCCTTCAACTGGTCGCCGAAGTTGAGGGTCACGCCGGCTCAGCGAGACGTCCTTGGTGGCGGCGGACGCGTCCGCTGGCACTCGAGGCCGAGCACGAGCCCGACCGGGAGCACGAATGCCGCCAGGCGGCGCAGCGCCGCGGCAGGTCGTCGGGAAGGGGAGGTCAGGAAAGGCACGGGATCGTTCTTTCTTGGTCGAGGGCCGTACGCCGCCGGGCCGAAGGGGGAAGAGGCCGGCCCGGCGGCGGAGTACGGCGGTCTAGAAGGGCTTGTCGCCCTGGATGGTCACGCGCTGGATGACGCGATGGGCGTCGCCGTAGTCGCCGATGGCGTAGTGCATGGTGGTCCGGTTGTCCCAGAACCCGAGGTCGCCTTCCTCCCAGCGGTAGCGGACGACGTACTCGGGCGTGGTCATGTGGTCGTAGAGGAAGCGGAGGAGGGCCTCGCTCTCCTTGGTGGTCAACCCCTTGATGCGCTTGGTGAAGCCCGGATTGACGAAGAGGTTCCGCCGCCCCGTCTCGGGATGGGTCCGGACGACGGGGTGCTCGACCGGGGTCAGCTCGGTGAAGGTGACGCCGTCCCACTCGCCCTGGCCCACCGTCTCGAGCAGTGAGCCGAAGGCGCGGGTGCCGTCGTGGACGGCGGTCAAGCCGTCGACGAGGTCGCGGATCGGGGCCGACAACCCCTCGTAGGCGGCCTGGGTGTCGGCCCACAGGGTGTCGCCGCCCGCCTGTGGGGATCACGATGGCGTTGAGGACCGAGCCCAGCGGCGGGGTCTCCACGAACGTGACGTCGGTGTGCCAGCGCTCGCGGTCGCCGTCCTCCCGACCCACGCCGTAGGTGAACCGGCGGGCCTTGGTGTAGTCGATCTCGAAGACCTCCTTGTGCTCCTCGATTCCGGGGATCACCGGGTGCGCCACGGTGATCGGGCCGAAGGCGGCGGCGAACTCCTTGTGCTCGGCCGCGGAGAGATGCTGGCCCGGGAAGAAGATGACCTTGTAGTCGAGGAGGGCCTGGCGGACGGCCGCCAGCGTCTCGGGGTCGAGGGGCTGATGCAGGTCGATGCTGCGGATTTCGGCTCCGATCGTGCCTGAGAGCGGGGCGATGTCGAGGTGGACGGCTGTGGTGGTGGTCATGGAACTCCTGGTGGCGTGCGAACGGAAACGCTAATCCTGACCAAGTCGATCGGGAATTGTCAAGTACAGCCTGGGGTGGCGCTGTCACACCGGATCCGTAAGGTACGGGCGTGTCGACGAACATCTGTTCGAAAATCTGGCATTGACAGCGAACAGGTGTTCGTGATCCAATCTGCAGGAAGGCGAACAGGTGTTCGGAAGAGGGAGACGCCATGACGGTCGCATATGAACTCGATTTCGAGACGTACCGCCCCCAGCTGTACGTCGTGGCCGACCAGTCGGCGCGTCCGGACGGCACCTTCCCCCGGGTGCGCCGCCGCCGGGTGGTCGTGGGTGCGGTCGTGGCGATCCTGCTCGTGCTGCTCGTGCTGCTGGCCCTGCCGATCCGTGCCCTCGGCGGGAGCACCTTGGCCCAGGCCGCACCGGCCCAGGGTCAGGAGTACGTCGTCAAGGCGGGCGACACGCTGGCCTCCATCGCGACCCGGGCCGATCCCGCGCACCCCGCCACGCTGACCGGGCGACTCGTCCGCGAAACGGGGAGCAATTCGGTGGTGCCGGGGGAGCACATCTTCATTCCCTGACTATCGTCGGCGGTGTGCGGTGTCCATGGTGCGGTGTCGATGACGACCGCGTGGTGGATTCACGCCAGGCCGAAGAAGGCGGTGCCATACGCCGTCGCAGGGAGTGCCTCGGGTGCGAGCGTCGCTTCACGACATTCGAGCGGGTCGAAGAGGTCCCGCTGTGGGTCGTGAAGCGCAGCGGGCTGCGCGAGCCGTTCGACCGGGCCAAGGTGGTCGAGGGCGTGCGCTCGGCCTGCAAGAACCGACCCGTCAGCCGCGAGCAGATGGAGGAGCTCGCCCAGGCCGTGGAGGATGCGTTGCGGGCGGAGACCACAGAGCCGACCAGCCAGCAGGTCGGCGTGGCGGTGCTGGAGCGTCTGCAGAGCCTGGACGACGTGGCCTACCTCCGTTTTGCCAGCGTGTACAAGGGTTTCGAGGAGGCTGGTGACTTCCAGCGCGAGGCGGGGCTGCTGACCAAGACGACGGAGCCGAAGCGGAAGTGATGGACGAGACGCCCGGCATCGTTCTGGCCGTCTACGCCCATCCCGACGACGCCGACGTCGCCTGCGGCGGGACGCTGGCCCGTTGGGCCAAGGCCGGGAGTGCTGTGCACCTGCTGGTGTGCACAGATGGCGGGAAGGGGACGACCGACCCCGCCGTCGAGCCGGCGCAGCTGGCCAGCGAGCGAGCCTCGGAGCTGGAGTCCTCGTCGGCCCTCATCGGCCTGTCGAGCGTCGAGAACCTCGGCTCCGCGCGACGGTGAGCTGACCGATTCCGAGGACTTCCGGGGCATCCTGGTGCAGCGGGTGCGTTCCCTGCGTCCCGATGTCGTCTGCGGTCACGACCCCACGGCGGTCTTCTTCGGGCAGGACTACTTCAATCACCGAGACCACCGGATCGCCGGCGCCGCGCTGCTCGACGCGGTGGCTCCGGCCGCCGCGCTGCCGCACTACTTCCCTGATGCCGGGCCACCACATCAGGTGTCCACGGTGCTGTTGTCGGCGACCCTCGAGCCCGACGAGTGGGTGGACATCTCGGACACCATCGAGACCAAGGCTTCGGCCGTCGAGTGCCATCGGACCCAATTCGCCGGCCAGGAGGGCTGGGCCGGTGAGGCGGTGCGACGGCGGGCGGCCGAGGAGGGCCGACGGGCCGGCGTCGCCTACGCCGAGGGGTTCCGCCGGTTGACCCTCGGTGGTTGAACAGTCGCACCTGCCCACCATCCTGCACGTCGACATGGACGCGTTCTTCGCGTCGGTCGAGGTGCTCGATGATCCCGCCCTCGCCGGAAAGCCCGTCATCGTCGGCGGGGCCGGCGCGCGCGGCGTGGTGGCGTCGTGCACCTACGAGGCCCGCGCCTACGGGGTGCACTCCGCCATGCCGTCCGTTCGGGCCCGCCAGCTCTGCCCCGAGGCCGTCTTCTTGTCCGGCCGCCATAGCCGCTACGGCGAGGTGAGCGCCCAGCTGCACAAGATCCTGGCGGACATCACACCAATGGTCGAGCCCATCGGCCTCGACGAGGCGTTCGTGGACGTCGCCGGCGCCGTGCGCCTCCTCGGCCGACCGGCGAGCATCGCACGAGATCTGCGAGGCCGGGTGCACGACGAGCTCCACCTCGAGTGTGCGGTGGGTATCGGACGCTCCAAGATGATCGCCAAGCTCGCCTCCCGCGCCGCCAAGCCCCGCGCCAGCAGGGCCGGGCTGCAGCCGGGTCCCGGCGTGTACCTGGTGGAGCCGGACGTCGAGCTGGCGTTCCTGCACGGGCACCCGGTGGAGGCGCTGTGGGGGGTGGGCCCGGCCACCGCGAAGCGCCTGCACGACCTCGGGGTGCGCTCGGTCGGCGACCTGGCCGCCCTGCCGCTCGACACCGTGGTCCGTCGCCTGGGCAAGGCGAGCGGCGCCCACCTGTCGGCTCTCTCCCGTGGCGAGGACCCCGATCCGGTCAACCCCAACCGTCCCAACAAGTCGATCGGGCACGAGGAGACCTTCAGCCAGGATCTCGTCGATCCGCACGAGCTCGAGCGTCACGTGCTGCGCATGGCCGAATCGGTGGCGACCATGTTGCGCGGGCGCCTCCAGCTCGGCCCGGACCATCACGGTCAAGATCAAGTTCAAGGACCTGTCGTTGCAGTCGCGCTCGCACACCATGGAGCGACCGATTGCCACGGGCGGCGCCATCGGGCAGGTCGCTGCCGCGCTGCTCTCGAGTGTCGATCCCGGTGAGGGGATTCGGCTCCTCGGGGTCAGCGCGTCGGGGCTGGCGGCCGGCGGGGTCGACCAGCTCTCGTTCGACCTCGGAGACGGGCTCGCCGACGACAACCAAAGCGCCACGGCGCGCGAGCAGTCCTGGCAGGACGCGACGGTCGCGGTGGACGCCATTCGCAACCGCTTCGGACGCAGCGCGGTGGGCGCCGCGTCCATGGTCACCGAGGACGGGGTCCAGGTACCGGCCCGACGCGACGCGCCGTGGGGGCCCGACGACTAGTTGGCCTCAGGCCTTCAGCGGATCAAGTATCTCTTCAGCCACCTGCAACATGTGCCACCGTTTGCGCACCCTCACGCACCCTCACGCACCCTCACGCACCCCAGCGACGACAGTTTCACCGTCGTCACCGTGTCTGTGTTGGTTCGCCCGCGCACGCGCAGTACCGCTGTTGAGCCCCACCAGGCGTCGCTCGAGCTCTGCGTCGAGGCTGAACCGGCCCGATCCAAGAAAGGCCACGACCAGAGCCAGGCCCGCGAGCGCAAGGTTCAGTTGGTAGCCGGGATGCGAATTGATTCCGGTGGCCCAGGTAATCGTGATCATCGCCATGACCATGTCACCGAACAACGCAATGCCCGCGAGACGCGAGAAGAGGCCGAGTCCCACGGCGATGGCCCCGAAGAACTCGATCACACCGCCCAGCACGGCGAAGAGGCCTCCGGGGTGCAAATGTGCCGACTGCGCGAAGTAGATGGATGTCCCGTGAATGCCGAGTCCGTTGAACCACCCGAAGAGCTTCCCTCCTCCGTAGTAGATGAAGATCCACGCGAGCACGATGCGTGCGACAAGCAGCGCGCAGTCCTCCGGGAGCTGTGAAGTATGCCGGGTGCTCACGACTAACGCGAGCAGGGACTTCCATGAGTGCCGCTGCGTCTCGACCGAAGTGCTCACTGCGGAACCACCTTCCCTACCTGAGTGCCCATCACTGTCAGAGCCCACCAAGCGCACCCTGCGTCTCCAACTCCGGCCGCTGCAGATCGGGCGCTCCCGGCCTGAGGGCACCCGAGGGTTGCTGGGAGAGGTTGCGAATCGGCCGGAAGGGCGCCAGCAATTGAGCCAGGAGGACGGAGAAGTGGTGTGGTCGCGCCGACTCCTGTTCGACGATGAGCGGGCGACCAGGCAGTCCGGTGTCGGTCCTGATCGTCTCGTCCGTAGGGAAGACCGCTCGGTGGAACATCTGATCCCAAATGGTCAATGTGAAGCCGAGGTTGACGTCCTGCGGCCCATCCAACTTGTGATGGATCCTGTGAAAGTTGGGACTCACAAAGATCCTCTCCAGGGGCCCGAAGCTCGCACGTGTGTTGGAGTGGGCGAAGGCGACCATCCCTCCGTAGAGGATCAACACGGTGACCGACAGTGCACCATTGGAAAGGAGGACAACCCCCGGAACTAACGCCAAGAGATAGGAGACGTGGATCAAGGGGTGCGTGCGAAAGACCGTCAGGACGTTCATATCCTCCTGGGAATGGTGGAGTTCGTGAAAGCGCCACAGCATCCGTACCTTGTGGTTCGCGAGGTGAACTGCCCAGTTGCAGAAGTCCATCACAACGAGGATGGCGACGATCGCACCCCAGCGAGGAAGCGCGCCGATTTTCGGGAGAACGATCCATGGGAGTCCCCGTCGAACCAGCGCGACAAAGGCGAGGGTGAGCGCCGTGACGAGGGGCGCCACGAAGAGCGCGTTCATGATGGTGAGCATGAGATCATGGCGATGGCCACGGGCGAAGAGAGGCCGCTGCTGCGCTGGCCATATGCGCTCGACAACCATGAAGCAACCCAAGATCACCAGCGCCAACGGACCGATCAGCACCACCCGGAGCAGTGTCACCGACCCGGTGAAGTTCTTGCCACCCCAGCCTTCGGACCACCCCAGAGCAATCAGGACAATGGCCAGAACGGCAATGGAAAAGGCGGGGAGATAGACGCGCGGTCGCAGGCCAACCTGCGGACCGTCTCTTGTCAGAGCAGCGTCCTCGTTTTGTTCGGTGTCGGTCGGCCGGCTGGGAGCCAGGAGCAAACTAGACATCACCATCGTCTCGGCGGCTCCCTAACTTAGAAGGCTGCTCCGCCGCCCCCGGCGCTGGAGTTACCGGAACCGGAGTTCGAGCCGGAGGAGCTGGCCGACTTCTTCGTCACGACCGCGGTCCACTTTCCCCACGTGTCGGTCACGACGCCGTTCACTTGGCCTTTTCCCGTGTCGCCGACGAAAAAGTAGAGCGGCTTCCCGCCGTACGTCACCTGGACGGCACCGTTGCGCTTCACGCTACCGAGCTTTGCTGCGCTGACTCCCGGCCCCGCCTTTGCCTTGGTCACTCCGGGGGGGAGCACGAGTGCCGGCCAGATTTTCAGGCAGGCGGCCGTGCACGCAGTGCTGCTTGCCTTCAGGGTATACAGGGTCTTGCCACTGACGAGAATGGTTCCCATTTTGGCGTTCTTGGTGCTCGAGACGGTCACGGCGCTCGCGGCGCCAGCCTCGGATGAGGCGATCACCGACAGTGAGATCCCGCCGACGGCCACGATCGCACCGACCCATCGCGCCAAAGCGGCTCGGCGAGCTGATTCTCGGTTCTGACGATTCATCTGCATTTCGATCCACTCCTGCGTAGGTCTTGAGTCTTCCCTCAGCAGCTACTACGGACAAGTCCCCGGCAGGGATCATCTTTCAGAGATGAACTTCGCCCTTGTGCCTGACCGCGGGTGATGCCGGGCGGAGAGTCACGCTCCAGGCGAGGGATCATGGTCGATCCCGGGTTGCCGGGCGATTGTCTGCCCAGGGGATTCGCTGCACCTTCTGTGGGTCAGAGCCCGTCCTCCCGCGACCCATGTCCGAGGGAGGGCTCCCGGACGAGGTTCCGGCTCAGCGGACCTCGCCGTGCCGGCCAGCGTGTCGAAACGTCCATTGCGTGACAGAACCGTGCATACGGCATGATTCGGCCGAACCGGCGCGATCAGGACCGAGGCCACCAACGGATCCAGTATTGGACTTAGAACGTTTCACCGTTGGTCAGCGTTGCGCATGTCTCACGCCGACCAGCGGAATCGGTCTCACCATTATCGCCGTTGCGCAACGTTGTGAAGCGTTTGTAGCCACGCTGTAGCCACGAAGAACGCCAGCGGGCGGGGGCCCGCTCAGGATTTACTCAACCTGTGTTAGGTGGGAGCAGGCGGCGTTGAACTTAGTCAGATCCTATTTTGCGGACCGATGGCACTAGCAGGCGCAAACCGCCCTGCTTCTCATGTGGTTGCCTCCTAATACTCGAGCACCACACCCTGAGAGCTGCTCTCTCCTCCGTCTGTAACCCAGGTGGCAGTGAGAGGAGATGATGACGGAGCCACCTGCCAAGCCGCCGAGGTCCCGTTGGGGAAGTCCCAGTATCCCGCGTTGTAGTACGTCCAGGGTGCCGCCGGCCCGGACACATAGGCCCCGAGGGTATCCATCGCCATAACGGCGATATTTCCAGCCTTTCCGGGTGAGACGGTCCAGCTCTGATTGGCGAGGTAGTTCGGATAAGTGACCTGCGCCCCCACCGTTTATGAAGCCAGTGGCGGGAGCGTTGAACTCGATGGCAAAAGCGTTCCAAGCATTGGTCGGCGTGTTAACCGTGAGCGTGTCGGCCGCGCCGGTCGTGCGCAAGCAGACCCAAATTTCGGTGTCGGCCAGATCGTTGTACGAGTTGACCAACTGGAAGGTGCCCATCCCTGAGGAGACGCTGGTGACGGTGTTCGTCTGGGTGCCGGGGTCGGTCAGGGTCTGGATCTCGAGAACGACAGAGTGGCCGATTCCGGTGTTGTGAGCAAGCACCTGGTTGTACTGGCCACTACCGATGCTGGTGGTGTTCCCGTTAAAGGTGCCCGTGTCGTCGGCCTGAACGAAGGCGGGGGAACTTCCGGGCAACGCGGGTGTTGGTGCCGGTGTCGCTGGGGAAGAGAAGGCTGGCGTTCCGGAGAACTGCGAGCCATAGGAGAACACGCCACCGTCAGCAGCGATAAGACGATACCCATTGGCGGCCGGACTGGACTCCATTCCAACAACTGGCTTGTTCAAGACGATGCTTCCGGTTGAGCCATAGAACGGAGCGTTGAACGCAAAAATCCCACCGTCAGATGCAACAAGCCAGTAACCACCGGACACTTGATCCGTCGCCATGCCAACCACGGGCTTGTTGAGATGTATTGAGCCTGTCGATCCCCAAAATGGAACCCCGTAGGAGAAGATTCCGCCATCTGAAGCCACAAACCAATACCCGCTTCCGTTGTTAGCCGCCGCCATTCCCACGACGGGTTGATTGAGTCTGATGGATCCCGTGGAGCCAAGGAAAGGTGCGTTGAAGGAAAATATGCCGCCATCTGAAGCCACTAACCAATAGCCACCCGTTATCCGATCGACGGCAATACCTACGACGGGCTTGTTCAACGAGATCGACCCCGTCGATCCGTAGAAGCCAGCATCTCCGTAGTTAAAGACTCCGCCGTCTGACGCGACCAGGATGTACCCGCGTCCATCGGCCGTGGCAGCGATACCGACGATCGGACGATTCAGCGCCGCAGGTTGTCCATAGAAAGCAGCATCGCCACACGCGGCGACCTGTCCTGCGTCATTGACGATCCAGTAGCCACCATCATCCGCAGTGTCGGCAATACCGACCACCGCACTGCCATAAAGGAATAGACCACCGGGCTGGCTGCATGTCGCGGTGGAATGCGGGTTGACCGTTGCCGCTCCACCCCGAGCAGTCGGGCCGAGGAGCAGCAATGAGCTAGTCACAAGAATGGCCGCGAGTACCAGGGCGAGCTTCGCCGTCACTCCTTCAAAGGCCGTTGCCGATCGATATCTCACGCAGAATGTCCTTTCGATGGCCGCGGCACTCCACGAATCAGGGCACAATCGGCCTCGCCTCGGCTCTTCGCCGACGGGATCCGGGGATGGAGGGTAGGGATCAGATAGCACTATGTCAACAGCCGCGTGAGCGCCGCGGCTCAAGGGGTTTATAGACCGCCTGGGCATCACGAAGTCCGCAGCGTCGATTGGGCGACCGCGGATCGGTTGCACGCTTTAAGTCTGACGCCACCAGCGAATCCAGTAGCCGTGTGGGTGGGTGTCGGCCAGTCGCTCCGCGGGGCCGCCGGGGCGCACGTGCACGAGCACGGTTGCCAGGTCCGGTCCCTCCCGCCGCAGCGGTGACGGAGGCGTGGGCAGGCCGGGAGTCTCGAACGGGCTCTCACAGTAGAGGTGGTGGACCGGGCGGTGCGGGCCGAGCGTGGCGATCTGCTCGGTCAGGGCTCGTTGCTCCTCTTCGCTGAGGTAGGCGGCCACCCAGGAGTGGAACACGACGAGCGGTCCGTCACCCGGCATGCCGGCGACGACCCGGGGCAGGTCCGTCAGCATGTCGCCGCGTTCGAGGCGCGGGGGGTGGTCCGAGGCTCGTGCGTTGGCCAGGGCGGCGCGCAGCCGGCCGAAACGCGCCGGATTGTCGGGCCACTGGCAGGCGAGCAGCCAGCGCGCGTCATCGTCGGAGGCGGGGTTGAGCGGTGCCAGGTCGAGCCCGACCCGGGCAGTCACGTCGGGCAGCCGGAGCGCGGGGAGGTGGTGCAGATCGTCCCGCACGGCACACTCGAGGGCGACGGCAGCGCCCTGCACCCCGGCGGTGCGGACCGCACCCCCATCGGTGGCTCGGTAGGTGTACGCGTAGTCGTCGAAGAGCAGGTTGAGTCCCGCCGAAGTGCCGAGGTCCAACAGGGAGAGTGGTTCTCGCCACCCGTACGCGGCCGCAATGTGGGTCAGGCCGGGCAAGAGCGACGAACAGCGCCCGACCTCGTTGGTCTGCGTCGTGCGGGTGGCGATGAGCTGCTCGAGTTCGTCGCGGTGCACCCGGCAGAAGTCGGCAAAGTCGGCGGCGACGTCGCTGGTCGGCGGCGATCCGGCCGGGAGGCCCGCCATGGCGGTCACCGTGTCGTAGGAAGCGGCCAGGGCGTGCTCGGTGCCCGAGAGCAGAAGGTAGTGCACGGCCGCCAGGAGGAGGAGGGGGCGGCGCTGGGGGAGGGGCGCCCCGTCGAGGATCGACAGCACGTCGTCATCGTCGGCCACGGCGCGGCTGATGGTGGCGTAGGTGGTGCCGCCGTCGCGCTCGACCGTGGTGGCGAAGGCCCGGAAGTGATCGCCGAGCGGCTGATCCCCGTGCACGCCCGGACTAGAAGCTGGCGGGGAGGAGCGGGCTGACGGCTCCGAAGAAGAACCACAGCAGGACGAGCGTGCCCACCACGCCGACCCCGTAGATCAGCCAGCGTTGGCGTCGGAAGCGCCAGGCCGCCACGAAGATGCCTGCGATGACCAGCGCGGTCAGGAAGCCCCAGAACAACGCGTCGGACAGTGACACGTCCGAGTTGCCGGCCAGGCTCTGGCTCTTCGGATTCGCATGCAGCTTGTGTGCGGGCAGGCCGGTGTTCGCGAACAGCTGCGAGTGTGCCAGCGTGGCCTGGACGATGAGGCGTGTCGTGGCGCTGAACCGTGGATTGCAGGTCGTGAGCGTGAGATGATCGGCGAAAACGTTGTCGACCACGGTCGTATCGCTGGGCGACACCACGAAGCTCTTCGTGGTGTCGTAGACGAAGATGCCCTGCAGCGTGGTGAGGACGATGGGGTCACCGACCTTGACCGAGTCGAGATTGTAGAAGGGGTGGCCGTAGGTGGTGCGGTGGCCGGCGATGGAGGCGTTGCCGGATTGACCGGGGAGGGGCGTTCCGGTGTAGTGCCCCGGGCCCTTGCGGAGGTCGGGCGTGTTCGTGCCCTCGACCACCACCTGGTTGAGGCCGATGACCGGGATCCGGATATCGCCGACGGGCTGGCCCTCGGCCGGGGCGGTCGTGGTCGGAGCGGCAGCCGGAGGCCCGGTCGGCAGCTTGTCGAGCGCTGATTCCTGGGCCAGGGCGCGCCGGATGGCGTCGTTGTTCGTTTCCTGCTGGAGCTGGGTGCGCAGACCGGACTGGATGTGAGCCTCTTGCACCGAGGTGCCCCAGATCTGGTACGCCGTGAAGAGGAGCACCAGGACGCCAACGCCGATCAGGACCCGCCCGGTGATGTCGACGGTCCGTCGCAACGTAGACATCGCAGTCAGATTAGGGCGCAGGGGGGCCGAACCTGCGGCACCCCTCCCGTCAGGGCTGGACAGTGACCAGGGTCCCGAGCGGAGTCAGCGGGAACACGGTCTGCGCGTTGGCGACCGGCATCTCGACGCAGCCGTCGCTCTGCGGGGATCCGTATCGCGATCGCACGAAGCCGTGCAGGGCGTCCCCGCCGTTGAAGTAGCTCACCCACTGGATGCCGGGGTCGACGTAGTGCGAGCCGTCCGGGTTGGTGCCCGACATGGTGGTCACCGTGTAGCGGGCGTAGACCGGCCACGTGCCGTTCGCCGTGGGGGCGCCGGCGACCCCCGTGTTGACCGGGGTCGTGTAGACGGGGACGCCGTCCTTGTAGACGGTGGCGGACTCGGGGAGCGACTGGCTCACGAGGACGTAGTCCCACGAGAGGGCGTCGCCCTTCCCGCTCTGCACGTCGGAGAGGAGATCCGTCCACACCTGCGGGCCGGCGATGCCATCGGTCTTCAAGCCGTTCTGGGACTCGAAGTTCATGACGGCGCCCTGGGTGATCACGTTGTTCGTGCCCGGTGTCCACAACGTCTCGAGGGCGAGCGGCTGGTTCGGCCAACGCCATGTGAACGACCCCACCTGGTCGTTGCCCTCCTGGGTCGGCGATGCCAGCGGCGAGGCCGGCGTGAACGTCAGGGGGAGGTAGCCGAGCTGGGCCAGGAGTTGTTGCAGGCGCAGGATGGACCCGGGGGCCACCGAGAACTGCGACGTGACGGACTGGGACAGATGCTGTCCCTCCGAACCGACGACACCCGATGGCCCGCCGGGGACGGTGACCGCCTCGGTGGCGCCGGGAACGAGCGGCCCGCTCGCTTGGTATTCGAGCATCGACGGTGACAACGCGGCCCACGAGCCCGCGATGGGCGGGTTGAGCGTCGGCATGGGACTGCCGGGCGCGAGATTGGTGGAAAACGCCACGGTCAGGGTCGAGCCGGCTGCCACGTTGGCACCAGTCGGCGAGATCGACGTGACGGTGAGGGAGGGCGGGGGGGCAGCGGGGGTGGCTGCGGCTTGATCGGTGTGCATCCGGTCGACGGTCACGAACCCGCCGGCGGCGAGAGCGAGCACGACGACGCCAACAGTGACAAGGAGCCACCGTCGCGAGCCGCTGCGGGTGCGCACATGTTCGCCGGACATAGCAGCGGGCATTCTACCGGGGAGAACGTGGGTCTAGAGTCCCAATTCCGCCTCAATTTGTCGGGTGATTTCTGAGAGCCGGCTGGTATCGGTCACTTTGGACCCGCCCGACGCCCGGACGTAGAACGCATCGACGACCATTTCGCCGAGGGTGGAGACCCGGGCCGAGACGACGTCCAGGCCCGCATCGAAGAGGGCGCGGGTGATGCGATGCAAGAGTCCGATCTCGTCCGGCGCCCGGATCTCCAGCACCGTGGCCGTCTCCGACGCATCGTTGTCGACGCTGACGTCGCTCCCCGGGAGATGGGCCGCCGAACCCCGGCGGAGGGGATAGACGCGCTCGCGCTCGGAGAGCCTCTCGCCCAGGGCGAGGCGGTCCGAGAGCACGGCGGCCAGGTCCTCGCGCAGCTTGGCCGTGTCGGGCCACGTCCCGCGGGCCACCTCGACGGTGAACACCTCAACCGCAACCCCGTCCTCACCGCTGACGTTGGCGGCTCGCACGTCCATGCCGTTGAGGGCGAGCGCGCCGGCCACCGAGGAGAACAGGCCGGGCCGATCGGGAGCGGCGACGATGACATTGGGGGGCTGGAGCGAGACCGACGGGAGTCCAGTGCCGCGCACCTCCGCCATGAGCTCCCGGTTCGACGCCACAAGCCGGTCCGGCGCAGCGGGCTCCGTTTCCCCCTGCAGGACACGGTCAACGCGCGCGACGAGATCGGCGACGAGGCCGGCTTTCCAGGCGCCCCAGGCCGACGGTCCCGTCGCCCTGCTGTCCGCCTCGGTCAGGGCGGCGAGCAGGTGCAGCGTCAGCCGGTTGCCGGCGGCCTGCGCCACCCGGGCGATGGTCGTGGGATCGTCGAGGTCGCGCCGGGTGGCCGTGTCGGGCAGAAGGAGATGGTGACGCACGAGGTCGACCAGCACGGTGACGTCGGTCGGGGCGAACCCCATCCGGGTGGCGATGCGTTCGACGACCTCCATGCCGACGGTCGTGTGATCCCCCGGGAAGCCCTTGCCGATGTCGTGCAGGAGGGTGCCGACGAGGAGCAGGTCGGGCCGCTCGACGGTATCGGTGAGCTCGGCGGCCAGCGCGGCCGCTTCCAGAAGATGACGGTCCACCGTGTAGGTGTGATAGGCGTTGCGCTGCGGTTTGTTGCGGACGGCGGCCCATTCGGGAATCAGCCGTACCAGCAGGCCGTGTTGGTCGAGCGACTCCATCTTGTCGATGGCCGGGCGACCGATGCCGAGCAGGTCGACGAAGGCAGTGCGCGTCTCGTCCGTCCAGGGGTCGGCGGGCGGAGGCATGCGGTCGGCCAGACGGTGGAGCGAGCCCCTCGCAATCGGGCGGTCGGCCCTGGCTGCGGTGGCAGCCAGACGGAGCGGCAGGGAGGCGTCGTCGGACACCGGGGCCAGTGACGTCAAGGCGATCTCGCCGTCGACCTCGACCATGTCGGGCCCGAGATCAGGCGTCAGCAGCGTGCCTTGGTCGGGCGTCGTGCGCCTGAAGCGCCGCTTCGGCGGCGGGGTGGGATCCCAGAGGCGGCGTCGGCGCCACACGTCGTCGCTGACCCAGGCGATCTGACGGCCCGCCGTCGAGACCGCCAGCATGAGGGCGTCGGCGTCGTCGAAGCCCAGGGCCGCTGCCACCTGGTCCTGGTCCTGCAGGAGGAGCTTGTCGTGCTCGCGTCGAGCCATGCGGTGCAGCTCCACGCGGATGTTGGTCAGGAGTGCGGTCGCGTCATCGAGGGACGCCAGGTCCGCGTACTCGGCCAGGAGCGGAGCGAAGGCGGAGATGGCGCGCAGCACGCTGACGTCGCGCAGCCCCCCGTGGCTCTCCTTGAGGTCGGGCTCCAGAAGAAAGGCGACGTCGCCGGCCGTGGAGCGGCGATCCGCCATCTGCTGTTCGAGCAGCGGCAGGTACCGTGCCGCGAGCCGGTCGCGCCAGGCGGCCTGCGCCTTTTGGAGGAGGGGCTCGGCCACCCGGGGCTCGCCCCAGACGAGCCGGCCGTCCAGCAGACCGAGCGCCACCCGCACGTCCTCGGCGGCGGCACTCAGCACTTCGGAGGGCCGGCGGACGGAGTGGTCGAGGTGCACTCCTTCGTCCCACACGGGGTACCAGATGGCGTCGGCGACCTTCGCGATGTCCCGGTGGCCGTTGTGGACGAGCACCACATCGAGGTCGCTATAGGGGCAGAGCGAGGCCCGGCCGTACCCGCCGACGGCAATCAGGGCCAGACGCCGGGTGGCGTCGCCGGCGGCGCGTTCGGCCAGGCCGGAGAGCCAGACATCCGCCTCGGCCGCATAGCGCCGACAGAACTCCTGCCCCTGCAGGCCGGGTTCGGCCAGGAGCCGGCTGCGTCGATCCCGCAGTGACGTCTCGGCGACCATGGCGGGAACGTAGCATTGGGTCCGTGAGCAAAGACGTGGAGCGTAGGGAAGGCAAGACCCCCATGACCTTCACCCATGCCGTCGCCATGACGGCCGTGGGCGTGGTCGGGATCATCGTCGCCTTCTGGATCCTCAGTAGCCTGGCCGGGGTCATCTTCTTCTTCTTGAAGGTGGCGGTGGTGATCGCCCTGATTGCCGCTGTCTTCTGGGTGGTGTCCCGCTTCCGGCACTAGCGGCGGGCCCGGGCCCGAGACCCTGACCGGGTCCGAGGGCGGGGCACGCTGGCCGTTAGGCTGGCCGCCCGTTCGTGTGGGTACGACGGCGGCGTGGCCGAGTGGTTTAGGCAGGGGCCTGCAAAGCCCCGTACGGCGGTTCGATTCCGCCCGCCGCCTCCAGGGTTTATCCAGGTCAGAGGTACTAAGTGCCTTGACCGTCGCTTACCGGGGGTGTCCCGAGTTTGCTGGGGTTTCGCGTGATTCGCGCGTGATGTCGCGTGATTCGCGCGTGATCGCTTTACCGGATCGGTCGCACGTTCGACGCTCCCGCGGCAAGGGACTGTTGGTAGAGATCCTCCATGGCGTCTGCTGTTCTCTCGCTCGACGACTCGAATAGATGGCCGTAAACGTCCATCGTCGTCTTGTACGACGAGTGCCCGCACTCCTCTTGGATCTCCTTGGGATGAGCGCCCGCTGCGATTCGGATCGCCACGTACGTGTGCCTCAGATCGTGCCAGCGGAGGTCGGGCCGGCCTATGCGCTCGCGTGCTTTCTTCCACGCCTGGCTCGTGAAGCTGGACAAGTGCGGCGTGTTGCCGCGGGTATTCACGAAGACAAGTCCGTCCTTACCGGGCTGTGCTCGCTCGGCGAGCTGCTCCTCGAGAATGGGATAGATGGGCGCCCAGATCGGCACCTGGCGCCGCCCGGCCTGAGTCTTCGGCTGGTCGAAGCCCCTGAACTCCGAACCGACTTCCACGACCTGTTGACTGACGATGAAGCGGCGGCGGAGCATGTCCACGTCCCGGCGCCGGAGCCCGACCATCTCGGACCAGCGCAAGCCCGACCAGGCCGACACCAACACCCAAGAGCGGCACCACTTCGGCATGGCGTCGGCGAGCTCAGCGACCTCCTCGGGAGTCAGGACTTCGATGTCGCTGCGACGGACCTCGGGCAGCTTCACACCCGCGCAGGGTGACTTCACGAGCCGCTCGCCTTCAACCGCACCGGTCATCACTGCTCGGAAGACCGAGAACCGACGACGCACGGCCGAGTCTGGTACTCCACTGGCGCACATTTCGGCGACCCAAGCCTGAGTTTCGGTCTTCGTGATCTTCGCCAGGGGACGCCTATCGAAGCGTGGACGGATGTGGAGGCGGAGATCCCGCTCGTAGCGCGCCAGGGTGCGGGCTCGTAGGTCGACCTTCGTGGACCACCACTCGTCGCACCACGCGCCGAATGTCATCCGTCCTCGTTCGGGGGCGATGTAGCTGCCGTCCATCCCCTGAGTGCGAACCTTTGCGAAGTGATCCTTCGCCTGGGTCCGGGTGTCGAAACGGAGCTGGCAGGTCCGTCCGTTGGGGTCGCGGTAGCGGACCTCCCACCTTCCAGACGGAAGTTTGTGTATGGGTTCAGATGCCATTCGCGGCCTCCTCGTTAGGGTCTGGAGTTTGAGCGTTCAGAAGTTCCAGCGCCTTCGCTGTGAGCGTGCCGCCGGCGCGACCTTTGTCGGTAGCCGTAAGCAGTCCACGCCTCACGGCGGATCGCTTTCGATGAACCATGCCGTCGTAACTGAGGTGATGCATTGCAGCGAGGGCTTCCATTGGCTTGGGAGTACCTGCTTTGAGGAGATTCACCCAGTCAGCACTGAGCCGGGCCAGTTCGATGTCAGAGATCGAACTCCTACGGCCCGTCTTTGGCGGCGGCAACGAAGCAGCGCCGACGAACTTCAGGAGTTGACCGAGGGATGCAGCCGCCATGGCTCTCATCTGACCGAACGGCAAATCCCGCATGAGTGTGGACGACAGTCGAGGGCCCTGAATCCCCGGCGCGTCCTCATCGATGAAAAGCGCCGCCACGTAGCCGTCTGACTCGACGGAAAACGCCAACGGTCGGATAACGAAACTGACGCCCGGCTGCTCCACCAGTTGCGCGTGCCCGAGACCGACTCCCTGGGCGAGATCCGAGAGGACGAGCTGAGCCGCAAGCGCCGCGAAGCGGTGGGGGTCAGGTACGGCCGGTGAGACGCAAGCTGACCGCTGACCCGGCGCCGTTGCGAGCTGCCTATCGCCGGCGTCTGTCAACCGCCTCGGGAGGTGGGGCGACGGCGAGCTCCCGTTCCTGGCGCCCTATGCCGACAAGATCGCCTCGCTCGACCGTGGCCGCACGGTGACCGTTCAGTCGTGGGAGTTGCACCGGCTCGGAGCAGCGACCCAATGGCGGGTGTACTCCTACGACCTGCGCCCAGATTGCAGCTACGTGCCCGCCAGACTCGACAGGGGCGACTGGTGAGGCGGCGTACCGCTCCCGCTGAGGCGCTCCCCGAGCGATTCCGAGTCTTCGTCCCTCAGCGATGGCTCAAGCCGGGCGAGGATCCCACGGATCCCGTCGTCGTCCACATAACGGCTCTCGGGCGCTACCTCGCCGCCGTCGACCTCGAGCTGGGCGAGCAAGCATGGCTGGCAGCCTTCGACGGGCTCGACCAACCCGGCCGGTCGTGGTTCGGCCCGCACGCCCGGCCCGCTGGCAACCCGTGTCCGTGTGTCGGTTGCACACGGTCTGGCCCCGACAAACGACTTCACGATCTCCCCTGGGCTGGTTACCCACGGGGATGACCGCCTGGCTGGCTCGCAGCGTGTTCGGTTTCGCTTCGCCGAGCAGGCTCGTCAGCTGAGGCGGACTCGCATTGGTGAGTCGGCCCAACCCCCAGTGTGTGGAAGGGCTGGGCCGACTCATGGGAACGTCCTCAGGGATCCCGCATTGGGACGAAGCTGTCCGACGACGACCGCCGCGGGAAGGACGCTCCACCGCGACAGGTTGCCAGATGTCGAATCCGGTTGCGTCACCCGATCGGGTGATTCCGATCTTTACGGGGCCAGACCAGATGTTTCGTCGGATCTCGCCGCAGTGTGGGGGGCACCCCGTCCCGGCGATAGAGGGGCATCATCGCCGAGTCTCCGTTGTGTTGACACGCCACGACGAAGCGGCGCCCATCTTCTCAATGGACGCCGCCCCGTTCGTCAGAGCCGTGTCAAGCTCGGCCGCGCCGAACTCAGCCGGTGCAACCAGGGATCGTCCCCGTTGGGTCGCAGTTATCCGGGTTGTTCCCGGTGACCGAAGTCGATGCCAGCGTTACCGTTCCGCCTGAGTTGAATATGCCACCGCCGTGAGCTGCAGTGTTGCCGCTCACCTGGCTGTGATTCAGGGTGACTGGACCGCCAATCAAGGGCATCGGGCCACCCAGAGGGATGCCGTTCGCGATGCCGCCACCGTCGCCACCTCCGCGGTTGTTGTTCACCTGGCTGTTGTTGATCGTGAGGATTGCGCTATTCGCCGCGCCGGGAGGGCCTTGGGTGTTGATGATTCCCCCTCCCGAAGCAAACAAACCACTCCCCGCGGCAGTGTTGCCGTTCACTTCAGACTTATTGAGGGTCATCGACCCGTGGTTCACGATGCCCGCACCGCTCGTGTGGCTGGCCGTGTTGTTGTCGATGCTGCTGTTGTTGATGACGGCGTTGCCCCCGTTCGCGATGCCACCCGCGGCTATGGGCGGACCACTTCCAGGGCCTGACGGGGCGGGAGCGGTCGCGGTATTGCCGTTCACTTCGCTCTTATTCAGAACGAGTTGGGGAGTACCCGGTGGGATGCCTCCGTTGCCGTTGCCGCTCGAGATACCACCTCCGTTCAAGGAGGTGTTGCCGTCCACCTGGCTGCTGTTAAGGGTGACCGAGCCCAAAAGGTTTTGGACGCCACCCCCACCAGCGTTGGGCGCCGTGTTGCCGTCCACCTGGCTGTTGTTCAAGGTCAAGAAGCTGGAGGTGCCCGAGAAGGTGAAGTAGTCACCATTGGCGATGCCGCCTCCGACGAAGCCCTGCGCAGTGTTGTTGTTCACCGTGCTGCTGTTGAGGGTCGCAGTCCCGAGGATGTTCACGATCCCACCGCCGCCAAGGCCGCCGTTAGCCGGTGGGGGGAGGGGCGGGAGGGTTTGGCTGTTGTTGGTCACCGAACTGTTGTTCAGCGTCAGCTTCGCCACGCTCGAGGGGTCCATCGTGGCGCTGGCGATGCCACCGCCGGCCTGCACGGCTGTGTTGCCGCTCACCTGGCTGTGATTCAAGGTGACTGTGCCGCCGAGGTTGGCAATGGCCCCGCCGAAGTCCGCGGCGGATCCGCCGGTCAGGGTTACGTTCCTGAAGTGAGAGGTTTCCGCCTGGACCGTCCACCTCGAAGATCCTGACTGCGCCCGACCCACTAATCGTGGCGCCGTTTCCGTTCACAGCAACGTTGGCCACGACCACAGGCAGGCCATTTTCGCCGTTGTTGGGGACCGTGAGGGCGTAGGTGCATCCCGCGGCAAGATTGATCGTGCCTCCACCCGCATTGGCCGCATTGACGGCGGCGATCAAACCAGTAGCGCCACTCGCACAAGGCACGGACGCCGGTGGTGCGGCGTGGGCCGCCACGGCCGGGGCGATTGTGAGGCCCAGAAGTACAGCTCCTGTCCCCATCGCCATCCGTAGAAGCGAGGTCGTTCTCATGGGTTACCCCCTGGTTGTTGTCCCTGGGTGCACCCCCACTCGTTACGCCCTGGGTGGAGACCGCCTTGGTTACTCCGCGATCCATGCTTTCAGACACCACTGGTCCATGCATGGGCGATTGAAATAAATGACTGAACAGGTCAAACGCTTGGAGAGATCGGCGAAGGCGACGGGCCAGGCGACTATGAGTTGGCCCTCCGCCGTCCGAACTCCCGGAGCCCCGTCAGCCCGTCCAGGTGGTCAGGGCAGGCCCATACGGGCCACCACTTGTCACCGCGTGGCGAGAACCACCGCCCGGTCCACGCCGGCGCCTCGGCGCAGTGGTTCGCCTGAAGGTTGTGGTCGTAGACCATCTGCCAGCACCGGTTCGGGTCGACGATGAAGCCAGGGCAGGGGTCGCCGGGCTCGGGCATCGGAGCCATGGGCTCGAGGGTAGACGGAGGTCGTGGCGGCGGCGTGGCGCGCCCCAACCCTGGGAGGCGACCCAAGGTTGGGGGCTTATCCTTCACCCCCGTAAGGCATCCCGACCGCGCACCACTTGGCGGAATGGTGAGTCGGGCTGAAGTGAGTCTGGCCCTCTGGGGTCGATCGTGCAACACCGGTGGTGCCTGAGGTTGGGCTTCGGCGACTGCCGCGCAACAGCCCCTAGCCGAAAGCCAGGGGCTGTTGCGTAGCGGGGCGAGTGATAACCGCTGGCTCTCAAATACCCATCAGGTATTTGACTAATCCCGCACAACCCAGGCGAGCCTCGTGCCCGCTCGCGGCCCAACCCCCAGTCGGGAGGGTTGGTGCCGGCCACCGCCCCGCCTGATCCCCTCGGACGGTGGCGCCTTGAAAGTGCCCCGTCTGCCAGCGAATGGAACTGGGCCGATCCTCCCGCTTTTGCACAACATTCCCACAACGAGAATCCGGGCAGGCATCCGTCCCGCGGCCCAACCCCCAAGGCGGGAGAGGGTGGGCCGGCCACCTCACCCCCCGATGGAGTCGGAGAGCAGATTGGCATATGCCTCGATGCTTCGCACCCTATGTAATCCCCGACTCCCCACCATCAAGTCCGACGTACGGGTGCACCCACCCGTCCTTCCGAGTCAGGCCCCAGCGAGCGGATCACGCTCGTCCTAGTCAGCAGGGTTCTAAGGGACCCAAGACCGGGTTGGGAACACTTGCAGCCGTGAGAACGATCTCCACGCCTCGGACCTCTCCGAGGCGCCCGACATCGACGGACGACGGAATCCCGATCCCCTGGGAGTCGGTCTCGAACGAAGCAATCACGGGCACTCGAACGTGATCGTTCGACCAGTTGACGTTCACAGCGTCATTGGGAGGCAGACTGGCAACGCTTACCGTCAATTGACCTGTCAGCCCGCCTCTCGTTCCGTCGTAGTGGTTGGTTCCAGTCAGAGGAGCGATGGCGCAGAAGTTCTCGATACCCCGGTAACCGGCCTCCGGTGGGAGGGTTGTCGGTGCATCGGTCGGGAGGGTCTTCAGGGTTCCGCCCGGAGTGTAGAAGCGGCTAACCAGGTCCAGGTGGGTTGATTCGCCACGATTCGCCGTGACCCCAAGGACGGCGCTCGCCGCAGCGAGGGCCGTGAGCACCACCAGCAAGGACCATGGGATCCACGACCGCATCTGGCACATTCAAGCCCGGTCCGAACGATCCTGCCTAGCCTCAAATCCGGCGTACTGGGATACCCGCTCAGCGTGCTCCGGTGGAGATGAGGGTGCCGACGAGAACAAGTACGCCACCTTCGACTCGTAGGGTGGAGTGGGGTCGTGTTGATCGCAGAGGAGGTCGATCCGGGTGGTAGCGCTGCTGGTCGTCGGAGCCGGACCCTATGGATTGGCCGTGGCGGCGCGCGCCATCGAACGGGGAATCGACACGGCGGTCGTGGGGCGTCCGATGGGCTTCTGGACCGACCACATGCCCGACAAGATGTTATTGCGCTCAGGGACCGACTGGCACCTCGATGCGTCGGGCACCGACACTTTTGAGGCATTCATCGAGGAACGCGGACTTTCCTGTGACCAGATCAATCCTGTTCCCATCGCTGTCTTCCTCGAGTACGCCGCCTGGTTCCAGGCCCAAAAACGCGTGGCCGTCCGCGATCGGCTCGTCTCACGCCTCGAGCGCAACGACGACGCATTCGTGGCCTCGCTCGACGACGGGACCCAGATCTCGGCCGAGGTCGTCGTCGCTACTCCGGGAGCTGCATACTTCCGCCAGACCCCCGACTGGGCGACCCTGCTCCCAGAAGGCGTCGGTGCACACACTTGTGATCTCGTTCGCTTTGACGAGCTTGCCGGAGCGCGGGTCCTAATTATTGGAGGCCGACAAAGCGCTTACGAATGGGCCGCACTTCTGGGCGAACACGGTGCCGAGCGCGTGGATGTCGTCCACCGCCACGCCATGCCCCGCTTCGAGCGAGTGAGTTGGAATTTCATTGACCCGTACATGGACGCGACGATCAGTCGTCGCGGATGGTGGCGTTCATTGTCGGCCATCGAGCAACAGAAAATCGCTCAGAAGTTCTGGGAAGTCGGCCGCCTTAGTCTCGAGTGGTGGCTCACGCCGCGTCTCGCCGACCAGCGCATCCGGAGCTGGCCGGGCACACATGTCGTCGAGACAGCAGCGGAGGAAAGTGGCACAGTCTCGGTGGCGTTCTCAACTGGAGATCGCCTGACGTTCGATCGTCTCGTCTTCGCCACGGGGTACAAGGCCGACCTTTCTCGTGTCCCATACCTCAATGGGTTCGCGGGCAGTCTCGAGGTGATCGACGGGTTCCCCGTTCTCGATGAAGCCTTCCAATCGTCGATCGCTGGCCTTTACTTGACCGGGTTCGCCTCCACGCGTGATTTCGGTCCCTTCTTCGGCTTTACCAAGGGCTGTCCCGCGGCAGCCACACTCATCGTCGATGACATGCTCCGACGGATCTGAAGACGCCAACGCCGAGGACATGGGATAGAGATCGGCTGCGGTTGCTTAGCTGCGAACCGAGGTGCCTCCCGCCCGGCGAACGGGGGCAGTCTCGGGCCACAGTCGATGTCGGCACTTCCGTGACTATGAGTTGTCAACGAGTTCGGCAATCTCCAAAAAACTCACGGTAGGTGCTACCCCGTACAACCCAGTCACTCTCTCTCGAAGCTCGTCGGTGAAGAAGGCTTCCGCCGCCTCTTGGGAGTCCCACACGTAGAAGTTCATCGCCCTCTGCTGCTTCTCGTCCAGGGTGAAGGCCTTGAAGCGAAGGCCCGAGAGGCCCTCGAACATCTTCCGCGCGTTCTTGGCCACCTCCACTACCCGGGAACGATCGAAGTTGCCGTCGTAGTCGAATACAACGCTGACGCCGATCATGATGCCTCCTCTTCTGGGGCAGGCGAGCCTTTTGACCCGTCGGGATACCCAGTCGAGATTTCCACATCCTTGTGAGTAGTGCCACCGATAGCCCTCGGACGTCAATGCGCTACCCACGACATCCGAATCGTGGTCTTAGCCGTGCTCATTCCCGGCGACAGGGGACATGTCAGATGACCGAAGTAATCTCGGCGATGGGCTCCCCACCCAAGAGGCAGAATATCGACCGCCATGCCCGACGCTCTGCCTCGTCCAATCAACCCGCCCGAGCGCTGCGAGGAATGCGGTTGGCTGGCGGCAAACGTCACCGCTGAGAATGCTGAGGTTGCACTAAGCGATCTCGGGCCCGAGTACCGGGCTGCGCTTACCCACCTCCTTCCCGCTGATCCTGAGGACGTGCTTCGCCGACGACCGAGCGCCCATTCTTGGTCGGCTCTTGAATACACTGCCCATGTTCGGGACGTGATCGCTCTTTGGAGTGGGGCTCTCCACATGTTGCTCGCCGAGGACCGGCCAGTCCTCCCTCGTCCGGATCCGTCGATCGCCGACGAAGCGGCCGCGGCGGGGGGCTATAACGCCCTTGATCCCACCACCACCGCAGAGGAGCTGGTCGCTAACGCGAGCCGCATGGCCCGGAAAGTCACCACCATCGACGCCGACCAGTGGGGTCGGGTGATCGTTTTGGGCGACGAGGAAATGACCGCCATCGCAGTCGTCCGCAAAGTCGTCCACGAAGAGACACACCACCTCCTGGACATCCATCGCTCACTCCGGGCCGCTCGTGGCGCGTGATCGCGTCGCCGAGGTGCCGTAGCAGAGCTGCGCCCACTATCCGGCGGTCGGGGGCACCCGCGAACCGTCCTTACACTCTGATCCCGGCTGCATGGCGCCCGCCTTCGAGCCACAGTCGAAGCGCCGGATCGAGAGCCGACGCGGAGGTCTCATAGAGCGCAAGATCGTCGGCCGACAACACCCCGCGCCATCGACCGCTGTCGCCCTTGTAGAAGAAGCTGTCTGCGCCGCCCTTCCAGACCATGGCCATGGGGTCATCGAAGTGGCGTGCTTCGTCGCGCATGGCGTCGAGTCCGACCGTCGCGAGCAGAGCAGGCCAGGAGTCCTCGCTGACATCGATGGCGCAGAACTCAGCAATCCGACGCATCTCGGTTTCAGGGTCGGCCTTGAGATCACCAAAGTGGACGAACAACACATTAGGAAGGTCTCGTATCGCCCACCAGGTCGAGAGATGGTGGTGATGTGACCAGAATGGCCAGCCATCAGATTCCCATCCGAACCATCCTTCTTTTGCCCACACTGGCCACAACTCGCCCGGCGTCGCCGGGCAACGCGGAAATTCCGGCCCAGGCCGATCAGGGTCGTTGAACTGTTCGAACATCATGTCCGTGTAGGACGAATAGTGGTTGAACAACGACATGAAGACGTCCCGGGTGTCGCGGCCGACGACGATGTACTTGGCCTGCGGGAAGAACCGAAGCCCGTCAGCAGCCAGATGGCTCTTTATGAACCGGCGATGACGCTGTGCATCTAGACGATCGAGAATCGGTTGAAGAGGTCCCGTGAACCGAGCATCGACCCACGGGGATATTTCGCTCAATCTGGCAGGCAGGGGTTTTGGTCCAAGGATCAGAGCAGCCAGGATGCGCTGCGTCCATGTCGTGCCAGCCTTGTATGCGGTCGTAACGAAGATGTCGTCATCGCGGGGTGCGAACTGGTCCCAACGTGTGCTGTCGAGGTGGTGATTGCGGTACTCGCGGGTTCGCTCGGGTGGTTCGAGGCTCATCGCGACAAATCATGCCACCAAGCCCGTTCTGGAACTGATCCGATCAACCCTGACTGGCATTATCCTCTTCTCGGCGTTAGGGGGCAGTCTCAGCAGGCCCGCGATTGCGCGACTCAGGACCCATCAGAAGTCGAGTTGGGTCGTCCCAGTGGTAGCGGTGACCTATCGCCCGACCACCACCGGGAAACGGTCCCCGTAGTTGCGTCTCGACTCGCCTGCCGCCTCGTGCGTCGTAAAAGGCTTGTGCGGCGGTGTTCTGATCGAGCACCCAGAGATGAAGCGACCCTTGGGGCCGACGTCGAAGGAATCTCTGGGCTGTCTCTGACAGCAGGCGTGAACCTATTCCGCTTCTCTTCAGATCACTCCTGACGTGGAGGTTCTCAAGAAGTGATCCCCAGAGTGGGTCGTCGTCCAAGACGGTGTGGACGAACCCGAGGACCTCATCACCGTCACGGACAACAACCGTGAAGTGACCCGTCTTGGGTTGGGCCAGTCGCCTTCTCCACACCTCCTGGCGGTCCGCGACGACGTCCCCGTCGAGGTAGGAGTCCAAGTAGGCACCTCGGTAGTGGCGTCGCCAACTGTCGGCATGGAGGGCAGCTATGCCGTCGGCATCGAAGTCCGACGCATCGAAATACTGCGTAAGAGGGTCCTGTTGAGCCACGCTGATCTCCTCATCGATCCTGGCAGTGGCACCGTGCAATAGCCGGCTGCCGGACCGTCAAAGGGCCAGGTCCCTCAGGTCGCTCTAGATGAACGGTCAGAGATTATCCGTCACCGCGCAGGCTGCGCTGCAACCTAAGCCGCCAACGTTCCGGCGATAGGGGGCATGGGGCACACTGGATCGGTGAGCCCCATGGAAGTGCGATTGCGAGCTGCCCTCAAGGAAGCTATGAAGTCGCGAGACGTGATCGCTACATCGGCCATCCGCTCTGCACTTGGGGCCATTGACAATGCTGGATCGGTCGGTGTGAATAACCGAGACCTGCCAGTGGGTTCCGGCCACATCGCTGGCAGCGTTCAGGGTCTCGGAGCCGGCGACGTCCCTCGACGGGAAATGAACGACGGACAGATCATCGAGATTGTGCGAGCCGAGCTGAGAGACCGAAACCGATCCTCCGAGGAATACAGAGGCATGGGCCGGATGGAGGAGGCTGCTCGGCTCCGCTCCGAATGCGAGGTATTGCTCAGCCTGCTCCCGAGCGAGGGTCCTGAGTAGCCACGGTCCCGGCTTATGGGATACCCCTGCTCCGTCGGAGCGCCCTCTCTCAGAACCTCTAGGGTGTTGTGGCTGCCGCTTGAGGTGGCATGCGAATGGGAGGATCAAATGGCTCACGCGGTAGTGATGCGGGTGAAGTTTCGCGAAGGCTCGGCGCCTGAGGATGGTCAACGCATGCTGGAGGAAGTTGTGATTCCAATGGCCAAGTCTCAGACTGGATTCAGCAACGGCACGTGGCTGCACGACGGTAAAGGCAGTGGTATGGGCGTGATTGTGTTCGATACGGCCGAGAACGCCGAATCCGCCCAAGATGTGCTCAAGCCGCCGCCGGGAGGACCGGGACCTGAACTCGTTTCGAGCGATCTCTACGAAGTCGGGGGTCAGGCCTAGCTGTAGGAACCAGTCAGGTTGCTGACACGACTCACCGGTGGTCCTCCGATGGCAGTGTGATGTCGGTGATGGTTGTAGAGGTGGAGCCAGCGGTCAAGCCCCCTAGTTCGCTGACCCTCTGAGGTCCAAGGACGCGAATAGGCCCACTCGACGAGCAGGGTGCGGTTGAAGCGCTCGACTTTGCCGTTCGTGGCCGGCCGATAGGGACGGGTGAAGGTGTGGGTGACGTCGCCCAAGGCGACGGCGAACTCCTTGGAGCGATAACAGCTGCCGTTGTCGGTGAGCACTCGCTCGACCTCGATGCCCTGGGCCGCGAAGAAGGCTCGGGCCCGGAGCCAAAAGCCGATGGCGGTGGTTGCCTGCTCGTTGGCCAGCACTTCGGAGTAGGCCAGCCGGCTGTAACCGTCGACGGCGGAGTGGATGAAGGCGAAGCCGATCGGCACCTTCTTATGGCCCTGCTTGGCGTGCACCGCCGGGCGTCCGTGGAGCCTCCAGCCGCCACCCCTTGGGATGCGGCCCAGCTTTTTGATGTCGAGGTGGACGAGCTCGCCGGGCCGGGACATCTCGTAGCGCCGGATGGGCACCCTCGTCGCCCGGTCCAGGTGGTCGAGGCGGTTGAGCCCGTGGCGGACCAGGACCCGGTGCACCGTCGAGGACGGTCGCCCCACGATGCCGGCGATCCGGGCCGGACCGAGACCCCGGTTCTGGCGCAAGGTCACGATCCGGCGTTCGACGCTCGGGCGGGTGCGCGTCGGGCAACGGCGCGGACGACTAGAGCGGTCCTCGAGCCCAAGGATCCCCTCATCTTGATAGCGGCGCCACCAGACGTAGGCCCGGTCTCTCGAGATCCCCATGGCTGCCGCAGCGTGAGCAACGGGCCAGCCGGCCTCGATACGCCGGCAGAGCAAGAGTCGACCAGCTGGGGTCAGTCGGGCGTTACGGTGCATCTGAAGCCTCCTTGGTGCGGTGTGGTGTGTCAGCAGCTCCACACTCGCCCGGGGGGCTTCATTCAGTGGTGGACCCTGTCAGCAAGGTCTGTGGTTCCTACAGCTAGCCGTCCTGGACACGCCAATATCGGCATTTTGCCGAGAGGCGCAACTTTTACAGGTCGCAAAAGTGCCGAACTGCCACACCGTCCGGGCGTACGGGTCCAGGTCGTCTGTTCATCAGCGGGGATCAGTCATCGGCGTGTGAAGGTCAGATGGGTGACACCGCTGGGTGACGAGACAACCTCGCTGTTGTAGCGCTCCTCGATGCCCTCGAGGTCGTCCCACAGTCGAACGCCGCGGCCGAGAAGGATCGGCACCAACACGACGTGGAGGGTGTCGATGAGGTCGGCGGAGAGAAAGTCGCGGACGACCGTCGGACCACCGCCGATGCGCACGTCGAGTTCGCCGGCGGCCTGCCGGGCCAGGTCGAGAGCCTCCTGCGGAGAGGCGTCGACGAAGTGGAACACGGTGCCGCCCTCCATCTCGATCGACGGGCGCGGATGGTGCGTGAGCACAAACACCGGCGTGTGGAACGGCGGGTTAGGCCCCCACCAGCCACGCCACTCGTCGTCAGTGCCGAGATCGGTCCACGGGCCGGCCTGCGGGCCGAACTTGCCCCGGCCCATGATCTCGGCACCGAACCCGACATTGAGGCGTTCTGCGAACGCGTTGTCGACACCGGTCGTACCACCGGACTGACCCATGATGATCGTGCGCCCGAACTGGGTGGGGAACACCCACTCGTGCAGACGATGGCCGGCGTGGCCGAACGGGGCGTCGAACGTTAAGCCCTCGCCGGTCCCGAAACCGTCCAGTGAGATGGAGAAGTTATGGACACGGACCTGGGACATGGCGGCCTCCGAAGCGTTGGGTGCTTGCGATATCAACTGGTTGACGCTAACGCCAAACGAAGCCCCGCCGTTCGTCCCTGAAGAGGCACCCAGTCTCGGCGTTAGGTTCACTCAGACGATTGGATCCCGAGCTGCCACTGTGACCTTCTGGCTGCTCACTCAGTCCTACCCCGGGCAGGCGATCGCGAGTGGCACCCTCATCGCGTACGGCTGGCCCGCCACCTGGACACGACAACGGTGCCCAACGGCATTTACAGCTTGTACGCCGACGTCGCCTACGCGAGTGGGCAGAACGGCTTGAGCAATCCCGTCTCGATCACGGTGAACAATCCAATTGCCGACCACGAGCTTTCTCAGCCCTTCCAAGACGACCACGCTTGCGGGGTCGACAACCCTCGATGCAGCAGCCTCGAACGCGACCAGCGTGGGGTTCTTGCTCTTCGGAGGCAGCTACGGCTTTAAGGCACCGGTGATCTGCACCGCCACATCAATTCAGTATGGATGGCTCTGCAGTTGGAATAGCGCGACGGTTCCCAATGGCTCATACACCTTGGTGTGCTATGCCTCGAATTCGGCCGGGAGTGTGACCAGTTCTGGTCTGAGCGTGACGTTCAAGAACTAACCATTCGCCGGTTTCGTTGGCGTTGGGGCCCCCAAAATGCTTTGACCGGTCGGACCGCAGATGGAACCGAATCATGGTATATGCCGGCCGATATGGCGGGCCTAGGGGAGTTCTTGGGCGCCCCGAACCGGTGTGCCCTCAACTGGTCGTTGCAACACCAGCCTGATTGGCGGACAGTGATGTCGTCGATCAGGAGGTGCGCCAATGGCACGGTTCTCGGAGGAGGACAGAGCAACGATCTGGGATATGCGCGAAGCCGGAGTGCCCGTCAAGCGCATCGCCAAGCACCTGGGGAGACAGAACTCTTCGCTCCGAAGGTTCATCGCTGACCACGGCGGCCGACGTCCGACGGCTCGGGAGCGCTCTGAGCTTCGTCTCTCGCTGGTCGAACGAGAGGAGATCTCGCGGGGGCTGGCCGCCGGCTGGTCCATCCGTGCCATCGCCGAGGAACTCGGGCCGCTCGCCCTCGACGGTGTGCCGGGAGGTCAACGCCAACGGCGGGCGGACCAAGTATCGGGCCTTGGTGGCCGACCGGGCGGCGCAGCGACGAGCACTTCGACCCGAAGCGGGCCAAGTTTGCCCGGTGCCGGCGGCTCCGTGGGGTCGTCGAGCGCAAACTCGAGGCCAAATGGTCACCCCAGCAGATCTCGGCGTGGTTGGCTGAGAGCTATCCGAACGACCCGGAGATGCAGGTGTCGCACGAAACCATCTACCAATCGCTCTTCGTCCAGAGCCGTGGAGCGCTGCGCAAAGAGCTGCATGCGTGTCTGCGCACCGGCCGGGCCATGCGCCGGGCCAAGGCCTACACAAAAGGAGGCGTCGGCCAGGGCCAGATCCGCAACATGGTGATGATCTCCGAACGCCCGGCCGAGGTGCCGGACCGGGCCGTCCCGGGCCACTGGGAGGGCGACCTGATCTTCGGCAAGAAGATGACCTCGATCGGCACGTTGGTCGAGCGCCACAGCCGCTACGTCATCCTGCTCAAGCTCCCCAACGGCCACGGCGCCGGAGTCGGTGCGCAAGGCCATGACCAAGCGCATCTTGACGCTGCCTGCTCAGCTGCGTCGCTCGATCACCTGGGACCAAGGCAAAGAGATGGCAGAGCACGTCCAGTTCACCGTCGACACCGGCGTGCAGATCTACTTCTGTGATCCCAAGAGTCCCTGGCAGCGCGGCAGCAACGAGAACACCAACGGCTTGCTCCGCCAATACCTGCCGAAGGATTCCAGACCTCTCGCAGTGCAGCCAGCGAGAGCTCGACGCCGTCGCCCGTTCACTCAACACGAGGCCTCGACAGACCCTCGGCTGGATGACACCATCTCAGGCGTTCGCCGAGGCCGTTGCGTTGACCGCTTGAGGACACAGGCGATAGGGGGCACTGATTTCAAGCCGACCGAACCAGACTGGAGCCGGAAATCTGCGATTCAATGTTGGCAGTGGCCAAGGAATCGGGACTCGGGGCAGCGTTGAACAGCACGAGCGGCACCGTGACGAGCTTCTTGGAAGGGGTTCTCGGTGAGCGTATTGCTGCTGAGGGGTGTCACCACGAGAGAATCAGCGCCTCTGCCCAGAACGATTTAGGCGTTGAAGAAGGCGAGCCCTTGCTTCGTCGGGCCGCCACCCTGCAGGGGTCCGTATCTGGCCACCCTTATGTGTACGCAGAAAGCATGATCGTCGTGAGCCGCCTACCGCCCAGCTTCATTCACAGACTCGAAACGAGCGCTGACCCGATCGGTCGATTACTCGACGAGGCCGGGATCGTGGCCACCCGTGAGGACCTGGTGGAGGGGCTGGGAATCGGGATGGATCGGCCGCGGAACATCGATGAGATCGTGCACGGCTACTTGCTGACACGGACTTACCGCATCGACTCCAAACAAGCCCCCCTGATGATCATCAGCGAATGGTTCCTTGAAACACTCGCTCCCTTCTTCTCTGATGGCATAGGTCGATAACCGCCCAGCTACTCGAGGGAAGTTTCGACCACCCCCTTCCGGCGAACGGGCACTCCCCGCCCTACAGGGCGCTCAGAGACAGGGGACCGTCACCTCAATGGGTTGACGACTAAGTGCCAAAGGTCGAATATCTCTGCGGAGGGCGTCCCTCCGGAAGGGGGTTGTCATGGTTCGACGATTGCTCGCCAGCGTATTTCTCGCGGCTTTTCCGGTTGTGGTCATCCCGGTCGCAGTCACTTCGATTGGTGCTCAAGCCGGTGCGGCCAGACACTCGGTTGGATGACACCATCTCAGGCGTTCGCCGAGGCCGTTGCGTTGACCCCTTGAGGCCACAGCCGAATGGTGGCACCCTCCCGGCGAACTGGGACACCCACTGACCTACGCTTCCCGGCATGGGTGCGGTGCTGCGGGAAATAGTCATTGACTGCTTGGATCCCCGTCGGGTGGCCGAGTTCTGGGGGCAGGTCCTGGGCTGGGAGGTGCAGGAGAAGGGCGGCGCCTACTGGATGACTGCTTCCGGCCAGCCATTCCCCGACCTGCCCCTGGTCTTCATGCCGGTTCCGGAGAAGAAGACGGTCAAGGATCGCATCCATTTGGACGTGAGCCCGATCGGCTGTGATCAGGCCGACGAGGTCGAGCGCATCGTGAGCCTGGGTGCCACCCCAGTCGACATCGGACAGGGCGACTCTCCTTGGGTAGTACTCGCCGATCCCGAGGGTAACGAGTTCTGCGTGCTTCGCCGCCGGGCCGATGCCTAGTCGGGTCTCGGATTACTGAGGGGGCGGGCTCCCGGCTGATCACAATCCCGGCGTACTAGGACATGTCATCCTGGACTCGTGCAATCGGTCTACGAAGCTGCAGGACGCGACGAGGGAGTCATGGAGTTGGCCCACGCCTGGCACGTCAGGGTGTTGGCCGACGAGGTGGTTAGCCATGCGTTCAGCCATGGCTACCACCCTGAGCACACCGAACGCCTAGCTGCGTACTGGATCGAGGCCTTGGGTGGCCCAGCGAGGTACTCCGAACTCATGGGGGACGAGACCTCTGTGGTGAGGATGCACAGCGGGAACGGCCCTCATGAGGAGATGGATCGTCGGGCGATAGCTTGCTTCGATTTGGCGCTCGCCGACGTCGGTTTGGACCGTGACAAAACGCTTCGGCAGGTGCTCCACGACTATTTCAGCTGGGCTACTTCGACCACGATGGCGCGTCACCACGACTCCGCAGACGACGTGCCTGAAGGCCTGCACATCCCTCATTGGTCTTGGGACGGCTTGGTCAGCAACTCCTAAAGGGTCGACCCTTGCCAGTCGAAGCGTCCCACCCAACCGGCGAACTGGGGCACCCAGCCAGTGACAGAACGCTCAATGGCGAACCGGCGTTAGTAGTTCAGTGAAGGGTACCAGTCGCCCCGCCCGTCCGGCGTGAGGTCAAGGAGATGCCATACCGGGTTCAATAAGTCAATCCCGCGCTCGCGCCGGTCGTCGGCCATCTGTGCGCCTTTCGAATAGAGGTGACGCACGGTGCCGTCGCCGCCGAGCGTGAACACAGAAATCCACTCGGTCTGGGCGCCGTCGGCCTCCTCGCTACCGAGGTCGTATTTGAAAGTGGTGTTGCGTGCGCTGAGCAGCCGCAGGTTCTTCCAACCGCGCACTTCTGCATGGGATCTGATTGCCCCTGGCTCGGCGGCGGCTACTACGGCGAAATCGACGTTCTCCGCGAGGTGCGGAGCCGCAGCGTTGTACCCGTCGATCCACATCGTGCACAGTGGGCAGGGCTCCACCTGAGCTTTGCCGAACATGAAGTGGTAGAGAACCACGGCTCGTTCAGGGTCCGTGAACAATTCGGAGAGCCGTACGGCACGGTCGTTCGAAACGTCGATCAGCTCGTAATCGTTTACGACCGTGTCAGAAGGCAGGTCTCTACGCAGAGCGGCCACCCGCTCGATGTGATCGACAAGATCCAGTTCTGCAATGCACAGCTCCTCACGCTGACGCCGGTACTCATCGGATTCATTCAGTCGGGTGAAGTGCATATCCGTGTCCCTCCGCTCTGGCGACTTGAAACCCCTCGGCAGTCAGGCCGTGATCATCCTCGAAACGGTAGCCACAGTCGGTGCTCTTCGCAGACTTGAAGGCCGGAGGCGACCATCCCGCCGGTACCGAAGGGTGGCACTCCGTACCGGCGTATGGGGCGACCCTCACCCCTTGATGGCGTAGACGAAACGGCCGCGCATGGTCAGGGTCATGGGCAACACGAGCAGGTTGGCAGCTGCCGAAGCTCCTTCCTCGCTCATCCCCATAGTCCGTAGGAATGCGGTCGCAGTCGCGGCGTCGGTGAGGGTATGCATCGGAGCGTCCCACCTCACCTCCTCGACCTGGTCATCCGGACCGTTGAAGACAGTGGCGACTATGGCCGGTGAGTCCTCGCCATCGAAGGTCCCCGACTCGCCCCAGAAGGGCAGCAAAGCGGAGCTCAGGGGTGCTGTTCCGATTGGCCGAGCAGGCGACAAAGAGCCCACCCGTCCGAAGCACTCGACGACACTCACTGATCGGCACGAGCGGGTCCTCGTAGTGGTAGAGCGTGTAAAGCGCCGCAACGGCATCGAAGCTGGAGTCGGCGACTGGGAGTGGTCTTCCATCACCCCGGACCGCCGGCCGGGGACCAAGGGCCAGCATCGTGGGCGAGATGTCGAGCAGAACGCCCTTCATGCCGAGGTCGAGCAGGATTCGGGTGAGGGCGCCGTGTCCGCCGCCAACATCGAGGACCCTCTTGGCCCCCGCCTGAGCAATCCGCTCTGCCACATGGGGATGCACATCGTCGTGGTCCCATTTGGCATTCGACAAGAACCGCTCGGGGTCAGTGTCGTAGTCGGGGGGTAGAGCGGTCACGTTTCAATTCTGAGCGATCAGCACCTGTCGTGCTCGAAATGGGTCTCCGAGGCGGCGTTCGGGGATACTTTTGACGCCCTCAGCCCATGCCCTGCGCCACGCACTCCTAACGGGTCAGGACGAGGTTCTGCACCGTCCAGCGAAGAACGACAACACGATGTGGCTCGTCTTTCGCTGCCCGCCGACCCGCACGTCGAGCGGAACGCAGCCTCGTATTCGACCATCGGTGAACCGGAAGCTCTGGGGAAAGAAACCGGGTTTGTGCAAACAGGCCCGGTACGTGACCGACACGCTCCCTTGGCGTGGCGACCAAGGGTTTTGTTGCACCACGTAGGACCGCGCGCCACGGGCGACCGTCATGGTCACCGTTGCTCCCGGATAGACAACCGGAGGGAGCTTGTACCCGGTGAGTTGAGCCCCTCGGCCAAAGTTGGGCGGTGGATTCATGGACGCCAGGCGGCGCGCCTGAGGGAAATACCCAGCGCCGAATCCGATGTCATGCGGCCCGACGGGGGGCGGAGTGCCGCCGGTGAACTGCGTCGCTTCCTCATTACAGGTAAGGGTCTGGGGGTGCGTCGGAGTGCCGACGACAGTGGGAGAACCGCTGGCATCTGAGACGCCACCGGGGCTATAGACGAGGACGAGCAGGGTGAAGGCAACCCCTCCAAGCCACCGACGGCGTCCCCGAAGTCTCGCACCCACACGACCATGATGACCTGTCCACGAAGCATCCGTGGCCTGCTCCCCATGGTGTCGTACTGGGACACGGGCGCGGCGCTACGCAGAGACGCGAACGATCGCCCCGAAGGGCGGAATGGCGGATCCTTTCCTATGACAGTTGGCCCAGGATTGTTCAGGTCAGACGGCCCAGTGGCCGATATAGCAAGCAATGGGAACCTCGGACCGTCCCCTTTGCTCAGAGGTCTCCTTCTCTCGCGAGAACGCTCGGGCGGTCCTCGAGGCGTCCGCCGGCGGGAAGTGGACTCTTGTTCACGGTTCGGACGCGGTGGAGACCTTCGATTCATTTAATGAC
Organism: uncultured Acidimicrobiaceae bacterium; assembly: GCA_963738135.1. GTDB lineage: Bacteria > Actinomycetota > Acidimicrobiia > Acidimicrobiales > RAAP-2 > Bog-473. Next base: position 319,075 of record CAVTVK010000006.1, on the reverse strand, counting down.
GCGGCGACGCGCGCCGTGGAAGAGTTTGGCGTGGGTTCTTATCTGGTCCGAACCGCTGGAGCCACGACCGTCACGCTTCCATCGTCGGTGGTTTTCCAGAGCGCCTGATCTGGAACGCGAAACGGCCGCCCCGAAGGGCGGCCGAGACGCTTCACCGTACGCGGAAGGGGCGGGGCCACTCACCCCCAACACTCGGAGCGCGCACAAGGAGACAACAGCGCCGCGCCGAGTTGGGCGGCATCGTTGCATCCTGAGAGCATCCTGTGCAACCGAGGCCCTCAGACCCTTGGCGGCTCTGCTCGCGGCCCAACCCCAAGGCGGAGAGGGGCTGGACCGGCCACCTCACCCCCTGGAGCGCGCATGGCGAATGCGTCGGCCGGCGTGATGGCATCTGGGAAGAGGCTGGGAGCCCAGAGCGTGATACCCGGCCCCGCAAGCGGCGAGAGATGCGGCGGGGCGTGGCGTAGGACCTCAGGACGCCGCGGGTGCTCCAGCACGGCTCGAGCCCAGACGTGGATCTGCTCACCCTCGCGAACGACCGCCGCGTTCACGTCGCCGGCGTACGGACTGAATCTGTGCTCCATGATGTTGCTGAGGCGCATCAAGGCGTCTTCTAGCCCTGTGATGCGTTCTTCATTTGTCATAGGGGTGACCGTAGACCGATGAAAAGTCTGCGTCACAAGCGCGTCATCGGACCGCGATCAATGGCCCCCACAACTCGCTGACCTGGGCGAAACCCCTAAGAGGCAGGGGTCTGCAAAGCCCCGTACGGCGGTTCGATTCCGCCCGCCGCCGATTCTTCGATCTGTTGTGTCGCGGTCCGAAGCGGAGAGCTGCGCTGGGTGAAGAAGTCGGACCGCAGGGGACCGAACGCAATCGAAAATTACCGGTCGCTCTCCGCCAGCAGCGGGAACAAGACCGCCGAGGCGTTCCGCAACACGGTGACGACCCGCTCCGGGGGGATCTCGGTGCTGGGGTCCTCCGGCACGCCTTCGAGTTCGATGTTGTTCTGCTCCGCGTAACCTCGAATTGCGTCGAGCAGGGTCTTACCCAGCGTGGAGACGATTTTGCCCAGAGCCACGTCATCCTCCGCAAAGACGGGAACCCGTCGCGGTTCCGGTGTTGGCCATGTTTCAGGGTCTCGGGGGGTGTCACGGGTGAACACCGATGAGAAGCTGCGGGCTGCAGCATCGCGGGCCGTAAAGGGATCTCCGAAATTCCAGTGCTCTCGCAGCGTTGCGATGAGTGGGGTGTGGCGGTGCTCCTCGTTGTACACCGAGCCCGGCTCGATCCAAGGCGACACAAGGATGGCGGGAACTCGATAGCCGGAACGATCGAACGTAAAGCCCATTTCGCCCGCCGGCGAGGAGGGATCGGGTGGCGGCACCGGTCCAGGTGGTACGTGGTCGTACGTGCCGCCGGGTTCGTCCCAACCGATCAAAAGAGCGGTGTTCCAGACGCTTGACCCGGTTGGAGACAGCATTGCCCGATAGGCGTCGTAGATCCGGGAGAGGAGCGCCTCTCCACCCAGGATCGATGAGGGGGGATCGGCGGGGAGCTCCATGTCGTGACCCATGGATCGCCCCAGGGCCGGGTGGTAGTCGTTGTGTCCGATGGCCATGCTCGGCTCAAATGAACGAAAGATCGGGAAGCTCCCCAGCTGCGGCGTCCGCCTCGAACTGTGTGAAGGGGACGAAATGGGTGGCGAGCCTGTCTTGCAGTCGTTGGTGGTGGATGAGCCCTGTGAACGAGATCCGCATCGGTTCTGCCACGTAGACCTTCCAGGTCTTCCCGTGTTCTTCGAGCCGGTTGAAGATCGTTTCGGCAGCGTTGCTCGCCAGGAACTTCGTTGCGGGATGGTTCACGGTCAGCCCCGACGAGGTTGCCGCCGTCCAAAACGAACGGTTCATGAATGTCTGCGACGGCACCTCGCAGAACAGTGGTCGAACACGCCAAAGCCCCGGGCCAGGCCGTTGAGCACGGGGATCTGATCAGGGTGAACCCGGTCATGATCTGTGCGTATTCCTCGTAGGTCGGCTGGCGACTCATCTCAGCGGTGAACATGCTGATGTAGTCCGTGACAAAGCCGTCCATCGTCGGTGTCTGACCGGGCTCGGCGCGTTCCACGGTGCCGTTATCGCTTCGCCCACCTTGAATCGATTGTGCTCGTTCAAGATGTTGTAGACCCGCGTGTTGGTGTGTGGGTACTCCTCTCCGGAGTCGGGATTGGGGCTGTCCATGTTCGTGGCAACCGTGTACGGAACGACGCTCGGCGTCTCGGCCCCGTGCTTGGCCCATGGAGGTCGTGGTTCGTAGGCGTCCTTCCCGATGACGCCCTCGAAGGTCTTGCCGTCTCCGGGACCGTAGAGATGGCCGAGCACGTTGTCGAGCGAGCGATTCTCGAACAAGACAACCACCACGTGGTCGAGTGCCTGGGAATGGTGATGCGTGGACATTTCAGGGACGGTACTCGTGCTTTATTGCCCCTTGCAACGGCCCTTCGAAGCCTGATATCCACTCTCAGCCAAGGTTCATTCGAACGCTTTCTAGCTGGGTGACTCGACTGCCACGTTGCCGGGGGGCCATAGAACACGTCTTCGACAAGGGGGTTGACCGTGACAACAGAAGCGACGGAGACCGCAGGGGTACTCGGACCAGTTGCCCGTTACGAGCAGAGCGTGCTGCAGCGCATCCGAGACTTCCAGGACCCTCGTCAGGAGTGGCGTCGGATCTTTTCCGAAGTCCTCGGAACGTTCTTCTTGGTTCTCGCGGCCGCTGGCGGAGGCATGATGGGCCACGCCTTCCCCGGAGTCATCAGCCACCAAGCCGCCGTGGTGGCTCCGGCGCTTACCGTGATGGCCATCATCTTGTTCATGGGCAAGATCTCTGGTGCGCACCTCAACCCAGCGGTGAGCATCGCCTTCGCCCTGCGAAGGGACTTTCAGTGGCGGCGGGTGCCCGGCTACATCGTTGCCCAGCTTGCCGGGGCCACACTGGCGGCATTGGTCCTACACGCCATCATCAACGTCTCGGCGACGTACGGAAGCAATTACCCGGCTCACGGTTATTCGGACATGGCCGCGTTCTGGATGGAACTCCTGCTCACCGCCGGTCTGGTCAGCGTGATACTCGGGACGGCATCTGGCGCCCAGAACGTCGGGATCTTCGGTGCCATCGGAGTCGGCGGTTACATAGCCCTCGCTGGACTCTGGGGTAGCCCGATCTCGGGCGCTTCGATGAATCCAGCACGCACGTTCGGGCCGGACTTGGCCTCCAGCACCTTCACGGGTTACTGGGTGTACATCGCCGGTCCGCTCGCCGGAGCCGTGATCGCGGTCGTCATTGCCTTCGTGCTCCGTGGGGCAGGAGGAGGCCAGTCTGGTTCCGGAGCCGCGCAAGGCGACCTGTTCACCGAGTCATACGAGCCCGGCAAGGCCTGAGAGGGGCCCGGCCTGGTCGCCGTGCATGCCCTCGTGATGCGGCACGCGGGGCAATCCGGGACGAACGGCCCCGGACCCTGCGGCTCCTTGACCGGATGGCACGGTTCGACGTGAACCGCTACAGAACCCACGTGGTTTACCCACGTGGGTTCCTGCAAGGCCCGTAGAGCGGTCCGATTCCGGCCGTCGCCTCCGAGTTCTCAATTCTGTTGTCCGGTTCTGTTGCCCGGACCGGATCGGTTGTCGGGATCTGTTGCCCGTATGTCGGCTCTCCCGAGTCTGGCCGGCGTGCGACGTGCCGATGCGACGGGCGACACGGAGAACCTCGGATGCCGCACCGAGACGGGAGACCCTGTCATGTCGACGGGGCGCGCCGCCTTCGTGTGGACACGACGCCGCGCTGATCGACGGCCCTCGCGTGTGCGAGTCGGGGAGAGGTCGCCGACCCCCGCCCCCGAGTTGTCGGTGGATTGTTGAGGCACGGTACGAACGGCCCTATGGCGCGTCCGATGTGATCGTAAGAATCGCTGAAGGGGCGGTCCGGGCGCATCACGGTGGTGTGCCATTCATCCTGACCCTGCCAAAGATCGACATGGACCTGGAACACGACACACAGCAATGGCTCTTGAAGGCGGCGGCGGATCTGCAGCGGGTCAGCAACGCCGAGACTCGGTTCTCGGCGGCCATGAGCATGAACCACGTCACGATGCTGGCGGCGGCGGACGAACTCGAGGCGGCCACCAGGGAGGCGGCGGCGTGGATGCGCGGGAATCCCTGCCCCGACCGCGAGGTCGGCGGACGCGTCGGCCTGATGCTGAGTACGTGCGCCGAGGTCGCTGCGACGGCCGAACTCGCGCTGACCAGCCCCGGCGTCGACATTGAGGCCGTGTTCGGACGTCTGGGCGATCTTCTGGCCATCATCGATTTCCACTCGGAGACGCTCAGGGCCTGGTAACGAAGAGGGACGTCCCCAAGGAGGACGCTTCGACGCAGCTCCGGTCAGGGTTGCACCTGCAGGTCGACAACGATCGGGGGCAGGGTGTGACCGCCGGAGGTGGTGAGGTTCACTCGCATCGAATAGGTCCCGCCGGCAGGCGCCGTGACGGTGATCGACTCCGTGACTGGAGACCCGGGGCTACAGAGGGAGGAATCACCGGTCCTGCTGGGGGGCGTCACGGTGAGCGCGCCCGACGACGGGGTGACCGTCAGTCCGCTCGCATCCGCTTGCGCCTGCCAATTGACGGCCGTCGCTCGATCCCCGGCCGCTGCCACGCCGATCCGGATCGTCATCGGCTGTCCCGCTGCCGCCGTCGCGTGGCCGCTGGGCAGTGAAAACCCGACGGCCGGGTACTCCCGGGCTCCGAAGGACGGCGGCGCGACCGCTGGCGAGGATCCCCAGGCCGGGTCCGCGGTGCTCGAGAGGGTGTAGCGCAGGGTCCCACCGGTCTTGAGAACCGAGGCGGGAAGCCAGGGCCAATCCCAGCTTCCAGCGACGGCGCGGGACGGAGGAGCCCCCGTGCACCCTGACTGGCGGGCCGAGGGGCGGGTCACGCCCGAGACCGTGAGGGCTCGGACGTAGGGCCGTGATGCGGCGGCCCCAGGAGCTTGTTCGACGAGGTGCCGGCCGTCCGGGAGTGTGACGGTCGCCGACGGGAAGAGGGGACTGGCAAGGGCGAGATTGCCCGCCCCGGGTGTCACGGGGAACAGCCCCAGAGCCGCCCACACGTACCACGAGGAGAGGGCGCCCAAGTCGTCGTTGCCGGGCTCGTCTACCGGAGCATCAGCGAACTCGTTGTCGGCGATGGCCCGTACGAATCGCTGGGTCTCGTCGGGCGCACCGAAATAGTCGAATTCCCACGGAGCCCACTCGTCCGGTTCGTTGCCCGACCAGTCCTCGGGGGCCTCACGGGTGGCATTGAGGGATCTCATGAACGTCTTGAGGTTGCTGGTGGCAGCGGGACCGCCACCCATGAGCGATGCCAGCGCGCGCGAGATCCTGCGGAACCGACCACGTGTACTGCACGGCGTTGCCCTCTTCAAAACCCAACTGTCCGCCAGGTTCGAGCTGCGATGCCTCGAAGGCCGCACCGGGGGGAAAGCTGCCGTCCGTGCCGCGGCTCTGGATGAAGCCGGTGGCGGGGTTGAACAGATACTCCCAATTGGCGGCGCGCTTGCTCATGGCGGAAGCCAGGGAGCGGTCGTGTTGGGCGGCAGCGACCTGTGCGACGGCGAAGTCGTCGATCGCGTACTCCAGGGTGACCGAACCGCCGATTGAGTAGTCGATGGACGTCAAGTCGAGCGAGCCTGCGTTGACGTAGCGCTGTGACAGGTACTGGCTCAAGTACTGCCGTTCGATCTCCAGCCCATGGCCAGTCTCGCTCTGGGTCGCACCCTTGACCATGTACTTGAGCGCCGATGCGACATCGAAGTTGCGGACACCCATGGCGAGGGCATCGGCGATGATTGGATCGGCCGAGTCACCGTTCATCTGTGACTCGTCGCCCCCGACAATCGCCCATTTGGGCAGCCAGCCGGTCTGGTGCGCGTCGTCGACGAGGGACTGGACCATGTCGCCCACGGCTCGGGGGGCGACTACGGACTCGAGTTGTATCTCGCTACGGTAGATGTCCCACTCGGAGAAGTTGGCGTACTCCTCGCGTCGGCCGGCGGCGTGGACCTTTCCGTCACTTCCGTCGTATCGGCCGGACACATCGGAGACCACGTTCGGGAAGAGGAGGGAGTGATAGAGCGCCGTATAGAAGGTGTGCTGTTCGGCGGCGGTACCGCCCCTGACCGCGATCCGCCCCAGAAGGGCGTTCCAGCGATCCTGTGCCTGTGCTGCGACCCGTCGCACCGACCAGCCCGGATCCTCCGCCCGGAGATTCTGCTGGGCGTCCCGGGTGCTCACGAACGAGATGCCGACCTTCATGAGGACCTGTCGTTCCTTGGTCGTGTCGAAGGTGACGAAGGAGCCACAGGAGGTGCCGGTACATGCGCCGCTAAGGGAGGATCCGGCGTCGTCCCACGTCCCCGCCGACAAGAACGGACGGTCGAACCGCGCCACGAAATGCAGGGTGTAGCTAGTGCCGGTCCCGCAGAATTGCCCGCTCGTCACCTGACCCTCGACCTCGTCATGGCCGACGATGCGGACACTCGACGCCGTGACCGGGTTGACGCTGCCCGCCACCTTGAAGAGCACGTTGGACTGGGTTCCGGTGGGAAAGTCGAAACTCGAGATGCCCGACCGCGTCGTGACGGCGAGCGTCACGGCGATGGGCGCCTGGCCTTCCAGGACGACCTGGTAACGGCCCGGCGATGCCTTCTCCAGTCGGTGGGAGAAGCCGGCGACCGTGGTGGCGGGTGAGGTGAGAGGGCCCTCGGTGGGAAGGATCGGGACGTCCTGGTACGACGGGCACCCCGTTCCGCTCAGATGGGTCAGGCTGAAACCGTTGAGCATGGAGTCGTCGTAGGCGTAGCCGCCGCCGGCCTGCGCGGCATTCGGGCTGGTGTCAGGGCTCCACTGCAGCATGCCAAAGGGGACGTCGGCCCCGGGGAACTGGGCCACGGTTCCCGGACTGACCGGTCCGGTCGCCGTGCCGTCGAGCGGATGGACGAGTGCCGCCGGATTGGCGTCGGCGGTCGGGGGCGGTTGGTCCGCCGCGGCCGGAAGCGGTGGGCTGGAGGTCGCCGAAGTTGCCAGCGCGCCGAGCACGGACAGCAACCCCACCGTGACGACGAGCCCACGACGCAGGCGGGGACGGACGGGGCCGGTCATCGAGTGGACCGTAGCAACGGGGACCGCGATGCGACGGGGTCAGCCGGGGTCGGGCCGGGACGGTCCTCGTCCTGGGGGGCATCCGCGGCCATGTCGCTACGCGCTGGCATGCTCAGCGTCGTGGGTGGATGGCCAACGGGAGAGGTGCTGGGGCTCGATTTCGAGACGACGGGAATAGACCGTTTCAACGACGTCCCGGTGTCCTATGCCCTGGTCTCCGTTGTGGAGGGGGTGGTCGTCAGGAGCTGGTCCGGAATCATCGACCCGGGTCGTGAGGTTCCGGCCGAGGCGACCGCTGTGCACGGCATTTCCACGGAGCAGGCGCGGGATGAAGGCATGCCGCTCTGTGCGGCGATCTCCCTCGTCTCGGATGCGGTCGTGGCGGCCTCGGCCCGTGGTGTCCCGCTGGCGGGCATGAAGCTGGACTACGACCTGACGATCCTCGAGACACAGGCCCGGAACTTGTTCGGTTCGGGCCCGGTCGAGCGGGGGTGGTCCGGACCCGTGCTGGATGCCATGGTGATCGACCGCCATTTTGACCCCGACCGCAAGGGCAGGCGCACGCTGAGCGACCTGTGCGCGCACTACGGGATCGAGATTGGCAACGCCCACGATGCCGCAGCGGACGCAACAGCCTCCATCGAGGTGTTGTTCGCCCTTGCCATGAGCTACGACGCGTTGTGGGACTGCGACCTCACGCGACTCCACTTCGACCAGATGGACTGGCACCGGGAGTGGACGGAGAGCTACGACTCCTGGCGACTCGCAGAGGGGATGATCCCTATCGATCCGCGTGACTACATGTGGCCGGTTGCTCCGGTTGTGCTGCCGGCAGCCTGCGCCTAGGGGATTTCCCACTTCCCATCGGCGACGCGGGCACTCTCCACGCGAGGGCGACCGACTCGTTCGTGCCAAACTGGCAAGATCGACCTTGCCGATCTCCTGAGCCTGCCCGGGGTCAAGGAGGAGTGCGTCCTGCGCTCCGCCGTTGGGTTCATGGCGTTGCATGGCGGATCACAGGATCGAGGCACGGACCACCTCGCACGTCGGGCCGCCGAGCAATCTGGGGCTTCCTACTACGCCATTGTCCAGCCCAGTGGGCTACGAGTCCATCTGACCTCCCGTCTGCACGACCCTGATCACTCGGAAGGTCTCCGAAGGTTCTTGCAGCATGTCGAGATCGCGATTTCGGTCCATGGGTTCGGACGCGAAGGATTTTCGCTGTGGGTTGATCCTGAGCGGGGACTCATGATCGAGGCCTACGGACCTGCTCTTCAGGGGGCTCAGACCGGGCCGCTTCGAGGGATCATCGTGGGTGGTCGAAATGCGGACTTGTTGGAGTTCGCACGTCGGCTGTTCGATGAACGCTTTGCCGGGTTCCACGTTGCGGATGAGCGAGTGCGGCTCGGATTCCATCCTGACAACCCGGCCAATCTGCCCTCGGCCAAAGGCATCCAGATAGAGCTGCCACCCGGGCTGCGCGGGATCGGTGACTTCGGTGAGCACCTCCGGCCCAGCGAGAACGGGACGGTCAGCGAAACAATCGCTGCACTGGTGGAGCTGGCCCACCATGCAGGTGAGCTGATCCGCCCAACACTCGTGTCCGAAACGGGTTCACACTGAACGAGGGCCCCGCCACGCGAGCGAGTGTCGCCACACGGATTGGCGGCGATCGCAGTGTGCGCTCGAACCTGAGGTGTCTTTGAGAGGCCCGCACGATGTCCGGTAACATCCTGACAGGCAAAGCGCGTTCATCAACCTTTCCGATTCGGATGCTCGTTGCCGCCCCGAGTCAGATCGCGCTGGAGGTCAGGACGTCATGTCGGGTCATCAGGAATTCAAGGCGCTGTCGGCCGACGAGTTGCAGCGAGCCGCCCTCCGCATCGCCGAGATGCAGAAATGGGCCCGGGAGGCCTACCTCAGTACCAAGCACGTCGAAGACGTCGAAGACATATGGGTCCGCTACTTCGAGGCCGAGCACCATCTGCATTGGATCCTCCCGCCTGCCACGGAGCCAGAGGAGTCCTGAGGCCAGCGGTTGCGAGGAGCTAGGGGAGTCCGACGCCGCCCGCGATCCGGTCGCCGATCTCCTTGTCGATACTGCGCCAGTAGCCGAGCGCACGCTCCAGGACCGGCGGGCTCACCCCGTCGCTGAGGTGCCCCACGACGTTTGAAACGAGCCGATCACGCTGGGCGTCGTCCATGACTTCCCGCACGAGAGTGCCGGCCTGGCCCCAGTCGTCGTCATCGCGGCGCAGCGTGTAGGCGGCGTGCACGAACTCTCCGTCGGCATCCCATCGCTCGACGTAGGGGTAACGTTCCGCATCGGCCGCTGGGCCACCCTTTGAATTGGGGGCGTAGACGGGGTCGGAAACCTTCTCTATCCGCATGGCTCCGTCCTTGCTGTAGCTGTGCACGGGAGCCTTTGGCGCGTTCACCGGGATCTGCTTGTAGTTGACACCCATGCGGGCACGGTGCGCGTCGGCGTAGGAGAAGACACGGGCCAGCAGCATCTTGTCCGGGCTGACACCGATTCCAGGGACGAGATTGTTCGGTTCGAAGGCAGCCTGCTCGATCTCCGAGTGAAAATCCGTGGGGTTGCGGTCGAGGGTCAACCGTCCGACCTCGTGGAGCGGGTAGTCGCCGTGGGGCCAGACCTTGGTGAGGTCGAATGGGTTGAAGCGGTACACCCTGGCTTCCTCGAACGGCATGATCTGCGCCAGCAGCGTCCAACTTGGATATTCCCCCCGCCGGATCGCGTCGAACAGATCACGCCGGTGGTAATCGCCGTCTTCCCCGGCGATCCGGTCGGCCTCCTCCTGGGTCAGGAATTCGATGCCCTGATCCGTCTTGAAGTGGTACTTCACCCAGAAGCGCTCGCTGTTGGCGTTGACCCACATGTACGTGTGGCTGGAGTAGCCGTTCATGTGGCGCCACGACTTCGGAATACCGCGATCGCCCATCAGGATCGTGACCTGGTGGGCCGATTCCGGTGAAAGGCTCCAGAAGTCCCACTGCATGTCGTGGTCGCGGAGGTCGGAGTCAGCTCGCCGTTTCTGCGATCTGATGAAGTGTTGGAACTTCATCGGGTCGCGGAGGAAAAACACCGGTGTGTTGTTCCCGACCATGTCGTAGTTGCCTTCGGACGTGTAGAACTTCAACGCGAACCCTCGCGGGTCGCGCCAGGTATCGGGGCTCCCACGTTCACCGGCCACCGTCGAGAAGCGAATCAGCGTGTCCGTCTTCGTGCCGGGCTGGAAGACGGCCGCCTTGGTGAACTGGCCAACGTCCGCCGTGACTTCGAAGGATCCGAACGCTCCGCCCCCTTTGGCGTGGGGCTGGCGTTCCGGGATCCGCTCCCGGTTGAAGTTCGCCATCTGTTCGATGAGGTAGTGGTCCTGCAGCAGGATGGGCCCATCCGGACCGACGGTGAGCGAATGCTCGTCGCTGGCTACCGGGATCCCGGCGTCTGTGGTCGTCGGACGCACGTCATGATCGGCCATGATCGTCCCCTTTGTCGGGTGTCGGCACCACGACTCTAAGCCAGTCCCTGTTGGCGTGGAGCGGTGATCGGTTCTCCCGCGGGAGATCTGGTCGCGGGGCCGGCGACCAGGCGAACCATGATGGGGTCTCGGTTACCAGCGGTACCACCCGTTGGCACCTTCCGTCTGGCCCCGTCCGAGAGCGAACCCGACGAGCCAGAAGACCAAGACGATTGCCGCGACGATCCAGAGCAGGTGGACGGCGAATCCGAGCCCCCCAGCACCAGCGCCAGAAGCAGAACGAGAAGTATGACCCCCATTGTGGCTCCCTTGCGTGACGTCGCAACCAAGATGCGAGTAACTCGGCAATACCCACTGCCAAAAGGGTCAAAACGACGCACGAAGATTCCGTGCGTGGCGCCGGTCGTTGACGCTTACGCCTCGCGTGTACCGTGCAGTTCCACCCGCACGGTGATCTCGGGATAGACGCGGACCATCAACATGCTCGGCGGCTTCATGCCGAACTCGCGGATGTCGAACACGTCCTCGCCCGTCAGTGCAATGTCCTCGCCGCTGAGCTCGATCTGCATGCCGTGCTCGAACGTGCGCGTCTTGCCGTGGAACGAAATCTCGCCCGTGACCATGTACGCGGGGTGCGCACCCTCCAGGGCTATGTGGATGAGCCGGCCGGAGATGGTGGGATAGCGCCGCGCGTCGATGCGTCGTCGCAGCTCGCGGTCGTACAGCTGGTTTCCCGACGTAAGGCGTTCTACGGCCAACTCGAGTGCGCCGAATACTGGCTGGTCCAGGTCGAGCGATCCGTCCTCCCGCGCCGCGGCTTCGAACCAACCGGTGATTCCCCGTGTCTCGGTGTTGATCGGGTGGAGGCTGGAGCGGCCACTGACCCAGACGCACGAGCGAAACGAGTCGAGGATGTAGCGAGTGAGCGCCATCTGCTTTCCATTCCCCGGGGTTCCGTCCGCCCGGATCCACTGCACGCGTCGTACGAATACTGACATAAAGTCGCGCCATGGCCCGACTCGATATCCCCGCTGGTGACGGCGGTGACGCCGTGCAGATCTGGTCGCTGCAGCCGGAGCTGGGCGCGGCTGCGACCCGCTTCGTGCACGCGGCGTACAACAAGAGCATTTTGCCAACGCGCGTCCGTGAAGCGGCAAGAATGAGGATCGCCCAGCTCAACGAGTGCACGGTCTGCCTCGGCTTCCGGGCCGATACCGTCAGGGCCCACGGTCTCGACGAGGAGTTCTACTGCGCGGTCGGTACTCCCGACGAAGCCGGCCTGAGCGACCAGGAACGCCTTGCGGTCGAGTACGCCGAACGCTTCGCCATCAACCACGCGAGCATCGATGACGAGTTCGTCGACCGACTACGGGGATCCTTCACCGATCCCGAGATTTTCGACCTGACCGTCTGCCTGTCCGCCTTCCTCGGGCTTGGGCGGACGCTGCGGGCTCTGGGTATTACCGAGACGTCGGTGACCGACGTCTAGCGAGCGTCGTCTGGCTCCCGACGCGGCGAGTCGAAGGCAGCATCCCGGTTCTTGATGGCCCGACGCAGTCCCACCTCGGCGATCTGCTTCGAGAACGCCTTGGCCTCGGGCGCCCTGTGACCGATGGCGTCATTCAGCGCGGCGAACCGCTGCAGCTGGGAGCGCCCCATCAGCTCGACGCCCATGTTGACAACCCTCTTGTTCGCCACCAGGAGATCGCGGCCGATCAGTGCCATCCGCTCGGCGAGTTCGAGGACCACACTGTCCAAGGCGTCGGACGGCGCCGTTGCAACGATCAGCCCGATTTCTTGGGCCTGGAGTCCCGTGATCGTGTCGCCCGTGAGCAGCAGTCTCTTCGTCCATTGCGGACCCAGGTGGTAGAGCCACATGTTGGTGGGCGGCACGCCCATGGAGCGCACGGGAGGGAAGCCGATCTTGGCGTCGTCGGCGGCCACGACGAGATCGCAGTGCAGTGCTAGATCGGTCCCGCCGGCCAGGCAATTCCCCTGTACCTGCGCGATGACGGGGAGCGCGCAGTCCCAGATCCGTGCCCAGCCGTCCCCGAGCGCCAGCATCGCGGTCACGTCACCCTCGATCGCGTCGTGTTGTGGGAAATCGCCCGGATCCGTGTCCTCGGCGATGAAGCCGTACCCCGATGAGAAGGATCGTCCGGTGCTCCGGATGATGATGACGCTCACGGCTGCGTCGGCTTCCGCCTCCGCCACGGCGGCCAGGAGCTCGCGGACGCAGCGGGGCGTGAGGGGATTGTGCTGCTCCGGGCGGTTGAGCGTCAGGCGTCGCACGCGCCCGATCTCCTCGACGGTCAGCGTGCTGAAACTCGATGTCACTCGGGGTCCACTCCAGACTCGAGGCGGGACTTGACGACCTTGCCGCTCTCGTTGCGGGGGAGCGCCTCGACAACGGTAATCCGGCGCGGCACCTTGTAGTCCGCCAATCGGGCCAGAAGGAATGAGCGCAGCTCGTCGGGGGGCGTCGCAGCACGCAGCACGACCCATGCCGCCACGTCCTCACCGAGGATCGGGTGAGCCACGCCGGTCACGGCCGCCTCGAGCACCGCCGGATGCTCGAAGAGGGCGGCCTCGACCTCGCCGGGCACCACGTTGTGACCGCCGCGGATGATGATCTCCTTCTGGCGCCCCACGATCCAGAGGTGGTCGTCGACGTCGAGGTACCCGAGGTCCCCGCTGTACAGCCAGCCGTCCATCCAGCGGTCGTCGGCGCGTGCGTCATCGTTGAGGTAGGCGCGCGGCGGACGTGTCCCACCGATGGCCACCTCGCCAATTTCCCCGGTCGAGAGCGGCACGCCACCAGGGCCGACGATCCGGACTTCGACTCCGGGCAGCGGGAGCCCGACTGATCCGGAGTGCCGGCCACCGTCACCCATCGGCATGGCGGTCACGGCGCCGAACTCGGTCATCCCGTAGCCGCAGAGGACCTCGCCCGAGGGCAGCCCGGCCCCGAAGCGGCGCAGCGTGGCCGCCGCGATGGGCGCGCTGCCCACGGTGACGACCGCCAGGCTCGAGAGATCGGCCGTCGCGAAGCGACGGGAGCCGACAATGAGCTCCACCATGGCCGGCACCAGGAAGGCCGAGAGGGGACGGTCCCGCTCCACGCAGTCGATCCAGGCCTCGGCACTGAAGTGCGGTAGCATCCATCCGCTCAACCCGCCCCGCAAGGGGCCGGAGACGAGAAGCGACCCGCTGGTCGTGGCAAATGGGGACGAGGTGAGGAAGCCGAGGCCCAGCCAGGACGAAGGTACCCGCTCGGTTGTCGAGAGGCCCGCGTGCCGTACGACGACGCCCTTCGGCCGGCCGGTCGTTCCCGAGGTGTACATGATGTCGGCCACGTCCTCTGGGCCGAAAGCCGGCTTCAGGTCCCCGTCGTCTGGAGCGAGGAGATCGTCCCATCGCAGGTCACCGCCTGCACCCGTGCACACCACGCGACCGACGGCAGCCCGGACTTCGGGAACGACCTCGCTGCACAATGCCACCGACGCATCTGCGTCCTCCAGAATGTGGGCCAGCTCGGCCGGGCCGAGCCGAGCCAGCAGCGGCACCGCCACAGCGCCGACCTTGTGGATGGCGAGGTAGGAGACCAGCCATTCCAGTGGCTCCTCGTTGCCGATCAGCAGGCCGACGCGTTCGCGTCGGTCGAGTCCGAGTGCCTGGAGACCCCTGGCCAGTCGATTGGAACGGCGGTGCCACTCGCCCAGCGTGAGCGCGCCGCCGTCGGCCAGGTTCCGCCACGCCACCGCATCGGGGAAGGTGGAAGCCATCCGGGCCACCAGCTCCGGTTGGAGCAGTGTCATGACCGTGCAGCCGGTCCGTGCATCAGTACGGTGCGCCTCCTTCCAGAACCCTGCGCGGGTTGTCGACCAGCATGGTGGTGATGTCGGCGTCGCTGATGCCGCGGAGCCGCATGGCCGGGAGAACCTCGTCGGAGATATAGGTCCAGCGCCAATTGCTCGAGGCGTCCATTACGGATCGGGGAAACCAGTCGACAAAGCACATGGCGTCGTGCGAGAGAACGATCCGTTCGGCGTAGCCTCGGGCACAGAGGCGCGCCACCGCATCGACGCGTTCCTCAAGCGTGATGCCGGGCAGGCCGAAGTGGTCGAAGCCGAGGTACGAGCCGTTGTCGATGAGGCTCAGGTGGTAATCGGTGTTGACCGTGCCGCCACTGTGGCCGATGACAACGCGGTTCAGGTCCACACCCTCATCCTCGAAGATGCGCTGCTGTTCGAGTCCCCACGGCTCCGGGGGCGTCGGCGTGTGCGTCGTGATGGGGACTCCGGTGACCCGGTGGGCCTGCGCCACGGCTCGGAGGACACGCTCGACCCCGGGGGTGATGCCGGGACGGTCCGACGCGCACTTCAGGATGCCAGCCCGCACCCTGGTGTCGCCGATCCCTTCGCGTATCTCGCGGACGAACATGTCCACCATCGGTTCTGGCCCGCCCAGAATGGTGCCCGGACCCTGAAAGTGGAAGAACAAGGGGACCTCGTTGTAGGTGTACACACCGGTCGCCACGACGACGTTGATCTCTGGAACCTGCTCGGCGATGGCAGCCACCCGAGGGATGTAACGGCCCAGTCCCACCACGGTGAGGTCCACCAGGGTGTCGATGCCGCGCTCCTTCAATTCGCGTAGTTTCGTCACGGCGCGCTCCTGTTGGGCCGCTTCGTCCCATTCGTCAGCGGTCTTTTCGATCTCCGGGCTCAGCACGAAGATGTGCTCATGCATCAACGTGCGCCCGATCAGGCTTCCGTCGACCGGACCTCGCACAGTGTTGACCTGAGCCATCGACTCCCCTTGTCTGTCGATTCGCCTGGCGGACGCCGGGCGATCGTAGCGGGGTGCGGTGCTCGCCGGCAGGGAAGAGGGGAGTTCAGAGCTTGAGCAGATCCCAGACCATGTCAACGCCTTCGTTCTCGGCGAGAACGACCTTGGCCGGATTCTGCTTGTCGATGTGGCCGACGAGGCCGTTGTAGACCGAATACCCGATGAGCTCCTGTAGGCGACGCGGGAACGACTTGACCAGAGAAGGCGGAATCCCCAGCTGCTGATTCTCCTGCTGACGGATGTAACCGGCGCAGTAGTTCATGGCGATGCCCACCCGACGGCTGTCCGTGTGGTTGGCGCCGCCCCCGTGCCAGAGACTCCCGACCCAGACCAGAACGCTTCCCTTGGGCATTTCTGCGGGAGTGGTGTCGTAGACCTCCAGCGGGTTCGGGGGCTCGTCGCGCAGATGGCTCCCCGGAATGACGCGAGTGGCCCCGTTTTCCTCTGTGAAGTCGGTGATGGCCCACATGGTGTTGCAAATGATCGGGACATGCGGGCGGGTCAGGGGGATGAGTTGGTCGTCGGCGTGGATCGGCTGGGCCTGTTCGTCCGGCCCGATTGCGATTGAGGAGAGCGACGAGATCAAGAGGCCGGGATCGAGCACCGCCTCCACCACGGGAAGCACGTTCGGGTGGACGGGGATCTTCTCGAAGGTCGCACCGTGGACGAGCAGGTTGTAGACCCGTAGGGTGCGGGCTCCCTCGAAGAGGTTGTTGGCCGGAACTGTGCCCAGGTCGTGCTCCAACTTGAGAAGCGCCTCGTCGATCTCGTCCACGAGCTCCGGCTCGATGGCGTTCGGGAGAATCGTGTAGCCCTCTTCGGCGATCCTTGTCAGGTGGAGTTCGAGGTCGGGCAGGGGATTCGTGGAAGGCACGCGCTCGAGTGAGGTCACGTTCGCAATTTTAGGCACGCTGCGCCCATTTCGTCCGGGGCGCAGCCCAGGCACGATTTGACCCGGTGGTAAGGTCTGCTGACAACGGGCCGTTGGCGCAGTCTGGTAGCGCACTTGCATGACACGCAAGGGGTCACAGGTTCAAGTCCTGTACGGCCCACCAGTTCAGAGCATGTTTTTCGGCTTCGATTCGGTGAGTAGTCCCGCTACTGGAGCAGTTGCTGGAGCAAATGATTGCCGCCGGCTCCTCGGTATCACACGCAACGCTGCGACCTCTCCTCGATGTCGCCACACGCGGGGCCCTGTGTCTGCAGCGCGGACACAGGAGGTGGGGCGGCCGGCCCGACCCTCTGCCACCACAGGGGCAGGGCCGCGAGCGGGGGCGGTCTACCCCCGGCGTGTGGCAGGAGCGACCGCCGAAAGCCGCCCCGCTGGGCCGCTGTCAGCGCGTTGACCATCGCCTGGGCATACCGGTAGGCGCCGGACGAGTAGACCAAACACCCGCCGATCACCCCCGAGTCGTTGCCCGTCTCGGACGGGCAGAAGTGCGTGCCATCGGTCGAGCGGACCGTGTTGGAATGCACTCCGTCGACCATTGGTCCGGTGCACGACTCGTGCTCCAGGCACGGGAGGGTGTCGGTGTAGGTGTGCCCCGGTAGCTCTACGGCAGTGCCGGCGTCGACGTAGGTGACGTGCGCCGGGTCGGCCGCAGCGATCTCCTCGTACTGCATGTTGAGCTTCTGCCAGTCCGGGACCGTCTGCTGGGCCCGGGTAATCGGCGCTCCAATCAAGAAGACATGGGCTCTGCCAGCAGTGAAGATCCGGATGGCACTCATCGTGTCGGCCCGGTACTTCTCGTAGTACCCGGGGCTGTAGAGCTCGTAGCCTTCCATGCATGGGGTGAGGTTGTTCCCGCTGAACTCCAGCTCGACTGCCTTGGGGTGGTACTGCGCCTCCACATCGGTCATCTTCGTCAGCCAGTCGCAGATCGCGGTTCCGCCGAACGTGTCATAGGTGTGCGGCACGTCCCCGGCGTCATGGGCCAGCTCGTCGTAGTAGGGCTGGGCCTCCCAAGACAGGGAGTCGCCGAAGAGGGCGATCTGTGGCGAGCTGGTGCGAGTCATTGAGCATCCGCTGAGGAGCACCGTCACGGTACCCATGAATACCAGGCCGATCGTCGCGCTCCACGCTCGGTGATTCATGCCTGCTCAGCAGTGTGGCACAGCAGGTGCATGTGCATCAGGTCCTGGAGGACAACCAGGCGAACCGCGTTGGGCGAGAGGTTGCAGAGGGTGCCCCCGAAAGTGCCGGACGGTGGCACCCAGTCCCGGCAATCGGGCGCAGGCTGACTGGGTGCTGCACATCGCACGACGGTCAGATCTGAGCTACTACCTCTTCTCGATGACAATCAGCTCTCGCTGACCCGGACGTCGCTTTTACTTCGATCTGCGGTGTCGATTAGGAGCGATATTCGGGGTTGGGAAAGTCGAACCGGACACCGGCGTCCCATTGTTCGCGCTGATTGCCGTGGCTGGGAAACCCGCCCACACTCTTGAGAAGCCGAGCCAGGTGGAGCATATTCCAGGTCAAGAAAGTGGTGTTGCGCTGGGTGAACTCGTTTTCAAGGCCGATGCGAGTGCCGTCAGGCAGGCGGTCACCGTAGCTGGGGCCGGGGCCAGCTTCACCTATCCACCCAGCATCGGCCTGCGGGGGAATGGCATAGCCGATGTGTTGCAAGCTGTAGAGGACGTTGGAAGCGCAGTGTTTAATGCCGTCCTCGTTGCCGGTGATCAAACAGCCTCCTACCTTGCCGTAATACAGCCATTGGCCTCGGTCGTTCAGCTCACCAGAGTGGGCGTACAGCCTCTCGATGATCTTCTTCGTCTCACTGCTGTTGTCGCCGAGCCAGATTGGGCCGGCGATGACCAGGATGTCGGCACTCAACACTCGCTCGAACAACTCAGGCCATGCGTCGGTCGCCCAACCGTGTTCACGCATGTCCGGATATGTCCCCGTAGCGATCGGATGGTCGACCGCCCGGAATTGGTCGACCCGGACACCGTGTGTGGCCATGATCGTCGCGCTGGCATCCACCAGTAGCTGGGTATGGCTCACTCCAGGCGACCGCGTCAAGGTCGTATTGATGAACAGGGCAGACAAATCAGAAAAATCCAGTTCGCTGTCGGGCACTCGTCAACGGTACCCGTTACAGCTTCCGGGTTTGCTGCTCCGCAAGTTTCTGGGGCCGCGGCTTTGGCCAACTGAACGAGCTTCGGGGGTGCCACGATGCAGCATTTCGGGCTAGGCGCACGGACTCCCAGAGATCTGTCTTGTCGAACCTCTGTCCCGCTCACACTGGTTCGCGTGTTCGGTCCACCGGCGGAGGTACGCCCTCGGTCCGGCGATAGGGGACACCTCGTTGGGGGTGGCGTGCGAGAATCAGTCTGTGGCGGTGTTGGACCCATGAGCACCTTCGACGACGGCAGCCTGCACGTCGACTTCGACCGACAGAAGGTCCGTGTCGACGAGAAGGCTATTCACCTGACCCCAGGGGAGTACGGCGTTCTGGTTGCACTGGTGCGGCATCTAGGCCAGGTGCTCACCTACGAACAACTGATCCAGTCAGGTGGAATCGACCCCAAGGGCATGGATCGCGAGGAGTTGGCAATCCGGGTGAGGACAGCAGTGCGGCGGCTTTGCGGGAAGCTGTGGCGCAACGCTCAGGGCTGTCCAATCGAAACGGTGTTGCCAATCGAAACGGTGTTGCCGGGGCAGAGCTACCGATACCGCTCGCAGGATTGACCAGCGCAGCCGTTCCGGCCAACCATCGGGATGACCCTAGAGTCCGAAGGTGCCGAACTGCCCCACCGTCCAGACGATATGGGGCAGTTCCCTGTGGGGTTCGTCTACTCGCTCGGCGAGCGGTATCGGTATCCACCCCTCGGATCGTCTCGATCGGACCGTTTGGCTCAGTCCAGCCGAGGTCGTGCTTAAGGCGAGCCAGGGCGTACTTCATCCGGTCGCGAGCCACCCAACTCCGGTCGTCCCAGGCGGCCAAATCGATCAGCTGTTCCGGGCTAAGTGCTTGGCCTCGGTGGCTGATCAGGACAGTGAGCACGTCGTAGTACCTTCGCCTTAAGTTGACTATCTTGCCGTTTACTGCCACCTGCCGCTTGTCAAAGTTGACGTACAAAACGCCATCGTCGTAGCAGGCCACGATCCAAAAGCTATCCCGCCTGGTGTGGCCATCCCATAACCGGCGTACGGGATAGTCCCGAAGGTTCCGGGACCCGGGAAGTTCATAAGCCCGCGTTGCGTGCCAGGCTGGCGAGTTCGTGGTCGAAGCGATCCGGCAGCTCCCAGAACGGCATGTGACCGACGCCGTCGTACCACGACGCGGTCGCGGCCGGGCAGATGGTGAGCGTGTGTTCGGCCATCGAAGGCAGCACGATCGTGTCGTCCCGCCCGTGCGTGACGAGAACGGGGACCGAGACACTCGCGAGGCTGTCGCTCCCATCGAGCTCGCGCGAGAGCAGCGCGCCGCGGACCGCGGAGGGCACGACCATGTTCCACCCAAGAGCGGCGGCCATCTCATCGTCGCCGAGCGGCCTGGAGGTGCAGGCGCGCAGAAATCGCCGGGTTGCAGCGATGTTCGCGGCCAGATCCAGACCACACATCCCCTGCACGTTCTCGAGCATGCCCGGGCCGATGTGGTCGAATGCCGGAGGCCTGAGCAGTACTGCCGCTCCCACCAGGTTGATGCCGCCGATCCGGGTGTCTCCGTAGGCTCGAAGGTAGTCTGCGACGATGTACCCGCCGTACGACCACGCCACGAGGATGGGCTTCTCGATCCCTGTCTGATCGATAACCGAGGCCACGTCATCGGCCCACCGTTGTCCATCGGCATATTGTTCCGGTCCGGGGGGCTTTTCCGACAGGCCGTGCCCGCGAAGGTCGAACGTGACGATGTGGAATGTGCCGGTGAGATCACCGCGTACCTGGTTCAGCCAGCACAGATCACTCTGCGACCAGCCGTGGATGAACAACAGGACAGGTCCGCCGGGGTTGCCCCACTCTCGCACGTGAAGCGCGACCCCGCCGCCGCCGAGGATCTCGTGCGTGGTGGTCGGCATCGGGCGCGACGCCCGGTCCAGTGTCGAATGGCGATTCATGTCGTCCTCCCCGTGTCGAATGCTGAGTGAGAGAAACGCTAAGGGTCGGGTGGTCGCCACGACATCAGTGCCAACACGCAAATCGCCGCACCGCGTGTGGCGGCCTGCACGCAGCTGGGATTGGGCTAGCGGGAGGAGAATCGCCGCGGTTCGTGTCCCTGGACGAACAAGGAGGCGGCCGCAGCGCGGCCAGCTTTCCCGGAGACGCCCAGTTTGACGTAGACGTTCGTCAAGTGTCGTTCGACAGTTCGCACGCTCAGGCACAGGCGGTCTGCAATCACCTCGTTCGTGAGGCCCTGCGACACGAGCTCGAGCACCTCGAGCTCGCGTGCGCTGAGGTCGACGACAGCGACCGGAGGACCGGGCTTGGTGTCCGTTCCAAGAAACGCCTCGATCTCAGAGAGGAGCGCGTCCCATGCCGGCTCGTGCTCGAGCAGGATGTGATTGGCGGACTCCAGCAGGACGAAGTGCGCGTCCGGAATCAGGGTGGCCAGCAGCCTGCCCTCTTCGACGGGGACCACTCGATCGTCTCGCGCGTGCATGACGAGCGTGCGCGCACGTATCCGTTCCGCCTGATCGCAAACGTTCAAGCCGCCACGCGCCTGGTATAGCCCGGTCGCGGCCTCAGCAGTTGTGGTGCGCCAGAGCAGGTCCTCATACCAGTCCATTTGCTCAGGCGTACCGTCCGGGAGAAAAAGCGCGCCGAACACTCTGCGGAAGGCCGGATTCGGCACCTTCCAGCCAGCGCGGATCGCGGCGACGATGGCGTCTTCTTCCTCGTCCTGCCCGCGGAACCGTCGTCCTCGCGCATACCCGCCGTAAAGGACGAGGTCGGAGACGCGGTCCGGGTGCTTAGCCGAGTACGCGACGGCGATCGCTGCTCCCTGGGACACGCCGAGCAGCGCGAATCGCTGGAGGCCCACCGCGTCGACGACCGCTTCGAGATCGCCCACCCACGCGTCGACCGAGGGATCGCCGATGTTGGTGTCCGAGAGCCCGCAGCCTCGCTCGTCGTACCGGACGAGCATGTGCCGCTCGCCGAGCCGCTGAACCCAGTGGCGCCACACCGGGCTCTCCCAGTCGAGCTCGAGATGACTGAGCCAGGTCGCGACCCTGACCATGGGCGGGCCGGTCCCATGCACGGCGTACGCCAGACGCAAGCCGTCCGTGGCTTTGCAGAAGCGCACGTGCTGCTTCATGCGCCGACCGTACCGCTCATCCGCGGCGATCGCGAGCCCTCCTGAAGTGGATTCCGTCCGCCAAAAGGCGGAGGCCAATGCGATGGCCGAACGAGACCGAATTTCGCCACGCCCAATCCTGAGGGAAAGCTGAGAGGACTGGCGTTGTCGATCAACGTACCAAGGGGTGCCCCAGTCGTGCCGTTAGGGGGCTATGCAGCGGCGACTTCGAGTGTGAAGGGAAGCTCCAAACGTGGGGCCCACTCGGGGTGTGGCGCCTCAGCCACCCCGTCCGGAACCGAGCCCACGATCAAACAGCGGGGGAGTGGGGGAGTGGGCCTCGTGCGTTGGGCTGATGTCCTCGTAGGTGCACACTTAACCGGTGCGGCCTCAAGCTCTACAGCTACCCCAATCCAAGATCCATCGGCTGGAGCACACGTGCAACATGTTTAGAGACATGCGTGGAGTGGTTCTGTTCCGGTAACTCTCCTCGCCCCGTTGGGAGATGATGTCCTCATGGAAGGCCAAGTCCAACACATCTCGATCCACGGTCACGACATGGCGTACCTCATGGAG
The DNA here is from genome assembly GCA_963738135.1 of uncultured Acidimicrobiaceae bacterium. Classification (GTDB taxonomy): domain Bacteria; phylum Actinomycetota; class Acidimicrobiia; order Acidimicrobiales; family RAAP-2; genus Bog-473. The sequence continues at coordinate 296,688 of CAVTVK010000006.1, read as the reverse complement.
GGCAAGGGGCCCGCACTCCTGCTTCTCCACGGCATCGCCGGTAGTTCTCGAACCTGGCGGGACGTGATCCCCCTCCTGACGGATCGCTTCACCGTGATCGCGCCGGACCTCATGGGTCATGGTCTGTCCGAAAAGCCCGTCGGGGATTACTCGCTCGGTGCATTCGCCAGTTGGATCCGTGATCTTCTCGAAGTCCTCGACATCGACCGGGCATCCGTAGTCGGCCAGTCGTTTGGCGGCGGGGTGGCCATGCAGCTCGCTTACCAGCATCCAGAGATTTGCGATCGTCTCGTGCTCGTGGACAGCGGCGGTCTCGGGCGAGAAGTGAACTGGATCCTTCGATTTATGACGCTGCCGGGGAGCGAGTACTTGATGCCCTTGATCTTCCCGGGATTCGTTCGCGACTGGGGAGACAGCCTGTTGCGATCGATCAACGACCGCGGCATCCGCCTGGGTCGGATCACCGAGATGTGGAGCGCCTACGCGTCGCTGGCAGAGGCGGAGAACCGTCAGGCGTTCGCCCGCACCATCAGATCTGTCGTCGACCCCGGCGGTCAGACTGTGAGCGCGATGGATCGTCTCTACCTGGCTTGCTCGACGCCGACGTTGATCATCTGGGGGGACCGGGACGACATCATCCCTGTGAGCCATGCGCACGCTGCACACCAAGCCATTCCTGGGAGCCGACTGGTGATTATTGAGGGCGTTGGGCACTTCCCTCAGATAGAGGCACCGGAGCAATTCGTCGCTGCTCTGGTCGACTTCGTGGACTCGACAAAACCCGCTCATTTCAGCGCCGAGGACCGCCAGCGGATGCTCAAAGAACGATCGGATCCATCCCAGCACACGTGAAGTTGGGAAGTGTTCGGCGCTCCCCGGACCTCGGCGGGGTCCGTGGTCTGCCCTCGCCGCTGCCCGCGATAGTTGCTGCGGTCAGCCAGGCACAATGGGGGCAGTCGTTTGGAGATGGCGGCAGAGCGGCCGGTATCAGGCAAATGGCCGTCGATTAGGGCCGAGACAATCGCCGCAGAGCGCCACGGCATAGGATCAGTTACGAGTGCTGGGCAAAGGCAGGGAGGGTCCCGATGGCTGCTCCGAAGCTCCAGGTGACGGGCATTAACCACGTGGTGCTTCACGTCACCGATATGGAGCGATCGAAGAGCTTCTATATGGACATACTCGGCTTCGAGGACCGCAACATCTCCGGTGGGCCGCCCAATATGAAGGCCAGCTTTCTGCAGTGTGGCATGCAGGGCCTTGACCTGTTCGAGGTCCCCGGTGATGCCCACGGCGGACAGGAGATGAACCACATGGCGCTGAACGTGACGGCCGATGACCTCGACCAGCTCGTTAGCCGCCTCTCCGAGGCTGGTGTCGATGCGTCCGAGCGCACCCCGCGTAACTCGGTGTTCATATCCGACCCGGACGGCCACCGCCTCGAAATGTTGCCTCACAGCGCCAGCGAGCGGGCCCGCGAGCGCCAAGGGACCGGTGCCACCGGGTAGCTCCCTAAACAGGCTCGTGTGCGGGGGGCCGAACCGTCGCCTCGTCTCGTTGATCCCGGATTGAGTCGCCGCTGACCCGGTAATGCCAGATGGGCACGGTTGACCATGAGCGAACTCGTATCTAAAAGTGCCGGGCCTGCGCAACTCTGCGGCTTCTGCTTCCGTCAGGCCATCTTTCATGAATGTGAAGCGGAGACTGTCGGCGTCCCGGCAGGCATCGGCAACGGCAGGGGCATCGCTCGCCACAAACGGGCGGAGCGCTAGGTCATCCGCCTTTAGTTGAGGCTCAGGGGGCGTCCATTCCATGTCGCTGAGTCTGCGCTGACCTGACCGGTAGTGCCGCATACCGGTTAGCCCTCCACCATGAACCGCGGCCTGCCCCGTTGTGCCTGCTTGAGACTTCCTGTAGACGCTGAGCTTCATCCGTAGCGTTTAGGAGTCCCGGCGGGACCACTCTCGAAGTGCCCGCCGCCGGCCTGGTCCGGTTGGCTTCCTTTCGAAGAGTCTCCCGCCTGGACTTCGCCACGGAGTGGCTCAAAAGAGGATCGAGCACCGGAGTCCACAAACAGGAGTGCCCCCCGTGGTTCCATCACGACCAAGGAGGTAGTCATGCAAGTGGTGATCGGCATCGACCCCCACAAGGCATCGCACACAGCGGTGGCCATCGACGGGAGCGAAGACCAGATCTCGAGGGTCAAGGTCAGGGCGACCAGGCGCCAGGTTGACCAACTTGTCGCTTGGGCCGAGCCCTTCGAGAAGCGCACCTGGGCCATCGAGTCCGCAGGAGGTCTTGGTTATCTGCTGGCCCAGCAGCTGGTGGCTCGAGGCGAAGAGGTCCTCGACGTGCCGGCCACCTTGGCCTCGCGCATCCGGGTGCTGGCCAGCGAGCGGTCGAACAAGAACGATCCCAACGACGCCCTCTCGATTGCCATCGCGGCCTTTCGTGCCTCGAACCTGCGCAGTGTCGAGGCAGCCGACCACTCAGAGGTCCTGCGACTCCTGGCCAAACGCAACGGGGACCTCGGCAGTCATCGAACTCGGGTGCTCTGTCGCCTCCATGCGCTCTTGGCCGAGCTCGCACCGGGCGGAATTGCCAAGGAACTCTACGTTTCTGACGCCGAGCGACTATTGGCGAAGGTCACGCCCGACACCCCGGCCGAGCAGGTCCGTTACGACCTCGCCCTCGAGCTCGTCGATGATGTCCGCCGCCTTGACGACCAGACCAAAGAGTCGCACCGCCGGATCCGAGTCGCGGTCAAGGCATCGGGCACGTCGGTCACCGAGCTCTACGGAGTGGGCCCGATCATTGCGGCACAGCTCATCGGCTACGCCGGCGACATCCGCCGCTTTGCCAACCGCGACACCTTTGCCGCCTACAACGGCACAGCTCCGATCGAGTTCTCCTCAGGTGGGCGTGTCATACATCGCCTGTCACAACGAGGAAACCGACAGCTCAACCACGCCGTTCACATGGCGGCCATCTGTCAGATCCGCCAGAGCGGTTCGGATGGTCGGGCCTACTTCGAACGCAAGGTCGCCGAGGGCAAGACCAAGAAGGAAGCAGTCAGGTCCTTGAAGCGCCAGGTGAGCAACGCCGTCTATCGACAGCTGGTTCTCGACGCCCGATAGGGGGTCCGGGAGGACACTCAGGGACGACTCCATGCCTGCGTGACCGGCTCTCCACCCTGCGCGACCGGCTCTTCGGCGAAGTCACTCCCGAACCCACAGAAATCCTACGCCGTCGTGTCCTTCCACGACGGCGTAATTCGTCGCGCCTGGATGTCGTTGAAATAGGGGTCTTGACTCAAAGAGGATTCGTTCGGGGGCAGGGTGATCGTTCGAACTGGCCCCGCTTCGTGATGGGACGACTGTGCCTGACTGGATGGTCATACCCGGCCCCGAATCGTGGAGAGACAACAGAGCGGAAATCATTTACATGAGGGGCGACCCGACGCATCGAAGGACCCCTAGCGAGCCTGACAGAATCACAACCGCAAGCAAACTTGCAACCACCTGGCAGTCGAAAAGTTTGACCAGAGCCCTTCACAGATCAAAACGCGCATCCGTACCGTTGCCACATGGTCAACCGCCCGCAGTGCGCAGGACCGCTACGGCAATCAGCAGAGAACCCCGCTGGGGTGAGTGATCTCGGCTCAGAATGTCAAGCTCCGAACGTTCCGGAGAGCGAGCGCGCCGAAGTGCATGCGATCGTCATACCGGATTGGATGGACAGCGAGTAGAGGCGGGAGCCAGGACCGGACCGTGGCGGACAGTACCGATCCCGGCTCAACCGCCCACTCCAGAATTACGCCGCGCAACTGGCACGAGCGCGGATAGTGCATGGGGATCAGTCCTTTGGGCGCGTCCCCGTACGGCACGAGTGGGATAGTCAGAGCATCCTTACGACGGCGGTCGCAGACAAGGGATCGCCGTCGGCCTTTAGCGCGTCGACGTCCAGAGTTGCTGTTGCCAATCGTGTCGAGACCTCATAGAGCAGGCGCTTAGCCAGCCCAGGAATATCGTTGAGAAGTTGGTCCAAGCCAGATCGAATGAGAACCAGTGTGTGCAGTTCGGTATCCGCCACCACAGTGGCGTAGCGAGGGCAATGCGAAATGACGGACAGTTCCCCCACGACATCGCCACGAGTCCTTGTGGCCACGTGCTGTCCATCGCGTGTCACTGACACGGTCCCATGGAGGAGTATGAACAGTTGTCGACCAAATTCACCCTGAAGAGCAAGAACCTTCCCGGCAGGAAGGTCCAGCTCGGTAGCCACAGTGCCAATCTCCTGGAGCTGTCTCTTCGTGCAGTTCGAGAACAGGGGAACAGATGCAAGGGATTGCCAGTACTTGTCACGACCCATCGAGATGCCAGCTTTCTGCCGGCACCTGAGTCGATGGTGAGGAAGGCGCTCCCGAGTAGCGCTGATCGAATCCGCTCACAAAGGTGATGCTCTCGTTGATCATCCCCATATCCGACGGCCTCCCTACTCGCTCGACGGATGAGGGCAAGTCTTACTCCCACGGCGGTTGCAACTCTGGATATTTGGCGACAAACTTTTGACATCTGGAGACACGGAGGTGACCGTGGCCGCCATGGTCCAAGCACAATCCCTGCGGGGCTATCAAGAGCTTGTTGGCGACTTGGGAGGCAATCCCACCCGGCTGTTGCGACAAGCGGGCATCGACCCTGCGGCCCTCAATCGACTCACCGCCTTTATCGGCTTCGAGGCCCTTACCGAACTGTTGGAACGCTCTGCGGCGGAACTGCATTGTCCCGACTTCGGACTGCGCCTGGCCCAACGCCAAGACATGAAGGGGGCGCCACCTGGACGCTCAGGCGCGCACGTTTAGCCATACGTCGCCCGAAGTGGAGTTGCGAGTCAACTTGATGTGCCAGCAACCGGGAGCTGAGAAACGAAACCCAGTTCCCCATTCGTCGCCGGGACGGTGATAACTGCTGACCGGATGCGCTTCAGGGCCAAAGACCAATGGTTGTCGCCGGCCGTTGGGTGCGGTGACAGAGACATGCAACGGGCCAGTACCGGTCATCCGCCAAACGATCTTCAATTCGTCGCCGCTGCGCGGCGGAATGTGCCCAGGTCCAAGAGCAAGGCCCCACAGCTGTCCGTGGACACTCGTACCGTGGATCTCGTTCGGTCTGCCGTCTGTGCCAAATGTCGAAGGTGTCGAGCACCTTGCACTCCGAGGAGCGGCGGCGCCCGTAAGCGAAGAGGAGCAGCTGGCCACGACCAAAAGCCACCCGAGAGCGGCTGCGGCGCAGCCAGGGTGACTTCTCATGACCACAGAATGCCACGTCCGATCCTCCGCCACCTTCGCGAAATGGTCGGTTCATCTGAGAACGCACGCGCTTCTCAGACCGTGCAAGCATGTCCCAGTACGCCGGGAGGGTGACACCGTGCGGCACTTATGGGATAGGGCCGTCAGTCACGGACCGCAGCCGGCGAATGGTCCACGATTCGTTCACACGGCTTCGCACAAAGTTAAGCGGTCTCCGGACTTGAACCCCCGTGATTAGGTCATGGAACGGTGACTGATCCGACGAATGATGGTTGTGAGATAAAAGGCATCGTCGTGGAGAACAAGAGACTTCCGTTCGTTCCTGTGAAAGAGCCCGTCCCCGCATTTACGGACAGCGTTATCTGTTCGACGACATTAGGAAGGTCGAGGGAGACCGAGCCTGAAGCGCTCCCGCTAAGCGTCCCGGCGGCGGTAGTGATAGTGAAGGAGCCGATGTATTGGGATGGCGTCATTTCCGAAGGGAAGGCTTCGACGCAACCGGCAATCTGCAGCGATACGTTCCCGACAGCCGCGCTACCTGGGTAATCCGCGTTAAATGTTTCGTACGTGAAGGGACAGCCACTCACCTGCGCGAACGTTTGCGTCCCGCTGAAGGACGAGCTGGCAAGGTCGGCAAGGCTGACGACGGGGTAGTGAATCGTTCCAATCCAGATCCCGAGGGTCGTAAAGGTCTCGGTAGATCCGACCGTCAGTACAGAGGTACCCCTGGCGGTGATTGTGATCTGACCACTCGCACCGACGAAGCGGCCCGTACCACCCGTAATCGTGTCGGTCGTTCTCGCGGTTACAGCTGATCCGTTGAGCGTCCCTGTCACTGCTGTGGTTACGAACAGCTCGTTGCCGTTCGCTGTGACCAGGCTTCCGGTTCCCGTCCCGCTGAAGGTATTCGGTCCCGTGTAGGTAAAGGTCGAACTAGAGCTGGCATTGAATAGGCCAATGCCCAGGAGAAAGCCGTTGTTAAGGGTGGTTCCGGCCCCAGTAGTGAGGTCTACGGTGGTGGTCCCTTTGGCGATACCGAGGATCGGACGCTGAATGGCGTTTGCAGCGCCTGCCGCTCCAACGGGGCTGAGAATGACCCCAGCGATCGCCATGCTCGTCGAGAACAAGAGGAACCTGCGTAGAACCATGACAACCCCCCCCGGACACGAAGAAAGCGTCTCAACTCATACTCATCCTGTGGCCGCAGTAGGTCAACCTCAAACTTTGTCATCCGCGGTGTTTTGGTATCGAGGCGGGCCCCGGCCAAGGCAAAATCGGCAACGGCCCATGCTCTACAGGTACCTCAAGCCTTCAGATTGAAATCGGGAGCCGAGGTGGCCCAAGGGGAGCGTCGGGTCAATTGGTCGGACAATCGGACAATGAGCCCCTGAGGGCCAGAGGGTGTCCCCGTTCGCCGGAACGGGGTGCCACCGTACGGCACCATGGGGATAGTTCTGGGAGCCAAGGAAGTCCCGCTTGACCGCCCGGCAATCCCGAGCGGTAGGTCAATTCCGCCGCCTCGTAAGCGGCCTACGGTCCTACCGCTCGATCAGGCGCACCGGCATTGACGTTGATCCTCGGAGCAACAAGCCGCCGGTCGGCACCGGTGATGCTGTGAGTTCCACGCTGGCCACCCGCTGGCTGAGTAGCCCGAGTGCGATGCGGGCTTCGAGACGGGCGAGGGGCGCCCCGAGGCAGAGATGGATACCGCTGCCGAAGCCGAGATGGTCGGTTGGGTTGCGCTGAACGTCGAACCGGTCAGGATCAGGGAAATGGCGCTCGTCCCGGTTTGCCGCCCCCATGTAGGCGAGCACGATTGCGTCAGCGGGGATCGTGGTCCCGTGGATCTGAATCGGAGCACTCGTCCCCCTCGGGATTGACTGCACCGGAGCGTCGTAGCGGAGCACCTCCTCCACAGTTCCGGGGATGAGCTCTGGATCTTCGAAGAGGCGTTCCAGGACCGTGGGATCGGAGGCAAACACTTTGAGGGCGTTCGACAGCAGGTTGGTAGTCGTCTCGTTTCCCGCCACCAAGAGTAGGACGCAGAACCAGACCAGTTCCTCAGCGGTGAGCGGCTCCTCGTCGCCCCCCGCCTTGTGTGTGAGCATGCTAATCAGGTCGTCGTCGGGATCTGAGCGGCGTCGAGCGACGATCTCGTCAAAGAACCCGAGCATCTCAGCGAGGCTGGCCAGGCGGTCGTCGCCGACCTGGGGTCCACCAACGAAGATCCCAAGCAGAGCATCCGACCAGCGCTTGAAGTCGTTGCGCATGGAGGCCGGGATCCCCAGGAGTTCTCCGATCACCAAGACGGGGAAGGGCCAGGTGAAGTCCTTCACCCAGTCAGCATTACCCCGGGCATTCATGGCGAGAAGTTCGCCGAAGCGCTCTTCGCACAGGGGCCGGATCCAGTCCTCGTGCCGGCCGATCTCTCGGGGGGTGAACGGACGACTGAGCAGGCGTCGCAACCGCACGTGGTCGGGCGGATCGGTTGCGATGAGGACCCGGAGGTCCTCCGTGCCCTCAGATCTCTCGTCAGATCCCGAGCGCGACCAGACCGAACCGAAGGCCATTCGCATACCCAGCCTCGACGAGAAGGTGGTTGGGTCACGGAGGACCTCGGTGCAATGCTCGTAGCGGGTCACCACCCACAGATCTGGTTCATCGAGGTGGTGCACCGGCGCTTCGTCCCGAAGCCACCCATACAAGGGATAAGGATCGACCTGCTCGTAGAGAGTGAAGGGATCGAAAGCGACCACAGCATCCATGGCAGTCCTTGTCATCGTGACGGCTCGACCGATTCAAGCACGAATGGAAGCGCGATCACCTCAGCTTTCCTGACGGGCTGAGCTGCATGACACGCAGGGGTCACAGGTTCAAGTCCTGTACGGCCCACCAGTTCAGAGCATGTTTTTCGGCTTCGATTCGGTGAGTGGTCCCGGTGGGGGGCAATTGGGGGAGCGAATGATTCCGCCCGATGTTCGGCGGGAATCTCCATCGATCCCTAGTCGCGCTACCCATGCTCGTCTCGCCAAGCGCGCGAAGTAGGGCAGTTGTAACGCATCCATACCGGCGCTCGGGGGCAGGGGGAGGTGGTCTGCGAAGGCGCCGGAGTTGGGATCTCAAGAATGCTCGTCTACGTCCAGATAACCCTGGCTTGCTGAGCGGCGGCCCGTACTGCAGACCCATCTAGAACCGTGCTCGAATTCTTGGGTGGCGGGTGAGGGAAGTGCGACGAAGATCTCCAGCGGGCCATCTGGTGGTAGCGGATAGACCCAGATGCTGAGTGTCCACCCGCTGCCTCCTCCTCCACCTCCGGCGAACCCGACGTAGGGCTGGGTCGGAACGCCCAACTCGTCCTTGGGCAGGTTGTGCATGCTTTGCATTGCGCTCCGACCGCCGACACGGCCGTCAGCGAAACGGACGCCAACTCTGGGCATCATCGTCGGCCCGCGATGCAGAGCTCGTAAGTCGGCGGACCTATGAGGATCCAAAAGCATGAGGAGGTGGATGCGGAAGCCGTTCGGGAACACGTCTAAGTGCGGGACCGCCACGACAATGCCATCGTCTTGTTGCAGCACCGCATCGAGGGCCAATGTGGCGGGCAGCGTGCCCTCAGAAGGCCGATCCCAGGCTGGGGGAAACCATCGACGCTCAGGGAGCTGAGTTGGTTTCAGGGGCGGTGGTAAAGGCTCGAAGAAGCTCATGACTCGGTCAAGGCTATTTCTGTTTCAACTCCTGCGCCCGGCCTAGGTCGGCTTCAGCACGCTCAGCACGGAAGGACGCTTTCCGCTGAACCATCCACCTTGCTAGAGATCGCGCCAGCGTGTGACGCGGTTACCATCCCGGCGATAGGGGCAGACAGTCGGGTCCAGCGCTTGCGTCAAGATTGGGACTTGAAGGCAGCGTCGTAGAGCTGAACCGTCAGGCGGAGATGGCCCATGTGCTCACGTGCGTGCCCCAGATTCCCGACTAGCCACGTCATACCCGGTCGGCGATCATCGCTCGAAAGAGTCGGCAGAGCTGTGGGAGCTAGGCCTCGGTCGTCGGTGAGCGTCGGTGCCAGGTCGTCAAGGAGGGAGTCCGCCTGGCGAATTTGGTCAAGCAAGTCACCTTGGCTTTGACTGCCCATTCTGAACTCTGCATCTCGATTGCGTCTGCCGGGTACTCCGGCGACCGCTCGGAGCGTTTCCGCCTCTGAACCAAGGGTGTGTGTGACGATCGTCGCTACCGAATTCGCACCCGGACACGGGGCCCAATTCAAAGACTTATCGTCTCGGGTGGCGACCTCCAGCCGCAGTTCTCTATGGAGCTCTTGGAACTGTGCGATCACCACCGAAATGGGGTCTGCCTGATTCGACATGGAGGAAGCCGACATAGAGGTACATCCAAGCAGCAATCCATTGCACCCCTACCCGGCGATAGGGGGCACCCCCGTCAGACCTTGGGTGCAAGGAAGGTGACCTGGACGCCACCGTTTGCCCAACGAACCCATCCACCGCTCGGGCACTGCGAGGCCGAAGTCAAATAGACATATATGCCGTAGTTGTGGACATGCTCAACCTCGATCTGGCCAGAGGTGCCACACGTCCAGACGTAACCGCCACCGGGACCCACGCGGACCTCCTTGACCGCGCTACGGACTGGCAGCTGCGTAATCCGGTGTGTGAACCCCAGGTAGGGACCATGGGCCATGTTTTGGGCGACGGATATGACAAAGGGTAAGTCGTTGGTTTGGCTCGCCAGTGCAGGAAGACCATCCGTCGATGTGGTGGGTCCGACGCGAGCCGAGCCGGGACACTCGCGATAGGCATTGCTGTTTGCGATCAAGCCAACCAGCGAGGAAGCGGCCGCAGTTGAAGCGCCCTTTGACGGTTCTCCGCCGCTGCTCCAAGAGAAGCCTGCGTAGATACCCAACGCCAGAGCGACCACGAGCGCAATGACACAAGCCGTGAACCAGCGACGATGCCGCCTGTGACGCTTGGCCTCCTCTATCAGCGCGTGCGGGTCTTCGGCCTGGACCGTCGGCTCGGAATCGACGATGGTCATGTATCCACCTCTCGGACGATGGTGCTAGCATACTTAGCATCATGCTAGAGGTCAAGGTGCGCACCGAAGTCGAGGGGTTCGCCCTCTATGAGCAGGTCGCGAGTGAGATTCGCCGTGCAATCGCTGACGGTGAGGCGAAGCCTGGCGAAAGGTTGCCCCCAGCAAAGGACCTTGCCGCCGTCCTCGGCGTGAACGCGAACACCGTCTTTCGAGCCTTGCGATTGCTCGCGACGAAGGCCTGTTGGAGTTCCGGCGAGGACGGGGTGTGACAGTCACCGGCACGGCACCAGAACGAGAAGCAGTCCTGTCACGAGCGCGAGACCTTCTGCGGTTCGCCCAACGCCAGGGGTATCACCGAGAAGAACTGATTCGGATCATCGAGAACCTCTAGGTGCTACGAACGAGTTGCAGCACCTGCGACCAGTCTTAAGCAGGCACAACGGGGATACCTCCTAGATACCTTTGAGCCGCTCGATCACCGGGGCGAAGCCAGCAATATCTCGAACGCTGAAGTAGGAGATTCCCCAGAGATCCCGGCACGCTACAAGGTGATCGGCGATCTCGTCGTGAGTCCCGATAGCCAGAAAGGGTGTGCTGAGAGCGTCGGCAACGCTGAGGCCGGAGACTCGGGAAACCACCTGTTCGGTGGCCTCCTGCCGGTCACCCGTGACTACGACGGCTTGCACCAACACGTTGAGTTCCACCTGGCCAAAGCGCTCCCCAGCTTGCTCCCTGATGTAGTTGACAGTGGTGTCGAGTCGCCCTGGTTCCCAGCGGGCCTCGTGGCGCTGACCGTCTTCGAGCGTGCGCCCGAGCATTGTGAGTCCGATGACATCGGCATGGCGTGCCGCATGAGCGAGAGCCCGCTTGCCGTTCACACCCACGAGCAGAGGTACCTGGTCTTGGCGTGAGCAAAGGGTGCGCACATTGTCGAGGTCGTAGTGCTCACCGTGGTACGTCACAGCCTCGCCGTTGAGGAGCCGACGGATGATCTCGATCGACTCGGCCAACCGGGCCTTGCGAACCGAAGTTGGATCGAAGTGCTGTCCAATGGACTCGTACTCGGTGAAGGAATGTCCTGCCCCGATCCCTACTTCGAGGCGACCCCCGCTCAGATGGTCCAGGCTGGCCAATTCTTGGGCCAGATGGACCGGGTGGTGAAAATCATTGTTCAGAACGAGCGGGCAGATGCGAAGAGTTGTTGTGCAGTCGGCGATAGCCATCAAAGATGTCAGAGGTGACCATGCATCGGCGACGTGATCCGAGGAGTGCATGACGTCAAAGCCAGCTTCCTCAGCCGCTCGGGCCAGTGAGCGCAGCTCGTCGGCGGAGCACTCACCTACCTGGAAGCCAAATCGAAACGGCCGCACGCTAAGAGGCTACGACGCTGGGATCTGGGCGCCCCAGTTCGCCGGGTAGGAGGCTGCGTGCTGCGTCCTCGCGGGATCCGGCCGATCGAAGAGATGGTCGACTAGGAAGTTTGGGTGTGTACCTCGAAGATCTGGAGCCAGTGACCCTCTGGATCCCGAAAGGACGAGTACGCACCCCATTCCTCTCTGACGATGGGGTCACAGTCCACGCCCGCGGCCTTGAGACGCGCTCGTTCGTGCGCCACGCTTTCGACGGTGAAGCACAACTGTGTGGTGTCCCGGTTGGCACGGCGCAGCAGGCTTGAATCCCAGAACGTCTGCGCGTCGAAGAGCTCGATACTCGCGTTTCCGGAGCGCAGGGAAACCCAGTTCACCATCGGGATGGACGGGGGACCAGGATCGATTTCGTTTGTCTGAAATCCCAGAGCGTCTCGATAGAACGAGAGCATTGTGGCGAAGTCCTCCACAAAGAGGTTCACCTGGCACAGGTTCACGCCACTCCCTCCTCGATCACGTCATGAAGCCGTCGTCCTCAGCATCCCAAGCGTTACATCTGAGGGGCTGGCTTGCACGAGACCCTCAAAGTGTCCCTGTACGCCGGCACTGTGGCCATCACTGGAGGGTTCGTACTGGATCAGCACCTCTCCAAATAATGGGTGTTCTCAATCTTGCTCGGCTCTAGTGCGCAAAGCGATGGACCTGGAGGCATGTATCGACGGCGAAGCGCCGGTGGAGCTTCTGTTCTTTCGCGGCGAAGTACTGCGTTGCATCCGTCATGGGGATCACCCGAGGCTGATCGACTTCATAGGTCTGCCCATTGTTTACGACGCTCGCTACCCCGCTTGCGAGGACGTTCTTCGCCCAATCAGTGCGTTCGCCGTATGGGAGGGCAATTAGAAAGCTCTTGTCGTGTTCAACTGCCACGACTGGGGTCTCGTAGTCGCGACCCGAGTGGCGCCCGACGTGACGTACGACCGAGGTCTTGGAATGATCCGAACCAGCCGATCGCATGGCGAGCGGTCTTGTCAGTTGCGTGAGCCTGCGCAGCGTTTTTTGGATCGAGCCATTCATGCCGTGCTGATCCTACGGGTTGCGGGCCAAGCGACTCGACCAGACTCGCTGCTCGCTCTTCGCGGGTAGCCCACTTCCCCGGATATAGGTGGCCCCAATAGAGAATGTGGGAGCATTGAAATGTGAGCGATGACGCCCAGATTCGCGAACAGATCGACTTTTACAATGAGGAAGCACGCCAGTTGACGACGCTCGGTCTCACCGATATAGCGCCAGACGAGCTTGCTTCGGCTGCATTGGGAACGCTCACCGGAGTCGTTGAGTCTTACTGTCCACCAAGCTCGCGCTGTCTTGAACTTGCCGCAGGATGGGGACGTTTCACCAAGCCTCTGCTTGGATTGTGCGAGCGACTGACTGCCGTCGACGCTTCCAGCGAGATGCTTGCGATAAATCGTGAGTTCAATGGTGACGAGCGGCTGGAATATGTAGAGGCAAACTTGTTCGAGTATGTCCCTCAAGGGCTCTACGACTTGGTATTCGCAGGATTCTGGCTCTCGCACGTCCCCGAGACTCGTTTTGAGCCTTTCTGGGACATGGTGGCGGACGCGCTCGCACCCAAGGGGTGCGTGGTGATGGTCGATGACGGGATTCTCGACTCTGACGGCGTTTCGACCTTCGCCAACGATCCGACCGGTAGCGACGCCCACCGCAAGCTGTGGGACGGTCAGGAGTTCACCATCGTCAAGAACGCCTACAACCCGTCAGAGCTGGAGCGTTGCTTGGGCCACCTCGGCTGGAGCGCTGCGGTCACGCCGATATCAGCCGAGGCCTACGTAGTGGTTGCCAATAGGCGGTAGGGGTCTGTGTCATAACGCCGGATCAGCGGCGCTTCATCGCCTATGACATGCTCTTCGTGGAACGGGTTCGATCGTCTGGGACCGAGAAACTGCCGAGGTCTACGACGCGACCTACGCCTACGAGTCAGTTCCTTCGGTTGTCGACCCGATGGTGGATCTCCTGATGGAATTCGCGGGCGGCGGCTCTGTACTCGAATTCGCCGTTGGTACAGGGCGCATCGCCCTCCCCCTCAGTGCACTTGGTGTACCGGTGTATGGCATCGAGCTCTCTCCGCACATGGTCGAGCAGCTTCGGAGAAAGCCGGGCGCTTGCAGGAGCATCTTGAGGTTCAGGGAGGGAAGCGGGAGAAAGTCCGAGAGAACCCAAGGAAATCGGAGGAAGCCCGGCAGAGACGCTCTTGGAGGCGACGCGCTCGTTAGGTCCGGCAGGGTGTCCCTGTTCGCCGGCTTGGAGACCACTTTCGCCGGGCCGGACAGTCAGCCCGCTGGTCGCCACGGCTTTACCCACCCGTCTCCTGGCCATCCCTCCACCGCTGCCATGAGCGGACCGCTCAACGCACCGTCGAGAGCTTCGCGGATGATGTCGGCATGCCCGGCGTGGCGTGCGGTCTCTTCGATGAGGTGGAGCAGGATCCACCGAACCGTGCAACCCTCGGGATCAGGAAACCAGGGTGCATCGGGAAGTGATACATGGCGCCCCAAGTCGTCTATCCCACCAATCACTGCATCGGTTTGGGCACACGCGTCTTCGTACTGAAGGAGTACTGCAGCCAGAGTTTCATCTTCTGAGAGAACAAAGCTCGCCATGTAATCGTCGAAAGCCGTGTCGCTCGGCGCTACGCCCAGAACGCGGTCGGTCCACCCGAGTTCTGCGTCGGTGAGGTGCTTTACGAGTCCGCCCAGGCTCAGTCCGCTCGGAGTGGGCTGGACCCGAGCTTGACCCTCACACAATCCGTATGTGGCATTGCGGACTGCTTCACGCTGGTGTTCAAGGAAGGTGAGCAGGCCTTCATGCTCGCTTTGGATTAGGGGTGCGTTGAGCGGCATGCTTTCGAGTATCCCATCCAAAGGGGACAGAACCTGTCCAGTTTCCGCGGAACCTGCATGCCGCATAACGCGGGGGACGGCGACGGTCTGAGCCGAGGGGGCAATGCCCCCGACGCCTTCCAGCCGGTTCCCACTTCGTTTAGCGACTGTCAATCCGCCCAGGTTTCGGGTTCGGACCTCAAAGTCCCAAACACGTTAATAGTTAAGTGAATGCTTGACCATTCAGCTCCGTGCTGCATAGACTTGAGTAGGTGCTTGAGTGATCCATCACCGTTCCTCCCACCGTCGGGCGGCTTCTTCGGGACGTCCCCTTGTCCCTTGTTTGTGCTCGCCGAGACTCGTGTGCCAATGCCTCAAGAGTTCCAAGGAGAATATGAATGTCACGAGTTCGTGTTCACAACTTCGCGGTTTCGCTCGACGGCTTCGGTGCCGGTGAGGGGCAATCCTTCGAACAGCCATTCGGACATGCTGGAAGCAGGCTCCTCGAGCCCATTCTGAACACTCGTACATTCCGCAAGATGCATGGAGAGCCGGGCGGAAGCAACGGTGCTGACGAAGCCTTCGCCAACAATTGGGGAACTGGCATCGGTGCCGAGATCATGGGCCGCAACAAGTTCGGACCACAACGCGGCCCATGGACCAACGAGGATTGGAAAGGTTGGTGGGGTGACGATCCCGTCTTTCACACGCCGGTATTCGTGCTCACACACAATTCGAGGCCGACCATCGAATTGAATGGCGGTACGAGCTTCCACTTCATTGACGCCACCCCCGCCGAAGCTCTGAGGATCGCCAAGGACGCTGCCGGCGAACTCGACGTGCGCATCGGCGGAGGACCATCCACGGTCCGTCAGTTCCTCGCCGAGGACCTGATAGACGATATGCACATTGTGATTTCCCCCATAGTCCTGGGGCGCGGAGAGCGACTGTGGGATGGACTCGAGGGACTCGAAGAACGCTTTGATCTGGAAGCCGTCAGCACCCGGAGCGGCGCCACACACGTCACGTTCACTCGCCGATAGGCCGGTGGAGAACCCATCCCACGAACGCCCTGGTGGGTCGGAGCCAGGTAGAGCTACCCCCGGTCGCCGGAAAAGGGCATGAGGCTGTCGCAGGCAATTGGCGATAGGTAAGGAGCGGCCTTCTATTTCGTCACATTGAACGTTGCACGAGCGGTCTCCATTTTGCCGAGCTGCTTTGGCTGTGACACATGACCCGAAACATGGAGCGATCCAATGGTCCCTGCGAACGCGAAGGAGCTCGAGTTCACGTTCGCCGTGAGCGTTGCGGCAACGTTTTGATTCCGAAACGTTCCGGTCACATGACCAAAGGTCTGCAGTTTGCTCGTTGTCAGCGACGCTGGGAGTGTCAAGACGATGTTGAGCGTGAAGCCGGTCCCGCCGACGGTCCCTTTGACATCTGCAATTGGAAATTGGGAAGGAGGCGAGGCTGCCGTTCCGCTTGTGGAAGGCGTCCTTGGTGTCCGCCCCGTCGCGGCTACCTGGTAGCCGCCAGCAGAACCCCTGATCGAGTTCATCGTCGGCGTCGGGCCCGTTACTCCCTTCCAGGTGATTGTGGCGGTACCCCGACCAAGGGGAATGTTCGTCAATCGTGCAATCAAGGCATCACTGGTCGTTGCAGCCAGGACCAGGACGGCTCCTCCAGCAACGAGGATGGTTGCTGTCCGGCGAGTCCGGCCACTCTTCGACATGCGGAGAGTTTGACACTTCAAGGATCAGCGACGTGCCCCCATTGGAGCGAACCCGTCGTCGAGCTGTTCCCCACGTCGGGTAGATGGGACAGTTCGGCCTCTTTGGGGGCCGTCCGGGATCGGTGGGATTGGTCTCTGACCGTTCACGGAGAGCGACCGGAGGGGCGGAACCGGGCAGCCTTTAGTTGGTCACTCGGTAGTGGAGGTGGACAACGCCGTTGCCAAATCGCCCCTCATCGAGCAAATCGAGTCGGGTGCGGACCTTGCTCGGAAGAGCCTGCTTTCCACCTCCCACCATGATCGGATTGAGAAACAGATGACATTCGTCGATCAAGTCGGCCCGGAACGCGAGTGCCGCGACCTCGGCACCACCAATGGTCAGGTCATCTCTCGATGACCCCTTTATCTGCCGGATCATCTCGCTGTCGAAAGTGGCCTCGATCCTGGTTCTCAAGCTGGATGCCGTCTCCAAAGTTCTAGAGAAGACGACCTTGTCCGCAGCGCGCCAGATGTCGGTGAAGTCCCGGAAGACTGCGGACTGATCGTCGCCGGTGGCCGCCGTCTCCCAGAACACCATGGTCTCGTACATGCGCCGGCCGTAGAAGTAGGTGCCGATCGGCCGCTGGACGTCGTTGACGAAGGCGTGCACCTCTTCGTCAGGGGCGGCCCAATCGAAACGGCCGTCCTCGTCCTCCAGAAAGCCATCGAGAGATGTGATCGCTACATAGATCAGTTTGCCCATGCTCGGACGCAACTCCTCGGTACTGGGTCTTGGATCTTGGGCACCTGAGAACCACCGACTGCGCCGGTTTCCCGGTCGGGTGCGATACCCACGGCGATGCCGCGGGCCCTGTGACGACCTATTTCTCGATGAAGATCGTCAGCGGCGGTAGGACCCCATGGCGCTGCATGGCCGCGCCTACCTCAGCGGGTGGAGAGGCAAGGGCTGCCATCACGGCCGCTGGATCGTCGACGTCAGCCATGACGGCGACGGTATTACTGCCATCTTGGGCGGGCAGGTCCACGGGGTTCCTGCCACCAACGGCGGCAATGGATTCTACTCGCTCTTGCTTGAAACTCAGCCAGGTCTCGACGTCGGCCACGTCATGAGTAATCACCATCTTCGCCATTCCAACCCCTCCTGCCGGGGTGTCGCCCTAGATGCGACGCCGCATCCTTTATAGCCCGAACAGCGTCGGGCCGCGCAGACCCAAACAAGCCGGTGCCCCCGGTACATCGCGTGAGAACTCAGAGTTCGGGGTCGAAGTGAACCGAATGGCCAAGGTGAAACACCTACCTCTTCGCTCGGCTACGCACGAGCTTCCAGAATCAGGTTCAACGGCGTCTCGGTGGCGCGGCGGAAGTGGGTGTAACCCGCTTCCTCGAACACCCGTCGAAGCCTGGCCTCACCCGCCTGAGCTCCGAGACCTAATCCGACCTCTTGAGACAAGGAGTTGGGAGTGCAGATCACAGAGGATACCGAATACAGCATCGCCGCCATCGGGTTGTTCGCCATGTTGGTCGATCGTCCATCGAGCGCAAACGGCTCGACGAGAAGCACGGTTCCACCTGGTGCGAGCTGCTCCCGCGCGTGGCCGACGATGCCGACGGGGTCCCCCATGTCATGGAGGCAGTCGAAGAAGCAGATCAGGTCGAACTCCCCCTCATATGTTTTGGCCGTGGCGACCTCGAATTCTGTCGCGCTCTGAGATGCCGGCATCGGCAGCCCGCTTCCTTGAGACAGCGATCGAAGGCTCGTGGAAGTCGAAGCCGTAAAAGGTGGAGTTCGGGTAGGCCTCGGCCATCACGACGACCGACGCTCCATGTCCGCAACCTATGTCTGCCACTTTGGCGCCCGCTTTGAGTTTTGCGTCCACTCCTTCGAGTGCGGGAATCCATTGCGTCGCCAACATGGCTCGATACCCGGTCCGGAAGAACCACTCGGTGCCCTTGAACAGACACGGGTCATGATCACCCCAGCTCAGAGCTCCGTCACCCTTGAACGCAGTCGCAATCTTCGGTAGGTCGATGAACACAGATGCAATTGCGTTCATGGCTCGAGCTACGAAGACGGGTGACCCGTCGTCGGCGAGCGCCATAGTGGCTTCTTCGCTCAATTCGTAGGTGTCGTTGCCGGCGTCGTACCCGACGAGTCCGCCTGCGGCCTGTCCGTCCAACCACTCGCGAACCAGACGCGGATTGCACTCAGATCGTGATGCGACGGTGTCTGCGGTCACAGCACCCGCGCCTGCCATTGCCCTGTAAAGGCCCAGTTCGTCACCAAGGCCGACGCCAAAGCACAATGCGGTCCCGGTCATGTAGCCGACCATCATTCCCATGAACTCTTCAAGCTTGGCTTCATCCACGACAACCACCCCTTTCGAACTCGAAAGTAATCCTGCAACCTCCGTTCGTCTAGGCACATTTTGAGAAAGTATTGGTGCCTGGGTCCGCCCTGAGATTCGAAGGAGCAGGGACACGAAGTTCGGCTCGAAGACGCACGTTTGAGGCGTCTGACTCCGAGCTGGTCCTGAGCGTCAGGTGCACTGGATTCTCGCGATCTGGAGTCTGTTCTCATGATCAGGGAAGATCGCCGGTTGACCGACAGAGCGATTACGTGTCACCCAGCCTTGCCGCAAGCTCGTCGATTCGATCTGCCAGATCCTTGAGCCCGCCCTCGGTGTGAATATCGAGACGATCGAGTATCTGCACGGTGTCGTCATAGGTGTGCTGCGAACGGATATCACTCGCCACGCTCTGTACGTTCTGTCCAACCATGATGACGGACAGCAAGACCAACTGAAGGAACGTTTGGGCAATCCAGGCGATGATGCCCTCACCCCCCGGCCTCAGCGCTGGGCGCAATCCAAGCAACGCAATGATGGCGAACACGTAAGCGCACCACATCGATCCGACGATGTTGGTGAGGAATACGGCGATCTTGGCGTTGACTCCGTCGGCCCTCCTCACCTCTACCAGGAGGCCGCGCACACTGATCGCCTGACCAATGTGGCGCCGTGTTTTGACCGGCGGCGTCAGAATCGGTTTCTCAATCATTGTGCACTCCTCGTTAGGGCCTCGTCACGGTGAGCTTGCCACCTCGGCGCCGGACGTTCCCGGACGACCGGCGTACGGGCACGATTGTCGAGCCACAAGTCAGAACATGGCTGCTGCCACGACGAGGTCGTCTTGGTGGCGTCCATGTTTTGCGACGTCGTTGCCCGACCGCCGTCTACACTCGCCAGCGCGGTCGTCTCGGAGTCGATCGAGGTCCCAAATGCGGCACGGCGCCGAACCGGTCCACCTGCCGGGCCATACCCTCTTCTCGGTTCAGGACCGGCGCATCGCCTCGAACCTCGAGACGACCAGCTTGCCGATGAGGCTGTAGCCCTTCGTCGTGGCGTGGATGTTTCCTTGTGCGCAGAACCACGTGAGGGCGCAGACGCTCGCCACCGCCGCCGGAATGGTGCCGTAGGTGCGAAAGCGAACGGTCCGGGTCAGTGGCACGTAGGCGCCGGTTGCCTTGGTCACATCCACGAGCGACCCATTGGCGGACCCGTATGCCTTGGACAGTGCAGGATTGATCAGAGACTTGAAGGCCACCACGGACAGCTTCGCCAGAGACACCGTCGATGCGGTGGCCGGCTGCATGGGATACACGTAGCTTCCGAGGATGACGTCGGGATAGGTGAGGCCGATGAGGGGGACGGCTGGCCCGGCCGCGGCGCGGAGGGCAACCGCCAGACTCGTCACGTTCGTGGTAATGCCGGTCACGGCGGTCGAGACGCAGCTGATCGGGTTGGCCTGGCTCGCGCACGAAGTCACGTCGTTACCGCCGATCGACACCGTGATCAGCCCGATGCGTCCCCGGTGGGCCGAAATGAACGACACGGCCGCCGCTTCTTGCGTCGTCGTGGGGTAGGTCACCGCCCCGGTCGTGTGGGGCAGGACGTCAGGGCACCCGATCGAAGACGTCAACGAGGTGGTCGTCGCCCCGCCACAGCCGAAGTTGACCAGGGTCAGGTGCGTTGCCTTCGCCACCGCTGCGGTGTAGCCCGGTGTGGCCCCACGATTCGGTTGATATCCGACGGAGTAGGAGTCTCCAAGCGACACGTAGTAGCTCGTGGGCTTGGGGGCGGCTTGAACCCCTTGTGAGATTGGGACCACCACGGTCAGCACTCCACAGAGCATGGCGAGGGCGGCGACTCCCTGAAGCCGGTGTCGATCGTGACGCACCCATGACCCTTTCCTCAGCGGTCTCTCAATCTTTCCATGGCTTGCTACGAAAGTGGACGTCGACCGGACCGAGCGGCGGGGTGGTCACGTGGCGACGTATGCCAGCCGGAGGGGTCAGTCGATGCCGAACCAACGACGACGACGGGATGCACCGAACTCGACCTTCGAAGCGGCGATGTCCTCGGAGGCGGAGTGAAGTTGCCGAAGGGTGTCGGCCCCGACAGGAAGTTGGCCTCGAACCGGGCCACCTTGGGACCGCCGAACTCGATGTAGCAGGTCGCCTTGCCCTGCTACGGCTCAGGCGTATCGCCACCCCTGATCTGGTGGATCGATGGCGAGCACGGTCTCCTGGACGAAGCGCACCGATGGCTTGTCGAGGAGGGAGTAGGGGACGCGCACCCCGTCCAGGTCTTTTCGCCCGAACATGAGGTCGAGCTTCGAGAAGCCGAACACGAAGGCGTCGTTGCTGTCCACGATCGTCACGTCGACCTCGTCTGGCACCTCGTCGGACAACATCGTGGCCAGTTCCAGCCCGGCAAAGTCCGCACCGAGTATGAGCACCGTCTTCATGCACTCTCCGTTTCCCGGGGAACCGGTGCTCGTTCGCCAAATCCGGTACCGCTGCGCCCGAAGTTACCCGTGGACGCGGGTTACGGCTGCAGCTCGAGTCCGGCAAAGGTGCCGGCGTCCCTCCACTGGGCTAGGAGCTCGAAGAAGGGCATCGGGCCCCTGCCGTAGGAGCTGCCGATGAATCCATCGGCGGACGGTTGGCCCTCGTTGTTGTAGTAGCCGGGCGTGCACTGCTGCTGAAAGGCACGGATGTCGCGGGCTGACTCGGCCAGCTGCACGAGCCAATCGCTCTTCGCCGTCACGTGTCGCCTCGACCGAAGAGACATCGTGGTCGATGGCATGGCGCAGCACATGGCAGAGGTGGTCGCACGCCTCTTCGAGCAGGTGCGGGTAGTTGACCGTGAAGCCGCCCTGCGTGTGGCCGAGGACGAACATGTTGGGAAAGCCGTGCACGTGCATGCCGTGGACCGACCGGACCCCATCGCGCCAGTACTCGGACAGGCTGCATCCGCGCGAACCGATGACGTCGTAGCCGGCTCGGCGCGTGTAGTCGGTCCCCACTTCGAACCCGGTGGCATAAATCAGGCAGTCCACCACGTACTCCCTCTCGCCGACGACGACGCCGTCGCGCGTGATGGCGTCGACGCCGCGCCCGTCCGTGTCCACCAGCGAGACGTTCGGCCGGTTGAACGCCTGGAGGTACTCGTCGTGGAAGCAGGGTCGTTTGCAGAATTGCCGGTACCAGGGCTTCAGTGCATCGGCTGTCGTCCGGATCTTGGACGATCTCGTCCACGCGCGCCCGGATCTGCTTCCATCTTCTCGAAGTCGGCCAACTCCAAGACGCTGGCCAGGTCCCGGCCGGCTCCCGACGATTGGTCGCGCAGTCTGTTGACCAGCCTTCCGAGAATGTCGGTCCAGCCGTCGTTGACGAGGTCCTGCTCAGCGAAGCCACCGGACGTGAGGAGCGTGAAGTTCTCCATCCGCTCCCGCTGCCATCCGGGCTCGAGGGACGCGGCCCATGCCGCATCCGTCGGCCGGTTGCCCCGGACATCGATGGATGAGGGCGTGCGTTGAAAGACGAACAGCTCACGGGCCGAAGCGGCGACGTGGGGAACGACCTGCACGGCCGTGGCGCCGGTGCCGATGATGCCGACGCGCTTGTCGGCCAGGCCCTCCAATCCGCCGTTCGAATCGCCACCGGTGTAGGCGTAGTCCCATCGGCTGGTGTGAAAGGCGTGTCCACCGAATGCGTCGATGCCTGGAATGCCGGGGAGCTTCGGCCGGTGCAGCGGCCCGTTGCCCATCACCAGGAACTGAGCCGACATCCGATCGCCCCGATTGGTGACGATGGTCCAGCGCAGCCGGGTGTCGTCCCACGCAATGCCAGTCACCTCGGTGGAGAGGCACGAACGTTCATAGAGGTTGAAGTGCCGGGCGATGCGCCGGCAATGCTCGAGGATCTCCGGGGCGCGGGTGTACTTCTCGCGAGGGACGTATGAGGTCTCCTCCAGGAGGGGGAGATAGACGTACGATTCGACGTCGCACTGAGCGCCCGGATACCTGTTCCAGTACCAGGTGCCACCGAAGTCGCCACCCTTTTCAATGATGCGAAAGTCCTCGATGCCGGCCTGCGTGAGCCGTGCGCCGGTGAGGAGGCCGGCGAACCCGCCACCGATGACGGCGACCGTCACGTCGTCGACCAGAGGGGGGCGATCGATCGGCATCCGTGTAGGGATCGTCGAGGTATGCCTCGAAGGACCCGGCGGCCTCGACGTACTGGCCGTTGCCGTCCGGTCGAATCCGCTTGTCCCGTTCGAGCTGGTATTTCTCGCGCAGTGCTTCGGGGTCGAAGACCGCCGCCGAGGTTGCGTTGGTGTCGGCCACGGTCAGGGGCTCCCGCTGTTTGTGCGCATGTCTATCGGTCTCACCTCGGCCTCGGCGAGGCAGCGTAGCCCCGTGATGGAGGCCGCTCCCGTAAGCGGAACCGTGGCCGGTTCGCCGCCTACCCGTCGCCGCCGTCGCCCGAGCCCGAGCCCGTGGCCGTGGCCGTGCCCTTGTAAGAACGGCACCTGGAATGGTTGTGGTGGCACGGTCGTCGTCGAGTACGGTGGCACCCGTCGGCCGCAGCACGTTGACGACGTCCTGATACTGCCCTGGCGTGATGCCCCCTTCGTCCAGAAGCACGCCGGCCAGCGCCAGGGTCTGTGCTGCCGAGGACTCGCGATCCTTCCCGGGCGGCTGTGCGGCGGTTGCTTGGAGGGCGCTGGCCAGGGCCCCGTCGCCGGGGAACCCTCCGTTGGCGAGGGACGTGGCGAGCGCGGTGATTGTCGGGCTCCCGGGGTCAGTGGTCGCTGTCGGTCGGGTCAACGCCTGCGTCTTCGGGTGGACCGCCGGGTGGGTGGAAGGGGCGGTTGCTGGACCGGTCGGTCTCATGTCGTGTTCGAGAGGCACGAAGAGTGCGCCGGCCACGGCCACCAGAGCGAGAGCGGCCAGGGTGAGTAGGCGGCGACGGCGTGCGCTCGCACGCCGGACCGGAATCCGAAGCGAGGGCGACGGAGTCAGGTGTGCGGTGCCCGGCGCCGATGGTGACGGCCGGACAGGGACCGTTGCGGTGGCCGTTTCCGGTCCGGGCGGGTGCCAGGGCAGTGCGACCAGCGGAGTCGCGGTGGCCGTCTGTACTGCCCGCAACATGTCGCTCGCCGACGTGAAACGGTGCCGCGGATCCGGGGCCAGTGCGCGGCACGCAACCTGGCGCAGGTGTGGAGGGAGCTGCTCAGCGTGGACGCCCTCGGGACCGAGACGTTGTCCGGTGAGGGTCTCGACCATGACCGCGCCGACCGAGTACAGGTCGGACTGCACGGTGGCCGGGTGGCCCGACCTCCGTTCCGGGGCCAGGTAGCCGGGCGTCCCCAGGACGACCCCGGTCATCGTGATGTCGTCGTGGGGCAGGGCAGCATCCATCCGAAGGTCGAAGCTCTTGGCGATGCCGAAGTCGCTGATCTTCGTGTGGCCGTCCTGCTGCAACAGGATGTTGCTGGGCTTGATGTCCCGGTGCAGCACCCCGCGCCCGTGGGCCGCGGCGAGCGCAGCAAGGGTTTCCGCCATGACGAGTGCGACGCGTTCGGTCGGTAGCGGCCCACGGGCCACGATCTCGTCGCGCAGGGTAGTGCCGGGCAGGCGCTCCATCACGAGATACGACGACGAGCGGTCCTCGCCGAAGTCGAGCACGGCCACGATGTGAGGATGGTTCAGCCGGGCCGCGATCAGAGCCTCTTGCTGGAACCGCTGCCGCATGCCGGGCAGGGCTCGGGTCTCGGCTCGCAGGATCTTCACCGCAGCCGGGCGTTGGAGGCGTTCGTCGAAAGCGTCGAACACGCGGGCCATGCCGCCCTCACCGAGGAGTCCTTCGATGCGGTAGCGGCCTCCTACCAGTGGCGCCGTGCGCGTCTCCACCGGGGTTGTGTACCCGCGGCGCCGCTCCGGTAGTCGTCGTCCTGGCCGGTCTGCGGGAGCTCCTGGTCAGCCGGCCAACGCGGCCATCTCACTCATGATGGTCAGTGCGTCGGAGGGTGATCTGTCGCCGAAGTCGCGGTAGAGGGCACGCACGTTGGCCACGACCCGCTCGGCCTCGCTCCATCCCGCATACGCGCCGAGATCGATGTCCCGGGCCGCGTCCAGCGGGGTCATGCCACCGTCGTAGCGCATCCTGGCCTCGTCGGTCAGGAGCTGGAAATACTCCTTGAGGTCCGTCGAGCGCGTCGGGAGTCGCCAGTGGGCCGTGTCCCGGGACGAGGCGTGTCGGGTGGAGCGCCAGGACGCGATCACAGGCCGTGATCCAGTTGGCGACCGGTCCGGCCCAGACGATCGGGTGGCCGCCGTGGAAGAGGATGTCGCCCGTGAACACGATGCCCTCCTCGGCCAGATGGACAACGGCGTCTCCGGCCGTATGGGCCGGTCCCACCTCGAGCAGCGTCACGCTGCGGCCGCCCACCTGCAGGTCGAGCCGGGTGTCGAACGTCCGGGTGGGCACGGCGAGCGGGATGTCCTCGAAGGAGAAGGGGGAGAAGACCTTCTGTGCGAACTGGCCCGCGGCGCCGAGCGACTCCGCCGAGCGCAGCAGGGCGGCCATGGTGGCCGGGGGCACTTGCAGCATCTCCTCGGCGCAACGGGCGGTCGCGATGATCTCGGCGTCCCCCAGCAGCGCGTTGCCGTAGCAATGGTCGCCGTTGGCATGCGTGTTGACGACCGAGGCGATGGGCGCTGCCGCCGGCGTCACGGCGTCCATTTGTTCGAGCATCTCAGCGGTGAGGCGTAGATCGAAGAGGGTGTCGACCAACAGCGAGCTGTCGGCCCCGGTGATGAGCCCGGCGTTGGACCAGCCCCAGCCGCCGTCGGGTTGCAGATAGGCCCAGATCCCGTCTGCGACCTCGTGCAGTCCCTTGGTGTAGCCCATCGCGGATTGGGGCCGGCGGGCTAGTAGACCCAGACCGACGCGCCGATCGGGTCGATGTTGTTGGCCCAGATCCAGTTGATGGCTTCGTTGCTGACGCGTGCGCAGCCGTGGGAGACCGGTTGGGGCGGGACGGACGAGTCACCGTGAATGGCGTAGCCCTGGTAGAAGAACCGCGGCCGGAACAGGGTGCCGAGGGAGTCGGTCACGGTGCCGTCGACCACCCGGAACGTGTTGAACATGCCGGTGGGCGTGACCGCGATGTTGGTTTGCCCGTCCTGGGTGTATTTGTACCCACCCCCGGTCGATGTGTTGAGCGTCCAGAGGAGGTGGTTGTTGTTGACGACCATGATCAGGTCGTTGGCCAGGTTGATCTGGATCTGGTAGCCCGACTCCGCCCGGGGCTGAGGCACGACCTTGGCCGCCAGGGCCGCCCACGTGGCGGCCCCCACCACACCGTCGCGTGGGAGGTTGGCCGCCTTCTGCAGCGCCCAAACCGCCTGCTGCGTGCTGTCGTCGAAGGTCCCGCTCGTGGTGTCGACCCAGTACCCGAGGGCGAACAGCTGGTTCTGCAGGGAGGCCACCGCCGCGCCGCTCGATCCGAGCTGGACCGTGGGTGGCACGGGTGGGGGACTCGTGGGCAGGAGCCAGAAGCCCTGCCCGGTGGGTGTGGCCGCGATGGCGCGGATGGGGTTGGTGTTGGCCTGGCCGCCCATGGAGCCGAGGAACGGGGTGCCGTAATTGAAGACCCCACCGTCGCGAGCGGCCAGCCAGTAGCCGGTCCCCGTGGCGGCCATCCCCACAATGGGGGCGTTCAGCGTGATGCCCCCGGTCGAGCCGAGGAAGGGTGCACTGCCGTAGGCGAAGATGCCGCCGTCGGACGCGACCAGCCAGTAGCCGTTTCCGCCCGGCCCTGCTGCCATGCCCACGACAGGCTGATTCAAGTGGATCGATCCCGTGGAGCCGTAGAATTGCGCGTCGCCGTAGGCGAAGATCCCGCCGTCGGAGGCGACGAGCCAGTAGCCGTGGCCGCTCGGCGTGACCGCCATGCCGACGATCGGCCGGTTGAGATGGATCGACCCGGTCGAACCGTAGAACGTCGCATCGCCGTACGAGAAGATGCCGCCGTCGGAGGCCACGAGCCAGTACCCGCCGCCGTCAGGCGTGGCGGCCATGCCGACGATCGGCTGGTTCAGGTGGATGCCGCCCGCCGAGCCCAGGAAGGACGCGTTGCCGTAGTTGAAGATCCCGCCGTCGGAGGCGACGATCCAATACCCCTGACCATCGTGGGTCGACGCCATGCCCACCGGGGGCGCGTTCAGGGTGAGGCCCCCAGAGGGGCCGAAGAACCCGGCGTCGCCGAAGTTGACCGGCTGGGCGACGTTGTCGGGATAGGTGGCGGCCGACGCACTGCCGGGGGCCACCGCCAAAAGGGCTGGAACGAGCGTCAGACATCCGACCAGGGCGGCCAAGAGCGAGCGCCCGCGCCTCTTGTGCGGCGTACGGGATGTGCTGCTCACAGGCGGGGCGGCTGCGGCGTCTTGGGGCGGCATGATGACTCCTTAGGGTCGCTCCGGGCAGGCGTCACTGCGTCAGGGTTGACCACGTTGATGGGCGTGCCCTCCGCAAAGGCGTTGATCTGGTCGAAGATGTCGCTGAACTGTACATCCCACTCTTCGCTGGTCACAGCGCCGTTGTGGGGGTTGCGGATCACATTGTCCATGGTCAGCAGGGGGTCGTTCTCGTCGCGCGGCGGTGAAGGACCACGGTCCGGGGCGTGCCGAACCGGCCGTCGAGGATTGCGGCCTGCAACACCCGACGACCTCAGCCGGCGCGCTCCCAGCGCACGATGTCCTCGAGCTCCCCGCTCTCGACGTCGTAGACCAGCCCGGCGATGAGCTGGAGCCGGGCGAGGAAAGGGGTCCGGGCCAGCAGCTCCACGTCCTCGCGCAGCGCGGCGGCGTGGTCGTCGATCGGCAAGAATCCCAGGTCGGCTCCGGTCAGCTCCCGCAGCTGTGTGTCACTGACGCCGACCAGACCGCACTTGGTGTGTTGCATCACCACGGCGGTGTCCACGCCGAGCACGCCGCTCGACAGGGCGAGGCTGCGCAACACGTCCTCGGTGACGCGCCCCCGGCGTTGCGGATCACATGGGCCTCGCCGAGGTGCAGACCCAGGACGGCAAAGACGTCGATGCGAGCATCCATGCACGTCACGATGGCGAGATGCCGACCCGGGCGCGGGTCGGCCACGTTGGCGCGTGCGGCGGAGTAGGCCAGGTTGGCGCTCAGGAGGTCGGAGATCCGTGTCATGCGTCCGGTGGACCGTAACAGCGGCTCTGCCGCTCGTCAGGCCTCATCCAGGCTGGCCGAAGCCCTGGCCGTGATGCTGGTCCAGCCCTGGAACGGGACGCGGGGCGCCGGGCAGGGGAAGCCGGATCGGGAAACGAGGGAATGGCCCGGCGGCCAGCATCCCCTCGCGGTCGAGCACGGGAGCGACGGGCACCCCGGCGGCGACAAGGCGGGCCACGAGCGCATCTCGGGGCTGGTTGGCGATGGCCCGGCTCACGGCGTCCTGGACCTCCACGCCGCGACCGCACCGCTCGTCGAAGTCGAGCTCCTCCAGCGGGGCGAGGTCGAGCTCCCGGCACAGGTTCACCCAGAAGTGCTGCTCGTTGAGGACACCGAGCGCCACCTGCCCGCCGTCGGCCGTGGCGAAGATGCCGTACCCGGGCATGGGGGAGTGCAAGGCGCCGGTGGCCGGCGAATCGGCGAATGGCCGGCGAATCGGCCGGCGAATCGGCCGGCGTGGCACCGGCGGGTCCGGTCCACGTCGCCAGCACCTCGGTCATGGAGACGTCCAGGTAGGCCCCTTCGCCGGTCGTGATCCGACCCAGGACGGCGGCGCAGATCCCGAAGGCCGCGGTCAGCCCTGCTGCGAGGTCGGCCGTCGGGAGCGGCGGGAGCTTCGTGGCCGAGCCGCCTTCGGGTGTCAGGGCCCCCGACCAGGCCTGGTAGTTCACGTCGTGGCCCGGCAGCAGGGCGCGCGGGTCCTTCTGCCCGTAGCCGGAGATCGAGCAGTAGATGACACCGGGATTGACTGCCCGCACGGCCACTTCGTCCAGTCCCAGCCGCGCCAGCACCCCGGGACGGAATCCCTCCACCACCACATCGGCCCGGGCCGCCAGCTCGAGCGCCCGGGCGCGTCCGTCCGTGTCCTTCAGGTCGAGCTCGACGCTGCGTTTGCCCTCGTTGACCGCAGCGAAGAGTCCGGCGTAGTAGCGCATCGGGTCGCCGCCCGGCGGCTCCACTTTCAGCACGTCGGCGCCCAGTGGCACCAGCAGCGACGTCGCGTACGGACCCGGGCGCCAGATGCTGAGGTCGAGGACCCGGAGCCCGGAGAGGAATTGTGCCGACGCTGTCACGGGGCCCGAGTCTTGCAGCAGGGGCCGGGTAGCCTCGCCTCGTGCTCGGCTTCTTCTCCTTCACCGAGGTGACCGACCCCTCCGCCCACGAGGCCTACAACGCGTGGCATCAGCTCGACCATCTCCCCGAGCAATTCACCATCGAGGGCATCACGTTCGGTCAGCGTTGGGTGCGCTCCCCGCGGTGCCGGCAAGCCGAAGCGGCGACGGGCAGCCTCCTCGACGGGTTTCACTACATGACCCTCTACCTGCTCCGCGACGAGCACCTCATCCCGGAGTTCTTCGCCCTGGCCGAGCGCCTGTACGCGCTGGACCGTTTCTTCCGGGCCCGCCGCGCCCTGCTGTCGGGACCCTTTCCGGTGGTGGGACGCTGGGCCGCCCCCCGCGTGGCGGTGTCGCCCGGGGCCATTCCCTTCCGCCCCGCCCACGGGGTGCACGTCGTGGTGGGCCCCACTGTCGACGGCGAGACGTTGGTCGGTCACTCCGGGGTCGCCGGTGCCTGGCAGTTCGCCGACGCCGAGCACGATCGCACCATCACGGTCGCCTTCATCGACGGCGACTTGTGGGAGGCCTCCGCGTCACTGGGGACCGCTGGCGGTGCCGCGCCGGAATGGGCGGGACCGCTCGAGCGCGTTGATGCCTTCCGCTGGGATTGGTTCGCTACGCTGACGCCCCAATGACCAGTCAAAGCAAATCGAAGGCCCAGCGCAGGGCAGAGAACCAGCGCAACGCCGCCGAGAAGCGCGCCGCCGAGCAGCGGCAGAAGCGGGTGCGGATGGGCGTCCGCGTCGGTGGCGCCGTGGCGGTGGTCGCGCTCGTCGTGGTGCTCGTCCTCGTGCTGACCGGCGGGTCCAGCAGCTCCCCGCCCAGCGTCACGAACCCCCACCTGGCGCTCGCGCCCATTCCCTCTTCCATGTCCTCCTCGTGGGTCCAGCCGCCGGCGGGGACGCCCGGTCCCGAGACCATCCCGGTGCCGAGCGGGCCGAAGCTGGCGACGCTGCTCAATGCGGCCACAGGCCAGACGGTCGACGGCGTCCAGTGCCAGACGAACGAACAGTTGGTGCTGCATGTCCACACCCATCTGACGATCTTCGTGAACGGGCAGGCCCGGGTGATCCCGTACGGGATCGGGATCCCGGGCTTCCAGGCGGTGAACACCAAGACTGGGCCCTTCGTCGAGACCGGCAGCTGCTTCTACTGGTTGCACGTCCACGCCAATGACGGGATCATCCACGTCGAGTCGCCGAGCACCAGCGATTCCTTCACGCTGGGCCAGGTCTTCAAGGAATGGGGCATTCCCCTCAGCAAGACCGAGGTCGGACCGGCCACCGGCAATGTGACCGTGTTCTTCACGTCCCCGGGCAAGAAGCCGCAGCTCTACAACGGCGACCCCAACAACCTCCCGTTGGGGAACCACTACCAGATTCAGCTCAACGTCGGGACGCCGATCGTGGCCCCGGTCCAGGTGACGAACTGGGGTCAGCTGTAGATCGCTCGAGGTCGAGCTCGACGTCGGGGCGCGGGTTCCGCGGAGCCGAACGCTCTGCGCTCCTGGCTTACCCGACGTTCGACTGTGGCGTGGACTCGGTGTCGTGGTCGCCCCCGAGGAGCGAGGAGAAGATCGCCGGCGCCTGATGCGGGAGGAGCGAGAGGTGCCCCTCACCGGGCACCACGTGCACGGTGGCCTGAGGGATGTGCCGCTTGAGGAAGGCCCGATAGCCCGGCGGACCGGTGCGGTCTTCGGCCCCTTCCCAGATGTCGACTGGGACGCGGATTTCCTCGAGGGCGAACCCCCACGGATCGCCGAAGATGCGGTAGTCCTGGACACAGCCCTCGGTGCCCTGGCGCAATGCCTCCCGGACGAAGGCGAGCGCGTGGTCCGGCGGCCCCCACTCCGTCAGCACCGTGCGATCGGCCGGGGGGAACGACCGCACGACGGCTCGGAACAGCCGTGCGTTGCTGGCATTGACGATGCTGACCTTCATGAGAGCAGACGCCAGCGATGGCGTGTGCTTGGTTAGCAGCAGGAGGGTGCGGTCCTCAATGGTGAGTCCGCGGGTCGTGCCGTAGAGGTCGAGCGGGACCGCGCTCGACAGGAGCGCCGCGGCGGTCACTCGACCACCCATGCGGGCCGCGCAGATGGCGGCGTAGGCGCCGCCTGCCGACCAACCCATCACGGCGAAGCGCCCGATGCCCAACGCATCGGTGAGGTGCGCCACATCGGCCGGCCAGTCGACCAGGCGGCGCCCCGGCTGGTACGTCGAGAGTCCCATGCCGGGCCGATCGGGGGAGATGAGGCGTACACCGTTCGCCTGCGCCGCCTCGTGCGCCGGCGCCGCATCGAGCCGGGAGCTGAGGCCACCGTGGAAGCTGAGCACCGGGAAACCGTCGGCGTCGCCGTAGTCCTCGTAGGCCAGCACGCGCCCGCCGGGCAGACGCACCGTGGCCGTCACCGCGCCGAGGCTCCTGCTCCCGCAGTCCAGCGGAGGGCCGGATGCCGGTACCGGATCGGTCGGACCTCAGCAGGTGTCCGCACGAGAGCACGCTATAGGGTGCGGGCATGAGTCCGAACGTCGACGACCTGGTTGATGGCCTATTGGCCGACCTCCCGCCGGGGACGACGCCGCCGCAGGAGTTTCTGGCCGCGCAGTTCGATCGCGGCCTGGCCTGGCTGCACTTTGCGCCGGGCTCGGGCGGCCTCGGCCTGGCGCCCCGGGACCAACAGCGAGCCCAGGCGCGCCTCAACGCAGCGGGCGCGCCGGTGTCCGGCGTGCGCAACCCCATCGGTTACGGCATGTGCGCTCCCACCATCGCCACCCACGGGACGCCCGAGCAGAAGGAGCGGTACCTGCGCCCGCTGTTCACGGGTGAGGAGATCTGGTGCCAGCTCTTCAGTGAGCCCGGGGCGGGATCCGACGTGGCCGGACTGTCGACCCGGGCCGAGCGCGATGGCGAGGAATGGACGCTCAACGGGCAGAAGGTCTGGACCACGTTGGCCCACGTTTCGTCCTTCGGGCTCCTCGTGGCCCGTACGAATCCCGACGTGCCCAAGCACAAGGGGATGACAGCCTTCCTGGTCGACATGAAGGCGCCAGGTGTCGAGGTACGGCCGCTCTTCCAGATCACCGGGGAGGCCGAATTCAACGAGGTCTTCTTCACAGACGTGCGGATGGCCGATGCGGGCCGACTGGGCGCCGAGGGTGATGGCTGGCGCGTCGCGGTCACGACGCTGATGAACGAGCGTGTCTCCATCGGCGGCGCCGTCGGCCGGCGTGGCGGCGGTCCCATCGCCGAGGCGATGAAGATCTGGAAGGAACGCTGGCAGGGGGACACCTCCGCCCGAGCGCTCGCACTTCGTGATCGACTGGTCTCGAGCTACATCCGGATGGAAGCGTTGTCGATGACCAACGCCCGCGCCGCCCAGACGCGCAAGGCCGGGACCCCGGGGCCCGAGGGTTCCGTGGCCAAGCTGGCGTTCGCCGAGGAGAACAAGCGCGTCTACGAGCTCTGCATGGACCTCCTGGGCAACGATGCCATGCTCTTCCCGGCCGGCTACCCGATGCTCCGACCCGACCTCGTGGGGATGAACTCGCCCGACGTGCGCAAGATGTTCCTGCGGGTGCGGGCGAACTCCATCGAGGGCGGCACGTCCGAGGTCATGCGCAACATTCTCGGTGAGCGAGTGCTCGGCCTGCCGGGCGACGTCCGAACCGACAAGGAGCTCCCCTGGAAGGACGTTCCGCGCAGTTGAGCGCGGCGTCGGTTGTGACCGGAGCGGACCACAAGGCCGAGAAGCGTGCCGCCGCGACAGCAGCGGCGGCACTGGTCGAGAACGGCATGGCGGTGGGGCTGGGAACCGGATCGACCGTGGCCGAGCTGGTGCCGGTCCTCGGCGCCCGTCGGCTCGACATCACCTGCGCTGCGACGTCACCCGCCACCGAGGAGCTCGCCACCGCCCATGGGCTGGTCGTCCGGCCCTTCACCGATGTCGACCGTCTCGACCTGACCATCGACGGTGCCGACCAAGTGGATCCCGCGGGGTGGCTCGTCAAGGGCGGGGGAGGGGCCCACACCCGCGAGAGGATCGTGGCGGCGGCCTCGGACCGCTTCGTGGTCATCGTCTCCTCCGACAAACCCGTCGATCGTCTGCACGCCCCGGTGCCACTCGAGCTCCTGGCCTTCGGCCTGGCGGCCACCCTGCGCGAGCTGCCCGGCGCGGTGCTCCGCCGGGCGCCCGTGACGCCCGACGGCGGGGTGCTCGCTGACTACCACGGCGAGGTGGGCGATCCGGCGGTGCTGGCCGCCTTGCTCGACGCCGCGCCGGGTGTGGTGGCGCACGGCCTCTTCCCGCCCGCCATGGTGTCGAGCGTGTTCGTCGCCCGGGGCGACGAGGTGGAGATGCGCCAGATCCTCTGACGGGCCCCCGGTCCCCGAATTGCTAGGCCGCCGGGGTGAAGGTCACCGGCAGCGAGGTCGGGGAACGGAAGATGTCGCCCCGGATGTGGGGATCCTGGTCACCCGGCAGGAGAGCGAGGTCCGGCAGGCGGTCGAACACGCGGTTGAGCAGGGCCCGTGTCTCGAGCCGGGCCAGGTGCATGCCGAGGCACATGTGCGGACCGTGGGCGAACGCAATGTGAGGCACGGGGGGCCGGAAGATGTCGAAGGTCTCGGGGTTGTCCCAGCGCGTCTCGTCGTGATTGGCCGAGCCGATGTGGGGCGAGATGCTCTCGTCGGGTCCCAGGGTGACCCCGCCGATCTCGACCTCGCAGGTCGTGGTCCGGTTGATGCTGAGCAGCGGCGGCTCATAACGCAGGCCCTCCTCAATGGCCTGAGGCAACAGCGAGCGGTCGGCCCGCACCGCGTCGAGCTGCTCGGGGTGGGTGAGGAGCAAGTACAGGAGGTTGCCCGACGAGCGGTAGGTCGTCTCGGCTCCCGCGGGCAGCAGGAGGCGCAGGAAGGAGTAGATGGCCTCGTCCGTCAGTTTCTCGCCGTCGATCTCGGCCGAGACCAGGTCACTGATCACGTCCTCGGCAGGCTGGGCGCGCCGGTCGGCCACGACGCCGGCGAAGTACTCCCGCAGCGCCTCCGAGGCGGCGATGCCGCGGTCGATGTCCGCCACCAGGCTGATGAGCTCGACCGACCAGCGCTGGAACTGCGGGAAGTCCTCCTCGGGGAGGCCGAGCAGGCGCGCGATCACGCGGACGGGGAACTCGAAGGTCAGTTGGCGCACGAGGTCGGCCTCTCCGTCGGCGGCAAAGCGGTCGATCTGCTCGTCGATGATCGGGCGGATGAACTCGGGCTCCCAACGGGCCAGCGCCTTCTCGCGGAACGCGTGAGCCACCAGGTTGCGGTGGCCGCGGTGCTCGGGGTCGTCCATGCCCAGGATCATGTGGCCCATCACCATGCCGATGGTGACGTCATAGCCGGTCGAGGTGAACGTCTTGGCGTCCCGCAAGATCCGCGAGCAGTCGTCGTAGCGGTAGGCGATCCATCCCGGCTCGACCTCGATGCCCTCGGGCAACGAGTCGGGGTTCATGGTCAGGCCCTTGACGACGGGCGTGTCGCGGCGCTTGGCCAGAAGGTCGGGGTAGGGGTCCCGTGTCGTGCCGGCAACCACGTCGTCGAAGGCGCTGAACGGGTCGTACTCTTGTGCGTCGGATAGTGCCATGGCGCGATTCCCTCCCGCGGGTGTTCTGTGACGTTCCTGTCAGGCTATGGGGCGCGAGCATGGTGCTGCACGCTGTGCGGCACCCGGCCACCCCCCGGCCCGGACGGCGTAGGCTCCGCGTGCATGCAGACGCTTCGCACTCCCGACGATCGCTTCGCTGACCTGCCCGGCTACCCCTTCTCAGCGCACTACGCCGAGGTCGACGATGCGGAGGGAGGCACGCTGCGAGTGCACTATCTCCACGAAGGCGACTCCTCGGCGCCCGTCGTGCTCCTCATGCACGGGGAGCCCTCGTGGTCCTATCTGTATCGCACGATGATCCCCGTCTTGACGGACTCCGGACTGCAGATTGTGGCCCCTGACCTGGTCGGCTTCGGGCGGTCGGACAAGCCGGCCGAGCGCGGCGACTACACCTTCGCCCGCCACGTCGAGTGGATGCGCGCCCTGCTTTTCGACCAGCTCGACCTGGCCGACATCACCCTGGTGTGCCAGGACTGGGGCGGGCTCATCGGGCTCCGCCTGGTGGGGGAGCATCCCGAGCGCTTCGCCCGGGTCGTGGCGGCCAATACGTTCCTGCCCACGGGCGACACCAACCCGGGCGACGCCTTCTTCGCCTGGCAGAAGTTCTCCCAAGAGGTCGAGGTCTTTCCCACCGGCGGCATCGTCCGCGGCGGCTGTGCCAAACCGGTGACACCCGAGGTCGAGGCGGCCTACGACGCGCCCTTCCCCGACGAGTCCTACAAGGCGGGCGCCCGGCAGTTCCCGCTGCTCGTGCCGTCTCGGCCCGACGACCCCGCGCACGACGCCAACGTGGCGGCCTGGGTAGGGCTCGCCGCGTTCGACCGGCCGTTCCTCTGTGCCTTCAGCGACAGCGACCCGATCACCAAGGGGGCCGACCGGAACCTGAAGGAACGGATCGCCGGTGCGCAAGGGCAGCCCCACACGACGATCGTGGGCGGGGGGCACTTCCTGCAGGAGGACTGCGGCGAGGAGCTGGCTCAGGTCGTGGTTTCCTTCGTCGACTCCACGCGGTGACCGGCGAGCACAGCGTCGTCATCGTCGGAGCCGGCTTTGCCGGCATCGGAATGGCGGCTCGCCTGCGCGCCCTGGGCATCGACGACTTCGTCGTCCTCGACCGCGGCAACGACCTCGGCGGCACGTGGCGGGACAACTCCTACCCGGGCGCCTCCTGCGACGTCCCCTCGAACCTGTACTCGTACTCCTTCGCGCTGAATCCCAATTGGTCGCGCGCCTTCTCGTCGCAGGGCGAGATCTGGGACTACCTACGCGACTGCGTCGACCGCTTCGACGTCGGTGGGTATCTGCGCCTGAACCGGGCCGTCGACGAGGCGCGCTGGGACGACGCCACGGCACACTGGGTCGTCCGCACGACCGGCGGCGAGGAGTATCGCGCGCCGGTGCTCGTCTGGGCGACCGGTTCCCTGAGCGAGCCGTCGATTCCGCCCTTTCCCGGACTGCAGGACTTCCGCGGCAAGGTCTTCCATTCGGCGCGTTGGGAGCACGGCTTCGATCTGACCGGCAAACGGGTGTGCGTCGTGGGGACCGGCGCCTCGGCGGTGCAGTTCGTGCCGCAGATCGCCCCCGTCGTCGAGCATCTGTATTTGCACCAGCGGACGCCTCCCTTTGTCGTGCCCCGGCGTGACCGGGCCGTCTCGGGCGCTGCGCAAGCTCGCCTACCGCAGAGCGCCGTGGCTGCAGCGCCTCTCGAGGCTGCGCATCTACGCCATGTTCGAGGCCTTGCTCTCGGTCTTCGTCGGGCACGGGGACAGGCGCAAGGCCGCCGTTCGGAAGGCCGCCCTCGACCACCTCGCCAAGCAGGTGCCCGACGAGGCGCTGCGCCAGAAACTCGTGCCGCACTATGAGCCGGGCTGCAAACGCCTGCTGCTCTCCGACGACTACTACCCCTCCCTCACCCGTCCCAACGTCGAGCTGGTGGAGTCACCGGTGGCGTCCTTCACCGCGCACGAGGCGGTGGGGCAGGACGGCATCGCCCGGCCCGTCGACGTCGTGATCATGGGGACGGGTTTCGAAGCCGCCGAGCCGCCCTATGCCGAGCACGTCGTGGGCCGCGACGGTGTGCGGCTGGCCGACCACTGGAAGGCCAACGGCGTCGAGGCGTACGCAGGCTCGACGGTCAACGGCTTCCCCAACCTGTTCCTGATGATCGGGCCCAACTCGACGTTGGCCCACAACTCCATGATCTTCATGATCGAGTCGCACATCAACTACATCGCCAGCGCCGTGGCCTTCCTGCGCCGGCCCGGTGTGCGCGCCGTCGAGGTCAAGCCGGCGGTGCAGCGTCGCTACAACGACCGGTTACAGGAACGGTTGGCCCATTCGGTCTGGGTCGAGGGCGGGTGCAGCAGCTGGTATCTCGATCACCGGGGTCGCAACACCACGCTCTGGCCGGACCACACCTGGAAATTCCGGCGGCTGACCCGGCGCTTTCACCCCGGCGAGTACACCGTCCGCGCGTAGGCCCGCAACGCCAGCGCGCACAGCGCGGCAGCGAAGAGGGCGAGTACCCCGATCTCCGGGAGCACCGCCGTGAGCCCGTCGTGGTCGTAGATCAGCTTGACGAACGCGTCCATGGCCCAGGCCTGGGGGACGACGTGGCCGACGCCGCGGACGACCGGTCCCACGACGGCGAGCGGGTACATGCACCCGCCCAGCATCCCGCCCACGATGCCGAGCACCACGGCCAGCGAGATGGCCTGCTCCTCGGTGCGCGAGCGCATGCTGACGAGGGCGGCCGCGCCGGCGTAGGCGAGTGACAGTGCGGCGAGAACGAGGAACACTGCGAGGGGGTTGCCCCAGCGAACGCCGAAGAGCAGGCGCCCGACCACCAGGAGTCCGACGCACTGCACGGCGGCGACGCAGAGGCTGGTGGCGATCAGCGCCGCCACCACGGAGCGCTTGCGCACCGGTGCGGCGGCCAGACGGTTCATGAGCCCGAGGCGGCGGGATTCGACCACACCCGAAGACAGCAGGAGCACCGTGATGCCGAGGAAGAGGACCAGGTCGGCCGGCGCGACATAGGAGAAGGGGCTCAGCGCGGCGGGCACGTCGGCTTGGGCCAGGGTCACGTCGGTCACGGCGGTGTGGGTGCCTTCGGCCGACATCAGGTCGAGGAGGGCCACCACGTCGGTGCGAGCCTGAATGGCGCTGGTTGACGCTGACTCGCTCAGGAACTCCACGCGCTGTGCGCCCGCAGGAGCCGGCAGCCTGACCAGCCCGGCCACCACGCGACCGCGCAAGATGTCGTCGCCCAACTGGGCGCGGTTCGGCTCGATCCGCACCTTGAGGTCGCCGGTGTGGGCCACCAGATGGACCAGGCGCGGGGAGGGGTTGACGAGCCCGATCGGCTCCTTGGGGCTGCCGGCCAGCAGGCCGGTCACGAGGATGAAGAGGACGGGGAACAGCGTGGCGACGAAGAGGAGACGTCGGTCGCCGATGGCGCGGCGCAGGTTCACCCTGATGATCGGGATCACGGCGTGACCATCCGGCGGACGCGGGTCATGGCCAGGCCACCGGTGACGACTGCGATGAGGCAGAGAACTGCGAAGGGACCGACCACCGACGACGTCGGGTCGTGCAAGAGCGCCAGGCGGCCGAAGCCGACCAGGGCCCATCCATTCGGCGTCCCCAGGCTGAGCACTTGCAGGGCCTCGGGCAGTGCACCGGGCGGGAGCAGGTTGCCTCCCAGCAACGCCAGCACCAGTCCGACCACCAAGGACGCGGCGAACGCCTCCTGGGGGGTCCGGGCGAATGAGGTCAGGAAGGCGCCCAGGCCGCACATGGCGGCGGTGGCACCGACGCACATCATGAGCACACCGAGCGGGGCGCCCCAGTTGGCGCCGAAGGCGGCCGCGGTCACGCCCCACACGATCAGGATGGAGGCCAGCCCGGTGAGGCCGATGGCCAGCAGCTTGCCCCACACGATGGCCGTGGGCCGGACGGGCGCGGCGGCCAGGCGGGCCAGCGTCCCGGTGGCCCGCTCCATCAGGAGGGAGCGCATGCCGAGGCCGCTGCCGATGAAGAGGAAGACCACGGCGATGGACGGGGCGAAGTAGTCGAGTACCGCCTTGCCCCCGTTGCCGAGCGTGCTGGCCGAGACCGAGATGGCAGCTCTGTCCGTCGCCGTGCCGCGCTCGAGGCGGCCCGCGTAGAGCCGGCTGGCCAGGCCCGCCGCCACTGACTCGGCGTACTCCTGTCCGATGAGCGCGCCGGCGCGGTCCACGATCTCGAACCCCGGGGACGGCGTCGCACCAGGCGCCACGATCGGGATGAGGAGGTGCGACAGGTTCGGGTGGCCGCGGCGCAGGACCACGCCTCCGGCCAGGGCGCCGTCGGCCACCTCCTGCTTGAGCGCGGCTTCGCCCGGGACGAGTCGGACCGCGACGTTGTCCGGGAGCTGGCTGGCGTGGGCTGCCGCACGCACGAGTGCCGGCGACGCGCCCGACACGCCAATGGGCAGCGGGCCGGTGGAGGAGTTCCCGGCGAAGGCGAAGCCGAGGATGGCGGCAATGGCCAAGGGCGCCACCAGGCACGTGATCACGGCCGAGCGGTCGCGCACCCGCCGCCGCAGTTCGTTGAGGGTGATGACGAACGCGGTCAGTCGCCATCCTCCCGCCCCTGGCGCGCACTCCCCACCGGCAAAAACTAGCTTTGCCGGTCGTGATCACGCTGGAGCCTGTCGGTGTCGTCGTCGGCGGACGTGGGGAGGCGATCGACGACGACTGGGGCGGCGTCGAGGCCGTCATCCGGCTCGACGGCACGCGATTCGGTCCCGACGCCGTGGCCGGCCTCACCGGTTTCTCGCACCTCGTGGTGGTTTTCCAGTTCCATCTGGTTGATCCGGCCGACGTGCAGTGGGGGGCACGCCGCCCCCGGGGCAACCCGGACTGGCCCGAGGTGGGCATGTTCGCGCAACGGGCCAAAATGCGGCCCAACCGGCTCGGGGTGTCCGCCTGCTGGCTCACCGCCGTCGATCGGCTCGACCTCCACGTGCGGGGTCTGGATGCCGTCGACGGGTCGCCGGTGCTCGACGTGAAGCCCTTCATGAGGGAGTTCGAGCCCCCCGCCGACACCGTGCGTCAACCCGGTTGGTCCGGCGAACTGATGCGCGGGTACTACTGACGTCTGTCGCCGGGCGGCGCCCCACATCAACGGGCGTGTAGCTTGCCCCCCATGTCGCCGCCGAACGTCCTCGTGATCATGACGGACGAGGAGCGGTACCCGCCGCCCTACGAGGGCGAGTCGCTGGCCCGCTTCCGAAGGGAGCAGCTGGGGGCGCGCCAGTCCATCCGCGACGGTGGCCTCGAGTTCCACCGGCACTACGCGGGCTCCACCGCCTGCCTGCCCAGCCGCGCCACGCTGTTCACGGGCCAGTATCCGTCGCTGCACGGCGCCGCCAACACCGACGGAATGGCCAAGATGGCCAACGACCCCTCCATGGGCTGGCTCGACCCCAACTCGGTACCGACCCTCGGCGACTGGTTCCGGGCCGGGGGCTACGAGACGCACTACCGGGGCAAGTGGCACATCTCGCATGCCGACCTGCTGATCCCGGGCACGCACCAGAGCCTGATGGCCTCGGACGACGCCGGCCGGCCCATTCCCGGTGCGGTGGCGGCCTACAAGGGGGCCGACCGCCTCAGTCCCTACGGGTTCTCCGGCTGGATAGGCCGCGAGCCCCACGGCGCCGCCAAGCCCGACTGCGGCGCGATACGTGACGGCGTGTTCGCCGAGCAGGTGATCGAGCTCTTCGGCGAGCTCGCGGGCGCCCGGCGGGACGGGCCCTGGCTCGCCGTGGCCTCCTTCGTCAACCCGCACGACATCGCCTTCAACGGCTGGGCGTGGGAGGCGCTGCTCGGCTTCGGGCCCGTCGATGACGACACGCTGCCAGCCATCCCCGAGGCGCCATCGCAGGGTGACTCCTTCGCCGGACGGCCGGCCTGCCAGGAGGCCTTCGTCACGGCGTGGCCGGCCATGCTCTACGAGCAGTCCGCGGACGAGGCCTACCGGAGGCTCTACTACTACCTCCACAAGCTGGTCGACCGGGCCATCGGACGCATCCTCGAGGCGCTGGAGCAGTCGGGCATGGCCGAGGACACAGTGGTCGTCTTCACCTCGGACCACGGGGACCTGCTCGGTGCCCACGGCGGCCTGATGCAGAAGTGGTACAACGCTTACGACGAGGCCATTCGGGTCCCGCTCCTCGTGCGCGGCCCCGGCATCGACCCCGTACCGGGCGGCGTGCACACGCCGACCAGTCATGTCGACCTGCTGCCCACGCTGCTCGGTCTGGCCGGCATCGATATCGAGCGGGCGGCAACTGTGGTCGCCGTCGAGCACGACGAGACCCAGCCCCTCCCGGGCCGGGACCTCAGCCCGGTGCTCCGCGGATCCGTCGGGGCCGAGACTCTTGCTGAGCCCCTGTACTTCATGACCGAGGACGACATCGGCCGGGGCCTCACGCCCGTGAGCATTGTGACCGGGAACGCCTACGAGCCCGTGCCGAACCCTTCGCACGTCGAGTCGGTGATCACGTCACTCCCGACGGGTGGCGACGGCGCCGCCGAGGTGTGGAAGCTCAACCACTACTACGAGCGGCTCGACGAGTTCGATCAGGCCCACGGGTTGTCGCAGAACCCGTTCGCCCCGCCGCCGGCGGAGCCCGCCTGGGAGCTGCACAACCTGACGGTGGATCCCGAGGAGCGTCAGAATCGGGCGACGACAGCACCGGACGTGGCGCGGAGCCTGCAAGGAGTCCTGGACGAGCAACGCGAGGCCAAGCGCCGTCTCCCGCAGCTGCGGAACCGTTCGACGTAGGTCCACTCGGCGGCCTCGTCGTGACAAGGGGACGGCGTCAATCCAGTCTTTGGTGCTGGTCCTTCGTCTCGTGGCCAGAGCCGAAGGCGGCGCCCCTGCATGGCCGTCATCACGGCCGGTCGCCCTGCATGGCCGTCATCACGGCCGCCAG
Organism: uncultured Acidimicrobiaceae bacterium; assembly: GCA_963738135.1. Lineage (GTDB taxonomy): Bacteria > Actinomycetota > Acidimicrobiia > Acidimicrobiales > RAAP-2 > Bog-473. The sequence continues at coordinate 254,987 of CAVTVK010000006.1, read as the reverse complement.
CGCCGCGGCGGGGCTGAACTGGACGAATTCGGTGCCCGCTTCCGCGGCGGGAACGTGCCCGGGTGGGAGGTAGAACGCCTCTCCGGCCCCGATCGTCTCCTCCCCGTCCGTGTAGCGGACCGTCAGCTGACCCTTCAGCAGGTAGCCCCAGTGTGGACACGGGCACTGTCCTCCGGGCAGGGCCTGCAGCATGGGCCCCAGATCGGCGTCCTGGCGTATGGAGACGAAGTTGACCGTGTAGTCGGCCAACTCCCCGCTGTGGTCCACCGCGGGGCCGAAGTCCTCCACGCGGGGTGCGGTGCTCTGGGACAGGCTGGGCATGACCTTCTCCTTGTGTGTGGTCGTGTGGTGATGGGTTGGAGCGTCGTGGTCGGGCACCCGGGCTCAGGAGCCTGCGTTGGTTGCCACCGCCGCCCGAGCGTGTCCGACGACAGCGGGACGCAGGAACGGCGGCGCCTTCTCCAGGGTGGCGGCGACCGCCTCGACGTCGAAGCCGGCAGCCTCGATGCTCCGCAGGGTCGGCCGGTTGCATTCGCATCCGGCAACGAAGCGGTTGACGGCATTCATCCGGTCCTGTTTGCGGGCGGTCTTCGGATCACTCGAGCGGACGTGTTCGAAGAAGAGGAGCTGTCCGGCCGGGCGGAGGACGCGGCGGATCTCCCGCAGGGCACGCGGTTGGTCGTCCACCCCGCACAGCACGAGCGTCGAGACCACGGCGTCGAACGAGCCGTCGTCGAAGGGCAGGTCCTCGGCCGGCGCCCGCAGGATGCGCGCGGACGGCATCCGCTCCCGGGCATGCGCCTCGAGACGTCGCAGCATGGAGGGATCCGGCTCGGTGACGGTGAGCGAGGTGACCGCCGCGCCGTACAGGGCAAGGTTTGCGCCCGTTCCGCCGCCGATCTCGAGCACGTGGCCCGAGAGGGGGAGAGGAGCCGCTGGCGGTGGGCCTGGAGGCCGGCCTTCTCGATCTTGACCATCTGCCGGTCATAGATCAGCGCGAACAATCGTGTGCGCAGGCTCACGTCGCCTCCCTCCGAAGAATCAACCGCCTGTCACGCTACGCGTCCACCCGGACGCCGGCATGGGGCGACTGCCCCATCTTTTGGCCTTTTGGGGTTCGTCGCTTCTGCGCCACCGGCGTTCAGTGAGGGTCAGTGAGGGTCGGTGTGGGGTCAGAGTTGGGTTCACCTGAACGTGCCTGACGCTCCGAGAGACGCGAGTGGCGCCAAGGGATAGCGTCATCGGGGTGAGCACCGTGCAGGTGCAGGAACAGCCGCCGTTACGCCTCGCCGAGCTCGTGGCGGCATTGTCCTTGGGGGTCGATCTCGGCTTCGGCCAACCCATGGAGCACGTCCTTCGCCAGTGCCTGATCGCGCTGAGGATCGGTGAGGGCGTCGGGCTGCCCGACGAGGAACGCCTCGTCGTCTATTACACCGCCCTGCTCGTCAACGTCGGCTGCCACTCCGACGCGCACGAGCAGGCCAAGTGGTTCGGTGACGACATCGCCCTGAAGTCGGGCAAATACGATCACGAGCAGCGCGGCGTGGCCGGCGCCGCCGCGGCCATGCGGCTCATCGGCTCGGGCAACCCGCCACTGCACCGTTTTCGCGTCGGCCTCGAGTTCGCCGTGTCGGGTCACCGGGATCTCAATGGCATGATCGCCCGCCACTCTGCCTTGGCTCGCACCCTGGCTCGACAGCTCGGTCTGCCCGACTCGGTGCAGCAGGCGGTGGGCGCTTCGTATGAGCGCTGGGACGGGCGCGGCTGGCCGGGCGACCTGAAGGGAGCCGATGTCCCGCTGGCGGCACGGGTCGCCCAGATCGCGGAGTACGCCGAGGTCGCCCAACGGGTGGGCGGGCTTCCTGCCGCTCTGGAGCTCGCCCGCAAACGGTCGGGGTCGCAGTTCGACCCGGATCTCGCCGCCCTCCTGTGCGCCAACGCGGAGGCGATCTTCTCCGGCCTCGAGTCTGCGCAGACCTGGGACGCGGTCATCGACGCCGAACCCGCGCTGGGTGTCAGGCTGTCGCCTGACCGTTTCGACGAGGCGCTGCTCGCCGTGGCCAACTTCGTCGACCTCAAGTCGCCGTACATGCTCGGCCATGCCGCCGCCGTGTCGCAGCTGGCGGGGGAGGCCGCTGCCCAGCTCGGTTTCGGACTGACGCAGGTCACGACGATGCGCAGGGTCGGCCTGGTGCACGGACTCGGCCGTCTCGGTGTGTCCAACTCCATCTGGGACAAGCCGGGGCCCCTGGGCGCGGGGGAGTGGGAGCGGGTGCGCCTCTTCCCGTACCTGACGGGGCGGATGCTGCAGCAGTCGGCCGCCCTGGCACCGCTCGGGGCCGTCGCGGTCCAACTTCGAGAGCGCCTCGATGGTTCGGGCTATCCGCGCCAGCTGATGGGTTCGGACATCTCCGCGCCCGGTCGGGTACTGGGCGCGGCGGACGCCTACCAGTCGATGCGCGAGCCGCGCCCGCATCGTCGTGCGCTGACGCCGGAGGAGGCCGCCTCCCAGCTTCGGTCGGACGTGAAGGCGGGGCGCCTCGACGGAGACGCCGTCGAGGCCGTGCTCGGGGCCGCAGGCCACCGGGTGGCGCGCCGGCGCGAAGGACCAGCGGGTCTCACCCCGCGAGATCGACGTCCTCCGCCTTCTGGCACGGGGGTTGTCGAGCAAGCAGATCGCTCGAGAGCTCGTGATCTCGCCCAAGACGGCACGCAACCACATTGAGCACATCTACGTGAAGATCGGCGCCTCCAGCCGGGTGACCGCCAGTCTCTTCGCCATGGACCACGGCTTGTTGCCCGTGACCGACGTCGTCGACGCGTAGGCGCCAACCTCAGTCGAAGCTCGGCCGCCGGTCCCGGGTGCGCTTGAGCTCGAAGAAGCCGTCGGTCCCGGTGCACAGGAGCACGCCGTCCCACAGCCGTCCCGCCGCCTCGCCCTTGGGGGCCGGCGTGACCACCGGGCCGAAGATGGCGGTCCCGTTGTAGTGGATCACCGGCGTGCCCACGTCGCCGCCCACGGGTTCCATGCCGGCGTTGTGGGATGCCGCGAGTGCGGCGTCGAATTCCTCGGAGTTGGCGGCATCGGCCAGCGACGACGGCAGGCCCAGCTCGGCCAGCGCCTCCGCAATGACGGGCGTGGACTGGCCGTCGGCCAGCCCCCGCCTCTCGAGATGGATGCGATTGCCGAGAGCCGTGTAGAGCGGGAGGAGGATGTCACGGCCCTTCATCTGCTCCGCCGCGATGCAGACGCGCACCGGACCCTTTGCCAGCGCCAGCCGGGCCTTGTACTCGTCCGACAGGTCGTCCCGATCCGCGTTCAGGATGGCCAGCGACATCACGTGCCACTCGGTGTGGATGTCGCGCACGTGTTCGACCTCGAGCATCCAGCGCGAGGTGATCCAGGCCCACGGGCACAGGGGATCGAACCAGAAGTCCGCAGTGTCTTTTTCGCTCATGGGATTCCTCCGTCGACTCGCAGGATCGCACCAGACGTGTAGGACGAGGCCTCGGTGGCGAAGTAGAGCGCAGCGCCGACGATCTCTTCGGGCTGGCCCGCCCGCTTGAGCGCATGGTGGGGCATGCCGCGCTCCAGGATGGCCGGGTCCCACGCCTTGGCGATGTCGGTGAGGAAGGGGCCGGCCATGATGCAGTTGACCCGCACCGACGGGCCGAACGCCTTGGCGAAGCCCTCGGTGAGCGCGTTCAGCCCCGCCTTGGCCGCGTCGTAGGGAAGCATGTCCGGGGCGGGGCGCAGGGAACCGGTGCTCGAGACGTTGATGATGGATCCACCATATGGGCCGTCCGCCATCCTCGTGCCGACGAGCGCCGTGAGCCGGAACGGTCCCTTCAGGTTCACGCCGAGGACCTTGTCCCACAGCTCCTCGGTCACCGAGGCCAGGTCGGGATAGAGCGGCGACATCCCGGCGTTGTTCACCAGCACGTCGACACGCCCGAAGGCGGCGTAGGCCTGTTCGACCAACCCGTCGATCTCGTCCCAGTGCCCGACGTGGCAGGCCACCGGCAGGGCGCGCCGGCCCTTGGCCTCGACCTCGGCGGCCACCGCCCGGCACGCCTCGAGCTTGCGGCTGGTCACCACGACGTCGGCCCCGGCGTCCGCGAAGGCCAGCACGATCTCGCGCCCGAGCCCTCGGCTGCCGCCGGTGACGAGCGCGACCTTGCCCGTGAGTGGGCCGGACAGCGGGGCGTCGGTCATCGCAGCAACTCGGCCACGGCGTGGGTGACGGCCTTGCCCATCGGGATGTGCAACGACTCATTGGGCCCGTGCGCATTGGAGTGTGGACCGAGGACGCCGGTCACCACGAATTGGGTGTCGGGGAAGCCGCGCTGGAGATCGGCCAGGAACGGGATGGAGCCGCCCTCCCCGACGAAACCCGGCTCGCGCCCGAAACACTCCTTCGAGACGGCCGACAGCGTCGCCGCGACCTCGGGCTGCAGCGGCGGGGCGATCCAGCCCTGGGCCGCCGCCTCCATGTCGATGGTGACGTGCGCGCCCTCGTCGGTGCGGATGGCCGAAATGAGGGCGTCGGTGGCTGCCTGCGCGTCGACATCGGGTGGGAGGCGCAGGGAGAACTTGAGCGTGGTCGAGGGCCGCAGGACGTTGCCGCCGTCCCGCGGCGTGGGCAGCCCGTCGGCCCCGGTCACCTCGAGGGCCGCTCCCCAGGTGCGGGCGGCGAGGCGATCGACGGGGTCCGGCGTCAGCAGATGCAGCCCGTCGACGACCGGCGCCGCGCTGTCGGGGAACTCGGCCGCCAGCGCGACGAGGTTGGCCCGGTGCGCGTCGGGGATCCCCGCCCCGAGCAATTCCGGCAGGAGGATGCGGCCGGTTCCCTCATCCTCTATCTGCGACAAGATGCGGCGCAGGATGCGGAAGGAGGACGGCACCACGCCACCGCCCTGCCCGCTGTGGATGCCCTCGGTCAGCACGTCGACCTTCACCGTGGCGACGACGTTGCCCCGGAGCGACGACGTCAACCACAAGCGGTCGTAGCTGAGCCCTCCCGAATCGAGGCAGATGACGAGCCGGGGCGTGCCGATGCGCTCGTTGAGGTTCTCCAGGTGCGCGGCGAGGTCGGGGCTGCCGCTCTCCTCGCTCGCCTCAATGAGGATGAGCACGCGGCCCTGGCCGCCGCCCGCCGCCACCAGGCCCGTCACGGCGGCGAACGTCGCGTAGCCGTCGTCGGCCGTTCCCCGGCCGTAGAGGAGGTCTCCTTCGCGCACCGGCTCCCACGGGCCGAGGCCGTTGCGCCACTCGCCCAGCGGCGGCTGCTTGTCCATGTGGCCGTACACGACGATGGGTTCCCCCGCACCGCCGTTGTCGATCAGCAGCACCGGGGTGCGGCCCGGCAACGTGACGATCTCGACGCGCAGTGCGGCGTCCTGATCGCGCACCCAGGCGGCCAGCAGTTCCACCGCCGCTGCGATGGCGCCGCGCTCGTCCCAGTCGGGGTCGAACGCGGGGGAGAGGCACGGGATGCGGGTGTACTCGCTCAAGGCGGGCAGGATCCGCTCCTCCCATGCCGCGTCGATGTCGATGGAGGCGGGGGTCACGATTCTGTGATTCCGGCCAACCGGTCGAGTGACTTCGACATGGACGCGGCGGTGTGTTGTCCGATCTTGGGGCTCTTCAGGAAGAAGGCCTGTTTGTCCTCGCGAATGTCCCACGTCTCGGTCACCTTGGTCCCGCCGTCGACCGGTTCGAGCTCATAGCGCCAGATGCGCCCGCCGAGAATGCGACCCAGTGGTCCCGCCATCACGGTCTGCCACGCGATGCGGCGATCCTGCTCGAACTCCACCACGGTGTTGGAGACGGAGTAGGGCACCCCCATCTTCATCGACATCCGGAACGTCGATCCCAGTGCCAGGTGCTGCGCCGCGCCGTCCTTGGCCTTGACCAGCTGGCCCGAACCGTCGAACTGGGGGTGGCGGGTGGCATCGGCCACCACGGCGAAGAGGGTCGCCACCGGTGCCTTGATGACCCGGTCCACGCTGACGACGGTGTGCTGCGAGTTCTGCGCCACGAAGACCTCCGGTTGGGCGACGTCGAGGGGAGACTAGATGGCGTGCGTGACCAGGTCACCCAGCTGCACCCACTCGAGGGTGGCAGCGTGGGTGGCGGCCAGCACGACCGGCGGGGCCATGCCCGCCTCGAAGGCTTCCTGCCAGCGGGGCGCACAGAGGCACCACTGGTCGCCCGGCTGCAGTCCGACGAAGCCGAATTCGGGATGCGGCGTCGACAGGTCGTTGCCGACCGACGCCGAGAAGGCCAGGAATTCGGCCGTGACCCGGGTGCACACCGTGTGGACGCCCACGTCTTCGGCTCCGGTGTTGCAGCAGCCGTCCCGGTAGAAGCCGGTGACCGGGTCGACGTTGCAGGGCTCGAGCGCTTCGCCGAGGACGTTCTGGGCCATGGGCCATTTGACCACGATCGGGGTCCCGGGCCGCAAACGCCCTGGTGCGCTTCCGGGCGCCTCGTCGTGCGGCCGGAGCGTGCGGGTCAGGGCCCCTCGAAGGGGGTGCCGTCGAAATGGTCGACCCGGGCAAAGGAGCTCACGGGGGCACGCCGTAACCGGCGTGGCGCGGTCACGGGGCGTCCCAGCGCGACGAGGGCGGCCACCGCCACCGTGCCGGGAATGCCGAACAGTGCACGAACATCGTCCTCGCGCCGCACCGGCATGGTGGTCATGACGCCGCCGAGGCCCTCGGTGCGAGCGGCCAGCAGCAGGCTCCAGACGAACGGGTAGATGGATGCGCCGCCGGCGAGGGTGTACCGGGGCAGGTCGCGATCGACTGCGGCCAGCGCCGACAGGTCGGCCAGAACGAGCAGGAGGGCGGGCGCGGTATCGAGCGTCTCGGCGAAGCCGGGAGCGGCGGCACCGGCCTCGGCGAACGACGCCGCGTTGGCGATGGCCTCCGCTTCGGCCGCCCGGTCGGTGACCGGCGCCCAGGGCACCAACCCCGCCGACACCATGGCCAGGTACTCGTACCACCCGCTCAAATACAGCTCGCGCAGGGTGACGCGGGCAGCGGGATCCTTGACGACGATGACCCGCCAGCCCTGGCGGTTGCCGCCGCTCGGTGCGAAGCGCGCGGTGTCGAGGAGGCGGGCCAGCACCTCGTCGTCGACGGGGTCGGGGTGGAATTGGCGGGCGGCGCCGGTGCTGCGCAGCGTGTCGACGAGGTCGAGGTCCACGGGTCGCACCGTAGCGGCCAGTCGGTGCGGTGGGTAAGAGTGCGGGTGTGCGTCCCGCCGACCGGTCGAGCCCCTGGGGCGAGCTGTCCCGCTGGCCGCTCGTCGTGGCACCCATGGCAGGCGGGCCCTCGACGGTCGACCTGGTCGTGGCCGGCGCCCGGGCGGGCGCGTTGGCCTTCCTCGCCGGCGGCTACAAGACGGCGGGCGGCCTGGCGGAGGATATGGCCGGGGTCCGGTCCGTGGGCGTCGAGACCTTCGGCGTGAACCTGTTCGTGCCCGGCGAGGCGACGGCCGATCCGGCCGGCCTGGCCACCTACCTGTCGCAGCTGGAACCCACGGCGGGCGCCCTGGGGGTGACCGTGGGCGACGCGGCGTGGAACGACGACGAGTACCCGGGCAAGGTCCAGACCCTCCTGTCCGCGCCGCCGGCGGTGGTCAGTTTCACCTTCGGGATCCCTTCGGTCGGCATCGTCAGGGCGCTGCAGGCGGCGGGGAGCCTGGTCCTCCTCACGGTGACGACACCGGAAGAGGCGGTCGAGGCGCTGCGGGCGGAGCCCGACGCGCTGGTCCTGCAGGGTGCCGAGGCCGGCGCCCACCGGGGCAGCCTGGCCAACGACGACCGCCCGGACGAGGACCGGCCGGTGCGGGCGCTCCTGGCGGCGGTCCGCCGGCGCACGCGGGTTCCGCTCATCGCCGCCGGTGGGGTGGGCGGTCCCGAGGACGTGGCCGATCTGCTGGCCCGGGGGGCGGACCTGGTGCAGGCCGGCACCGCGTTTCTCCGCTGCCCCGAGAGCGGCGCGCCGGAGTTGCAGAAGGACGCCCTGGGCTCGGGTGCGTTCACACGCACCGCGGTCACCCGCGCCTTCAGCGGCCGCCGGGCGCGTGCGCTCGTCAACGCCATGGTGGAGGACCACCCGGGCGCGCCGGCCGCCTACCCCGAGATCAACAACGCGACCCGGCCGCTGCGCGCCGCGGCCGTCCGTGCCGGCGACCCCCAGCACATGAGCCTGTACGCCGGTACGGGGTTCCCCCGGTCCGAGGCCCTGCCGGCGGCCGAGGTCGTCGAGCAGCTGGTGGCGGGGCTGAGTCGGTGAGCGGCAGGCGCCAGACGAAGACGATCGAGTTCACGCCGCCCGACGAGGATGCTGTCGCCGGCATGCTTGCGATGCTGCGGGTCGCCGGCGGTGGCTGGATCAACCTGATGCCCGGAATCGACGAGGAGGCATCCGATGTGCACCCCCGTGCCGGCCTGTTCGCTTTTTTCGGGAACAACGCGGCGCCGGTGACCATGACCACGTTGATGCCACCCAAGAAGGAGCGGAGCGCCACGGAGGGGCTGACGATCGGCATGATGCACCCGACCGGCGGCAAGGCCGTGGCGCGACTGGCCGAAGCCGGCGTGACCGTGCCGGACGGGTGGGTGGTGCGCCAGGACCATGCGCGCCGGGGACTCCTGCTGGGCACGCCGGTGAACGTGACCGAGGCCGACGTCATCGCCTGGTCGGTCCGCGCCGGCACTGCCTTGTGCCGGGCGGAGATGACGGGGCGGTGGCGGGCCGTGATCTACCTTCCGTGACGCGCCAGACCTGAAACTCGGGCGAGCAACCCTCGGGCGGTCATTTCGAGCGCTCTCGTCGCGGGCGGGGTGCCTTCCGATGCGAGGTTCGGCATCGCCAGGACCGTCAGATTCGGGCAAGTCGGGAGGCCGGGGCTCTGGCCGGGTCGCCACACGACGCAACCTCCTGACCAGGGTCCTCTTCTCCGGGCGCGTGTTCCCTTGCTAGCTTCCGGTCGATGGCCACGGGGGCGACGCGCGACGACGCAGCACTCGAGGCGGGCTTGGCGGGTTGGATCGACGCCCAACCGGACCTCGTGCGCGCCGTCTCCGGTACCGGTGCCGTCGCCGATAGCGGCGCCGCCGGCTGTGGCGGGACGGATGGCGAGAGGCCGCGACTGGTTGGGCTCTCGCATGCCCAGGGCGGCCAGGCCAACGAGACCATCCTCGTCGACCTCGGCCCTTCGCACCGCGGAATCGTGGTGCGGCTGCCGCCACTGGAGCCCACCTTCCCCGGCTACGAGCTCGGACCGCAGGCGCTGGTCCAGAATGCCGTCGCCGCATCGGGTGTGCCGGCACCCGCGCCGGCGGTTGTCGTGACCGATCTCGAGTGGATTGGCGCGCCGTTCCTGGCCATGCCGCGTGTGGCGGGCGACATCCCGGGCCCGGCCCCCTTCTTCGACCCGTACGTGCGTGACGCGGGAAGCGCGGGCCAGCGCATCATGCACGACCGGCTCCTTGACGTCGTGGCCGACGTTCACGCCGTGGACTGGGCAGCCAGCGGCCTGGCCGCCGTGTTACCGGGGGGGCAGCTCCGGGACGCCGTCGCTCGCTGGGTCGCCTATGTCGAGTGGTCCTCGGGAGGGGATCCCTTGCCTGCATTGGCACAGGCACTCGACTGGTGTGCTCGCCATGTGCCGGCCGAACGCGCCGCCGTCCTCCTCTGGGGCGATGTCCGCATGGGGAACCTCGTCTTCGATCCCGAACGCCGCGTCACCGCGGTGCTCGACTGGGACCTGGCTTCGCTCGGCCCACGCGAGATGGATCTCGGTTGGCACTTCGGTCTCGAATTCATGATGGAGGCGCTGTTCGGTGGCCGGGTGCCCGGTTTCCCCGGTCCGGCCGAGGCGGTGGAGCGCTACGAGCGACGCACCGGTCACGAGGTACGGGATCTGGCTTGGCACGAGGTGTTCGCACTGGCGCGCGCGCTCGCCATCAACGACCGGCACCAGCGCATCACCGGCGCCACCCGCCGGCGCGAGAACCCGATGGGCGACGTCCTGCTGGCGCGCCTGGCCGCGGCCTCCGCCGAGGTTGGCTGACGCCTTCCCGGTCGGGCCACGTCGCCGGGACCGGGCTCGGTTCAGGCGGTGGGGTCGAGGAGCGAGAAGCCCATGATCCCCGCCTTGGCCACGTCGTAGCAGAGCGTGTCGTAGGGCTCGACGAGGCCGTATGTCACCTCGCCTTCGCACGTGATGCGGCAGTGGTGCTGATCCTGCCCTGCGAGCCGGCTCCGGACGTCGGGGTCGTTCACGTCGAAGGTCTCGCCGTGCACGACGACCTCGTCGCCGACGGCGACCGGCATGCCGTGCCACACGTCACCGTCGGGCGTGCCTCCATTCGGACCTCCGTACATGCCGCAGCGGAGGAACGCGATCTGGTTGCCGAGGCGCTCGAACGACATGGTCTTGACCGAGCCGTCGGCGAATACGAGGTCGACCTCGCCGCTGTGGAGCAGATTCGTGCGCGGTTCGAAGCGCATGCGGTGCACGCGCTTGGCCAGCGTTCCGCTGCGCTTGCGGGCGTCGCCGAGGTTGTACAGGACGTGATCGCCCCAGATGCCGAAGTCCTCGAACTCGACCCACTCACCGCTGTGCGGGTGCTGCATCCCCATGTAGCGGCCCGGCCCGCCGACGCCGTCGCGCGTGCCCCAGTGATGGTCCCGGGTGCCGAGATGCGTCGTTGGCGTCAGATCGAAGTGCTCGCCGTGTGCCTCGACCCGCCCCTCCTGGCGGCCAAAGCCGTCGTAGCCGGCGACGGGGCTTACGGCGCGCCCGCCGACGATCATGCCGGCTCCGAGCTGGCGGAACACGGGGCGCTTCGTGTCGAGCCAGGTGATGTCGTAGGAGATCCCGTGCTCGGTGGCGTCGAGGGTCAGCCGCCACTGCCGGAATGCCTCCACGACCTCGAACCTGAAGGGCCCGATCGACATCTCCATCCGATCGGTCGGGCATTTCGAATGGGCCCGCACAGTTGTGTGGCGTCCGCGTACGTTGACGATGGCGAAGGCCTCTGCCGTACCGAGGTTGGGGTAGAAGGCGAGGCCGATCACCGCGAGCAACTCGCCGACCTTGTCCTGGCAGGTGAACCACACCCGCTCGTAGGCCTGCGCATCGGGTGTCCACATCACGCGGACCGGATAGGGCGCGTTGTGGATGAGGAACTCGTCGAGGCCCGAAAGAGGGGCATGCTCGCCGGAGGCCGGGTAGGGCGATGCGCCAGGGTTCCGGGTCGGACGCGGCTCGGAGCCCGTGCTCATCGGCCGTCGATCGACGAGCGTTCGAAGAGGGACCTCCGCATGGCGAAGCACAGTACGCTCGGAGCGTGTCCGGGGACCAGCGGGGCCAGGTCGGCCTGAGGGGAATCGACCCGCGGGACGGGGCGTTCTTCCTCCGGGACGACTACTACGACGTGTTGGCGAAGCTGCGGGACGAGGATCCCGTCCACGAGTGCGCACCGGGTTTCTGGGCGGTCAGCCGCTACGAGGACATCCGGAATCTCAGCCGCGACCCCAGTCACTTCTGCTCGGGGCAGGGTGCGCTCGTCAATGACCCGATGCGGGGCAGCGAGGACAGTGTGTCGTCCCGCTCGATCCTGCACATGGATCCTCCGGAGCACGCCGCCTTCCGCGGGCTGGTCAACCGACGTTTCACGCCCCGGGCCCTGTCGGGCCTGGCCGAGTCGATCCGCAAGACCGCGTCGACGTTGCTCGATGCCGCCGAGACCCGGGACGAGATCGACTTCGTCGCCGCTCTCGCCGCGCCGTTCCCGCTCATCGTGATCGCGGAGCTCCTCGGGATCGACGAGTCGGATCGGGAGGACTTTCGCGGTTGGTCGGACGCCGCCATCGAATCGCCCGACCTGCCGCCCGACGAGACCATGGCCGCGCTCGGTCAGCTGTCGGGATTCATCGTCGAGCACATCCGGTCCAAGCGGGCCCGACCGGGCGAGGATCTGGTCTCCTTGCTCGTCGGCAGCGAGGTCGGGGGATGCCCGCTCAGCAAGGAGGAGCTGTTCATGTTTCTCCTGACGTTGCTGGTGGCGGGAAACGAGACCACCCGGACCCTGCTGTCGGGTACGGCCGTCGTCTTGCACCAGCACCCCGACCAGCGCGCCGCGCTCGGATCCGATCAGTCCTTGGTGCCGGGAGCGGTGGAAGAGTGTCTGCGCTGGGTGACGCCGGTCCACGCGTTCTGTCGCACTGCCACAGAGGATGCCGTAGTGGCGGGCACGACGGTCAACGCGGGCGACTACCTCTGCATGCTCTATGCCTCGGGGAACCGGGACGAACGGATCTTCGGGGAGGAGGCGGCGCGGTTCGACATCGGGCGACCGGCCAATCCGATGCATGTCGCCTTCGGCTTCGGCGAGCACGTCTGTCTCGGCGCCAGCCTCGCCCGCCTGGAGGCGCGGATCTTCGTGGAGGAACTGCTCGCGCGCTTTCCGCGCTACGAGGTCACCGGTCCCGCCGAGAGGGTCCGGTCGACGACGGTCGCCGGGATCAGGTCGCTTCCCGTGGTGCTGGCGCCCATCGGCTGAGCGCCTCCGGGGCTCTGCAACACCGCCTGGCGGAGTTCGTCGAGCAACAACTCGACCGCCGCCGCGTCGGCGCCCAGTCGAAGTCGCCCGTCATGGCGCTCCGCACGTACCAGGCCGTTCTGTCGCAGCACCTTGACGTGCATGCTCACGGTGGGCTGCGCCAGTCGGAAGAGCAGCGCCAGCTCGCCCACCGTGCTCGGTGCGGTCGCGAGAGAGTGCAGCAGAGCCAGACGCGTGGGGTCGGCCACGGCCTTGAGCCGGCGGGCCACGGACTCGGTCCGCTCCCGGGCCACGACGTCACCTTGGCCGACGCCGGTCCCGATGATGACGACACCTCCGACCTCGATGTACATGCTCGAGCCGAAGAACAGGCAGGGCACGAAGAGGAGCGGGTGTCCGGCCTCGACGTTGGCCAGGATCTCCGGCAGGCGCTCGTCCAAGATGTCACAGCCCCGCGGTATCAAGGTTTCCAGTGAACGTCCTCGCTCGTACTGCGCAATGACCCGGCGCCCCGCCTCTTCCATAACGGGCAGCGCCTGTTGCCACATGTCGTCCACGGGCGCCCAGACCTCGTCGAGGAGGGCGAGGTACGACCGCAGGAGCTCAGCCGACTCCCGGAGCCGGCGGAAGCGATCGAGGAATATTTCCCGATCCTCTGGACTCTCGGAGGGCATGGCCAGGTCGAGCGGAACGGTGGCCACCGCGGCTTCGATGCCGGCCCACAGCTCTTCCGGATCGGTCGCACTGATCACCCCGGCGTGTTGGACCAGCACCTGCATCTCGGTGAAGCACATCTCTTCCGAGCAGTCCTCCCAGAAGCTGCGGACCCGGTCCGCCAGGTCCTCTCTGCCCTTGAACATTTCGGCCAACTTTGGATACCGCTCCTGCATGGCGGGACGGGCGGCCACAGAGAGGAGCCACGACAGATCGGTGGCCAGAGACGGGGTGGCGCGCACCACCTTGTTGCTTCTTGTCTCAGCGATCTCTTCAGTGAGCATAGGCATACAGCTATATTAGGATATTCTTGAATTCGTGTCAAACATCCATTATCATGGAGACAGCGTTGGGTGGGATTTGTGATTTGGAGTTGGCAGAAGCAAGCGAGGTGAACGGATGATCCAGACGAGGGCAGTGCAATCGCAAGCAGACGCCCACCGGAGGGATCTCGTCGCGTCGGCGGGAACACGGCGCCGCGGCCACGGCGAGAGTGCGGATGGCGGCGTCGCCGCGATGCAGCGCTCGGCCACCGGACTCCCGGTACCCGGTGGCCGAGCAGTGCACCGGGCCGTGGCGCCGCGCCTCGGGGCCTGGTTGATCCAGTTCGGGACGAAGCTGGGCGGAACGACGATCCGTACCTCTTGAGCCCGACGGAGGTCGGTCACCGCGCCGTCCGACCAGCAGATCCAGCTCGGGGATGCTCGATATCGGCAAGAGTTGGAGCATGACGCCGCCCCGCAATGTCCTCTTCATCACGCTCGACCAATGGCGCGGGGACTGCCTGTCGGCACTGGGCCATCCTGTGGTCGAGACACCCACGCTCGATGCCTTGGCAGGCCGGGGCGTCCTGTTCGCCAACCACTGGGCCAATGCGGCGCCGTGCGGACCGTCGCGAGCCTGCCTCTATACGGGCACCTACCAACATCGCAACCGTTCCATCCTCAACGGGACTCCACTGGACGCACGGTTCACCAATGTGGCGCTCCTGGCTCGAGAGGCGGGCTACGACCCGGTGCTGTTCGGGTACACGGATTCCTCAGTCGACCCGCGCACCGTGCCGCCCGACGACCCGAGGCTGTTCAGCTACGAAGGCGTGCTGCCCGGATTTCGCCCGCTGATCGAAGACCCTTGGGAGAAAGGGAGTCCGGCCTGGGGACGTTGGCTCGACGCCCAGGGATTCGACGTCCCCGCCAACCCGCACGATCTGTACGAACCGATTGCGAACTTTCCGGGGGCCGATACCCACGGTTCGACGTGGGCACCGGCACGCTTTCCGGTCGAGCTCTCTCAGACGAGCTTCGTACGCGGATCGGTCGTCGAATGGTTGGAGCAGAACGGCGACACACCGTTCTTCGTCCACGCCTCCTTCATCCGGCCACACCCACCGCGTCGAAACCCGATCGGCTACCACGACCGCTATGCGGCCGACGCCGTTGAGACGTTCGTCGGATGTGCCACCCCCGAGGAGGAGGGAGCCATTCACCCTCTCGGTGCCTTCGCCATGGCGAGACCCGAGGTCGGCGCACCCCGGGCCGAACGCGACCGGCGACAGGTGCGAGCCACCTACTACGGGGCCCAGCGTGAGGTGGACGACGGGCTGGCCCCGCTCTTCGAATACCTGGCCCGGAGTGGCCTGGCCGAATCCACCCTGGTGGTGCTGACCAGTGACCACGGCGAAATGGGTGGCGACCACTGGCTCCTCGAGAAGCTGGGCTTCTGGGACGAGAGTTATCACGTCCCTTTGATCGTGGTGGACCCGCGCCCTGAGGCTGATGCCGGGCGCGGCAGGGTTGTGGAGGCGGTCACCGAATCGGTCGACGTCCTGCCGACCCTCTGTGAATTCATGGGCGTGGAGGTGCCCCCGCAGGCCGACGGCTGGTCGCTCGGCCCGTTCCTACGAGACGAGCAGACGCCCGCGCACTGGCGCGACACGGCTCATTTCGAATGGAGCTTCTCGGACCCGGTCAACCTGTTGGCGGAACAGGCCTTCGGGATCCCCATGACCCACTGTGCATTGGCGGTATCCCGCGGGCCTCAGTTCAAGTATGTGCAGTTTGCGGCCGATGCCGCATTGCTGCCACCGCTGCTGTTCGACCTCTCCCGTGACCCCGAGCAGCGGCACAACCTGCTGGTCGAGGAAGCCCCCGGGGTCGCAGGCGCTGCCTGGGAAGCAACGCGGGAGTTGCTCCAGTGGCTGATGCGCAGCGCCGAACGCACGTTGAGCAGCAGCTTTCTCGATCCCGAGCGGGGTTTGGTCGAAGCGCGCGACACCTGGCGCTGAGGCCGGTCCATCCGACTCGGGTGTGGAATGCTGACGCCTGCCCGTCACGAGGAGGCTGTACGCGGTGCCTGACATGCAGGGGAAGACCGTCGTCGTCACCGGCGCCAATTCCGGAATCGGCTTCGAGACCGCCGCTGCTCTGGCGTCCATGGGGGCCCGCGTCCTGGTCACGGCGCGGAACGCAGACAAGGGCCGCGCCGCCGTGGCTGCGATCACGCAGCAACTCCACGGTGAAGGACAGGTCCAACTCGTCGTGTTCGACCTGGCCGACCTGTCCTCCGTGCGGCGGGGCGCGGCGGAGATCCTCGAGCAGGCGCCCAGGCTGGACGTGCTCGTCAACAACGCGGGTCTCGTGTTGAGCGAGCGCGCCGAGACGGTGGACGGCTTCGAGGCGACATTTGCCACCAACCACCTCGGACCGTTTCTCCTGACCAATCTGCTGCTCGAACGACTGCAGGCATCCTCTCCCTCCCGTGTGGTGAACGTGGCGTCGACAGCCCACACTGCAGCCCGGAAGGGAATCCCCTTCGATGACCTGCAGTCGACCAAGCACTACCGGGGGATGCGGGTCTACGGGCAGTCGAAGCTCGCCAACATGTTGTTCACACTCGAGTTGGCCCGGCGTGAGAAAGGTCACGGTGTGACGGCGAATTCCCTCCACCCAGGCACGGTGCGCACCGGTTACGGCGCCGGCGGGGATGCGCGGGGGTTCCTGGCCTTTGGGATCAAGATCGCCAGCCCGTTCTTCCTCTCGCCGGCCAAGGGCGCCCGGACCTCGGTGTACCTGGCGTCGTCACCGGAGGTGGAGGGCGTCAGCGGCGAGTACTTCGTCAAGTGCACGCCACGGCGGCCCCGACAGTGGGCGCTGGACTCCGACGCGGCGCGCCAGCTGTGGCAGGTCAGCGAAGAGCTCGTCGGCCTCGCTGCGCCGAGGGCCTGACCGTGCGCGTGCTTGTCACCGGCGCCGCCCGGGCCATCGGTCGTGCCACGGTGGAACTGTTGGCGGCGCGTGGTCACGAGGTCGTGGCCACGGCGCGCACCCCCGGACTGCTCGAGGGGCTGCCCGCGGCCCAGGTTTTGGAACTCGACGTCAGCGACAGCGCGTCGGTGCAAGCGGCGGTGGACGCGGCCGGCGAACTCCACGCGGTGGTCAACAACGCCGGGGTTCCGGGTTCCGGCCCCTTGGAGAGCTACCCGCTCGACTCCTTCCGGCGTGTACTGGAGGTCAACACACTCGGTCCCTTGCGCGTGGTCCAGGCCGTGCTGCCGCGCTGGCGCGAGCGGGGCAGCGGTGTGCTGGTCAACGTCAGCTCAGTGCAGGGGAAGCTCGGCACGCCCCTCGAGGGTCCCTACGCGGCGTCGAAACATGCGCTCGAGGCACTGTCGGAAACGCTCCACTTCGAGCTCGGTCACTTCGGCATCCGGGTGGTGATCATTGAGCCCGGCTACATCGCTCCAGGAATGAAGCACGCAGACGATCACCCCGGTCCCGCCGTCTACGCCGAGCTGCATGCCCAATGGAGCGGCACCGCAGAGACGTTGACCGGCCCGGAGGGCCGGCCCGGGCCTGAGCTGGTGGCGATGGCGGTGGCGGACGCCCTCGAGGATCCGGCCACCCCATTGCGGGTCGAGGTGGGCGACGATGCAGCCATGGTGCTGCACCTGCGGCGGACACTCAGTGACGCAGAGTTCGAGACCACCATGCGCGACGCGCTCGGGCTCACGTGGTGAGAGGGGAGTAGCGGTGGAGAAGGTGATGTACCTGGTGTGGTTGGGCGAGCAGAGCACGCGGGCCGAAGTGGCCGACGTCATCGGCGGGGTAGGGGAGGAGCTTCTTGCTCTCGACCCAGTGCGCCTGACCATCGACGTCTGGGACCCGCAGAGCGACATTCCGGCCCCCGTACCCACTCCCGAGGGAGAGACGCCGCTGCATGGGCTCGTCTCCTTGTGGGTGGATTCGATCGAGCAGCGGGGCCCGTTCGAACGGGTGCTGGGAAAAGCAGCCGGGCGCCTGGCCGGCTATTCCGTCGTCGAATCGATGTACCGCGACTACGGGGGGAACCAGTGGGCGGAACCGCGTTCGTGGCGCGACGGGGAGCGATCGCCCGGCGTGCTCACCGTCGCGCTCTTGCAGCGACATCCCGATCAGAGCTTCGACGAGTGGATCACGCGCTGGCACTCTCGGATCTCGCCGATCACCGAGGACATCCAGCCTCGAACGCGCTACGTTCGCAACGCGGTGTTCCGGGCCGTCACGGACGGGGCACCGCGGCTGGCCGGGATCGTCGAGGAGGCATGGCCCTCGTTGGAGCACGTGACGGACCCGATGCTGTTCTATTGCGCGGACGGTGATCTCGAGCGGATGAATGCCAATATCACGCAGATGATCGGGGAAATCACCGCGTTCGTCGACTTGAGCACCTTGCGCAGTGTCACCATGAGCGAATGGATACTGAAGTCATGACGCAGAAATGGAGTCGTGAGGAGCTGGAGCAGGCGCACCAGCACTACATGGAGACGGCGGCTCGGTGCGCGGCCACTGGCGAGTGGCGGGACTGGGCCGACCTCTTCACGGAAGACGCGGTGTACCACGAACACGTCTTCGGCCGCTTTCGCGGTCCCGACGAGATCTACGACTGGATCACACCGCTCATGGCGGAGTGGCCGAATCGGGACATGAACTCGTTTCCCCACGCGTGGTGCGTGTGCGACGAGGAGCGCGGTTGGTGGGTGTGCCGCATAGAGAATCGGATGAAGGATCCAGGCGACGGATCGGTGCACCAAGCGCACAACATCACCGTGTTGCACTATGCCGGCGACATGAAGTTCTCCTACGAGGAGGACGCCTACAACCCGGCGGCCTTCGGACCGATGATCCAGGCTTGGACGGAGGCGTACATCGCCAACGGTGGGACACCCGGATGAGCGAGGCGCGGCCGACGGAGCCGATGACGACTAGAAATCGAGACTGATGGCGACTCGCTCCATGGCCGACGAAGAGGTGCGGGCGTTCCTGACGACGCTCCCGGCCCGAACGGCCAAGTTGGCCACGGTCCGCCCCGACGGACGCCCTCATGTCGCCCCCGTCTGGTACGACCTCGACGAGGATGGGTCGCTGGTCTTCAACACGGGGGAGTCGACGGTCAAGGGTAGGAATATGCGGCGTGAACCGAGGGTGTCGCTCTGCGTGGACGACGATCGCCCGCCGTTCAGCTTCGTCGTCGCGGAGGGCGTCGCCGAGATCAGCGACGACCCAGGCGAGCTTCGCCGGTGGGCCGCCCGGATCGGTGGCCGTTACATGGGCGACGAGAGAGCCGACGAATACGGGACCCGCAACGGCGTGGCGGGCGAGCTGCTCGTACGGGTGCGACCCGAGCGCATTGTGGCGGTGCTCGATCTGGCCGACTGAGGACGACGCCGCAACAGGCCGAGGGGATCCGGGTCAGGTCGTGGCGCCGGCACTGGTGCCCGCGGCGCCCGTGCCGACAAGGACCCCTGGCGCGAGGCGCGGCAGACGCGTCCGCCCACGGCTGGTGAACTGGCCCAGTGGCGTGATGGCCACCGCGAGGAGCAGGGCGATGAGGAGCAGGTCGGACAACACGAAGGTGTGCAGCATGCGCATATAGATGCCATGGACCGCTGTCAGGCCGACGAAGGCCCACAGGGTGCTGATGACGATGGACGCCGAACGTAGGCGGCCGATGGCGGCCGGCGCGATCACGATCACGCCCCATGTCACGTACCAGGACCA
The DNA here is from genome assembly GCA_963738135.1 of uncultured Acidimicrobiaceae bacterium. Classification (GTDB taxonomy): domain Bacteria; phylum Actinomycetota; class Acidimicrobiia; order Acidimicrobiales; family RAAP-2; genus Bog-473. Next base: position 235,651 of record CAVTVK010000006.1, on the reverse strand, counting down.
CACGATTGGTCCGAGCAAGGCGAGCACGAGCAGGGTGAGGCCGAGGCATTGGACGACGCCGTCCCGCGGTGACCGAAGCAACTGGCGGTAGCCGAAATAGACGGCCACCAGTAGTCCAAGGACCATGAAGACGGGACGGACCGTCAAGAGCGTGATTGGAACCTGCACCACGTGGCTGCCGATGGACACCGCCCGTGCGACGAGGTTGATCGGGGTCACCCCCGTGAAGGAAGCGTCCGCGGTCGTGGTCGTACGGATCCAGCCCCAGCCGGTCCCTGCAATCAGCGAGGTCACCTCCATGCTGGCCAGCGCGATCAATCCGGCCACCGCGGTGTGCCCGATCCGGCGCCGGACGGACGCCTCTCTCCCGGCCCAGACCCATCCGAGGAACAGCACACCGAGGAGCGCCGGGGACTTCACCCCCGCCGCCAAGGCACACAGGATCACGCCGGGCACGGTGCCGAAGCGTTTGGCTACTGCCAGACCGGCCATGAGCAGCCCGACCATCAAGGCGTCGTTGTGAGCACCACCGATCAACGAAAGCAAGACGAGGGGCGATCCGGCCCCGATCAGGAGGGCATGGGCTGGATCGTGTTTGAGCGCCCGAGCCAACGTCGGGGTGGCAGCGACAACCATCGCGATCCCGGCCACCTCGAGGAGGCGCAACAGAACCAGGTCAGGCAGGATCTGGTGGCCCGACGCCTGGTCGAGAACGCCGTCGACACTCAGGAAGGTCGGGCCGTAGGGCGATTCCGTCCCCGACCACACAGTGTCGGCCATCTCGTTGAACGGTGTCGTGCCGAGCACCTCCGGCCCGTACGAGTACGGGTTGATGTGGTGGCTCATCATTTCGCCCTGTGCGGAGTAGGTGTAGACGTCCCGGCTGAACAGCGGCGGCGCGAGCAGGAGCGGCACCGCCCAGATGGCCACAACCAGCACCACCCGCTTGACGGGGAACCCGTGATGGCCGTTCAGGTGGCGGAGAAACCCGAACCACACCCGGCTCAGCAGGATGAGACCTCCGAACACGAGCGCGAGGGAGGCGATCGTCGGGAGCGAACTGCTGGAGCCGAACGAACCGAATGGCCCACCCGGCATTCCGAAGAACCAAGAACCGGCCAGGTGTGTCTCGAAAGGCGGCCCGCCGAGCACCGCGCCAACCACGATGGCCAGACTGCCGACGAAGCCAAGAAGCGCCGTGCGTCCAACGCTCAGAGGACGCGCCGGCTCCCCCGGTGCGTCGGCGTCGACGTTCCGGGGCGGGAGAGAAGTGCAGGTCTCGCTCGGGGCCACGAGCTCCATCCGGGATTCCTTACTTGAGCCACCGCACCGCGAGGTCGCGGGTGCGGAAAACGTCATGAAACTGCAGTGATTCTGTCACACCTCTCGCCGATTTCGGAGTCCCGAAGCAGTCCTGTTCGGGATTCTCAGGTTATTCCCAGATTACACCGAAAGACTCACGTTGTCATCATGTCGTGCCGCGAGCGTGACCGTCGCGGCGTGTCGTGCCGTGCGGGGTCCTCGGGGACTAACTTGCGCCGATCGCGCTGCGCCCGTTCCTCGGCGCCGACTCGCACCATCGAGGCACTCCGGAAGGCCCTTCGTCGCCAGTGAACCGACTACGAGCACACCTCGGACCCCTGTGGCCCTACGTCGTGCTGATCGCCATTCCGACCGCCGCATTCGTGCTCCCTGAGCTGATCAGCGGCCACCTGCTCATCACCGGCGACAACCTGCAGCAGAACTTCCCGTTGCACGTCCTGGTCGGCTCCATGCTGCGCCACGGCCAGCTGCCGTTTTGGAATGAGTACATCTTCAGCGGCACGCCACTCCTGGCCGACTTCAACGCTGGGGCTTTCCATCCCTTGACCGGGCTGTTCGTCATTCTGCCCGACCGCGCCGCCTGGGTGACCACCGAGGTCCTCTTGTTCTCGGGCATCGCAGTCGGGATGTACGTCTTCCTGCGGGCTCTCAAGCTCTCCACGGTGGCGTGTGTTCTCGCGGCCGGGACGTTCGCGTTCGCCGGGCCCGTCTTGAGTCAGGTCAACCATGTGGACATGACGGAAGGCTTCCTCGCCATCCCGTGGATGCTGCTGGCGGTCCTGCATATCGTGCGGGACGGGCGGTGGCGCTGGACGATCCTTCTCGGCGTCGCGTATGCGACGGTCATCCTGGCCGGCGCGCCGGAAGCGATGCTCGACGAGGCGTTTCTCGTCGCCGCGTTTGCGGTCCTGTCGGCCGGTCTGAACCGCGAACGATGGTGGCGGGTCCTGACCAGATGCGGTGCCGGTATCGCCCTGGCCCTCTCTCTGGCCGCAATCCAGTGGCTTCCGGGCCTTGAGGTCATCCGCAATTCGCAGCGGGGCAACGGTGTGGTCGCGGCGGCGGGGAGCTACCCCCGGCCGTTCGGCATCTTGGGCCTTGTGCCCTACATCGACGGTGGGTATGGGCATCTGGGTGAGGCGCAGTTCTTCAGCCAGTACAACCTTCCAGAGGTCGGTATCTATCTCGGGATCCTGCCACTCATCGCCCTGATCACCCTCGTCAACCGGCGCTGGCCGAGTCGGATTCCGCCACGCGACCGGCTCACCTGGTACGGCGTGGGGTTGATCGGCCTGCTGTTGGCGTTGGGGGCGAATACGCCCTTGGAGCACCTCTTCAACAGCCTGCCGCTCTACGGGCACCAGCGATTGCAGAGCCGCAACATGATCACTGTGGCTACCGCCGTCTGTGTTCTCTTCGCAGGCTGGATCGACCGTTCGGAATCGCCGAGGTTGCACGAGCCGATGACGCGCTACGACCGGATCACAGCGTTGATCCCGCTCGGGGCTGTTGCGGGCCTGGCCATCTGGGCCTTGGCGTCGCCCCGCACGCTGGTGTGGACGTTCGCTGGCGTCGCTTTGCGGGCGCGCTACACCGACACCGTTCGGGAGGCGACGCTGATTGCACTCGCCTTCTGTGCGGGCGCGGCCGTGCTGGTCTGGATCCGGCCGCGCCTGTCCACCGTGTCGTGGTCAGGTCTCGCCGCACTGTTCGTGGTCGTCGACGTCGGGCTGATGGGAGTGACCAGCCAGTTGACCCAGACACCCCCGAACGAGCTCCTGGCGGGCACGACGCCGATCGAGAAGCTGATGGCGGCGAAGCTGCCGCCAGGTGGGCGACTCGTCAACTACGACCCCCAGACCTACTCGAGCTTTCCCGGAAGCCCCCAGGGCGTTCCCGATCTCAACATCATTCCGGGCCTGCCCTCGGTCTCCGGGTATGCGTCGATCGTCAACGGGAGCTATGAGTCGACGACGCACACCCACGAACAGGACGATCTCGACATCGGCGAACTTGCATCGGGGACCCTCGGCCGGCTCAACCTGCGCGAAGTCGTGACCGTGCCCGAGTACTTCCTCGTGCCGTTGCACGCCGCGCCGAGCTCGTTCAACGATTTCATCCAGATCTCCGAAGGCTTCGGCGCGGACCCAGTCCTCGCCCGCGGCTTCGGTCCCGATTTCAATGACACCGCCTACCCGTTCGACCCGGGCCCCCGTCCGGCCCTCCAGGCTGGTCGGACGGCTTCTTGGTTCTATGGGGAGACCCTCGCGCCTGACCGCGTCACCCTCGTCTTCCAGCAACCGGCCGGAGCGGGGACGGTCGTTCGCTTCGGGGCGCTCCACCCCGACGGGTCGACGACGTGGGGTGACTCGGTCCAGGTCCCTCCCGGGTCCACCGCGGTGACCGGCCCCCATCCGGCCGGCTCTGCCATTGGGCTCTCGGTCCAGGTGTTGGCCGGGGCGGTCCCGTCGCAGCGGGCAGTGATCACGGTGGCCGGACATCCCTATGCCCTGGCGGGCTCACTGTCGTCGGCTCTCGTGCCCGGGCCGTGGCAGCTCGCGGGCACCTCGCAGGGGTATGCGGTGTTCACTCTCCGCAAACCGCCGGAGCCGATTGTTGCGTCGACGAGGAACGGCAGGCGCCTCCCGGTGCAGGTCGTGTCCAGCACGACGAAGTCCGAGCAAATCCGTGTGCAGGCCCCAGCGGGGGCAACAGTGCTCCGTTCTGTCGCGTGGGATTCGGGTTGGAGCGCAACAGTTTCCGTCAACGGAGGCGAGGCTCACGCCATCCCGCTGACGGACTTCAACCTCGTGCAGCAGGTCCAGATCCCCGCCGGAAACGATGTGGTCTCGTTCCACTACCACCCGCGCCACTTCTTGCTGGCCAGTGTTCTCAGCCTGGGCGCGCTCGCGTTGCTGGTGGCGCTCCTCGCCGTCTGGGTCGTGCGACGGGTCAGGGGCCGCGGCACCAATCCGAAGCTCGATGCATCTTCCTTTTCGCCGACTGCGCCGGACGACTCGCCCGAGGCGATACCCGAACGCGTGGGCTGAACGCCGCCGGAGGCTCAGCAGATGGGGTGGGCCAAGGTGAGGAGGAACTCCCCGCCGTCGGCTCCCCACATCCCCTCGACGACGAATCCGGCATCCGAGAGCTCGCGCTCCACTCGCTCAGGAGTGAACTTGGCACTGATCTCTGTCAGGAGGTCTTCGCCTTCGTCGAAACGGATCGTGATGCCGGCACCCGCCAACGAAACCTCGTTCGGCTCGTTCGCTCTCAGGCGCATTTCGATCCATTGCTCGTCCTCGTTCCACAACGCGACATGCCGGAAGCCCTGCGGGTCGAAGTCGCCCTCGAGCTGCTCGTTGAGGACGTGGAGCACGTTGCGATTGAAGTCCGCCGTCACCCCGGCGGCGTCGTCGTACGCCGCGACCAACCGCCTCCGGTCCTTGACGAGGTCCGTCCCGATAAGCAGCGAGTCGTCACTGGACATGGTGCAGTTCAGGTCGAACAGGAAGCGGGACCGCTGCGTCGGGTTGAGGTTTCCGATCGTTCCCCCCAAGAACGCGATCAGCCGGCGCCCCTCGGTCGGGATCTCGGCGAGATGGCGGTGAAAATCGCCGATGACCACATGGATGTCGAGCGACTGGAATTCGTCGGCCAGGCTGGCAGCCGCGCCACGGAGGAACTCGTCACTCACGTCGAAGGGCACATAGCGCGCCAGGGAACCGATTTCCTGGAGCGCCGTCAGCAGGACACGGGTCTTCTCGCATGCCCCGGCTCCGAGCTCGACGAGCGTGTCGGCCTTCGACAGCTCTGCGATCGACGGGGCATGCGCCTCGAGAAGGGCACGCTCCGCTCGGGTGGGGTAGTACTCGGGGAGCTGCGTGATGTCTTCGAAGAGGCGGCTCCCTCGTTCGTCGTAGAACCACACGGGAGGAATGGACTTCTGCTCGCCCACCAGACCCTTGAGGGCGTCGGCCAGCATCTGCTCGCGGACCTCTTCGGGCGAGAGATGGACGTCGATCGTGTACGCCATGGCTCAGGGATCCCGAGCCAGCCGCAGCCCACCGAATGGCCAACGCGCTCCGGGGGGGAAGAAATTCCGATAGGTCGGACGAGTATGCCCCGCCGGAGTAGCGCAACACCCGCCGCGCAGCACGTATTGGCTCACCATGAATTTGCCGTTGTACTCGCCCACGGCGCCGGGTGCCGCCCGAAAGCCGGGGTAGGGGGAGTACGCGCTCGAGGTCCACTCCCAGGTGTCCCCGAAGAGGCCGTTGGAGGAGATGGCCGGCCGTGGGTGTGGCGCACCGGTGGCGAGCACGTCGTCGTAGAGGAAGTTGTCCCCTTCCCCGTGCGCGAGAGCAATTGTCTCCCATTCCGACTCGGTCGGCAACCGCATGCCCGTCCAGTGCGCGAACGCATCCGCCTCGTAGTAGCTGATGTGACACACGGGCTCGTTGGGGTCGACCGGGCGGGAGCCCGAAAGCGTGAACTGGATCCAGCGCTCTGGATCCTCCGGGTCACGGGACCAGTACAGCGGTGCGTCCCACTTCTGCGTGTTGACCACCGCCCAGCCGTCCGAGAGCCAGAACTCGGGACGGCTGTACCCCTCGTCTTCCATGAACGAGAGCCAGTCGCCGCACGTCACGGGTCGATCAGCGAGTCCGAAGGGGGTGAGGTGCACCGTGTGCACGGGATACTCGTTGTCGAACGCGAATGCGCTGTCGCGAACCCCGATCTCGACCGGACCGCCCTCGTGCTCGAGCCAGCCCGCCTTGGGTGGCGCAACCGTTGTCGGTTCCTGCGGCCCCGGGAGATAGGAGAGGTGCAGCGGGTTCCGGGAGAGCACATGCTTGATGTCCATCAACAGCAGCTCTTGATGTTGCTGTTCGTGATGCAGCCCCAATGTGATCAACTCGGTGAGGCCAGGCTGATCGGGTTGGCGCAGCAGCGCATCCATCGCCTCGTCCACGAAGGCACGGTACCGAGTGATCTCGTCGATGCCCGGGCGCGACAGGTAGCCGCGTTCTGTCCGGGGATGTCGAGCTCCGACCGCTTCGTAGTACGAGTTGAAGATGTAGGCGTACGCGTCGTCGAACGCGCGGTACTCCGGGGCGTATTCGCCGAGGATGAACGTCTCGAAGAACCAGGTCACGTGAGCCCGGTGCCATTTCGTGGGACTCACGTCAGGCATGGTCTGGACCGTTTGATCCTCCGCGCTCAGAACAGAGGCCAAGCGCTCGGTCATCGCCCGAACGTGGCCGTAGCGGGTGGACAGGTCGGACGGCGTGGCTCGACCGGTCATATCCATGAGATCCGTCCCTTCGCCACCCCGCTCAGAGCGGGGCGCACGCTGCCTCCGCGGTTCCGGTCACCCTACCCAGATAGGCCTGCGACTAGGCGCGCTTCTCGTAATTTTCACCCAAAAGCCAGGTAGTGAGGATCCCGAGAGTTTCCTGGGTGGCAGGCCACTGGCCCGGAGCGAGAGCGAGCAGCTCAGCCGCGGCCCCCCGGTGGCTCAGGCCAGCACCTTATGGCGGAAGTTCCGCAGACCGAGCGTCAAGAAGATGACGCTGAAGGCCACGATGGCGGGGTAGACGATGTAGAGGTGCATGTGCGCCGCGTCGGTGAAGGCGGCACGCATCCCCTCGTTGATGTAGATGAGTGGGTTCACGAGGACCACGATCTGCAGCCAATGGATCGGACCAGCCTGGACCGGCGCCAGGCGCGTCCACTGGTAATAGGTGCCACCGAGGAACGTGATCGGCAGCACGATGAACCCGAACATGAGCCCGAGGTTGCGCGGCTCGAAGGAGGTCCCGAGCAAAAGCCCGAGCGACGCCATGCACACACAGGACAAGGGGACGAGCGTCAGGATCAACGGCCAGTGCAGGTTGATCTGCGCCTCCACGCCCGCCGCGTGCACGACCGAGGCGATGGGGAGGACGATGATGGCGGAGATCAGCCCTTGTGCTCCTCCCGAGATCACCTTGGAGATGGCGACCAGCCAGATCGGACACGGCGCCTGCACCCTGTCCTCGATCTCCCGGGTGAACCCGAACTCCTGCGCCAACGGCATTGCCACGGCCTGGATCCCCTGGAACATGATGGACAGGCCGACGACGCCGGGCACGAGCACCGTCGCAAAGGCGGACTCGGCTCCGGGAACGCCGCTGGCGCCGCCGATACCCTGTCCGATTTTCGGAAAGACGTAGAGAAAGACGAAGCACAGCAGAAACGGCTGCACCAGGGTGCGCACGGTGAACTCGATCTTGTGCTTCCACAGCACGACGAAGTCGCGCTGGATCAGCGCCCGCAGCGAGGTGCGGGAAGCTGCCGTGGCCGAACGGGTCGGCGTCAGCTTCATTCGGGGGGTGCCGGGCGCTCCGAGCGTGGAGGCAGGCGGGGCCTCAGAAGTGGTGAACGCCATCAGTCGCGCAGATCCTTTCCGGTGAGTCCGATGAACACGGTCTCGAGCGTGGGCTCCGCCACCGACAAATCGGCGAGAGAGAAGCCACCGGCTTCGGCGGCCTCGACCACACGCGGCACGAGGCGATCGGCTCCGCGCACCTGCAACTCGACCCCGTCGGGCAGGGCACGGGTGCGGGTGAGGCCGTCGAGCCGGCTCTTGAAGACCTCGGCGAGCTGATCGGCATCTCCCGAGGCTTTCACGGTGACGATCGTGTCGGCCCCGACGCTGCGCTTCAGGTCCGCCGGGGTGTCGAGAGCCAGGATCTTGCCGTGGTCCATGATCGCCACCCGACCGCAGAGCTTGTCCGCCTCTTCCATGTAGTGCGTCGTGAGCATGATGGTCTGGCCTTCGGCGTTGAGGCCCTCGAGCAGGTCCCACAGGGCGAGGCGACCTTGCGGGTCGAGTCCCGCCGTGGGCTCGTCGAGGAAGAGCACGGCCGGTCGGTGGAAGATGGCCCGGGCCACCATGAGGCGCTGGGCCATCCCCCCGGAGAGCGCGTAGACCGAAGCATTGGCAAAGCGCGTGAGCTGAAAGCGCTCGAGGAGATCGTCTGCGGTGTTCCGTGATTCCTTCGCCCCCATGCCGAAGAGTCGCCCGTGCCAGTACAGGTTCTCGAAAGGGGTGAGTTGGCGATCCAGCGTGTTCTGCTGGGACACGACGCCGATCATCTGCTTGACCATCGTCGGCTGTTGCACGACATCGATGCCACCGATGAGCGCCTGACCACCGCTCGGGATGACGCGGGTGGTCAGGACGCCGATCGTCGTGGTCTTTCCGGCGCCGTTCGGACCAAGCAACCCGAAGACCTCCCCGGACTCGACCCGGAGATTGAGTCCGTCGACAGCACGGAAGTCCGTGCCCGAGTAGGTCTTCGTAAGGCCGACCGTCTCGATGATGGGCGTCCCGATTCCGGGCGCGGCATCCTCGGGCGGAGTGGCGGTGGTCGTCGTGGTCATGGCTCCTTCCGCACAGTACCGGTCGATTCTCCCAGTCGCCTCCCAGGCCCTGATGGTGACCGGCCCTTCCCGGCCGACTCCGGCTCAGTCCTCGGCGAGGATCTGGTACAGCTCCTTACGGGCCTTCTGGATCACGCTGATGCCCCGCTCGATCTGCGCCTTCTCGCCGGCGCCGGCGAGCTGCTTGGCTGCGCTCATGAGCTGGCCCATACCGAGGCGAAGCGTCCGGACTTCGTCATCGGATTCGCCGGCCTCCTGCCAGGGGAGCTTTGCCTTTTCGGCCTCGGACCGGCCCGTCTCGGTCAGCGTGAACGTGCGGCTGCCGTCAACCTCGCTCGAGAGCACGAGTCCCTCGTCTTCGAGCATCTGGAGGTGCGGGTAGACCGAACCGGGGCTCGGACGCCACAGGCCTCCGCTCATCTCCTCGAGTCGGCGCATCACCTCGTAGCCGTTGCCCGGCTCGTCGCGCAGGGCGGCGAGGATGGCGGTGCGGATGGCACCACGCGGCATACGTCGGCCGCCGCCCCAGCCCCCACGCCCGCCGCCCCAGCGGCCGCGAGGGCCACGCATGCCCCGTCCTCCGAAGTGGTCGTGGAGCCGTTCGTGGAGGTCGTCGTGGTCATGTCCCCGGTCGTGGTCGTGCTCATGGTTGTGTTCGTGTGGGTGTGTCATTTGAAACTCCTTGATTGTGAGGGCCCTACGGACCAGACCTGTCGTGGTCTTATTTGTAAGTTAATGATATATCAGAATGTTCTCGTGAGTGTCCACGAATTTCGGGCGTCGGACCAGCGGATAGGACGCGGGTTCGGGCTGCCGATGGGCGTTGACCAGGATGACGCGGTTCGGGCACCTGGCCGCCGGCCGGCCGTACCGCCGGCCGTCAAGTGTTGCCGTCAGCGCAGACGGATGACGTTTCCCGTGACGAGGTCGGCGGCATCGGACGCCAGATAGGCGATCACGTCGGCCACCTGCCGGGGCGTGGCGACCCGGTGGCCGGCGGATTGGGCCGAGGCAGCCGTCCGCTGGCTGATCCACCCGGTATCGGTCATCGGTGGGTGGACGACGTTGGCGGTGACGCCGAATCGTGCCAGCTCAGCCGCCGCTGTGAGCGTGAAGTTGACTTGCGCCGCCTTGGCGGCGCCGTAGGAGGCCTCTTCGGGGAAACCGTCCGCACCGCCGGACGTCAGGCCGATGATGCGTCCCCATTCGGCGCCCCGGGCGACATGCCGGCGTGCGAATTCGGCGATCAGCAAAGCAGCGGCCCGGGCATCGACGCCGAAGACCTGATCGATCGTCTGAGCTGTGACCGGGGATTGCGCCAATCCGAACCGGTTGGTGGCTGCAGCGACGAAGCTGTCGCCTGTCCACCCGGAGGCATTGTTCACCAGAATGGTCACGGGACCCAGCTGCGCCTCGGCGGCATCGAAGAGGGCGGGGACACTCGAAGCGTCGGACAAATCCGCTTCGAATGCCGCCGCACGACCACCGGCCGCGCGGATGGACTCGGCCACGTTGTCCGCCCGGGCCAGGCGGGTGGCCCGGTACGCCGCCGGCAGCGCCGGGTCGTCCAGACCGCCGAGGCGTTCGTTGCGGAAGTAGGCGCACAGGACGGCGTTGCCCTGTGCGGCCAACGACTTGGCGGTGGCCGCGCCGATCCCGTGATTCGCTCCTGTGACGAGCGCAACCCGGGCGTCAGGCATTTTGCGTCCCTCCGTGAGGTTCAGCGAAGGCCGGCGAGGCGGTCGAGGACGGCTTCCGCCTCGGCAACGAAGCGGCGGACCAGCTCGCCCGCGGGAACGAGCTCCGTGATGGCTCCCACACCCTGGCCCGCGGGGTAGCACTCCTTCTCGATGTCGACCCCGTCGCTGAAGGAGTCGCCCCCGAGGTGCATGGCGCCATTCTCGTAGGACACCCCCAGCTGTTCGGGGAATTTCTTCAGCTCCTCGGGATGGCTGTCGTAGTGATCCGTGTAGCCGTTGCGCACCACGCGCATCGTCTTGCCGGAGTAGGCGCGGCTGACCGTTGTCTGGTCCTCGCGGCTGGCCAGCAGTCGGTCCTTGTAGCCGAGGACGCTGCGCGCCTCGGGTGTGGCGATGAAGCGGGTCCCGACCCACACGCCGTCGGCGCCGAGGGAGAGCGCCGCCGCCAGGCCGCGGCCGTCGAAGATGCCTCCGGCCGCCACCACCGGGACCCGGTCGCCCACGGCGTCGACGATCTGGGGGACGAGGGGCAAGGTCGCCACCTGCCCGGTGTGGCCGCCCGCCTCGGTGCCCTGGGCCACGACGAGATCGCACCCGGCTTCGACGGCGCGCACGGCGTGGTCGACCTTGCCGCACATGTTCACGACCAGCACGTCGGCGCGGTGGCACTGTTCGATGACTTCGGTCGGGACGCCGAGTGCGGCCACGAAGGCAGTGGCGCCACCGTCGATGATGATCTGCACCTGCTCCGCCATGCTGCCGGGCATGGCGGTGAGGAGGTCGACGGCGAACGGCCTGTCGGTTGCCTTGCGCGTGGCCGAGATCTCGGCCTCCATGGTGGCACTGCTCATGGTGCCGGCCCCGAGGCAGCCAAAGCCCCCGGCCTCCGAGACGGCGCTCGCCAGCTCTGAGTACGACACACCGCCCATGCCGGCCAGCATGACGGGGTGCTCGATGCCGAGCAGCTCGGTGAGGCGAGTTCGCATGGGTGCTTGTCCCTCCTTCAGCTCGATCCGGCTTGATGTCGATCGGACGCGGCGCGACGCCGGTATCCGCCGCGGGGACCGTAGCGCGGGCGACGCCGCCCGCTGGGAGAGGTCTGGCGGTCGGGGTCGGTCGGCCGCCCTTGGTTGCATTTTGAGCAGGACGTTCCTACTCTGAGTCGATCGTGGCAGACGTCGGGGAGGTGGGGGTGAGCGTCGCAGCAGCGCCCCCCATGGCCGACAAGATCACCAAGCGCCGCCTGTGGTTCATTCTGGGCGCACTGCTGTTGGGCATGCTCCTGGCGGCCCTCGACCAGACCATCGTCTCGACGGCGTTGCCGACCATTGTGGGCGACCTGCACGGGGGGTCGCATCTGGCCTGGGTGGTCACCGCCTACTTGTTGGCGTCGACGGTCTCGACGCCTTTGTGGGGGAAGTTGGGCGACCAGTACGGCCGCAAGACCTTCTTCCAGGCGGCCATTGTCATCTTCGTCATCGGATCGGCGCTGGCGGGCTTCAGCCACACCATGACCGAGCTCATCGCCTTCCGGGCGTTGCAGGGGCTCGGTGGCGGGGGACTCATGGTCGGTGCGCAGACGATCATCGGCGACGTGGTGTCGCCTCGCGATCGGGGTCGCTACATGGGGCTGTTCGGTGCCATGTTCGCCGTTGCCACCGTGATCGGACCGCTCATCGGCGGCCTCTGCGTGACCTACCTGTCGTGGCGTTGGGTCTTCTACATCAACCTGCCGCTCGGGATCGTCGCACTGTTCGTGACGGGCGCGGTGCTCCCGGGACATCTGCGCAAGGTCTCGCATCGCATCGACTACGCGGGTTCGCTCCTGCTGGCCGGCTCGGCGACGTCGTTCATCATCTTTGCCAGCCTGGGCGGGATCTCGTGGGCGTGGGTCTCGTTGCCGAGCATCGCCACAGCGGTCCTCGGTGTGGTGCTGGCGGGGGCCTTCCTCCTTGTCGAGCACTACGCCGCGGAGCCTGTGATCCCGCTCAAGCTCTTTCGGGTACGGGTCTTCAACGCGGCCAGCGCCATCGGCTTCGTCATGGGCTTCGCCATGTTCGGGGCACTCACGTTTCTCCCGCTGTACATGCAGATCGTCAAGGGCGTCAGCCCCACGGCATCGGGCTTGCGCATTCTGCCGCTGATGATCGGCATGCTCGGTGCCTCGGTGACCTCGGGCCGGCTGGTGACGCGCTGGGGCCGCTACAAGGTGTTCCCTGTCGTCGGCACCGCACTCATGACCATCGGGGCGTTCCTCCTGTCACTCGTCGATGCGTCGACGAACGGCTGGGTGCTGGCCGGCTACATGTTCGTCTTCGGCGTGGGCATGGGCCTGGTCATGCAGGTCCTCGTGGTCGCCGTCCAGAACTCGGTGTCCTACCAGGATCTCGGCGTGGCGACCAGCAGCGCCACGTTCTTCCGCATGATCGGGGGCTCGTTCGGCACGGCGGTGTTCGGTGCCATCTATGCCATCGTCTTGAACCACACGCTCGCACCGACGTTGGCCAAGGTCCCGGCGTCGGTACTGCGGAGCTTCAATCCGCAGACGATCAATCCCGCTGTGCTCGCCCAGTTGAAGTCGACGGCCGCGGGATTGCTCTTCTACACCAAGTACATCGGGGCCGTGACCCACTCCATACAGATCGTCTTCCTGGTGGCCGTGCCGATCTCCTTCGTGGCGTTCCTCTTGAGCTTCTTGCTCCCCGAAGTGGAGCTGCGCAAGACGGTCCAGACGGTCGACGTGGGGGAGGTGAACGGCTCTCCCGACCCGCGGTCGTCGCTGCAGGAGATCGAGCTGGCGCTCACGCGGCTGTCGGACCGGGAGAACCGGGGCGAGCTCTACCAGACACTGGCCCATCGGGCCGGCATCGATCTGCCGCCACGCGCCTGTTGGCTGCTCTACCGGCTGGCCGATCAGCCCGCGTGCACGGTCAACGACGTCGCCAAACGGCTGAAGGTGGGCGCCGATCTGATTCAGCCCGGGGTGGACGGGCTGCTGGCCGCCGGCTTGGTGGAGGAGCGGAGCCGAGGCGTCGAATGCGATCTCTACCTGACGCCGGCCGGGACCACCGCGCTCGGGAAGCTGACCGAGGCGCGGCGCACGGGGCTCACCGAATTGTTGGACGGCTGGAACCCCGAGGAACACCCGGAGATCATCGAGATGGTGAAGGACCTCGCCCATTCGCTGCTGGCCGACGACGAGCGGTTGGTGGCGGATGCCATGCCGCACGTACCCGCGGGCGTGGCGGGCGGAGGGGGCACTGGAGGCGGGGGAGGCGGGGGAGGCGGCTGAGTCGGCTGAGCGGCTGAGCGGCTGAGCGGCTGAGGTCGGGTCACAGGACTCAGGCCCAGCTCGGGGAGGAGCTGTTCTCTGACTGGAGCTCAGGACGCGCCCGCGGGGGAGTCCTCGGGAAGTCGGAGGGCCTGGCGGAGCGCGATCGCCGCCGCCGGCGGCGCGTCCTCGGCGTCGAGACCGATGAGTGCCGCGCCCAGCACCGGCGGTGCATTGAGGCGGACGAGGGTGGCGTGGGGCGCGGCGGCGTGGACACCGTTCGCCACGCGGGCGTGGAATGCGGCGTCGGTCGTATCGAAGATGCCGCCGCCGAGGACGACCTCGACAGCCTCGTCCCGCAGTTCGAGCCGGACGACGGCGGCCCGGACGAACGCGGCGATCTCGTCGGCCAGCGTGTCGGCGGCGGCGCGGGCCGGGGCGTCGCCGTCGGCGGCCGCATCGAGGAGGACGCGGGCGAGCTCGAAGAGCCGGTTGTAGGGGAGCGTGCCGGAATAGACGCCGGTGAGCGCCGCCTCCGCGTCGGGTGTGCCGAGCTGTGCCGGCACCCGCTCGCGCAGTGTGGTGGACGGGCCTCGACCGTCGCCGGCCCGTAGAGCCAGGCCGAGGGCACGCACGCCGAGCCAGGCGCCGCCGGGCGCGAAGTCCCCGGAGAGCTCGGCCAGGGCGGGAAAGCGCACGCTCCGCCCGTCCGGGCCGACGGCGGCGCAGTTCATGCCTGTCCCGCAGACGACCCCGATGCCCCAACGCGACGTCGTCCCGGCCCGCGAGACGGCGAACGTGTCGTTCCGGAGGATGACCCGTTCGGTCCACCCCAATGCGTTGATGGCGGGGGCCAGTTTCTCTTCGTCGACGGGCAAGTCGATGCCGGCCAGGCAGTACACCCCGGTCGGGCAGAGAGGGAGCGGGAGGGCTGGGCGCTGCGCCGCGTGCAGGACGGCGGAGACGGCGTCGTTCAGCGCGGCCACCGTCCCGTCGAGGCCCACGAGCTGATGGTTGCTGGGGCCGACCCGGGCCCGGCCGAGCACGGCTCCCTGTCGTGAGACCAGGACGACATCGGTCTTGGTGCTGCCTCCATCGAAGGCCAACACCACGGGCTCGACGTCGGAGGGTCCGGACACGGACGGATGTTACGTTGCGCTGCGTGGGCACCAAGGTTGTCGTCGTCGGTGGCGGGAGTACCTACACCCCCGAACTGGTCGACGGCCTCTGCGATGTCGAGGACCGGATGGTCGTCGACGACCTCGTCCTGCTCGATCCGAGCGATGTGCGGAGAGAAGTGGTCGGCGGACTCTCGGAACGGATCCTTCGGGCGCGGGGATGGGGCGGAACCTTCGCCACCACGGCGGATCCGCAGGCAGCGCTCGAGGGGGCGGACTTCGTCGTGGTCCAGCTGCGTATCGGCGGCCAGGCCGCGCGCCACGTCGACGAGACGCTGCCGCTGGGCTATGGATGCCTGGGCCAGGAGACCACGGGAGCGGGAGGCTTGGCCAAGGCACTCCGCACCGTGCCGATCGTGCTCGAGCTGGCCGAGGAGATGGCGGCCCGCTCCAACCGCGGGGCGTGGTTGGTCGACTTCACCAATCCCGTGGGGATCGTGACGCAGGCACTGCTCGACGAGGGTCACCACGCCGTCGGCCTGTGCAACGTCGCCATCTGGGCCCAAAGACGGATCGGGCACTATCTCGGCGTCGATCCCGATGCTGTCGCCGTGGAGCATGTCGGTTTGAACCACCTGACCTGGATCAGGTCGGCGCATGTCGGCGCCGAGGGTGGAGCGGACCGGCTCGACGACCTGTTCGAGCGCTTTGGTCCCGAGCTCGAACTCGAGAGCGGCATCCCGATAGAGCTGCTGCGTCTGCAGCACGCGCTCCCGTCGTACTACGTGCACTACTACTACCAGCACGATGCCGAGGTGGCCCAGCAGTCGAAGCCCGGCTACCGGTCCCGCGCCGACGTCGTGGCGGAGTTGGAGACAAAGCTGCTGGAGGAGTACCGGGACCCCGCGCTCACGTCGAAGCCGGCGGCGCTCTCGTACCGGGGCGGTGCGTACTACTCGCTGGCCGCGGTGCGCCTGATGGCATCGCTGCACGCGGGGACGGGCGACGTACAGGTCGTCGACATGCGCAACGACGGCGCCATCCCCGGGTTGCCCGACGATGCCGTGGTGGAGACAACGGCTGTCGTCGACGGCTCCGGCGCACACCCGCTTCCACAGCGGGAGCTGTCGCCCGAGATGCTCGGGCTGGTCCAGCACGCCAAGGCCTACGAGCGCCTGGCGGTGAAAGCCGCCCGTTCGGGCAGCCGCGCCGACGTGGTGCGCGCCCTGTTGGGCAATCCCCTCGTCGGGCAGTACCCGCTGGCCGCTGATCTGGCGGACGAGCTCCTCGGCGCCAACCGGCAGCACCTGCCCCGGTTCTTCCCATCATGACCGGGGGTCTTCCAGTCTGCGTCCGTTCGGAGGGGCTCGACACGGGGGGCGGCACTACGCTTGTGGTCGCTGCAGGGTGTGCCGGGAAGACTGGTCGGCGACGAGTGCCACCATGTCCATGACCATCGCCGCTCTTCCTATCCGGTCGTCACGCGTCGCCCGACGTCTCCCCACCGGGGCGCCGTGAGCGACATCGAGGAGTTGGTGGCTCCCCAGCCGGCGCGGGTCGGGAAGGACAGGCGCCAGTTGCCGAGCTGGCGCTGGGAGGAACTGCGGACGACGCTTTGGGTCGTACCGAGCATCCTCGTCGTCATAGCGGTGTTGCTCTTCATCGTCACGTTCGAGATCGATCTGGCGGCGTATCACCGCCACCTGGCTCTGCCGGTCTGGATCCGGACGGGCAGCGCCGATGCCGAACGGCAGGTCCTGATCGCCATCGCCGCCGCGGTCATCACGGTGATCGGCGTGGTGTTCTCCATCACGATTTTGGCACTGACGCTGGCGTCGCAGCAGTTCGGCCCGCGCATGATGCGAAACTTCGTGCGCGACATCGGCAACCAGGTCACCCTTGGAATCTTCGTCGGCACGTTCGTCTACTCCGTGCTCGCACTGGGATCCATCAACAGTCTCAGCAGCACGTTCGTCCCTCATCTGTCGACGTCGGTCGCTGAGGCCCTCCTCCTTGTCGACCTCGGGGTGCTGATCTACTTCATCCACCACATCGCGAAGTCGATCCAGCTTCCCGAGGTGATCGCGGGAATTGCCCGGGACCTGATCAGCTCCATCGACGCCGAGTTCCCGGACGCGGTAGGTACGGACGTCGAGTCTGCGGTCCCAGCGCGGGCGGGGAAGTCGGTTCCCGAATTGCTCCAGCTGATCGACGAGCGGGGGGCTGCGGTGCCCTCACAGGTCAGCGGGTACATCCAGTACGTCGGCTACTCCCAGTTGATCGGCATCGCCACGCGGACCGACTCGGTGATCCGGCTGGAGCACCGCCCGGGCCATTTCCTCGCCACCGGTCGCCCGCTGGCCATCGTGTGGCCGCGGGAAGCGGCACCCGAGGTGGCACTGGGCCTGTCGAAGGCTCACGTGACGGGACCACACCGGACGCTCGTGCAGGACCCGGTCTTCGCCATCGACCAACTGGTCGAGATCGCCATCCGGGCACTCTCCGCTGCCGTGAACGACACCTTCACGACTCTGACCTGCATCGACTGGCTGTCGGCGGGCCTTGGCCGGATCTCCGGCCGCGTCTTGGACGAGGGTGTGTACCGGGACGCGGCGGGCAACGTGCGCCTGATCGAGTTCGATCCCTCCTACGCCCGCATGGTGAACCGCGCCTTCGACAAGATCCGCCAAGCGGCCCCGGGCATGCCGGCGGTCCTGATCCGGCTCATCGACTCCCTCGGCTCGATCATGCTCGACACCACATCAGCCGAGCAGCGAGACGTCCTGCGGCGCCAGGCCGACATGGTCCTGCGCCTGTCCGAGGCAACGGTCACCGAGCCGAACGACCTCGAAGAGATCCGCGTCCGCTATCAGCGCCTCCCCGGTGAGGACACGTTTGCGGAACAGCCCCACACCGGGTCGAAGATCGATCCGGCCTGACCGTCTGCTGACCACGCTGGTGCCGGCGTCAGCCGCCGGCGTTGTCGGTCGGGGACGTGGTGGTCGAGGCGGGTGTGGTCGTGGTCGTCGTGGTGCTTCCGCCGGACTTGGGTGCCGTCGAGGTCGTGGAGGCGGGGGTCGTCGTAGAGGTGCTGCGGCCCGTCGAAGAGCCTGCGGTCGTGGTGGTCGTGCTCCCGCCGGTCGAGGAACCGGCTGTCGTCGTGGTGGTGGCCGCTGCGGGTGGCGCGACGAACGGGACGGTCTCGCCACGCATGGTCGTGAGACTGGCCGAAGGTGTCGCCGACAGGTTGGTGCAGCTGCGGGCGGCGTTCCAGCTCGAGACGGCCGCCGTGGCCGGCGTGCCGGTCAGCGGCTGCGGCACGCCGTTGAGGATCGTGGCGGGCCGCCAGACGGCGCCGGTGATCTGACGGCCTTGCGCAGTGATGACGAGGGTGCCGCTGTCGGTCTCGGGGGCCGTGTCGTCGTAGAAGGCGAGGTTGCCCAGTCCGTAGTCGACGTAGGCCCCGCCGAGATAGCCGCCACCCAGGAGCACGTGGGCGCCCGAGCCGATCACGATGTCGGCGCCGGCCTTGACGAGCTGCTCTGCCAGTGGCTCTTGCTGCGGGTTCGGACAGGCCTGCGCCTCGGTGCCCCAGTGCACGAAGACGATCACGGTGTCTGCCGTGCGTCGCACCTGCTGGACCTCGCGCACCAGCTGTGTGGGGTCGATCGCCGACGCGACGCCCGGTTGTGTCGGCGACGCGGTCCACGTGGAGACCAGATTGTCGGCGATGAGCTGTGTTGCGGTGATGATCGCCACCCGCTGGCCGCCGACCGTGACCCGGTAGGGCGCGAAGGCCTGCGCGGCCGTCTTGCCGATGCCGAGGATGGGGTACTTCGCCTGGGAGGCGATCGTCAGATTCTGGGACAGGCCCTGTTGCCCGCAGTCCATGCCATGGTCGTTGGCCTCGGTGACCACCGAGACGGTGGCGCTCTTGAGGGCCGCAATGGCCGGGGGCGGCGCGTCGAAGATATACGGCTTGTTCTGCGGCTCCGGGCAGGTTCCGTTGGTCACCACGGTCTCGAGGTTCGCCATGCGGAGCTGCGTTCCGGTGAAGAGCTGGGCAATGGTGGTACCCAGGGCGGTGGAGGGATTCTTGGCCAGACTGACTCCCACGGCGCCCGCGAAGTGCACGTCGCCGCCGAAGCCCAGGGAGACCGTCTTGCCACTGCCGGTCCAGTCGGGGTTGAGCGGGGAGTGCTTCGGGAAGTGCTCGGCCGCGGCGACGGCGTGGTGGGTAGCCGTCGGGGTCTTGGGCGGCGCGCTCGACCCCCCGGAGAAGAAGGCGAAGTAGATCAGCAGGACCAGGACGAGTGCGCCCCCGACGGCGAACTGACGGCGTCGGCGCATGACCTTTCGAGAGACCACGTCGGCACTATGACACAGACTCTGCCCGAGCTCTCGGTGCGCAGCCTTCCTGACCAGCGGATTCGCGCGGCTGGCGCGATCGGGCGGCGGGCGGGGCGGGCTCGGATCGACGAGAACCGGCTCGCCGGCCCGTCTCGGGTCTCAGGCGGACCCGAGGGTGTCCCAGTGGGAGGCCAGGGAGGCGATCAAGCCGGTGCAGCCGGCGGTGATCATGTCGCGGCACTCGTCGAAGACGGCGTCGTCGCCGTAGTAGGGGTCCGGGACGTCGGCGGCGGCTCCCGCAGCGGGGTCGAAGGCTCGGAGCAGCACCAGGCGGCCAGGGTCGGCGCCCAGGCTGCGCAAGGTCTGCTGATGACGACGGTCGAGGGCGACCAGCAGGTCGATGTGACCGAGCTCGGCGGAGACGACCTGGTGCGCGACGTGCCGGTGGTCGGGGTACCCGGCCCGGGCCAGTGCACTCTGGGCGAACGGATGCATCGGCTCCCCCTCGTGCCACGGCCCCGTGCCGGCGCTCCGCACATCGATGTGCTCGGCCAGGGTGGAGCCGTCCGTCAACGGGGTGGAGGACGCAAGCGACCGGGCGATCACGTCGGCCATGGGGGAGCGACAGATGTTCCCCGTGCAGACGAACACGATGCGATAGGGCTGGTCATCGACCGGGCCGATGGGGCCGGGCGGCACGATCGGTCCGCGTCGGTGCGAGACGGCCCGATCACGCCGGCTCACTGCGCCGTGTACTCGTCGCGCAGTGCCTTCTTGACGATCTTGCCGGTGCCGGCCCGCGGCCAGTCGGTGCGGAGCTCGAGCTGTTCGGGGATCTTCTGGGTCATAAGCCCGGCCTCCCGGCAGAACGAGACCACGTCGGCCAGTCCGAGGCCGTCGGAACCCTCGGTCAGCTGGACCACCGCACACACCCGCTCGCCGCGTTCGGGATCGGGGAGCCCGATGACCGCCACCTCGACGACGTCGGGATGGGTGTAGAGCAGGTCCTCGATCTCCTTTGCGCTGATGTTCTCACCCTTGCGGACGATCACGTCCTTCAGCCGCCCGGTCAGGGTCAAGTGGCCGTCGGACCGCAGGCGGCCGAGGTCACCGGTGCGGAAGTAGCCGTCCGCGTCGAAGGCCTCGGCGTCGAGGGAGGGATCGGTGTAGCCGTGGAAGACCATCGGGCCCTTGACCCGGACCTCGCCCTCCTCGTCGGGGGCCGCCGCCCGGCCGTCCAGCGTGACGATGCGGACGTCCGCTCCCTCAACGGGTTTCCCGTCGGTGTTGGCCAGCTGCTCGTCGGTGTCGTGGGGGGATCCGTTCGAGATCATCGGCACTTCGGTCATGCCGTACCCGTGCACGACACCGCGCCCGCCGATCTCGTCGCGTACCTCGTAGTGGACCTCGGGTGGCTTGGCCGCACCGCCGCCGGACATCAGCCGCAGCGTCGGCAGGATCGGGTCGGTGGGGGACTTGCGTTGCTCGCCGAGGTACGCCACGTAGAACGCGGTGCTTCCGCCGACCATGGTGGCGCCGTGCTGGCGGAAGATGGGAAGGACGTCGGGAGCCGAGAAGGCCTCGATGAGAATGGCGGGAAATCCCATCGACAGCATCGTGACGAGGTAGTCCGGCCCGGCGATGTGGGCGAAGGGGAAGGCGATGGAGCCGACGTCGTCGGGCCCCATGTCGAGGGAGCGGGCGAGGCCCCAGCCCCCGGCGATCAGCGTCTGGTCGGTGTGCTGGACGCCCTTGGGGTCGGCCGTCGAGCCGGACGTGTAGTAGATCCAGCGGATCGGGGCGTCCGCTGCAGCCGTCCCCTCGGGCGGCGGGGGCAGCACGGCGGGATCGCCGTCGGGGAGGCCGGCGTCGGTGGTGAGGATGGTCGGACGGCTGGTGGCGCCGTCGAGTGCACCCTCGGCGATGGCGACGTAGTCGGTGCCGCGCCAGGTCGTCGGGATCACGAAGAGCTCGGCCCCGGTCTGGCGCAGGGCGAAGCCCACCTCCCGCTCGCGGTAGAGGTGGATGATCGGGTTCTGGACGGCGCCGAGGCGGGAGAGGGCGATCGACAGGACGACCGTGTCGATCTGCGTCGGCAACTGCCACGAGACGACGGAGCCCGCTTCGACGCCCAACCCGTACAGACCCGCGGCGACGCGCTCGACCCGGTCATGGAACTGACCCGATGTGACCGTCTCGCCGTCCGCGGCGATGAGCAGGGGATGGTCGGGTGACACCCGCGCTCGACGGTCGACCAATTCCCACATGGTGCGGGCGCCCGTGAGTATCTCGCTCCTGGTCATGTCCCTCCTTCCGGGACCACTCTCATAGCAGCTGGCGGCGAGAGGTCGGGGCTGCCTGGCGCGCCACCGCCACCGGCGGGGCAGAATAGGTCCGTGGCCAGACGCCCGGTGCATTCCGAGGACCGTTCGTCCGAGCCGGACGGCGGTGGCGGCAAAGAGGTCGATCGTCGCCACCAGTTCCGACTGGCCGGCATCCTCGTGCTTGGCATCCTGCTGGGCTGGTTCGCACTGGCCAACATCAGGACGGTCCAGATCGACTTCTGGGTCGTCGACAGCCGGGCACCCCTGATCCTCGTCATCGTGATCTCGGGCCTGCTCGGGGCGCTGATCACGGCGCTGGTCATGCGTCGCAAGGCCAAGGCCGAGGACTAGTGCCCGGCCCCAGGAAACGGTCCGGCGGTGCGGCGGGGTGAGCCCCTTTGATCCTGGGCAAAAGCTGTGGTCCTCGTTGCAGGTCGATGACCGCGTTTCCAACCTGGCGTCCGGGTTCTAAGCTGCACGGCGGTGGACACAGCCGTAAGGACAGGCACGAAGGGACACGACCTCGTTGTCCAGGGCGTCACGGCGTGCCAACATGGGCGCCAGGTGGATGTGGAGATCCCAGGGGGTAGGTCGTAGTGCCGCTTTCGGACCACGAACAGCGCATTTTGGCGGAGCTCGAGGAGTCGCTGGTGCGCCAGGACCCAGAGTTCGCGGAGCGCGTGCGGTCGGAGACCGTCTACAGGCATGCCGGCCGCTACTGCAAGTGGGCCGCAGTGACCTTCGTCCTGGGCGTGGTCATCCTGGTCGCCTTCTACAGCACGTCGGTCATCGCCGGCTTCATCGGCGTCGTGATCATGTTCGCCTCCGCCGTCTGGTTCGAGCGCAACCTGCGCCGAATGGGGCGGGCCGGCTGGCACGACCTGACTCGTTCGAAAGACGGGGAACCGAAAGCCGCGGGGGCGACCAACGGGATCGAGAGCGCCGTCAGCGACGCCCGCGACTGGTTCCGCTCCCGCTTCCACCGGCGCGAGAGCTGAGCACCATGCGGGGCCGTTGCCGGCTCCGCTGACGTGGTGATCGGCGTGCCGCGGCGTGGGTCCGAGCCGGCGACAACAATCCTCCCGTGGCTGATCTCGTCCTGGCCGTCGACGTCGGTGGCACCAAAATGGCGGCCGGGCTGGTGGCCAGGGACGGCTCGCTGGTTGAGCGCGCGATGCGCCCCACCCCGGCCTCCTCGAGTCCGGAAGACGCCGAGACGTTGTGGGACGCCCTGGCCGGCCTGGTGGAGGGTGTCGTTGCTTCCGTGGGGCCCGAGGACCGCTTGGTGGTCTGCGGCACGGGCTGCGGCGGCCCCATGAGCCCGGGCGGCGAGGATGTCTCGCCCCTGAACATCGCCGGGTGGCGCTCCTTCCCCCTGCGGTCCCGTCTGGCGGTCTTGACCGGGCTGCCCACATTCGTCGACAACGACGCCAAGGCGTTGGCGCTCGGTGAGGGGTGGGTCGGCGCGGCAACCGGGTACGAGGATTACATCGCCATGGTCGTGTCGACCGGGGTGGGAGGTGGCATCGTGCTCGACGGCAGGCTGCTCAACGGGCGTCTCGGCAACGCGGGCCACATCGGCCACATCGTCGTCGTTCCCGACGGGCGCGCCTGTCCATGCGGCAGCCGGGGGTGTCTGGAGGCCGAGGCGTCGGGGACCGCGCTGGCGGCGCTCACCGGCCTGCCGGCGCGGCTCGCGCCGGCGGAATGGGTCACGCGCACGGGCATGCTCGTCGGGCGCGCCGTGGCGATGGTCGCCGACCTGCTCGACCTCTCGCTCGCCGTGGTCAGCGGATCGGTGGCGCTCGGGTTCGGGGAGCCCTTCTTCGTGGCGGCCCAGGCGGAGATGGACCAGCTCTGCCGGATCGAGTTCGCCCGGGGGGCGCGGGTGGTGCCGGGCGGCCTCGGGGACGGCGGACCTCTCGTCGGTGCGGCGCGAGTCGGGCTGTGTGGGGCGGGCGGGGCGTGAGCCGCGGAGGCCGGCGCTGGGGCCGGGACGCCCGGGTCGTCCTGAGGGCCGTCGGGCCGCACCCCGGGCTGTGGTTCGCATCGGCCGGGGCCCTCCGCCGTATGGCCCGGAGCGGCTGGTGGCACCGCCCGCCCTTCCTGCCGCTGCCCGGTGACTCCTATTGGCGCTTCCGCCTCGTCACCGCCTATGGCGGGGATGGCGGGGACGAGAGTGGGAGGTTGACGCCGAGGGACGTCCTGGCCTACGTCCGCTGGTGTCAGAGGTCACGCCCCCGCCGCGGATAGCCTCTCGGATGTATGGAGCGGGTGCTCCTCCTCAATGCGACCTACGAGCCGCTTGCCCTCGTCTCGGATCGCCGTGCCGTCGTCCTCCTGCTGGCGGGTCGGGCCGAGGCCGTCGCCATCCGCGAGGACTGTTCGGTATTCCACTCGGCGCGGCTCGCCGTCGACGTGCCCTCCATCGTCCGGCTCTCGCACATGGTGCGCATCCCACGCTGGGCCCGCACGCCGCCCGTGACCCGGCGCTCGGTGCTGCGTCGCGACGGTGGGCTCTGCGTGTACTGCTCCCAACCGGCTGACACCATCGACCACGTGATCCCGCGTAGCCGGGGTGGCACCCACGACTGGTCGAACGTGGTCGCCGCCTGCAAGCGCGACAACCTGGTCAAGGCCGATCAGCTCCTCTCCGAGTTGGGCTGGACGATGAGCGTGAAGCCGGCGCCGCCGGACGGCCATCTCTGGCGGCTCCGGCACCTCTCGGACGTAGACCCCTTGTGGGAGCCGTATCTCGCCGCGGCATCCTGAGGGCTTGCCCTCCTCCGCTTCTCCCTTCGACGTCGAGCAGTTCCGCAGTGCATCGCGGCGGGTGGCGGTCGCCCGTGAGGTCGCCGGGCCGACGTTGGTGCTGGGCAGCACCCAGCCCACGGAGCTCGTCGACGGCCCGGCCATGCGGGAGCGGGGGGTGGGGCTGGCCCGGCGACGGGGCGGGGGAGGTGCGGTGTATCTCGGGCCAGGCGAGCAGTTGTGGCTCGATGTGTGGATTCCACGGGACGACCCGCTGTGGGTGGTCGACGTGTCCGTCGCTGCAGAATGGGTCGGCGCGTGGTGGACGGAGGCTCTGGCCGGCGTGGGGCAGCACGGCTTCGACGTCCATCGCGGGCGCTCGGTGCCGGGCGACCTCGGCGAGATCGTCTGTTTCGCTGGTCGAGGGCCGGGCGAGGTCTTCCACGGGGAAAGCAAGGTGGTCGGGTTGTCGCAGTGGCGGGCTCGGGAGGGTGCCCTGTTCTCCACGTGCGCGTACCTGCACTGGGATCCTGCGCCGCTCCTGGCGGTGATCGACGTGGACGGCGACGAAGCCCGCGCTGAGCTGGCTCGCGGCTGGAGCCGGTGGCGGCCGGCGTGGGCGACCTCCGACCCCCCGCGTCGATCTCGCGGCCCTCCGGTCGTTGCTCCTGGACTCGTTCCCTGAATTCAAGGTGACGGGCGCGTAGGCGCCCGGTCCTCCTCTCTTCTCCCTTCTCTTCTCCTCTTCTCCTCTCTTCCTTTCCTCTCCCTTCTCAGGATCCTCCTGGGGGTTCGGCCGCCGGAAGTGTCCCGGTGGACCCGCGTGGCCGGCGGTCGGGAGGCCACTTCGACGCTCAGGTGGGGGTTGGGGCGCGCCGGGGGTTTCAATTGCGTTGCAGTGGGCCCAAGTGGTTGTGCGGTGGGGGAAAAGGGTTTAAAGTGGCGCGGAGTGGTGTGACGGGGCGTCGGAGGACGCAAGCCAGGGAGCGTCGTGGGAGATACAGCTGGTGGCAGGCTTCGTAGGGAGATACGAGCATTCGCTCGACACGAAGGGCAGGGTGATCCTGCCCGCGAAGTTCCGCGGCCAATTCGAGCGGGGCGGGTACCTCACCCAGAACTCCGAGGGCTGTCTGGCGTTGTGGACGCCGGGGGAGTTCGAGCGGCAGATGACCGCCATGCAGGAGAAGTCGGACTCGGGTCGCCACGACCGGAACCGGGCCCGGATTTGGGCGGCAAACTCCGCCGAGGTCGAGATCGATCGCCAGGGACGCATGCCGATTCCCTCCCATCTGCGGACCTTCGCCCAATTGGAGACCGAGGTGCTCGTCCACGGAGCCATCGACCGGGTGGAGCTGTGGAATCCGTCGGCCTGGGCCGAGCGGGTGTTGCCCGAGGAGAGCTGGCTGTTGGACGACGAGGACTAGCGACGCCCCCAAGAACCGAAAGGACACGCCAAAAGACCGAGAACACGACGACAAGAACACGCAGGACGCACTGGACCATGTGCAGCTCCTCGACCGGCGCGCTGGAAGGCCACTCCACCCACCTCCACGTTGGTCGTTCGGATCTCCACCTCCCTCTCGACCCACCGGCCGAGGGGCTGCAGATGGCCCACTCGTTCGAACACATACCTGTGCTGCGCGACGAAGTGGTCTCGCTGTTCGCATCCGTGCCCCCCGGGGTGGTCGTCGACGCCACCGTCGGAGGGGGCGGTCACGCCGCCGCGCTGCTGGAGGCGTATCCAGCGCTGCGCGTCGTCGGACTGGACCGCGATCCCGCCGCCCTGCAGGCGGCCCGGGAGCGTTTGGCCCCGTTCGGAGACCGGGTCACCTTCATTGCCGCACCGTTCTCCACCTTGGAGTCGGTTCTGTCCCTTCCCGGGTTCGGGCCCCTTGCGGGCGTGCTACTCGACCTGGGCGTCAGCTCCCCTCAGCTCGACTGGTCCGAGCGGGGGTTCTCGTTCCGCGAGGACGGGCCGCTCGACATGCGGATGGACCCGACCAGCGGCCCCACGGCCGCCGACCTGGTCAACACCCTTCCGGTGGGAGACCTGGCGGCGCTGTTCCGTGAGAACGGAGAGGGGAGACTGTCCGGGCGGATCGCCCGGGCCGTCGTACAAGCCCGGCCACTGACCTCTACGAGGCAGTTGGCCGAAGTCGTGGCGTCGGCCGTACCGGCGCCGGCCCGTCGGAAGGGTCACCCGGCCCGGCGGGTGTTTCAGGCTCTGCGCATTCAGGTGAACGACGAGCTCGGACAGCTGGCGGCCACCCTCCCCGTAGCGCTCTCGCACCTGGCCGTCGGTGGCGTCTGCGCGGTGATCAGCTACCACTCGGGCGAGGACCGGCTCACCAAGCAGGTCTTCGCCAATGCGGCCTCGGGCGGATGTGTCTGCCCCCCCGGCCTGCCGTGCGTATGTGGGGCGGTCGTTCGTCATCATCTCGTCTTCCGTGGTGCGAAGAAGCCGTCGGCAACGGAGATCGCCGCCAATCCCCGGTCCGAGAGCGCTCGGCTGCGCGCCATTGTGCGGACGGAAGCGGACGACGTTGACGGCTCGGTCGACTCCGACGATTCGGACGATCCGGATGGATCGGCCTGATGCCCCCGCCCCCCGCCGCCACGGCGACGGCGACCCGCCGGTCCGTCGCTGCAACAGCCCAAGCCGTGCCCCGGCGTGCGGGACGCGGCACCGAAGCTCCCGCAACCCGGCGCGCCCCGCTCCGGGTTGTCCCGACTCGCACCCGGCGCGGCATTCGAGGGGGCCGCACCGCGGCGAGTCGGGGAAGGCTCCTCACCATCGTGTCCGTCGGCATGGTGGTGGTTGCACTCCTCGCCGTCGTCGTGGGCCAGGCCTTCCTGGCCAACGGCCAGGTGAGGCTGTCGGCGCTGCAGCACCAGCTCAAGCTGGAGCAGAGTGCACACCGCGTGGCCGAATTGAGCGTCGCCAAGCTCGAGACGCCGACGCGGATCGTGGCTGATGCCACGACCCAGCTGCACATGGTGGCCCCGGCCAGCGTCATCGAGCTGCCCTACGTGTCCCTGTCCGTGCCCCTCCCAACCCCAAGGGTGACGCCCGCACCCGCTCCACCACCGCCGACAACTCCTGCGGCGGGTGCGGGCGCGCCGGCGGGGAGTGGGACTGGCAGTAGCAGCACGGGTAACACGAGTGGTACGAGCTCCACGTCGAGCTCCTCGTCCGCCACGACGACGCCGACCTCGACACCGTGAGCACCACGACCCGACGAGAGCCTGATCGCGCGCGCGCTGTTTCAGGTCGCCAGACCTGCATCCAAGCCTGCATCCAAGCCTGCATCCAAGACATCCAAGGGCAGCGCCCGAACAGCGACGTCGGCGGGGCGTCCGTCCTCGACCGGGACCCGGACAGCGCGTCCAGCGCGACCGGTCCGCTCGCCCCGCCCGGCACCCCCGGGCCGCCGACCGCCGTCCGTCCCCCGACGCCCCGCCGCCGCAGCGGCGGCGCCGGCATCGCGACCCCGCCAGCGTCCCCACCGTCCACCGGCCAAGGTCTCCCGCCTGCCTCTCTCGCGTCAACGGCGCGGGTGGGAGAGCGGGACCTTCACGCGTCGAGTGCGACTCGTGCGCCTGGTGCTCATTCTCGCCATGCTGCTCGTGGTCGCCCGCCTCATCGATGTCCAAGTTCTGCACTCCGGGCCGTACCAGGCGGCGGCACGTGGACAGTCCTCTCTTGAGGTTTCTCTGCCGTCGTTGCGCGGCGGCATCTACGATCGCGACGGTGCGCCGCTGGCGCTGTCGGTTCCCACCGAAGACGTAGTGGCCGACGACTTCCTTATCGAGCATCCGGTGCAGACGGCCGAGGCGCTCTCACCGATCATCCACGTTCCCGTGGCCACGCTCGCCGCCGAGCTGCACAGGAAATCGGGCTACGTGGTGCTCGCCCGCCAGCTTCCACAGTCCACCGGCCAGAAGATTTCCGCTGATGCCTTCCCCGGCATCTCGCTCATCGCCGACTCCAAGCGGGAGGTACCCAACGGAAATCTGGCCGCGCCCGTCGTCGGGTTCACCAACGCCGCAAGCCACGGTGCCGCCGGGCTCGAGTACGGCGACAACAAACTGTTGGCCGGAGTCAACGGCAAGGAGACGATCATGCAGTCGCCCGCCGGCGTGGCCCTGCCGCAGTCGCCGGTGACCAGTCAGATTGCCTCGAGCCCAGGGACCGGCCTCGAGCTCACCTTGGACTCCCAACTGCAGTACGAGGCAGAGCAGGCGCTGGCCAAGGCCATCGAGACCTCGAACTCCACGAGCGGTACCGCCGTCGTCATGGATGTGAAGACGGGTCAGATCCTCTCCATGGCCAATCTCGTGGCCACCCACCCGGCCGCGCTCGGAGCGACGCCGGCCACGCCACCAGCGGACCCAGGTGGCGTCGTGCCGATCGGGCCGAACGACGCCGTCGACGAGGCGCAGAGCAACCTCGCCGTGACGCAACTCTTCGAGCCGGGCTCGGTCTTCAAGTTGGTGACGTTCTCCGCCGCGCTGCAGTACGGCCTCATCAATCCCAATACGGTGTTCACCGTCCCGGACCAGATCATGTTGGACGGCTCGAGCTTCCACGACGCCGAGCCACACCCCACCGAGCAGCTCAGTGCGACGCAGATCCTGGCCCAGTCTTCGAACATCGGAACGGGACTGATCGCCCAGGGAGTGGGGGAGCAACGCCTGCTCGCGGAGGTCAAAGCACTGGGCTTCGGGCAGCCGACAGGCCTCGACTTCCCCGGTGAATCGCCCGGGCTCCTCGCGACCGCTGCCCTGTGGGAGCCGACCGACTACGTCTCGCTGCCCATCGGCCAGGTCGACGCGGTCAGCGCGCTGCAAGTCCTCGATGCGTACAACTCCGTCGCGAACGGCGGCACCTACGTCGCACCGAAGCTGGTCCAGGCCACCGTCAGCCCGTCGGGCGCCCTGACCCCGACCCCATCCTCGGCCACGCACCGGGTCTTCACGCCCTCGGTGGACGCCGAACTCTCTACCATGCTGGCCCAGGTCGTGAACCAGGGCACCGGCACCAGCGCGGCAGTACCGGGGTACACCGTGGCCGGCAAGACCGGCACGGCCCAGATCCCCACGGCCGGACACGACTCCTACATTCCCGGGGCCTACATGGCGTCCTTCGTCGGGTTCGCCCCGGCCGCGAATCCCACCCTCTCCACGATCGTGGTCCTCGACAGGCCCACCCCGATCTTCGGTGGCACGGTGGCGGCCCCGGTGTTCTCGCAGATCATGAGCTACGCGCTGCACCGCTACGACATCCCCACCACGCCCGGCGCCCAGACGCCCGCCAGCACGCCCGGTACCACGACGACACCGACGCCGGACCAGGCCCAGGACATCACGTGACCCAGGTGTGCACGGCCATTGCAGCCGTCTCGCCGGAGTGCCCGCGGCATGCAACGCTGTCAGTTCGACCATGTCACGTGTGCCCATGAACCTCCTCTTCCACGACATAGAGGTGATCGAGTCCGTCGGCGACCCCTCCTCGGTCGAGGTCGGGGGCATCTCGCACGACAGCCGGCGCGTCGTCCCGGGTGATCTCTTCTGCTGCGTGCCAGGCCGCGTCAGCGACGGACATGTCCACGCCGCTGAGGCAGTGGACCGCGGCGCGATCGGCCTTCTCTGCGAGCACTTCATCCCCGAGCTGATCGATCAAGACGTCGTCCAGACGCGCATCGCTCCGGGAACCATGCGTCCCGTGATGGCGCGGCTCGCCGCCGCGTTCTACGGCTATCCCGCCCGCGATCTGTTGATGATCGGTGTGACGGGAACCAACGGCAAAACGACGGTCACCCAGTTGCTGGGTGACCTGCTGAGTGCCGCCGGCCGTCCCACGAACGTGATGGGGACGTTGTCAGGGACGCGCACGACACCCGAGGCCACCGAGGTGCAGCGGGTACTGGCCAGTGTGCGCGACCGCCAGAAGTCCGACGGCCATCGTCATGCCGTCGCGATGGAGGTGTCGAGTCATGCCCTGGTCCAATCACGTGTCGAGGGCATCCACTTCGACGTCGCGGTCTTCACGAATCTCAGTCACGACCACCTCGACTACCACGGGACGATGGAGGAGTACTTCGAGGCGAAGGCGATGCTCTTCGCTCCGAGTCGCGCGTTGTGCGGTGTCGTGCAGGCCGATGATCCCTGGGGCCGCCGTCTCCTGCAGCGGGCGCGCATCCCGATGGTGGCCGTGCACCACGCCGACGCCACCGACGTCGTGCTGCGTCCCGGCCGCTCGGAGTTCACGTGGCGCGGGCAGCGGATCACCACGCCACTGACCGGTGCGATCAACGTCGACAATGCCCTCCTGGCGGCCGAGGCCGCGCTGGCGCTCGGGGACGTGGACCTCGGGCCGGAGGAGATCGCCCGGGCCATGGCCCACCTCGCCACCGTCCCTGGCCGACTGCAGGTCATCGCCGCGCCCGGGGACGGCGAGGGCGCCGACGGCCCCTCCTTCACGGTGCTGGTCGACTATGCCCACACGCCGGCCGGACTGGAGGTCGCGCTGGGCGAGGCTCGGACACTGGCGCCCGCGGGCCGGGTGCTCTGCGTGTTCGGCTGTGGTGGCAACCGTGACCGGGCCAAGAGGCCCTTGATGGGTGCGGCGGCCGCACAGCTCGCCGATCTGGCCTTCGTGACGTCCGACAATCCGCGGGACGAGGATCCGCTGGGCATCATCGAGGAGGTGTTGGGCGGCATCCCCGGAGGTCGGGCCAATCCGCACCTCGTGGTCGAGCCCGATCGCGGCGTGGCCATCCGTCTCGTGCTCGACGCGGCACGCCCGGGCGACGTGGTCGTCATCGCAGGCAAGGGCCACGAGACCTACCAGGAGATCCGTGGGCGGCGACTGCCGTTCGACGACGCCGTGGAGGCTCGGCGAGCCCTCTCCACCCGCTTCGGGTCGGATCCGCGCACGTGGACGCAGGCCGCCCCGTCATCGGCTCCTCGGCAGTCACCGCCGGGGGCCTGACATCACGTGCTCGGTCTGCTGGTCTCTGGAAGCGTCGCCCTCTGGATCGCGATCCTCTTCACCCCTTTCCTGATCCGCTACTTCCGCCAGCGTGAGCTGGGTCAGCACATCCGGGAGGACGGTCCCGCCTCGCATTCGGCCAAGGCCGGGACGCCGACCATGGGCGGCATCGCCATCGTGGCCGCCACGGTCTTCGGGTATGCCATCGGGCACATCGGCACCGAGATCCGCTTCTCGCGCACCGGCTACCTCGCCGTCGGCGTCGTCGTGGCGTTCGGCCTGATCGGCTACCTCGACGACTACATCAAGGTCACCCACAAACGCAGTCTCGGACTGAACAAGCGCGGGAAGTCAGCGGCCCAGCTCGTCTGCGCGCTGACCTTCGCGTTGCTGGCCGTGTACTGGGCCCATACCTCGACGGCGCTCTCGTTCACCCGTATCGACGTGATCGGCATCAACCTCGGCCAGGCCGGGTGGATCGTCTTCGCCGTGTTGGTCATGGTCGGATCGTCGAACGCAGTGAACATCACCGACGGCGTCGACGGCCTGGCGGCGGGGTCGGGGACTTTCTGCTTCGCCGTGCTCTCCATCATGGGCTACTGGATCTTCCGGCACTTCGCGATCTACCACGTGCTTCCGGCCTCGGCCGTCGACCTGGCTCTGGTGGCCGTGGCCCTGGCCGGGGCCTGCATCGGCTTCCTGTGGTGGAACGCGGCACCGGCCAAGATCATCATGGGCGACACCGGCTCCCTGGCCATCGGTGCCGGGCTGGCCGCGCTCTGCCTGCTGCTCAACCTCGACCTGTTGCTGCTCATCATCGGAGGCCTCTTCGTGATGGAGACCCTGTCGGTCATCCTGCAGGTCATCAGCTTCCGTGCCTTCCACCGCCGCATCTTCCGCATGGCGCCCATCCACCACCACTTCGAGCTCGGCGGCTGGCCCGAGACGACGGTGATCGTCCGCTTCTGGATCCTCGGCGGGCTCTTCTGCGCCCTCGGGCTCGGCATCTTCTACGGGGACTACCTCACGGTGGCGAAGTTCACGTGAACTCCTGGCGCGAGCAAGCGATCGTCACCAACCGGGCCCAGGGCGCGGTCCGCCACTTCGGCGGCGCGGTGAGGAAGACTGCAGCCATGCATCGGGTGTCGGACCGGGCAGAAGGGCGCGCCCGCGCGCCGAGGGGCGGGGCGCGATGACGGCCACCTCGACGCGCAGCGCAGTGCCGCCGCATCGTCACACGTCGCCCCGGCCGAGGCGGGCGGCCAAGACGGGGACAGCCGCTCCGCGCTCATTGGTGCACCGTGAGGGCACCCGCACCGCGGGCATCGGCATCCGCATCGGCAGCCACCGGCTGTCGGTTTCGACGTTGCTCCTCCTCGACGTCGTCCTTCTCTGCCTCATCGGGCTGGTCATGGTGGGCTCGGCATCGTCGGTCGTCTCGATCGCGACCTACGGTTCCCCGTGGGCCATCTTCATCCGGGAGGCCATGTGGATGGCGATCGGTGCCATCGCGCTGTGGCTGGCCGTCCGCTTCGACTACCGCAAGCTGCGCCGATTCAGCCCTCTCATCATGCTCGTGACGATCGGGCTGCTCTTCGTCGTCCTGGTCCCCGGCCTCGGCGTCCACGCCATGGGCTCCAGCCGCTGGGTGGGCTTCGGTCAGTTCCGACTGCAGCCGTCCGAGCTGATGAAGCTGGCTCTCACCCTGTTCGCCGCTGACTTCATTGCCCGCCGCCTCGATGAGGACGCCGCCGACCGCCGAATCATCGGTCCGCTGCTCATCGTGACCGGCTTCGCCTGCGTGCTCATCCTGGCTCAGCCGGACATGGGTACGGCAATGGTGCTGGGCTTTATCGCTCTTGCCCTCCTGTTCGTCTCCGGCGTGCGGCTGGGGCCGGTCATGAAGGTGATGGCCGCCCTGATCGGCTTGGCCCTGATCGTGGCGGTGGCATCGCCCTACCGCCGGGCCCGCCTCCTGTCGTTCATGGATCCCTCCGCCCACAGTTCGGGCTCGGGCTACCAGGTGATGCAGTCGCTGATCGGGTTGGGGTCGGGCCACTTCGTCGGCGCCGGCCTCGGGGGCGGCCAGGCCCAGTGGGGTTTCCTGCCGAACGCGCACACCGACTTCATCTTCTCGGTCATCGGCGAAGAGCTCGGGATCGTCGGAGCGCTGCTGGTCCTTGCGCTCCTCGGCACGTTCATGTGGCTCGGCATCCGGGCCGCGGTGCAGTCGACCGACCGCTTCGGCGCACTGCTCTCGCTCGGGCTGGTGGCCTGGGTGGGGGCGGAGACCCTGATCAACGTCGGGGCGGTGGTCGGCGTGTTGCCCGTCACCGGCATTCCGCTTCCGTTCATCTCGTTCGGAGGTTCGTCGCTGGTGATCACCATGGCGGCGGCCGGCATCCTCATCAACGTCGCCCGGCAGGGCGAGGCCGGGACGGGGTTGCGGCTCGCCGGGTCAGGGCGCCGGCCGACCGGCACGGCCCGAGGTCGGTGAGCGCACGGCGCGGCACGGTGATTGCGGGCGGCGGGACGGGCGGTCACATCGTCCCTTCGCTGCAGATTGCGCGCGCCCTGGTTGACCGCGGTCACGGGGCCGAGTCCATCGAGCTCTACGGCTCGCGGCGCGGACAGGAGGCCACCACGTGGCCGACGTTGGAATTCCCGTACACCCTTCTCCCTGGCCGCGGGCTGCGCCGCAGCATGCGGCCGGCCGCCTTGTGGGCCAATGCCGGAGCCGCGGCCGGCCTGTTCTGGGCCTGCCTGCGGGCCCTGGGCTCCTTCCTGCGCCGCAGGCCGCGCGTCGTGGTCGTCGTCGGCGGGTACGCCAGCTTCCCGGCCGGACTGGCGGCCCTGTGCACGAGAGTGCCCTTCGTGTGCATGACCACCGACTCGGTGCCGGGAGCCGTCAACAGCCTGCTCGGCCGCTTCGCGGCGGCCAACGCCGTGGCGTTCGCCGGGACGGATCTGCCCCGGGCCCATGTCACCGGGACGCCGGTGTGGCCGGCGCTCGCGACCTTGGCGCGGACACCCGAGGGCCGGGCGGCCAGCCGGAGGGCGTTGGACCTGCCGCCCGAACGTCAGACCGTGGCGAGCGCCGGCGGCTCGCTCGGTGCCCGTCGGGTCAATCGCGCGGTGGCGGAACTGGCCGCGGCGTGGTCCACCCACGACGACCGCTCCCTGTACCACGTCACGGGGCGCCGTGACTATGAGGAGTTCGCGGTTGCCGCGGAACCCGGGTCGGCCCGGGTAGCGGTCGCTCCGACGACGGGCGACGAGGAGGGCGACGGGCCCGGTCTCCGTTACCGGGTGGTGCCCTTCGAGGACGACATGCCCGACTTCTACAATGCGGCCGATGTCTGTGTCGTCCGGGCCGGGGCCATGACTGTGGCCGAGGTCTTGATGGCCGGCGTCGCGGCCATCCTGGTCCCGCTCCCCGGGGCCCCGGGCGACCATCAGACCCACAACGCGGAAGCACTCGTCGCCATGGGCGCGGCGGTGCGCATCCCCGATCACGAGTGTGACGGACGGCGACTCGCCCTCGAGCTCGATGCGCTGCTCGGCGATGCGGAGCGACTCCGCACCATGCGCGAAGCGGCCCGGAGCAACGGACATCCCGATGCGGCAGCCCGCGTCGCCGAATTGGTGGACGCCCATGCCCGCTGACATCGCCAACGCTCTCGACCTCGGCGTGCCCCGGCGCATCCACATTGTGGGCATCGGCGGGGCCGGCATGAGCGCCATCGGCCTCGTCCTGCGGGATATGGGCCATCAGGTCTCGGGCTCTGACCTCAAGGACTCGCCGGTGGCCGAGCGGCTGCGTTCCCACGGGATCGCGGTGGCGGTCGGGCACAGCCCGGAGAACGTGGAGGGCGCCGATGCGGTGACCTATTCACCCGCAGTGCAGCCGGAGAATTCCGAGCTCTCCGAGGCGCGCGCCCGGCGCATCCGGGTGGTGCCCCGTTCCGAGATGCTGGCCGCCATCTGCGCAACCCGCCGTTGCCTGGCGGTGTCGGGGACGCACGGGAAGACGACGACCGCCTCCATGCTGTCGCTGATCCTCGTGGAGGCCGGCATGCGGCCCTCGTTCGTGATCGGCGCCGACGTCAACGAGATCGGGACCAACGCAGTGTGGGACACGGGCGAGTGGCTTGTCGTCGAAGCGGACGAGAGTTACGGCACCTTCCAGGCGATCGCGCCAGACCTGGCCGTGCTGACCAATGTCGAGCCGGACCATCTCGACTTCTACGGCACCTTCGACGTCCTGAGGGCCGCCTTCGCCGA
This sequence comes from uncultured Acidimicrobiaceae bacterium, assembly GCA_963738135.1. Classification (GTDB taxonomy): domain Bacteria; phylum Actinomycetota; class Acidimicrobiia; order Acidimicrobiales; family RAAP-2; genus Bog-473. Next base: position 200,105 of record CAVTVK010000006.1, on the reverse strand, counting down.
CTTCGTCGCCGGGGCGAGGGAGGGCTCGGTCGTCTGCGCCGACGATCCCGAGGCGGCAGCCGTCGGCCGGGAGAACGGTGCGATCTCGGTCGGGGCCGACCCGGGGTCGACCTATGTGATGGAGGACGTCGATCTGCGGCGCAGCTCCGTGTCGTTCATGCTGCGGGGTCCCGACGGCGTGCTGGGCCCGGTCGTCATCGGCGTGCCGGGTCTGCACAACGCACGGAACGGAGCGACGGCGGTCGTGGCGGCACTGCAGGCAGGGGCGCCCTTCGGGGCGGCCCAGGCCGCGCTGGCCCGCTTCGCCGGGGTGACCCGCCGTTTCGAATTCCGGGGTGAGGCCGCCGGCGTGACCTTCGTGGACGACTACGCCCACCTTCCGGCCGAGGTGCGCGCCGCGCTGGCCACAGCCCGGACGGGTGGGTGGGCCCGCGTCGTCGCCGTGTTCCAGCCGCACCGCTTCTCCCGAACCGCCGCGCTCGCCTCGGAGTTCGGGACCGCCTTTGCGGACGCCGACGTGCTGGTGGTGACCGACATCTACAGCGCCGGGGAACGACCGGTGCCCGGCGTGTCGGGCCGTCTGGTGGCCGACGCCGTCCGCGACCAGGACCCGCGGCTTCCGATCACCTACGTGGCGGGTTGGGAGGAGCTGCGTCGGACGGTGGCGGCCGAGCTGCGTCCCGGCGACCTCTGCCTGACCCTCGGCGCGGGCGACCTGACCACGCTGCCCGACCAGCTGCTCGAGTCGCCCCAGTGGTGACGTCGCGGTGAGGTCTGACGGGCTCAGCACCCTTGTCCGCACCTTGTGTGGCGCCGTGGGCGAACGGGCCACGGCGGACAGGCCGCTCGGTCCGTTGACCACCTACGGCGTCGGCGGGACAGCGGCGCTCTACGTCGAGATCGAAGGTCCCGAGGATCTCGCCGCCGTGCGCCGGGCCTGCCGGGCGCACGCGTCGGCCGGGGCACCGCGGCCACCGGTCTTCGTCCTCGGGCGCGGTTCGAACCTTCTGGTCGCAGACGAGGGTTTCGAGGGGATCGTGCTGCATCTCGGCGGGGGATTCGCCGAAATCGACCTCCCGCCTGACGGTGCCGCCTCCGCCGCCGCCAGGGCCGTGGTGCGGGCGGGCGCAGCGGTCGCGCTCCCCGTGCTGGCCCGCCGTGCCGCCGATGCCGGATGGAGCGGGCTGTCCTGGGCCGTCGGCGTGCCGGGGTCGGTCGGCGGCGCCGTGCGCATGAACGCAGGGGGCCACGGCTCGGACGTGGCCTCGTGTCTCGTGCGCTACGGCTGGGTCGACCTGTGGAGCGAGGCCGGCGGCACCGACGACGTGAGCCGGCTGGACTACGGCTATCGCTCCTCCGCGGTGGCGGCCTCCCAGGTGGTGGTGGCGGCGGAGTTGGCCGTCACGCCGGGTTCGGTCGAGGAGGAGCAGTCGGCGGTGAGCACGATCGTCAAGTGGCGGCGCGAGCACCAGCCCGGCGGATCAAACGCCGGGTCGGTCTTCACCAATCCCGAGGGCGACTCGGCCGGAAGGCTCGTTGAGGCAGCCGGGCTGAAGGGCTTCCGGATGGGCACGGCACACGTGTCGGAGAAGCACGCCAACTTCATTCAGGCGGACAAAGACGGCCGGGCGGACGACGTGCATGCGCTCATGGAGCACGTGCGTGACGTTGTGGCGGAGCACAGTGGTGTGGTCCTGCGAGCCGAGGTCCGCCTCCTCGGGTTCGGCGCCGGGAATGATGGTCGGGTGGACCGGAGCGACAGGGCGACACCATGACACCTGTCGGGACGGAAGAGCGGGAGAAGGCTTTCTCCGCGCCGGCAGGGCGCGGGCGCCGCATGGACCCACGCATCTTCGAACGGCGGACGGCGGTCATCAGGGAGCAGGGTCGGCGCCGCCTGATCATCGCGGGTGTGGTCCTCGGCGTGGCTGCCCTTCTCGTTGGCGGGTGGTTCCTTCTCCACACGTCCCTCTTCGCCGCCCGTTCGGTGACCGTGACGGGCAATGCGCACGAGACGGCGACCGAGGTGGTGGTCCAGGCCGGGCTGGCCGGTCACCCGCCACTGCTCGACGTGAACGCCGGCGCGGCGGCCGCCCGCCTCGAAGAGTTGCCGTGGGTGCGCACCGCGACCGTGCAGGTGTCGTGGCCCGACGGCGTGCACATCGCCGTGACCGAGGAGACGCCCCGCCTGACCGTCAGCACGCCGGCGGGCCAGTGGGCGACGCTCAGCAACGACGGCCGGGTGCTGGAGGAGACGGCCACCCGCCCACCGGGCCTCCTGCTGCTGAACGTGCCCGCTGCGCCCGGTCAGCCCGGCTCGCCGCTCCCGGCCAAAGACGCCACGGGGCTCCGGGTCGCCTCCACGCTGCCGGCCTCCTTCGCCGCACAGGTGACGTCCGTCACGGTCGAGCCCGCCGGCTGGGTGCAGTTGGCGCTGACCACGCCCATCCTCGTCAACATCGGCACCGCCACCCAGCTCACCGCCAAGTACGAGGACGTGTCGTCGATTCTGGCGGGGGCCACCTTGCACAATGGGGATGTCATCGACGTCAGCGTCCCGTCGGCGCCGACCGTGACCCCAGGGTGACGGTGACCTATGATGCTTGACCAGCCTGAACGGCCGCCCGTATGGTGTGGCTACGTTCCCGCACCGTGAACATCAACCTTCCCCAGAGGTTCAGGGATGGTTCGCTGCTCGCATGCCGCGGGCGACGTCTGGCGGAAACCACCAGCGAGTGACCGGTCGGCGATCGACCCGAGGACGAGGGAGTTCATGACGACCGTGCCTTCCCAGGGCAACTACCTGGCAGTGATCAAGGTCGTCGGTGTCGGTGGCGGTGGCGTCAACGCCGTCAACCGCATGATCGACTCCGGTCTGCGCAACGTCGAATTCATCGTGGCGAACACCGACGCCCAGGCGTTGCTCATGAGCGACGCCGACCTCAAGCTCGACATCGGGCGCCAGCTCACCCGCGGGCTCGGAGCCGGGAGCGACCCCGAGGTGGGACGCCTGGCCGCCGAGGAGCACCGGGTCGAGATCGAGGAGGCGCTCCAGGGCGCCGACATGGTCTTCATCACCGCCGGCATGGGCGGTGGCACGGGAACGGGTGGTGCGCCGGTCGTGGCCGAGATCGCCAAGAGCCTGGGTGCGCTGACCATCGGTGTGGTGACCAGGCCATTTACCTTCGAGGGCCGCCGCCGGGCGATGCAGGCGGAGAAGGGGATTCAGGTCGTCAAGGAGAAGGTCGACACCCTCATCGTCATCCCCAACGACAGGCTCCTCACCGTGTCGAACGACAAGACGAGCATGGTCAATGCGTTCAAGACGGTCGACGAGGTCCTCCTGCAGGGCGTGCGCGGCATCACCGACCTCATCACGGTGCCCGGCCTCATCAACACCGACTTCGCCGACGTGAAGATGGTCATGACGAATGCCGGGACGGCCATCATGGGCATCGGCTCCTCCATCGGCGAGGGGCGGGCCGCCAATGCGGCACGGGCCGCCATCACGTCGCCGCTACTCGAGGCCTCCATCGAAGGCGCCAGGGGCATGGTGCTCAACATCGCTGGGGGCTCGGACCTCGGCCTCTTCGAGGTGAACGAGGCCGCCGAGATCATCCACGGCGTGGCCCATCCCGACGCCAACATCATCTTCGGGGCCGTGATCGACGACGCCATGGGTGACGAGGTGCGCGTGACCGTGATCGCGGCCGGGTTCGAGCGCTGGGAGGAGGGCGCCGGCCCCTCCTCCAAGGCGGATGACCTGGCCTCGACGATCTTCTCGACGCCCGAGCCGGTGGACATCTTCGCCGACGCCACCGGGTCGGAGAAGGAGCTCGACCTGGGAGACGACGATTTCGACGTCCCCTCCTTCCTCCGCTAGCGGCGACGTCGCGCGGAGGCTGCTGGCGGTCCGGGAGCGGATCGAGCGCGCCGGTGGCGATCCCTTGCGGGTGCGGGTGATCGGAGTCACCAAGGGCTTCGGGGCAGAAGCCGTCCGGGCGGCGAGGGACGCGGGATTGACCGACCTGGGGGAGAACTATGCGGCGGAGCTCGTCGCCAAAGCTGCCCGGCGGACCGACGACGTCGGCGTGGTCTGGCATTTCCTCGGTCCGGTGCAGCGGAACAAGGTGGCACAGCTCGCCCCGCTGGTGGGGGTGTGGCAGAGCGTCGCCCGGGAGGCCGAGGGAGCCCGCATTGCCCGCTTCGCGCCAGGTGCGCAGGTCCTGGTCCAGGTCGAGACGACCGGACTGCCAGGCCGCAACGGGTGCTCTCCGGCGGAAGCCGGGGAGCTGGTGGCGCGGCTCTTCGATCTCGGGCTGGAAGTGCGGGGGCTCATGACCGTGGCGGCACCCGGTGAGGGCCGGGCGAAGGAGTCCTTCGAGACGCTGGGGCGCCTGGCCGACCACCTTGGGCTCGAGGAACGGTCGATGGGCATGAGCGATGACCTCGAGGCGGCCGTGGCTTCCGGATCGACGATGGTGCGCATCGGACGGGCCCTCTTCGGGGACCGGCCGTCGACGACCGCAGCGTCAGGTCGAGGGTGACCGACAACCTGGCCTCAAGGCCGACGTGAGGCTGAGCGGGAATGTGACCGTGACGGCCCCGGGTCCTGGGCTGAGGGACCCGCCCGGGTTGCCGAGCAGGCACTACGCTGTCCGAGGACAGGAGAAGGAATGTCACCCTCGTTCATGAAGAAGACCATGGTGTATCTCGGCCTGCTCGACGACGAGTATGACGAGTACGACGACTTGGAGGATCGCGCCCCACGCGGATTCTCGGCCGCGACGCGGGTGGAGCCCCGGTCGCAGGACCAGGAACAGGTCGAGGAGTTCAGCGGTGGCATGAGCAGGGTCCGTACGATCCCCCGGGAGTCGGCCCAGCCGAGCACGCAGACCCGGTCGGCGCCGAGCAACGTGGCGCCGAGGCCGTCGGCGGTGCGGGCCGTCCCGGTCGACCCCACCATGAACCCCACCGGGCCGGCTCCGGCCGCAGCGGGCCGCGTGCATGTCGTCGCCCCGTCCCGGTTCGGCGACGCCAAGGAGATCGCCGATCGCCTCAAAGACAACCGGCCGGTGATCGTCAACCTCCAGATGGCCGACCGCGATCTGCAGCGGCGCATGATCGACTTCTGCAGCGGGGTCACCTACGCCCTCAGCGGCGAGATGGAAAAGGTGGCCGACCAGGTGTTCCTGCTGGCACCGACCAATGTGAAGGTCTCCGAGGAAGAGCGGCAGCGACTGGTTGAGCGCGGCTTCGGCCGGGACTAAGCGCACTACCCTCACAAGTTGATGAGTATCTTTCGCCTCCTGGCGTGGCTGATCGAGGCCTACATCTGGCTCATCATGTTCCCCTACGCCATCCTGAGCTGGTTCCGGATACAGCCGGGGACGACGTTGGCGCGGATCCAGTATTTCCTCTACCAGGCGACGGAGCCGGTGCTGCGTCCCGTTCGCCGGATCATCAAACCCATGGGTGGCCTCGACTTCTCGTTTCTCATCGTCATCCTGGTTGCGCAATTTGTGCTGATTCCAGTACTCCTGCACTGATTCCGCCATACCTGGAATGACAGGGTGCTGGGGTTAGACTTGCGCTCCATGGACAATTCTCAGGCTCCCTCATCGATCCTCGACACGCTTCGCACCGTGGAGTTCCGCCTCGGGCTGAAGGGCTACAACGTCGACGAGGTCGATGAGTACCTGGACAAGGCGGCCCAGGAGGCCGAAGCGCTCCAAGACCACGTTCGGCAGCTGAACGAGCGGCTGCGCCAGGCCAGCGAGCGCATCGCGCAGCTCGAGCGCGACAAGCGGGCGGCGCCAGCGGCGGTCGACAACGAAGAGGGGATCGCAGCGGCCGCCGCCGCGGCTGCGGCAACCGCCGAGGCCAACGCCCTCTCCGACGAGACGTTGCAGCGCACGCTCCTGCTGGCGCAGAAGTTCGTCGACCAGACGAAGCGCGAAAGCGAGGCGGAGGCCGCCACGGTGATCGCCCAGGCGGAGGAGACGGCTCGAGCCGCCATTGCCGCCGCCGAGGCGACGGCGGCCCAGCTGCAGGCGGAGACGCACCAGAAGCTGCGGGAAGAGGTGTCGCGCCTGGAGACCACTCGAACCGAGCTGGCCACCGACGTCGAGAGCATGGCTCGCCACCTCGAATCAGAGCGGAACAGGCTTCGCGGTGCTCTCTCGGAGATCCTCAAGTGGGTGGACGAGAACGTGCAGCCGGCCAACTCGCTCATGGGCGTGAAGCCGAAGGCGGCGCCAGCGCAGGGGCCGCACGACCAGGACGCCCAGCAGAGGCTGCCGGAGGCGGACGACGGCGCGCCGACGCTGAACCTGCAGAACGCCTCGGTCTCGGGATCGCCCCGGTCCGTCTGACCCACTGCTGAAGGCCGGCGGGGCTGGTTGCCCCTGTCGCTCGCGGTCCGGTATCGTCACCCGCTCCCCGGACGAGGTCCTGTTCGGGGAATCTGGCCACCTGGCGTGGTCCGAAGGAGGGAACGATGACCCCAGCGAGCAAAGGTGCCCAGGTCAAGCGGGCACCGGCGTCGCGATCGGCCGCCCCGACAACCTCGCGGGGCGGGAACAAAAAGTCGTCGGCAAAGGTTGACGCAACGGCGACAAAGCGTCCCGCCCCCACTAAAAAGAAGGCAGCTCCTGTTGTGACAAAGGCAGCCCCCGCGGCCAAGAAAGCCGCTCCGTCCGCAAAGAAGCCCGCCGCCGCGCCCAAGAAGGCCGCGGCCGCGACGGCCAAGAAGTCGGTGACCACGAAGAAGTCGGCCCCGACGCCCAAGAAGGCGGCTCCGGCCGCCAAGACCGCCGCGCCGGCGAGGAAGGCCAGTCCGGCTCCGGCCGTTGCCAAGAAGGCGGCGGACAAGGCTCCGTCCAAGAAGGCCGCCTCGGGCTCCAAGGCAGCGTCGGGGAACGGTGTGGCCGCCGCCGCTCCGGCCCGGGCCACCTTTTCGCCCAAGCCCAAGCCACCGCCCCCCGTGCGGCCGAAGACCGGCCCGTACGCCAAGGACACCAAGTTCCTCGACGAGGTGCGCGAGCTGCTGCACGCCGATCGTGCCATCTACCAGGAACAGGCCACATCGCTGCGGGCCGAGGCGGATTCGTTGGCGCTCGAGCGGGAGCCCGGCGACGTCCAGTTCGACGAGGAGTCGGGTGAGGGCGGCACGGTGACTGTGGACCGGGAGCGCAACCTCGCGCTGTCCGGGCAGGCCAGCCTGGCCGTCGAGGAGATCGACGATGCTCTGCGACGCATCGACGACAAGACCTACGGCTACTGCGAGCGCTGCTTCCAGCCCATTCCCAAGCCGCGCCTGCGGGCCCTGCCCTATGCGCGGCTCTGTGTGGCGTGCAAGAGCGGCGGGTTGTCGCGGCGCTAACCCGCTACGGCGCCCTGGCCTACGCCATCGCCGTCACCGTGGTGGTGGCGGACCGAGTGACCACGACGCTCGCCATGGACCACCTCCACGGCGTGCGCCACGTCTGGGGCCCTTTCGGCCTCGCTCTGACCTACAACTCAGGTTTTGCTTTCAGCCTCTTCAGCGGGCGGGCCGTCTTCGTGACCGTCATCCTTTGCGTCGGCGTCGTGGTGGTGGCCTTCGTCGTCGCCCAGGTCCGCACGCTGTCGCTGGCGGTGGGATCCGGGTTGGTCCTCGGGGGTGCGATCGGGAACCTGAGCGAGCGGATCGTCGGTGGGCCTGGCGGCCAGGTGCCCGACTTCATCACGCTCAGCCACTGGCCCACCTTCAACCTGGCTGACGCCTGCGTCTCGATCGGTGTGATCATCATCGTCGTGGCCCTCCTCTTCGGCGGTCGGGCTCACGTCGAGCGGAAGGTCGAGGGGGCAGCGTGAAAGGGGATCCCGAGGCGAGTCCGGCGGTGCCGGCGGGGGGCGACGGGGAGACCATCACGACGGAGGTCCCGGCCCTCCTGCACGGTGTCCGGGTGGATCGTGGTGTCGCCATGGTGGCCGACGTCTCCCGGGGGACAGCGACACGACTGATTGCCGCGAGCAGGGTGCGGATCGACGGTGCTCCCGTCTCGGTGGGCCGGGAGGTGCTCCGTGAAGGAGCCATCCTGACGATCGTGCTCCCGGCACACGGTGATACCGGTGTGAAACCGGAGCCCGGAGTGCGCTTCGAGGTCGTCTACGCCGACGATGTCGTGGCCGTGGTGGACAAGCCGGCGGGTCTCGTGGTGCACCCAGGCGCCGGTCACGACCAGGGCACGCTCGTGGGGGGTCTCCTCTCCCGGTTCCCCGACCTGGCCGACCTTGTGACGGCGGGGGTGTGCCCACCTGACCGGCCAGGGATCGTGCACAGGCTCGACAAGGGCACCTCCGGGCTCTTGGCCGTCGCCCGCACCGAGCAGGCTTACCGCGCACTGGTCGAGCAGTTGGCGACCAGGACCATGGAGCGCCGGTACCTTGCCCTCGTGGAGGGCACCGTGACCGACGACCGGGGAGAAGTCGAGGCCCCGATCGGCCGTTCGACCCGCACGCCAACGAAGATGGCGGTGACGGCCTCAGGGAAGCCGGCACGTACCGGCTACACCGTGTTGGAGAGGCGACCTGGGGAAAGGCCCACGACCCTGCTGGAGCTCGCGCTCCAGAGCGGGCGGACGCACCAGATCCGTGTGCACATGGCGGCCATCGGGCACCCCGTGGTGGGAGACGCGCGCTACGGGGTGCCGGACAAACGCCTCGGATCAGGCCGGTTCTTCCTGCACGCCTTCGAGCTCGCCTTCGCGCACCCGGCCACGGGAGCGCGGGTCGAGTTCACATCGCCACTGCCTCAGGACCTGCGGGCCTACCTCGGCTAGCCGGAACCCGGAGGGACGTTGGCCTCAGGCCGCCTCGTGGATGCCGACCACGTCGGCATCGAACGACAGCGCAGCCAACGCCTCCTCCTCGGCCCGGCGCACTCGGCGGACGCCCACGCCGAGTCGCTCCGCCGTCGATTGCAACGAGGCAGGGGAGTCACCGTCAAAACCGAAACGGAGCCTCAGTACATCGCGCTGCAGGTCGGGCAGACGCTCCACTGCGTCGCGGACGCTGTCGTAGACCATCGTCTCCTCGACATCGGCCACGAAGTCAGAGTCGTCGGGTGCGACGAGCTCGCCCAGCGTGGTCGACGACTCGAGCGCGGCAGGCTGGTCGAGGGATGCCGTGACGCGGGCCACGTCCTCGAGGGCCTCCCGCTCGTCTGCGGTCAGACCCGTCGCCTCGTCGAGCTCCGCCACCGTGGGCGCGCGGCCCAGAGTGCTGGCCAGCTCGGACTTGGTCAGCTCCACCCGCTGAATCTGCTCGCCCACTTCGAGGGGGATGCGGATCGTGCGGCCATGCTGTTGGACGGCGCGCTGCAGGGCCTGCCGGATCCACCATGTGGCGTAGGTCGAGAATCGGAAGCCGCGCTCCCAGTCGAATTTGTCGACGGCCCGCATGAGGCCAAAGGTTCCCTCCTGGACCAGATCGGCCATGTCCACTCCCCGGTCCTGGTAGCGCCGGGCCCAGTGCACGACCAGCCGCAGGTTGGCGGCGACCATCTGCTTCCGTGCGGCATCGTCACCGGCCGCGACCCGCTTGGCTAGCTCGACCTGCTGCTCGTGGTCGGGCATGGGGAATTGGTCGAGGTCTCGCAACATCAGTCCCAATGTGTCCGACGTGCTCACCGCGCTCTTCATCTTCGCTCCAGACGTTCTTTCTCTCACTCTCAGTCGTACGTACCCGGGCCGTTCCGGGATCAACCTGACGGGTATAACAGGGGGGACCTCCGGATCATTCCATGCGGGTGTTCGGACCCGGTTTGCGCCGATTTCCGGCCCGTGCTGACCTACGGCCCCATGCCCGGCAGGATGGTTCTCCTACGTCACGGCGCAACCGAGTGGTCCGAGAATGGCCAACACACGGGACGCACAGATATTCCCCTCCTCGCCGAGGGTTCTGAGCAGGCAAAAGCCGCCGGCGTGCTGGTTCGCCAATTCGGCCCGGAGACCTTCGGGCAGGTGTTGGTGAGCCCACTGGTCAGGGCCGAGGAGACGTGCAGCCTGGCCGGGTTCTCGGGTGAGCCCGAGCCAGATCTCATGGAGTGGGACTACGGCGCCTACGAGGGGCTGACCAGCACGGAGATCCGAGCATTGCGACCGGGCTGGACCCTCTGGGACCAAGGCGTACCAGAGGGTGAGCGGGCAGCCGACGTCGGTCGCCGGGCGGACCGCGTCATCCGGCGCGCCCGGGAGATCGAGACGGACACGCTCTGCGTGGCCCACGGGCACATCCTGCGCGTCCTGGCCGCCAGATGGCTCGGGCTGCCACCCGTGGCCGGCCGACTGTTCCTGCTTCGAACCGGAGCGGTCTGCGTGCTCGGCTGGGAACTCGATTGGCCTGCGGTCGAGGCGTGGAACCTGAGGGGATGAGGAGTGCGGGGGTCAGACCGCGGCAGCCACGCCGCCCTGGGCCCGGGCGACCATGTCGGCCAGGCTGTAGGACTGCAGGTGAGTGCGAATTGTCTCGCCCACGTCGGCCCAAACGGCCAGCAACACACACTGGCCCTCGTGGTCACAGGCGCCGTTCTCGTGCGGCTCGCCGAAGTCTCCAGCCGCGATCGGCCCGTCGACGGCAGACACGATCTGGGCGAGAGAGATCTGGTCGGGCGGGCGGGCCAGCACGTAGCCGCCTCCCACACCCCGCTTCGACCGGACCAGACCGGCACCCTTGAGGGCCAGGAGGATCTGCTCCAGATACGGCTGGGGGAGGGCGGTGCGGACCGCGATGTCCCGGACGGATGTGGGCGTCTCGGCCCCGTGCAAGGCGAGGGACAAGAGTGCCCTGCTGGCGTAGTCACCCCGAGTGGAAACCCTCACAATTGACAATCCTACCGGCCCATTCGTGGGTACAGGGGGTGAGTGGGTCGTAGGGTGTCCCTCCGTGAGTAACGGCACAGAGGGCCAGGTGTCGACGTCGCGCGGCCCCCAGGAGGACGCGCAGCCCGTTGGCCGGCCCGTGCCGGTCCTGCCCGACTGGGAGGGGCCCGCACTCCATCGCGTGGTGCCGACCCTGCTCGGCGAGCTGGCCAACCCGGGCCTCGCGGCCCTCCCCACGTGGATTCCGGCGCCCGTGGCCGGGGCCCGCCAGATCGTGTTGCTCGTGATCGACGGGCTCGGAGAGGAGCAACTCCGGGAGCGCAGGAGCCTGGCGCCGGTGCTGGCGGGTGGGGTGGGAGGACCGATCACCTCCGTCGCCCCGAGTACCACGGCATGCGCCTTGACCACGCTCGTGACGGGGAAGGTGCCGGCGGAACACGGCGTGGTCGGCTACCGGGTCGCCATCCACGGCGACATCATGAACGTGCTGCAGTGGTCGCTTCGGGGCGGCGACGCCCGAATGTCCGTGCCGGCGTCGAAGTTCCAGCCGTGCCAGCCGTTCCCAGGCGCCAGGGGTCCTGTCCCGGTCGTGACGCGGCAGGACTTCGGACCCACCGGCTTCACCGCGGCGCACTTGGGGGATGCCGACCTCCATCGCTGGCACACGCCGGCCGGCCTTGTCACCGCCGTGCGCGAGCTGACCGCGGGTGGCGCACCGTTCGTCTATGCGTACTACGAGGGCATCGACAAGGTGGCCCACGCCGAAGGGTTGGGCCCGTACTACGACGACGAACTACGAGCGGTCGATCGCCTCGTCGGTGACGTCCTCGAGGTCCTGCCGCCCGATTGCGCGCTCGTCGTGACGGCGGATCACGGGCAGGTCGAAGTCGGAGGTTCGGTCGAGCTCATCGGTCCCGAGATCATGGAGGCGGTGACCCTGATCAGCGGAGAAGGACGTTTTCGCTGGCTGCACGTCCGACCCGGCGCGAGCGCCGACGTGGCGGCGACGGCGTCGGACCTCCACGGTGACGTCGCCTGGGTGCGGACCAAAGACGAGATGATCGCGGATGGCTGGTTGGGTGGCGTGCCGTCTCCGGAGGTGTCCGGCCGCCTGGGTGACGTGGCGCTGGTGCCGTTCGCACCGACGGCGTTCCTCGACCCCGCCGATACGGGTGAGCTGCGACTCAAGGCCCGGCACGGCTCTCTGACGCCTGCGGAGATGTCCATCCCCCTGTTGGGCTGGCGGGCTTCGTGAGGGGATCCCGCCGGTGGCAACATGGGCCCGTCATCCCAAGGGAGATCACCGACGAGCGTCCCCGACGACCGGACAGAGACGGAAGGCACGATGGCTGACGCAATCAACGACGATGTGACCGAGAGCGACGATGTGACCAAGGGCACGCCACCCGACGACTCCGTGGGAGGGGTCGTGTCGCCGGACGAGGTCCTGGCCGGGGGCAACCGCGAAGAGACCGAAGAGGAGCGTCAGACCGAATCGGTGAACGAGCCGGCCAAGGTCTTGCGCATCGGCTCCATGGTCAAGACCCTGCTCGACGAGGTGCGGTCCGCACCGCTGGACGAGAAGAGCCGGGTGCGCCTGCGCGAAATCTATGAGCAATCGATCCGCGACCTCTCAGAGGTCCTGTCGCCCGACCTGGTCGCCGAGCTCGAACGGATGGCTCCGCCGTTCGGGAACGATGCGCCGAGCGACGCCGAGTTGCGCATCGCGCAGGCGCAGCTCGTCGGGTGGCTCGAAGGCCTTTTCCACGGCATTCAGGCAACGCTGATGTCACAGCAGATGGCCGCTCGGGCCCAGCTCGAGGAGATGCGCCAGCGTGGGCTGCCCTCGGCCGGTGAGTCGGGGGGACGAACCGGCGCCTACCTCTGAGCGGGGCTCCATCCGAAAGGAACGGCCTCGAATCGGTCGTCCACGGGCGCTGCGACCCGGGGTAGATTGCTGAGCCCTGGGCGAATGACACAGGTGTAAGTTTCATAGGACGTGGCGAAAGGAGGGCCGGTGTCGGAGCGGTCGTTTACGCATCTGCACACCCACACCGAGTTCTCCATGCTGGACGGGGCGGCTCGGGTGGGGGACCTGGTCGCTGCCGCCGTCGCCGACGGCCAGCCCGCCCTGGGCATCACGGACCACGGGAACATGTACGGAGTTCTCGATTTCTACAAGGCCTGTCGCGACCAGGGCATCGTCCCCATCATCGGCACCGAGTCCTACATGGCTGGCGAGTCGCGCCTGGAGCGCCCGGTGCGCCGGGGCCGCGTCGACGACACCGGGGGCGACGTCGACGGAGGCCAGAAGCTCTATTACCACCTCACTTTGTTGGCCGAGACGGTCGCGGGCTATCGCAACCTGATGCAGCTGTCCTCGGCGGCCTATCTCGAGGGCTACTACTACAAGCCGAGGGTCGACTGGGAGCTGCTCGAACGCCATCACGACGGCCTGATCGCCACGACGGGGTGCCTGGGTGGCGTGGTGCTCCAGTCGCTGCTCGCCGGAGACGTGGAGGGGGCCGAGAAGAAAGCGGCCCGTCTGCAGGACATCTTCGGCAGAGACAACCTCTTCGTCGAATTGCAGGACCATGGCATCGCCGACCAGCACCGAACGAATCCGCAGCTCATCGAGATTGCCCGTCGGATCGACGCGCCGCTCCTGGCCACAAACGACAGCCACTACACCCACCGCGAGGATGCGGTCGCCCACGACGCCTTGCTGTGCGTGCAAACGGGCGCCCTCATCTCCGACACCAACCGCTTCAAGTTCGAGGGCACCGAGCATTACCTCAAGTCGGCCGCCGAAATGCGGCATCTCTTTCGCGATGTCCCTGAGGCCTGCGACAACACGCTGCTCATCGCCGAGCGGGCCGACGTACAGATCGAGCTTGGCAAGCCGAGCTTGCCGGAATTCCCGGTGCCGGACAGCTTCAGCGGCGACACGTACGAGGAACGGGCGCTGGCGTATCTGCGCGACCTCACCTTCGAAGGGGCGCGGGAGCGCTACGGCGTCTCGCTGCCTTCGGAAGTGGTGGAGCGGCTCGACTACGAGCTCAACGTCATCGGGAACATGGGCTTCGCCGCCTACTTCCTCGTCGTGTGGGACCTGATCCGCTTCGCCCGCGAGTCCAACATTCGCGTCGGCCCCGGCCGGGGATCGGCGGCCGGCTGTTGCGTGGCGTACTGCCTCAAGATCGTGGACCTCGACCCGATCCGCTACGACTTGCTCTTCGAGCGGTTCTTGAACCCGGGTCGCAAGCAGATGCCCGACATCGACATGGACTTCGACGAGCGTTACCGCGCCGACGTCATGCGCTACGCAGCGGAGAAGTACGGCAGCGACCGCGTGGCCCAGGTGATCACCTTCTCGACGATCAAGGCCCGTGCCGCCGTGCGCGACGCGGCGCGGGTACTGGGTAAGCCCTACATCGTCGGCGACAAGATCGCGAAGCTGATGCCGCCTCTGGTGATGGGCCGCGACACCCCGCTCCACGCGTGCATCACCAAGACGGATGGGCACGAGGAGGGCTTCGCGGCAGCGTCCGAGTTGCGCGCGATGCGTGACGTCGACCCCGACGCCAAAGAGGTCATTGAGGTCGCGCTCGGGCTCGAGGGGCTCCGTCGTCAGGACGGCATCCACGCCGCGGCCGTCGTGATCTCCCGCGACCCCTTGACAAACTATCTCCCGATCCAGCGCAAGCCCGGTGCCGGCGAGAATCCCGAGGACGCCCCGATCGTCACCCAGTACGAAATGCACGGAGTCGAGGACCTGGGGCTGCTGAAGATGGACTTCCTCGGCCTGCGCAATCTCTCCGTCATGGAACGCGCCCTCGATCTCATTGAGGTCGAGACGGGCGAGAGGCCCGACATCGACGGTGTCGACCTCGACGACCAGCCGACACTCGAAATGCTGCGGCGTGCCGAGTCGATCGGTGTCTTCCAGCTCGAGGGCGCTGCGATGCGCCAGACCCTGCGCGCGCTCGCCCCGACGAGCTTCGACGACGTGGCCGCCCTCGTGGCGCTCTACCGGCCGGGCCCGATGGCGGCCAACATGCACCGCGACTACCCCGAGCTGAAGAACGGGCGCAAGGAGCTCACCTACCTTCACCCCGACATCGAGCCCATACTCAAGGACACGTACGGGCTCATGCTCTACCAAGAGTCGGTCATGCGGGTCGCGCAGAAGTTCGCCGGCTACAGCCTCGAAGAGGCTGACAACCTTCGGAAGGCATGCGGCAAGAAGATCCGCAAGTTGATCGCCGCCGAGCGCGAGAAGTTCATTGCGGGGTGCATCACCGAGGGCTATGGCGAAGAGCTGGGGACCCAGCTCTTCGACATCATCGAGCCCTTCGCCGACTACGCGTTCAACAAGTCTCACTCGTACGGCTACGGCCTCGTGGCGTACCAGACGGCATGGCTCAAGGCGCACTACCCGGTCGAGTACATGTCCGCGTTGCTCACATCGGTGAAGGACAACAAGGACAAGACCGCCGTCTACCTCGCCGAGTGCCGGTCCATGGGAATCGACGTGCAGGTACCTGACGTCAACCGCTCGGTCGCCGAATTCGCTCCCGACCGGAGTGTGGGAGAGAGCGGAGGTGGCGGGCCAGGGCAAGCCATCGTCTTCGGCCTGGCCGCCGTGCGGAATGTGGGCGAGAGCCTGGTGGAGCGGATCGTGGTCGAGCGCAATGCCAACGGACCGTTCGCGGACATCTTCGACTTCTGCACCCGGGTCGACCCGGTCGTCCTCAACAAGCGGACGATGGAATCGCTGGTCAAAGGCGGCGCGTTCGATTCGATGGGCCACCCCCGCCAAGGTCTGTGTCTCGTGCTGGAGTCCGTCGTCGACCGTACGCTCGAGCGCCGCAAGGAGCAGGACCTCGGCATCACATCCCTCTTCGCCGCGTTCGAGGATGAGCAGACCGACCCGGGTTGGGGCGGGGCCAAGGTTGCCATCCCCGACACCGAGTTCGACAAGGCTCAGCGTCTGGCCTTCGAGAAAGAGATGCTCGGGCTGTACGTGAGCGATCACCCGCTGATGGGCTACGAGGCCGCCATGGGCCGGCACACCGACTGCACGCTGTCGGACATGCGGGAGGACGACACGGCTGTTGGGGACCGCGCCCCGGTCCGATCAGTTGGCGGCGTGGTGACGGATCTGCGTCGCTCCTATACGAAGAAGGGCGATCTCATGGCCCGTTTCGTGTTGGAGGACCTACAGGCGGCCATGGAGGTCTTCGTCTTCCCCAAGACCATGGCTGAGTACGGCGCCCTGATCGAGAATGACGCCATCCTCGTCGTACGGGGCCGGCTGGATACCCGTGAGGAGGAGCCCAAGATCGTCTGTATGGAGGTCTCCCGCCCCATCCTCGAACGGGGCCAGGAGGATCTGCACATCACCCTGCCCCTGGGTGTGCTGACGGATGCCAAGGTCGACGGGTTGAAAGACGTGCTGAGCGGGCACCCCGGGCCGTCGCCGGTGCTTCTCCACGTGGGCGCCAAGGTGCTGCGCCTCCCCCCGGAGTTCAACGTTGACTGTCGCAACGGCCTGGTGGGGGAACTCAAGCGCTTGCTCGGCCAGAGCGCCGTCCTCTCCTGACTCGCTGACGAGAGCGTCAGAAAGAGGATCTGACCTGGGCTGATGGTGGGGTCGACAGGCCGCATCCGCCATCGGGGCGATGGCCCCGGTTGGGAACGCGCTGAAGACAACCAGTAGACTGACCCCATGCCGATCGTAGTGAGCACCAAGGATTGCACTGCGCTCAGCGACGCTGAGCTCGTCGAAATGGCGGATCTTTGTGCGGACCGGCCACCCGGCTTCGACATCGGTTATCTCTCCAAAGAGCGTGAAGCCTGGGTGCTCATCACCCAGGCCCGGGAGGGGAACAAGCTGCGGGGGTACTCGTTCTGCACTCTCGAGCGCATCGGGGGGACCCCTTCGCTGCTCGTCGGACTGGCGCTGGTCGATCGCACATCGCGTGCCGAGGCCGCCCTCAAGGGCATCATGGTCGACCAGTACCGCCGGGCCCTGCTCGCCTTTCCAGACGAGGACGTCCTGCTGGGTACCCGCCTTCTGACGCCCGAGGGTTTCCGTGCCTTCAACGGGCTGCAGGATGTCGTTCCCTTTCCGGGCCACAAGAGCTCGGGCGAGGAGCGGGCGTGGGCGCGCCGTCTGTCGAAGCGCTTCGGCTGCGAGAGCAGGCTCGATGACCGCACCTTCGTCCTGAAGGGGGATGGCTCCGTCGCCGGTGGCCTGGACTTCTTCGCCCCGAAGGTCAAGATCCCCGAGGGGGTCGAGACGCACTTCGACAGCTTCAAGGCCGACCGAGGCGATCGGCTGGTTGCTTTCGGGTGGGCGATGGCCGAGGACCTGGCTGGCGGCAAGCTCGGCCGCTGAGGCCGAACCGGCTGCCACAGCGGGCGCCGGCTTCCATGCACAACCCGATCATCCCCGGGGCAGGACCGCGGCGCACACCTTGTAGCAGTGGCCGTCCCGCGGGGGGCTGACCGTTACCAGGAGATACTGAGGCTCGAACCCCAAGGCGGTGGAGAGGCTCTTCCCGCTCAGACGCTCGCGCCGGGCCGCATCGAGGGCGCGGGCGGCGTTGCGGTCCTCCACCGGGAGCCACACGTCGTCGCGGTCCCACCCGAAGCGGACCCAGGTCGTGCCGTCAGCCTGCCTCCTTATGAGCTGGGGCCGTCTGGTCGGCTCGATGAGCGCTACAGAGGGCCGGAAGCCCCTGAACTCCCAGTAGGGAGCCGAGGGCCCCGGGAATCCGAGCAGAGGGCCGTCGGGGGACGCCACGAGCCGCCGCAGGAGCTTGCGGAGATGTCGGCCCCGCAGAGTCCCGACATGGCGCGGGAGGTCGGCGACGGTGGTCGCTTCCGGCCGCGCCAGATCGTCGCGTTCAGGATCATCCGCCAGGGTCACCTCCACCACGTCGAAGGTGCTGATGTCCGGGTCGTGGCCTTCGGGCCACGGCACCCGGACCCGCATGACCGTGCGGGTCGCCAGGTCGACCACTGTCGTGTCTTCGACAGTCGAGGACAGCACGAGCAGATGGAGCGTGGAGCCGCCGGCCGTCGGAACGCGTTCGGTACGGCGGGCGGAGCGACGCAGCAGGCGCGTCGGGTCGGTCGCCGTTTCCGCCCGTCGATCAGTCACTGCAGCGTCGGCGCCGGGCTCGTCGTGGTCACGGGCGGTCCCGGCGTCGCCATCCACGGCGCCTCCGGTGCCGTCCGTCTCCGGATCCAACGAGGGTCCGCTCATCCGGCCAGCGGCTCGATCTGGCCCGCCAGAGTGCCGGCGTCTCCGGCGGGAATCAGGCACGAGCGACCATGGCAGACGTAGGCCAGGCCCGGATCCGAGGGGCGGTCCTCGAAGAGGGGCCCGGCATCTGGCTCGCCCCACACGACCACGGCAGCGGGGAGCCAATTCCGGCGTACCTCGGAGAGCAGGTCCGGGCGTTCGCCTGTAATGACGATCTCGTTGCGCCCGCCCCACATGGGCAGTGCGGCGACCATGTCGGCGAGCGCCCCGGGGTGCCGCTCCAGCAGGGGCCCCGCCAGCGTGACGGTGCGTTCGATCGCTTCCTCCACCCTGGCGTCGTCGACAAAGGCCGCGGCGTGCAACAAGGCGGCGACGGCGATGGAGTTGGATGCCGGCACGGCGCCGTCGAGGAACTCCTTGGGTCGGACCACGAGGGCCTCGGCGTCGCTGCCAGTGGTGAAGAACCCGCCGGAGGTTTCATCCCAGAACAGGTCGAGCAGCTGATGGACCGCCCGTACCGCCCGTTCCCGCCACCTGGCCCGGCCCGTCCATTCGGACAGACGGAAGGAAGCCTCGGCAAGCCAGGCGTAGTCCGCCGCGACGGCCAGATGGCGGGCCCGTCCGCCTTGCCAACTTCGCATGAGCCTCCCGTCCGCATACATGGAGGCCCAGAGGAATTCGCCGATCTCCTCGGCTCGGCGCCCGTAGTCCGCCCGACCGGTGGCCGCCGCCACCTCGGCGAGAGTCGCCACCGTCATGGCGTTCCACTCGGTCAGCACCTTCTCGTCCCGGGCAGGCTGCACGCGTGTCGCCCTCGCGGCCGCGAGCAGCAGGCGAGCCTCCTCCACCTCGGGCGGGCGTTCCAACGCGGCCCCGACGGGACGGACCGGTATGGAGCGCCCCTCCCAGTTGCCGCGGGGCGTGATCCCGTACCACTCGGCCGCCGGCCCGACCAGCGGGGCCGGAAGGATGTCTCTCAACTCTTCCACCGTGAACGTGGCGTGTGACCCTTCGATCCCACCGGCGTCGGCGTCGAAGGACGAGTAGAGCGCGCCCTCGGCAGTCGACAGGTCCCGCAGGACGAAGTCCAGGGTCTCGGTGACCACGCCGAGATAGTCGGTTCGCCCACCGTCTTGCCACGCATGGAGATAGGCCCGGGCCAGTTGAGCCTGGTCGGTCAACATCTTCTCGAAGTGGGGGACCAACCAGTGGGCGTCGGTGGAGTACCGGCAGAACCCGCCGACGATGTGGTCGTAGATGCCCCCGGCCGCCATGCCGTCGAGGGTGCGCAGGCCCATATGTCGGGCGTGCGCCGCATCGGATCCACGCTCGCGGGCGCGTCGCAGACACAGGTCGACCAGAGTTGGTCGGGGGAACTTGGGCGCAGGTCCGAAGCCTCCCCACTCGGGGTCGAAACCGGCGGCCACGCCGGCGACCACCTGCTCGACGAGCACAGCGGGGTCAGGGCCACTCCGCGGGGCCGCTCCGGCCAATCGCAGCGTCGGCCCACCAGCTGGAGCTCCCCCTCCGCCTGATTCCGCGGTGAGCGCCTCGGCCAAGCGAAGCTCCCGCTGCACGGCACCGACGAGCGCGTCCGCTTGTTCGATCACCTGGGCCCGATCGTTGGACCAGGCGTCACCCAGAGCCTGCACCACGCGCCGAAAGGAGGGCATTCCCTGGCGCTCGACGGGGGGGAAGTAGGTCCCGGCATAGAAGGGACGCCCGTCCGGCGTACAGAAGACCGACATGGGCCAGCCCCCGGAACCGGTCAGGGCCTGCGTGGCAGCCATGTAGACGGCATCGAGGTCGGGGCGCTCCTCGCGATCGACCTTGACGGAAATAAAGGACTTGGCCAGGTCCGCCGCCACGCCGGGATCCTCGAAGCTTTCGTGGGCCATGACGTGGCACCAGTGGCACGAGGCGTACCCGATGGAGACGAACAGGGGTTTGTCCTCGTCGCGAGCTCGTTGCAGAGCCTCGTCACCCCAGGGGAACCATTCCACGGGGTTGTCGGCATGCTGGCGGAGATACGGGCTGGTCTCGTCAGCCAGGTGGTTCACGGGAGCGATGCTAGGGCTCCCACCCCGGACAGCGGCACACGACCGGCATCGTGCAAGGCTCCAGGCCATGGAGCTCGAACTCAACGGAAGGACGGCGCTGATCACCGGGGCGAGCCGGGGGATCGGGTTGGCCATGGCCTCCCGCTTCGCCGAGGCCGGTGCCAACGTCATGCTGACGTCGCGGAAGTCGGACGACCTGGCCATCGCCGCGGCAGGCCTTGTCGACGGCGGTGCGGCCGCGGAGCGCGTGGCCTGGACCGCAGCCCATGTCGGCAAGCCCGAGGACGCGCAGTCGTGTGTGGCGGAGACGCTGGCCCGCTTCGGCCGTCTCGACATCCTGGTCAACAACGCCGGCACGAATCCGTACTTCGGGCCGATGATCGACATTGACGTGGCCCGGGCTCAGAAGACGTTCGAGGTCAACCAGCTGGCCATCCTCGTCTGGACCGCCGCCGCCGTGAAGGCGGGCCTGCTGCGGCTCGGTGATCAACGTCGCCTCCATCGGGGGCCTCGGTGTCGAGCCCGGAATCGGCTGGTACAACGTCACCAAGGCCGCGGTGCTCCACATCACCCGCCAACTGTCCTTCGAGCTGGCCCCCGACGTCCGAGTCAATGCGCTGGCACCCGGGCTGGTCAAGACGAAGCTGGCCGCCGCACTGTGGGAGGGCCAGGGCGAGGACCGGATCGCCGCCCACATCCCGCTGCGCCGCTTGGGCCTGCCTGACGACATCGCCACTGCGGCCCTCTTCCTGGCTTCGGACGCTGCCTCGTGGATCACCGGGCAGACGTTCGTCGTCGATGGGGGCACGACGGCACAACCGTCCGGGGGCGTGGGCTGATGGCGCCGCTTTCGCGGCCGACCCACCGCATGTCCCGTTCCGCCGTGTCACACATCGCCGCCCTGTCCCGTCTGAACAACAGGAAAGCGACGCGCCCCCAGACGGACCGCGCGGACAGACGAAGGGAGAGCCATGGCTCACGTCCCGTTGCAGGAAAACCCCAAGGGGCTTGTCGCTCGACTGGCCACCAGGTACACCAAGCACCGCTTCGGCCGGATGGTCGAGCCCATGGAGGTGGCAGCGCACCACGCCGGCGTCCTCGTCGCCATGGGCAGTCTCGAGACGGCTGTCCAGTTCGGCTGGAAGAAGCTCGATCCAACGCTGCGCTGGCTCGCCGTGCAGGCCACCGGGATGCAGATAGGTTGCTCCTGGTGCGTCGACTTCGGGTATTACGAGGGCATGCACAATGGCATCGACCCGGCCAAGGTGCGCGCCGTCGGCCGCTGGCGGACCAGCGAGCTGTTCGACGATCGCGAGCGCCTCGTGCTCGAGTACGCCGAGCTGGCGACTCGGAGCCCGGTCGAAGTCTCCGAGGAGCTTGCCGTCCGCATCCGGGCCCACTTGACTGATCCGGAGTTCGTCGAGCTCGCCGCGTGGATAGCGCTCGAGAACTTCCGGTCCCGCTTCAATGCCGGCCTCGGCTTGCGCAGCCAGGGTTTCTCGGACGACTGCGACATCCCGATGCGAGTCGTCCACACGGATGCCGTCGTCTGACCTCGAGGTGGACGCGGCGGCCTTCGAAGAGTGGCGATCGCTCCTCTTCGGCATCGCCTACCGCATGTTGGGCAGTGCCGCCGACGCGGAGGACGTCGTGCAGGACGCCTCCATCCGCTGGCTGCGACGGAGCGACCGTGACGTGCAATCGGTCCGCGCCTATCTCGTCACGATCGTGACGCGCTTGTGCCTCGACCAACTCGATTCTGCCCAGTCCACCCGCATGACATATGCGGGTCCCTGGCTGCCCGAGCCCGTGGTCGTCGACGAGGAAGCAGCCGAGCAGGCGGACTCCCTGTCGCTGGCCTTTCTCGTCCTGCTCGAGGAGCTGACGCCGCTCGAGCGCGCCGCCTACCTGCTGCACGACATATTTGGCTACTCCTTCGAGGAGGTGGGCTGCTCGCTGGGTCGCACCCCGGCTGCCTCTCGCCAGCTGGGGGCGCGTGCGCGCAAGCGGATCGGTGAACGGCGCCGGCGCTTCGACGCCGACCTGCGGCAGGGTCGTGCCCTGACTGACCGCTTCCTGGTGGCTTGCGCCACCGGGGACTTGTCCGGTCTCCTCTCCATGCTGTCCGACGACGTCGTGGTCTGGACCGACGGCGGGGGTAAGGTGCGCGCCGCCATGCGGCCGGTGGTCGGCCTCCACCGCAGCTCTCGGTTCTTGCTCAACGTGGCGAAGAGACTGCACGGTCGCCCGCAAGCCACCCTCCTCAACGGGCAACCGGCCACCGTCTTCGTGGACGGAGACACGGTCGTGGCGGCCCTCGTTCTCGACATCCTGGACGGTGCCATCGTCGGGGTCCGAGCCGTGACGAACCCCGACAAGCTGGTGCGGCTCAGTGCCCGGCTGCCCGCCGGCACCCCTGAGGTGCTGGCCTGAGGGACTATGGCGAGTCGAAGGTCTCGAGCGCCCGCCGCCGGACCTTGCCGGCTGCCGTACGGGGGAGGTCGTCGACGAGGACCAGCTCCTTCGGGGCGGCCCACGGAGCCATGCCGTCAGACACCATCTGACCGAGCTCGTCGAGTGAAGGGCCACCCTCGACCGGCACGACCCAGGCCACGACGCGCTCGCCCCATTCGGGGTCGGGCCGCTTCCAGACCGCAACCTCGGCCACGCCGGGGTGCGCCATGAGGATGCGTTCGACCGCATCGGGCCAGACCTTCTCCGCTCCTGTGGTGATGACGTCGGCGATGCGGCCCGACACGACGAGCTTCCCCTCGTCGTCCAGGTGTCCCGAATCGCCGGTGGCGAACCAGTCCCGCGCCCCGTCGGGTCCCACGACCCGCCCGTCAGCTCCGTCGCGGTAGCAACGCAGCAACATGGGGGCACGGATGAGGATCTCGCCCCCGGCGGCGACATCAGCAGACGACGGACCGAGCGATATCTCCACCCCGTCGAGCGGCCATCCGTCATAGACGACACCTGAGCCCGTTTCGGTCATGCCGTACGTCGCCACGACATTGGCCGGCAACGCGTCCGGGATCCTGCTTCCGCCGAGGAGGACACACGTGAAAACGGAAGGATCGAGGCGCTGCAGCGCGGTCGCCACCAGGGACACGTGTGACACGAGACCCGAACGCCCCGCTGCCTCGACGGCCTCGGCCTCGAATCCCGGCAGGACAACGAGGCGGGTGCCAGTGATGATCGAACGGGTGACAACGGCGAGTCCGCCGATGTGCGCGAGAGGGAGGCACGCCATCCATGTGTGCCGATCGGCCTCAATGCCGAGGCGGGCGGAGGTGGCCACCGCCGAGGCGCTGATGGCGTCATGGGTGAGGACCACACCCTTCGGCTGCCCCGAGGTGCCCGACGTCGCCACGACCAAGGCGTCGCCATTCTCGACACCGATGCCATCGGTCAGCGCATGCTGGTCTCCGTCCGAACCGACGATCCGCGTGGGGCGCAACGCATCGAGCAAGAGCTGGCGCGCGATCGGCGGAAGCCGCGGATCGAGCGGTGCAGCGGCGTCACCCGTGTCCCAAATGGCCCGCAGAGCATCGACAAAGCCGATGCCACCGGGAAGGTCGAGTGCGACGAGCTCAGGCACCGGCCAGTAGCGTAGGTCGCCGTGCAGACCGTGGTCACAGGCAGCCCCCATGATCCCCTCGACGATCTCCGCCCCCTTCCCCCTCCTGCGTGGGAGTCACGCGGCTCGTTTCAGGACATCCGCTACGACGTCGCCGAGGGCATCGCAAAGCTGACGATCTGCCGCCCGGAACGGCGGAACGCCTTCCGGCCCCAGACGCTCTTCGAGCTGACGGATGCCTTCACCATGGCCCGGGACGACCCAGACGTTGGCGCAATCATCCTCTGCGGCGAGGGTCCCGACGCGTTCTGTTCCGGTGGGGACCAGAAGATCCGCGGCGACGACGGCTACATCGGCGACGACGAAGTGGCGCAGCGGGGCATCGGCCGTCTCAATGTCCTCGATCTTCAGATCCTGATGCGCCGCATCCCCAAGCCGGTCGTGGCCATGATCGCTGGCTATGCCATCGGCGGCGGCCACATCTTGCATTTGGTCTGCGACATCTCTATTGCAGCCGACAACGCGCGATTCGGACAGACGGGGCCCAAAGTCGGGAGTTTCGACGGGGGATACGGGTCCTCCATCTTGGCCCGCACCATCGGGCTCAAGCGGGCGAAGGAGGTGTGGTTCCTCTGCCGTCAGTACGGCGCGGAGCAGGCCCTGGACTGGGGACTGGTGAACACCGTGGTGCCGTTGGACGACCTCGAGCGCGAGACCGTGGCCTGGTGTCGCCAGATGCTGACCCTCTCGCCGATCGCGTTGCGCATGATCAAGGCAGGTATGAACGCCGCCGACGACGGTCTGGCCGGTGTGCAGCAATTGGCCGGAGACGCCACCATGCTCTTCTACATGACCGAGGAGGGACAGGAGGGCCGGAACGCCTTCGTGGAGCACCGCGCTCCGGACTTCTCACGCTTCCCGCGTCGCCCATGAGCCCTCCGCTCAAGGTGTGGGTGGCGGGCGCGCGCCCGCGCACCCTTCCGGCCGCCATTGTCCCGGTCGTCGTCGGCACCGCGGCGGGCTATCTCTCGAGCGGACGTTTCGTTCTCACCACGCCGCAGACCTCCGGCGCCTGCCATGCAACTGTGTGTGCCAGCTTCGACCGCCAACTGTCGTGGCTCAACGCCGTCCTGGCGTTGATCGTGGCGCTCGGCATTCAGATCGGCACGAACTACGTCAACGACTACGCCGACGGCGTGCGCGGGACCGACGAACACCGGGTCGGGCCCGTACGGCTCGTGGCGGGCCGGCTGGCGACGGTGCGGGAGGTCAAGATCGCTGCGCTGATCGCCTTCGGCGTTGCCGGCTTGGCCGGCCTCGGATTGGCGGCCCGTGTCACGTGGTGGCTCGTCCCTCTCGGCCTGGTGTGCGGCATCGCCGGATGGGCGTACACCGGAGGACCTCGACCCTACGGATACCTCGGTTTCGGCGAGCTCTTCGTCTTCATCTTCTTCGGTCTCGTGGCCACGGCGGGGTCGGCGTACGTGCAGCACGCTCCGTTCGTCATCTCCTTGGCCGGACATCTGTTCTCCTACCAGTACGACTGGTGGTTCGCGTTCTGGGCCGGCGTGCCCGTGGGTCTGCTGGCTGCCGCCTTGTTGCAGGCCAACAACCTGCGCGACATCGGCACCGACACGCAGTCAGGAAAGAAGACGCTGGCGGTTCGCCTCGGGCGACGTCGGGCCGGCCTTTTGTATTGCTTCACCCTGATGGGAGCGGCGCTCTCTCTCGGGATCCTGGCGAGCTACCGACCGTGGTCGCTCCTGGCGCTCTTGGCCTTCCCGGTGGCAGTCGCCCCCCTGCGCCTGGCGCTCGGGGACCAAGAGGGGCGGGCGCTCTTGCCCATGCTGGGAACGACCTCACGTCTGCAGATCCTCGCCGGGGTGCTCCTGGCTGTCGGACTGCTCCTATGAGGGCCCCTCCCTCGCTCCCTCACGTGGAGCCCGGCCCAGCCGTGTCGAGCCAGTGACGAACGATCCGGGCGGCTTGTTCCGGCTGGGCCAGATGCACAGCATGGCCGCCTCCGGGGACCAGGGACGCCACGCCGCGCGGCACCGATCGGGCCAAGCGGAGCGCGTGCGAGGCGAAGCGAGTGTCGTCCGATCCGGCGAGTGCCAGGACCGGAGGGAAGATCGTCGGCAGGAGATCCCACAGGGGAGCCTGGGTGCCCGTCCCGCACAGGCGGAGGCTGGACGCCAGTCCTTCCGCAGTGTTGCGGAGTCGTTCCGACCGCTGCGCCGCGTCATTCGATGCGAGCCGTGCGAAGAGGGGCCCTCGCAACCAGGAGTCGACGAAGTGCGCGACGTCCCCCGAGGCCTCGAGGGAGTCCGCCGTGGCGTCGTCCGATTGGCGTCGGCGGGCACGTGCATCGGCGTCCTCAATGCCGGCGGTCACGCCGATGAAGACGGAGCAGCGCTGAGACGCCCCGGCACGGAGGGCGACATGGAGAGCCACCCGAGCCCCGAGCGAATAACCCAGCAGCGCATACGGAGTTTCCCCGATCTCCGAATGCACCGCTTCCGCGACGAGGTCGGCCGTCGTGCGCAGGTCGGCTCGCACCTGCCCCGAGTCCCCGTGTCCGGGAAGATCCGGCATGACCAGCGTGGACGACTGGGCCATCAGGTCTCCGAAGCGGCCCCACAGACGACCCGTCTGGGTGAAGCCGTGCAACAGGACCAGCGGCGGCCCCGAACCGCGCACCTCGACATGGAGTGGCACGCCGCATGAGCGTACAGGCCACCTTCAGTGCAACCTTGGTGGACGAATGGGTCCGCCTCGGGGTCACCGACGCTGTCGTGTGTGCAGGATCGCGCTCGACGCCTCTCGCGCTGCCGCTGGCTGAGCGGCTGCGGGTCCATGTCCGCCTCGACGAACGGAGTGCGGCGTTCTTCGCCCTGGGGTTGGCGATGGCCACAGGGAGGCCAACCATCATCTGCGTGACGAGCGGCACCGCGGCTGCCGAATTGCACCCGGCCGTCGTCGAGGCCCATCACGCCGGCGTGCCTCTCATCGTCTGCACTGCGGACCGGCCGCCCGAGTTGCATGACACCGGCGCACCGCAGTCCATCGAGCAGAACGGCCTGTTCGCCGCGGCGACACGCTGGGCGCATGCACCTGGAGTGGCCACCGAGGGCCAGGAGGAGTCATGGCGGCCGCTCGCGGTCCGTGCCTTCGAGGAAGCGCGTGCACGGGGCCGACGGGCCGGGCCCGGTGCACCTCAATCTCGCGTTCCGAGAGCCCTTGACCGGGACGGCGTCACCCCTTCCTGCACGCGGAGGACCAAAGGTCGTCGTCTTCGACCGGGTGACGAGTCCGGCCGCCACCAGGCTGAGAGATCCCCTGCTGGGGAGGGGCATGATCATCGCCGGAGGCCCGTGGTCGCGGCGAGCGGACCCCGCCCGTGTCAGGGTGCTGGCCGACCGACTGGGCTGGCCCGTCCTGGCTGACCCGTTCTCTGGAAGCCGCCTGGAGGGGGCGATCGCCGCCGCTGATGCCATCGTCCGGGCCCAGCCCCCACTGCCCGAGTGCGTGGTGATGCTCGGTATGCCCTGGTTGTCCCGAGCGCTGGGGACATTCGTCGCCGACGCGTCCCGCGCCGGCGCACGGATCATCGTCGTCGACCCGTTCCGCCAGTGGGCCGACCCGTTGCGGGCGGCGACCGAGTTCCATCAGTGCGACGTCGATCAGTGGCTCGACGCCGCCATTGCGACTGCGGCGCCGGGCGATCCGCAGTGGCGAGACGCGTGGACCGAGCGGGAGGTAAGGGCGCAAAAGGCCATCGGCGATGTCCTGGGAGCCGACCTCAGCGAGCCGCTGGTGGCTCGTATGGTCCACCGCTACGCGGCCGAAACCGGCGCCACCCTCGTGGTCGCGGCCTCCATGCCGATCCGGGATCTGGAGTGGTACGCCGAGGCCAACCCGCTACCACCACGGGTGCTTGCCAACAGAGGAGTCAACGGGATAGACGGCGTCGTGTCGACCGCGCTGGGGGTGGCGGCATCGGGCAACGGGCAGGGCACCCGGACGATCGCGCTCCTCGGCGATCTGACCTTCCTCCACGACGTCTCGGGGCTCGTCAACCTTTCCGTATCCGACTGCACCTTCGTGGTTCTGGACAACGGAGGGGGAGGGATCTTCTCCTTCCTGCCCCAGGCGACCGCTGTCGAGCCAGGTGTCTTCGAGGACCTCTTCGGCACACCACCCACCAGCGACATCGCGGCGGTGGCGCGCGGATTCGGCCTGCCGGTTCACGAAGTCTCGGCGGTGTCGCAGCTCGAGTCGGCCTTGGCCGCGTCGACGCCGGCGCTCGTCCGGGTCAAGGTACCCGGCCGTTCGCAGAACGTCGCTCTGCACGACGCGATCAACCAGGCGGTCCGTCTCGCGCTCCAGTAGAGCCTCAGCGATAACGGTCGGCCGGGACCCACTCCCCATGGCTGCGCACCGGCAACCGTGCCGGCAGATGGATGACCGCCTCTGGGCGACGCCGGCCCAGCGAGGAGGCGTCGAGGACATACATGTCGCTTCCGCCGCGGTTGGCATCATCGACGATCGACAGCAGCCAGCCCTCATCGTCGCTGTGGCCGTCGACCGCTCGGACGAACAGTGGCTCGCTGGGTACGCACCCGGGGCCCGGCCTCCAGACAGCGACCTCGTCGCGCGCCAGGTCGAACTTCAGCAGTCCGACGGGTGCGGCCGCCCTGGTCCAGCGGTCCGGATGGCCGGTCTCGAGGCCCGACACCGGAGGGATCTCCACCCACGAGGTCTCGAGGGTGTACCCGAAATGAAAGGGTGCGCCTTCGCACGTGGCATCCATCCGTGGATACTCGACGAAACGCTCGTCCACTTGCGTTCGCTCGAGGCGATCGCCCTCAAGACGCCACCGCTCCAGTACACCGAGGGTCCCGCCGATGCCGGAGAGTGCGGGGCCGGCGGATCCCACGACAGACGCCGTGAGGTCGACGGGCTGGCCCGCTTCGGGCACCCCGTAGCAGCAGACGTACAGCACGATGGCTCCGTCGGGATCGTCGTACGCCCCGAGCACGTGCGTCACCAGACATGGGTCGAGGTGGATCCACCGCAGCGCGGCCGAACCGCCGCTCCGTGGCACCACGCCGAGCCAGCCTTCAGCGCCGGGTACCCATCCGAAGGGCACGGGATTCGTTCGACCGTCCCCGCCCGGGAGACGGGTCGTCGGCGATTCGATGAAGACCACATGCTCCGCGGTGACGCCGATGTCGTGCTGCCAGGTTGCCCGATCCAACTCCACCGACTGGGCCGACCGCAGTGCGCCACTCGCATCCCATTCGCCGAGACGCAGGAAGACGCCGGCGCCTTCGTCGACCGACGCGTCTCCACCGGTGCCATCGGCCCCCACGCCGTCATCCACGCTGAAGAGGACGCGGCTTCCATCGGCCGCCAATCGATGGACATGCGACGCGATCGGGACCGTCAGCCCACCAGCGAACTCCTCAGACTCCAAAAACCGCGAGTACTGCGAGGGAATTCCGGCTTCCGGGAGGGCGAGGAGCGCTCCGGCATGCCAGAAGACGCCGGCATTGGCGTCCGATTCCTGGCGCAGGTACCACACGGCACGGCCGTCCCGGATCTCGATGCCATGGAGGGCTCCTGCCATCCCGTCGGATCCGACGACACCCCTTCGCTCGTCATCCGCTCCGTCGCCTTCTCCCTGACGACCCTCGGCGGGCACGTCCGCGGTCCGAGCACCCTGCGGCGACGCCGGGCCGACCCGGAACAGGGTCCCTTGCAGGTCGGGCGGCAAAGAGCCCGACATCGGAAGGGGCAGTGCCCCGTTGTCCCCGCCGATCACAGGGACGCTCCGCCTTCCCGAGAATCTCCACCAACACCCATGCGGCCGATCAACCTACCTGCGTATGGCAGAGTCGAAGGATGCCGACGCTCTCGGAGGACCTCGCCTTCCGCGGTCTGGTCCATCAGATGACAGACGTCGATCTCCCGAAGCGCTTCGACCAGGCCGGGCTCACGGTCTACGCCGGCTTCGATCCGTCGGCCGACAGTCTCCATGTGGGCAACCTGATGCAACTGTGCACGCTGCGGCGGTTCCAAGACGCCGGCCATCGGACAATCTCGCTGGCCGGTGGTGGGACAGGCATGATCGGAGACCCGGGGGGTAAGCAGGACGAGCGCCAACTGCTCGACTTGCAGACCATTGAGGGCTACCTCGAAGGTATCCGTCCTCAACTTGGCCAGTTCCTCGACCTCGCGCATGGGCGCGCCCTGCTGCTCAACAACGCGGACTGGCTCGGCTCGCTGTCTACTCTCGAGTATCTGCGTGATGTGGGCAAGCACTTCACCGTCAACCAGATGGTGGCCAAGGAGTCCGTGAAGAGCCGCTTTGATCGACCCGACCAGGGGATCTCGTACACGGAGTTCAGCTACATGCTGCTGCAGGCCTACGACTTCCTCCGCCTCCATCTCGACCACGCCTGTGACGTGCAGTTCGGCGGAAGCGACCAGTGGGGCAACATCACCATGGGCGTCGACTACATCAGGCGGGTGTCAGGTGACGAGGTGTGGGGTTTCACCACGCCACTCATCGTGAAGGCGGATGGGACCAAGTACGGGAAGACCGAGTCGGGCACGGTGTGGCTGGACCCGAAGCGCACCAGCCCGTTCGCCATGTACCAGTTCTTCCTCAACACGCCCGACGAGCAGGTGGGCGAACTGCTCCGGTTCCTGACCTTCCTCGACCACGACCGGATCCGTGCGCTCGACCGTTCGACGGCTGAGCAGCCCCAGCGGCGCGACGCGCAAAAGGCATTGGCTCGGGCCGTCACCGGGCTCGTCCACGGCGAGGCCGAAGTGGCCAAGTGCGAAGAGGCGTCGGCCGCTCTCTTCGCCGAGGAGATCGCCGGGCTCAGCGAGGAGATGCTGCTGGCCGTCACTGAGGATGCACCGAGCACGAACGTCCCCAGGGCAGATCTGCTCAACGTCAGCCTCGCCGAACTGCTCGAGCGCACTGGACTGGCCAAGTCCAAGAAGGAAGCGCGCCGCACCGTCGAACAGGGTGGTGCCTACGTCAACAATCTCCGCCAGACGGACGACGGGCGCACCTTTGCTCCCGGCGATCTGCTCCACGACAGGTATCTCGTGCTCCGGAAGGGCAAAAAAGAGGTCCACATCGTCAAGGCCACATGAGGCGTCGGTTCCTCGTCCCCTCCCTTGTCCTCATGACCGGATGCGCCCTCACTCTCGCCTCCTGTGCCGGCGAGGACCAAGTGGGCTCGCTTCCGCATCGCCTGTCCGTCTGGGTCACTGGCACCGGCCTCGGGGAGAACATCGGCACCCTCATCGCCGACAACGCACGGGTTCCGAAGGACGTGCCCAATGGCACGGGTGCAGTGCACGCGGCCTGCGGCACGCTGCTCAACGACGCCGAGATGGCGAACTCCACCCTGCCCTCTCCCGATCCCGAGGTGACGGCTCTGTTGACGAAGGCGTACGGACTCGAAGGCACGGCAGCCAACCAGTGCTACGACGCCGGAGCAACCGACAAGACGCTCCTCGCCCAGTCCGCGCGCAATGCCATCAAGGCGGAGGCGCTCTACCAGCAGGTGCTCCAACGCATCCGCCAGATCGACGGCCACACGGTCTCGACCACGACCACGACCGACAACTCGACGGGCAGCATCTTCGGATGAGTCCCGACC
The DNA here is from genome assembly GCA_963738135.1 of uncultured Acidimicrobiaceae bacterium. Lineage (GTDB taxonomy): Bacteria > Actinomycetota > Acidimicrobiia > Acidimicrobiales > RAAP-2 > Bog-473. The sequence continues at coordinate 168,636 of CAVTVK010000006.1, read as the reverse complement.
CCGAAACCCCCGAACCTCCGACACCTCCGACACCACCGACACCTCGGACGCCGCGGCAGCCGACCTCGACCTCGACCGCCACCGACGCCGCGTCCTCTGGGCGCTCCCCACCGGGTTGTACCTGATCGGGAGCCGCCACGGGGACGACGTGAACCTCATGACGGCCAACCTCGTCGTGCAGGTCTGCCTCGAACCCAAGCTCGTGGGCGTGGCACTCGAGGCCGAGTCAGTGACGGCCCGGCTGGTGGCGGCCGGAGGAGGCTTCACGGTGGCATTGCTCGCCCGCACCGATCGGGACGTCGTGCGCCGCTTCGTGAAGCCGGTCACGGACGTGGAGCGTGGTCCCGACGGGGCGGTCCTCGCCTTGTCGGGCCAACGGGTCACCGAGGTCGGAACTGATCGTCGCCCGGTGCTGGCGTCGGCCGCGGGCTACCTGGACTGTCGTCTGACCCGCGCCGAAGCGCTCGGCAGTCACACGTTCTGCATCGGGGAAGTCATCGGCGTGGGCGGTGAGCCGGCCGAGGTGCTGCGCATGGAGGACACGCGCATGCACTACGGAGGCTGAAAGACTCCACCAGCGGAGACTCAGGTCGACGGGTCGCCGCCGGCCGAGGGCGGGGGCCGCAGATCGATGCGCAACGTCAGGATCCCGTCGACCAGCTCGGTCTCGGCGTCGCCGATCATGGCGAAGTCCGAGAAGTCCCGCTGCGCCTGTTCGCGAAACCGCTGCCGCTCGGGCCCCTCAACGGGCGGCATCCCGCGCGTCCGGACCGCCTCGGCCCGGGCCCGGAACCTGGCGACCATCTCTTGCGGGTCGAACCCGGGCATGGCGGTCAGCGTAGAGGGTGGACCGGTCCCCGAGCGACACCACGGCGCCGCAGCCGGCACGGCCGCCCGTACGGCAGGGGAAGACCCGTCCCCGTCACTGTCCACCCACTCTGACCTGCGGCCCGGCAGGGACGCCGCCCACAACCACTACAATGGCGCAACGGTCGACGTGGCCCGTACGGTTCGGCCGTAAGGGGGCGGGACGCCAGCATGCGGACCGGGTGTGACAAGGAGTTCTCGTGAAAAAGGGACGCCATCGGCGCTTCGAGGAAGCGCGCAGTCTGAAGCGATCGTCGACCGAGTCGACGGGACGATGTGCCGAGTGTGGGGCCGAGCCCGACGACGTGCACGCGTCGTGGTGCCTGGCCGAAGAGGACCAGTACGACCGCATACTCGGCTCCATGCCGACCAGCGCCGTGGCGGACGACGACCCCCTGAACGACTAGAGCCCGGCCGGCCCGACCTCAGGCGCCGGCCGCCCCGTCTGCCGCGACTCCGCACCGCGGGATGGGGGAGTGCGACTCCCTTCGTACGGAGGCGGTCGCGCTCTTCGACCAACTCGACGAAGTGGTCGTAGGCCTTGGAGCCCACCATGGCCGTGAGTTCCGGCTGCATCTCCTTGTACACGGGCTTGGTTCCGACGAACGCGTCGGGTGATTCGGTGCACCACCAGTGGAACTCGCGGCCGCCCTTGCCCCAGTGTCGGCGGTCCCACTGCCGGACGACCGAGGTCACGTGGCCTTCGTCGTCGTCGACCTGGTCTTCGCGGCGCAGGGGCAGCTGCCAGCACACTTCGGGCTTGAGCGTCATGTGGTCGACGCCCCGGTTGGCGGCCGCGATGTGGAAGGCGCACCCGACGCCGCCGGCGAACCCGGGCTTGTTGAGGAAGATGCAGGCGTCGTCCACCAGTCGCGTCACGGTCTCGCCGCCCTTGTTGACGTGGATGACGCTCTTCTTGGTCCCGTGGTTCTGCCATTCCTCGGGCGTCAGCGAGGCCGCCGCCTTCTCCACCCGACGGGCGTCCTTCTTGTTGACGAGGTGGGCACCGTAGCTGCAGCAGCCCTGGACGAGCTCGGGAGCGGGGCCCGTGAGCACGCCCTGGCAGCCGTTGCCGAAAATGCAGGTCCAGTTGCTCGTCAAGAACGTGACGTCGAAGACCCAAGTCCGCTCTTCTTCGTCGTCCTCGAAGCTGATCCATTCGTGCGAGTCGGTCGGTGTCGTGGCCACGGCCAGGCACGTTACAGCGTGCGCAGAAAACGATGTTTCGGTCGCGGTCCTTGGCCCGGACCCGAACCCCTGCGCGAGAGGCCCGAGCCCGGGCCCGACCGCGACGTGCGTCGAACTTCGGACTGCAAGGTCCGGGGCGAATGCCCCGATGTGACTGACCGCTGTCACCCCGGTCGGGCAAGGTAGCCCGTTTCCGGGCGGGTTTCCACGGGCGATTCCTGGTGGGCGGCTGAACTCCGGCTCTGCCAGGGCATCCGGTGGGCAGCGTGCGGGGAAGCCGCGATGACGGCGCGGGACCGTGCCGTGGGCACCAGGCCGTAGACTCCCTGTATGGCCACGACCACGAACGATCTCCAGACGACCAGCTCCGTCGTCACGCTCACCCCAGAGGCGCACAAAATCGTGCTGGACGCCATAGCGCAGGAGCCGGATCCGGCCAGCCTGGCACTTTGGCTCGAGGTGCGAGGGGTGCAGGAGGGATCCTTCATCTACGACCTCTACTTCCAGGCCGCGTCCGACGCCGACGATGGTGACGCCCGGCACGCCCAGGATGAGCTGGTGGTCATCATTCCGTCTGGCAGCGTCGACCGTCTCCGAGGTGCCCGCCTCGAGTGGTCGGAGGCTGACGGCGGTGGCCTTGTCCTGGTCAACCCCAACACCCCGACGCCGGAGGAGGTCTCGCCGAGCGTCCCGCCGGAGATCCTGGCCAAGGGCATCGCCGGCCCGCTCGCCGTTCGGGTCGTCGCTGTGTTGGAGCAGGCAGTCAACCCTTCTATCGCCAGCCATGGCGGCCGGGCCGACCTGGTGGCCATCAACGAGGAGGACGGCAGCGCGTACCTGCGGCTCTCCGGCGGCTGTCAGGGTTGCGCCATGTCGCAGATGACGCTCCGTCAGGGCATCGAGACCACACTGCTCGAAGAGGTGCCCGAGCTCACCCGCGTGCTCGACGTCACCGACCACGGCAGCGGCGACAACCCCTTCTATCAATAGGAGACGACGAGGTCCTCACGGCTCCGAGACGGCGTTGGCCGTCCGGTAGCGTGGCCGTGTGCTGCGCTTTCTGACCGCCGGAGAGTCCCACGGTCGTGCCCTCGTCGTCATCGTCGAGGGTCTGCCCGCCGGGCTGCCTGTCGAGGCTTCCGACATCGCCGGCGAGCTGGCCCGCCGTCGGCTGGGCTACGGGCGCGGCCCCCGGATGCGCTTCGAGGCGGACGAGATCTCGCTCGTTGGCGGCATCCGGCACGGCCGCACGCTGGGCTCGCCGGTTGCCGTCGAGATCGCCAACACCGAGTGGCCGAAGTGGACTGAGGAGATGTCCCCCGAGCCCGGGGCCCCCGCCAAGGTGCTGACCCAGCCCCGCCCAGGGCACGCGGACCTCCCCGGCATGCTGAAGTACGGCTTCGAGGACGCTCGCGACGTGTTGGAACGGGCCTCGGCGCGCGAGACCGCTGCCCGCGTGGCGGCCGGCACGCTGGCCAAGCTGCTCCTGACCCATCTCGGAGTCTCCATCGTGAGCCACATCGTGGCCCTGGGCGAGGCCGTCACCGGCCCCGGTTCGTCCCGACCCGGGCCGGGCGATCTCGCCGCAATCGACGCCAGCGCCGTGCGATGCTTCGACGCGCAGGGCGAGGAGGCGATGATCGCCGCAGTCAAGGCGGCGGCCAAGGTCGGGGATTCCCTGGGCGGCGTCGCCGAGGTTCTGGCCTACGGCGTCCCCGTCGGCCTCGGCAGCCACGTGCACTGGGACCGCAAGCTCGACGCCAACCTGGCCCAGGCGCTCATGTCGATCCAGGCGGTCAAGGCGGTCGAGATCGGCGAAGGGTGGGACAACGCGGCGCGCCGGGGCTCGGACGCCCACGACGCCATCCATTACGACGAGGCCGAGGGTTATGTCCGTCCCACCGACCGGGCGGGCGGGATCGAGGGTGGCATCTCCAACGGCGCGCTGCTCGTGGCCCGGGTCGCCATGAAGCCGCTCGCCACCTTGAACCGGCCCGTGCTCGAGACGGTCGATGTCGTCACCAAGGAGTCGACGGTGAGCTTCCGCGAACGGACCGACGTCACCGCGGTCCCGGCCATGGGGGTGGTCGCCGAGTCGATGACGGCGCTCGTCCTGGCCACGGAGGCGTTGCGCAAGTTCGGGGGCGACTCCCTCGCCGAGGTCGTGCGCAACCGCGACGGCTTCGTGGCCTCGCTCGGCACGACGCCCTCGTCCGCCGTGGGAAGCCCGACGGCAGACGCCGGTCCGGACAGCGCCGCCGGATGACGCCCCGCATCCTGCTGGTCGGGATGATGGGCGCGGGCAAGACCACCACGGGACGGCTCCTGGCGGAAAGGCTCGGGTGGGGCTACCGGGATTCCGATGCAGACGTCGAGGCCTCGACCGGACTGACCGTGCCTGAGCTCTTCGCCCGCGACGGCGAGGCGGCCTTCCGCCAGGCCGAGGCAGCCGTCCTGGCCGCTGCGTGCGCCGACCCCACGCCGTCGGTCGTCTCCGTGGCGGGCGGCGCCGTGCTCAATCCGGACAACCGCCGGCTGATCGCCGCCAGCGGGATCGTCGTCTGGCTGCGGGCGCGTCCCGAGACGTTGGCGGCACGGGTGGGAGACGGTGCCGGCCGGCCGCTGCTCGATGACGACCCGGCCGCGGCCGTCATCGAGCTCAGCGCCGCGCGCGCTCCGTTCTACGTCGAATTGGCTGACGTCGTGCTCGACGTGGACGACCTCGACCCGGCGAGCGTCGTCGACCGCATCCTCGACGCCATGGACGCGACAGCCCACACCGAAGCCGACACCGACACCGGCACCGCCCGGTAGCGGGAGGAGACCCGACACAGTGCGAGCCCTCTCCGTCGATCTGGCCGACCGCTCCTATCCGGTGCTCGTCGGGCCCGGGGCCCGTCACGACGTGGCGCGCTTCGTTCCACAGGCGGCCAAGTCGGCCGTGATCGTGACGCAGCGCGGCATCGAGGAGGCCGGGTGGGTGGAGGGCATCGATCCCGGCGTGCCGTTCGAGGTGTGCCGTATCCCCGACGGAGAAGGGGCGAAGACGCTGGCCACGGTCGAGGAGCTCGCCCGCGCCTTCGCCCGTGCCGGACTGTCGCGCGCCGATGTCGTCGTCGCGGTCGGTGGCGGCATCGTGACCGACGTGGCCGGGTTCACCGCCGCCACGTACCACCGGGGCACGGCCTACCTCAACGTGGCCACCTCGCTGTTGGCCCAGGTCGACGCCGCGATCGGCGGCAAGACCGGGGTGAACCTCCCCGAGGGCAAGAACCTCGTCGGCGCCTTCTGGCAACCCAATGCCGTGTTGTGCGACACCGAGACCCTCTCGTCGCTGCCGCCCCGCGAGTGGGCGTGCGGCCGGGGCGAGATCGCCAAGTACGCCTTTCTCGGCGATGCCCCCACGGCCGACCAGCCGATCGACGAACAGGTGGCCCGCTGCGCCGGCATCAAGGCGGCTGTCGTGTCGGAGGACGAGCGGGAGGGCGGTCGCCGCGCCATCCTCAACTACGGCCACACCTTGGCGCACGCCCTCGAAGGTGCGGCCGGGACCGAACACCCCGACTGGGATCTGCGCCATGGCGAAGCGGTGGCCATCGGGATCCTGTTCGCCGCCCTGCTGGCGCGGCGGCTCGGGCGCATCACGGACGACCGGGTCGCCGAGCACCGCCGGATCGTCGGCAGCTTCGACCTGCCGACCGACCTGCCGGCCGGGGCCGGGGCGGCGGAGCTCGTCGCGTTCATGGAGCGGGACAAGAAGGCCCAGCAGGATCTGACGTTCGTGCTTGACGGGCCCAACGGGGTCGAGGCGGTGCACGGTGTGGACGTGGCCGACGTGGTCGCTACCCTGGCTGCCATGGGTGCCCGCACGTGAGCCTCGTCCTCCTCCTGTCGGGTCCCAACCTCAACCTGCTCGGGGAACGCGAGCCGGCCGTCTACGGGACCGACACCCTGGCGATGCACGTGGCCCGCGCCGATGCCGCGGCCACGCGACACGGCCTGGCGCTCGAACACCTGCAGACGAACCACGAGGGCGACCTTGTCGAGGCCGTGCACGCCGCACGGGGCCGGGCCGATGCCTTGGTCGTCAACGCCGGCGCGTTGAGCCACACCTCGTGGTCGCTGCACGATGCGGTGGCCGCCTTCGAGGGACCTGTGGTCGAGTTGCACCTGTCCAACCCCGCCGCCCGGGAGCCCTTCCGACACACGTCGGTGTTGGCGCCGGTGGCATCGGGGATCATCGCGGGCTTTGGCGGGCTCGGGTACGAGCTCGCCATCGACGCCGCCGCCGCACTGCTGAAGGGATCCTGACCAGCATGACGACCACCGTCCGAGCCAACCCCTACGCGCCGGGCACGGCGCCTCTCCCGCCCATCGTCGTCACCGGACGCATCGACCGCCTGCGCACCGCGTTCGACGAGCACGAGATCGACGCCCTCATCGTGACGACCCTCCCCAACGTGCGATACCTCACGGGGTTCTCGGGCTCGGCCGCCGTGCTGGTCGTGACCAAGGACCTGGCGATGCTGACGACCGACGGTCGGTACCGCACCCAGTCGGGCGAGCAGTTGCAGCGGGCCGGTGCGTCCGACGTCGATGTCTCCATCGGGACGGGGGCCGAGCAGCGCGACGCGACCCGCGCCGCACTCGAGGGTGCCGGCGCCGGTCGCATCGGCCTCGAGGCGGGCAACGTCACCTGGAGCGGGCAGCGCGGTTGGGCCGACGTCCTGGGCGTCGACAAGCTTGTCGCCACTTCCAACGCCGTCGAGGTGCTGCGCGAGCGCAAGGACGCCGCCGAGATCGCCCGCATGGAGCGGGCCGCCGCCATCGCCGATGCCGCGCTGTTCGAGGTGGTCCCGCTGCTGAGCCAGGGCGTCACCGAGGAGCACTTCGCGCTCGAGCTCGACACGGCCATGCGACGCGGGGGAGCCGAGGGCACCGCCTTCGACACCATCGTCGCCGCCGGCGAGAACTCGGCCAAGCCCCACCACCATCCGGGATCGCGGCGCATCAACGGGGGCGACCCCGTGGTGGTCGATTTCGGCGCCATGTTCGACGGCTACCGCTCCGACATGACCCGCACGTTCTGTGTCGATTCGGAGCCGGAAGGGGAGCTGGCCCGCATCTTCGACGTGGTCCAGACGTCGCAGGCCGCCGGCGCCGCCGCGGTGCGCCCCGGCATCTCGGCCAAGGACATCGACGACGTCTGTCGCCAGATCATCGCCGACGCCGGGTGGGCGGAGCGGTTCGAGCACGGCACCGGGCACGGGGTCGGCCTCGACATCCACGAGGCCCCGTCTGTCAGCCAATTGGGCACTGCTATCCTCGCTCCCGGCTTCGTCGTCACCGTCGAGCCCGGTGTCTATGTTCCCGGGCACGGCGGGGTGCGCGTCGAGGACACGCTGGTGGTGACCGAGGACGGTGCCCGCCCCCTGACCCGCTTCACAAAGGACATCCATGGCAGTCTCGACCAATGACCTGAAGAACGGCATGAGCCTGGACCTTCCCGAGGGCCTGTTCAGCGTCGTCGAGTTCCAGCACGTGAAGCCCGGCAAGGGCGGTGCCTTCGTGCGCACGAAGCTCAAGAACGTCCGCAGCGGAGCCGTGATCGAACGCACCTACCGCGCCGACGAGAAGCTCGAGCAGGCGATCATCGACAAGCGGGACATGCAGTTCCTCTATCGCGACGGCGGCGACTACGTCTTCATGGACACGACGAGCTACGAGCAGATGCAGGTCCCACCCGACGCGCTCGGGGACGCGCCCGACTACCTGAAGGAAGGCGACGCCGCCAACGTGCAGATGTACAACGGCGAGATCGTCGGGGTCGAACTGCCGGCGGCCGTCGAGCTGACGGTGACCGAGACCGAGCCCGGCATGCAGGGCGACCGTGTCTCGGGGGCCCGCAAGCCCGCCACCGTGCAGACCGGCCATGTCGTGCAGGTCCCCCTCTTCGTGAACATCGGGGACGTGATCAAGGTCGACACCCGCTCCGGCGAGTACCTGACCCGGGCCTGACGGCCCGGCGGCCTCGTCGACCGACTGCACCACGCGGCCGAGGCCAGGGCCAGGGAAGATGACCGACGCCGCGCCCCGCCACCAACAGCGCGAACGGGCGCTCTCGCTGCTCTACGAGGCCGAGCTCAAGGGCCAAGGTCCGCTGCAGGTGGTCGATGACCTCCCCGTGCCGCCCGATCTCTATGTCCGGACGCTCATCGAGCATGCCGTGGGGAGCAGGGAGGAGGCCGACCGCCGCATCGCCGGCGCTTCGGTCGGATGGCCGCTCGAGCGCATGGCGGTCGTCGATCGCATCGTGCTGCGTCTGGCCGTGGCCGAGTTGCTCGACCCCGACGGACCTCCGACGGCGGTGGTCATCGACGAGGCGGTGGAGCTGGCCAAGGAGTACTCGACGGACGAGTCGGGCCGCTTCGTGAACGGGATCCTCTCGACCATCGTCGCCGACATCGGCCCGCGCTGACGAGGGAACACACCGGCCCGGGCCGCACCACGGCGCGCTAGAGTCATCCCCTGACCGTGAAGTGAGTCCCGTGAGGCTCACACGGCAGGAGGAGCAGTGGCCGAACGCGAGCGCAGTCATACGCGACCCCTCGGGGGAGTGTTCGTGGCCCACTCCCAGGTCATGAGCTCGGCCGACGTGCTGCGCGCCCTGACGCGGATGGCGCACGAGGTCGTCGAGCGCAACGGGGGCGTCGAAGACGTGGTCCTGGTCGGGCTCCAGACGGGCGGTGTTCCCCTCGCCACGAAAATGGCCGAGGTCCTGCGCCAGATCGAAGCGGTCGGCACCCTCGCCGTGGGCAGCCTCGACGTGGCCTTCTACCGCGACGACATCGGGTTGCGGCCCGTGCTGCCCGAGGCCGTCACCGACATCCCTGTCGACCTGGCCGGGAAGGTGGTGGTGCTCGTGGACGACGTCCTCTTCACCGGCCGCACCATCCGGGCCGCCCTCAACGCCCTCCACGACTTCGGGCGCGCCCGCGCCATCCAGCTGGCGGTCATGGTCGACCGGGGCCACCGCGAACTGCCCATCCGCCCGGATTTCGTGGGGAAGAACCTCCCGACGCGGCGCGAGGAGATGGTCGACGTCGGCGAGGACGGCGTCTGGATCGGCAGCCTGGAGGACAAATGACCGGCACCCAGCATCTGCTCTCGGTCGCCGACCTCGGGTCGGACGGCATCGGCGAGGTCCTGCACGTGGCCGAGGCCTTCGCCGAGGTGGAGCGCCGCTCCGTGCCGAAGGTCCCCACCCTGCGGGGCAAGGTGGTGGCGACCCTGTTCTTCGAGGAGTCGACCCGCACCCGCCTGTCCTTCGAGACGGCGGCCAAGCGGCTCTCGGCGGACGTGGTCTCGCTCGCCGTCGCCAGTTCGTCGGTGAAGAAGGGCGAGAGCCTGCGCGACACCGTCGAGACGGTCGAGGCCTTGGGGATCGACGCCGTCATCATCCGTCACTCGTCGGCCGGGGCGCCGCACCAGGTGGCGCGCTGGGTGGAGCGGGCTCACGTGGTCAACGCCGGCGACGGCTGGCACGAGCACCCGACGCAGGCCCTGCTGGACTGCTTCACGGTGCGCCAGGTCCTGGCCGAGCGCAAGGGCGCCGCGCCCGATGAGCTCGGTATCGCGTGCTTCGAGGATCTGCGGGTTCTGATCGTCGGCGACGTGCGGCACAGCCGGGTGGCCCGCTCCGAGGTGCTGGCCTACACCGCGCTGGGAGCACACGTGACGCTCGTGGCACCGGGCAGCCTGTTGCCCCCCTCACTCGAGGGCTGGCCCGTCGCGGTGGCCACGGACCTCGATGCCGCGCTCGGCGAGGCCGACGTGGTCTCGCTCCTGCGACTGCAGGCCGAGCGGGGGAGCGGGTCCTTCGTCCCGAGCCTGCGCGAGTACACGGCGGGGTGGGGACTCACGGCGCGTCGGGCCGAGCGGCTGGCCGAGCACGCCATCGTGACCCATCCCGGTCCCATGGTGCGCGGGGTCGAGATCGCCTCCGACGTGGCGGACATGCCGCGCACGGTCGTGACCCAGCAGGTGGCCAACGGCGTCGCCGTGCGCATGGCCATCCTGTTCCTGTTGCTCGGAGGCGAGCTGCCGGGTGTGGTGGAGGTGCCGGCCGTTGCCTGAGCCCACGCTCGTCATCCGCGGCGGCAGCGTCGTCGGCCCGGCCGGCCTGACCCGGGGCGACGTCGCCGTCGCCGGCACCGAGATCGTCGCCGTCGCCGAGTCCATCGACGCGACCCGCGGAGCGCAGGTGCTCGATGCTGCGGGCTGCCTGGTGGGTCCCGGCCTGGTCGACCTGCACACCCACCTGCGCCAGCCCGGCCGCGAGGAGGCGGAGACGATCGAGACCGGGGCCCGGGCGGCTGCCCTCGGCGGCTTCACGGCCCTGGTGGCCATGCCCAACACGGAGCCGCCCATCGACACGGCGGGCGTGGCGTCCGAGGTGCTGGCGCTCGGCGTCGGCTGCATGGCCGAGGTGTCGGTGGCCGGAACCATCACGGTCGGGCGGGCCGGGAGGGCACTGGCCCCGCTCGGCGAGCTGGCGGCACTGGGCGTCACCCTCTTCACCGACGACGGCGCCGGGGTGCAGGACGGTGCGCTCATGCGACGGGCCCTCGACTACGCCAAGGGCCTGGGCGTGACCCTGGCCCAACACTGCGAGGACGCCAGCCTGGCGGCCGGCGGTGCCATGCACGAGGGGTGCTGGTCGAGCCGGCTCGGCCTCCCCGGCATGCCCGCCGCGGCCGAGGAGGCCATGGTCGCCCGGGACATCGCGCTGGTCCGCCTCACCGGCGCCCCGGTGCACTTCTTGCACCTGTCCACCGCCGGGTCGGTCGACCTGGTGCGCCGGGCCAAGGAGGAGGGCCTCCCGGTCACGGCCGAGGCGGCTCCGCACCACATGCTCCTCACCCACGCGCTGGTGGCGGGTTATGACCCGGTCTTCAAGGTGAACCCACCCCTGCGGACCGACCGGGACGTGGAGGCCGTTGTCGCTGGGCTGTGTGACGGCACCATCGACGCGGTGGCCACCGACCACGCGCCCCACGCGCCGGAGGCAAAGGACGCACCCTTCGACCAGGCTCCGCCGGGCATGTTGGGGCTCGAGACGGCGCTGCCGATCGCCTGGGAGGTCCTCTCGCCGCACATGGGGCCCGAGCGCGTCTTCGCACTGTTGAGTGCGCAACCGGCCGTCATCGCCAAGTTGACGGCGACCGACCCGCGTGGCGCGGGCCACAGCCCGCAGGGCGGCCCGGTCGAACCGGGTGCCACCGCCAACCTGTGCGTCTTCGACCCGGCCGCGTCCACGGTGGTGGACCCGAACGCTCTGGCCAGCCGCAGCCGCAACACGCCGTACGCGGGCCGCACCTTTGCCGGGGCCGTGCGCCACACGGTCCTGCGCGGCGAGGCGGTCGTCGTCGACGCCACGGCGCAGCGGTGAGCGAAGGGTTGACCGGCGACGGCGACAGGCCGCCCGCGTTGTTGGTGACCGCGGACGGCCGTGTCTTCACCGGTGAGGCGGCCGGGGCGCCGGCGTCCGTGGTGACGGGCGAGCTGGTCTTCAACACCGCCATGAGCGGCTATCAAGAAGTGATCACCGACCCGTCCTACGCCGGCCAGATGATCGCCTTCACCAGCACCCACATCGGCAACTACGGCACCAACGCCGCCGACGACGAAGCGGCGTTGCCGCACTGCCGCGGCATCGTGGTGTGCGACCTGGCCGGCGAGCCGTCGAACTGGCGGTCCACCGAGGGTCTCGAGCCGTTCCTCCGCCGGCACGGCATCCCGGCCCTCACCGGTGTCGACACACGGCGGTTGGCCCGGCACGTCCGGCAGGCCGGGGCGGTGCCCTGCGCCTTCGGCACGGCGCCGGAGGCCGACCTGCGCACCGCCGCCGCGGCGGCTGTCGGCACCGACGGCATGGACCTGGTCTCGGGCGTCACGAGGAGCGAGCTCACCGTCCATCCGGGCACGGCCGCCGGTCCGGGGACCGATCTGCGCATCGTCGCGTACGACTTCGGCGTCAAGACGACCATGGTCCAGTTGCTCACCACCCTCGGCACCGTCACGGTGGTGCCGGCCGGTACCGCGGCGGACGACGTGCTGGCGCTCGACCCCGACGGCGTGTTCCTCTCCAACGGGCCGGGGGACCCGGCGGCGCTGCCCGGCCCCACGGCCGCCGTGGCCGACCTGGTCGGGCGCGTGCCGGTCTTCGGCATCTGCCTCGGCCATCAGATCCTGGCCACCGCGTTGGGCGGATCGACGTACAAGCTGCCCTTCGGGCATCACGGGGCCAACCATCCCGTGCAACGTCTCGAGACCGGCGTCGTGGAGATCACGAGCCAGAACCACAACTACGCGGTGGCGGCCGGCTCCATCCCCGACGCCCAGACGACGCACGTGAACCTCAACGACGGGGTGATCGAGGGGTTCCGCTCGCTGACGGCGCCGGCCTTCTCGGTGCAATACCACCCCGAGGCGGCCCCGGGTCCCCATGACGCCCGCTATCTCTTCGGCGCCTTCCGCGACCTCATGCGGGCCCATCCCTCACGATCGTCGGGCGCCGGCACCGGGGCCAGCTGATGCCACGCCGCGACGACCTGCAGTCGATCCTCGTCATCGGGTCCGGCCCGATCGTGATCGGGCAAGCATGCGAGTTCGACTACTCGGGCACCCAGGCCTGTCGGGTCCTGCGCGAGGAGGGCTACCGGGTCATTCTGGCCAACTCCAACCCGGCAACCATCATGACGGACCCCGCCACGGCGGACCGTACCTACATCGAACCGCTCGACCCCGAGGTCCTGACCGCCATCATCGAGCAGGAGCGGCCCGACGCGCTGCTGCCCACACTCGGAGGTCAGACCGCCCTCAACCTGACCATGCAGCTCGTCGAGCTCGGGGTCCTGGAGCGCTACGGCGTGGAAGTCATCGGGGCCCGGCCCGACGCCATTTCGACGGCCGAGGACAGGGACCGCTTCAAGGCCGCCATGGAGGACATCGGCCTCGAGGTGCCCCGTTCGGGGTTCGCCCACTCGCTGCAGGAAGCGGAGGAGATCGCCACCGAAATCGGGTTTCCGATCATGGTGCGACCGAGCTTCATTTTGGGGGGCAAGGGCACCGGCATCGCCGAGGACGCCTCGCACTTCGGCCAGCTGGCGGCGGAAGGCCTGGCGGCGAGCCCGGTGGGACAGATCCTGGTGGAGCAGTCGATCGCCGGCTGGAAGGAGTTCGAGCTCGAGGTGATGCGCGACGCCGCGGACAACTGCGTCGTCGTCTGCTCCATCGAGAACTTCGACCCGATGGGCGTGCACACGGGTGACTCCATCACCGTGGCGCCGGCCCAGACGCTGACCGACGTCGAGTACCAGGCCATGCGCGACGACGCCTTCGCCTGCCTGCGCCGGGTGGGGGTCGAGACCGGTGGATCCAACGTGCAGTTCGCCGTGGAGCCCTCTACCGGTCGGCGGGTGATCATCGAGATGAACCCGCGGGTGTCGCGCTCCTCCGCGCTGGCCTCGAAGGCGACGGGCTTCCCCATCGCCAAGATCGCCGCCCGCCTGGCCGTCGGCTACCTGCTCAACGAGATCCCCAACGACATCACCAAGGCGACGCCGGCGTCGTTCGAGCCCACCATCGACTACGTGGTCACCAAGATCCCGCGCTGGGCCTTCGAGAAGCTCCCCGGAGCCGACGGGCGCCTCGGGACCCGTATGCAGTCGGTGGGCGAGGTCATGGCCATCGGCCGCACCTTCTGCGAGTCGTTGCAAAAGGCTCTGCGCTCACTCGAGCAGGGACGCGCCGGCCTCAACGCCGATCCGAACGAGACGGCACTGGACGACGTGTCACTCGAGGACCTCGTGCAGCGCATCGCCGTCGCCACCCCCGAACGGATCTTCGAGGTGGAGGCGGTGCTGCGTCGCGGCGCCTCGGTCGACGAGATCGTGGCCCGCACCGGTATCGACCCCTGGTTCGTCCGCCAGCTGGCCCGCATCGTGGCCGAGCGTCGGCGCATCGCCGCCACGGCGACCCTCGCGCCGGCCGACTTCCGCCGGGCCAAGCGGCTGGGCTTTTCCGACGCCCAGCTGGCCTACCTGCGCGGGACGACGGCCGCCGCGGTGCGGGCGGAGCGACTCTCCGCCGGCGTGCGGGCGACGTTCAAGACGGTCGACACCTGCGCGGCCGAGTTCGAGGCGTTCACGCCGTACCACTACGCCACCTACGAGGAGGAGGACGAGGTGCGCCCCTCCGCGCGCGCCCGCGTCATCATCCTCGGCTCGGGGCCCAACCGCATCGGTCAGGGCATCGAGTTCGACTACTGCTGCGTCCACGCGTCCATGACGCTGCGCGACGCCGGCTACGAGACCGTCATGATCAACTGCAATCCAGAGACGGTCTCGACCGACTACGACACCTCCGACCGCCTCTACTTCGAGCCGCTGACCGACGAGGACGTGGCCAACGTGCTGGACGCCGAGCTGGCGGCGGGCGGGACGGTGGCGGGCGTCATCGTCTCGCTGGGAGGGCAGACACCACTGAAGCTGGCCGGCTCGCTCCCGCCCGAGCTGGTGCTCGGCACGAGCCCGGCGTCCATCGACCTGGCCGAGGATCGCGAGCGTTGGAACGCCTTGTGTCACGAGCTCGGCATTCCGCAGCCGCCCGGCGGCACGGCGACGACCATGTCCGAGGCCTTGGCCGTGGCCGGACGGGTCGGGTACCCGGTCCTCCTCCGCCCGAGCTATGTCCTCGGGGGCCGGGCCATGGAGATCGTGTACGACGACGACGGCGTGCGGCGCGTCATGCAGACGATGACGACCGGCGCGTTGGCGCGTGAGGGCGGTGTCACCGCCGATCGTCCGGTGCTGGTCGATCGGTTCTTGGAAGACGCCGTCGAGGTCGATGTCGACGCCGTGCGCGACAGCGCCGGCGAGATCCTCATTGCCGGGGTGATGGAACACGTGGAGGAAGCCGGGGTGCACTCGGGCGACTCCGCCTGTGCGCTGCCCCCGCAGACGTTGCGTCCCGAGGTCATCGGCGACCTCGAGCGATATACCAGGGCGCTGGCCCGGTCGCTCTCCGTGTGCGGCCTCATCAACGTGCAGTTCGCGGTCAAGGACGGGCAGGTCTATGTGCTCGAGGCCAACCCCCGGGCCAGCCGGACCGTTCCGTTCGTGGCAAAGGCCACCGGTGTGCCGCTGGCCATGGTGGCGTCCCGCCTGATGGTGGGTCAGACGCTGGCGGAGCTGCGGCACGAGGGTCTCTTGCGCCCGGACGTGATCGGCCGGGTGCCGGTGCTCGACCACGTGAGCGTGAAAGAGGCCGTGCTTCCCTTCGACCGCTTCCCCGGCGTGGACACGCTCCTCGGGCCCGAGATGCGCTCGACGGGCGAGGTCATGGGCATCGACAGCACCTTCGGTCTGGCGTTTGCCAAGAGCCAGATGGCATCGGGCACGCGCCTGCCCGACGCCGGCACGGCGTTCCTGTCGCTGGCCGACCGCGACAAGCCGGCCGGTCTGGAGGTGGCACGGGCCTTCGCGGGGCTCGGGTTCTCCATCGCGGCGACGCTGGGGACGGCGGGCTACCTGCGTTCCCAGGGAATGGTCGTCGACACCCTGGTGGCCAAGGTGGGGGAGGAGGGCGTGGCCTCCGACGCGGTCGAGCTCATCGCCCAGGGAAAGGTGCAGCTGGTGGTGAACACGCCACGGGGCCTGGGCTCCCGGGCCGACGGCCAGCACATCCGCACCGCGTCGGTGGTCCACAAGGTGCCCTGCCTCACCACGCTGGCGGCGGCCCGGGCGGCGACGGCCGGCATCGCCGACGCCCGCACGCACCCGCTGCGGGTGCGTGCGCTGCAGGACCTCCACCCGACAGCGCCGAAGACGTCGCAATGAGCGCCGTTCCCGACGGGCGCCGGGCCGCCACGCTCGCCACGAGCGTCGGGAGCCTGACGCTGGCCAACCCGGTGCTGACGGCATCGGGGACGTCGGGACACGGCACCGAGCTGTCCGAGTACGGCGACCTGAGTCATCTCGGTGCGGTCGTCGTGAAGTCGCTCTCCATCGAGCCCTGGCCCGGCAACCCTGCGCCGCGGGTCCACGAGGTCGGGACCGGCATGCTCAACAGCGTCGGCCTGCAGGGACCCGGGCTTGGCGGCGTGGGTGGTCGACGATCTGCCGGCGCTGCACGACGCGGGCGCCCGGGTCGTGGTGAGCATCTGGGGACGCTCCGTGTCGGACTACGCCCGGGCGGCCGAGCTCGTGGAAGCGGCGTCGTCGTCGTCGGGGGCAGGCTCGTGCATCGACGCGGTCGAGGTCAACGTCAGCTGCCCAAACGTGGAGGACCGTTCGCGCATGTTCGCCCACTCGGCCGACGCCACGGCGCGGGTGCTGGCCGCCACCACCTGTGGCCTGCCGCGCTGGGCCAAGCTCAGCCCGAACGTGCCCGACCTGGCGGAGATCGCAGCCGGCGCCGTCGAGGGCGGAGCCGACGGCCTCACCCTCGTGAACACGCTGCTCGGGCTGGCCCTCGACATCGAATCGGGGCAACCGGTGCTGGGTGCCGGCGGGGGTGGACTGTCGGGCGGCGCGGTGCACCCGGTGGCGGTGCGTGCGGTGTGGGAATGCCGGGACGCGTTCCCCGAGCTGCCCATCATCGGAGTGGGCGGTGTGTTCTCGGGTGACGACGCCGTCGAGCTCCTCCTGGCCGGCGCCGATGCTGTCCAGGTCGGGACCGCGACGTTCCGAGACCCGCGGGCACCGTGGAAGGTGCTCCGCCAGCTGGAGCGGTGGTGCGAGCGCCACGGCACCACGGTGGGGGAGATCCGCCACCAGGTGCGGCACCGCGTCGCCGGCGGAGCCGGGTCGGCCGCCGACGGTCGTTCCGATCCCGGCAACCGGAAGGACCCGGTCGTAGAATTGCTCAACGAAGGAGGGCGCGATGGCTGACAGCTTCGGAGACAAGGTCGCTGCCGCGGTCGCCGAGACGGGCCCGCTGTGCGCCGGCATCGATCCGTCCTCCGCCCTCCTCGCGTCGTGGGGCCTGCCCGACGACGCCGGCGGACTGCGCTCCTTCTGCGATGCCTGCGTGCAGGGGTTCGCCGGTGCCGTGGCCGTGGTCAAGCCCCAGGTGGCCTTCTTCGAGCGACACGGCTCGGCCGGCCTGGCGGAGCTGGAGCGGCTCATCGCCGAGGCAACGGCCGCCGATCTCATCGTGATCGCCGATGCGAAGCGGGGCGACATCGACTCGACGGCGGCCGCCTATGCCGACGCCTGGCTCGGCGACGCCAGTCCGCTGGCCGCCCACGCGGTGACGGTCCATCCGTATCTCGGCCTGGGCGCATTGGCGCCCCTGGTCCAGTTGGCCGCGGCGAGCGGGCGAGGGGTCCTGGTGGTGGCCCGCAGCTCGAACCCCGAGGGCCGCGCCCTGCAGCAGGCCGTCACGGCCGCCGGGACCGGGGTCGAGGACATGCTCCTGGCCGAGATCGCCGGGCTCAACGGCTCGCCCGAGGTCCCGACGGGAACGGTGGGTGCGGTGGTCGGGGCCACGCTGGCGCCCTCGTCGTTCGCGTTGTCCCAGCTCGGAGGGGTGATTCTGGCCCCGGGGCTGGGTGCTCAGGGCGCCGGCCCGGCCGACATCGCGGCCCGTTTCGCCGGGTGCCGGCCCGGCACCGTGTTGCCGAGCAGCTCGCGTGGGCTGCTGAACCGGGGCCCGGATCCTGCCGACCTACGTGAGAGCGCGTGCTCGCTGAACCGGGAACTGGTCGTGGCAATGGGCTGAAGAGGGGAAATGGGTGAACGGCCCTGGCCGAGGCGCTATGGTCTCGCCATGCCGCAACCTCCCGCACTCACTCCAGAGCAGCGCGCCGCTGCACTCGAAAAGGCTGCCAAGGTTCGCCGTGAGCGGGCCGAGGTCAAGGACAAGCTCAAGATGGGCAACCTCTCGTTGGCGGATCTCCTCCAAGAGGCGGACTCCAACGAGACCATCGGAAAGATGAAGGTGGTGTCGGTTCTCGAGTCCCTGCCCGGTCTGGGCAAGGTGAAGGCGCGCCGCCTGATGGAGACCGTCGGCATCAGCGACAGCCGCCGGCTCCAGGGGCTCGGTGCCAAGCAGCGCGAGTCGCTGCTCAAAGAGACTGCGCGCTGAACCCAAGATCACCGCGCCGCACATCTTCGTGCTCATCGGCCCTGGTGGGGCCGGCAAGGGCACGGTCGCCGCAGCGCTGATCGCGCAGGATCCCAACCTCTGGCTCAGTCGGAGCTGGACCACCAGGAAGCCCCGGCCGGGCGAGCGCGAACGCAGTGCCTACGTCTTCGTCGACCGGCCGACCTTCGAGGAGGCGGTGGCGCAGGGCGGCTTCTACGAGTGGGCCGAGTTCCTCGACTACCTGATGGGGACGCCCATCCCCGATCCTCCGCCGGGCGCCGACGTCCTGCTCGAGATCGACGTGCAGGGGGCCGAGCAGGTGCTGGCACATCGCCCCGATGCGACCGTGATCATGCTGCTGCCCCCCTCGCCCGAGGTGCAGGCGGAGCGGCTGGCCGCCCGCGGCGACGATGCCGAGCACATCCGGCGCCGGGTGGATCTGGGACGCTCCGAAGTGGAGCGTGGAGCCAAAATTGCAGCTCACACGGTCGTCAACGACGACCTTGGTCAGGCCCTGGCCGAGCTGACCGCTATAGTTGACGCGACTCGATCGGCTGCCCCCTGCGCCGCGAAACCGGAGGAATCCTGATGGCCCAAGGCCGCCACACCCTGATGGACCCACCCATCGAAGAGCTCCTGGACAAAGTGGACTCCAAGTTCACCCTCGTGGCGCTCGGATCGGCCCGTGCCCGGCAGGTGAACTCGTACTACAACAGCCTGGGCGAGGGCCTCGGCAAGGTGGTGCCGCCCCAGGTGGCATCGGTGTCGGGCAAGCCCGTCTCCATCGCGTTCGAGGAGATCGCCGCCGGCAAGGCGACCTACACCCGACCCGACCCCGAAGAAGAGGCTGCGTTGGCCGCCGCCATCGCTGATGCGGCCGAGGCCGGCCTGCTCGCAGAGGGCGAGCCCGGGGCCGAGGGGACCGAGACCGCAGACGTGATCGAGGTACTCGACGTCGGGGGCGACGACCCGGCCGCGAGCTAGGCGCCGGGCAGACGGCGCGGCGAACAGCGCCCATGGCTGGGGACTTCCGAACCGAGGACTCGCCGGTGCCTGCTGACCGCACCTACCGGGTCCCGCGCGTCGTGCTCGGCGTCTGCGGTGGCATCGCCGCCTACAAGGCGGTCGAAGTCTGCCGCCAGCTCGTCGACGCCGGCGTGCATGTCACGCCGGTCCTCACCGAAGAGGCGACGCGATTCGTCGGCGCGGTGACGTTCTCGGCGCTGGCCTCCGAGCCGGTACAGCGGTCGCTCTGGGACGAGGCCTCACCGATTCCCCACACCAGGCTCGGTCAGCAGGCCGATCTGGTGTTGCTCGTGCCGGCGACGGCGCACACCCTCGCCCGCTACGCCGCCGGGCTCTCCGACGACCTCTTGTGTGCCACCCTGCTCGCCACTCGGGCGCCGGTGGTCGTGTGTCCCGCCATGCACACCGAGATGTGGGAGCACGCCTCGGTGCAGGAGAACCTCGCCACCCTCGAGCGCCGCGGCGTCGAGATCATCCCGCCCGAGAGCGGGCGGCTGGCCGGGGGCGACTCGGGCGAGGGGCGCCTCGCCGACCCGGACGTGATCGTGGCGCGCGCACTCGAACTGCTCGGCCGGGCCGGTCGGCTCGATCTGCACGGGACGCGCGTGGTGGTCAGTGCGGGCGGCACGCGTGAGCCCCTCGATCCGGTGCGCTTCATCACGAACCGGTCATCGGGCAAACAGGGACACGCCATCGCCATTGCCGCGGCGCGCCGTGGCGCGTCGGTCACGTTGGTGACGTCGTCACCACTCCCGCTCCCGTCCGACGTGTCGTCGGCCGTGACGCGGATCGACGTGGAGACGGCAGCCGACATGGAGCACGCCGTCGGTGCCGCCGCCGAGGGAGCCGCGGTCGTGGTCATGGCGGCGGCCGTGGCGGACTTTCGCCCGAAGCGGTCGGCGGGGACGAAGCTCTCCAAGGAAGAGGGACTCCCGGATCTGGTCCTCGAGCCGACCCCCGACATCCTGGCCGGGTTGGCGGCCCGGCGTCGTCCGGGCCAGGTGCTGGTCGGGTTCGCCGCCGAGACGCACGACGCACTGGAGCGGGGCCGGCGCAAGCTCGCTCGCAAGGGCGTGGACATCCTGGTCGTCAACGATGTCAGCGCACCCGGTGCGGGTTTCGACCACGACACCAACGCTGTCGTGATCCTGGAAGTGGACGGGAGTATCAGGGAAATCCCCCTGACCTCCAAGGATGCAGTGGCAAATGCCGTATTGGATAGGGTGATCGCCCACCACAACGAGAAGCGGAGCACGACGTGAGAACGACTTTTACCTCGGAATCGGTGACGGAGGGCCACCCGGACAAGATGGCCGACCAGATCTCCGATGCCGTCCTCGACGCCATGCTCGACGGCGATCCTTCGAGCCGGGTGGCGTGTGAGACGTTGCTGACCACCGGCCTCGTCGTGGTGGCCGGCGAGGTCACCACCTCGACCTACGTGGACATCCCCGCCCTCGTGCGCGACACGGTGTGCGAGATCGGCTACGACAACGACGCCTACGGCTTCAACGGCAAGACGTGCGGTGTGCTGGTGACGTTGGACGCGCAATCCCCGGACATTGCACAGGGTGTCGACGCTGCCTTCGAGCTGCGCAGCGGCAAGGCCGGCGAAGACATCCTCAACGCACAGGGCGCCGGAGACCAGGGGATGATGTTCGGCTACGCCTGCGACGAGACGCCGGATCTCATGCCCCTTCCGATCTGGTTGTCCCACCGACTCTCCGAGCGCCTGGCCCAGGTGCGGCGGGCCGCGGCGGTGCCCTATCTCCGCCCCGACGGCAAGACCCAGGTCTCCGTCGTCTACGAGGATGGCCGCCCGGTCCGGATCGACACCGTGCTGATCTCGACGCAGCACGCCGGTGGCATCGATCTGGAGGAACAACTGCGGCCCGACCTCACGGAGCATGTGATCAACCCGCTGCTGCCCACCGACATGGATACGGAGGGCCTGCGGATCTTCGTCAATCCGACCGGTATCTTCGAACTCGGCGGTCCCCACGCCGACACGGGTTTGACCGGGCGCAAGATCATCGTCGACACCTACGGCGGGATGGCCCGCCACGGCGGCGGCGCCTTCTCCGGGAAGGACCCTTCGAAGGTCGACCGCTCCGCCGCCTACGCCGCGCGCTGGGTCGCCAAGCACGTCGTCGCCTCGGGCGCGGCCAAGCGATGCGAGGTGCAGGTGGCCTACGCCATCGGCGTCGCCCATCCCGTTTCTCTGCTCGTCGAGACGTTCGGCACCGAGACGGTCGACCCCGAGAAGATCGCCGATGCGGTCCGCGAGCTGTTCGACCTCCGCCCGGCCGCCATTGCGCGTGACCTCGACCTGCGACGCCCGATCTACAAGAAGACGGCGGCCTACGGTCACTTCGGTCGCTCGGAAAAGGAGTTCACGTGGGAGGCCACCCCGCGGGTGGACGACTTGCGGACCGCCTTGGGGCTCTGAGCGCGCGATCGCTCCCCTGATGGGGAGCCGTCGTCGGGTGCAGTGATCGCATGACGCAGGCCGGTGACGCGCGTGACGCAGCACGGGTGGTGCGTGTCCGCACCGAGGTCGCCGCGGTGGCCAAGACGTTCGACTACGCCGTGCCGTCGGTCTGGCGCGAGGACGTGCACGTCGGCACCCGGGTGCGGGCGCCCTTCCATGGGCGCACGGTGCGGGGCTGGGTGGTCGACGAGGACGTGGGGACGCCCGCCGGCGTCGAGGTCCTCCCACTCAAGTCGTGGTTGGGTTGGGGCCCGCCCCCGGCCCTGGTGGAGCTGGCGGCATGGGCGGCCTGGCGCTGGGCCGGCCCGGCCTCGTTCTTTCTGCGTATCGCTTCCCCCGAGACCATCGTGCGCAACCTGCCCGAGCCGCCGCCGCCGCCGGCGCCGTCGTCGTCGCCTGGTCCGCTGGCCTTCGATGGCGTCGCGGCCATCGGGGACGACGCTCTCGACCTGGCCCAGGCGGGGGTCACCGTCGTGCGCGAGCCGCCCCTGACCGATCCGATCGATCTCGTGCTGGCTGTCGTGGGCGATCCCGCCGTGCGCGCCCACGAGGGCAGTGTGTTGGTGCTCGTCCCGTCGTCGGGATGGGCGGAACGGCTGCGGGCGCGCCTCGAACACAGGGGGTGTGCGACCGGCAGCACGTGGGAGCAGGCCCGCGCCGGATGGCCCGTGGTGGTCGGCAGCCGGGCCGGCGCCTGGGCCCCCGTGCCCCGGCTGGCCGCCGCCGTGATCCTCGATGCCCATGACGCCGCCTACCGGGAGGAGAGCGCACCGACCTACAGCGCGGTCGACGTCCTCATCGAACGAGCCCGGCGTCAGGACGCGCCCTGCATCGTGGCCTCCCCTGTGCCTCCGGTGGCGCTGGCGGCGCATACCGGCTTACGGACGCGGGCGCCGTCGCGCCTGCAGGAGCGGGCGGGATGGCCCGTCCTGGAGCGGGTTGACCGTCGTGGCGCGCGACCCGCGCAGCGGCATGTTCTCGGAGGAATTCGTCCGCCTGGCCCGCGCCGTCCTCGACGATGCCGAGGCCCGCCGGCGTGGCCCGCTGGTCTGCGTGTACAACCGAACGGGCGGCGCCCGGTTGCTGGCGTGCCGCCACTGCGGGGAGTTGGCCTGTTGCACCCGTTGCGGCGCCGCCGTGGCCCAGCCCCGCGGTGAGGAGGTCTTGCGTTGCCCACGCTGTGACGAGACCCGCCCCGTTGTGTGTACCGCCTGCGGCCGATTGCGGATGAAGACCTTGCGCGCCGGAGTGAGCCGGCTGCGGGAGGAGTTGGCCGCGTTGCTCGGGGCCGAGGTGGGGGAGGTCGCAGGTCCTCGGGCCCGCGGGCCCGCCGAGCCGCTCGTCCCCGCCACGCCCGTCCTGATCGGGACCGAGGCCGTGCTGCACCGCGTGCGTCGGGCCGCGGCCGTGGCCTTCCTCGACATCGATCTGCATCTGCTGGCCCCGCGCCTCTCCGCCACCGAGGAGGCCCTGGCGCTCTTCGTCCGGGCCGCCCGCCTGGTCGGCACCCGCAGCACCGGGGCGCCGTGGGCCCGCATGCAGGCCCAGACGCGGGTGCCGGATCACCCGCTGCTGCGGGCGGTCGCTCTCGGAGACCCGACGGCGGTGCTCGAAGAAGAGGTGGCGATCCGCCGCACGTCGGCCCTGCCGCCTTTCGCCGCGCTGGCCGTGGTGTCGGGTGCGCTGGCGCCCGCCTATGCCGACGGCTTGCAGTCGGAGCTCGAGGTCGCACGCCGGACCGAGCCCACCGAGGCCGGCGGGGCTTTGTCGCTGGCACCGATCGGTGACGATCGCTTCCTCCTTCGCGCCGAGACACACGACCCGCTCTGCGACCTGCTGGCCCGGACGCCGCGGCCGTCGGGGCGAGGGCTCCGTGTCGAGGTCGATCCGGTCACGCTCTGAGCTCGGGAGCGGGTGGCCAGCGGCAGGGCGGATCGGGGCTGGCAGGGCCCGCCGGTAACATACGAGTCATGTCGAGTCTGCCCATCCGCCAGTACGGCGACCCCGTGCTCAAGGGGCGCACCCGCGAGGTGGACGACATCGACGGCGCGGTGGCGAGCCTGGTCGATTCCATGATCGAGACGATGTACGACGCGCCCGGCACCGGGTTGGCGGCCAACCAGGTGGGCGTGCAGCGGCGCATCTTCGTCTACGACGTGGGGGAGGGGGCCCGCACCGTCATCAATCCACGGATCGTCGAGAGCCACGGCGAGTGGACCTACGACGAGGGCTGCCTGTCCGTGCCGGGCCTCAGCTGGGAGATCGTGCGACCCAACGCGGTGCACCTCGTCGGCCTCGACCTGGACGGCAACGACATCTCCATTGAGGCCTCGGAGCTCGAAGGCCGTGTGTTCCAGCACGAGCTCGACCACCTCGACGGCATCCTCCTGGTGGAGCGCCTGAACGAGGACCAGCGCAAGGAGGCCCTCAAGATCCTGCGCAGTCGCACGCTGGATCTGCCCGTCTCCGATCCCGATGGCCTCGCCAATCTCTTCACGCGTTGAGGTCGCGTTGAAGACGCGTTGAAGACGCGTTGAGCACGAGCTGACACCGCCGGCGGTGACCACCGGCTGCCGCACTGCCATCCGGGCCTTGCCGTCTGCCCTACGGTGAACGGGTGTCCCGTCTGGCCTACCTCGGCACCCCCGACATGGCGGTGCCACCGCTGCGCGCGCTGGTCGAGGCGGGACACGACATCGCACTGTGCGTGACGCGACCCGACCGCCGTCGCGGCCGGGGCAAGGAGGAGACACCGAGCCCGGTCAAGGTGGCGGCCACCGAGCTCGGGCTCGCCGTGACGCACGACATGGACGACCTGACGACCGCCGGCGTGGAGCTCGCCGTCGTGGTGGCCTACGGTCGGATCATCCCCGTACGGCTGCTCGAGCAGATCCCGATGGTAAACCTCCACTTCTCGTTGTTGCCGCGGTGGCGCGGCGCCGCCCCTGTCGAGCGTGCCATCCTCGCCGGCGATCGCGAAACGGGAGTCTGCCTGATGAAGGTGGAGGAGGGGCTGGACACCGGCCCCGTCTATGCCACGCGCACCGTGCCGGTGGACGACGACATCACTCTCGACGCGCTGCGCGTGCAACTGGTCACCGTGGCCAGCGCACTGGTGGTGGAGGCTCTGGCCCAGGGGGTCGCCGGCTTGCCCCACCCCGTTCCGCAGCAGGGCGAAGTCACCGTGGCGGAGAAGATCAGCGCGGAGGATCTCCGTCTCCGCTGGGACACGCCTGCTGCCGTGCTCAAACGGGTCGTACGCCTCGGTCGGGCCTGGACGACGTTCCGGGGCAAGCGGCTCACGGTGCTCGACGCCGCGCTCGGACCCGATCGACGGTGGCGTGGCCGGCAGCCTTCCTGGTTCGCTCGACGGTCCGGTCGTGGCAACGGGCGACGGCAGCCTGGTGTTGCAGCGGGTGCGGCCCGAGAGCCGTTCTCCCATGTCAGCAGACGAGTGGCTGCGCGGCGTACGCCCTGCGGTCGGCGAGCGGCTGGGGACGGACTAGACATGAGAGCGGTGACCGTGACTCCGATCGACGGGTGGAGCCCCGACCAGTACGAGCGGTTCCGTTCGGAACGACAGCAACCCTTCGACGACCTGCTGACCCTGTGCCACCCCGTACCAGGTGGGAGCGTCGTGGATCTCGGGTGCGGCACGGGGGACCTCACCAGAATCCTGCACGAGGAGATGGCGGCCAAGGAGACTGTCGGCATCGACTCGTCACCGGCCATGCTGGCCCGGGCCGAGTCGGCGCATGCCGACGTATCCGGCCTGTCGTTCGCCCAGGGCGACATCGCCGCGTGGCTGGACGAAGGCCTGGACCTTGTGTTCGCCAACGCGTCGCTGCAATGGATCGACGATCACCTCAACCTGCTGGCGCGGATGCGCACCGCACTCGGGCCCGATGGGCAGCTGGCCTTCCAGGTGCCGGCCAACTACCGCCATCCGTCGCATCTGCTCGCGCAGGCGGTGGCCAACGAGCCCCCGTTCATCGACGCGCTCTACGGGGACGTGCCCGAGGATCGCGGCCGCTTCGTGCTCTCCCCCGAGCTCTACGCCGACCTGCTCTACGAGTTGGGCGCCAAGGACCAGGTCGTGCGCATGGAGGTCTACGGCCACGAGCTCGAATCGACGGGTGAGGTCGTGGAGTGGGTCATGGGCACGCTGCTCACGCCGTACCGCAAGCGGCTGAGCCCCGAGCTGTTCGACGCGTTCGTCGAGCGCTACCGGGAGCGGTTGATCGAAGAGCTCGGTGAGCGCGAGCCGTACTTCTACGGGTTCCGGCGCATCCTCTGCTGGGCCCGCTTCACCTGAGCGGCGGCGACGGACCCATGGCGGGAGCGACAACGACAGAGGGCCGTGACCCCGGAAAGACGGGCCAGTTGCGCATCGCGCCGTCGGTGCTCTCGGCCGACTTCGGCATGCTGGCCGAGCAGGTGGGGGAGGTGGCCCCGTCCGCCGACTGGCTGCACGTCGACGTGATGGACGGGCACTTCGTCCCCAACGTGACGATCGGTCCCCCTGTGGTGGCCTCGCTGCGGCGCCACACGCCGCTGTTCTTCGACTGCCACCTGATGATGACCGAGCCCGGGCGTTACCTGAAGGACTTCGCCGACGCGGGAGCCGACGGCTGCACCGTGCACGTCGAGATCGGCAACACCGACGAGCTCATCGCGCAGATGCGGGGCCTCGGGCTGCGGGCGGGCCTGGCGCTCAATCCCGACACACCGTTCGACGCGGTGCGCCCGTATCTCGGTGACGTCGACCTCGTCCTGTGCATGACGGTCTTCCCGGGTTTCGGCGGCCAGAGCTTCATCGCCGATGTCATGGCCAAGGTGGAGCAGGTACGCGCCGAAGTGACCGCCGGCTCGCTCGAGCTCGACATCGAGGTCGACGGGGGGATCGATACCGCCACGGCGCCCGTTGCTGTGAAGGCCGGCGCCAACGTGCTGGTGGCCGGTAGCGCCATCTTCGGGCATCCCAAACCATGGGAGGCCGCCGACGCCATCCGGGCCGCGGCCCGTTCCGCCGCCACCGACGGTCACGGGTGACGGCCGGCCGGGCCGTCGTGGCCGGGGGCGGCATCGTCGGCACCTGGCACGCGCTCGAGCTGGCGGAGGCCGGCTTCGAGGTGGACCACCTCGAAGCCGAGGCAGGCCCGACTGGAGCATCGGTGCGCAACTTCGGCCTGGTCTGGGTCAGCGGCCGGCGCTCGGGCGCCGAACTCGAGGTGGCGCGGCGGGCCCGCCGACGTTGGGCGGAGATCGGCGCCATGGTGCCCGACATCGGCTTTCGTCCGATGACCTCCCTCACCGTCGCCACCGACACCGCCGCCCGGGACGTGATGGAGGACTTCGCGCGGCAACCAGAAGCCGCCGCCCGTGCCATCTCGTTCCTCGAGCCCGACGAACTGCGCGCCGTGAACCCGGCGGTCAAAGGCGACGTCGACGGTGCGCTGCACTGCACCGAGGACGCCGTGGTCGAGCCCCGCCTCGCGCTGGGAGCCCTGCGCGCCCACATCGAAGCCACGCAGAGAGGCCGGTACCGCTTCCATCCGGGCTGTCGCGTCGCGGCGGCCGAGCCGCGGGCGCTGCGCGACACGACGGGCAACAGCTGGCAGGGGGACGTGGTCGTGCTGGCCCCGGGCGCCGCGTACGACCACCTCCCCGGCTCGACCACGTTGGCGTCCCGCCTGCGCCGGGTTCGGCTCCAGATGCTCCAGACCGCACCCTTCGGCTCCCGGCTCACGACGTCGCTGGCCGACGCCGACACCCTGCGGTACTACCCGGCCTACGAGTCGGCGTCCCTGCATCGACTGGGGGAGCAGTCATCGGTGGCGGCCGACCATCACCTGCAGCTGCTGCTGGTCCAACGCCCCGACGGCGGGTTGACCATCGGCGACACGCACGCCTACGGGGAACCGTTCGACTTCGCGCTCTGCGAGGACCCGACGCTCGAGCTTCTCGGACGGGCTCGACGCATCCTCGGCACGGAGCTCCCGCCGGTGCAACGTCGCTGGGAGGGTGTCTACGCACAGTGCGTCGACGGTGCCGTCTGCCTGCGAGAGGAGATCGAGGCGGGGGTGTGGCTGGTGACCGGTCCGGGAGGGCGCGGCATGACGTGCTCCCCGGCGATCGCCGCCGACACCCTTCGGGCGGCGGGGGTGGCGGCATGATCGGGCCCTTCGCACTGGCCTGCCTCGATATGGCGGGAACCACAGTGCGCGACGACGGCGCCGTCGAGGCAGCGTTCACGAGCGCGCTGGCCGCCGTGGGCGTCACTCCGGGGAGCCGGTTCTACGAGGAGGCCCAGGTCGTCGTGCGCCAGACGATGGGCTGGTCCAAGGCGGAAGTATTCGCCAGGCTGCTCGACCCGGACGAAGCGAAGGAGGCCACCCGCGCCTTCGCCCAGGCCTACGAGGCCATCGTCGCCACCGGCGACGTCAGCGAGATGCCGGGCGCCCTCGCGGTGCTGCGCGACCTCCGGGCTGCCGGGGTGCGGGTCTGCCTCACCACGGGTTTCGCACCCTCCACCCGCGACGCGTTGCTCGACGCCCTGGGGTGGCGGGCCGAAGTCGACCTGGCCCTGTCGCCGGCGGACGTGGGCCGGGGCCGTCCGGCGCCCGACCTCATCCTCGGCGCCATGGCCCGCCTCGGGGTGGACGACCCGCACGCCGTGGCCGTGGTGGGCGACACCGGCAGCGACCTCGAGGCCGGCAACGCCGCCGGCGCCGGGGCGGTCGTCGGCGTCCTGAGCGGCGCCCACGACGAAGCCAGCCTGGTGGCGGCCGCGCCGACGGCGATCATCGCCGACGTGACACAGCTGATTCCTCTGCTCCGGCAGGCCTGAGAGCGCCGGATCCCGACTACCTGACCTGGGGTTCTCGACAAAAACTGAAACGTGTTCTAGTATTGGGTGCACAAGGCCGGGGATCCACCCCGGGCAAGGACCTGACCATGGATGACGTGGAGCACATGCGCCGGGCGCTGGCGCAGGCGGCAACGGTCCGCTCGACCACGGCGCCCAACCCCTGGGTGGGCAGCGTCGTCGTCCCACCGGACCCAGACCCGGACGGCGAGGTGTACGCCGGCGCAACGGCACCGCCCGGTGGGCCCCATGCCGAGGTGCAGGCCCTGGCCGCGGCGGGCGGGGCAGCCAAGGGCGCCACGCTCTACGTGACCTTGGAGCCGTGCGCCCACCACGGGCGCACCCCACCCTGTAGCGACGCCATCATTGCTGCGGGCGTGACCCGGGTCGTGGTCGGCATCGAGGATCCCGACGAGCGGGTCGCCGGGCGCGGCATCGCCGCCCTGCGGGCCGCCGGTGTTGACGTCACCGTCGGCGTGGCCGGCGACGAGGTGGCCGAGCAGCTGGCGCCCTACCTCAAGCACCGCACGACCGGGCAGCCCTGGGTCGTCCTCAAGATGGCCGCCAGCCTCGACGGTCGGACGGCGGCACCGGACGGCACCAGTCGCTGGATCACGGGGGAGGCAGCGCGCCGCGACGTGCATCGGCTGCGCGCCCAATCGGACGCGGTCCTGGTCGGGGCCGGAACCATCCGGGCGGACGACCCCGCACTGACGGTGCGCCTCGACGACGGGATCGAGCGGGAGCAGCCCCTGCGGGTCGTGCTCGGGCAGGCCCCGGCCGGCGCCAAGGTGCGCCCGGCGCTCGAGCTGTCGGGCGAGCTGGGTGAGGTGCTGGCCGAGCTCGGCCGTCGTGGCGTGCTCCAGCTGCTGGTGGAGGGCGGGGCCACGGTGGCCCACGACTTCCATGCCGCCGGCCTGGTCGACCGCTACGTGCTCTACCTCGCCCCGGTGCTCTTCGGAGGCGACGACGGGCGCCCGATTTTCGCGGGCCCCGGGGCTGGCACAATTGGGGACGTGTGGAAGGGCAGGTTGGTGTCGATAGAACAGCTGGGTGAGGATCTTCGAGTGGAGGTGGCGGCCTGATGGCGTTCTCGAAGGTGCAGGAGGCGATCGACTCCATCGGTCGGCTGGGCATGGCCGTCGTGGTGGACGACGAGGACCGTGAGAACGAGGGTGACCTGGTCATGGCGGCCGAGGCGGCCACTCCGGAGAACATCGCCTTCTTCCTGGCCCACACCTCGGGTGTGATCTGCGTGCCGGTCCTGCCCGAACGGGCCGACGCTCTCGACCTGCCCCTCATGGTGACGGCCAACACCGAGGCGCAGCGGACCGCCTTCACGGTGAGCGTGGACTTCCGGCACGGCACGACCACGGGCATCTCGGCCACGGACCGCGCGTCGACCATCGCCGCCCTGATCGACCCGGCCACTCGGCCCAACGACCTGAACCGGCCCGGTCACATCTTCCCGTTGCGCTACCGGACCGGTGGCGTGCTCAAGCGCGCCGGGCACACGGAGGCCACGGTGGACCTGGCCCGCGCCGCCGGGCTCACACCGGCCGGCGTGCTGTGCGAGATCGTGACGGAGGACAAGTCCGAGATGGCGCGGCTCGCCGATCTCGAGACCTTCGCCAAGAAGCACGATCTCCCCTTCATCTCGATCGCGGATCTGATCCGCTACCGCCGGCAGAACGAGAAGCTGGTGCGTCTCGTCTCCGAGGCGCGCATCCCGGCCGTGGGACGAGAGTTCCGCGCCTTCGTCTACGAATCCGTGCTGGACAACGAGCAGCACCTGGCGCTTGTCATGGGCGATGTGGCGGGCACCGAGGACGTGCTGGTCCGTGTCCACTCCGAGTGCCTGACCGGTGACGTCTTCGGCTCGTTGCGCTGTGACTGCGGGCCGCAACTGCAGGCGTCGCTCGATCTCATCGAGAAGGAAGGGCGCGGCGTGCTCATCTACCTGCGCGGGCACGAAGGCCGTGGGATCGGCCTCGGGCACAAGATCCGGGCGTACCAGCTGCAGGAGGAGGGACACGACACCGTCGATGCCAACCTGCAGCAGGGTCTGCCCGTCGACAGTCGGGAGTACGGAATCGGCGCTCAGATGCTGGTGGACCTCGGCGTGACCACCATGCGCCTCATGACGAACAACCCGGTCAAGTACGGCGGGCTGGAGGGCTTCGGGCTCGACATCACCGAGCGGGTCCCGCTGCAACCATCGGCCAACCCCGAGAACATCGCCTACCTGCGCACCAAGCGTGAGCGGATGGGGCATTTGCTGCACGGGCTCGACGACGTCCTGTGACGTCGTCCTGTGCCACAGTGAGGGTGTGACCCCGACCCTCCCCGTCAGCTGATGGCCGAGTCCGATCTGGTCGCCCTGCCCGACGGCGCGTTCGACGACGTGGCCGTCCGCGTGGGGACCAGCCTGCACGGCTCGGGGGACGGCACCGGGCTGCGCATCGGCATAGGTTGTGCCGAGTTCAACGGCGGCATCACACTCCGGTTGCTCGAGGGCGCGCTCCTTGCGCTGGACGAGGCGGGCACGGACCGCCGCGACATCACCGTGGCCTGGGCACCTGGGGCGTTCGAGCTGCCCGTGGTGGCCCGAGCCTTCGCCCGTGCGGGCAAGGTGGACGCCGTCCTGTGCATCGGTGCCGTCATCCGTGGCGACACCGGGCACTACGACTTCGTGGCGGGGGAGTGCGCCTCTGGGATTCAGCAGGTGCAGCTGGCGACAGGGGTGCCGGTCGTCTTCGGCGTCCTGACCACCGACACGCTCGATCAGGCGCTCGTGCGCTCAGAGCCCGACCACACCAACAAGGGCCGCGAAGCGGCGCTGACCGGCATCGAGATGGTGCGCCTCCTCCGCAGCGGACCGCTCTCCTAGGGCGGTAACCCATTCATCGGCCGTTCACAGCGTCGACACCGCCCGGACACGTGGGCCTTCTACCGTTCGATCCACCAACCCAGCAGCGCACCAGCACGGGAGATCGGCATGGGTGAGACGGCGCCCACGGTGGAGACGACGCACCCGACCGAGGACCCGGTCGGCCAGGTAGACGGCGCCGAGGACCCGGTCGACCAGGTGACCGACCCGATCGACCCGATCGACCCGGCGGAGATCCGCTACCGGCCCGGCATCCGGCGGGAGGGCACCTTCAGCGTGCGCTACGTCACCATCCACGGCTACCGGCGGGCGTACGTCAAAGCCGGATCGGGGCCGGCCCTGCTGCTGATCCACGGCATCGGCGACAGCTCTGACACCTGGCGGCCCGTGGTCGAGCCGCTGGCGGAGCACTACACCGTCATCGCGCCGGACCTCCTCGGGCACGGGCGCTCCGAGAAGCCGAGAGCCGACTACTCGGTGGCCGGCTTCGCCAACGGGATGCGCGACCTCCTCAGTGTGTTGGAGGTCGACCGGGCCACCGTCGTGGGGCACTCGCTGGGCGGCGGCGTGGCCGCGCAGTTCGCCTACCAGTTCCCCGATCGCTGCGAGCGTCTGGTGCTCGTGGGGAGTGGGGGAGTGGGTCGGACGGTCAGCCCCCTGCTCCGCGTGGCGGCCGTGCCGGGCATCGAGATCCTCATGCCGATTCTCGGCCTGCCTCCGATCCGCTTCGCCAGCCGTGTGGGCGCCGACCTCTTGCGGCTCTTCGACACGGCGCTCGGGCGCGACGCCGAGGAGATCCTGGCCGTGTTCGACGCGCTGCCCAACACCGAGGCCCGGATGGCCATCCTGCGCACGCTCCGCTCCAGCGTCGACTGGAACGGGCAGGTGATCACCATGGTGGACCGGGCCTATCTGGCCGAAGGCATCCCGACGTTGGTCGTGTGGGGACGGCGTGACGCCATCATCCCGTTGGGCCACGGCCGCCTGATCCATGCGGTGATGCCGGGGAGCGAGTTCGAGATCTTCGACGAGGCGGGGCACTTTCCCGCACCACACCGACCCGGCGCGCTTCGTGCGGGTCCTGCGCGACTTCATCGAACGTTCCGAGCCGGCCAGCTACGAACAGAGCACGTGGCGTGAGCGCCTGCGGCGCGGCAAGCAGGTCGACGAGGCCGAGCTCGAGGCGGCGGCGGCCCGTGCCTCCGAGCTGTCCGACGTCACGGCACTGCGCGGAGCCGACTGAACAACCGACTCACTCCGCCCGCCTCCGAGCCGGAACGCCGGGTCCGAAACGAGTGGCGGGAAGCGCCCTCGAAAGCACTCGGCCAGAAAAGCCAGGTTCAGTACAGGATGATCTGGGTGCAGCGGTAGGACGCCATCAACCGCTCGGTGGTCTCGTTCGTCACCGTGGCATCCCACACCTGTGTCGTCCGACCCAGATGCAGCGGCGCCGCAGTCGCCGTGACCTGCTCACCCTCACGCGCGCTCGAGATGAAGTTGGCCGAGCAATCCACCGTAGTGAAGCTGCGCGCGCCCTCGGGCCAGTGGTGGCTCACCCCGAAAGCGCAGAGGGCGTCGGCCATGGCGACGACGACGGGCGCCCACAGGAAGCCCGTCCCGGCGATCAGCGCATGGGTGACCGTCAGCCGGGCCACGGGATCGCGATCCTCGTCCGGCAGGGGCAGGTCGATCCCGAGGAGCTGCAGGAAGTTGCGGGCGTCGTAGGGCGGCGGCACGAG
Source organism: uncultured Acidimicrobiaceae bacterium (assembly GCA_963738135.1). Classification (GTDB taxonomy): domain Bacteria; phylum Actinomycetota; class Acidimicrobiia; order Acidimicrobiales; family RAAP-2; genus Bog-473. Next base: position 135,415 of record CAVTVK010000006.1, on the reverse strand, counting down.
CACAGCATGCCCGACCGGCGCCGAGTGGGTCGGACGCCTCCGGTGCGTCTGCGAAGATCTACCCTCATGCTCCGCCTCGTCCTGCCCAAAGGCTCGCTCGAACGCGCCACCATGCAGCTGTTCGAAGATGCCGACCTCGCCGTGAACCGCGCCGTCCGACGTGGCCTACCGCGCCACCATCGGGGACCCCCGCATCAGTGAGGTGCGCATCCTGCGGCCGCAGGAGATCCCGGTGTACGTCGCCGACGGGCTCTTCGATCTCGGCATCACCGGGCGCGACTGCATCGAGGAGCGGGGGAGCGAGGTCGTCTCGCTCGGCGAGCTCGCCTACTCCAAGAACACGGCCAACCCCGCCCGGGTCGTGCTGGCCGTCGGCGCCGACTCACCGGCCCACACGCTGGCCGAGTTGGCCGCTACCGTGGCCGATCGCCCGGGCCGCCTGCGCGTCAGCACCGAATATCCCGAGCTGACCCGGCGCGCCCTCGAGGCGCACGGGATCGAGGCGGACATCGCGCTCTCCTACGGCGCCACCGAGGCCAAGGTGCCCGACATCGCCGACGCCGTCGTCGACATGACCGAGACGGGGAGCGCGCTGCGTGCCGCGGGCCTGCGCGTCATCGAGACGTTGCTCGTGTCGCACACCGAGCTGATCGCCAACCCCGCCTCGGCGGCAGACCCCGACAAGCGTCACGCCATGGAGCAGATCCACACGCTGTTGCAGGGCACGCTCGAGGCGCGGGGCAAGGTCCTGGTGAAGCTCAACGTCGAGACGGCGAATCTCGACAAGGTGCTCGCCGTCTTGCCCTCCATGCGTGCCCCCACGATCTCGGAGCTCTCGGGCGGTGGTGCCTACGCGCTCGAGACCGTGGTGGCCAAGGCCGACATCAACATCCTCATTCCGGCGCTGCGTGACCAGGGTGCGACGGACATTCTGGAGATCCCGCTGTCGAAGATCGTGCACTGAGGTGACCGGCGCCAATCCCGTCCGCCGGACCCCACCAGGGACGCGTCGTGTCGTTCGACCCGACCCGGGGCCTCGGCGCCGTCGAGGACGACGACGGTTCGAGCTACGGGTTCCACGCCACTGCCATCGCCGACGGGAGCCGGCGTATCGACGTCGGCGTGACGGTTGTCTTCACGGTGACGCCCGGGCACCGCGGCCTCTACGAGGCGCGGTCGCTGGTGCCGGTTCCCTCCTGACCCTCCCACCACCGGCCGCGGTAACGGCCGGCGAACACGTCGAGAGCGGCCTCGACCCCGGCCCGGTCACCGGTGGCGAGCAGATCGAGCAGGAGGCCGCGCGTCACCGCCAGTCCGAGACGGGCGTGGATCCGCGCCACGTCCGCCGGCATGCCCCATTGGGCGGACAGGGCGACGTTGGCGTCGAGCCACTGCGCAATGTCGTTCGTCGAGGAGCGGTCGGATGGCGTCGTCCCCCTGCAGCGCCCGCCCGTAGAGGGCGAAGAAAAGGCGCTCGAAGTCGCCCAACGCGGGATCGGCCACGTAGGACCACATGCGGTGGATCAACGCGTCGGTCTCGCCGGGCGCGTCCTGGCTGAGCGCGGCCAGGCGTCCCTGCGTCCTCCTCTCCACCTCGCGGACGACCGCCAGCAGCAGGCCGTCCTTGGATCCGAAGTGGTACAGGAGCATGCGGTGGCTCGTCCCGACGGCCTCGGCGATGCGGCGCAGGCTCTGGTCGGCCACCCCCTCATCCGTGAAGTGCGCCACCACCGCGTCGAGGAGGCGCTGGCGGGCCGGGCTGGCAGCCGTTCCGTCGTCACCGCCATCTGGTGCGTCCGCCTGACTCGAGCCCAGCACCTTGTCTGTCCATGTACCAAATGGTACATTACGAGGAAACGGTTCGAGAGGAGTCAGACAGACATGGTCAGAGCAAGTGATCGAAGAGACAGTGACCACGAGAGCCGATGCGGCATCGGTGTACGCACTCCTGGCCGACGGTTCCACCTGGCCCGAGTGGTCGCCCATCGGCTCCTTCGAGCTCATCGAGCCCGGGGAGGGGTCGCCCGAGGGCCTGGGGCCGTGCGGCTCTTCACCACCGGGCGACACAGGAGCCGTGAGCGGGTCGTCATCTGCGAGCCCGGCAGGGTCTTTGCCTACGAGCTCGAGCGCGGGCTGCCCCTGCGCGACTACCGGGCGGTTGTCACGCTGACGCCCACCGCCGGCGGCACGACTGTCAGCTGGCGTTCGACCTTCCGGGCCAAACTGCCGGGGACGGGCGGGATCTACCGCCGTGAGCTGGGAAAATTCATCAGGCAGACCGTGCAGGGGCTGGCCGTGGCGACGGACCGGGTCAGCAGCTCCTTAGTTCAGGCTCTCCCCGGCGTTGGCGGCCCCCTCGGAGGCGCTCTGCTCTGCTCCTTCGAGGCTGACGAAGGCCAGCCGGAGCTGGGAGAGCGATTCGAGCAGGGCGGGTTCAGCCTCGCCGAGGCGACCCCGGAGCCCGTCGAGCAGTGCGCCGAGGCCGTCGATGGCCAGTCGGGCCTGAAAGAGCTGGGGCGGGTTCTGGGAGAGGTAGATGGCCGCCAACTCGAAGAGCCCGTAGCAGTGGTTGGCCACCACGACCTCGGCCGGTGTGTGGGCCAGCTGCGCCCGCATGGCATCGACCTCGGCCTGAGCGGCGGCCTGTTCCTCGGAGAGAGGGGCCTCCGGTGACGCCCGCGTGGCGTCGGTGTCCACCGGCTGGCCGGGGGGTGGTGTGCTGGCGTCGTTCCCCTCCTTGTTGGGGAAATGCTCGCCCGACGGTGTCCAGATGCTGCTCATGCTGGTACCCTATGCTCCTTGACTACATGGAAGCGGGGCCCTCACTGAGTGGCCTCCACCTGGCCACCACCACGCACACGCGGGGAGCAGCGTGCGCCAGGTCGATCGCCTCTCTGCCGCGGGCACTGCCCGCTGGTCGGCCTCGCTCCACCGATTGGCTTGCGGAAGGACCGCGGGCCCGAGTGAGAGGTGTGATGACGCATCGTCGCTGAAACCACAACTGAGCACCGGATCAATGACCGAATCCGTGCCCGTGAAGTCCGGCTCGTGGACCCTGACGGTGTGCAACTAGGCATCAAGCAGCTCCCCGAGGCCCTGGCGATCGCCAAGGAGCTCGATCTCGACCTTGTCGAGGTGGCCCCCATGGCCAACCCGCCCGTCTGCCGGATCATGGACTTCGGAAAGTTCAAGTTCGACGAGGCCCAGCGGGCCAAGGAGAGCCGCCGCAAGACGGTCCATGTCGGGATCAAGGAGATGAAGTACCGGCCGAAGATCGGGCCGGGTGACTTCGACACCAAGACCCGACAGGTGGGCAAGTTCCTGGGTGAAGGGCACAAGGTCAAGATCACGATCATGTTCCGAGGCCGCGAGGTCTACCACCCCGAGCACGGGAAGCGGATCCTCGATCGGATTGCCGAGCAGATGGAGGGCATCGCCAAGGTCGAGGCCGAGCCCAAGCTCGACAACCGCAACATGATCATGGTGCTCGCCCCCGACAAGCGGGCCCGTCAGGCCGCCCAGTCGAGGGAGAAGGCGCAGCAGCGCACCGACAAGCCGGGCGCCAGTGCCGCTCCGCAGGCGTCTGCCGATCCGGCAGCCGGGAACGGGGCGGGCGGCGAGGCGGCCTCTCCCCCCAAGGGGAACGGAAGTGCGCCGGCAGCCGGTGGGAGCAATGGGGTCAGCGAAGTCGCAGCATCAGCCGAAGAGGGATGACGCCATGCCGAAGATGAAGACGGACCGGGGCGCCGCCAAGCGCATCAAGGTGACCGGCTCCGGCCGTTTGCGCCGGCGCAAGGCTTTTCGCTCGCACATACTCGAGAAGAAGAGCAGCGTGCGTACGCGCCGGCTCGGCCGCGAGGCCGACATTGCCAAGGCGGACGAGCGCGCCACGCGCCGGATGCTCGGCATCTAGTCGCAGCCGACCACTCCCGCGCTCCGGCGCACCCCCATCTGACCCACCGAGATCTGAGAGGAGCACCCCCATGGCCAGAGTGAAGCGGTCCGTCCACGGCCGCAAGCACCATCGCGCTGTCCTCGAGCAGGCGAAGGGGTACTACGGAAACAAGAGCCGTTCGTACCGGGCGGCCAACGAGCAGCTCATGCACTCGATGCAGTACGCCTTCCGGGACCGCCGTGCCCGGAAGGGCGACTTCCGCAAGCTGTGGATCCAGCGCATCAACGCCGGGGCCCGCCAGCACGGCATGAGCTACAGCAGGCTCATCAACGGCCTGCACCTGGCTGGCGTGGAGGTCGACCGCAAGGTCCTGGCCGACCTGGCCGTCAGCGACCCCGAGGCCTTCGGTGCACTGGTGGCCACCGCGCAGGACGCCCTGTCCAATGCGCCCGTGGCCGAGGTCGCTTCCTGACCCAGCGGCTGGCTTTTTCGCACCGGCGGATCCGCCGGCTGCGCGGGCTGCTGCAGAAGCGTTCGGCGCGCTGGAGCGAGCGCGCCTTCGTCGCCGAAGGGGCGGAGCTCATCCGCAGTGCGCTCGATGCGGACGTGCCCGTCGAGTCCCTCTACGTCTCGCCCGACGGTGACGACGACCGGGCCGTACAAGAAGTGTGCCGCCGCGCCGAGGCGGGCGGCGTCCGGGTGTTCCCGCTCGCCGCCGGCGTCCTGGAGCGGGTGGCCGACACCGTCACGCCTCAGCCGGTGCTCGCCGTGCTGCCCGTGCTCGCGGAACCACCGGCCGGCTCTGAACCCTGGTCGGCCCGCCCGGGCGCGCTGATCGTGGTCCTGGTCGACGTGCGGGACCCCGGGAACGCCGGCACGGTCCTGCGGGCGGCGGACGCCTCGGGCTCGACGCTGGCGGTGTTCGCCGGCGATTCCGTCGACCCTTACAACCCCAAGACGGTGCGTTCGTCGGCCGGCTCGCTCTTTCATGTGCCCCTCGCCGTGCGGCCCGACCCGCGCGCCCTCGCCGCCGAGCTCGCCGCCGCCGGTTTCCGCACACTGGCCACCGTGGTGCGGGACGGCGAGGACTACGCCGGGCTCGACTGGTCCGCGCCCTCGGCCGTGTTCCTGGGCAACGAGTCCTCCGGGCTCGATCCGGCGCTGGCCGGCGCCCTTTCCGGCAGCCTGGCCATTCCGATGGCGGGTCGGGCCGAATCACTCAACGTGGGTGTGGCCTGCGCCGTGGTGTGCTTCGAGGCGTTCCGTCAACGCCGAGGGGGCGGTGCCGCGCCACGTAGCATCTCGGACGGCGGTCCGGCGCGAGACGGTGACTGACGACAGGACGTTCGGCGACATGGCAACCGACAACATGGAACTCGATATCGACGGCATCACGGCCGACGGCGCGCGAGCCATCGAGACCGCGGCCTCGACCGAGGCCCTCGGCCAGGTCGATACCGAGTTGCTGGGCAAGCGCTCGCCGCTGAATCGGGCTCACCGCGCCCTGGGCGGCCTCGAACCCGAGGCTCGCAAGGTCGCCGGCCGCCGCATCGGTGAGGCACAGGCACAGCTCAAGGCTCTGCTGGAGGCGCGCCGCGCCGAACTGCAGGAGTCCGAGCGCGCCGAGGCGCTGCGCGCCGACCGCCTGGACCTGACCGAGGTCATCCCGGACCAGGTGCGCACGGCGCCGGCACGCGGGCACCTGCATCCCGCGACGCGGGCACGGGCCGAACTCGAGGACGTCTTCGTTGGGATGGGGTTCACCGTGGCCGAGGGACCTGAGGCGGAGACCGACTGGTACAACTTCGAAGCGCTGAACATCCCTCCGGCACATCCGGCGCGCGGCATGTACGACACCATGTACCTCGATGTGGGCGAGCCTGAGACAGTGCTGCTGCGCACGCACACGTCGCCGGTGCAGATCCACCTGATGGAGGCGGCGGTGCGCGACGACTCCCTGCCGATCCACGCCGTCATGCCGGGCAAGTGCTTCCGGCTCGACACGCCTGATGCCCGCCATCTTCCCGTGTTCAACCAGATCGAGGGCCTGGTGGTCGACCGGGGCATCACCTTCGGTGACCTCGCCGGCACCATTCAGGCCTTCACGGAGGCCTACTTCGGGCCGGGAATGCGCTCACGCCTGCGTCCGGCCTACTTCCCCTTCACCGAACCGTCGGCCGAGTACGAGATCACCTGCACCGTCTGCCTCGGCGAGGGGTGCCGTACCTGCTCGCAGACCGGCTGGATCGAGCTCGGAGGTTGCGGCATGGTCGACCCCGCCGTCTTTGCCGCAGTGGGAATCGACGCCGACATCTGGTCGGGCTTTGCCTTCGGATTCGGCATCGACCGGCTGGCGCAGATGCGTCACGCCATTCCCGACATGCGCTCCTTCTTGGAGAACGACATCCGCTTCCTGTCGCAGTTCTGACCTCGCCCACAACGAGAAAGTCCCCCGTGCGCGCTCCACTCAGTTGGCTCCGTGATTTCGCCCCGTTCCCCGACGATGTCGGGGTGCTCCGTGACGCGCTGGACGACCTCGGTCTGGTGGTCGAGGCCATCGAGCACGTCGGCGAGGGTCTGGGCGACGTGGTGGTCGGACGGGTGCTCGAGATCCGTCCGATCAAAGGCGCCGACAAGATCCGCCTCACCGTCGTCGACGGGGGCGGAGCCGAGCCGCTCGAGATCGTGTGCGGCGCCACCAACTTCGCCGTGGGGGACAGGGTGCCGCTGGCGCCGGTCGGGGCGATTCTGCCGGGTGGCTTCGAGATCGCCGCCCGCCCCCTGCGCGGCGTGATGTCGCACGGCATGTTGTGCTCGGGCAAGGAGCTCGGTCTCTCCGACGACAGCGCAGGCCTCTTGATCCTCGGTGACGAGTCGCCGGGCGAGCCGGGCACGCCGATCATGGCGGCTCTCGGGTTGCGGGTCGACACCGTCTTCGACATCGCGGTGGAGGGCAACCGTCCCGACGCGTGGTGCATCTCGGGGATCGCCCGCGACCTGGCGGGCCGCCTGGAGCTGCCCTTCACGCTCCCCGAGCCGCCCGAACCGGACGCGAGCGGCCGGCCCGTGGCGGAGGCGGCCAGCGCTTCGGTGGACTCGGCCGACCTCTGCCCCCGCCTCACGGTGTCCGTCCTGCGTGGCGTGACCGTCGCACCTTCTCCGGGTTGGATCGCCCAGCGACTGCTCCTGGCCGGCATGCGCCCGATCAACAACGTCGTCGATGCGTCGAACTACGTCATGCTCGAGCTCGGCCAGCCCACTCACCCCTACGACCTTTCGCTCCTTCCGGGACGCGGGCTGACCGTTCGGCGGGCCCGGCCGGGCGAGATCGTCGAGACACTCGACGGCGTGCGGCGCACGGTGGGCCAGCAGGGACGGAGCCTGGGCGACACCGGCGAGGACTGTCTCATCTGTGACGCCGAGGGCAACCCGGTCGGCATCGGCGGGATCATGGGCGGCGCCTCGTCTGAGATCGCCGAGACCACGACCGAGGTCCTGCTCGAGGCCGCCTACTTCACCCCCATGGCGATCGCCCGCACGTCCAAGCGACTCGGTCTCCGTACCGAAGCCTCGGCGCGCTTCGAGCGTGGCGTCGACCCGTGGGTGATCGAGCCGTCGGTGCGGCGCTTCTGCCAGCTGCTGGCGGAGAGCGTGCCCGGGCTCGAGGTGGCCGACGGCATGCTCGACGTGCGCGGCGAGGTGCCGGAACCGTTCGTCGTCTCAGTGCCGATCGCCCGGGTGCACAGGCAGATCGGCGTGGCGCTCACGCCCGCCGAGATCGCTCGCCACATTGAGCCGATCGGCTTCACGGTGCTGGAGCAGGAGCGCGACACGGACGACGGCGTCCTCACCGTGCAGGTGCCGACGAATCGCCCCGACGTCCGGACCGAGCCGTACGGCGTCGACGACGTCATTGAGGAGATCGCCCGCACGTTCGGCTACTCCAATGTGCCCCGTCGCGTCCCGACGTGGCCGCAGCCCGGTGGGCTGACGGCACTGCAGCGCTCCCGGCGTGAGATCAAGGACGTGTTGCGTGGTTTGGGCGTCTCGGAGGGCTGGACAGACACCTTCGTGTCGGCCGCCGCGCACGACGACGTGGATCTCACCGGGCCGGCCGTGCTGGTGTCCAATCCACTCGACGCCGAGAAACCATTCCTGCGCCGCTCTCTGCTGCCGGGCCTTCTCGGCGCGGTGGCCTACAACACCAGCCGGCGGCAACCCGATGTGCGGCTGTTCGAGGTGGGTGTGGTCTTCTCGCACCCCGGCGCAGGCTTGGCGCGGGTTGTCGAGCGGAGCGGGGCGGGCGGCGCCGAGCGGGCGGAGCTCCCGGGCGAGCGCGAGCTTCTCTCGGCGGTGTTCGCTCTCGGTGAGGACGACGCTGTGGACCGCGGTTGCCGCCTGGCACGTGATGGTGGATGCGCTCCGACTCGATGGGGTGCGCCTGATCCCCCCGGGTGACGGCGCGCCGCCACTGCCCGGCCTGCACCCGAGCCGTTCGGCGCATCTCATGGCTCGTGCCGGCAGCTTGGACGAGGTCACCATCGGCGCGGTGGGGGAGATCGACCCGGCAGTGGCGACACGGTTCGACCTGACCCGTACGTCGGGCGGCGGCAGCGTGGCCCGACGGATCGGCTGGCTCGAGGTCGACCTGGGCCTGCTGTTCGACGAAGCGAAGGTACCTCGCCGCATCATCGCGGGTGGGGCAGTCAGCCGGTTCCCGTCTTCGGACATCGACCTGGCCTTCGTGGTGGAGGATCGCCATCCGGCCGATGCGGTGGCCGATGCGCTCCGGGTTGCCAGCGGGGATCTCCTCGAATCAGTCCACCTGTTCGACGTCTACCGGGGGACCGGTATCGACGAGGGAGCGCGCAGCCTCGCCTACCGACTGCGGTTCTGCGCGGACGACCGCACTCTGACGGACGAAGAGGTGGGTGCGCTGCGGGCTCGTTGCATCGATGCGGTCGCAACGGAGTTCGGCGCCGTCCTGCGCTGAGCCCATCTCCACCGTGGCAAGGTGGTCTGGTGGAGGTACGCCCGGTCGACCCGTCGGATGATGCCGAGTTGGAGGAATGGGCCGCTGTTCTACGCGCCAGCGACAAGGACCTCTGGCCGGATCTGACGGGCTTCACCTTGTCGGATATCCGCGCCTTCGCCCGGTTCCGCAGTGCTGGTGAACGCTACGACCTCTTGGCGGCCCGGGAGTCCGGTGGGTCGATCCTCGGCGTTGCCATGATGGAGCTGCCGCTGCGCGACAACGTACGCAGCGCCGAGGTCACCGTCGCGGTCCACCCGGCCTCGCGTCGCCGCGGCGTCGGGACGGCCATCGTCGAAGGCATGAGCGAGCATGCACGAGCCGACGGGCGTCACGTGCTCAACTCCATCGTTGACGTGCCGCTCGCCCGTGCTGCCGACCACGCCTCGCTGTCGTTCGCGCCGATGGTCGGTTTCGCGGCCACCCTCGCCGGGAACACCCGCCTCCTCAGGCTCCCGGTTGACCCCGGACGCCTGCGGGAGCTGCGCGCCGAAGTCGCACGAGCGCGTGATGCCTCCGCCTATCGCGTGGTGACCTTCGAGGCTCCCTGGCCGGCGCGCTACGTCGAGGACCAGTGCACCTTGTTCAAGTCGATGTCGACCGACGAGCCCCACGGCGACGAAGGCCATGAAGAGGAGGTCTGGGACGCCGAGCGGGTACGGGAGAACGACGCGCTGCGGATCGCCCGGAAGGCGCGGTTCCTGGTTGCCGCGGCAGAACACCGCTCCTCGGGCCGGCTCGTCGCCTGCACCGAGCTGCTGCTCGGAGCCGACGCTCCGGCACAGGCCTGGCAGATGCTGACCGTGGTGCACCCCGAGCATCGCGGCCACCGTCTCGGGCTGGCGGTCAAACTCGCCAACCTCGACGCACTGGCACGGCACGCGCCCGACGTCCGTCTCATCGTCACCGACAATGCGGCGGTCAATGCGCCGATGATCGCCGTGAACGACATGATGGGCTTCGAGGTGGCGGGGCAGGGTCACTTCTGGCAGAAGCGCCTGGACGGCTGACGGCGGCGTCGTGGTCACCGAACGAGCCCGTTGGGACGAGAAACCCGACGGGTCAGGTATCTCCGAGGACCTCTAAGAAGGACGACCGAGCCGAGGTCGTTGCGCCCGGCGGCGGAGCTTCACGACACCTGCGCACAGCAGGTACAGGGCGCCGGTAGGGCCACCAAGAACAGCCATCACCACTGCTGGCACGACCACCTCGGCGACGCGCACCGCTCAGTCCGCCGTCGGGAACGCCGACCGCCGGCGAGGGTTGAAGAACATGATCCGTCCATCATGGCGCTGGTCGAACCCCAGACATGCTCGTCCAGGGAGCCTGCACGTGCCTGCGGGCGCCCCCGCGCACCCTCCCGGGTGGACGGCTTCGCATGAGTATGCAGAGGAGTGTATACTCATGCGATGAAGGTAGGGATTCTCGGGGCGTCCGGGTACACCGGATCGGAACTGCTCCGCCTGCTCGCCGGCCATCCGGAGTTCGACGTGGCCGTCGCCACGGCGCACTCCCATGCCGCCCAGGCAGTGGGCACCCACACGCCGTCGCTCGCCGCCGCCTATCCCGGCCTGGTCTACGAGGAGGGCGACCCGGCGCGTTTCGACGGCCTCGACCTCGTGTTCTGCGGTTTGCCCCACGGCGAGTCCCAGCGGATCATCCCCGAGCTCCGGGGACGGGTGGGTCTGGTCGTGGACCTGGCCGCCGACTTTCGCCTGAAGGATGCCGCCCTCTACCCGCAGTGGTACGGCGAAGAGCACAATGCGCCGGAGCTGCTGGCCGACGCCGTCTACGGGCTGCCAGAGCTCTTCCGCGACGGCCTGGCCGGAGCGACCCTCGTGGCGGCCGCCGGTTGCTACCCGACAGCGGCCGGGCTGGCCCTGGCGCCCCTGGTCCGCCGCGGCCTGGTGGAGCCGACCGGGATCGTCGTCGACGCCGCCTCGGGCGTCTCGGGCGCCGGCCGCGGTCTGAAGGAATCACTGCACTTCGGGACCGTCGACGAGGACTTCACCGCCTACGGGTTGCTCAGCCACCGCCACACGCCCGAGATGGAGCAGATCATCGGCGGGCAGGTCATCTTCACCCCGCACCTCGTGCCGATGACGCGGGGCATCCTTGCCACCTGTTACGCCCGGCCCACTGCGGGGACCACGCCCACGACGCAATCCGTCATGGCCGCACTGCACGACGCCTACGATGCCGAGCCGTTCGTCGTCGTGACCGACAACCCTCCCTCGACCAAGGCCACGGCGGGTTCCAACGTCGCCCACGTCACGGCGCGTGTGGACCCACGTACTGGTTGGGCGATCAGCTTCTGCGCTCTCGACAACCTCGTGAAGGGCGCGTCCGGCCAGGGCATTCAGTGCGCCAATGCCGCGCTCGGGCTGTCCGAGACCATGGGGTTGCCGATCGCCGGGGTCTACCCGTGAGCGTCAACGCGCCGCAGGGCTTCGTCGCCGTCGGTGGTTACGCCGGCATCAAGGCCGCCAAGGCCCACGACGTCGCCGTCGTGGCCACCGCCGACGGGCGGGCCGTGCCCGCCGCGGGTGTCTTCACTTCAAACCTGGCGGCCGCCGCGCCGGTCCAGGTCAGTCGGGCCCACCTCGCCGCAACCGGCGGCAGGGCCGCTGGTGTGATCCTGACCTCGGGCAACGCCAACGCCGCCACCGGGGTCCCCGGGCGGGAAGCCGCCGAACGTCTGTGCACGGCGGTGGCCGGTGACATCGGAGCGATCGCCGAGGAGATCCTGATCTGCCAGACAGGCCTCATCGGTATTCCGTTCCCCATCGACACTGTCATGCCGGAGATCGAGCCGATCGTGATGGCGCGCACCGGTCGACCGGAGTCGGCGGCCGAGGCCGCCAAGGCCATCATGACAACGGATACCGTGCCCAAGGAGGTCGTCGTGGCCGGCGACGGGTTCACCGTGGGCGGCATGGCCAAAGGCGCCGCCATGTTGGCGCCGAACATGGCCACGATGCTCGCCCTCTGCACGACGGACGCCGCCGTCGACGCGGCCACCCTGCAGACGGCTCTCCGGGAGGCCGTCGCCGCTTCGTTCAACACCATCACGGTCGACGGGTGCACCTCCACCAATGACACCGTGCTGGTGCTGGCCAACGGGTTGGGCGCCAGTCCCTCTCCGGCTGCGCTCACCGCAGCCCTCTTCGAGGCCTGCCGGTCGCTCGCCGAGCAGATGGTCGATGACGCTGAAGGGGCGACCAAGGTCGCACACGTCCACGTGCGGGGAGCGGTGAGCGATGAGGCGGCACACGTGGCGGCTCGCAAGGTGGCCGACTCCATGCTCGTGCAGTGCTCACTGTTCGGCGAGGACCCCTACTGGGGGCGCATCATCTCCGAGCTCGGCTCGGCCGGGACACCCTTCGACATCGACCGGGTGTTGCTCGCCTACGGCAGCACCGTGGTGTGTGCGGGCGGCGTGGGCGTCCCCCACGACGCCGCCGCAGTCGCCGCCCACATGGCAGGCCGCCACATCGTGCTCGAGTGCGATCTCGGTCTCGGCTCGGGCGAGTCGGTCGTCCTCGGGACCGATCTCGGCTACGGCTACATCGACGAGAACCGGACGACGTCGTGACGGCCCGCGAGGCCCCGAGCGTGCCGCCCAAGGTCACCCGGGCCCAGAAGGCGGCGGCGGCCAAGACGGCCTCCGTGCTGGTGGAGGCGTTGCCCTACATCCGCCGCTTCTGGGAGAAGATCGTCGTCGTCAAGTACGGCGGCAACGCGCTGCACGCCGTCCGACGGCGACGCGGCGGATCCCGGAGACGCACTGGCTTCGTTCGCCGAGGACGTCGTCCTCATGCGCGCCGTCGGCATGCTCCCCGTCGTGGTGCACGGTGGGGGCCCCCAGATCGGCGAGCTGATGCGACGGCTCGGCAAGGAGGCGGAGTTCCGCAACGGGCTCCGGGTCACTGACGCCGACACGCTCGACATCGCCCGCATGGTGCTGGTCGGCAAGGTCAACCGCGACATCGTCTCGGCCATCAACGTGCACGGTCCGATCGCCGTGGGGCTGTCCGGTGAAGATGCCAACCTCATTACGGCCGCCCCGCGGCAGGCGGACCTCGGCTTTGTCGGCAACGTGTCGCTCGTGGACCCGATCATGCTCGAACGGCTGCTGGCCGAGGGGCTGATCCCCGTCGTGGCCACGATCGGGGCCGACGAGGCGGGTCAGGCCTACAACATCAACGCCGACACGGTGGCCGGCGCGCTGGCCGAGGCGCTCAGCGCCGAGAAGCTGATCTTCCTGACCGACATTGAGGGCCTCCGGGTCGTGGCCGACGATCCGTCGACGGTGATTCACCAGGCGTCCGCCGCGGTGATCGACGAGATCGTCCGTGATGGGGGAGTGCAGGGCGGCATGATCCCCAAGGTGGAAGCCTGCGTCGACGCCGTCCGGGCCGGGGTCGGCCAGGCGCACATCCTGGACGGACGTGTCCCCCACGCCTTGCTGCTCGAGCTCTTCACCGACTCGGGTGTCGGCACCATGGTGCTGCCGTGAACGAGCCCGACGTCATGGCCGACACCCCTTCCGAGCGCGCGTCCCTCATGCGCACCTATGCCGATCCGCCCGTCACCTTCGTACGGGGCCGGGGCACGGTGCTCTTCGACGCCGACGGCACCGAGTACCTCGACTTCATCACCGGCCTGGCGGTGGTCTCGCTGGGCCACGCCCACCCGGCGGTCGCCGACGCCGTGGCCGAGCAGGCGCGCACGCTCAGCCACGTGTCGAACCTCTACGGCAACACGCTGGCCCCCGAGGTGGCCCGCACCATCGATCGCCTTGTCAACGGCGGCACCGGCCAGGCCGGCGGCCAGGTCTTCTTCGCGAACTCGGGAGCCGAGGCCAACGAGTGCGCCCTGAAGCTGGCCCGTCGTTGGGCGGGGCCCGGCCGCCACGTCGTGATCAGCGCCGACAACGCGTTCCACGGACGCACACTGGCCACGCTCACCGCTACCGGTCAGCCGGAGAAGCAGGCGCCGTTCCGTCCAGCTGCCCGAGGGCTTCGTGCACGTCCCTTACGACGACGTCGCCGCACTGGACAAGGCGCTCGACCCGCGACACGGTGGCCGCCGTCCTCATGGAGCCGCTCCAGGGTGAAGGGCGGCGTCGTGGTTCCCAGCTCGGACTACCTGGGTGCGGTGCGGTCGCTGTGCACCGAGCGCAACGCGCTCCTCATGCTCGACGAGGTGCAGACGGGCCTCGGCCGCACGGGCCACTGGTTCGCCTTCCAGGCTCAGGGTCTCGAGCCCGACGTGGTGACGATGGCCAAGGCGCTGGGCAACGGCATGCCGGTCGGGGCCTGCTGGGCTCGGGCCGAAGTGGCCGCCGCGTTCGGGCCGGGTGACCACGGGTCGACCTTCGGAGGACAGCCCCTGGCTCTGGCCGCGGTCAAGGCGACGCTCGCCGTGATGGAGTCCGAGGATGTCTGCCGCCGCGCTCGCGACGGTGGCGCCAGGCTGAGCGCCGGGCTGGCCACGCTGCCCGGCGTCGACTCGGTGCGCGGAGCGGGCCTGCTCCTGGCGGCCCAGCTGCATGCGCCGGTGGCCAAGGAGGCGGCGGCCTGGGCCCTGGCGCATGGCCTCCTGGTCAACCCGGTGCGGCCCGACGCCATCCGCGTGGCCCCGCCGCTGCTGGTGCGCGATGACGAGATCGACACGGCGCTGGGGATCCTCGGCGAGGCCCTCACCGTGGCGCGGGCCGAGAACGACGGGCCGGGGTAGGGGAGAGGACACGGCACATGCGCAACTTCTTCGACCTCGACGACCTCGACCCCGACGCCTGGGAGCATCTGCTGGGGCTGGCCCTCAATCCGTCCGGCGACCCCCCGTTGGCGGGCCACGGTGTGGCGCTGCTCTTCCAGAAGCCCTCGGCGCGGACCCGCAACTCCACCGAAATGGCGGTGGTCGACCTGGGTGGGCACCCCGTCTACATCCGGGCGACCGAGGTCGGGCTCGATGAGCGGGAGACGGCGGAGGACGTCGCCCGCACGCTCGGGCTGCTACCACAGCGTGCTGTGCGCCCGGGTGTTCGAGCACTCCATGCTCGTGCGGATGGCGGGCGCGCTGGAGCGGAGCGGCTTCGACGTCCCGGTGGTGAACCTGCTCTGCGACACCGCCCACCCGTGCCAGGTGGTGGCCGACGTGCTCACCATGCGCGAGGCGCTGGGTCCGCTCGCCGGCCGCACGCTTGACCTACGTCGGTGACGCCAACAACATGGCGCGCTCGTTGGCCAAGGGCGGGATGCTCGAGGGCATGGAGGTCCGCTTCGCCACCCCGGCCGGCTACACGTTCTCCGGCGACGAGCTGGCCGAGCTGCAGGCATTGGGGGACCGCGTGGGGCGGGGCGGGACCGTCCAGGTGACCGACGACCCGGGCACTGCGGCCAAGGACGCCGACGTCCTCTACACGGACGTGTGGACGAGCATGGGTCAAGAGGAAGAGCGTGCCGCCCGCCTGGCCGCCTTCGCCGGCTTCACCGTGGACCGGGACCTGGTCGAGCAGGCGGCGGCCGACGCCATCGTCCTGCACTGCCTGCCGGCACATCGCGGCGAGGAGATCACCGACGACGTGCTCGAGGGCCCGCGCTCATTGGTCTGGCGGCAGGCGACCCACCGGCGCACGGCCATGCGGGGCGTGCTGGCCTGGGTGGTCGAGGGGTCGACGTGAGCGGACAGGCACCGAGCCGACTCACGAAGAACCAGCGCCAGCACCGCATCACCAAGTTGCTGGAGACCCAACCGGTCACGAGCCAGGCGCAGCTGGTGCTGCTGCTGGCCGACCAGGGGATCGAGGCGACGCAGACGACGGTGTCGCGCGATCTCGAGGACCTCGGAGCGGTGAAGGTACGCCTGCCCGGGGGCGAGACGGCCTACGCCCTGCCCGAGCTCCCGGCCCACCAGATCGCTCCGGAGGACCACCTGCGGCGCGTGCTCGGCGAATGGGTCGTGGAGGTGGCCCATTCGGGGAACCTCGTGGTGTTGCGCACGCCGCCGGGGTCGGCCCACGTGGTCGGCTCCGCGCTCGATCGCAGCGGGCTCGAAGAGGTCGTGGGCACGGTCGCCGGCGACGACACGGTGCTGGTCGTCGTCGAGGAGAAGGTCGGAGGCGGCACGATGGCCGACCGCCTGCGCGACGTCGCAGGCATTGCTCCTGACAACACGTTCGCATCGAATGGGAAGGAAGAGGACTGAACATGCCTGATCGGGTGGTACTGGCGTACAGCGGTGGCCTCGATACGTCCGTCGCCGTGCGCTGGCTCATTGAGCACGAGGGCGTCGAGGTGGTGGCGGTGGCGGTCGACGTCGGACAATCGGCCGACCGCGGCGGCGAGGACTGGGACGCCATCCGGGCCCGGGCCCTGGCCGCCGGGGCGCTCGAGGCCGTGGTCGTCGACGCCCGCCACGAGATGGCCGAACAGTTCTGCGTGCCGGCCCTGCAGGCCAACGCCCGTTACGAGGGCAAGTACCCGCTGGTGTCCGCCCTGTCGCGGCCGGTGATCGTGCGCCACCTTGTGGCCCAGGCTCGCCAGCACGGGGCCACGGCCGTGGCGCACGGCTGCACGGGCAAGGGGAACGACCAGGTGCGCTTCGAGGTCGGCGTCCGCGCACTGGCGCCGGACCTGGGCATCTACGCGCCGGCCCGCGGTCTGGGGCCTGACCCGCGAGGACTGCGTCGAGCTGGCGGCCAAGTGGGACATCCCGATCACCGTCACCAAGGAGAAGCTGTACTCCATCGACGACAACCTGTGGGGCAAGGCCATCGAGTGCGGAGCGATCGAAGACCCGTGGGCGCCCGCGCCCGACGACGTCTACACGCTTGACGCGGGTCACCGAGACCGACCCCGTCGAGGTCATCGTGGGCTTCGAGGCCGGCGTGCCCGTCAGCCTCGACGGCACGGCCCTCGGCCCGTACGACCTCATCAGCCGGCTGGGCCAGGTTGCCGGCAGCCGGGGTTTCGGGCGGCTCGACATGGTGGAGAACCGCCGGGTCGGCATCAAGAGCCGCGAGGTCTACGAGTGTCCGGCCGCCTTGGCCCTGATACTGGCGCACGCCGACCTCGAGGACCTGACCCTGGAGCGGGACGTGCACCACGAGAAGGCGCGCCTCGAGCCGCGTTGGGCCGAGCTCGTCTACGACGGCCTGTGGTACTCGCCTCTGCGCAGCGCCCTGCAGGCCTTCATGACCGAGAGCCAACGCCACGTGACCGGCGAGGTGCGGCTGCGGTTCGCGGCGCCGGGCACCTGTGCCGTCGTGGGGCGGCGCAGCCCGGTCGCGCTCTACGACCACGACCTGGCGACCTACGATGCGTCGGACAGCTTCCGGCACGCTGATGCCGAGGGATTCGTCCGCCTGTGGGGCCTCGGGGTCGCCACGTGGTCGGCCCGGCAGGGGCCGGGGGCGCAGGCGGGCGCCCAGTCGACGCGGCCGGCGGAGGCAGGAGAAGTGAGGGGAGAGCATTGACGCTCTGGGAGGGTCGCATCTCGACCGGCATGGCAGACGCCGTGGCGGCGTTCACCGTCAGCCTGCCCTTCGACCGGATGCTCGCCCATGACGACCTGGCTGGCTCGCGGGCGCACGTGAAAGGCCTCGGCAAGGCGGGCATCCTCAGCGACAGCGAGGTGACCACACTGGTGGAGACGCTCGACATCGTCGAAGAGGAGTTCACGACAGGGGAGTTCGTGTTCGCCCCCGGCGACGAGGACGTCCACACCGCCATCGAGCGGCGGGTCACCGAGCTGGTGGGCGATGTCGGGGCCAAGCTCCACACCGGGCGGAGCCGCAACGACCAGGTCGCCACTGCTCTGCGCCTGTGGTGCCGCCGCTCGCTCCTCGGCGTGGCCGACGAGATCATGGCCTTGCAGGACGTGCTGGCCCAGCGGGCCCGCGAGGCGGCCGACGTCTACCTCCCCGGCTACACCCACATGCAGCGGGCCCAGCCGGTGTTGCTGGCCCACCACCTGCTGGCCCACGGGTGGGCCCTGGCCCGTGACGTCGACCGCCTCGTCACGACGGTCGATCGTCTCAACATCTCGCCCCTCGGCGCGGGAGCGCTGGCCGGCTCGTCACTTCCGCTCGACCCCGACTACGTGGCGGCCGAGCTCGGGTTCCACAGTCGCTTCGAGAACTCTCTCGACGCGGTGTCCGATCGTGATTTCGTCGCCGAGTCCCTCTTCGACATCGCGCTCCTGGGCGTGCACCTGTCGCGCATGGGCGAGGAGATCGTGCTGTGGTCGACCGAGGAGTTCGGCTTCTGCACGCTCGACGACGCGTACGCCACCGGCAGCTCGATGCTGCCGCAGAAGAAGAACCCCGACGTGGCGGAGCTGGCCCGGGGGAAGTCGGGTCGTCTCATCGGCCATCTCACTGCGATGCTGGTGACCCTCAAGGGACTCCCGCTGGCGTACAACCGCGACCTCCAGGAGGACAAGGAGCCGATCTTCGACGCCGTGCTGCAGGTGTCGCGGGCCCTCATTGCGTTGCGCGGCGTCTACGAGACCGCATCGTGGAACGAGGAGCGCATGCAAACGGCCGCCGATGGTCCCGCGGCCTCGGCCATCGACCTGGCCGAGATGCTCGTCGAGCAGGGCATGCCCTTCCGCCAGGCCCACGCGCTGATCGGTGGCCTCGTGCGTGAGTCGATCGAGCGCCACGTGCCCTTGGTCGAACTGGTCGCGGCCCACCCCGATTTGGGCGAGACCGCGGTGGAGCTGCTGGAACCGGGTGTGGCGGTGACACGCCGGCGGACCCCGGGCGGGGCCGGTCCGGGACCAGTCGCCGAACAGGCCGAGCGATTTGTCCGGCGGCGCGAGGTCGACCGGACGCGACTGGCCCGGTGGCGGCCGCAGGGAACCGGGTGAGAGGCGAGCTGCACCTCGTGAACTCTGGTGGAGACGTGGCGGTTCCGTGGCCCACCCCCCATGTCAGGTAACCCCCAGGTGAACGCCACATAAAGATTCCGTCAAGTGGTTGTGCCGGCCGCGGACAGGGTAAAGGCTGTAGGCATCGCCACTGCGACGAGGAACCCCGAGTCGACGACGTGCGCTGGAATCCGCCCCCGAGGGTACGAGGGGGAGGGCGGGATCTGCGGCGGCTCGGGTGTCCGCGTCGAGCCCATCGGATGCCCTCACCTCGTGGAGATGCACACATGCAGCGAATGACCGGAATCGACCCGATGTTCATCTACTCCGACACTCCGGAGACACCGATGGAGATCGCCTATGTCTGTCTGTTCGATCCCTCGTCGCTCCCCGAGGGCTACACCTTCGATCGCGTGACCGGCGTGCTGCAGACGCGGATCCCCACTCTCCAACCGTTCCGCCGCCGGCTCATGGCGGTGCCGCTCGGGCTGGACCACCCACGCTGGGTGGACGACCCGGACTTCGATCTGGCGAACCATCTGCACCGCGTCGCCCTGCCCGCCCCCGGAGGCGACGCCGAGTTCCGGGCCAAGGTGGCCCAGGTGATGGGGCGTCCTCTCACGCCGGAGCAGCCGCCGTGGGAGATGCATGTCGTCGAGGGTCTGGCCGACGGCAGGGTCGGGCTCATCGCCAAAGTGCATCACTCGGTCATCGACGGCGTCGCCGGCGCCGAGATGCTGGCCAAACTCCTCGACCTGACAGCGGAGGGCAGTGCCGTCACGGAGCCCGGCCCGCCCTGGGTCCCGGCCCGGCTGCCCTCGCAGACGCGGTTGATGACCGATGCGTTCCCGACCTTCGTGCGCAGTCCCCTCCGGGGTCTGCGCGCCGCACGTGAAGTCGGCCGTACGGCCGTGCGGCTCGCCCGTTGCGCCGTCGATGACCGCCTCGGCCCGGTGTCGATCCCGCTGGGGGCGCCCGACACGTTCGAGTCACCGGTCGGCGCCGACCGGTCGGTGTCCTTTGCCGAGCTGGACATGGCGAAGGTCCGCGCGCTCAAGACCCGCTTCGGCTCGACGATCAACGACGTCGTCCTCGCCGTGTGCTCGGGGGCGCTGCGATCGCACCTGGCCGCGCACGATCAGGATGTCGAGAGCCCACTGGTGGCCGTCGTCCCCGTGTCGGTGCGCCGCACCAAGGGCGGTGCGGCGCTGGGCAACCACCTCTCAGCCATGTTCGTGCCGCTGGCCAACGACAAGAAGACGCCTCTGGAGCGTTTGCGTACCGTCACCGCCGCGAGCGCCACCTGCAAGGGGCAGGAGCGCGCCGTTGGCTACGCCCCGATGGCGACCACGCTGACCGAGGCGGCGCCTCCCGCGGTCGTCAAGCCGATGATCCAGCTCGGCGTGCGTTCGGGCGTGCTGCGCAAGCTCCGGCCGGGGAACCTCATGGTGTCCAACGTCCCCGGTCCGGACTTCCCGTTGTACTTCGCGGGCATGGAGCTCCTCTCCGTGTACCCGCTCGGGCCGGTGATCGACGGCGTCGCCCTCAACATCACGGTGCAGAGCTATCGCGAGTCGCTCTTCGTCGGCATCAATGCCTGCGCCACGGCCGTGCCCGACCTGCCGGGCCTGACCACCGCGATGGTGGACGAGCTGGCGCTGCTGTGCCGGATGGCGGCAGGGGCGGGGGAGCCGCCCCGGGCCGGTGGGGTCCGTTCGGCGACAAGAGGCGAGGGCTCTGGTTCCAGACCGGACGCGGCCCGTCGGGTGGGTTCTCCCGCGCCGACCTGAGCGACCCCGATGTGAGCGACCTCATCCGGGGCGCCGTCTGCACTCCGGGCGGCGACGCCTGCACGGTGCGTGGTCGCGCGTCCCGGGGTGGCCGGCCGTGGGGTGGCGCCTGGTCGTCGCGGTGCGTCAGGGTGGCGCGGTGGAGCGATCGGACCTGCAGGGCGACCCCGTCCGGCTCGCCCCGTGGCTGCTCAACAAGGTGCTCGTCCGCGGCGCGCGGGCGGGGCGCATCGTCGAGGTCGAGGCGTACCACGGGGCCAACGACGCCGCGTCCCACGCCTACCGGGGGCTGACGCCACGCACGGCGGTGATGTTCGGGCCGCCGGGACACCTCTACGTGTATTTCACCTACGGCATGCATTGGTGTGCCAACGTGGTCTGCGGACCCGAGGGCGAGGCGGCCGCCGTGCTGATCCGGGCCCTGGAACCACTCACCGGCGTGGAAGAGATGTGGCAGGCCCGCACGGCGGCCCGCCGGGAGCGCGATCTGTGCAACGGACCGGCCAAGCTGTGCCAGGCCCTGGGCATCACCGGCGCCGACAACGGCGTGGACCTCCTGGCCGACGGCGGTCGAACCCGCCCCGTGACCGCCGGCCCAGTGGGCGTCGTCCGCCTGCTGGACGACGGGACGCCGCCTCCCCGACGTCCCGGACGCGGGCCCCGGATCGGCATCAAGGAGGCGACCGACAAGCGCTGGCGGTTCTGGGTGCCGGGCAACCCGTCGGTCTCCCGGGCCTGATCCGTCTGCAGAGGTGCCCTGAGCAGGCGCAATGACGTCATCGGCGGTGTCACTGCCCTGTCACGGCCGTGCAACAACGGAAGTGCAACATTCTGGCATCGCATCGTGGTGACATGCGGTAGATCGAGGGCATCAGCAGGTGGCGCACCCTCCCAGGGCCTGGTTGGCGACGGGCCGGAGGCGGAAAGCCCGTTGAGCTTCGAGCACCGGGTGGCATGCGGAAGGCCAGGTGGCTTTCCGCATGCCACCGCTCCGGTGTGTCGCACCACGTGCTCTGGAGGGAACCGGACCGCTCGGGGCGGGCATCCGTCGGCGACGACGGGTGTCCCGCTACGATCGGTGTTCGAGGCCGGAGGGCAGCCACGTCGCTGCGTGGCGGGCCCAAAGGACGCGTTGACGCTCCGTCGCGCGTCTGCTATCGTGACATTCCCGTCGGAACGGCCTTCCCAAGGCCCTCCGGCAGTCGAAGGAGACTCGCCGGCGAAGAAATTCGTCCGGAATAGTCCTTTGGCACACCCGGCACCAACACCGGCTGGACTGGTGCGTGCCCGGTCGCTCCTTGAAAACGGAATAGTGAGAGCCAAAAGCCAGTGCGGGCAATTCATCCGGACTCAAACGGATGGGTTGTACGTCAATTAAGCATTACGCAGGCCTCGGAGCCCTCGGGTGAAGAGGTCTGTGGTCACAAATAGTTCGAGTCAAACTATGGTGACTCTCTGATTTTCGGGAGGTCCTGTCCCTTTTTGGACCGGGCTGAACGTAAGTCTCGATGGAGAGTTTGATCCTGGCTCAGGACGAACGCTGGCGGCGTGCCTAACACATGCAAGTCGAACGCGCTCCATTCGGTAGCAATACTGATGAAGAGCGAGTGGCGAACGGGTGAGTAGCACGTGAGCAACCTGCCCCGAAGACCGGGACAACACCGGGAAACCGGTGCTAATACCGGATATCCCTATCGGACCGCATGATCTGATAAGGAAATGGATTCCGCTTCGGGAGGGGCTCGCGGCCTATCAGCTAGTTGGTGAGGTAACGGCCCACCAAGGCATCGACGGGTAGCTGGTCTGAGAGGACGATCAGCCACACTGGGACTGAGACACGGCCCAGACTCCTACGGGAGGCAGCAGTGGGGAATCTTGCGCAATGGGCGAAAGCCTGACGCAGCAACGCCGCGTGGAGGACGAAGGCTTTCTGAGTTGTAAACTCCTTTCAGCAGGGACGATAGTGACGGTACCTGCAGAAGAAGCACCGGCCAACTACGTGCCAGCAGCCGCGGTGATACGTAGGGTGCAAGCGTTGTCCGGATTTATTGGGCGTAAAGAGCTCGTAGGCGGTTTGATTAGTCGGGTGTGAAACCTCCAGGCTCAACCTGGAGCCGCCACTCGATACTGTCATGACTAGAATTCGGTAGGGGACCACGGAATTCCTGGTGTAGCGGTGAAATGCGCAGATATCAGGAGGAACACCAGCAGCGAAGGCGGTGGTCTGGGCCGACATTGACGCTGAGGAGCGAAAGCGTGGGGAGCGAACAGGATTAGATACCCTGGTAGTCCACGCCGTAAACGTTGGGCACTAGGTGTGGGGACTATTCAACGGTTTCCGTGCCGCAGCTAACGCATTAAGTGCCCCGCCTGGGGAGTACGGCCGCAAGGCTAAAACTCAAAGGAATTGACGGGGGCCCGCACAAGCGGCGGAGCATGTGGCTTAATTCGAGGCAACGCGAAGAACCTTACCTGGGTTTGACATGTAGGGAAAAGCCGTAGAGATACGGTGTCCTTCGGGGCCTTACACAGGTGGTGCATGGCTGTCGTCAGCTCGTGTCGTGAGATGTTGGGTTAAGTCCCGCAACGAGCGCAACCCTTGTCCTATGTTGCCAGCGGGTAATGCCGGGGACTCGTAGGAGACTGCCGGGGTCAACTCGGAGGAAGGTGGGGACGACGTCAAGTCATCATGCCCCTTACGTCCAGGGCTGCACACATGCTACAATGGCTGGTACAACGGGCTGCTATCCCGCGAGGGGGAGCCAATCCCAAAAGCCAGTCTCAGTTCGGATTGGAGTCTGCAACTCGACTCCATGAAGTCGGAGTCGCTAGTAATCCCGGATCAGCAACGCCGGGGTGAATACGTTCCCGGGCCTTGTACACACCGCCCGTCACACCACGAAAGTCGGTAACACCCGAAGCCGGTGGCCCAACCTTTTAGGAGGGAGCCGTCGAAGGTGGGATCGGTGATTGGGGTGAAGTCGTAACAAGGTAGCCGTACCGGAAGGTGCGGCTGGATCACCTCCTTTCTAAGGAGTGCTGTCAGCTATAGATGCTGACCACTACCCAGTTGAACACTGGTTACTCGGGCGCTCACGTATACCGGCGGATGAATGGCCGCCTTTGACACCCTTGTAGGAGCTGCTTTTGTAGCGAATACGAGGAGTCGGAGCCCGTCATTCACGGATCGGTCCCTGCGGAAGCGTTCGGAACTCTCACTATTCCGTTTTGAGGGAGTGGCCCTTCGGGTCGTTCCCGGTGATGTCCCTTCGGTGCTCGTCTGAGCCCGGGGCGGGGCAATGCCTGCGAAGCGAGTCGAGCCCTTCGGGAGCTCCTCGAGTCGTCGGCGTCTGTTGCTCAACCCTGTGTTCAGGTCATGCGTGTGCCGGCGGGGACCGCTCACCCCGTGCGTGCCCTGGTCGGGCGGTTTGTTCCGGCTGCTCTTCGTTTTGGCTTATTCGACGGAGAGTGGTGACGGAGTCCTGACCCCGGCGTGCGCTGTGCAGCCCCTTGAGAATTCCAAAGCGAGCACGAGCATCTTTGTTCTCCAAGCTACAAAGAGCCAACGGTGAATGCCTTGGCGCCTAAAGCCGAAGAAGGACGTGGGCGACTGCGAAAAGCCACGGGAAGCTGTCTACCTAGCGTCGATCCGTGGATATCCGAATGGGGCAACCCAACACCTGTCATGAGGTGTTACACCCGCCTGAATGTATAGGGCGGGGCGAGGGAACCGGGTGAATTGAAACATCTAAGTAACCCGAGGAGAGGAAAACAACAGTGACTCCCTGAGTAGCGGCGAGCGAAACGGGAAGAGCCTAAACCGTGCCGGTGGTAAAGCCTGGTGGCGTTGCCGGTATGGGGTTGTGGGATTCGAGAGACGGGGCACCAGACCTGTCACGGAGTTACAAATCCGATGTCTAGTGGAATCAGTCAGGAAAGCTGAACCAAAGAGGGTAATGGTCCCGTACACGAAACGCATTGGACTCCGCTTGAACACCCGAGTAGCGCCGGATCCGGGAAAGCCGGCGTGAATCTGCGAGGACCATCTCGTAAGGCTAAGTACTCTTAGGCGACCGATAGTGAACTAGTACCGTGAGGGAAAGGTGAAAAGTACCCCGGGAGGGGAGTGAAATAGTACCTGAAACCGTTGGCTTACAAACAGTCAAAGCGTCGTTGCTCCACCGTTGCCATGATCCCTTCGGGTGAGATTGGTGACACATGGTGGATGTCAGCCGTGATGGCGTGCCTTTTGAAGAATGAGCCAGCGAGTTACGGTGTGTGGCGAGGTTAACCAGCGATGGGTAGCCGAAGCGAAAGCGAGTCTGAATAGGGCGTTGAGTCGCATGCTGTAGACCCGAAGCCGAGTGAGCTTGCCATGGGCAGGCTGAAGCGAAGGTAAGACTTCGTGGAGGGCCGAACCCACCTAGGTTGAAAACTGGGGGGATGACCTGTGGCAAGGGGTGAAAGGCCAATCAAACTCGGTGATAGCTGGTTCTCCCCGAAATGCATTTAGGTGCAGCGTCGGGTGTTCAGCATCGGAGGTAGAGCACTGGATGGGCTAGGGGGCCTACAAGCTTACTGACCCCAACTAAACTCCGAATGCCGATGCTCAAGAACCCGGCAGTGAGACCACGAGGGATGAGCTTCGTTGGTCGAAAGGGAAACAGCCCAGACCGCCGGCTAAGGCCCCAAATTCTTGACTAAGTGGAAAACGATGTGGGAACGCAAAGACAGCCAGGAGGTTGGCTTAGAAGCAGCCACCCTTAAAAGAGTGCGTAATAGCTCACTGGTCGAGTGGTCCTGCGCGGATAATGTAACGGGGCTCAAGTCAAGAGCCGAAGCCGCGGATTTCCGTCAATAGACGGGAGTGGTAGGGGAGCGTCGATCTTGCAGAGAAGCGGCGGTGTGAACCGTCGTGGAGCGTGGTCGAGTGCGAATGCTGGTATGAGTAGCGAGAGAGGAGTGAGAAACTCCTCCGCCGTAAGCCCAAGGGTTCCTGGGGAAGGCTAATCCTCCCAGGGTAAGTCGGGAGCTAAGGCGAGGCCGAGAGGCGTAGTCGATGCACAACTGGTTGATATTCCAGTACTACCGTGTCCGCGCCCATTCCAAGCCAGGGGTACTAAGGGGATGACCTTCGGGTCGAGCCGACAAACTCTGGGGCGGACAGCAAAGGAGCGACACAGGAAGATAGGTGAGCCCAGGCGTTGGTTGTCCTGGGGTAAGCGTGTAGGGAGGGATCTAGGCAAATCCGGATCCTGTTAATCCTGAGACGCGATGCCGAGCCATCCCAGGCGAAGTCACTGATTCTATGCTGTCTAGAAAAACTTCTAGCGAGCTGACACGGTACCCGTACCCCAAACCAACACAGGTGGGCGGGTAGAGAATACCAAGGCGATCGGGAGAACTGTGGTTAAGGAACTCGGCAAAATTCCTCCGTAACTTCGGGAGAAGGAGGGCCTCGATAGGGTGATGGACTTCGCGTCCTGACGCCTGAGGGGGCCGCAGAGAATTGGGGAAAGCGACTGTTTACTAAAAACACAGGAGCGTGCGAAGTCGTAAGACGATGTATACGCTCTGACGCCTGCCCGGTGCCGGAAGGTTACGGGGAAGGGTTAGTCTTCGGACGAAGCTCTGAACCTAAGCCCCGGTAAACGGCGGCCGTAACTATAACGGTTAGTTTAATACCTGGCTGTTACAAAACCCCACTGTATGCTGGGACATCCGAGTATCCAGCGGTACTCATTCACGTCAGTCACACCCTTTCTTAAGGGTGCCGGCGTGGGTAGTGAAAATCCGTCTGGTGCGGACAATCAGCAGGAAACTGTCGGTTAAATACTGGCAGGATCCTCAGAGACTGTACGTGGGGCTCTCTGACCAACGTAGAGGACCAGTTTCCCAAATTGGACCTGTCGGTCAAGGGACGAAGATACAGTCCGACCCTCATGGCGACATGAGGAGCTAGGCAGAAATGACCTAGCCGCTCAAAGCAAGCGGCGAGAACGTGTCGTCGGCTTTGAGTAGTAACAAACGTGCCTAAGGTAGCGAAATTCCTTGTCGGGTAAGTTCCGACCTGCACGAATGGCGTAACGACTTTCCTACTGTCTCAACCACAGACCCGGCGAAATTGAAGTACGAGTAAAGATGCTCGTTAGCTGCATCAGGACGGAAAGACCCCGTGGACCTTTACTACAGCTTGATGTTGAGTTTTGGTACTATTTGTGTAGGATAGGTGGGAGACTTTGAAGCGTTGGCGCTAGCCAGTGTGGAGTCAACCTTGAAATACCACCCTTTTAGTGCCGGGACTCTAACCTCGGTCCGTGATCCGGATCAGGAACAGCGTCAGGTGGGTAGTTTGACTGGGGCGGTCGCCTCCTAAAATGTAACGGAGGCGCCCAAAGGTTCCCTCAGGCTGGTTGGCAATCAGCTGTCGAGTGCAATGGCAAAAGGGAGCTTGACTGCGAGACCTACAAGTCGAGCAGGTGCGAAAGCAGGGCATAGTGATCCAGCGGTTGCTTATGGAAGCGCCGTTGCTCAACGGATAAAAGGTACCCCGGGGATAACAGGCTCATCTTCCCCAAGAGTCCATATCGACGGGAAGGTTTGGCACCTCGATGTCGGCTCGTCGCATCCTGGGGCTGAAGCCGGTCCCAAGGGTTGGGCTGTTCGCCCATTAAAGCGGTACGCGAGCTGGGTTTAGAACGTAGATCACACTGCGTCTCCAGGGAGTAATCCCTGGATGTTTACTGGCTCATATCGGTGAAACCCTGAACGAAACAACCGAACGTTATGTTCAGGGCAATACCGAGGGAAGGCCAACACAATGGATGTATCTACGGCGTCCTATATTGCAGGTTTCTTGGATGGCGATGGGAGTATTCACTTCCAACTCGTCAAGCAGAAGGAGTATCGGTTCGGTTACTACATCCGAACCACCATCTCTTTCTCGCAGTCCACAACAGCGAGGCAAGGTCTGGAGCGAATCCAGTGCTTGCTTGGTGGGGGTGGGTACCTGCGAGATCGAGGGACCGGTATGAGTGATCTCGTGATCACCAGCCGGCCTCTTCTTCTGCAGATTCTCCAGGAGGTCGAGCCCTACGTGATCTTCAAGCGAGAGCATGTCGGGCGAGCTCTTTCGATTATTCCTCAGCTGGATCGAGTGAAAGATCCGGAAGTGTTCCTGCAACTAGCACGCCAAGTAGATGCATTTGCAACCCTAAACTATTCGAAAACGAAGCGGATATCCGCCGTAGATGTTGAGCGACATCTACGTAGCACGGGCGTGTTGTGCCCCTGTAACGACTTCTTCGCCAGCAACAGCGAAGAGATGGCTTCTTCAGGCTGATACCTCAGCCCGTGGACCCCTACGGAAGCCATAACACGCCAGCCCCTAGAAATAGGGTGGAGGTATAGTCTATGCCCGCAGTAATGCGGGAATCACATGCGTGAGACAGTTCGGTCCCTATCCGATGCAGCCGTAGGAGATTTGAGAAAGGCTGTCCCTAGTACGAGAGGACCGGGACGGACGTAGCTCTCGTGTGCCAGTTGTCCTGCCAAGGGCACGGCTGGTTTGCGACCTACGGGTGGGATAAGCGCTGAAAGCATCTAAGTGCGAAGCCCGTTTCGAGATGAAATCTCCCACAGGGTTAACCTGGTAAGGCCCGTGGCTAGACGACCACGTTGATAGGCCGGAGGTGTAAGTGCAGCAATGCATTCAGCCGACCGGTACTAATCGGCCGAGGGCTTGGAGACCTACTCGCTCGTGCTCGCTTTGGAACGCTCAGGGGCTGCGGAAACGCAGCCTCAGACGTGGCCCTGCCCGTGATCGGGTGGTCGTGCCCCGCCGAGTGCAAGATTTCCGGTGGCCATGGCGGCGGGGAAACACCCGTTCCCATTCCGAACACGGCAGTTAAGCCCGCCCGCGCCGATGGTACTTGGGGGGAGGCCCCCTGGGAGAGTAGGTCGCCGCCGGGATTTCTCACGAAACCCCCTCAGAGCTTGGGCTCGAGGGGGTTTCGTACGTTCTGGGTAGCGCTTGCTCTAGGGCCCTTCCCGCGCCCGAAGCAGCCGCCGGTGATCAACCGGAGTTCGCTCCGCTGCGATACTGCCGCCCATGCTGGCGATGTCGGATCCGGGGACAGCCGTCACGAACGGCACGTCCGCATGACGAGCCGGCGGTTGCGGGTGCTTCCGATGAGGCCGCGGGACATCGACGAGGAGCATCGGGCGTCGACCCCGCTCGAGCTCCTGTTCGACCTCTGTTTCGTGGTGGCGGTCTCGCAGGCCGCCGACCAGCTCCACGACGCCCTCCTGGCCGGGCACTTCCACACCGCTGTCGTCGGCTATCTCATGGTGTTCTTCGCCATCTGGTGGGCCTGGGTGAACTTCACGTGGTTCGCCTCGGCCTACGACGTCGACGACCTGCTCTACCGCCTCCTCACCTTCGTGCAGATCATCGGTGTCCTGATCCTCGCGGCCGGAGTCGAGAGCGCGTTCACCACCGGGAACTTCACCGTCATGACGATCGGGTACGTCGTGATGCGCATCGCCATGGTGGCGCAGTGGCTCCGGGCCGCCTCGGGTGACCCCGCGGGGAGGCCGGCCGCCCTGCGGTATGCGGCGGGCATCGCCGTCCTGCAGGTCGGCTGGGTGGTGCGCCTGTTCCTCCCCCAGCAGGCCGGCCTGTGGGCCTTCTACGTGCTTGCGCTGTGCGAGATGCTCGTGCCCGCCTGGGCCGAACGGGCCGGGAACGGGGTGGGCACGCCGTGGCACCCCGGCCACATCACCGAGCGCTACGGGCTGTTCACCCTGATCGTGCTCGGCGAGTGCATCGCCGCGGTGACGGTGGCCATCCACGGTGCGAGCTCGGCGCACGGCGTGTCGGCCGGTCTGGTGGCGGTGGTCGTCGGGGCCGTGCTCCTCGTCTTCTCCATCTGGTGGTGGTACTTCGAGAACCCGGCCGAGGACGGACTGCGCATGTCGCGCCAGCTGTCCTTCGTCTGGGGCTACGGCCACTACGTCGTCTTGGGGTCTCTCGGTGCGCTGGGGGCCGGCCTCGAGCTGGCGGCGGACGGCGCCCATGGCACGGTGTCGTCCACGACGGCGACCACGGCGGGACTGGCCGTGGCCGTGCCGGTGGCCGCGTATCTCGTCGTGACCGGTGTCCTGCAGGGCCGCATGGCGTCGCAACGGGCCGGCCGGGTCACGGTGGTCGGGGTGGCGTCCGTGGTGGTGCTGGTGCTCGGTGCCAGCGCCAGCGGGCTGGGAGTCCCCGTCGCCACCTTGTTGATGGGCGTCGTGGTGGCTGCGCTCGTCGTCGCAGACGAGCTGCGACGCGAGATGCGACCGCGACTGCGACCGGGCGCCGCGCCTTTCTGACGGCGCGCTGCCCGACCCGTCCCGGCAGCGACCCGGGTCACCACAACCTGGACACCTAGAATCACTGGATGCCGCAGAACTCCTCCCAGCCGAATCGCCGCGCCTCCTCGGCGCGCTCGGGTGGGTCCGCACGTCCGGCCCGATCCGGCGGCAGTGGGCAGGGGAGCAGGGGCGGTACGGGGCGGCCGACATCTCGGGGCGGTGGCGTCAGGGAGGTCGGCAGGCGCTGGCGCAGGCGGCGGGGCGCGGCGTCCGGCCAAGAGTGCCGGCACGCGAAGCGGCGCGCCGAGTCGGGGGAGAAGCGGGTCGGGGAGCACGGGCGCGGCCGGCCGCACTGGCGGCTCCAGCCGCTCAAGCAGCACCCGGGGCACGGCACGGAGCGAGGGAGCGTCACCGCAACGCTCGACAGGAAAGAGGGCAGGTCAGACGGGCCGTCCCCGGTCAACCGGCACACGGGCCGACGGGCCCAGGACGGGTCCGGCTCGCTCGAGTTCCCCCAGGACATCCGCCCCGAGGACGTCAGCCCCCAGGGCGGGAGCGCCGAGGTCGGGAGCCCAAAGGGCGGGAGCCGCCCGGTCGGGCCCGCCGAGCACCGGCGCGCCGCGCCGGACGCCCACCTCACGTGATGCCGGCAGGGAGAGCGGTCGGGCCGAACGGCCCACCCGCGACGAGCGGCCCCCGTTGCCGCGGAGGGCCGCGGGGTGGGGCAACGTCGCCCGCCGGGGCGCCCACCAGGTCAGTCGCCGCGACGGTGAGGAGCGCACCTGGGACGAGTCGGACGAGCGCGAACGCCGCCGCGGCGCGCCGAGGCCCAAGCCGGCCGCGCCGTGGACGCGGGACGACGGCGCCTCGGAGTGGGAGGACGTCGAGGGGCCGCCCCGCAAGGGAAAGACACGCCGCTCGGGCGCCCGGCAGCGCCACCGAGGCGATCGCCACCCTCACCCAGCGGCACTCCCTTCCCCCCGAGATCGCCGCCGACATCCGCAACGCCGCCGACGTCGCCACCGTCCGTCATCGCGAGCATCTCGTCGAGCGGGCCGAGTCTGCCTATGGCGCCTACGAGCGCGGGCGCTACCAAGATGCGATGCGGGCCATCAAACCCGTCACCGACGAGGCCCCGGGTGTGGCCGCCGTGCGCGAGTTGGCCGGGCTGGCCGCCTACCGGTGCGGCCGCTGGCGCAGCGCCGCCGGCCATCTCGAGGCGTTCGGGCGCCTGAGCGACTCGCGGGAGCACCTCCCGGTACTGATGGACTGCCAGCGGGCGCTGCACAAGCCGAAGAAGGTGGCGGCACTCTGGGCCGAGCTCCGGCAGAGCTCGCCCGATCCCGACGTGCTCGCCGAGGGGCGGATTGTGGCGGCGGCGTCGCTGGCCGACTCGGGCGACCTCAACGGGGCCATTGCCATGCTGTCCACCGCGGGGGCGTCGAAGTCCCTGCGCAACCCTTCCGAGCGCCACGTCCGGCAGTGGTACCTGTTGGCCGACCTCTACGAGCGGGCCGGCGACGTCCCCAAGGCGCGGGAGTACTTCGAGCGCGTGTTCCGCACCGACCCCGAGGCCTACGACGTGGCGGAGCGCCTGCGTGGCCTCGGGCCCGAGCGCAAGCCGAGGTCGCCACGGCGCACCAAGGCCAAGACGGCGACCTCGACCAAGGCCGGCCCGCCGCACCGCCTGCATCGCCGCCAAAAGGCTGAACCAAGGCCGACCTCAGGCTGACCCCAGGCTGAGCCGCTTCAGTCCCTCACGGCGCCGGGGCCGCCGGAGCGGTCGTCGTCGGCGCCACGGGCGGGACGGGAGCAGCGGGTGCCGTGGTGGTCGTCGGCGGAGCGGTGGTCGTCGTCGTGGTCGTCGGAGGTGGCGCAGTCCCGAAGTCCGGTCCCACGACCGTGACAAGGGTCCCGATGGGCGTGAGGGGCCAGATCAGGGAGGCGTTGGCGTAGCTCATCTCGACGCAGCCGTTGCTCTGCGGCGTCCCGTAGTGGGACCGGATGAAGCCGTGCAGGGCGTCGCCGCCGTTGAAGTAGCTGGCGTAGGGGACGTTGGGGTCGTCGTAGGTCGAGCCGTCGACGTTGGTCCCCTTCATTTCCGAGTAGCGCACGTGCTCGAAGACGGCATACGTGCCGTCGACCGTGTCGGCGCCGGGTGCCCCGCTGTTGATGGGGACCGTGTACTGGGCTGCCCCGTTGTTCCAGAGCGTCAGGGTCTGCGGGACCGTCTTGTTGACGAGGACGTAGACGTAGGGCGTGGCGCTCGGCTTGTTGTTGATCACGTCGTTGAGCAGCGAGGTCCACACCGTGGGGCCGGCGATCCCGTCCACGCCGATGTTGTTCTGGGTCTCGAAGGCCTCGATCGCCGCCTTGGTGATCTGGTTCATGGTGCCCTCGCTCCACTGCGAGGTGAGCTGCGCGGGCAGGCTGGGCCAGCGCCACGACGAAGGTGCCCGGCTGGTCCTCGGCCAGGTCGGCCTTGGAGGGGGCGGGGCCGCTCGGGGTGAAGCCCGCCGGCAGGTAGTTGAGCTGGGCCAACAGCTGCTGGAGGCGGAGGGTGTCGCCGGCCGCCACCACGAAGGCGACCGATGGCGAGGAGGTCAGGGTGGCCCCGCCCGTCGAGTGCAGGCCGTGCGTGCCACCGGGGACGGTCACCACCACGTGCGAGGAGGGGATGAGCGGGGAGTCGAGGTTGTAGGTGAGCGTGGTGGCGTTCGTCTGGACCCATTTGCCGGCGACGGAGGGAGTCACGGTGGGCGCCGCCTGGTTCAGCGCCACCGGTGCCGAGAACTGCAGCGAAATGCTGGTGTTGGCCGCCACGTTCTCCGTCCCCGCGACCGGGGTCGTTGACTTCAAGAAGAACGAGGCCTGGCGCGTCTCACCGGAGCCGCTCGAGCCTGCGTCGGAACCCTTCGCGCTCGATGCGTTGGAGGACCCCGATTGGTCCGGCGTCGAACCGCCGGTGACGAGCAGCACCACGACGACGATCGCGATGGCCGCCGCCCGCGCCGACGAGGAGCACCCACGGGCGCAGGCGCAGCGGCCTGCCGGCCCGGGACTCGAGAACGTTCATGGCCTCCGCTCGCTCAAGACGTCGCCTCACTCGCAATCCAACTGGTCCAAGCAGCGTATGGGCCGTGTCGTCACGACGATGCGTCAGGGGTAGCAGAATTGTGATGAATTTCAGGCGTCATCGGCGTGACACACGGGGTGCCGGTCGGCGTCCGCTCCGGGGAGGCCCGTTGACCCTCCGGTAGCATGACAGGCATGAGCACGAGCACATCGAGCACCGACCTGCAGACGCTTCTCGGCGACGAGGCGGACGCCCTCCTGGGCTACACGGCGAAGGCCTTTCCGGCCGAGAACCTCACCCTGCCGGGCCCGAACTACCTGAGCGAGGTGTTCACCAACAGTGACCGCAACCCCACGGTGCTGCGGAATCTCGGGTGGATGTTCGACCACGGGCGCCTGGGTGGCACCGGGTACCTCTCCATCCTGCCGGTCGACCAGGGCATCGAGCACTCGGCGGCGGCGAGCTTCTCGAAGAACCCCGCGTACTTCGATCCGCTGAACCTCCTCGAGCTGGCGCTGGCCGGCGACTGCAACGCCGTGGCCACGACGCTGGGCACGCTCGGCCTCGCCTCGCGCAAGTACGTGCACCGCATCCCCTTCATCGTGAAGCTCAACCACAACGCGTTCCTGCACGTGCCCAACACGTACGACCAGATCATGTTCGGCTCCGTCCGTCAGGCGTCCGACCTCGGCGCCGTGGCGGTCGGGGCCACCATCTACTTCGGCTCCGACGACATGGACCGCGAGCTCCAGCAGGTGGCCGAGGCCTTCGCCGAGGCGCACCGGCTCGGGATGTTCACCGTGCTCTGGTGCTACCTGCGCAACTCGGCCTTCCAGAAGGACGGCGTCAATTACGAGCTGTCGGCCGACCTCACGGGCCAGGCCAACCACATGGGCGTCACGATCGAGGCGGACATCATCAAGCAGAAGCAGCCCGAGAACAACGGCGGCTACACGGCCGTCGGCTTCGGGCGGA
The DNA here is from genome assembly GCA_963738135.1 of uncultured Acidimicrobiaceae bacterium. Classification (GTDB taxonomy): domain Bacteria; phylum Actinomycetota; class Acidimicrobiia; order Acidimicrobiales; family RAAP-2; genus Bog-473. Next base: position 101,411 of record CAVTVK010000006.1, on the reverse strand, counting down.
CCGACCCGCTCGTCTACGACCAGCTGACCACCGACAACCCGATCGACCTCACCCGCTGGCAGGTCGTCAACTGCTACGCCGGCCGCATCGGACTGATCAACTCGGGCGGCGAGTCCAAGGGCGACAGCGACCTGGCCCAGGCCGTCCGCACCGCCGTGATCAACAAGCGCGCCGGCGGCATGGGCCTCATCGTCGGCCGCAAGGCCTTCCAGCGACCGCTGGCCGAGGGCGCCGCCCTCATCCACACCATTCAGGACGTGTACCTGAACAAGGACGTCACCGTCGCTTGATCCCTGGCGGGGCCGCCTCCCCGCAACCGCCAAGCGATCCCTGCCGAGGACGGGACGGGCCCGCCGCCGCCCGTGACACAGATGAAGAATGAATGAAGATGACCCCCGGCGGCCCGGGGTTAGGATTGGCTGCAACGAGGAATTCGGACGCGGAGTGCCGCGCGCCGTCGCGACGGAGTGCGCTGGCGCGCTGGAGTGAGCCAAGACTCTCGACGTCCACGATACGAGACGAGGCAGCCCGTGGCATCGGGAACGCAACACGAAACAGAGGTATTGGACCAGGTCATCGTGCGATTCGCCGGCGACTCGGGCGACGGGATGCAGCTCACGGGGGACCGCTTCACGACCAGCAGCGCCCTGATGGGCAACGACCTCTCCACCTTCCCGGACTTTCCGGCCGAGATCAGGGCTCCCGCCGGCACGGTCAACGGGGTGTCCGCCTTCCAGGTGCACATCTCGGACCACGACATCCTGACTCCGGGCGACTCGCCCAACGTCCTGGTGGCGATGAACCCGGCGGCCCTCAAGGCGAACATCGAGCTGATGGCCAAGGGGACGGTGTTGATCGTCAACAGCGACTCCTTCGAGGAGCGCGACCTGGCCAAGGCCGGCTACGCGGAGAACCCCCTGACCGACGGCTCGCTGGCCGCCTACACGGTCTACGAGGTGCCGATGACCTCCATCACCCAGGAGGTCTGCAAGGAGGCGGGGGTCAAGCCCCGTGACGCGGAGCGCTCGAAGAACTTCTTCGCCTTGGGCCTCATCAGCTGGATGTACACCCGCCCGGTCGAGCCGACGGTCGAGTGGATCGCGGAGCGGTTCGGCAGCCGGCCGCTGGTGGCCGACGCCAACACGCGGGCGTTCCGCGCCGGGTACGACTTCGGCGAGACGGCCGAGCTCTTCGAGTCCAACTACGAGGTCCGCCCGGCCGCCTTCGAGAAGGGCGAGTACGTCCAGGTCACCGGAAATCAGGCTCTGGCCTGGGGCCTGATCGCCGCCTCGCGGCTGGCGGGCCTGCCCCTGTTCCTCGGGAGCTACCCGATCACGCCCGCCTCCGACATCCTGCACGAGCTGAGCCGCCGCAAGGAGTTCGGTGTCCGCACCTTCCAGGCCGAGGACGAGATCGCCGGCATCGGCGCCGCCCTCGGTGCAGCCTTCGGCGGCGCACTGGGTGTCACCACGACCAGCGGTCCCGGTCTCGACCTGAAGTCGGAGACGATCGGCCTGGCCATCAACCTCGAGCTGCCGCTGGTCATCGTCGACGTGCAGCGCGGGGGCCCGTCCACCGGGCTCCCCACCAAGACGGAGCAGGCCGACCTGTTGCACGCCATGTACGGCCGCCACGGCGAGGCGCCTCTCCCGATCGTGGCGCCCCAGACGCCCAGCGACTGCTTCGCCATCGCCGTGGAGGCCGTCCGCTTGGCGGTGAAGTACCGCACACCCGTGATCGTGCTCTCCGACGGCTACCTGGCCAACGGCGCCGAGCCGTGGCGCCTGCCCGACCTCGATGGGCTCGGAGTGATCGAGCCGGATTTCGCCACCCGGCCCAACCACGTGGACGACGACGGGAACGAGACGTTCTGGCCCTACGTGCGGGACCCCGAGACCCTGGCCCGCCCGTGGGCCCCGCCCGGCCTGCCGGGATTGGAGCACCGCATCGGTGGGTTGGAGAAGGCCGACGGCACGGGGAACGTCTCCTACGAGGGGGTCAACCACGAGCGAATGGTCCACCTCCGCCGGGACAAGATCGCCGGGATCGCCGCCGACATCCCTTTGGCCCAGGTCGACGACGAGACCGGGGACGCGCAGCTGCTCCTCGTGAGCTGGGGCTCGACCTACGCCGCAGTGGCGGCGGGCGTCAAGCGGATCCGGGCCCGTGGCATGAGGGCGGCGCACGTCCACCTGCGGCACCTCCATCCGCTGCCGTCGAACCTGGGCGAGGTGCTGCATCGCTACACACAGGTGCTCGTCCCCGAGGTGAACCTGGGCCAGTTGAGCCGCATCCTGCGGGCCGAGTATCTGGTGGACGCCCAGACCATGTCCAAGATGCAGGGCGTGCCGTTCCGCGTCGGAGAGATCGAGGCAGCCATCACGGCGCTGCTCGGAGGGAAGTCATGAGCGAGTCCAACGGCGCCACCGCCACCGCCACCGCCACCGCCACCGCCGTGCCCGTCACCGCCCGCAAGGACTGGACCAGCGACCAGGAGGTCCGCTGGTGTCCGGGCTGCGGCGACTACTCCATTCTGGCCGCCGTCCAGATGCTCATGCCCGACCTCGGCGTGCGGCGGGAGAACACCGTCTTCCTCTCTGGCATCGGCTGCGCGGCCCGCTTCCCGTACTACATGAACACCTACGGCATGCACTCCATTCACGGGCGGGCGCCCGCCATCGCCACCGGCTTGGCCACCTCGAGGCCCGACCTCGACGTCTGGGTCATCTCCGGAGACGGGGACTCGCTGTCCATTGGCGGCAACCACCTCATTCACGCACTGCGCCGCAACGTCCGGCTGAACATCTTGATGTTCAACAATCAGATCTACGGGCTGACCAAGGGCCAGTACTCGCCGACCTCGGAGGTGGCCAAGGTCACCAAGTCGACCCCGTTCGGATCGGTCGACACGCCCTTCAACCCGGTCTCGCTGGCGCTCGGCGCCGAGGCGACCTTTGTGGCCCGTACCCACGACATGGACCGGGCCCACATGCAGGAGACTTTCCGCCGGGCTCACCAGCACAACGGCGCGGCCTTCGTGGAGGTCCTCCAGAACTGCAACGTCTTCAACGACGGCGCCTTCGAGAAGATCACGAGCCGCGACGCTCGGGCCACCATGTTGATCCCCCTGCAGCACGGCCAGCCGATCGTGTTCGGCGCCGAGGGAGAGGAGCGCGGCGTGATCCAGCGGGGCGACGGCAGCCTCGAGATCGTGTCGGTGGCCGAGGTGGGGCCCGAAGCCCTGCTCGTCCACGACGAGAAGCGCGACGACCCAGGCCTCGCCTTCGCCCTGTCCCGGCTGGCCCGCGGTCCCTACGAGCCGACCCCGATCGGCGTTTTCCGGGCCGTCGAGCGACCCGAGTACGGGACGCAGATGTCCGAGCAGATCACGGAGGCCCAGGGTAAGCGGGGGCTCGGCGACGTGGCGGCGCTGCTCCGGTCGGGCTCGAGCTGGACGGTCGACTAAGCCTCCACTTCGCCCACGCGGGTGAACGTGTTGCAGTAGAACAGTCGCCCGCCGGGCGGGCGCCAGTCGGCCCACTCCGCATACGCGGGACTCTCGGTGCCGCCCAGGCGGGGCGCCACGTGGTCGATCATGGTGCCGAACGTCGCCTCGGCCTCGGCGTTGTCGAACTCGTAGAAGTGCATGTACCGCGGATCCGTCTCTGTCGTGTTCTCGTAGACGGAGATCTGGGTGAAGCCCGGAATGGCGGCCGCGGCGATGTGGCGGATGTGCACGAAGTCGCCCCAGTCGCGCAGGCTCTTCGCCAGGTCCGGGGTCCTCGGACTGATCCAGACGATCATCAGCCCGAGCGTCGGTCCGCCGGTCAGGATGCCCTGGCTCGGGCGGGCGTGACGGCGGAAGCAGTGGGAGTGGGAGACCTCCGGTGTCGGCGGCGGGACCTCGTAGCTGTCGTCGGCCTCGACGACGACCAGCCTCCGTCCGTCGCGTATGCGCATCGGTAGATCGGTGCGCCCGAACGCGCCGTTCTCCCACCAGGTCACCCGGGCAACGCCCTTGCGGCCCGCCAACTCGTGGGCCCGGCGGGCGCACTCCGCCGGTTGGGCGTCGCCGAGCTCGAGGTGCAGCAGGGTGTTGGAACGGTCCTCCATGACTAGGCCGGGGGCTTCTCTTCCACTTCGTCCCGGATCCGCTCGAGTGTGGTGCGCATGCCCTTGCGGTTGACCTTGCCCCTCGACCACCCCCAGAGGGCCCAGTAGAGCCGGAGCCCGAAGGTCGGACTCAGGGTGAAGGACTCGGTGACATCGCACCCGCCCTCGGCCGGCGCGATCTCGTAGCGCCAGACGTTCAAGGGGGGCTTCTCGGATCCGCCCACCCCGAAGGCGAACGTTCGTCCCGGCTCACATTCCGACACGGTGCACGTCGTCCAGTAGACGGGTCCAATGCCGTTGCGCTTGACGTGCCCCCGGAACCTGGCGCCGACAGCCGGCCCGGAGGCGCCCTCGATCCACTCCGCCTCGAACGTCTCGGGGCTGTAGCTCCCGATCCTTGTGACGTCGCTCACGAGATCCCAGACCTGTTGGGGCGCCGCAGCCATGCGGATGGTCACCGAGTCGTGCACGTGATCACCTCACGGGAGATCGAGAGACCGGAACACCATGCCGGTCCTGGGCTTCGGGCTGAAGAACGTCGTCTTGGGCGGCATGCGCCGCCGCTCGTTGGCCCACTCGTCGATCTGCCCAACGGTGACCGGCCGGAGGAGGAACGCCGCCTGGCCCTCGCCGTCCCGCAGGGCCTGCATCGCCTCGCCGACGCTATGGCGGTGCATGACCTCGTGCGGAGGCAGTGCGGCGAGCACCCCGGCGATCAGGTTCGAGTCGAGGTCGTTGCCGTCCTGCTCCTGCACCTCCGCGTGGGCCAACAGCAAGTAGGCCTGACCACCGGTGACGAGGGTGAGGGAGTGGGAGTCAGCGAGGGCGCCGAGCGTCCGGTCGTCGGCAGCTCCGGCCCGGACGACGTCGAACCACGGGGCCAGGGCGGCTACGAGGTCGAAGTCCTCGGGAAGGCCGCTGACGGTGCGGTGGATGGCACCGACGGTCAATTGGTCCCCGGACAGCTCGACCACGAGCGCCATGACGAGATCGTAGGGACCGGCGATACCACCGTTGGCCTGGCGGCATTCGGCCTGATACGCCCGGGCGGTCTCGTAGCGGTGGTGCCCGTCCGCCAGGACGACCGGCGCCGTGGCCACCGCGGCCCTGACCGCTGCGACGCTGTCGGCGTCGCTCAGCAGCCAGAGCTGGTGCCGGACCCTGTCGTCGTCGTAGACGTCGGCCACGGGGTCGTCATCGGTTGGGTCGAAGGTGGCGGTCACGCCGGCGGCCATGGAGAGGCCCCAGATGGGGGAGAGGTTGGCGCGCGTGGCCCGCAGCAGGTCCAGTCGGTCGCTCTTGGGCTTCGGGAGGGTCTGCTCGTGAGGCAGGATGTCGCTCTCGCTGCCGGGCTCGGACAGACCGAGTGCCCCGATCACGCCCGTGGTGGCCCGCCCGGAGGGATCGGTCATCCGATAGGGGTAGAGGCTGGGGACCGGATCGGCCGCGAGAATGCCCTTGGCCTGCCATCTGGAGAACAGGTCCGACGCCACGGTGTAGCGGTCACGCTGCCCGGAGAGGTCGGCTTCGGGAAGCTCGACGAGCACCGCATTGGCCCGGTGCCGCGAGGCCAGGTGGGCCCGCTCCGTGGCCGAGATCACGTCGTAGGGCGGGGCGATGACCTGGTCGAGGGGTGCGGTCTCGGGTCGGTAGCGCAGGCCCTGGAACGGTTCGAAGCGCGGCACGGCGCCACTCTGGCACACGCCACACGGGGGCGTCGCGGGGCATTCCCTAGACTCGGGCTGTGGACGACGACGGCCTGGACCGGATCCTGACCGCGCCCAACGTCATCACGATGGTGCGGCTCCTGTGCATCCCGCTGTTCCTGTGGCTGCTCTTCGGCGCGCACCGCCAGACGGCGGCTGCCGTGCTCCTTGCGGTGCTTGGTGCCACGGATTGGGTCGACGGGTTCGTGGCGCGGCGCTACGGGCAAGTCTCGACGTTCGGCAAGGTGCTCGACCCGACCGCAGACCGGATTTTGGTGGGGACGGCCGTGATCTCCATCATGGTGTACGGCGCCGTGCCGCTCTGGTTCGGCCTCGCCACGATCGCCCGGGAGGTCCTGGTCTCGGCCATGGTGCTCCTTCTGGCAGCCCTCGGCGCGGCACGCATCGACGTGTTGTGGGTGGGCAAGGCGGGCACATTCGGACTGATGTTCGCCTATCCGACCTTTCTCCTGGGCGACGGCACGGCCGGCTGGCAGGAGCCGATCCGGGTCATCGCGTGGGTGACGGGTCTCGTCGGTCTCGCCCTCGCCTGGTGGGCGGCCGGAAGCTATATCGCACCGGCCCGGCGTGCCCTGCGCCAGGGCCGGGCAGCGCGCCGGAGCACCGTATGAAGGCCGTGATCATGGCCGGTGGTGAGGGCACCCGGCTCCGTCCGCAGACCTCCAACTTGCCCAAGCCGATGCTGCCGCTCGTCGGGCGCCCGATGATGGAGCACATCGTGTCGCTGCTCCGGCGTCACGGCATCAAAGACATCGTCGTCACGCTCGCGTTCCTGCCCAACGCCATCCGCAGTTACTTCGGCGACGGCAGCGAGCTCGGAGTCTCGATGGTGTACGCCACCGAGGAGACGCCACTCGGTACGGCGGGATCAGTGCGCAACGCACGCGAGCAGCTGACAGAGCGCTTTCTCGTCATTTCCGGGGACGTGCTCACCGATATCGACCTCACATCCGTCATCGCATTCCATGAGAAGAACGAGGCATTGGCGACGATCGCGCTGTGCGCCGTTGAGAATCCACTCGAGTTCGGGATCGTGATCACGCGGGAGGACGGGACCATCGAGCGCTTCCTGGAGAAGCCGGGCTGGGGCCAGGTCTTCAGCGACACGATCAATACGGGCATCTACGTCCTCGAGCCCGAGATCTTCGACCACATTCCCGACGGTCGATCGGTCGACTTCTCCGGGGAGGTGTTCCCGGCCGTCCTCGAGGCGGGGAAGCGCCTGTACGGCTACGTGGCGGACGGGTACTGGGAGGACGTCGGCACGACGGCGGCCTATCTCAAGGCGCACGAGGACATCCTCGACGGCAAGGTCGACGTGGACGTGGCCGGCTTCGAGCTGCGTCCAGGGGTGTGGATCGGCAAGGGTTCGACGATCGACCCTTCCGTGCGCATCGACTCGCCCGCGTTCATCGGCGAGAACTGCACCGTCGACGAGGACGTGGTGCTGGGGGCCTATACGACGCTTGGAGCCAATGCGCAGGTGGCGGCCCGGGCCGAGCTCCAGCGCTCGGTCATCGGCGAGAATTCCTACCTCGGACCCGCCACCCGGGTGGAAGGGGCCGTGCTGGGCCGATCGTGCGACCTCCGGGTCGGGGCCCGCATTGAGCCGGGAGCGGTCGTCGGCGAAGGCTGCCTGGTCGGAGCCCATGCTGAAGTGCGGAGCGACGTCAAGGTCTATCCCTACAAGGTCGTGGAGGCCGCGGCGCAGGTCAACGCGTCCATCGTGTGGGAGTCGGGAGGGTCGCGGACCCTCTTCGGGCCCGAGGGAGTCCAGGGCATCGCCAACGTCGACATCAGCCCTGAGCTGGGGGTCCGCCTGGCCAAGGCATGGGCGTCGGGGTTCGAAAAAGGCTCCTTCATCACCGCGTCGCGGGACACGAGCCGCGTCGCCCGGGTGCTCAAGCGCGCCCTCATGGTGGGGTGCAACTCCGTCGGGGTGAACGTCAACGACCTCGAATTGGCCACTGTGCCCGTCACGCAGCACCACATACGCATGCGCGGCAACAGGTCCGGCCTGACGGTGAGGCTCAGCCCCGACGACCCGCAATCGGTGGTCATCCGCTTCTTCGACGAGCGCGGCATCGACCTCTCCGAGAGCGATCAGCGCCGCGTCGAACGCATGTACCACCGCGAGGAATTCCGCCGGGTCACGGCGGGCGAGATCGGCGACATCGACTTCTCGCCCCGCACCATCGAGCTCTACACCGAGGATGTCGTCGAGGCGTTCGGGCTGCGGCGGAGTGCCGGGCGTCAGGTGAAGCTCGTGCTCGATCTCTCCTATGGCGCGGCCAACTTCGTCATGCCCAGCCTGCTTTCCAAGGTGGGCGCGGATGTGCTCAGCATCAATCCGTACGCGCAGACACCGGGAATGATCGCGGTGGACCCTGCGGCGAGCGAAGCCCGGGTGGCAGACGCCGTGCGTGGCTCGGGCGCCGACCTCGGCGCCGTCATCGATGCCGGGGGCGAGCGGCTCACCTTGATCGACGGGACGGGCCACGTGCTGTCCGACGACGAGGCGATCATGGCCTTCATCGAGTTGTCGACCACGGCCGGGGAGACCGGCGGAGTCGCCCTCCCGGTGACGGCAAGCGATCGCACGATCCGTCGCTGCCGGGAGCACGGGGTGGAGCTGATGCTGACTCCGCTGTCTCCGTCGGGGTTGCTCCAGGCCGCCGCGTCGGGCAACGTCTCCTTCGCCTCTGACCAGCGGGGAGGGTACGTCTTTCCCGCCTTTCTCCCGGCCTTTGACGCCGCAGCTGCCCTGGCCCGCCTGGTGTCGCTCCTGAAGGAAAGCCCGACGTCCCTGGCCGACATCGTCGACGCCACTCCGCCCATGCCCGTCCTCGAGGGTGAGGTGCCGACCCCTATGGAGCAGAAGGGCCTGATCATGCGGACCCTGATGGAGCAACTGACCGACGAAGGGGCCGAGTTGGTCCTGGTGGACGGCATCAAGGTGGTGTCAGACCAGGGGTGGGTGCTGGTCGTGCCCGACCCGGCGGACCCCGTCACCCATATCTGGGCCGAAGGTTCAGACCTGGCGTCGTCCGAGGCCTTGGTCGCCACGTACGCCGAGCGGATCGCCGGGATGTTGGCCTGAACTTCAGGGCTGCGGCCCGTGCCGGTGGTCCGGTATGGTCGCCCCCCATGAACATCCCCGAGGACCTCCGTTACTCGCCGGAGCACGAGTGGATCCGCGTCGAGGGGACGAAGGTCCGGGTCGGTATCACCGACTACGCCCAGGACGCGCTGGGGGACATTGTCTTTGTCGACTTGCCGACCGTCGGGACCGATGTCGAGGCCGGAGGACAACTCGGCGAGGTCGAGTCGACCAAGTCCGTCTCGGAGATCTATTCACCGCTGGCCGGCACCGTGACAGCGGTGAACGACACCCTGACAGCGGCGCCCGAAAAGATCAACCAGGATCCGTACGGTGAAGGGTGGCTCTGCGAGCTGGAGCTCGCGACAGGTGCGGACTCGGGCAGTCTCCTCGACGCGGTCGCCTACGGCGCCCTGACGGCTGACTGACCTGGCGTTCGGGGTCGTGATGAGGACAGGAGAAGTCGCTCGTGGGGTGGGGTACCGTGGACGGCGTGTTCTGTCACAACTGCGGGCACCGGAATCCCGAAGGTGTCAACTTCTGCTCCTCGTGCGGTCACGCGCTGCTCGCGGACGGCGATGACGCGACCATTACGCTCCACCCGACCGACGAGGGGGAGTCGACGGAGGACTACCCAGATGTCACCTCGGTCGAGGTGCCACATGGTGCCGGCGTTCTTGTCGTCACCCGTGGGCCCAACATCGGCGCGCGCTATCTGCTCGGTGAGCACATCGTGAAGGCCGGACGGCATCCGGAGAGCGACATTTTTCTCGATGACATCACGGTGTCGCGTCGGCACGTGGAGATCAGCCCTCGGGACGGGGGCTACACCGTCAGGGACGTGGGGTCGTTGAACGGCACCTATGTGAATCGGGAGCGCATCGACGAGGTACCACTCGCCCCGGGCGACGAGGTGCAGATCGGCAAGTTCAAGCTCGTCTACCTTGTGGCTGGCAACGAGTGAGTAGCCGCACCTATCTCTCGATCGGCGATGTCCTGACCCTCCTCCGCGAGGAGTTCCCGGACGTCACGATCTCGAAGATCCGCTTTCTCGAGAGCCAGGGCCTGGTCAACCCCGAACGCTCGCCCTCTGGGTATCGCAAGTTCTTCGATCACGACGTGGAACGCCTCCGTTGGGTCCTTCGGCAACAGCGGGAGCACTTCCTTCCGCTGAAGGTCATCCGGGACCGGTTGGCCGACGGGGACCTCGGGGATGACCTGGGTGACGAGCGGCCAAACGGCAAGGAGGCACAACCCGCGCACGCGGTCGCAGTGGCCGGTGTCGCGTCGAGCCACGCGCATGAGCAGCCGACCAAGGCCGACGAGGAGGCGATGGCCCGCATCCTTGCCGACGCTTCGCGACGCGCGGCCCGGATACCCGAGGAGAAGCAGGCGCGACCCGGCTTGCAGGTGGTCGCCGAACCCGAGCCGGCGCAACCAGTGGCGGTCGGGCCGGCGACGCAGCGCGATTCCGTGACAGCTCCGCGCCGCACGGCGACCGAGCGGCCCGCTGACAACGCCGCGACAGCGAGTGGGAGCGACGCCACGACGGCGACAACGGCGGGCACAGCGGCATCGACCGCGGCCACGGCGCCGACGAAGACATCGACGATGACCGGACGGGCCAACGGAACGGCGCTACCCCGAACACCAGAAGCACCCGACCCCCGGCGCGGCGCGCCGTCACAGAGCGATCCTCGTGTCCGCAAGGCGGACGCGAAGGCCGACGCGAAGACCGACGCGAAGGCCGGCGCGAAGGCCGGCGCGAAGGCCGGCGACGGAACCGGAGCGAACGTACCGAGTTCCGCCGCCATGGTGACAGGCGCGAGCCTGTCGGCGGAGGAACTGTGCGCAGCGAGCGGTCTCTCGCTCGAGGAGCTGGCGGGACTCAAGGGATTCGGCCTCGTCGAGTGCGTGACGGTGGCGGGGATCGAGACCTACGACGAGGATGCCCTCACGGTGGCAAATCTGGCCGCAGCCTTCCGGGCGTTCGGGATCGAGCCGCGTCACTTGCGCCTCTACCGGAACGCCGCCGACCGGGAACTGGGCCTCATTGAGCAGGTCGTCATCCCTCTTTTGCGGCAGCGGAACCCCGAATCACGGCAGCGAGCCGTCGATGGAGCCGATCAGTTGGCAGCGCTCGGCGAATCGATGCGGGCGACCTTGCTCCGCCAGGCTCTCCGGCGCCATCTGGGGGGGTGACGCAGGCCCGGTATCGGGCGCTACATTTCAAGCATGGTCCGTGTGCTTCTTCGTGCCGTCAGGGTGGACCTGCAATCGAACACACCGGTGCTCCTGCTGCAGGAGACCGAGGGTGAGGGGCGCACGCTGCCGATCTTCATCGGGAGCCCGGAGGCAACGGCCATCGCCTATGCCCTCCAGGGAGTCACGATGCCTCGTCCTCTGACCCACGACCTCATGAAGGACATGCTGGGCGCTCTCGATATCAGCGTCGAGCGGGTGATCATCACGGAGTTGCGTGCGTCCACCTACTATGCCGAGATGCATCTGGTGCGCGGAGAGGAGCGAACGATCGTCTCGAGCCGCCCGTCCGACGCGGTGGCGGTCGCGGTGCGGACCGAGTCGCCCCTCTTCGTCTCCGACGAGCTCATGGAGTCCGAGGGGATCATCCTGGCGCTCGACGTCGAGGAGGAGGAGGACGACACTCCAGACGAGCTGGTGGGACAGTTCCGCCAATTCCTCGACTCGGTGCGCCCCGAGGATTTCGAGGGGTGACGCGCCAGCGTTGCGCGCTTGCGCTCCTCGCAGGCGCGGCCGTGCTCCTCGCCGCCTGCAGTAGCAACTCGAGCCCACCGAAGCACCAGACGACCACAACGCGCGCTGCAACCTCGACGACGTCGTCATCGACGACCACCACCACGACAGCCCCCACCACGACGTCGACTGCGGCGACGTCGACAGCGTGCAACCGCATCACGGCTTCGCCGGGGCAGGGACAGGGAGCGGCCGGGACGATCACCGGCCTCATCACCGTCACCAACGCGGGCACCGCGGCCTGCACGGTCAACGGGTATCCAACGATGGCACTCTTCTCCGGGAGCGGTGCGCCACTCACGGTCACGATCGTCAACGGGCTGTCCGTGACGATCTCGAGCGCGGCCAACGCACCGCCTTCATCGTTCTCGTTGGCCGCTTCCTCCACGGCCCAGTTCGCCTACCAGTTCTCCGATGTGCCGGTTGGTGCCCAGACGAGCTGTCCTACCTCCGAGTCGGCCACCGTCACCCTGCCCGGAGCGACCACCGCCTCACCGTCGTTCCAGCTGGCCATCGGGCCGTGCGGCAACGGCACGATCAAGGTCTCACCGGTCTACACGGGCTCCTGATCCTCAGGCGGCGGGATTGACGAGGATCCGGCCGCGCACCGCGGCATCGAGCACCCGGTCCAGCGCAGCAGTGAGCCCGCCGAGCCCGATCTCCTCGTTGACCATCTCTTCACAGAGCTGCAGGGGGAACGCGTCGGCCATGTCGTTCCACAGTGCACGGCGCTCGTCGATGGGGGTCGCCACGGTGTCGATCCCCAACAGGGCAACGCCACGCACGATGAAGGGGTAGACGGTGGTGGTCAGTTCGTTGCCTCCGGTCAGCCCGCTGGCCGCGACCGCGCCGCCGTAGCGAACGGTACGCAGTGCCTCGGCCAGGGCTCTCCCACCCACGCAGTCAACCACGCCCGCCCACAGTTGGGGTCCCAGTGTCCGGTCGTCGTCCTCGGTGAACTCGCGCCCGACGACGCGGGACGCGCCGAGCTCCTTCAGGTACTCGTGCTCCGCCGTCTTGCCCGACGAGGCCACGACTTCGAAGCCGGCATGGGCGAGCAACGCCACGGCGGCGCTGCCCACACCACCGGAAGCGCCAGTGACCAGAATGGGTCCGTCGTCGGGTGTCGTGCCGTGATGAACGAGGCGGCGCAGTGAAAGCAACGCGGTGCAACCGGCCAGGCCGATGATGGCGGCGATGCGGCAGGTCAGGTCGTCTGGGAGGGGGACGACCCAGTCGGCGGGCACGCGCGCGTAGGCGGCAAAGCCACCGTGGCGGTCGACACCGAGTTCGTAGCCCTGCACCAGGACCCGCTGACCGGGGGTGAAATCGGGACTCGTGCTCTCCTCGACGCTGCCCGTCAACTCGACACCGGGAACGAGCGGGAAGACGCGAGCCACGCGATTCCCCGGCCGGGTCACCATGGCGTCCTTGAAGTTGATGGCGGACCACTCGACCCGGACGAGCACCTCGCCCTCGGGGAGGTCGGTGTCGGCCAGCTCGACCACGGCGGGCCGGATGACCGCCCCCGCCTTGGAGAGCAGATAGGCCGGGAATCGCACCCGCTCACTGTAGAGCGCAGTGTCCCCGCCTTCTCGCTGGTCCTGCTGCAACGGGTACGTTCGCACCGTGGCCACGATCGCAGGGTATGGGGGCTGGGCCTCGCCGCTGACGCCGAACGACGTTGCCCGGGCCAGGGTGTCCCTGTCCGAAGTCTGCTCGGACGGCGTCGCGGTCTACTGGCTCGAGTCCCGCCCCGCCGAAGGGGGCCGGACCGTGGTCGTGCGCGCCGATGCCCGAGGCCCGGCCGACCATTCGCCTGAGGGCGTGAGCATCAGGAGCCGGGTCAACGAGTACGGCGGAGGCGCATTCTGCCTCGTACCAGGCCGTTCCGCTGGCGCGTTCGCCTATGTCGACCAGTCGGACCAACGGGTGTGGTTCTGCGCCGGATCGAGCGCCCCCGCCACCAACGGCGGGGGCGCACCGTTGGCCCTGGGTGCCGCGCCGCCGCCCGGTGAGGTGCACAACCACGGTGGGCTGAGTGTCACGGCCGACGGCCATTGGGTGCTGGCCGTGCGAGAGATCCATGGCGAGGAGTCGACACGACCTGTGCGTCGGATCGTGGCCTTTTCGACCCGGACCGAGTCGCCCTGTGAGAGCACTCTTCTGGAGGGATCGGACTTCTTCGGTACGCCCCGGCCACACCCCAACGGGGACCGTCTCGCTGTGGTCGCCTGGAACCACCCGGACATGCCCTGGGATGCCTCCACGATCCTGCTGCTGCCCATAGGCCTGGTCGCCGACGCGGCGCACCAGCACGACGTGCTGCAGGCGGTCGGGGCGCCGCAGCGAATCGCCGGAGGCGCGACCGAATCGGTCGGCCAGCCAGAGTGGGACGCGGAGGGGTCGTTGCGCTTCGTCTCGGATCGGCGGGGGTGGTGGCAGCCCTTCCGCCACTCCGGCCGTCTCGACACGGAGGATGAGGCCTTCCCGATGACAGCAGCCGAGGCCGAGTTCCACGGACCGGACTGGGTGCTCGGACAGCGGACCATGGCGCGAGATCAGCAATGGGACACTCGTCGCCCGGATGACGGCTGCAGGACGCGATGCCCTGGTCCAGGTGGACGCTCCCGGTGTCACGGATGCGCAGCCGTCGATGCTGGCGCAACCATGTGTCTCCATCGGAGCACTGTGCGCACACGGGAACGGTCTGGCCCTGATCGGCGGCACGCCCGACACACCGTCCACCGTCTGGATCTGGGACCCTGACGTGGGTACCCGGACGTTGCGACCCCACGCGGGGGTGACCCTCGACAGCGGGGACGTCTCGGTGGGGGAGCCGTTCACCTTGACCGGGCGGACGGGACGCACGGTGCACGGGACGCTCTTCCGTCCCAGGTTGCGCGAGACGCAAGGGCCGGAGGGGAGCGCGCCGCCGCTCGTCACGTGGTGCCATGGGGGTCCGACGTCGTCCTGCCAGGCGGGCTTCGACCTGACGTTGCAGTTCTTCACCACCCGTGGCTTCGCCGTGGCCTGTGTCGACTACGCGGGGAGCTCGGGCTACGGCCGGGCGTACCGTTGCGCGCTGTGGGGCCTTTGGGGTGTCGCCGACCCCCAGGACTGCCTCGATGCGGCGCAGTACCTGGCGACGAGGGGGGACATCGACCCGGAACGGATGGCGGTCCGGGGTGGCAGCGCCGGCGGTATGACGGCCCTCAATGCGTTGGCCGCCGGTGAGGGATTTGCCGCCTGCGTGTCCTGGTACGGGGTCACCGACCTGCTGGGTCTCGTGGCCACCACACACGATTTCGAGGCCCACTACACCGACCGGCTGATCGGGCCGTTGCCCGGGTCGCGTGTGTTGTACGAGGAGCGTTCGCCGGTGCGCCGCGCCGGATCCATGCGTGGCTCGGTGCTCCTGCTCCAGGGGACCGATGACCCCGTCGTGCCTCCGGCGCAGGCCGAGAGCATGCGTGCCGCTTTGGCCGCGGCGGGGACCCGCTGCGACCTGCGGTTCTTCGAGGGAGAGGGGCACGGGTTCCGCCGGGCGGAAACCCTGACCGCGTGCCTGGAAGCGGAATTGGCCTTCTACGTCCGTCATCTCCACCTCTAGGATGACCCCGGGGGTTCCTTTCCCACATCTTCCCTGTGTGCGAGGCTTTTGCCAGGTCCATGTCGAACTACTCCGCTACGACGATCTCGAGCAGAAGGGCGATGCCCTGGGCCGACTGGTGGTGGCGCGTGTGGGGGCGAGCCAAGAGGATTTCGCCAGAAGTAGGTGACGCGCTGCTGTACGGCGCCAGCGCACTGTTCGCCCTCCTCACGATCTCGACGTCGACCAACGCGCTGTACCAAGTGTGGGGCCGCATGGCGTTGCTCCCGTTCGCCTTCGGTGCGCTGGCCTCCGCCATACTTGCGTTGGCGGTACGCCGTACCCGCCGCCGACGGCCGGATCACGTGCTGACGGCCCGCCAACACCGGCGGGCCTGGCTGACACGCATCGTCGTCGCCGCATGTGTGTTCGCCGGCTCTCTCGCCGTTCCCATGGGTTTCGAGATCCTGTGGCGGTTCGATCACGTCGCCGGGTCGCATCAGCAGCCCGAGGTCGTGACCGTCGAGGTGGGAGGGCAGGACCTGGTGCACAATCAGGACCCCTATCACCCGATCGTGCGCCTGCCCCATGCCGTCAAGTACCACCCGCCAGGTCAACCGGACTTCGAGGGATTCCTGCCCTACCTCCCGCTCATGGCGGTCGCCGGCATACCGAGCGAGATCTGGCCGAACAACGGGTTGAGTGATGCGCGGATCTTCTTCTGTCTGACGACCCTCGCGGTGGCCGCCGTTGCGCTCTACCTCTGTCGGGCCGACGGACGACGGAAGATCCGGGCGATCCAGGCGCTCATCATCCTCCCCATCGCCTCGTTGCCACTGGCGACGGGAGGCGACGACATCCCCGTGGTGGCTTTCCTCCTCCTCGCGGTGGTGCTGGCGCAACGACAGAGACCATTCATGTCGGGGGTGGTCTTCGGTATCGCCTCGGCCATGAAGTTCACCGCCTGGCCTCTCGCGGTGTTGGCGCTGTTCGCGGCGAGGGGACGCAACGGAGAGCGCCGGCCCTTCTCCATGCTGGCCGGGATCGTGGTCGTGGCTGTGCCAACGATCTTCCCCTTCGCCTTGCGCGGCCCCTTCGCGCTGATCGACGACGTGGTCCTCTTCCCGCTTGGTCTGAGCAGGGTCCCGACCACCGCCGCCAGCGCTTTGCCCGGCCACCTGCTGGTGAGTGAATTCCCGTCGTTGAGTCGGGCGCTGCCCCTTGCGGTCGGGCTCGTGCTGGCGGTCTTGCTGGCCAGCCATCTCTATCGGCACACGCCGCGCACCGCGTCTGAAGTCTGCACCATTGCCGCTGTCGTGATGGCTGCGCTGATCCTGCTGGCGCCGAATCCGCGCGTGGGCTTCCTGCTCTACCCGATCAACTTCTTCGTCTGGGCGTACCTGCTCGCCGAGCCGGCTCGGCAATCGGAGATTCTCCCCGTCGATGCGGCTGGTGCGCCGGTCGGCGCAGGGTGATCGAAGCGCCAACGGGCTCGCTGCACCAGTCGGGCGCTACTCGGGGTCAGGGACCTGGAACAGCCGCACCGTGAACTGCGTGGTCCCGCGGGGAGGGCCACCCGAGGGGAACGTCGTTGCGTCCACGGTGGCACCCATCTCCCAGTAGTAACCGTCAGATCCCGCCAGCTTGCCCAGCACCTCGAGGGCACCCGGCTCATTTCTCGCCGGACCCTGGTCGGAGATCTGCCAGCCCTGGAGCTTCATGTCGGCGGCGAAGAAGGCCACGAGAGCGGCCTGCGACTCATCGGACCGGAAGGTCACCTGGGCGTCGTACTGCCCCGCTCCCGCACTGTTGTTCTTGTGCGAGAGACGGACGGAGCCCACCGGGACCGCCGCGGTGTTGACGATGTTGTTCGGTGGCTCCCCGCCACCGAGGATCGGCGATAGGGATCCGGCAGCCGGCAACGCCCGCAGGGTCACGCCCGGGACGCCGACGGGCGTGGCGGAGTGCTTGACCGCCGCTGGGGACTGGCTGGACACGATGCCGATGGTGACGAAGACGACAAGGATCAGCGCTGCCAAGCCGACGACGATCATCGCCGGTCGCATTGAGACTCCTCCCTGAGACGGAGGTCGCCGCGGTTCGGGTTCGTCGTTCATGGCGGGATCAAGCCTATGACGGTCCAGACCACCCGAAATGGTCGAGGGGGCCGTGTCCAGCTCCGAGGCGCCAGGCTGCGCCACCGGCCAGGGCCCGCGCCACAAACGCCTTGGCCTGCGTGATCGCGTCGAGGACTGTCGCTCCACGGGCCAGGTGGGCTACCACGGCGGCCGAGAGAGAGCATCCGGTGCCGTGGTCGTTCCCGGTGTCGACTCGCTCGGCGGGCAGAACGAGAATGCCGTCGGGCCCGGCCACGACGTCGTCCGCCGAATCGGTGAGGTGGCCACCCTTCACCACGACGTAGCGGGCACCCATCGACCTGATGTGCTCCGCGACGGCGATCCGCGCCGGCAGCGCGCGCAGGGACTCGACGTCGGTGTCGCCGAGAACTGCCGCCTCGCGGAGGTTCGGCGTGGCCACCAATGCCTGGGGGAGAAGCTGGTGCCGGTACGCGTCGACGCCAGCCGCCTCGAGGAGAACGTGTCCCGTCGATGACACCAGTACCGGGTCAACCACCAGATTGGCCAGCAGCCCACGGGCGGCCAGGTCGGCCACAGCGGTGACGATGCCTACCGTCGCCAACATCCCCGTCTTGACCGCACGCACCGTAAAGTCGTCGAGGACCGTCTCGATCTGCTGGCGTACGAACCCGGGTTCCAATACGGCGATGCCACGGACCTCGGCGGTGTTCTGCGCCGTCACCGCGGTCAAGGCGCACGTGCCGTGCACGTGCAGCGCGGCAAAGGTCTTCAAGTCGGCCTGTGCACCGGCGCCCCCGCCGGAGTCGGAACCGGCGATGGTCAGCGCCGTTGGCGGTGTCGGGTCCGGCACCGAGCCACCATAGGCGGGCGCCGGGGTATCGTCGTCCGGTGACCCGCAACGACGCCGGTCCCGCGACGCAGGCCTCGGCCGACAGCGGCCTCTGCATTGCCGGCGACGTGCTCCCCTCGCGTGTCATCCTCGGTACCGGTGGCATGACCAGCCTCGACGTACTGTCCGGGGCCCTCCTGGCGTCGGGGGCATCTATGGCCACGGTCGCCGTCCGGCGTGTCGAGGCCGCTGGTCGGGGCACGTTGCTGTCCCTCTTGCAAGAACTGGGCGTCCGCGTGCTGCCCAACACAGCGGGTTGCGCCACTGCAGCCGAAGCCGTGCTCACCGCCAAGCTGGCCCGCGAGGCGTTCCACACCAACTGGGTCAAGCTGGAGGTGATCGGCGACGACCGCACTCTCCTCCCGGACGCCGTCGAGCTTCTCAACGCCGCGGAGCAGTTGGCCGAAGACGGCTTCGTCGTCTTGCCGTACACGACCGACGACCCCGTCCTGGCCTTCCGCCTGCAGCAGGTCGGTTGCGCCGCCGTCATGCCGCTGGGGTCGCCGATCGGCAGCGGGCTGGGCATCCGGAACCCCCACAACATCGCATTGCTGCGCGAGGCCGTCGTCGTCCCGGTCATTCTCGACGCCGGCATCGGGACGGCATCGGACGCGACCGTGGCCATGGAGCTGGGTTGTGACGGCGTCCTCGTGGCGACGGCGGTCAATCGGGCCCACGATCCGATCGCAATGGCCCGCGCCATGCGCCTCGCCGTCGAAGCCGGGGTCGAGGCCCGGCGAGCGGGTCGCATCCCCGTCCGTTTCCACGCCGAGCCCTCCAGCCCCCTTGAAGGCAGGGCGGACCTCGCCGGAGGCGCTCCCGCCGCATCGTGACCGTCGTCCGGACTTGACCGTCGGATTAGGTAACCCTAACTTTAGGGCTTCCTAACAATGGACGGGTAGGAAGGCGAAGGCGACGATGCGGCGATGGAACGCGATTGGGCGATGGACGAGGCAAAGGAACGTCGCCGGACGCAGGAGAGGGGTGGCGGTTGGCCTGGCTGTTGTCGTGGGTGCCGTGGTGCTGGCGGGCTGTTCTTCGGGTGGGTCGTCTTCGCCCGACGCGTTGACCCTCTATTCCGGGCAGCACGAGCAGACGACGCAGGCATTGATCGCAGCCTTCGAGAAGCAGACCGGCATCAAGGTCAACGTTCGCAACGACGACGAAGACGTGCTGGCCGATCAGATCGTGACGGAAGGGTCACGCTCGCCCGCAGACGTCTATTTCACCGAGAACACACCGCCCCTGCAGGAGCTGGCGTCGAAAGGTCTTCTGTCATCGGTCGCGCCGACCACCCTGGCCAAGACGCCTTCCCGCTACAACTCGCCGGATGGAAAGTGGGTAGGGGTCACGGCCCGGGTCAGCGTCATGGCCTACAACACGTCACTGCTCAGCCCGAGCCAGCTCCCCACATCGGTGATGCATCTGGCCGACCCGCAGTGGAAGGGCAAGATCGGCATCGCCGGGTCCGAGACCGACTTTCAACCGATCGTCACCTCTATCGCCCGCACCCATGGCGAGCCGGCGGCCCTGCAGTGGCTCGAAGGGGTCAAGGCCAACGCCGGAAGCCACAGCTATCCGGACAACGAGACGCTGGTCTCGGAGATCAACCGAGGACAGGTGGCGCTGGGCGTCATCAACCAGTACTACTGGTACCGTGAGAAGGCGCAGGTCGGCGGCTCGGGGCTCCATTCGGCGATTGCCTACTTCGCTCCTCGCGACCCGGGGTACGTGATCGACGTGTCAGGCGCCGGCATCCTGAAATCTTCCAGCCAGCAGGCGGAGGCTCAGCGTTTCGTGGCCTTCTTGGTCTCGAAGAAGGGGCAGGAGATCATCGGGCACAGCGACAGCTACGAGTACCCCATTGCGTCGGGTGTGACGACGACGGAGCCTGAGACACCGCTCAGCCAGCTGCAACCGAACGGCATCACCATTCCCGAACTCGGGACAGGAGCCGAGGCGATCAAGTTGTTGCAGGAGGCCCAGCTGCTGTGACGGCAGGCGACCCGGCGTCCGGCCGCCGCCGCGGCCGGCGCCGGTTGCCCCCGCTGCTCACCACCGGAGCCGTCCTCGTGTCGGTCGCGGTGTTGCTGCCGCTCGTGTTCCTGATCGTCCAGGCCGTCCAGGTGGGCTGGGCTGACCTGCATCAGCTCCTGTTCCGGACCCTGACGGCGACGCTGATCTGGAACACCGTGTCCCTGGTCGTGGTGGTCAGCGCGCTGAGCGCGGTCGTGGGTACCCTCGCCGCCTGGTTCGTGGAGCGGACGGACGTCCCGATGCGCCGACTCCTGGCCATCCTCGTCGTCATCCCCCTCGGCATCCCGGACTTCTTGGTCAGCTTCGGATGGAAGGCGATCTTCCCTTCCATTGCCGGCTTCTGGGCCGCCGTGCTGGTCATGACCCTCGCGGTTTACCCTTTGGTCTTCCTGCCGGTCGCGGCCAGCCTCCGGTCGGCGGACCCGGCGCAGGAGGAAGTGGCCCGCAGCCTCGGTCTCGGTCGAGTTCGGACGTTCTGGACGGTCACGGTGGGTCAGGCGCGGCTGGCCATATTCGGGGGCGCGGTCCTGGTCGGCCTGGTCGTGTTGGCCGAATTCGGCGCGTTCGAGATCCTCAGTTACCAGACGTTGACGACCGAGATCTACAACGAGTTCCAGGTCGGCTTCAACGGGCCGGCCGCCTGTGCTCTCTCACTGATCCTCGTGTTCCTCGGCGCCGTGCTGTTGGCCGGCGAGGACACCGTGCGCGGCCAGGGACGGAGTTCCCGATTGGGCGCCGGTGCGGCCCGACAGCTTCGCCCGGTTCCGCTCGGCCGTCTGCGGCCCGCAGCGTTCGCCGGTGTCGGTCTGCTCGTCGTGCTCGCCCTCGGCGTCCCCGTGGGAGCCATCCTGTATCTGATCATCAAGGGCGGGAACAGCACGTTGCCGGCGGCGACATCAGTGGCGAACGCGACGCTGAACACCTTCGGGTACGGGGCGGCGTCCGGCGTGCTTGCGACCTTCGCCGCGGTTCCCATCGCCCTCCTGTCGGTGCGTTTTCCGCGCCGCAAGGTCCTCACCCTGGAGCGATCCAACATGGTGGTTCTTGCCGTTCCCGGTCTCGTCATTGCGCTGAGCCTCGCCTACGTGACGGAGCACTACCTGCAGGGTCGCTTCTACCAAACCAACGCCCTGTTGGTCGTCGCCTACGCGATCATGTTCTTCCCGCTGGCGGTCGTGGCGGTGCGCGCTGCGGTGGCCCGCGCTCCCGTCGGTCTGGAGGAGGTGGCCGGTTCGCTCGGCGTGAGCCGACGCTCGGTCATGTGGCGCGTCACGCTGCCCCTTGTCGCCCCCGGCCTGGCGGCAGCCTTCGCGCTCGTGTTTCTCGAGACGGCGACCGAGCTCACGGCCACCCTGGTCCTGCATCCCACGAATGTGGAGACGTTGTCCACGCAGTTCTGGGCCTACGAGTCGAACGTGTCCTATTACCAGGCGGCACTGTACGCAGGCGTGATGGTGCTCATCGCCGCCGTGCCCGGCTTCGTCCTCGGTCGTTGGTTCGATCGCCAGCCGGCGCGGATGGCGGCCGTCGGCCGGAGCGCGCTCGATGCGCCGAGCACAATGGTGTCTGCATGAAGGACCTCCGCGTCACGGGCGTCGCCAAGGCATTCGGGCCCCAGCCCGTCCTGCGCGGTGTGGACCTGGCCGTTCCGAGTGGTTCGTTCACCGCCATCCTCGGCGCTTCGGGAAGCGGCAAGACAACGTTGTTGCGGATCGTGGCGGGCTTCGAACGGCCAGATGACGGCCAGGTGCGAATCGGGGAGGACCTCGTCGACGATGCGAGCCGTCGTTTCGTGCCGAGTGAGCGACGGCGGATCGGCTTCGTCCCGCAGGAGGGCGCACTGTTCCCCCATCTGAGCGTCGGACGCAATGTCGGCTTCGGCCTGCCCCGTGGCCCGGCTCGGCGCAGTCGGGTCGACGAGCTCCTCGAGTTGGTAGGACTGTCGGGGTACCGACGGCGCTACCCGCATCAGCTCTCGGGGGGACAGCAGCAGCGGGTCGCACTCGCCCGGGCCCTCGCCATCGAGCCCGAGGTCGTTCTTCTGGACGAGCCCTTCTCGTCGCTCGATGCCGCCATGCGGTCGTCGGTGCGTGCCGAGGTCCTTGCCGTCCTCCGTCGGGCGGGCACCACATCGATCCTTGTCACGCATGATCAGGATGAGGCCCTCTCCATGGCCGACCAGGTGGCGGTCCTGCGCCACGGGGTCATCGCCCAGCTCGACACCCCGACCGCCCTGTACGGCCGGCCCAGCGACGTGGACCTGGCGCAGTTCTTGGGAGAGTCGAACGTCCTCGACGGCGTCGTTCACGACGGCACGGCCAGTACGGAGCTCGGGAACCTCTCCGTTGAAGTGGGCGGGGGCCCGGCCACGAATGGGCTGGCCCGGGTCATGGTCCGTCCCGAGCAGATCCGGCTCGACGAGTCCCTCGATGGCCTGGTGGTGGCCTCGGTGCAGAGCTACGAGTACTACGGCCACGATGCCGTGGTGCGGGTGCGACCCGAAAGCGGGGGACTGCCCGACCTGGTGGTACGGGTCACCGGGGGCACGCCCCTCGAATCTGGGCAGCGGGTCGGGCTCTCGGTGCGCGGAGCGGTGGTGGTCTGGCCTCAGGAGCCGCCGGAACCGGAAATTCCTCCCGAATAACGCACTCGTAACTACTGCTGTGTCGTCCCCGGTGCACTACAGTAAACGCTCGGAGTGGCAGCGCTGGAGTGGGATTGCAGGGAGGTGTGATGGTCGACGACGCCGTAACCCATGTCGGGGGGTTTCACGGGCCGCAGGTGTGTGGTCTCGTGGGGATCTCGTACCGGCAGCTCGACTACTGGGCGAGGACGGGATTGCTCCAACCTTCGGTGGCCACAGCCAAGGGCAGTGGTTCCCGTCGGGTCTACGCCTATTCGGACGTGCTCGAGCTCAAGGTGATCAAGCAGCTGCTCGATTCCGGGGTCTCGCTGCAGTCCGCGCGGCGGGCCGTTGAGTGCCTACGCGAAGATCTGGGTTCGGACTTGGCGTCGGCCAATCTCGTCTTGACCGGGACCAGCTCGGTGCTGGCCCGTTCCAATGGTGAGGTCGTCGATCTCCTGGCGGGGGGCCAAGGAGTCTTCAACATCGTGCCGCTGGCCGGCGTGGTCGAGGAGCTGGACGCGGACATCGTGAGCCTGGGCGCCGCGACAGAGGCGGTAGCGGAGAAGGCGCGCCCCACCCGAGTACAGGTCGCGCTGGGCTTCGGGGGAGTGACCCCGGCGGACCCAGCGCGTGTCGGGCGCATTCATCATCCGGCATGTGTGCCCGCAGGGCAGGTCCGTTTCGCTCATCCGTCCGAGCGTCTGTTCGCCACCCTTCTCGACTTGTCGGGAGAACGGTGGGAATACGAACCAGTGGAGTTCCCGCTGGCCTGGGACAGCGCTGGCTCGCCAGTGGCCGGCTTCCGCCCGGATTTCTACCTGCCCGGTCGCGGCGTGTTCATTGAGCTCACGACGGCCGACCAACGACTCGTGACGCGGAAGAATCGCAAGATGCGCCGCATGCGCGAGCTCTACCCCGAGGTCCCGATCTCCATCGTGTACCAGCGCGACTTCGCCTCGCTCATCGCGTCCCACGGATTACTCTCCGGAGCGGCCTAGTCTCCTCCACGTCCCGACCCGAACATGTTCGTCCTCGCCCGCCGCCTGCACGAGGTCGGGTTCCGGTCGATCCACGTGTTGGCCTCCGTGTGACGGAGATCGGCAAACATCAAACTTCGGGGGGATGGCAGAACGTATGCGAGGCGGCATCGAAGGCGCAGGTCAGGGGGGATGCCTCCCCAGGGGTGCGCGAAAAATGATTTCGATGGCCATGCATGGCGGGAGGAAGATACCGCAGGTCAGGGTCTCACCCTCACGCCCAAGAGGGTTCTCTCTTTCAGGGTCCGGATCGAGGCGCTCTGCGGTGGTTGGGATTGCCTAGGAGCGGTTGCGCTGACGGATTCCGGCGCACTCGGGCTATCGCGGCCGGGCCACAAGACGTTGCTTGACATTGAACCAGACGGTCATGCCGCCCGTCTCAACGGGAGGGCCTATGGCTGCGGTGACGTGGGCCACGACAGTGGCTGCGTGGAAGTGCAGGGCACGTGGGACTTGGAGCACCATGACTGTCTGCACGTTGTACTTCCGTAGAAAAGTCCGCAGATCCCTGGTCATGTTGCTCTTCTGGACGAGCTGACGGTCGGCGGGGGCGGCTGCCGCGAGGTAACCACTGTCGAAGAGGGCCTGCACCGAAGCGGGTTCGAGCACTGCGGGGCTTGTCGAGCCCCCCTGGCCGGTCGCTGCGGGAAACCATCCATAGCCACCGATCAGTTTGAATGGCATTCCGGCGACGGCTTGGTCGAGCAAAAGACTTTGGATCGGTAAGGGGGCTGACCAGAAGCCGGTGGCTCTGGCGTCGGGATAGGGATAGGCCAGAACCACGCTGCCCGATGGAATTGAGTCCATCAAGGCTGGCGATGTGAAGAAGGCCGGTACGTTCCCCGGAACGGTCTGTTGTGACGAAGCCGGTGCAAGTGTCGCAATGACCGCCAGGATCAAAACCCCCATACCGGCGATTCCAAGGGCTCTTTTTCGTCGGCGAGAAGGACTCAAGGGATGCGATCGTTCCCTCAGTCGTTTCCACAACTCGTCGATCCCGATCGCGAACATGGCGGCCACGAAGAGGTCGGTATAGACGGCGAACCGTCTCGCCTCAAAGCCGCTGAGTGCAGGTAGATGCGCGAACAGAGCGAATGGAAGAGGGATGAAGGTCCTGTGCCCGTCGATCTGGAGAGGGGAGCCCAGGGACAGCACGAATGCGACGAGCGCCATACCTCCGGCGAAAAGGATCTCCTTTCTGCTGCGAAGAAAGACCGCGAAGCAAAGGAGGACGACGACGAGAGGCAGACCGAGATACAGGAGGTTCGCCGCAGCGTTGAGGTTGGACGGACCGAGACCCCGGATGGCGCTCGGGTCGATCCATTGACGCGTGCTTGGGAAGAACGGCGAGACCAGGTCACCGTTCAGCGCCGCCAAGGACGACGCCGCATTGGGCGGACCATTGATGTGCTGGGGCCCCTTGAACGTAAAGAACAGCGGATAGGCAAGCAGCACGAAGGCAACACCGAAGGCGTAGGCGAGCGCCGTCACCACGTAGTGCCATCGTTCCATGAGTGTGCGTCGTGCGACGACACAAATGAGGACGACCGCGACGGCCCCGATCAACACGGTACCCGCAAGGATCTCGACCCAGATGAAGAACTGCAGCGCACACAGAAGGCCGAGCGCTATCCCGGTCCAACGTGCTTTCCACTGCTGGCGGACGAAGATCTCATGGAGGAGCAGGAACGTCAATGGTGGCAAGGGCACGAAGATGAGAAACAGGTACGCCCCGTAAATCGAGGTGTAGGCGGAGAAGCCGTACAGCAGTCCTCCGAGAAATGCCGCAGGCCACCAGCTGATCCAGCGCCGCAAGACGAAGCACATCGAGGCTGCGGACGCTGCGACGGCAAGCCGTAAGAGGATGTTGAACGTCACCACAGGTCCGAACAATTTTGTGACCGGCGCGAAGAACACGCCGAGGGCCACCATCGACCCGTTCACACCGAAATTCTGCCCGTAGGGGTAGTTCTGACCTTGACCGGCGAAGAGGGTGTGCACGTGGGGGAAAGCGTGTGCCGCCCACGCAAGCCACCAGATTTGCACGACCATGTCCGTAAGGCCGTTCCCTGCGATTTGGCTCGGGCCCGCTGAGCCGAATCCATATATCGCCATTGAGAGAACCAGATACAACGCGCAGCAGAGCACCCCTGGCCACCATCGCTTAGAGGGGGGCGAAGGATGCTCAGCTTTGCCGCCGCCACCTCCGACCTGAGGCGAGGCGACGCATTCGCCTGGGGCGCCGGTCCTAGGCGAGTCCAGCAGAGTCACTATGCGTAATCCCTCCCAGCCGAGCGACTATGCAACGGTGATACCCAACAGCCACCGAGCGTCTGGACCCCTCGGGCCCTTTCTAAATATAGCGCTCGGTACAATTGCGCAGCAGAGGCGCGACTGGCGCCGGCGGTATCCCGACTTTCCGGCACCTGTAGTCACCTTCAAGGCCGGCCTGGTGTGGGCGTGGCCAGACATCGAGAAGTGGGCGAAGGCGACGGGCCAGACGGTTCAAAGCGGATGACCATTATCCGGTCAAGGACTCACGATTGTGAGGTTTGGTTTACTGCCGGTGCTGGCGAGGTAAGGCCCAGGTATGACGACAACCGACCCATCGCAACCGAACCCGAGTCGCCGGTCGACGTTCCCGGAGCTATTCCTGAACCGTCGCCAGCTGATGGCGGCCCCGATGCGCCCGCACAGCCAATTGAACGCTAAGGGTCCGCTCAGCTGTACCCGTGCTCTGCCTTCCATTGATCCATACGTCTTAGGAGCACGCGGCAGATCATCCGCTGTGACAGCGTCAGCGGCCAGCTCCCGCGGATTTCGCTTGCGCGAAGAGGTCAAATCCTCCCACGTACTTTCCATTCGAAAGAAGGAACCACTCAACCGTGACCGTAGAGGAACCCTCCCCGCGCTTATGAGCGCGGTTGACCTTGCGGCTCGACAAGAGCCAGGCCGCCTTTCTGTCCAGTAGCCGATCTTCGGGAAAGTCAGTCGTTCTCAGTTTGCTTGGCCGCTGTAGTCAAAGCCATCGCCCGTCAGCCCGTTGTGGCGGCCTTGGTAGACGACGGCGAGTCGCAGATATGAGAGCGGCCGCCGAGATGAGAACGAGCCACCATCCGAACCGAAAGCTGGCAGTGCCTTTTTCAGCGTGTCGGGCAGAAAGATCGGGGGGAGTCAGGGGACCCAGGCTGCTGTGGCGTTGCTCGTTCCCGCGATTCGAGGCACACCCCGCCCTCCAGGCTTCCTTGCCGGCCCCTGAGGGAGACTCACTATCTGAATAAGATACCGGCGGCAGTTCCGTCAGTCCACTAAACGAACGCGGGGGTTCCACATGTCTTTGGACGAGCGCCTCGACGTCTCTGTGGTGCTGCCTTGCCTAAACGAAGAGGGATCCGTCGGTCTGTGTGTAACCGAAGCCCGAGATGCCTGTGTCGCAGCAGGCATGCGTGGCGAAGTGCTTGTGGTCGACAACGGTTCTACCGACGCCTCTGCAGCGGTGGCAATGGCAAGCGGTGGTCGAGTCGTCGAAGAGGCTCGGCCAGGGTATGGGAGTGCCCTCTTAGCTGGGTTCGAGGCTGCACCGGTGAAATCCTCGTGATGGCAGATGCCGATTTCACCTATGACTTCGGGAAGATCCCCGACCTGGTCGGACCAGTCGTCGAAGGGCGAGCGGATCTCGTCCTCGGCTCGCGGCTCGACTCGGCGACTCGCGGCACGATGCCCTTCCTTCACCGATTCGTCGGTACTCCGCTCCTGACCTTTTTGACGGCGCGGGCCTGTGGTCGAAGAGTGGTGACCGACAGCCAATCAGGATTTCGTGCGTTTCGTCGCGACGCATTGGGAACCATGGGTCTCACTTCGACGGGTATGGAACTTGCGAGTGAGATGCTGATCAATTCAGCTCGGGCTGGACTACGTATCGAAGAGATTCCAACGGGCTACAGGCCTCGCATCGGCCAATCGAAACTGGCGACGTGGTCCGACGGATGGCGCCACATTCTTCTCATCTTCATGCTGGCCCCCGACTTGTTGCTGATCGGCCCCGGCCTTGTCCTGGTGCTCTTGGGTTTGGCGATGCTTGTTGTGTCGTTCCTCCAACCGACCGGAGTACAAATCGGCTCGGTGGTGTGGCAGCCCGTGTTCTTTTCTGGAATTGCTTTGGTCCTGGGAATGGAGGCCCTGCTCGCGGGCGCTGTGCTCGCTCACACATCATCCATCACCCCGACGGGCGTAGGGCATCGGTTCGCCTTTGTCGGAGAACCGAATTTCCCCAACCGTTGTGTCGGGGCCGGACTCGCCATGACGATCCTGGGATTGGCCCTCAACGTGGTGTTGTTCCTGCTCTGGCTGAGTGACAAGACCCACTCTCCAGTGAGCCATTTCGGACTGGCATCGCTCTCGCAGAGCCTGATCATTGTGGGAGGGACGGTCGCAACATTCGGCATTCTGAGTCGTTTCCAGAGGGCTCGTGCCGCCCGGGAGCCGGCTTCTCACGTTGTGATCTCGGGCACGAGAGCCGTGCGCCCGTGATGGTGGAACGGCTTGGCGGGGAGAGGTCTGACGATCGCGCGGGTCGGTTCCGCGCAACAGTCGTCGTGTGGTTGTGACGTGAATGCAGTTGATCGATTTCTCCAACGAAAACGTATCGCCAAAGCCCTCCGATGGATCCCCCCCGGCGGCCATGTGCTCGACATCGGCTGTGCCGACGGCGCGCTCTTTCGTCAGGCAGACTCGCTGATCAAATCCGGCGTCGGCCTCGACCCGGACGAGCCAACCGATTGGCCCTCTGGTCCTTACGAGTTCAAGCGAGGGACATTCCCCGACGTGCTCGCCGGATCGAGTGGATTTGATGCGATCACCATGCTGGCCGTTGTTGAGCACGTTCCTTCTGAACTGCGCGAGAAGTGGTTCGACACCGTGACGTCGCTGCTGAAACCGGGTGGACGGCTGATCATCACCGTTCCGGCACCGATGGTGGATCGCATCTTGGACCTTGGAATTCGGCTCCACGTGCTTCACGGTATGGACGCCGAGAGCCATCATGGTTTTGATCCGCGTGTGATCCCAGGCGAGTTGTCCGAGCGGGAGATGAGGCTCGTGGAGGCTTCCCGGTTCGAAATGGGTCTGAACCATCTCTACGTCTTCGAGCGCGTCTCTTCGGCCTAATCTGGCCAGGTGCACCCTGACGACCGCGCCCCAAGCCCTCTCCGAGAGTCGCCATTGCACGCGGCACATATTGCAATGGGGGCCAAGATGGTCCCGTTCGGTGGCTGGGACATGCCCTTGGCCTATCCGTCGGGGACCGTGGCCGAGCATCGGGCCTGCCGCACCGCGGCGGTTGCCTTCGACGTCAGCCACCTTGGCACCGTGCGCGTCCAGGGCCCCGACGCCTTCGGCCATCTCCAGCGCTCATTGAGCAACGACCTGACCCGGATCCATCCGGGCCGGGCCCAGTACACCCACCTTCTGGACGAGGATGGCTTCGTCGTCGACGACATCATCGTCTGGTGGATCGACGAGGAGCGGTTCGACGTCATGCCCAACGCCTCGAACACCACCGATGTCGTCGACGCCATCGGTGGGAACGACGTGACCGACGAGCGGGCCGTCATCGCCGTGCAAGGACCGGAGGCCCGTGCCCTGCTGGCGCGAGTCTCGCCGGAGGCCGCAGCCGTTCACCGTTTCGCCGTCGAGCGCTTCGACTGGGGCGGCGCCACGTGTCTGGTGGCCGGTACCGGCTATACGGGGGAGGACGGCGTGGAATGCGCCGTCCCGGCCGACGTGGCGCCCGCCTTCTGGGAGGCGGTCGTGGGCCAGGGCGTCGCTCCGGCGGGGCTGGGGGCCCGTGACACCTTGCGCCTCGAGGCAGGGCTTCCGTTGCACGGCCACGAGCTCGGCCCTGGCATCACCCCGCTCCAGGCCGGCCTGGGCTGGGTGATCGGCTGGGACAAGGGCGAT
This sequence comes from uncultured Acidimicrobiaceae bacterium, assembly GCA_963738135.1. Taxonomy (GTDB): domain Bacteria; phylum Actinomycetota; class Acidimicrobiia; order Acidimicrobiales; family RAAP-2; genus Bog-473. Next base: position 71,458 of record CAVTVK010000006.1, on the reverse strand, counting down.
TTCACCGGTCGCGCCGCGCTGGAGGAGGAGAAGGCGAACGGACCCGCCCGCCGCCTGCGCGGCATCGTGGCCGACGGCCGCCAGCCCCTGCGCGACGGCTCACTCCTCTGCGAAGGCTCGGACCAGGTCGGCATCCTGACCAGCGGCAATTTCTCGCCGATGCGCGAGCGGGGGATCGGGCTCGGTTTCGTCGATGCGGATGCCCGCCTGCTCGAGGGGGACGCCATCACCATCGTCCAGCGCGGCCGTGAGCTGTCGGCTCGACTGGTGCGCCCTCCCCTCTGGCCCATCAGGGACGACGACAGCGAGTAGCGCTCCACCTGGAAGCGGGCGGAGGCGGTGTCTGCCGTATAGTGGGTGCCACAACTGAATACGCCGTTTGAACCGGAGCGCCAGAGTCCCCGCAGCACGAAGTCGAGGGGACGCCGGAGGAGCAACTCTCCCCGAGAAACTCTCAGGCCGACATACCGCTCCGGCGAGGCAACTCTGGAAAGCAGGCACGTGAGGTCTGCACCGAAGGTGGAAGCCGGGCAGGTCGCGGCGAGGCTCTCAGGTCCAGTGACAGAGCGGGGAGGACGTCCAACCAGTTCCGCGCGAGGCGCGGAACACGTGAGGAGATCCCCGTGAGCGAACAGCGTCCAGGCGTGCGATCCGAGCTGCTCGAGCCCTTCGAACAGTTCGTCCGACGTCACGTGGGCCCGTCCGACGAGCAGCAGGAGGGGATGCTCAAGGTCCTCGGCTACGAGACGCTCGACGCGCTCGTCGACGCCGCTGTGCCCGGCAGCGTGCGCAGCCTGGGAACGCTCGACCTCCCACCGGCCGTCACCGAGCAGCAGGTGCTCGAAGAGCTCCGCCGGCTCGCCGCCGGCAATACCGTCGCCGAGCCGATGATCGGACTCGGGTACTCGGGAACCGTCACGCCGGGTGTCATCCGGCGCAACGTGCTCGAAAGCCCGGCCTGGTACACGGCGTACACCCCGTACCAGCCCGAGATCAGTCAAGGCCGCCTCGAAGCCCTCCTCAACTTCCAAACGATGGTGAGCGACCTCACTGGACTCGATACGGCCAACGTGTCCCTACTCGACGAGAGCACTGCCGTGGCCGAGGCGGTCACGCTCATGCGCCGCCGCGCCACGAGCGAATCCAACCGGGTGGTCGTCGACGCCGACTGCCTGCCGCAGACGATCGCCGTGCTGGCGACGCGGCTCGCGCCGCTGGGCATCACCCTCGACGTGGTCGACCTCGACGAGGGTGCGCCAACGGGCGACTACTTCGGCATGGTGCAGCAGTACCCGGGGTGCTCCGGCGGTATCCGTGACTTCGAGGCGCTGACCGAGACGGCCCACGCCAAAGGCGCTCTGGTGACCGCGGCCACGGACCTGCTCGCTCTCACGCTGCTGAAGCCGCCGGGGGAGTGGGGCGCCGACGTGGCTGTCGGGTCGTCCCAGCGTTTCGGCGTGCCACTCTGGTACGGCGGTCCGCACGCGGCCTTCATGGCGATCAAGGGCGGGCTGGAACGCGATCTGCCGGGCCGCCTCGTCGGGCTCTCGATCGACGCCGAGGATCGACCCGCCTACCGGTTGGCGCTCCAGACGCGCGAGCAGCACATCCGTCGCGAGAAGGCCACCTCCAACATCTGCACGGCCCAGGTCCTTTTGGCCGTGGTCGCCTCCATGTACGCCGTCTATCACGGTGCCGACGGATTGCGTGGCATCGCCCGACGTGTCCACGGCCGCACGACCGACCTGGCTGCCGGCCTGCGGGGAGCCGGCTTCTCGCTCGTCCACCCGGCCTTCTTCGACACGGTGGTCGTCGAGGCGCCCGGTCGGGCGCAAGCGATCGTGGCTGCAGCCGCCACGCGCGGCATGCTCCTGCGCCTGGTCGACGAGGACCACGTCGGCGTCTCGTGCGGCGAGACCACAACCGCGGCACACATCACGGCGGTGCTCGAGGCGTTCGGAGCCTCTGCCGACGTCGGGGATGCCCCGGGCGACACCGCCCTGCCCGTGGCACTCCTGCGCCGGGGACCGATCCTGACCCACCCCGTGTTCTCGGAGCACCACTCCGAGACGGCGATGCTGCGCTACCTGCGCCGCCTCTCCGACAAGGACTTCGCACTCGACCGCGGCATGATCCCGCTGGGGTCCTGCACCATGAAGCTGAACGCCACGACCGAGATGGAGCCGGTCGGTCTGCCCGGGTTCGCCGAGATCCACCCTTTCGCGCCGCTCGAGACCACTCCGGGCTACGTATCGCTCATCGACGAGTTGGAGGGGTGGCTGGCGCAGATCACCGGCTACGCAAAGGTGTCGGTCCAGCCCAACGCGGGGAGCCAGGGGGAGCTAGCCGGGCTTCTTGCCATTGCGGCCTATCACCGCTCACGGGGCGATGACGGGCGCAATGTCTGCCTCATTCCATCGAGCGCGCACGGCACCAACGCCGCCTCGGCGGTCATGGCGGGCATGCGCGTCGTAGTGGTCGGCGCGCTCGATGACGGCACGGTCGATCTCGAGGACCTCCGCCGCAAGTGCGCGGACCACAGCGAGCGCCTGGCCGCCATCATGGTCACCTACCCCTCGACGCACGGCGTGTACGAGGAAGGCATCAGCGACATGTGCGCGCTGGTCCACCAACACGGGGGCCAGGTCTACATCGACGGGGCGAACCTCAACGCCCTGCTCGGGTTGGCCGAGCCGGGCCAATTCGGTGGCGACGTGTCGCACCTGAACCTGCACAAGACCTTCTGCATCCCCCACGGCGGGGGCGGGCCGGGCGTGGGGCCGGTCGCCGTGGCCGAGCACCTGGTGCCCTTCCTCCCGTCGCATCCTCTGCACCCGCGCCCGGCACAGCGTGAGGGGATCGGACCGGTCAGCGGAGCCCCTTTCGGCAGCGCGGGGATCCTCTCCATCAGTTGGGCCTACATCCGCATGCTGTCGGGGGAGGGCCTGGCCCATGCCACCAAGTCGGCCGTGCTGGCCGCCAACTATGTGGCGGCTCGACTCGCGCCGTCGTATCCGATCCTCTACACCGGGAAGCACTCCCTGGTGGCCCATGAGTGCATCCTCGATCTCCGACCGCTGACGAAGGCGACGGGCGTCACGGTCGACGACGTGGCCAAGCGCCTCATCGACTACGGCTTCCACGCGCCGACCGTGAGCTTCCCTGTGGCCGGAACCCTGATGGTGGAGCCCACCGAGAGCGAGGACGTGACCGAGCTGGACCGTTTCTGCGACGCCATGATCGCCATCAGGCACGAGATCGAAGAGGTGGCGGCGGGCCGTTGGGCCGCCGAGGACAGCCCGTTGCGCGGGGCACCGCACACCGCCGCCGGACTCGTCTCGGCGTGGGAGCACGCCTACGACCGTGAGACGGCGGTCTTCCCGGCGGGCAAGACGGACGCCAAGTACTGGCCCCCGGTGGCGCGGATCAACCAGGCCTACGGGGATCGCAATCTCGTCTGCTCGTGTCCGCCGATCGAGATGTACACGACTACAGGCTCATGACGAGGCGGGCGCCCCAACGGTGACGGTGACACCGGGACTGGTGACCGTCTCCGTGGCGTCGGTCGCAACGCTGGTGAGTGTGTAGGTCCCGGTTGGGACCCCGGCGGAGTTGAAGAGAGCGATCCAACCGTAGAGAGTCAAAGTGGCCGTGCCGACCACGTGAGCGCTGATACCGTGACCCGTCAGCTCGAAGGCGACGCTGGTGACGGGGGAGGTACCCGTGGCCACGGCGTCGAGCAGAGAGCCGCTGGTCAGATTGCCACCCGATCCTGGCACGGTTACCCGCGCCGCGAGCGGTAGGTTGTCGATCGTGACTGTCACGGCCGCGCTTGTGGTGGAAAGGCCGAACACGTCGGTGACGACGCTGGTGATGGTGTACGGCCCGTTGGGGACGCTCGTCGTCTCGAAGCCGGTCAGGTAACCGCAGCAATTGGTCGGGGTCCCCGTTGCAATGACCCTATTGACGACGGAGAAACCGTTGAGCACGAAATGCACGGAGGCGATGCCGACCGTGCTGCCCGCGGACGCGTCGAGCCAGACGGAACTGCGCAGGGTCGCTCCGTTCGAGGGAATTCCGACGGTCGTAGTTGGCGGCGTCTGCGCAATGCCAACGCCGCTGAGTGGCAGGCGAAAGCTCTGGCCGTTGAACGTTCCAACGGCGGACTCTGCGACTGGCCCAACAGCCACCGGCGAGAAGGCATAGGTGAGCTGGCAGGTGCCTCCGGCCGGAAGCGTCACGCCGTTGCAGTTCGAGGTGCCGCCAAAGTGCAGCGTGGCCCCGCCAGCGGCGCTGACGAAGAGTGCCGTACCACTCACATTGGTGACAGTTATCGACTGCGGTGCGCTCGTGGTGCCCACCACGACGTTCCCGAAGTCGTGGCTCGATGGTGAGAACGAAAACGGATCGGGCTTGATCGTGATACTCAGGCTCTGGGTGACGGTCCCTTCCGATGCGGTGGCGGTCAGCGTCACGGGGAACGTGCCAGTTGTCGTCGGCGTGCCGGCGATGGTCGCCGTGCCGTTCGCGTGATCGGTAATGGTGAGACCGGATGGAAGCGTGCTCGCAGTAATGACGGGTTCATCAGGCCCGCCAACCGTGGTGACGGCAAACGAGAAGGCCTGATTGACGACCGTCGTGGTCCAGGTGGCGCTGGTGAAAGCCACCCCCGGCACCCTGTTCCGGTCAATGCTATGTCGAAGGACTGCGTAGGAAGCAAGCCGTCCGACGAGAACAATCTGAGCGAGAAGACGGCGTCCTCTTGGAGAGGGCCCACCGCAGTGGGCGCGAAGGCGTAGGTCAGCTGGCATGTGCCGCCGGCCGGGATCGTCACGCCGCTGCAGTTCGAGGTGCCACCGAAGTGGAACGTCGCGGCGCCGCTCACCGTGACGGAGAGCGAATTGCCGCTGACGTTGGTCAGTGTCAACGCTTGCGGTGCGCTGGTCGCGCCGACCGCGACGTTCCCGACTTGAGCCCCGACGGCGCGATCCAGAACGGGTCGGGACTGACGGTGATGCTCAAGCTCTGGGCGGCTGTTCCCTCCGATGCGGTAGCGGTTAGCGTCACGGGGAACGTGCCAGTTGTCATCGGCGTACCGGCGATGGTCGCCGTGCCATTTCCATGATCGGTGATGGTGAGGCCGGTTGGAAGCGTGCTCGCCGTGATGACGGGTTCATCAGGCCCGGCGACCGTGGTGACGGCGAATGAAAAGGCCTGGCTGACGAGCGCAGTCGTCTTGGGGGGACTAGTGAAAGCCACGCCCGGCCCGCCCACGCCGGTGAGGGGCAGACTGAAGGTCTGATTGTCGAGGGATCCCGTGGCGTTCTCGGTGACCGGGCCCACGACGGTCGGTGCGAAGGCATAGCTGAGCTCGCAGGTGCCTCCGGCCGGGAGCGTCACGCTGTTGCAGCTTGAGATTCCCCCGAAGTGCGTCGTGGCGCCCCCGCTACCGACGACGAAGAGCGTGCCGCCACTGACGTTGGTGACCGTGATGGACTGTGATGCGCTTGTTGCTCCCACCGGCACCGTGCCGAAAACGAGACTGGTGGGTGAGAACGTGAACAGCGGCGATGCCCCCTGCGCGATCGGTGCACTCCAGACCGGCGTGATGATCGTGAAGAGCAGAGTCGCCATGGCCGCTACGAGACCACTTCGGCGCCAATAGGACATCCAAATCCCCTTCCCCCGAGTCCGCGAATGGACACCACCAGTGGGAAGTATCGACGGTACCGCGGTCGTCCACAACACCGGACGGTCGCCCCCATCAAACCAGGGCATACGCGAACCGCAACCTCATGGGTCCAACCGCGTAGGGCTCCGTTCAGACGAGGCCGGCCAGCCCGATGCCGGCCGCAGCGGCGGCAAGGCACACGCAGAGGCTGCCCAGCGTGTAGAGGACGGCTTCGGTGCGGTGGCCGGTGTGGAGGAGATGAATGGTCTCCCAGCTGGCGGTGGACCAGGTGGTGTACCCGCCGCACAACCCCGTCCCGATGACCGCGAGCAGGTGCGTCCCCAGGCCGTGGTAGAGGGAGAGGCCGGTCAGGATCCCGAGGACGAGCGAGCCTGACGCGTTGACCAGCATGGTGCCGAGCGGCAGCGGGTCGGGTCGCCGCAGGCCCACATGGTGGATCACCAGGGCGCGCAACACGGCGCCGGCACCTCCGGCCAGGGCGACGACGAGGGCGAGCCCGAGCGTGGGGGAGTCGGCGCTCACGCCGGCACCATCCGCTTGCCGGCTGCGTGTCCGATGACAACGAGCAGCAGCCCGCCGACGACCGTGGCCGCCAGATAGGCCACGCAGGTGACGACGTCGCCGTTCTTGGCGAGCAGTGTGGCCTCGACGGTGAGCGTGGAATAGGTGGTCCACCCTCCGAGGACGCCGACGATGAGGAACGGCCGCAGCAAAGGCGCACGGGTCCCGGCGCGATTGGTCAGTGGGATCAACAACCCGATGGCCAAGGACCCTGAGAGGTTGACCACGAGAGTCACCCAGGGAAATCCGCCCCTGGCGATGGGATGGTGCGCTTCCAGGAGATAGCGGCAGACGGTGCCGACGGCGCCTCCCAGGAAGACGGCGAGCAGCGCGACGGCCGAAAGCGTGATCGGGGGAAGAGCAGGCTCGTCGAGGAGGTCAGCCTCGCGACCGCGTGGGATCGGGTTCCACTTGCTGTTGCGGGTCTGTGTCCATGGCCGGGCCTCCCAATGCCGCCGCTCAGGAGCCATCAGCCATGTCGTGTTCGGCGGTTCAGGGCTTCGCCCTCCGGCGGGACCCATCGCCGGACGTCGTTTCTCAATGCTACCTACCGACGCGCCCAGCGCAGGGCGATTCCTCAGTCCAGGCGCGGTCCAGGGGCACGGCGGAACTCGAAGGGCTCGCTGTCCCGACCAGCGACGACGTACCAGCATTGTCCCGTCGAGTCGGCGTCAAGGATGCGCTGGAACGCGGCCACGACGTCGGCCACCTCAATGATCGGGAACCCCATGTCGAGCAGCGTCTGCTCGGAGCCCTTGATGATGTTGGTGTAGGCGAAGGAGGGACACAGGGCATGGATGCGGATCCCGTCGGGCTCGTAGACCTGACCGAGCGAGCGAGCGATGCCGACGACTGCGTGCTTGTTGGCCGCGTAGATCGGGATCGAACGGCGTGGCCACCAGGCCGGCCATCGATGCGGTGGCCACGATCGTCCCTCCTCCGCTCGCGATGATGGCGGGTCGGGCCGCGGCGATGCCGTAGACCACGCCGTCGAGATTTATGGCCATCGACCGCCGGTACGCCTCGGGGTCGAAGTCGTCACCCATGCCGCACCAGGAGGTGACGCCGGCGTTGAGGTGAGCGATGTGGAGTCCGCCGAAGGTCTCGACCGCCAACGCCACCGCAGCAACACTGGCGGCAGGGTCCGTCACGTCTGTCTGAATGAACCGCCCGCCGAGCTCGTCGGCGACCGACCTGCCCCGGGCCACATCGATGTCCGCGAGCACGACGTGGGCGCCCCGCTCCGCCAGGTGCCGGGCGACGCCCTCACCGATGCCGTTGCTCCCGCCGGTGATGAGGGCGACCTTGCCGTCGACGTCGAATGCCATGCGACCGATGGTAGGTGACGGGCGCGGCGGTCAGCCGAGCAGGGGAGCGGGCAGTGGCTGGGCGTGCACGACGCTCAGGTGCTGGATCGGTCGGGTCATGGCGACGTAGAGGAGGCGGAGCCCTCGCCGGTCGTCGCCGGCGATGGCGGCAGGCTCGACCACGACGACGGCGTCGAATTCCAGCCCCTTGGCCGCGGGGGCCGGCACGATGGTGATCGGCCGCGTCATTGCATCACGCTCGAGCACACCGACCTGGGCGTTTCCTCGGGCGAGCCGGGTCACCTCGGGCACGAGGTCTTCGGGCACGACGATGGCGACCAGGCCGTGGTCGTCGGCCAGCGCCGCTGCTTCCTCCAGCGAGGCCGACGCGAGTTCGTTCTCGCGCACGGAGCGGACAAGAGGGTCGCTGCGACCTGCTCGTATCGACGAGGTGGGTTGGACGTCCGGGGCGGCGATGGGGAGGAGCCGAGAGGCGAAGTCCAGGACTCGACCTGGAGCCCGGTAGCCGAGTGTCAGCTCGTCATGATGCTGTACGGCCGCGTCGGGGAGATGGGCATCCGGATCTCGTCCCAGCTCTCGTAGGTCCACGGTCCTGTGGCCTGTGCCAGGTCACCGAGCACTGTGACGGAACCCGAAGGAGAGCGTCGGGCGATCATGCGGAGCTGCATCGGGGTCAGATCCTGGGCCTCGTCGACCACGATGTGCCCGTACGAACGGGTCCGGCCGCCGATGAGGAACGCGGCCTCGTCGAGCAGCGCCAGGTCGTCCACGCTCCACGCCGTTGACGACACCGTGGTGCCGCGGTGCCTGAGCAGCAGCTGCCGTTCGTCGGGAGAGAACAGACCGCGGCGCGGAGCGCTCGAGTTGCTCGCGCGAGGACAAAGATCGCGCACCAGGGTGGTGGGGGAGACCGTGGGCCAGAGACCGTCCAGGAGTGCTCCGAATTCCTCGGACGAGGTGAGCTCACCTTCGAACCAGACCTCGTCGGCGCCGAGACGACCCGAGGAACGGAACGCGGATCGTGCCTCGCTGACCAGGCGTGCCCGCAGCGCCAGCCGACCCGATTTGTACGGACCCGGACGGGCGACGATGGAGGCGACGAGGTCGTTGATCCGCTCCCGGCTCAGGGTGGCCCGAGCGAACCGCACCCGCAGACGTGACGTCCTCTTCGACGAGACGCCGGCGCGCCGTGAAGCGCCCGGTGCAGGAGTTCGCCCATTCGGGGATCCCCCTTGATCCGACGGATCTCCATCGGCTCCACGACGCGCACCCTCGCCTTGGGGGCGATGTCGCCGATGGTCGTCTGCACCACGGCTTCCTCACCCAGCGCGGGCAGGACCTGTGCGATGTAGCGCAGGAAGGCACGGCTCGGGCCGAGCACCAGCACGCCGTCCCGGCTCAGCCCCGGGTGGTTGTAGAGCAGGAAGGCGGCACGGTGCAGTCCGACCGCGGTCTTGCCGGTCCCGGGACCGCCCTGCACCGTGAGGAGCCCATCGAGGGGGGCCCGAATGATCTCGTCCTGCTCGGCCTGGATGGTGGCGACGATGTCGAGCATCTCGCCCGTTCGGGCCCGCTCGAGCTCTGCGAGCAGAGCGTCACCACCCACGGAGCCGGGTGCTCGTGGACTCTTCGCCGGCCAGCCCGAAGAGGTCGTCCGCCACGGCAATGACCGCACCGCGGTCGACCATGATCTGGCGTCGCCGGGCCAGGCCCAGGGAGTCCTTGGCGCTGGCCCGATAGAAGGGCACGGCGACCGGGGCCCTCCAGTCGACGACGACCGGGTCCGCCTGGGTGTCCTCCACGTGCCGGCGTCCGATGCGCCAGATGGGGCCATTCTCCTCGTCGATCCGCCCGAAGAGGAGCGGGCGCGGGCTGTCGGCCAAGAGCGCCACCCTGTGGGAGAGGGCGGCCACGTAGTCGAGATCGGGGTTCCCTGCAGCGATGAGATCGTGCAACAGCTTCTCGGCCCGCTGCCGCATTGTCGCCAGAGAGGAAAGGGCTTGGTCGAGCGCCGCTTGCTCGGCCTCATCTCGGGATCCGCCGGGGGAGTGGTCACGTCTTCCCCCCGAAGCTCGCCGCCAAATCACGCGCAAAAGCGCCCGCGCAAAAGTCCCCGGACATGCCGGGGACAGTAACCGATTTGAACCTCTAAAACAACCCCTTCAACTGGGTTTTGCCTTCTCGTCCGCTTGGACTTTGAACCTTTAACCAGGGGGACTTGCTGTCGGTCACTTTAGCCAATTCCGGCGCCTCTGGCAAGACCTTTTCCAATGTGCCGGCGCCTGGGAGCGGACCCCTCGCAGAGGCTGAACGTCGTCATCGGGCGCCCGCGCCGACCTGGCTCTCGGCGTCCTGGAGCGCCATCCCGTCGGTCGGTCTGGCCGCCAGCGGTCCATGGATGCCCCTGGATGTCATGCCTCATTGGCCGCCACGATGCGACCGTGGCGCCGGACGCAGCCGATCCAGAGCACGTCGCATGGTCCGGATCAGACCCCGGCGCTCCATTTCGTGACAACGCTCGAGCGGCAACGCCCAGTGCCTTGCACCCGGGTCCGACGGATGCGCCGACCTTTTGCCTCTTGTCTGCCGGTACCGGAGGAGTGGTGTCGCCATCAGGTCCGGCGAGAGACCTTTCCCTGGATTCGTATCGTGACTTAACATAATGAACATTATCGGCGCTCTACCCATGAAAACGTCCCAGGTCACGAGGCTGGGCCATGAGTGGCCGAACCCCGATCGACGTACGACGGGCCAGGAAGGCTCTGGCGGCCGGACGATGTGTGATGACGCATGCCGAGGCGGAGAACCGCAGAATGCGGGATCCCGACGGATGAGTTGATCGTCCGCCGTGTTCTCGGTGCGGCTCCATGAGCGCCGAGCCCTGTGACCCTCTGAGGCTCGGTGGGGTACTCCCCCGCCGAGGGTCCTTGGAGAGCACAGGACGGGCCGGGAGGAGCGGTGGTCGACCGCGTGGAGAGGCTTTCGCGGTCGGTCACCGCTGGGCATGAGCCGCAGGGAGAGCGGGCGCTGTCGGCTTCGGGACGAGGTCGGCGCCAGGTGACCGGCGCCCAGTGGGGTGTGTGCGGGAATCAGAACGCTCTGAACTGGGAACTTGAGTGGTTCTTGCACGCAATACCAAGCGGGCTCACAGCTGGAATTCGGCTCATCGTGAATTGGCTCAGCTCAACTGCCCCTCATGGTGAGAGCGGGAACAACCGTGGCCGAGGGCAGCGCTGTCGACGTCACCCAGGAGGTCCCTGTCGCCGAAGAAGGCGAGATTCCCCTCGAGGGCGAGCTGCCGGAGACCCGATCGTTCTGGCGGCGGCGTCGGGGCTGGATCGTCGCCGCCGTGGTGGTGGTGCTCGCAGGAGCCGGTGGCTTGGCGTATTGGCTGACGTCGAGCTCGTCGACGCCGACGGGGCTGGTCGTCACGACGTCGACCGTTTCGGTGACGACTGGGACCATCCAGCAGACAGTGGCCAGCTCGGGCACTCTTGAGCCGGCCAGCCAGGCCAGCCTGAACTTCGGCGTGTCGGGGACGGTGACCGCCGTCAACGTCAAGGCGGGACAGACGGTCACGGCCGGCCAGGTCCTCGCCACCGTCGACACCACGGCCCTTTCCGAAGAGGTGAGCGCCGCCCAGGCGCAACTGGCCGCGGCCAACGCCCGGTTGGCGAGTGACCAGGCCGACAGTGCGGCCACGACCCAGATCGACTCCGATGAGGCCTCGGTCACCTCGGCCGAGTCGTCTCTCTCGAATGCGCAGACCGCCCTGAACGACGCCTCCCTCACGTCGACCATCTCGGGCACCGTGGCGGCGGTCGACCTCAGCGTGGGCCAGCAGGTCAGCGGTACCGGATCCGGGAGTGGCGGGACCGGTGGTACCGGGAGCAGCGGGACCGGGAACACTGGATCGAGCACGGCGAGCAGTGCCAGTGCCAGTGCCAGTGCCAGTGCGAGCACCGGCTCCGGCTCGTCGACGGCGCAGATCGTGGTGGTGGACACGGGCTCCTACATCGTGAACACCACAGTGGACGACACGGAGATCGGCCAGATCGCCGACGGCGATCAGGCGGAGATCGTTCCCACCGGTTCGACGACCACCGACTACGGCACGGTCGCTTCCATCAGCCTCATCGGCTCCCAGACTTCCAACGTGACCACCTTCCCGGTCGTGATCAACGTGACGGGGACGCCGACCGGCCTGTTCGCCGGGTCCACAGCCGATGTCAGCATCATCGTGAAGCAGCTCAACAACGTCACCGAGGTCCCGACCCAGGCCATCTCCTACGGCGCGAGCGGCCAAGCCACCGTGACGAAGGTGGTGCACGGCTCTCACGTCGTCACTCCCGTGACGGTGGGTTCAGCAGCGAGCGGCGAGACCCAGATCACCAACGGCGTCAAGGTGGGCGACAAGGTGCTCGAGCGGACCATCGAGTTCAAGGGTGGTGCCGGCGGTGCGGCGGGTCGCGGCCTGTTCAACGGCTCGGGTGCGACGCGCCGCTTCGGCGGCGCCGGGGGATTCGGCGGCGGTGCAGGCGGCTTCGGTGGCGGCGGTGGCTTTACCGGCGGCGGAGGCTTCGGCGGCGGATGAGCGACGCCGCGACCACCACTCCCCCGGTGGGCACGTCGGGGACTGCCGTGCTCGAGTTGAACCGGGTGACGAAGGTCTACCGGACCGGTTCCATTGCCGTCGCTGCATTGCGAGGGGTGAGCCTCTCCATCTCACAGGGCGAGTACGTCGCCATCATCGGGCCGTCGGGCTCGGGCAAATCGACGCTCATGCACATTCTCGGCTGCCTCGACACGCCGAGCTCGGGCCGGTACCTCCTTGCCGGCGAGGACGTGAGCGGCATGACCGAGGCGGCATTGGCCGAGGTGCGCAACCGGCGCATCGGCTTCGTGTTCCAACAATTCAACCTGCTCTCCTCCATGTCGGCGTGGCAGAACGTCGAATTGCCCTTGGTGTACGCCGGCGTCCCCCGCTCCGAGCGCAAGGAGCGGGCCATGGATGCGCTCGCGAAGGTCGGCCTGGCCAGCCGTGTACAGCACCGCCCCGGCGAGCTGTCCGGTGGGCAACAGCAGCGTGTCGCCGTCGCCCGCGCCCTGGTGACCGAGCCCGACCTGATTCTGGCCGACGAGCCCACCGGCAACCTCGACTCGGTGTCAGCGGCGGACGTGCTCCGCCTCATGGACGAGCTCCACGAGTCCGGCCGTACCCTCGTCCTGATCACCCACGACACCGAGGTGGCCTCCGCTTCGGAACGGGTCCTGGGTATCCGGGACGGGCTGCTCACCGAGAACGATGCGCGCTACATGGAGAGCGTGCGGTGAGCTGGCTCGAGACGTTCCGCACGGGCGTCAACGGCGTGCGCAGCCATCGCCTGCGTTCGTTCCTGACCGTGTTGGGCATCCTGATCGGCATCGCCGCCGTCATCCTGACCGTCGGGCTGGGCGAAGGCGCACAGGGTCAGGTGACCTCCGAAATCACCGCTCTGGGCTCCAACGTCCTCACCATCACACCGGGGAGCTCGACGTCCAGTACCGGCATCAGGGAGGCTCTCGGCAGCGCGTCGACGCTCACCATGGCGGACGTGAGTGCGCTCTCGAACCACGTCGACGCGCCCGACGTGAAGGCGGTGGCGCCCATCACTTCGTCGTCCGAGGAGCTCGTCGCCGGCTCCAGCACCTGGACGACGACGGTGCAGGGTTCCACGACGACGTGGCTCAACGTGCGCGGCCGCACGCTGGCCCAGGGCCGCTTCATCGACAACCAGGACGTGACCGACCACGCCGCCGTGGCCATCCTGGGGGCGACCACTGCCTCGGAGCTCTTCAAGGGTGAGGATCCGGTCGGCCAGACCATCGACGTGGGAGACAGCGGCGTTCCCGTGACAGTCGTGGGCGTCCTCACGTCCACAGGGTCGTCCTCCTCGTCCGGCTCGACGTCCAACCCTGACGACCTGATGGTGATTCCGATCACGACCGGAGCCGAGCGGATCTTCGGCGGAACGTCGCGCAACTCCGTCAGCTCCATCGCCGTGCAGGCGCGTTCGTCCGATGACCTGACGGCGGCCTACCAGGAGGCGGACCATCTCCTGCTCCAGCTGCACGGCATCACGACCGCGAGCGACGCCGACTTCACCATCACGTCGGAGCAGTCCCTCATCTCGACCGCGACGTCGGTGGACCGAACCCTGACCATTCTTCTGGGGGGTGTGGCTGGTATCTCACTGCTGGTCGGTGGCATCGGGGTCATGAACATCATGTTGGTCTCGGTGACCGAGCGCATCCGCGAGATCGGGCTGCGCAAGGCCCTGGGCGCGACGCCCGGCGTCATCCGGCGTCAGTTCCTCGTCGAAGCCTCCGTCCTCGGGCTGATCGGGGGTGCGCTGGGCGTGCTGCTCGGGATCGTCGGCGCCACCTTCCTCCCCGGCGTGGTGGGCGACCCCATCACCATCAGCCCTACCGCCATGATCGGCGCGCTCGTTGTTGCTCTGGCCATCGGCATCGCCTTTGGTGTCTACCCGGCCAGCCGGGCGGCGACCTTGGCCCCCATCGACGCTCTACGAACTGAATAGAAGAAAGCAGAGGAATACTCGACATGGAGACTCCGATCAGCCGGGGAACGACTCGCCGGGCCTGGGCACGATACGTCGGCACGGGCGCGGTCGCGCTCGTCACCCTCACGACACTCGGCTCGGCTGCCGGGGCGGCCACGGCCCCGAGCAACGCGCCGATCGGCGCCAGCGGGAGCGTGGCGGCGCTCGCAGGTTCGAGTATGGAGGTGCAGAACGCCAGCACGGGCCAGACCACGGTGAGCTGGACGTCGACGACGAACTTCTCCAAGTCGGTGAGCGAAACCGTGAGCTCGGTGACCGCAGGTGACTGTGTCACCGTCACCGGGACGCCGTCGAAGTCATCGAAGACCACCATCGCAGCGCGGAGCATCTCGGTGACCGCGGCCTCGTCGAGTGGGTCGTGCACGGCGCGGTTCGGCCGTGGCGCGGCGGGCGCTGGTGGCGCCAACGGGCCCGGCGGCGGCGGCTTCCGTTTCGGCGGGGGCGGTGGCGGCGCGGAGACGACAGGTGGCACTCGCCCGACGTTCAACTCGGGGTCGAACTCGGGGTCGAATTCGGGGTCAGGGGCTCGCCGGTTCCCCAACGTGGGCAACATCGCCATCGGCAGCGGCAAAGTCACCGCCGTGAGCGGTTCCACCCTTTCGATGACGGGCTACGACCTCTCTCCGGGGAGATTGGGGCGGCCGGCATCCGGCGCGAACAAGTCGAACAGCACCAAGACGAAGAAGGCCGCGACGCCCAAGACGGAGAACCTCAAGATTACGACCACCAGTTCCACCACGGTCTCTGCGACCCAGACGGCTGCCGCGACCGACCTGGCGGTGGGTGACTGCGTGAGCGCCTTCGGCCCGGCGGCGACGACTGGCGCGGTGACTGCCACGACCGTCCGCATCACCTCCACCGGTGGCAAGACCTGCACGACCGGCTTCGGTGGCGGCTTCGGTGGTGGTGGCTTCCGCGGCGGCCGTGGCGGCGGTGGATTCGGTGGCGCTCCCGGCGGTGCGCCCGGCGGTGCACCCGGTGGCGGCGGTAGCGGTGCCTAGATCGACCTGGAGTGGACGGGTTCGTTCGGGCCACGCGCGGGCCCTGATCGCCGGGGGCGTCGTTCTCGTCGTCGTCCTCGGTGGCGGTGCCGCCGCCTGGGCTGCCACGAGCAGTGGCAATTCGGGCTACCGGCTGGCCACGGTGACGCGGACCGACATCGGGCAGAGCATGACCGTCGTCGGCACCGTCGAACCGGTGAACGACGCCTCGGCCTCGTTCCAGGTGGCCGGGAAGGTGGCGACCGTGACGGCGGCGGTCGGTCAGCAGGTCACCGCCGGTCAGTCGCTCGGCACGCTCGATACGACGGCCTTGAGTGAGACGGTCTCCTCCGACCAGTCCACACTCAACGCCGACGAGGCGAAATTGGCTCAGGACGAGGCGGGTCAATCCTCCTCGACCACCCAGCAGGCGAACTCGACGACCACCACGACCACGCCGGCGTCCTCCCGTGGGAGTTCCACGGCTGACCAGAGCACGATCACGCAGGATCAGACCACGCTCACCAAGGACGAGGCACAGACCTCGACCGATCAGCAGCAGGAAGCGGCCGATCTCGCCCAGGCTCAGAAGACGTGCGGAACCACAAGTGCTCCGCCGTCGACCACGGCCACCTCGACCACGACCACCACGACGAGCCCCACTGACACCTCGGCGTGCGTCACCGCCCTGGCTCAGGTGGCCAAGGACCAACAAGCGGTCTCGAATGACCAGACGGCGGTGGCCAAGGACGAGGCTGCCCTCTCCCAGGCCCTCGACCCGTCGTCCTCCAGTTCGACCGGGTCCACCGGGTCCACCGGGCCCTCGGGCGGCTCTACGGGATCGGGGGCCACCGGAAACTCCGGCTCCCCCACGCAGGGGTCCCGGGCCATCTCGACCACCGCGAGCATCACTCCCGCCACCGGGAGCACGGGCGGCGGGGGTGGGACGGGCAGCACGGGCGGCGGTTCGTCGACGGCGACCGACACGCCCGAGCAGATCGCCTCGGACCAGGCCGACATCGATTCGGCACAGGCGCAACTCACCGAAGCCGGGCAGGCGCTCGACGAGGCCAACCTGACGAGCCCCATCAACGGAACGATCGTCTCGGTCGGCATCAGCGTGGGTGACACGGTGAGCGCGGACTCCAGCACAGAAGTCGTCGTCATCATCGGGACGCAGTCCTACGAGGTGACCGGGACGCTCTCGAGCGCGCAGGTCCCGTCGGTGAAGGTGGGAGACACGGCCGCTGTGCAGGTCGACGGCATCGACGGCACCATCGCCGGCGCGGTGTCCCAGGTCGGGCCCGTCCAATCGAGCGAGGGCAGTTACACCTACCCCGTCGTGGTCGCTCTTCCCTCGTCGGCCACCGGCCTCTTCACCGGCTCGACGGCCAACGTCGACATCGCCACCGGCGCCGTCAGCGACGTCGTCGCCGTGCCGACGTCCGCGGTGCAGTCGGTGGAGACGCGCTCGTTCGTCGAGACGCTGACCAAGGGCACGTTGACCCGCAGGCTCATCAAGGTCGGCATGATCGGCGACACGTACACCCAGGTCCTCTCGGGTCTGACGCCGGGCGACGAGGTCGTCCTGGCCGACTACGCGGAGCCGGTCCCCTCGTCCAACACGGACACCCTCGGTGGCATCGGTGGACTGAGCGGTGGAGGCGGCGGCTTCGGCGGCGCGGGCGGCTTCGGCGGTGGCGGCAGCTTCCGGCAGCGCATCAGCGGTGCGGGCGGCGGGGGCGGCGGAATTGGGGGCGCCACCTTGGGCGGCTGAGCCCGCCGACGCCTCGACGCGACGAGCGCTCGGGACGGAGCGGTACGGTGGCGTCGTGGCACCGGCTCACCTCGATCAGATCAATCTCGTCGTGCACGACGTCCCAGCGAGCCGCGCCTTCTATGCCCGACTCGGGCTCGACTTCGGCGACGATCATGACCCTGTCTGGTCCAACCACCATGTCTCCGTCCGTCAAGGGGGGACCGGGCCTCTCGACGTGGACCTCGACAGCGTCAGCTTCACCGGCAAGTGGAACGCGGGGTGGTCCGGCGGCACCGGGGCCATCCTCGGCTTCAAGGTGGACACGCGCGACGAGGTCGACGCCCTGGTGGCGCAGCTCACCGCCGAGGGCGTTCCGGTGCAGCAGGAGCCCTACGACGCCTTCTGGGGCGCCCGCTACGCCGTGGTCAGTGACCCTGACGGGAACGGAGTGGGCATCATGAGCCCAATCGACCCGACGCGCCGCTCCGACGGGCCCTCCCCCACGTGAGCGCCTCGCCGGACGAGGCGATCGACGTCGTGGTCGAGATCCCCACGGGCAGCCGCAACAAGTACGAGTACGACCACGAGCAGCACGTGATCCGGCTGGACCGCCGCCTCTTCACCGCCACCACCTATCCGGCGGACTACGGCTTCGTTCCCGACACCCTGGCCGGGGACGGCGACCCCCTCGACGCACTGGTGCTGGTGACCGATCCGACGTTCCCGGGCTGTGTCGTGCGGGCCCGGATCCTCGGCATGTTCTCCATGCGTGACGAGAAGGGCGTGGACGCCAAGCTGATCTGCGTCCTCGAGCACGACCCCCAGTGGGACGGCGCCCACGACATCGGCGACGTGCCGCAGCACCTGCGCAACGAGATCGCCCACTTCTTCAGCATCTACAAGGATCTCGAGCCCGAGAAGTCGGTGGACGTCGAAGGCTTTGCCGACCGCAACGGCGCGCTGGCGGAGCTCGAGTCGTGCCAGATCGCCTACCGTGCGGTCCAGGCTTAGGAGAGGGAGGGACGACAATGCCATTTCCCGCGTGAAGAGGTCCAGGCAACCGTCGAGCGGTACCACAAGCTGCGCGAGCGCATCGACGAGGGGCTCGAGCCCGACGCCTTCGGCGTCCTGGCCGACTTCTACACCGAGGACGCCGTCTACATCGACGGCGCCTGGGGACGCATCGAGGGCCGCGAGGCCATCGCTCACTGGCTGGTCGACTCCATGCTCGGCATGGAGGATTGGAAGTTCCCCATTGAGTTCACGGCCGTCGAGGGAAACGACGTGGTGGTCAAGTGGACCCAGATCATGCCGCGGACCAGACCGGACGGGACGCCCTACCGGCAATCGGGCTACTCGCGTCTCATCTATGCCGGCGACGGAAAGTTCTCCTACGAGGAGGACACCTACAACATGGCGCACGTGCTCGACGACATCGAGGCCAGCGGATGGACCCCCAACGGCAGCATGAATGTGCCGCCGGCCCATCCCGACCGGAACTTCGACATCCCGCCCGGCGCCATCGTCAACTAGGGCGCCACTCCCGTCCCGCCGGAATTCCCGAAGCCGGGGAAGCCGCCTCCGCCGAACGGGTTGGTCGAACCCGACCCTGTGTTGCCCTGCTGCTGCTGGGCCTCGGCCTGTGTTCCGAGTGTGGCCGTCGTGGTCCGTTTGCTGTTGCCCACGTAGTAGGTGATGGAGATGGACTGTCCTGCCTTGGAGTTCTGGACCACCTTCTGCAGGCTGTCTGACGACGTGATGTTCGTGCCGTCGATGTTGACGATCACGTCGCCTTGCACCAAGCCGGCCTTGTCGGCCGGAGAACCCGAGACCACGCTGAGGATCACAGCTCCGGAGGTGGGCGTGAAGCCGTACTGCTGGCGCAACGCCGGCGTCAGCGTCGTGATGTCGACGCCCAGGTAGCCCCCACCGTTCCCGGCCTGGCCGCCTTTCTCGAGCTCGGAGATGAGCGCCTCGACCGAGGCGGCGGGAATGGCAAACCCGATGTTCTGTGAGGACGTCCCGTCCGTCGAGGTCCCCGCCACCGCTGTGTTCATGCCGATGACCTGGCCTGATGTATCGATGAGGGGTCCTCCGGAGTTGCCGGGGTTGATGGCGGCGTCGGTCTGGATCAAGTTCTGGAGGGTCTCGGTCTGCGTGCCCCCTCCCCCGGCGGTGACCGAACGCCCCAGCGCCGAGATGATGCCCTGGGTGACCGTGGGCGTCCCGGCGGCGAGGCCGAGTGCGTTGCCGATGGCCACCACGGCATCGCCGACGACAGCCTTGCCGGAGTTCCCGAAGGTGACGGTCGGCAGGTCCGACGCGCTGTTGATCTTGAGCAGCGCCACATCCTTGGACTGGTCGTACCCGACCAGAGTCGTGGGGAGGGCCTTGGTCTGGCCGTACTCGGTGACCGTGATGCTGCCGGTGTTGCCACCTTCGCTGTAGAGCTCGATGACGTGGTTGTTCGTGAGGACCTCACCGTCGGAGGTGATGATCATCCCGGTGCCCTCGTCCTCGCTTCCCTTGGACTTCACGTCGATGGAGACCACGGAGTGGATCACCTTGTCCACGAGTTCGGGGATCGTGACGTTCCCGCTCAGCACCGCGGCGCCGGGGGCCGCGCTGCTCTCGTGGATGGTGACGCTGCCGCCGCTGCCGTCGCTGCTGTTGTTGACCGCCAGGGCCGTGACGCCGGCGCCGATGGCGCCGCCGATCAGGGCGGCCACGATCGCCACGGGGAGCCAGGCCCGCATTCTGCCCGGGGTGCGGCGGCCCGAGCCCGGAGGCGCCGAGCCGGGGTAGGTGGCGTCGCCCGACGGGGGGTACGAGAACGGGACCGCCATCGGGGTGACTGGCGTGGCCGGGCCGCCGGCAGAGGCGGGAGGCGGCGCCCACGAGCCGGGCGGGGGCGGTGGGTACGAGCCCGCACTGGGTGACGGGAAGGCAGGTGGGTCGGGCTTGGTGGTTCCGGCCCCCTCCGCGGTTGGTCCAGACGCTGGAGGAGGCGTCGCGGGAGCCGCTGCACCGCGCTCCCCCGGCTCCCCGGGTGCCGGTGTCGGTCCCTCTGCGGGGATCGGCGTTCCCTCGGGGTTCGTGGCCTCGGGAGGCGCCGTTGCCGCGGCCTCGGGGGGCGCGGCTGTTTCGGGTGTGCCGGCAGAGGGCTCCGACCCTGGCTGCTCGGTGTCCTCGCTCATGTGGATCCTCCTGAAGGGGACGTGGCAGCCCCGCACCGCTGCACGGTGGGTGGCCCGTCCCGGTGGCTCCCGCAGTCCAGCGGACGTCCTCCTTCATGTTACGGGATGACGATCGCGGCTTGGCATCGGGCAGGGGTGCCAGGCGAGGTAGCGTGTCCGCCGCATGTCACGCCGCATCGACATTGAATTGACGAGCCAGGCCGGCGATGGCTCATGGACCTGGCGCGCCGCCGGCGCGCGCCAGCCCAAGGGGACAGTCGAGGCGGCGCTGGTGCCGCCCGGAGAGGCTGTCGGCGCCGTGCTCCGCGCCGATGTCGAGATCGGCCTCGAGGGCATCGAGATCCTGTCACTCACCTCGGCGAAGCCGGCTCGGTCGCCGGAGAAGGTGGAAGGACGCATTGAGGTCAAGGGCACGCCGAAGCGCGCGCCTGACGTGTCGGTCATCTTGGCTCCCGGCTCGGACAAACGCCGCCGCCGCGACGACGACGGCGAACGCCGGGACCGGCAGGGCGGTGGGCGCCGCGGCCCCGACGGAGAGGGGCGGCGGGACGAGCGAGGCGGCGAACGACCGGCGCGCGGAGGCGGCGGACCGCGCCGACCCGGCGCGCGGCGTCCGGGCGAAGCCGACGGCCGGCCGGCGCGCGGTGAGCGACCCGTCGCGCCCACCTCGACGGTGCATCGCAACGCCATGTTGGCGGCCTTGCGTCCCGAGCAGATCCCTGTGGCCGAGCAGCTGTTGCGCGGCGGGCTCCAAGCCGTCCGGCAGGCCATCGAGGCCCAGAACACTTCGAACAAGGCGGCCGGCAAGCCTCCGGTGGCGGCCGACGCACTCCTGGCCATGGCCGACGAGCTGTTGCCGACAGTGCGCCTGGCCGACTGGAAGGACCGTGCCTCGGTGGCCCAGACGACGGGCAAGGACTACCGGCTGCGCGAGCTCCGTGCTGTCGTGGCCGCCTCGCGCACGGTGAACCTCGACGAGGAGGGCCGCGCGACGGCCAAGGCGCTGCAGGAGTCGCTGGACCAGCGGACGACGGCCCTGCGGGAAGAGTGGCTCGCCCGCATCACCAACGCGTTGAACGACGGGCGGGTGCTGCAGGCGGTCGAAGCCTCCATCCGGCCGCCCGAGCCCGGCACCCGGTGCCCGGCCGACCTGGCCGTCAGGCTGGCCGCCGCCGCAGGGGAGGCCATGACGGCCGACCTGGCCCCCGAGGACTGGATGCGCCTCCTCGACGCCGTCGTGGCCTCGCCGGTGCGACGGACCGTCAAGCCGACCGGCATTCCCGACGACGAGGTGGCCAAGCAGGCCGCACGCAATGCGGCCGGAGCGGTGCCCGCCTTGGCCAAGTTGCTCGGGCTCCGCATTCCGCCGCCACCGCCGCGACGGGTGAACGCCGAGCGCCGCTTCAGTCCAACCGGCGGCTGAGTTTCAACAGGCGGGCCGTGAACCCGGCCGCCTCCAATCGCTGCTTCGTCGTGCGATCCCCGGGGAGCGCCAGCGCGTCGACCGTGTCGCAACCTCGTTCGCTGCACCAATCCACCGCGGCATCCATGAGGGTGGTGCCGACGCCCACGCCCCGGGCACCCGTCTCCACATAACAGCACTCGATCAAGCCCGTGGTGACGCCCCGGGGCCCCGGTCGCGTCGTGACGGCCATGAGGCCCACCACGGCCCCCTCGTACTCCCCCACCATCATGAGCGCCGTGTCCTCGGGCCGGGTCCACCGCTCCAGCAGGGTGATCGGAGTGGAGTCACCGACGAGAGCGCCGCCGCCGCGCATCGATTCAGCCGCCACGAGAGCCTGGGAGAGCAGGCGCGTGCAGGTCTGTCGGTCCTCGGCGCGGGCTGGACGGGCCAGCTCCATCGCTCCTACCCGTCGATCGGGCCGTTCGACTGCTCGTCGAGCAGCTGACCGGCCCGGTTCAGAATTGTCCGGCGATTGCGTGTCGAGGCCTCGTAGCGCCGGACCGCCTCGAGCTCCTCTGCCCCCAGGCTTTCGAGCCGGCGGACCACTTGCGAGGCGCTGAGGGTGTCGTAGTCGGCCAGGGCACTTCCGACGATGGCTGCGGCGGCCGGATCCGGTGCCGGTCGTTCGGGGCCGGGCGACGCCGGGGCCGGGGCCGCGCCGTTCGTCTCTGCCGCCTCCGAAGGCGGGCCATGGCCCAGGAGCTCGTCGAGGCGCGCCGAGAGTTGGCGCTGCTTCTGGTTCACCACGAAGCGGCCGACGAAGAGCGCATTGCCCAGTTGGAGCTCGAGGCGACGACGCCCTTGGGCAAGCAGCTCGGGGAGCTCCTCGACTACCGACACGGCAACGCCGATCGGCGCAACGAGGCAGACATCGAGGGTGCGGCGCAGCGGGTTCGTGTGGGATTGCCCGCCATCGGAGCCACCGTCCTCAGACACAGTCCCGGCAGAGCATCTTCTTCTGGTCTGCCAGTTGGCTCGGGTGTTTGACCAGGAAGCACGAACGACACACGAACTCGTCGGGTTGCTTGGGCAGCACGCGCTCGTTGCCCTCGGTCTTGTCCTCCTGGTCCGTCGCTTCCTCGTCTTCGGGCTCGTCCTCGACGACCAGACGTTCCTTGAGGATGACGTCCAGGCTCGCCTCGACGTCCTCGTCTTCGGGCTCCTCTTCCTCCTCCTCTTCGTCGCCCTCGCCGGACTTCTCGACCACCGCGGCAGGCGAAGGGGTCAGGATCTCCTCGACCTCGTCGACAACCTCTTCGTCCTCCTCGTCGACGTCCACGACGACGGCGTCGTCATCGTCCTCTTCGAGCGCGTCGACTTCGAGGTCGTCGACATCGTCGATGTCGACGTCGAGGTCATCCTCCTCGACGGCATCGATGTCCTCTGTTTCGGGGGCCACTGCCACCGCTTCTTCGGCCTTGGCCTTCTTCTTAGTCGGCATTGTGCCGCGGGAGCATAGACGGTTCGAGAGGGCGTTCAATCGCTCTGAAGGAGATCCCCGCCCGCGTTCGGGATGACGAAATCCGAAGGGAGGGGTGGGAGGGCCCTGGGGTCTTTGGCGCCATCTCGCAGGCCTGGTCCGCCAGGCAAGCAACACGTTCTCTACTCGACCCCCAGGGCCAACCACCGCCTCTCACAGCACATCCCCACCTGCTGTTGTGCAGCGGCGCTGTGGCGCAGCTGCAGCGTCCTCAGGGGCGTCGGGGACTGCGCCGTACATTAGGCAAATTCGGGGTGGGGTCGTCAAGTGCGGAAGGAGACCACCACCAGGGAGAACGGCGGTAGTTCCTGGTCAATGCGTTGCAGATTTTTCCGACCGGCGGCGTTCGGCCCGGCGCTCGGATTCGAGGCGCTCGAGGTCGGTTGCTCCGTGGTCGACGAACGTCATCGCCTCCGCCAGGGCGCGATGCCCCGCCACCTCGGCGATCGCCCGGTGCATCTGCTGCGCCACCCTCCGATAGGCGGGGTGACCCTGTGCACCCGAGCGCAGCTCTATGAGGTGCATGGCCTCGCGCGCGTTGAATTGCATGACGTACCGGATGCGATGCGCCAGCGCGACGACGTACGACGCCTGCTCGGGGAAGTCCGGCACCAATGAGCGGTAAAGCTCTTCGGCGCGGTCGATGGCTTCGTCGTAGCGCTCGGCGAGTCCGGCATCGGCAACAAGGTCCGGCATGTCGTAGCCCAGCGAGATGCCGAGACGTTGCCACTCCATGGTGAGCATGCGGTGACGCTGCAAGTCGCGGAAGGCGCCGTAGTCGGTGACGAGTTCGAAGCGGTAGTCGGTGCGCTCGAAGGCCCGTCCCGGCCGGTGCCGGCGATTGCGCCGATCGCCCACGTACGCGGCCAGCAGAGCGACCCTGTCCTCGTGGCCGAGCTGCCGGACCCGTCGGGCCGCCTCCCGTTCGCTGCAGCCCACATGCGCGAAACAGGCCGCCACCAGGACCTTCTCCTCCCCATCGGGGTCGAAGTCGAGGAGTGTGACCTCGGGCTCTGCCTCGTTGCCGCCGGCCGCCGGATCGAGCGCGCTCAGTTCGGGCCACAGGCGCGCGACCAGGCGACCCGTGCGATCCCGCGTTGACGACAGGTACTCGGACCACTCGCCGCCCCGCGTCGGTACGTCGACACGTTGCAGGAACGAAGGGATCACCTTGCGGAGCTCTTCGAGCATCATGTCGGCGTAGTGGCGCGCCTCGGGCAGTGGGTGCGCCCGCATGCGTAGCAGCAACTGCTCGTACGCCTGGCCGGTCCCGTAGATGCCGATGTTCGACAAGGACGCCGCGGGCAAGAGGCCGCGCAGGGCGTCGAGCGACTTGGCCCGGGTGGCCTGGCGGTACACGAAGTCGCTGTCGCCCGCCTGTTGCGGAAAGCGTTCGGCCACCCAGGCCTGCATCTGCGGAAGCAGTGCGCCGTATGTGTCGAACACGCGATCCATCTCGCCGACGAAGCGGGCGCCATGCGCCGAGTCGAGGATCTCCGGGGGGCGGAAGTAGCGGTACTGCCCGTTCTCGAGTCGCTGGTTGTAGGCGATGTAGCGCGTCGACTGCTCCAGGTACGCCATGAGGCGTCCCCACTCGAGGACTTTGGAAAGCACGTTGGACGCCTGCTCGCAGGCGAGGTGGACACCGCCGAGCTGGGCGACCGAATCGTCGCCGTACTCGACGAAGACCTTCTCGTACAGCTCCTCCGCTCGGGCCAGTCCGACCGTGGCGTCGACGGTGGCGTCGCCCGAGATGTCGAGCTCGCGGACGAACTCGTCGAGGAAGAGCCGTCGCAGGCTCTTGGGTGACCGAGAGTAGCGGGCGAAGAGTGCTCCCTTGACGACCTCCGGCAGGTTGACCAGGGCAAAGACCGGCTGGTCGATGTTCGTGACGTAGCGCCGAAGCACGGCTTCCTCGTCGGCTGTGAACCGCTCTTCGGAGTACGGGAACATGCCCGGGTAACCATAGAACGAGGGTGACGCGGCGGTCGCGGATGGGTTCAGAGGCCTGGGAGACCCCCGGCGACGACGCCCCGGAGCACGAGGTTGACGGCCTCCCGGGCGGCCGTGGCGACCTCCGTGTCCACGGCGGAGTGCGACACCTGCTGGGCCAGATCGGCCACCGACTTCATGGTCCGGACGAAGTCACCCGGAGCCAGCTCCCCGACGTCGCGTGCCGCCACCCCGAGGGCCGTCGAGAACGAGGCTCCCCGAGCCCAGGAAGCGACCGCTGTCGCAAGTCCGGGGGCCGGTTGGCGAGTGCGCGGCACCAGGTGGTGCTCCTCGGTGGACCGGATCCGCTCGGCCAGGACGGCGAGGGCGTCATTGCGCCACGACAGTTCGGCTCGTCGTTTGTCGCCCAGCCGATCCTGCAGGGGCCGCCGGTGCTTCTCGCGACGGGGTCCCGGTTGACCTGGAAGGCGCCGGGCGCGCCGCGGCTCGAAGACGACCGACGAAAGGACGCCGGCCACCACGGCGGGTTCGGCGCCGGCCAGGAGATCGGCCCCGAGCGCCTCGGCGATGAGGAGATCGGCCTCGTGGTAGATGCGGGAGAGCCGGCGCCCCGAGGGCGTGATCCTCCAGCCCTCCAGATATCCCATGCGCTCCAGCACGGCGACCCGGTGGTCCAGTTGCTGCAGGAGGAGATCCGGAGTGCGGGCCTGCCACTGGGCGAAGGAACGGTGCAGCACGGCGCTGGCCGTCTGGCGGTCGAACCGCGAGACGAGGTTGACGGCGAGGTTGTACGTGGGCCGGAAAGCCGAACGCAGGTCGGGAGGAGGGGCCGACGCCACGCGGGCAGCCTCGGCGAAGGTGGTCTCGCTGGACCAGGCCACGACGGCATGACCCTCCTCGTCGAGTCCTCGGCGCCCGGCGCGCCCCGTCAGCTGGAGGTATTCCCCCGAGGTCAGCGTGGCGCGCCCGGCCCCGCCGTACTTGGTGAAGCGCTCGATGACGACCGAGCGGGCCGGCATGTTGATTCCGAGCGAGAGCGTTTCGGTGGCGAAGACGACTTTGAGCAGCCCCGCCGCGAAGCACTCCTCCACCGTTTCGCGAAAGACGGGAACCAGTCCGGCATGGTGGGCCGCGACGCCACGCTCCAGGCCTTCGAGCCACTCGTCGTAGCCCAGGACGCGCAGGTCGTCGTCGTCCAGCGGCTCCACCCGGCGCTCGACCACCTGGCGGATGGCGGCGCGCTCGGCGGAGTCGGTCAGGCGTACGCCGTCGCGGACGACCTGGTGCACCGCGTCGTCACACGCGGCGCGGCTGAAGATGAAGACGATTGCAGGCAGCATCTCGCGCCGGCCGAGCTCCTCGACCATCTCGGTCCGCCGTGGCGCGCGAAAGGGCAAGCGTGGCCCTCTCCCCCGTCTCTGCCAGTGCGGTGACCGTCCTCCCTGCAGCGCCCGGCGCACAGCCTGGTCGATGCGAAGGCCCTCACCCCCGGGCTGGCCGTTGTCCTGCAGGAGCGGGCAGAGAAGGGTCTCGTCGTCCTCCCGCCGGTGCACGGCGAAGTGATGGCGCAAGACGATCGGGCGCTGCCGTTCGACGATCACCGACGTGTCGCCGCGTACCGAGCGCAGCCAGCCGCCGAGCTCGTCGGCGTTGTTCACGGTGGCCGAGAGGCACACGAAGCGAACCTCGGGTGGGCACAGGACGAGGACCTCCTCCCAGACCCCTCCCCGGTAGGGGTCCTGTATGAAGTGGACCTCGTCGAGTACCACCGTGTGCAGGCTCTCGAGAAGGTCGGAGCCCGCCAGGAGCATGTTGCGCAGCACCTCGGTGGTCATGACCACGACCGGTGCCCGCGGTCGCAACGTGGTGTCGCCCGTCAGGAGCCCCACGTGCTCCTCCCCGTAGGACGCGACCAGCTCCCCGTACTTCTGGTTCGAGAGTGCCTTGAGCGGAGTGGTGTAGAAGGCCTTGCCGTGTGCCGACAGGGCCCGGTGTACCGCGTAGGCCGCCACCAGCGTCTTGCCCGATCCCGTGGGGGCCGACACCAGCACCGAGTGCCCCGAGTCCAAGGCGTGGAACGCCTCGTGCTGGAAGTCATCGAGGGCGAAGGGCAGGTCGGCCTCGAAATCCGCCGCCCCGGCCGTCCCCTGGACAGGCCATGGGAACGCGGTCAACGCCCGAGCAGCTTCCCGATGCCGATGGAGAGGAAGTAGAAGAAGATGAGCGGGATGGCGAGAGCGAACATGGAGAAGGGATCCGAGCTCGGCGTGAACACGGCCGAGATCACCACAATGATGATCACGGCCCACCGCCACGAACGGAGCAGGCGCGCCGGCGTCACCACCCGGGCCATCTCGAGCGAGACGAGGACGACGGGAAACTCGAAGGTCAGACCGAAGATGGTCATCATCAAAAGGATGAGCCCCAGATACGGGATGGGGTCGTAGATCGCCTGCAGGTTCGGACCCCCCACCGACTTCAACCAGCCCAGCGCGTGTGGCAGTGTGATGTACGCCGTCGCGGCCCCGAGGAGGAAGAGGACGAACGCGCTCACGACGAACGGGATGGCGTAGCGACGCTCGGTGGCCTTGAGACCGGGCGTCACGAAACGCCAGATCTGGAACAGAATGATCGGCGACGCCAGGACCAGGCCGCCGAAGAGGGCGATCTTCACCCGCAGCGAGAGCCCATCGAGCGGCGAGGTCACGAACAGGTTGCACGTGCCGTTCGAGGCGATCAGCAACGACGAGCTGCCCTTGGCTGTGTGGTGCGCCGTCGACGCGTCGACGTTGCAGAGCGGCCGCAGCAGGAAGTCCAGTATCGGTTGGTAGGCGAAGACCGCAATGGTGGCCGCGACCACGAAGGCGATGACGCAGATGATTACCCGGTGGCGGAGCTCGCCCAGGTGCTCCCCGAGGGTCATGTTGTCCGGGGTCGGCCGGCTCTTCCGTTTGGCCGTGAAGGGAAGCGTCACCACGGATGTGCCGTTCAGTTCAGCGTCGGGTCGCCGGGTACGACAACGCCGGACGACTGGGGAGGCCGGGGCGGGCGTTCGACATGGATCGGGGTCGACGACAGGCCTGCAGGTGTGGTGTCGTGGGCTGGTTCCGTTCTCGACGCGTCCGGTGCGTCCGGCCCTTGGTCTGCCTCTGCGTCCGCCCCTCGGTCAACCCCTGTCTCCACCTGCTTTTCGGACGGGTCTGCCAGTGCGCCGTCGGTCGCGGCGTCGGCCGTGCCGTTCCCGTTCCCGTTGACGTTGGTCAGCGTCGGAGGTTGGAACGAACCGTCCGGCTCCTCCTCGTCGGATTCGGGGGACATGTTCGACAGGTGGTTGAGCAAGGCCGACGGCGAACGGGCCAGCCGGGCGATCTCAGAGGTCGGAGGCAGGTCCGGCATGGTGTTCCTGACCTCGGACTCCATCCGGTGCCGGAACTCGTTGAAGGAACGCCAGGCCCCGCCCAGCTGGCGGGCGACCTGCGGGAGGCGGTCAGGGCCCAGCAGGATGATGGCGACCACGCCGATCACGAGCAGCTTGCCTGGGTCGAGATTCAACATGTGCCTTCACTCTACGGTGCGGTTACAAGGACTGGATGAGCCGCTCGACCCGCTCGTCATGGGACTTGAACGGGTCTTTCAGGAGCACGGTGCGTTGCGCCTGGTCGTTCAGCTTGAGGTGGACCCAGTCCACCGTGAAGTCCCGCCGACGCTCCTTCGCCCGCTTGACGAAAGCGCCCCGGAGCCGGGCGCGGGTGGTCTCGGGGGGCTTGGTCATGGCCTCGGTGATGGCGTCGTCGGTGCAGGTCCGCTCCATTTCGTCGCGCTGTTGCAACTTGTAGAACAGTCCCCGGCTGCGATCGACATCGTGGTACATCAGATCGACCATCGCGACCTTGGGATGTGCGAGCGACACGTCGTGACGGGCTCGTACCTGCTCGACCAGGCGGTGCTTGGCCACCCAGTCGCACTCCCGCCAGAGCGAGGTCGGATCCGCTTCCAGGCCCTTGAGGCAGTGTTCCCACATGTCGAGGGCGCGATCCTCTTCGGGGGAGAGCCCGCGTCGGTCGCGGAACTTCAACGCCCGTTCGAGGTATTCGGACTGGATGTCCAGGGCGCGCATCTCACGGCCGTTGGCCAGGCGGACGCGGCGCTGGCAGGTGATGTCGTGGCTGATCTCCCGGATGGCCCGGATGGGATTCTCGAGCGTCAGGTCCCGCAACACCGTCGACGAGTCCTCCAACATGGCCAGCAGGATCGACGTGGTGCCAACCTTCAGGAAGGTGGCGTACTCGCTCATGTTGGAGTCACCGACGATCACGTGCAGCCGGCGGAAACGCTCGGCGTCGGCGTGCGGCTCATCGCGCGTGTTGATGATCGGCCGGCTGCGGGTCGTGGCCGAGGACACGCCTTCCCAGATGTGCTCGGCCCGCTGGCTGAGGCAGAACACGGCCCCCCGCGCCGTCTGCAGGACCTTGCCCGCGCCGGCGTAGATCTGGCGCGAGACCAGGAACGGGATGAGCACCTCTGTGTAACGGTTGAACTCGTCGTTCCGTTCGGTGAGGTAGTTCTCGTGGCAGCCGTAGGAGTTGCCGACGGAATCGGTGTTGTTCTTGAAGAGGTACACCTCACCGCGGATCCCCTCCTCGCGGAGGCGCGCCTGGGCCCCGGTGACCAGCTGGGCCAGGATCCACTCCCCCGCCTTGTCGTGCACGACGACGTCGCTGATGCGGTCGCACTCCGGTGTGGCGTACTCGGGGTGGCTGCCGACGTCGAGGTAGAGCCGGGCGCCGTTCTCGAGGAAGACGTTCGACGAACGCCCCCACGAGACAACGCGTCGGAACAGGTAGCGCGCCACCTCGTCGGGGCTCAAGCGACGCTGCCCGCGCAGCGTGAAGGTCACCCCGTATTCGTTCTCGATGCCGAAGATGCGGCGTTCCACCAGGCCAACCGTACTGCTGGCTATGCCAGCAGTTGTGCCAGCTCCTCTTCGTCGATGCGACGGAAGGTGCGGCGGCCGTTTCCCCGGCTCAGGATGGCCGCCTCGAGGTCACCTGCCCCCAGCGACCGGTCCGGGCCGGCCAGCGCCTCCGTGGTCGATTTCACGGCCGTGGCCAGGTCCCACTCTGCCTGCCAGGCCGCGCCGACCCGCTCGGTGATCGTCTCGGCGTCGCCACCGAGCACCGCAAAGCGGTCCTCGTCGGTGATCGTGCCCTCATAGGCGATGTGGTACAGCTGGTCCTGGTGCTCCCCGAGCTCGGCCACCAGGATCTCCACCTCGAGCGGCTTCATCTCGTGCGTGAAGACGTTGCCGAGGTACTGCGCGTAGAGGTTGGCCAGTGAGCGGGCGTCGACGTCTTCGCGACTGTACGCGTACCCCTTCGTGTCGGCGTGGCGAACACCGGCGACGCGGAGCTGGTCGTACTCGTTGTACTTGCCGACACCACCGAAGGCGATCCGGTCGTAGATCTCGCTGATCTTGTGCAGCGTGCGCGACGGGTTCTCGGCCACGATGGCGATGCCGACGTCGTAGGTGGTGGCAACCAGTGAGCGGCCCCGGGCGATGCCCTTCTGGGCGTACTCGGCCCGGTCCTTCATCACCTGTTCCGGCGCCACGTAGTAGGGCATGCTCACGACGCACGCTCCGCTTGCTTGCGGGCGATGAGCGCGCCGAAGCGCTCGGCCACCTCGTCCTCGGGCACTTCTCTGTAGCCTGCCGCGTCGACGACGGCGATGATCGGGTAGATGCCGCGCACCAGGTCCGGGCCGCCGGTGGCCGAGTCCTCGTCGGCGGCGTCGTAGAGGGACTGGATGGCGAGGTCGACGGCCTCGTCCCGGGCCAGTCCCTCCCGCCATCCGAGTTTGATCGTGCTGCGCGGCGTCGCGCCCGCCCGAGCCCGTCGCCTGGAAGTCGGTGTCCTCGTAGTGGCCGCCCGTGACGTCGTAGTTGAAGATGCGCCCCGTGCTCCTGGCCGTATCGAACCCTGCGAAGAGCGGGACGACGGCCAGACCCTGCATGGCCAGGGGCAGGTGCTGGCGGACCATCTGGGCCAGTTGGTTCGCCTTGCCCTCCAGCGAGAGCGTGGCGCCCTCCACCTTCTCGTAGTGCTCGAGCTGGACCTGAAAGAGGCGCACCATCTCAATGGCCATGCCCGCCGTCCCGGCGATTGCCACGGCCGAGAAGCGGTCGGCCGGGAAGACCTTCTGCATGGCGTGGTGGGCGATGATGTTGCCCGCGGTGGCGCGCCGGTCGCCGGCCATGACGACGCCGTCGAGGTAGCGCAGCGCCACCACCGTGGTGCCATGCGGTGCCTGCACCGGGGTCAACGCATCGAGCGCCCGGGCCGGCGTGTCGGCCTGGCCCGACGTGAGGCGTAGGAGACCGACGAAGTCCGGACCCGGATCACGTTCCGGGGGAAAGAGAGGAAGCGCCACGAGCGGTTACTGTCCACCCTTTTGCACGTAGTTCCGGACGAACTCCTCGGCATTGTCCTCGAGGACCTCGTCGATCTCGTCGAGCAGGTCGTCGAGCTCCGCCTTGATCTTGTCGCCGCGCTCGGAGGTGGCGGGGGCGGCCTCTTCGACCTCGGTCTCGGCTTCGGTCGACCGCGTACCCGAGCCCTTCTTCTTCTGTTCCTGTTCTGCCATCGTTCCGTGTCCCCGTCCTGTGGTGCGTGCGTTCTTCGTTAAGAGTTGAGCCGGTTGAGCAGGTCGGACGGTCCTGTGCTCTGTGCCAGGAGGTCGCGAGTGTGCTCGGCTGTTCCCTTGAGGGGGTCCATCATAGGGACGCGCCGCAACGGGTCTGCGCCGACGTCGAAGACGAGGGAATCCCAGTTGGCCGTGACCACGGCCTCCGGCCACCGGGCCAGGCACTTGCCGCGGAACCAGGCCCGTGTCCCCGTCGGAGGCTCCCCGACGGCGTGGGCCACTTGCGCCGTCGTGACGAGGGTGCGCATGTCGAGGCGTCGGAAGACCGACTTGTCCGGTCGCAGGTCATGGTATTGCAACGCCAGTGCAGCAACCCGGGGATCCCTCCACCCGCAGGAGTGCCGATCCTGGTAGGCCAGCAGGAGCTCGCGCTTGGCCACCCAGTCGAGGGTGTTCGCCAGTGAGGACGGGTCCGATTCCAGGCCCGACAGGACGGTCTCCCAGTGCTCCATCACCAGCGCGCCGACCTCGCCGTCGTCCCCCAGAGCGGCCAGGCCCCATTCTTCGGCGTACTTGCGGGCGGCGCCGAAGATCTCCCACTGCATTTCGAGGGCGGTGGCCGTCGAGCCGTCCGTCAGTGCCAGCGGGCGGGCGAGGCTGAGGTCGGCCGAGACCTGGTGCAGCGCGCGCACGGGGTCGGACAGGGAGAGGTCTCGGGCCGGGCCGGCCTCGTCCTCGACCATCGCCAGCACGATGGCCGTGCTGCCGAGCTTGAGGAAGGTGGCGATCTCGGACATGTTGGCGTCGCCGACGATGACGTGAAGGCGCCGAAAGCGCTTCGGGTCGGCGTGGGGCTCGTCGCGGGTGTTGACGATCGGTCGTTTCAGCGTCGTCTCCAACCCGACGATCTCCTCGAAGAACTCGGCGCGCTGCGACAGCTGGTAGTGGACCGTGTCGGGATCGAGCGCCGCCGTCTCCGTGCCGACCTTGCCCGAACCGGTGAATAGGGTGCGCGACACGAAATGGGGGACCACGCCGTCGATCACCTTGGCGAAGGGCACGGCCCGGTCCATCATGTAGTTCTCGTGGCAGCCGTAGGAGTTGCCCTTGCCGTCGGAGTTGTTCTTGTAGACGATGGGTGCCGGCTGGTCGGGGATGCGCAGCGCCGCCGCCACCATGGACCGGCGCAGCACCTCCTCGCCCGCCTTGTCGTAGAGCAGGCCTTCGAGAGGCGTCAGGCACTCCGGGCTCGAGTACTCGGGGTGGGCGTGGTCCACGTAGAAGCGGGCCCCGTTGATGAGGACGGTGTTCGCGAGGTGGGTCTCCACCATTGGTGCCAGCGATCCTTCCCGGGCGAAGCCGCGGGCGTCGTTCCCAGGGGTCTCGTCCTCGAAGTCCCAGCCGATCTGCTGTTCGACGTCCGCCGCATAGGCGTTGACGAGCACGGAGGATGCGGCGATGGGATTCTGCTCGGGTCCGGGCGAAAGGATGCCGTACTCGGTCTCGATGCCGCAGACCTTCGTCATCGCCACGATGCGACCCTAACTTCTAGAGGTACTGGCCGGTACCGACCCGCTCGATCGACCGGCCTCCGTGCACCTCGCGGTCCTCCGTGAGCAGCGTCCGGACGTAGACGATCCGCTCACCCTTCTTGCCCGAGATCCGTGCCCAATCGTCCGGGTTGGTGGTGTTGGGCAGGTCCTCGTTCTCCTTGTACTCCTGGCGGATCGACTCGAGCATGTCGGTGGTGCGGATGCCACCGGTCTCCCCCGCGATGACCCGCTTGA
This sequence comes from uncultured Acidimicrobiaceae bacterium, assembly GCA_963738135.1. GTDB lineage: Bacteria > Actinomycetota > Acidimicrobiia > Acidimicrobiales > RAAP-2 > Bog-473. Next base: position 37,991 of record CAVTVK010000006.1, on the reverse strand, counting down.
TGGCCAGCTTCTTGGCCCTCCGGACGATGTTCTCGATCATGGCGCCCGACGCGAAGTCGCGGTAGTAGAGGATCTCCTTGTCGCCGTTCTGGTACGTGACCTCCAGGAAGCGGTTGTCGTCGTCCTCGCGGTACATCTCGGCCACCGTCCGCTCGATGATGGCCTGGACTGCCTTGGACGGGTCACCGCCGCCGAGGCGCTTGACCTCCTCGGTGTCGAGGGGCAGGTCCGGCGTGAGATAGCGGCTGAAGATCTGGCCGGCGGCCTCCTCGTCCGGACGCTCGATCTTGATCTTCACGTCGAGCCGGCCGGGTCGCAGGATGGCCGGGTCGATCAGGTCCTCCCGGTTGGAGGCACCGATGACGATGACATCCCGCAACGACTCGACGCCGTCGATCTCGGCCAGCAGCTGGGGGACGATGGTCGACTCCATGTCCGAGCTGATGCCGGTGCCCCGCGTCCGGAAGAGCGACTCCATCTCGTCGAAGAAGACGATGACGGGCATGCCCTCGTCCGCCTTCTCGCGGGCGCGCTGGAAGACCTGGCGGATCTGCCGCTCCGTCTCCCCCACGTATTTGTTCAGCAGCTCAGGCCCCTTGATGTTGAGGAAGAAGCTCCGCACGTTCTCGTTGCCGGTCTTCTGGGCCACCTTCTTGGCCAGGGAGTTGGCGACGGCCTTGGCGATCAGCGTCTTGCCACAGCCGGGCGGGCCGTAGAGGAGGATCCCCTTCGGCGCGGGCAGCGAATACTCGACGAAGAGGTCGCGATGCATGTAGGGCAACTCGACGGCGTCGGTGATGGCCTCGATCTGGGTGTCCAAGCCGCCGACATCGGCGTAGGTGATGTCGGGCACCTCCTCGAGGACGAGCTCCTCGCTCTCGAGCTTGGGCAGCTTCTCAATGAGCAGCTGGGTCCGGGTGTCCATCAAGAGGGAGTCGCCGGCCCGCAGCTTCACCCCGAGCATGTCCTCGGAGAGCTCGGCCACCCGCTCCTCGTCGGCCCGGGCGAAGATCACGCAGCGACGCTTGTCCTCGAGCTGCTCCTTCAGGGTGACGACCTCGCCGGAGAACTCCCCGTCGCGCACGAGGACGACGTTGAGGCTCTCGTTCAGGACGACCTCGTTCCCCTTGCGGATCGCGCCCGGGTCGATGTCGGGGTGCAGGCTGACCCGCATTTTGCGGCCGCTCGAGAACACGTCGACCGTGCCGTCCTCGTTGATCCCGAGAAAGGTCCCGTACGCGGCCGGCGGCTGGGTGAGCTTCTCGACCTCCTCGCGCAGGGCGGCCAACTGCTCCTTCGCCTGCTGGAGGGTGAAGGTCAGCTTCTCGTTCTGCGAGGTGGCCTGGGCCAGCTGGCCCTTCGACTCGAGCAGGCGCTCCTCCAGGGCCTGCACCCGACCCGGACTCTCCTGCAACCGGCGACGGAGCGCGTGGATCTCGTCCTCGGCGTCTGCCAGCTCGGCGCGCAGCGCCTCAGCCTGGGCAGCGGCTTCGTCTGGGGTCGAGGTCACCAGTAATCACCCTAGCCCTCGCCTCGGCGCGTTTTGCCAGCATTGCGACCGCGGCGCCACCGCCCTGCCGGTGCACCGGGCCAGGAGGCCCGGGCGAGTACGCTGGGAGGAACCGCGAGGCCAGATTGACGGTCCGCGGCACGCCTCACTACGGTCCTCGTGACCCGGCGGGCGGCTGCGACAAGGGAGAGAGTCAGGTACATGAAGGTCTGGATCGACCAGGATCTCTGCACAGGCGACGGGCTCTGCGAGGAGATCGCGCCTGCCGTCTTCACCCTCCTCGACGACGGCCTGGCCTACGTGAAGGAAGACGGCGACGTCAAGAACGAGCCGGGGGGCTCGGCCGGCATGGCAGCGGTCCCGGCCGACCTCGAAGAGGCGGTGGTCGAGGCCTCCGAAGAGTGCCCCGGAGAGTGCATCTTCATCGAGCGCGACTAGCGCCGCCTTCGGGCTAGGGCTCCAGCGCCCCGCCCAGCAACGACTCGAACTCCTCGTCGGGGATCTCCTCGGCCTCGCGGGGCCGGATGCGGATCGTCCCCTTGCCGCTCGACATGCCCGGATGGCGGGCCACGAACCCTCCGTCCCGGTCGGCCCGCCAGCCGTACACGGAGACGCCGTGCTTCCAGACGCCGAGGTTGAGCCGCCGGCGACCCACCCGGTAGGCCGGCATCCCGTAGGACAGCGCCACTTCGGCGTCGGGGTGCGCGGCGAGGACAATGGCGTGGAGCCGGTCGAAGAGGGGTCGTTGTTCGGGAGGGATGGCCTCCACGTAGGCGGCGACGTCCGGATCCACGCTCAGCCGTCCAGTCGACGCGCCGTGGTGAGGAACCCGGTGTGCCCGACCATGCGGTGGTCGGGGCGGACCGAGCGGGCTTCGACATGCCAGGTGCGCCGCATGATCTCCTGCGTCTCGGCCAGACCGAAGGGGACGTCCTCGTCGTCGAGCGCCTGGCGCAGCAGCGCCGTCTGGTTGATGGTCGGCAGGTATGCCAGCAGGATCCCACCGGGCCGCAGGGCCGCCGCCGCGCCGGCCACCACCTTGTGGGGCTCGGGCATGTCGAGCAGGATCCGGTCCAGTCCCGTCTCGTCGATACCCTCGGTCACGTCGCGGATCTCGATCCGGTAGGGCGCATCGGGGCCCAGCGCGGCCGCCACGTTGGCCTGGGCCCGCTCGGCGAAGTCCTCCCGCAGCTCGTAGCCGACGATGGAGGCTCCGGCGCGCAGGACCGTCATGGAGAGGGCGCCCGAGCCGACGCCGGCCTCGAGGACGCGCTGGCCCGGGGCGATGTCCGCCGCAATGAGGATGGCCCCGAGGTCCTTCGGGTAGATGACCTGGGCCCCCCGGGGCATCTTGAGCACGATGTCACTGAGCGTGGGGCGCAGGACCAGGAAGCTGCGACCGGTCGAGCCCGTCACCCGGCACCCTTCTGCGGCCCCGATGATGTCGTCATGGGCCAGCACGCCCGCATGGGTATGGAACGTCGCCGCCGTGACGAGCGTGAGCAGGTAACGGCGGTCCTTGGGGTCGATGAGGAGCACCCGCTCCCCCGCCGCGAGGGGGCCCGGCACGGGCCTCAGGCTTCGGCGGCGGGAACGGCGTTGCGGTCGCGCACGGTGATGAGCACCTGTTCCCCCGGAGAAACGGTCACGCTCGACACCGGGCTGGACCGGTCGTTGAGGACGCGGCGGAGGAAGAAGGTGGCACCGGCGAGCAGGAACCAGTACCAGTTGCCGGCCACGCCGCGTCGCACTCCGGCGCGCAGGAAGCGCCGCAGCAGCAGGTCCACCTCAGAGCCGCCGGATCTCGACGACCGCGGACTTGGCCCGGCCGCGCCGGCGACCGGCGAGGAACGCCAGCGTCAGCAGCAGGATGCCGACCGCTCCGGCGACGGCGAATCCTCGCGGTGCCGCCGCCCGCGCCGTGGCCTCACCCTCGCCCATCACCTGTGAGTAGGCGGCTTGCAGGTCGTCCCGCGTGATGAGGCGCCCATTGCTTCCAGCCCTCGTGGTCGTGCCTGCCATCAGCTCGCTCCCTCCTGTCCTTCGATCTCTCTCGCTTCGCGCCGGGCGATCACCTCGGGCAGCTTGGCCTGTCCCGGGCCGGCCTGGATACGCAATGCCGCCACGGCGATCACGGCGACGCCCAGTACGACGGTCACGGCGTAGGGCACCCATGACCAGTCACCTTCGAGGGCGGTTCCGGTCTCGGTCTGCAGCAGGCGCAGGATCCCGAGGAGGATGAGCAGCAGCCCGAAGGCCAAGAAGAACGAACCGGCGATCCCCATGTAGAGGAAGCGGCCCAGACCCCGCAGCGGCGAGACCACCTCCTGCTTGAGGTAGTCGACCGTGAGCTGGTAGGCGTCATCTCCCGCGTTGCGCAGTCCGTGACTGCCGTTGTCCGACGAGGGTGCCATGAGTCTCACAATCCTGGTCTCTGGACCGGTCCTATGCAAACACCGGCCGGGCCGGGTGCCTCAGTCGCGGTCTTTGTAGAGATAGGTCGACGAAGCGCGGGCCACCAGCCGCTCCTCGTCCCGGCCGTCGAGCCGGGCCGTGACACCGGCCTCCACGAAGGCCACGCGATGGCCGCCGGAGACCACCTGGGCGGTGCACGTGAGCTCGGACCCGGGCGAGACGGCTCCGAGGAAGCTGATCTTCATCTCCGCGTTGGAGCAGAAGACGCGTCGGCCCTGGGCGAAGGTCACGGCCGCAGCGCCCATGGCCGAGTCGGCGAAGGCCCCGAGGAACCCGCCCTGCATGATGCCGGCCGGATTGGCGAAGCGCTCGTCCGCCCGCATGCGCCAGACGCAGCGCCCCGGCGTGCCCTTGTCGACGCATGTCATGCCCAGGGTCAGGTCGCTGTTTGGCGGCACCTGCATGCGGGAAGCCATCAACGTGAAGAGTAGGTGACGGCCTCACGGCCGGCGGAGAGGGACGGTTAGGGTTTGACCATGGCGTCGCAGACACCCGCAGCGGTGGTGCAGGACCCCCGGTTGGTGGAGCTCGGCATCAACGTCGTCCGCGGCATCGCCATGGACGCGCCGGAGGCCGCCAACTCTGGTCATTCCGGCACCGCCATGGCCCTGGCGCCACTGGCCCACGTGCTGTGGACACGCATCATGCACTACGACCCTCGGGACCCCGAGTGGCCCGACCGCGACCGCTTCGTCCTCTCGAACGGGCACGCCTGCATCCTGCAGTACTCCATGCTGCATCTCACCGGGTACGACCTCTCGCTCGAGGACCTGCGCCAGTTCCGCCAGTGGGGCAGCCGGACGCCCGGGCACCCCGAGGCCGGCCACACGGCGGGGATCGACGTCACGACGGGGCCGCTCGGTCAGGGCGTGGCCAACGCGGTGGGCATGGCGATCGCCGAGCGCTGGCTGCGCACCACCTTCGGCCGCGACGTGTGCGACCACCGCACCTACGTGATCGCAGGAGACGGCTGCTTCATGGAGGGGATCTCGCACGAGGCGGCGTCCCTCGCCGGACACCTGGGTCTCGGACGGCTGCTCGCCTTCTACGACGACAACCACATCACGATCGACGGGCCGACCGAGCTGGCCTACGACGACAACGTGCCCGAGCGCTTCGAGGCCTATGGCTGGCGCGTGCGCAACCTGGGCGAAATGGCCAACGACGTCGACGCGCTGGAAGCCGCCATCCGCGAGGCGATCGACGAACCTTCGGACGGGCCGGATGCCAAGCCGACCCTGCTGGTGCTGCGCAGCCACATCGGGTGGCCCTCGCCGAAGTTGACCGACACCGCTGCAGCCCACGGCTCCCCGTTCGGAGCTGACGAGATCAAGGTGACCAAGGAGATCCTCGGCCTCCCGAGCGACCAGACCTTCTGGGTCCCCGACGAGGTACGCGAGTTCTACGGGCAGGAGATCGCCCGGGGGGCCGAGCACCACGCGGCCTGGACCGAGCGCTTCGAGGCCTGGCAGGGTGACCGAGCCGCCTGGAATGCCGCCCAGGCGGGACACGGAATGGCGGGCTGGGCCGACGACCTGCCTCGCTTCGAGGCGGGCACCGAGCTGGCCACCCGGCATGCCATCAACCAGTGCATCGACGCCACCGCAGCCAAGCTGCCGGGACTGCTGGCCGGCTCGGCCGACCTCACCGGCAACAACGGCGTGAAGGTCAAGGGCGCCGACATCCAGTCCCGCCAGATGCCGGGCGGCACGCAGGTCCACTACGGGATCCGCGAGCACGGTATGGGATCCGCCATGAACGGCATGGCGCAGCACGGGGGTGTCCTGCCCGTGGGCGGGACGTTCTTCTGCTTCTCCGACTACATGCGCCCAGCGGTCCGGCTGGCCTCGTTGACCGGGACACACGTCATCTACTCGTGGACACACGACTCCGTGGGCCTCGGCGAGGACGGGCCGACGCACCAGCCGGTCGAGCAGCTGGCCTCCCTGCGCGCCATGCCCGGGCTCAGCCTCATCCGCCCCGCCGACGCCAACGAGACGGCGCAGGCCTGGCGCCTGGCCGTGGAGGCCGACGGCCCCGTCGGCCTGGTCCTGACCCGCCAGAACGTCCCCGTCCTGGCCGACACCGCCGAGCGGGCACCCGAGGGCGTGCCCAGGGGTGCCTACGTCCTGGTCGACAGCGCCGGACCGCCGCAGATCGTCCTGGTCGGGACCGGGAGCGAGGTCCAGCACTGCGTGGCCGCCGCCACCACGCTGGCCGGTTCGGGTGTGCAGGCCCAGGTCGTGTCGTTTCCGTCCTGGGATCATTTCGCGCCGCAGCCGGCGGACTATCGGGCCACCGTGTTCCCGCCCGGGGTGCCGGTGTTGAGCATGGAGGCGGGGTCCACCTTCGGCTGGGAGCGCTACGCCGACGACGCCATCGGCTTCGACCACTTCGGTGCCTCGGCGCCCGGCGCAGTCGTCATGGAGAAATTCGGGATCACCGCCGACCACATGGTGGAGCGGGCCCGGGCCCTCCTGGCCGCTCAGGGTGGCTGACCCCGCGACCGGCGCCCGCCGGCGGCGACATCAGACCCGACGAAGGGAGCTGTTCGCATGACCCGACTTCAAGAGCTCTACGAGATCGGCGGTCAGAGTGCCTGGCTCGACAACCTGCGACGGGACTGGCTCGAAGGCGGCCAGTTGGCCGACCTGTTGACGCTCGGGGTGCGCGGGATCACGTCCAACCCGACGATCTTCGCCAACGCCATCAGCGGCCAGGACACCTACGACGACCAGTTCCGCGCCCTCATGAAGGACCACACGGTCGACGGCGCCTATTGGGAGATGGCCATCACCGACATCAACAACGCGCTCGGCATGTTGCGCCCGCTCTATGACGAGAGTGACGGCGAGGACGGCTACGTGTCGCTCGAGGTCTCGCCGGCGCAGGCCCATGAGACGGAGGAGACGATCAAGGCGGCGCGCGACCTCCACGCGCGCATCGCTCAGCCCAACCTCTTCGTCAAGGTGCCGGCGACGAAGGAGGGTGTCCCGGCCATCGAGACCCTGATCGGGGAGGGGCACAGCATCAACGTCACCCTGATCTTCGGGCTCGACCGCTACGACGAGGTGATGGAGGCCTACCTCAAGGGCCTCGAGGCCCTGGTGGCCGCCGGCCGCGAGGCCGAACTGTCCAAGGTGGCCAGCGTGGGGTCCTTCTTCGTCAGCCGGGTCGACACCGAGGTCGACCGCCGGCTGCTCACCCTGGCCGGCGGGGAGCAGGGTGACGCCGCCATCCTCGGCCTGCGCGGCACCGCCGCGGTGGCCCAGGCCCAAACGGCCTATCAACACTTCCACCGCACCTTCTCGGGCGAGCGCTGGGAAGCGCTGCGGGCGAAGGGTGCCCGCGTGCAGCGGCCGCTGTGGGCCTCGACCTCGACCAAGAACCCGGCCTACTCCGACCTGCTCTACGTGGACAGCCTGATCGGTCCGGCCACGGTGAACACCATGCCCGAACCGACGCTGCGCGCCTTCGAGGAGCACGGGACGCTCACGCGCACGGTCGACGCCGATCCCGACGGCGCCTCTTCGGCGCTGGCGCGCCTGGCCGAGGCCGGCGTCGACATGCTCGACGTCGAGCAGACGCTCGAGGACGAGGGCGTCCACAGCTTCTCGAAATCGTTCGATGAGCTGGTCCAGAAGCTGACCGACAAAGCCGCTACCTTCTGAGCCGGCAGCACAACCGAGAGGAGCGCGCATGAGGATCGGCATGATCGGGCTTGGCAAGATGGGCGCCAACATGACCGAGCGCCTGCTCAAGGGCGGGCACGAGGTGGTGGCCTACGACCTGAACGCCGACGCGGTGAAGGCGGCGGCGGCCAAGGGCGCCGAGGCGGCGAGCAGCCTGGCCGACCTGGCGGGCAAGCTGGGCTCGCCCAAAGCGGTGTGGGTCATGCTGCCCGCCGGGCACATCACCGATTCGACGGTCGAGGAGCTGTCCGGCCTCTTCTCGAAGGGCGACGTCGTCATCGACGGTGGGAACTCCAACTACAAGGAGTGGAAGGCGCTCGCCGACAAGCTCGAGAGCACCGGGGTCGGCTTCGTCGACGCCGGGACGTCGGGCGGCGTGTGGGGCCTGACCGAGGGTTACTGCCTCATGGTCGGCGGCACCAAAGAAGCGGTGGCGGTGGTCGAGCCGGCCCTGCTGACCCTGGCGCCCGAGGGGGGCTACGCCCACGTCGGCCCGGTCGGGGCGGGACACTTCGTCAAGATGGTGCACAACGGCGTCGAGTACGGGCTCATGCAGGCCTACGCCGAGGGCTTCGAGATCATGGGCAAGGCCGACGAGTTCGACCTCGACCTGCACGAGATCGCCTCCATCTGGCGCTACGGCTCGGTGGTGCGCAGCTGGCTCCTCGACCTGGCCGAGCGGGCGCTGCGACCCGGGGCCGGCTTCGACGACATCAAGGGCGTGGTCGTCGATTCGGGCGAGGGTCGCTGGACGGCGCAGGAGGCCATCGACCGCGGCGTGCCCGCCCCGGTCATCGCGACCTCGCTCTTCACCCGCTTCGCCTCTCAGGAACCGGACTCGCTCCAGCTCAAGATGCTGTCCGCGTTGCGCAACCAGTTCGGCGGCCATGCCGTGACGCTGGAGTCGGGCGAGCAGGGCCTCGAGACTGAGACCCCGACGCCGTAGCCGCACGATGCTCACCCCAGCCGACGACGTCCCCCGCGCCTTCACTGACGCCGTGCGCCACGCCTTCGCGGCACGCCCCGGGCCGCGCTTCGCGCTGGTGCTCTCGGGTGGCCCCACGGCACGGGAGTGCTACGAGGTACTCGCCACCGCCGACGACATCGACTGGTCCCTCGTCGACGTCTACGTGGGCGACGAGCGCGTCGTCCCCCCCGACGACGACGACGCCAACCAGCGCCTCATACGCGAAACCCTGCTCGACCCTGTGGGCGGCGCCGGCTCCTTCTCGCCCATGCCGACGGTCGGCCCGGTGTCCGAGTGCGTCGCCGCCTACCAGCGTGTGGTGTCGGATGTCGTCACCGGTCCGGGGATCGATCTCATCCATCTGGGCATGGGACCCGACGGGCACACCGCGTCCCTCTTCCCCGGCGCCCCCACCCTCGACGCCGAGCCGGGGGTGCTGGTGCTGGCCACCGAAGACCCCAACGGCGTCAACCCACACCCGCGCCTCACCCTGACGCTGCCGGCCATCAATTCCGCCCGCCTCGCCGTGTTCACGGTGGCCGGAGCGTCGAAGGCCGCCGCGGTGGCCGCGCTGGTGCGAGGCGACGACCTCCCGGCCGCCCGCGTCCATGCCGGGCACACCCTGTGGCTGGTCGACGGCGCCGCGCGCGCCGACGCCCCCTAGATTGGCTTTGATGCTCTCCGACGCCGATCTGCTTCGCACTCCCCTCGACGACCTGACGGCGCTGGCCCGTGTCGTGCGCGACGGCGCACACGGGCGCCGGGTGACCTACTCCCCCAAGGTCTTCATCCCGCTCACCATGTTGTGCCGGGACCGCTGCGGCTACTGCACCTTCGCCAAGGCGCCGGCGCGCGTCACCGCCCCCTACCTCCTGCCCGAAGAAGTCCTGGCCATCGCCGAGGCCGGGAAGGCCGCCGGGTGCCACGAAGCCCTCTTCACCCTGGGCGAGCGACCCGAGCTGCGCTACCCGGTCGCCGCAGAGTGGCTGGCCGGTCAGGGCTATGCCTCGACGGTGGACTACCTCGCCGCCATGTGCCGGCTCGTCGTGGAGGAGACCGGCCTCCTCCCCCACGCCAATGCCGGCGCGCTCGACGCCGGCGAGCTGGCCACGCTGCGGCCGGTGGCGGCCAGCCAGGGGATGATGGTCGAGTCGCTCGCAGAGGGCCTGGCCGCCCACCGTGGTGCGCCGGACAAGGAGCCGGCCCGGCGGCTGGCCACCCTGGAGTTCGCGGGCGAGCTCGCCATCCCCTTCACGACCGGCATTTTGGTCGGGATCGGCGACGGCAGGACGGACCAGCTTGCGGCGCTGCGGGCGATTGCCGCTTCGCACGCGCGCCACGGGCACGTGCAGGAGGTCATCGTGCAGAACTTCCTGCCGAAGCCGGGCACGACCATGTTCCGGGCCGCGCCCTGTCCGCCCGAGGATCTGCAGTGGGCCATTGCGGCGGCCCGCCTGGTGCTGCCGCCCGACATCCACGTGCAGGCGCCCCCCAACCTCTCCGACGACCTGGCGCCGCTGCTGCACGCCGGCATCGACGACTGGGGCGGCGTGTCACCGGTGACGGCCGATCACGTGAACCCGGAGCGGGCCTGGCCTGCCCTCGACATCCTGCGCCAGGCCACCGAGGCGGCCGGCCATACGCTGGCGCCCCGTCTGACCGCCTACCCCTCCTTCGCCCTGGACCCCGGGCGCTGGCTCGACCCCGCACTGCGCTTCCCGGTGCTCGATGCGTCCGACGCCGAGGGGCTGGCCCGCGACGCATCGTGGTGCTCGGGGGGCGAGGAGCCGCCGCCCCTGTTGCTCGACGGGTTCCCGCCGGTCGGTGTCGGCGGTGTCGGTGTCGGCGGCGGTGCCGTGGCCGAGGTCCTGGCGGGCGTGGCCCTGGGCCAGGAGGTGGGCGAGGCGGAGATCGTCACGCTCTTCAGTGCTCGGGGCCCCGAGGTGCGCATGGTGGCCGAGGTCGCCGACGACCTGCGCCGCCGGGTGGTCGGCGACGACGTGACCTTCGTGCGGAACCGCAACATCAACTACACCAACGTCTGCACGTTCAAGTGCCGCTTCTGCGCCTTCTCGAAGGGGCCGCTCTCGCTCAACCTGCGCGGCGCGCCGTACCTGCTGGAGCTCGACGAGATCACGCGACGCGTGGTGGAGGCCGTCGACGAGGGCGCCACCGAGGTCTGCCTGCAGGGCGGCATCCATCCCAATTTCGACGGCGACTACTACCTGCACGTGCTCGAGGCGGTGCGGGCCGGTTCGCCCGACATCCACATCCACGGGTTCACCGCCCTGGAGGTGACCGAGGGGGCGCGCCGCTCCGAGGTTCCCCTGGCCGAGTACCTGACCCGCCTGAAGGAGGCCGGGCTCAAGACACTGCCGGGCACGGCGGCCGAGATCCTCGACGACGAGGTCCGCGCCCTGATCTGCCCCGACAAGATCAACACGGAGGAGTGGCTGGAGGCGCACCGCACGGCGCACAGCGTGGGACTGCGCTCCAACATCACCATCATGTTCGGCTCGGTCGAGCAGCCTGTGAGCTGGGCCCGGCACATGGTGCGCACCCGGGCACTCCAGCGGGAGACCGGCGGCTTCACCGAGTTCGTGCCGTTGCCCTTCGTGCACATGGCCACCCCGATCTACCTCCAGAAGAAGGCCCGGCGGGGACCGACCTTCCGGGAAACGGTGTTGATGCACGCCGTGGCGCGGATCGCCTACCTGGGCGACATCGACAACGTGCAGGTGAGCTGGGTCAAGATGGGCGGCGAGGGCGCGCGCCAGCTGCTGCGGGCGGGGGCCAACGATCTCGGGGGAACGCTGATGGACGAGAACATCTCGCGGGCGGCGGGCGCGCAGCACGGGCAGCGCATGGGTGTCGAGGAGCTGGAGGCCATCGTGGCACCGCTCGGTCGGCCCCTGATGCAGCGGTCAACCCTGTACGCGTCGGCCGGCGCGTGACCGACGAGTCCGAAGCGGACCCACGCGCGCGCGCAGCCGCCGCGCTGTTCGAGAACCACGAGCTTTCAGCGGCCCAGGCCCGCGAGCTCCAGGACATGATCGGCTCGCTGGAGGACATGGCCCGCGAGGGTACGTCCGTGGGCGACCTCAAGATCGCCAATGCGGCGCTCGCCGAGATGGCCGAGGCTTTTCGGGTCTTCCGCCCCTATCGCCACATCCGCAAGATCACGATGTTCGGCTCGGCCCGCACCAAGCCCGACGACCCCATCTACCTCCTGGCCCGTGACCTGGCCGCCAAGCTGGCCGCGGCCGACTGGATGGTGGTGACCGGCGCCGGTCCGGGCATCATGGCCGCCGGCCTGGAAGGTGCCGGGCGGGAGCACTCGTTCGGCGTGAACATCCGCCTGCCCTTCGAGGGCGACGCCAATCCCTTCATCGCGCAGGACCCCAAGCTGGTCGAGATGCGCTACTTCTTCACCCGCAAGCTCATGCTGATCAAGGAGTCGCACGCCTACGCCGTGCTCCCCGGTGGCTTCGGCACCCAGGACGAGGCCTTCGAGCTGCTGACGCTGCTGCAGACGGGGAAGGCGGAGCCGGCGCCGGTGGTCATGATCGAGACGCCCGGGGGCACCTACTGGCACTCGTGGCTGCGCTTCGTGCGGGAGTCGGCCATCGATGCCGGCTGGGTCTCCCCAGAGGACCTGGCCCTCTTCAAGGTGACGAACACGCTCGAAGAGGGCTGCGCGGAGATCCTGGGCTTCTACCGCAACTACCACTCCATACGCTGGGTGGGCGACCTCCTGGTGCTCCGCATGCAATTGCAACCGAGCAAGGCCGAGGTGGCCGATCTGAACCGACGCTTCGCCGACATCGTCGTGCGGGGCAACATCCGGACGGCCGGGCCGTTCCCGCCGGAGCGCAACGACCACCCCGAGCTGCCCCGGCTGGCGCTGCGCTTCGACCGCTTCCACTACGCCCGTTTGCGTCAGCTCATCGACGCCGTGAACGAGTGCACCGGGTGATCCGCTCCGGGGCTCGGCGCGGCCTGGCCGGGGTGCTGCCCCTGCTGGCGCTGGCCGGTCTCGGTCTCGGTCTCGGTCTTGGCTTTCCGGCCGCGCCGGCAACTGCCGCTCCTCCCCCGGTCAACTCGGTGGTGCCGTTCGGCGCGACCCCCGTCGGCGCCAACTCGGTGGTCCACGCCAACGCGCCGATCGTGGCGATCGCGACCACGCACGACGGTGCCGGCTACTGGCTGGCCGGCCGCGACGGGGGTGTCTTCAACTATGGCGACGCCGCCTTCTTCGGCTCCGCCGGTTCGCTCCACCTCAACGCGCCGATCGTGGGCCTGGCGGCGACGCCCGGTGGCGGCGGCTACTGGCTCGTGGCGGCCGACGGCGGCATCTTCAGCTACGGCGCCGCCGCCTTCTTCGGCTCCGCCGGTTCGCTCCACCTCAACGCGCCCATCGTCGGCATGGCCGCCACCCCCGACGGGAACGGCTACTGGCTCGTGGCGGCCGACGGCGGCATCTTCAGCTACGGCGACGCCGCCTTCTTCGGCTCGGCGGGTGCGCTCCCCCTCAACGCGCCGGTGGTGGGCATGGCCGCTTCGCCCCGTGGCGGGGGCTACTGGCTCGTGGCCCGGGACGGCGGCGTCTTCACCTATGGCGGCGCGACCTTCCTGGGGTCCGCCGGTGCCCTGGTGCTCGAGCAACCGGTGACCGGCATGGCCGCCACGGCCGACGGTGGCGGCTACTGGCTCGTGGCCCGGGACGGCGGCGTCTTCACCTATGGCGACGCTCGCTACTTCGGTTCGCTCGGCGGGACGCCCGTACCGGGGCCCGTGGTGGGCCTGGCGGCCGCGGCATCCGGGGCGGGCTACTGGCTGGCCGTGGGCTCGGACCCCCTGGCCGGCGAGGTGGTCGGGATCGACCCCGGCCACAACGGCCTGAACTACAGCGCACCGGGTGTCATCAACGCGCCGGTGTTCAACGGCACCGGCACGGAGACGTGCGACACCACCGGCACGGCGACCGACAGCGGGTACACCGAGGCGCAGTTCAACTTCAACGTCGCCACCTACCTTCAGGGCGACCTGCAGGCAGAGGGGGCGACCGTCGTGCTGACCCGGCCGAACAACGCGGGCGTCGGGCCCTGCGTCACGACGCGGGCCGCCATCGTCAACAACGCCCACGCGGACGTCGCGGTCGACATCCACGCCGACGGAGGCCCGGCCGGCGGGCGCGGGTTCACCGTGCTGGAGCCAACGGCCGACGGGCCGAACGACGGCGTGATCGGGACGTCGGCCGCCTTCGCCACCACGTTGCGGAACGCCTTCGCCGCCGGCACCACCATGCCCGCCAGCAATTACGACGGCGTCGACGGCCTGCAGCCCCGCGACGACTTGGCCGGGCTCAACCTGACCACGGTGCCCAAGGTGCTCATCGAGTGCGGCAACATGCGCAACGCCGCCGACGGCGCGTTGTTGGTCACGCCCTCGTTCCAGCAGGCAGCGGCGGCCGCCATGGCCCAGGCCATCACGGCCTACCTCGGCGGCGGGCCGGGCTGACTCACGTGGGCGCCGCCAGGGGCGCCCGGACCAGCGTGGTGTAGACGTGCCCGTGCGGCGCGGACGTCGAGGCGACCAGGTCGACGGCGCTGACGGAGAAGGTCGAGGCGAACGGGATCCCCTCCAGCTCGGCCTGGGCCTGCGGACCCAGTCTTCCCTTGACCCGGGCCAGGGTGAGATGGCCGTTGAAGGGCGGCTCGCCGCGGTCACGTTCGGGCACGACAGGCGTGGTCGCCAGCCGTACCTGACGTGCCAGGTCGTCGAGACCGTGGGCGGGCAGTTGGAGGACCCGCACCCGGGAGAACCAGGCAGTGGCCGGTCCCAGGCGGCACTGCACCGGCCCGGACACATGCTGCGCTGCGGTGCGGAGCGCGTCCTCCACGGACCGGAGCTGCTCTTGGTCGACCGTACCGAGGAAGCGCAGCGTCACGTGCCAGCGGGTGAGCCCGACGAGCCGCAGATTCTTCCCGTGGCCCAGCTCGAGCGCGGCCAGCCGTTGGCGCGTGGCGTCGTCGGGCCAGGCGGCCACGAACGTGCGCACGCGGGCGGCCGGGTCAGACGTCAGGCGCCGTCGTCGAGCAACGCGCGGGCGGAACCGGTCCCTTCGCGCAGCGCGGCGACCGAGCGCTCCAGCGCCCGGCGGGCCTTGAGGAGGCGTCGCTCCAGAGCCAAGGCCTCCCCGGTCTCTGCCGAGTCGGGATCGCCGGCGGAGGCGAGCCGCAGTGCATCGAGCGCCATGTCGCTCAATTCCTCGAGCAGGCCGTCGAGCCGTCCGGCCAAGTCGGCGACGGCCTCGTTGGAGGTGCTCACTTGGGCAGAGGCGTGGTCTGCACCGTGTAGATCCCGTCCGCGTAGGCGGCCCGCATCATCTTCTTGTCGAACTTCCCGACGCTCGTCTTGGGGATCTCGTCGATGAAGGTCCACTGGTCGGGCAGCCACCAGCGCGGCACGCGGCCTACCAGGAACTCGAGCAAGTCGGCGGGGGCAGGGGTCCGTCCGGGTTTCGGCACGACGGCGACGAGGGGGCGCTCGGACCACTTGGGGTCGGGGATGGCGATGACCGCCGCCTCGAAGACATCGGGATGGGCCATCACCGCGTTCTCGAGCTCGACCGAGGAGATCCACTCGCCGCCGGACTTGATGACGTCCTTGGTGCGGTCCGAGATCGTCATGTAGCCCTGGCTGTCGAGCGTGCCGACGTCGCCCGTGCAGAGCCAGCCCTCGTGGAACTTCGCCGGATCCTCGTCCTTGTAGTACGAGCCGGTGATCCACGGGCCACGGATCTCGAACTCGCCCACCGACTGGCCGTCGTTGGGCAACACGGTGCCGTCCTCGGCGACGACGCGCACCTCGACCCCGCCGACCACGCGTCCGGCCTTGATCTTGTAGTACATGTCGTCGTGGCCGTCGAGGCGGCGTGCCGGGGGCAGGCCGAAAGCGGCGAGCGGGCTCGTCTCGGTCATGCCCCAGCCCTGAATGATGGTGACGCCGAAGCGCTTTTCGAAGGCCTCGATCAGACTCTGCGGCACGGCCGCGCCGCCGGCCGTGATGGCACGCACCGTCGAGAAGTCGATCGGCGTGTCGAGCGCCAGGAGGCCGTTCCAGATGGTGGGCACGCCGCAAGCCAGCGTCGGGTGATGCTCGTTGATGACGGCCGCCAGGTTCGCCCCCATGAGGTACATCTGCGGCATGATCATGTCGGTTCCGGCCAGCCAGGCGCCGTAGGGGGTGCCCCAGGCCATGGCGTGGAACATGGGCACGATGATGAGGATGCGGTCCGGCTCGGTCATGCCGACCGACGAGGCCGACTGCTCGGCCATGGTGTGCAGCCAGATGGAGCGGTGCGAGTACACGACGCCCTTGGGGCTGCCGGTCGTCCCGCTCGTGTAACACATGGCGGCGGCGGAACGCTCGTCGAGGTCGGGCCAGTCGAATCCCGGCTGCTCCGCCGCGAGCAGTCGCTCGTAGGAAAGCGTCTCGCCGAGAGGCGATGTGTCGCCCTCCCCCACCACGATGATGGTCTCGACGGTCTTCAGGTCATCTTTGATGGCCGCCAGCAACGGAATGAGCGAGGCGTCGACGATGATGCAGCGGTCCTCGGCGTGGTTGACGACGTAGGCCAACTGGTCGGCGGGGAGCCGGATGTTGAGGGTGTGCAGCACGGCACCCATGGCGGGGATGGCGAGGTACGCCTCGAGGTGGCCCTGGTTGTTCCAGCAGAAGGTGCCGACCCGGTCACCCGGCTCGATGCCGATCCGGGTCAGGGCGGCGGCCAACTTCTCGGCTCGGATGGTCACCTCCGAGAAGGTGGCCTTGCGGCTCCCGCCCTCTTCCACGGTGATGACGGAGCTGTCCCCGTGGACCCGCTGCCCGTGGCGGAGGATGTCTCGGACCAGGAGTGGGGCGTCCTGCATGGTGCTTTGCATGCTCCAAGTATGACGAACGCGCCTTTCCCGTGCTCAGGGTGGTGGCGGAACGACCCTTCCCAGCCGTGGACTCCGCCGTTGTCGTGCCGCCCGCTCTTCCGCAGCGCCATCGATGGAGGGCGTGATCGCCGTCGCGCTGTCGGCGGGCCTGGTCGCCGCCGTGATGGGGACGGCCGTCCTGGCCTCGGCCGCGCCGCCGCTGGGGTCGGAGGCGGACCGACGGCGGCCTCGCCGACGGCCACGGCCCAGATCCCGCCGGCCATGCTGACCCTCTACGAGGCGGCGGCGGCCAGTGTCCCGGGCTGCCCTGTCCGGGGCGCACAGCGGCGCCAGGGCGGCGGGAGCCGAGGAGCCGATGCAGTTCGAGGCGGCACGTTCGCGAGGAGGCACATCAGCCCGCCTCCGCTGACGAGGACGGCTGCCGCGCTCGGTCGGGCTCAACTGTCCCGGGCCGGGGTGGTTGGGGCAGGGCTGCGTCACGGCTGCGGCATGATTCGGCGAGCAGCCGTTCGAATCTCTTCACACTTTCCTCACATCGGCATGGCTGGATACTGATGCGGGCGGGCGAAAATGGCGGCGAAGCCAAGAGAGAGGGGCCGTGCGCATGGACATGACGGGAAGCAATGGGATCTTCGTCGTGCCAGCGGAGCATTTCCCCGGATTGATCGCGCTCATCGCGACGCCACTTGTCTTGTGGGCCGGAGTCCGGATCATCCGCTGGTTTGCCAATGATGGTTCCGCCAGCGCGTTGCGCCTCTCCGGGCGCCTGAGCGCAATGTCGTTTCCGGCGAAGGCATCGGTGGTGGCAATGGTGATCGGTGCAACGGTTCACGCCGCCATCGTGCCAACGCACTGGGGGGATGAACGCGTGCTGGCCGTGCTGTTCATCCTGGACACCTTGGGCTTCCTGGGCGCTGCTGTGTGGACCGTCGCCTCGAGGCCCCACTGGCAGCTGGCCTCTATGGCCATGCTCGGGGGGACCGTCGCCGGCTATGTCTTCTACCTCGCCAAGGGGTGGGAGTCGGCCGACCCGGTCGGAATGGCAGTGTCCTTCATCGAACTGTCGGGGTTCTTTCTCTTGCTCCTGGCCGGACACACGGCCTTTACGGACCCGGTCCGGCGCAATCGGTTGGTCGTGAGCTCTCTCGGCGCCTCGACCGCATTGATCATTGGGACGGTGGCCGCCACGGGAACGGCGGCAGCGACAAGTTCAGTTGCCATGGCTTCTCAGACCCATGCCAGGTCCGCCATGGGCGCGATGGGAGCGGACTCCTCGGGCGCCAGGCAATCGAACGCACCGTCCTCAATGAGCAGCATGGATCCGAGTTCGGGCCAGTCAACCAGTACGACGATGCCCAACATGGGCACGACGGCTCCCAGCACCAACTCCTCGACGAGCATGCCGGCTATGGGGACATCGACTCCGAGCGGCGGAATGCCGGCCATGCCGACTGCGGGTTCGACGGGAGTAAGCCCCATGCCCACCATGCCCACCATGCCCACCATGCCCACCGGTGACAGCGGGACTGCGGGAACGAGCATGCCCGGCATGGGGACTGGCGGCGGGTCGAACTCGTCCCTGTCGCTCTCCACGACTTCCCCGGCCGGGAACATCACTTGGCCCTTGGCAATGGGAGCAATGGGAGCGGGTATGCAGATGGTCACACCTACCTGCACCACCGCTCCCACGACGGCGCAACAGGCCGCTGCGGTCTCCTTGGTGGACCAGTCAGTGAGCGCCGTCGCGCCCTTCGAGAACCTTGCCGCGGCCAAGGCGGCGGGCTACGTCGCGATCACCCCAAGTGGGGCACCGGTGGTCCACTATGCCAACCCCGCATATCTGGCGACTCCCCAGACGCTCGACCCGGGTGCAATCGAGGCACTGGTGTACGCCAACACAGCGCACGGTGCGATCCTGGTCGCAGCGATGTACGCCATGGCGAACAACCAGGTTGGACAAACACCCCCCATGCCCGGTGGTTGTCTGACGGAATGGCACGTTCACACCAACCTCTGCTTTTCCAACACGAGTGGCGTCGTGGTCGGAGCGGAGCACAACGGTGTCTGTGCTGCGGGCTCGACGAATCACGTCACGCAACCCATGATCCACGTCTGGCTCGCCCCGCTCTCTGGGGGCCCGTTGGTCGTTGATGCCCCAGATGCGCAGGTGGTCGCGGCTGCTTCCCATCTACCGGTTCCGAACCCGCCGAATCCAACGGCCTAGGCACGCGACAATCCATCCCAGAGTTTTCGTCGCTTGAATCGAGCGCGATTCGCACTCAGTCGGCCCGGATCTCGATCAAGCGCCGGCGCGGAGGCGGTACAGGTCGCGAAGCACGCCGATCTGGGTGTCATGGTGGCTGACCTCTTTCACAACCGATGCATTCACCCCGGCAGCCGTACCGAGCGGGCCAGGTTGTCCGCCATATCCCTAGAACCGAACCTGCCGCTCCAGTTGTTGGTTGCTTGCCGACCGTAGCGCCGCGTCGAGCGCCCGCCAGCCCGCTCTCATGGCCTCGATGGCCTCGTCGGCGGTCGTGAAGAAGGGATGAGCTGCGATGTAGGGCGACGTCCTTCCGCTGTCTGCGCTGCGAGGGCCGCCGAGGCAGTCCAGCTGCGCCGTCCGCCCTGGTTGAGACCCGACGTGCCAGAAGAGCCACGCGATCGAGGTCAGTGGCTCCATGGCTCTGCCCTCAACGGCAGCTACAGCGAGACCGGCGTCGAAATCGGCGGCCCACGCCCCGACGACGAACGGCGTTGCCATGTGGCGCTCTTCCACGGGCCGCACGCCCCAGGAACCCGGCATCGGCTCCCACAGAACCTCGTCGTCAGCGAGATCCTTTCAGGCGCGGTTCAGAGTGAAGCGCTCTATGGACAGATCATCTCGCGGAGCGTCTCGGCGCGCTTGTCAGCCATGGATCGCAGTACCGTCATGGCGAACCACGAGGTCTCCCACGAGCGTCCCCTGCGGCCGATCTTTGGTGTTCTGCAGCTTTAGTTAATTGATCAATGATTTCGGACGTGGATCGCGGGTCGCGGTATGTGTTGTGTGAGCTCGGCGCCAACTATCGATTGGAGCAGACATGGCCAAGCTGATCTCTTCGGTTCTGGGTTCGCTTGACGGGTACTTCGTGGACGCGGACGGGAAGTTCGACTGGGCGGCGACGGATGACGAGGTGCATGCGTTCGTCAACGAACTCAAGCGGCCGATCGGCATCTACCACTACGGGCGCCGGATTTACGAGACGAAGGTGTTCTGGAAGACCGCGAGCACCGAGGCCGAGGAGCGGGCAGTGTTCTGGGACTATGCCGAGATCTGGCGCGGCGGCTTAGAAGATCGTGTACTCGCGGACGCTTCAGACGCCATCCAGCACGAGGAGTCGGATCGAGCGCGAGTTCGACCCGGACGCGGTCCGGCAGCTGAAGCTGTCCTCGACGGCCGACATCTCAGTGGGCGGCGGCAAGCTGGCGGACCTGGCGATTGCCGCCGGGCTAGTCGACGAGGCCATCTCTTCCTCTGGCCGGTGGTGATTGGTGGCGGCAAACGTACCCTGTCGGACAACGTCCGCACCCAACTCGAACTGCTCGATGAGCGCCGCTTCAAAACACGGCGTCGTTCATCTGCACTACCGCGTACGCGCCTGATCACGACAATGTGACGCAGGAAGCAGATCCGCTCTCTTATCGGACCAGGATCTGAAATTGTGCGATGCCAGCTGACGCGCTCAAGCATGGACTTTGGGAGTACTCGGACGAGCATCGCATCGTCGCAGGTGGATCGCGTTCGATGGTCCTTCTTCGCTCTGACGACGTTGCAGCCCGTATTCCCAGAGCGCCGCAGGGGCGGAACACTCCCCGTCGGGTGACAGTCCGCGCTTACGTCACCGTGATCGTCGCCGCCTCGGTGGCAGTGGTTCCTCTCTGATTCGTGAAGACGGCCCGCAACTGCCAATTGTTGACGAAGGCGGAAAAGGCTCCGCTGAGGCTGGTCGAGGTCAAACCAGGAACGTTGATCCACGACTTCCCACCGTCGACGGAGACTTGCCACTGCACGTGTGGAGCGGGGAAACCAGAAGCACGCGCGCTGAATGTCACCGGCTGCCCGGAGGCTCCGCTCTGACTCGTCGGTTGGGTCTTGATCACTGGTGCCCCGAGTAGAGGGTTGTAGGACCGACAGGGTTCGCCGCGCAAGGCACCGCAGGCGGGGAGCGCGGCGCTCGCGGTCACGCCGCTCACCTCGTTGACGATCAGTGCCGAGGGCGTCCATCCCCCTAGCCCGATCGTGGCCTTCTGGCCGTCGTCAACCGTGCCGAATGCCCACGCCGGCCGGTCGCCCCCAGGGGCCGAGATGACGATCCGAAGCGCGGTTCCGGCCCGGAATGTGTGTGCGATCGGGTCAATCGGAACCTTGACGAGCGAATACCTCGTTGGCGACAGCGTGCGGGCTTGTCCGCCAAGGTAGGTGGGGTCCGTGAACAAGGCGGTGGAGTCTGATTTGTCGACCTGGTTCAAGCCCGGAGAAATCCCGACGTTACATACTCCTCCTGGGCCGTCGGCTGGACTTCGGTGATCGTGGCCTGGAAGTCCTCCACCGATGTCGAAGAGCGAACCCAAAGGTCGAGGGTCGCAGGCCCGACGAGGGTGGTGTCCGTCGAAAACGGCGTGGTCTGGAAAGCGAGGCCGTCGGTGGCGGGGACCGGGGTCCAGTCCCAAGTTGGTTGAGCCGCCCACGCGTTGCCACCGGGCAACAGGCTCGTCGCGGGTCTTGACGAAGGGTCCAAGGTGAGCGTCGAGTCCGAATGGACGAATTGGCCGGCCGACCGCATGATGCCTTCCCCGCCGAGGTAGAGCGAGGAGATCCGACCGGAAGGCGGCCAGCTGGAGAAACCGGCCGAATAGGTCGACTCGAGGTGTCCCGACCCGGCGCTCCCGGCACCGTTGTCGAAGAGCACCTCCACCTTCGGTGTCTGCGCCGCAAAGCTGGCACGTGCGGTCCCGAGGTCAGGAGCCTGTGTGAACCGAATGGCCGGGAGTGGTGACGAGCCGCTGATGCCCGACGCCACGCTGGCGAATTCGGTCAAGAAGGCGGTCCCGAGCGCACTTGGCTGGGTAGGGATCTCGTCGGCGACGAACAGGTCGAGAAACTCGAGCCAGCGTGAGATCGTCTGGGGGTCGGCGGAGTCGATGTGATTGCCGTTGACCATGTTGACGTAGACAGGCGTCGTCTGGGGGAATGCGTTGATGAGCGCCGGCCACTGTGGCCCGGTCTGCTCGTCTTGCAGCGCACCCGACAAGAAGACCGGCACCTTGACCGATGCGGCCCACGCGGTCATCGAGCGTCGGCCGAAGAGGGAAGGGTCGCGCCCCGGGCCAGACCCGGGAGCAACGAGTTGCGGACCGACGAGGCTCTCGAGCCCCTCGGCCTCGTTGTGGAGCGCCTGATTGGCCAGACACGTGGACGCGGTTCCATCGCTGCTGGCCACTTCGGCATCGATTTCGTAATAGGTCCAGGGCTGACCCACGTTGGTGGCGGGAGTGGTGGCGACGGGGGTCAACCGACCGTTGCTGTATTGCGCGGCTGCCATGGCGTCATGGATACGATCGCTGATCCAGCTGGCGGCAAATCCGTCGTTGTAGATGCCACCCGGATATCCGGTGGAGAACAGATCGTCGGTTGGACTCATCGGTGCGATGGCCGCCAAGTCGGGCGGGTCCGTCCCGGCCGTGGGCAACTGGGAGAGCCCCGAATAACTGATTCCGACCATGCCGACCTTGTGGTGGGCAACCCATGGCTGATTGGCAACGACCTCAATGGCGTCGTAGGCGTCATAGTCAGATGGGTAGCCAAACAGGTCGAACGCTCCACCCGAACATCCAGTGCCCCGCATCTGGACGCTTACCGTGGCGAAGCCGACCATTCGTGCGAGTACTGATCCCACTGCCGTCGCGCTGTCGGGGAGAAGGTTTGGGTCACCACAGCCCGAACACGGTGCTCCAAGGGCCTGTGAGATGTAGGAGGGAATGGGGTCGGTCGGTCCAGCGGTGCCGTAGCCCGAGTATTCGATCACCGTCGGACACGGCACAGCAGTTGAACAGGCCTGTCCGAACGGGAAGCGGACAGTGGCGGCGAGGGAGATCCCGTCCCGCATGGTGATGTAGTTCAGCCCTTGCTGCATCGGCTGCCCGGTGTAGAGCGATGCGTTCGGGGCCGGGTTCTGCCCCGGTGCCAGGACTTGGAACGCAGCGGTCGTTCCACCCGTCGTCGTGTCCCGCCAGGAGTAGCCGCCTCCCGGCGTGAGGTCTCGAAGGATCAGCGAACCGAGCGAATCGGCCGTCCCCGGATTCCCGCTCACCGCCGCCGCGGAACCGCCCTGCATCAACGTGATCTGATCTCCCGGGTTGGCACCGGTGAGCCACGCCTCGTCGATGGACCCGTTTCCCTCCATGGCGGAGGTGCCGCCCGGCGAGCCCGCACCCAGCGAGGACGCACCCACCGCCGGCGTCGCCGCGTTGGCCGTGGCCTGAATCAACGTCAAGCTCGCCGCTGCAATGGCGAGACAGGCACCAAGCCGCCCCACGATCCGATACCTACCTCGCACTTCGCTCCCCCGTCCTCGTTCTACGTCACTGCTCACCATACAATTGCCTTCCGATCTGGCGCGAGGTCATGAAGGTCGAGACGCGATGAGAGTGATTCGGCCTGTCGCCCCCGGGCCGGACCCAATCTACGCCGCCAGCTTTTCGCGATGCGGAATGGCACATATTCACCATCGGGAATGCCACCTTCTAAAGTGCGGCGGGTCTGGATAGTGGTGGCCGAGTTCGCCGGGGTCGACGTCATGGGACGGAGCTGAACTAATCGGAGACCTCCGTCCAGGACGCTCCGCCGCACCTTCTACGTGGACCCGGAGACGGGAGTGCGACGGGAGGATCGCTCGGCCCCCCACCCTCTCTCAGTCGCGATCGAGTCCGCTCGGCTCCGCATGTGTCGCAACGTTCGACAATTCGAACAAATTCCGAATCCGGCAACTAGCCGGAAGGTTAGAGCCCGAACTGAAATATCCCCACGAATACGGACCTGCCTCCAAACGCCGGATGTGGGCAACTGCCTCAAGTAGAAGCAGGTATCAAGGCAATGCCAACTACTCGAAAACATCCTCAGCGGGTGGACAGGTTTACCGTGGAGTGTTCCACCACTTTGGCGCCCGCTACAGGCGTCTGCGAATGACGGAGTTCCCAACTGGGCTGGCATATGCCGCGTTCAGACACACCGTGGCCAGCACTGATGCGGCAACGAGAGAGCTCATCCCATCGATGTTGGGAACTGTCACCGACGGTAGTGCGGCACCGGGCTGATCGCGCAGGGCACGAGCGGTGGAGGCTTCTTGGGTGACTTCAGCTGCAGGGCGACCCGGTTAGGTGCCTGCGTGAGGCCGGACGGGCCGACGATGTTCACCTTCGTGACGTAGCGACCCTCGGGCAGCGGAGGCGAGCCGGCCACGGTGCACCACGGAAAGTCCGGCGTCGGGTGCGAGCCTCCTGCAGGTTGGGGCTGTACGCAGCCCGCGTAGGTCGTGATGACTCTCACCGGGAATCGGTTGGGGCCGGGTGCCAACCTGACTGTCGCCGAGCAACCGACCAAGAGTTGACCGAACGGATAGGAATTCACTTGGCCGCTAAGACCAACGGCTAGCCACCCATCGCTCGCGCAGGTATCGACGGTGACCACGCTTGCTGTCGTGTTGGTCAAGATAACGGTTCCCGCAATCGCTTGTTTCGCAACGGCCCGATGCTGTACCAGGATGACGTGGACCTCGATGCGGTGAGGGGGCGATCCGCTTGCGGTGGCAGTCACGGTGAAGCTGCCCATGATGAAGGTGCTCAGAGTCAGGCCGACCAACGCTCTCGGGCCCCTGCTCATCATCCCAAGTGTGACGCAGATGGTGCGGAATCGGTTCGAATGGCTGGTACCCCCGTACATTGATACTTCTCTGAGGGTCCACCGCTTGATTGCTGGTCCTGAATAGCTTCGGGAGTGCTGGCAGGTCCGGTCTGACTCGGATCCCCGTGACGTTGCGAGACGTCGTCGACCGAGACCAACCAGCGGCACATTGACAGCGGCACGTCCCGTCTCCGAGTTGGGGTGATTGGCCCGGCTTGCAGCAACAAGCCTGGGCCGCCCGTCGCTCCGATCCGGAACGGCCGTGCCATCCCTAACTTCAAAGACAGAAGGGATGACCAATGACCATCGTAGAAGCTGCGCGTGGTGTGACTGGTGGCGTCGACACACACCTTGACGTGCACGTAGCCGCCGCCCTCGACCCGCTGGGTGGGCTGCTCGGCACGGAACGCTTCGAGACCAACGCTGGGGGTTACAAGGCGCTGCTGGCCTGGCTCGAGTCCTTCGGGGACGTGACCAGGATCGGCATCGAGGGCACCGGCTCGTATGGCTCGGGACTGACTCGCCATCTGCGCCGAGTGGGAGTCGAGGTCATCGAGGTCGACCGACCCAATCGAGAGGAACGCCGTCGCAGCGGCAAGTCCGATCCTCTCGACGCCGTTGAAGCGGCCCGCGCCGCGCTCAGCGGCCGAGCGAGTGGCAGCCCTAAGTCCAGGGACGGTGCTGTCGAAGCCATCCGAGTGCTCGTCGTCGCCAAGCGCTCGGCCCGCCAGGCCAGAACCAAGGCCCTCATCCAGATGCGCCACCTCGGCTACACAGCTCCCGAACAGCTTCGTTGCCGCCTCAAAGGCCTCTCGGTGCCGGCCCTTGTCGCCGAAGGGTCCCGGCTCCGGCCGACGCGATCCCCCGATCCGGTGACCGCGGCAACCAAGGCGTCGCTGTCCTCGTTGGCCCACCGGATCGAAGCCCTCGACGACGAACTTGCCGAGCTCGACACTCGTATCGAGGCGCTCCTCGTCGCCACCGTGCCCGAGCTCCTCGACGTCTTCGGCGTCGGACCCGACACCGCAGCTGCATTGGTCATGGCGGCCGGCGACAACCCCAACCGACTGCGTTCAGAGGCCGCCTGGGCCCACCTGTGCGGTGTCGCACCCGTCCCGGCCGGATCGGGCAAGACCAACGGCAAGGTCAAGGCCCACGACGGTGGAGATCGCCAGGCCAACAGCGCGCTCTGGCGCATCGTCATGGTGCGCATCGCCCACGACCCCGAGACCCAGCTCTACTTCGAGCGCCGGGTCAAGGAGGGCAAGACCAAGGCCGAGGTCATTCGCATCTTGAAGCGTTACGTCGCCCGCGAGGTCTACCGCTACTTGCCTCGCGGCTGAAGCCTCGGGCTGGTGGGTCTGGCCTTCCCCCGTACTGTCGCTTCTTGGAGCTGACTCTCCAGCGATTCGCCGACCCTCAGCTCGAGCCAATGATCTCGAAAACGCGTGACCCAATAGGAGCTTGTCCTCACCACGAGTGACTGATCAATGTCGTGTCTGCTGTTTTCACTCCCGAGCCCCAAAGAGGGGTTGACAAGTGATAGGAGCTCGCCGGGAGTGTGGCGGTCTTCGAAATGCCACTGACGGGCAGATGCGGTCACCCTGAGCCGGCGCGTGCCCGCGAACGGGTCATGAGATCGCTGGCATCCCCACCATCGTGCGGAACTCGTCAGTCGTGTTTGTGATTGGGAATGGCTCACTCGGCACTTCGAGGCCCAGCCGGTCGCAGATGGGATCCCATCCGTCTGTCGCGGACCATTCCAGTAGGCGATCGCCCGGGATACTTTGCCGAACCGCTTCGTTATGCCGCTCGTAGGCATCCATCATGACGGTTGGATTTTCGAACGAATCGCTGAAGCGATCGCGTAGCAGCTGAACGACGGCAGCCATCCATGGCGCCAACTCCGGTGGAACCCTGTCAAACGACTGAAAGATTGTATTTGATGCGCTGCTGTACCACGATTCTGGATCTCGGACAGAGAGCAATACGAGCGCGTCCGGATTGGCGGCTGACAGCTCGGGCCAGAATGAACACCCGGGCCAGTCGACAAGAGAAACGTAGCCAGCAGGCATCGTTGCCCAGTCAACGGGTCGGCCTTCGATAGCGTTGATCCAGCCTGGTGCTTGGGTCGGATCTCCGAGTATCTCGATCATGTGATGACACGGGCCGCCCAACAGCTGCTCGAGGGCAATCTTCAAAGAATGGGTGCCCGTACGACCCACTCCAGCACCTACGACCTTGAGCGTCATTTCCGTTCCGCCGATCTCTCATGATGTGGGTGAAATGGTGATGTGACGTTACTGCTCTTTGGGTTCGAGGAATCTATACAAATAAGGGAGGAATGCTGGTAATCAACGATGTGTCCGAGGGTCGCGCGCTCCCGATCTGTTGCATCGCCGCGGTTCTCACCCCGTTCGACGGAGTCCGATCCGGTGCTACGACCTGGTTGCCCGAGACGGTTGCACCGGAGGACGGCACTAAAAGGGAGACGCTCGGCGGCGCGTCGTCCACGGTGAAATCACCTGCAGAGCGCGATGGTCCCTTGTTGGTCGTCGTAGTGGATGGTGAACGCGTAGAAGGCTTGCACGCCAGTATTGACATAGGGTCCCAGCCCCGCGTTGATCCGCACCAAGTCCTGAGACTTGTCCGTGCCCGTGGTGAATGTCCAGAAGGGGGTCAGTGCGCCCCTCTGGACGACACTGACCGCCAGGCCACTTTGCACCTGGCCTGAGGCTGCGCTGGTGGGCAACGCGCCGAGCACTGGGCCTGAGACTTGGAACGACGGCGTCCCGGTATCGAAGAGGCCCTGCGTGCAGGCCTGGGTCGTACCGATCGTGGTGCAGAACGGCAACGATGAGTCGTTCCAAAGAGTCCGGCTCCCAGTGGTGCCGAGCGGGTTCATCTTGAAGGTGACCGCAGTCGTGACGCTCGGCGGGACCTGTGCGCCTAGAACGAGCGTCCCCGTGGCGCCACTCAGGTGCACGCTCCAGCTCACCCCGAGCGTCCCGGGCATCGCCAAAATGGGGCTGGTCACCGGTCCTCGGCTGCTTTGCATACCGATGCCCAAGATCCCATGGGCGCCCGTCTTCGCTTCGAATCCGGCGATGCCGCCCGCCGCCTTACAGGTGGGCTTCGACGCGATGCACGACGCACTGTTGACCAGTGAGAACGCGACCGGGCCCGCGGTCGCCTGCGAGCCGATTGCGACAACGGCCGAGGCCACGACGCCGATGAACCTGTGCCCCCCTGCGTAGGTGATGTTGGCGCCCTGGGAGGTGACGCTCACTCCGGCGCCCGGCGTCGCATCCACGGCATCGTCAAAGATGTGCAGACCCGAAGAACCGGTGTCGAGGATGACGGGAACGGGCTGTGCTGCTCCAACGCTCACCTCGACCATCGGGGAGACGCCGCCCTGGGTGCCCGGCGCGCCGGCCACACTGAGCGGTACCACTACCGACTTCGTGGCGGCCTCCGCGACGGGGGCACTCACTGCTGACACGAACAACCCGGTGATTGCCCCGGTGCTCGCTGCAGCAGCGGCAAGTACGAGAGGAATCTTGCGGATCATGGTGTGCTCCTAAGGGTTTCCGGGCTGACCAAAATCCACTATGTCAGAGAGATGTGAAGATTCCATGAGAGAGATTCGCGGCGGGCGGTGCCGAAGGCTGTGGGTAAGCGTCGCAGGAGACGCGGACGAACTCTTACCGTGAATCAGGTTGATTCGGGGTCTTCCGAGCTGCGATCTCGCCTTTGCCCGATTGAACTGAGCAGTGTGCACTGCCCCGGTACCGGGACGGTGGGACGGTCTGGTACCACGAAAAGCAGTCCTCGGGTCGCCGAGGTCGCTTACGAGTCGCCCGTCTGGTCGTAATTGGGAGCCCCCTGCGCCCTATCTCCGGATTGTTGCGCTACTGGCCTATCGGAGCGTTGAATGGCTCATCCCGGTTGGCTACCTAGAGCATCATTCCGGTTCTCGATCTCCCCAGGGGAATCCCGGTGTCCCAGAGACGGCATGAACCTCTGGTCGCGGAAAGTTCACATTCCCGTTGACTTCTGGACATTCTCCGTTGGTAGACCTTTCGTAATGCGATTGGTGGCCTTATGAGGTTCCTTCTGCGAGGCGTCCTAGCGCTAATTGTTTCGATGCTTTTTGGCGCCGTCATCGCTGAAGGATCGCTAGCTGGTGCAAGCGCTGCCAGCGCGTCATCAGTTGCTGATCCCGTTGCCTCTACAGGCAACGCCACGAACACAGGTAATACAGGCGCCCCGACCACGTCTTCGACGACGACGACCTCGACAACTGCTCCAAGCTGCTCAACCTCTACGACGACCACGTCGCCCACGACGTCTACGACGGCCCCAACACCCACAACCACCTCGACGACTCCGTCGACGTCAACAACCTCTTCGTCCACAACCTCCACATCCACAACGACCTCGACATCCTCGACGACATCTACAACATCGACGACGACTCCTACGTCCACGACATCTACAACATCGACGACATCGACGACGACTCCTACGTCGACAACCACTACAAGCTGTCCAACCTCGTCAACGACGTCCACCATCGCGCCGGTAACGTTGGCGAACAGCACATCCTCTGGTGGCTCACCGAGCGCTCCTTCGCTAGCCTCGACTGGACCAGGTACGTGGATACCGATGCTCGTCCTCGTTGGATCCCTTATGGTCGTAATTGGTACTTTTGGCCGCCGTATGAAGGCGGCCCTAGGCGGTCGAAACAAGTGAGATTACGGCCGACGTGAACTTCGGCCACCGGGCATTCGCTGGATCCCAGTGCCCCTCACGCCGGGACAGTGGGACGGTTCGGAACTTGTGGGATACCGGGATGAGGCTCACTTCGGAGACGGGCCAGGCCCGTCGCCCATGGTGGCGCACCGACGGCCCAACTACGACGCAGAACAACCCGCCGCCCAAGAGAATGCCAGTCAGAAAGGCTGAAGCAGCGCCGTTTGTGAAAATGCCCACGATGACGCCACACACGATTAACGCCAATCCGACGTAGGCCAATCCGGAGCACGCACGAAGGAGCTGTTCTATCTTGTGAAGTCCGGCATTGCCCCACGCCTCCTAACCTCAGGGTACGGCGTTGGACACCTTGACTCCATTGCTCGAAAGACCTAGCTCCTAACCGCTCCAGTACGCCGGACCTGGGCGCATTGTTCGGCGTACTGGAGCGACGGCTCCTGCGCCCACCGAACACCACACGGTGGGCTACATTCCGTCGATGGTTGAGGAAATCGCTGGGGCGGTGCGTTTCGACCAAGCCAATGTGGTGCAGCGCGGCATGCGGCTTCTGGCTGGAACGCGGCCTATGGCGTGGCTGTTCGCGCGGGTGCTGCACCATCTCGATGGTCCGGTGATGCGATGCAGCGCTGGGCGTCACTCTGTCTCGGCCGCCCTGACCGGGCTACCCATCATCGAGCTCACGACGGTCGGTGCCCGTTCCGGCCAGTCACGGACCTT
The DNA here is from genome assembly GCA_963738135.1 of uncultured Acidimicrobiaceae bacterium. Taxonomy (GTDB): domain Bacteria; phylum Actinomycetota; class Acidimicrobiia; order Acidimicrobiales; family RAAP-2; genus Bog-473. The sequence goes on along the minus strand of CAVTVK010000006.1, from coordinate 7,966 downwards.
GCCCCTCGTCGGAGTGCCCGATGGTGATCGGCTCGTGCTCGTTGCTTCGAACTACGGCAAGCAGCAGAATCCGGCCTGGTACTACAACCTCAGAGCCAATCCCCGGTGCAGCACCGTCTTTCGAGGCCAGCGTCACGAGATGGAGGCCTATGAGGCCGAGGGTGAGGAACGCCAGCGCCTATGGGAATTGGACGTGTCGGTGTACCCGCCACGCAACCACTACGCACAGCGTGCCGGCAACCGCCGCATCCCGGTAATGGTCTTGCAGCCGGCACCCATGCCCGCCGGCTAATCGAGGCCGATGACGCCTGAGGCGTAGAGATCTTGGAGGTGATGTCAGGATCCCGCCAGCCGTCTCGTCTGATCGAGCTCTGTTGAGTGGGTGGACGTGTCCCCTATCGCCTGCGTCCTCGAGGGATCGTTGGACTAGGTAGCAATGTTCTGACAGGACGGGAAGCCGACCGTTCCCCGGCGTGGCATACAGAGCCCCGACTCGGCGCCAGGAGAACCGATGAAAGGCCTCGTCGGCGCCGGATTGGCGGTCGGATTGGCCGTGGCCATGATTGGGACGGCGATTCTGGCGTCGGCGGCATCGATGCTCGGCGTCGGGGGCGGTGCTCCAGCGGCATCCTCGGCGGCGACTTCGCAGATCCCCCCGGCCATGCTGACGCTCTACCAGCAAGCTGCTGCCACCTGTCCGGGGCTTCCCTGGACGATCCTCGCTGCCATCGGCACCATCGAGTCGGAGAACGGCCAGTCGAACTTGCCGGGAGTTCACAGCGGTGCGAACAGTGCGGGAGCGGAAGGGCCGATGCAGTTCGAGCCGGCCACGTTCTCCGAGTACGACCGGCCGGTTCCGCCCGGCGGGGCCACGCCGCCCAGCCCCTACGACCCGGCGGATGCGGTGTACGCGGCGGCCCGCCTGCTCTGTGCCGACGGCGCGGCCGGCGGAGCAGACCTGTCCGGGGCTGTCTTCGCCTACAACCACTCAGCCAGTTACGTTGCCGAAGTACTGGCATTGGCCGAGACCTACGCCTCCTCCCCCGCCACGACTGCCGAAACGGGGTCGAGTGACAGTGCGGGTTCCGTGGCAGTTTCGTGGGCGCTGTCGCAGATCGGCACGCCGTACGTTTGGGGTGGCGAGACGGCGACCGTCGGCTTCGACTGTTCGGGACTGGTGCAGGCCGCCTATGCGGTGGCGGGCGTTTCGCTCCCCCGAGTGGCGCAAGACCAGTACAACACCACGCCGAAGCTTGCGCCGGGTGCTCCCCTGTCGCCGGGCGACCTCGTGTTCTTCGGTGGCGGGCCGGATTCCATCGACCACGTCGGCCTTTACGTGGGTGTGGTCAGCCGACAGAACGTCATGGTCGATGCTCCGCACACGGGCGCCGACGTTCGCGCTGAGCCCTTCCCTGCGACCCTGGGTTCGGCCTTTGGGAGCTTGCTTTATGTCGGTGCGACGCGGCCGGCTTGAGGGCGGTGGCTACAAGTGCCTCCGTCGCCGGGAGGGTGCTCAATCAGGCACGACGGGGTACCCCCTCCACGCGTGTTTTCTGGCCTAAGTCGGCTATGGGAACGACCGTTGCTTCCTGGAGCCCAGCGAGGCTTTGGCGCCGGCGTCCGCCGAGGACGGAAGGCCCAGTGCGCATGACGGGCTAGGTCGGACTGGCTTCGCCAATGTGAACCTGCTCAGTGCCCGACGGCGCCGTTCTGCCGCGCAACCCCGAAAAGAGCGATTTGAATCCCAGCAGGGTCAGGAGATCATCCGAATCTGCCCGGGACTTCTGTGGCTCAGATCGACGCGAACACCTGCCAGTCCGACGAGACCCCCTTCAGCGCCTGCAGGCCGCGGTCATCGAATTGAAGATCCGAACCTTCTACCAAGTCATGCACAGTGCGCGATACGAGAACCTCCTCCGGTCCAGCCAATCCGGCGATGCGTGCACCGATATGGACCCCAATACCTGCAATGTCGTCCCCTCGTAGCTCAATCTCTCCGGTGTGAAGACCTGCGCGAATCGCAATTCCTTCCCTACTGAGACCGTCGCGCAGAGCCCGTGCACAATGCACTGCACGAGTCGGGCTGTCGAAGGTCGCAAGTGTGCCGTCGCCCATATGTTTCACGACACGACCCCCAAACCTCGTTACGATCCGACGAGTTTCAGAATCGTGTCGATCGAGGATGTCATGCCACAAATGATCACCGGTCTCAGTGGCAACCTGCGTCGACTCGACGATGTCCGTGAATAGCACTGTGGCGAGTATCCGATCGATGTCGCTATCAGCGGCGGGCGTACCGGTGACGAATTCCTCAATCGCGTCCAGCGCAGGGGCCCACTCGCGGGCGTCCCAGCCGCAATGCATTTCGCCTGCAAGCTCGACGAAACGTGAGTTCGAAAGGGCTGCGGCCATTGCACGCGCACGGGCGATGCCCACGATCGGATCGTGGGCGCGGTGTATGACCAGCGAAGGCGTGGAAATCGCTGGCAGTATGGGCCGGGCATCGATTGCCAGATTCGATCGCATGATCTCCACGACGAGACGTGGCGATGCACAGGCACGTTCGTACCGTCCAAGTTGTTCGAGGATCGCCGGGGCCGGTGGTGCATGGACGAAGGCTCCGAGAAGCTGGCCCGTCCCCCAGTTGCGTTCCACATATTCGAGAAATCGTGGCACGTCGAAATCGGCGCTTGCTGGGTCGTCCTCTGGGAGAAGGCATGCGAAGGATCCGTAGAGTACGAGGCTCTGGACGCGCTCCGGAAAGGATGCCGCAAAGAGCAAGGAAAGCGGACCGCCTTCTGAGATCCCTACTAGATGCGCACGTTGCCATTCCGCGGCGTCCATCACTACGCGGATGTCGTCCGCCCGCTCGGCAAGGCTGCCAAATCCAAGATCGCGGCCTGATAGGCCTGTTCCACGCTTGTCGAACGCCAACACCCGCCCGAGCCGACCCAGCCGCCCGATCACGGCGTCGAACACAGGAAGCTCTCGGGCCAGGTCGAGGTGCGAGATAAAGCCGGGCACGTAGACGATGTCGGCCGGGCCGCTCCCGGTCACTGTCCAGGCGATATCGACATCACCGGCATGTGTATACCGAATCTCAGATGTGTCCACTGTTCTCATTGTGCCCTCCGTGGGAGGGCAACGCATGCCGGTCAAATCGTCCCGATCTCAGCTGGGTTCTCGCCGTGGCGCCGCCCGCAACCAGCAAGAGGTCAGACGGATGTGATGACCTCATCATCATCGCCTTACAGTGGAGAGTTCCACTCCACTGGCTCAAGGTCCCAGCAACAAGTAATTCGGGCGGGTTAGCTCGGACCAGACCGGTTAACGCTGCGCCGTTTGTTTGTCGATCGGATGGAAGACCCCGACGTCACGTTGTTAGACCGCGACGATTGTTGCTGCGAGTGCCGTGCGGTGATCCTTTGACCAAGGTGGACCCAATCTCTTTCGCGGTCCGTGGAGGACTTCATTCGCTCGAGATCCCAAGACGGAAGCTGCCTCGGCCTCGACATTCTTCGCGTTGTAGGTGCGTACGTCCCAGCCACGTTCTTTTGCGATCTCGGCTAAGACCTGGCAGTACATAACCGAATCGGCCCGACTCTCGAATGGCGGCCGACGCCTGACGGCGATGTCTTCTGGAAAGTCTGAAGGCCACCCACGAACCACGAGGGCAGTGATCGGTGCCGGAATCGAACTCACGAGATCATCCAGCGCACCCGCCGTCATCCTCACGACCGACGCACGCACCCTTGCAACCAACGACGCAAGGCCGGCGTCATCTAAAGACACACCTGAACCGTGCAGGTCGTGGGTTCCGCCTTCGTGATGGATCGGTGCGGCCGGTAGACCAGGCTCGATCAGCTCGATTCTCCTCCGGTCGGACACTTCGAAGTCTGGCGATACTGTGACTGCCACGGCCCAGCCAAAGTGATGGGAGATGCCGACTCGCATGCCGCGAATCTTGCCATTTTCTGAACATCGGCACGAGGTGATTCCGGCGGCGTTTCATGGCGATCTGCGCCTTCGGCTATTGGGTCTGACTTCTTTCTCGAAGAGTCGGTATCTCGCATCGCCTGTGGTCGCTCAGGGATTTTGGCCTGGTTTGATTCGACCCAGGTGACGCGGCTGGAACTGGGATGGCCCGATCTACAGGCTGGGCTCCAGTTCGGCGGGAAAGAGATCAGATTCAACTCCCTCGATCGTGCGACCGCGGACGTTCCTACCTGAGTGACGCTGAGCCGCGAGACGTATCGTGGACGAGGTGAGGCCACCGGGGCTCGCCCGGGAAGAGGGACCGATGACTCCAGGAGAAGCCTTTGCCAGGGCACTTGTCGCCAAGGACGCCGATGGGCTCAAGAGCCTCTTGAGCCCCGGTCTCGACTTCAAGGCGCTCACGCCGGGTCGATTCTGGGAATCTGACAACGCCGGCTCGATCGTCGACGAGATGATCCTCGGGGCGTGGTTCGACCCTTCGGACGAGATCGAAGGGCTTGATTCAGTAGAGACCTCGAAAGTTGGCAAACGCCATCGAGTGGCGTATCGCCTCCGAGTTCGAAACACTGATGGGCCCTTCCTCGTTGAACAACAGGCGTATTACGACACTGATGGGGAGAGGATCTCATGGCTCCGAATTCTCTGTGCCGGCTACCAGCCTGCGACTTGACGCCGGCATTTGCCTAGTGTTCCGTAGCCGTAGGGACGATTTACACGTCATTCTGGGGTCCCCAGTAGGGCTGCGTGTGAAGGGGTCAACGCAACGGAACGGTGGCTCTGTACAAACGCAGATCACCGCTTAACCGGGTAGCACTCCGGCCTCGCGCAGCTCCCTTTTGACCTCGTCAATGCCTCGTACTTGCTTCGACTGAAATCCGAACGACCGCGCCGCCTCAGAGTTCACATCAACATCGTCGAAGTACAGAATTCGGTCTCGGCCGAACGGGAGCCGGTCGGCGACGGCATGGAAGATCGCCTCGTCGGGTTTTGCGAGTCCAAGTTCGAACGAGAGGAATCGGAAGTCGAACATATCGAGTATTGGCCACAGCGCGGTCTGGTGTTCCCAATGCATCGTGTTGGTATTGCTTAGACATCCAATCGGCACCGACCGTTTGACCTCGGCCAAAACCTCTGCTGTTCCTGGATAGGGCCCGATCGGCCAATCACGGAAGATCTCCAAAAACCGTTCCGGAGGTAGATCGAGAGCCCACTCGGAGACAACCCCGGTGGAGAACTCGCTCGCCGAGCACTCACCCTTCTCGAAGCGACGCACCCATGAACTGCCGAGCCACCGGTGCCACTGCTCCTCGTTGCCGACGACCGTCGCCATTTCCTGCAGGCTGGACACACCACCCAGCTCGATGAGCACGCCTCCAAGGTCGAACAGGACAAAGTCGATGCCCGAGTCGGTCACGTCTGAAATGTAGCGGCCCAGCTATTCAGAGCGGAGCCGTGGGATCGCTTGCCGTGAGAGCGCTGAGAGTTCCCATACGCCGGCTCCGTCCACACCCAGGCGGGCGCCCGGCAGGACATCAGTCGCGTCGAGCGCTCCCACCTCAGCAGACCGATAATGAGAGCTGGTTTTCTTGCTGGAGGGAGGTCCATGGCAGTTCAGCTCAACCACACCATCGTCCCGGTTCAGGACAAGGAGATCTCAGCCAACTTTCTTGTTGACATCCTCGGTCTTGATCCCCCGAAGCCGTTCGGGCCGTTCATGTGCGTCGAGACCGCCAATGGCGTCAGTCTCGACTACGACGACCGAGGAGTCCCGGAACATCACCACTATGCCTTCCTGGTCACCGAGGAGGAATTCGACGCCATCTTCACTCGGGTCACAGATCGCGGACTCGCTTTTTGGGCTGACCCCGGGCACCAGCAGGAGAACCGAATCAACAACCACGGACGCGGCTTCTATTTTGAAGATCCCTCCGGGCACAACATGGAGGTACTCACGCGGCCCTACGGCAGCTGACCAAGCGGCGATGGGTCCTATCCGGTAGGCCGGCTGGGCGGGACGGTCGGTGAATGCATCCCTGGCCAGTGTCAAACGTCAGTGTTCCCGTCGTCCTCGATCCGAATGTTCAGACCAGCAAAGACCCCTTTGGCCAGCGGAAGAACCTGAGCGCTGTCGATGACGACATCCCGCAGATATTCGCTGCCCTTAATGTCTGAGAGGACCGACCCGTGAAAGCGAGCCCCCGGCAGCTTCACCTGTGACATATCGGCACCGCTCAAGTCGCAGACGAAGAAGCATGCGGTCTTCAAGTGCGCTGAAGAGAACTCACCTCGCTCGAGGTTCACATGATCGAAGAGGACCCGGTCGCCTCCGATCATCCTGAAGTTCACTCCGTCGAGCCTCACTTCAGAGAATGTGACGTCTTGCATCTGAGCCCGAGGGAAGAGTGCACCCGACATACGACAATCCTTGAACGTCACGCGGGTGAAGGAGGCCTCTTCCATGTCTGCGCCTGAGAAGTCACTCCCTTCCACCACGACATCTATCAGGCGGAGACCGTTGAGATCAGCGGCCGTGAATGACGAGCCGACGATGCGTGAGTCCTCTATTTGTAATCCCTCGAGGTCGCCAGTTGAGAAGTCGCCTTGGATGGTGATCCGATTGACCTCGGATCCGGCGGTGAGACAGAGATCTGGGTCATGAGGCAGGTCGGGTGGAAGGCGAGGCGGAGCGGGTCGATCGCTTTCCCGGCGAGCCATTCGCCTGAGGATAGGAGCAGCGCCCTCTGAGAGCGACGTCTACGGGACTCGATCTGCCGGAGCGGCTAGACCATAGCGTCATGGCCGAACAATCTCCGCAGGTCATCTCGCTGTCGCTCACGAGCCCGGAAGAGATGTTCGTGCTGGCGCCAGCGGACCTGTTCTCCGAATACCGCAACTTCATGACTGGGCTGGAGTACTGCATAAGCGTCCTGCGAAGCCAGCGCTCTACCGGACCCGTACGGCTCGAATTGGCCCTACCCGCCGATCGGATTTCCGGAGGAATGGACGAGCGGATTCGCCGTACCCTCAACCGCTACTGCGACCATCGAATTGCGTACAACCAGCGAGAACGTCGAGCAGTCCGACTCGACGGCATTTTCTCGCTGTGGATAGGGCTCCCCATCGTCGTCGTGGGATTCGTTCTCGTGATCGTGAAGTCGAGCATCGTGGGCGCCAGCGGGAATGCCAACCTGGTCCTTGACTCGGGTGGCTGGGTACTGGTGTGGGTGGGCCTCTGGTTCCCCCTCGACACGCTCCTGTTCACACCGCTGTCCTACGGAAGAGAGAACAGAGCGCTCAAAGACTTCGAATGGCCGCCATCTTCCTCGAACCGCATTCCACGACGAGTCTCTGACTCCGGGCGTCCCCGTACGCCGTTACTGGGATCCGGACCCCCGGCTCAAGTTGCCAGGAGAGCCTCGACCGGAGGAGCGTGGCAGCGACTACGTGCGAGTAGCTGCCACCTGCCAGGCGAGGGCTCCGGCGGGATCCCACGTGAGGTCGATGACCGTGGGTTCGATGGACTCGATTTCCCATCCTTCGGAGAACGCAGCCCGAATCTCGTCCTGAGTCACACGGCGCGGTCCCCAGTCGCCCGGCTGGCCGTCGCTGAAACAAAGCATGTGATAGCGACCACCCGTAGAAACCACTGCAGTCAGGCTGTCGACGTAACGCTCGCGCTCGTCGTCGTCGAAAACGTGGAAGAGTCCGCAATCGAGCACCGTGTCGAAAGACTCCTCCAGATCAACGAGGCGAAGTGCATCAGCCACGAACAATCGCGCTTCGGCGCCCCGCTTGTTTGCCTTCGCCACGGCCAATTCGATTGCCTTTGCCGAGAGGTCTACCCCTACCACTTCATGACCCAGTGACGCCGCCAGAAGGGCGTGCTCGCCGGTACCGCATCCCGCTCGAGCACACTTCCGACCAGGTCCCCGCTCTTGGCCAGGCGGTCAAAGGCCGGCTGCGGCCGCCC
>CAVTVK010000005.1:0-607780 GCA_963738135.1 uncultured Acidimicrobiaceae bacterium | reverse complement strand
CAACTCCCAAGTAGCCATTCGATTGCGGCGGCGAACCGTCCATCCTGCCGATGTTCTGGGCACGCGCGGCTGACATCCCATCACTACATTGGGACTTTCGTCCCCTAGTAAGGGCAACGTGACTCGCTCATCCTGAATGCAAAGGGCCCGCGAGAGGAACGGCTTTCGATGATGCCGCACCACTACTACGACAGACGCACTGGGGGCCCGTGGCTCGTCATGGTCTTGGCCTTGGCGCCACGAGTCGTGTGGGATCAGCCTGGCACTACGTACGTATCCCGGACGTTCGCTGACGGTGCGAACGGAGTCACTATAGGTTCACGATCGAATCAGAGAACATCAACATCCGATCCGATGGAGAGAACATGATCGACATGACGAACGAGTCCTGGGCAGGGCCATCTGCCACGGATCGGGCGCTATATGCTCATTTGACCAACCACATCGAGACAGAGCGAGGGTTACTCGAAGAGTATTCCGATATCGCCGACCGAACGGAGTCCAGAGCGTTTCGCTATCTTGTGAATCTGCTCATTGAAGACGAGATTCGACACCACAGAATCTTTTCGGATCTTGCTGAATCACTCGAAACGATTGCGCTCATGAAGGCGACAGAACCTGTCGTACCATTCATCGACTTCGGCCGCGCTGACCGGGACGCAGTGCTCGAGGCGACGGAGCGCCTCCTCAAACACGAGAGCGAGGACGCTCGCGAACTCAAGCGCCTCCAACGCGAACTTCGCGACACGAAGGACGATTCGCTCAACAGCCTCTTGGTGGAGCTCATGCAGCGTGACACCCAAAAGCACATCGCCATCCTTCGCTTCGTACGGAAACGCACAAGCCGGGGGCGGAACTGACGACGGGACTTACGGTAAGGCGTCGTTTGGATGAGGCAAAAGCTGAATAGAGGGCGACAATATTCGCGGCAAGTCGTTCCTGTCCTTCTGGCGGATCTCGATGAGCGTCTGCTTCGGATCGTCGTCACGGCCTTGGGCCATGGCCACAGCATGGCGCACAATCCCGGCGAACTGGGGCAGTCCCCGCTGATGCCGGTCCGATCTGCGCGATCATCCCTTCGTGGTACAGATGATGGCAACGGGTACGGCGTTCTCGACCAGCCACATCGCCTTGACAGCCGTCATCACCGGACTGCTCACCGTGCCGTTGACTATCTGGCTCACGAAGACCCGCTCATGGATTGACATCGTGGCCATCGCCCTCGTGACTGGGGCGTCAGTATTCCTCTTTCGCAAGTCCGCCAATATGGGTCAACTCAACGAGGACGGGCTCAGTCCGCTCAGCGCCAACGACTGGCTGGCCCCGGTACTGACCTGGGTGTTCCTCGGCATCTACGCCGCACTCCGTCCACCGGCCGACCCAGCGCAGTTCGCCCGGCTCCGAGCGACAGTGACGATCCTCTCGTTCGTGGTGAACGTCGTGACCATCTGAGCCGATTGACATAGGCGGTTGTGTTAGCCCGCCGTCGTCTCAGTGGATTGGTGAAGGGCCGCCGACACTGCACCAGCGAGCTTCGGCAGTGTTTGCTCCGGGAACGGGGCGACAGCGCTGACGTTGATCTCGCTCAGCACATAGGACTCCTCGACCATGTCAATCGGCGGCCCAAAGATGAAGTCCGCGTCCCACAAAGCGGGCAAGGAGGCCAAGTCAATATCGACCAGGGTCTGCAAACCCGGCACCCATTCGTCTTGGACCTGTTGGCGCAACCGTTGGAAGATCCGCTCCTCCGGCCCGTACATGGTCTTGGCCGCCGGGAGTCCGAAGACCCTCCCCGGCGGGGCAGCGTTGTAGCCGCCAGCCGCTTCGAGCTCGGCGGGCGAGCGACCGGCGGGGTACTGGCGGGAGAAGCCGACCACCTCGTCCTTGACCAGGTAACACCGGATGATGCCCTCGGAGATCCGCGGCTGGAACGGTTGGTCGATGAGCCGACCCTCCCCGCCCGAGTAGCTGAAGTACTTCTGACAGCGGGTCGTGAACTCCCTGAGGGTCACCTCCTCGACCACCTCATCACGGGCGCGGGCACTCTGCACCTCGACCAGCGTGTCGAGTCCAGGGACCGAGACTGGAGTGATGCCAGGCTGTGCGGCGGCGACCTGCACCTTCCATACCCCAATGCCGCCATTGCCGCGGTACTGCTTGAGCACCCTCGCTTCACCGGTCCCCAGGCGTGCGGGGAAGTTCTCCTCGAACTCGGCGATCGTGCGATAGAGAAAGGTGTCCGAGCCCCACCCCAGTTCCTTCGTCCGGTACAGCACCTCTTTGGTGCCCATCTTCAAGATGACGTCGGGGTGGGCCGAGACCCAAACTCCCTCCGCCGCCGCCTCGCGGAGGACGACATCGAGTTGGCTGCGGTCATCGCCCCCCGTGACTGGGTCCACCCAGACCAGGACACCCTGGACCGATAGGAGTTGGTCGCGCACCTCGTCGGCCATGTCCTCAGAGAAGATCGCTGGCTCCGGTGAGAGCCCGACCTCAGCGAGGGCTTGGGCGACTGGGGCCAGCCGAGAGTTCTCGAACGTCGATGTGTCCCGCTGGGCGCGGTCGCCGTGTATGACCAGGGCCACCCGGCCCGTCTGGATGCCCGTCATGACCGCACTCCTCCCGTTTGCTCGGCTGCCGTACTGCCCGTCAGGCATCGTGGCACGGACTCAGGACCCGCGCTGGACCTGAGATGATGCGGGGATCGAACCGGGTCGACACCGCTTTGTCTTTGACCATCTGACTGTTGCCGATGGCGATCGGCGCAGGCTCGACGATGCCTGCGGCTTCGTGCCCTGGAGCGGGGTCACCGCCATCGTCGGCCCATCGGGTTCCGGCAAGTCCACCTTGCTGCGATGCTGCAACCGTTTGGAGGTGCCGAGCGCCGGGCGAGTGCTCTTCGATGGTGACGACGTTGCCACTCTCGATCCGCTGCGACTCCGGCGACAGGTAGGAATGGTGTTTCAACGTCCGACCCCCTTTCCGGGCACAGTGCGCCAGAACCTCCAAGTGGCCGAGCCCGCTATCAGCGACGCCGATGCCGTCTCCGTGCTTGGGCAGATGGGCCTAGACCCCTCCTTCCTTGACCGGGAGGCCACCGAACTCTCGGGCGGGGAGGCTCAACGGGTCTGCCTGGCTCGCACGCTCGTGACCGAGCCCGAGATGGTCCTCATGGACGAAGTCACCTCCTCAGTGGACCCGGCGCAACGCGTCGGACTAGAGGAGTTGGCAAGAACACTGGCAGTCAGCGGAGTGGCCGTGGTGTGGGTGACGCACGACCTCGCCCAGATGCGACGGGTCGCAGACCACGTTCTCGTCGTCATCGATGGACGCATCGCCCACGCGTCACACCCACACGCCGTCGCCACCGACGCTCCCGCATCGGTGCGCGCCTTTCTCTCCGGTGACCCCCCATGACCGCACACCCTCACTCGACATAGCCGACCGTCCGCAACTGCCGGTTACCGAGAGGGACGCCCCTTCCCCGCCTAGCCCGGAAGTGCCGCATGGTGGCACCCCGTCCCTGCCTACAGGGGCACCAGTAGTCCGAACCGATTCCCCAGCACTTGCGTCATAATCAGAATGATGACGAGGGGCACCAGCACTCTGGCCAGCGTGGCCCTGAGCATCTTGATCTTGGGCAGCGTTACCGTGACCGCCGCTGCCAGCGGATCGCCCCATCGCCCCATCCAGGTCCAAGTCATCCTGGTACAACACCGGGCCGTTGCTGGACAAGCGATTAGGGGAACGGTTGTCTTGACCAATACGACAGCAAGAGTGGTCACCGTCGATACCTGCGCGAGCGACGGGTGGCTAGCCGTTGGTCTTAGCGGGCAAGTGAACTCCTACCCGTTCGGTCAACTCTTGGTCGGTTGCGCGGCGACAGTCAGGTTGGCACCTGGCCCCAACCGATTCCCGGTAAGAGTCATCACCACTTACGCTGGGTGCGTACAACCCCAACCCGCAGGGGGCTCGCACCCAACGTCGAGCCTCCCGTGGTGCACCGTGGCCGGCTCGCCTCCCCTGCCCGAGGGTCGCTACGTCACGAAGGTCAATATCGTGGGCCTGTCCGGCCTCACGCATGCCCCTAACCGGGTCGTCCTGCACCTGAAGTCACCCAAGAATCCTCCACCGCTTGCGCCCTGCGCCGATCAGCCCGGCGCCGCACTACCGTCGGTCACGGTTCCCAACGTCGATGGGATGAGCTCGTTAGCTGCTGCATCAGTACTGGCCAAGGTGTGTCTGAACGCGGGCTATGTCAGCCCTGTCGCAACCTCGGTCATCTCACAAACGCCTGCAGCGGGCGCCAGGGTGGTGGAACACTCCACGGTAAGCCTGTCCACTCGCTGAGGATGCTCGACAATAGGTGGCATCGCCTTGGTAGCCGCTTCTACCTGTGGCAGTTGCCCACGTCCCGGCGAACTGGGGCAGTGGTAGGGCTGAGGCCTCTGGCTCCAGATGTCAAAAGTCTGTCGCCAAATGTCCAGAGTTGCAACCGCCGTAGGAGTAAGACTTGCCCTCATCCGTCGAGCGAGTAGGGAGGCCGTCGGATATGGGGATGATCAACGAGCGTCGAATGCCATCACCCAGACTTAGGCCAATCCGAGCTATAGCCCAGTCCTTTTTCAGCTGATGTTGTTACAACTGTGGCTGTACAACGCACATTGCATTCTGGGGAGGGTGACATGGACACAGGATCGGGCGCAGGCACAACGGTGGGAGTCTCGAGACTCAACCAGAGCTGGATGCGCATCCCGCGTGCTCGGCGGTGCTTTTTGCTCGTCCTTGCGCCACTGGCCTTGGTGCTGAGTGCGTGCGACTGGACCCAGTTCGGCTACAACGTGTCCGGCGGTCGCTCAAGTCCTGACACCGGCGTCAGCCAGAGCAATATCGCGAGCACCCAGCAGCTCTGGACGAGCACGATCGGCGGTTCTTGGGGCTCGTCGCCGGCGGTGGCCGCCCCGATTCTCTATGTCGGTTCAACCAACGGCAAGGTCTACGCGTTGAACGCGACGACAGGGGCAATCTATTGGACCCACACCACCGGCGGCGGCGTGACCTCCTCGCCGGCATACGCCAACGGTGTCCTCTACGTCGGCTCCATCGACGGCAAGATCTACGCCCTGGACGCCAGCACGGGGACCGCAACGGCAGGGTCAACCATCTGGACCGTCACTGATGGCGGCGCAGTGCGCTCCTCGCCAGCGGTGTCCAATGGGGTCGTCTACATCGGCACTGACAACGGCCAAGACAACGTCTACGCGCTGGACGCGGCGACGGGAGCCACGCGCTGGGCCGTCAGAATCGGCAACAACGTCGTTCAGTCGTCGCCGGCCGTGGCCTACGGCATGGTCTACGTCGGAACGGACGACCACAAGGTCTACGCGCTCAATGCGACGACGGGAGCGATCGTCTGGACCGCCACCACTGGTGCCGTGGTGAAATCGTCGCCGGCGGTTGCCAATGGGATCGTCTACATCGGCTCCGACGACGGCAAGGTCTACGCGTTGAACGCGACGACGGGTGCGACGGTGTGGACCTACGCCACCGGGCCCGCCTTCATTGATAACGACACCGCCGTGCGCTCCTCGCCGGCGGTTGCCAATGGGATCGTCTACATCGGCTCCGACGACGGCAAGGTCTACGCGTTGAACGCGACCACGGGGGCAAAGGTCTGGGCCTACAACACCGGCGGTTTTGTGTGGTCATCACCGGCGGTTGCCAATGGGATCGTCTACGTCGGCAACAACTCAGGGAGCATCTATGCCCTGCGCGTGACCGATGGGTTGCTCTTATTGCAGCGGTCCACCGGAGGATCGGCCGGCAGCCCGATAGTGGCCAACGGGATCGTCTACGACAGCGATGGCTTCCAGGTGTACGCGTGGTGCCCTGGCGCAAGCGTTCAAACCTTCAAATGCGAGAATGAATGACCCTTACAATCTGAAGAAGATGAGGATTGAGGAATCGAGGGTATAAGCCTTGATCGCTGCTAGCGCCGCCGCCCGAACTCCCTCAGCCCGTCCAGGTGGTCAGGGCACGCCCACACGGCCCACCAGCGGTCGCCTCGAGGCGAAAACCACCGCCCGGTCCATGCTGGCGCCTCAGCGCAATGGGTCGCCTGGAGGTTGTGGTCGTACACCATCTGCCAGCACCGTCCTGCCTCGGAGATGAATCCTGGACAGGGGTCGCCGGGTTCGGGCATCGCCATCGGACGAGGGTAGACGGGGGGAGCGTTCCTGGGCCGCCCCGCTCGTGTCATTTACGCTCTCAGGATGACGCAGGCGAGACGATGGGCAGTCCTTGCCGTCATTGTCGTGGCATTGGCGGCGGGGTGCAGCTCAACACGCTCTCTCGCCCAGGACCAACAGGCCGTGAACGGGTTTAGGACCAAGTGAACCAAGAAAAGGCCATGGTTTCGACCGATAAAGAGAATGTCGCCGACGATACGGGGCTCGACGCGAGTCAATGTGCTGCCCTCCAATCCCTGGGGCAGGCCTGTCCTTCGCCGACGCGTCACCACTTGCGCCAAGACAAGACGCAGGAACGCAAAGACGAGGCCAAGCTCAAGGCCGACGAGTTCAACCTCCAAGTAGCCGATGATCAGCTCAAAAAGGACGAGTCCAGGAACTAAGTGAGTCTCGCTCTATGGCGAGAGATGAGCCTGGGCGCGCCCCAACCCTGAGAGGCGACCCAAGGTTGGGGGCTAAATCCTCACCCCCTGAAAGGCGCGCCCGACTCCACCATGACGGCGGGTCTGATGGGTCGGCTGCCAAAACTGAGTCTGGCCGGGTGGCGCCGTGGGCGCAACAGGCTGTCGCCCCAGCGGGGAGCCAAGAGCCAAAGTAGGCACCCCTTCAATCCGCCAGGGGCGGTTCTGTCGGGTATTACGAGGCGGCCCCGGCCGAACTTGCGTACCGGGGTCGTCTCGCGGGTGGCGCCGCCGGTGGGAGGAACAAGCGAAGCCCTCCCTGGGGGGATTGGCGGGATCCCGGCGTCGCCGCTCGGAAGTCTTCCACGCCGTGCAGCCTTCGGACAACGGGGGTGCATCCGCCGACGCGGCCCAACCCCCCAGTCGGGAGGGTTAGGACCGGCCACGTCACCCCCCAGGCGAGTCGGCGCCGGCGTGCAATGGCGTCAAGCAGAGGTCGAGGGTTGGGCGCGTGATACATGGCGCCCCAATCCGGCGTACTGGGATACCCCCATGATTAACCCAGTAGTGACTTCTAACGGTTAGCTTCGTCTCGCACGGATCGAGGGGAGCGCCTTGTTGAAGGTCGTCGTGGCGGAAATACTCCCGCTGGCACTAGTCGTGACCATCTCTCCGATCAACATCATTCCCGTCATCCTCCTGCTCTTTACGAAGAGGCCCCTGGTCAATGCGTCATTGTTCGTCGCCGGGTTCGTTGCAGGCGTGGCTGGCGTGCTGGTTGCGTGCATTGCTATCGCAGAAGCGGTCGATCTTTCCCCAAGCTCTGGACATTCGACCTGGGTGGCATGGCTAAAGCTTGTGCTCGGCGTGTACTTGGTGGTGGCGGCAGTGCAAAAGTTCCGTGGTCGGCCCAGAGATGGGAGGGAAGGAACCATGCCGAAGTGGATGGACGGGATCGCCGCGTTTCGGCCGGGGAAGTCATTAGCCGCTGGTCTGGCACTTGGTGCCGCTAATCCTAAGAACGTGGTCGTGGGGCTCGCCGCCGCCGCGACCATTGCATCATTCACGCTCTCAGATGGTCAACTGGTTGCTGCGATCGCCATTTACGTTGTGGTCGCTGTATTGGGGATCGCAGCTCCGATTCTGGTGACGGTTTTCCTCGGAGATCGGTCGCGTGAGGTCCTTGCCGGGTGGAAGGCCTGGCTCGGCCAGAACAACGCAACAGTCATGTCCGTTCTATTTTTTATCTGGGGTGGTCCTGATGGCCCAGGCCATCGGAGCGTCGTAGCTCTAGCCCGAAAGTGCCTGCTTGAGACTTCCTGCAGACCCTGCGGGTGATCCGTAGCGTTGAGAAGTCCGGGTGAGGTCGCTCTCGAAGTGCCTGCCACCAGCGTCTGCCGGTTGGCTTCCATGCGAAAGGCGTCTCCTCCGGGCTTCGCTACGGAGTGGCTCATAAGAGGATCGAGCACAACCATCTGCAAGCAGGAGTGCCCTCCGTGGCTTCCATACGACCAAGGAGGACCCTATGAAAGTGGTGATCGGCATTGACCCCCATAAGGCTTCGCACACCGCGGTGGCCATAGATGGGGGCGAAGAACCGCTCTCGAGCGTCAAGGTGCGCGCCACCCGTCGTCAGGTGGACCAGTTGTTGAGCTGGGCCGAGCCATTCGAGAAGCGCACCTGGGCCATCGAGTCGGCCGGCGGCCTCGGCTACCTGTTGGCCCAACAGCTCGTGGCGCGAGGCGAGGCGGTTCTCGACGTGCCACCGACGCTGGCCTCCCGGGTGCGGGTATTGGCGACGAAGAGGTCCAACAAGAACGATCCCAACGATGCCCTGTCGGTCGCCTTGGCCGCCTTGCGCACTCCGAGGCTGCGAGTCGTCGAGCCGGCCAATCACGCCGAGGTCCTGCGTCTTTTGTCCAAGCGCAACAGCGACATCGTGAGCCACCGCATCCGGGTGGTCTGCCGGCTCCACGCCCTCTTCCAAGAGCTCGCTCCGGGCGGAATTGCCAAGAAAATGAACGCTTCTGACGCCGAATCCCTCCTGTCGAGGCTCGAGCCCTCGACCCCGACGGAGCGGATTCGCTACGAGCTCGCCACTGAGCTCTACGAGGAGCTGTGCCGCATTGAGGTCCAACACAAGACATCGGAGCAGCGCATCAAAGAAGCGGTCAAGGCCTCGGGGACCTCGGTCACACAGATCTATGGAGTCGGGCCTGTTCTCGCCGCACAGCTAATCGGTTCCAGCGGCGACGTCCGGCGCTTCGCCAACCGCGATGCTTACGCCTCTTACAACGGAACCGCGCCCGTTGAGTTCTCTTCAGGGGGTCGGGTGTGCATCGAGTTTCCCAGCGAGGCAACCGGATGCTCAATCACGCCGTCCACATGACGGCTATCACCCAGATTCGTCAGCCCGCCACTCAAGGTCGGGATTACTTCGAGCGCCGAGTGGCCGAAGGAAAGACCAAGCGAGAGGCGCTTCGTTCGCTCAAGCGCCACGTCTCGAACGCCATCTATCGCCAACTGGTCCTCGACGCTCAATAAGGGGTCCGGGAGGACACTAGGGAACGACTCGAAGCCTGCGTGACCGGCTCTTCACCCTGCACGGCCGGCTCTTCGGCGAAGTCACTCCCGAACCCAAAGAAATCCTACGCCGCTACGTCGTTCCGTGACGGCTCGACTCGTCGCGCCCGAAATACCTTGAAACAGGGGTCTTGACACAAAGAGGATTCGCACGGTGTCACCTTCCCGGCGTATGGGGGGCACCTGGGATTGCTACCGTCGTTTTGACTGGGGAGGTGGTCATGGCAGACGACGAGAAGACCCCGAGCGCCACTTTGGGAAAAAGCCGGATGGAGGCGTTCAGTGACGGCGTCCTGGCCATCGCTATCACGTTGCTCGTGCTCGATGTCGCAATCCGGCCTCCAGGTTCCCCGTTGCACCAGTTCCTGCGTGGCTGGCCGTCCTACTTGGCCTATCTCGTCAGCTTCCTCACGATCGGCGGCGCCTGGATCGCCCACCACGGTCTGACCGATTCTGTGGATCGGGTCGACCGGATCTTCCTCCGGTTGAATCTGCTGTTCCTGCTGGTGGTTTCGTTTCTACCGTTTCCAACGCGACTGGTTGCGGACGCCTTGGACAAGACCACGAGTTGGCAACGGGTGGCCGCTGTTGTCTACGGGTGCACCCTGCTGGCGATCCGACTCCTGTTTGCTGTATTGAGCCACTATGTCCGACGAGCGCACCTTCGCTCACCGCGTCGTGGACGATCCAGACTTAGAGGAAGCACGCAAGAAGTTCCGATTCGCCGTTGTGGCTTACCTCGTGACGATTCTGCTCAGCTTCCTGATACCGCTCGTGGCGATCGTGCTCTACTTCGCCATCGCAGTGGTCATGATCGTGCCTTTCCGAATCGTGGCCCGCGAAGTATCCGGGCGAGGTCACCCATAAGTACGACAGCGGATCCCCGAAGTGCCTGATTGAGACTTTGAGCAGACGCAACGGCTGATCCGTAGCGTTTAGAGGTCCTGACGGGCTGGCTCCCTTAAGTGCCTGCCGCCGGTCCAACCGGCTGGCTTTCTTACGAGATGCCACTCGTCTGGACCTTGACCGCGGAGTGGCTCAAAAGAGGAGTGTGTGCACCAGATCCAAATCAGGAGTGCCCTCGCGGTTGCCCATCAACCCAAAGGAGGGTGCTCATGTCGGTGATCATCGGGGTCGATCCCCACAAGGCGAGCCACACGGCCGTGGCCATTGGCGGTGACGAACGCGAAGTGGCCAAGGTCACGGTGTGTGCGACGTGTCAGCAGACGCCCAAGTTGTTGGCCTGGGCCGAGCCCTTCGCCGAGCGCACCTGGGCCATCGAGTCCGCCGGTGGGCTCGGATACCTGTTGGCCCAACAACTCGTTGATGCCGGAGAAGTCGTCCTCGACGTCCCACCCACCTTGGCCTCGAGGGTCCGGGTGCTCAGCACGGGGCGATCGGAGAAGAACGACCCCAACGACGCGTTCTCGGTCGCCGTCGCCGCCTTGCGCTCGAAGGGTCTTCGCACTGTCGAGCGGGCCGACCACACCGAGATCATGCGACTCCTCGCCAAGCGCAATCACGATCTGGGCCGGCTGCGGGCCAAGCTCATCTGCAGGCTCCACAACGCCCTGGCCGAGCTCTCACCCGGAGGAATTGCCAAGGAACTCTACGTTTCTGATGCCAATCGGCTTCTCGGCTCCTTCGAGCCGTCGACCCCCATCGAGCACATGCGCCACCAGCTCGCACTCGAGCTCGTTGATGACGTGGCTCGCCTCGACGAGCAGATCAAAGAGTCGCATCGTCGCATCCGCATCGCCGTGCGGGCGTCGAAGACCTCCCTCACCGACCTCTTCGGTGTAGGCCCGGTCCTCGCCTGCTCGGTGATCGGTTACAGCGGTGACGTCGGTCGCTTCGCCAACCGGGACAGCTACGCCGCCTACGCGGGCATCGCTCCGGTCGAGCACTCCTCGGGAGGTCGGGTATTCCACCGGCTCTCACTGCGGGGTCATCGTCGGCTCAACAACGCCATCCATATGGTGGCGATCTGCCAGATCCGCCAACCCCATTCGCAGGGTCGGGCCTACTTCGAGCGCAAAGTCGCAGAGGGCAAGACCAAGCGAGAGGCACTGCGCTCACTCAAGCGCCACGTGAGCAACGCCCTCTATCGCCAGTTGGTCATCGACTCCGAAAGGGGTCCGGGAGGACATTAGGGAACGACTCGTAGCCTGCGTGGTCGGCTCTGCACCCTGAAGGCCGGCTCTTCGGCGAAGTCACTCCCGGACCACCGCAAAGCCTAGGCATCTGTCCCGTCTCGTGACGTGTCGATTCATCGCGCCTGAACGGAGGTGGAATTGAGGTCTTGACTCAAAGAGGATTCGTTAGGTGATAGGCAGCAGCCTGGCCGGAGAGACCTCAGCGGCTGACGCCGCCGAACCGCCCGAAGGCCGGTCAGCCCCTCGAGGTGGTCCGGACAGGCCCACACCGGCCACCAACAGTCGCCTCGGGGAGAGAACCATCTGCCCGTCCATCCCGGCGTCTCGGCGCAGTGGTTGCCTGGAGGTTGTGGTCATAGACCATCTGCCAGCAACATCCGGGCTCGGAGATGAAGCCGGGGCACGGGTCTCCAGGCTCGGGTATCTGTGTCAACTGCGGCAGCGTCAGGGGCACCGGAGAAGCGCCATCCCCTGGATGGGAGCGAACCGGCGCCATACTTTGCGCCTTGATGAATCGCTCGTAGTCAGAGAGCGAATTTCGGCGAAAGGGTTTGGAACGCATAAGCGACACATCTCAAGGTGAAGGCTGGTGGCTAGCAAGCGACGGCCAGTGGTATCCGCCTCAGCCCGCTGCCCCTGTGGCCGCTCCGCCTCCTCCGCCCGGTATGCCGCCCGCACCCGTGGCTCGCACCAAGCCAACGAAGAAGATCTACAAGCGGGTGTGGTTCTGGATTTTGATGGCGGTCGTCGTCCTGTTCGGCGGCTGTATCGCCCTGGTTGCTGGCGGAACAAAGGCAGTTAATGACGCCAACAACAAGAAGCACACCATCGTCTACACGGTGACCGGAAGCGGAACGGCGAATATCACGTATTTTGCCTTTGACAATGGCAATCAGGGAACCTCGCAGGTTAGTGATGCTCAACTCCCATGGACCAAGACCGTCACGGGTTCCGGACTGTTCAACTCTTACAGCGTGATCGCGACTGTGGGAACTAACGGAGGAACCGTTGCTTGCACACTAAGAGTTGACGGGAAGCAAGTGTCCTCGCACACTGCATCGGGAGAGTTCAGTTCGGCTGACTGCACTGGAAGCGCACCGTAAGACATTCTTCGGCCTCCCGAGGAGCACGCTTGGCCTACCGGGTCGCTTGAGGAGGAAGACCTTCAGTCGAGCTACTCGAGGGCCCCAGCAGTATCGCGGCCGCCGACGCTGACAGAGCTTGAGGCGGCCCGGATCGAAGCGTCCGACGACTACCGGCGCCAACTCGACCGGCTCATGGTGGCCGACGATCCCCCCGATACCGAGACCGTCCTGGCTCAGCTCCTAAGCCGCCCTGAGTGGCACCAGCGGGCCGCCTGCAGGGGCGTGGACCCCAATGTGTTCTTCCCTGAGCGGGGGCAATCGACTCGGCCGGCTCGGGCCTACTGCGAATGCTGTTCGGTGGCCAGTGAGTGCGGAGCGGCTGCGACCGCCAGGACGCCCGGAATCTGGGGTGGGACAACCGGCAGGCAGCGGCAGCTCCGCCGTGGGGTGCGGGTGGTGGCCTGAACAAGTCATTCTGTCCGGGCCGCCATCCCTAATCCATCCCTACTAACGACCATCAATTGTCGTGCGCACTAGGGAGCGAGGTCGGCATCATCCCTGCTCAGCGTGGTGCCACGCGGTCCCACACTCCCACACTCCCCCACCTAGCTGAATCCCGCCTACAGGTCGGCTCACCGTCACCAGTCAGCTACCTGGGCAAATGAGGCAGGCCGACGTCCTCGCGACATCCGGAGTCCGCATTGCCGACGGCGTCCTCGACGGCGCTCCTCGTGGTGTCTCCCGGTCGGGCCACGGATGCGAGCACGTGTCCAACGTTCTCTGATCGAGCGGTCTCGGTTGTGAACGGGCGCTAGGCGAAGGTCAACGACCGGGCGTTCTCCACCATGATCTTGCGCTGATCGTCGAGCGAGAACGACTCCACGTTCTCGAAGAACTCCCGCGGGTGCGAGAGCCCTTCGGCGTGTGGCCAGTCCGAACCGAAGAGGATCCGCTCCACCGGCAGGTAGCGGGCCAGGTCTTCGACGCTGTCCTCCACGAAGGGCGCAACCCAGCAGTGCTCCACGAACTGATCGGCGGGATCCGAGGTGTACATGCCGGGGTTCTGCCCCCCCAACATGTGGAGGGAGTGCAGGCAGCGCGGAACCCAGTCCGCGCCGTTCTCGATGTATGCAACCTTGAGGCGGGGAAACCGCTCAAAGAGCTTGTGCGCCACCAACACGGTGGCGAAGTCCTCGATCAGGCGATGTTTCATGAGCTGCGCCACCAGCGAGGCGGCTTGGACCGCCGACGCATCGGGGCGAAGTTCGCCTTGCGGCGCCCCGGCCAAACCCCAGGTCCGGGCGATGTCGGAGGCCACGTCGGTGTAGCCGTCCTCGAACCCCGCATGCGTGGTTACCACGATCCCCGCTTCTTGGACCCGAGCCCAGAACGGGTCGAAGGCTGGATCGGCAGGCGAACGCAACCCTTCGGGGGTGAAGACCGGCCCGTTGCGGATCGTGATGACGCGGGCGCCCCGACCGAGGCACCAGTCGAGCTCATCGACGGCGCGATCGATGTCGGACAGCGTCAGGAACGGGACACCGAAGATCCGGTCCTGATAGGCGAATCCCCAATCGTCGTCGAGCCAGCGGTTGAACGCGCGCAGCACTTCGATCGACGCCTCGATGTCAGGTTGCATGGGTCCCTCCATGCAGACCCCCTGCGACGGGAACAGCCACGCCGCCTCGACGCCCTGAGCGTCCATGCACGCGAGGCGGGCGTCTCGATTGAACCACTCCGGATGGGCGCTCGGATCCTCACAGGCCAGCTCGTCTCCGACCCGCTCCTTACTGCTCTTCCCGGCGAAGTAGTCGTAGAGCGCGCCGGGACGGGGACGGGGATGCACGTCGCCCGGTCCGGGGATGATCGGATGTTGGCGTTCGCCGAAGAAGTAGTGGGGCTTGCCGTCGACCTCTTTGAGAACGACACCCCGCTCGGCAAACTTCGGATCGCGGTAGCGAGTGAACGAGTCGCTGACCTCCCAGTAGTGATTGTCGGCGTCGAAGAGCTTCTGTATCTCTGATTCCGCAGTGCGCATAGCTCTCTCCTCAGTCCGTGCCGTGACGGAGCAGTTTGCCGGGCGTGTCCCCGGTGCACACCCCGTCGATGAAGGTGGTCACGCCGTTCACGATGATCCGGTCGTAGCCGACTGCCTTTTGGATCAGCCGCCATTCCCCAGCTGGATAGTCCCAAGCGCGTTCCTGCGCCGTACTGTCGACCGTCTCGGGGTCGTAGATCACGAGATCCGCCGGCGCTCCTTCGGCCAGGAACCCTCGGCCCTTCAGGCCCGCCGCCACGGCCGGGTAATACGACAGGCGCCAGTGGGCCTCCTCCAGCGACATGATCTCGTGCTCTCGTACCCAGTAGCCGAGAAGTTCGGTCGGATATCTCGCCGTGGTCACGAACTTCGTGTGGGCGCCACCGTCGCTGACTCCGGGCAGCGCCACAGGTGACGTGGCGACCTCCTTCATCGCTTCGGGTGGGGTCTTCAGCATCGGGGTGGCGAAGCCAACCCGAAGCTGGCCGGCCACCGCCACGTCCAAGAAGGCGTCGATCTCGTGCTTGCCCTCCCGGGCCGCGACCTCACCCACGGTGAAGCCCTCGTAGGTGTCCTTGAGCTTCCTGGCGTCGGGCACGTCGCTCGAGATCCAGTGGATCTTGATATTGGTCAGGTCGTACCCTGCCCCAAAGAGGCCGCCGCGTTCTTCGTGAATCTCCTTCATGGCGGAGCGGCGCTCTGGGTCGGCGAACTTGACGATCTTTTCCTCCACCGTGCCGAGGCAGGCCTCCCGCCAGCACGGGATCGTGTCCGCCAGGTTGTAGTCCTCGAGGGTGAACTCGGAGACGAAATTGGTGGTGAGTGCCTGGGCGAAGACCCGGAGGCCCTCCTCCTCGTTGAAATAGGCCAGCTGCTTGAGGGCGTCGCGGTGGCTGTACTTGGCACCACCGTGCTGGTTGAGTGCGCCATCGGCCAACAACGCGTTCCAGATGATGGGCCGACCACTCTCGCGCGCCATCAGGCCCGCCGTCTCGAGGGTGCCGGTCAGTTGGGCCGTGCCTCGACCCGTCGAACCCATGGCCCGAGAGAACGCAATCACTTCTTCCTCGGTCATGCAGTCGGTCACCATGGGCGTCCCGTCGTAGTCGAGCTGGACGTTGCCGACTTCCCCGGACACCTGGGCACTGAAGCCACAGCCACCGGCCTCCATCCCTTCGACCAGGAGACGGCACATCTCGTCCAGCTGCTCCGGGGTGACACGGTAGGCCTTTGCGTTGTCCACACCGGCGACATACGCGTACAGCGGTGCGAGTGGCACGAACGACATCACGTTCACACCCTTCGGGGTGCGGTCCACGCTGTCGAGGAACTCGGGGTAGGTGACCCAGTCCCAGGGCATGCCCACCCGCATCGTCTCGAGCGGGACCGCCTCGTTGCGCGACAAGCTCAGCATGGCCCGCTCCCGCTCTGCCGGCTTGCAGGGAGCGAAACCGAAGCCGCAGTTGCCGATGACGACGCTGGTCACCCCGTGCCATCCCGACATGGTGCACCACGGGTCCCAGAACACCTGGCTGTCGTAGTGGGTGTGCAGGTCGACGAATCCCGGCGCCACGACCCGGCCCGACGCGTCGACCGCCTCGCGACCCGCGGCCGCGTCAATCCGACCGATCTGCGCGACGCGGCCACCGGCAATGCCGACGTCAGCCTTGTAGCGCGGCGTGCGAAGGCCGTCGATCACGGTCCCGCCCTTTATCACCAGATCGAACGTCGACATGTCCCTCCCCATTGACCGGACCTCGATCCGGGATCCACGACCGCGCCCAGCCGAGACTGGCTGGGCTACTTGCCGATCAGATCAACCTACCTACTTGCTTGCTGGGTGACAAGCAAATATATTGCCGCGAATGACGGAGGTGCTGGGGCGACGAAGCCAGGCTGAGCGTCGGGGCCGCTCCGAGGATGCGCTGTTGGGGGCGGCGGCCGAGGTCGTCGCCGAACGTGGCGTGCACGGCGCATCACTCGCCACCATCGGCGGGCGGGCCGGAGTGAGCCGGGGTCTGGCAACCCACCACTTCGGTTCGAAAGACGCCCTGGTGGCGCAGCTGGCGGAGCGAGCCCAAACCAAAATCGGACTGGCGATCTCCGAAGCCCAACGGCAGTACGCCGAGGCAGCCGACTTGCCCGTCCTTGACGAGATCTTGGTGGGCGTGGACGCCTATCTCGAGCTCTTCGAGCATCCAGAACCCGACGAACGCGCGCTCCTGGTCATGTGGGGCTCGACATTCCCCTCTGACGCATCGGTCGACGGGATGGCCGACGCGGAACGACGCAGTTATGAGGGTCTCTCTCAGCGCATCGCGTCGGGCCAGGAAGACGGATCCGTTCGGACTGACGTCGACCCCATGGCCAGCGCCGTGCTCCTCCACGGCCTCATGCGAGGGGTGGCCGGCCTTTTTCTCTCTCACAGCGACCCGGCGGACATGCATTCCGTCCGCCGGACCTGTCACGAGTTGATCTCCTCCGCCTTAGCGCCCAGGTAGCGGACTCGCTCACGGCGGACATCCCCAACGACCCATCAACTCGGCCATCTTCTCGGCGAAGGGGTCCGGGCCCTCCGGCTCGGGAGTCTCCGCTAGACCGACTGGCCGGAATGACATACCACCCCAACAAGTTGGGGTGGTATGTCACGGTCAAGTTCCGCACACTCGAACTGTGACCACCACCGATGACAGCAAGAGCATTGTCCGAGACTTCATTGATGCCCTCTTCACCAAAGGGGATCTCGAAGCGGTCGATCGTCTCTTGAGCAAGGATTTCGTCAATCACGATCCGCCGTTCGGCGCTCCGGCTGGCAAGGACGGCATGCGGGCGGCGGCAACGATCTTCCGCTCGGCCTGCCCCGATTGGAACTCCGACTACCCCTTCCTCGTTGGGGAGGGCGACTTTGTAGTCGAGCCGTTCACTGCTTCCGGTACCCACACGGGCGAGCTCATGGGCGTTGCGGGCCAAGGTCAAGAACTGACGCTGATGGGCATCAACATTTTCCGCGTGGAAAATGGAAAAATCGTCGAGCGGTGGGGCTGCCTCGATGAACTTGGGCTACTCCGCCAACTCGGATTGGCTTCGCCGGCGTGAGAATCTCTGAGCGAGAACGCGCTCGGCGGCACACAATAGAACTTGTTCTGAGATTCGGGCGTAACCTCGGTTGTCGTGTCCGTTGAGGTAACAGAACGTCAGCTTGGCGAGATCATCAGGCGCTGCTATCTCGGACAGAGTGCCTCCGAACTCCGTGAGGACATGCTTCGCCGACTGCGGTCCATTGTTCAAGTCGATGCCGCGTTCTTTGCCACGGTGGACCCAGCCACCCTGTTGTTCACGTCCGCCATGGCCGAAGAGCCGCTCGGGTCGGTGACGCCACTCTTTCTGGACAATGAATACGGCCAGAGTGACGTGAACAAGTTCACCAGCCTCGCTGATGATTCAGATCCCGTCGGATCGCTCGATGGGGCCACCAAGGGAGACCGTCACTCGAGTTTGCGCTATCAGAGCGTCATTGCGCCGCTCGGTCTCGGTGATGAGCTTCGTGCGGCTCTGATCGCCAGAGGGCGCTGCTGGGGCGTGTTGTGCCTTCACCGCGGAGCCTCATGTTTTGGCTTTTCCGAGCGCGAGATCGCCATAGTCCGACGATTGGCTCCTCACTTCGCCGAGGGCCTGCGGCGATCAATGGTGATCGACGGCACGAGTCGTCGCACTGATGCAGCTGGCCCCGGGATTGTGGTGTTGGACGACAACCTGTCGCTGATTTCGATGAATCCAGAAGCAGAAGGCTGGATCGACGAGATGCGTGAGAGCACACGTTCGCCCGGAGCAGAATTGCCTATGGCCCTCTATGCCGCGGCCGCGCACCTCAAGGGTGTTGAGGCCGCGGCGGAGAGCCAACCGACAAGTGTTCGGTTGCAGACAAGCGCAGGTCGATGGCTCATCCTCCACGCATCTCGCTTGTATGGGAGTGCTGGGCGGCAGACCGCAATCGTTCTCGAACCAGCATCGTCCGACGAGATGAGTTCCCTGATCTTGGATGCGCACGGCCTCACCCCTGCGCAGAATCGGGTCGCTGTGCTCGTCCTGCGCGGGTTCTCTACGCAGGCCATCGTCAACGAGCTCCACATCTCGGCTCACACTGTTCAGGAGCACCTCAGTGCCGTCTTTGACAAATTCGGCGTTGGGAGTCGCCGCGAGCTTGTGAACTCGCTTCTCGGTGGTCCTCACTGAGAAGCATGCAGAACGGACCAACTGGTCTGGTCCGGGGTTCGCGGATCCGGCGATTGGCCGACAAAGAGGGAATAGTGCAGGAAATGCGGTCCTCGCTCGGCCTGGGCGGCGCGAACTACACCGAGGTGTGACAGACGGAAGTGTCACGGTTCCGGTGTACGGAGGCATGAATCGCCTGTCCCCATGGTGCCGCGCGATGGCACCCCGTCCCGGCGATAGGAGGCAGACGGATCAGTGCACCTGGCCTAGGAAGCTGGTCCCGCCCTGTCCCCTCGAGGAGGGGTCTCGTCGAAGGTGCTCGTGCTGTCGAGTCCGACCGTGACTGCTCGGTCGCAAAGCGTCTAGAACTAGAAGTACCTTCGTCGGCGTCCTCACCGTTCTTTTCGTCCGTCGTTATCTGGAAGCAGGTTGGAAGAGCTCGATGACGTTGCCCGAGGGGTCCTCGACGAGAATCTGACGTCCACCGGGTCCACTCACGACCTCGTTGCGGAAGCGCACACCCGCGTTCTTCAGGTGGACGACTTCCGCGTCGAGGTCGGGCGTGATGAAGTGGATCCGGTTCCATCCTCCAGGGCCCGGGACGGCGCCGTCGGGCATGGGGCGACCGGCGGAGCTAGCGGGTCCGCTCAGCAGGAGGCGAAGGTTGTCCTTCGTGACGTCGGCGAACGCAGAAGAGGCGATGCCGGGCTGGAAGCCGAAGTGGGTGCAGTAGAACTCCACGGCTTCGGCTACGTCGGTGACCATGTAGCGGACGTTGACGGTCTCATTGGCGGACATGGATGCTCCTTTCGTCTTCCGCGGGGTGAGCGAGCTCGGCGATGAGCAGGTCGACGCGGGATTCAATCTCCTCGGCGGTGCGCACGAATATCGGGTAGCTGTCCTCGTCGTTGTCCGCCGAAGCCGCCGGATCGGCCATGCTCCAATGCGCAGTCAGCGGCGCGCCTGGGAAGTCGGGGCAGATCTCCTTGACCTTGTCGCAGAGCGTGACGACGCGGTCGAAGCGGGTGCGTGCGAAACGGTCAAGGTGCTTGGTGGTTCGCCCGGAGATGTCGATCCCTCGTTCTGCCATCACCCGGACGGCATTGGGGTGCAGCGGCTTCGGGTGGCTGCCGGCGCTTTGGGCCTCGATGGCGCCCTCCGAGCGATTGGCAAGCAGCGCCTCGGCGATCTGCGAGCGCGCGGAGTTTCCCGTGCACAGAAACAAGACGCGCCGGCTGCGGCGCGTCTTGACGCGGGGCAGTTGCAGAGGAAGCGGAGCAAGCTGGAGCGCCGGATGCAGCGCCGACCCGGCGGTGACGAAGAGCTCGCCGCAACGGCCCAAGTTCAGGCGATAGTAGGTGTCGCGCCGATCAGCAGAACTCCGCCGCGCCGACACCAGCCCAGCTGACCGCAGCTCTCCGAGGTGATACGAGACGAGGTTCTGGGCTTTTCCCACCAGCTGAGCGAGCTCGCCGACCCGCCGGTCGGTCCTCGCCAACTGGTCGACAAGTTGCCACCGCAGGGGGTCCCCGACCAGTTGTAGGAACGAGAGGGCCGTTTCGTCGGGGATAGCCGCAACCACGCGTCCAGAATACATCAAGCAAGATTGATACGTCAACCTATATCGATATATATATGGCCGTCATCCGTAGGGAGTACGCCGGCTCGGCAGCACCGTGTGGCGTGGAGTGAGGACGCTCCTTTGGTCGAGGTGGATCTCGCATAGCGTCCCGCAATCTCTACGGCCAGCGCACCGCCGGGTCGCCACGGTCCGTCGAACCGCCGTAGCGCAGCTTGACCGGGCCGCTTGCCATGTCGTAGCGAGCGTTCGCGTTGGGCATCTGGAGGACATTCCCCTGGGGGAAGTCCGGGACGACAAGCGTGACCCGGTACTCCCCAACGACCCACGAATAGAAGAAGGGTGAGGGCCCGAATATCTGACCCGTTCTTGCGCTTTTACATGTAGGTGGCTAGCAATCTCAGAGCGCGTCCCGACACATCGGCGACAGATCTCTGCCATGCGATCGGGATTGGCCTTCTTGCAGGATTCGAGGCCGCTCGAATCCTGCGTCGCGGTTTGGGCACTGTATTGAGTCCGGCCATACTCCGAGCCACATGCTTTGCACCTCGCCAGCTGCGATCGACTGACTGGCTCAGGACCTCCGAGCGGCCGATAGGTCCGGGCCCGACATGTCAGGACCATTGGGTGGTCTTTCGGCGCACCCTAAACCGGAACCAGCCGGTACGAGAACCGCGTCGACGGCGTCGAGCGTCCGGTCCTCGTCGTCAGGAAACAGGTGCGCGTGGACATCGAGCGTCATTGTCGCTGAAGTGTGGCCCAACCGACCCGCTGGCCTCGAGCGATGTCGGCTCGCTGAGTGTCGAGCCAACGCTCCGCATCGGCCCTCACGCGGAAGGTCTTCGGCGGGTCCCTCTTGTCTGGGCTCGGTAAGTCGCCTGACACTTCCCGTTTCGCTTCTGAATGTCGCCGTTGGCCACGACCTCGCCACCCATGCCGCGGCGTGCGCCGAACTGTTGCAGGTGCCCGAGAGTCGGTATCAGTGAGAACTCAATCGACGACAGGCCGCGTCATACTGCGACACCGCCGCCGTGCTGTTGGCATGAGCCGATCCCGGTCCACTTCCGGCGTAGACGGTCCCGGCGTGTCCCGGAGTCGTCTCGTTGAAGGGTGAGCCGGGAGAGCTTGCGGCGTGCCCCGGCTCGACGGGGGCTGAACTGGTGCCGCAGTTGAATCCAGCCGACGTACCTGGCTGTCCTGTCGTCGGGCTCTGGACTGCCCCGGCAATACCAACCGGCATGAGGCTGGCGACGAGGGTCGCGGCTCCCACACCTAGGCAGCGTTGGATCTTTGACATGGCAATGCCTCCTCTCACGGATCCTTCATATGGATATACGGGGAACTACCCGGAAAGGACTGAGGGAATCGAGGTCGTCATGACCTGGAAATTTGAACTTCCTCCTGTGCCCCATAACGCCAGGACGGGGTGCGTAGCGTCAACACTAAATCCTGTTCATGGTGCAATGTCATGATGGCGGCGATGACCGATCGGTCTGCTGTGCGCAGCTGGGTGAAGGGGTACGAGCGTGCGTGGCGAGCACCTGACACGGCTGAGATCTCGGCGCTATTCACGACCGATGCCACTTATCTGCACTCTCCGTACGAAAAGCCCGTGGTGGGCGTCGACGCCATTGGTCGAATGTGGGAAGAAGACCGAGAGGGGCCAAACGAGGTGTTTACGCTCTCCACCGAGGTTGTAGCGGTCGACGATCACACGGCGGTCGTTCGAGCTGAGGTGCGATACGGCCAACCCGTCCGCCAGGAATACCGAGACTTGTGGATCCTTCAGCTCGAAGCCGACGGCCGATGTTCATGGTTCGAAGAGTGGCCCTATTGGCCTGGTCATTCGTTCTCCGCTCGGGATGGGTAGTCAGCTGACGGGCGCGAAGCTGAGTCACTTCGAGACACCAAACCATCTGACGCTCCCTGAACATCGACAATGCCAAGGCAAGACTGTCCCCTACCCCAGCTGGTAGGACACTTCGACAGGAGTCTGACTCGTTCAACCCAAGCGCATCCCTCGCCAAACACGCGCTTCTCGAACGACACCAGCTGCGGCTGCACCCATCGCAAGGACCATCAGAGCAACCGTGGCTACGAGCCAAACGTCCCATGGTGAACCGGGGACACCGCCGGGGCTGGCGTTCAAGAAGGCCGGTGCATCTTTCGCCATGGCACTCCACCAAACCGCTGTGGCGCCGACCATACTGACCATCGCCACAGCAATGACAACGGCCAGGATTGCCTCCGCGGTCAGGATCGCTTTGGAGAACTCAACGCGGCTGCCTACGACGATCGCGACCACAGTCCACGACGTCAGGGTCGTCACTATGAGTGCTGCCCAGATCAGAAACAGTGTTCCGTACACGTGGAGGCCGTCATTGCGTTGGTGAGGCGCGAGGTGATGGGCCCACACAATTAGTGGCACCGTGACGGCGACCGTAAGTCCACTACAGGCGAGAGCCCGCAGGAAATGTCCGCGCACCGATGGCCAGCCGCCAGCTCGGAGGTATCGCATTGACGCAGGTAGAGCAAGGACAGCCCCAAACACGACGAGGACACTGGCCAGTCCAGCAACAGTTTGAAGCACCGTGAAGGCGAGATCGGTCAGGTGATGAGCACTCATGTCGTGGGGCAACGCTTCGTCGAAGTGCTCGGAGAGCTTGGCGAAGCTGACGCCGGCGATCGCGAATGCAACCCAGGCGGCGAGAACGACGAGCGCACCGGCCCGGACTCCTTGTGCCGCGGGCGCCGAGTCTCCGATGAGACCCGATTGCCTGGCCCGCTGCCCGAGTCCGCCGGTTGCAAGACCGAAGCGGACACGAGCCGGCAGATGTCCTTCGTACTCGTCGTCGAGCAGGGCTATCAACTCTTCCCCGTATCGAGCGCGCCAAGACCGCGGGTACCAGCGGAGACGGGGGTCACTCGTTTCTTTGTTAGGGGCTGTGTCCTTCGCCCGCAATCGCGCTGGCCGCATCACGCCAGGCTCGGGCGTCGCGTACGGGTCATCTTTAGTCGAGCTTGTCCCACCCGCACGAGTTCACGCATTTGAGCGAGAGAATCGGAGAGAGACTCAGAGCCCGTTGCAGTGATCCGGTACGGACGACGACGGTCATCGGACTCGAGCGGCTCGATGAGCCCACGCTCCTCCAACCGGGTTATCGCTCCGTAGAGTGCGCCGGGACCGAGTTTCACTCCGGCGAACTCCTCAATGTCCTTGAGGAGGGCATGGCCGTGTTTGGCCCCGCCGGCGAGGCTCATCAGGATCAGGATTGGCGGATCGTTCAACCGACGCCGAGACGACGGTGTTCCAGATGCCACATCATTGGACCGTGTCCGCATATTCCGACACGATACTACGTACTACGTAGCTACGCAATGCGTAGGTAGTTCGTCGAGCGGACTATCGTGGGGACACACTCGCGACGTCAACCCGAGCGCTGTGGAGCGTCAACACTCCGGCGGGCAATACCCTTTTCGCTCGTCTCAGCGTCTCGGATGCCGCATTCTCGGGGCGCAACGAGAAGCACAAACCAATAAGAACGCGTCGAAATTTGTGAGACGCTACGGGTAGCAAAAGCGCTGTTTACGAGCTAATTCCTGCGAATCGACGCTGCTCAGAGAAGTGCGTCTACAGAACCCGCCTACAGGCCGGCTCACCGTCGCTACCCGGCCGAACGTCGCGGCCAGCCCACAGACAGCTTTGTCGAAGCCCTGGGAATTTGTTCCGTTCTAGAGCCGACATAGTCCGGTCGGCCCTATTCCTGGAGCGAGGGCGATGTCACCCTCGAAACCGAGGGGCGGTGTTCTCTAGGAGCGTCACCGCCCCTCGCATCGCCGGCGTGGGGGCGGAGGCTTGGGATCCTCGCAGTTCACAGACTCCGCCCCCAGGCTCGGTCTGATTCGACTCGAATCAGCGGCGCACCGGCACCGAAATCCCGAATCCCCGTCAGCCCTCGCTGTGGTCGAGACACACCCGCACCTGCCCCGGCGGTCACCGCTCAGAGCGAGCCAGCACCAGAGAGACGGCCGGCTCCTCAGCGCAGTGGGCTGGAGTCTGCCGGGCGCTCCAGGCGCAGCCCAAAAATGTCAGCACTCCGGAACCTTCGTCTCATCGCGTCGTCTTGTCTCGGGTGCTGTTCCGAGGCGCCCCCTCCTAGCTCAAGGCGAACGACAACCCCGTGAGCGGGAAGGTCTGGGCGCCGCTTGTGGAGCACACCTCGACCCCGTACTCGAGCTGCGTCGGCACGTCGGTGGACTGCACCAAACCCTGCGAGACGAGCCACTGCAACGCGGCGAGGACGTCCACCGACCCGGACGAGGTCTGCGTATCGCGGAAGAACATCAGCTCGCCACCGTTGTTGTAGAAATGGTACGGCACACCGTCGAGCGTCAAGGCCGTGGTCGCCTGGGACGGCCAGTACGACTGCGCCCCGGCCCACTGGTTCCAAATCATTATCTCCGTAGACCAGTTGTTCAGCCAGACATCGTAAGCGGCGTCCCACGTACCGGCCGGAGGGAATGCCTCCGAGAACGTGGACGTGATCGATTTCCATGCGGTGATGGGCGCGGTGGAGCCGGCGTCACGACCGCCGACGTCGTATTCGGAGTTGGGGTAGGTCTCCACTTGCCCGCCGACGTCGGGTTGATCCGACACCGCGGTCCAACTGGCCTCGTTGCACACATTCAGGGTCTGTGGACCGTGGCTCCCACTCCATGCATCGTTGTCGACCCACCAGTACTGGTTGCCGTCACTGGGGTCCGTGTTCGTCGTTCCCGTGGCATCGCTGGTCGAGAAGGAGGGGTTCGTGCAATTGCCACCACTTTGCAGCGTTGCCGTCGGTATGGGCGGGGCAGCCGTGGCCGCCGGGGCGGGCGGGGCCGGGGACCGGGTCGGTGTGGGTATCGGCGTCGGCGCTTTCGTGGTCGTCGTCAGCGGGGCTGTCGTGGCCGTCGTCGGCGCGCCGGTCGTCGTTGTGGTCGGATCGGGTGCACATGTCACCGTCTTGCCGCTGACGCCAAACGCCGACGTTGGTCAGATAATTCGGACAGGCGAGGTTGAACGAACTCGCAGGGTTCAGCGAGCGGGCGCCAAGAGAGCGTGTGCCACTGTTTGTGTCAGCCAGGGCGAATCCACCTGCGGCCAGAAGAGCAGCAGCGGCCAGGCCGACGAGGCCGGCAGCGATCGGCTTAAACCTCATGAGGCGACGCCTTCACTTCCTGGACTCGTGACGATGGATGATCCGGAATGTTCTCTTCCCCCTACCCCGGCCGTTGATCGAGTAGCAACTCGGAGGGCGCCACCCTGGCGGCGCGATGAGGCTGTCGGTACAGATCCCAATAGTGCCCGATCGTGACGCTGGTACGCGAGCGCCTGCGTCCTGTGTCCGTTCCCAGGACGGTGTGTCTTGTCATCACTTTGTAAGTGACATGTCATCGGGCATCGGCGACGAGGGTTTCTTCCAGGCTGCAACGGGCACAGCTGGACGGCGAAGCGCTCGATGGCGATTGTCGGCTCGATGATCGCGAGTCTGAAGTCCGAATCAGCGTCAGAGCCAGGGACAAACGGAACGCAGCGCTCGAATCGTTTCGTCCGCCTCATGGAACTGGGGACGGGCCCGGCGAGCACCTCGAGATCTCTTCGCACGTCTTGACCGCTGTGTGACGCCACCGGTGAGCTGCTGCCGCCGGTCCGACGAATCCGGTGCACTGCGACCGGTTGACCGTCTGGCAAATGTCGGCGCTCGGATCTGGGGACGCATGCATCACCGTTCCGTGCGCTGCGCAGGTCCCTGGGCCCTCACCAAAACGGACGGATCGATTGCTAGTTCTGCTGTGAGACTGTGCCTGGCGACACGGGGGTTCTGTGCGCATATCATTCGTGTCGGCGGGAGGGCGATCCCGCTCTTTGGCGAGTCCTCACGGCGGGAGGTCGAAGTGGAGCGGACACCTGACACTCCAGTGTCGGGCGGAGTGCGGGCTCGGCGGTATCTCGAACTCGCACGTGTGCAACGGCAGAAGCGGCTGCGCTCGAATGGCTGAAACGACCAGACCAAACCCGTACACCATCCTGAGCGTCTCTCGGGACGCCTCGGCGGATGAGGTCCGAACTGCGTATCGTCGCCTCGTGAGGAGCGAACATCCCGACAAGGGGGGTTCTCACGAGCGGTTCATCATGCTTACCTGGGCGTACGAGACGCTCACGATCCCCGGGAGGTGCACGACGTTCGATACCGCAGGCGCCGCGTCGGACAGCACCGAACCCACCGGCAATGCAGACGAAGCCGAACAGGATCTCGGGCCGTCGCATCCGGCGCCCACCCATTCCGTCTTGGACTTCGGGACTCTGTCGGCAGGCGGGTCTTCACACGCATTGAGGTTTGACGTCTTCTTCGACGGCAACCCGCCGAACGTGGACTACCAACCCCGCGGAGGTCGTTTTTGGACGACCGATGCGCTGGCGGTCGACGATCCGAACGTCGCCGTCAGGATCGAGGTGGTCGTCGCCGCTCCGGCGGGTTCGCCGGACGGCAACCTCTGCGACCGGATCGTGGTCACCTTTGACAATGCCAACTCCGTCGAGATCGAAATCAGAGGCAAGGTGGTTGGTCTGCAGGCTGCCGGGTCAAGGCCGGGCCCGCTCCACGTCGCCTCAAGGGCTTCGACTCGAGCTGCGCGAAAGGCGAATCGAGGGGCACCGGTGCGATCGAGGTCTCG
Organism: uncultured Acidimicrobiaceae bacterium; assembly: GCA_963738135.1. Taxonomy (GTDB): domain Bacteria; phylum Actinomycetota; class Acidimicrobiia; order Acidimicrobiales; family RAAP-2; genus Bog-473. The sequence continues at coordinate 580,761 of CAVTVK010000005.1, read as the reverse complement.
GCACGCGTCGCCTCGGCACCGGAGACAACCGCCGGTGGGCCGCAGGATCGCGACGTGCGCTCTCTGGGCGGTCTTCGGGCTCGCATGTGTCGCCGTTGCGGTCGCACTGTCGCTGGGGTCTGTGGTCTCCACATCCGAGCTCCCCAACATTCTGTGGCTCCAGTTCGTGGCCAGCTTCGTCTGCGTCCTGTTCCTGGGTCTCTCCGTGTTCGTGCTCCTGCCCTGGAGCATCCTTCATGCGGTGCGATTGTGGCGACCTGAGAGGCAGCGGATCAACGTTCGGTATCGACGCACGATGCCCTCGACATTGTCGACTGGGATCGGCCGCTCCCAGATCTCATGACCGCGCTGCGGCTACCGATCGTGACATGGATGCAGAAGAAGGCGACGCGGCGACGCTGCATCTCATTGGGAATCATCACAAGAGCGCGAGCATCCATTGAGCTCAGGGCGGCTCACCGTCACCGACCGATCTTGTCCAAGAACGGAGTGAGGTGGTTGAAGAAGATGTTGTTCGGGTACGCGCCGGCTGGATCGTTATGGGCATAGGTGGCGTGTTCGTCGACCAGGGTCAGATGGCTCATCGGGATACCTGATTGCTGCGCCAGAAGTTTGGTGGCAGTGAGCACTCCGGGCCCACCCAGGCTGGTGTCGAACGCGTAGATCTGCAGGCTGTGCGGCAGATCGTGACCCATAGTGGCATGGACATCGAGGACGCTCTGTGCCGGGTTGGCGTTGCCATCGGCCACGGCAGCAGTGTCGTCGGTCAGACGCTGCGGGAAGTACCATTTGGTTCCGTCCGCGTTCTTGACCCCGTAGCCGGAGAACATTGTGGCGAACCGCTTGATCGGCGAGAGGGCACCCGTGCCATTCCACCCGTGTATCGGTCCCTTGGACGACAAGCCTTCTCCGAGGTGCCCCTGGGCTGCCGCGAGAGAAGCGGGTGACGTAGCCACGTTGAGGGCGTAGCCGTACTGGCCGACGTTGGAGACCCTGACCGGCGGGACGATGTCGGCGGGCAGGAGCCCTGAGGACTGGCCCAGCGAAGGCGCGTCGGGATCGAGCAGTGCCGCTGCGGACCCCGTGGCCTCGAACAGTCCAGCGAAAGGCGCCGTGATCCCGCCGAAGCTCAGCCACGGAGACGCCGAGGGCGCATCGAGGGCCTGGAGCTCCTGCGTCGCTCGCTCCGCGGTCATGGCAATGGGGGCGCCCCCGGGTGCCGGGCGCCGTGGGCGCCGGACTGCTCGCCCCGTCGATGTACACCAGGCCCGCCAGCTGATCGGCCCCTGGCGATCCGTTGAAGTCCCATGTCGCGTAGGCGGTCACGACCGAACCGCCGAGCGAGTGGCCGCCGAGGACGACCTTGCCGTGGAGCTTCTCGGCGGCCCCGATCACGGTGTGCAGGTCTTGGACGGCGACGTTCATCCCCCAGTCCTTGGCGAACTCGACGGTCGAGTTCGGGATCGTTTGGAAGTGGTGCGTGATGGTCGAGTCCTTTATGTAGCCGAGGTAGTAGTCGAAGAGCTGGGACGGCGTGGATTTTCCATCCTTGAAGAGATTCAATTCTGATTGGTCCTCGAACAGGTTCTCTCGCCGCTCGACCGACCAGACCTGCCAATCCGGAACCTTGGACACAATCCATTCGGCCAGCGGCACGAAGTAGGCGCTGCCGGCGGAGGTCCCGGGCTCGAGGACAAGCACGTTCTTGGCGGAACTCGGGCCGATCTTGATGACACCGACCTTGTTGTATTTCGCCGGTGTGCCGGGAGCGACGTAGCTCGGCATGAAGGTGACCGAGTGCGGCCCTGTGGCCGTCCCGCCGGAAGCGGCCGACGCCAGAGTCGCTGGACCCTGGACGGTCGCAAGGGCGGTCATGGAGACGACAGCAATTCCGGCGAGCAACGCTCCCGAGGGCCTCTTGCGCAGTCTTGACACGTGCCAGTCCTTTCGTGAGCGAACCGCCAAGCTGGATTGCAAGATGGTTCGCCGGATGTAGCTCCAGGGAGATCTACCGAGTCTCTGTGGGGCCACGGCATGAGATGGTACGGAATGGACGATCGGTGCCGCTGGGCGCCGGCGCCTTCATGAGAGTGGCAAGACGGCCTTCTCGGGGCGGCGTTGCGCGGAACGGATTCCGTTGTACCTGGTCATCGGCTTGATCGCCATCGAGTAGGACCTCCAGGCCGGCCCCACCGCTTGCCAGGGCGGAGCCGTAACGGCGGGATGCGCGGCGAAGAAATGGGCGTGCAGCACCCCGTTGGCGCCAGCCCGCAGTGGTCCAGGCGTTGTTGTTCGTTTGTTGTGAGGAGTGGAATCGAAAGGCCCTGTTCGCCGTCGACCCTCGGCAGCCAAAATCGAAGCCGAGGGCGGGACGCATGGGAGTTCGTTTCATTGGCGGTAGGTCAGCGTCCCGCCCTCGCCATCGATGGGGCGCGGGCTCGCTCCTCCCATCGCCTCTGACGGCACCGCCGCGGCCAGACGTCGTACGGCCCGACCGCCTTGGGTGGGGATCCGGGCCAGACAATCACGAAGGTCCTCCGGATGCTGGCAGCGTCCTTGCCAGGCACTCGACAAGGAGCCGGCCAATCGGGGGGCCAAAGGGCGCTCGCCCGGTCGAAAACCTCCAGGGCGCCAACATCAGTTCCGGGCCACGTTCCGACACGACTCGTGACTGACGTGAACGGCTGTACGTGACCCGGTACACCGAACTTATCGGGACACTCCCCCCAGCCGAGCAACCCGCTGGCAGGGACATTCCAGGGCCGGGACGTTGCAGTCAGGATCCGCCCCCACCCACCATGAAAGCAACTGGCTGGGACGAGTCCGGGACTGCCAAGCGATCAGCTTTAGAGCGGGCAACCACAACCCCGGGTCATGGAGGAGTCAGATCACGAAATCCCCGGTGAGCTGGTGCTTTTAGGTGACTTCCCGAATACAACCACTCAGTTGTCGAGCTGTGTCCGATCGAATTGTCGCCGGGAGGTCAGACTTCGATTCAGGTCGCGGCCAGCGGACTTCGAGCTCACAGCGCTGCGTGGCTCGATCTGGGCCAACGACGCCGCCACCGAGTCCGGCGGCACGATCCGTCTGCTCCGATCTTTGGAGCGAAATCAGCTGAGAAGCCGTTGGACCTCGACTGGCCCCTTTCCCCGAGCTTCCCCGCCCCCCATCCTTCTCCGTCTGCAGCGCCGAAGAGAAGACAGGCTGGGTCAGGCCGGAGAGCCCCAGAAGGGTGCGTCGCCGAAGGCGAACACGCCTCCGTCGCCCGCGACCATCCAGTAGCCACCGCCGTCGGAGCTTGCCGTGATCCCCGTCACGAGCGCGACGAGCGGGATGCTCCCGAGCGAACCGTGGAAGGACGCGTCGAACGAAAAGACCCCGCCGTCACTGGCCACGAGCCAGTACCCGCCGAAGGTGTTACCCACCATGCCCACGACCGGCTTGTTGAGGTGCGTGCCACCCATGGAACCCGAGAAGTGCGCGTCGCCGAACGCGAATATGCCCCCGTCACTGGCGACCATCCAGTAGCCAAGGCCATCGGAGGACGAGGCGATGCCGACGACAGGCTGGTTGAGTGACTGACCTGGCGGGAGAGCTCCTGGGACGGAGCCAAAGAACCGGGCGTCACCGAACGAGAAGACTCCGCCGTCCGACGCGACCAGCCAGTAGCCACCGTGGTCCGATGTCGAGGCAATGCCGACGACCGGCGAATTGAGTGGCGTGCCGCCCATGGACCCGAAGAACGGCGCTCCGTACGCCCACACTCCCCCGTCGGACGTGGCCACCCAATAGCCGCCTGACGTCGCCGCAGCGACCCCGACCACGGCCACATTGCCGAAGGGCATCCCCTGATTCATGGCGTTCCCCTGCACGCCGATGCCGCCACCCGCCTGGGCCAACCAGTACCCGAGATCACCGGTCGTCGCTGCGATCCCAACGTAAGACCCCGGGTTGGCGACGATGACAACTGGTGCGAGGAGGGTCGAGGCACTGACATTGCCAAAGGAGCTACACGGCGTCCCCTCGAGCGTCGAGCTGGAGACGGTGCCCGCCGATGGGCTCGATGCCGAGAACCGATAGGCGTTGCTCACGGGGTCGCCGCAGTGAGGGGACCATTGCCAAAGCAGAGAGGGCGGCGGCTGGCCGGGCAAGAAGCTCACCGTGAGCTGAGAGGTGACACCGTTTCCGTTCACGTTGCTCGGGCGCGCGCCACCCGACGTCGCGATCGTTCCGGCAACGGAGACTCTCGCGTTGCACACCTGTCCAGCGACGGCAGGAACCGTCGGGACGACGAAGCCGAAACTGCCGGCCGCCCCCTCGACCTGGGGTGCTCCGAAAGACACACCGCACCCCACCGAGGCGCCGGCCGGTGCCGAAGCGACAACGACGGCAGCAGACAGGAACGCGAGGGTCCCCGTCACGACGGCAGCCGCGGCGGCCACGCGTCCCGCAATACGCCCAAGGCCAACGTGCGAATTGGACATGTGGTCCCCCCTCGCTCGAACCGCTGGATTTTCACCAGCCATGCAAGTAGTAGCACGAAGGAGCACTCCATGCCTGGCTCGTGCGAGACACTGAGGTCCCAAATGCAGCTCAGCCGGAGATGGGGCGCAAACAACTTTTGAACTGATTTTGGAGCTGGACCCCGCCTGCTGAGGCGGAACGCACAATCCCGATGGCCAGTTGACGGATGGCGAACGGCGCGTCGCCCGCAAGAAGCCGCTGCGGGTCAGTCGACAGTCCAAGCGGCGCTTGGTTGATCGGTCCAAAGCCCGCGGTAGCTCGTGGCGGTTTCTAGCGCCTCATTCTGTGGCGTGCAGGAGCCTGTGGCATCGACGTGCGCGTCATGGTTGCCATTCCGACGATCGGCGCCTGGAGCGGTCCAGCAGAACCGAAGAACCGTGCGTTGCCGAAAGCGAAGATGGCACCGTCCGAGGCAACCAACCAGTACCCGCTGCCCCGGGGCGTCGGAGCCATACCAACGATGGGCTTGTTGAGGTGGATCCCGCCGGTTGACCCGTCGAACCGGGCGTCACCGAAGGAGAAGATGCCGCCGTCTGACGAGACCAGCCAGTAGCCGCCGCCTTGGGGCGTCGTCGCCATACTCACGATGGGTTCGTTGAGGTGGAGGCCGCCGGTTGACCCGTCGAACCGGGCGTCGCCGAAGGCGAAGATGCCTCCGTCCGAGGCAACCAGCCAGTAGCCGCCGCCGTCCGGCGTCGCGGCCATGCCCACGATGGGCTCGTTGAGGTGCAGACCTCCGGTTGACCCGTCGAACCGGGCGTCACCGAAGGAGAAGATGCCGCCGTCTGAGGCAACCAGCCAGTAGCCGCCGCCGTCCGGCGTCGCGGCCATGCCCACGATCGGGCGATTCAGGTGCATGCCGCTGGTTGACCCATAGGACTTGGCGTCGCCGAACGGGAAGATCCCGCCGAACGATGCCACCAGCCAGTAGCCCCGCCCGTCAGGAGTGGAGACTATATGGGTGATCGGCGCGTTCAAGGTCGGTGCATGCACTCCGAGATTCGGAGCGTCACCGCGAGGGTCGACCTCGCCATCGAAATGGGCAATCCAGTAGCCGCCGCCGCGGGTCAGCCCGGTTGACCTCACCGGACCCGTCGCTGGCTGGGTCGTTGCGGTCGCGGCCGGCGCCGTTGCGGGCGGGGTCGTCGCGGGCGGGGCCGTTGTCGTGGTCGTAGGCGGAATCGTCGTCGTCGTTGTCGTCGTGGGCGGTGCAGTGGTCGTCGTCGTGGTCGTGGGTGGGGTCGTCGTCGATGTCGTCCCTGTCGGCGTTGACACTGGCCGGGTCGTCGTCGTCGTGGGTGGTGCCGTCGTCGTCGTGGTGGTCGGTGTTGTGGTGGTGGGTGGTGGTGGTCGTGGGCCGGGTCGTCGTGGTCGTCGTGGGCCGGGTCGTCGTGGTTTCGTGGTCGTCGGAGCCACCGTCGTCGTGGTGGAGGTCGGATTGGTCACCGACCCGTTGAAGGTCGACCCGGCGTCTTGGGGCGTGATGGCTGCGTTCGAGTTCGGATCGGTGTAGCCACCGCTCCACTGGGCCCAGCTCACGGGGTCGCCCTGGTACTCGGAGTCAAAGACGAACGGGCCGTTGTAGGTGTTGTGGGCAAAGACGTTGTTCTGGTGGTTGACCAGGCTCAACGGCACGGCGAAGCCGTTGTACGGCGGGTAGGTGCCCCACTCTGAGTAGAGGCCGATGAATCCGCAGCCCTTGGCGGCGGTGCACTGGGGTCCGACGTTCGAGGGTGTCAGGTTGAACGTGTTGTCGGTGACCAAGATGTTCTGGCTCTTCCAACGGCAGTTGTCGTAGTAGTCGGGGTTCTGGCTCGAGGTAGCCGAGGCGGTGTCGTGGGCCGTGCACGAAGAGACGCTGTAGGTGCTCGGATCGTCGAGCGTGCAGTAGTCGCTCGAGGTGTTGTCCGACTGGGTCCCACAGAAACGATCGGCGTCGTCATAGATGTCGACCCCGCCCCAGTTGTCGGTCAGAACGTTGCCCGAGACCACCGATTCGGTGTCATAAGCACCGTGGACGTTCGGGTCGCTCCCGGCATTGTTGATCTCGATCGCTCCGGTGCCCGGGTTGTTGGGACCGGCGATCCAACCGTTGTCGACGAAGGTGTTGTCGGTGATCGAGACGTTGTAGGAGATCTCGTACATGAGGGCCACGTCCCAGTTGTGCGAGAAGTAGTTGTCGCTCACGTTGAAACCGGTGTTGTTGGTGTCCATCCACAGCCCGACCGACTGGTTGTCGTGGATGTAGTTCCCCGTCACGGTGGCACCCAGGTCGTTCCAGAACTTGGCCCCACCGGTGCAACCGCAGGTGCCGGTCCCGTTGGTGTCGTAGTTCCGCGTGTCGTTGAAGCTGATCTCGTTGTTGGTGATGGTCAAGTTGGTGACCGGGACCGAGTCAGAGCCCGAATAGGTCTGGAACCCGTACTGCCCGTTCTTGGTCAGGCAGTCGTCGTTGAGCACGCCGTTCGAATCGACCATCACGCCCGCCCCGTTGGGGTTGTTCTGAATGGTCGAGTTCTCGACCACCCACCCGCTCGAGAGGTTCTGGTTGACCGCCCCTTGGGACTGAGGTGCGGTGAAGTTCTGAATGGTCAGGTACTCGATGGTGACGTTGGTCCCCGAGCCGGCGATGGCGAAGTCGTTCTTGTCCTGGCCGTCGAGGATCGCACCGGGACCTCCGACGAGGGTGTCGTTGTCGGCGGCATCGATCTGGGCGAACTCCCCGGATCCGAGCGTGTGGGTGCCCGGCGCGAACCAGTAGGTCTTGTTCGCCACCAAGGAGCCGGCGAACGCCGAGCTGTTGTCCCCTGCCGGGATGCTGATCGCACCGGGGGGTGCCGAGGCCGGGCCGCTGAGCAGCGACGCATTGCCGCACACGGTCACCGGCGGTGACGACGGGGCCGAGGTCCCCCCGGCCGGTGGCGCCTTGAGCGCGCTGGGTCCGGACACGGCGAACACAGTCAGGCCGGTGGCGAGGAGAGCGAGGACGGCCAGGTTTCGGGCCCAGGCCTTGGTTCGGTGGCCGGGCGCCCCACGGGTGCCGCGGCTGAGTTTGTCAGTGATCATGGACATAACGAAAGTTCCAGGGGCTCCACTCTGGCTGTGTTCGATCTGAGAACTTCGACACCGTGTCTCGCACGACGAGAAACACACGCGGCTTCACGAAAGCTGAACAAACGTGAGCAGCATGCACATACCGCGACAACCCTCTCGAGGAGAGGTCACTCCGCTCACTTCGGATCGGAGACACGGCCGAGGCGTCTTGGCCCCAAAGCAAGTGTAGGGATTGCAACGATGTCTTGATAGCAGTTATTCGGTCACATTGAACGTCTTCTTGAAGTCAATGCGCGGACTCGTTTTACGATTCGTCATTCAGTCACCAACTTTGTGGGACATTGTCCTTGTGCATCATGGGACAAGTGCTCAATCTCGGTAAGACTCACGTCATGATGATCGATGAATCGACCCACGCGTCACATCAATTCCGTCGGCGGTCCGTCCGAAGGCATCAGATATCCGGACGCCCGCTCCGAAGGTGTGACATGTACACGAGTCAGGTCAACAGATGACACAGAACGGTGCGACAACGGCACGAGTCGGGGTGATCGGCGCCGGCATCGTGGGCCTCGCAGTGGCTCGCCGTCTGCAACAGGCGATGAATGTCGACGTCACGGTGATCGACAAGGAGTCAACGGTTGCTGCTCACCAGACCGGTCACAACAGCAACGTCGTGCATTCCGGCGTCTACTACCCCCCCGGGTCGCTGAAGGCCATCCTGTGTCGGCGCGGAGGGGAGCTCCTTCGCTCCTACTGCACTGAGCGACAGCTTCCCTACGAAGAGTTCGGGAAGGTCATCGTGGCTGTTCGCGATGACGAGATACCCCGACTGCTCGACCTGGCCAGTCGGGCGCAAGCAAACGGGATCCCCGGATCGCGAGTCATCGAGCCTTCCGAGCTGCATGACCGCGAGCCACACGTGGCAGGTCTCTCGGCACTGCTGATCCCGGGAACGGCGGTCGTCGACTTTCGCATCATTGCCGAACGGCTCGCGACCGACGTCGTTGAGAATGGTGGCGAACTCGTTCTGGGCCATGCGGTTACGAGGATCGATGCGCAATCCTCGGTGGTGCACATCGCCACCGACGTGCACGAACAGGTCTTTGATCATCTCGTCGTGTGCGCCGGCCTCCAGTCATCGCTTCTTGCTCGGTTGGCTGGTGCCGCCCCGGACCCTGAGATCATCCCCTTTCGGGGCGAGTACTACGAGATCAGGCCAGAGCACACGGACCTCATCCGCGGCCTCGTGTATCCAGTTCCAGACCCTCGCTTTCCCTTCCTCGGAGTGCATTTCACCCGAGGCCTGGGCGGCCATGTCCACGTCGGGCCCAACGCCGTCCTGGCGCTGTCCCAGGAGGGATATCGCTGGAGCGATGTCCGCCTTCGAGACTTCTGGCGCACGGTCAGGTACCCGGGCATGCGCAAGATGGCGCGCCAGCACTGGCGTATGGGTGCTCAGGAGGTGGGCGGTTCGTTGAGCAAGTCGCTCTTCTTTCGCCGTGCCCGTGCATACGTACCCGACCTGACCCGGGCTGACCTTGTTCGTGCTGGCTCAGGCGTACGTGCGCAGGCCCTTCAGCGCGACGGCCGTCTGGTCGACGACTTCGTCATCGACCATCAGCCGCACGTGACCCTGGTGCGCAATGCGCCCTCCCCGGCCGCGACGGCCTCCCTGGCCATTGCGGAATACATCGTCCGTGAGATGATCGACCGCGACGAATCCTTCGCGCGCCTGTTGCGATAGCACGGTACTCCGGGTAAGACCTCGGCCCCTCTCCAACCACGTCCGGGGAGCTCTCAATCGATCAACAACCTCGATGGACGAGGAGCGAGGAGACCAGGCCACCCCACTGATGAACGATGTCCGAAAGAGCGGGCCGCGACTGCGAGATCGGAACAACGACCACCTGTCCCGAGAAGCACCGCTTGGTGAGCAGGCGGGCCCTGGTGGCCTGCGCTCGACCCGGCACGATCAAAAGGCTGTGCCAATGGTGGCGAGTGGCATATCTTCCCGCCCACTCCGCTTCTCCACGCGTGTTTCCGGCGGCGTCCACGAAGCACACCACCGACACCCGCGGCACTTTGGGACACGACGTGTCGGTGACCTCCCCGCCTTGTGAAAAGAGGAGTACCGGGGCGTACCCCTTCTCCGCGAGCGACACGGCCAGTGCTGTTCGGGTTATTTCATCACTGCCATTGAGGCTCAAGATAGCGTCGACGTGCGCCGGTTGATCCGTTGGAGGAAAAACGAAGAGCCGCAGCGTCGCCGCTGCGAATACGACCGCGACGACGATGACGACCCCGAAGGCTACAAGCAGCCAGCGTGGCCGTTGACCGCGGAATGTTGGACGCTCTTGATCCGAGGCCTCCGCCGACGCAACCGACGTCTCATCGAAAACTACGGGCGCGTCCGTTGTCGAAGATGATCCGGTCACCTCACGAATGTGTTCTGGTGTCGGGGACCAAGGCTACGACGTGCTGACCTTGACCTTGAATGGCCCGGCCGTGGCCCTGCCCACAGAATTGGTGGCGATGACCGAATAGCTGAAGCTCGTGGTGCCCGAAGGCGGGGTCCCCTTCAGAACGCCCGTGGTCGAGTTGATCGACAGCCAGCTCGGAGCGATGGTGCTCAGGGAATAGGTGGGGGCCGGAGTGCCGTTGGCCACGAAAGTGTAGGTATAGCTGTGCCCCACCGATCCGGTCGTGGGTGGCGTAGCGAGCACGAACACCGGCAACTGGCTCACCGCGAACGACTGCTGCACCTGCGTCGCCGCGTTGTAGTCGACGTTGCCCCCTTGGTTGGCGTCGAGGACACAGGCCCCTGTTCTTTTGAAGCTCACCACTCCGGCGGTAATGGCACAGACCGTCGATGCCGAAGAGTCGACGGTGATGGTCGCCGCGAGGCTCGACGTCGCCGATGCCTTCGGCGCGTAGGTCGCCCCGCTCACCACGGCCTTGGCGGGTGCGGCGGAGGTGAACTTGACCGACTGGGTCGCCTTCGCAACCACGAAACCGTTGGCCACGCCGGCAAAGGTGAGTGTGGATCCTGTGCCCGCACTCCCCGAACAGCTCGAGCCGAGGATGGTGTAGCTCCCAGCCGTCATTGACGAACTGATCGTCTTCGAGGACCCCACCGTCGTGCATTTGAGCGAGCTGACGCTCACCCCCGACGGCGTGCTCGTGTAGGTGAAGCTCGGGCTTCCGCCGTAGGTCTGGCTCCCGGACACCTTGACCGTGACGGACGTCGAGAGCGTCCATTGCGCGTAGAGGGTCGTCGAACCGGTCAGCTTGTATGGCGATGTCAAGGCCGGGCCGCCGGTGGGAGCGGCAAACCAGCCCGCAAACGTGGAGCCGGTCAAGGTCGGCGCGCTAGGGAGGGTGATGGTGGAGCCGTCGAGGCCACTCATGTTTGCGACCGCGCTGCCGCCCTGTGTATTGAAGGTGATGGTGTCGGTGGCCTCGGGAGTCCACTGCGCGTACAACGTCTTGGAACCAGTGAGGGTATACGGCGATGTGAAGGCCGATCCGCCGGAAGGTGCGGCGAACCAGCCCGCGAATGTGTACCCGGCTCGGGTCGGTGCAGCCGGCAAGGTGATGGTGGTGCCGTCGAGGCCGCTGACGTTGGAGACCGCGCTTCCCCCTTCCGAGTTGAAGGTCAGTGTGTCCGTGGTGCCGCCGCTGCCAAGCAGGGTGCTGTCGTGAGAGAGACCGGCCAAGGCGGCAGGGACCCAGCCACTGGTCCAGCTGTGGGCCGACGCAGAGGTCATGGGGCCCAACGTGTGGGCAATGCCCTCTGCGGTGAGCCGAGCGTCGTAGTCGGTGACGTCATATTGATAGTAGAAGTAGCCGCCCAGCCAGATGCGGTTCTGGCTGAGGAAAGGCGCCTTATGGGCAGCGAGAAAAGCGTTCGTCAGCGCGTAGTTGGCTTGGTAGTTCGCATCCGTCCCGTAATTGTCAGCGGGGTCCGAACCCAGACTGTTGTACGACGCCATGTCGGCGGGGAAATCCCAGGTCGCGGCCAGTTGGAACAGATCCGGGTGCTTCAGTATGAGATCCTGCGCACCGTTGCCGGACTTTGAGAACCCGATGAGCCAATTCTGTTCCGTGCCGGTGGTCGAAAGGTTGGCCTTTACCCAGGGCTCGAGATCCGTCGTCATGAACGTCTCGTATTGCAGGCTGGAGTCGTTCGGGTTGTTCGCGTACCAGGGGTCGATGGAGAAGGTGGGCTCGACGATTGTCAGGTTGTACTGATCCTCCGCGTCGAGCGAGGCCATCGTGGCGAGCCCGTCCCCGAAGACACTTCCGAGTCCTGCCTCGACGGGAAGCACGTAGAGGAAATTGTGCGCGACCCCGGCGGCGGGATGACTCGGCTGCAACACGCGCAGAGTCTCGGGAGTGTTCCCATCGTCGGGCGAGGTGAAGGTGTAGTACTGGATGTTGCTCGCATCTGTGTTCTGGTATTGAGCCGAAAATGGGCCGGCGGCGGCGCAGCTGACCGAGACGTTGGTGACGTTGGCCGTGCCCACGGTGCCCGAGCCGTTGGCGACGTTGCAGAACTGACCGGAAGGTTCGGTCGTCACGGTGACCGCGTAGGAGGCGCCTTGCGCCAACGGGGTGGCGAAGGTGAAGCTGCCGTTCGCACTGACGCTCAGCGCGTCCCCGCCGTTGTCCCCGAGGACGACCGTCCCCGAGAGCCCTGAGACGGTGCCTCCGATCGTGAAGGTGCCCCCACCGCCGGTGCCCGTCGTGGTGGCGTTCCCGCCGACCCAGTCACCCGCGGTCGAGGTGCCATAGGCCATGATGCCCGGGGCACCTCCCGTCAAGCTGGTGTCGGTGGCCGTTATCTCGACGACGCCGTTCTCTGAGAACGAGAGCGTCGAGCCGGTGACGCTCAGGGCCAACTGGGTCCCGGCCGCCAGGTTCCCCGAGGCGAAGGCGCCACCGAGTTGCGTCCAGCCGCCGTTGAGCAGCTTGAACAGCTCCAGTTCCGGGCTGCCGTTGTTCCCGTAGTAGATGCCGACATAGAGACTCTGGCCACCGTTCTGGGCTCTGACCGCAGGTCCGATCCACTGACCACCGCCGATCGGGGTGGAGGTGACCTGAACCTGGGAGAACTGATCGCTCCCGAAGGCCTGTCCCGTGTAGATGTCGCCGGAGTTCCCCGCGGCTTGCGTGCCGATCACGGCGTCGTTGGAGATCGCCAGTCCCCCGACGGTCATGTCGGTCCAGCCCGCACCGAGGGACCCGTTCGCCCGGTTGAAGTTGTCCGAAGCGGTGGTGGCACCGGTCCCCCCGGCGGCGGCGCAGCTGACCGAGACGTTGGTGACGTTGGCCGTGCCCACGGTGCCCGAGCCGTTGGCGACGTTGCAGAACTGACCGGAAGGTTCGGTCGTCACGGTGACCGCGTAGGAGGCGCCCTGCGCCAACGGGGTGGCGAAGGTGAAGCTGCCGTTCGCACTGACGCTCAGCGCGTCCCCGCCGTTGTCCCCGAGGACGACCGTCCCCGAGAGCCCTGAGACGGTGCCTCCGATCGTGAAGGTGCCCCCACCGCCGGTGCCCGTCGTGGTGGCGTTCCCGCCGACCCAGTCACCCGCGGTCGAGGTGCCATAGGCCATGATGCCCGGGGCACCTCCCGTCAAGCTGGTGTCGGTGGCCGTTATCTCGACGACGCCGTTCTCTGAGAACGAGAGCGTCGAGCCGGTGACGCTCAGGGCCAACTGGGTCCCGGCCGCCAGGTTCCCGGAGGCGAAGGCGCCACCGAGTTGCGTCCAGCCGCCGTTGAGCAGCTTGAACAGCTCCAGTTCCGGGCTGCCGTTGTTCCCGTAGTAGATGCCGACATAGAGACTCTGGCCACCGTTCTGGGCTCTGACCGCAGGTCCGATCCACTGACCACCGCCGATCGGGGTGGAGGTGACCTGAACCTGGGAGAACTGATCGCTCCCGAAGGCCTGTCCCGTGTAGATGTCGCCGGAGTTCCCCGCGGCTTGCGTGCCGATCACGGCGTCGTTGGAGATCGCCAGTCCCCCGACGGTCATGTCGGTCCAGCCCGCACCGAGGGACCCGTTCGCCCGGTTGAAGTTGTCCGAAGCGGTGGTGGCGGCCGACGATCGTTGCGGCGTCGCCAGCAACAGCAGCGACCCGAGGAGAGCGGCGAGAATCATGACTCGTAGGGACACCGCTCGAATCGCATGCAGTCTGGAGGCGCGCATCGTCACGTGTCTATCCCCTTCCGCCGACTGCCCAGAGGCAATCCCTCGACGGGAGGACTTGCCGACCGCCTGCGCAGGCATGGCCACGAGTCGACAGAACGACGCAGGGTTGCTGACGAGCACCACCGAGGAGCAGGTTCAGGAGAGAACCCGCAGCAGGGAGGCACTCGGGCACGTCGCGGTAGCCGAGCAAGGAGGAGATCTGCTCGCGGAGCCTAAGGCCCGGGTTGGCCGTCAGCAGTGCTCCCCGTGAGCGGTTCCCCACAACTAGGGGCCCGCATGGGTCTCGGCTGGTCCGGAACGTAGCGCCTTCCTTCGAGAACGTCTGCCTGGATTCTCCAGAGACAGCATCTATGAGGACGCCTGACGCGCTCGGCTGATACACGGGGCCGCACATTCATCGTCGCAAGATGGCGGGACCGAGTGTTGGACCGCCCCCTCATCCGAGCAGGGGTCGAAGAGGATCCACAATTTCCGCACAACAGATGCAGCCGTTGCAGAAAAATGGCGGGACCTACTGAGACGAGAGGACGGGCGCCTCGCCGCCACACGGCGATGTCGGCGCTGGCCCTGCAACCCCGATTTCACGGCCGACGAGGATCTGCCGGTATCATTTTGCAATGGCGGATGAGGCGATGACCAGCGGCAGCAATGTGCAGGAACGGGTTCGCTATGTAGGGCGGGCGGCCCTCGTAGTGGCTTCCCATCCATTGGAAGGAATGGACCGAATCCGGGGCAGAACCGAGATCGTGCTCTGTAAGCACCTCCCGTCCGTCGCCGGCCAGAAACCCTCACCCACGACGTCGGAACCCGTGAAAGACCTTCATGAGCTGCTCGGATTTGAGTGGCCCTGCCCTCTGGACGAGGACTTCGACGCGGCGTGGAACGACCTCGCTCGGCAGATGGCCTCATCGGGCCTCACGGTCGGCCAGGGGCATGATGCTGACACCAACTTGGCCCACGTGGTCTGGTGCGCCATTCGTCACATGGAACCTCAGCGGGTTCTCGAGACCGGGGTCGCTCGCGGGGTCACGAGTGCGCTGGCCCTGGGCGCCCTGGCTCAGTCCAACGGCGAGGTCGGTCGCCTATGGAGCATCGATCTGCCACCGATGATGTCCGGCTGGCATGAACAGTCGAAGGTGCTGGTGGACGAGGCGGCGTGGCCGAACTGGAAGTACATACGAGGTTCGAGCAGAAGGACGATGACGTCAACATGTGCGTCGATCGGGTCGATCGACGTCTTCGTTCATGACAGCCTTCATACGCCTCAAACGATGAAGTACGAGTTCGACAAGGCGTGGCCGTTCATGCGAACCGGCGGGTTGTTGATCTCCGATGACGTCGAGGGCAACTCTGCGTTCGTCGACTTCGTCGAGGCCCGCCGCATCGAGAAATGGTTCATCGCTCCAAAGGCGGACAAGGCAGGCTTGTTCGGAGTGGCACTCAAGCCATAGGACGTGTGCCTGGCCCGCGAACCGGGTCCCAGATCAGGCGAGACGAGCTCGGCGCTCCTCTTTGACCGATCTTTCCATGATCTTCGAGGTCTCGGATCGTGGGGTCGACATCAGAGGTGCCATCAACAACGACATGGCCACAGCCAAGTCCAAGAAGTCGGCCGACGGTTGACCGAGACCTGTCTGCGTGAAGGATTCTACCGCGCAGTACACGACCAGAAAGAGAGCCACCGCTCTTCCAGGACCGCGCGGGCTGATGAGTGAAACGATGAGAAGGGAGACCAGCACCAATCCCTGGAGGACATCACCCACAAGGCCTTGGTCTTGATACGTCGCGAGCCAGCTGGAATCGATGGGAATGCCGTTGATGCCGTCATTTGACAGCCCGTACCCAAGGAGAGCGTTCGCCTCGGTGCGAGGTTGAGCGATGACGGCAGACCACGCGTTGGTCCGTCCGGTGAGGTTACTCAGAGATTGGGCGTTCTCACCCCTGGCGAACCACCCGGTGATGACAGGAGCAAAACTGAGGGCGCCGATGCCCACCACCAAGATCGTGACCACGAAGGCCCGGCGAACTCGCTTCCGACTGAGGAAGAGACTCAGACCGCCGGCAAGGATCCCCGCCAGCATGGCGACAAGTGCTATCCGGGAATGGGTGAGGATCAGAACGCCGAAAGCTCCGGCGATGACGAACCCTGTCCATCGTGACCTCGACGATCCTGCGAGCCACATCACGACCGTCATGCCTACGAGCACCGCCGCGTAGTGCGCCACCTGGGTTGGCTGGATCGGCCAGACGATCCCCCCCAATCTTCCGCCGCCGGCCAACGCGAACGCCTTGGTCGGCGAGACCGCCATTCCGACAATGACCGTCCCGATGACGACCATCAGCGCGCGGCGTTGAAACCGGAGGATCATGAAGTCACGGCGCCCCCACCACGGTGTCGTCAGCCAGAGCGCGCCGACGAACACTGCGAATCTGGACCAGCGGACCATCGAACCGAAACCGAAGTAGCCGCGAAAGCTCATGATGGCCGTGAACAGGCACATCGCCGTAACCAGAATGAGAAAGACGTTGGGCCTTACCAGGAGCCTCTTGTTCGCCGTCAGAATGAGGACGAGAGCCACGCCCAGGGCCAACTCCGGAAGGGCCTTGCCCAATTGATGCGGAAGGGGGATCAGATTCGTCGGACCAGCCGTGTAGGTCATGACGTTGAAAAACAGGAGCCCCCACACCCAGCCGACCCGTCGGCGCATCGACCGCTCGTTCGGGCCGGCGAGCAAGCCCCAGTCACGAGCCAGCTCCGGGGACAACACCGGTATGGCAGTCCCCGAAACGTGACCTGCCCGAGGGGTCATGCTGTAAAGGCGCCGTCGGTTGCCGGCAACCCCACCAAAGGGGATTCCGGCTGAAGAAGACCGATCGACTCGTCTTCGGCGTCCGCACCGATAAGGACCCCGGATCGAATGGTGATCCCCGCCGCACGAAGGAGGACGGCCGTCGAACTGACCCGCTGGGCGCTCGAGCAACCAGCCGTGACCGAGACCACAGCTTGCTTCGCCCAGTTCAGATGCCACGCTCCCCTGGCGGGATCGACCTCGGTCAGAATGAGAACGTTACTCACACCGTCAGTGGTCGCAACCCAAGGTGGCTCGACAATCTCGTTCATGTCGTCCGGTGATGGCGTGAACACCTGGATGTCGCCGCCCGACCGATTTGGCAACGATCCGCCCTCGAACCGGAGATCCTCCATGCCCCGGGCCAGAACGCCTTCGCTCGTGAGGTCCGCCACCAGCACCGACTCCCCCTCTTCGGCCAGGCGCTTGGCGAGCACCGCCAGAGCCGCGGCCGGGACCGTCACGTCATCCACCGCCACCACGAGCAGCGTCTTCCGGCCTCCTTGGCGTACCCCGCGCCGGCGCAAATAGCCGGCGAACGCACTCACCTCTCCTTGCGGTTGGAGAGCGGAGCGCCTGACCCACTGGTCGTGATGCAACCTCGGATGGCGTATCGGCATCAAACTGAGCTCGACCGGCGCACCGAGCAACGAGGCCACCTCGTCTCGGCGCCGCAGCCGGTCCGAAAGGACGGCCTGCACGGCGACAATGGCGAGGCCAATGACCAGTCCGCCGATGAGGCCGGCAATACCGTCGAGCCCGAAGAGCTTCGCGGTCGAGGCAGGAACCAAGGTGCCGGCAGTGATGACCCGGCTTCCACTGGTAACGCCGATGCTCGCAAGCTGATTCTGCTGGACAGTCTGTTCGAGGCCGGCGAGCTCGCTCGTGTCCGATGACTGCTCCCCGACCAGGGTCGTCAGTTGGCTGTTCTGCGACGAAGAACCCAGATCGTTGATGGTGGAACTCAGCTGGCTTATCTGCTGCTGCAACGCACCGATCTGATCCTGCAGTGCCTTGTTGGCACTGGCGGTCTGTTGCTGGATTCGGTCAGACCGAAACCCGAGGAAGGCTTTTGCCAAGGCATTTGCCCTCCGCTCAGCTTCGGCCTTCGTTGGCCCAGCGACGTTGAGAACGAGCACGTTGTCGCTCTGCACCGTGCCCGGAGCCTTGCCCAGTATCTTCGAAGGACTGAGCGAAGGCTCACCCAACAGGCCGGCCGCACGTTGCCCAACTGCGGTGGTCTGCAAGAGTGCCAGGTCGTTTGCCATTCCCGCGGCAGGGTCGCTTCCCGGAGCTTGGGCAAGGTAGAGAGTGGCATGCGCGCTGTAACTCCGCGGCACGACCAGGTGGAAGCCGAGTCCGACAACGAGGCCGAGAGCGGCAAGGCTCAACCAGACCTTGCGACGACGACGAAGGGCGCCCAACACGAATCGAAGACTGACGAGCCGTCCGACGAGAACGACGGGAGGCTGAGACTCTGAGGAGTGACTGGGCGGCGTCGCGGCCTCTTCAGCCTCCGTCGTCATGCCACCCAGGTCCGGAAAGGGTGGTCCTTCTCTCATGGTCGTCACCGTACGTCGGCACCTCCACTCCAGGGCTCCAACGCACGGGACTGGAGGAACCGAGTCACCTGCTCGCTGGCGTTGGGGAGCGAGCCCAGCGACCTGTCGCCACTCATCGGATTCGTGACGACCAAACCCCTGACGGACAGGCCTTCCTGCCCGACGGCGATGAGAACCCGGGCGAGCTGTTCCTGGCCCACGAATCCGGATGAGATCGCCACCATGACCATGCCGCGTGCGACAAATGCCGGGATCATGGGTTGATCGGGATTGAGCACGATCGAAATGATGGTGAGCGCACTCTCGGCCTCTTCGACCGAGGATGAGCCCTTGAACAGACGAAGATTCGGTCGCGCTGCCTCATTACGGGCCGTGAGAAGGTCACAGGCATCGCTCAGCCCTCGTGCTCCCGGGTCGTTCGACGTCAAGACCAGGGAGGTTGAAATCTCCATTGCCGAGGCGGCCACCGCGAGATGGGCGACCGCTGCCATACTCGCAGTGTCGTCGGCCAAAGTGATGACCGTCAGTACCCGCCCCCCGACATCGGGAGCATCCAACTCGCTCAGTACTTTACGGACGTTCCACATCTCCGTCGCGACCGGTTCGTGCTCCTGCAACAGGGTCAGCCAGTCTGAGGATCGGGCCAAATGCCCGACCCTCAATGAGAGCACGACAGGAAGGCCGGCGACCGCAGCGATCTCGTCACGGGTCGTGAGCTT
The DNA here is from genome assembly GCA_963738135.1 of uncultured Acidimicrobiaceae bacterium. GTDB lineage: Bacteria > Actinomycetota > Acidimicrobiia > Acidimicrobiales > RAAP-2 > Bog-473. Next base: position 561,838 of record CAVTVK010000005.1, on the reverse strand, counting down.
TGAGTCCCGATATCGGATGACGACTATCGCGGCGCCAATGAGAAACCCAAGAACAGCTCCAATCGCGATTGGGACGAGTCGGCTGAGCAGCGAAGGCCCACTTGCGGACGACGCGTGCTGAATGACCGCCGTACCACCATTCGTGGCAGCGCTGCTGAGCTTCGTCGACGCGATCAGGCTGTTCACAGTCTGAAGCTGCAGCGATGCGTTGGCTTGGGCCGTAGTCAGGGAGCCCAGAAGCTGGGTGTCCTGTTGGGCTATCGGGGAATTCGGGTGCGACTGGATAGCGGCTTGTTCGACTTGGATTTCCTGGTCGTACTTGTTCACCTGCTTGGTCAAGTCTGCAGCCTGGGCCTCGAGCCCAGTGAGAGCGCTGGATCCGCTCGACAGGTTCGACGACGTGACGAACTCGACCAGTCGGTTGGCCACGGCGTTGGCCAGCGATTCAGCCGCCCGTGGGGAAGACCCGGTCGCCGTGATCTGCACCAGGTTCGTCGCCAACGGAGCGGCACTGACCCGATGTTGGGCCGCCTCGAGCGTCACAGGAGGAGTAGCTTTTGATCCGGCCGCACCCAGCACGGCAGAACTCACGGCGAGCGCGCTGTCAGTGACGTTTCCGTTGGTGGAACCGCCCGCGGATCCTCCTGACGAGTCATTTGCGGCGGAAGTCGGCACCAGGACGATCGACGTCGCCGTGTAGGGGGTCGAACGCGACAGCATGAGGATCGTCGGTATGAGCGCGCCCACGAGTGTGAAGGCGGCCAGGATGGTGCGCCGTCGGCGCAAGAGCCACAGCACTCGCCGCAAATCGAACGTCTGCTCAGGCAATTGAGCCCCCTCCTCGTCGTGTCGACTGCGGGCAATGCACCTGCATTGAGGGAGTCACTGGGACGGGCCCTGATACATCGGAGGCAAGTCCCGATTGTCTCGAGGTCAACCAACTCGGAGGTCGTCGACTTCCCTCCACTGCCGTCCGCTCGGTTGGGACGTAGTGAAAATCGCCGAGGGGTCGGTCGTTCATTTCCGATCCGTTGCGTCCGGGATAAGCGTTGGTTCGATGGAGGCCTCGGGGTCTGCGTTCGAGTCTGTCCCCCGATTGACACTGGGTGCCATGTCCGTGTCGGCCAGGTAGGCGGCGAGTTGTGCGCGATTGTTGAGATCGAGCTTCCGATACAGCCGGCTTACGTAGTTGCGTACGGTCTTCTGGCCGAGCTGGAGCTGCCGAGCAATTTCCGCGTTGTTGGCGCCCTGCGCCATTATGCGCAATACGTCTGACTCTCGTTGCGTCAAATGGGCGGAGGGATCTTCACCGAGGACCCATCGGGCCGCTTCGTTGCAGAGAACCTGATCACCCAGATGGACCGACACGACCGCAGCCCTCGTTGCCTCGGGGGATGTGTCCTTCAGCAGAACACCTGAGGCACCGGCGATCATGGCGGGACGGACGCGCCGGTCTGGATTGGACGTCAGCACCAATGTCCTGGTGGATGGGCACTCCGACGCAAGCAACCGTACGACATCGATGCAATTGGCCCGCGTGAGCTCGAGGTCTATCAGGACGACGTCGACGGACCTGGCGACGCACAGTCCGAGGAGGTCCGGGTCGCCGTCGGACACACCGATGACGTTGAGGTACTCGTCCTCGCCGAGGAGACGTGCCAACCCGAGAGCGAACAGCTGTTCAGCCGCAACCACGACGACAGAGATCCTGGAACCTGGGAACGAAGAACCGCCTGAGGAGCCGGTTCGTTCGAGAGGCTGGTGGAGGTCGCTGTTGAGCACTTGAGTTGGGTCCCGGGCCGAAGCGTGAGTGAGACGACGAGTCCGGATCGACTGATGTGGCTCTCGCCCGACGGCCTCCGGAATTGACAGCTATAGAGAGGACCGAGAGCGGCAGAAGATACTGTCCAAAATGAGACGCCCACCCAGCCACGATATGAGCTCCCCTGGCCGGACTGGGAAGTTGCGACCACCCTCGCCAGGACGAATCCACAGGAGGCCCGCCATGATCGGAGGATGCCCTTGCTCGCTGTATCTGCGCTGTGGCCACGCGCTCTATGTCTTGCGGGTGCTCCCATGGAGCCCCTTCCTCCAAATACCATGACGCGTACCCAGGCCAGCGAGCGTTCTGCTCGCGTTGACCGAGCCGGGTAAGAGGTATGTCCGGCACGCGGATGGGCGTCCGATGGCCCCGCCGCGGCAGCGCGGCGTCCCGCGCCTCTGTGACCATGGCGGACCAGTGTGTCGCGTCGGCGTCGAATTTCGCGGTCGGGATCGTCGTGGCCCGAATCAGTGGTCCCGCCGGTCTGGGAGCCTTCGCACTCGCCTATACCGTCTGGATTCTGGTGACGACGATGCATCGGTCGTTGATCACCGACCCGATGGCGATCATGGGCGACATGCGCGGTGATGAGAAGGATGAGTACGTTCGGCGCGGGTTCGCCGCGGACGTCACGCTCGGTCTGATGGCCGCATGCATCATCGCCGCCGTGGGTACCGCCCTCCTCGTCATCGGCCAACACACTTTTGGAGTGGGCCTGCTTTCGGTGGCTCCCTGGGTCATCATGCTCGACCTCCAGGATTACTGGCGCTGGATCGGCTTCATGCAGGGGAAGCCACAAAAATCCCTGGTAAACGACCTCCTGTTCAACGCCGTCCAGGCGCTGGCGTTCGGGATCGTCTTCCTGGCGGGTCTGCACTCGGTGTTCGCGGTGGTGGCGGCTTGGGGCCTGGGAGCAACAGTCGCCGCTCTCTATGGTCTCCGGCAATTCTCGGTGCGTCCGTCGATACGCGGAGGAGGGGCATTTCTCTGGTCTCGTCTGCCCATGAGCCGGTGGCTGGCCAGCGAGCGTGCCGCCAGTTGGGGGGCCAGCCAGCTCTATCTCATCATTGCGGGTGTCATGCTGGGCCCGGCGGCACTGGGAGGTTTGAAGGCTGCGCAGGGACTGGTGGTCGGCCCGACGACCCTGGTGGTCAATGCGGGGGGAAGTTTCGGCCTGCCAGAAGCGACAAAGCAACTCGCCGAGCGCGGTTGGGCGGGCATGGCGAGAGTTGCCAGATTCGTAACCGGAGCGGGAGTTGCCGCTTCAGTCGCATGCAGTATCGCCGTCTTTGTGGCAGCGCCCGCCCTTCTGAAGCTCCTGTATGGTCCCGACTTCGTCCAATACGCGACCTGCGCCGCGCCTGTTCGCAATCTCCATGCTGATGTCCGCTTTCGCAGTGGGCCCGATCATCACGTTGACCGCCACACGCCGGGTCCGCCCGCTGTTTGTTGTGCAGCTGGCCAAATTGGCCTTCGCCGTCGCGGCCGTAAGCGTCCTGGCCGCCGCCTACGGAGTCACAGGCGCCGCGGCGGCGGACGTGCTCACGAGCGCCCTCGCCACTGTCGCCATCGTGATGCTGCAATCCTGGACTCGTCGATCGGTTGAGGGAACGCAGCGTCGGACCGCCATAGACGCACTCCGGAGCCGGTTGACGAGAAACACCGAGGTTCTGCTCGCGCTTTCGCCGGAGGCTTCAGCCTGGCGTCCGCCAGCCGAATCGTCGGACCAGCATTTGTAGCGTGGTTATTGCTTTCGCCGCTCGGCAGCCTGGCGGTAGACGTTCAGAGTCGCCTCGGCGACCGCACTCCAGGTGAACTGCTGGGCCCGACGGAGCCCCTCGGTTCGAAGTCTGGGTACGTCGGAACCGACGGCTTCGAGGATCGACCGGCCGATTGCGCTCGGATCGTGTGGGTCGGTGAGAATGGCGGCCCCACCGGCAATCTCGGGCATGGAGCTCACATTGGATGTGACGACCGGACAGGCGCAGGCCATCGCCTCCAGGATCGGAAGCCCGAAGGTCTCATTGAACGAGGGGTACGCCAGGAGTTCCGCCGCTCGGTAGAAGTGGACAGTCTCCTCGTTCGGCACGCCGCCGACAAAGACGACATCGTCGGCGATGCCGAGATCGGCGACGAGCTGGTGGAGCTCCGCCGAGTACTTTTGGTCACGCTCGGCTCCGAGGATGACGAGTTGGCGGCCGGCCAGCTCGTGACGAATCAGCTTCCACGCATGCAGGAGCCCATCGGCATTCTTGTACCGCCACAGGGACGAAACGAACAGCACGAATGGCCGTGAGATCCCGAACGGCGCCACATGAGCGCGCGCCGCGTCGCCGTCACCCGGCTTGAAGATCTCGTGGTCGACGGCCTCGTAGATCAAGCTGACCTTCGCTGGGTCGACCTCCAGATACTCGTCGATTTCGGCCCGCAGGCTGTTGGAGTTGACGATGACCGCGTCAGCGATGCGGACCGAGCGTTGGTAGTTCAGACGGCGGTACATACGAGGACCGATGCCCACGGTCTCCGGAACGGTGAATGCATGCATCGTCTTCATGTGGATGACCAGTGAACGGGTGGACTTCACGACGGGAGCAATGGCGGTACTCAGCAGGTCGATATGACGCAGGGGAAGCCGAAATGGTGTCACCAGATGTTCACTGGCAGTTCGCAAGAGCCGATGCTCGTTCGACCAGGGGAACGTGAGGCAACGAACGGCATCCCCGTCGTCCGGGAAGTAGTGCCGCGCGGATGGGCTCAACATCAAGTTGAGTTCCTCACCGGGGAGCAGCCGGTTGGCCATTTCCGGCACGATTCGCGTCCAGCACCAGTGCGCTCCGGACGGCTGAGTCGGGTCGTCCGTCAGCAGATTCAGAGCCATGCGCAGGTGCGTCCGTGCTTCCGATCCTCCAGAAGTCGAGGGGTGGTCCGAGTCCAAGGGGCGCGTGGCACCCGCGCGCATAACCATCAGGGCGTCCTCACTCGGTGCGTCACCCTCAGTGAGAGCAGGCCACGGTGGTACAGATACTTGCGGGCAGCACGAGAGCACGACCTTCGGCTCCGGCTCCACCTGGGGAAAGGTCCCCTCAGCTCACACATGGAACTGGAGCTCGGTCGTATGGGTGTCCAGACCGGACCCGGTGCATGTTCCCTCTCCGACAATGGTCCAGGCCGGCTGCTTCGCTCCGAAGCGCGGGGAATACCACCCGAGAACGGAGTCGATCTCGCCTCTCCGGAGCGACCAGCGGAGGCCAGCGGGCAAGAAGAGTGTGGCGCCTCGTGCCGAGGATCCATCGGACCAGCTGAGCTCGAGGTTCTGTTCGACCAAATGAGCATCAATTTCCGGGCCGAGGTGGAACGCCAACCTGAACCCGTGTTCTCCTGTCGTTTCGAGCTGATCGACGATTTCGAGTCGCCGGAGCTTGCTGTCCAGACGTACCGTCCTGCGATGTCCCAGCGGAGGTTGGAGCACCCTGTAGCCATCGTGTTCAGCGCACCACCCGACGACGTCTCCACCCGGCGCGTGGTCCAATTCGATCAACCTGCTCCGAGCCTGACGGGTCCAAAGGAAGGGTCCACCCGAAGTCGACTGGTCCTGGCCGCCGACCTCAATGGTGTTGTGGGCCAGGGTCGACCGAAAGTAGCTCCGCCAGCGAGGTTCACCGTGATAGCAGTAGGTGCCCGGATCAGCCAACACATCCACTCCGTCGAGGCGCACCTCGACTGCGAGAGCATCGGCGTGGCCGTGGGCGGCGATGGACAAGAAACCATGTGGACCCGCATCGCATCGGCACCAAATCTCTTTGCCGTCCGATGGGGAGCTTCGCAAGACAGTGAGGCCGGCATCGGCATAGTGGCTCGGACGACGGTCCGGTCCAGCTGCTGATCGATGACCAGCCACGGATCCCAGAGCCGTGCTCGTCACCGTCGGCCCTACCTGCGGCCACCACCCTGGAGCATCGAACAGGGCCTCGCCGATGGCGAGGAGCCCCGACCATCGCTCGGCAGCCGGCGCGTCGAGGACGAGAGCTGTGCCATTGTCACCGTCGCCGTAGCGCGGGGCCCGGAGCTTGACATCCACCGTTGCGGCGACGACATCGAACATGAGGTACAGCTGGGTCCACAGATCACTTGAGAGAGGACGGCCCGCCCAGCTCGCCTCGGCAGCCGCAACCACCGCCAGCTCAGTGACGAACCCGTGATAGTCGAAGGCCATCTCTCGATTGACGCCGCTCGGAAAGGTGTTGCTCTTCAGCTCCTCCTCCAGAACGAGTGCGGCCTCGTCGGCCCAGCGAGGACTCTCGTCGAACATGTCAAAGGCGAGCGCGGCCACCAGGAGCCCGGCGGCCTCGGCGATGACGTGGTTGTTGGCGGACGAACCTCGACTGCGAAAGGACGCGAGGTAGTGCTGGTGCCACCAGATTTGGGCACGTGCCACCTCGTTTCGCTCGAAGAGCTCGGCGGCTCCCGCCCACCCGTCGAGCAGGCGCCGTACCCACACCCAGCTGATCAGTCGTAACCCGGCCTCGATCCCACTGGTCCAGTGCACGCCAGAGAGGAAAGGGTTCTGAGCCCACCAGGAGCGGAGGTGGGAGGCGGCGCGTGCCGCATAGCGCTCGTCGCCCGAAAGGCTGAAGGCTGCCGCGAGCACCGTCAGGTGGTGCATTCGCGAGAGCTCCCAGATCTGCTTCACGTTTCCGGTGACGTCCTCGGATCGATGATCGACCTTGAAGCAATAGTCCGACTGAGGAGCCCGCGTGCCGGTCACGGGATCGAAGAACCAGTCCGGGTCCTCCATGTCCCGGCGCACGGAACCGAGAAGCTCCCACTGCCCCGCCAATATCTCGTCCGCCGCGTCAATGACGCTTCGACTCGCATCCTCCGGAACATCCCGCAGTAGCTCTCCGGAAGCAAACGGCCGAAACGTGGCGACCCGTGCCGAATCCCAGGGTTCCCGGCCCGTGGAGCGATGGACGGGCCGCGACTGGGTGGTGAATTCGGGCATCACCTGCTGGGACGCCCACCGCTTGCGCCGCACGTGGTCGGAAATTCGCCATTTCACCTCGGAGGCGGACATCTTCGACAGTCGCCGGAGCCGCCATTCGATCTCGACTGAATTCATGATCGATCGATGTCGACGCCCTTCAAGGGCTGACACCGAGGTGTCATAGCGGGTGTGGCCCGCTGCTCGCGACAGGTGATCCTGCGGCAGCAAGCGTGGCCCGAGTGGTGGCTGCCAGCGAGTCCAGGGAGATAGGCATCGGTGCGCCGGCACGCACGGCCTCTAGGAAGGCCTTGATCTCGGCCGGCTGACCCTTGTCCGCCGATCCGAGAGGACGGCGGACCCGAGCGCGTGGGCCCGTCCAGACCGTGCTTCGCTTGAAATTGTCGAGCCGTGCCGTCCGTCCACCACTCGACACCTCGAATGTTTCCTTGGGAAAGCGCCGGTGCATAGAGGTCAGATATGTGATGGTCCCGAGCGATCCGTCCCTGTAGCGAAGGCTCATTTGCACTTCGTCGGGATCGCCGGCCGCCATCGTCATGACCTCGACAGGATCGCTCCCGATCCACCAACTCAACGTGTCCACGAAGTGACCGCCCTCTCCCACGAAACGAGAGCCTTCGGTTTCGTTGTCCCGATACCAACTGTCCGACGCCAGGCGTCCCGCATTGACGAGGTAGCGGGCGTTCGTCGGCTCGGCTGACTGACCGAAGCGCGCTTTCATCTCCACGAGCAGTGGGGAAAACCGACGGTTGAAGCCGACCATGATCCTGTCGTTACCGGTCTCGTCCACCGTGCCGAGGATACGTTCGAGCTCGTCGGATGTCAGAGCCAGCGGCTTTTCGACGAACACGGCTTTTCCAGCCTCGAGTGCCCGGCACGTCAGGTCGGCATGCGCGCTGTGTCGTGTGACGATGAACACTGCATCGATGCGCGGGTCTTCGAAGACGGATTCCGGATCGGTGCCGGCATCACGGAACTGGAACTTTCGCTGCGCGTTGACCGCTGACAGCGAACGGCGGGTGGCAACGCGGGCCAGTTCTATCCCCGGCTGTTTCACGAGGTGAGGAAGGAGCATCGACGACGCATAATTCCCAGCGCCGACAAAGCCGATCTGCATGGTGTCTTCGCGAAGTCCGTCACGGCGACTGCGCACTGACTGTGACGATGCCGCCCTGGTCGTTCCAACTCCCACCGGAGGCTGGGGAGAGGTCTCTTCCGGCGCGTCGTACTCGAACAGGAAGCCGACGCCCTGCAAGACGCCGGAGCTGAGCTGCTGGTAGACGTCTGGCGCGTCGTCAAGAGGAAAGATCCCGGCAATGAGCGGCTCGGGATCGATCTCCTTTCTCGCCACTGCGTTGACGAAGCAATGCAGATTTCGTCGCTCGGTCCAGCGCACGTACCCTGCGGGGTAATCGACTCCGTCGAGTTCGTACTTGGGGTCATAACGGCCCGGCCCGTAGGAGCGGGAAAACCGAAGTTCGAGTTCCTTCTCGTAGTAGTCGTTCCAGGGCAGATCAAGCTTGCATTTGCCAATGTCGACAATTGTCGCCCGGTCGCGTGCCAAACGAGCTGCCAGCTCCACCGGCTGGTTCGACGGGCCACCCGCGACGAGAAAGACCCGGTCGGCACCGATTCCACCCGAGGCCTTTGCCAATGCTTGCTCCACCGCTGTTGCACCGTCGTCGTCCGGCGCCGTGCACAACAGGGCGCCGGCCTTCTCCGCCAACCGGCATCGGTCGTGGTCGGGGTCGAGGCCGACCACTTGGACGCCAGAGGCCACGAGCAGCTGAACGACCAACTGTCCGACCAAGCCCAGGCCGATCACGCACGCGGTGTCCCCGATCTGGACATTGCCCTGGCGAACACCCTGCAATGCGATCGAGCCGACGGTCGCGAAAGCGGCCAGCTGCGGCGAAACGCCGTCGGGCACCGCCACGCAGAGATTCGTCGGTACCCAGTTGAGTTCTGCGTGGAGGGCGAACTCGTTCCCCGCGCAAGCCACCAGCTGGCCGACTGCAAACTCCTCAGCCCCCTGTCCAACCTCCTGTACGACGCCCGCGAGCGAGTAGCCCAACGGCGAATACGAATCCAGGCGGTTCATGGCCTTTTTGTAGGTGGTGAGCGCGCCCTGTTGCTGGACGTTCTCGAGGACCTTCTTCACCTGGTCGGGCCGGGCTCGCGCTTTGCCGACCAGCGAAAGCTTGGACTCCCCCACCTTCATCAATTCGGTCCCCGTCGAGATCAGCGAGTAGAGCGAGCGTACGAGCACCCCTCCGGGAGCGCACGAGGGCGCGGGCGCGTCGATCACATCGAGCGCCCCCGAGCGGTAGTTCTGCGCGACTTGCTTCACTGGTCGTCTGATTCCCTTCCAGGCATTTGCGTCATAGCCCTACGCCCGCTTGACGGGTCTGGCGATACCACGTCTCGAGAGTGAGCAGCTGCCATATCTGTTTAGATCGATCCTCGCGTCCCGCCCGATGCTCTTCCACAAGTGCGGTGACGGCTGGCCGGTGGAGGAAACCCGTACTGATGAGCTCGCCGCCGAGCAACGAGTCGTCGATGAGTTGCCGGAGATCCTGAGACACCCACGCCCGGAGCGGAGCCGAAAAGGAGGCCTTCGGTCGGTGGACGATCTCCTTCGGGAGCCATGCCTCGGCGGCACGCTTCAGTGCGACTTTTCCGGTTTTCCCAGAGACCTTGTCCTTGCCCGACAGGGAGAATGCGGCCCGGAAGACCATGGGATCCACGAATGGAACGCGCACCTCGGTTGATGCAGCCATGCTCGCCCGGTCCGTGTAGGCAAGGTTGAGGCCGGGGAGGAACAGACGGGTATCGGCCAGACACATGCGGTTGACGCCGTCCGACAACCGATTGTCCTCGTAGACTTGCAGGTGTTGCTCCACGACATCGTCGACATCCGGCTGCAACTCGGGACTCAGGAAGCTCGCCAGCTCAGCTGGATCGTAGAGGCTGTAACTCCGGCGAAATGCCGCTTCTTCCGGCAGCTCTGCGAATGTCACGAATCGTTTGGCCCACCGGGAATAACGGATGCCGCGGCCTGCAGCCGTTAAGGGTAGGCGATCGACGACGCCGTTGGTCGAGCGATGCACGAACCCGGGAAGCTCCCGGTAGCGCCCGGCCAACATGCACGCGACGTGCTTGCGGTAGCCCCCGAACAGCTCATCCGCGCCCATACCCGACAGAAGGACCTTGACGCCGGCGTCGCGGGCTGCCTGCGACATGAGAAGCGTATTGATGGCCGCAGGATCACCGATGGGCTCGTCGAGGATATCGACCATTCGTGGCAGCAGGTCGACGACATCTGGCTGCAACTCAATCTCATGCAGGTCTATCCCGTGGAGCTGTGCCACCTTTCGGGCGTACATTGCGTCATCCGGCATGGCTTCGAGCCGATTGTCTTCGGCACGGAACGTAATCGTGTATGCGTCAATCTGAGGGTTCGCCTGCTTCGCCAACACAGTCACGATGCTCGAATCGAGGCCACCGGAGAGGAAGCTCGACACAGGGACGTCTGCGACGAGGTGAGCCCTCACCGAGTCCTCTACCACCTCTTTGAGGTCGTAGTGGGTCCCCTGAGCCGCTGATGCCTCTTCGACGATGTCCCAGTACCGTTCGACGCGATGGGTGCCATCTGGGCGGAATTCAGCCCACGTCCCGGGCTGAAGTTTCTCGACACCCTTCACCGAACACATCTGATCAGGGACCCAGTAGTAGAGCATGGACGCCACGAGCGCCCGGGGAAGCATGTCCAACTCGGTCCCGAATGCAGCCACCAACGCCTTGAGCTCGGAAGCGAACACAACTCCGTCCTTACGACGAATGAAGTGCAGAGGCTTGATCCCGAACTGATCGCGGGCGAGGAACAGAGAACCCGACTCCTGATCGAGCACTGCGAAGGCAAACATGCCTCGGAAGCGTCGCAGGCACTGTGGCCCCCAACGCCGCCACGCCTCGAGAACGACCTCGGTATCCGAGGTCGTCGAGAACGTGGCACCGCCCGAGACCAATTCGGCCCTGATCTCCCGGAAGTTGTAAAGCTCGCCGTTGTAACAGAGGACCAAGGGGCTTTTTACCAACGGCTGCTGACCATGCTGGAGATCGATGATCGAAAGGCGACGGTGGGCGAAGTGGACGTCGATCCGCTCGTCCGCGTACGAGAACGAACCCGCTTCGTCAGGGCCTCGGTGATCGAGACAGCTGCCCATCCTCTCCGCGGCCAGGCGTCCGTCAACCTGCTGATACGCGCCGGCAATGCCACACACGGGTCAGGACCCCGCAGTCACTGATGCACGCCGGTGGGAAGCCTCCAGAAGCTTCTCATAGACCTCGACATAGCGAGGAGCCTGGTGCTTCCAAGCCAGCGCATGCTCGATCCGAGCACGTCCGGCCAGACCCATTGAGAACCGTCGAGACTCGTCGTCGACCAGGTCGACGAGGAGGTGTGCGAATTCATCCACTTCGTTCGGCGTTGCGTAGACGGCTGCATCACCGGCTGAGATGCGGGTCTCGTGGAGATCAAACGCAACGACCGGCAAGGCAAAGGCCATGTATTCCATGGTCTTGTTCATGGTGGACACGTCGTTCAGCGGATTCTTGGGATCAGGAGATATCCCGACATCGGCTGTAGAAAGGATCGCTGACACTTCCGCATCGGAGATGCGCCCGGTGAAAGTGACATAGTCAGTGAGCCCGAGACGCTGGCTCTGCGCAACCAGGTCGTCGAAGCAATCGCCGGATCCGATGAGAGTGAAGCTGATGTCGCGACGGCCGAGCCGATGCACGACATGATCGGCGACCTCCAAGACGAGGTCGACTCCATCCTGTGGTCCCATGACTCCCAGGTACGCGGCGAGGTGCGGCCTGGCGCGCCGGAGGTTCGGCTCTGCCGAGGTTCGGCTGAGTCGAGTGAGATCCGGCCCGGTCCGGACGACTGTGACGCTCGTCTGGTCGACGCCGTCGCGCTCCACCGCGATCTGGCGGTAGGAGTCGTTGGTAGCGATCACGTGGTCCGCTGTCCGCATGGTGCGGCGTTCCATGAGACGAAGTGCGCCGTAGACAAGTTTGTTGCCGGCCGGGAATCGGGATTGGTACAACTCCGGGCAGAGGTCGTGATGATCGAAGACGAAGGCGGATCGGTGGAGCACCCGGAAGAGGATTCCGATGGGCCAGAAGAGGTCTGGGGGGTTGCAGCTTTGGACGACGGTGAATCGGCCGCGCCCACTTGCCCTCAAACTGAGGAGCAAAGTGGCCAAGAACGAATAGGCGTACTCGATCACGAAGGATGCGCTGGATCCGCCCGGCGCATACGGTCGGTACTTGTACAAGTCGACTCCATTGAGCCTGGAATAGGTCGGATCCCCAGGTCCCTTCGGACACACGACAGCGACCTGCATACCGGCACCGACGAGCGCCTGGCACTCGAGCCAGACGCGACGATCGAACGGGACCGACAGATTCTGGACCAGTATGAGCACTCTTCCGCGCTTTCGCGCATCAACTGACCCTCATCGGGTCGCTGTCGGTCACCGAGTCGCGTGCTGGCTGCACTGACCTTCCTGGCGATGCCCGGTCACCAGGCGAACCCTTCATAACCGTCCAGAGCCTCGAGCTCTGGTCCGAGACGACCATCGAGGTCGATGATCCGCGGAGGCGGTGATGCCATCAACGCGTCGGCGACCTCTTTCGTCGAATGCGACACGACCGCGTGTCGGCACCGGCAATGGCCTCCTCTGGACTAGTCAGTGAGGATGCGCTTGAGGTGGGGAAGCCTGGACTCCACGTACTGCCGATTGGAGCCGACAAGCGATGAGGGGTTCAGTACGGGATCGTGAATGCGGACCTCGTAGCCCTTGCCCAGCAGCGTCTCGGCAAGGTCGACGTACGGGCTCTCGCGGAGATCGTCGCTGCCCGGCTTGAAGCTCAGTCCGAGCAGGGCAATCCGTCTTGCCCTCGCCCGCTGACGACACGATCGATGGCTTCGTCGATGGAGAGTCGGTTGCTCGCCAGAACGCCCGACAACAGGGGTATGTCGACGCTCTCGGCACGTGCCAGATGGAGCAGCGATCGAAGATCCTTCGGGAGGCACGATCCACCAAAGGCAAAGGCCGGTCGCAGGTACTTGGGTGAGATGTTGAGAGATGTGTCTTCGCAGAACAGCTCCATGACTTCACGGCTGTCGACACCGAGCCGACTGAAGATCCTCCCCATGTCGTTGGCAAAGGAGATCTTCGTCGCGTGGAAGGCATTGCAGGCGTACTTCAGGGCTTCGGCGGTGCGAGGGTGTACCACCCGCAACGGAGATCCGAGAAATGAAAACAGTCGCGAGACCGCGTCGATTGCCCGAAGATCCGTGGCACCGATCACGGTGTAGGGCGGCGCAAAGAAGTCTGCTATCCCCGAACCTTCCCGGAGAAATTCGGGGCACATGGCAACGCCACAATCTGGTCCCGAATCCTGGAAAGCAGCCTGCAAAATGGCGTTGACGTCCTCGACAGTCCCTGGCGGAACAGTGCTGCGGATCACGACGGTATGAAATGCCTCGCGATTGACGCTGACTCCGTGAGCGACTGCGCGAGGTCCTCGACGACCCGATAGATGTAGCCGAGGTTGGTTTCGCCGCTCGATGCGGATGGAGTGCCGACGCACAAGAGCGACATGTCGGCATGTTCAAGGGCATCTGCAGGCCGGGTGCTGGCGTGCAGCTTGCCCGCCGACACCGACTGGGCAACCAGGGATCCCAGGCCTGGCTCGACGATGGGGCTCGTCCCCGCTGAAATGGCGGCGACCTTCAGTTCATCTGGATCGACACCCCAGACTTCGTGCCCATTGGCCGCAAGACAAGCAGCACTGACTGTGCCGACATAGCCGAGACCGAAAACGGCGACCTTCATATCGTCGCGTGTGGTCGTGGCCGGTGTGAGCCCGCAGATTCGTAGCGCCATACCTCAAGACGAGCGAGGGGACGGCCAACAGATACACCGTCAAGAGGCCCGTGAAGGCGGTAGTTTCCCTCTCGTGCGCTCCCCGTCGGCGTGAAACGGACCCGAGAGATGCCGATCAGGACACTCGGCGACGCCGACTGTTCGAGGGGTCGGGAGGAGTGCCGGGGGAGCTCTCGAGAGACCATTCGGCACGCCGTGCAAGCGCAACTGCAGCGAGCTGCGAGTTGACACCGAGCTTCTGCAATATCGCCTTTATCTGTGAGCGCACGGTGGAAATCGATACGAACGCCCCGTTGGCGATGTCCTCGGCGCAATGGCCTTCGATGAGTTCGGCGAGGACGACCTGTTCACGATCGGTAAGAGCGGCAAACAGCTCGAGACGTTCCCGCCTGCGCTCGTCGACCGGCGCCAACGCCAAAGAAGCCGAGTACCGCGGCGCCGTCTCTGAGAGGAAGCGGCTCCGCAGGAGGTAGGTAATCGTGCGGAAGAGTTCGTCAAACGGTTCCCGCTTGTCGATGAGTGCGGAGGTTCCAGCAGTGAGCCAGGCGCTCGACCGGTCACCGTCGTCCGCGGTGTCGATGACGCACACCTGGACGCCCACCTCGCACACGCCGCCGATCAGGGCAGATCCGGCAGCGACATCGAGGGAACGGGCATCGAGAAGGACGAGATCGGGGCGCCAGTCGATCCCGGCTTCGATCGCCGGCTCGCTGGCCAGGATGTTCATGGTGGCAAACCCGTATGTCTCCAGCGCGCTGGCCAGGGCATCGGCCAACAGGTCGGTGCCCGCGACCAGGATCCGAGCGGGAACACCTGACGAACCAAGTCGATTCGGGATCACGGCGGTCACGACGCCTGTCCGCCACGTGTCGCGCCGCTGCTCCCGCCGGGGCCCCACGGCGGCACCGAAGAAGCCGCTGTCTCGCCCCTGCTGGTCGCTGGATTGCCACCATTGATAAATGCCACTGTGATCTGCCGCCTATCAGGAGGCGGGACGGCAACCTTCGCTCCCTATGGACCACGCCAATTTGGTCCGTAGATCATCACGCCGACCCGCGAGGCCGATGATATCGGCGGCCTTCTGGAGGGTCAACCGGCATGGCGCCCCGATGCCGGGGCGACCGCTGGGACTGAATCTTGCGCCGCGGGAACGAACTGCGGCGTTCCGCCGCGACGTCGGTTCCTTCAGATCACGTTTTGTTCTTGATCCGTTCAGCTTCCATGTATGGACCGAGTGTTGTTGTCTGTCCGTTGATAATTTCGGCGGCCGATCCGGGAGTTGTTGTCCATTTATTGTCCATGCCGCGGTGTGAGTCGGCCTCCCCAGGATCGTCAGGACGGCCCTGACTCTCCGGGAAATGGCTCGTGCAGATTCGCGCTCGACCGGACCGCGAGCCTGAAGCGCTCGCGCTTTCAGGGACGCTGGGCAGCACGTGGAAACACATGTGGCCTTCAGACGCCGGAAGGTCCGTCCGTACGACGATCCTGGGCGTTGACCAGGGATTCTCCTGGCCCACAGAACGTGTCGCACGTCGCACCGCGGCGAGGACCTTCGCTCGTTGCGGGATCGGCAACTCCTCGAGCCCACCGACGTGAGAACGGGGGAAGACGACCATGCCGGCGAACTCGGGTCCGCTGGTCACGAGGACATCGGAATCGGTGGACCCGGCAGGATCAGCAGTATCTCGCAATCTCCGGTCCGCTTCCCACTGCGCCGCCCTGCATGACTCGCACTGCCCCTTCGGGCCGGTTCCTCGAACAGGAAGCCGCGACACACCATTACCGACAACCATGTGAATCCCCCTCAGTCAGTCCAATCCGACCGTGCATTCGCTCTCTTGAGAGCAATTGCAATGGGGGCCATGATACGTCGTCCTTCGATGCCAGTGCGGTAAGGACACATCTCGTCCCACAGATCTCGTCTGTCGAGACAGGCCACGTATCAGGGCTGGAGCGAATCCCTCGGAAACAGGGCACAAAACGCAATCGGCGTACTTCCTCAAGGTGAGGGGGCGCCTGACCTGATCCATAGCCAGTTTCCGATCCGACGATCCCCAGCCCACAGGTGCCGCGGATCCATTCGTATGACCCGGATTCCCAGGGGAGTAGCAAGAATGCAACCATTGGCGAACACGACATGCCGGCTCTCGGGTAGCTGAATCCGTGTCGTCAGACCTGACCACGGGCTGGTGGGCTCCTTCCGTCGACGAGGTTGCGGGCGGTCTTCCACACGAGTCGCTCGACGAGTTGGAGGACGCACAACTTCTTCCGATTCGTTCCGGGACCCGCAGTGCTGACCCGGAAGTCACCCGCCAACCGACGATCGGTCACGGCAGGAGCGGACTGAAGGCACGCCTCCTCATCGTCGACGTCGTCGCTGCCGGCGGCACCTGGCTCGTCTTGGGCACGATCAATATGCCGGTCGCGGGGGCGATCCGTCAGTGGGGCGCAGCACTGCTCGCCTTGGCCGTGACGCTCGCCACAATGAAGCTGCTCCGGCTGTACCGGTCGCGCCAGTGCGTGCAGCGAGGGCAGGAGATCACCCGGATCTTCGTTGCGGTCGCCGCGGGTGCAGTCGCGTTCGGTCTCGTGCTCGGAGACTGGGGCCGCAGCCACTCGATGACCATCGTCGCCGCTGGATCGTGCTTTCTTGCGCTCATCGCCTTGCGAGCGATGTTCGGCCACTGGCTACGCTCCGAGCGCGCCCTGGGCCGTCATCAACGTGGTCTCATCATGATCGGGACCAATGACGACGCCCTCGCGGTCTCCACCATGCTGAACACGCAACCCGAGCTCGGCTACGAGGTGCGGGGACTCATCGGCACACCCCGGCGTCGTGCGGAATGGGAACATCTTTGCAATGGACGAACCCTCAAGGACCTTCCTGAAATAGCCCGACAGACCGACGCCTCCGGCGTGTTGCTGGTCGCCAACGCGCTTTCTGCCTCCGAGATTCGCGATGCGATAGAGATCGGAACGGCAGAGGGCCTCCATGTACAAGTCTGGCCGGGCTTCCGCGGCTTGAGGGCGCGCCGGGTCCGGTGGTCCCCGATGAGCGGGGAAACGTTCTTGTACGTCGAACCGGAGCGGCATCCGAAGTGGCAGCTTGCTGCCAAACGGGCGATCGACGTCCTCGGAGCGACCATCGGATTGCTGATCACCGCTCCCGTCGTTGTGTTGGCTGGGATCGCCATCCGCCTCGAAGATCGTGGTCCAGCCCTGTTCCGGCAGGTCAGGATCGGATTGGACGGACACCCCTTCGAGGTCTACAAGCTGCGGACCATGGCACAAGATTCCGATAGGACCGACCTCGAGGCGATCAACGAACGCACCGACGGTCCACTCTTCAAGGCTTCACACGATCCAAGGATTACGAGAGTCGGAGCAGTCGTGCGTGCCCTCAGCATCGACGAACTCCCCCAGCTCTTCAACGTCCTCATCGGGACGATGAGCCTGGTGGGACCCCGTCCCGCCCTTCCCGAAGAGGTGGCGCAATTCGACTCGGAACTGCTTCGTCGCCATGACGTCAAACCGGGTATCACCGGACTCTGGCAGCTCGAAGCACGAGACAACCCGTCATTCCACGCCTATCGGAGGCTGGACCTCTTGTACGTCGACAATTGGTCGATCGGGCTCGACCTCTACGTCATTCTGGCGACGGTTCCAATGGTGATCGCACAGATCTTGAACTCCTACCGGCGGGAGCGGATTCCCCAGCGGGCAGCCTCAGAGACGGCGTAGGTACCGCAGCCTCTTTCGAGGGTTGCCCGCACGGCTGCCGTTTCCCGCGTCGGAGCGACGCACCGGTCATGGCTGCCGCGACCTCCGCAGCTCGTCCTTGAACGATGCCGGCGATCTCCGACGCAAACCGCGATTCCCCCATTTGGGAAGCACCGGATCCCCAAATTGAGGGGATGACGAGTCCCGGTCTGTTCGGGACTATGGGTGTGACATAACCGATCAGGACGAGGGGCTGATCGGTTGAAACCCGTGGCGAAGGTCGAGAGACCTCGGTGGAGAGATGGAGCGAATTGTGGTGGCGGTCAATCAAACGGCGGATCCTCGACGCAGCAGTGCATGCAAGCCGGCAGCGACACCTTCGGCAGACGATGCCGACCTGGTGCTGATCGTGGCTCAGGCGCGCGAAGGAGTGGCGGCGGCGTGGGAAGCACTTATCGCGCGCTTTGGTGGTCTGGTGGCGGCAATCGCCAGACGATGCCGGTTGAGTGATGCAGATGTCGCAGAAGTGTGTCAAACGACATGGCTGCGACTGGTGGAAAACCTCGACCGAATCGAACAACCGGAACGCATCGGCGCGTGGCTGGCGACCACCTCGCGGCGCGAGAGCCTGAGAATCGCCACCCGACAGGTCGTCGTCTCTGCGAATGACCTGGTCTACTTCATAGCCGATGACAAGGCGGATCCTCTTGACGCCGCTCTCCTGCGGGGGGAGCAAGAAATCGCCATACGAAAGGCAGCCGAGCAGCTCTCGCCACGTTGCCAGCGTCTTCTCGGCCTGTTGATGGGCGATGACGATCTCCCCGTACAAGGAGATCGCCGAGCAACTCAACATGCCAATCGGCAGCATCGGCCCGACGAGGGGACGCTGTCTCGACCACCTACGAGAGATTTTGGCCGAGATGGAGGCCCCCATTCGGGGGTAGGTGACCCGATCCTCCATGCTCGGTCCGCCCCCGCGTCGAGGACGAGGCGTGGCAGGTTCTTGGTGGGCGCTCACGCAGGTGCCGATTGCGCGGAGACTGACCCTGGAACTCGTCCTCCGGTCCTTGGGTCGTGCCTTAGGCCCGCAGTGCCTCGGCATCCACCCAGCGGCCGCCTGAGGCTTCGACCTCGGGGAATGCCTTGCGGACCTCGGCCAGAAGATCCGGCACGAAGAGGAGAACGTCGTGCGCACCAGGGGTTGCCAATGTTGCTGGACTGACGATGGGAATGTCCGTCCCTGGCATGCGGAGCCCGTGCTTTCCGGTCGACGTGTCAACGATGGCAGGCAGCAGTCGCCGATCCACTCCG
Organism: uncultured Acidimicrobiaceae bacterium; assembly: GCA_963738135.1. GTDB lineage: Bacteria > Actinomycetota > Acidimicrobiia > Acidimicrobiales > RAAP-2 > Bog-473. The sequence continues at coordinate 543,021 of CAVTVK010000005.1, read as the reverse complement.
GCCGTACAGAGGAGAGCCACGGCGCGTGAGGCGGCGCCGTATCCGATGACGCTCTTTCCGTCGTGTTTCTGTGTCACGAGCCAGTCGCACAGCCCTCGGGCATGCGCCTCTGCCTGACCCTGCAGACGACCGACGACCTCAGGATCTCGGACGCCCAGTTCGGCGTCGTCCTTCAAGAGCGCAGCCACTGACCCATTGGACGCGGGTCGTGCATCTGATTCCCGGCAGGCGGCCAGCAGGATCGTGCCTCCGTAGAGCTCGAAGCGCCATGCCGTCTGTGGACTGAAGCCGTTGGCTACCAACATGTCCGCCAGCGCGCTGTTCGAGTAATACGCAAAGTGCCCGTGCCGGAGGGCGTTCCACTGGCCCAGTCGCATGATCGTGGCGAGCGAGTGATACTGCAGCAAGAGGATGCCTCCAGCGGCCACCCGGGCACACCTCTGAGCCATCGCCGCTGCCTGATCAGGGTCATGCATCATGCCAAAAGAGTCGATGACCAGGTCGCCTGGCTCGCCGTCGGCTACGGGCTCCAAACCCCGCTCGGCCAGCAGGCCCAGCCACGAGCCCCCATGGGGACTGGCGAACTCGGCCACCCGCCTTCGGCCGGCGAGCCACCCGGTTGTCGCAAGGCGATCGACGGCGTCGGCGGCCTGGGCGACCAGTGCGGCCGGCTCAGAGCCCAGCGGCTCCTCGGCTGCGATTGGTTCGCCGACGAGCTGAGCCAGACCACAGTTCGAGCACAGCCACATCTGGAGCGGATAGGTCGGGTCGCGATCCGGGTCGTCGCACGCCGGAAAATTGTCGCAGGCAGGCTGATTGCCAAGGTCGAGCACCAGATTGCCGGACTGCCCTGCACACGAGCGACAGGCGTGACTGCCCAACAAGGTCTCCTCTCGACCGGGATGCCGGCCAGCTTGCCCCGGCGTCAACGCGATCCGCCCCGACATGCGCTACAGAGCGACCTCTCGGACGGGTGATACCCCCGAGCGGCGTGGGGGTCCTACCAAGAACGAAATCAGATCGGACAACGAACCTCGGCCCCTCCTTCGACAGGCGGGTTGCGTATCAAGTCGAGGGCCCGGATCTCTTTTCACTTTGTTCGCAGCCGTGTCGAAACGGGGAGTTATGCCGTCCCAGTGTGTATGCCGCCTGTGCGGCCAGCGCCTCACCCAGACCTTTGTCGACCTGGGGATGTCGCCGCTCTGCGAGAGTTACGTCTCGGCGGACCGGCTCGACCAACCCGAGGTCTTCTACCCCCTCCACGTGCGTCAGTGCTCGTCCTGCCTCCTCGTGCAGCTGCCGGCCTATGTCTCCGGTGAGGAGATCTTCTCCGACTATGCGTACTTCTCGTCGTACTCGGATTCCTGGGTCGCCCACGCCAAGCGGTTCGCCGATGCGATGGTCGGACGCCTCGACCTTTCGGCGGACAGTCTCGTCGTCGAGGTCGCCAGCAACGACGGATACCTGCTGCAGCATTTCCTGGCCGAAGGCATTCCGGTCCTGGGCATTGAGCCGGCGAAGAACGTCGCCGAAGTTGCCGTGACCCGCGGCATTGAGTCGGTCGTGCAGTTCCTGGGCTCCACGACCGGCACCGATGTCGCTGAACGCTACGGCCAGGCCGATCTGGTGGTGGCGAACAATGTGTTCCCGCACGTCCCCGACATTCGGGACTTCGCGGCAGGTCTCCGAGCACTGGTGAAGGACACGGGCGTGATCTCTTTGGAGTTCCCACACCTCCTGCGGCTGATGCAACGGCGTCAATTCGACACCATCTATCACGAGCACTACTCGTATCTCTCGCTCCTCACCGCGTCCAGGGCACTGGCCACGGCCGGACTGCAGGTTTTCGACGTGGATGAGCTGGACACCCACGGCGGTTCGCTGCGTGTGTTCGCCCGCCCGGAGGAGTACCCAGGGGAGCCCACGCCACGAGTCAAAGCACTCCTCGACGAGGAGGACCTCGCAGGGTTGCATACGCTGGACGGACACGCCGGATTTTCTGACGAGGTGTTGACGATCAAGAGCGACCTGCTCGACTTTCTCGTCGGCGCCGCGCGGGAGGGACGGTCAGTCGCCGGATACGGCGCGCCCGGCAAGGGAAACACGCTGCTCAACCACTGTGGCATTCGGGAAGACCTGCTCCAGTACACCGTTGACCGCAGCCCCGTGAAACAGGGAAAGTATCTGCCGGGTACCCACATCCCGATTTACGGGCCCGAGCACCTCGCCGAGACGCGGCCGGACTACATCCTCGTCTTGCCGTGGAACCTGCGTGAAGAACTCTCTGCCCAACTGGACTATGTCCGGTCGTGGGGGGCGCGCCTGGTCTTTCCCATTCCGCAACTCGAGATTGTCTGAACGAGGTGACGACATGAAGGTAGTCCTCTTCTGTGGCGGACTCGGCATGCGGATGCGCGATGGCATCACGACCGGTCCCAAGCCAATGGCTCTGGTCGGTGAGCGCCCATTGGTCTGGCACGTCATGCGCTACTACGCCCATTTTGGGCACACCGACTTTGTCCTCTGCCTCGGCTATGGCGCCTCCGCAGTGAAGGATTTTTTCCTCAACTACGACGAAACCCGCTCCAACGACTTCGTCCTCGAGCGAGGTACCCACGAGCCGAAATTGTTCAGAACCGACATCTCCGACTGGCAGATCACGTTGGTCGATACCGGTCTGAACTCCCAGATCGGAGAACGACTTCGCCGAGTTCGCCGCTTCGTCGAGGACGAACCCATGTTCATGGCGAATTATGCGGACGTCCTGACGGACGCTCCCCTGCCGGACATGATTGACCGGTTTGCTGCCAGCGACGCGGTGGCCAGCCTCCTGGCCGTCCCGCCGCAGTCTTCTCACCACGCCGTCGACATCGCCGATGACGGCATGATCACCGGTGTGACGCCGATGCGGGACCTGCGTCACTGGGAGAACGGTGGCTACTTCCTCTTTCGACCCGAGATTTTCGACGAGCTCCACGAGGACGAGGACCTGGTTGAGGACGCGCTCGTTCGCTTGGTCCGTCGAGAGCGTGTCATGGCCTATCCGTACAAGGGCTACTGGTCGCCCGCCGACACGGTCAAGGAGCGGGCACAGCTCGACGACCGCTACCACCGCGCCGATTGTCCGTGGATGATCTGGGATCCGGAGCGATCCGGCGTTCCCGCTCGGAGCTGCGAAGGATCAGTCGGCACCGTCCCGACCGGTGATGCTCCATCGGCATCTCAGCCAACGAAGATCTGATCGGGGCCGTGCTTTCTCTGCATCTCGAGCAGCCGGCAGAGAGGCCTTTGGCGGTCTTGGCGATCGGCGCGCACCCGGACGACATCGAGATCGGGGCAGGTGGGACCTTGCTCACACTGGCCGAGAGCCACCCGGGATTGCGTGCTCGATATGTCGTCCTCACTGGGACCGAAGAGCGCCACGCCGAGGCACGACAGGCCGCTGCCGCTTTCCTTCCCGGCGCCGATCTGACCGTTGAACTCCACCAGCTGCCCGAAGGCCGGTTCCCTGCCGTCTGGGACAAGGTCAAGGACATCCTCGAAGACGTGGCCCGCGGCGGCATGCCGGATCTCATCCTGGCGCCATCGAGCCACGATGCTCATCAGGACCACCGGACGATCGGCGAAGTACTGCCGACAGTTTTTCGAGACCAGCTCTCGTTGTCGTACGAGATCCCGAAATGGGATGGCGACCTCGGGCGCCCGTCGTTGTACGTTCCGTTGACGGCTGATATGGCGCACCGCAAGGTGGAGCTGCTGCACAAGTCCTTCCCTTCGCAGGCCAGCCGCGACTGGTGGGACGACGAAGTCTTCCTGGGCTTGGCCCGCCTCAGGGGAATGGAGTGTCGGGCGCCGTACTCCGAAGCATTCATCTCGACGAAAGCCGTGCTGCAGCCGCTACCGCCGTCGTAGAGCGCACTGTTACGGAGCGCACCGCTCGGGCCTTGGCTGTGTCAAGCGGGCGGTCTGACATGAGTGCCCCGCGTGCGTCGGACCCACCAAGGAGCTGAGGCTCTTTTCGCGAACCTCACCAACCCGTGGCGGCGATGATCGGCCCGTTGAGGTGGGTGTCCGACTCATCACCGTTGATCGGCGCGTCGCCAAACGCATACACCTTGCCGAGTGCTGTCGTGATCCAATAGCCGCCTCCGTCTGCGGTGTCGAAAATGGCGGTCGCCGGATCGAGACCGTTTTCCGAGCTCGTGGGGGTGGCACCGAGCCACGCTGCATCGCCGTAGGCGAATACCTGGCCATCTCCATCGGTGATGTAGTAGCCCCGCCCGTCCGGCGTGGCAACAGCCGAAGTCATGGACGAGCTCTGAGGACCTGGCGACCCGAAGTAGCCGGCGTCTCCGAACCCGTATACCGCCCCAGTTTTCGTGACAACCCAGTAGCCCTTCCCCGTTGCATCGGGCACGACGGCAACCGCTGCGCCAACGCATCCTCCGATGCCTGGGCAGCTCCCAGCGAAATGGGCGTCGCCGAAGGCGAAGACACCACCGTCCGATGCGACCATGAAGTAACCATGACCTGTCGCCGACGGCACCATCGCCACAATCGGAGCGTTCAGGGCGTGAGTCAGCCCGGAGCCTGCCGGGTTGAGGCCAAGACCGGGGACGGAACCGTAGAAACCGGCACTGTAAGCAAAGATTCCGCCGTCTGAAGCCACGAGCCAATAACCCGTTCGGCTGCCTGTCGGGGAGATGCCGACGACGGGTCGCTGCAGGTTCAGCGATCCGGTTGAACCGTAGAACCGTGCTGAGCCAAACGTGAAGATGCCCCCGTCGGAGCCCACGAGCCAATAACCGTGTTGGCCGGTCGTTCTTGACTCGCCGGTCGGATTGGTCACGGACCCGACGGCCGGATTGGGTCGGGTCGGTGCTGTGGTGGTCGTCGTGGTCGTCGTGGGCCGGGTCGTCGTGGTAGTGGTCGTGGTCGTCGGAGCCACTGTCGTCGTGGTGGAGGTCGGATTGGTCACCGACCCGTTGAAGGTCGACCCGGCGTCTTGGGGCGTGATGGCTGCGTTCGAGTTCGGATCGGTGTAGCCACCGCTCCACTGGGCCCAGCTCACGGGGTCGCCCTGGTACTCGGAGTCAAAGACGAACGGGCCGTTGTAGGTGTTGTGGGCAAAGACGTTGTTCTGGTGGTTGACCAGGCTCAACGGCACGGCGAAGCCGTTGTACGGCGGGTAGGTGCCCCACTCTGAGTAGAGGCCGATGAATCCGCAGCCCTTGGCGGCGGTGCACTGGGGTCCGACGTTCGAGGGTGTCAGGTTGAACGTGTTGTCGGTGACCAAGATGTTCTGGCTCTTCCAACGGCAGTTGTCGTAGTAGTCGGGGTTCTGGCTCGAGGTAGCCGAGGCGGTGTCGTGGGCCGTGCACGAAGAGACGCTGTAGGTGCTCGGATCGTCGAGCGTGCAGTAGTCGCTCGAGGTGTTGTCCGACTGGGTCCCACAGAAACGATCGGCGTCGTCATAGATGTCGACCCCGCCCCAGTTGTCGGTCAGAACGTTGCCCGAGACCACCGATTCGGTGTCATAAGCACCGTGGACGTTCGGGTCGCTCCCGGCATTGTTGATCTCGATCGCTCCGGTGCCCGGGTTGTTGGGACCGGCGATCCAACCGTTGTCGACGAAGGTGTTGTCGGTGATCGAGACGTTGTAGGAGATCTCGTACATGAGGGCCACGTCCCAGTTGTGCGAGAAGTAGTTGTCGCTCACGTTGAAACCGGTGTTGTTGGTGTCCATCCACAGCCCGACCGACTGGTTGTCGTGGATGTAGTTCCCCGTCACGGTGGCACCCAGGTCGTTCCAGAACTTGGCCCCACCGGTGCAACCGCAGGTGCCGGTCCCGTTGGTGTCGTAGTTCCGCGTGTCGTTGAAGCTGATCTCGTTGTTGGTGATGGTCAAGTTGGTGACCGGGACCGAGTCAGAGCCCGAATAGGTCTGGAACCCGTACTGCCCGTTCTTGGTCAGGCAGTCGTCGTTGAGCACGCCGTTCGAATCGACCATCACGCCCGCCCCGTTGGGGTTGTTCTGAATGGTCGAGTTCTCGACCACCCACCCGCTCGAGAGGTTCTGGTTGACCGCCCCTTGGGACTGAGGTGCGGTGAAGTTCTGAATGGTCAGGTACTCGATGGTGACGTTGGTCCCCGAGCCGGCGATGGCGAAGTCGTTCTTGTCCTGGCCGTCGAGGATCGCACCGGGACCTCCGACGAGGGTGTCGTTGTCGGCGGCATCGATCTGGGCGAACTCCCCGGATCCGAGCGTGTGGGTGCCCGGCGCGAACCAGTAGGTCTTGTTCGCCTCCAAGGAGCCGGCGAACGCCGAGCTGTTGTCCCCTGCCGGGATGCTGATCGCACCGGGGGGTGCCGAGGCCGGGCCGCTGAGCAGCGACGCATTGCCGCACACGGTCACCGGCGGTGACGACGGGGCCGAGGTCCCCCCGGCCGGTGGCGCCTTGAGCGCGCTGGGTCCGGACACGGCGAACACAGTCAGGCCGGTGGCGAGGAGAGCGAGGACGGCCAGGTTTCGGGCCCAGGCCTTGGTTCGGTGGCCGGGTCCCTCGTGACGATCCTTCATCAGAAGCCCCCTCTTGTCACCCTGGCGATCCGGTGCTTCGAACGACCACGACACCTGGCGTCGTCACACTTCGTCTTCACGTCGGCTTCGATCGCATCCGGTCGTCGAGGTCAGCTGAATGCGTCACGCTGTTGACGCGCCAAGGCTCACGAGATCCAGTTGTGGACAGACCAATTAAGTCTCGGTAGTCACATCAGGCATCCGTAGTCATAAGAATGGACAACATCCGAACAACACGCTCCGGGTTACCCGCCCGAAGCCCCGACAACCTCTTCGCTTGCAGGAGCAGGAACATCTCGAGACCCAGCGTCGGCGCCTCCGCGGACCCCCGCTCCCAGACCCGGCCGGTGCACTCGCCGCTCAGCCCCCATGGGCTGCAAGGCGGGTTGTACGGCGTATCAGCGGTCGGACCTCGCGCTCCAATGATCACTGGGCTGCGTTGCGGCTCATGGCCCTCCAGGAGATCGTAGGAGTAGCAATGAAGGTCCTCGTGGCAGGTGATCGCGGCTACATCGGCGCAGTTCTGGTCCCGTTCTTGCGCGCGGCCGGACACAACGTCGAGGGTCTCGACCTCGGCCTCTACGAAGGTTGCGATCTTGGCCCGGCCCCGGAGGACATCAGTTCCCGCGCCAGGCTCGACCTCCGGGACGTGGAGCCGCGCCATTGCTCGGGCTACGACGCCGTCATCTGCTTGGCGGCCCTGTCCAACGACCCTGTCGGCCACCTGAACCCGGCAGCGACCTATTCCATCAACCTCGACGGGACCTTGCGCCTCGCACAGGCAGCCAAGAAGGCTGGGGTCGAGCGATTTCTGTTCGCGTCGTCATGCAGCCTCTACGGTTCGGCCGGGTCGCAAGCGGTGACCGAGGAGGCAGAACTGTCCCCGGTCACGCCGTACGGCGAGACCAAGGCCATGGCCGAGCAGGAGCTCTCTCGGCTTGCCGACGATTCGTTCAGCCCGACCTACCTCCGCAATGCCACCGCCTACGGGTTTTCGCCACGATTACGCCTCGACATCGTGGTGAACAACTTGACCGCCGTTGCGATGACCACCGGTGAAGTGTGTCTGCAGAGCGACGGGTCGCCGTGGCGGCCGTTAGTACACGTCGAGGACATCTCTCGCTCATTCCTCGCCATGCTCGAAGCACCGCGCGAGCTGGTCCACGACGAGGCGTTCAACGTGGGACGGGCCGAGGACAACGTCCAAGTCCGCGATATCGCGGAGCTCGTTCGCAAGGCCATCCCCGGATCGAAGGTGACTTTTGCGACCGAGGCCGGACCGGATCTTCGGGACTACCGAGTGGACTTCTCCAAACTGACCGCGGTCTTTCCGGACTTGGACCTTCGCTGGAATGTGCCGGCGGGGGTCGATGAGCTTGTGCGGGAGTACGCGGCCCACGACTTCACTCATGACGATTTCGTCTCGTCGAGCTTTGTGCGGCTCCGGCGCATTCAGGAGTTGCTCTCGGCGGGCGTGATCGACGACATGCTTCGTCTCCAGCCCAGCGAGGTGCCGGCAGCGTCCGGCTCCTGAACGTCCCCACCACGGATGACTCTCGAAGCAGTCGGGCTTCGGACAGCGACTCTTGACCAAAGATGGTCCGTCGTGTCCGTTGCACAGGACAGAGCGACAGGGACCGGTGCGGTGAGCACTCGGAGCCCCGCGTGAGCGCGCGCGTCACGGTCGACTCCCGGGCGACGAACCCCACCGTCGGTCAACCCAAGGTGGGCTTCTTCGGGCTGCTGGGCTCCGGGAACCTCGGCAACGATGGGTCGTTCGAAGCGGTCCTCGCGCGCCTCCGGGCGGATCATCCGGAAGCCGTCATTGACGCGATGTGCATGGGTCCTGAGCAGGTCAGCAGTCACTACGGCGTTCCGGCCACTCCAATGTTCTGGTCCAGAGCACATGGTGGGCGCACCAGTGGGTTGAGGGCAAGGACCCTCTGGGCGCTGGGCAAGGGGATCGATGCCTGGCGAACGTTCTGGTGGGTACGACGACACGATCTTGTCGTGGTCGCGGGGGCTGGCGTGCTCGAGAACTCGCTCCCAATACGGGCAACTGGCATCCCCTACGCCATGTTCGTGCTGTGCGCGACCGGCAGGATCGCAGGAACCAAGGTGGCCCTCTTGGCGGTCGGCGCCACCAACATCAGGCAGCGTCCGACTCGATGGTTGCGCAATGCCGCTGCGCACCTCGCGTACTACCGCTCCTACCGAGACAGGGTCTCCTGGGACGTCATGCAGCAGTCGGGGGCCTTCGCGAGGCACGACCACGTCTATACCGACCTCGTCTTCTCGTTGCCGGCACCCCGGCCGGCGGCCGGCGATCCACGGCTGGTGGGCGTCGGAATCATGGCGTACTTCGGAAGCAGTGACGATCGGCGCGACAGCCAGCAGATCCACGAACGTTACATGGAAGCGATGACAACCTTCGTCTGCTGGTTGGTCGATCACGGCTACGGCGTTCGCTTGCTCCCGGGGGACGGTCCCATTGACGGAGGCGTCATCGCGTCTGTCCTTGCGGACATACGAACACGACGACCTGCCCTTCCTCCCGGACAGATTGTGGCGAATTCCATCGCGTCGCTCGGCGATCTCCTCAAGGAGATCGAGCCAGTCGGCTCCGTGGTGGGAGCCCGGTATCACAACGTCGTCTGCGGCCTCCGGCTTTCCAAGCCGACGCTGTCGGTCGGGTACTCCTTGAAGCACAATGCGCTGATGGCCGACATGGGCGTCCCGGAGTTCGCACTTTCGGCCCGCTCCGTAAGCGCATCGCAGCTCATTGAACAATTCACCGAACTGCAGAGCCGATTGGGCGAGATGCACGTGACACTCAAGACGCACCAGAAGCTCCGGCAGCAGGAGATCGAGGATCAATTCGAGGATCTTGCGACACTCCTCGGCTCCAGCGGCAATGGGCACCGTCCGGGCGCCCACCCAAGTACTCCAGACTCTCGACACTTGCGATTGGTGGAGCGGAGCGCCGCGAAATGACTCCGCCCAATGAGGCCGACCAATCCATCAGGGACTTCTGGGGCCAGGAGCACCACAAATTCGACGCTCCGCACTTCCGACTCGAGAAATCCGCCCGGCTCATCAACGACATGGTGCCGGCCGGCCCCTGCACCCTGCTCGATGTGGGCTGCGCCCGTGGCTCGCTCCGACCGCTGCTCAAGCCGAGTATCGACTATTTCGGCATCGACATTTCGATCGAGACGCCTGCGCCCAATCTCCGCGAAGTCGACATCCTCCTGAACCCCATCGCGTTCGACGGCCGCTCTTTCGACGTCGTCCTCGCCCAGGGGCTCTTCGAATACCTCGGAGGCGCCCAGGAGGAAAAGTTTCGCGACATCGCGAAGATCCTGAACCCGGGTGGGAAATTCATTCTGACCTACCAGAATTTCGACCACCGACGTCCATCCATCTACTGGGCCTACACCAACGTGCAGCGACCGGCGGCATTCCGCGCCGGCCTCGAGCAGGAATTCGTCATCGAACGTCAAGTGGCGACGGCGCTGAACTGGAGTCATTCCCAACCGGTTCGTCCAGTGACGAAAGCGATGAACAGGGGCTTCACCCCCAACCTTCCCCGCGTCACGTCCAAGCTGGCGGTCGAGTACTTCTTTGTGTGCTCGGCGAGACCACGGGGTTGAGGGTGCTGAGCACACCTGGCTGCGGGGACCGTCGCGAGAACGGCTGGCATCGTGGCGTGACCATGGCGGACCCGAGCGCGGGGCAGCGGCGTTGAGAGTCGACCCGGTCGAGCGGATCGCTGGAGCACTGCTGTTCGTCCCCGCACCGATCGTCGACGATCGAGGCTTCTTCTCCCGGACGTTCGACGCCGCCGTTGCGCGTGAGGCCGGAATAGACCCGAATGGGTTCGCTCAGGACAGCGTCTCGCGGTCCGTCCGTGGCGTGGTGCGCGGGCTCCACATCCGGCGTGGGGGCGGGGAGGCGAAGCTCGTGCGATGCTCCTACGGGGCGGTCTTCGACGTGGTCGTCGACCTGCGGCCAAGCTCGCCGACCTACCGGAACTGGCAGAGCTTTGAACTGGATGGGGACGGACAGAAGTCGCTGTACATCCCCAACGGGTGCGCCCACGGATTCCAGGCACTGACGGACGTCGCCGACGTCTCCTATCGGATCGACCGCCCGCACGATCCCTCGGAGGACGTTGCCCTACGCTTCGATGACCCCGACTTGGGGATTCCGTGGCCTCTCCCAGTGGGCGTCGTGTCGAAGCGGGACCATCAGGCCCTGTCTCTTCAGGACGCGGCGGCGGCATTGCGTTGACCCTTGGATCTCTCGCAGGTGGTAAGCGGCTGCATGACGGGCCGCACTGGACCTGCGGGCCGCCCGCCCTGCCCCGGCACCTGTCGCGTATCACCGTTTGGCCGACGTGCCTCGTACACGTGGTGCCCGTCTCGTCCTCGCGTCCTCGACAACCAAGCATGAAATGCCCGTCCTGCTCGGAGGACCGGCCCCTATGAGCGCGGCGCCCCGCCTGAGTATCGGTCTTCCCGTCTACAACGGTGGGCGGTACCTCGCCGACTCCCTGAATGCTCTGCTCGGTCAGAGCTACGAGGACTTCGAGCTGATCATCTCGGACAACGCGTCAACCGACGACACCTCCGAAATCTGCCGGCACTACGAGGAGCGGGACGCCAGAGTCCGTTACTACCGCCAAGCTCGCAACATCGGCCTGTCACCGAACCACAACTTCGTCGTCGCGGAAGCTCGAGGGGAGCTCTTCAAATGGGCGTCCTACGACGATCTCTACGCCCGAGAGCTCCTCGAACGCTGCGTGGAGGCGCTCGACCAGCACCCTGACGTCGTCCTCGCACACTCCTGGACGGCTCATATCGACGCATCAGATGCCGTTTTCGCCGCACCCGTGTACCCGCTCGCCACGGATGCGGCACTGGCGCCCGAGCGCTTTCGGAGCACCCTCTTCGGGAGTGGAGGCGACGACATCTACGCCGTGATCCGCACGAGCACACTCCGAAAGGTCATGCCGCTCAACAGCTACCACCATGCGGAACACACGATTGTTGCCGCGCTCAGCCTGTACGGGCCGTTCCACGTGGTGCCAGAGTGGCTCTACTTCCGCCGTGACCACCCACAGCAAGCCGAGCGGGCCTACGCGGCAATGCGCGCCCGCTGCACGAACATGGATCGAAGGCGTGCGAGCCGACTGCGGCACCCCCTGGCGCGGTTGTACGCGGAGTACCTCTGGGGGTACGTGACCGCGATCCATCGTGGCCCGCTCACCTCGGCGGATCGGCGTGCATGCTACGGACACCTCGCGGAGTGGCTGGCGAGCAGGGCAACCAAGAGGGGCCTGCCGGCCAGCATCGACAGGGCATCGGGACCTCCCAGCGGACTCGATGTCACGGACATGGTCGCGGGGTACCACACGAACAGGTCGTGACCTATCGGCGGTCGAGCTTGCCGATTCCCTTGAACCACTCGAGCGTCGTCGCCAACCCATCGTCGAGGCTGATCGGGCTGTATCCCAGCCGCTTGTAGGTCTTCGAGTCCTCCAGCTTGCGCCGGTCCGGCCGCGCCTTGGCCGCCTTCTCGGCAATGGCCACCAGCGTCGGCCCGAACACCTTGGCCAACTCGGGGTCGTCGGAGGGCTCGATGTCGACGACTTCATGGTCGAGACCGGCCAGCTGACCCATGCGGTTGCAGGCGTTGGCGATACTGACGACATCTTCCGGTCGGCCGTCGAGCATGTAACGCTCGCCGGAGACCCCCTTGTCCAGCGCCAGGATGCACCCGCGGGCGATGTCCTCGCCGTACACCCAACTCACGGGGAACTTCAGGTAGCGCTCGATGCGCCCGCGGGCGGCGGACAGCAGCACGCGGTTGAAGCTCGTGGCGCCGAGTGCGTTGCTGGCCACCGGCGACGGACCGAAGATCGCTCCCGGATGCGTGCTGACGACATCCCGGCCCTTCTCGGCGCGCGACATGGCGTCGAGGAAGGCTGCCATCTTGGTGATGGTGTAGGGATCGGAGCTCGGCTCCTTCGTGACGGGTGCGTCCTCCCTGTCGAGCCCGCCGGCGGTGTCGAAGAACGTGCCGGTGCTCACGGCCACCACTCGTCCTAAATCGACGGCCTCAGCCGCATCGAGGACGTTCTTCGTCCCGTTGATGTTCACGGCCTCGAAGTCGGCGAGGTTCTGACTGGCCCCGCCCAGCAGCGCGGCGCAGTGAATGGCGGAGTCCGCCCCCCGGGCCGCCCGCACGACGGCGTCGGCATCGGTGACGTCGCCCGTGACCACCTCGACACCGAGCGCCGCCAGCGGGGCCGTGTCCGCTGTCTCCCGGGCGAGCGCCCGGACGTGGTCACCCCGCTCGGTCAGGAGCTTGCAGATGTTGGCGCCGGCCAGTCCGGTGGCGCCGGTCACCAGGACCGTCTGGCTCATGCCGATGCCTGCAGGAGCTGCTCGTCGGGCTTGGCGGCGTCGACCTGGTCGGGGCTGTAGGGAATGACGGGCTCGCCGGTGCCGTAGAGGTCGAGCGTGTGCAGGAAGCGGTGCAGTCCCATGGCGTTGGCACAGGCAAATCCGAGCTCCACGATCTGCGCCGACGTGAAGTGCTCGCCGAGCTTGCGATAGGTCTCGTCGTCGATGGCGTGGTGGTCGGCGGAGAGAAGGTCGAGGAACTCCACGGCGAGCCGCTCCTGTTCCGTCAGCTCGCCGCCGTGGCCGGGAGCGATGAGGCAGGCGACGTCCTCGTCCGAGATGGAGTCGTGCTTCCTCGACTGGCTGCAGGGCTGGCATTCGCCGAGCTGCGCGCTGCGGATGCGCAGCAGCTCCGTGATGCGTCCGCCGAGCAGCGTGTTCTTCCCGTAGCCCTGCCGCGCCATGTTGACCATCATGATCTGTGACGTCTTGTAGGCGAAGATCTGCAGCGGGACAGGCGTGGCGTAGGTCCCCGCAGCCACTCCTTCTTCGATGATGCCGCGAACCTCCGGCGTCATCTCCTCAAACGGAATCGGCTCAATTCTCGGCATGTGCAGAAAACCCCCATCCATCTCCGGGCCACTTCCCGAAGACCTCGTTCGTATGGTGACCTGCCTACTGTAACGTCGCTGCGTGCCTCTTGACCCATCCGCAGTGCTCTTGACAGACCGTGTCGCCGTCGTCACTGGCGGCGGCTCCGGTATCGGCCGCGGCATCGCCAATGGTTTCGCCGCCTTCGGTGCAAAGGTCGCGATCTGGGAGATGAACGCCGAGACCTGTGCCGCCGCGGCGGAAGAAGTCGGCGGCCTGTCCCTGCCGACCGACGTCCGCGACTCGGCCGAGGTCGACCGCGCTCTGGAGCGCACGGTCGCCGAGCTCGGTCCGGTCAGCATCCTCGTCAACAACGCCGGCGGCGTCTTTTCGTCGCCGCTTCTCGAGACCACCGAGAACGGGTGGGACGCCCTCTACCGGGCCAATCTCAAGCACGTCATCCTTTGCACGCAGCGGGTGGCGCGCGTCATGGTCGAGCACGAGATGGGCGGCAGCATCATGAGCGTGACCTCCATCGAGGGCGTGCGAGCTGCGCCCGGCTACGCCGCGTACGCCGCGGCCAAGGCCGGGGTCATCAACTACACCAAGACCGCCGCGCTCGAGCTGGCGCACCTTGGCATCCGGGTCAACGCGCTCGCACCGGACATCACCATGACCGAAGGCATCGCCGCCATCGCGCCGGACACCGACGGACGCTTCGGCCTCACCGTGCCCATGGGCAGAGCCGGGCACGTCGACGAGATGGCGGGCGCCGCCATCTTCCTGGCCAGCGAGCTGTCGAGCTACGTGACCGGCCAGACCATCCACGTCGACGGTGGGACGCACGCGGCAAGCGGCTGGTACCACCACGCGACGAGGGGCGACTACGTCCTGGGCCCCTCGACGTAGCGATTTTCTCCTCGGATTCGATCAGCCGTCTCCGAGCCCGACGTGGGCTCCCATGCCGCCGTCAACAGCGATCATCTGCCCCGTGATGTACCGCGACTCGTCGGAGGCGAGGAAGACGACGACGTCCGCAATGTCGTCCGGTTGGCCCACGGACCGCGTGAGGACCGCCTTGCCGAGGTTGGCCACCATCTTCTCGTCGAGATGGGCCCGCACGGCGTCCGTGATGATGAGGCCGGGGAGGATCGTGTTGACCCGGATCCCTTGCTTCCCGTGGCTCGTCGCCACGTACATCGACAGCGCGTTGACGCCCGCCTTGAAGACCCCGTAGGCGGTCCGGGTGCGGTCGCCCTTGAGCGACGCGCCCGACGACATGTTGATGATGGAGCCTCCGCCGCCACGCACCATCTCGGGCACCGCGTGCTTGCAGGTGAGCATCTGGCTCTGCAGATTCACCTCCATCGTGCGCTGCCAGACGTCGAGGGACAGGTCGGTCACCGCGGTGTCACGAGTCAGGAAATCCGAGTCGGTGAGCGCCGCGTTGTTGTGCAGCACGTCCAGGCGGCCGAAGGTGGTCGTGGTGGCGGCAATGGTGGCGACGACCTGTGCTTCGTCGGACAGGTCGGCCTCGAAGGCCTGGGCGCGGCCGCCTGCTTCCGCGATCCCCTTCGTCACCCGTTCGGCGGCTGACCGGTCGATGTCGACGACGAGCACCGAAGCGCCCTCCCGGGCCAACGCGCGCGCGGTCGCCCCGCCGATGCCTCCGCCGCCCCCGGTGACGATCGCGACCTTGTCGGTGAGACGTTCCATGCAGTTGTTCCTCCGTTGTGATTGTGGATGCCGACCCGACCCTACGTGCGCTCGAGGATCACCCCCTCGAACGGCGCCAGACGGAGATCACCTCCGACCGCATGGAGATCGCGGGCACGATCGGTGCAGATCTGAATGGTGCCGGGCAGCCCGGGAAGGACGAGCGGCTCCCCCGACATGTTGAGCGCGACCACGTGGCGCGTGCCCCGCGTCCAGGCCCACGCCTGCTCGGGTGTCGCCACCGTCGTGGTGGCACCCGAGCTGAAGTCCGGATGGCGGCGTCGGAAGGCGATGACGTCGCGGCAGAGTGCCATGACAGAACCCGGGTCGTCCCGCTGCGCCTCGACGTTGGCCGCGGCGATGTCTCCGAGCGGGAGCCACGACCGGACGGCGTCGGTGAAGCCGCCCCCCGGGCGATCGCTCCACTGCATGGGCGTGCGGCCGGCGTCTCGCCCCTCGTAGTACGGATAGAAGCGGACCCCGAGTGGGTCGCGCAGGTCTTCCTGGGCCAAGGCGACGTTGCCCATGCCGATCTCGTCGCCCTGGTAGAGGACCGGCGTGCCGCGCAGGCTCAGCAACATGAGCAGCGCCAAGCGGATCCGGGCCGGGTCGTCCTCGGCCCAGCGGGTGGGGAAACGGAACATGTCGTGGTTGGAGCCCGTCCACGCCGGCCAGGCATCCACCGGCAGTGCCGCCTCGGTCTCTTCCACGATGGCCCGCATCTCGGGAGCCCGGAAGGGCGCGCTGATGAAGTTGAAATTGAACGCGAGCCCCAGCTCGTCGGAACCGTTGCCGTAGAACTCCACCAGCTTGTCGATCGGGACCGGCGTCTCCCCGATCAGGAGTCGGCCCTCGTCGTAGCCGTCAGCCAGACGCCGCCAGCGCCTGATCACCTCGTGCACCTCCGGTCGGTTCGCGTTGTACACGCTGCGCTGGCCGAACATCTGCGTCTCGAAGTCGTCGTCCTCGGTGGCCGGGGGGTTGTCGCGGAGCTCGGCATCCTTGATGATCACGTTGCAGACGTCTATGCGGAATCCGGCGACGCCCCGATCGGACCAGAAGCGGAAGATGTCGTCGAACGTGGCGCGCACCTCCTCGTTCCACCAGTTGAGGTCGGGCTGCTCCTGCAGGTGGTTGTGGAAGTAGTACTGCCCCGAGGTCTCGTCGAGGGTCCAGCCCGGACCGCCGAAGCTGCTGACCCAGTTGTTGGGCAGCTCCCCGCCCTCCTTGCCGTCGGCCCAGACGTACCAATCCCGATGGGCGGCCGAACGCGACGAGCGCGCGTCGACGAACCACGGGTGCTCCTCGCTGGTGTGGTTGGGCACGATGTCCATGAGGACACGGATGTCGCGACTGGCCGCCTCCGCCACCAAACGGTCGAAGTCCTCCATCGTCCCGAATTCGGGTGCGATGGCACAGAAGTCCGAGACGTCGTAACCCCAGTCGGCGTTGGGCGAGACCGTCACCGGTGAGAGCCAGATGCCGTCGACGCCGAGGCAGGCGAGGTGGTCAAGATGCTCGATGATGCCCGGGATGTCGCCGATACCGTCGCCGTTGCTGTCGGCGAAGGAACGCGGATAGATCTGATAGAGGACGCCGGTCTTCCACCACGGTTCGTCGGCGGTCACGCCCCACCGCCGACGAACTCCCCGGCGGCGTCACGCCAAGGTGAGAGGTCGAGCATCGGGTAGCGCGCGGCGACGCCGGCCAGGGTCTGCGCGGTCCAATAGGGATGGCCCGGTGGCGGGAACCCGAGCACGGTCAGTTGACGCTCACTGGCGTGCTGGACGAACCGGTACCACGACATGTCCTCGCCGGCGCTCGGCAACCCGTGCGAGCCGAGCCAGTCGGTGGCGCCTGGCTTGTAGGAGACGTGCACCATGAACCGCGCCGTCCCCGGCACCGTCATCCGCACCCCCCGGTGGAAGACGTCGGGGCGATAGGCCAGGATCGAACCGGCCGGGCCGGCGGCGGGGATCTCGACCGCGTACAGGTCGGCGTAGTCCGTCTGGCTCAAGTAGGTCCGCTCCACCGGGACCTCGGTGGTCAGCCGCCGCGACAGCATTCGGGTCGCCCCCGTCTCGGGCGTCACGTCGCTCAGGTAGACGAACATCTCCAACTGCTGGTAGCCGGGATCGTGACGGGGCACGACCAGGGTGTGGTTCCCGAAGTCGACGTGCAGGAGCTGCTCGTCGCTCAGCGCGCCCTCCCCGTACTTCGCGCTCAGCATCGCCTGGTAGAGCCGGAGGTCGGCAACGCCGAGCAGCTGCTCCGCCAGGTCGATGACTTGGTCGTGCACGACGATGTCATTCAGCGCGCTCTGGTCGAAGGGGAAGCGCGGCATGACACGATGCGAATCGACCCGGAAGGGCTCGTTGCGCGCCGGGTCCACATCGTCGGCGAACTCGTCCGCCGTCGGGACCAGGCCGGGCAAGACCGCCCGGGCCGCGGCGACCATCTCGGGTGGCAGCAGGCCGCGTACGAGGCACCACCCGTCCTCCTCCCACATCGCCTGGTCGGCCTTCGTGAGCCCTCCCATCAGGCGGCCGCGGGTGGGACCCGAGACATCGTCCTGGCTTCGATCATCACAGTGGGTCGCGCCCCTCCCTCGGAGTCCTCACGATGGCCCGGAAGCTTGCCATACCGGGCTCGAACGGAAACCAGCCCTGGACCTGACGACGGGTGCTGCTGGGGGCGGAGTATCCCGCAGGCCCGGGTGCGATCAGCCCTGGTCGGGATAGATGAGCAGGCAGGCGGCCCTCGGGTCTGACCCTGTTCTGCTCCTGCCGACAATTCCCTGTGGGCCTCCCCACGGTCACCCTCGTCGGCGAGGCCGGGACCGCCGCTCCGCGCCCGAAGCGTCGTCCTCCATGCTCCTGCGGCGCACCAAGATCCCTGCCGCGTTCGCGCTGGCCGTCGTTGTCGGCGTGGGCGCATACGCCGCCACGTACCGCGTCCTCGTCGTCGTCTCGCCGACCCAACCGCAGCCCTGAACACGGGCGAGTCAGACGCCTGACGGGAGCTGCTGTGCAGCAAGGTCGGTCGGCGCCTGCCACTGGCGCAGGGTCACCACGAAGCGCGACCCCCCGCGGTCGTTGATCGGCGACTCGGCGCGCACGGTGCCCCCCATGGCCGCCGCCAGCTCGGCCACGATCGCCAGGCCGAGCCCGGACCCCATCTGGCGCTTCGGGCCCCGGTCCGCGCGGTAGAAACGCTCGAACACCTTTTGCAGGTCCCCGGACGCGATCCCAGGTCCGTCGTCGTCCACCGTAATGGCGCACAACCCGGACTCGAGGTCCTCCGTCAGTCCCACGATCACGCTGGAGCGGGCGAAGGTCATGGCGTTCTCCAAGAGGTTGGCCAGGAGCTGCGCCAGCCGGTCCGGGTCGGCCACCACGGGACGCGGCGGGCCTGCAGGCGCCACGCCCTCATGTCCGGGTACCTGCAGCACAATGGCCAGCCCGCTCTTCGCGGCAGCGGGGCGGAACCCCTCGGCGGTCGTCAGGACCACCTCGGTGGCGTCGGTCGGGCGCAGCGCGATCGACGTCTGGTGGGCCTCGAGCTTGGTGAGATCCAGCAGGTCACCGACGAGACGTTCCAGCCGCCGAGACTCGGCGATGATGACGTCCGCCGCCCGGGCGTTGTCATCGATCGCCCCGTCATGGATGGCCTCGGCGAAGCCACGGATGGACGTGAGCGGGGTACGCAGGTCGTGGGAGACCGCAAGGAGGAGTTGACGCTCACGGGTGCGACCGTCCTCCAGGCTCTGGGCCATGCCGTTGATGGAGCCCGCCAGCGAGGCGAACTCGGGGTAGTCGTTCGGACGGACCGGGACCCGACTGTCGAGCTCGCCGGACGCGATCCGGCCCGTCGCTTCCATGGCCTCCACCAGCGGGCGGGCCATGCGGCGCGACATCTGCCAGGCCACCAGGGCGGAGATGAACAGGGCCGCTCCGCCGGCCACGATGAAGTACCCCCAGCTCGGGCCGAGGCCGCCGACGTTCCGGGTCAGCAGCACGGCGAACGTCCCCTCGAACGCGACGTGCGTCTTGGCCCGGAGATGCGCGAGCTCCTGCTGGGAGAGCGTGACAGGCGCTACCGCATACACGGTGTTGCCCTTTCGCCCCGACGTTGTCTGTCCCGACTGCACGGCGGCCACGTCGATGTCCTGGGCGGTGAGACCCTCCGGCAGCTTTGCGTGCACGGCGCCGAACCGGTCGATCGCAATGACGTCGGCGTCTTCGAGCGTCAGAGTCTTCCGGATGACTCTCAGCACCGCCAGTGACTTCGAGCTGATCGTCGACGAGGTGAGGGAGTCCACCTCGGAGACCAACTGCTGCTCCGCCTGGTGACGCGCTGCGTTTCGGGTCAGGATCAGGCTGCCCGCGCCGGCGATGACGAGCACGACAGCCACCAGGCCGACCATGGCCAGCATGAGGCGGCGGCGCATCGTCAGCCGAACCGGTAGCCGACGCCCCAGACGGTGGCCAGGGGGAGTTCGGTTCCGAGCTTCTTGCGCAGCTGGGCCACGTGGACGTCGACCGTCCGTTCGTCGCCGTACCAATCGGGACCCCACACGCCGTCGAGGAGTTGTTGGCGCGACAGGGCGAGACCGACGTTGTTGGCCAGGAAGGCCAGCAGGTCGAACTCGCGGGTGGTGAGTGCCACGACCTCGCCGGACCGGCGGGCCTCGCGGCGGCGCAGGTCGACCTCCACTTCGCCCACCGCGACGACCTCTTGCGGTGCGGGTCCCTCCCGTGTGCGCCGCAGAATGGCCCGCACCCGCGCCACCAACTCCCGGGGCGAGAACGGCTTGACCACATAGTCGTCGGCACCCAGCTCCAACCCCAGAATGCGATCCACCTCGTCATCGCGCGCCGTGAGGAAGAGCACGGGGACGGTGCTGCGGGCGCGGATGGCTCGGCAGACGTCGAAGCCGTCGCGGGCGCCCGGGAGACCGACGTCCAGGATGACGATGCACGGGTCTTCCAGCGCGAGGACCTCCAGGCCCTTCTCCGCGTCACCGGCCAGCAGGACGCGGAAACCCTCCCGGCGCAGGTAGAGGTCCACCAGGTCGGCGATGTGGGGGTCGTCCTCGACGACGACCACGGTCCCGTTGTCCGCGCTCACCGCCCTAGCCTCCCATCTCGTGCGCACCGAATGGCCGGACTGGGGGATCCCCTTACAGAACCATCACGATTGCCGAACACCGGGTTCACTCAGGCGGCACACCATGAATTCGCCCGGACTCCACTGCTGTGGGCACGGACGAAAGGAGCACGCATGTCGCATGCGCGTCTGCGCCGCATCGGACTCGGAGCCATCATTTTGGCCTCGGGGGCTGTGTTCAGTGCCACGACGGGCGCCGTCGGCGGCGCCACGACCTCGGGATCGCCCGAAGCGACGACCCTGGCCGGCATCAAAACCAGGGCGGCCACGGACATCAGCGACCGGGTCAACGCCCTCAACGCGGCGATCGCCAAGCTCAACGGGGCCAAGGACCTGGGCACGAGCGGAGCCGGACTGGCCTCGTACCTCGGCGCCGACACCACGCCGCTGCAACAGCTCAACACCACCGTTCAAGGAGATCCCACGGTGCAGCAGGCGGCGCACGACTTCGGGACGATCTTCACCAGCTACCGCGTCTACGCGCTGGTACTGCCCGCTTCCCGGATCGCGGCGGGCGCCGACCGCGCCACGACGACCGCCATCCCGAACCTCACTGCCGATGCGACGAAGGCGCAGGCCCGGGTCACGCCGGCCAACCAGGCCGCGCTGCAACCACTAATCAGTGACCTCAACAGCCAGATCGGTGCCGCCACCAACGCCACGAACGGCCTGGCGTCGACGGTGCTCGCCTTCACGCCGGCGCAGTGGAACGCCGACAACGCCCTCCTGGGCGCGTCCAGGGCTTCGATCGGTGCGGCCAGTGGAGCGCTCGAGAAAGGTCGCGCCGACCTCAAGCAGATCGTCCAGGATCTGAAGGGCTCGCCCGCATCGACGACGGGCTGACGTCCCCGCGTCACTCCCGCGCCGGCCACTGTCCGGCGTCGCTTCAGGACACCATCGTGCATCGGGTCAGGACACCGTCCTGCATCGGGTCGGGACACCGTCCTGCATCGGGTCAGCATTGGCGCCACTCAAAGGGGGGCCGCGGGTCCCACGGCGTCAACCGAAGAGTCGCGTGATGAACTCGTCGACCGTGTCGCCGACCCGCCGGCGCAGGGCGATGTCCTCGGGTGCGGCGGCGATGAGTCCGGCCGCCTCGTTGAGGAAGCCCAGCAGCAGGGCGGCGGCCACCTCCGGGTCACCGGGCACCGCGATCCGCTCCTCGTCGGCCCGGGCAAAGACCTCGGCCAGCAGGGGGGCGCAGGCCACCGCATCGAGGGCACGGCACGCCTCGATCCCGAGCACCGCCGGCGCGTCAGCCAGGATCCGGGCCATGGTGGGGTCGGCGCACGCGTCCATGTAGGCGCGGCAGCCCCGGTGCAGCTGGTCCCGTACACCGGTGCCCTCGCGAGCGGCCGCCACCACCAGCGCCACCAGCTCGCCTTCGAGCTGCTCGAGCACGCCCGCCGCCACCTCGGTCTTGGAGGCGAAGTGGTGGTACAGCGCCCCCCGGGTCACGCCGGCCCGTTCGGCGATCTCGTCGCGGCCGGTGGCGGCGAAGCCCTTCTCGGCGAAGAGCTCCCGCGCCGCCTGCAGGAGGGCGCCGCGGGTACGGGCGGACCGGGCCGCCTGGGTCTGGCGCGGTCTGTTCGCCGCCGTCGTGGTGCTCACCGCGTCGCCTCCTCCGGACATTTACATGCGGGCCGCACGCATGTTACCCTCGGGCTGACCGAGGAGGGGCCATGGGCGCGAATGCCGGGACCGGGACGAGCACGCGGGAAGCCGACGTCTGCATCGTCGGGGCGGGGCTGGCCGGGCTCACCGCGGCCCGGCGCCTGAACCAGGCCGGGCGCTCGGTCGTCGTCCTCGAGGCGCGGGACCGCGTCGGCGGGCGCGTCTGGACCCGGACGAGCCGCGACGGGGTGCCGGTCGACATGGGGGCTTGCTTCGTCGGCCCGCACCACGACCGCATGCACGCCCTGACCAAGGAAATGGGCGTCGCCACCTTCAAGACCTTCGTCGAGGGCGACAACGTGCTCGCCACCGGCGGGAAGGTCCGCCGCTACCGCGGCGACATCCCGCGTATCAGCCCGGTGGCGCTCCTGAGTGCGGGCCAGGCCATTGCGCGCATGAACGCCATGGCCAAGAAGGTGCCGGTCGAGGCGCCGTGGGACGCACCGAAGGCGGGCGACTGGGACGCGCTGTCGGTACAGGCCTGGCTCAGCGCGGCGCACGTGCCGACCCGGCTCGCCCGCGACCTGATCGCGGCCACGGTGCGGGCCTGCTTCGCCGCCGACCTCTCCGAGGTCTCGTTCCTCAATTGGCTCTTCCTGGCGCGGTCGGCGGGCGGTATCGAGTCGCTCATGACGGTGGCGGGCGGCTACCAGGACGCCCAGTTCGAAGGCGGGGTAGGGCGAGTTCCCGATGCGATGGCGGCCGAGCTCGGCGCGGCGGTCGTGCTGGGGACGCCGGTCGTTGGCGTCGATGTCGAGGATGACCGGGTCAGGGTGCACGGCTCCGGGCACACGGTCTCGGCCCGGCGTGCCGTCCTGGCCCTGCCGCGTGCGCTGGCCGCGGGCATCCGCTTCGACCCGGTGCTGCCGGCCGATCACGCGCTGCTCATCCACCAGGTGCCGGCCGGCACAGAGGTCAAGATGGTCGCCGTCTACGACGAGCCGTTCTGGCGGAACGACGGGGTCTCCGGCGCCTCGGTCGCCACCGACGACGACATCGAGGTCACCCTCGACACATCCCAACCCAACCACGGCCAGGGGGTGGTGGCCGGGTACTCGGCCGGGCCGCGAGCCCGGGCCCTGGCCGAGCTCGGCGAGGCGGAACGCCGCGACGTGTTCGTGCGCATGCTCACCCGGCGCCTCGGACCACGGGCCGCCTCCCCTCTCGAGGTCCTCGAGCAGAACTGGGCTCAGGAGCAGTGGACCCGCGGCTGCTCCATGGGCCACTTCCCCACGGGTGTGCTGACCCAGTACGGGCGGCGGCTGCGTGAGCCCGTCGGCCGCGTGCACTGGGCCGGCACCGAGACGGCCTCGACGTCGTACGGCGCCATGGATGGTGCGGTGCGCTCGGGTGAGCGCGTCTGCGACGAGATCCTGGCGGCCCGGGCCTGATCAGCCCGGCGACGGCCTGATCGACCCGGCTAGGGCGTGTGCGTGCCCGGCCGCGGGCCGGGGCCCGAACCCACACCGAGCTTCTCGCGGAAGAAGGCCAGCGTCTGGTCGAGCGCGGCGCGCGTCGGCGTGCCCTCTTCGTCGACCAGATGCTCCGTCAGCACGGAGTGCGCCTTCTTCGGGTGACCGTGGGGATTGCCCGGTGCCGAGTCGATCTCCACGGCAATGAAGGCGTCACCGAGCTCGCGGCGCAGTGTCTCGAAGCGCTCCTCGAAGCAGAAGGGGTCGTTGGTGAAGCGCAAGCCGAGCAGGCACGTCCCCGCCGCCGTCCGCTCCTTGACCCGGACCAAGTCCCCGTCCGAGATACCGATGTCCGCCTTGAACTTCTTGGAGAGCGGGAACGGCAGCGACGGCTGGCTCAGCACCGGCGCCAGCACGATGTCGTCGACCATCATGGCCAGCGCGAAGCCCCCGGTGAAGCACATGCCGACCACACCGACACCGGGGCCGCCGCAGCGCTCGTGCTCCTGGGCGGCGAGCTTGCGCAGCCACACCGTGATCGGGCTGGTCCGCTTCAAGGCGAAGGCGGAGAACTCGCGGGAGACGCAGGCAGGCCCGATGGACTGCAGCGCGTAGCCCGCCGTCGCCGGGCGCCCCGGGTCCCCGAACACCACCGGCAGGACGGCCGTGCAGCCCGCCGCGGCGACCCGCCGGCCGAACTGGGCCACCAACGGGGTGATGCCGGGGATCTCGCTGATGACGATGACCGCGGGACCGGTCCCGATTCGGAAGACGTCGCGCCGTTTCCCGTCGGCCTCGAAGGATTCCTTGGTGAAATCCGCCAGTTCCGCTTCCCACCTGCCCGCTTCGCCATTGGCCATGGCGGGACCGTAGCATCGGCCGTCGTGGCCGGACCGATGCGCTCGCTCGACCCGCGCCTCCCCGTTCTGGTGGGGCTCGGCGCCGCCAGCGAGCCCGCACCACTGGTCGATCTCATGACCGAGGCGGTCACTGCGGCGGCGGCAGACGCCGGCGGCGCCGCGGCCGGCCTCCTCGGACGCATCGACTGCATGGCGGTGCCGCAGGGCAGCTGGTCGCTCGCCGACCCGGCCCGCACGGTGGCTCGACGCGTCGGCTCGCCCCAGGCGCACACGCTCTTGTGCGAGATCGGCGTCTCTCAACAAGAGGTCATCAACCACGCGCTGCAGTTGGTCGCAGGCGGGCGGGCGGACATCGTCATCGTCGTCGGTGGCGAGGCGCGGGCGTGGGAGCGCGACGGTGGCAGCGCGGGCGACGACGAGGACAGGCCGCCAGACGAGGTGCTCACCAGGCCGCCGGACTTCGTGGCCCCGGTGGAGCGGGCGGCGGGAATCGTGTGGCCGGTGGCGCAGCAATACGCGCTCATCGAGAACGCGCTGGCTGCCGCGCTGGAACTCCCGCCGGTCCGTCAGCGCAACGAGATCGCCGCCTTGTGGGCGCGCATGAACGGCGTGGCCGTGCACAACCCCGAGGCGGCGTTTCCCGAGCCGCGTGACGCAGACGCCATCGCGACACCGGGCCCGCACAACCGGCCTCTCGCCTTCCCCTACAACCGGTGGCACGCCAGTCAGTGGACCGTCAACCAGGCGTCGGCCCTCCTGGTCTGTTCCGCCGACCGGGCCCGTGCCGCCGGCATCCCGGCCGAACGCTGGCTCTTCCCCCACGTGGCGCTGCACTCGTCGGCGGCGGTGACGCTCACGGCCCGGCGCCGACTGGACCGGTGGCCGGCCATGGAGGTGCTGGGCCGCGCCGCCGCGCTCCACCTCGGCCGGCCGCTCAGCGAGCTCGGGCTCGCCGAGGTCTACTCCTGCTTCCCCGCCGCCGTCCGGGTGCAGCAACGTGCGCTGGGGCTCTCCCCCGCCGGCACCCCCACGCTGAGCGGCGGCATGGCCTTCGCCGGCGGACCGTTCAACCACTTCGTGGTGCAGTCGCTGCGGCTGCTCGGTCAGCGCCTGCGCGCCGAGCCGGACGCCCAGGGCCTTCTGAGCACGGTGTCGGGCATGCTCTCCAAACCCGGGCTCGCCGTCTGGTCGGCCACGCCGCCGGCCGGACGTGGGGAGGCGCTGCGGGCCGACATGGCCGCCGAGACCACGGCGGCAACCGAGGTCGTGCCGGTGGTCGAGACCCCACCGACCGAAGCCACGGCGGCCACGGTGGCGTCCTTCACGGTGACGTATGGCGGGGACGAGGGCTTCGACCCCGTCCGCACGGCCATCGTGGCCGACCTGGCGGATGGGACCCGCACGGCCGCCACCTGCGAAGATGAGAGGACCGCTCGCCTCGCCGTCACCGAAGGCCTGATCGGCCGAGCGGTCTCGGTGAAGGACACGACATTCAGCCTGTGATCGCAAACCCCCCGCGGAGCCGGCCTCGGCTGGTCGACCCAGATCTGGCGGCCCGGGTGCCCGGGCTGAGGCGGGTCGCACGCATTGCCGTGGCGCTCGCCGTCGTGAGCGCGGCGGCGATCGTCGTGCAGGCCGTGGCACTGGCCTCCGTCGTCGACCGCTCGCTGTTGCACCACGCATCGCTGAGCTCGGTGACGCCCGCCATCGTCGTCCTCGGCCTCGCCATCCTCGTCCGCGCCGGCCTCCACGGTGCCGGCGACCTCTCCGCCCTGGGCGCCGCCGACCGCGTCGTCGCCACACTCAGGAGACAACTCCTCGAGCACGCCCTCGCACTGGGGCCGAACTGGCTCGGGGGTGAGCGCCCGGGCGAGCTCTCGCTCACCGCCACCAGAGGTCTGCGCTCGTTGCACACCTACTACGCGCGCTATCTCCCTCAGGCCGCCGCAGCCGCGGTGATCCCGGCGCTCCTGCTGGTCTGGGTGGCCACGCAGGATTGGCTCTCGTTCGTCGTGGTCATCGCCCTGGTTCTGGCGGTGCCGGTGACCATGATCGCGTTCGGCCGCGAGGCGACAACGCGCTCGGAACGCCAATGGCGCCGACTCGGCTCGCTCGCCGGTCGGATCCTGCAGCTCATTGAGGGACTGCCGACCCTGCGCGCCTTCGGCCGCGAGTCACAGGGCCGCCGGGAGGTGGAGGCAGCCACCGAAGGCGTGCGCGTCGCCACCATGCGCACGCTGCGCGTCGCCTTCCTCTCCGCACTGTCCATGGACATGCTCGCCGGCTTCGGGGTCGGGTTCGTCGCCATGGTCCTCGGGCTCCGCCTGTTGTGGGGTGAGCTCGATCTGCACACCGCGATGGCGGTCCTCCTGGTCGCCCCGGAGATCTTCATTCCCCTGCGTCGGGCCGGCGCCGAGTTCCACGCCAGCACCGAGGGTCAGGCGGCGGCGGCGAGGGTCGTCGAGGTGCTCGGGACCATCGTGCCGACCGCGGCAGCGGCGACGGTGGCGGCGACGGCGGAGACGACGGACACGACGGCTGCGGCAGCGGCGAAAGGCGCGGCGGACACACGGATGATGGGTGCTGCCGTCGACAGTGCCGATCGTTCCGGCCTGGCGCTCCGAGGTCTCGTCGTGCGCTACGAGCATCGGGACCGCCCCGCGTTGGCCGGTCTCTCGCTGCAGGCGGGGCCGGCGACCCGCCTGGCCCTCACCGGGTCCTCGGGGTCCGGCAAGTCGACAGTACTGGCCGCCTTGTTGCGGTTCGTCGAGCCCACCGAGGGCACCATGGCCTTCGACGGGCGCAGCAGCGCCGCCGAGGACGTCGCCGACTGGCGGGCCCATTTCTCGTGGCTGCCGCAACGGCCGCACCTCTTCAATGCGACGCTGGCCGAGAACCTCCGGCTGGGCGCCCCCGAGGCCCCCGACGAGGAGCTGACGCGGGTGCTCCATGCCGTCGGGTTGGCCGATCTGTTGGCCAACGTCCCGGCCGGGCTGGCCACGGCAGTCGGCCACGATGGCCTGACGTTGAGCTCAGGCGAGCGCCAGCGCGTGGCTCTCGCCCGCGCCCTCCTCCGCCCCGCTCCCATCCTGCTGCTCGACGAACCCACTGCCGCACTCGACCCGCCGACCGTGACGCGTCTCGCCCCGGCGATCGAGCCGTGGCTGATCGGGCGCACCGTCGTGGTCGCAGCGCACGAGCCCCTGCTCCTCCCGCACTTCGACACCGTCGTGACGCTGCCGACACCAGTCGGCCTCCCCCTGGCGGTCTCGCCGTGAGCCGGGCCCGGGGACCGCTCCGGCGCGTTCTGGCCGAGCCCGGCACGCCGTACGGGCGGTTGGCTCTGGCCGGACTGCTCGGCCTCGCTGCGGCCGCAGCGACCATCGGCCTGTTGGCCGGTTCGGGTTACGTGGTCGGTCGGGCCGCGCTGCGGCCCGGTCTTTCGGCGCTCGTCGGCATCCTGGCCGCGGTCGAGGTGCTGGCCTTCCTCCGGGGGCCGTTGCGGTACGCCGAACGCCTCGTCGGCCACGACGCGGCCCTGCGTGCGCTGACGCGCTGGCGTCTGTGGCTCTACGACTGCCTCTCCCCACGGGTGCCCGCCGCATTGGCCGGATGGCGCAGTGGCGATCTGCTAGCCCGCGCCGTCGACGACGTCGATGCACTGCAGGACCTCTACCTGCGCACCCTGCTCCCGGTCGCGGTCGCCACAGGTGCGGCCGTCATCGGAACCGTGGCCGTCGGCGTCATCCTTCCGTGGGCGGCCCTGGCCCTCGGACTCCCGCTGCTGGTCGCCCTGACCGTGCCCGCGCTCCTCACCTGGCGTCGGGGCGGGGACCAGGAGGTGGCCGCCTTGGCCGGCTCGCTTTCAGCCCAGGTCGTCGACGCACTGAGCGGGGCGCCGGAGCTCCTCGCCTTCGGCGCCGATGCCCGCCTCCTGCATGCCGTCGAGGAACTCGGTCGCCGTTCCGACGCCCTCGAGGGGCGCCACGCCCGCCTGAGCACGGCGACGACGGTGCTCCTGCAGGTCTGTCTCGCCGTCGCCGTCACGGCCGTGCTCGCCACCGGGGTAGCCGCCGTCCACGCCCACCACCTCGGCCAGGTCATGGTGGCCGTGCTGCCGCTCGCCGCACTGGCCACCTTCGAGACAGTGCCGGGTGTCCCCATCGCCGTGGCGCGGGCGTTGGAGGTCCGGGCCGCGGCCGAGCGCCTCTTCGCTCTGGAGGATGTGCCCGTTCCCCTCCACGACCCCGCCGACCCGGTCCTTCTCCCGGCCGGTGTGCCCGAGGTCGTGTTCGCCGACGCGGCGTTGCGCTACGACCCCGACCTTCCCCGCGCCCTCGACGGCGTGAGCATGCGCGTCCCGGCCGGCGCCAGGGTCGCGGTGACGGGGTCGAGCGGCGCCGGCAAGTCGAGCCTCGTGACCGCGCTGCTCCGCTACTGGCCGCTGGAGGACGGCATGCTGTCGGTCGGCGACACCGACGTGCGCGACCTGCGCCAAGCCGACGTGCGCGCCGCCTGCGCGCTGGCCGACCAGCGGGCGCAGCTCTTCGCCGGCACGGTGCGATCCAACCTCGTGCTCGGCCGGCCCGACGCCACCGACGAGGACGTCGCCGCCTCGCTGCACATCGCCCGCCTCGACGCCTGGGTGGCGGCGCTCCCCCGCGGTCTGGACACGCCGGTCGGCGAGGACGGTGTCGCTCTGTCCGGGGGCGAACGCCGACGCCTTGCGGTCGCCCGCGCCCTGCTGGCGCCCGGTTCGCTCCTGGTGCTCGACGAGCCCACCAGCGGGCTCGACCCCAGCCTGGCGGAGGAGCTCATCGGAGGCGTGCTGGCGGCCGCCGGAGAGCGGAGCGTCCTGGTCATCACCCACCGGGCCCACGAGGCGGCCCGGTGCGACACCGTGGTGACGCTCGAGGCCGGACGCGTCGTCTTGCCCCAAACCTGAGCGGTCCCCCGCACGGCGGGCCGGGCGGGTCGCGGGTCGCCGAGTTGTGTCTCCGTTGTGCCAACCGCGCACGGAAGCCGCGTCCGAACCGGGATGTGCCGCTCCTGACGCTGCGCCGGTGCGGCACGTGGCGCAGTCGCGAGCCGGTTGTGGTGGATCCGGTGCAACTTGCCGGCGGAGCGCAAGTCCGGAGCCCCCGTTGGATTCTTCCATTGAGAGGAAAGGGGAACGCAGTGAATGCAGGCGCCGCGGCAACGGCCGGTGGGGCGGGCGATGCGCCGGACTTCGGGGGATCCGGCGCCATCGAGCCGCGAACTGCCGGCGCTCGACCTGGCGGCGCTCGTGGCGCTGGAGGAGCCGGCCCGAGACGGCCGGTTGGCCCGGGGACAACGAACCCGTCGCAATGTCGCCGAGGCCCTCATGGAGTTGCTGCGCTCCGGGGATCCCGACCCGACGGCGAAGGCGGTGGCACGGCGGGCCGACGTGTCGTTGCGTCTCGTCTTCCACCACTTCACCGACATGGACGACCTCTACAGGTTCGTCGCTGCTTTGCTGCTGCGGCGCCAGTGGGCGGACATGCCGCAATTGTCCCCCGAGCTGTCGCTGTCGACCCGGATCGAACGGACGGTGGCGCACCGGGCCGCTCTGTTCGAGGAGACCTCGGAGATCCGCCGTGCCCTGGTCTGTCACGCCCCGACGTCGCCCGCCATCCGGCAGGCGCTGGCCACCGCCGACAGCCTCTTCCTGCAAGATCTCCAGTCCACCTTCGGCGCCGAACTGGCGGCACTGCCGGCGAGCATCCGCGGCGACTGTCTCGGAGCCATGGACACCGGGACGTCGTGGGAGGCCTGGGAACGCCTCCGGACCACGTCCGGCCTCCCCGTGCGCGGGGCCAGGAAGGTCATGACCCTCATGCTCGAGAGGCTCTGTGCCGGCGCCGCGCTCAGCAGGCGACCCGGCACCGCCGTCGGCACAGCGCCGACGGCGTCGTAGCCACCTCGTCAGTCGTCAGGCTCCTCGGCCAGGCCGCGGCGCACGTCGGCGACGGCGGGAGCCGGATACCCGAGCAGGCCCGGCCGCCAGCCGAGCTCGATCTTCTGCGCGCCCGGACCGTCCTCGGTCCAGACATGACACGTGTTGGACAGGAACGAGAAACCGCCTTCGCGCATCGGGTGCTCGCCCTCGCCCCTCTCCACTTCCCAGGCGGCCGACGAGGTGACGCCCTGGATCACCACCGGACCGATCGCCCGGGCCAGGAACTCCAGGTGGCTACAGCCACGCTGGCGGCCGAAGCGCTCCTGGACCGCGCCGGAGTAGCCCCGCGCCACCGACAGGCCGATCAGGTCGCGGAAGCTCGGTGCAATGTCCGTGCACTCGGCGTGAGGGAACGTCTGCATGTCGGCGGCGGCGTCGACAATCGTCATGTCGGACCGGCGTACGACGAGGCCCAGGTCCATGAAGTGGAGATGCCGCGGGGAGTAGTCGCCCCCGGCCCAGGGGCGCTCGTCATGGAGCGTCCCCACCACGGCGAAGTAGTCGCCGCGCTGGTACACCTCCATGGTGATGGTGCGCCGGTGCACCGGATCCTCCACCGAGTCGGGCGGCGGACGCAGCGAGGCGAGCGTGGGCGGATCGTCAGGCACGGGGTGATTGTGGCGCTCAGGAGTGGGCGGACGCCACAGCGACCTCGTTGAAGCCGTGCAGGATCGGCGCGTTTCGGTTCCAGCCGATGCGCGTCACCGAGGCCGTGCGCAGGTGGAGGCGCCAGTAGAGGTCGACCGTCCCGAGAGCCCAGGCCACGGCCGCCTTGATCGGGCTCACGTGACTCACCACGACGATGTCGCCGTCGGATCGCCGGGCTCCGGCCCCTTCCGTCGCGAACAGCTCCTCGCAGGCCCCGGCGACCCGCCGGTCGACCTCCGCCAGGGTCTCGCCGCCCTCGGGGCGGAAGTCCCTGTCGTGCTGCCAGCGCCGCCAGACCTCGGCCGGGATGCCGCCCAGCGGCTGGCATTCGAACTCGCCGTAGTCGACCTCGATCCAGCGCTCGTCGATCGCGACGGGCGGGCCCAAGGCGAGCAGCTCGGCCGTGTCCCGCGCCCGGCGCAGCGGACTTGCACGCACCTCTACCACCGGGTCGTAGAGAAGGGAGCGGGCGCCCATCGCCTGGGCGCGGCCGGTTTCGGTCAGTTCGACGTCGGTGCGGCCGAGCAGCAAGCCCTGGGCGTTGGCCACCGACTCACCGTGCCGCACCAGGATCAGCACGATCAGGTCGGGACGAGGATGCGGCCACACTGCTCGCACGTGGCCACCTCGCCCGGTGGCAGGGCGTGGATCTTCTCGACCTCCACCGACGACAGCTCGAGGTGACAGCCGCCGCAGTGGCTGCCGACCAGGCGCGCCGCACCCGTTCCCTTGAGGCGAGCCCGCAGGGTCTCGTAGCGGTCGGCGAGTGCCTGGGGCAGGAGAGCCGCTTCAGCGCCGCGGGAGTCGGTCGCTTCGGCGAGCGCCGCGTCGATCTCCACCTGATCCTCGGCCACCTTCGCCCGGAGCTCGGCCGCCTGCGCCTCGAGCGGGGCGGCGCGCTCGCGCAGCCCGGCCAGCTCGGCGTCGATGGGGTCTTGCTCGAGCATGGCCACCAGCTCGAGCTCCTCGAACTCGGCCCGACGTTCGGTCAGGTGCTGCACCTCTTCGTTCATGGCCTGCAGATCGCGGCCCGAGGAGCTGGTGGCGGCGTACATCCGCTTCTCAACGACGCTGCGGCGCTCGTTGATGGCAGCGATCTGACCCTCGAGATCCTTCTGCGTGGCGGTCAGCACGCTGCGCCGCGCCGCGGCGTCGGCCCGCTCCGCTTCGAGCGACGCGAGCTGAGCTTCCACGCTGGCGAGGCCCGACGACTCCCTCAACGCGTCGCGCCGGTGCTGCAGCTGCGTGATGGAGGTATCGAGGTCCTGGACGGCGAGCAGGTGCGTCAGAGTCTCGGTCACACCAAGGCCTCATACGCCGCCCGGGCCAGGGGCAGGGCGTCGATCAGTGCGGGATCAGCCATCCGTTCGGCCTCCTCCCAGCTACACCAACGAGCATCGGGGCTCTCGTCCGGTGGGGGCATCGGGTCCGTGTCCGCGCCGAGCAGTAGGTAGCGCAGGTCGAGATGCGTGTGCCCGAGCGCCGCCTCGTGGACGTCGACGTGGAGGAGCAAAGGTCCCGACGTCGGATGCGCAACGGCAAGGCCGAGCTCCTCGGTGGCTTCGCGCAGGGCCGCCTCCTCGGGTCGCTCGCCGGCGTCAATGTGACCGCCCGGCTGCATCCAGATGCCAAGGCGCTTGTGCCGGTGCAACACCGTGCCGCGCCGGCCGACGACGATGCCCGACGCCGTCACGTGCGTCGGTCCGGCGTGCTCGTCACACGGGGCACTGAGCTGAGCCAGCTCGGACAGGAAACGCTTCCGGGCTGTCACTTCTCGCGGGGAGGCCGGCTCATGACCCTCCACCAGGATGCGCAGGTCCTCCGTCGTGGCACCCATGGCCGGATTCCCCATCACTCGCATCCCTAGCACAGCTCGCCGGTCAGCACCGTGGTCGCGTGCCCCGCAATGGAGACCCGCTCCCCTTCGGGGCGCACGAACAGCGTGGCCCCGCGCCCGGAGAGCTGGTGGGCGACCAGGTCGGCGCGTCCGAGCGCAGCAGCCCAATAGGGGCCGGCGGAGCACTGGGCCGACCCCGTCGCCGGGTCCTCGTCGATCCCCACGTTGGGCCCGAAGACGCGCAGCACGTAGTCCGCACCCGAGCCTGGCGCGGCGGCGGCCGTCAGGAGCAACGCCTTGGCCCCGGTGGAGGCGATGGCGGCGAGGTCGGGCTCGTAGCTGCGCACCCCCTCGGCGGAGGAGAGCGCTACGAACGTGAAGAAGGCGGTCTGACCGCTGGCCACGACGGCTCCGGGCCATTGCTCGCGCAAAGGAGCGGGCACCGGGGCCGGGATCATCGGGTCGGCCGGGAAATCGAGCTCGACGGTGTCGCCGGCGAAGGCGGCGCGCAGCGGGCCGCTGCGGGTGTGAAACGTCAGGGACGCCGTGCCGTCGACGATGCCCGCCTCACGCAGCGCATGGGCCGAGGCCAATGTGGCGTGGCCGCACAGGTCGATCTCGACGGCCGGCGAGAACCAACGGAGGCCGAAGGTGGTCGGGTCGTCCGTGGGCGTGAGGTACGCCGTCTCGGCGATGCCGAGCTCGAAGGCGAGGGATTGCATGCGCGTGTCCTCGAGCGGCTCGCGCAGGAGGCAGACGGCCGCCGGGTTGCCCCCGAAGGCCACGGCACTGAAGGCGTCGACCCAGATGATCGGGATCGTCATGACGGCTTCGATGCTAAGCGGGACAGGGCATCTTCCAAGACGGCGGCGCGCTTGCAAAAAGCCCAGCGCACCAGGGTCCGGCCCGCGTCGGGTTCGGCGGGGTCGTAGAAGACCGAGCTCGGAATGGCCACCACTCCGCAGCGCCCGGGGAGGGCCAGACAGAACTCCTCCGCGCTCAGGCCCGGTGCCACCGGCGCAATGTCGGTCGTGGCGAAGTACGTCGCCGCCGGCCGGAAGACCTCGTAGCCGAGCGCAGCGAGCCCGTTGCAGAGCTGGTCCCTCCTCGCCCTGAGCTCCCTGGCCGGACGTCCGATGGCGTCGGGCGCGAATCCGAGGCCCCGGGCAACGGCCAGCTGGAACGGGGCCGGGCTCGTGTAGGTCAAGAACTGCTTGGCGGCGCGTACGGCGGACACCAGCGGTGCCGGTCCGCTGACCCAGCCCACCTTCCATCCGGTGAAGGAGAACGTCTTGCCACCGGAGGAGATGGTCAGGGTGCGCTCCCCCATGCCGGGCAGGGTGGCCAGCGGCATGTGCGATCCGTCGAAGACGAGGTGCTCGTAGACCTCGTCGGTCACCGCCAGGAGGTCGTGGGTCCGGCACAGGGCGGCGATCTGACCCAACTCCCCGGCGGAGAACACCTTGCCGGTCGGGTTGTGGGGCGAATTCAGCAGCAGCATCTTGGTGCGGGGGCCGACGGCAGCGGCCAGCTCGTCGGCGTCGAAATGCCAGTCGGGCGGGTGCAGGCGGACGAGGCGCGGCGTGGCGCCGGCCATGGCTGCGCTGGCGGCGTACGAGTCATAGGTCGGCTCGAACATGACGACCTCGTCGCCGGGCTCGCAGAGGGCCAGCAGTGTGGCGGCAATGGCCTCCGTGGCCCCGACGGTCACGAGCACCTCGTTGTCCGCGTTCAGCGCCAGGCCGTACCAGGCCCGCTGGTGGTCCGCCACGGCCTGACGGAGCTCGGGGATGCCGTTGCCCGGGGGGTACTGGTTGCGGCCTTGGCGTATGGCGTCCACCGCCACTTCGCGCAATTCCTCGGGCCCGTCGGTGTCGGGAAAGCCCTGACCGAGGTTGACCGAGCCGGTGGCCGCCGCCAACTCGGACATCGTGGCGAAGATCGTGGTGGTGAACGGCTGCAGCCTTCGGGTCAGGTATCCGTCCCCCGTTGCCACCGCGACGATCGTACCAACCGGTTTCCAACTCGCCTATCGTCTGGCGACCGTGCTCAGCGTCGCCAACTTCAACATGCACTGCGGGATGGACGGGTGGGGCAGGCCCTACGACTACGTCGCCGCTATCGCGGCGCTGGACGCCGACGTCGTCGTGCTCGAGGAGACCTGGACGGCCGAGGGAGACCCGGGCGGCGGACAAGCGGAGCTGGCGGCGCGCCATCTGGGCTACCAAGTGGTCGCCCACGCGCTCGGTACGGGTCGCCGCATTCAACCCCAGTCCGATGCCGACCATACGTGGATCGCCCAGCCCAGCATGCGCGACCGCAACCGGGCGCTCTTCATCGACGGCATCCGCCCCTTGCACCGGGGCGTCGATTCCCTGACGCGCTGGCAGGAAGCCGAGCCGGGCAGCATGGGGATCGCCGTCCTGGTGCGCCCCGAGCTCCCGATCGAGACCAGTCGCGTTCTGCAGCTGCATCTCCTGCGAGCCGACCGGTTGCGGCGAGCCGCCATTGTGGTCGACCTGACGGTCGACGGCCGCCCGATCTCCGTCGCCGGGATCCACATGTCACACCTGCTCTACGGCTCGCCGCGCAACTTCGCTGAGCTCCGGCGCCGGTTGCGCACCGAGGCCAGGCCGGACGCTGTGGTGGC
Source organism: uncultured Acidimicrobiaceae bacterium (assembly GCA_963738135.1). Taxonomy (GTDB): domain Bacteria; phylum Actinomycetota; class Acidimicrobiia; order Acidimicrobiales; family RAAP-2; genus Bog-473. The sequence goes on along the minus strand of CAVTVK010000005.1, from coordinate 507,494 downwards.
CGGGGACATGAACTCGTGGGGGCCCGTCGTCCAGTTGTTCATGCGCGGCTGGCGGCGCGCGGTGATCGGCCGCAGCTGGCCCTCCTGGCGACCCCACAGTCAGATCGACCACATCCTCGTGCGCGGCGCCGTCCGCCCCGTCGCCGGCGTCGTCTTCCCCCACTCCGGCTCCGACCACCTGCCGATACGGGCGGAGTTGGAACTCGGCACGCTCTAGGCGTTGGAGCGAGGGGTGAGCCCTCCCGCTCAGGGAGGCGACGGCGATTCATCCGCCAACGCGGTGACCGCCTCGTTGACGCTTTGGTAGAAGTGGTGGTCGCCGATGCGTTGGGCCAATCCGCCGCGCTGGAGCATGTCGCGCAGGTGGTCACCCGCGCGTGCCACGCCGTAGGCGACGTGGGCGCGCTCGCAGGCATCGAGCACGTGGCCCAGCGCTCGTGACCCGGTGAAGTCCACGTCGGACATGCCGAGCGTGTCGAGGACGAGGATGCGGGTGTCGGGCGCGCGCTCCAGTGCACCCACCACCTCATCGCGGAAGTGCACCGCGTTGGCGTACCAGAGCGGGGTGGCGAACAAGAGGACGAGGACGCCAGGGACCTCGGCCGCGGGGAATTGCTTGGAGAGGGGCGCCCAGCTGGTCGAGCTGGGGATACGCCCGAGCACATGGAGCTGCGGTTGGGCGCTCAACCGGACGCGGTCCAAGATGGCCAACCCGACCGCGACCGCGATGCCTTGTTCCACCCCTATGAGCACAACCGCCAGCAGCGTCACCGTCGTGAGTCCGAACTCGAACGGATCGAATCGGGCGATGGCGCGCAGGTCACCCGGCTTGAACAGCCGGAGCGCCACGTAGATGAGGATGGCCGCCAGCGTCGTGAGCGGGACGTCCTCGAGGATGTTGGCCACGGGGATGAGCAACAAGACCACGAGTGCCGCCCCGAGGGCGCCGGCCTGCGTGCGGCCCCCCGCCGTGACGACGGCTCCGGTGCGGGGCGGGCTGGCGTCGACGGGGAAGGAGCCCACCAGGCCGGCCACCACGCTCCCCGCGCCCACGGCGAGGAAATCGCGCCCGGCGTCAGCGTCGTAGCCGCCCTTGTCGGCGAACGCCCGGGTGGTGGCCGCCGTCTGTGTCACCACCACCAACGCCACCACGGCGGCCAGCGGGGCCAGGCTCTGGAGGGTGGACCACGACACCCCGCTCAGCCCGATATGTCGAGTCCCGCCCTGGATGGTGCCGAGCACGGCGACGCCGTGCGACTGCAGGCCGAGCGCAGCGACGAGCGCCGTGGAGCCCACCAACCCGATGAGCCCGCCCGGGATCCGGCGACTGAGGTGGGCGCACACGAACATGACGACCAGCACGCCGACGCCGATGGCCAGCGTCCACCCGTTCACCTCGTCGAGGTGGCTGAAGAGGCTGCCGACGCGGTGCGGGTTCGAGCCTGTCCCCGCGGGGAGGCCCAGGAGGTCGGGGAGCTGGTGGATGACGATGATCACCGCCACTCCGGACAGGAAGCCGGTCACGATCGGGGTCGACAGGAATTCAGCGATCCACCCGAGACGCAGGATGCTGACCAGCATCACCAGCAGGCCGACCATCACGGCCAGGATCGCCACCAGCTCGACGTAGTGCGCCGAGCCGGTGAGCGCGAGGGCCGACACGCCGGTGGCAAAGAGTGGAGCGATGGTCGAATCGGCCCCGACCGACATCTGCGGGTTGGAGCCCAGCAGCGCGAACAGGACCGTGCCGGCCACGAACGCATAGAAGCCCGTGATGGGCGGCATGCCGGCCAGTCGGGAGGTGGCCAGCTGCTCTGGAACGGCGATGACCAGGAGCATCAGCCCCCCCGTCAGGTCGGCTGCGGCCCAGGCGCGCTGATAGCCGTGCAGCGACGAGAAGGCCTGGGGCCGGTGCATGGCGACATCATCGCCCACCGGGGTGTTCGCCAGATCGACCCGATTGATTCGCCAGATTCGCCCAATTGAATAGTCTCGGTTGCGACGGCCGAGGATCCCGACGTCGGCTCCCGCATCCGTCGCCCCAAGGAGGCCCAGCACCGATGAGCGACTACCCCTACGCCGACCGCTTCGCCATCAACCGGGTGCTCCCGGAAAAGGGCATGAGCCGGGAAGAGGTTCTGGCCGAGCTCCGGACCATGGCCACCGAGGAGGACGCCTTCTGGGAGACCGGCAAGTGCTCGGGCACGATGTATTGCGGCGATCACGACCACTACCACTTCATGAACCAGGCCTTCGGCCTGTTCGCCCACGTCAACGTCCTCCAACGGGACATGTGCCCCAGCGCCACGAAGTTCGAGGCCGAGATCATCGCCATGACGCTGGACCTGCACTCCGGGGATGTGGCGCGGGCCGCCGGCGACGATCCCTGCGGGCTGGTGACCACCGGGGGGACTGGCAGCATCCTGCACGCGATCCTGGCCTACCGCGAGCACGCCGCCCAGACCCGCGGCGTGACCCGGCCGAACGTCATCAAGCCCGAGACGGCCCACCCGGCCTTCGACAAGGCGTGCCACCTGTTCGGGGTGGAGCTGCGCCGGGCGCCGATCGACCCCGTCACCACACAGGTCGACGTGGACTGGGTGCGCGACAACGTCGACGATCAGACCGTCGCGCTCATCGGTTCGGCCTGCAACTACGGCTACGGCACCGTGGACCCGATCGGCGACCTGTCCGACCTCGCCCTCGAGCGCGGGGTCGGGCTCCACGTCGATTCCTGCCTCGGCGGATTCATCCTGCCCTACGGCCGCGAGCTCGGGTACGACATCCCGCCCTTCGACTACTCGGTGCCGGGCGTGACCTCCATGTCGGCCGACACCCACAAGTACGGCTACGCCTTCAAGGGGTCGTCGGTCCTGAGCTTCCGCTCGAAGGCTCTGCGCAACGCCCAGTACTTCTACCTGACGGACTGGAGCGGCGGGAAGTACACCTCGCCCGGCATGGAGGGCTCGCGGTCGGGCGGCCTCATTGCCGCCACGTGGGCCGCCATGGTGCAGTACGGGCACGCTGGCTACCTGCACTACGCGCGCGAGATCTTCGAGACGTCGACGGCCATGCAGGAGGCCGTGCTGTCGCACCCCGAACTGCGGCTGGTCGGCCGGCCGACGTTCCTCTTCTCCTTCACCTCCGACGAGTTCGACATCTACCACGTGAACGACTTCATGCGGACCAGGGGTTGGCGCTTCAACGGTCAGCAATACCCCAACGCGCTGCACATGGCGGTCACGCGTCCGCAGACCCAGCCCCAGGTGGCACCCGAGTTCGCGGTGGACCTGGCCGATGCGGTGACCTACGCCAAGGAGCACGCGGACGAGGCACCGCGCTCGGGCGCCATCTACGGCGGGGTGGCCGGCGGCATGACAGAGGAGGCCGACGGATTCATCCGGGCCGTCATGGCGGACATGCTGGACGGGCAGTCGACCATTCCCCCCTCGTGACTCGTGAGGAGTCCGGCGCGCCGGCGGCTCTCGTCGACGGCTGCCTGGCCGCCCAGGCGACGTTGCTGCGCGCCCTCGCCGACCTGCACGACGACGCTGCGCGCGGACCGAGCCTGCTGCCCGGTTGGACCGTCGGCCACGTGCTGACCCACATCGCCCGCAACGCCGACAGCGTCGTGTGGCGGCTGGAGGGTGCGGCCCAGGGCGAGCTGCGCGACCAGTACCCCGGCGGCCTGGCGCAGCGTTCCGCTGACATCGACGCCGGCGCCGGGCGCCCCGCCGACGAGCTGGTGCTCGACGTCGAGCACACGTCGCACGCCGTGGCACTGGTCATGGCCGACCTCCCCCCGGGCGCCTGGGACGCTCCGTCGCGGACATCGCGCGGTGTCGTGGAGACGTCACGCGACGCCGTGTTGTCGCGCTGGCGCGAAGTGGTGGTGCATCACGGCGATCTCGGCCTGGGGCCGGTCCCGTTGCCGCCTGCACTGGTGGAGGTCTGGCTGCCGAAGGAGCTACCCCGTCTGGCCGAACGGAGTGACCCCGCCGGTATCTTGTCCTGGTTGATCGGGCGCGGCGAGCCGCCCGTCCTCGCGCCCTGGTAGGCGGATCTCCTCGGTCCCGCTGACGTGTCCCAAGACGTTCCGGTTGTTCACCAAGGCCGAGGGCGCCGAGGGACACTGCGAGGGGATGGCAGCGATCGTGTTCTGGACGGCCGCCTTCGACTGGCTGGACGATCTGTTGGCGTGAACTCCCGTCAGGCGGAGACGAAGGCGTTGCCCGACCGGTCCACCGCCACGCAGTAGGACACCGTGGGGCACGAGATGCTCGTGAGCGCGTGGGCGCCGTCGATGAGGGTGCCCGCACTCCACGCCGTGCCGTTCCAGGCGAAGACCCGACCGAGGGAGTCGACGGCCCGGCAGAAGGTGGTGGTGGGACACGAGACGGCGGTCAGGCCCGACGCGTTGGTGCCGGTGAGGGGCGGCTCGGTGGCGATCGATGCCGGAGCCGAAAAGGTCGCCCCATTCCAGTTCAGGACCGCTCCGTTGCTGTCGACGATGACGCAGAACGTCGTCGTGGCGCAGGAGACCGCGTTGAGCTGGCCCTGGCTGTCGACGTCGCCCGGCTGGGTCCACATGTGACCGTTGAACACCGATGGCCCGCCCTCGGCGGCGACGCAGAACGTCGACGACACGCAGGAGATCTGGTTGGCCGCCCCCCAGGCACCGATGTTTCCGGACCATGTGCTGCCGTTGAAGGCGAACGAGTTCCCCTCGCCGTCGATCGTGATGCAGAAGGTGGGCCCGGTGCAGTCGATCGCCGTGATGCCCTGCGCGGCCGAGATGGTGGCGGGAGCCTGCCAGGTCGACCCGTTGAGCACGGCCACCTGGTTGAGGTTCGGCGCGGCGGCACAGAAGTTCGTGCCGGCGCACGAGATGTAGGACGCGCCCTGCGGCGACGGCGTGGGTACGGCCGCCCCGAGGGGGGCGACCTTGTCGAACACCAGCCGGTAGGTCTGTCCGGTCGTGGAGCCCATGACGCAGGACGAGGGCACGACGCACGAGACGACGGACAGGTTGCCATCGGGCCGCGACCTTGAGCGCCTTGGACCATGTGCCGGCCGGTCCGACCGTGGTCGTGGTGGCGGCACGCGTGGTCGTGGTGGTCGTCGGCGCGCCCGACGACCCCGTGCTCTGGCCGCATCCCGACGCGAGGAGTGAGACTGCAACGACGGTGAAGAGCGTCGTCGTGACTGTGCCTACGCGCCCCCGCACTAGCTGTGAGCCGGAAGGCCGTTCGCCTCGAGCGCCCGGTGGCGCGACCACGTATCGAGCACGATCAGCGTCTTGGTGCCCGTGACGCGGCCGCGGCGGCGCAGCTGCTCGATCACCTGGCCGAGCCGTTCGACATCAGGGACCTGGAGCCACACGAGGGCATCGGGATCGCCGGCCGTGGTGAACACGGCCTGCACCTCGGAGAGCTGCATCGCCGTTTCCTTTATCTCCTGCAGGTCGGCGGTGCCGGCGAAGCGCACCTCGGTGAAGGCCTGGATCGGGCGCCCGGCCTTGCGGTGATCGACCACCACGGTGTAGCCGGCGATCACCCCTGTGCGCTCCAGGCGCTCGATCCGCCTGGTCACGGCGGAGGCAGACAGCGAAACCTGCTCGCCGATGTCGGCCATCGTCCGACGGGCGTTCTGCGAGAGCAATTCGATGATGTGGTGATCGATCGGATCGAGGTCCTCAGTTCCCATGTTCCTGAGCCTAACGAAACGCTCATGTGTTGCACGTTCGGTGCACCAGAGGGCGGCAGAGTTGGTGCTCCGTTGCGCGGTGCGGCGTCAGGGGGCTCAGATCTCCCGTCGGTGCACCGCTACGGCGTAGCTGTCGTCGGGCGAGAAGGGGCGCTTGTCCCAGGTCGACCAGCGGTCCTGCAGCACGAGGCCGGCCCGGGCGGCCAGCGTGTCGTGCTGGCGGGGACCGAAGCCGCCCTGGCCCGGCTTCGAGGTCAAGGAATAGCCCGTCACGAAGTGGCCACCCGGGCGCAGCCAGCGGGAGGCATTGTCGATGACCTGACCCTCGGAACCGGGCTGGACGAAGATCAGGACGTTGCCGGCCATGACCACCAGGTCGAAGGTCTGCCCGAAGTCCAGCCCGGGATCGGCCAGGTCGCCCTGCACCCAGGTCAGGTCGGGTGCTTTGGCTCGGGCCGATTCGAGCATGGCTTCGTCGAGATCCACCCCCACGACGTCGTGGCCGCGCCGGCTCAGCTCGATGGCGACCCGGCCGGTGCCACAGCCCGCATCGAGGACGGACCCGGGCCGGTAGGAGGTCACCAGGGCCGCCTCACCGTGCATGTCCATGCCGGCGGCCTCCAGATCCTGGAACCGCCGGTCATAGGCCGCCCCGCGCGGGACGTCGCTGTTGTCCCATCGGCCCGACACTTACGGGATGGATGCGCCCCCGGGCAGCGTGGAGATGGTCGCGCCGGTGGGCACGGCGAAGAGGCTGGCGGGCGGCTTCGTCGAGTACTTGGTCAGTTTGAAAGAGCTCGACGAGGTCGACGAGCCGGAGTACGAAAGGATCCCCTGCTTGGTGACGCAGTACTTGCTCGACTTGCCGCGAACGGAGACGGACACGCAGGTCGAGGGCTGCCCGGCGTACGTCGCCGTCGAGGACGTCACCTTGAGGCCGAGGGCTCGGGCGACGGCGCTGTTCTTGGCTTCCGCGAACAGAGCGAGGGCGACGGTCGGACTGAAGAGGTTCTCGAGCCCCAGCAACGGATTGGAGCCCTTGGAGGCCACGCAGGTCGTGGCGGGCGTCGAGCCGGAGTTGCCGGAGTTGCCGAGTGCCGGAGTTGCCGGTGTCGCCGGAGTTCCCGCTGCTCCCCGAAGTCCCGCAGTAGTACGTGGTCTTGCCGGTGTTGATCACACTGCCCGAGGCACTGGAGAAATTCGACTTGGGCGGAGCCTGGGCGATCGTGACACTCGTCGCCTGGTTGGTGCCGTCGTCGGAGGTGTACTGCGCGTAGTAGGTCAAATGCTTGGCCTTGTTGATCGTGTTCGTCGAGCGCGTTGAGATTCGGGGTCGACCTTCCCGACGCGGGCACGGCCGGCAAAGCCAGCAGTGCCCCGAGACCGACGGTGGCCGCCATGGCGATCGAGAGCATCCGCATCCGCATCCCCAGACGGTAGCCCGTTGCCTGCCACGGGGGGTGCACCAGCGAGCGGTCCGAACCCCCTCGAGCGGGCGCTCGGTAGGGTGACCTGCGTGTGCCTCCTCGTCGTGGCGTCGCGGGTCGTGACGGGAGAGCCGCTGATCGTCGGCGCCAACCGCGACGAAGTCCTGGAGCGACCGTCCATCGCCGCGACGGTGCTCGAGCCGGGCCCACCCCGCATTGTGGGCGGACGGGACGAGCTCTCGCGGGGAACCTGGCTCGCCGTCAACCAGCACGGCGTCTGTGCCGGACTGACCAACCAGCCCCTGGGGGACGCCAAGGATCCTTCCAAGCGATCGCGGGGCGAACTGCCACTGGCCCTGGCCCGCCACCCCACCGCATCCGCGGCCGTCGACGCGCTCCTCTCCGCTTCCCGCCCGGCCGACTACAACGGGTCGTGGCTCCTCGTCGGAGACCGTCGCGCCCTGTTCTTCGTCGACTTCACCGGCTCCGGCGAGGGCACGGCCGTCACCCTGCCTCCCGGGATCTACGTGCTCGAGAACCGGGCGCTCGGCGAGACCTCGCCCAAGGTCGATCTGGTGCGGGAAGAGCTCGGGAGACCGGCCGATGCCGACGAGATGGTGGCGGCGTTCCGCCGCGTCCTGACAGACCATCGCAATCCCGAGGGAGATGAACGGCCGAACGCGGCCAGCTGCGTCCATCTCGAGTCGTTCGGGACGCGGTCGTCGTGCATCGTACGGGTGCCGTCCGGGCGCGCGGTCCCGCGCCTGTGGGTGTCCGACGGGCCTCCCTGCGCGAGGGCCTACGAGGACGTGAGCCACCTGTGGACCCTGCCGGCCGGGTGACGGGCAGGGCGTCTCAGTCGCGGACGAGGGGCTTGTAGCGCAGGCGGTGGGGCTGGTCGGCGTCCACCCCGAGCCGCTTGTGGCGATCCGCTTCGTAGTCGCTGAAATTCCCCTCCCACCACCGGGCCTCGGACTCACCCTCGAAGGCGAGCACGTGGGTGGCGATGCGGTCGAGGAACCAGCGGTCGTGGCTGATGACGACGGCACAACCGGGGAACGCCAACAGGGCGTCCTCGAGGGCGCGCAGGGTGTCGACGTCCAGGTCGTTGGTGGGCTCGTCGAGGAGCAGGACGTTGCCGCCACTGCGCAAGACCTTGGCCAACAGCACCCGGTTGCGCTCGCCTCCGGAGAGCTGGCCCACCTTCTTCTGCTGGTCACTCCCCTTGAAACCGAACCCCGCCACATAGGCGCGGCCGTGGAGCTCGCGACCACCCACGACGATCCGGTCCACACCACCCGTGATCTCCTCGTAGACCGTGGCGTCCGGTGCCAGTGACGCACGCGACTGGTCCACGTAGGCCAGCTGCACCGATGCGCCGGTCGTCACAGTGCCCGCATCGGGTTGTTCCTCGCCGACGATCATCCGGAAGAGAGTCGTCTTCCCGGCCCCATTGGGACCGATGACGCCCACGATGCCCCCCGGGGGCAGGGTGAACGAGAGGCCGTCGATGAGCAGGCGGTCGCCGAACGCCTTCACGACGTCGGCCGCGTCGACGACCTGGTCGCCCAACCGCGGGCCGGGCGGAATGGTCAGCTCGACCTTGTCGGCGCGCCGCTCGGTTGCTTCGGCCTCGGTCACCAATTCGTTGTAGGCGGTGATGCGCGCCTTGCCCTTGCTCTGGCGGGCCCGCGGCGACATCCGGATCCACTCGAGCTCGCGCTCGAGCGAGGCCTGGCGGGAGCGGTCGGCCTTCTCCTCGACCGCCAGGCGCGCCTGCTTCTGCTCGAGCCAGGAGGAGTAGTTGCCCTCCCATGGGATGCCCGCGCCCCGATCGAGCTCGAGGATCCAGCCGGCCACGTTGTCGAGGAAGTACCGGTCGTGGGTCACGGCGACAACCGTGCCCGGGTAGACCTGCAGCGTCCGCTCCAGCCAGGCCACCGACTCCGCATCGAGATGGTTGGTCGGCTCGTCCAGCAGGAGGAGGTCGGGCTGGGACAGGAGCAGCCGGCACAGCGCCACCCTCCGTCGTTCGCCGCCCGAGAGGGTGTGCACGTCGGCCTCGCCTGGTGGAAGGCGGAGCGCATCCATCGCGATCTCGAAGGTCCGGTCGAGCTCCCATGCGCCGGCGGCATCGATCTTGCTCTGCAGGTCCGCCTGCTCGACGAGGAGGGCGTCGATGTCGGCGTCGGGCTCACCGAAGGCGGCGCACACCTCGTTGTAGCGGTCGACAAGCCGCTTGGCCTCGCCCACACCCTCGGCCACATTTCCGGCCACGTCCTTGGATTCGTCGAGCTGCGGCTCCTGAGCCAGGTGCCCGACCGTGAAGCCCGGGGTCAGCCGGGCCTCTCCCGAGAACCCGTCGTCCTCGCCGGCCATGATGCGCAACAGCGATGACTTGCCTGAGCCGTTCGAGCCGATGACGCCGATCTTCGCCCCGGGATAGAAGGAGAGGTTGATGCCCTTGAGCACTTCACGATCGGGCGGGTAGAAGCGCGAGAGGCCGCGCATGGTGTAGATGAACTGGGGAGCCACGAAGACCAGTGTGCCCGATTCGGGACGGGTCCCGGTGCGGCGGCGGCCTCAGTGGGGCGAGGACCAGCGGATCCGGCTCTCCCTGCCCGCGCGGACCATGCCAGTCTCGACGAACCAGCGGGCGGAGGCCTCGAGCGCCTCGACGGCGGGACGGGGGGCGTAGCCCAGTTCCTCGCGGGCCCGGCTGATGTCGAAGGACATCCGCGAGGTCGACATCCGCGCCGCCTCGAGCGGCACGGATGGGTGCCGGCGCAGGAGCCGCCCTTCCACCAGCTCGGAAACGGCCGCCACGGCCAGCGCCAGGGAATTCGGCACCTTGCCGTAGGGGGCGGGCAGGCCGGTGAGGAGCGCGAGCTCGGCCAGTAATTCCTGCAGGGTCAGGTTTTCGCCGCCCAGGATGTAGCTCCGCCCGTTCCGGCCCTTCTCGAGCGCCATTACCTGGCCCGCGGCCAGATCGTCCACGTGGGCCACGTTCAGCACGGTGTCGACGTACGCCGGCATGCGGCCGTTGAGGAAGTCCAGGACGAGCTTGCCGGTCGGCGTGGGTGTGCGATCCCCGGGCCCGACCGGAAAGGTGGGCAGGACGAGTGATGCCGGCAGGCCCTCGGCGATGGCACGCAGCACCTCGTGCTCGGCCACGTACTTCGACCGCTTGTAGGAGCCGTAGAGATGCCGGACGTCGGGAAAGGAGTGCTCGTCGGCCGAGCGGGAGCCCGAGACGTGCTCGAGCCCGAGCGTGCCGACGGTGCTCGTGTAGACCAGCCGTTCGACGCCAGTGTCGGCCGCGGCGCGGAGGATGTTCCTCGTTCCCTCGACGTTGATCGTGTAGAAGGCTTCGGGATCCGGCGCCCAGAAGCGGTACAACGCGGCCACGTGGAACACGGCCCGACAACCGTTGACCGCGTTCTGCACGCTGTCGCGACTCCGGAGATCGCCGACCACCTGCTTCACGTCGAGTCCTTCGAGGTTCGTGGTGTCGGCGCCGGGTTCCACCAGCGCGATCACTTCGAGCTCGCGCGCCAGCAGCTGCCGCGTCACCGCCGAGCCGATGAACCCACTGGCCCCGGTGACGAGGACCCGGTCTCCGGAGTCGAGCTTCACAGGCGCGTCCGGTGCAGCGTCCCCTTGGCCATCGTCTTGCCGAACTCGAAGATGAGGCTGGACCCGCGCTGCGCGCTCGCCAGCACGTCCTCGAGTGCGTCGGCGAAGAGCTCGACCTCGTCGTCGCCCGCAATGAGGGGTGGCAGGAGCTTGATGACGTTCATGTTGTCGGCCGCCACCTGGGTGAGGATGCGGTGGCGGTGGAAGAGCGGTGTCACCACCATCTGGGAGAACAGGGCGGGTCGGACCGCCTCGACCATCTTGAAGCGGCGCCGCAGTCCCGGGGTCGAGGGCTCACCGAAGACCAGTCCGATCATCAGCCCCTTGCCGCGCACCTGGTGGAGGAACTCGTACTGTTCGACGAGCGGCTCGAGCGCTTTGGTGAACGCTTTCCCCGTGCGCTGCACCCGGTCGAGGATGTCCTCGTCGTCGAAGGCGGCCAGGGTGGCCAGTCCCGCCACCATGGCCAGCTGATTGGTGCTGAAGGTCGAGGAGTGGACCACCGCCCTGTCCATGGAGCTGTAGACGGCGTCGGAAATGGAGGCCGTACAGAGCATGGCCCCGACGGGCACGAAGCCACCGGACAGCGCCTTCGACACCGTGATGATGTCCGGCGTGATGCCGAACTGCTCGTGGCCGAAGAAGGTGCCGGTACGCCCGAGACCGGCCTGCACCTCATCGAGGATCATGAGCGCCTTGTGGCGGCGGCAGAGCGACTGCGCCTCCTGCCAGTACTCGTCCGAGGCCTCGTTGACGCCCTTCCCCTGGATCGGCTCCGCGATGAACGCCGCCACGTCGCCCCGCCGGAGCTCACGGGCCAGGGCGGCCGCATCGCCGAACGGGATCATCTCGCAGCCCGGCAGCAGGGGGCCGAAACCCTGGCGGAACTCCTTCCCGCCATTGAGGGCGAGCGCACCGGTGGTCAGGCCGTGAAAGGCATGATCGCAGTACAGGATGCGGGTCCGTTTCGTCGCCGCCCGGGCGAACTTGATGGCGCTCTCCACCGCTTCCGCCCCCGAGTTCGTGAAGAAGACGCGCTCGATCCCCGGGTGCGAGCGGGCCACCAGTTGCTCCGCCAGGACGCCCGAGAGGAGGGAGCAGTCCATCTGGACGAGGTTGGGCAGATCGGCGTCGAGGGCGTCGTGAAGCGCCCGAACGATTGTTGGATGGCTCCGGCCGAGGGCGAAGACGCCGAAGCCGGAAAGGAGGTCGAGGTAGCGGTCCCCCTTGTCGTCGATGAGGTAGCAGCCCTCCCCCTTCACGTAGAAGCGGTCGAACTCGATCTGGGCGAGGATCTTCGGGAGCTGGGGGTTGATGTACTTGGTGTGGAGGCTGAAGTTCTCACCCTCGCGCTCGTTCAACACCTTTTTCAGATCAAAGGGCATGCAGTGCTCCAGGGGTTCGCTCTGCGGCTGGTGGCGACAGGTTAGTGCGACACTGCGCCGGTCAAGACGCCGCCCACCCGTCCCGAGCACGTTTCATGCGATGATCATTTCCGTCCGACCCATACCAACGTTTCATCGGACGGAAAGGCAACACCATGGCCGACGGTCCCCCCAACATCGTGCTCGTGATGTCGGATCAACATCGGGCCGACATGATGGGGTGCGCGGGAGACGCGAGCGCGATCACGCCTTCGCTCGACGCACTCGCGGCCCAGGGTGCCCGGTTCTCGCGGGTTTCGTGTCAGGGCCCGCTGTGCATGCCGGCGCGGGCCTCCTTCATGACGGAGCGTTACGTGCGCGACCACGGCGTCTACACGAATTCGTCGGAGATCCCGCCCGACAGCCCGACATACGCCTGGGCCCTACGGGAAGCCGGCTACCACACCGCCCTCCTGGGCAAGGCACACCTCTACCTCGACGAGCAACTCACTGTGGCCCACATCGACGACATGGCGGGGCGGCTCGAGGCGTTGGGGTTCGCCGAGGTCTTCGAGACCGGCGACAAGTTCATCGGCAAGATCCCGACGAAGTACACCGACTCCCTCGCCAGTCGCGGCCTGCTCGATGCCTACAAGAAGCACATCGCCGACCGCAGCTACCAGGGTGAGAACGAAGACGGCCAGAACGCCACCAAGTGCGTGCCGATGTGGGACGCCACGCCGACGCCAATCCCGCTGGAGTCGTACGTCGACGCATGGCACGGGCAGCAGGCGGTGCAGTGGATCGAGCGCTACGAGCGCCAGGAGCCGTTCTTCCTCTTCGTCGGGTTCCCGGGTCCGCACGACCCGTGGGACGCGCCGGCGGAGGCGGTGCGGCGGTACCGCGGCGTCGACATCACCATGCCCAGCTCGACACAGCGCCCCGTCATCGAAGGTACCGGCCGCTACGGAGGCCTCTTGAACGCGTTCCTCTGGCTCTCCGATTCCGAGTCGATGACCGAAGACGCCATCCGCGGCATGCGGACGTCGTATGCCGCCGACATCTCTGTCATCGACCAGGCCGTCGGCGACATCGTGGGGGCGCTCGAACGCAGAGGCATGTCGGAGAAGACGTGGATCATCTACACCAGCGACCACGGCGAGATGGGCGGCAACCACGGCCTGATGTCCAAGTGTGTCCTGTACGAACCGGCCGTGCGCGTCCCGCTGATCGTCCGTCCGCCGGGGGGCTGCGCTCCCCACGTCATCGACTCCCTCGTGGAGCATCTCGACGTGCCGGCCACCGTGCGCGCCATCGCCGGGGCGCCCGACGTGGCGGGATCCGAGGGGCGTTCGCTCCTGGCCGGCGTGCTCGATCCTGCCGCCGCGCCGTCCCGCTCGCTCACCGTCAGTGAGAACTGGGGCTTCGCTGCGTTCGAGACGGAGCGCTACAAGCTGGTCGTCGACGAGGACGCCGTTGCCCCGTGCCAACTCTTCGACCTGTCCGAGGACCCTGCCGAGGACCACAACCTCCTGGCCGATCCGACCGCGGGACCGGTGCTGGAGGAGATGATGGAGACCCACGTCCGCCCGTTCCTCCGGACCCCGCCGGCACGCCCGATCCCGAGCTTCTTCACCGGCGGCTACGACACCTGATTCGCCCGACCCGGGCCGTTACCCGAGCCCCAGCGGGTCCGCCGTGAGCACCTGGTCGACGTTGAGGCTATGACGCCCTGACACCTCGTTGCGCAGCCAGGTGCGCCGCGAGTCGATGGCGGCCAGCCTCTCGGCCGTCACGCACGACGAGAGATCGTCGAAGATCGACATCAGCTTCCGCGAGATCTGAGGATCGCCGGCGCCATAGAGGGCGATCTCGGTGAAGGCCAGATCGAAGACCCTGGTCCAACCGGGAACGGGAACCACCAGGCGGACCGATCCGGCCGAGTCGAGAGAGACACCCGACGGATCCGGGCGGTCGGCGATGGCCCGCAGGATCCCGTGCAGGCGGTCGAGCGTCTGCACTGCCGTCGTCGGGTCGTTGACCGCCGGCGACACCGCTCGGATGGCGATGTCGACGAGCTGCCGGACGCCGTAGCACGGGTCCTGGTAGAGCGTGCGCACGGCGAAGCAGTCGAGAGCTCCGAGGAGCTGACGGGTCTCGGGAGCAGCGCCGCCGTGCACCTCGATGAGAGGCGTGCCTCGCACCACGTACGTGCCGACCGGAACGCGGAGCCGCAACACGCAGCCGTGCCGGCGCGCCAGCTCGGCCAGGTGATGGGCGTCGACGCCGTCGACGACCGCGTCCGCGCGATCGAAGGGAACCAGGATCGCCGCCGTTGTCCAGGATGGCTCCGGTACCTCGTGATACGCGGCAGCCGGCACGAACATGTCGTGCATGGCGCCCAGTGTCTCGTCGAAGACGGCCTGAATGACATAGCTCACCCGCATGGAGCGCACGGTCGAGTGCACGAAGACGACGAAGACCAGCACTGACGCCATGACCAGCAGGTAGGCCAACCCGACGGCTCCCTGGGGAACGGTGTGCGCCACCGTTGTGGTCCCGACCTGTGCCAACAGGGTCAGCGAGTAGACGAAGGTGGCGATGAACGTCGAGAGTGCCAGCTTGGTCACCGGCTTGCGGACGAACGTGCGCAGGACGCGCGGCGAGTACTGCGTGCTCGACATCTGCAGCGCGACCAACGTGATGGAGAACACGACGCCGGTGAAGGTCAGCAGCGCGGCGGCGATGGTGGCGAGCAGCGTCCGGGCGTCATCGAGGTTGGTCGGGAAGAGGCCCTCGTGGAACGTAAAGCTGTGCAGATGCCTGGTCGCGATGTCGCCCGCCACCCAGGCCACGATGGCGGCGACGGCGGGCCAGAGCCAGAGCGACTCGCGCCGCCACTCTCGCAGGTGGGCCCGGCGGGACCCGCCCCGGGTCGGCCACCGCCCGCGCAGCACGGTCACTGCCCGTCCGACCGCTGGGACACATCGGCGATGCCCGAGACGGCTGAGCCTTCGCCCAACCAGCGCAACCCGATCAGGGGATAGATGAGGACGGAGAGCATGCCGGCGGCCACGAGTGCCGCGGCGTTCTGTGGCTTCATGCGGTGCTCGCTGACGCCCAAGGTCGTGATGACGACGATGAGCGGCAATCCCGTGGCCGACAGGATGGCAAGGGTGCGGGCCTCCACATTCGTGACGACGCCCCGGAAGAACGCCCAGGTGGGCAGGGCCCGGGTGAGGAGGAAGGTGACCGTGAACATCGGCACCAGCAACAGGACCTTGGGCATGTGGATGAGCGCATGGAGATCGAACTTGATGCCGCTGTCGATGAAGAAGATGGGAATGAGGAAACCGAAACCGATGGCCTCGAGCTTGCTCGTGATGGGCGCGCTGTCCTCGCCCTTGATGAAGAGACGAACCACGACGCCGGCGGCGAACGCGCCCAGGAGCACATCGAGGCTCAACTCTTCGGCCAGGTAGACGAGCAGGATGACGAGGAGGACGGAGATCCGCACCGGGAGCTGGGCCGTGGAGTGGAGATGCCGGCGCATGAGCGCGATGAAGCGCGGAGGATGCGGCTGCGTGGCCAGAAGGGCAACGATCACGGCCACCGCGACGAAGAGACCGAGGAGCAGGAAGGTGAGCCCGGCGTTGCGGTTCGTGAGCAGCACCGCGACCGCCACGATGGGGCCGAACTCGCCGACGGCGCCCACCGACAGGATGGAGGGGCCGACCGGGGTCCGCAACACGCCGGCGTCATGCAGGATCGGGAGGAGTGTGCCGAGTGCCGTCGTGGTCAGGCACAGCGCCACCACCGTGTGGTCGAGCACGAGCCCCGTGGCGTGGAGGAAGACGCCCACGCCGAGCGCGAGCGCGAGGGAGGCGCCCCACGAGCCCGCGGCGCGTCCGAGGTGGCCCTGGCGCATGGTCGACAGGTCGAGCTCGGTTCCGGCCAGGAACATCAGATAGGTCAGCCCGAAGTCCGCCAGCGACGTCACAAGACCGTTGGGGTGCGCCAGATCGAGGACGTAGGGGCCGAGGATGATGCCGAAGAGGATCTGGATCACGACCTCGGGGACTGCGACGAACCGGCGCGACCATTCGGCGACGATCGGTGCGAGCACCGCTGCTATCCCGATGAGGACCAGCGTGGGGATAGCACCCTCGATCATGTTTCTCCATCTCGCCCTGTGACCGCCTGCCGTGGCACGCCGCGCCACCTCCCGGGCCCACGCTACGCGCCACGTCCGTGATTTCGGGTGATCTCGGAGGTTTGACGGCCTCCGGGTCGTGCGGAAACATGGCCCGACCAACTCGACCCGGGGGTCAGCCACATGCGGATGTCGTCGCTTCTTCACACGCGGGCGGACGCCTCGTGACGTCCGCCTTCGTCAATCCGTCCTGGATGCCGCACTCGGTCGGCGAGGCGGGCCGGGCCGGTGATGCGACTGCCGACGACCTCTTGTCGGGACGTGCGTGGTCCCACCTCCTCGACGGCCTGCGCCAGGCCTCCGCCACCGTGCTGGCGGGCGACACTCCGCGCAACGCGGTGGACATGGCAGCCGGCTTCCGGCACCTGCTCGTGCTGCTGGGCATCGGACTGGACAATGCCCTCCGTGAGGAGTCCGGCTCGGTGCTCGCCGTGAAGCCGTCCGGCGTCGACGGAATCTACAAGTGGGGCATGGACTGCCCGGACTGCATCTACGCCGGCGCGTCACTCCGAGGAGGCGAGACCTACCGCCTCTGGGGGAACCGCGGCTCGGCACGGTATGTCGGTCTGCAGTCGATGGCCGGCATGGCTTCTTCGGCGAACGTCCTCCTGGACGAGCTCGATCTGGGCCCGGACGGCGAGGTCGACCTCATCCTGTCGGCCGAGCCCCACGAGGGGAACTGGTTGGCCACAGCGGACAACGCGACGGCACTAGTGATACGGCACTTCTTCTACGACTGGGACACCGAGGTGGCGTCGTCCCTCTCGATCGAACGAATCGGGCCAAAGAACGAGAAGGCGGCGCGAGCCGACGAGGACCCACGGGCCGTCGTGGCCCGCCAGCTGATCGCGCTGGGCGACTTCGTCGTCGGCAACCTCGACTTCTTCCTGCAGTTCTCCCGCCCGGAGACGCCCAACACGTTCCTCCCCCCACTCGACGGCACCGCCATGGGCGCGGCCGCGGAGAACCGCCCGGTGATCGGGTCCTGGGAGCTGGAGCCCGACGAGGCCCTCGTCATAGAGGTGTCTCCCCCGCAGGGCTTGTACTGGAGCTACTCACTCGGGAATCCCTGGTGGGAGACCATCGACTACGCCTCGCACCAGAGCAGCCTCAACGGGTACCAGGCAGCGGTGGACGACGACGGCGTCCTGCGGGCGGTCATCGCCCACGAGGACCCGGGAGTGGCCAACTGGCTCGACACGGCCGGACACAGCGCCGGCCCCATCATCCTGCGTTGTGTCCGGACCGAGACGGCGCCCGTTCCGACGACGCGACTGGTGAAGTTCTCGGACATCGACGCATCGGTTCCGGCCGCAACCCGGAGGGTGACGCCGGAGGAACGGCGCGCCACCCTGGCCGCACGGCGGCTGGCCGTGAGCAATCGGTTCTGCCGGTGACGTCCGGCCGCCCCGGCGGCGTACCGGGAACGAAGGAGGTGGGCCGGCGTGGATCTCGGATTCGCTGACGCGACAGCCGTGGTGACGGGCGGCAGCAAGGGCATGGGGCGGGCCGTGGCCGAGGTCCTGGCGGCCGATGGGGCGCGCGTCGCCGTCATGGCGCGGGACGCGCGGCGCTCGATGACACCGTCACGGCCCTGCATTCCCTGGGCAGCCCCGACGCAGTCGGGATCAGTGTCGACATGACCGACCCCGCGTCCATTGCGAGAGGCTTCCGCGAGGTCGGCGGCCGCTGGGGATCGCTCAATGTCCTGGTGCACACGATCGGACCGGGTGCGGGACGGTTCGAGGACCTGGACGACGCCGACTGGGACCAGGCCTTTGCCCTCGGCACGATGTCCGCGGTACGCAGCGTCCGCGCCGCGGTCCCCTGGTTGCGTGCCGCCGCATGGGCCCGCGTGGCGATCTTCTCGGCCCATTCCATTCAGCGACAGAGCCCCATACTCGTGGCCTACACGGCGTCGAAGGCCGCCGTGACGAGTGTGGCCAAGAATCTCGCCAAGTCCCTGGCTCCGGACGGCATCCTCGTCAACGCGGTCTGTCCCGGCTCCATCGTCACGGCCAGCTTCACCGAGAACCTCCGGGATATCTTCGCCGCCGAGGGCCTCGACCCGGCCGATCCGCACGACGTCATGCAATGGATCGAACAGACATTCCACCAGCCGGCCGACCTCGGGCGGGCCGGGCTCCCCGACGAGGTGGCATCCCTCACCGCGTATCTCGTGTCGCGCCGGAACGGCTACGTGACCGGGGCGTGTGTCAACGTCGATGGAGGGTCGGACTTCGTCTGACCACCTCCACGAGCGAGTGGCCCGGTGCTCCTCAGCTCGAAGCGAGGCCCGAGAGCGGAGCGACGAGGCGTACCCCGGTGAGCGAGCCGAGGAACGCCGCGTCGCCGTAGCTGTAGACGGCGCCCCCGGAACCCACGACCCAATACCCCGCGCCGCTCGGGCTCCCACTGACGCCGACGATCGGCGGTTGGCCGACGATCCCTTGACCCGGCACCGACCCCAGATAGCCCGCCGTTCCGAAGGTGAAGATCCCGCCGTCGGTTCCCACCAGCCAGTACCCCGCTCCATTGGGTGTCGCGGCGATGCCGCTCACCGCTGCGTTCAGGTGCCGGCCGCCCATGGACCCCAGAAACGAAGCGTCGCCGAAATTGAAGACACCACCATCGGCCCCGACGAGCCAATACCCCCCGGCATCGTCAACCGCCATACCGACAACCGGCGCATTGAGAGACCGGCCACCCATGGAGCCGACGAACTGGGCGTCCCCGAAGTTGAACACGCCACCGTCGGCGGCGACCAGCCAGTACCCCCGACCGTCCGGGGTACCGACGATGCCGACCACCGGTGCATTGAGTCGTTGTCCACCCATCGATCCAGAGAACCGCGCGTCGCCGAAACTGAAGACGCCGCCGTCGGCTGCCACCAGCCAGTACCCGCCATCGTCCGGCGTCGTCGCGACGCCAACGACGGGAGCGTTGAGGTGCGTGCCTCCCATGGAACCGACGAACCGCGCCGTCCCGTAGGTGAAGACGCCACCGTCGCGCGCCGAAAGTACCAACCCCTGACTCGACGCGGGCGGGAATGTCATCTGTTCGACGAGCGTGCGGAGACCCGGGTCGTTCTCCTGCGTCTGCGTGGCCGTGCTCCCGGCGGCGAGGCACGCCACCGCCCGTACGCAGGTGACGGTGTCCAGGAAGCTGAGCGCCGCCACGTTCGGGCTCGGCTCGATCGACCATGAGGAGCCGTTCCAGTTCTCGATGAGCGCCTGCGGGCGGAAGTTGCTCCCACTACCCCCGCCGAACGGTCCCAGAGAACCGACCGCCCAGCACTGCACGGAGCTGACACAGGTGACGCTACTGAGGATGCCTCCGGTCGATGCGTCCGGAACGGAGCTCGACGAATCGGACCAATTCGAACCGTTCCAGTGCTGCAACAGGAGTCCGGACGCCATGCCGCTGGTGTCCGTGGTGGCGCCCGATGCCCAGCAGTTGGCTGCGTCGGTGCACGTGACGCCGTACAGGAAGCCGCCACTCGGACTGGGTTCCGTGGTACTGGGAACGACGGTCCACGACGAACCGTCCCAGTGTTCAATCAGCCCTTGGTCGCCGACTGCACCCGGGAAGATGGGGAGGAAGTTCGGATTCTGTTGGACGGCACCGGCATTGCCCACGGCCCAGCAATCGGAGGTAGCGGCACACGTGACGCCGGAGAGTTGCTCGAAAGCCTGCCCGGTGTCAGCGGCCGGCACGAGCGTCCAGGCCGCTCCGTTCCACTGCTCGATGACGGCGTGCAGGTTGGCCCCCGAGTCGTCGGTCGAGAAGCCCACGGCGACGCAGCTGGTGGCGGAGACGCAGTGCACGCCCTGCAGCACTGCGCCCTCTACATCCGGACCGGTGGGGGTCGGGCTCGGCACGATCGACCAGGAGGCTCCGTTCCAGTTCTCGATCAGCGTGGCGGAGGGGTTCCCGTTGCCAGCGACGCCGAGGACGGCACCGACCGCCCAGCAGTCGGCGCCGTTCACGCAGGAGACGGCGAACAGCCCGCCACCGTCACCCGGCGGGACGGGTGCCTGCGGGCCCAGGCTCCAGCTCGAGCCGTTCCAGCTCTCGACGAGCGGGGCGAACGACTCATCCGAAGCGATGTTCTGGATGGAGATGCCAACAGCCATGCAGAGCTCCGCATTGGCACAGCTCGAACCCAGTGCGATGTCGTCGGCACCGGTTCCCGGTGTCGTCGCGACGTACCAGCCCGATGTTGCCGCTCCACTGGATGCGCCGCCGAGGGCGAGGCCTGCGCAGACGGCCGCCATCGACATGACAGCCGCCCACACCAGACGCTGCGCATTCCACCTTCCGTGACGGCCGGTCATTCCATCCCTCCGTGCAATCGACACGCGTTGCATCCCCGACAATGGTCGCGCTTCCGTCGCCCGCACCCACGGATGCCACGGTGCGCCTCCTCAGCAATTGCCCGTCTCGAGCGACGGCATCTGCCAAGCTCATGTGGGTGGCAACCGAGGACGCCGACGAGGACATCCCAGGTATCGAGCGCCTCCTCGCGCTGACCGACGGCGTCGTCGCCATTGCGCTGACCCTCCTGGTCCTGCAGCTGCAGGTGCCCGTCACCCAGACGCTCACGGACCACCCGGACTCAGCAGGAGCCCTCTGGGACGCGCTCAATGTCGACGCCGCGGAGATGTCCAGCTACCTGGTCTCCTTCCTTGTCATCGCGCAGTTCTGGATGGTGCACCACCGTGTCCTCCGAGGAATGAAGGGGCACAGCGAAGGCCTGGCCTGGCGCAACTTCGGCTTCCTGCTGGCACTCACCCTCATGCCCTTCACGTCGGACCTGATCGGCCGGTACGGCAGCAATCCGGTAGCCATCACGCTGTTCGGGCTCAACCTGGTCGCGATCAGCCTCAGTACGCAGTGGATCTACCTGTACGCGGCGCGGCACAACCTCGTCGTGGATGCCGCCAGGTCGGCCGAGGACGAGCGAACGGCCAGGGTGCGTGTCGTGCTGGTGATCAGCATCGTCTCATTGTCCATCGCATTGGCCTGGACCGCCCCGAAGCTGGCGAAGTTCACGTGGTTGTTGTTCCTCGTCGTCCCTCCAACGGCGATCCGCCTGTCGCGGGCGCTCAAGGGTTCACGGTGGGCCCCGAAGCGGGACGGCGACACACCCAGCGAAGTCGGCACGCGCTAGTCCGATGCGCGGGGCTCGGCCGTGCGGCCGCCACATGCGTCAGCGTGTCGCGTGGTGTCGGCGTCGCAGCCGGCCTTCGTCCTGGCTCCGTTTGCCGCCACCGAGTTCGCACCTTCTGGGTACAGGCACGGGTCTCCGGCCTGTCCGGGCCGGCAGAGCCACGTGACCCCCGCCGCGTCGGGTCCGGCAGGAAGGGCGGCGGCCGCTCCCATTGGCCACCATCACCCGCCCGCGAGCACCGCGGCACAGGTGGCAGCGAGGGCCACGGCCCCGAGTTGCGCCCGGATCCGGCGTCCCCAGCGCGTCCACACTTCGTTGGCCACGTCAGCAGCGTGGCAGGATCCCTCCCGAAAGTCAACAAACTTGACCGACCCGAAACTTGACCTACCATGGTGCGGTGGCCCCTACCGCTCGTCGTCCCATGACCGCCGCCGGGCTCCCTCCTGCGCACGATCCGCAGGCTCTCAGCTCGCTCCTCCGGCGAGCCGTTCGCCGCTATGCGACCCCTGTCGCCGACGCGTTGCAGGCCGGGGGATTCGGTGATCTGCCCCAGCGAGGGGTGTGGGCCGTCAATGCGCTGGCCCGGGCGGAACCCGGCCTCAGCGGCCGCGATCTGGTCACGCACATGGGAATCTCGAAGCAGGCCGTGAGCCAACTCGTCGACACCCTCGTGACCATGGGATACGTCGCCCGTCGCCCCGCCGCCGACGACCGGCGCCGCACTCTCTTGCATCTCACGACGCGAGGTCGCGACGCGGCCGACGTCGTCGACGACACAGTCGCCCAAATGGAGGCCGACATGGCGGCCTCTGTCGGCCGCGAGCAGCTCCATCTGCTCCACCGGGCTCTGCTGGAACTGGACGGGGCTGACGCCCTGGGTCGACCCGGGGCGCACGGCGCCGATTAGCGGTGCCTTTCGGAGTTGGGATATCCATTCCCGCAATGGCGACCCTCCCCAATGCCGAGAAGTCCACGCTGCACAACGAGGTGATCGGGCGCGGCGACCACCTGTTCGAACAGCTTGGGACACGCGACGTGCCCTCGCCCGAAGGTCACCTGGTGATCGAGATGGACGTTCGCCCCGAGCTCTCGAACGTACGTGGGGCACTGCAGGGGGGCCTGATCGCGGTCCTCGTCGACGTCTGTGCCGGACGTCTCGCCTATGCGTCGTGCGATCACGAGAACGGGTTCAGCACAGCGACCTCGGACCTCACCATTCACTTCCTCTCCCCGGTGGCGGTCGGCCCTGCTCGCGCCGACGCCTGGATCCTGAGGCAAGGGCGATCCAATTTCGTGCTGCAGGTCGAGGTGACCGATGTCGGTCGCGACAACAAATTGGCTGCCGTCTCCACGATCGCTTTTACGGTCTTGGCACCGCGATCCTGACCGGTAACGGCGGCGCGAGTTCCGGTGGACCTGCGACGCGTGCGATAGAACACATGACCGCACCGCCAGCGGCGAACCGCACAACGAGAGAAGGCAACCAATCATGACGTTCGTTCCCTACGACCGACCCGTACGGGCTGCTGTCGTGGGCCTCGGTCGGATCTTCGACCTGAACATCCGGGCCTACGTCGACAATCCGGACGTCGAGGTGGTGGCGCTCGTCGACCCCGATCCGCAGCGCCGTGCGCAGCGGCAGGCCGAATGGCCGCGAGCCCGCACGTTCGCCACCGCGGCCGAGTTGGCGTCGAGCGACGTGTCGGTCGACGCGGCCGAGGTCCTCTTACCCATCCCCCTCCACACGGATGGTGTCTGCGAGATGCTGGGCTACGGGTGGCACGTGAACCTGCAAAAGCCCATGTGCAGTGAACTGGACGAAGCTCGTCTCATGCTCGACGCAGCGCGAGCGAACGATCGCGTTCTCAGGGTCATGGAGAATTACATCTTCTACGAGCCGTTGCGAAGGCTGAAGGAGACAGTCGAGGCAGGTGACATCGGCACCGTGAGCGGCTACCACATGAAGATGGTGGGCAGCAGCCGCGGCGGCTGGAACGTTCCCATGTCGAGCTTCGAATGGCAGTTCGCCCAAATGCGGCGGGGCCGGGGCATCCTGGTGTTCGACGACGGATGGCACAAGCTGGCCACGGCCCTGTGGCTCTTCGGGCCGCTCAGGGAGGTCCGGGCCTGGGTGGGGAGCACCGAGGTCATGCCGACCATTGCGATCGACGCGCCGACCACGATCACATGGGAGCACCAGAACGGCATCCGCGGTGTGTGGGACATTACGTTGGCCCCCGACATGTATCTCCGTTCCGACTACTACACGAACGACGAACGGTGGGAGGTCACGGGGAGTCGGGGCTACTCACGTGTGAACCGTTGCACCGGACGCGGGATTCAACAACCGAGCCTCGAGACCTACGTCGACGGCGAGATCCGGTCCTACCATGCGCTCGATGACGACTGGGGCAGCAGCTTCCGCGACTCCGGGCGCCACTGGTTACGCTGGCTCCGGACAGGAGAGGGCCCGCTCCTGTGGAGCGCCGATGAGGCCGTCGACGTGTTGCGGTTCGCGCTCGCCGTCTACTCCAGCAGCGCGGCAGGTGGAGTAGGCGTCGATCCCGCGTCGATGCAAGAAGGTTGAGCGGGCAGAAGCAAGGAGGTAGTGAGGATGGTGATGGGTGGTGACCTCAATGCCCTCAACACATTTCCCATCACCTGGTGGATCGGTCATCAGGACGAGGTGTCCGAGCCCGACAAGCATTTCGACGGTCACTACCCCTATGCCCGGCGACTCCGAACGGGGTGGCGGCAGCCCGGCCCGCGCCGGCGCAGCGCATGCGCGGCCTTTATGCATCCAAGCACAAGGCCGAACATGCAGCGACGAAACACTCCGAGGAGACGAGGCCGGCCTGATTTCGTGGCCGCGCAGCGCCGACGTCCGGTACCGTGACGCTATGAACAGCCAGCGACTGCCCGGTGGGGTGGTGCACAAGCTTCCGGCGGATCTGCGCAGCACGCTGCTGGCCAATCCCACCGCACTCGACGCGTGGAGCGACATCACGCCGCTGGCCCGCAACGAGTTCATCTGCTGGGTCGAGGACGCGAAGCAGGAGAAGACCCGGGAACGCCGTATCCGACGCACCAAGGAAGAACTCGAGGAGGGCCAGCGCCGACCCTGCTGCTGGCCGGGGTGCTCGCACCGCGAGCGCACCGGCCGGTAACGAGCCCGGAGCCGCACGCCTGCAACGATGGAGGGCATGGCCATCTCCGACCCGAAAGCGGACTTGCTGCGCTACCTGCAGCAAGGACGAGAAGGATTGCTCAGGAAGCTGGACGGACTCTCCGTCTATGAGGCACGGAGGCCCATGACGCCAACGGCGACCAACCTCCTTGGGCTGGTGAAGCACGTCGCGGGCGTCCAGTCGGGCTACTTCGGCATCACGTTCGATCGCCCGTTTCCGGAGAAGCTGGCCTGGGAGGAGCCCGGGGCGGACATTGACGAGGATATGTGGGCTCGCCCGGATGAATCGCTCGAGGACATCGTCGGACTGTTCGGACGGTGCGGCGCGCACGCTGACTCGACGATAGAGGAGCTCGCTCTCAATACCGTAGGACACGTTCCCTGGTGGCCCCCCGATCGAAGCGAGGTCACGCTGCACCGCATCCTCGTGCACGTGATTGCCGAGGTGAATCGGCACGCAGGCCAAGCAGACATCATGCGCGAGCTCATTGACGGCAGAGCCGGTCTCACGGCGCCGGGAAACAACATGCCCGAACGCACCGCCGCCGACTGGGAGGCCTATCGGCTGAAGGTTGAGTCGGCTGCCCGAGAGGCATCGAGGTGACGCGAGTGTCCAGAGGGACCGAAGCGGCGTACCCAGGTGACTTCGGCCTTGTTTCCGACAAGAATGCTCGCGGATGAGACCCAAGTACGTCGGAAAGGGATCACCATGAGGGAGTCATCGTCGAGGAGACGGGAAAATCGGCTCCTCTTGAGGTGGGCGCCGGCGGCGGCACTCGTGACAGTTCTCGGGACCGCCCTGCCCCCCGCATCGGCTTCAGGCGGCGCGCCCGCGCAGAAGGATCCGGGCCGCTGGAACCTCGTGTCGACCACGTCCCTGCGGATCTTCTACTACCAGGGCATGACCCACGACGATGAGGGGAACTTCTTCTTCGACGGCATCGACAACGGGCTGTTCAAGACCGACAGCTCGTTCACCCAGATCGCCGGCACCACGCCGTACATTCCGGCGGCCGTCGCCGCCCGCGACAAGTACAACCACATCGGAGCTATCGCCTACAGCAAAGACACCGGAGTGCTTCTCCCAATGGAGTGCTACAACGGCACGAACTGCGCGAACACTGGAGCGATCGGCGTCGCGGACCCCGCCACGCTTGCCTGGAAGTACGAAGTAAAACTGGATCCGGCCACCATCAAGAAGGCGATGTGGGCTGCCGTCTCCCCGAATGGCAAGCTGCTCTGGACATCCTCTGGCAACAACCTCTTGGCCTACGACATGGCGGAGATCGCACCTTCCCACTCGTGGCCGACCCACGCCGCAATCAAGCCCGCAATGACCCTCAAGAACGCCGTCCCTCCGTCTGGCGTTGACGGCGGCGCGTTCTACCGGGGTCGCCTCTATCTGGCTGGCACCCTCGGCAACGTCCACCAAGTGTGGTCCATTGACACGTCCAATGGCGCGCGTCGCCTCGAGATCTCCCGCACAATTGTGGGTGAGCAGGAAGGCATCGACTTCGTCCGGCAGGACAGGGGCAAGGTGCATCCGGTCGCACTCTGCAACGATCCATCTTGTGGCGCCGCGGCGCACGACGCCACCAACTCGTTCGGGGGCCTGCTCCATCTGATGGTGATGCCACAACCCGACGGGAAGACGCCGCCCACCTATGCGGCCGCAACACTGCTGTCGTTCGACCCTCGTCGCTGAAGCCCGCTCGCCCCACAACGCCCGAAGCTGAGACACAAGAACATGAGTAAGGCCCTTTGCGCACGTGAGGGGGGAGGAAGAAATCAGAACCTGGGGTGGCCCTCCAGGTCAGTCCAGCACGCCGTAGGTCACGTGCGTGACCGACGTCGCGCCTCGTGACCTCACCTGTTCGAGTTTCAACGGTGGGACACCCTCGAAGAGACGCGTGCCGGCGCCGAACGTGACGGCACAATGTGCAGCCGCAGCTAGTCGATCAGGCCGACGGCGAGGTACTGGTTAATGGCGGCGGCGCCGCCCTGGATCGCGACATCTCCATCTCCGGCCACGTCGCGCGCTTGCACCAAGGCCGACTCGATCCCATCGGTGACGAAGTAGTACGTCGTGTCGCCGTCCATCGGCTGCGGCTCGCGGGAGTGGTGGGTGAGCACGAAGACCGGGGCTTGGAACGGCGGCACGTCGCCCCATCAGCCGTTCCATGGCCGATCCCATCCGCCACGGACTGGGCCGAACATGTTGCGCCCCATGATGAAGGCTTCGGCGGCGGTCATTTGATCCAACTCGGCCCGATTCCCGTCGGGAGTGTCGAACATCCATGCGTGCAATTCGGCGCCCGATCCGTCGCCGCCGTCGTCGCCAAACGGGCGTTCCTCGGTCTGGTCGACGCCGGCCGAGCACCCTTCGGCCGAGATCGTGATGTCACAAGTCACCTTGCCCATACGTGTGGTCATCGTCTCCTCCTGATGGTGATCTCCGTCGCCTTCGTGTGAACTTCGAGCGGGAGGCTGCGGCGGTTGGTCTTACGTGCCACGGGTCTGATCTACGACGTTCCGCTCCCACACTTCGCGAGTGCACTCTTGTCAAGTGTCGCAAGCTCTGCGGCCCCCGCTCGTGTCGGATGAATCAGAACCGGCTCGGCCCGGAGATACGTCCTTCTCTCGCTCCCGTGGCGACTCAAGAAACGACTCCAATCGGCCACCTGGTACTTCTTGGGGTGCTGCGCAGCGAGAGCCCTGATCTGAGCGTTGATCTTCGTTGCGATGGCTCTGTGGCTGAGAGAGTCAGCAGCGGGGTTGACGGTTGTCAGGACAACACATGGTGTGCTCCTTGTGATGCGAATCAGCTTGTCCCATCCCGCTACCCAGTCGGGGTGCCTGCCACCCTGCAGTGCATCGTTCGTCCCCAGATTCACGACCACGGCGTCGGGATGAGATCTCAACGCCGATTGAAGCGCTGGCAAGCTCTGGCCGATACGAATACCGATGACAGCCAGAACGTCGACGTCGTAACCGGGATCGAGAAGCTGATGTATCGCAGGAGTTGCGAGGACCGTAATCGAGTCCCCGGCGAACACAACGCTCGGCTTGCTCGCAGCCGGACTTCCACCGGTCAAAAGCGTGATCGCGAGAGCGAACAACCATCTCACAGCTTCGGGAGCCTACTCCTTAGTGATTGAAACACCCCTCACGCCGGAGGAGAGGAAGATCTATGCGGGACCGGCCACTCCGATGAGAGTGCCTTCAGGATCGTTGAAGTGGCCCACCACGAGTCCATTGGGTGACGTGACGGGACCCATCACCCGAGTGCCGCCGAGTTCTTCAGCACGCTGCAATGCGGCTCCGACGTCTGGCACACCTATGTAGAACACCGCGTGGCTCTCGTAGCCCTTACCACCTCCCACTCCACCCCGGATGCCTGCTCCATCGTCGGTCGTGATGAGGTCCAAGAACCCGTACTCATTCGGTGCGGACACCTCCTCAGCGACTGGTGAGGGCACTGCAAACCTCCACCCGAACAACTGAGAGAAGTAGTCACGAAGTCGCGCTGGGTCCTTTCCAACGACCTCGAAGTGCACCACGGGTTGTGCCATACACCCACCTCCAGAGCGTCTCTGCATTTCAGTCTGACAACCATTGCACGATCAACGCGCCGAGCCCCACGAGCACCCACGCCTGACGGACAATCTCGATCGGTCTCCCGGCACGAGCGGGATTCCCATGACGGCTTCTGACCCAACGGGAACGTCTCGATCTGCCGGCGACGTGCCTCCCCAGGTCGACACGATGGCGAATCCGGAGAAGCTGGCACGCTCGAGAAGGCCGAGGGAACCGCCCTGGAACCAGAGACCGGCGGCGGATGCCGGTCTGGGTGAGCTAGCTGGCTCATGCCGCCGCCATGACGCTCGGCATCGTTCCCGCCACCACCAAGATACACCCGGGTGGGGGGCTTGCCGCAAGGACGTACGGCGTGTTGACAATGCACGTCACAAGCCGGCCCCCGGGCAATTGCCACGACAGCCAGCCGGAAATCGAGACGGACCCGACGGGTCTGAAGAGAAGGGTGCTCCGATGGGCGACGACGTGCTGGATCTGTACGAGATCGAAAGGACACAGGTCGCGCTCGTCGGCGGGAAGGGGGCGCAACTCGGGGAGCTGACCCGGATCGAAGGCATCCGTGTGCCAGCCGGTTTCTGCGTGACGACGGATGCATTCCGTCGTGTGATGGCGGCCGCGCCGTCGCTCGTCCACGAGCACCTCCGCGAGCTGTCGCACGTCACCTCGGAGGACGCTGAGGCGATCCGCACGATCAGCGCCGAGATCCGCTGGGCCCTGGAAGCGATCCCCCTCCCTGACGATGTATCGGCGGCGATCACCGCCGCTCTTGAACGGCTCGATGAGCACGGCGCGTACGCGGTCCGATCGAGCGCGACGGTCGAGGACTTGCCGACGGCCTCCTTCGCAGGCCAGCACGACACCTACCTGAACGTCATGGGGCCGGCCGCGATCCTGCACCATGTCAGCCGTTGCTTGGCCTCACTCTTCACTGAACGGTCTGTGAAATACCGGCTGCGGAACAGTTTCGACCACCGGAATGTCAGCATGGCCGTGGTCGTCCAGCAGATGGTGCTCCCGCAGGCGGCCGGCATCCTCTTCACCGTCGACCCGGTCACGTCCAGCCGGAAGGTCACCACGGTGGAGGCAGGCCTCGGCCTCGGCGAGACCCTGGTTTCGGGGCAGGTAAACGCGGACGTCTACCGGGTGCGAGACGGCGAGGTCATCGCCAAGGCGATTGCGAGGAAGCAGGTCGCGACCCGGGCCTCTCTCGCGGGCGGTACCTACGAGGAGCCGATCGAGCCGGCGCGACAGGATCGACCGGCGCTGACGGATGCGCAGGTGGTTCGGCTCGCCCAGCTGGGTCGGCGGATAGAGGGCCACTTCGGATGTCCTCAGGACATCGAATGGTGCCTGGTCGATGACGACTTTCACATAGTCCAGAGCCGGCCGATCACCGCACTGTTCCCCATTCCCGTGACGGACGACGGAGGGAACCACGTCTTCGTCTCCGTCGGCCACGGCCAGATGATGACCGATGCCATGAAGCCCCTGGGGATCTCCATGTGGCAGCTGACAGCTCTCCCGCGCATGTACGAGGCCGGCGGGAGGCTGTTCGTCGACGTCACCCAGCGCCTGGTGTCCCCAGCCAGCCGTGCAAGCCTCCTGGAAGTCATGGGGAGGGGCGATCCGTTGATCAAAGACGCGCTGGAGACCGTCCTGGCACGCGACGACTTCGTCCTGTCCATCCCTGATGAGGGTCAGGTGAGTGCCCCGACCGGTGGTGGTGCTCCCGCCCCACTCGAGACCGATCCGGCCATCGTCGCCGGCCTGATCGCGCGCACGCAGGCGTCCCTCGCTGCTCTGCGGCTCGACATCGGGACCAGGTCCGGAGCGGACCTGATCGATTTCATTCTGGTGGACATCCAGGAGCTGAAGCGGATCCTCTTCGATCCGCAAAGCCATCAGGTGTTCATGTCGGCCATGGAGGCCACATGGTGGCTCAACGAGCACCTAGAGGCGTGGCTGGGAGAGAAGAACGCGGCCGACACGCTCACGCAATCCGTCGCCAACAACGTGACTTCAGAGATGGGGTTGGCGCTCCTGGACGTCGCCGATGTGATCCGTCCGCATCCGGAGGTGGTCGCCTTTCTGCGACACGTCGAGGGGGACGAGGATTTCCTGGACGGACTGACCGAGCTCGCGGGCGGCCGGGAGGCGCGGGACGCCGTCCGGGCCTTCCTCGACAAGTACGGCATGCGCTGCGTCGGCGAGATCGACATCACCAGGCCGCGGTGGGCCGAACGCCCCACCACGCTCCTCCCCGTGATCCTCGGCAACATCAAGAACTTCCAACCGGGCGCGGGCGAGCGGCGGTTCGAGCAGGGGCTGCAGGAGGCGCGCGGGAAGGAGCGGGACGTGCTGGAGCGCGTGCGGGCACTGCCGGACGGAGTGCAGAAGGCCGACGAGACCAAGCGGAAGATCGACCGGGTGCGGACTTTCATCGGGTACCGGGAGTATCCGAAGTACGGCATGGTCAGCCGCTACTTCGTCTACAAGCAGGCCTTGCTGGAAGAGGCCGGCCGGCTCGTGAGCGCGCACGTGCTTCGTGAGAAGGAGGACGTCTTCTACCTCACGCTCCCCGAGCTCGGCGACGTCGCACGCACCCAGCCGGTGGATGACCAACTCATCGACCAGCGCAAGGACGCCTTCACGTCGTATCAAGCGCTCACGCCGCCCCGGGTGTTGACGTCGGATGGCGAGGCCGTCGCCGGGACGTACCGGCGCGACGCCGTCCCAGCGGGAGCGCTGGTGGGTCTGCCCGTGTCGGCCGGGACAGTCGAGGGACGCGCTCGCGTGATCCTCGACATGGCCGATGCCGACCTCGAGGCGGGCGACATCCTGGTCACCTCTTCCACGGACCCCAGCTGGACGCCCGTGTTCGTAGCGATCCTGGGTCTGGTGACGGAGGTTGGGGGCCAGATGACGCATGGCGCTGTGATCGCGCGGGAGTACGGCTTGTCCGCCGTGGTGGGGGTGCAAAACGCCACGCGGCTGATCCGAGACGGGCAGCGGATACGCGTCAACGGAACGGACGGGTACGTCGAGATCGTGTCCTCGGCGGGTTCTGTGTGATGGATTGCGGGAGACACGCGCAACTGCCTGCTCGCACCCGTGGTCACATCGCAACGCCATTGTGACCTGCCCCGACCGACCGTCCGTACGCCCGTAGGCCGACGAAGACATCTGCCCCGAAGCGGTGGGGGAAGACGGCCACCTAGCATCTCAGCTGTGGCTGTGACCTGCTCGTGCTGCTCAACGTCCGTGGACTGGTGGGTCCGACTGCGCTCGCACCCCGACCTACCGATCTGCCACGACTGCCTCGCTGGGCTGAATGGACAGCGAGACGGCCAACTGGAGCTCATGACGGGGCAGTGGCTGGTCACGGGGTTCGAGCCGATTTTCAAGGTCGCCGACGTGGCTCGCTCGGTCGCCTGGTTCGAGCGTGCTGGCTTCGAGGTGTCGTTCCACGACGACACCTACGCCTTCGCTCACCGGGATCGAGACCTCACGATTCACCTTGCCCAGACCAAAGAACGCGAGCTTCCGGGTCAGGGTGTTCTCTACATCCACTGTCAGGACGCAGGCCGGGTGGCTGAAGAGTGGAGGGGGGCTGGAATCGAGGTGGACGGCCCGCGGGACGAGGACTACGGCAAGTGTGAAGGCTCGGTCACTGACCCCGACGGAAACGTGCTTCGCTTCGGAAGCCCCATTCGCTGACACGCTCACGGGCGCCCCTCGCCCGAGTCCGACCACGGCGGATACCGGTGCCCACAATCGACGGCCGGTACGGCAGTTCGCCACGCAGATGCCGTACAGGACTTGCAACACTTCGTGCGCAGAGTCAATTAGTCGCGCCAGAAGACACCATAGGTTTGAATCGGTTGCGGCAGCCCTTTGAGCATCAGCTCACCGCGATCCTCAAAGTGGAACGGTTTGCCGATGCAGAGCTCGCGGACGGCCACAGACACGGCAATCTCGCCCGAAGATGCGGCGGCGCACAGCCGAGCGGCCAGTTGAACGGCGGCGCCGAACAAGTCGTCGTTGTCGTCAGTCACCGGCTCACCCGCGCTGATGCCGATGCTCACTTCGAACGGGACGTCGGCCTCCTGATTGCGCTCGTGAAGCCGACGTTGGACCTCCACCGCGAAGCTGACGGCCGAAACGACGGACGTGAAGGCGGCCATGATCCCGTCGCCGGTATGTTTGACCTCACGACCGTTGTAGTTTGTCAATTCGTCACGAACAATCTCGTTGTGGTCTGTGAGCAGTTGCATATGGCCGTCATCGCCGAGGAGTTGCGTTTGGGCAACAGACCCGCAGACGTCAGTGAACACGATCGCTCGCATAGCCGGTTCGCTGTATGCAGTGCCCACGGGATGGTTCGGCAGGGACCCGAAGAAGTCGTTCAACGGCGCAAGCTGATCAAGTTCCAAAATGGTGCTGGCCAACAGTCCATGCGATTCTCGATGGACCGTCTCGACCGCTTGCTTGCTCGGCCCTTCGGCAAGACAAAATACCGACCCATTTGCGGGCTCAAACCAGTAGGTGTGATAGGTCACTCCGTGCTTGTCTTGGACCGCCACGTCTAGCCGATGCGCGTCGGCAATCTCCTCAGGCGTCACCCCGGGGGCGTCGTGGCGATCTATGAACATCGGCACACGATCAACGTACACGCCTGCCCGTCGCCACGCGCCGGTCTGAATTCAGCCACCGTGATGAGGGTGGATGGCTCGACCCAACCGGCAAGGGGTGCCGAGTGGGCTGGTGGGAGAGGCGGCAGGGCACCTTGAAAGTCGCCCGAATCGTTCCGGCCGTCCCACCAGGCGCCTGACCGCTCACTGGATTTCGCTGGGACGGCGACAAATGGCTCAGGCCTCATCGTCATGCTGATCCACTTGTCCTCTCAGATCGTTCGATGAAGCGATGGCGATCCTGGACGGCGCATGAATGAGCGACGTGGTGACCACTGCTCTCTGTGAGCCTCGTGCCTGGCCGACGAACAAAGATTCCATGGTCTCGGTCTTGCCCTTCGACCATGCGCCGACGGGCGGAGCCGTGGTCGTCTGGATCGGGCGCTACCTTGTGGTTCTCCGGAGCCGGGTTCGTCGTTCACTGAACCTCCGGGGTTTATACCAAATCCCACCCCGAGATAACACACAAAGGAATCGGTCATGACGCCTCCCGCCAATGCAGTCCGCCTGATCGGGCACAAGAGCCGCTTCGCCGAGGCGATCGCCCAGATCGACGCCCAGTTGGAGTACGACTCGGGTGCTGTTGTCGCTGCCCGTCGAGACGAGGTGGTCGCGGCGGCACGCTCGGCCTATGGACCCAGTGAGGACTTCCGTGGGATTCGTGATGCTTGGGACGCCGTCTTCCCCGATGGCGTCTACAGCGCAAGCGGATTGGCCAGAGCCAAGCGTCTGGCCTAGGTCCACCGGAGTTGTGGTGACAACAGCGCCCAGGCCCGCGCTGAGAGACGCACTGCTCGGTCGGATTCGGTGCTACCGCACGCGAGATCAGCTCAGCGAGGTCATGCAGCCGTGGTACGCCTCAGTTGACGAACACTTGACTGCGGTAGGCGATTACCTAAGGGCGACGTCGTCGAGGGTTAGGAGCACCGCGGAGACGTGAGTGCTCGGATCGCGCAGCTGAGGTTGGAGTGCGCCTCCACCGCGCACCTTGTCCTCGTCACCCACGGTCTCCTCCTCACTGTCTGGCTTCACGACGAGATCGGACTTGAAGATCCGTTTTCGTTCTGGTCAGGACTGAGGATGCCATATGCCTGGGAGCTCGATCTCGAGGAGGGGTCAATCGAGCGGATCGCGTAGCTCCAACCGCTCGACGGAGCGAGAGTTCGGCACCATCCCGGCGATCAGGGTCGCGTTCCCCCCGTTGGTTCCGACTCTTTCTCAGACGCGGTAGAGCTTCGTCCCGTTCTCACCGAGGATCTTGCGGCGTGACTCCGGTCGGAGCGTCGACATCGCCTCGTGCACGTGTTGGAGCGGCTTGGGCCAGAGCGCGGTGGGATGAGGAAAGTCGGTCTCGAAGAGGATGTTGTCTTCGCCGACCTTGTCGACCAGCCCCTGGAGGTCCCCGCGTCCATTCTCGAACCACATGGTGGCGAACCAGTTCGATTTGAAGTACTCCGACGGGGAGCGCGCGAGCGCAGCTGCTTGCACCGGCGCGTTCTCGGGCAGTTCCCAATCCATTGTCTCGAGGATGAACGGCACCCAGCCGATCCCGCTCTCCACGCAGACCATCTTCAGCTTCGGAAAACGGTCGAAGAGCCCTGAGAAAATGGTGTTGATCACCACACGGGCGCTCCCGATGAACAGCATGGAACCGCCGATGGCGGGCTTGACGAATTCGTCCTGGGACTCCCAGAAGTACTGGCCGTAGAAGTTCATCGCCGTGAGGCTCGCTCCGATGTGGAAGTGGACTGGGAGCTCGAGATCGGCACATACCTCCCAGAGGGGGTCCCAGGCCCGGTTGGCCAGGTCCGGGGTGCCGAGGTCCTGGGGGTCCGACGTCATGTTGATCCCTCGGAGCCCGAGGCCTCCGATCCGTTGGGCCTCCCGGACGCATTCGTCGATGTCCCAAGCCGGCAGGATGGGCATGGGCAACAAACGATTGTTGGTGCGTTCCTGAATCTCCGCCCGAGAGTCGTTGAAGATCTCCAAACAGAGTCGTCGCAGTGTGAGATCCTTCACCTCCCCGAGGGTCTGACCCCCCAGACCAAGCGCGTTTGGATAGAGCACCTGGTGCTCGATGCCCATATCGTCGAGCACCTCGAGGCGAGCGTCGACGTCCCACGCCGCAACATGGGCGCGTTCGAAGTCCCACTCGATCATCGATTCCAAGAACGGGTGCTTCACGCCGTCCCGGTCGATGGTGCTCCCGCCGCCCGCCTTGCCGACCGGCGTCCCCTCGACGACCCACTGGCGCTCCCCGTCGACGTCTTCGACGTGCAAGATCTGATCCTTGTAGGCCGCGGGGGCCCGCTTCGTCCACAGGTCCTCGACGTCGGTGAAGTGTGAATCGGCGTCCAGAACACTCAATCCTTCAGGAACTTCGGCGGCAATGGTCATCTGATCGGGTCCTCCAGACATCGAGCGCGCTGCACGAACGCTACCGATGGCAGGCTACCTACCTGCCTCGACTTCTGCACAACGCGTCCCTCGATCCCCGGGACTGCCAGGTCCGAATATGCCAAGGAGGGCGGCGCCCAATGCTCCTCTCCATGACCCAAATGCGGCCCCGCACCACCCCGCCTGAGACCTATTGGATCGAAACGGGAGGACGCGGCTCGATATTGCCGGAGCGATCCCCTCGTCCCGGCGTTTGAGGGATAGGTCACTTTCGAGAGACCAAGACTTGCAGTGGATATCCGGCGGTGCCGTCGAGGCCGAGTTTGCGGTCTTTCAGGTCAATGATGTCCGTCGACAGGCCACCATGCTCGGATACAAAATCGACGAAATCGTCGCCCCACTCACGGATGACGAGCGAGCGATCGGGATCCTCCGGGCCACCGTGATAGTCGGCGGGCAGCAGATACTCGATTCCGTAATCCGACGGAACGGCACGAACAATCGTTTGACGACCGTGGTAAAGCGGCACCGTGAACACATGCGCACCCCCAGGCCGCAGCACCCGGGCTATCTCCGCCATCGCCCGGTCGGGTCGCATGACGTGTTCAAGCACATCTTGGGTGATGAACAAATCGAATGACTCGTCGGCGAACGTAAGGTCCTGAATGTCCTGGCACGAGACGGACTTCCCAACCATCTCGCCGCGGGGCACGTCGGGAACGAGATACCTGGACCCGGAGTAGCCCCCAGTGGACTCTCGCATGAGTGTGGTGGTTGACAGACCTCCCGCTCCGCATTCGTGCATCTCCAGATCGCGCCAGTTCGGAAACTGGCGGTTGAGCACATGGATGATGCCTCTCCACCTCGGCATCGATTCGCAGCGTATGCAGAGGTAGTCATTGGCCAACCAGGGACCGGTTTGGACAAAGAGGGTCCGATGATTGCAGGTGAGGCAGCGCCCGATGTTGGCCTTCCCGTCAAAGATGAATCGGCCGTATTTTGATTTCGCTGCAACTCGTTCCTTCAGAGTCACGCGCCAAAGCTAGCGCGGGCGAACAGACGCGGAGCTGTTTAGGGATCGGCCTTCGCTCGCTGGGTACTCACCGGGCGACCAACCGAACACCTTCCGCGTCGAAGGTGATCGTCATACCCTCATTCGCCAAGCAAACCCGGTCTTCCTCCCCTGGCCAGCGTTTACGAGCCTCGGTGATGAGCTCTTCGAGCTCGTTGTCGGTGTGGTAGGGGTCGTGGTGGAACAGCACTAGGTTCCGAGCGCCTGCCTTGTCGGCGAACTCCATTGCGTCGGCGAGCCCCGAATGTCCCCAGCCCACATGTGCACCGTACTCATGGTCGCGATATTGAGCGTCGTGGAATAAGACATCGGCGTCGTGCGCGATGTCGTAACCACTCATCCACTCAGGGGCGACCGACCGCAGCTCGGTGCCGAGCGAGGGCTCATGATCCGGGAGGTAAACCAACGCGTGTCCGTGCTCCTCGATCCGGTAGCCGACGGTCGGACCTTGGTGCTGCACCTTGCCCGCCCGTATCGTGGCCGAGCCAATGGAAAAGGCTTCTTCGGGCGCGTTGTGGAACGTCAGGTTGGCGGGAACATCGTTGAGGTGGACCGGGAACAGCGGAGGAGAGAGATACATCGCAATCCGCTCGGAAAGCGGTTGAACCGGAGACGGCGGACCCCAGATGTGAATTCCGATGTTGGGATCGAACAATGGCCGGAAGAACCCGAGGCCCTGCAAGTGGTCAAGATGGAGGTGGCTGAGCAGGATGTGTAACTCAGGGCACGGGGCCGATTGCAATAGGACGCCCAGTGGCCGTATCCCGGTGCCCGCGTCGAGCACAATGACCTCTCCGCTGGAAAGTCGCACCTCGACGCACGACGTGTTGCCGCCGTACTTGATGGTTTCCGGGCCGGGCGCGGCGACCGAGCCGCGGCATCCCCATACGCGTGCCCGCATCAGTCGTCGCCTTCCTCGTCGGCCACTTCCCAGAACACCGAGACGACACCGTGCATCTCGGCAGCCGAACCGAACAATGGATAGGCCGTCGCGTGCACAAGGCGCTGCACGCCGTCGTAGCCGGTTGCGGCGAGGGTCCGGTGGGCGGGGCGACGTTCGAAGAAGGCGATTCCGGCAGGCGTGTCCCGCCGACGAAGTGGTTTGTCGTCCGGTGTCCTTAGTTGTATGACAGCGCCGAACTCCTCGGCCGGAATCTCGCCCATCTCGCCGAATGCTCTGCCGATCAACTGCGCCGCGGCATCGTTGTAGAACACGAGCACTCCGCGAGCGTCGATAAGGAACATCGGCGTCGCAAGATTTGACGCCAGCTCTCGAGCGAGGATGAGCGGTAGGGGCTTCCTGCTGCCCGCCGGTGCGTCGTGGTCCACGACTCAGATCGTTGCCGACTGCAGGTTTCTTCGCAATTGCGACCACTCAAGGTATGGCCGATAACAGCGGGATTCGCACAGGCCTAGTTCGGCGATGACCCTTCGTCGGTGTCGACTCGCCGAACTGTCCCAGCATCCAGGCGACGTGGTGCACCCGTCCCGCCTGGAAATGGACCCATCACCCCTCGTCAAACCTGAATGGCGAACAACTTCCAGGACCCAGGCACTCCTTTGAGTTCGTGCTCGCCACGCTCTATGAACTCGATCCCCGAGCCGACTACCAGATCCTTCACAGTCCCAGAGACCAGGACATCTCCCGATCCGGCCAAGGCTGCTACCCGGGCGGCGATATGGACCGCCAGTCCGCCAAGATCATCGCCGCGAACCTCGCACTCGCCGGTATGCAGTCCCACCCGCAGTCGAACTCCGAGCTTCTCGGTGGCTGCGGAGATCGCCTGAGCGCAGCGAATGGCCCGAGCCGGGCCGTCAAAAGAAGCCACAAAGCCGTCGCCAGTGGTGTTGATCTCTCTCCCGCGAAAGAGCTTGAGTTGATCGCGCACCGTCTGGTCGTGGGCGTCGAGGATCGAGTGCCACCGCTGGTCGCCGACCGATGCCGCCAGTGCGGTGGATCCGACGATGTCGGTGAAGAGCACTGTGGTCAGAATGCGCTCGATCTCTACGACAGGGCGGTCGCCCGTAAGGAACTCGGCGACCTCGGTCGCTACTGTCGGGATCGTTCCCGAGTCCCCACCCGGAAGCTCGATCAAGGTCGCCCCGTTGATGTGACCGGCAATGTAACGACCATGTGTGACTGGTACGAAGCCGTTGTGACTCGCATGAAGTACCAGGGTTGGGGCCTGGATCAGCGGCAATGCATGGCGCACATCGAAACGCCGCAGCATGTAGTCGTACTGTGCCGCCGCACCGCGAGGTGTGGCCGAGGAGCGTTCTAGCTTGGCAACGAGACGCATGTGCTCCGGGTCATCTGCCAGGCTAGGGGCGATGAGCCGAGCAAGGTCCCGGGTTCCCCAAACCGACGCGATCAGCTCCACCAGTGCATCGACCGCTTCCGACGGCACGCCGATCGAGTAGTCATCGGCCTCCAAGTATCGAGCCGAGGTGTTGAGGAGGATCAGCGCGCTCACCGTTTCTGGGTGCATCGCCGCATAGAGGATCGCGATCGGCCCGGCCTCGAGGGTCGCGAGAATGGCTGTCCGATTCGAGCTCGCGGCGTCGAGCACAGCCGCGATGTCCTCGGTCCACTCCTCCCAGGTTGGCATGGCCTTGAAAGAGACGCCGTCTGAGGCTCCCGTGCCGCGGCGATCGAAGAATATGAGCCGACTGAATGTCGCTAAGCGGGTAAGGAACTCGATGTTCCTCGGCACTTCCCAAGCGACTTCGATGTGGCTTCCGAGGCCGAAGCAATAGAGGAGGTCGAGTGGACCGTCACCGACGACCTGGTAGGCAACGTCGGCGTCGCCCACGGCGACGTATCGAGTCTCGGGTGGGTCCATATCTGTCTCACCTTCTCACGTCTGTCGCAGGAAGCCCGTGTGTCCGCGCACCGCCCACCCGCCAGACCACACACCAGTCCGTCAAAACGGTATTGAGGGCCTTCATCTGCGAGACAGAAAGCGGCGAATATCTGCAACGAGCCGACCCGCTGGACTTGACTGTCACCTAGTCCGGAAGTGCCGGTAGGAGGCACTTGCACCGTCGATGTTTCGAGCCAGCCAACCCCCGCCCCGCCAACCCCCGCCCGCCGGCCCTGACCCCCGCCCAGGACCGGTGGGCCCGGCCGCCGTGCCGTCCTGCCCGCGGGGGTTTCCTCCCGTTCGCGTGGGGTCCCCTTTCCTTCTCGCCCGAGATGGTGGGGAGAGAGGGGCCCAGAGGGCGAAACGGCCCAGAAGCGCCGCGCTCGCCGGAACGGGGACGGGCGGGGGCCCGGGCGGCGCGAGACCGGGGCGGCCGGCGCCCACCGGGAAACGCAGGGGGGGCACGCGGCGCGGGGCGGGGGCTTTCTGACCGTCCAAGAACGAACGAAGCCCTAGCCCCTAACGGCCACAGCACTTCAGGGGCACCCGGGCCAGAGTGGAGCAATGCAACTTGGGATGGTAGGACGGACCCCGTGCGTGCAGCTTGGTATGAGCGACAGGGATCTGCCACTGACGTAGTACAAGTCGGCGAGCTGCCCGCGCCTGAGCCAGGAGCCGGCGAAGTCCGTATCCGGATCACCTACTCCGGAGTGAATCCCGGCGATACCAAGAAGCGTCGGGGCTGGCTCGGGTCCACCATGCCATTTCCACGGATCATCCCCCATAGTGACGGTGCCGGAGTGGTGGAGTCAGTTGGTGGAGGTGTCGATGAAGTTCGGGTCGGCCAGCGAGTCTGGGTCTTCGGTGCCCAGTCCTACCGGCCTTTCGGGACCGCTGCAGAACTCACGGTTGGTCCAGCCTGGCAGGCCGTTGATCTACCAGCGGTAGTGAGCGGCGAGGTCGGCGCAAGCCTCGGTATCCCGGGGATCACTGCCCATCGGGCCGTGTTCGGTGACGGACCCGTGACTGGGAAGACCGTCCTGGTGCAGGGCGTTCTCGGCGGTGTCGGGTCGTCGGCTGCCCAGCTGGCAACGTGGGGTGGTGCGACGGTGATCGGAACCGTACGTCACACCGCCGACCTGGACCGGGTTCCCCCTTCCGCTGTGGCACATACCGTTACCTTGGACCAGCCAAACCCGGCTGCCGCCATCCGAGAGCATGAACCAGACGGTATGGACCGAATCATCGAGGTCGCCTTCTCTGACAACGTCGATCTCGACGCTGCCGTAGCCAAGAACCAGACGGTCATTGCTGCTTATGCGACCCGTCAGGAGCGGCCCGACTTCTCGTTCTGGCCGA
Source organism: uncultured Acidimicrobiaceae bacterium (assembly GCA_963738135.1). Classification (GTDB taxonomy): domain Bacteria; phylum Actinomycetota; class Acidimicrobiia; order Acidimicrobiales; family RAAP-2; genus Bog-473. Next base: position 466,808 of record CAVTVK010000005.1, on the reverse strand, counting down.
TGCTCTTCGACAACATGACGATCCGGCTGCTGGGCAGCGACGACTTTCCCGTCGAGGCGAAGCGGCAGGCGGCGGCCGATCTAACGGCTGCGGCAAGCGATGGTGCGCTGTCGATCGGAATCGGTCCTCTGTTGCCGTTGGACAGGGTCGCCGAGGCCCATGAGCGAGTCGATGCCGGTTCCTCCGACCGTGTACTGCTGGACCTCACTGGCTGATTCCACCAGAGATGAACACAAGATTACTGCTGTGGAGTGCCCCCATCCGCCGGGAGGGTGTCATAATCCGGCACGACTGGGACACCCCGGACAGCCGACGCCAAGAGCAAGCCATCCCTATGGCACGACGCAGGCCACTTGGATGCTCATTTGTTCCTGCGATCACGGTGATGAGTGGGTGTGCTGGAACACACGACCCCATCGGATGGATTCTCGAAGCGGTCGCTGCTATCTCGTTACGGGGTTGGCCGCATCGAAGATAACTACGGCAGCGCGCAGGCCTCGGTTCAAGTTGGTTCCGCCTCGAACTGCGTATGAAACCCTTCGGCTTCAGGTAAGTAGAGTCGGCTGACTACTTTTCTTGCAAGCCTTCTCGCAACGATTTGAGTTCCTGCCGAATGGCCGTCTCAGCGATCGACAGTTGGTACAACGCAAGCTCAATGCCTCGCGCTCGCACCTCTCCGGACAGGAGACTCGTCGCCTCGATTATTCGTGAGACGGCCTCGAGCTGAATTCGGAAGGGATCCGTCGGCCCCGGTGGTACCAGCCCGCCGTGGGTCTGAATCCACCACCAGGGGTTGTAGAGCCAAACATTCGGCGGGATCCTTTGGCTCTGGACCTCGTTGTAGAAGGCGAAGGCCACAACAACATCGTTGTGGTGAGCCACGATGTCGTGGCGATCAGGCGAACCGACCGTGGCCGGGGTCGCCGGATTGCCGCTCTGCAGCAGTGAATCGATGGACGACCAGTAGCCGAATTGTTTGCCGGGAATTCCATCGCGAGCGGCGATTGTAAGTGACGTCCCTTCCTGGATCTGAGTCGTCGTATCGATGTAGCCGTCGTTCGCTGCGGGAGTAAGCGTGTGGCCGGGATCCGGGGTTACGTCGACAAAGTCGTCAGGGAGGAAGTCACCCGCCTGGATATCGAACGCGTCGATCAGCACGGCACCGGCATCGCCCCCGGGGGGTGAATCGCCTCCCCAGGCGATGTAATACAGCTTTGCCGCCACCGTCCACGACCCGCCGAAATGCGAGTCATTTGCTGTGCCCGTACCCGGCTGAATCTGGGCCGAACCCTGGCTCGACATCGGGTCGTGTGCGGTCACGGACCAGAAGGCACGGACGTACTCTTGGCCGCTCTGGGTAATCGTTGGTGGCGCCGACGGTGAGGAAACCCAGCTGTCCTGCATCGGTGAGTCAGTGCCGGAGTTGTAGACCAGATCGCTTCCGCCGGCCGCACGCCGACGCGCAACCCTGTGGCTTTGTCCGCCGTCGCCCGGGCCAGCGCCCAGCAGGATCCATTGCCATTGCACACTGGAAATCACGCAGTCACGCTCCGAACCCGCAATGCTTGGTGGCGTGCGACAACACCACCACGCATGATAGGTCCTCTCAAGGCGCTCCATTGACAACGAAGTCACAACAAGCTCAGGGTCGCCCCCAATCGCCGGGACGGGGCGGCACCGTGCGACACCATGGGGCTAGTTGGGCCAAAACAGTTCCCGAGGCATATCCGGTGCGGTCCCAACCGCCATCATCGCGCGGTGAGGTAGCGGTGGAACGTTCGCGCAACAGCGTGAACAATGAGGAATGCGGTGAAGGAACCCACAATGCGCACCAAGCGACTGCTGCTCCGCCGGTGGACGGATGGCGACCGGGAGGACTTCGCTCGCATCAGCAACGATCCAGAGGTCATGCGTTATCGCTTTGCTCCACTGTCCCACCAGGAGAGCGACGCTCTGATTGACCAGATCGAGGCAAGCTTCGATGAGAACGGTTTTGGGCTGTGGGCGGTCGAGCGGCTCGAAGATGGTCGGCTGCTGGGCTTCACGGGCCTTGGAACCTCGGACTTTGGCGCCCGATTCTGCCCGGCGATTGACATCGGTTGGACTCTCGCCCGAGACGTGTGGGGCCATGGCTACGCCACCTGGGGCGCCGTCGCCGCTATGAACTTCGCGTTCAATGAACTCCAGCTTGACCAGGTCGTGGCCCACACCACCCAACTGAACGAGCGTTCACAGGTCGCAATGCGGCGGCTTGGCATGACCAATGATCCAGGCGACGACTTTGATGCGCCGTGGTACGAGATGGGGCACCCCCGCCGTAGATTCGTCCTCTATCGGATGGAGGCATCCGATTGGCATCAACCGCCGATCAGGTGAGACCGATAGCGATCAGTGATCGAGGTGCCCCCGTACGTCGGGACCGGGGCATGGTCATGGGCGGGTCAATGGCCTCGTCCGCCCGGTTGATGAGCCGGAGACGGCGTACAGCTCCCGGCCCGTTCGAGTTCTGCCTGATAGTTGCTGGGTGCAGCGTCAGCGGCCGGTCGCGAGCATTTCGAGCAGTGTCTCGTAGCTCGGGATGCCGAGGTCCGCGGTGATCGTCTCTCCCCAGGTCGCGTCGAGGTCAGCGATGAGCCGGTCCGAGAGCTCCGCTCGGTGCGCGCCGACCTCACCGGAGCGCACCTTGCTCGAGTCGCTTCCGAGAGGAAGGTCGCAGACGAGTTCGCTGCGTTCACGCATCATGAGGTCGTCATACTTGTCATGGTGCGCCTTCATGGACGTGAGCGACGACTCCTGACACGCGACCGCGATCCGTTCATCGTCATGCCCGAAGCCGATGAACTCGGCGACGCGACGAACGGTTCCATCATGGTCGTCCTTCATGTGTTCGTACGCGAGCAGCAACACGTTCGCGTCGTGACGATGCGGCCACCACGAAGCGAGGTGCGTGTAGTACGTGCGGCCCTCGATGAAGTGCACTTGGCCGAGCGTCTCGATGTCGATCGAACCTGGCTCGAATAACCAACCCTCGAGGAAACGATACGCCGAGACGAGCGCGTCGCGCGGGTCGCGCACGGAGACAATGTACCGAGCGCCGGCTGGAACCTGGTCGTACGAGAGATGACTCTTGAAGGCTCGCGGCTCGCCGCGTTGTGCCCCGTCGAGATCGAGGCCGAGGTCGGCAGCCGTTTCGATCCACGGCACGACACGCGAGATGTCGTCGAAGTCGAGATCGCCACCCGTCCGCAGACTGTGCACCATCTGTTGGAGCCACGTCGTCCCGCACTTGGCATACGACGCGATGATCACGTCGGAGGGGCGCGGGACGAACCTGAGTCCGACGGTGAAGCCCGCCTCGGACACCAGCCGGTTCATCTTCACTTGCAACTCCGCGGGCGTCGTCGCACGCCGCCGTTCAGCCGCCGTCATCTTGTCGTCACTGCTCCATTCACGACGACATCATGCCTCGCCGAGATCGTCGCGCCAGTAGTGCGGACCGCTGGCACCGCCCGACCGTCTCAGAATGTGGGACCCAGACCAACGCCGCCGGGAGCCCCAGTACACACCGAGACGGGGGTGCCCCCATATACGCCGGGAAGGAGTCAGTTCTACCGACCCTCGCCGGTTGTCCTCGGACCACAATGGCGCGACGGACGCGCCTCGTATTGCCCTCGGTATGGTCGTCAAAGTCAGCCGAAGAACACCTCGGCCTCCGCAAACAGCTCCGGTGATACCAGCTTGAGAACGGCCGTGGCTTCGGCCAACGGCACCAGTTCAATGGCGGTCCCATGCAGGGCCACCATCTGGCCCGAGTGCCCGTCGTGCAAGGCGTCAACGGCGTGAAGCCCGAAACGGGTGGCAAGGACCCGATCGAAGGCCGTGGGCGTACCGCCTCGCTGCACATGACCCAAGACGGTGGCGCGCGCCTCTTTGGCGGTCCGCCGGGCGATCTCCTCCTCCAGAAACGTCCCGATGCCGAGAAGCCGCTCATGTCCGAACGCGTCGACCTCATGCGGGCGCGCGGGCATCGTGCCCTCTATCGGCAACGCACCCTCCGCCACCACGACAATAGGGGCATATTGGCTGGCGAATCGCCGCTCGATGAAACCGCACACTTCCTCGATCGAAAACGGCCTTTCGGGAATCAGGATCACATTCGCCCCACCGGCCATGCCGGAGTGCAACGCGATCCAGCCGGAGTAACGCCCCATAACTTCGACTATGAGCACCCTATGGTGGCTCTCGGCCGTTGTGTGGAGGCGATCGATGGCCTCGGTGGCGATTGTGACCGCCGTGTCGAATCCGAACGTGTAGTCGGTTCCATTCAGGTCGTTGTCGATGGTCTTGGGCACCCCGATAATGGGTAGGCCGGCGGCCGCGAGCCTTGTCGCCACGCCGAGGGTGTCTTCACCGCCGATGGCGATGAGAGCGTCGAGACCCAACCGTTCTACGGTCTGGAGGACACGGTGCTCACCGTCCGCGGAGTTGTATGGGTTCGTACGACTAGAGCCAAGGATGGTCCCGCCACGAGGCAGGATACCTCGGACATCGGAAACATCCAGCGGTGCGGAATCTTCATCGAGCGCTCCGCGCCAACCATCGCGGAATCCCACGAAATTGGTCTCGATGAACCTGAACGCCCTTCCGGACAACAGCCCGAATAACGGCGTTCAGCCCCGGGCAGTCCCCGCCACCAGTCAGCACACCGATCCGCACTCACGATGAGTGTAGCGACGCGGGATGACCGAGCCCTCCGGGAGACCGACGGGTGGTCTGAGCACGTGTCACGCTTGTGGATCATGCGACAAAGGCGTTCACGGATGCCTGCGCCGTTGCGGTAGGACTTGAAATGTGCCCCCGAACGCCGGGCAGGACCGCAGCCCGGGACTACGCCGAGGTACCGCCACCTCTGTATCCCCTTGGGCCTCCTCCCACTTCAGCTGTGCTCGCCTCCGGGCTGCGATCGCTGCGCCCCGCCGGCCCCGCAGCTCGGCAGTCTGCCGGGGGTCTGCCGCAATGCACTCGACGCAGCGCACATGCCGATGATTGGTCACTTGGCCCCCACTGTCGGGGCAGCTCCACGGATGGGTCTGTCCACCGTCCGCTCTAAATCCCCCGCCCCGCGCCGCGGTGCCCCCCCGTTTTCCCGGTGGCGCCGGCCGCCTCGTCCCCGGGCGCTTGGTCCCGTGCTTGCCGCCGCGGTGCGCGGCGCTTCCGGGAGCCGAAAATATGGTCTGTCATCGTTCACCAAGGGATTGCGGAACCCATGGCTGCGGAGCCCCTTGCGGAGCTCAGTCAGAGGTTGCCGTGCGGGTTCGGGAGGACGGCCGAGGTCCACGCGAGACCGATGCACATCTCGTCCGTGGATCCGTCTCCCCAGGTGACGAAGTGGGGTGGCGCCTTGCGCAGGATAGGCAACTCCTGCGCCAGCGTCGGGTCGTAAGTACACGTGACCTGCACCCGTTCGCCAGCGGTGACGGGAATGGGGTTGCTGAGGTTGTACGACTTCTGGTCGTGGAAGTCGAAGTTGGGCACGTCGAGCACTGTCTTGGTCTGTGGTGTCCCAGGGTTGAGCACCATCTTGAAGGACTGGCCAAGGAGATGCATGTGCGCGTACACCCTGACGATGTAGCCGCTCTTCGCTATCTGTGAGGTGCATGAGGTCGAGTCGCTCTCGGGTGGATCGCTCGGATTGTTGCCGCACAGCGCTTCAATACCGTTCACTTCGTCGACTGCAGTCTGGCCGAAGCGATTGCCCAAATCGGCCAAGGAGGCGGCGCGGCTGCAGAGCGGACCCGCAACACCCGCGGGACACGGAAGGTCAGGTGGTGCGAGCATCAGGTTGAGGTGGAGCGGCAGGAGTGGCGCCGACTCGGGCACAGTGCGGAGCACCAGAGAGTTCTTCACCGGCTTGTCTCCGAGCAGCAGCGTGTAGTGGACCTGCATCACGACCAGGCTTCCGGCTGGGAGCGGGACTCCGGTGCTCTTCGGGAAGTCGTCCACTCCGGCGCCGGGGGTCCAGAATGTCAGAAGTGGCACCGCGCCGACTCCGGCCGGGTCAGAGCTCGAAAGCGGTAGTCCGAAACACGTCCAGCCTCTCCCACCTCTGTTTTCGCGCTCTGCCGTGGCGGCAGCCGACGGTGGCAACAGGAACAGTGCCGCATGGTGAACCTCGTTGCTCCCCGCAACGAACATACTTGAGACGATGTACTCGTTTCGGACCACATGAGGGTTGACGAGCGTGCAGTGGTAGTCGTCTGTGGTCCCCCGAGCGGCGACCGGCTTGTACGCGTGAGGCATTGTCATCGAGACGGCGGTAACCGATGGCTGTGAACCCGAAGCCGCTGTGGGAGGGGCTGATATCAACGCTCCGGTCACCGCCAGCATCGCTGCGGCGAGGAATATCACCATCCGTGTACACCGCATGCCGGGTGAACCTAACAGGACAGACGTCTGACCGCTCGAGAAAATGGCTGTACGCGAAGCGCTGATTGAGCCACTCCTGCTGCGGTTGCGCCCGTCTCCCTTGGCTGTCCTTGGCTCACTCGTGAGCCCCCGCCCCGCGCCGCGCCGCCCTCCGTTTCCCGGTGGCGCCGGCTGCTTGGTGCTCCGTGGCCTGGGGTCCCCGTTCCGTGGCTCCGTGCGCGGCGCTTCCGGGCCGTTTCGGGCCCTGGGCCCCTCTCTCCCGCCCCGAGATGGTGACACCAAGAAAGGCAGAGGGGCACGGAGCGGCCGGAAGCCGGACACAGGGAGGGAGGGCGACCCCAAAGGGAGCCCGACCGACCGGCTTGAGGGATCCCCCAGACGGCCCGACTCATCGCCAAGGAACCTTGTCAGTACACACTCGTAGAGTCGGTGTCATCTGATGTTATGGAGCCGGCGGATCGTCCCCAGTGCTGTCTGCGACAGTGGATTCTTCAAGAGTCCGAAGTCGAGCGCCCCTAGTCTTGGGCTGGTACATCGAGACCAGGCGAGCGACCAAGATCACCAGGAAGATCTGGCCGGTCAGCGCTTCGACCACGGCCATGGTCCGCGGGAGACCGGCGGCAGGCGAGAGGTCGCCGTACCCGACCGTCGTCATCGTGATGTAGCTGTAGTACACAAAGTCCGGCGCGTCATGCGTGCCCGACTGGGCGAAGAAGGAGCTCCCCCCGACGAGTTGGACTGCGTAGTCAGAATAGGAGAACACCAGCCCGAGGAGGATGTAAACACAGATCGCTCCAAGGAGGGTTTCTGCGGTCACTTGGGGATGTCTCACAATTCTCGAAAGGACGACGACAGGGCTGGTAAGGATCAGCAGCGCACTGATGACAAACACCACGCCCTTGGCAACGTCACCTCCCACGACGATGGCCACGATCGACGCTGCGAAGGCAAGGATGGCGCCGACCTGCACGGCTCTTAAGAAGTGGCCCCGCACATGCGACGTGTGAAAGGCAAGTAGGGCGGTGATGCCGATGAGGGCGATGCCCAGGATCGCCGGTGCACCATTCGTCCAACCAATCGACAAGACGAAGTAATCCATCGCAACCAAACCGAGAAGTAAGCCGTAGCTGTCGGAGGCCCTCGCGGCCTCGCGAATAATCCCTCTTCGCAAGGAAAGCTGAGTCGAGCTATTCGCAATTTCAGGTTCGCCTGCCACGCATCCCACCCCGGATTGTCGATGGCGCTTCGGCGGCTTCACCGTAGAAGCAGTTCACCTCATTGTCCGATCGAATGCGGTCGGCTCCTGAGACGCCGGAGTGCAGAAGACCAAGACAGACCTCGTTCGCGCCATACCACGCCGACAACAGCACCAAGGATGATTACGACCCCGATTGCGATCAACCAGGACATCAGTGCGAAGACGATTCCTATGGGCCCGTATTTCTGGTCATCGGAGATCACGGTGCTGGAGAAGATAAAGGAGAAGACCACCTCCATTCCGAGCCAGAAGAGCGCCGTCGCGACCGCAGAGGGAAACGTCGCGCGCCACGACTCCCGCCCGCCGAGCAGAAACCACATCGTGAACCACCAATAGAGCGTGAGAGCGATGAGCCCGGCGACGGCCAGGACCACCGGACCACCCCACGCATGAAACCACGGTCCTGCGACCGCGGCCAAGGCTGAGCCCGCTACGGTCAGCACCAGCCAGCCGAGACGGCGGAGGATGTCCTTCATGCCTCCCGATTCCAACTCAAAGGACCGTTCGTAGAGGTCCTGCACGGCGGTCGCGGCGGCAATCCCGCCCAGAATGAAGAAGAGCCAGGCGGTCCCGGTGACAGCGCTGGAAGTCGAGGAGGTTGTCGTAAAGAGACCGCTAACGTCCTTCGCTGCCTGCTGGTTGAGACCCAGGTGCCGTATCAAGCCGGTGACGGCGCTCTGTCCGGCGAGGGCGTTGGCGACGATGATGAAAGGAAAGAAACAGAGAAGGAGGATCGCCCCAAAAAGCATCCCCTTGTTGATGAAGTCCATCGCGTTCAGCCGGTTCCAGAGTTGCTCCATCGACGAGTCTGAATACTTGTCACCGACGACCGCGACGCCGCGTCGGAACTTCTTGCGAGAACCGCTCCCATCGCCAGACGCGTCCGAGTGTTCAGGCCGAGTCACCTCAGGAAATTCCTTCTACGAGGCGGCGTCCAGCCATGCCATCTCGAGGACAGATCGGCAGATCGACGGGACAGGGACTGCTCACGAGACTCAAATCAACCCGCTCTCGTCTCCGCTGGCTCCGGACGTCAAGCACCCCGGCCGCGATTATTGCCGCGCCATATGCACGCGCATCTCGGCTTCGGAGTCGACGATCAGTTCCCCGCTCAAGTCAACAGTGACCTGATGGAGTGTGCCGGTGAACCGGAAGGGTCCTTCGTAGTCGTCGACGACGGTCGAGCCCGGGTTGGCACCACAAGTGAGTGCTCCGGGGTTAAAGATGAGTGGAGTCGTGTAGGGCGCGTCCGTCTCGGCATCCAACGCACCATCGATGTAAAGCTGCAACCTGCCCGGTGCACCCTTACCACTCATCAGGTCCAACTCGCCGGTGGGTTCGAATTCGAAGCGCAGCGTGTGGTCTCCAGCGGAAACCTTCGTCTGGGATACGACGCGATGGACGGCCTTGGCCAGGTAATTGTGCGCGTAATGCAGAAAGCAGTCCTTCACGAAGAAGGTATATCCGCCCGCGGCACTGCCTTGGCACAGCAACACCCCCTCTTCGTCACCATTGGGCATGGTGACCTCGGCCGTGATGCTGTGCGGGCGGTTGAGGACGCGGGGCGCGACGAAGAACGGAACGGACTGGGTGTCAGGGAAGTACACATACTTGTCACGCGGTGCGGCGACCTGTGGCTTCTCGACCAGGACCCGTGCGATCCCACTGCCGTCGACCGGCAGGACGTCATATTTGCCTGCCTCCACATACCAGGTGGCAATCATCGCGATGAGTCGCTCTCGGTCGTCGGCCGCAAGGTCGTGATTCTCGGCCGGATCCGCTTCGACGTGGTAGAGCTCCCAGCCGGTGGCATCGAGCTCGGAGAGCTTCTTCGAGGAGATCGGCTGGCCGAACGCCCCTGATTCTGCGAACGACGGGCCCGGCCAGGGGCAGACCGCACGCCAGCCGTCCTTGTAGAGCGAACGATGGCCCAGCATCTCGAAGTACTGGGTGTGGTGCCTGCTCGCCGCTTCGGCATCGTTCAGGGTATGGGCGAAGCTCACACCCTGAATCGGCGACTGAGAGACGCCACGGATCGTGGCCGGCGGTTCGACGCCCAGGAGATCTAGCACGGTCGGCACCATGTCGATGATATGTGTGTACTGCGTTCGGATCTCGCCCTTCGTCTTGATGCCCTTGGGCCAGTGGACGATGAAGGGGTCGGAAGAGCCGCCTCGGTACGTCTCGCGCTTCCAGCGGCGGAAGGGTGTGTTTCCAGCCCACGTCCAACCCCAGGGGTAGTGATTGAAGAGCTTCGGACCACCGAGATCGTCGATGAGGGCCAGGCTCTCCTCCGCGGTCTCGGGAGCGTTGTTGAAGAACTGTGCCTCGTTGGTTGTTCCGTCTACACCGCCCTCAGCGCTCGCCCCATTGTCTGAGATGACCATGATCATGGTGTTGTCGAGTGCGTCGATCCGGCGCAGGAACTCGATGAGCCGTCCGACGTGGTGGTCGGTATGACTTAGGAAGCCTGCGAACACCTCCATCATCCTGCTTGCTAGCCTCCGTGCCTCTGGTGCCAGGGCATCCCATTCGGGCACGTCAGGGTCGTGCCGCGACAACTCCGCGTCCGAGGGGACGATGCCCATCTCCTTCTGGCGTGCGAAGACGCGTTCGCGGTAGGCGTCCCAGCCGTCGTCAAAAGCGCCGGCATACTTGTCGGCCCACTCCTTGGCCACGTGATGCGGTGCGTGGGTCGCGCCGGGGAGAAATTCAAAAAGAATGGCTTGTCGGGGTCGACCTGCCTGGCGTCGGCGATGAAGGGCTTCGCCTTGTCGACCAGGTCTTCTGTGAGGTGGTACCCCTCTTCAGGTGTCTTAGGCGGTTCGACTGGGTGGTTGTCGTAGACGAGTTCGGGATACCACTGGCCCGTATCGCCGCCAAGGAAGCCGTAGTAGCGCTGGAAGCCGCGTCCGAGTGGCCAGCGGTCGAATGGTCCCGCGCCGGTCTCCTGCTCTGCTCGGGACGAGATGCCACTTCCCAAGCATGTAGGTGTTGTAGCCGCGCTCGACAGGATCTCGGACAGAAACCCGTTCTTCATCGGGACTACTCCGTTGTAGCCGGGATAGCCCGTCGCGAATTCCGTCACGCAGGCCATACCGTTGGAATGGTGGTTACGCCCCGTCATGATGCAGGCTCGACTCGGCGAGCAAAGCGCAGTCGTGTGCATATTGTTGTAGCGAAGGCCATTGCTCGCCAAGGTATCGAGGTGTGGAGTCTCTATCGGGCTCCCGAAACACCCAAGCTGCCCGAAGCCTGTGTCGTCAAGGACGATGAACACCACGTTGGGTGACCCTTTGGGCGCGCGCGTGGCAGCGCCACGCCGGGCTCGACTCGTCGGCCGTACGGCCGATAACTCCAGGAAACGGTGATCCTTCCGGATACTCTTCCAAGGCCATGGCTGGCCTCCTCTCTGTTGATTTGCCGGAAATCGGCCTGAGCAGCACAAAGTGCCGATTATCGGTTCACAACGGCGACACTGGTGAACTGCTTCGCCATCTTCGGATTCCTTTCAGTTGCCTCGTGCTGTTGTGACTGGCCTGGTCGCTGCGGGTTCAAGCGGTTTCTTCGGGCCGGGGGGCATCAGCAATCTCGTCGACCTCGATCAACCTGACGTTCACCAACTCGAGACCCAGTGCCCTGGTGCGGTCGATCACGCCGTGGAGCGCGGCCTGATCCGGAAAGTGTCCCCGGACAGTCGTGAAGCCGGCATCGGTCGAGATGTCAAGGTCTTCGAAGGCGGCGCGCAAGCTCCGGCCGGCTTCGCCCCTGAAGGTGATTGCATAGCTTGGTGACGTCACACGCGGCTCCTCACCACACCTTGCGCCATGACCGGGTCCGATTACTTCACCCCACCGGGGTGATTGGGGTCTGATCAGTACAATGGGGGTTGATGAACGGGAGCGGACCAGCGACGACGAAGTTCGTGCGACCTCCGCTGCCTCCGACTCTGGTCGAGCGCCCAGATCTGGTCGGATTGCTCGAGAAGGCGGTAGACCGCCCGGTCACCCTGGTGGCCGGGAGCCCGGGATTCGGTAAGACGGTTCTTCTCACCGAATGGCTCTCGGATCAGACGGAGCTCCTTGTTGCCTGGCTCACCTGCGATTCGTGGGACAGCGACGAGATCCGCCTGTGGACCTCCATTGCGTCAGCGTTGTTCTCTGTGGGTTCCGGCCTCGGAGCTGACGCGCTCGATCTCCTCTCCGAGGGACCTGACTCCATCGACGACGTCGTGGCGTCGCTCATCAACGACCTCTCTGTTTCACCAGACCTGGTCTGTTTGGTCATCGATGACTTACACGTCGTCCCTTCGGCCGCACTCGAGGGTCTGTCGACCTTTTGCGAACGGCTGCCTCGCTCGGCGCGCGTCGTCATCGGAAGTCGGGCCGACCCGATGCTTCCGCTACACCGTTGGCGCGCCCGCGGCACACTGTCAGAGCTCCGAGACGCCGACCTGCGCTTGCATGAGCATGAAGTTGCAACCATGACAGAAAACTTCGGTGTACAGCTGTCTCTCGAGGAAGTTGCCATCCTTACGCGACGCACAGAAGGTTGGGCGGTCGGAGTTCAGTTGGTAGCTCTGACGCTCCAGCGGACTCCCGATCAAGGCTCCTTCATACGGACCTTTGCCGCCAGCCAGCGACTAGTCGTTGACTTCTTGATCGGCGAGGTTTTGGCTCGCCAGCCGGTCCGGATGGCCAGCTTCTTGAAGTCCACTTCGGTCGTCGAGGATTTTGACGTCGAGCTCGCAGGAGTGCTTGGGGAGTGTGACAATGCGGAGGCGCTGCTCAGGGAGGCCGAAGCCGCAGCGCTGTTCCTCGTCCCCCTCGCGGGCACACCTCGGCACTATCGCTATCACCATCTGTTTCGAGATCTCCTGCGGGCGGAGCTGGCTTCTGAGGAGCCCGCCCACGCCCGCTCGCTTCATATTCGTGCGGGAGAATGGTACGAGAACCATGGCGACTTCACACGAGCCGTCGACGAATTCGTGCAGGCAGACGAACCCGGACGGGCCTTCGACGTCCTGCACGACCACGTGACAGATTCCTTCTTTGGTGGGAGTCGGCTGAACATCGGAGCCTGGCTGGAGAGGCTTCCCGAGGAGGCACTCTCTCGCGAGGCTGACCGAATGCTCGACTATGCGTTGGCGCTTGCCCTCCTGGGAAGAGTTGACGAAGTCGGTGAGTGGCTTGGGCGAGCGGCTGAAGCGGGTGATCCGACTCCGGGGAGTCCCTTCCAGGTCCGTCTAGAAGCCGTGAGTGCCTTTCGCCACGTGCTCCGGGGGGACCCCGCGCCGGCCCTCGCATTTGACAACGGGGCTCTTCGGCACGTGGCGCGGGGTCGGACCCCGTCGTCGATGAGTTCCGGTCTCTGATCGCTCGCATCCAACTCCCTTTGGGGGAGCTGGACGGTGCCATTGCGGCGTGCAACGAGGAGTTGCTGGCCCGACCCAGTCCGGTCACTGAGGCGGCGCTCCGTGGGGCAATTGGGCGTTCCCTCTTCGAGAAGGGGGAGCTCGCTGAAGCGGAGATCTCAGCGGATGAATCGATGGCACTGGCACGTGACCAGGGATTTACGGGGCATCCTGCGATGTTCGATACCGTGCTCACTCTTGGAGTCCTGGCACTCGAACATGGCCACCTCGACGAGGCAGAGCGGTTGATTGAAGATGCGCTCGCACGCTCGGAGCGGGTCCGGCCTCCCTATGAACTGATCGCATTGGTGGAGATGGCACAGGTGCACCATGCAAGATCGGAGTTCGACGACGCATTCTCCGCCCTGGAACGGGTGCGCCATGCGTTGCCTGCCGAGGTCATGTCTCCATTTCTACGGCTTGTCGACGCTGTTGAGGCTCGCATTCGGATCGAGGTGCGAGACTTCGAACGGGCCTCGATGCTCGTTCAGAGACTCCCAGCGTCGGCCTCGCGGATCTTGATCGAGATTGCGTTGGTGTTCGAGTCAGGCGAGCTTGAGCGAGCGCAACGATCACTCACCCAACTCGGGACCATGAATCTGACGGTGCGCTTGGGGCTGGAGCGCTTGTTGCTGATGGCCCGAATGGACCGGCGTGCCGGTGTGGACGTTGATCGGGACCTCGATCGAGCGATTGCGCTCGCACGACTGCACATTTCGGCCTTACTCTCGTCGGTGGTGAACCTGAGGTCTCTGCGCTTGTCGTTGAATGTTTACGTCGCTCTTCCCAGGACACCTTCACAGAAGGGGCTCTTGCGACGCTCGACCGTGTCGTCCTCGGCAAGGCCGTTCCCACGGCGACGACGGGGCTGTTGAGCAAGCGAGAACAAGCGGTACTGCGCTACTTGTCCACTCGACTAACAATGCGAGAGATCGCCAACGAACTCTATGTTTCGATGAACACCCTCAAGACCCACTGCCAGACCATCTACCGCAAACTCGAGGCGTCCTCTCGGGGCGACGCAGTGGCCCGCGCCAAAAGACTCGGCCTCCTGTGACGTCCAGGCGTACGTCTCATGGCAAAGCAGGCAGCCATAGGTTAAGCGCCGCGAGCGGAGGCCGTTTATCGCGTGTTCACCCCCTCGGGGTGATGACGTTTCGCCAGCTGTTCGAGATACTGAAACCTAGGGCCCACATCCTCGTGGGATCCGAGGAGGAAAGATGCTGGCTTACACGTACCCGCTTTTGAGCATTTTCTGGACGATGCTCATGTTCTTCGGCCTGTTCCTGATGATCTTCTTCATCATCTGGTGCTTCATCGACAATTTCCGGCGTCATGACCATCATGGTCTTGCCAAGGCCGGATGGACCATCGTCATTCTGTTCATCCCTGTCCTCGGAGCGCTGATCTACATCATTGCCCGACCCGCTGATGCCAATGTCTGACACCGACATCGACACGTTGGGACCGGTCGACTACTTGGTGGTGGAGTTCCCACCGGGGGTCTCCCACTTCACGGGGGAGATGGCATCTGAGTTGGCCAAGCTGGTTGACGCAGGGACCATTCGGATCTTGGACCTTCTGGTCATGGTGAAGGGCGCGGACGGAGAGATCGAGGGCATGGAGATCGAAGACCTCGCACCGGTCGATGAGCTGCGCCAGGCAGAGACCGACCTCGCTGAAATCCTGGCAGTGGAGGACGTCGCCAACCTCGCCGCCGCCATGGAGCCGGGGACAACCGCAGGGGTCCTGGTCTGGGAGAACACATGGGCAGCACCGTTTGCCTCGGCCGCCCGCCGCTCGGGCGGCCAGCTGATTGCGAATGGACGGATCCCGATTCAAGCCCTGCTCGCCGCGCTGGAAGCCGACGAGACAACCGAAGGAGGTTGAAGTGCCACTACGACCAGCACGTGCCGCACGTCGCGGTGTCATCGGTGCTCCCGTAGCCCGGACGGCCGCCGTGGTCGGTACCGCGGCCGTCGTCACCCACGGGGTGCGCCGTCGCGACGACCGCCGCGACGACCGCCAGGACCGTCGCGACCGTCGCTGATCGAGAGTTCACGCCAATGAAGCAGACGCTTGATGTGGAGGAAGGGTACGAGCGCCAAGCGCACCACGGACGGTCCGTGGATACCGAATCGTCATTGAGCAAAGCAGACGGCTGTGGCTTCCGATCTGGAAGAGCGATTGGTGAAAGCAGAGGTCTCGGCGGCCAGCGTCGGCGACCAGCCGGAATCTGGGGGCACTTGAGAGGTAGGACCCATGGCTGACACAAAGGTCAAGCACCCAAGCGTGAGCGAGCGCAGAACAGAGGGTAAGGAGGCACGCGGTCGGTCGCCGCTGCAGGGTCACAGCAAATGGTCGATAGCGAGTGACCGACCCGACCCGGTGGCGATCCTCGAGGCGCAGAATCGCACCAGGGAACCCGATCTGGTGCCCGTTCGCCACGGCCGGATGACGGTTTCGCCCTTCACCTTCTACCGGGGCGCGGCCAAGATCATGGCCACCGACCTGAAGGACACACCGACGGCCGGGCTGAACGTCCAGCTTTGCGGCGATGCACATCTCTCGAACTTCGGCGGGTTCGCGTCCCCGGAACGGACGCTCCTCTTCGATCTGAACGACTTCGACGAGACGTTGCCCGGCCCCTTCGAATACGACGTCAAGCGTATGGCGGCAAGTTTCACCATCGCTGCGCGCAACAACGGGTTCAGTGCCCCTGATGCCACCGCATCAACGCTCGCGTCGGTGCGTGCGTATCGCGAGGCCATGACCGAGTTCGCCACGATGGGCAATATGGACATCTGGTATGCCCGACTGACCGAAGAGCAGGTCATGGATGCGATCGGCACGCTGACCAAGCGAGAAAAGACCAAGACTGCGGCTGCCCAGATCAAGAAGGGCGCGAAGACGGCCAAGAAGAGCGTTGAAAAGGCCCACACCCGCGACAGCCTCCAGGCGCTGTCCAAGCTCGGCGAGATGGTCGACGGCCGCTACCGGATCGTCAGCCAGCCGCCCGTGGTGGTTCCGGCGCGGGACCTCGAAGCCATGTACGGATATTCGGGTGACGAAATCCAGGAGATGATTCACAAGCAGTTCCGCGCCTACCGGTCCACCTTGCAGGAGGACCGGCGTCATCTCCTCGAGCGCTTCGAGATCGTCGACATGGCCCGCAAAGTGGTGGGAGTGGGGAGTGTCGGCACCAGGGCCTTCATCGTCCTCCTCCAAGGCCGAGACGAGCAGGACCCGCTGTTCCTTCAGGTGAAGGAGGCGACTGCTTCCGTACTCGAAGAGCATCTCCCCAAGAGCCGGTTCAACCAGCCAGGCGAACGTGTCGTGCAGGGGCAACGGCTCATGCAGGCAGCCAGCGACATCTACCTGGGCTGGACCAAAGGCGCCGAAGCGGACCGTTTCTTGTATTGGCGTCAGCTGCGCGACATGAAGGGCTCGGCCCTGGTCGAGACAATGACACCCGTGGTGCTCGGGTTCTACGCCGGCCTCTGCGGTTGGACCCTGGCTCGCGCTCATGCCCGTTCGGGGGACGCCGTGGCGCTTGCGGCATACCTCGGGTCGAGCGACAAGTTCGAGCGGTCGATCACTGACTTCTCTAACCGCTACGCAGATCAGAACGAGCGGGACTACAACGCGTTCGCTGAGGCCATCCGGAGCGGACGGCTCGACGCCGTCGAAGGCGTATGACCGCGAAATTGGACCTTGAATAACGCGCCAAATCGACCATCCGAACATCGCTGATGTGTCATTTGCTCGGTCGGTGTTCCCCATAGAAAGGTCTGATTCAAAGTGACAGCGACGCAAGGACTTCCAACTGTCGGCCCCATCGCCCGGTACGAGGAAAGCATCATCGAGCGAATCACCGATTTCAACGACCCCCGCCAGGAGTGGCGACGCCTGTTCTCCGAACTGCTCGGTACGTTCTTTCTCGTCCTGGCGGCAGCCGGTGGAGGGATGATGGGGCACGCCTTCCCTGGCATGATCAGCCGCACGGCTGCTGTGGTTGCGCCGGCGCTGACGGTCATGGCCATCATTTTGTTCATGGGCAAGGTGTCGGGTGCTCACCTGAATCCAGCGGTCAGCATTGCCTTTGCTTTACGTCAGGACTTCCCGTGGCGGCGGGTGCCGGGCTATGTGGTAGTGCAACTGATCGGAGCCACCCTGGCTGCCCTGTTCCTGCACGCCGTGATCAATGTGTCGGCCACGTACGGATCCAACTACCCAGCACATGGGTACTCGGATATGGCCGCGTTCTGGATGGAGCTGATCTTGACCTTGGGGCTGGTGAGCGTGATCCTCGGCACGGCCTCTGGCGCGCAGAACATAGGCATCATCGGCGCCTTCGGGGTCGGCGGCTACATCGCCCTGGCTGGCCTTTGGGCGAGCCCGATCTCGGGTGCCTCGATGAATCCGGCCCGCACCTTTGGTCCCGACCTCGTCAGCACCACATTCACCGGGTACTGGGTCTACGTGGCCGGCCCTATCGCCGGCGCAGTCATTGCCGTTGTAATCGCCTTCGTTTTTCGCGGTCCAGGTGGCGGCAAGTCCGGCTCGGGGGCGGCCCAGGGCGACATCTTCACCGAGACCTATCAGGCCGGTAATTCCTGAGCCGGATGCATCCAATAGGGAGATCAGGGTGTTCACTGTCTGGCCTTCGGAGGTCCTTACATAGAGCCGGCTGGAGGTTGGAAGCCGCTTCTATCGATCGTGGATCAAGGAGTCATTCGCCACTAGCTCGAAGGAGACCCATTCGGCCGAAATGGGTGGGGGTCCTAGGCAAGGGGTCGGAGGGGACGGCCTGCCCCGTATGGCACATCGGAAATAGTCGCACATAGGTTCTGCTGACCTTGCCGTATCGGGATTGGGCCGAACGGATTCTGTCCTTCCACCTACCTCTTGACGATTGACCCATTCGATCCCTTGGGCCAAGATGCACCGGCCGACTGATGCTGGTCAGTCAAGCGACCGAAGGGAGCCCCCATGGGAATGAGAGGACGACGGGTAGGACGACGTCGAGGACTCGTTGCAGGAGCGGTGGCAGGAGGGGCGATAGCTCATCACCGCGCCAAACAACAGTATGCCGATCAGGAGCCTGTCGACGACAGCCAAAATCAGTATGCGCCGCCGCCAGCAGACCCGGCGGACGAGATCGAGCATTTGGCGCAGCTCCACTCCTCGGGCGCACTAACAGACGAAGAGTTCGCGTCAGCCAAGGCGAAGGTCCTCGGGTCCTGAGCGCACCCCGGGGGTGACCAGAAGTCCTAGAACGCATCAATACAACAGGAAGAAATGGGAATGTGATGAGTGATTCTCGCAAAGACGTGCTGCTGAAGGCGCTCGAGGCCGAGGTGGGTGGCGCCTCCGTTGATCTAAGCACCCTGTTTACCGACGATGTCGTGGGTTGGTCGCCATATGCGTCGGTGTCGGGGCTCGTAGCACTCGCTGAACTCGCCGCCCTCCGTGAAGTCGCATTCTCCAACGTCGTGATTCTCCTCCGGGGACTGGATGAAGTAGGCAATAGGGCGTATGCCGAGTGGGTGATCGAAGCCGATCACACTGGGCCTCTGATCCTCGCCGAGGATGCCGAAGTGGAGCCAACGGGACGTCACGTCAAGTTGCCTGGTGTCACGGTGGCCGACTTCCGAGGAGGGAAGATCAGGTCATATCGGACGTACTTCGATGACATCTCGCTGATTGAGCAGGTCGTCGGCGTCTGATACTCCGGTCACCGTGGACTTCCACGTCGAGGACCAACCAGATCCACAAGAGATTGAGTTCCTCGAAGCGCAGATCCGTCGTGAGTCGTCCGCCGCCACGGGCCTCGGTGACGAAGTAGAGCTGGCGATCTTCGTTCGCGAGGCTGGCACGGTCGTGGCCGGCATCAGCGGATGGACCTGGGGCGACTGTTGCGAGCTGCAGAGCCTCTGGGTGGAGCCAAGCCTCCGAGGTGGTGGCCTTGCCACCCGCCTCCTCGCCGCTGCCGAAGCCGAGGCCGTGGCCCGCGGATGCAGTCAGACAGTCCACTTCACTTACGACTTTCAGGCTCGAGCTCTCTATGAACAGAACGGCTACGACTTGGTGGGCCGAGTCGAAGATTTTCCGTCGGGAACCGCCGCCCTCTGGTTCCGAAAGTGCCTGCAGCCCGTGGACCTAAATGCCCGACCGTCGTAGGGTCATCAACGAAGCAGGAGGATGGCGCTGTCCTTCCTTTGCTTGCCTTCGTCCGAGTGCTTCAACTGGTCAGGCTCCGTGAGGATCCAGGGTGTGCGACGGGTGCCCCCTTCGCCGGACTGGGGACACTGGCATGGGAGATTCGCCCTGGGGAGTTCAGTTCGGCAAAGTGACCCCATGAACCTCCCTGAGATCCAGGCAGATCCGACCATCAAGACGTTGGCAGGGGAGTATGCGGACCTACTGTCGATTCAACAGGACCTTGCATTTGTTGCTGATGCTGCTCACCGTTATGCCGAACTCAACCAGGAAGATCTTGACGGCCTTTGCACCGTGCTCTTTGGGGCGCTGCCGTCGTCGCGAATCGGCGGTGCTTTACGACCGGTAAGGGACACGGACTCGTCAAGGAACGCGATTGGTCGTTCCCCAATCGCTAATCGGCTCATTGCGAAGCAATTGCTTGCGGGACACGCATCAGAGCGCCCTGGAAACCAGCGGACAAACACGTTGCGCATCGCGTCAGCGATCTGAGTCAAATGCTTATATCGCTGATATTCGAACACGATGCCTCGGGTACGGTGCTAGGGGTGCCGGGCGTCGCCGTATTGCACGCCGTCTACCTGGGTCCACCGCCCGAGCAGGCGAACCTCTTAGGCACCCTGGCTGAGCGGCTGGGTATCAGCTTTGCAGCAATGGCCAACACGAAGCAGGAAGAACTTCTCAGTAATGCCCGTGAGCTGATAGGCACATCGAAACCCGTCTGCCTTCCTTGGTGTCGCCCCGAGATGGTGGGCGCTGAGGGACTCGAACCCCCGACCTGCTGCTTGTAAGGCAGCTGCTCTAACCAACTGAGCTAAGCGCCCGAGCGCGGAGACATTCTGACCCATCCCGACGGGTTCCCCCGTCCGCTGCGCAGGCGCAGGAACAGCAGCAGCGCAGGCGTAGGCGTAGGGTAGGACTACGTCAGGGCAACTGCTGGGCCAGGGTGGTGCTCCACGGGCGGGCCAGGGCTCGAAGTTCGGCACAACGCTCCTCGCCCAGGACCGCGTAGGGTGCGGCGGCCAGCGCATCCGTGCCGTCTTCGAGCGCCTTGCGTTGCGCTTCACCCAATGTGGTGAACCGGAGATCGTCGCCCTGCTCGAGCCAGCCCCGCACCCGCAGTGCGTCGACCGCGCCGTCCCAGGCCTCTTGGGGCCAGCCCCGCGTCGACCGGAGGAGGCGCCCGGGGACATCACCGGCCGCCGCGTGGGTGACCAAGGCCTCCAGCCCCGACAGCCCTCGCACGACGAGCTGCGCGATGTGACCGTCGCCGCGGTACTCGCGCAGGATCGACTGGGCGTGCCAGAGCACCAGGTGCGGTGGGCCGGGCCATGCAACATCGGCGTGGGCCGCGGCCAGCGGTCGTCCCTCAGTGCGCCGACCGGCCTCCTCCGCGGCCAGGCGCGCCAGCTCGGCCGCGCGCTGCATCTCCTCCGAGTCCAACACCTCCTCACCCAGGAGGCGGCGGAACGCGGCATCAACAGCGGTGAAGCGGGCCCTGACCAACGCCACCGGGGTCGCCACTTCCCAGACCGCAGGGATGGCAGCGTGCACGAGCTCCGGGTTGAAGTTGAAGAAGGTGGCCACGACGACATCGGGGGTCACCGCTCCCATCGCCGCCGCCCGCGACGCGAAATAGCCGGCCTGCCCCGTGACGCCCAGGCGGGCGTATGCCTCGGCGGCCTCCGGCACGAAGTAGACCATCCCGTGCAACGGTTCCAGGGTCCGCCATGTCTTGCGCGCCAGCAACGCGCTGGCTGCGTCCACTGGGCTGCGAGTGCTCACAATCCCTCCTCCTGAGCCAGCTTCTCGGCCAGCTGACGCGTGGCCGCCACAACGGGTCGCCGGCTCGAGTCGTCACGCACCACCAGGTCCCGCCCCTGCCGCTCGTCTTCGGCCGCCCCGACCTCGCGGCAGATGAGCAGCCCTGCCAGGTAGTCCCAGCTGTAGAGGGTGCTGGACCCCACCACCAGGTAGGCGTCCAGCACGCCCTCGGCCACGGCGCAGCATTCCAGGGACGCCGCGCCGAGCGCCCGGAACTGGGCCCAGCCCGGGTAGAGGCCGGGAAACCCCGAGATACCCACGATGGCTCTCCCCAGGTCCTGACACCCGGAAGGAGCAATCGCCTTTCCGTCCTTCTCCGCGCCGTCACCGCGCACTGCTGCGTAGCGCTGGCCCGTGGCCTGGTTGGTGACCAAGCCGACGCGCGGGCCCTCGGCGTCGAGCACGCAGATGCTGGTTGAGTAGAAGGGCACGCCGCGGTGCGCGTTCGTAGAGCCGTCGATCGGATCGATCACGGCCAGCAGCCCGGACGGTCCATCGCCCGTCACCCCTGACTCCTCGGAGAGCACCGCCAGCCCCGCGCCGTGGAGCACCGGCAGCGCTGCTCCGTCGGCCGCCAGGTCGAGCCGGTACTGCCCCGGCTTGCCTCCGCTGGGGCCCCAGTCGTCGAGGGCGTCGAGCGCGCCCCGGGCGGCGTGGACCGCCTCGTCGAGCACTGCCAGAAGCCGAACGTCGTCCACGGGTGAGGAACCCTATCGGCCGGCGCCACCTCGGCCCGCCTGGCCGCCCTCCCGCCGAGGCCCATTAGGCTTTCAGAGCTGTGGCTGCCATTGATGTTGCCGGGTACGTCGCCGACCTGAAGGACCATTCCGTCGATCACGGGTTCCACGTGCACGACGAACGGCACTTCGTCGAGACGTACTCGTTGCGCCAGGTCTGGGAGGTCGACCTGCACCCCGAGGAGGGGTGCGGGGGCCCGCTCGACCTGCATCTCGCGCTCGACGTCGACCCCCGCGTCCTCCTCTCCTTCGAGGACGCCGTCGTCCTTCTCTCCGAGGACGAGGAACCACCCGACGAGTTCCATTTCCCGCTGACCTTCACGTGGGCGCTGCCGCCCCTCCCCCAGGGGCCCGACCTGCTGCGGCTCGCCATCGACCTGGCCGGGGTCGGCGGCATCGAGCTCCCGCTCGAGGTCTCGGCCATCGACTCCTTCGCCGATGCCACGGAGGGTTCCGAGCGCCGCCTGAGCATCGTCGCCCGGCATCCGGTGTCCCTGTCCCGGGTCCTCAGCGGCGAGGAGCTGCTGTGCGAAGTGTTCGACCGCGCCCTCGCCGTGAGCCGCTTCCTGCTCGAGTCCGCCGAACGCTGGCTGGGCTGACGTGCGGCGCGCCAGGCGCCCCCTTGCCATCCGAGCCTTGACGGTCCTGGCGCTGACGGCGGGAACAGCCGTGGGGTTGAGCGCCTGCAGCACCCAGGACGGCCAGGACCTGGCCCAGCAGGCCTGCGTCCACGTGCAGCGCTCGGTCACCGCGTACCTGCGCGCCGTCAGACCAGGGACATCGGCCGCGGCCGCGGCCCAGCTGCAGAAGGAAGCGGATCAGCAGCTGCGTGCCGCGCTGCCGCTGGCCGCCGCCGCCAACTCCGACGACGGCTCGTGGAACGCGCTGATGACCACCATCTCCGAAGGTGCCACCGTCGACGAGGGCCACCTGGTCCCGTCGCTGCGGGCCCAGTGCGTCGTCGCCAACGCCAACGCCAACATCAACCCGCAGTCGCCGACGGGCAACAGCACGCCCCAGAACGTGAACCCGAAACCGGCGTCAACCGCCGGCTGAGACCGGCGCGGCGCCCGCCACCATCTGCGCCCGTCCGGCCGCAACCACGGCGGGCATGATCTTCGGCGCCAGGTACTGTCCTGCCGCCACCGTGAAATGGACACCGTCGGTGTCCCGGATTGTCACCCCGCCGACCTTCGACGCGAAATTTCCGTCAGGACAGGCCGCTCCGAAGAGATCGACGGCCGAGTTCGTCGTGGGGTTCTCGGCGGCGACTTCCCTCACGAGTTTGTTGTAGACGCGCAGGCGCGCCGCATTGTCCTCGGGCCAGGGCGCCCCGTCGGGCTGCTCCCCCTCGTTCGTGCACGGGGCCGTCAGAAAGACCATGTGCGCCCCGGTCGCCGTCACCAAATGAGAAGCCTGCTCCAGCTGGCTCTTGACGTAGGCGGCGTATGTCGGATGCAGAATGTTCGTCCACGCCCCCTGGAATTCGCGGTCGACCACTTCCCAACGCCCCGCCAGGAGCACGACGACGTTGGGTTTCTCGTCGTTCATCGCCGCCTGCCACTGGGTCTGCCACGGCTGGCTTGCCGGGGGAGCGCCCGGCGGAGTCGGAACGCCGTCGCACGCCGGCGGCGTCCTATATCGGGTACCCATCAGTTCGACTTCGGGGCCGTCGACCACACCGCAGCCGAGGATCCCCTTGTCGGCCAGCGTGTAGCCGAATCTGTCCTGCTCCGATGTGACCCCGAGCCCCTCGCCGAGGGTGAGGGCAACCGAGTCGCCGAAGAGGAGGATCTTCACCGGCGGGCCTGCGGCCGATGCCGGCGGCGCAGTCGTCCTGGTCGTGCTCGACGACGATCCGGTGTTCCCGATGCCGCCCGGCGACGCGGTGCTGGCGACGGCAGTCGTGCCCGTGGTGGCAGCGACCACCGCCACGAGCACCGCCCCCACGCCGGCGGGCACGACCAACCACGCCCGCCACTGGCTGATGAACGTACCCATGCGGATGGGGCGCTCGACGAGGTGGAAGGACACCACCGAGACGGCGAAGGTGACGATGACCCGGAATCCGAAGAGCCCGTACCCAGAGAGCCCCGTCCGGGAGTGGTCCAGCCAGATGAAGATCGGCCAGTGCCAGATGTAGAGCCCATAGGAAATGCGCCCGACGTAGCGCACCGGCGACAGCGACAACACCCGCGGGACGATGCTGTGCGGCGCGGCCACCGCGGCGAGGATGACGCTGGCCACCGAGAGCCCGATGAGGAAGAACCCGCCCGAGTAGGGGAACGTCGATGCCGATGTGGTCACCACCCACAGCGCGACCGCGCCCACTGCCCCGACGATGCCCAACAGGCCGCAGAGCAACAGCCCGGTCGAGCTCTCGGGCCGCCACAGCTCGCCCCGGGCCAAACGACCCTCTTCGTGCCGGCGCTGGGTCAGGAGCACCAGGCCCACGGCCAGCGCGCAGCCGATGAAGAGGCATTGCGAGCGGGTGTCGGTGCCCAGATAGGCCCGGTTGGTATTCAGGCCGCCGTCGTACACGAGGTACATCCACACGGCCGAGCCGAGAGCGGCGGCGCAGCACAGAGCGAACAACGATCGCAGGCTGCGGGTGAAGTGCAAGACGCCGAGCACCACCAGCGGCCAGAGCACGTAGAACTGCTCCTCCACCGCCAACGACCACGTATGCAATAACGGTGACGAGGCCGCCGTCTCGTTGAAGTAGTTGGAGTTCACGAGAATGAAGTGCCAGTTGCTCACATAGAGGAGCGTGGCCAACGCGTCGAGCCGCAACGCGCCGTAAGTGCCCTTCGGGACGATCACGGCGGCGAAGAAGGCGACGAACAGCAGCATCAACAAGAGCGCTGGCAGCAGGCGGCGAGCCCGGCGGGCCCAGAAAGCCCCGAGCTTGATGGTCAGGGACTGGCGCCATTCACCGATGAGGAGCGAGGTGATGAGGAAGCCCGACAGGACGAAGAAGGCGTCAACCCCCATGAACCCGCCGTCCATGTGGGGGATCCCACCGTGGAACATCATCACGGCCAAGACTGCGCAGGCTCGCACGCCGTCGAGCGCGGGGAGATAGGCCAGACGAGTGTGCGAGACCGCGCTCTCGTCATCCTGCATGGGGCCCATCCCTCCTCGGTCGCTCGTGCGGCACCGGCACCGCACGCTGGCCGGCCGGGACCCCGCATTCTCGCAGAACCAGCCCGCGCCCTCCGGGCGGTCTGCGCTCGCTACCCTTTGCCCTCCTGAGCCCGACCCGGCCGCTGGCCCTCTCTCCTGCGCCCCGCCGTGGCCGGGGTCGCCTCCGCCGTTTCGTGACGGGTGTGCTGGTCATCGTCGTGCTCGGCGGCGCCCTGCTCGTCGTCCGCCACGTCCGGAGCAACCCTCCTCTCAGCCCGCTGCGCGCCCGCATCGTGGCCGCCGCCCAGAGCCAGGTTGGCTACGCGACGGACCCCTCGGACACCTATTGCAACAAGTTCAGTGCCTACTGGTACGCCGGCATCGCCGACTGCGGCAACGACAACCGGAGCGAGGAGTGGTGCGCCGACTTCGCCGCGTGGGTCTGGCTGCAGGCCGGCGCCGACGTCCAGTACAAGTTGGCCCACGGTTCTCTCAACGGGAATTCGGCCAGCTTCTACGTCTGGGGCGCCGACCACGGCACCTGGCACCCCGTCAGTTCCCACTACACGCCGCAACCCGGAGACGTCGCGATCTACGGGCTCGACACCTCGGCCCTGACTGCCGTCCACGTCGCCATCGTCACCGCGGCGACCGACAACGACGCCGCGCCCGACGTCATCAACGGCGATGGTGACCGCACGGGCTACAGCGTGGTCGAGGCCGGCGACGACCAGGCCTTCGCCGACGCAGAACAAAAGGGCGCACCGCTGTCGGGCTACGTCTCGCCCACGGCGACGACGGCCTCCGCCACGAACGGAAGCTAGGCCCCCGGCGTGTACCCGGCCGGCAGGGCGATCGACTTCATCTCCAAGAAGCCTTCCAGGCCCTCGGGCCCGAACTCGCGCCCGACGCCTGACTCCTTGTAGCCGCCGAAGGGCGTCGCGAAGTCGATTGGTACGGGCGCGTTGAGCATGTAGGTGCCGGTGCGCACCTGTCGCGCGACGCCCAGACCGCGATCGTTGTCGCCCGTCCAGACCGACCCGCACAGCCCGTAGTTGGAGTCGTTCGCGATCTCGACCGCGTTGTCGTCCCCGTCGTAAGGGATGACGACGAGGACCGGCCCGAAGATCTCCTCCTGGGCGATCTTCATCTTGTTGTCGACGTCGGAGAACACCGTCGGCTCCACGTACCAACCCTTGGTGTAGGCGGACCCCGACGGGCGGCCGCCCCCGAGCGCGACCGTGGCGCCCTCTTCGCGCCCGCTGTCGAGATACCCCTCGATCCGGCTCCGTTGCCGCTCGGCCACCACCGGACCGACCTCGGTGGCCGGGTCCATGGGGTCGCCCACCTTCATCGCAGAGACTCCCGAGACCACTGCGTCGACAACCTCGGCGTAACGCGAGCGGGGCGCCAGAATGCGGGTCTGGGCGATGCAGGCCTGCCCGTTGTTCATGATGGCGTTGGGCAGCAGGGTGGGGATCGTGGTCGCCAGGTCGGCGTCGTCCAGAATGATGGCCGCCGACTTGCCGCCCAGCTCGAGCGTGCAGCGCTTCAGGCGCTCACCGCAGAGCCCGCCGATGCGCTTGCCCCCCACACCCGATCCGGTGAACGAGATCTTGTCGACACCCGGGTGCTTGACCAGGTGCTCGCTGACCTCGCGGCCGGCGGGCACTACCGAGAGGACGCCCTTGGGCAGGCCCGCGTCGGTGAAGATCTCGGCCAGGCGGAACGCGTCGAACGGCGTCTCGGGGGCGGGCTTGTAGACGACGCTGCACCCGGCCACGAGCGACGGCGCCAGCTTGGCAGCCGCAATGAAGAGGGGCACGTTCCACGGCGCGATCGCCCCGACCACGCCGACGGGCTCCTTGGTGACCAGCACCTGTGGGTTCAGCATGCCGCTGCGCACCTCGTCGAAGGCGTAGCTGGTGGCCAGGTCGGCGTAGTAGTTGAAGATCATGGTGGGCGCCAGCACCTGGCCCAGGCCCGCGAACGAGATCGGCGAGCCCATCTCCTGGGTGATGATCGCCGCCATGTCGTCCATCTCGGCCATGATCTGGGCGGCCACCTTGGTCAGCACCTCGGCCCGCTCGGCGGGCGTCATCCGCGGCCAGGGACCATGGTCGAAGGCGGTGCGGGCCGCCGCGACGGCCTTGTCGATGTCGCCCTCGGTGCCGTCGGGCACCCGGGCGATGACCTCCTCGGTCGAGGGCGAGATCACCGAGATCGTGTCGGTCCCCTCCGGGGCCACCCAGTCGCCGCCGATGAACAAGCGGTCGTAGTCCCGAATCGCCATGCGTCCCTCCCAGGAGTCTCGGGGGCCCATCCCCCGCCCGCCGGACACCCGCCCGACACCCCAAGGCTAGCGGCGCCCCGCCCACAGGCGACAGTCCCACCCCGCCCGCCGGCTCCCGCCGGGGAGCCTCAGCCCGCCTCCTGGACTGGTTCGATGTGGGCGAGGACGCCGCCGTCCGCCTCCACCCAGCCCTTTCCTGCGGCGTACGCGCACATGCCGGCGAAGCCCTCGTCCCAGCGCTCGTCGGCGGCGGGCCCGGCCAGCGCCCGCAGGGCCTCCGGGTCGACCACGACATGCTCGCCGTCGGGAGCGAGGCGGCCCAGAGCGGACTGCCGCAGCACCTGGGACAGATCTCCCTCGCCCCTCAGGGCGACGGAGAAGCGGGTGAACTCGTCGGGTTGGAGGAGCGAGACGATGGACCTGGACAGGTCGATCACGATGAGCACGCCCGGCGACGCTATCTGCCGGTCCACGACCTCTCGCCAGGGCCCCACTCCCACGACGGCGCCGGGTGGTCGGTAGAGTGCCGCTGCGTGCCCGATATCAGCCAACGTGACCCCGACCAGGTGGCCTCCATCCTCTCGCGCTGGTTGGCGACAAAATCGACCGACGGATCCGGTCCCGAGGTCTTCGACGTCCAGGCCCCCGGCTCCAACGGGTTCTCCAACGAGACGATCCTGTGCCGCACCCGCAGCGCCGGCGGCGAGGAGAAGCGCCTCGTCGTCCGTGTCGCGCCGACCAAGCACCTGCTCTTCCTCGATGCCGAGTTCTCCACCCAGTACCGTGCCATGCGCGCCCTGGCCGACGGCGGCTCTGCCGTCCCCCTCCCCCGCCTCGGATGGTACGAGGAGGACCCGCAGTATTTCGGGGTTCCCTTCTTCTCCATGGATCACGTCGACGGCCTGGTCCCGTCGGACAACATCCCCTACACCATGGAGGGCTGGGTCATTGAGGCGACGCCCGAGCAACAGGAGCGCCTGTGGTGGAGCGGCATCGACGCGCTCGCCGCGGTGCACCGCACCGATTGGCGGTCCACCGGGCTCGAGTGGCTCAGCAACCCCGCCCGCGGTCGGCCGGGCCTGCAGCAGCAGATGTCCTATTACCGAGACTTCCTCGACTGGGCCACCAAGGGTGAAAAGGTCCCGGTGATCGAGTCGACCTGGCAGTGGCTGGTGGAGCACCAGCCCGCCGAGGAAGGCGACGTGGTGATCAGCTGGGGCGACAGCCGTATCGGCAACATCATCTGGGACGACTTCCGGGCCGCCGCCGTCGTCGACTGGGAGATGGCCTCGCTGGCCCAGCCCGAGCTCGACCTGGGTTGGTGGCTCTACTTCGACCGGCAGTTCTCGGAGGGGCTGGGTGTTCCCCGCCCGGCCGGCTTCGGCAGCCACGAGGACACGATCGATCGCTACTCCGAGATGATGGGGCGCCCGATGCGGGACATCTTCTTCTACGAGATCTTCTCGGGCTTCCGCTTCGCCGTCGTGATGTACCGGCTCTCCGACCTTGTCTTCGGTCGGGAGGACCTGGGGCAGGACGCCAGCATGGCCACGGACAACATCGCCACGCAGTTGCTGGCCAAGATGCTCGACCTGGAGCCACCGACTCCGGGCTGAGTCCTCGCCCGCCAGGCCGGAGAGCCGCTAGTCGGAGATGGGGTCACCGGTGGGGCCCACGGCGACGCCGGCCGCCATCAGCCGCTGGCCGAGCCAGTGTGTGCCCTGATCGCCCTGCTCGCGCATGGCCTCCGGCCAGCCCTCCAGAATCCTGTGCAGCTCGTCGATCGAATCGATCTTGGCGATGACGTGCACGGTGATCTTGTTCTCGTACCCCGGAGGGTCCGAGACGTGGATCCCCCCGAAGGGGTCCTCCCGCACATGGGGCGCCGGCTCCCGGAGCACGTAGAGCTCCCCGGTGTCCTCCACGTAGTTCAGTTCGTGCTGGACGCTGTCCTTTCCCAGCCACTCCGAGCCCAACTCGAGCTCGGCCGAGGCCCGCCGGCGAGGGTCCGCTTCGTAGAACTCGTCGATGTCCATCGGCGGCACACTACCGCCGACCAGGACCATTGCCGCAGCCGAGGGAATCACCGGTCCAGGTCGCGGCGGTGGGAGGGATCGGGGGAGGCTCGGCGGCGACGCTGCCACCATGCAAACCAGTACCTCCAAACAGCGCGTCGCCCTCATCGACCAGATGGCGGCCGAGTGGGGCTCCCTCGGCCGCTCCCCTTCGGCCATCGCCCCGCTTCGGGACATCGCCCAGCGTGATCCGGTGCTGTCCCGCCTCGTGCTCGGGACCGATGACCGCCCGCCGTCGTGTCCCACGCCCTGCGACCTCGTCGAGCACATGCGACGCGCCACGGGCCGGAGGCAGCGCGAGGAGGCGGCCCGCTTGGTCAGGGTCATGCTCCGCGAGGCCGACGCCGACCCCTTCATCTGCCGGATGCTGGTCCAGGCCCTGGTCCCGGGACTCGTCACGGTGGCTGGGAAGCTGCAATGGGGACGCGGCGGGGACTGGCAGGACGGGGAGGAGTTCTTCGGCGAACTCCTTTCGACGACCTGGGTCGTGCTCCAGGAGTGGTCCGGACAGGATCGCCCCTACGCGGTCCTCGACCTCCTCTCGGCCATTCGCTGCCGCCTGCGACGCCAGCTCTTCCGGGGGAAGGAACTCGACGATCGATCGGTCCCACTCAGCGGCGACCTTCCAGACCCTGCGTCTCGGCACGCCCGGCCCGAAACCGACCTCGATGAGCTGGCACAAATGCTCATCGATCTGCACCACGAGGGGATGCGACCCGACGAGGTCCAGGTGCTCTACGCCCATCACGTACTGGGCTACTCCATGGCCGAGTTGGCCGCCATGACCGGGCGCGACCGCCGCGCCCTCTACGCCCGGCGTGACCGCGGTCAGCGCCGCCTGTGCGCCTGACCGTCGAGTACGGAATCGTGGCTTCCGTATCAAAGCGTGACGCGTGCGCATCGTGTATCAGTGTTTGGAGGTAGGCGCGACGGCGGTGAAGGGCTCCGTTCGCGGGTCGCACGCGGCCGTCCCAACTGGTGGGTCATCCTGGCCGTCTCGCTGGGCCTGATGGCGCTGCTCGTGGCGACGGCGGGGAGTGCTCCACGGGCCGCACGTCACGCCAAGACTCCTGCCGAGGCGGCCGCCCGGGTGCGGCAGCAGCGGTCGCGCCCGCACGCAGCGGCTGCTCCCGCGATCCCGTCCACGACGACGACGACGACCACGACGACCACCTCCTCGAAGGCACCGTCCGGACCGGCCAACGTCCCGTCGGCAGTCCGCACAGCAGGGACATCCGGTACCGTCAGCTCCCCGCCCACGGCCGCGGCGAGCGGCACCGCCACGACGGTGACAACGGCGACGACGAGCATTACCACGACCGCCCCGAGCGCAGTGAACCCGGCCGATCGCACGCAGGCACAGGGCTACCTGAACCCGCCGCTCCAGCCCTCGAACAAGTACGGGTTCACCGGAGTGGGAGCAATGGAAGTGTCGGTCGTCTGGTCGGGGAGCACGTACCTCACCATGGAGGTCAGCTGCCCGAGTGGGGACCAGAGCGTGGGCGGCACCGCTGCGATGGCAGCCTCGCTGCCCAACGCCAGCGGGAGCTGCCTGGCCACGGTGACCGAGCCCTCGACGGAGTCCACGGCGCTGACCTACACCATTTCGATCGGCCCCGCCGGTGGGTAACGGGCCGACGCGCGGGCGGCCGCAGCGGATCCTCGACATCGCCGGCGCGGCATGCGCCACCCTGCTGGCGTTCACCGCTGTGCCGGCGGTGCTCGTCCTCGTCGTGGGCAATCCGGTGGCAGGAGGTCTGGGACATGCCTGGCGACCCGTGCCGCGCGACGCACTGTGCCTCCTCGTCCTGGCCGCATGGGTGGCTTGGGCCGCCTGCTGCGCGCAACTGGTCCGTGCGGTCGTGGCGCACCTGCGCAACGGTGACGTCGGAGTCGGCCAAGGCTCCTCGGTGCTCGACCGTGTCGCGGCGCGCATCGCATTCGGTGTCCTCGCCTTGACGAGCTTCGGCACGCCCCTGTCGCTCGCGGCGAGCGCTGGCGCCAGCACGGCCGTCACAAGCGGCCCGGGTGTGTCGCTCACTGCTCCTTTCCATGGCAACGCGATCGAGTCCGCGACACCTGCGACACCTGCGACACCTGCGACACCGATGTACTCGGTGCAACGGGGTGACACGCTCTGGCGCATCGCGGACGACGTTCTCGGCGACGGGGCGGATTGGACGTCTCTCGCCGCGCTCAACCTGGGTCGCAGCGTCGGAGACGGCGCACGGTTCGTGGACCCGGACCAGCTCCGAGAGGGATGGAGCCTGCGGCTACCCGGGGAAGGGGGTCACGCCGAAGGCGTGGGCCCAGCCGGCACCGGCCGCCACCGGTCCCACGCCGAGCCGCCGGGACACCTCCCCGAACTGATTGCCCTAGGTCTCGGCTCCATTGCCTGTGCCGCCTTGGCACGGCGGGCCGGACGGCAGCGCAGGTTGGGCGACCGCTTCACGGGCGATCCGATTCGGCCACCCTCCGATGGAGCGGTGGACGCGGCGACATTGCTGCAGCGCTTCGCAGAGACCCCGGCGCTCCAGGCCTTCGAAGCCGCCAACTGCATCTTGGGCCAGGCTCTGAGCGCCCGAAGCTCGCGCCCGCGCATTCGGGCGATTTGCGTCTCGCCATCCTGCGTCAGCTTTCACTTCGCCGGAGCGGAGTCGGACGAGCCCCCGGAGGACTTCGACCGCGTGCTGAACGGCACGGCATGGAGCATCGGCCACGATGCGCTGCGGGGGCACGATCCATCCTGCCCCTACGTGCCGGTCGTGCTTCCCGTGGGCGACGACGATGAGGGGACCTGGCTCGTCCCGCTCGAACCGGGGGACGTGCTGCCTCTGCTCGGAGAGGCGGCGCCGGCGCTCTGGCGCGCCGCCCGCACCGCTGCCGAATCGTGGGCCTGGTCGGAATCGGTTCTGGTGAGCGACGATCCCGCGGACCCGGAGATCCAGGCAGAGGCCATGGCCGACCCGTTCACGGCGCGGCGGGTCCTCTTCCACGGTGATTCCGCCTCACTCCCGCCGTCCGTGGCCGCGCGCTGCGCCGTTGTGACGATGCAATCGGTTGCCGCCAGCGACCTGACGATCCTGGTCGATCGCCAGGCCGCCACACTGCATCCCATGGGCCTCGTCGTGCGCCCACACCTCCAATCGACGGAGACGTCCGAGAAGCTTCGGGAGCTGGTGATCCCGCGCCCCGAGGGACAACGTCCGGCGCCCGCTTCCTCCACATCCCCGAACACGAACGGGGCCGGGGCACTGACGCCGGGAGCGGTCGACGTGCGTCTCTTGACGATGACGCCCCGCCTCGACGGACTCCACGACGACCTCCCACCCAATCGAGCCCGTCGGGCAGTGGAGCTCGTCGCCTATCTGGCCCTGCACCAGCCCGATGTCGTCACGAGCGATCGACTGCGTACGCGTGTGCTCGGCTCGTCCGACGCCGACGCCGCGGCGCAGACGCTGTTCAATACGGCATACGCCGCGCGCCGCGCCATGGGTGTCGATGAACACGGCGACCCCCTCTTCCCGGCGGGCACACGACACGGTCTGTACCAACTCTCAACCCGGGTCACCGTCGACACGCAGCGTGCGACGGAACTCTGCGCAGAAGCGAAGGCGCAACCGGACCCGGCCGTGGCGATCGCCTACTTCCGCGCCGCGCTGTCGTTGGTCGAGGGTGAGCCTCTGGCCAACGCGTTGTCGGGATACGCCTGGTGGGAAGCGGAGGGTCACGGCGCGCGACTCGCCGCGGTGCTCGTCGATGCCGCCTGCATCATGGCCTCACTGGCCTCTGATGCTGAACTCTTCGAACTGGCGAGGTGGGGCCTCGAGCAAGCTCGGCATGTCGAGCCCTACAGCGAGGCGCTGTGTCGAGCGGCCATGCAGGTGGCGGCCGCCGAAGGCGACGCCGATCGACTTCGCTCGGAGTGGCGCGACTGCCAACGCCGGATTGATTCGCTCGACCCGGGCGGCTCCCCGTCGGCACGGACCGAGTCCCTCTATGGCGAGCTGTCGCGGCGCGTTCTCGTCGGTGTCGCGCCGCACGACGGCCTGAACACCCATTCGGACCCCGCATTCGAGTGACGAGGGATTCGAATGACTAGGGATTCGAATGACTAGGAACCGACCGCTTCTCCGAACTGGAGGACAACGTCCTCGAGGCGCGCCACCCGACTTCCCTTGACGAGGGCGGCGTCTCCGGGCCCGAGAGTGAGGAGAAGGGCCGTCGCGTCGTCAGCGGTCACCACACTGGCCGGGCCATACAGCTCGGTCTGGTAGCCGACCACTTCGATCCCCAGCTCGTCAGCCTGGCGGGCGGCGCGCCTGTGTTCGGCCTCGGTTTCGGTCCCCAGCTCGGCCATCACCCCGAGCAGTGCCAGCTTGCGCCCGGACGGCAATGCGGCCAGCGATCGCAGCGCTGCCTCGGTCGATGCCGGGTTGGCGTTGTAACAGTCAACCACCAGGAGGGGTCCGCCGGGGATCCGCCGCACCTCCATGCGCAGCGGTGACCCGGTGGCCGAAGCGAGGGCGTCTGCCACGGCCTCGAACGGCACGCCGCCCCACAACGCCACACTTGCTGCGGCCAGTGCGTTCGGGACCTGCTGCATCCCGTGCAGCGCCAGACGTACCTCGCCGGCTCCCCACGGACTCGTCAGCTCGAACCGCGGCCGGAGATCACCGTCGAGGGCGATACGTTCGGCGCGCACCTCCCCCTCGCCCTCGGCGGCGTAACTCAGAACCGGACACGGGCTGATCGCCGCCATGCGAGCCACCAGAGGATCGTCGAAGTTCAAGACGGCGAGGCCGGAAGAAGGGAGCGCGGACACGAGTTCGCTCTTGGCCCGGGCCACGCCCTCGAGGTCGCCGAAGTACTCGACGTGCGCCATGGCCACGCTCGTCACGATGCCGATGTCGGGACGGCCGACCTCGGTCAGGCGTGTGATGTGACCGGATCCCCGCGCTCCCATCTCGAGGACGACCCACTCGACGTCATCGGGTGCATTGAGGAGGGTCAAGGGAAGCCCGAGCTCGTTGTTGAAGGAACGCTGGCTGGCTGCCACGCGGAAGGACGATGCCAGGCAGTCACGGAGCAGATCTTTGGTTGTCGTCTTGCCGACCGATCCCGTGATGCCGACCACCCGTCCGTCCAGGCGTTGGCGCGCGAGGCGTCCGAGGTGGAGGAGCGACGCGGAGGTGTCCCCGACGACGATTGCCGTCTCGCCGACGGGTTCCCGCTGGGTGAGGTACGCCGGCGCTCCCTGCTCCAGGGCGGCACCGATGAATTCGTGTCCGTCGCGTTCGGCGACGATGGGAACATAGAGCTGCCCCGGCAGCACCGTCCTGGTGTCGATGCTCGCCCCCGTAACGGAGACATCGGGTCCGACGAGTTCCCCGCCGACCCGGGCTGCGAGTTCAGAAGTGGAGAATCGCACGCATCACGCTCGCGGCCGATTGTATAGCCTCGGTCGATGCCTGATCCCGGAGTGCTCACGGTCGTCTACGGGGGTCCGTCCGCCGAGCACGAAGTGTCGTGCATCTCTGCCCGTCGCATCGTGGCCACCGCGCTCAAGAGCAGCTTCACGGTGAAGGTGATCGGCCTGACGCATGACAAGCAGTGGGTCGACGCCAACCAGACGCTCACCGACGTGGCCGATGTCGAGACATTGGCCTCCCCGGACGATCTCGTCTGCCGGGATCCCAACCTGGCCATCGCCCACCTCGGCGACCACCTGCCGCCCGATGCCGTGGTCTTTCCCGTGGTGCATGGGCCCTTCGGTGAGGATGGCGTGCTGCAGGGCCACCTCGAGACGATCGGCCTGCCCTACGTCGGCGCCGGCGTGCTCGCATCCGCACTTTGCATGGACAAGGGCATCAGCCAAGTCCGTCCTTCGGGATCATGGCCTCCCCGTCGCCGCTTGGAGGTTGGCGGCGCGATCCTCCTGGTCCATCGAGGTCATGGAGGAGGCGCTTGAAGCTCTGGGCCTGCCGGTCTTCGTGAAGCCCGCCAATCTGGGCTCCTCCATCGGTGTTGCCAAGGTGTCCGACACGGCGGCGTTGGGCGACGCCGTCCTATCCGCCTTCGAATTCGACGACCACGTGATTCTGGAGGAGTTCGTCGCCGGCCGCGAGCTGGAACTCGCGTTGATGGGCAACGAGGACGTGCGGGTGACTCGAGCCGGTGAAATCATCCCCAGTCGGGACTTCTATGACTATGAGGACAAATATGTGCTGGGCCTCGCCGAGACCGTCGCGCCAACCGACCTCAACGACGTCCAGCTGGCGCGTGCACAGCAGCTGGTCCAGACGGCGTACAGGGCTCTCCGCGTGGAAGGACTGGCTCGCATCGATATCTTCCTGCGCGAGAACGACGAGTTCGTGATCAACGAGGTCAACACCATGCCGGGCTTCACGCCGATCTCCATGTTCCCCATGCTCTGGGAGGCGGAGGGCCTTCCGTTCGACGCGGTCGTCGAAGAGCTGGTTCGGCTGGCGCAGGCCCGGCACGTCCGGAGGCGTTCGCTCCGCACCCACCGGGTGCTCTGA
Source organism: uncultured Acidimicrobiaceae bacterium (assembly GCA_963738135.1). GTDB lineage: Bacteria > Actinomycetota > Acidimicrobiia > Acidimicrobiales > RAAP-2 > Bog-473. Next base: position 430,892 of record CAVTVK010000005.1, on the reverse strand, counting down.
GCAGCCCCAGCGGCTGGTCACCGGCCCCGATGGGGCATGGACGGCCCCGCTCGGCCACCATGGGCCCAGGTCTGGCGGGTGCTGCGCGCACCCCTTCTGTACCGTGCGGAGTGTGGTCATGACGTTCGAGGGCTTGGAGACTGACACCTGGGACTCCCTCCCAGGGGCCAACCGCCTCACCGTGACCCAACGCGAGGCGATCGAGTCGGAAGAGCCTCTGCTCTGCGTGGTTGCGGGGGCCGGCGCCGGCAAGACGAGGGTGCTCACCCTGCGTGTCGCCCGACGGGTGCGCGATGGCTCGATCGAGCCCGACCGCACCCTGGTCACCACCTTCAGCCGCAAGGCGGCGGAGGAGCTGCGCACCCGGCTCTATTCGCTCGGAGTCTCGGGCGTGAAGGCCGGCACCTTCCACCGCACCGCACTCGGGCTGCTACGCGAACACCGGGAGCTGCGAGGCCGGCCCCTCCCCCAGCTCCTGCCCGACCGGCGGCGATTGCTGGCCGAGGTGACGACCGGTGATGCCCGCCGCACCCGCTCCCTCGACGGCGAAATCGGTTGGGCGAAGGCCAGTCTCGTCGCGCCCGAGGAATACGAAGCCGAGGCGCGGCGGCATCGACGTCGCAGCGGCATGAGTGCCGAGCAGGTGGCGGACGCCTTCTCCCGCTACGAGGCGGAGCGGACTCGACGGCGCCTCCTTGACTTCGACGACCTGATCGTGTCCTGCGCCGACGCGCTGGCCGGCGACAGCGAGTTCGCCGATTCCATCCGCTGGCGCACCCGGCACCTCTTCGTGGACGAGATGCAGGACGTCAACCCCGCCCAGTTCCGCCTCCTCACCGCCCTGTTGGCCGATGAGCCCGACCTCTTCGTCGTGGGCGACCCCAACCAGTCGGTCTACGGATTCAACGGGGCTGATCCGTCGTTGCTCGACCGGCTGCCCGACATTCTGCGCGGCACCGCGGTCATCAGGCTCGACGAGAACCATCGCTGCACACCCCAGGTGGTCGCGGTGGCGACCGCAGTCTTGCGGGAGGGCGGCTCTTTCGGAACGGCGGGTGAGGTCGTCTTGCCGCGCACGACTCGGGTGGACGGGCCGGTCCCCAAGGTTGTGTCGCACCCGACCAGCGAGGAGGAGGCGGTCTGGGTGGCCGACCGGGTCAAGATGTCACGCACCCCGGGACGGCCGTGGTCGAGTATTGCGGTGCTGACCAGGACAAATGCCCAGCTGGCCGTGGTGCAGGCCGCCCTGGACAAAGCGCGCGTGCCGAACCTGATCGCCGGAGCGGACCTCGGACCGGCCTCGGACCTGCGTGGGGCCTCCGGGCGACGCGCCGAGGAGGAAACCGACGAGCAGAGCGGCAATGAGGCCCCCGGCGACCGGGACCGCGTGGTCCTCACCACCTTCCATCGAGCGAAGGGTCTGCAGTGGCCGACCGTCATCGTCTCGGGCCTCGGAGCCGGCCTGATGCCCATCGCGTCCGCCCAGACGCCCTCCGCCATCGACGAGGAGCGGCGTCTGCTCTATGTGGCGCTGACCCGATCCGAGGAGGAGCTCTGGTGCAGTTGGTTCGAGCGATCGGGGGACGACGCCGGATCCCCGCCCAGAGGCAACCGCGGGCCCAGCCCGTGGTTGGCGGCGATCGAGCGGACGATCGCCGAGCTCGAAAAGGAAGCCGCACCGACCGAAGGGACAGAAGTGTCACGGCGCGTCGCAGAGCTGCGGCGCCGACTGGCCGAAGGTGTCGAGGCCGGAGACGACGACCACTAGGGCCCGGTAAGGTCGGGCCGCCCGATCGATCCAAGGTGGGGGTGGTGCGTCGCATGTCGGAATTCCTGGAACAGCTCCGCAAGGTTGTCGGAGAGAGCAACCTTCTCGCGGGCGAATCGGTCCACGCCGACTACACACATGACGAGGCTCTGACAACGGTCCCGGTCGTCCCCCTGGCCGTCGTCATGCCCGCTTCGACCAATGAGGTGTCCGAGGTCCTCCAGCTGGCCAGCGAGCACGGCGTCCCGGTCATCGCTCGGGGCAGTGGCACCGGGCTCTCCGGGGCGGCTGTCCCTGTCGCCGACGGCATCCTGCTGGCCTTCGACAACATGAAGCGGATTCTGGAGATCGATACCGAGAATCAGGTGGCCGTGGTGCAGCCGGGCGTGACGCTCGAACAGCTCAACGGCGAGCTGGCGCCGCTCGGCCTGATCTACCCGGTGTCACCGGGCGAGCAGAGTGGCTCGCTCGGGGGCAACGTGGCAACCAACGCCGGCGGCATGCGCGCCGTCCGCTACGGGGTGACGCGTCACCACGTACTCGGGCTCGAAGTGGTCCTGGCCGACGGTACCGTCATGCGGACCGGGGGAAAGTTCGTCAAGTGCTCGAGCGGGTACGACCTCACGCAATTGCTCATCGGTTCCGAAGGGACGCTGGCGATCACCACGGAGGTGACCGTCAAGCTCCAGCCCCGGTTCACGGTGTCGTCCACGGTCCTGGCCCCTTTCGCGACCCTCGCGGAGGTCGCCCAGGCAGTGCCGCACATCGTGCACAGTGGCATCAACCCCTCCATTCTCGAGTACGTGGACGTGCTGGTGATGAGCGGCATCACCCAGGCGGCCGGCCTTGACCTCGGCGTGCCAGCCGCAGTCAAGGAGCGCACGCTCGCCTATCTCGTCGTGGTACTCGAAGGCATGGACAGCGACCGGGTGGAGGAAGACGTCGAACGCCTCGCCCGCCTGCTGGAGGAGCGGGGGTCGCTCGATGTGTATGTGCTGCCGCCGACGTCGGGGGCACAGCTGATCGCCGCCCGGGAGCGGGCGTTCTTCGTCGGCAAGGCGGCCGGGTGCGACGACCTCATCGATGCCGTCATCCCGCGGGCGACCATCCCCGACTACCTGGCCAGGGTGGCCGTACTGGCCCAGGAGCACGGCGCCTTCATTTCGGGCTGCGGTCACATCGGCGACGGCAACGTCCACATCACGGTCTTCCAACCCGACGACGAGCGGCGGCACGCCTTGATGCACGCGAGCTTCGAGTTGGCCCTCTCCGTCGGAGGCGCCATCTCGGGCGAACACGGCATCGGGACGGCGAAGCAGCCCTACTTCTTGGAATTGGAGGATCAGGTGTCGCTGGATCTCATGCGCTCCATCAAGCGAGTTTTCGACCCGCGGGGAATCCTCGGCCCCGACCGGCTCCTCGGCGTCGCGCTCAGCGGAGCGGGCGCGTGAACGGCGCCCGCGCGCTCCTCTCGACACTGGTCGAGGCAGGAGTCGACGTCTGCTTCGCCAACCCCGGGACCTCGGAGATGCATTTCGTGGCCGCTCTCGACGACGTGCCGGCCATGCGGGGCGTCCTGTGCCTCTTCGAGGGCGTCGTGACCGGCGCGGCCGACGGGTACGGACGTGTCGCCGGCCGGCCGGCCGCGACCTTGCTGCACCTCGGGCCGGGGCTCGGCAACGGGTTGGCCAACCTGCACAACGCCCAGCGAGCCCGCACGCCGATCGTCAACATCGTGGGCGACCACGCCACGTACCACGCCCGCTACGACGCGCCCCTGCAATCGGACATCGCGTCCATCGCCGGCTCGGTATCAGGGTGGTACCGCTCCACGGCCCGCGCCGACGACGTCGCCGCTGATGGGGCCGACGCCGTGGCCGCTGCATTCGGTCCCCCCGGATGTGTGGCCACACTGGTCCTGCCTGCGGATGCGTCGTGGTCCGAGTCAGGCCCAGGGCCCTACCCGTCACGGCCGCGGGGTCGGTTGAGTGCGGCGCCCGGCGACGCCGTCGACGAAGTGGCCAAGGCGTTGCGCAGCGGCGAGCGGGCCGCGCTGCTGCTGGGTGGCAGTGCCCTCCGGGATCACGGGCTGCAGGCGGCCAGCCGGGTGGCGACAGCGGCGGGGGCCGCACTCCTGGGCGAGACCTTTCCGGCCAATCTCGAGCGCGGCGCGGGCATCCCGGCTGTGGAGCGGCTGGCCTACCTGGCGGAGATGGCCCAGGCCCAGCTCGACGGCATCCGACACCTGGTCCTGGTCGACGCCAAATCTCCGGTGTCGTTCTTCGCCTATCCCGGCAAGGCCAGCGACCTGGTTCCACCCGGGTGCACTGTGCACACCCTGGCCCGGCCCGGCGAGGACGCGGCCGGTGCACTCGAGGCGCTGGCCGACGCACTCGACGCGCCGGGCGACGGCGGCGTGCCGGCGCCCTCGCACCGCCCTGACCGGCCCACCGGTGCGGTCACGACCGAGACGCTGGCCGCGGCGGTCGGCGCCACGCTGCCCGAAGGGGCCATCGTCGTCGACGAGGGAAACACCTCGGGGCTCTTCGTCCCGGCCGCGACGGCAGGTGCACCTCGGCACGACTGGCTCACCCTGACCGGCGGCGCCATCGGCATCGGCCTGCCGCTGGCCACCGGTGCTGCGGTGGCGGCACCCGAGCGTCCGGTCCTCTGCCTGCAAGCGGACGGCAGCGCGATGTACACGCTCCAAGCCCTGTGGACGCAGTCCCGCGAGGGGTTGAACGTGACGACCCTCGTCCTCTCCAACCGCAGCTACGCCATCTTGAACATGGAGCTGCATCGCGTGGGCGCCGATGCCGGCGGACCGCGGGCCCGTCGGTTGCTCGACCTCACGGATCCCGAGCTCGACTTCTGCGAGCTCGCTCGGGGCATGGGGGTGCCGGCACGGCGGGTCGAGAACGCCGAAGACCTGACGGCGGCCTTGGCGGCCGGATTCGCCGAGGCGGGTCCGACCCTGATCGAGGTGCTTCTCTAGAGGGCATCCGTGCGCGGCGCGAGCAACGACCGGACAACGGTCAAACGCGCTGACAACAAACGTGACCGGCCGGTCGAATAGGTTCCAACGGCTCTATAGCCCCCGAAAACAGCCTGTCAGCATGCAGATCGAAGAGGGCGTGCTGACAGCAGCACACCAGAGGGCGGGCTCGACGAGGAGGGGCAGATGCAGATGGAGATGGACAGCCATCCTTCGTCCGATCCTCGCGCCATGGACGCCGCTCTCGAGCGTCTGCGGCGAGATCTTCTGCACACTCCGCCGGTCTCGTCGGAGCCGGTCGAAGAGCCGGTCGATCAAGCAGACGTCATCGACTACGCCTCGGTGGAATTCGAGGTGGAGCGGATGCGCAAGCGGCTCGCAGTCTGGGAGATCTTCATGGCCTACATGCGGGACGGGGCTACGAGCTGGTCGCAGCTCCAGCAGGCACTGAGCTCTGAGGACTTCGAGAAGATCATGGCCATCTGCGACGGCGTCCCGTTGCGGGACCTGTTGCTGGACCTGCGGTAGAGAACTTTCAACAAGGAGAGACCCAGACCGATCCTTTCGACTCCTGGCTGAGCAGCGGCGGTGCTGCTCTTGGCGACGGTCAGGCGTGAGAGAAACGGTCGAAGAAGGTGTGTGGCCCAGCAGTGGCGGCTGCTCTTGGCGAAGGCCACACACCTTCTGGTCTCCTCCTTCACCTCAACGGACCGTTCACGAGCCGGCGAAGTCCACCACGACGGGCGCGTGATCGGACGGCTTCTGTCCCTTCCGGGCGTCACGGTCACGGAATGCTCCGGTGGCACGCTGCACGAGGTCGTCGCTCACGAGGACGAGGTCGATACGCAACCCGCGGCCCTCGTGGAAGTCTCCTGCCCTGTAGTCCCACCATGTGAAAGTGCCTGGATCGTTGAAGCGGCGGAAGACGTCGTCGAGCCCCCACCCCTCGACCGCCTGCAACGCCGCACGCTCGGGCTCACTCACGTGGGTTGCGCCGACAAAGGCGCGCGGATCCCACACGTCGCCGTCGTCGGGCGCCACGTTGAAGTCACCGCAGACCGCCACGGAGGAGCCGGGCGGGCAGGTCTGATCGAGCGTGGCGCGCAGGCGGGAGAGCCAGTCCAACTTGACCTGGTACATCTCGTTGTCGAGCGCCCGCCCGTTGGGGACGTAGACCGAGAAGACGCGTGTCCCACTGCACTCCGCCGACACGATCCGCCGGCCGTGCTCGTCGTCCGGGGTGCCGAAGCCAGTGGTGACCCCGCCGAGTCCGACCCTGCTGATGATGGCCACGCCGTTCCACCGTCCGTCGCCGTAGTGCGCTGATTCGTAGCCCAGCTCGGCGAACGCCTCCTCGGGGAACTTGTCGTCCGCCTGTTTCGTCTCCTGCATGCAGAGCACATCGGGCTGCTGCAGATCGAGCCATTCGGTGACCCGCGGCAGGCGGGCCGTCAGCGAATTCACGTTCCAGGTCGCCAGGCGCATCAGTTCGCTCCCCCATCGATAATGACAAACAAGAGATCAGCCTCGCAGGCGGTCTGCCCCTCCACCGATGCCCGCCCGTGCCCCTTGCCGGCCCGGGCGGAGAGCCGGTCCATGGTCACCTCGAGCTCGAGGGTCTCGCCGGGGACGACCTGACGGCGGAAACGCGCCCGCTCGATCCCGCCGAAGAGCGGCAATTTGCCGGCGTAGCGCGGGTCGAGCAGGACGGCGATCCCCCCGAGTTGGGCCATCGACTCGACCATCAGCACTCCGGGGAGGGTCGGACGCCCGGGAAAGTGGCCCCCGAAGAAGGGCTCGTCCCCGGTCAGCTCCCAGCGACCGCGTGCGGACACGCCAGGGTCGACCGCAGTCAATTCGCTCACGAAGAGAAAGGGCGGCCGATGGGGAAGCACATCGGCCGGAAGTGGAAGCGCTGTCATGGGCGCGTCCGGGCCCTCAATCGGCCCGCGCCTTGCGGGCCTTCTTGGTCGGCGCCTTCTTGGCGGCACCTTCTTGGCCGGCACCTTCTTGGCCTTGGTCGCCTTCTTGGCCGCGGCTGCCTTCTTGGCCGCGGCCTTCGGCGCCTTCTCGGCAGCCGCCGCGGCCTTCTTCGGCGCCTTCTTCTGTGCCTTCTTCGCCGTCGCCGCCTTCTTCGCCGCCGCCTTCTTGGCCGGCGGCGCCGCCTTCACGGTGGGTGCCCGCTTGACCGACGGTGCCGTCTTCTTGCCTGCGACCGGCTTCTCGGCCGCCTGCGCCGCGGTTGGGATCGCCAGCTCGGCCACCCGGCGGGGCGGATCCAAGCCGGCGAGGACGAACGAACGCACCTCGCCCTTCTTCAGCACCTGCCGTGCCTTGGTCGGGGGCGGCGTCCCCATTGCGGTCAGTGGGATATAGCAGTGCAGCTCCCCGCCACCAGGCATCGGGACGTCCACCATGGCCCCGTGCGAGGTGAACGACACCACCTCACCTTCAATCGTGCTCCCGACGGGGAAGGCGGCGACGAAGTTGATGAAGGTCAACGGCTCGTTGACGGCGGGTGGCGGCGTCGGACGCTGCTTCTGCCTGCGCCCACCGTCGTGGTCCGACTCCGCATCGACGTTGGCCCGCGCCGCCCTGCCACCGGCGCCCCGGTTCGACGAGGTGTCTCTCTTGGCTTTCGCTCTCTTCTCCGGTGCCGGCTTCTTGGCTGCCGCGTGCTTCTTGGCGGCCCCCCGCGACTTCTGCGGCTTCGGCGGGTGGAGCGCCTCCTCGACCGCCTCGTCGATGGCGCTCGAGAACACGGGGTTCACCTTGGCGCGACCGGGAGGCGGCGCGGTCGGCGTGATCGGCCACGAGGTGTCGACCGGGGGCGCTTGCTTCGGGGCGCTGCTCCGGGCCCTGGACCCCTTCTTGGCCGCCTTCTTGGCCGCCTTGGCCAGTTCGGCGGCTTTGGCCGGGGCCGATTCGGGGTCCTTCTTCGCCCTCGCCTCGGCGGTGGCGGCCCGGCTCTTGGGACCTCGGATGGGGAGGCGGGGCGTGAAGATCCACCCGACGCCGGGTACCGGCTTGCCGCCGATCAGCCGCCCGTCGTCGAAGAGCCAGGGATGCTCGCCGTGGAATTCCTGGAACGAGTCGTTGGACAGCACGGTGGCACCGGTGCGTTCGGCGATCCGCAACACGAACGCGTCCCCGCGCCCGATGGCACCGGCCGGCGGCGAGATGATCTCGCCGTTGAGCATGGCCTGGCGTACCTCCTCGCGCTCGGCGTCGTCCACCCGGTGCTCGAAGGTGGCGTCGACCACGACGATGATGCTGGCCTCAGGGTCCTCAGAGGCGTACGCGCGCACAGCCTCGTCGAGTTGCGTGAGGCTGGGGAGCGTTCGTCCTTCGGTGGCGAGGTTCGACCCGTCCACCACGACGTGGTGCGTCTCAGCCAATGGCGCGTCGCAAGAGATCGGCCTGCTCCAGCTGGTGCAGGGCGGCACTCCCGATGGCAGGGCTGGCCGATTCGGTCCGGCTCACGTGACGGAGCCGCAGACGCTCGGGCAGACAGGCGTGGAGGCGGGCGTGCACGAAGGACCAGGCTCCCATGTTCTCCGGTTCCTCCTGCAACCACACGACTTCGGACGCCTCGCGGTAGCGCTCGAAGACGGCGGTCAGACCGGGCAACGGCCACGGATAGAGCTGATCGACGCGCACCACCGCCACTCCGGCCGCCTCGGCGGGCTCGAGTTCGGCACGATGCTGCAGCGCCTCATGGGCGATCTTCCCGCTACACAGCACGATGCGCTGCACGGTCGACGGGTCCCCGATCGACGAGTCGTCGATCACGTGTTGGAAGGAACCGGATTCGAGGTCGGCGAACGTCGAGCGGGAGGCACGGGCCCGCAGCATCGACTTGGGTGTGACCACAACGAGCGGCCGCTTCGGGCTGGCCTTCGCCTGGGAGCGCAGCAGGTGGAAGTACTGCGCCGATGTCGACGGGACCGTCACCCGCAGGTTGCCCCGAGCCGACAGCGACAGGAACCGCTCGTAGCGGGACGACGAGTGTTCGGGGCCTTGGCCCTCGTAGCCGTGGGGCAGCAAGAGGACGAGGCCCGAGAACTGGCCCCACTTGTTCTCGGCCGCCACCATGAAGTTGTCGATGATGATCTGGGCGCCGTTGGCGAAGTCGCCGAACTGGGCCTCCCAGGCCACCAGCGCCTCGGGCGCCTCCACGGAGTAGCCGTACTCGAACCCCACCGCGGCGTACTCGGAGAGCAGGGAGTCCCGCACCGTGAAGTTGCCCATCTCCCCCGCCGGCTCCAGCTTGTCGGCGCCAATGCGGTGCAGGCCGTCGCGGATGTGGGCGAGAGGGACGTACTCCTCACCGTTGGAGTAGTCGACCAGGACGGCATGGCGATGGCTGAAGGTGCCCCGGCGGGTGTCCTGCCCGGTGAGGCGAACGTTGACGCCCTCGTACATGAGCGAGCCGATGGCGAGGGCCTCCGCCAGTGCCCAGTCGACCTGCCCGCCGGCCACCAGCTCGTCGCGCTGGACGAACTGACGCTCGAGCTTCGGGTGGATCGTGAAACCATCGGGCACCGAGCGCACGACGGAGGACAGGGCCCGCAGGACGTCCGGTGCCACGCCGGTCGGAGCGGACGGCGTGTCACCCAGCCCGGGTTCGGGCGCCGGCAATTCGGTCGGCGCCAGCGATGGCTCGCCCCGGACCTCGTCGAGGACGACCTGCAGGCTGGCGTTGAAGTCGTCGAGGGCGGACTCGGCCTCCTCGAGCGTGATGTCCCCCCGGCGCACCAGCGCCTCGGTGTAGAGCTTGCGCACCGAGCGCTTGGCCTCGATCCGCTGGTACATCAGGGGTTGGGTGTAGCTCGGGTCGTCGCCCTCGTTGTGGCCGTGCTTGCGGTAGCAGACGAGGTCGATGACGACATCTTTGTGGAAGGTCTGGCGGAAGGTGAAGGCCAGCCGCGCCGCTCGCACGCACGCCTCGGGGTCGTCACCGTTCACGTGGAAGATCGGGGCCTGGACCATTTTGGCCACATCGGTCGGATACACCGAGGTGCGGGCCGAAGCCGGCGCCGTGGTGAAGCCGAGCTGGTTGTTGATGACCACGTGCACGGTGCCGCCGGTGCGGTAGCCGGAGAGACCGGAGAGGTTGAGCGTCTCGGCCACCACGCCCTGGCCGGCGAAGGCGGCGTCGCCGTGGACGAGGACCGACATGCACGGGAAGCCGTCGAGGCCCTCTGCCGCGGCGGCCGGCGTGCCGTCGGTGGGCGGGGAGATCCTGTCCTGCTTGGCCCGCGTCATGCCCTCGACGACCGGGTCGACCGCCTCGAGATGCGACGGGTTCGATGCCAGCGTGATGGGCAGCTCCTCGCCGGCGCTGCCGTGGAACACCCCCCGGGCGCCCTTGTGGTACTTCACATCGCCCGAGCCCTGGACCGACTCGGGGTCGAGATTGCCCTCGAACTCCTCGAAGATCTCCCGGTAGGACTTGCCCACGATGTTGGCGAGCACGTTGAGGCGGCCGCGGTGGGCCATGCCCATCACGACCTCCGCCACCCCCGAGCCGGCCGCGGCATCGAGCAGCGCGTCGAGCAGGACGATGGTCGACTCCGCACCTTCCAGACCGAATCGCTTTTGCCCGACGTAGCGGGTGTGGAGGAAGCGCTCGAACACCTCCGCCGCATTGAGGCGCCCGAGGATGTGGCGTTGCTCGTCCAGGCTCAGGGTGGTCGGCTGGCCTTCGACGTGATGCTGGATCCACCGCTTCTGCTCGGGGTCCTGAATATGCATGTACTCGATGCCGAGTGTGCGGCAGTAGGCGTCGCGCAGGACGTGGAGGATCTCGTCGAGCGTGGCCAGGTCGCGCCCGGCCAAGCCGTCCGCCACGAACTGGCGCGGCAGGTCCCATATCGTCAGCCCGTAGGTCAGCGGGTCGAGCTCGGGATGGATGTGCGGAGGCTCCGCATCGAGTGGGTCGAGGTGGGCGATCAGGTGGCCGCGCACGCGGTACATGTTGATGAGCGTCTGCACGTGCACCTGCTTCACCAGGCGCTGGTGCTCGCCTTCCTCGCTTCCGGTGCCGGCATTGCTGTCGACCTGCCAGCGGACGGGCTCGTACGGCACTCCCATGGACTCGAACAGGTCGTCGTAGAACCCGTCGGCACCGGTCAGGAGGGCGGTCACCCGGCCCAGGAACAGGCCCGACTCTGCACCCTGAATGATGCGATGGTCGTAGGTGGAGGTGAGAGTCACCACCTTGCCCAGGCCCAGCTGGGCCAGCACCCGGGGGTCGGCCGCCTCGAACCCGGCCGGATAGCCGAGCGCGCCGACGCCGATGATGGCGCCCTGCCCCGGCATCAGACGCGGCACGGACTGCACCGTGCCGAGCGTCCCCGGGTTGGTCAGTGACACCGTCGTGCCGGCGAAGTCGTCGGGACCGATCTTGTTGGTGTGGATCTTGCGGACGAGGTCCTCGTAGGCCAGGACGAAGGAACGGAAGTCGAGCGCGTCGGCTTCCTTGATGCACGGCACGAGCAGCGTACGGCTCCCGTCGCTCTTCTCCTGGTCGACCGCAAGCCCGAGCCCCACGTGCTTGTGGTGGATCACGCCGGGCTTGCCGGTCCCGTCGACATCGGCCACGAAGGCCGCGTTCAACGCGGGCACATCTTGCAGGGCGCGCACGACGGCATAGCCGATCATGTGCGTGAAGCTGACCTTGGCACCGGTGGTCCGCGCCAGCTGGTTGTTCAGGATGAGACGGTTGACCTCCAGGAGCCGCGCCGGCACGGTGCGGACGCTGGTCGCCGTGGGCACCGACAGGCTGGCTTCCATGTTGGCCACGATCCGCGAGGCCGCACCGCGCAGCGGGGTGGCCTCCTCCCTCCCCGCCGGGGAGGCTGGGGTCGGCGCCGGGGCGGTGGCCGCCGGCAGGCGAGCTCCCGGCTGCGCGACCGCGGTCGGCGGCGTGAACGCAACCGGGGCCGGGGTCTGGGGCTGGGGCGCGGGAACGGGCGCGGGCCGGTAGTCGGCGAAAAACTCCCGCCAGCTGTCGCTGACCGAGTCCGGGTCGGCCAGAAAGCGGTCGTACATGTCGTCGACCAGCCAGGCATTGGGGCCGAACGAGCCCCCTGCGCTGCCGAACTGGGTCATAGGCCAACCCTACCGGCGGCGATCGGGTCTCATGGGCAGTCCAGCTAGCGTCTGCCCTGCCCATGACCTATCCGGCCGCTCTCCATTTCACGACGCGGCCGGCCGCCACACCCGGTGCGGGCACCGTCGTGTTCGTCCACGGATCGCTCGACCGCGGCGACAGCTTCCGCCTGGCCATGCGCCGGCTTCCCGAGTTCTCCGGACTGGCCTACGACCGTCGGGGCTACCAGGGCTCCCGGGAGGGCGGGGTGGCGGATCTCGGGGGACATGTCGAGGACCTGCTCACGATTGCCGAGACGGTGCACGCCGAGGCGGGCGGTCCGGTGGCGGCCATCGGGCACAGCCTCGGGGGCAACGTCGTCGTCGCGGCCGCCCTGGCCTCCCCCCGGGCCTTCGATGCCATCGGGGCCTTCGAGCCGCCCATGCCCTGGCTGGGTTTCCGGCGCCGAGGTGGGATCCCGTGGCCGCCCTTGGCCGACGACCCCGGCGAGGAGGCCGAACGGTTCTTCGACCGCATGGTGGGTGAGGGCGCGTGGGACCGTCTGACAGAGGAAGGACGAACGCAACGACGAGCCGACGGTCCGGCCCTGGTGGCCGACCTGCGCAGCATGCGGGGCGAGGGACCACCCTTCGACGTCACCTCGCTCGACGTCCCTGCGGTGTTCGGCCGGGGCGGCCCTGCCTCGACCGACCACCACCGGCGCACGGTCGAATGGCTCGGAGCCAATGTGCCCGGTGCCGTCGTCTACGAGATCGCCAACGCGCAGCACGGCGCCCATCTGTCGCACCCGGACCACTTCGCCACGATGGTGCGGCTCGTCATGGAACGGGCCGGGACCCCGCCGGGCTGATCAGGCGGAGGAGAAGGGCGGCAAGCCGCCGTCGCTCACGGCGTCCTGGGTAGCGTGGTGCGGATGCTTCAGGCGCCGCGACAGCATCTCGTCGTACTCGACACCCTTGCCCTCGCTCTTCATGCCGGTGATCAACGGTGAGTTGGACAGGAACACCGCACCCATGAACATCACGAGCAGGGAGAGCGCCTCGAGCGGCCCGTAGGGACCCGAGGTGCGCAGGGAGTCGCCGAAGAGGGCGATGCCGATGCAGATGCTGGCGAGCGGATCGACCAACACCAGCGTCGACTGCGAGGCGGCCAGCGGACCGGCGTGGAAGGCGTTCTGGGTCAGGAAGAGACCGAGGAGGCCGAAGACGATGACGCCGTAGGTCTGCCAGTGCTCGAACAAGGTCACCCAGTTGGCCGCTGCGAAGTCACTGACCACTTTGATGAGCGCGGCCGTGAAGGCATAGGCGATGGCGGCCGCACTGCCGAACATGGCGGCCTTCCACCAACGCGGGCCCCAGCGGGTGGCCAGCACCGTGATGACGATGAACGCGGTGGCGCTCCCACCGACGACGATCCAGCCGAGGTTGGTGGGCACCGAGTCCCCTCCCCCGGGGTCGGAGAAGAACAGGAAGCCCGAGAGCCCGAAGGCGATGGCGCCGGCGCCGATCCATTCGCGGAAAGAGATGGAGAACCGGAAGTACGTCCCGAGGATGAAGACGAGGAACAGCAGTTCCATGGTGAGGATCGGCTGCACTACGGAGAGTCGTCCGATGTGCAACGCGAAGGCCTGCAACAGGAATGAACAGATCATGAAGCCGAAACCCAACAGCCACACGCCGCGGCGGATGGCGTGGGCCATCAGACTGAGGCGCATGGTCGACTCCTCAGGGGCGTCTTCGACGCCCATGCGTTGGAACACGCTGGTCAGCGCGTTGCTGAGTGCCGCAGCCACGGCAAGGACATAGACCATCGCTCTCGTTAATTTTAGTGGGCGGACGTCACAGAGCACGCAGCAGACTCTCAGCCGGCTCTCAGGTACTGTCTGAAGCGCCGGGAGGCACGTACACGCAGGAATCATGTGTGAACGGCGGCTGCACACCGGATCAGGACCGTAGCCTGCGTGTTTCCGCAGGAATTCTTTGGGAGTTGACCGAAAAAAATGTGGCAATTGCGTTACATTTACGACCATCTTCCGACATTGACAGTGACATTGCGGTGTCACGGAGTGCAGGAAGACGTGATTGTCGGTCGTCACCGGGGCGACCGAGAAGCGAGGGAGCACAATGGGACTCAAGGGGTACGTGAAGCGGTCGGCCTTGGCCGCGATGGCGGCTGGTGCGCTGTCACTTTCTGTCGTCGCGGTGACGCCGGCAACGAGCGGCGCGGCAACGCGTGCGTCGTCGTCGGGCGGAACGGCCACGGTCGCGCTCGACGAGAACCTGGCCGGGTTCAACATCAACACCTCGGCCGCCAGCGAGTACGTGCTCCAACAGATCATCAACATGGTGTGGCCCCAGGCGTTCATCATCACCAACAAGCTGCAGCCGGTGCTCAACACGCAGCTCATGGAGAGCGCGACGGTGACCAGCACCAACCCCCAGACCGTGGTCTACAAGCTCAACCCCAAGGCCGTCTGGTCCGACGGCACGCCGATCACGGCCGACGACTTCATCTACAACTGGCAGGCCCAGAGCGGGAACCCCGCCTACACCGACGTGGGCAACCAGCCCTATGACGCCGCCTCGACGGCCGGCTACAACCAGGTCCAGTCGGTTGTCGGCTCCGCGCCCTCCGGTGGCGCCGCCTGTGACCCCGGCAGCACAGCGAACCGCAATGTCGGCCTGTGCCCGAATGGCCGCACATTCACGGTGACCTTCAAGCCGTCCTTCGCCGACTGGCGCAGCCTGTACAGCGGCGCCGGCGTCGTCCCGGCCCACATCGCACGGACGGTCGGCTGGAACACGGGATTCAGCGGTCCGACCCAGACCATCTCGGGCAGTTGGTACAAGATCCAGAGCTACAACGCGAACCAGTCGGTCGTCCTCGTCCGGAACCCCACCTACTGGGGAACACCGGGCAAGCTCAACAAGATCGTCTTCCAGTTCTTCTCGAGCGACAGCCAGCTGGTGCCCGCCCTGCAGAACAAGGAGATCAACATCTTCAACCCGTCGACATTGAATCTCTCCATCGTGCAGACGGCCAACCAGGTGCCGAACACGACGAAGGCGACCTTGCCCGGGCTGGAGTTCGAGCACTTCGACTTCAACCAGGCCGATCCATACCTGGCCAAGCTCCAGGTGCGTGAGGCCATCGCCCACGGCGTCGACCGCCAGTCGATCATCAACCGGACCGTCGGTGAGATCTCCAAGGGCATCAAGCCGCTCGGGAGCCGCATGCTCGTCCCGACCCAGAATGGCTTCAAGGGCACGAACTACGCCTTCAGCACGTCCCAGTCGACGAACCTGCTGAAGGAGGCCGGCTTCAAGAAGGCCTCGGACGGCTACTTCCAGCCCAACTACGGCCCGCAGAAGGGCAAGGACCTGACGTTCACCATCCAGTCGACATCGGGCAACAGTGTCCGGTCGCAGACGGAAGAGCTGTTCCAGGCCCAGATGAAGGCGATCGGGATCAAGATCAACATCCAGAACTACGACGCCGACACCTTCTTCGGGACCAACCTGCCGAACGGCACGTACCAGATCGGCGAGTTCGCGTGGGTGACCACGCCGTTCGTCTCGGAGAACCAGTCCATCTACTGCTCCTACACCGACAGCACCAACTGTGGCCAGAACTGGACGCACTCGGCCAACTCCGACGTGGACAAGGACATGGCCGCCGGGGCGTCGGCTGCGAGCCCCTCGAAGGAGATCAACGGATTCAACGACGCCGACTCCATCCTGTGGCACAACATGGTGACCCTGCCGCTGTACCAGAAGCCGCAGTTCTGGGCCTGGTCCAACAATCTGAAGGGCGTGCTCCCGAACACCTCGAGTGTCGGCGTCACCTGGAATGCCGAAGACTGGACGATGAGCTCCTAACGGGTCCTCAAACGTGTGGGAGGGGCGTCTCGAGTCCTGCGCCCCTCCCACAACGTTTCGGTCTGCACACCTAAACTCCCGCCATGTTCGCCTACGTCATTAGGCGTTTCCTGATCAGTATCGTCATCCTCTTCTTCGCGTCGATCCTGGTCTTTGTTCTGGTCAGCACTGCCGGCGATCCGCTCGCGCTGCTGCGCGCCAATCCGCACACCCCGCACTCGACCATCGTGGCCCGGGAGCACCTGCTGCACCTGAACGATCCGCTGTGGCAGCGCTACTGGCTCTGGTTCTCTCACGCCATCCGGGGCGACCTCGGCAACACCGTCAAAGGTCAGCCGGTCGCGCCGCAGCTCTGGTCGCACCTTCTCGTGACGCTGCGCATGGTGATCGTCGCCACCGTCGTCGCCATCGTCCTGGCGATCGGTCTCGGTGTGTGGTCGGCCGTGCGGCAGAACAAGCTGGCCGACCACACCATCACCGTGACGAACTTCGTGCTCCTGGCGACGCCGGTCTTCGTCCTCGGCTTGGCCCTGAAGGAGTTCGTCGCCATCCCCATCAACCAGCACGTCGGGTCGACCATCTTCTACACCAACGGCGAGCAGAGCCCGACCCTGAGCGGCTCGTTCTTCAGTCGGCTGCCCGACTACGCCGGGCACACGGCGCTGCCTGCCCTGACCCTGATACTCGTGTCCTACACGTCGTGGGCCATCTACCAACGTGCGTCCATGATCGAGACGCTCGATGCCGACCACGTCCGTCTGGCCCGGGCCAAGGGGCTGACTCGACGACGGGTGTTGACCCGCCACGTCCTGCGCAACGCGCTGATCCCCGTCACGACCGTCATCGCGCTGGACTTTGCCGCCGTGCTCGGTGGCGCCATTCTCACCGAGTACGTCTTCGGCTGGCAGGGGCTCGGGACGTGGTACGTCACCGGCGTCGGCACCCTCGACGTCAACATCATGCTGGCCTACCTTCTCGTCACGGCGACCTTCGTCATCCTCTTCAACCTGCTCGCCGACATCCTCTACGGCGTGCTCGACCCGAGGATCCGCTATGCCTGAGGAGGTCCGCGAGAACTTCGTCATTCAGACCCCGGAGAGCGTCGCCACCACCGAGGCCGGCATGCACACGCTGGCTTCACCGGGTGCCGGGCTCGGTTTGTCGGGCTCGGACACCTATGGGATCAGCGGGGAGGCGAAGGGTCAGTTCCGCATCGTCCTCGGGCGCTTCGTCCATCAGCGACTCGCCATGACCGGCCTCTTCGTCTTCCTGCTCCTCGCCGTGGGCTCGTTGCTGGTCGGGCACTTCTGGCAGTACGGCTACACGACCATCACCGACAACTTGAACGTCCCGCCCTCGTGGAACAACCCCTTCGGCACCAACTCCATCGGCAACGACATGTTTGCCCAGGTCATGGCGGGGGTGCAGAAGGACATCGAGATCGCCCTGACCGTGGCCCTCATCGCGACGCTCATCGGTGTGACCGTCGGTGCCATCGCCGGCTTCTACCGGGGCTTCGTGGACTCGCTGCTCATGCGGTTCGTCGACCTCGTCCTGGTGGTGCCGATTCTGGCCATCCTGATCCTCCTTTCGTCCAAGCTCGCCAAGCAGTCGAGCAACTGGCTGGGGCTGGCCATCATCATCGGCCTGCTCTCGTGGACCTACGTGGCCCGGCTGGTCCGGGCCGACTTCCTGTCACTGCGCGAGCGCGATTTCGTGGAGGCATCGCGCGCGCTGGGTGCAACGAACCGCCGCATCATCGTGAAGCACATGTTGCCCAACGCGATCGGGCCCATCATCGTCAACGCCACGCTCACAGTGGCGCTGAGCATCATCCTCGAGTCGACCCTGTCGTTCCTCGGGCTCGGGGTCCAGCCCCCGAACGTGTCGCTGGGCCTGCTGGTCGACCAGGGTCAGGACTCAGCCACCACGGAATGGTGGCTGTTCGTGTTTCCGGTCGCCCTCCTGATCATCCTCATCCTCTCGATCTTCCTCATCGGCGACGGTCTGCGCGAAGCGTTCGACCCCAAGAAGAGTCGGGTGAGGGCTTGAATGGCTGAGCCCGTGCTGCACATCGAGCGTCTCGAGGTCGACTTCCCGACGAAGGACGGCGTCGTCCACGCGGTGCGCGGCGTCGACCTCTCCCTCACACCCGGCGAGGTCCTGGGCATCGTCGGGGAATCGGGGTCGGGCAAGTCGGTGACCGCGCTGGCGACCATGGGATTGCTCCCCAAAGGCGCCCAGGTGCGCGGCTCCATCCGATTCGGCGCCACCGACCTGCTCGGCCTCAAGGAGAAGCAGCTCACGAACGTGCGCGGCACCGAGATCGCCATGATCTTCCAGGACCCGATGACCGCCTTGAATCCCGTCTACACCATCGGGTGGCAGATCACCGAGGCGATACTGGCCCACCAGGACATCTCCAAGGAGGCCGCCATGGCCCGGGCCATTGAGCTGCTGGCCAAGGTCGGTATCCCCAACCCCGCGGAGCGGATCGACAACTACCCGCACGAGTTCTCGGGCGGCATGCGCCAGCGGGCGGTCATCGCCATCGCCATGGCCAACGATCCGGCGGTGATTCTGGCCGACGAGCCCACCACGGCGCTCGACGTGACCGTGCAGGCGCAGGTCTTGAACTCACTGAAGACGGCCATGGCGGAGACCGGAGCTGCGCTCCTCCTGATCACGCACGACCTCGGCGTCATCGCCGGCCTCGCCGATCGCGTCCTGGTGATGTACGCCGGACGTCCCGTCGAGGTGGGTACCGCCGAGGATGTCTTCTACCGTCCCTCCATGCCGTACACGTTGGGACTGCTCGGTTCGTTGCCGCGGCTCGACGGCGACGGCGCGGCGCGGCTGCGGCAGATCCCAGGTGCGCCACCTTCCATGATCGGCGACCGCACGGGCTGCCCGTTCGCGCCCCGCTGCCCACTCGCTACCGATCTGTGCCGCGAGACCGAGCCCGAGCTCATAGTCGTCCCCTCGGTGACCTCTGCGCCGGGTGAGCACCGTGCGGCCTGTCACTACGCCGAGGCGGTCGGGCGGGGCGATCATGGGCTGGTCTTCTCCGACGGCGTGGTGGACAACGTGATCGTATGAGCGGCATCGACGACGCCACCGTGGTGCAGACTCCGGCGGCCGGCCCACCCCTACTGGAAGTCACCAACCTCGTCAAGGAATTCCCCCTGCGCGGCGGGACGTTCGTGCGTCGCCGGATCGGCGCCGTCCACGCGGTCTCGGACGTCTCCTTCACCATCGCCCCCGGAGAGACGCTCGGCCTGGTCGGGGAATCGGGGTGCGGGAAATCGACGACCGGTCGCTGCGTGCTGCAGCTGATCCGGCCCACCTCGGGCTCGGTGACGTTCGACGGGACGGAGCTGACCGATTTGAGCACCGCGGACATGCGCAGGAAGCGGCGGGACATACAGGTCGTCTTTCAGGATCCATTCGCGTCGCTCGACCCCCGGCTCCCCATCGGTGAAGCCATTGCGGAGCCGTTGCACATCCACGGCGCCGGAGACCGGTCCGCCATTCAGCAGCGCGTGGCCGACATGCTCAAGCTGGTCGGTCTCGAGCCGTACCACGCCAATCGCTACCCCAACGAGTTCTCCGGTGGGCAACGCCAGCGGGTGGGGATCGCCCGGGCGCTGGTGCTCCAGCCCAAGTTGCTCGTGCTCGACGAGCCCGTCTCAGCCCTGGACGTGTCCATTCAGGCCGGTGTCGTCAACCTGCT
Source organism: uncultured Acidimicrobiaceae bacterium (assembly GCA_963738135.1). Taxonomy (GTDB): domain Bacteria; phylum Actinomycetota; class Acidimicrobiia; order Acidimicrobiales; family RAAP-2; genus Bog-473. The sequence goes on along the minus strand of CAVTVK010000005.1, from coordinate 411,401 downwards.
CGACGACCTGCAACAGGAGCTGGGCGTCGCCTTCCTCTTCATTGCGCACGACCTCTCCGTGGTGCGACACATCTCCGACCGGGTCGCCGTCATGTACCTGGGCAAGATCGTCGAGATCGGGGACCGCGCCAACGTCTACGAGCGGCCGGCCCACCCCTACACGCAGGCGCTGTTGTCGGCCGTGCCCATCCCCGACCCCAGGGCGGAACGGGCCCGGAAGCACATCGTCCTGGAGGGAGACGTGCCGAGCCCGCAGTCACCGCCCTCGGGCTGCCGGTTCCGCACCCGCTGCTGGAAGGCCCAGGAGATCTGCGCCACCGAAGAGCCGGCCCTGGTCGACCGGGGGCAGGGGCACCCCGTCGCCTGCCACTTCGCCGAGGTCACCGCCGTCGTCTGACCGGACGAGGTGGCCCAGCCCGCACCACGGGAGGTCGCGCACGAAAGCCCAGCTGCGGCGGTGGATCGCCGTCGGCCCGTACCCGCGCAACGCCAGCTGGTGGACGGGCGAGGGATAGCCCTTGTTGCGCTCGAAGGCGTACGCCGGGAAGTGGTCCGCCTCCTGGCGCATCAGCCGGTCCCGGACGACCTTGGCCAGGACCGACGCCGCAGCGACCGACGCACACTTGGCGTCGCCGTCGACGATGGGCCGCACCGCGCCGTCGAACGGATCCTCGGCGTGGCGCAAGAGGTCGACCGGACCGTCCACGATGATGGCGTGGGGCGACTGGCCGAGCCCGGCCAGGGCACGTCGGGCGGCCACCCGGAGCGCCTCGGTCATCCCCCACCCGTCGCACTCGGCCGGCGTGGCGTGGCCCACCGACCAGTCCTGGCACCAGGCCCCGACGGCGTCGAAGATCTCCTCGCGGCGCGCCTCGCTGAGCATTTTGGAGTCGCGCAGCCATACCGGCATGGACCGGTGCTGCACGCGGGGGCGCACCACGGCGACACCGACGGTCAGCGGGCCGGCCCAGGCGCCGCGGCCCACTTCGTCGAGACCGGCCACCGACTCGTACCCTTGGGAGCGCAAGCGCCGCTCTTCCTTGAGATCGGGAGAGCAGACCGTCATCGGGCCACCGGCGCGCCCGCCTCGTACGATGGAGCCGTGAGCACCGACGGGGGGGAGTCGATCAACGCACAGACGCGGTCCCCGTTGGCACCGGGGACGAAGGTGGACGTGCGCAACCGCTTCCAGGGCACGTGGGTGCGCGGCTTCGAGATCGCCGAGGTCACCGACGGGGGGTACCGCATCCGCCGCATGTCGGACGGGAGCGTCCTGGGCGAACTGTTCTCACGGGACGACGTGCGCCGGGAACGATCCCGTCAGGGCTTCTGGTGGCACTGAGACCTCAGCCCTGCTGGGCCTTCAGCACACTCTCGATGTAGTCGTCGATCGGGATCGCCGAGAGCGTGAGCGTCTTGAGGGTCCCGCGCGAGCCCAGGACCAGCGACACCCGGGCCATGGTGGTCTCGTCGGGGGCATCGAGCACCGTACAGAAGTCGTACTGCCCGAGCAGCGCCCATTGCGCCACCACACGCACGCCCATGGCCTCCACCTCGGCGTTCACGGCCTTCAGCCGATCGGGGTTCTCGGTGAGCGTCGCCGCCCCGTCCGGCCCCACCGTGGAGAGCATGAGGAACGTTGCCATGCGTGCACGCTACCGCAGGCGCCGGCCCGCTCCACGGCCCCGCCCGGTCAGCGGAGCTCGCCCCGGACCACCTTGCCGAGCGCGTTGCGTGGCAGCGCCTCGATCCGCCGCACCTGGCGCGGACACTTGAAGGGCGCCAGCTCAGCCGCCGCCAGCTCGCGCAGTGCATCGAGATCGGCATCCCCCACCACATAGGCGACGACCGTCTCACCCCACTCGGGCGAGGGCAGACCCACCACGGCCACCTCGACGACACCGGGGTGACGGGAGAGGACTGCCTCGACCTCGGCCGGGTAGACGTTGTGGCCGCCGGTGATGATCAGTTCGGTGCGGCGCCCGCGGACGGTGACGTAGCCGTCCGCGGCCAGCGACACGAGGTCCCCCGTGGCGAACCAGTCCCCGGCGGCGAAGGAAGGTCGACCCCAATAGCCCCGGCACAACGACGCGCCGCGCACGAGCAGCTCCCCGATGCCGCTCTCGTCGACCTCGTCGAGCGCGGCCTGCACGCCCGGGAGGGGACGCCCGACCGAACCGGGGCGACGCTCTCCGACCAACGGGTTGGACAGCGTCAACAGGGTCTCGGTCATGCCGTAGCGCTCCAGCACCGGGACGCCCTCGTCGGCCAGCCGGAACCACAGGTCGGGTGCCAACGGCGCCGAACCGGACACGCACAGGCGAAGGGGGGCGAGTCCGGCGGCCCGTCCCGTCGAGGCCAAGCGGTGGTACATGGTGGGGACGCCGAAGAACATGGTGCCGGCAGCGGCGGCCTGCAGGACCGCCCCCTCGTCGAAGCGGTCGAACACGATGGCGGTGGCGCCTGCCGTCAGGGCGCCGAAGAGCCCGGCGCAGAGGCCGTGCACGTGGAAGAGCGGCAGGCACAGCACGAGGCGGTCCTCCGGAGTCCATTCCCAAGCGGTCAGGAGCGCCGAGACACCGGCCAACAGGGACGCGTGGGTGTGCACCGCTCCTTTCGGTTTGCCAGTCGTCCCCGACGTGTAGACGATGAGTGCGTCGTCGTCAGGATGGCGCAACGGAAGGTCCACCCGCGCCGCGGTTCCCCTCAGCTCGTCGATGGGCACGACGGGCGGACCCGCCGCGAACGCATCGGGCCGTTCGCGGTCGCAGACAGCCAGCACCGGACCGGCATCCCCGACCACGTGCTCGATTTCGGACGCGGTCGCCGACGGGCTGAGGGGAACCAGGACCGCGCCACTGCGCACCACGGCCAACAGCGCCCCGATGGATGGAAGCGTGGCGCGAGCGCACCACACGACCCGGTCTCCCGGCGAGACGCCGCGCTCGGCTAGGGCGGCCGCCAAGGCCGCTGTCCGACCATCGAGCGTCGCGGCGTCCATCATCGGCGCGCCGTCCCAGCCGTCGAGCAGTGCCGGTGCCCCGGGCTGGGCCGCCCACCGCTCGGCCCACACCTCCGGAAGGGTCCGACCCGACGCCGGAGGCCGCCGGTCCGGCCACGCTCCGGCGGGAACGAGCGCCCTCACCGCCGCCGACCGCAGGTCATAGTCTGGCGATCATGACAGCCCGCCGGATTGCCATCGTTCCGCACACTCACTGGGACCGGGAATGGTACAAGTCCTACCAGGACTTCCGTCTCGCCCTGGTGGAGCTCATCGACGCCCTGCTCCCGCTGCTCGAGCGCGACGCCAGCTATCCGCATTTCATGCTGGACGGGCAGATGGCCGTGGTGGACGACTACCTCGAGGTCCGCCCCGAGGCCGAGGGACGACTGCGAGCGCTGGCGGCGGCAGGCCGGGTGAGCATGGGGCCCTGGTACATCCTGATGGACGAGTTCCTGGCCTCCGGCGAGACGATCGTGCGCAACCTGCAGATGGGCCTCGGTCGCGGCGCCGCCTTCGGCGCCGTCATGGAGCTTGGGTACCTGCCCGACATGTTCGGCCACATTGCCCAGATGCCCCAGATCCTCCGGCTGGCCGGCTTCCACGATGCCGTGGTCTGGCGGGGCGTGCCCTCGCAGGTAACCAAGAACGCCTTCACCTGGGAGTCGCCCGATGCCTCCTCGGTCCGGGCCGAGTACCTGCCCGTCGGCTACGGCAACGGGGCGGCGCTGCCCGACGATGCCAAGGCGCTCATCCGCCGGACGGGCGACAACGTGGCGGAGATCGCCGACTTCCTGATGGGCGACCTGCTGTGCATGAACGGGTCCGACCACCTCATGCCCCAACCCTGGCTGGGGCGGGTCGTCGCCGAGGCCAACGATCTGCAGGAAGACTTCGACTTCGAGGTGACCTCACTCCCCCGCTACCTGGCGAACGCCCCCACCGACGGTCTGACACGGGTTGCCGGCGAGCTTCGTTCGGGGGCCCGCTCCAACATGCTCATGGGCGTCACCTCGAACCGGGTCGACGTGAAGCGCCGCGGCGCGCTCGCGGAGCGGGAGCTCGAGCGCCGCGCCGAGCCGTTGGCCGCGTTGTTCCAGGACCCGGGCGACTACCCGGACCGCCTGTTGGAGCTGGCCTGGCTCGAGATGGTCCGCAACTCCGCCCACGACTCCATCTGCGCCTGCTCCGTCGACGATGTCGTGGACGCCGTCCTGCACCGCTACGCCGAGGCGCGCGCCATCGCAGCTGGGCTGGCCGACCGGGCCGTCAAGGCCTTCGCCCGCTCGCTGGCCCACGCTGGTCCAACGCTGCTCAATCCCTCACAGCGGTCCCGTTCCGGGGTGGTGGAGCTGGTCGTGCGGGCCGAGGCCCCCGCCCAGGCCGACGTGCAGGTGCTGTCCGAACGCTCCGGGTTGCCCGGATCGATGGTGCTCGACGCCGACACCGTGCGCACGGTGCTCGGGATGCTGCAGGGCCCCCGCATCAGCGACGATGCGTGGATCCACGACGTGCTCATTGAGGACACCGACGAGGGAATCGACATCACCATCGCCGTGGGCACCGAGGAGAAGCCCGGCGTCCCCATTGCGGAGGCCAAGCAGGACGTCTACACGAGACTCGGGGCGCGGCCCGACGCCGTGGTCCGGGTCGCGATGGACCAACCTTCGACTCGCAAGATCCTGGCCCGGACCGCCGAGGTGGCAGGGTACGGCTGGAGCGCCTTCGCCGCGGTCCCGCTGGCCCACCCCGTCGAGGTCAGCGAGTCCGACGGCGCCGTCGTGGTCACGAACGGTCTGGTGCGCATCGACGTCGACCCGGCAACGGGCACCTTCGCCCTGGACGGGAGACCCGGCTACGGCCGGCTGGTGGACGGCGGCGACCTCGGGGACTCCTACAACTACTCACCGCCGCGCCAGGACTCGTTCGTGGACGTCCCCCTGGCGGTCACCGTCCGGATCGACGAGCGCGGACCGGTCCGGGCACGCGTGCGCATCACGAGCACCTACGACTGGCCCGACCACGTGGACGGCTCCTCCCAGGCCCGCGTCGGCGGACACCACGTCGATGTCGACACCCAGGTGGAGTTGCAGGCGGACGACGCCACCGTGCGTGTCGTCACCTCCTTCGTCAACCCCAGCGGAGACCATCGCCTCCGCGTCCACCTGCCGCTCCCGGAACCAGCCCGGCAATCGCAGGCCGAGAGCGCATTCACCATCGTCACGCGGGGATTGACCGCAGAAGGCCGGCCCGACGAATTCGGGCTGCCGACCGCGCCCGCCAACCGCTTCGTCAGCGCCGGTCGTCTGACGGTGGTCCACGAAGGAGTGTGCGAGTACGAGCTGATCGACATCGAGGGTGACGCGGCCCGAACCATGGCGCTGACCATCCTGCGCTCCACCGGCATGCTGTCCCGCCTCGGCATGGCCTACCGCCCCTTCCCGGCCGGCCCACTCACGCCGGTGGAGGGCCTCCAGATGCGGGGCAAGCGGATCGAGCTGCGCTATGCGCTCGCGCTCGACTGCGACGACCCCTACCGGCTGGCCGACGACGTTCTGCTCCCGCTGGAGCCCGTGAGCAGCCTTGGCGGCGGCCCACGTCCGGACGCGGGCAGCGAGCTCACGGTGCACGGGGCCGAGGTCAGTGCACTGCATCGTGTCGCGGGCGTCCTGGAGGTCCGCGTCTTCAACCCGACCACGCAGCCGACGGTGGTGTCGTTTCCCGGTCGCGCCGGGTGGCTCGTGGACTTGCGCGGCTATCCCGAGGCGCCGTTCGAGGGGTCCTTCGGGCTACGCCCCTTCGGCATCGCCACCGCCAGGCTGCGCGACATCTGAGCCGGGCGCCCGGTTGGCAGTGAGCAACCGTTCGCCGACGCCGCGCAACTCCTCCAGATCGCGCAGGACCTCCGAGAGCCGCTCCCAGCGCACGTTGCGGCGGCGGTCGGCGGCGGCGCTGGTGCCGTCGGCTTCCTGACCGGCCCGACCACACCACCACAGCTGCACGCGGCCCAGGTCCTTCAGCAATCGGGGTCGCAGCGCCTGCGCCGTGAACTCCTCCGGTGCCTGCTGCAGCAGGGCGGCATGGAACTCGTCCGACATCAGGACCGTCCCCGGATTGCCGATGTTCACGATCCGGTGGGCCAGGTTCACGGTGGGACCGAAGTAGTCGCCGTCGCGCAGCAGCACCGGCCCGAAGGCGAGGCCCACCCGCACGTCCGACAGCAGGTCGTCGTCGGCGTAGGCCTCGGCCAGGCTCAGGCCGATCCGCGCCGCATCGGCGGCGCCGTCGACCACGAACATGACCTCGTCACCGATCATCTTGACCACCCGGCCCCGTGCGCTCGTCACGATGTCGTGGGAGATCTCCTCGAAACGACGCACCACGGCCGCCAGCTCCTCGTCGCTCAGGTGCTGGCTGAGGAGTGTGAATCCGACCATGTCGGCAAAACCAACCGCGATCACCGGGCTCTGCCCGGGCGCCAGTCCATGACTGCGCAGCATCATGCTGCGCTGGATTCCCGCCGCCACCTGGCGCCGCCAGACGAACTCCAGCAGCTTCGCCATGGCAGGAATCGTCACGTCGGCGACGCCGGCGAAGGCTTCGGCCGAGAGGATCGGGTCGACCTCTGCGCTCACCATGTCGCCGGGCACCAGCTCCGCCTCGGCGATACGGGCCATCGACGAGCCGATCACCCGGGCCATCTGCACCGCCGTCTCGGCATCGGCGGCCCCGAGCGCCTGCAGCCCCTGGAAGAGGCGGACCGCTTCCAGATCGAGGTCGGTGAAGACCCGGTCGTCATCGTCGACACCGGGAAAGCCGAGGGCACGCCAGAATCGCTCCAGCATGGCGACGCCCACGCCGGTGAGCTCGGCCACCTCGACCCTCGTGTAGCGCCGGCGCGAGGGGATGAGCAGGCGATCGGCGGCGAAGAGATCGATGACGCCGTCCGCCACCGCCCGGTCGATCTCCTCCTCGGTGGCACCGTGCATGAGGAGGGTCTCCTTGACAGTGTCCAGCGCGGCCTCCCGGCGTGCCTGGTCGTCGATCCCCGACAGCATGTCGTAACTGTGGAACAGGCCGCTCATGTCGGGAGCCCACGCAGGAGTGCCTCGTCCCATTCGGGGCGCGAGGGGCGCCGCATCAGGTTCAGCAGTGCGTCAGCCGGGGAACAGCGCCCTTCCACGATCGCCTGGACCTGCTCCGCGATCGGCATCTCGACACCGTGCGCCTGCGCCAAACCCACCAGGGGCCCGGCACTCTTGATGCCCTCGGCGACCATGTGCATGCCGCCCACGATGTCGTCGAGCGACTGCCCCTCGCCCAACGCGAACCCCACTGTCCGGTTCCGGCTCTGTGGGCTGGCACAGGTCGCCACCAGGTCCCCGACGCCGGCGAGGCCGCCGAAGGTCAGCACCTTGCCGCCCAGTGCCACTCCCAGCCGACCCAGCTCGGCGAGCCCACGTGTGATGAGGACGGCCCGGGTGTTGTCCCCGAGTCCCAGGCCGTCCCCGATGCCGGCGGCGATGGCCATCACGTTCTTGGTGGCACCGGCGATCTCGCACCCGACGACGTCGGTGCCCATGTAGGTACGGAACGTGCGCGTGTGCACGAGCGCCTGCACGCGGCGGGCCAGGGCCTCGTCCGAGAGGGCCACCACGCAGGCGGCCGGATGCCCCTGGGCGACCTCGCGCGCCAGGTTCGGTCCGGTCAGGACGCCCGCGGGCACGCCCGGCAGCACCTCGGCCACCACCTGGGACATGCGCAGGTTGGTCCCCATCTCGATCCCCTTGGCCAGACTCACCACGGCCTCGATCCCGCCGGCCAGCGGCTGCATGGCAGCGAGGACGGCGCGGAACCCGTGCGACGGCACCGCCATGAACACGATGCTCACGCCCTCGAGTGCCTCGGCGAGTGACGACGTCACGGTCAACCCGTCGGGGATCCGCACGCCCGGCAGGTAGGTCTCGTTCTGGCGCGTGCTGGTCATGGACGCGGCCAGTTCCGGAGCACGTGCCCAGAGGGAGGCGGGGTGTGCCGCACCGACGATGGTCCCAACCGCGGTGCCCCAGGAGCCCGCACCGATCACCGCCACCCGGTCGTTCATGCCACCAGAGCCTACGACGGCACCGCGACGGCCTTCGCGTGGACCCGTACACTGTCGCGGTGTCGAGGGCCGCCGTGCCGCCATCGCAGCACGCGGGGCGGCCCGACGACGTGGACCTCGACCTCGGGCCGGAGGTCGTCCTGATCCCGGTCAAGGCCTTCCACCAGGCCAAGCGGAGACTGGGTGCTGCGCTGTCCGATCCCGATCGCGTCGCACTGGTCCGCGCCATGGCCACACGGGTCGTGGCAGCGTGCGTCCCCCTCCCGGTCGCCGTGGTGTGTGACGACGAGGGAGTTGCGCAATGGGCGTCGGAGGTGGGTGCCACCGTCATGTGGGAGCCGGGACAGGGCCTCAACGGTGCCGTGCGGGCCGGCGTCGATCGCCTGGCCCGGGCTGGGGCCCGCTGGGTGACCGTTGCCCACGGTGACCTCCCCAGAGCGCAGGGGCTGGGCGTCCTGGCGCCCTTCGACGGGGTCACCCTCGTGCCCGATCGACGCGACGACGGCACCAACGTGCTGCGGCTCCCGTCGGGGTCCGACTTCGGGTTCGCTTACGGACCGGGGTCTTTCCGGGCCCACCGGGCAGAGGCGACACGCCTCGGACTCCCTGTGCGCGTCCTGCGGCACCCGAACCTGGCGTACGACGTCGACTGGCCGGCCGATGTCGTGGAGCTCGGCGGGTCTCCCTAACCGGTGGCCGGACGCGGAGCCGGGGGCCCGAAGGCCCCCGGTCTCGCGTGTTCCCGAAGGAACGAAGCGCTCAGCGCCGACGTGCCGCCTTGCGGGCGGGAGCCCGCTTCTTGGTGGCCTTGCGTGCCGGAGCCCGCTTCGCCGCCCGCTTCGCAGGAGCCCGCTTCTTGGCGGTCTTGCGCACAGTGCGCTTCGCCGCCTTCTTCGCAGGAGCCCTCTTCTTGGCCGCCTTGCGGGCGGGAGCCCGCTTCTTGGTGGCCTTGCGTGCCGGAGCCCGCTTCGCCGCCCTCTTCGCAGGAGCCCGCTTCTTGGCGGTCTTGCGCACTGTGCGCTTCGCCGCCTTCTTCGCAGGAGCCCTCTTCTTGGCAGCCTTCCGTGCCGGAGCCCGCTTCACGGACTTCCGTGCCGGAGCTCGCTTGACGGCCTTCTTGGCCGTGGCGCGCTTCGCTGCCTTTTTTGCGGGGGCCCGCTTTTTCGCGGCCTTTTTGGCCGGGGCCCTTCTTTTTGCGGCTACTGCCACAGGTGCACCTCCCTAGGAGCATGGTCACTGAATAGAGGTGAAGCCTGCGCCACGTCGAGATCAATTTCCTCTCGTTGTGCGCACTGCCGCACCGGTTTCACTTGCAACTGCGTCGGCTGCCGCCATTGCACCGGCGTCATGAACGCCGCCACATCACGCCAAACCGACTTGATTCCCCGTCGTGCAACGTCACGTTGGCACCGTGCTGCGGCGGAACGAGCGCGCGAAAACGAAGCCGACAGATTTCGTTTTGCGCGCCACACTCCGTTGTGTCGCAGCACATGTCATACCCTCCCTCACACGTTGGGTAGACACATTCTTCTGTTATATGCATGCTCAGGTCAAGCATTCTAATTTCGCGGCGTTATTTTGCACGCGTTGACGACACTCGTTTCACTCCGTAGTGCGCGCGCAAATGAGGTCCATCCTGCGTGTGTGCATCGTGTTCGCCGTGTTGTTGTCGTCACATTGCGACATATGTCCCATGGATTTTCTTGTTCACCAAGGCAAACATCGCGCGCGTGGAACGCGACGCTCATACGCATGACGACAGCGACGATTCGTGCCTGATTTCGACTGCCGCACGACACCGGGTCCACCGTGTGGCGCGCCGTGGCATCTATGTTGGAAACGGCGCGCAGGGATGGATGTGGGCGGGCGCACAGTGCTCGACGCTGGTGCTCGGGCCGCCTCGGTCCGGAAAGACATCTTCCCTGGTCATCCCCAATATTCTGCTGTCCGACGGCCCCATCGTCTCGACCTCGACCAAACCTGACGTCATGCAGGCGACCGCGCCGGCGCGTGGCGACGAAGGGTGGTCGTTTCTCTACGATCCGAGCGGCGAAGTGCCGTGCCCACGAGGCGTCGAGCGCGTGGGCTGGTCGCCCCTCACCGCCGCCTCCGATTGGGACGCCGCGGTGGTCACTGCGGACGCCATGGTCGGCGCCAGCCGTTTGAGCGGACCGCGCGGGAGCGAGCAGCACTGGACCGAACGGGCCGGCGCGCTGCTCTCCACACTCCTCCACGCCGCCGCCACGGAAGAGCTCACGATGCGGGACGTCCTGCAATGGATTGATCGCCACAATGGGGCACCCGCCCTCGAAATCCTCGCTGCGCATGCCGGAGGAGACGCTCCGGCCACCGATCTGCTCACCGGCATCGTCGCCACGGATTCCCGTGAGCAGTCAGGTATCTGGTCCACCGCGTCGGGTGTCTTGGCCGCGTATCGCACGGAGGCGGCGTTGGCATCCACTCGTGCCGCCCCACTGGACTTCGAGGCGTTCTGCGGCGGACCTCACACGCTCTACATCTGCTCGGCCGGGCGGCGACAACGCCAATTCGCGCCGCTCGTCGTGGCGATCCTCGGCGACGTGCGCGATGCCGCGTACGCACGCTCCCGTGACGGTCACGCCGGTCCACCCACGCTCCTCGCCCTCGACGAGGTCGCCAACATTGCGCCGATCCCCGACCTCCCCGCCATGGTCAGTGAGGGCGCTGGGCAAGGACTCCTGGTCCTGGCCTGTTTGCAGGACCTCTCCCAGGCCCGCGTCCGCTGGGGATCGGCGGCCGACGGGTTTCTGTCGCTCTTCGGCACGACCGTCGTCCTGCGGGGCATCGCTGACACGTCCACGCTCCGCGACATCAGCGCTCTGGCGGGCGACCGGGAGGTCGCCACCACGACGGTCAGCCGATCGGTGGACCGCTGGGGCCGCATCCGCCCATCGACCTCGGTGGGAAGCACGCGCCAACAACGCCTCCCGGTGGACGCTGTGGCCCACGGCACGCCCGGACACGCCCTCGTCCTCGGGACGGACAAGGAGGTGCGCCAGATCTCGCTCACCCCTGCCCACGCCTCTTCGCCGTTTCGTGAGCTCCTGCCCGCCGGTCGCCGGCTCGGCGCCGCCGCAGCGGCCGACCGCGGCCGCTGACTCAACGCCCGAGCCCCCGCTCCACCCTCATCGGCTCGCGCCATCCGAGCCGGGCCCGGGCCGCCGCCACGACCCGCTCGGTGCGGAGGTGATCGGCGAGGCGCTCGGTCGGCAGCGTGGCCAGGCCGAGCGGGGAGCCCGTGACGCCGAAGGGCTCCGGCGTGCGGCCGAGGCCCCAGCGGTCCCGGTACGCGTCCAGCGTGCGTACGGCACCGAGCCAGACCGCGTGGTCGTCCGGATCGACCGGACGCGGACCCAGCGCTCGCAGGTGATGGTCGGCCGGCACGACGGCCCGGCGTTGCTGGAGCTGCTCCGCCACTCCGGGCGGTCCGGGCGGAACCCATTGGGCCACGAGGCGCTCGACTCCCGAGGCGGGCGCGCCATCCGGGGCCGCCGTGGCGAAGGCCGCCACCACATCGCGCCGGTGGGCCCCACCGTGCGCGGGAAGGGAGAGCACGCCGGCGAAGCGGTGCTCGTCGAGCACGTCCCTGCCCCTCCGCGAGCGGCCCCGCTCCGGCTGGAGGACACCGCCGACGGCGAGAGCCCGTCGTTGCCAGTGCGCCGCCAGGTCGGCGAACGGAGCGCCCGGCGCCTTGTCGGGGCGGGTGGCGGCCCAGGCGACGCGGGCCCCGCGGCCGGAATGCGCGCCGTGCTCGTACATGTGGCGGCGTATGGCCGCGCCGCGGGTCGAGAATTCGGCCAGCAACTCGGGAGCGACACCGGCCACCTCGGCCGAACGCCCGGGACTCCGGGTCCAGTGCAGGCCCAGGGCGGCGGACAGCCCGGCGCGCAGATGCGCCTCGTAGACCGCGGACGCGGCCAGCCGGTGGGCGGCGATCCCGCGCCGGTCACAGGCGCCCCAACGGCCGTCGCTGCCGTGAACCAGGTTGGCCAGCACGACATGGCTGTGGACGTGCGGATCGCCGTTCCGGCTGACCCCGTGCGTGAACACCGCCGCCAGCGCGCCGCTGGTGGGGACCACCACACGGTCAGGACCTGATCTCCGGACAGCGGTGATGCCGTGCTGCTCGAGGTAGGAGAGCGAGCCGTCGACGGCCTCACCGTGCGCCGCCACGACGGCGCACGCGGCGTCGGCACCGGCCAGCGCGAAGAGCACGCTGACCGACTTCGGGGCGCTGAACGTGAGGTCGAGCGCGGCCACGGAGGCTCGTCCGGACCCGAGCACGGCCCCGGTGCGTGGCCGGCGGCCCTCCAAGATCCCCGTGAAGGCAGCCGATTGCACGGGGCCGTCCAGCCCGAGTCCCTGCGCTGCCTTCCCGGCCCAGCGGCCCGGTCCGGCCACGGGGAGTTCACGGGCGAGGTCGGCCAGGTAGTAGTCGGCCTTGTCCCGCCCGATCCCGTGGATCCCGAGCATGCTGGCCTCCCGTCGCCCCGATGTCCTGGCGGGGATGAACGGTCGGTCCGAAGTCAGGCCCGGCGGAGCTCCACGACCGGGATCACCCGCGTCGTCGCCTTCTCGTAGTCGGCAAAGCCCGGCTGCACCGCCACCTGGGCGGCGTAGAGGCGGTCCCGCTCCGGCCCCGAGACCATCGGCACGGCCGTGGCCGAGAATTGGTCGTCGCCGAACTCGACCTCGACCTCGGGATGGGCCAGCAGGTTGTGGTACCAGTCCGGACTGGTGGGCGCTCCCCCCTTGGAGGCGACGACGTAGAGGTGGTCGCCTTGGACCAGCGCGACGAGCGGGTTCACCCGCTTCCGCCCCGTCTTGGCCCCGGTGGTCGTCAGCAGCACCACCGGAGCGCCGGCGAAACCGCCGCCCACCTTGCCGTGGTTGGCCCGGAACTCCTCGATCACCGTTCGGTTGAAATCGTTCATGTCGCTCATGGAGCGACGATATCGGCCGCGCTGACGGCGTAGCGCGCCAGCACGCGACGAGCCGCGTCCGCTGCCAAACCCGTCAGCTCGGGCGGGCTGACCACCCGGGCGGCCGGGCCGAGCTGCAGGAGCAGCCGCTCGAACCACGCCATACCGGAGACGTCGAGCACCACGTCGGTCACGGTGCCGTCGCCGTCGTGGCGGACGGCGCGTACCGGCACCGATTCGGGCACCCACTGCGCGCCCGGGCCGAGCTGCAGGTGGACCTCGACGGCACCCGGTCCCGGCACGAACATCTCCTCGAGCGGCCGCGCCCGCGTCGACGGCCGGCTCCGGGCTGCGCTCCAGCGGACGGACGCCGCCGATGCGGTCGACGCGGAACCGCCGCATGTCGCCGGCCCGGTGGCAGTAGGCGTCGAGATACCAGTGCCCGTCGATGGTGGCCACCTGCTCCGGCTCCACCGTGCGGGTGGTGAGCTCGTCACGAGACCCTGACAGATAGTCGATCTCGACGGCCCGGTGCGCGTCCGCCGCGTCGCGCACCGCAGCGAGGTGGGCCGGCGTGTCGACATCGAGCCCGACCGCTTCGCGGGACCCGAGTGCGGCATCGAGCTTGGCCAGGGCGCGGCGCAGGGCGTCGTCGTCCGAACCCGGCACGCTGAGCAGCAGGCGGGCCGATGCCGCCACGGCGAAGCCCTCGGCCGGGGTGAGGCGGCGGGGCCGGGCGTACTCCGCCGGCAGAAAGGCCCGCACCGAGCTCTCCGACACCTCAATCTCCATGAGCGTGTCCGGCGTGTAGGGAGGGATGCCGCAGCAGGCGGCCAGCTCCAACTCGGCAACCAGCTCCTTCTCGCTCATGCCGAACCGCAGCGCCGCGTCGGCGATCGGCGCCTCCCCCACCTGCGCCAACCAGCCGACCAACGCCAACAGGCGACGCAGGCGCCGGCTCGTCTCGTGCCCCGGCGCGCTGCGTGCCGGCGGCGGCTCCTCGTCGGCTGCCGCGCCATCGAGCTGCGGGTACCTGGCCTGGGCCGGGAAGGACCCTGCCGGTGCGGTGACTGCGCCGAGCCAGGCGATGAGCTCGTCCCGGAACGACTCCGGCTCCATGACGGTGACGTGGTCGAGCAGTCCGAGCACCCAGGAGCGGATGGACACGAAGGACGACACACCGAGGACGAGTTCGACCGACCCGTCGCTGTGACGGCGGACTACCTTGTCCGCCCCTACCTCATCGACCACCCGACGCGCCTCGAGCCCGTCGACCCTCACTCGCATTTCGACCCGGTTCTCGTCGTCCACCTCCCAGGGCTCGTCGGGCAGCGCCGCCTTCACGTCCACGGTGACGTCGGCGGGCACGACGGCGTCGCCGGCGTCGCCGCGGGCAACCTCCCCTTCGATGCGATCCACCCGGAAGGTCCGCACGGCCGAGCGGTCCAGATCCCAGGCCACCAGGTACCAGTGGCCGAAGCGGAACCACAAACCCACCGGTGCGACGTGGCGCTGCTCGGCCCGGTAGGCGAACGTCGCGGCAGCGTGGGTGCGGACCGCTTCGAACAGCTCGATGAGCGCGGCCGACGGCACCAAGGACGCAATGGGTCGCACGTCCCCCAGCCCGGCTGCGCCCAGCTTCAGCAGCGCATCGCGGCCACTAGGATCGCCGAGGTGGACGCCGGCGACGGCGAGGTGGAGCGCAACTTGCTCGTCGGGTTCGAGGTCGAGGTCGGGCAGGTAGAACGACTCGCGATCGATCTGGTAGCCGTACTGCTCGTGGCCCGGCAGGCGTTGCGTGAGAACCGGGATGCCCTCGTCGCGCAGCAGCCGCTTGTCGCGCTCGAAGGCCTGGCGGCGGGCGGAGTGTTCGACGGGATACCCGGGGACCTGGTGCGCGATGGCGTCGAGCGTCAAGGGCTGGCGGGTGTCGAGCAGCACCAGCACGAGGTCGGTGACGCGCTCCAGCCGGTCGAGCTTCGCGGGGGCCTCCATCGCCCAGAGCCTACGGCGGGCGCCGGCCGGTGATGGCCGCCGGCCGTCCGTTCGACTGGCATCTCCACCTGGCGTGGCTGCTCGCCCTGCTCGCCCTCGTCGCCGGCTACGTGTGGGCCACGCAGCAGCCCGGTTCCACCGCCACGACACGCCAGAAGCTGCTCTTCCTCGGCGGTGTCGTTCTCCTCGCCCTCGCCCTGACCTGGCCGCTGGCGGATCTGGCCAATCATTGGCTGCTGCTGGCGCTGGTGCTTCAGCGCTTGTTGCTGACCCTGGCGGTGCCGCCGCTCCTCGTCCTCGGGACACCCCGACCTGTCATCGCCCGCCTGACCCGGCCGGCCGCGGTCGACGCCGTGCTGCGCGTGGTGGTCCGGCCGCTTCCAGCCGTGGCCATCGTCACCGTCGTCGCAGTGGGCACGTTGACCGTGGGCGCGGTCAATCTGGCGGCCCACTCGGTGATCGCCCGAGCCCTCATCGAGCTGGTCGTGCTCGGATCGGGCTTCGTGTTGTGGGCGCCCGTCCTGACCGAATTGCCCGGAGCCCAGCGCCTCTCGACGCTGGGGCGCGGCGGCTATCTCATCGTGCAGTCGATCGTGCCGAGTTTCCTCTCCATCGTGTGGATCTTCGCCCGGCACTCCCTGTATCCCGCCTTCACCCATGCGGGCAACGTTCTCGACATGACCCCGCTCCTCGACCAGCAATTGGCCGGCTTCCTGGCCAAGCTGAGCACGATCGCCGTCCTGTGGACGGTGGCTTTCGTGATCATGACGCGGGCCCAGGCGGCCGAGAGTGCCGGCGAGGACACCGATCCGCTGGTCTGGTCCGACGTCGAACGCGAGATCGAGCGCGCCGATCGCAGGGACAAGCGGCAAGGTTCGTCCGGTCCCCCGTGATTCGGGCCGGCCGCACCGGACCTCGCCCGGCTCGCCGCCACCACGCCATGCACTCCAGAGCGCCGGGGCGCTAGGCCAGCGAGGCGCCCCGCAACTCGTCGAGCGACAGCTCGGCGGTCTGGTTGCCCCCGCACTGCGGGCAGTGCTCCACGTGGCGCCACGACCGGAGGAGGCGTGTGCCCTCGGGATTCAACAGCACGACGAACGACTCCGAGATCGGATCGATCTCGAGTCCGTAGTAGGCCCGCCACGCGGTGGTGGCGGCATGCGCATCGAGCGCCAGACCCTTCAGCACCCGTCGGAACCGCATTCTCTCCGTATCGAAGATCCACGTGCTGTGGCAGGACTCGAGAACGAACAACGCGTCGTCTGTGGGGGGGACCACATCGCTGATCATGCCCGATCTTTTACCGGGTTCGGCGTCGAAAGCACCTCAGCCTCGTTACGAAATTGTGACAAATCACGTTTTCCCAGTTGAACCCCTATTGAGGACCGGCATCATGCTTCCGACCGACCACCAGCTCCCGTTTCGTGCAGAGCTGGCGCAAAATGCTGCACAGCACGATTCGGCTCTCCGCCGGATCCACGACCTGGTCGACCAGACCCCGCTCCGATGCCGGCCAGGGGTTCAGATAGGCCTCTTCGTAGGCCTGCTCCCTGTCTGCCCGCTGCCCCGGTTCGAGGCCCCGATGGAGGATCTGCACAGCGCCCGACGCCCCCATGACGGCCACCTCGGCACCGGGCCAGGCCAGGCAGACGTCGTTGCCGATGCCCCGCGAGTCCATGACGATGTAGGCGCCGCCGAAGGCCTTGCGCAGGATGAGGCACAGCCGGGGCACCGTCGCCTGGGCGTAGGCGAAGGCCAGCTCGGCGCCGTGCCGGATCATGCCGCGCCACTCGAGATCCTTCCCCGGCAGGAATCCCGGCGTGTCGACGAGGCTGACGATGGGCAGGTTGAAGGCGTCGCACAGTCGCACGAAACGGGCGCCCTTCTGCGAGGCGGCGATGTCGAGGGTCCCGGCCAGAATGCGCGGCTGGTTGGCCACGAAACCGACCGGCATGCCACCGAGTCGGGCGAACGCGGTTACCAGCTGCCCCGCCCAGCGCGGCCAGAGCTCCCGGAATTCGCCCTCGTCGCTCAGCGAGCGCACCACGTCCCGGACGTCGTAGGTGGCCGCCTTGCGGTCGGGAATGACGGCGCGGAGCTCGGGGGTCGGGCGCAGCACCGAATCGCTGACAGGGGCCTGCGGGGGGACTTCGTCGGTGTTGGACGGCAGGTACTCGAGGAGCTCGGCCACGGCGCCGTCCACGTCCTCGGACTGCACTGCGCACAGACCGCTGGCGGTGGCGTGCACGGCCGCGCCTCCCAATTGGCTGATCCCCACCTCTATCCCTGTGAATTCCGCCACCATCTGCGGACCCGAGACGAAGGCCACCGCCTCGGAGCTCATGACGACCAGGTCGGAGAGGCCGAGCAGCAGCGCGGGCCCGGACACCACTGGCCCCGTCGCGGCGGCAATGACAGGCACCTGCCCGCTACAGCGAACGATGGCGGCGGCCGCACGACCCCACCCATGCAAAGCCGCCACACCATCGACGACGTCGGCGCCGCTCGACGCCACGAAGAAGACGAAGGGGATGCCGAGCTCGCGGGCCTGGTCAGCCGCCTCGGCCAACCGCACCCCATCGGCATACGTGATCGCTCCGCGGCGCAGGGTAACCAGCGATCGGGCAATGACCGCGTCGCGTCCGCCGATCCGCTCGACCTCCGACGTGATGGCGCCGACGATTCCCTTGCCGATCTTGGGCGCCTCTTCCACTCGGGTCACCGCAGCCGAATGTAGACCACTGAGAGATTCAGGCTTGCCGGCGACGACCGCCCGCCGGCGCAAGGGAAGACGAATGAGAGGGGAGACGAATTAAAGGGTGGTGGCCCCGGGCCGGCGCCACGGTCCAGAACGGCCCCCGGACTTCTCCCAGAGCGCCAGGTGCTCCACCGTCATGGTGCGGTCCGCCGACTTGCACATGTCGTACACGGTGAGCGCCGCGACAGCGCAGGCGGTCATCGCCTCCATCTCGACGCCGGTGCGATCGACGCTCTCGACCTGGGCCTCGACCTCGACGAAGTCGTCGCCGATGGAGAAGTTGACGCCGATGGAGCCGACCAGCACGGGGTGGCACATGGGGATCAGCTCGGCCGTGCGCTTGGCCGCCTGGATCCCGGCGATCCGCGCTGCCGCCAGGACATCCCCCTTGGTGATGGCGTTGTTGGCCACCTTCGTGGTGGTCTCGGGCAACATGGAGACCCGGCAGCGGGCCAGGGCCCGGCGGTGCGTGGGCTCGCGCGGAGTGACATCGACCATGCGGGCGCCGCCCAACGGGTCGAGGTTGGCCAGCATGCGGTCGGACACGAGGGTGAAGTCTACGACCTGCGATGACCGCGGTCCGACGCCGGCGCGGTATTCCGGCGGGTAGACTTGGCAGTCTCAGGCAGTGAGTGCCAACCAGCGGCCCCGGAGGAGTCCCTTGCCGACCTATGAATACGCATGCACCGCGTGCGCGCACCGCCTCGAAGCGGTCCAGAGCTTCACGGACGACCCGCTGACCGAGTGTCCCGATTGCGGTGAGGCGCTGCGCAAGGTCTACGGGGCCGTGGGCATCGTGCTGAAGGGCAGCGGCTTCTACAAGACGGACTCGCGGGCGGCCTCGGCCGGCAACGGCTCCGGCAAGAAGAGCGCCGACAGTTCCGGCAGCGACGGCGGGGGCAGCGACAACTCGGGCAGCAGCAACTCGGGCAGCGATTCGTCACCCAAGAAGGAGCCCGCCTCCGACAAGGCCGGCAACGGGTCCGGGACCCCCGACAAGAGCAGCTCGAGCAAGGACGCCGCGCCGGCCTCGAGCTCGGCGAGCTGAACGCTCAGTCGCCGCTGAGAGCCATATCGGCGATCGCGAGGGTCTGACCAGCGGCGACACCGGGCAACCAGCGCAGGTCGGCGCCGATTTCCACGACCGACTGCAGCATCCGCTGCAGCGTGGAGGCGACCGTCACCTCCCGTACCGGGCGGGCCAGCGCACCCCCCTCGATCATGAGGCCTTCCGCCCCGACCGAGAAGTCGCCGCTCACGGTGTTCACCCCCGAGTGGATGCCCGACACCGACTGCACGTACAGGCCATCTCCGACCGCGGCGAGGATCTCGTCGTGGCTCTTCGTTCCCGGCGACAGGAGCAGGGCGCGGCACCCCGCTCCCGGCGTGCCCGCGAAGCCACCGCGCACGGCGGACCCGGTCGACACCGTCCCGGCGCGGCGGGCCGAGACCGTGTCGTAGACGAACATACGGAGGATGCCCTCGGAAATCAGCAGGTTGCGCCGGCTGGCCAACCCCTCGCCGTCGTACGACGAGGCCCCGTACGCCCTGGCATCCGTGGGGTCGTCGACAAGGGTGATCCCACCGGTGGCGATGGTCTCGCCGATACGGCCGGCGAAGAACGAGCGGCCCTTGACGACCGCCTCCCCGGAGAGGGCGGAGGCCATGACCCCCAGCAACGTCGACACCACGCGCGGATCGAAGACCACCGTGCAGTGGGCCGAGCGCACCTTCTGTGCCCCCAGCATGCGCGTGGCCCGGAGCACCGCATCGTCCATCGCCTCGTCGGGCACCAGCTCCGCCGGGCCGCGGCCGACGCTGAACCCGCCGCCGGTCTGCGTCTCTGACCCTTCCCCGGCGATGGCCTCCACCGAGAGGGCGGCGCTCGTACGCCGCCGCGACGAGGCGAGGCCGGTGGTGGAGGCCAGGGCCACCTCGACCCGGCTGTCCGAGTAGTTGGCCGACGAGACCTGCCTGACCCTGGGGTCGGCGGCGCGGGTCGCCCGCTCCAGCTCGATCGCCAGAGCGACCTTCTTCTCCATCGGGGTCGACTCCACGCCGTCGTCCCATAGGTCGAGCTCCACCGCCCCCACGCCGTCCGGTGTGGCCAGCACGACATCCGGATCCGGTGTGGCAAAACGGGCATTGTCGCGGGCGTCCGCCAGCGTGGCGGCGATGACCTCCGGCTCGAGAGAGCCCGCCCAGGCGAAGCCGACCTGGCTGCCGGCACCCTCGGCGTCCCCGACCACGACGCGGATGCCCACGCCCGAGGAGTCGGCCGAGGTCAGTGACTCCACCTCGCCTTCGTACGACGCGACGTCGGTCTCGGTGCCCCGGGTCACGTAGACCTCCATGCCCTCGCCGGGCTGGGCCCGCCCGATCACCGACTGGGCCAGGTCGAGCAGCTCGTCGCTCATGCCGTGCCGCCGAGAGTCACGCCGGTGATGCGCAACGTCGCCTGCCCGCAACCGACGGGGACACTCTGCCCGGCCTTGCCGCAGGTGCCCGGCGTCATGTCGAAATCGGTTGCCACCGCGTCGATGCGCCGCAGCACTTCGGGACCGTTGCCGATGAGGTTGGCGTCGCGCAACGGCTCGGTGATGCGACCACCCTCAATGAGGTAGGCCTCGGTGGTCCCGAAGACGAAGTCGCCGGTGGCGGTATTGACCTGCCCGCCGCCGAGCTTCTTGACGTAGACGCCCGAGGGAGTCTGGGCCACGATCTCCTCGGGGTCCTCCGTGCCGGCGAGCAGGTACGTGTTGGTCATCCGCACCATCGGCAGATGCTGGTAGCTCTGGCGACGCCCGTTGCCCGACGAGGCCCGTCCCTCCTTGCGCGCACGCAGCCAGTCCCACATGTAGTCCGTGAGGATCCCGTTCTCGATGAGGACGTTGCGGCCGGGCAGGCTTCCCTCGTCGTCGATGGCGAAGTTGCCCCACTCGCCCAACACCGTGCCGTCGTCGACCAGCGTCACGAGCGGGCTGGCCACCAACTGGCCGACCTGGCCGGTGTAGACCGAGGAGTCCTTGACGATGTGGTCGGCCTCGAGCCCGTGGCCGCAGGCCTCATGGAAGAGGATGCCGCCGCTCCCACCCGCCAGCACGATCGGCACCTCCCCCGAGGGTGCCGGGCGAGCCGACAGCTTGGCCAGCGCCCGCGTCGCCGCCACCTCGGCGATGTCCTCCACCCGGTGGCGCTCGAAGGTCTCGTAGCCCTCGGTACGGCCCAACGACTCGTAACCGGTCTGCATCCCCGTGTCGCCGTTCGCCACACAGGTGACGTTGAAGCGGGTGCGGATCTGCTCGTCCTGGGCGAACAACCCGTCCGAGTTGGCCACGAGGATGCGCCGCCGGCTGTCGCCGCAGCCGACCGAGACCTGGGTGATGGCATCGCCCGCCGCGCGGGCAGCATCGTCGGCCCGGGTGAGCAGCTCGAGCTTGCGCGCCTTTTCCATCGAGTCCGGAGACGTGCGGTCCCCCCGCCCGTGGGCGCTCAGGGGTTCGAGCGCCACGGTTCGCACCCCGTCCCCGCCCTGCCGCGCCACCGCCGCCGCCGCTCGGGCGGCGGCCAGGAGTCCCGCCTCGCTCAGGTCGGCGGTGTGGGCGAAGCCGGTCGTCTCGCCGTCGACGACCCGGATCCCGGCGCCGCGCGACCGGCCGGAGGAGAGCTCTTCGATTCTGCGGTCGTCGAGCAGGGCGCCGTTCGTGACGGCGTCCTCGGCGAAGACCTCCGCCATGTCGCCGCCGCCGACCAAGGCGGTGGACAGGACGCGTTCGAGCACGTCAGGGTCGATGAGGGCGGTGTCGGTCACGGCGGTATCGTAATCGTCGTGCCCGCCGATCCAACCCAGCCGCCGACCGCAGCGGGGCACGGACCGCATGCCGGGCTGAGCGCCCAACTCGAGTTGACGGTCGCCGCCGAGGACACCGCGGAGCACTTTCGGTCGGGCGACGTCCCGGTGCTCGCCACCCCGCGCCTCATCGCCCTGTGCGAGGAAGCCACCTGCCGGGCCACGGATGGGCATCTCAACGAGGCGCAGTCGAGTGTGGCCACCCGCGTGCAGTTCGATCACCTGGCTCCCGTCGCCGTGGGCTCGGTCGTGCTGGCCGAAGCCACGCTGGTCAAGGTCGAAGGGCGACGGCTGGTCTTCACGGTGTCCGCCGCCCGGCTCGAGGGCGACGGGGGCGGGCTGGTCGGGGCGGGTCGGGTCACCCGAGTCGTCGTGGACCGGTCCACCTTTCTCGCCAAGGCGGGCGCCGCCGGCCAGCCCTGAGCGCGACCCCGCTCGCCACCGACGGGCGGGGCCTGCTGGCGGGAGCCGGCCCGGTCGTGGCGTCGTTCGCGACGTTCGGCCTCTTCTGGGGCAGTTGGGCCGTGATGCTGTTCAACATCCAGCACACTTTCTCGCTCAACGACGCGCAGCTCGGCCTGCTGCTGGCGATCGCCATCGCGGTCGCGGGAGCCTCGAGCGCCGTCATGGCCCACTTCTGTGACCGAGTCGGCGCGCGCCGGTTGCTCTGGATCGCGTTGTTCGCCTGGTCGGTGCTCCTCTGCGTGCTGGCGCTCACCCACGACACGTGGTCCTTCGGTGTGGTGCTCGTCCTGGTTGAGGTGGCGGGCGGCTCCATCGACACGGCCATGAACGCCGAGGCGTCCCACCGCCTGATGGGCAGCCCCAAAGTGCTGGTCCGCCTGCACGCCCTGTTCAATACCGGCGCGCTCATCGGCGCGGCCGTCGCCGCCCTGGTCATCCACGCCGGCGTCTCGTGGCGCTGGGTCTGGCCGGGGATCGCCGTCGTCGCACTGGGCGTCGGCATCTGGGCCCTCGTCACCGACCCCGGCACGGCTCTGGCCGACCCCGGCGGGGTGCACAGTTCCTCGCGGCACCCGTTGCGCCGTTTGCGCCGGGACGGGCTGCTCATGCTGCTGCTCGTCTTCGCCCTGGCCGAGATCACCGAGGGCGGCGTGGACACCTGGGGCGTCCTCTACCTGCGCAACCATCTGGCCACGGGCGTGTTGCTCGGCGCCGGGGCCTACATCGTCGGCCAGCTAGTGGCCGCCACGACCCGCGGCGCGGGCGGCCACCTGCTGGGCCGCCTCTCCACCCGGCGTGCCCTCATCATCGGTGGCTGCATCGCCGGCGCCGGCATCCTCCTCGAATCGCTCACCTCCGTCTCGGGCGTCGCCGCACTCGGATTGGCCCTGGGGGCCGGTGGCGCCTCCCTGTTCTGGCCCCTCGTCATGAGCACGGTCAGCCGGATGGCCAGCCAAGTGGTGAGTGCGGTGGGCGCCTTCACAGCGGCCGGCTACGTCGGCTGGGTCGCCGGCGCTCCCATTGTGGGGTGGATCTCGCAAAACCTGGGGCCGGCCCGAGGCCTGCAGGTCCTGGCCCTGGCCTCCTTCGGCGTCGCCGTGTGCACGGTGCTGAGCCCCCGACACAGGGAAGGAACACAGGCCAGCGGGTAACCTGACGCCATCGCCATGATCCTTCCAAGCATCGAGACACCGGCTGATCTCAAGGG
The DNA here is from genome assembly GCA_963738135.1 of uncultured Acidimicrobiaceae bacterium. Lineage (GTDB taxonomy): Bacteria > Actinomycetota > Acidimicrobiia > Acidimicrobiales > RAAP-2 > Bog-473. The sequence continues at coordinate 388,060 of CAVTVK010000005.1, read as the reverse complement.
CCTGAACGAAGAGCAACTCGCAGAGCTGTGCGAGGAGATCAGAACGTTCGTGGTCGACACCGTGACGACGACCGGGGGCCACCTCGGCTCCAACCTGGGTGCGGTCGAGCTGACGCTGGCGCTCCACCGGGTCTTCGACTCCCCGCGCGACGTCATCCTCTGGGACACCGGCCACCAGGCGTACGTGCACAAGCTGATCACCGGACGCCGCTACGGCTTCAAGACGTTGAAGCAGGCGGGCGGGATGTCGGGCTACCCCAACCGGTCCGAGTCCGAGCACGACTGGATCGAGAACAGCCACGCGTCCACGGCGCTCTCCTATGCCCATGGCATCGCCAGCGGGTTCGAGCTGCGCGGCATCGAAGAGGAGCGCAAGGTGGTCGCGGTCGTCGGCGACGGCGCCCTCACCGGGGGCATGGCCTACGAAGCCCTCAACAACTTGGGCCATTCGCGCCGGCGGGTGGTCATCGTCCTCAACGACAACGGCCGCTCCTACGCTCCGACCGTCTCGCAGCTGTCCCAGAGCCTCACGACGCTGCGCCTCAATCCCACCTACACCGCAGCCAGGGAGCGCCTGCGCCTGCGCCTGCGCGAATTGCCCGCGCTGGGCGAACTGGCTTACTCGGGCGTGCATTCGGTCACCAGCGCACTGCGCGACATGGTGGCGCCGCACACCTTCTTCGAAGCACTCGGCGTGCGCTACGCAGGGCCGATCGACGGGCACGACATCGAGCACATGGAGCAGGCCTTCACACACGCCGCCGAGTGGGACGGGCCGATTGTCGTCCACGTGCTCACGCAGAAGGGCCGGGGCTACGCGCCCGCCGAAGAGGACGACATACAGCGCCTGCACGACGTCAAAGCGACCAAGCCCGTCACGCTCGAGAACACCGTGGGCAATTCAGCCGGCCGGGCGGTCGGCGGGTACGCCAGCTCGGACGGCGGCGGCGTCGCCTCTCCCGGCTCGACTCCCGAGAGCTCGCCCAACGGGTCTCCGCAGCGCGCCAGCACCTACACCGATGCCTTCACGCGGGCACTGATCGACGCCGCGGCAGAGGACCCGCGCATCGTCGCGCTCACTGCGGCCATGCCCGGTCCGACGGGACTCCTGGCCTTCCAGGCCCGCTTCCCCGACCGCTTCTTCGACGTCGGGATCGCAGAGCAGCACGGGGCAACGTCGGCCGCCGGCATGGCCATGGCCGGGTTGCGTCCCGTCGTGGCGGTGTACTCGACCTTCTGGTCGCGTTCGTTCGATCAGGCCAACCTCGACGTCGGCCTGCACGACTGCCCCGTGGTGTTCGTGCTCGACCGGGCCGGCATCACCGGTGACGACGGGCCGAGCCACCATGGCATCCTCGACCTCGTCCTGGCCCTCTCCATCCCCGGTATGACGGTCTTCGCGCCGTCTTCGGCCGAGGAGGTCGGGCCGATGCTGCGGACCGCGCTCGAGCTGCCGGGGCCCTCCACCATCCGCGTCCCCAAGACGGCACCGCGGCACGTGGACCCCGCCGACGTCGGGAGCGGCCTCGAGGCGCGCCAATTGCGCGCCGGCGACGGGTCGGTCTGCCTGCTCGGGATAGGCAAGACGGTGGAGGCCTGCCTGAGCGCCGCCGACATGCTGGCGGCCGAAGGAGTCGACGCCACCGTGTGGGACGTGCGTGTCGTCTCCCCACCCGACATCGCCATGCTCGACGACGCGGCCCACCATCGCCTGGTCGTGACGGCCGAGGATGGCGTCCGCCACGGGGGTGCCGGTGCGTTCCTGCTCGACGCCATGGCGGCGCAGACGGAGTCGGCCGGTGTCCCCGCGCCGGCGACACGTGTGTTGGGTGTGCCGCGCCAGTTCCTCGCCCATGGCAAGGCCGACGACATCCTCGCCAGCCTGGGTCTCGACGGAGCGGGCATCGCAGAGAGCATCCGCCAGGTCAGGCTGAGCGTCCCCGTCGAGCCCCGCTCCGACTGAGCGCACCGGCGAGAGCGCGATCCTCAGCGCCGGTCCGTCGCGTCAGACCGCGTTGGCACCGTTCTGCCGCACGAAGTCGTTCACGGCGTAGTACGCCTGAATCGATTCCCCGGCGTCGCCCCAGAAGCCTTCCTGCACGTCGTGGGCCATCTGGCCCTTGCCGACGTAGTGGTTGTTGACGTCGGTGATCTCGAGCTCGCCGCGGCCCGAGGGGACAAGATCGCCGATGATGTCGAACACACCGGCCTCGTAACAGTAGATCCCTGTCACGCAGTAGTCCGAGGCGGGCTGTTCGGGCTTCTCGTCGATGTGCGCCACGCGGCCATCGGCGCCGAAGACGGGCACGCCGAGGTGACGCAGGTGCTCCGGCTCGGTCACTTTGGAGAGCAGGATGCGCGCGCCCACGGGATCGGCGCAGAAGGCGTCGACCATGGGCCGGATGGACTGCTCCACGATGTTGTCCGCCAGCATGACGAGCACCGGCCCGTCCTCGGCGAAATGGGCCGCGAGCCCCAACGCCTCGGCGATGCCGCCGGCATTCTCCTGATAGGCGTACGACAGTTGGTTGATGCCGTACTCACGTCCGTTGCCGAGCAGGCGGAGGAACTCGCCGGCGTGTGTCCCCCCGGTGACGAGCATGATCTCGTCGATGCCGCTGGACACCACGGCCTCGATCGACCACGCGATCATCGGGCGGTCGTAGATCGGCAGGAGATGCTTGTTCGTGATCCGTGTCAGGGGGTAGAGCCGCGACCCCGTCCCTCCCGCCAGGATGACGCCCTTCACGACTGCGCTCCCGCCACCCGCACCGTTCGCATGTCCAGTTTCTAGTCGAAGGTGAGCACGCCACGCGCCACACGGCCGGCCTGCATCTCGTCGACGACCTCGCCGAAGCGGTCGAGTGGACGAGTCAGGGAGACGAGCTCGTCGAGCATCAACATCCCCGATTTGTAGAAGTCGACCATGAGGGGGATGTCGTGGTGGGGCCGGGCCGAGCCGTAGCGGCAGCCCAACAACCCGCGATCGACGTAGGCCAGCGCGTTGACGTCCACCGACACCTCCGTGCCCCGGGGTGGGATGCCGATGGCGACCGCGTTGCCCGCCCAATCGAGGCAGTCCAGGGCGCTGCGGAGCACGGCGGGGTGGCCGACGCAATCGAAGGCCCACGTGACGCCACCCAGCGGGAAGAGCGCTCCGGCGGCCGACTCCCGATCGGCGGGAACCAGCTCCCGTACGGCCGCGGCGGCGTCACCCGCGCTGGCGTCGACGAAGTGGGTGGCGCCGAACTGCCGGCCCAGCTTCTCCTTGCCCGCCACCGTGTCGACCGCCACGATCCTCGTGGCGCCGGCGATGCGCAGCCCTTGGATCACGTTCAGGCCGACGCCGCCCACACCGAAGACCGCTGCCGTGTCACCGGGCTTCACCTTGGCCCGGTTCAAGACCGCGCCGACACCGGTCAGGACGCCACAGCCGATGAGGCAGGCCGACGTGAGCGGCACGTCCTTCGGGATACGCACGGCCTGCACCTCGCTGACGATCGTCACCTCGGAGAAGACCGACGCCGCGGCGAAGTTCGACGCCGGCTCGCCCTTGAACGTGAAGGGCGTCGAGATGTTGCCGAGCGAGCTCTTGCACCACGTGGGGTGACCCGTCCCGCAGGCCCGGCAGGCCCCGCAGCTCGCCAGGGTCGCGATGACCACGTGATCACCCGGCTTGACCGACCGCACGGCATCACCGACGGCTTCGACGATGCCGGCGCCCTCGTGGCCGAGCACGGCCGGCGCCGGGAAGGGGATGGTCCCGTCGATCACCGAGAGGTCGGAATGGCACACCCCCGCCGCCTGCATCCGCACCTGCACTTCGTTGGGGCCCGGACCGCGCACCTCGAGCGCGTCGGTGACTTCGACGCCCTCTCCGGTGTAGACGATGCCTCGCATGGTGTGCTCCTCTCGTTTCCTACGACTCGTTGGTGATCACGGGGTCTGCGCCGTCAGCATGCCGCTGGCGCAGCTCCCGCTTGAGAACCTTCCCGCTGGCGTTGACCGGCAGCGCGTCGAACAGGACGATGCTGCGCGGGGCTTTGTAGTTGGCCATCGCTCCCCTCGACCAACGGAGGATCGATCGTCCGAGCGTAACGGGGTCCTCCCCCGCCTCGTCCCCCGTGGGTACGACGTAGGCACAGCCCACCTCCCCCATCCGCTCGTCCGGCACTCCGATGACGGCCACCTGCGCCACCGCCTCGTGACCCCGCAGAATCGCTTCGATCTCGGCCGGGTAGGCGTTGAAGCCACCCACGACGAACATGTCCTTGACCCGGTCGGTGATGGTGACGTTGCCCGCGGGGTCGAGGACGCCGATGTCCCCGGTGTGCAACCAGCCCTCGTCGTCGATCGCCTCCGCCGTCGCCGCCTCGTTGCCCCAATAGCCCGGCATGACGGTATAGCCCCGCACGACGATCTCGCCCGGCTCACCCGGCCCGGCCTCGCTCCCACCCGCCACCGCCCTGACCTCCAGCCCGGGAATGGCCCGGCCCGAGGTGCGGGCCACCACGTCGGCCGGATCGCTCCGCCGGCACATGGTCACCGTCCCGCACGATTCGGTGAGGCCGTAGGCGGTCAGCACCGTGTCGAAACCGAGCTCGTCCCGCATGGACTGGACCAGCTCGACCGGCACCACCGCGGCGCCGGTGACACCGAGCCGGAGCGACGACAGGTCGTGGTCGGCGCGCCGGGGGTCCGACAGCAACGTCTGGTAGAGCGTCGGCGGTCCCGGTAGCACGCTGATGCGCTCAGTCCCGATGCGCGCCAAGACGGCGGACGGGTCGAAGACCGGTTCGGGCACCACGGTGGCGCCGGCCATCAGACAAGCGAGAATGCCGGCCTTGTACCCGAAGGTGTGGAAGAAGGGGTTGACGACGAGGTAGCGGTCACCGGCGGCGAGCCCGACGATGGACGACCACGTCCCGAACGTGCGCAGCGATTGCGCGTGCGTCGCCGCCGCACCCTTTGGCTGGCCGGTCGTGCCCGAGGTGAAGATGAGATCGGAGACGTCGTCGGGCTCCACGGCGGCCGCCCGCGCCGCCGACACGGTCGGATCGACGTCCTCCCCGGCCTGCAGGAAGGCCTCCAGGCCGGTGACCGTGACGGCGGGCGCGGCGGGCGCGGCGGCGACCACGCCTTCCTTCCCGCCTTCGTCGCGCAGAAGAACGATGCGGGCCAGATCGCCGGTGTCCTGACCGGCCAGCATGGCCGGGTAGTCGAAGCCCAGGAAGCCCCGCACCGTCACCAGCGTCGAGGCGCCGGAGTTGCGGATGATGTACGCCGCTTCACCGCCCTTGAACCGCGTGTTGAGCGGCACGACCACCGCGCCGGCGCGCAGCAGTCCCAGCGCCGCCAGCATCCACTCGGCGCAATTGGGTGCCCACAGGGCGGCCCTGTCCCCGGGCCCGAGCCCGGCAGCGATGAAACCGCGGGCGAAGCGGTCCACCTCCTGGGCCAGCTGCGCGTAGGTGAGACGAAGGTTCCCGTCCACCAGCGCCTCGGTCGCACCGTGGCGCAGCGCGGCGTCGTCGACCAGGCGGGGCACCGTGCCCCAGATGAGGTCGGCCCGCGGGTCCTCCTGATCGGCCGGCGCGCCGCCGATCCCGCCGCTCACGGGTGCTGGCTGCTCACGGAGATGACCTCTCCGGACAAGTAGGACGAGTAGTCGCTGGCCAGGAAGACGATGACGTTGGCCACCTCCCAGGTCTCGGCGCCGCGGCCGAACAGCTCGCGCCGCCGCAGCACGGCGAGGTCTTCGTCGGGGATGGCGCGGTTCAGGAACGGGTGCTCGGCCAGGCTGGGCGAGACCGCGTTGACCCGGACCCCGGCCGGCGCTGCTTCGGCCGCGGCGCAGCGCGTGAGGGCCATCACGCCGGCTTTGGCCGCGGCGTAGTGCGCCTGGCCCGCTTGGGCCCGCCAGCCGAGCACGGACGCGTTGTTGACGATGACGCCCGCCTTGTGCGGCAGCATCCGGGTCAATGCAGCGCGGGTGCACCGGAACGTGCCGGTGAGCGTGATGTCGAGCACGGTGGACCACTGCTCGTCGGTCATCTCGACCAGCGGTACGGTGCCACCGAGGCCGGCGTTGTGCACCGCCACGTCGATGCGGCCGAAACGCGCCAGCGCGCCGTCGTAGAGAGCGCCCACCTGCGCCTCGTCCCGCACGTCGCATGCCAGCGCGTGCACGCGGTCCGCTCCTGCCCCAGTTCCCTCCGCCAACTGTTCGGCCGTCTCGGCCAGGCGCTTGGCGTGCGCATCGGAGACCACCACCGACGCCCCCTCTTCCAGGCAGCGCCGGGCGGTCGCCGACCCGATCCCGGTTCCGGCCGCCGCCGTGACGATGACGACCTTGCCCTCCAGCAACCCGTGGCCGCCCGGGGGAGGCGGTGGTGGCGGCGGATCGAAGGACGCATCGAGACTGGTGCTCACGCCACCCCTTTCGGTTCGGGCGGCAGGCCGAGCACCCGCTCACCGATGATGTTGCGCTGAATCTGGTTCGAGCCACCGTAAATGGTCTCGGAGCGGGCGAAGAGAAAGGACCGCTGGATCTCGCCGAGCGCGTAGCCGCCGTTCTCCGGGAGCGCCTCGCCGTCAAGGACGGTGCCCGCCGGGCCCAGGATGTCCAGGGCCAGCTCCCCGAGCCGGCGGTGCCAGCTCCCCCAGAAGAGCTTGGCGATGGAGGCCTCGGGTGGCGCCACGGGACCGTCGACGCCGGCGAGGCTGCGCAGCGTGTTGTAGCGCATGATGGTCAGCTCGATGTGGGCCTGGGCCAGCCGCTGGCGTACGACCGGGCGGCGGGCCGCACCGTTCTCCTCGGCCAGCGCCACCAGCCGGTCGAGCTCACGCCGGAACCCGAGCTGGAAGCCCAACAGCGCCACGCCGCGCTCGAACGCCAAGGTGGCCAGAGCGACCCGCCAGCCCTCGCCGACGCCGCCCACGACGTTGTCGACGTGGGTGCGGGCGCCGTCGAAGAAGACCTCGTTGAATTCGCTGGTGCGGGTGAGCTGGGTGATGGGCCGCACCTCGACCCCCGCCTGGGCCATGGGCACCAACAGATAGGACAGGCCCTTGTGGCGGGTCGACTCGGGGTCGGTCCGGCACACCACGAAGCACCAGTCCGCCAGGTGGGCCAGCGAGGTCCAGACCTTCTGCCCCGTGAGCACCCACTGGTCGCCGTCGCGCTCGGCCCTGGTCTTGACGTTGGCCAGGTCGCTGCCGGCGTCGGGCTCGGAGTAGCCCTGGCACCACAGCTCGGCGCCTTCGCGGATGGGCGGCAGGAAGCGGGCCTGTTGCTCGGGCGTGCCGTAGTGGATGAGGGTCGGGCCGAGCAGGCCCTCGCCCATGACATTGACCCGGCCGGGCGCCGCCGCACGCGGCATATTCCTCGTTGAAGATGACCTGCTCGGTCATGGTTGCAGCCCGACCGCCGTGCTCGACCGGCCAGGCCAGGCAGGTCCAGCCGCCCCCGGCCAGCACCTTCTCCCAGCGCCGGCGCACCTCGAAGCCGAAGGTCTCGTCACCCGAGCCGCCGCGCCCCCCAGCTCGGCGAACTCCCCGACCAGATGCTCCTGCAGGAAGCTCCGGATCTCCTGGCGGAATGCCAGGTCCTCGGGGCGGTCGCGCAGATCCATCGCCGGGGAGCGTAGCCAAGCCGGAGCTCCCGATCTGACGGGTCGTCAGCTCCGGGCCGGGGCTCCCGCCGCGCCGGGGCGTGGGTGCCCATGGGCGAAGCCGGCACCTCCCAGCGGGGCGGCCCAACAGAGGTGGGTCGCCGCCCCGAGGTGCGGGCCTGGAATACTGGCTCGCGCCGCACGGCATGACCACGACGGCACGCGCGCAGTGCAGACGGGAGGAGGAAGACGTGCCCTACTCGCAGGGCCGGATCGTCCACGACGCCGACGCCCACATCATGGAGACGCCCACCTGGCTGCGGGACCACGCGGAAGCCGCCTACCGGGACCGCATGCCCGTGCTGCGCTACCCGGGCGGCAACGAGCTGCGCCAGACGGGTGACCCGGCCGACCAGCAGCGCGATCTCGACGCCGCCTTCGATGCCTTGCGGGCGCGACACGCCTCGCCCGAGTATCGGGCCCACGAGGAGGCCGAGATCATGGCGCGCAAGAACTTCGCCGCCACCGGATCCTTCATTCCCGAGGACCGCTCGCGCGCCTCGACCTCCTCGGGTTCTCGAGCCAACTGGTCTTCAACACGTTCCACAACGGGCGCCTGCACGACATGGAGCACGCCGACGCCGACCTGGCCTACGCCGCCGCCCGCGCCCACAACCGGGGCATGGTGGAATTCTGCTCCGTCGATCCGCGCCTGTTGCCGTCGCTGTACGTCCCGCTGGCCGATCCGACCCGGGCCGTGGCCGCCACCGAGGAGGCGCTGGCCCAGGGCGCGGCGGCCCTGCTGCTCGCGTCGGGGTGCCCGCCGGGGCAGTCGCCCAGCCACACCGACCTGTTCGGCGTCTGGGCTCGGGCCGAGGAGGCCGGCATCCCCGTGGTGTTCCACGTCGGCGGCACGGGGACCCTCGTCGACCCCAACTACTTCGTCAACGGCAAGCCCGTGCCTCCCGACTTCCACGGCGGCGAGGAGAACTTCCGCTCCGTCGACTACATGGGCATCCCGGTGCCGCCGGCCCAGACGCTGGCCACGCTGATCTTCGACGGGGTGCTCGAGGCCTTCCCGGACCTGCACATCGGGGTGATCGAGCAGGGCGCCATCTGGGTGCCGTCCTGGCTGCGCCAGATGGAGTCCGCCTTCGAGGCGTTCCACCGCCACGAAGAGCGACTCCAGTCACTCTCGCTCCGCCCGAGCGACTACGTGCACCGCCAGTGCCGGTTCACGCCGTACCCCACTGAGGACGTCGGCTGGATCGTGGAGCAGGCCGGCGCCGACCTCGTGCTGTTCTCTTCCGACTACCCACACGTGGAAGGTGGGCGCAAGCCGCTGGAACGCTTCGAGGCCTCGCTCGCCGACGCCGGTGCCGATGCCGACGTTCGCCAACAGTTCTACGCCGACAACTTCCTCTTCCTGATGGGCAGCGCGGCCGCCGCGCTGGCGGCCTGAGCGGCGCGTTCCGTCGTCCCCGCCATGCTCACCTGCTGCGTGGGACCGAGTGAAGAACGTGCGCCGGAGACGTCACGACCCCGCCGTGTGATGTGCAGTCGACGGCCGGATAGTCGCAGGTCGTCCTCTGCAGCCACGGCTCCAGAGCGGCCGTCGGCTCCGGCGTACTGTGGGACGGGACCACGCCGATGCCCCCTATGAGGAACATGCTCATTCCGATGAGCACGCCGACGACGAACAACTTGAGCCTCTTGCGGGCGTCCACCGGTCAGCCTCCGAACTGCGGCCCCGGCCCGCCGCACAAATAGAATCCCCTCCTACCATAAATTGTCCAACGTTTGTCAAGGCGAAACACCGGGTTCGTCACGGCCGTTGCAGAAAAGAGGGTCGCGATGATGTTCCGGCACAAGCCCCGGCGGGAAGAGACGGCGTTCGCCGTCACCAAGTCGGACGAGGATTGGAAGGCGCTGCTCCCGGCCGATCGCTACGCCGTCCTGCGGCGGGCCGGCACCGAGGCCCCGTGGTCGGGCGACCTCCTACAGGTGGACGGTGCGGGCGTCTTCCGCTGTGCGGGTTGTGGCGCCGAGCTCTTCGACACGGATGCCAAGTTCGAGTCCGGCACAGGCTGGCCCAGCTTCGACCGGGCCCGCGCCGCCGGAACCGTCCTCGAGCGCAGGGAGCGCACGTTCGGCCTGACCCGCACCGAGATCAGGTGCGCCCGGTGCGGTGGCCATCTGGGGCACGTCTTCCCTGATGGGCCCACCGACACCGGGCTGCGCTACTGCGTCAACTCGCTCTCGCTGCGCTATGTCCCCGAGAGCGGGGACCCCGAGGCGGAAGTCACCCCCTCGGGGTCCTGAGCATCAGCCCGAAGAGGGGCGGCCGCGGCGGCGGAAAGCGGCACGGCTCCGGAGCAGTGCGGCAGCACAGGTCCCGGCGCCCGTCGCGGCGCCTGCCGCCACGGCCGGATGGAGCAGCGCACGCGCGGTCGCTCCGGCCACGTGCGCGGTCAACGCAGGCCATCCCGGCGTGGTGATCAGCCACGGCTCCATTCAGACCTCGACGGCCAGCGCCTCGGCCCCATCGGCGTCGGCGCTCTCCGGCGAGGCCGACCCACGCCGCTCCACCTTGTGGACATCGGCCGTGGCGAAGCGCAGGCTGGCACCCACCTCGTCCGCCGTGATCTCCACCTTGGAACGGTGCTCACCGTCCTCGGTCTCCCAGGTCCGGTGTTCGAGCCGCCCGGTGACGACGACCCGCATGCCCTTGGTCAGGCTCAGGGCCACGTTCTCCGCCAGATCGCGCCAGCAGATGACGTCGAAGAAGGAGGTCGATTCCAGCCACTCCTGGGTCGTGCGGTCCTGCCAGCGCCGGTTCACGGCGACGCCGAGCTGGGCCGTCGCCTGCCCCTCCCGCGTGTAACGGATTTCGGGCTCCCGGGTCAGATTCCCGGTGATCGTCGTGGTGTTGGCCATCTGCATCCTCGCTTTCGTGCACACCCTCGATCCGAGGGCGCGGCCCAGCGTGGTGGCCATGACTCGACGAGAACCTTGCCGCGAACCTTGCCGGCGGGGAATTTCTCCGAACCCTGCCTCGGCCCCGTCAGGACTTGGGCTTCATCCCCAGGCAGCGGAGAACGAACGCGCCCAGGCGCCCGGGCGGCTTCTTCTCGGGATGATGGCCGGCCGAATGCCCGTAGCGCCCGCCGTACACCCCTCCGGAGCTCCCCGTGAGGCCCTGGGCGGGCAACGAGTTGGGCTCCTCGTACTTCGGCACCTTGGCCAAGCGTCGCTTCTGCTTCCTGGGCTTGTCGCCGGCACTCCCCATCCGCTCAGTCTGGCCCAGATGGCGGGCGGGGCGGGCGAGTCACGACCTGCAGCTCGGGCTCGCGACCGTTCTTCAGCGACCCTCGGGACGATTGGCCCGGAGCATGCGGCCGCCGATCACGTAGAGCGTGAGGCCGACGACGAGCGCGCCCACAATGACCCAGCGGACCGCGGCCGTCTCGAGCGAGGTCGGGGAGCCGTCGGAGCTGATCTCGGCGAAGCCCCCACCGATCACCAGCGCGGCGAAAGCCACGATGCCGCACACCAGGGAGCCCTTGCGGGCGTTGTTGCAGAAGAAGCGGGACTGCGAGAGGTCGGGCTTCGTACCGTTCGCGGAGCCGTCCCGCCAACCGGTCACTCGATCAGACGTCGAGGAAGCGCCGGATGGCGATGGCAGAGCCGATCGAACCGATCGCCATGCCCACGATCACTACGACCACGTTGGTCAAGAGAACCTCGGACCCCGACATGTGCATGGCGGTGAAGATGTTGCTGGTCGTCTTCCCGCCGCCCTCGTGGTTGATGAAGAGGTACACGAAATAGACGACGAGCGCGGCAAGTAACGACCCGATCAGCCCCTGTAAGAGGCCTTCGGACATGAACGGAACGCGGATGAACCAGTTGGTGGCCCCGACCAGCTTCATGACGGAGACCTCGCGACGCCGGGCGAAGATCGCCATGCGGATGGTATTCAGGATCAGGACGGCGGCGGACACGATGAGCACGATGGCGATGGCCAGGCAGACCCATTTCGAGACGTTGATCACCGTCTCCTCGTTGTGGATGGTCTGCTGCGGCTCGGTCACGGACAGCACGCCTGCGGTGCCGCTGAAGGTGTGCACCACCTGGGCGGCGTCGCTGAGGGCCACCGGGGTGCACCAATAGGACGTCGGCATCTCCGCCTGACTGGTGGCCTGGAACACGTCCGAGGGAAGCAGCCGGCGGGCTTCGGAGAAGTTGCGTGCCTTGTTCCAGTAGGCGCACGGCTGCACGACGTAGTTCAGCTGGGACAGCTCGGTTTTGACCGCGGCGATCTCCTGAGCGTTGGCGTTGGGCTGCATCCAGACCGTGACCTGGGTGCCCCGTTCCAGAGTCCCGGTGGCGTTGGCCGAGCCCTGGCGCAGCAGCAGTGCAGCGCCCACCAGCGACAACGAGACGGCGACCGTCAGGACGGCGGCAATGGTCATGAGGCGGTTGCGCCACAGGTTCGACGCCGTCTCGCGGACGACGTAGTCGACGGAAACGGCCACGACTTAGACGGCCTCGCTCTGTCCGGTCGACCCGTCGAAGCCGTAGACACCGCGGGCCTGGTCGCGCACCATTCGCCCGTTGCTCAACTCAATGACGCGTCGTCGCATCTTGTCCACCAGGACCTCGTCGTGCGTCGCTACCACGACCGTCGTGCCGGTCCGGTTGATGCGGTCGAGCAGTTGCATGATGCCCTGGCTCGTCTGGGGGTCGAGGTTTCCGGTGGGCTCGTCGGCCAGAAGAATGAGAGGGCGGTTGACGAAGGCACGGGCCACGGCCACGCGCTGCTGCTCGCCACCCGACAGCTCACCGGGCAGGTTGTCCCGCTTGTTGGCCAATCCCACCAGGTCGAGGACCTGGGGCACCTGGTTCGCCACCACGTGGCGGGGGCGGCCGATCACCTCGAGGGCAAAGGCCACGTTCTCGAAGACGGTCTTGTTCGGCAGGAGACGAAAGTCCTGGAAGACGCAGCCGATGTTTCGGCGCAGGTACGGCACCCGCCATTTCGGCAGCTCCACGATGTTGCGACCGGCCTCGAGGATCTCACCCGTATCGGGAAGCTCCTCGCGCAGGAGGAGCCGGATGAAGGTGGTCTTCCCGGACCCGGACGCGCCGACGAGGAAGACGAACTCTCCCTTGTCGATATCAACGGTGATGTCGCGCAGGGCGACCGTTGACCCCTTGTAGGTCTTGGTGACGTTTTCGAATCGGATCATCGGCAGGAGAGGTGTCGCCCCAGCCGGCGCAGGCGGAGCACACAACAATCCTAACGACTCGGTACTGCCGTTTCGGGTCAGGGACTCCGGCGCAGGTCACAGGGTTCTGCCGTCACGATCGTCGACCTGCCCCGCACATCCTTCCTCTCCGCCCCGACGGGCAGGTGCGGCCGCCGTTGCCCGCACCCCAGACGATTCGGCTGTTGCGCCCCGCGCACGCCCCTCATTCCCACTGCTCGGCGCGCCGGCGCCAACGCGAGTGTCTCGGCGGGGCAGACGAGAGCCGCGCCGCCCGCCGTGCCGAGGCCAGGCCGGCGTGGCACCGGAGGCGTGGCACCGGACCGTGGCACCGGACCGTGGCATGGACGCCGGCACCGGACGCGCCGGCGCCGGTTCGATCGACGGCGCGACCGGTCAGCGGATGGTGTCGTGCCCAGTCACAATCGGGCGGGCCAGGTGGTTTGCCAGTGTGGGGCGGGCCCGAACCGGGCTCAGCTCACTACCGAGAGGCGGTCCGAGCCCGGTTCGGGCCCAGGCCATCCGCGTCACGTCATCCCAACGTGCACGCCCCACCTGCGTGAGGCCGCGTCCTCGTGGCGTCGGCGCGACACGACGGCCGCGCCGCGCCAGAATCGTGCCCGCGCGGGCGCCGGAAACCGCGCCACACATGTCACCCACGGCGCGCGTCGACTGCAACGTGTCGCACACCGAGCCTCAGCGCGTGCCAACGCCCGCTGCTCGCCGGTCCGTCCATCGCCATCACGCCCACAGAAGCGGACGCGCAGCGCGTCGCAGGACGTCTGCGCCGGGGCGCAGCGCGCCGCAACGCCCGCGCCATCTCGGTGCTCGGTCAGGCGTTGCCTTCGCGCTGACGGCGCAACTCTGCCTCCATGAAGCGATCCAGATCCCCGTCGAGCACCGCGTCGACGTTGCCCGTCTCGTAGTTGGTGCGCAGATCCTTCACGAGTTGGTACGGCGCCATGACGTAGGAGCGGATCTGGTTGCCCCACGCGTTGTCGACCCGGTCACCGCTCAGCGCATCGAGCTCGGCCCGGCGCTCCATGCGGGCGCGCTCGGCCAACTTGGCCCCCAGAATCTGCAGCGCCTTGGCCTTGTTCTGGTGCTGGCTGCGTTCGTTCTGACAGGAGACCACCAGCCCGGTGGGCAGGTGGGTCAGGCGCACCGCCGAGTCCGTCTTGTTGACGTGCTGGCCGCCGGCCCCCGAGGAGCGATAAGTGTCGATACGCAGGTCTTTCTCGTCGATCTCGACCTCCGACGACACGTCTTCGAGGAAGGGCGTGACGTCCATGGAGGCGAAGCTGGTCTGGCGGCGGTGCTGCGAATCGAAGGGCGACATCCGGACCAGGCGGTGCACACCGCGCTCGGTGGCCAGCAGCCCGTAGGCGAACCGGCCGTGGACGATGAAGGTGGCTGAGAGCAGCCCAGCCTCCTGCCCCTCGGTCGCCTCGTCCACCTCGACGGTGAAGCCGCGCCGTTCGGCCCAGCGCTGGTACATGCGCAGGAGTATCTCGGTCCAGTCCTGTGCGTCCGTGCCGCCCGCGCCGGCGTGCACTTCACAGACAGCGTCGAACTCGTCGTACTCGCCGGAGAAGAGCGATTGCAGTTCGAGCGCCCCGAGCCGCGTCCCGAGAGCGTCGACCATCTCGATCAGCTCGGCGTCGAACGCGGCATCACCGGTCCCCTCGCCGGCGGACTCCTGCGTCAGCTCGAGGAGTGCCTGCGCGTCGTCGAGCGCGCTGCGCAGCGTGTCGAGCTGCTCGAGATCGGCGGAGACGCGTCCGAGCTCCTTGGTGACCGCGCGCGCGTTGTCGGCGTCGTCCCACAGGTCGGGCCGGGCCACCTCGGCCTCGAGCTCAGTCCGGCGCACTTCGAGCTTCTCCCGTCCGAGATACCGCTCGGCCTCGGCCAGCCGCTCCCCTAGCGCTCCGAGCTCGGATGTGAAGTCGCGGGGGAGATCGGCCGTCGGCCCGTCAGGCGGCGCCATGGCACAACTTGAACTTCTTGCCGCTCCCGCACCAGCACGGCTCGTTGCGGCCGATCTTCTCGTGCTGCTCCTTCACGATCGGAACCAGGGCGTCCGGGTCCGGCGGATTGGGCTGCATTCTCTGCGCCTTGCCACCGCCGGCCCGCCCGTTGCCGCCGGCCTCGTTCGGCCGCGGCAGCACGGCGGTCTGCGCGGGCATGTTGGCCCCCTGGTCGGCCAGCAACGCCGCGGCCAAGGCCCCCGTCTCGGCGACCGGATCCTCGGCCGCGGCATAGACCGCGTTGTCGAGGTCGGGCTCGGCTGCCGGCTGCTGGACCGCCTCGACGTGGAGGATGTAGCGGAGATAGTCGTTGTCGATCACCTCCATGAGCTGGCCGAACATGGAGTAGCCCTCCTGCTGCCACGCGTTGAGGGGATCGGCCTGGACCGTCCAGCGCAGGTGGATGCCGTCTTTCAGGTTGTCCATCTCGGTCAAGTGGTCGCGCCAGCGGGCGTCCATGATCTGCAGGTAGACGTCGCGCTCGATCTGGCGCATGGTCTCGGCGCCGCCCGGCATCGATTCGCCATGCTTCTCGTAGTAGTCGAGCGCCTCTTCGACGATGGACTCGACCAGGTCCTCTGTCGTGGCCGCCTGCTCGAGGTCAGCCACGCTGAATTTGGTCGGGTAGTACTGCATCACCGCGTCGACCAGACCCTTGAGGTCCCAGTCCTCCTCGAACTCGGTCGGGCAGTGTTCGGCCACGAGCTTCTCCGCCGCGCCGGCCAGGAGATCTTCGGTGTGCTCCTCGAGATCGTCACCGTCGATGATCTGCAGGCGGCGCTCGTAGATGACCTTGCGCTGCTGGTCCATCACCTCGTCGTACTTGAGCGCGTCCTTGCGCTGTTCGGCGTTGCGGGCCTCGACCGTGTTCTGCGCCCGCTCGATCGCCTTGGCCACCGTCTTGGACTCGATCGGCACGTCGTCGGGCAGCGTCCGCCCCATCACCCAACTCATGGCGCCGGTGGCGAAGAGGCGCAGCAGCTCGTCGTCGAGGCTCAGGTAGAAGCGGCTCTCCCCCGGGTCGCCCTGCCGCCCGGACCGGCCGCGGAGCTGGTTGTCGATGCGCCGGCTCTCGTGGCGCTCGCTGCCCAGGACGTAGAGCCCGCCCAGCTTGCGCACCTCTTCGCCCTCGGCCCGGCAACGGGCTTCCACGGCCGCCTGCCGGCGCTCCAGCTCGGCTTGGCCCTCGTCGCTCTCGATGTCGATTCCCTCGGCCGCCAGCTCGTGCTCGGCCAGCAGCTCGGCGTTGCCGCCGAGGATGATGTCGACGCCACGGCCGGCCATGTTGGTGGCGACAGTGACGCCGCCCCGCCGACCGGCCTGGGCCACGATTTCGGCCTCCCGGAAGTGCTGCTTGGCGTTCAGCACGTTGTGCTGGACCCCCCGTTTCTCCAACAGGCGCGACAGCAGCTCCGACTTCGCCACCGACGCCGTCCCGATCAACATGGGCTGCCCGAGCTCGTGGCGCTCGACGATGTCGTCGGCCACGGCGTTGAACTTGGCCTCCTCGGACTTGAACACAAGGTCGGCCTCGTCGAGACGGAGCATCTCCTTGTTGGTCGGGATGGGAACGACCGGGAGCCCGTACGTGGCGGCGAACTCGCCGGCCTCTGTCTCGGCGGTGCCGGTCATGCCGGACAACTTGTCGTACAGGCGGAAGTAGTTCTGCAGGGTCACCGTGGCCCAGGTGTGGTTCTCTTCCTTGATGGCCACGCGCTCCTTGGCCTCGACGGCCTGGTGGAGACCGTCGGACCACCGACGACCTTCGAGCGTGCGCCCCGTGAACTCGTCGACGATCTTCACCTCGCCACCCTGCACGAGGTAGTCCTTGTCCCGCTTGTAGAGGTCCTTGGCGGTGAGGGCCTTGGTCAGCTGATGGACATAGTTGACCGCCACGGAGTCGTAGATGTTCTCGACCCCGACCGCCTGCTCCACTTTCTCGATGCCCGGCTCGAGAGGGACGACCGTCTTCTTCTCCTCGTCGACCTCGTAGTCCACGTCCCGGGTCAAGGTCCGGGCGATCGAGGCGAACTGGTAGTACAGCTGCGCCGCCTCGTCCGCCGGCCCCGAAATGATGAGGGGCGTACGGGCCTCGTCGATGAGGATGGAGTCGACCTCGTCGACGATGGCGAACACGTGATCGCGCTGCGCCATGAGATCCCGGCTGCGCGTCATGTTGTCGCGCAGGTAGTCGAAGCCGAACTCGCTGTTGGTGCCGTACGTGATGTCCGAGGCGTAGGCAGCCCGTTTGAGGATTGGATCGTCGATGTCCGCACCGATCCGACCGACGGTCAGGCCGAGAAAGCGGTGGACCCGGCCCATCCACGCGGAGTCACGGGTGGCCAGGTAGTCGTTGACCGTCACCATGTGGACGCCGCGGCCGTCGAGGGCGTTGAGATAGGCCGGGAGCGTGGAGACCAGTGTCTTGCCCTCGCCGGTCTTCATTTCGGCGATCCAACCGAAGTGCAGCGCCATGCCCCCCATGAGCTGCACGTCGAAGTGGCGTTGGCCCAGCACCCGCCAAGCGGCCTCACGCACGACTGCGTAGGACTCGACAAGGAGGTCGTCGAGGCTCTCGCCCTGGTCGAGGCGCTCCTTGAACTGAATCGTCTTGTGCGCCAGGGCCTCGTCGCTGAGCCCCTGCATCTCGGGCTCGAGGGCGCCGACCAATGGGACGAGCTCGGCCAGTCTCCTGACCTTTTTGCCCTCGCCGGCGCGCAGGACCTTCGTGAAAACGCTCATGGCACAAGGATCCTACCGGCCGTGGCGCGCCGGAGCCGCCGCGGGGCCGACGCGACGAAATGGGGCTGCGTGCGGCTGACCTGGTCTTTGACCCCACACTCGCCTGCCGCGAGGGTAACGCGCCGGTCCCGGCGGTACGGCGGCGAGCCGCCCTACCCAACGGCACCGTGATGGCGCGCATCGCCTCGTCTCCACCCGCCCCCGACAGCCGGGGACGCAGCGGGCAGGGCTTACCTCTAAGCCGCACCATGCTCAGCGACCACAAGTCGCCTTACGTGGGTCGTTTTGCCTGCGACTGGCCTCGACTTTCAACCACAGACCCGCACGCAGCCCGCCCTCATCCTACGCACGGTCGGACCGACTACTGCCCGGGGACGCTGGAGCCCGATGAGCCCGAGGCGCTGCCCGTGCTGCCAGGAGTGGCACCTTCGAGCACGGTGACACCGGAGATCTTCCACACGTCGTTGACCTGCTTTAGGTCGGCGATCAGGCGGACGACATCGGCCTGGGGCGTGCTGATCTTGTTGTTGACGTACGTCTGATCGACGACGGCGTAGACCGAGGAGGTGCCGGCACCCTCGTTCTCCGCCTGGACGGCCAGGTAGCGGATCTGCCCGCGTGATTCGGCCAGGGCCTGCTCGAGCGCCTTGCGGATGGACGCGTTGAAGAACTGCTGCGCCTGGTTCGCAAAGGCACCGGTGGCCATGCCGCCGACGGCGTTGAAATCCGCATCGACCGTCTTGGCGTTGAAGTTGAAGAAGTCCGTCAGGAAGGCGCGGGACGCACTGACGACGGCGGGGTCCTGCACCGGACCGGCGCCGCTCTTGGTGGTCCAGAGGATCCCGAACACCAAGGTGCCCACGATCCCGAGCGCGGCGACCAGGCTGACGAGCCGGAAGGCCCGACGGCTCGGGACACCGTCATCTCCGGTCCCCTGGTGCCGCTTCGGACGGCGAAGTGGTTCCGCCGGGGACGACCCCTCGTCCGGTGCGGGCGCCCCGACGACCTTCACGCCACTCTCGGTTGTCTGCTCTGTCGTTGTCATGTCTCTCCGTTCTCCCTCCGTCTGTCACTGCTTCCGACGCGCCGCTCGGCGTGCCGGGAGATCACTCAGGCCCGTCGGCGCGTGCTTCGGCGCGAGGGGCGGGCGCCCCAGGCCAAGAAGAGAGCCGGCACCACCAGCCCGCCGAGCGCCAGCAGGATCCCCTGGCGGTTGGCCGGCACGCGGTACGAGGCGCTCGCCGCCTGGCCGGCCGGTGTCGCCGAGGGAACCTCGACGTCGGCTTCCTGCGCCGACGGCGCCACGACGTGGCCGCCGGCGGCGGGGGTGAAACCGGGCTGGGTCGCGGGTCCGACCCCGTTGCCGAACGCCGTCACGCACCCCGCGCCGGGTCGCGTGTCGGGGATCGTGTTCGCGGCGCTGAAGGACTGTGCCTGCTGGTCGAGGACGGGCGGAATCAGCAGGCGGGTCCGTAAGAATGTCTGGTTCGTGTCCGAGCTGCTCGTCGTGGTTGGCTTCGCCACACCGTGCACGGCGATGTGGTCGACCGCACCGAAGAAGTACGTGTTGGCGGCGAGGCCTTGGGACAGGTTGCTCAGGTTGGTGGGCTCGGCGACGTTGGAGAGGATGCCGGCGGTGTCGTGCAGGAAGCAGCCGAGGTTGGCCGACTGCGATGTGAGGAGGTCGTCGACGGCGTTGAAGGCCGAGGATCCCGACGTGAGCAAGGTATGGAGACCCGTCTTCTGCTGGGCCAGCACCTGGACCAGCGCCGCGGTGTTGGCCAGGTCCTGACGGAGCTCGGGCGCCACGGCGGTGATCGCATCGAGCGCGGGAGGTGCATTCGCCAGGAGCTGCGTGAACTGCCGCTGGTAGGCGACGAATTCCTTCGAGAAGGTCGTCCCGGCGCTGACGAGGGTACGCAGATTGCCGGCCTGCCCGGCCAGCGAGGTCGCCAACTCTCCGATCAGCTTGTTGAGATCGCCACCGGGGATGGCCTGGAGCAGGCGGGTGGCCGAGGCGACGACGGCGCCCACATTGGCGGGCACCTGGTTCGGCGCGGCCGGCACGGTGGCTCCGCTGGCCAGGGCCGGTGCCGCGCCACCGTGGGACGGGACCAGGTTCACGACCTGCTCGCCGAGGTCATTGGCGATCTGCACCGACGACTGGACGTCGTCCGGCACCGTCGTGCCGGGGTTGATGCGCATGGCCACCCTGGTCGCCGTTCTGGTCAGTGACGTCGACGTGACCGTGCCGACGGGCACGCCGTTGAGCTCCACCTCGAAGCCCGGGTAGAGCCCGGACGCATCGGCGAACTGGGTCGTGAGCATCGTCGGGCTCAGCAGCGGGTTACCGAGGAGGTTGACGACGCCGTAGGCAACGAGCGCGAAGCTGACCACGAAGAAGACGATCAGGTTCACAATGAGGCGGCGGTTGATCACTTGGCTGCCGCCCCGGCTGCATTCGGCGCACAAGTGAAGGCGGGCGTACTGTCCTCGCCCAGACCTGGAATGCCGCAGACGATGATGTTCTCGTAGAGCTGCACGTAGCCGTTCCGTACCGCTTGGGGCAGGGCGGCGTCTGCCACCGGGATTTCGGAGAGGAGCCCGGCCAGGTCGGCTTGGTGTTGTGCCAGCTGGCTGCTGACCGCCTGCAGTGTCTGCAGCTGGGTCACGATCTGGGGGTAGTAGTTCTCGAGGAGGCTGCGCCCCTGGGAGGACACGTCGTCGAGGGACTGCAGGAGCGTCTCGAACTGCGACGAGTTCTTGGCCAGGATGGCGACCGTCTGGGACAGGTTCGTCAGCGCCGTGGCGGTGGCGCCGCTGGTGGGAGCCAGCGAGGCTGTCAGGCTGTTCAGGCCATCGACCGCCTGGGTGATGTCGCTCGTGTGCTGCGCGTACCCGCCGGCGACCTCCGTCAGGTCGGAGAGGAACGCCTTGAGCGAGGCCTCCTGGCCCGTGAACCCCTCGCCACCGGCCTCGATGATCTGTTCGAGCTGGGTCGTCGAGATGGCGCCGAAGACCTGCGATCCGGCCGCCACGAACTGCTCGACGTCGGGAACGAGGGAGGTGCGTGCGATACGAGCGCCATCGGGCAGCTGTGCGGCCGTGGCGGCGGCGGCCCCCGTCTCGCTCTTGGGGACGGTGAGCTGCACGAACTGGTCACCGAGGATGGTGCTGCGATTGATGGCGGCGCGGACGTCAGCCGGAATCCGCACGCCGCCGTCGAACGCAAGCGTCACCTTCGCCTTGTCGCCCTCGAGCGCGATGGAACGCACCGAGCCGACGGGAACGTCGGCCAGTTGTACCTGGGCCCCGTTGGCCAGGTCGCCGACATCGGTGAAGACCGCTGTCGCGGTGCGTTGACCGCCGCCGGACACGGAACAGCCGGCCAGGCCCAAGGCCACGGCGGCGGCGAGCGGCACCGCGGCCAGGAGTCGACGCGCCGAGGACCGGATGCGCATCAGAACCATCCCGACACGTCGTGCGCCCAGCCAGCGAGAAGGCCGGGGTGCGGATGGGTGTGGCCGCGCCGCTGCCTGCCGGGCAGAGGCGACAACAGGGAGGCCGAGGGGGCAGTCAGGGTCGGAACTGCGTTGGCCGACGACGGTGTGGCCACGGCCAGCTTCGCCGTGGACTGGCTGGCCGCATGTGTCTGCTGGTTGGACAACAAGCCGCCGAGTCCCGAACCCGACGAGCCGCCTGACGAGCCCGAGCCCGAACCGGAGCCCGAGCCCGAACCGGAGCCCGAGCCCGAACCGGAGCCCGAGCTCCCGGGACAGCCGAGGATGGCGTTGAGGAGGCCGCACGGAGTTGTGGTCGTCGTCGTCGAAGGCGGCACGGTCGTGCTTGTCGTGGTGGGCGGCGCCGGGCTCTTCTGTCCGGGAGGGGTCGGTGCGGATGGCGCCGCCTGTGCCGTCGGGCCGGCCTGGGCCTGGGCGATCTGGTTCATGCCGTGCTGCAGGAGCGACTGAGCGGTGGCTGCGCCGCTCCCTCCGCTCAACGCGTTGAGGATGGTCGGGATGTCGTCGAGCAGTGGATCGAAGAATCCCGATGAGGGATTGCCGCACTGGCTCAGGGTCGAAAGGACTGCGGCGGAGAGGCCGCTGGTGTGGTTGGCCACGATGCGGCGGCAGATACCGGCGAGCCGGTCCCGCAGCAGACCCGCGATGTAGGCACCGGTCACCCCCGGCGCAGTGGACAGGTTCAGGTCGAGCCAGTTGTAGGTCGGGTCGTAGGCCCGCTTGGCTCCCTGAAAGAGGTTGTTGCCGTTCTGCAGGATCTCGTCAACCGAGGACAGATTCCGATCGAGGGTGCGTCCGACCGTCGTGACGGTACCCACGTCCGCCTCCAGGGGCTGCAGATTCGGCACCAGCAGGCCGACCAATCCCGAGCTCGCCCCCGCCAGCTGCGTGATGGCATCGTTGAGCTGACCCGAATGCTGGGCCACGGTGGTCGACACCGTGTCGTACTGCTCGACCAATTGCTCTATCTGACTCGTGTCTGTATTGAGTGTTCCGGTCAGCTGGGCCAACGTGCCGTTGAGCCGGCCCAGGTCGTTGCCCTTGTTCGCCAGCAGTTGCACCGTCCCGGCCGCCGACGCGATCAGTTTGTTCAGGCTGGCGCCCTGGCCATCGAGGTCGGTGGCCAGATTGCTCACGAGATTGCCCACGGCATGGGGACTGATGCGCGTTGAGTGTCTTCTGCAGCTCCTTCAGCAGCTCGTCCGTCGAGACCGGAATCGCCGTGTGGTCCTGAGGAATGGTCGCACCGGGGGCCAGAGTGGGACCTCCGACGTAGCCGGGATTGAGATCGACGTCAGGCGAGCCCAGCAACTGCGGCGCCACCAGGGACGCGAACGCCGTCGCGGGGATCCGCGTCCCCGAGTCCACCGCCAGCGTGACATCGACCTTGTCGCCGAAGTTCTGCACGTCGCTGACCGTGCCGACCTTGACGCCCAGGACATCGACGGCTGCCCCGGTGAACAGACCCGGCGCGCTGGAATAGACGACCCGGATCGGGTAGGTCGCTGCTCCCTTGGCCTCGTCGATGCCGACGATGACCCCCGCGGCGATGACGGCACTGGCCAGTGCGAGGCGGGCGGCCTTCGAGGTGAACGCGGCGCGTAGGCGGCGTGTCATCCGACCCCTTGCAACAGCGGACTGATCAGCTGGGAGAGGCCACCGAGGCCCGAGTTCGGCCCGGTCGGTCCACCGCCGACGGATTGCGAGCCAGCCGACGGAACGGCGGATGGCGATGGCGTCGGTCCCGCCGGGGCGGAGCCTGGCGGCGGGGCGGTCGCCGTCCCCGTGCTGGTGTTCGATCCCTCCCCCGGCAGCGGGCCTGTCTGGTTGTTGCACGACGCCGGGTCCGGCCCCAACACCTGATTCAGCACCTGGTCGAAGGCCCCGCAGGGTCCGATGACGCCGAACGAGTTGGTCAACGATGCCGGGTTGACGAAGATGTTGCCCCACGGCACGGGCGTGGAACCGCTGTAGGCGATGGATTGGAAGCCCTTCAGCGCCCCGCCGAGATAGCTCACACCCTCGGCCAGGTCATCTTGATGCTGGCCGACAACGGTGAGATCGGAGTGCAGGTTCTTCAACAGCGAGTTGAGGGCGGGAGAGTCCTGGCTGACCAGGCTGTTGGTCTGGCTCGCCATGGAGTCGACATTGGTGATCAGGTTGGCCAGATCCTGGTTGTTGGCGGCCAGACCGGTGGAGACCGTGTCGAGATTGTTGACGATGGACAGCAATTGCTGGTCCCGGCCCGCCAGCGTGGAGGAGAGAGTGTTCGCCGAGTCGATCAACTGTGAGACCTGACCGGAGCGCTGATCAACTGTCGTCGTGAGGGCCCCGAGACCGGAGATGATTTGGGCCACCTGCGTCCGCTTGTCCTTGGTGATTGTGGCCAGGGAAGTAACCAGGTTGTTGAGCGCTTTGGCGTTCGTCTTGGTCAGCAGCGAATGTGCGGTGTTCTGGAGCTCGTAGAACTCGGTCGGCACCGAGGTGTCGGTGATGAGTGCCTGGGGCTTCAGGGGATCGCTCCAGCCGCTGACCGGCTTCAACGTGACGTCCACGACGCCGAGGAGCGTCTCGACCTCAATGGCCGCCGTCGTCATGTGCGGCAGGACCACCGAACGGTTCACGGAGAGCTGGGCATCGACCGCATTGCCGTGCACCCGTACTGCCGTGACCGTCCCCACATTGACGCCGGCTTCCATCACCTCCGTGCCCTTGGAGATTCCCGCAGCGTTGGCGAACCGCGCCTCAATCGAGTAGCCGGAGTTGAAGAAGCTTCTGTTGAGCAACAAGATGGCCAGCACGCATGCCGACATGACGATCACCGCCGTGATGCCGACGACTTTCGGATTGCGTTCCGTAAAGGCCTTCATTGCGAGCCTCCCGTGGTGGCACCACTCACCGCCTGCAGATTGAGGTGCAGGGTCGACGCCGCCAGCGGGCTGCTCGCGTTGACGGAGGAGCTCTTGGCGTTCGACGACGTCGGCGAGGACGAGCCGTTGGGTAGTCCCGGCGTCGTGACGCCCGACAGGGGCGCCGGAAGCGGGGGGCTCCCGCCGGGCCCGGATCCGGCGGGCGGATTGCCGGGCTGGTAGTAGGGACAGACTGACTGGCCGGCGAGACATGTGTACACGGTCTCGACGGCAAACCATTGCCCCCACTGAGAGATCTGAATGTACGGCGCCAGACCTGCGCCCAGACTCGAGAGGCTGTTGGCCAGGTTCTGTCGGTTGTTCTGCACGTCGGCCGCGACGGCCTGCAGGTTGCCGATGGTGCTCGCGATGGTGTCGTGGTTGTTCCCGATCAGTCCGGCAAGGTCAGTCGCCACCAGGGACAGGTTGCTCACGACGCCATCGAGCAACGAATTCTTGGAAGCAAGGGCGGAGGAGACCGTCTGGAGGTTGGTCACCAGCGAGTCGATGTCGCCCGACCGCGAGGCCAGTGCAGTCAACACCTGGTTCAAGTTCCCGATGATCTGGCCCACCTGGGAGTCGAGAGCCTGAACGGTCGAGGAAACGGTGGCCCCGCTGTTGATGAGCTGGTTGATTTCGGCGGTGTCCCCTTCCAGTGCCCCCGAGACGTTTTCGACGAATGCGTTCGCTTCCTTCGTGTTGATCGAAGCGAGAACCGGTCCGAGCGAGTTCAAGAAGGTGTCGATACTGGCGTCGGTCACGTCGTGCGTCAGCGGGATGGTGGACCCAGGCAGCAGGATCGGGCCGCTCCGTCCCGGGAAGAGCTCGATCTCCTTCTGCCCGATGACGTTGTGCCACCGCATCCCCACGTCGGTCGACCGATGCAGGGACACCGTGTTGTTGACGCTCAACGAAATGACCGCGTGTCCGTGCTGCACGCTGATGCTCGAGACCTGCCCGACGGGGACGCCTGCAATGTTGACGTCGTCACCACGGGCCAGGCCGGTCACGTCACTCAGCTGCGCGTCAATTGTGTGACGGCTGCTGAACAGTGAGATGTTCCCGATCTTCACCGCCAGGCCGGCCAGCAGGACCAGACACACCAGCGCAAACAGGGCGAACTTGAACGCCGACTTGGGGAAATGGCGCAACATGCTCACGGGAGCCCGCCGAGAAGTTGCCTGATGATGCCACTGAGGTTGGTCGGCGAGGACTGATCGGGCTGCCCCACCATGCCGTACGCCTGGTTCGCCGCAGCGGCGGCAGCATTGCTCGCGCCTGATGTGGCGGACGCGGACGGTTCTGGGATCGGTGCTGCTGCCGGCGCAGAGCCATTCTGGAGCGCATCGAACGTCGCAAACTCCGACGAACAATTGAAGGCCGACCCGCTGCCGGCCAAGGCCTGCTGAATCGGCTGCAGGAAGGACATACCCCCGGTCGACGGCGCAATGAGATTGCAGACCAGGTTGTTGACGTCGCTGAAGAGGATGAAGGTGTTGAAGTACGCGTACGTGCTGCCGTCGGGCAGCTTGTTCAGTCCCGCCGCACCTTGGGCGATCTTCTGGAAGTAGTGGTATGCGCCATTGACGACCTGACCGATGGAATCCTGCTGCGCCAGCAGGACCCGGGAGACGTTGTCCCCCGATTCCAGGATCGTCGCGATGTCCGGGTGATAGGTCGAAAGCAGGGCGGCAAGACGGTTGGAGAAGGGGATCAGTGCGTTGAGGAGGTTCTCGTAGTCGGCCTCCTCCGCGTTGAAGGAAGGCAAGCCTGCGTTGATCTCCGCGTTGAGGTTGTTGAGGTCGCCCGCGGCCGGGGCGATCGCCTGGGTGAACTTTGCAAAGGACTGCAGTGCACGCAGCTGCGCATCGAGTGTCCAGTCGAGCAGTCCGGCCAGTTGGGTCCCGGCGTTGATGGAGGCGGCGATCTTTGGCCCCTCCCCCTGCGAGGCCTGGGCCACTTCGCCCAAGACGGTCGAGAGGTGGGTGGTGTCGATCTGGTTCAAGAGGGGTGTGGCGGCGGCGAAGAGATCGCCCAATTCGTCGCTGCTTTGGGCACGCGCGAACGAGGAGCCGGGAACCAGATAGGGCCCGACGTCGGAGTTCCGGTCCGGGGTGGAGATCGCGATCTGCTCCGCGCCGAAAAGGTTCACCGGCTCCACCGTCGCCGTCGCGCTGTTCGGGACCTTGAAGGACGGTTCGATGAGGACGGTGACCTGCGCCAGGTTGTGCTGGAGCGAGATGGTGGAAACCCGACCGACCTGGACGCCGCGGAAAACCACGGCCGAGCCGGAGTGTAGGCCCTCTCCGGCCCGCGGGAACGTGCCGCTCAGGGCGTAGTCGCCGGCAAAGTCTCCGTTCGCCAGGCGGACGAGCGTCACGGTTCCAAAGACGAGGCCAAAGAGGACCCCCAGGCTGACCGCAATGCGTAGGAGTCGCCTCATCCGACCAACTTGGCCGTTGCATTGACGCCGCCGAAGAGGATGAGCGACATGAAGAGATTGACCACGACGACGAGGATGATGGAGAGGCGGATGGCCCGACCGGCCGCCACACCGACCCCCGCCGGCCCGCCGGTCGCGTTGTAGCCGTAGTAGCAGTGCACGAACGTGACGAGGACGGCGAACACCATCGCCTTGAGGAACGAGTAGAAGATGTCGAGCGGCGGCAGATAGAGCCGGAAGTAGTGCGTGTAGGTACCGGTCGACAGTCCGAAGAACTTCGTCACCACCAGCTCGGAGGCGAGATAGCTGGCGAAGAGCGCCGCCAGATAGAGAGGGATCATCGTGATCAGGGCCGCCCACACGCGGGTGGCCACCAGGTAGACGACGCTGTTGACCCCCATTACCTCGAGCGCGTCGATCTCGTCGCTGATCCTCATGGCGCCGAGCTGTGCGGTGAACCCGGCGCCCACCTGGGCGGCCAGAGCCACTCCCGCCACGAGCGGGGTGATCTCGCGAGTGTTCGCGAGGGAGGTGATCACTCCGGTGAAGGCCTCGGCCCCGATCTGCTGCAGGCCATTGAACCCCTCCAGCCCGACCTCGGTCCCGGTGAAGAACGAGATCGAGACCACCACGAAGAACATCCCTCCGCCGACGACGAGCGCGCCCGAGCCCAGTGAGATATCCGACATCAGGACGAGGATCTCCTTTGGGTATCTCAGGGCGCGTGGGAGGGACCGGGCAATCTGCACGTAGAACTTCAGCTGTGCGTAGAGGGCGTCGAACAAGCCAAGCGCGGCATTCGCGGAACCGATCGCGTTGCGACTGATTGCTATGCCGGCCGACGCCTCTTTTGCGGGACGTTCCCGGATGGGAGCATCGATCGCCATCAGATGCCCTTTTGAGGAATGAAGTTGAAGTAAAAGACGGTCAGCAAGAAATTCACGAAGAACGAGAGGATGAACGTCACGACAACGGCCTGGTTCACAGCGTCGCCTACGCCTTTCGGACCGCTCTTGCAATAGAGGCCCTTGTAACACGCGACCATGGCGGCGATGAATCCGAAGATGCCCGCCTTGACGAGGGCGATCACGAGGTCGGCCATCTGGCTGAGCTCACCGAAGGTGGCGAAGAAACTGCTTGTCGTGATGTGGATCGCGTGCGTGCCGAACCAGAGGCCGCCGGCGATTCCGGCCACGCTGACAACGGCGTCGAGCAGGACTGCGACCACGGTGGCGGCCAGGAGCCGAGGGAGCACCAGGCGGTGCAGTGGGTTCACGCCCATGACCTCCATCGCGCTGATTTCGTCGCGGATGCGACGCGACCCGAGGTCAGCGCACATGGCCGATCCGCCGGCGCCTGCGATGAGGAGCGCGGTGGCGACGGGCGCCTGCTCCCGGACGACCGCCAACACCATGGCGGCACCGAGCTGGGATTGCGCTCCGATCTGTTGCAGGAGCGAGCCGACCTCCAGAGCGATGACCATCCCGAACGGGATGGACAGCAGGATCAAGGGCAGCGTGGTGACGCGGGCCAGAAACCAGCACTGGTCGAAGAACTCGGAGACGGGGATGCCCTTGAGCGGAGCTTGCCGCAGGGCTTCGGAGGCCGTGGCAAACATGTTGCCCGTCTCACGGACCGCTGAAGCGATTTTTCCCTCGTCGGTGACCGGTCGGCCGGGGCGTGGGAGCAACCCCGTTGCGGTCGGACGGCCGCTGGGGCTGCCCAACCGGCGCGCCATCTCCTCTCGACTCGGAGCTGGGGTGGTGTCGAGCACCTGATCGGGTACGACACCTGTGCCCGCATCTTTTTCAGCCAACGCCGTCCCCCCTTCCGAGGCTCCTTGGCACTGAACGGGCTCGCGGCCCGCCCCCCGTTCTTCCTTCGCAGAGAAAACGGGAGGCGGCGTCGAACCTTGCGGCGTACGTCGGAGGGGGCTTCGCTCGGCTTCGCGCTCCCGGCAGACCGCGTTCTGCGAGTGGATCGGCCGGGAGCGCACCGAGGCCCGACAACCCCTCAATTCCCTTGGCAACTCTCTTTGCTTCGCAGGTGAATTCCTCAACTTTGTTGTGCAACTTCCTCAACTTGTTGTGCAACAATCTCCAACCCCTGTTCACACAATTGCGGGTTGCAGCCCTTCGAATCGCAGCGAAACGCCGACATACTGTGAGGTACGTCCTCAGGGAAAAGGGTGTGACCTTCTTCCCAATTGGGAAAAGGAAACGGGGGGAGGGACGGGATCATTGGCGCTACGCGAAGAAGAGCTGACAAGCCTTTGTGACGACGTCGATCTCGATCGGGACCGCGCACTCGTCGAGCGCTGCCAAGCCGGCGACCCGGCTGCCTTTGGGAACCTCTACGCGCGCTACTACGAGCGCCTTCTCCGCTTCTGCCTTCGCCGGCTGAACGACCGGCACGAGGCCGAGGACGCGGCGCAGGAAGCATTCGCCCGAGCCTGGAAGGCTCTTCCGCGTTTTGCGGGCGAGCGGCGCTTCTACCCTTGGCTCACCGTGATCGCAGGCAACATCTGCACCGACATGCTGCGCCGGCGCTCCCGCAGCACACCGACCGACGAGATGGAGCTCACCGCACAACACCCGGTCGGTGTGGTCGTTGAAGACACCTCCGAGGAGCTGGTTCTGGCCGCGGTCGACGGTGAGCTCGTGAACCGTGCCCTCGGTCGCCTGTCGACGCGCCACCGTCACGTGCTCGCCATGCGCGAGGGGTCTGGTTGGACGTATCAACAGATCGCCGACCACGAGGGCGTGGAGATCGGGACCATCGAAACGCTGCTGTGGCGGGCTCGCCAAGCCCTCAAGCGCGAATTTGCCGTGGTGTCAGAGTCGAAGGAAGCGCTGGCAGGTTTCCTCATCGCCACCGGCGCACTCATCCGTCGCACCGTCTTCCGCGTCGCGCACCGCGGCGCGACCATCACCCACAGCGGTGGCAGCGGTGGTGGTTCGGGCGCGATGCGCAGCGCCTTCGCTGGCGTCGCCTTGACCGGCGCAGCCGTCGCAGTGGCATTCATTGCGCCGCATGCACTCTCGAGCGGACCGAGCGGCGCGACGCCCGTGCCCGGCTCGGCTCTGGCCGCTCCGCCCCTCGTCTTGGGCTCGTCCCACCCTGGCGAGACCGGCAGCGACGGCCCGACGGATGCCCAGGCGCCCGTCGGGATCGGAAATGGATCAAATGGCAGTGGAGGAATTGCTCCTTCTGTTGGAACGTCCGGGGGCGGTGGCTCACAGACCACGGGCCAGGGCACGACCAAGGGGTCGGGCGGAACGACGTCTCTGCTCTCGGGCGCCCTTGGTGGCGGTTCTCCGGCGTCGGGCACGGAGGGCCTCGCCGGCGGACTCAACCAGGCCGCCGGGGGCCTGGACGACACGCTGAACGGCGTCACCGGCGGGGTCGGTCAGACCGTGAGCGGCGTGACGGGCGGGGTCGGACAGACCGTGAGCGGCGTGACGGGCGGGGTCGGACAGACCGTGAGCGGCGTGACGGGCGGGGTCGGACAGACCGTGAGCGGCGTGACGGGCGGGGTCGGACAGACGGTGAGCGGGGTCACCGGCGGACTGGGGCAGACCGTGAGCGGCGTCACGAGTGGCATCGCCGGTGACTCGGGGGCTGGCGATGGCACCGCCAACACGCCGGCGGGCGGAACCCCGACCCCGACGACCACCACGACGAACCCGCTCCAGGGCCTCCTCGGGGGCACGACCGAGACGGTGGGCGGTCTGCTCGGAGGCTGACGGCCCGCCTCTCCTCAAGAAAGGCGCAAGCCGGGCCATGGGTATGAGTTCTCCCCATATGAGGAGCCGGCAGGAGACCACAGGGCAGGCCTGGATCGCACCAGGTGAGCCGATCATCTCTCTGCGGGGGATCACCAAGTCGTTCGGTTCCCATACGGTGCTCGAGGACATCACTTTTGACGTGCCGAAGGGCAGGATCACGGCGATTCTCGGGCCCTCTGGCACTGGGAAGTCCGTGCTCCTCAAGAACATCCTCGGGCTGCTCCGGCCCGAACGCGGTGAGATCTGGGTCGATGGCGAACAGATCGTGGGCCTGCGGGAAAGACGGCTCTACGCCGTGCGCAAGAAGTTCGGCGTCCTGTTCCAAGACGGCGCACTGTTCGGTTCGATGAACCTCTACGACAACATCGCCTTCCCGCTTCGAGAGCACACCCGCAAGAACGAGGCAGCTATCCGCGAACTGGTCCACCGCAACGCCGAGTTGGTCGGGCTCATGGACCACCTGAAGAAGCTGCCCGGGGAGGTCTCCGGTGGCATGAAGAAGCGGGCCGGATTGGCCCGGGCCATGGTGACCGAACCGGAGATCGTGCTCTTCGACGAACCGGACTCAGGCCTCGATCCTGTCCGCGTCGCCTATCTCGATGAGCTCGTCGTCACCGCCCAGAGGGAAACGGGTGCGACCTTCTTCATCATCACCCACAACATCCAGTCGGTCATGCGGACCGCCGATTACATGGGCGTACTGTTCCGGTCCAATCTGGTGAAGTTCGCCAGCAAGCCGGACATGCTCGCCACCGACAACCCGATCATCCAGCAGTTTCTGGCCGGACGCCCTGAGGGTCCCATCGGCATGGACGAGATGGCCGACGCCGGAGGGGACTTCAGCCACTACGGAGAGGGCGATACCGCCGCGCTCGCCTACGGCCCGCTTGCCGCGCCCCGGTGAGCCGGCTCTCGTCGCGCACGCGCCGAGCGATCAGCCGGTTTCCCCGGGCTGACGGCCAACGAGAAACGCCGCCGGCCCCGGGTGGTGCGCTCCCGGAACCAGCGGCGTTCTCGATCTCAGACGGTTCAGTCGCCGGCAGCAGCCCCGCAGACCGTCTCGACCATGAGGGCGCTCACCACGTAGGGATCCATGTTGGCGTTGGGCCGGCGGTCCTCCAGCCACCCCTTCTTGTTCTTGGCCACGGCCCACGGTATGCGGATGGACGCTCCACGGTCGGAGGTCCCATAGCTGAACTGGGTGAAGTGCGCCGTCTCGTGCGCTCCGGTCAGGCGACTCTCGATGCCGATGCCGTAGTTCGAAACGTGCTCTTCGACCCGCTTCCCGAGAGCTTCGCAGCCGGCGATGATGGCGTCCCAACCCCCATCCTCCCGCATGGCCTTGGTGGAGAAGTTCGTGTGCGCCCCGGCACCGTTCCAGTCCCCGAGCACTGGCTTGGGCTCCAGCGTGGCGAACACGTCGAAATCCTCGGCGATGCGGAAGAGCAGCCAGCGCGCCGTCCAGAGCTGGTCACCGATGAGGGGCGGCGGGAGCACCCCGATCTGGAATTCCCACTGGCCCATCATGACCTCGGCGTTCGTGCCCTCGATCCCGAGGCCGGCCTTCATGCAGGCAGCAGTGTGGCGCTCGACGATCTCGCGGCCCGGCATCTTGTCGCCACCGACTCCGCAGTAGTACGGACCCTGGGGGGCGGGGAACCCGGCTTCCGGCCAGCCCAACGGCCGCCCGTACTGGAAGAAGGTGTACTCCTGCTCGATCCCGAACCAGGGCTCCTGGTCCGCGTACTTCTCGGCCAGCTCGGCGGACCGCCGCCGCGTGTTCGTGCTGTGCGGCGTCATGTCTGGATGCAGGACCTCGCACATCACGAGCTTGTCGCCGTCCGCCCGCAGGGGGTCGGGGCAGACGAAGACCGGTTGGAGGACGCAGTCCGAGTCGTTCCCTTCGGCCTGATTCGTGCTCGAGCCGTCAAAGCCCCAGATCCCGGGCTCCTTGCCGCCCTCGACGATCCTGGTCTTGCTGCGGAGGAGCGGGGTGGGCTCCGTCCCGTCGATCCAGATGTACTCGGCCTGGTAGCTCATGAGTTCTCCTGTGTTCCCCTTCTTCTCCGTGGTCAAGATGGCCTGGTGGGGCGTCCCGGCACCTTGCGGACACGACACCCCACATCAGGTTGCGGTGGCCAGTCTCGTCGGACCCTATTTCACCGCCGTATCGGTTATGTAAACCGACGATGAAATCCTGCTGAGGGCGTGTGTGCTCGGTTGCATCGTACCGAGACGGCAGCGGGACGGCGCAGCCCATGGCCTCCGCTGAGGACCGATCGGACAAACGGTCCACCGAGTGCGTGCGGCAGCCGGAGCGCCGACGGGGCCAGCCCTCGATCCGAACGCGTCGGAGGGCCGAATCTCCCGATCCGGCCCTCCGACCTCAACCCTGATGTTGTGCTTTCGGAATAGTGCCCCCCCTTACGACGGAGGGCTGGGTCAGCCGAGGCCGACCCAGCCCAACCATCATCCCATGGGGAAGGGGGAATATTCCCTTAGGGAAAGCCTCACCCCTGGTGCGTCAGCTCCTACGGAGCACAGTTGGACCCGGAGCTGGCGGCGCTGCCCACGCAGGTGTTGGCACTGTTGAACAGTCCCTTGATGCCACCACCCAATGCCGCAATAGCCACAACGGCAACGACGGCGATCAGGCCGACCAGAAGCGCGTACTCCACCATGGAGGCTCCACGCTCATTGCGTGCACGCTCGAGCAGGTTGCTGTGAAAGCCCCGCACCGCCAAGAACGCATTCAGAAACAACTCAGTCATTTTGATGATTCCCCTCTTCTCGCCCCAACCTGTCCGGACGGTTTGACCGGACCCGTATTGGAGTTCCCACCTCTATTTCAACTCGACTCAGACACAGATTCCATAGGCTTATTGGACCATTTGCCTGGGCCTTTGTCCCAACGGCCGGTTGCTATTCGATGGTAACGAGGCCCATGACCACGGCGCGCACCGAGCGCGTGCGTGCGATTCGTGACGTCCAACTTCTGGAAGATGGCGGCCAGGTGATTCTTGGTCGTCTTCGGGCTGATGTAGAGCCGCTGCGAGATCTCTCCGTTCGTGGCGCCTTCGGCCAGCAGCTGCAACACCTCGAGCTCCCGCTGCGTGAGTGACCATGGGCCCCACTGCCGGCCTCCCTCGCGCCGAGGGGCGGGAACACCGGGATCGACGAACCCGTCATCGACAACGACTCGAAGATCATCTCTCGTGAGTGTGGCCCCGGCGTCTCGCAGGCTCTCGTCTCGGTGCACGGTCGTGCGGACCGATGGCCCGGAAACCGACACCTGCGTATAGAACGTCCATTCGGGCCCGTTCCCAACCTCAAGCGACGGCGACGGTTGCGCGGTCGGCCACAGGATCGACGCTGTGTTTGCCATTCCTCCCCCTCATTTCCGCCCGGTTTCTGCATCCGGTGCGGCTCCACCCCCACCGCGGTGCGGCGGAAACTCCCAGGTCATTGTATGCTTTTCGCCTCAAACGACAGTCGCAGCCATGTTGCGGCAGGGGTGCGACCCGTGGAGAACGAACAATTCTCCGCGGGAAGCCGAGGCGTCAGCTCAACCCGTGTGGAAGGCGTGCTTGATCGGACCGACGATCGGGCCGAGCACGATGATCATGATGGCCGGCAAGAAACAGAGCGCCAGAGGGAACAGGATCTTGACGGGCACCTTCGCCGCTCTCTCCCGCGCCCGTTGGCGGCGCTTGTCCCTCATCTCGTCCGCCTGGGCTTGCAGGACACGGCCAATCGGCAGGCCCAGCGCGTCGGCTTGCGAGAGCACCACGGCAAAGGTGACGAGGTCGTCGATGTCGGTGCGCAACTTCATGTTCTCGAGAGCATCGTGCCGCGAGAGCCCGAGCTCCATCTCTCGCAGCGTCAGGCGCAGTTCATGACACACGGGCGACTCGAAACGCGCGCATGAGACCTGCATCGCCTGCTCCAGACCCAGTCCCGCCGCCACGGAAATGCACATGAGGTCGAGCAGGTCCGGCAGGTCGTTCTGGACGGTCAAACGACGGACCTTGATGCGGCGACGCAACCACCAGCTGGGTGCGAGACCCCCGATCATGGGAAGGATGAACAGACTGGCAAGACCGACCTTGAGGCTGACGGCGCCACTCACCAGTGCCACGAGCCCGAGACCGAAGCCGAGCATGGCGGACCCCACTTGCACGGCCACGAACTCTTCGGCCCGCACCGTTCCGGTGAGACCAGCCTTGAGGAGATCGGCGTGCACCCGGTCGACTTCGCTCGACGGGTAGAGCCGGGAGAGGACGTTCTTGAATCCCCGGGCGCCCGGTCCGAAAATGCGGGTCACCAACGGTGTCTGCACCCGCTCGATCACCGGTGTCGGCTCGGCGAAGAGCTCGGCGTCGGTGCCCAGCGAGCGGATGAACTCGAGCCGGCTTGACAGCTTGTGGGTACGCCAGGCCGCAACCGCAACGCCGCACAGGCCGAAAATCATGAGCGTGATGCCTACCAACGGCACGATGTATGTCGCGTTCACGGATGCCCCCTGGCTCAGATCTTGATGTTGACCATGCGGCGCACGATCCAGAAGCCCAGTGCCATCAGTCCCGCCGTTCCGATGAGAACCACCAGGCCGACACCGTGCAGCATGGGGTCGAGATAGTGAGGGTCCTTCATTTCGAGCGCGACCACCAGGAAGAGAGGAATGGCGAACAGCACGTATCCCGACATGCGCCCTTCGGCCGAGAGTGTCTGCACCTCGCGTCGTACCTCTTGACGGGTCCGCATGAAGTCGGCGAGCGTGTGGAGGATCGGGGCCAAGCGGCCACCGGTGGACTGTTGAATCCGCACCGCTTCCACCGCCCACGTGAGGTCCTCGACACCGGAGCGGTCGGCCATGTTCTCGAGCGCCACCACGAGGTCGGACCCGACGGCGACCTCGGCCATGACCCGGTCGAGCTCCTGCGAAAGGGGCGCCTTGGCATCGCGCCGGTACATGTCGATGGAGCGCTGGAACGTCTGCCCACCCTCGACAGACGCGGACATCAGAGCCAGGGCGTCAGGCAGTTGCTCCTGTATCTGCTTGATCCGCTTCGCCGAGCGCCGCGACGGAAGGTACCAGGCGACGCCGGCCACCAGCGCTATCGCGATGAAGGAGCCGATCGGTGAGCGAGTGATCACGCCGATCACGACGGCCAAGGCGAAGGCGACGGCGGAACTGATGACGAGGTACTCCCCTGCCC
Organism: uncultured Acidimicrobiaceae bacterium; assembly: GCA_963738135.1. Taxonomy (GTDB): domain Bacteria; phylum Actinomycetota; class Acidimicrobiia; order Acidimicrobiales; family RAAP-2; genus Bog-473. Next base: position 352,528 of record CAVTVK010000005.1, on the reverse strand, counting down.
GCAGGGGGATCGCCGCCCGCTCCAGTCGTCGCTCCAGCGCACCGTGGGTGTCGACCCGGCCGAAGATACCCGAGATGCGGACCGTGAGCGCCGAGAGTTCGCCGTGCTCGGGGGACTCGGAGATCACCTCGACAGGGACCTCAGCCTTCCCCATGGTGTCGTCGAGGATCTGGGCCAGCGTGCGCTGCTTCGTCCGGACACGGCCGATCAACGCCACGACGACCAGAGCAAGACCACCGCCGACGAGAATCGCCGCGACGAGCGCCGCACTGTTCGTTCCCGCTGCGGTTGCCAGCGACATTGTGCTCACTTCCCTCCGTCGCGCCGGCGCGCCAGCATTTCGTACAGCTCCTCGGAAGGTGGCTCGACCACCCGGCCGGGCCGAGCCGGGCGGTGATGACGACCGGATGACCGACTGCCCGAGCCAGAAGACCCGTCACCGTCGTTCCGGAAGAGCTGCGCCGGCACCTCGACGCCGTTTTGTGCCAGTTCGTCGAGGATCTTTGGCCGTAGGCCCGTCGAGACCAAGCGTCCGAATCCTTCGTGCATGTCGACCCGGTGGAAGATGTCCTGCAGGAGGACGGTGTCACCCTCCATACCCTGGATCTCGGTGATGGAATGAACGACACGTGGCCCGGCAGGTGTCCGCTGCAGTTGGACGAGGCAGCCGATCGCCATCACGATCTGCTCGCGGATGGCGCGTTGCGGCAGCTCGACGCCTCCCATCATGACCATCGTCTCGAGGCGGCCGAGGAGTTCGCGGGGGGTGTTGGCGTGCACCGTCGTCATGGACCCGGCGTGACCGGTGTTCATGGCCTGGAGCATGTCCAGCGTCTCGGCGCCTCGACACTCACCCACGATGATCCGGTCGGGCCGCATACGTAGAGAGTTGCGGACGAGGTCGCGGATGCGAACCTCTCCCGTCCCTTCAGCATTGGACGGGCGGGTCTCGAGTGTCACCACGTGCTCGCCCTGAATCTGTAGTTCGGCAGACTCCTCAATGGTGATCAGCCGCTCACCGTCAGGAATGTAGTTGGAGAGCACGTTCAGCATCGTGGTCTTCCCTGTGCCGGTACCGCCGACAACGATCAGGCTGATCTTGCCCCGCACCAGAGCCTCCAGGAAGACAGCGGCGTCCATGGAGAGCGAGCCGAGCTTGATGAGATCCTCCATGAGGAAGGCTCGCTCCGGGAATTTTCGGATGGTGAGAACCGGTCCGTGCAGCGCGAGCGGTGGCACGATGGCGTTGATTCGAGAACCATCGGCGAGGCGTGCATCCACCATGGGCGAAGACTCGTCGACGCGCCGGCCGACACCATGGACCATTCGGTCGATGATCCGGCGATATTGATGCGGCGAATTGAAGACGATCTCGCTGCGGGTCAGCTTGCCCTTGCGCTCGATCCAGATCTCGTCGTACTTGTTGCACATGACTTCGGAGATAGTGTTGTCGGCCAGGAGCGCTTCGAGTGGTCCGTAGCCGAGGGAATCCTCGAGAATCTCTTCCACGAAGCGCTGACGCTCGATGGGCGAGATCCCGATGTCCTCGCGCTCGAGGATCTCGTTCACTGTCGAACGGACCTTTTCACGCAGCTCGTCCGGCGAGAGGTCGGCCGCCTTCGGGGCGATCTCGGCCAGGACCTTGGTCTGGACCTTCTGCTTGGACTGTTTCCATGCGCTGTCCAGGGCGGTCCTGTCCGCCGTCCGCCGCATCGGGTTCCCCTTGGCGCCGGGAGGCTGGCCGTTGCTCGCGACCCGCCGCTCCACGCCACCAGGCGGACCTGGCTCTCCATCACGACGTGGAAGGCCCTCTTCTACAGGCGGCTGAGCCTGCGCGGGCGCCGAAGCGGTGCCGTCGGCCGCGGCGAGCTTCTCTGACAGATTCATCTCGTTCAGGCCCTCTCGAGTTCGGGCACCTTCTCGGCGCGACTCCTCTTCCGCCGCCGCCAGAAGCCGCGCGTCTCTCCGATCGCTGCCGTTTTGGAGCCCGAATCAAGCGTCGGGGTCATGTCGTCGGACAGGAATTGGTGCATCCCTCCTGCCAGCTTCTTGCCAATGTCGGAGTTGGCCGCCGAGACAAGTGCTGGCTTGCCCTTGTTGATCGACTTCATCACTTCCCGCGAATACGGAAGGACGGACACGATCTTGTTGTCGAGGACCTCCTGGACGTCGTTGATATCGATGCCGATGTCGTCTTCGACCTTGTTGAGCACGACCCCGATGGTCTGGCTGTTGATACGCAGCTTCTCGAGCGTGCTGAGGAAGACCCGCATGTTGCGAATGCTTGGCAGATCGAGCGTCACCATGCACAGCACCCTGGTCGAGTGATCAAAGGCCGCCAGAACGATCTCGGAGAGCTGGGCCGGAGTGTCGACCACGATGTAGTCGAAGTGCCGGCGCAATGCGCCCATTACCTTGTAGACGTCCTTCGGGGCGATCATGTCGGCATCGGCCGGACTGAACGGAGCCGCCAGGACCGAGAACCCGAGCTCGTGCTCTTCGAGGTACTCCTCCACGTGCTCATCGAGGTCGTCGTCGTCGACCGGTTCCCGGGACAGCAGGTCCGAAATCGTGAACCGGGGACGAAGATGCAGCGCCGTCGAGACCTCACCGAACTGCAGGTCCAGATCGACCAGGCAGACACGCTGGCCGGTCTGCGCGGCCAGGTAACACGCCAGGTTGGTGGCATAGAAGGTCTTCCCGCACCCTCCACTGGACGACGCCACGGTGAAGACCTCGGCGAACTGAGGCCGATCGACCACCACGCCGTGCGCAACGACCGGAAGCGTCGGGCCCTCGCTCGATGCCGAGACGTCGGCGATGTCGAAAGCGCGCTTCAGCGCGGTGGCAAGCTGGCGCTTGCTGGTGGGGTACTCGACGAGATCGACGGCGCCCGTACGGACGATGTCGCCCAGGTTGGCCTTCGGCTTGGGTCCGAGCGCCAGCACAATGGCGGGAACGGCCCCGGCCGCTCGCAGCGTGGCGAGACGGGCCATGCCGGCATGGCTGTCGAAGACCGGTCCGGCAACCAGCACGTCGAAGGGTCCCTGCTCCCGCACCTCTTCGACCACGTCGCTGACGTTGGCACTGGTGGCGACCTCGTAGCCCGGACCGAGCGACGCTTGAATCGCCCGGCTGAGCGCCGGCGACCGGCTGATGACGAGAATCCGACGACTGATCATGGCGCCGACGTCGTCTGGTCGGTGCCGATGCACTGCTGCAGCGGCGGCGGATTTGTGTCCTGCTGGGTCTGCACCACAGACAGGGTTTCGTTCTGGCCCAGGAACTGGGCGTTTCTCGCGTCGCTCGGAGTCATGGCGAGCAGGAGCGTCTCCGTGGCGGGGATGGTTCTGCCAGTCGCGCTCTTGTGGCCGGCGAAGGACGGAACCGTGTCCTGGACGTCGAGCACCTGGATGTTCGCCATCGCCAGCTCCGTACAGGGCAGTGGGAGCGTCGACGTCACACCGCTGTTGGTCGACACTTTCGTGATGTTGGCGTAGACGTCGACCCGGGCGCCGGGCTGCAGGTACCCAGCGAGTGCGTTCGTCCCGGTGAGGTTGACGGTCACGGCGTTCATGCCGCTCGGCACGGATATGGCGGAAGCGCTGGCCGTGAGCTCAGTGGCAGTCAAGGCATGGCCCTTCGTGACCGCCTGGGTCAAGACTTGGCTCGACAGCCCCTGGAGTGAACCGAGGTCGGCCGGCGTATAGGTCTTGGTCGGAATGGGCTCAATGGCAACCAGCCCATTGGAAACCATGGACTGCCCCGTGGTCCCCGCCGGGATGTTCGCCTTGGCCACGACCACCGATGTGGTGGCAGCCGCCACATTCACGCCCGACCCCGCCTGCTGCTTACTCGCTCCCTTCACACTGGCAAATGCGATCGCGCTCCCTGCAATGAACAGGATCACCCCGATCAATACCAGTATGAGTGTCTGCCGCTTCACAGAACCTTCCCCCCTCTCAACCGGCGAACAACGTGTTCATCCCGTCATGCGCCGTGCAAGCCATCGGCTCCGTTGGAGAGTACGACGAGAGAGGTCCAACGTACATAGGTCCTTCTGACCATTCTCCATTGCAGGATCCCTGGTGAGACGGCCAAATGGTCCATATGTCCTATGTACCGCGGACCGTCGGCAGCCCAGAATCAACACGGACGTATCACCGCGTCGTACCGACTCACAATTGCTTCAGAAGTCGGTGCGTGTGCACGAGGTACAGAGGAGGGGGTTTGGCCGTGGGGCTGCGCACGTGCAGGATGCCGGGGCAGCGCAATCGGCAGCACGACGAACGCGGCGCCGAAATGGTGGAGTTCGCCTTCGTCGTCGTGCTCCTCATCGCGCTGCTCTACGGCATCGTCTCGTACGGCCTCATCCTGTCTGCGCAGTCCACCGTGACAAACGCGGCGGCGGACGCCGCCCGAGCGGGCATCATCGCCGCGTCGACGGCGCAGGCGACGGCCGAGGGCCAAGCAGCCAACGATCTCGGTTGGATGGGCAAAGGGCAGTGCTACCAACCGCACCAGATCCCGACGCCGGTCGGGACACCGAGTGCAACCCTCACCTGTGTCGCTACGAAGGGCCCTTGTGCCTCCAATGCCAGCAACCTGTGCCTTTCCGTCACGGTGACCTACCAGTACAGCCAGAACCCACTCTTCCCCGAACTTCCCGGAATGGGCGTCATCACGCCATCGACCATTTCCTCGACGGACGTCCTCCAGATGTCGCTCCCGAGCTCGTAGGCGATGAACTTCCGAAAGCTTCATCGGTCCCGCTGGACACGCAGCCGTGACGAGCGGGGCGCCACCTTCGTCCTCACCGCCATCTGCATGGTCCTGCTGTTGTGGGGTGGCGCAATGGGTGTCGACATCGGGTTCACCGTCGTGAGCTCACGCGACGCCCAAGCGATGGCCGACACGGCCGCGCTGGATATGGCCCGCTACATCAACCTGGCCGACAATGTGCTCGGGAACGTGCCCTACAACACCTACCTCAACAACAAGCTCGCGGGCGTCCAATCCGACAACAATGCTGGCAGTGTGACGTTCACCGCCACGGGCATGTACTGGAGCACCACTGCTCCGATCGGGTGGACCATACCCAATATCGCGGCAGGTCAGGGGTGCTACAGGCAGGTTCCGGCTCGCAATCCGCCTTGTACGGGTGTCCTGATCACAGCAAAACAGAGTGTGCCTCGGATCTTCGCCGGCGGATCGGGCTCCGTCACCAGAACTGCCATGGCAGCCGTCACCCCGGAGGACGGGTTCTCCATCGGCACCTATCTGGCTTCCTTCAATTCACAGCAATCGGGCGTTCTCAATGCGGTGCTGGGCAAGCTCGGCACCGTCAATCTGACGGCAGCTGGTTACCAGGGCTTGGCCAACAGCGCGGTGACGGTGCAGCAGCTGATCACGGCGTCGGGAGGCACTCTGACGCCCAGCAATGTCCTCACCTTGAGTCTCCCTGCGTCGAGTTGGCTGTCGTTTCTGACAATCGCCATCAACTCACAACAATCCGGGTTGAACTGTGCCTCGACACCGACACCTTCCGCTTGCACGGCGTACACCGCTCTGAGGTCACTCAGCTTTGGCGGATTGACAGCGTCGCTCTGTCAATTGGTCTCGATCAACGGCTCGAGCTGCAGCCCGAGCAACGGGAACCTCCCGCAAACAGGCCTTTCTGCGAGCCTGAATGTGCTGCAGACGCTGACCACTGAAGCCGAGCTGGCCAACGGCACGAACGCAATCGACATCCAGTCGGCACTCGGCATCACGGGCGTTGCTGGGGCCACACTGACCCTCAATCTCATCCAGCCACCTCAGGTCGCCTACGGACCGGTCGGGACGACAGCATCCGCCGCCCAGGTGAACGCCGACCTCAAACTGACCGGGCCGTTGCTCGGCGGCACGCTCGACATTCCGGTCACGGGGGCACAGGGTACGGCGACACTGCAAGCCGTCACCTGCTCTCAATCGAACAATACGTTCGGACAGGCGAAAATCAGTGCGACCAGCACGACATCGACCGCCGCGGTGACGTTGGGCGGATCGTCCGTGGGCACACTGACCATGAGTGGTGCCTCCAACCCATCGATGCCGTTCGGCGCAACGGTCGTCCCTCCAACAGCGGCGAGCTATGCGGCCAACACCAATCCCACCGCCATTGGCACGACCACGCCGATCCTTTCCTACAGCGGACTGACTGCAACCGGCTTCGCGAACACTCTGTTGACGAGCTTGCTGCCACCGGTTCTCGGACCCATCCTGCAGGCAGCCGGCGTCACGGTTGGAGGCGCAGTCGTCGCTGACCTCAACTACAACTGCGGCGCGGTGTCGATCATCAAATGAGCTCGTCGATCCTTCTACTCACCGGAGCCGCGTTGGGGGTGGCTGCTGGGAGCCTTCTGGTCCCGCTGACCAGACGCGAGTTGGCGGCCGCCGTGGATCGGTCGTCAGCCCTCGCGGCTGATGGCTCCGACACCCTTGATACCGCCGCTCCACCGAGAGTGACGAGAGGGCAATGGATCACCCTCGCCATCGTGTCGGGGCTGCTCCCGGCGTACGTGTTGCCCCAGGTCGGATGGTCGCCCAACGCGGTGCCGCCCCTGCTGTTGCTCATTGGGCTCGTTCAGCTGGCCTACTGCGATCTGACCCGCCGACTCCTGCCCAAGACGCTCGTCTATGCGCTGACCGCGGCGGTCATGGCCAGCGGGGTCGCGGTCGCCGTCTTCACCGGCGAATGGCACCGGTTGTTGGTGGCGACACTGGGAGGGCTGGTCGCGTTCGCCGTGTTCTTCGGTGTCAACCTGATGAACCCGCGCTGGATGGCCTTCGGCGACGTGCGCCTGTCCCTGGTCTTCGGCTTCGGGCTGGCCTGGGTGAGCCCGAAGGCGCTCTTCCAAGCCTTCCTCTACGCCAACCTCCTGGCGGTCGCCGTTGGCTTTACCCTGATCGCCCTCCACCGGGCCGAACGCCGATCGGCGCTGCCCTTCGGCTTCTACATGGCACTCGGAGCGGGCCTTGTCCTGCTCGTCTGGAGCTAGAGAAGAACGCCTCTCAACAGGCGCCTCACAAAACCTTGACGTTCTGCGCTTCGTCACCCTTGCGCCCCGCACCGATCGTGAATTCCACAGTCGATCCCGGAGCGATGCCGTTGCCGCCGTCCCCCTCGACTTGTGAGTGGTGCACGAAGAGATCTTCGCCACCCTTGTATTCGACGAACCCGTAGCCCCGAGAAGTGTTGAAGAACTTCACAGTTCCCGTGAGCTTCCGGGTCCTTTTTGCTCCGCCATTCCCCGCGGATTGGTCCGTCATCGGCACCGAAAAGGGAGCCAGCAATCCGGGCTCGAGCCCGAGCGCGCTCTGGACGCCGCGGACATCCTTGTGTTGCTCCGGCGTCACCAACGACACGACGGTCCCGGTGTGTCCCGCCCGTCCTGTCCGGCCCGACCGGTGTACGTAGTCCACATGGTCCGTGGGTGGGTCGAAATGGACGACGCACGGGAGGGCATCGACATGGATACCCCGGGCCACGACGTCTGTGGCCACTAAGGCATCGGCCTTCCCCTTGGCGAACGAGTCCAGGGCTCGTTCGCGCTGACCCTGCGTGCGGTCGCCGTGCATGGGGACGGCGCGCACGCCATGGGCCTGCAGCTGCTTGACGACACGGTCAGCCCCGCGCTTGGTCCGGCAAAACACGAAGGCTTGCCCATGGTGCGCGATCAACTTGGCCGTGATGGCCACCCGCTCGGCCCGATCGACCTTCCAGAAGTGGTGGGCAACATCGCCCTTCGCCTCCTCGGTGGCTTCGATGGCAACCCTGACCGGGTCATGCTGGTAGTTGCGGATGATCGATTCCACTTCGCGACCAATGGTGGCCGAGAACAGGAGAACTTGGCGTTTCGGCGCCGTCTGGTCGAGCAGGCGGCGGACGGCCGGCAGGAAGCCCATGTCGGCCATACGGTCTGCCTCGTCGAGTACCACTGTCGAAACGTCTTCGAGGCGGACGTCGCCCCGTTCGATCAGGTCCTCGAGGCGTCCCGGGCAGGCCACGACGATGTTCACACCTCTGTGCAGTGCACGCACCTGGTCGCGGTAGCCGGTTCCACCGAAGATGGAAATAACCCGCTTGCTGTCGTGACCCAGAAGGTCCCCGATGACCTCGTGGACCTGTGAAGCCAGCTCGCGGGTGGGGACGAGGACCAGCGCCCTCGGGCAGCGCGGACGCGATTGGGTCGACCTGACGACCAGTGGGATCCCGAAGGCAAGCGTTTTGCCCGATCCCGTCGGCGCCTTGCCGCAGATGTCCCTTCCGGCGAGGGCGGGAGGGATGGTCTCCGATTGAATGGTGAGGGGTTCGGTGATCCCCTGCCGGGTCAGGCGGTCCGTGTACGGCGCGGGGACGCCAAGGTCTGAGAAGGAAGAAATGACAAGACTCCGATCGAGAAATTGTGGCCTACTCGATCTGGAATCTCGAACGGGCCCCGCCGGGCGAACACCCGAGGCACAACAATGGTAGCAGAGGCTTGACGTTCCTCCCGCGCGCCCACTGCGCGATTCCTGACCGGGCCGAGCCTCGCGTGCATGCCGGAACCCAGACGGGCTCCGGCATCCCGGTAGGGTCTTGCCCGATAAAGGGAGGTCGGTATGCCAGACACCACGTACACAATCGGAGCCGCCGCTACGTGCAGCGACGGGCCGTGCGGCGCGGTGAGCAGGGTGGTCGTTGACCCGGTGGCCCGCGAGCTCACCCACCTCGTCATTGAGCCCGAGCACCGCAGCGGACTGGGTCGTCTGGTCCCCCTCGACAAAGTAGAGACCAGTGAAGGCGAGGTACGACTGCGGTACACCATTGCCGAATTCGAACAGCTTCCCTCCGCCGAGGAGACCGACTTCCTTCCCGGTGGCAGCGGCTATGACGCCTACGCCGCGCACGAGGCGTACTACTGGCCCTACTTCGGTCTGGAAGGCGGAGCCGATCCGAGACTCGCCTTGGCCAGCGCCGTCGAGACCCGCGACACACTCCCGACGGGCGAGATCGGCGTCAGGCGGGGCGAGGCAGTGCACGCCAGCGACGGAGAGATCGGCAAGGTAGAGGGGTTCGTCATCGGCTCCGCCGAAGGACATGTCACGCACGTGCTGCTGCAGGAGGGCCATCTCTGGGGCCGGAAGCAGGTCGCCATTCCGATCGATGCAGTCGAGAAGATCGATCACGGCATCACCGTCAAACTGACCAAGCAACAGATCGAGGACCTCCCGGCGGTCGGCGTCACCGAGCACCACCGGTAGCAACGCTCGACGTCACACCTCGCCGTTCTGGGGGTCTTCGGGTTCCCTGTCGGGAAAGTCCCTCAAAGACCGCATCGGCGAAGCGATCAGCCATAGCCCTGCGAGAGCCTGGCCGATCGCGCCAATCCACAGCGTGGTGCGGAGTCCAAGGACTGCCCCGAGAGCACCGCCGATCAGGGCTCCGATCGGGAGAACGCCCCAGACCACGAAGCGCATCGTGGCGTTCATCCGGCCCAGCAATCGATCAGGACAGAGGCGTTGGCGGAAGCTGACCTGGTTGACGTTGTAGACCGTCGCTGCGAACGACACCAAGAACATGCCGAAGCCGAAATAGAGCAGCCCAGCTCCGGGGTAGGTGAGCGGGATCAGCAGCGCTCCCACGCTGGCGCCAATGCCAATGATTGTGGCCCGCGCTCCGCCCACGCGGCGGGCGATCGGCCCGGCGGCGATCGCGCCCAGCACGCCCCCGACACCCGCCAAGGCGAAGAGCAGACCGATCACTCCTGGTGACGCATGGACTTGGCGTACGAGGAAGACGATCTCGACCGCGGCAGCGATGCCGCTGAAGAGGTTGGAGGTAGCAGTGGTTGCGGCTATGGCTCGCAACAGCGCGTTGTCGAACACGAAGCGAAGACCCTCGGCAATGCCGTGCATGAGTCTTGGGTGTCCGCTCTCCGGCACCGTCGGTTTCGGCTCGGGTGCGCGGATGGCGCCCACGGCAACTGCCGACACGAGGAAGCTCACCGAGTCCACCGCCACTGCCGCTGCACTCCCGATCGCCTGGACCAGGCCGCCGGCGACACTCGGGCCTGCCACCGCAGCCACCTGTGCGCTGCCAGTCAGCTTGGCGTTGCCCTCCACCAGGTGCGTGCGACCCACCAAGGTGGGGAGATAGGACTGATAGGCGACATCGAAAAAGACAGTGAGGATCCCACTGCCCAACGTGACCACGAAGAGCTGGAGCAGCGTGAGGCCACCGGCTGCGTAGGCGATTGGTATGGAACCCAGGGCCAGTGCTCTGCCCACGTCGGCAACGATCATGACTCGTCGGCGGCGCAGGCGGTCCACCCAGACCCCGGCCGGGAGCCCAACGATGAGGAAGGCGGCCGTCGAAGCTGCCGTGAGCAGGCCCATTTCGAAGGTCGTGGCATGCAGCGTGCCGACGGCCAAGAGAGGTATGGCAAGAAGGCTGACTTGCGAGCCCAGCTCGCTCACGCTCTCGCCGCCCCAGAGCAGCCGGAAGTCGCGGTGGCGTAGGAGAACACCCTTGCCCATCGGCGGATGGTAATCCGGGTCGATCGCTTTCAGGCTAGGCGGATGCTCAGAAGGGGCTGCATTCGAGTGGGAGCCTGAGCCTCTTCCCGTTGGCCGCCGGCCACCGGGCGGACGCTCTCTCGAGCGTCCAGCGCGCCGTCAACTCAAGCCAGCATTTAAGGAGCGGTCACGAGCGCGTCGAGACGAGCCAATGTCAGCTCCATGTCCCTTCGGGTCTTCTTCGAGTAGATGTCACCGAGCCGCAGGAGCGCCCGCTGGTGGTCGGTCGTGATGTCCCAGCTCTCTCGCACGAGAGTCCGATTGCCTTGTGGTTCGAGTTCGTATCGCCAGATCCGCCCTGCCACGTAGGGCTCGAGCTTGCCCTTCGGTCCGGTTTGCCAAGCGATCCGACGATTCTCCTCAAACTCGACGACCGTGTTCACGGTCGAGTAACGAATCCCCATCTTCATGCCCATCCCGAACGTCTCGCCGAGGGCAAGGCGCGTCGACGCAGGCCGGTTTGCTCCTTGGAGCATGCCCGAACCATCAATGAACGCGTGCTTGGCCGGGTCCGCCAGGACATTGAAGATCGCCTCTGGCGGAGCGCTGATGAGCCGCTCGACAGTGAACACGTTGTCCTTCATTTCCCGCTCCTCGATGCTCGCTGAACCAGCGTGGTCTCTCCGCTGTGCAGCATCATCGTCTGCCTCCCGCATGACCGCAACACGGTCAACGTCAACTCGAGCCTGGTCACATCGTGTCTCTCTTCCAGCTGTTCCACGAGATCGGCGAGCCGATCCCGCCGAGCTGTCGTCGCAACACAGCGCTGCTCCCACGCCTTCCGCGCCACAGGCGGGCAAGGTATGAGGATATGCAGTGTGCTTCTGTTCGCGCTCGAATCCGGACGTAGGTTGGTCCGATGACATCTCCTCTGCGGAGCCGCCGACAGTCGGGGTGGCTCCGCCTCCGGAGTCGTCACTCAGTACAGCCATGCTCGGACCCTACAAGGACAGCCTAGATCCTCGTGTCCGCACCTCTAGATCACCTCGCGTTCCGCACGCTGCTCTTTGCGATCGTGGCGGCGACTAGTCCGCTCGCCCTTGGTTCCGTAATTGCTGTTGTCACGAGTGCGCGGGGCCGAATCAAAGGTGCTGCGTTCGCCATCGGATTTGTAACCGGTCAGGCTGGGGTCTTCTTCCTTGCCCTCAATCTAGGAACGATTTCGTTCGGCACCAGCGAGAATCACCCGACGGTTGTCGCCGTTCTTGTCATCGCGTTCGGCGCTGCTCTGCTCCTAACGGCCGTGTGGGTGCGCGGCCACCGGACAGAGCCCGTACGAGTCAGAGGAACCAATCCTCGGACCGAGGCGCTTCGTGCTCGACTCTCAGGTTTGCGACCGCTGTCGGCGCTGGCGGTGGGAGCGGCGCTGGGAGTTGGAGGTCCTAAGAGGCTCAGCATCACGATCGCTGTAACGGCCATGATCAAAGAGTCCGGAGTGAGTGACACGGAATCCCTCCGACTCGGGATACTCTACGTGGGGGTCTCCACCTTTCTCGCGTGGGCCGCGGCTCTGTTCAACATCCTGTGGGGACAGCGAGCGGCTCAATGGCTCACCAGCGCGCAACATTGGAGCGTGCGGCACAGGGAGCCACTGATGTTTTATCCGTCGGTGGTACTCGGGCTGGTCCTCGTCATCGACGGTGTCGTACAGCTAGTCGGGTGAGAATCCCCGGGAAGTTGCTAGATATCCTCCGACTGCTCCGCCCGGCTCGAGGACAGGAGAACGGTCCAGATGCTCCGCGTCCGACCATGCGACAAATCCCTTCGACGCCTCCGTTTGAAGGGCTCGAGCGCGTCGATCTCAGGGAATCGCTGGAGGGTTCACTGTCCGGATCGGCGAAGCACACGGTGGCCTATCAAGAGGTATTGGATTTGGGCGGTGACTTCGTAGATTCGGGTGCCCATCGCAGTTCGCTTTCGCCGGCGGAATCGCGGCAGGGACGACCCAGAACGCCGACGGTCAATCGATGCGGCGTTGGTAGTCCTCCGCGAGGAGGCCCGTCCCTAGGACGCTACTGGCGCTGCTTGACACATCGACCATCTCGGATTTGGTCTTAGTTCATTCCGACAATGCCTGAACTGTGCGACCGTGTTGCTCGGCGGTGTGCACATCAAGTTCGTCCTGCTCGGTCAGGTGGGGGTTGATGTCGAACACCACCTTCTTGACCGTGCCAGTGAACGCGAACGGTTTCTTGTCCTCGTAGTCGAGATCCACAACGCCGCCATTGTCGCGACCGATGTCCATACCGGCGTATCCGGAGAATCGGATCGGCACCGTGTGGTCCATCCGCCCCTTCCCTACCTGGCGGTCGTTGACGAAGAGGGTCACGTCACCCCCAGTGGCAGGTTTGGCGTCGTCGGCGGAGAACTCCATGCGAACGGTGACCTCCCCGGACGGCAGGTCTTCCTCGGCCACTTGCTTGAAGACGAACACGCCCATCATCGAGTACGTATGAGTGAGTCGGCCGTCCTCGACATAGAGAGTGAACCCACCGAGGTGGTCCGCCTCGGCGACGATGACGCCTTCCGCTCCTGCCTCGGGTACAACGAGATCGGCGGTGATCGTGTACGAACGGTTGTAGATCCTCGGGATCATTCCCGGCATCACGTTCTGGACATCGCCACGGTATTCGTATTTCGTCTTTTCCGGTATGGGAGGCAAGATGCCGAAGAACGTCGAGAGGGGCGCAAGGAGTGGCAACACTTTGTACTTCTCGGCCTCCTCCCAGAAAAGGTCCTTGAGCTCTTGGACTTTCTCTGGATGGTCGGCCGCAATGTCCTTCGCCTGCGAGTAATCGTCTGGCAGGTAGTAAAGCTCTGCCGGACTCGCATCCGGATCCCAGACTCCCGGTGCATATGGACTCAGGGCCTCGGGCGTCAGCACCCACGGGATCCGTTCCGTCTTCATCGCGAGCCACCAGCCGTCCTTGTACATGCCCCGATTGCCGAGGGTCTCGAAATACTGCTGCGTGCGGTGCTCGGGCGCGGCTCCGTCGGTGAGCGACGCTACGAACGAGGTGCCGTGCATCGGCTCTTGTTGAATGCCGTCCACCTTCTCGGGCACAGGGATACCCGCAACCGAAAGGATGGTGGGAGCCACGTCGATCACGTGAGTGAAATGGGAGCGCAGCTCACCAATACCTGCGATACGTTCGGGCCATTGCACGACCATGGGATTACGGGTCCCGCCGAGATGGGAACCCACCTGCTTGCCCCATTTGAAGGGTGTGGCCCCAGCCCACGCCCATGCAGCTGAATAGTGGGGGTCCATAATGGACGAGCCCCACTGATCGAGGCCTCCGTAGAGCTCTGAGAGTTGCAGCTGCATCTCGTCGGTAAGCGGGATTCCGTTCTGCATCGTGAGCTCGTTGAACGATCCGGTGATCGTCCCTTCCATGCTGGCGCCGTTGTCGCCCCAGATCCACACGACAAGTGTGTTGTCGAGTTCACCGAGTTCCTCGATCGCGTCGATCACTCGGCCGACGTTGTAGTCGGCGTTCTCGGAGTAGCCCGCATAGACCTCCATCTGCCGGGCGTAGAAGACCTTGAGCTTCTCGGGTACATCATCCCATGCCGGGAAGGCGTCGGCGCGGGGCGTCAGCTCGGTGTCGGCGGGAATGACTCCGATTTCCTTTTGCCGAGCGAATATCTCCTCTCGCAACCTATCCCAACCCTGGTCGAACTGGCCCTTGTACTTGTCGGCCCACTGCTTGGTGACGTGGTGAGGAGCATGACTGCAACCCGTCGAGAAGTACATGAAGAATGGTTTGTCAGCACTCTGTGCGCGGACCGCGTGTAGCCACTCGATGGACCGATCCGCCATGGCGTCAGGAAAGTAGAACGGATCCTCTTTGTCGTAGTATTTGTCTGGGGTGCCAATGATCTTCTGGTTCTCGGCGAGGCAGGGGTCCCATTGGCTGGACCCACCGCCGAGGATCCCGTAGAAGTAGTCGAAGCCCCAGCCGTTGGGCCAACGATCGAAGGGCCCGGCGGCACCTTGTTGGCCATCTGGCGTCAAGTGCCATTTGCCGAAGATGGCGGTGCTGTAGCCATTCTCTTTGAGAATTCGGGGTAGCGGTGCGCTGTCGCGAGGCAGATTCGCCGAGTAACCCGGAAACCCTCCAGCGAACTCTCCGATGGAGCCGAATCCCACAGCATGGTTGTTGCGCCCAGTCATCAACGAAGCGCGCGTCGGCGAGCAAAGTGCGGTCACGTGAAAACGGTTGTAGCGCAGGCCTCGTTGCGCGGCCCGTGTGTAGTTGGGCGTCTGGATAGGGCCCCCGAAGGTGCTCGGGTTGCCGAACCCGGCGTCGTCGATCAGAACCAAGAGTACGTTGGGCGCGCCGTCGGGCGGAGTGGGATGGCTCATCAGATTCCAGTCAGGCTCCGAACTGTCCAACGTCCTACCTAACCTTCCCGAGAAAGGCGGTCGGCGAATGGGGAGATGACTGCGATCGATATCATCCATGGCTAGCGTCCTCCTTCTGAGGGGTGATTGGCCGAGATCAGCTACCGAGTGAGGGTCGACTGAGATTTCCTGGTGACACGACCCTCAAGGGTCGGATCGCATTGTCACGAACCAAGGCAACAGCTTTCTCTCGAACCGGACCGCCAAGCCGAACAACACGATGACGCACTCATTGAGCGTCTGCGGGACGGGCGATGATGTAAATCAGGGCGCCCAAGATGGGCACGAAGAGAATCAGAATGGTCCAACCGGCCTTCGCCCAACCGTGATGATCATGACGGCGGAAGTTGTCGATGAAGCACCAGATGATGAAGAAGACCATGAGGAAGACGCCGGCGAAAATCAACATCGTCCAGAAGAGGCTCAGGAGTGGGTAGGTATAGGCAAACATGCTCTCCTCCGTCGAGACCAGACGGTCTGGCTCCCAGTTTGAGTATCGCAATAGGGGGATCAACCGTCATCACCCTGGTCGGGGTGATCTTGTCGAAAACCCAGGCAATCTCGGACGTCACTCGGCGGCGGAAAGGCACACGTCCCCGGACCACATCCAGCGTGAACTAGCCGCCCGTCGATGCCACCGGCGAATCCCACCCCTGGCCGGCGGCGATGACAGCAACTTTTCCAGGCTCCTCTACGAACCCGGCGATGTCCGCGGCAGGTTGGAGCTGCGAATGCTGTCGGATGCCCGGGGACATCGATCCTGCAACATGCGTTCGGATCCAGTTCGTGTCAAGGCAGCGACGAGTGGCGCTCACAGGTGCTTCTCGGTCGCTCCAGCTTCCTCGATGGAACCCGCTTGCCCTGCTTTCTTTCGGTCCGAGGATCGCCGGAGCCGGCGGAAGGCCCGCGAGAACGACAGATTTCGTTCTCGCCAGACGAGTCCGACTACTGCTCCCAGGATGATGACGACACCGATGGCTATCAGCCAGGACATAAGCGCGAACACGACTCCGATCGGGCCGTATTTCTTGTCATCCGAGATCACGGTTCCGGAAAAGATGATCGAGAACACGATCTCCATTCCGACCCAGAAGAGGGCAGTCGCCACCGCGGAAGGCAGCAGGGCGCGCCACGAGACTCTCGCCGAGAGCAGGAACCACATCGTCAGCCACCAATACAGAGTCACCGTCACGAAACCGAGAATTGCAACGAACCAGAGGCCGACTGCGTTGTGCAGCCACGGTCCGGCCAGGGCGACAAGAGAGACCCAGCCAACTGTCCCGACGAGCCACACGAACCGACGACCTATATCTTTCAGACCTCCAGACTCCAACTCGAACGAGCGCTCGTAGAGATCTTGCACTGCTGCCGCCGCAGCGATCCCACCGAGAAGGAAGAATAGATATGCGGTACCGGTGACCGCATTCGAAGTCGCCGAGGACGAGGTGAAGAGGGCGCTCACGTCTTTGGCTGCCTCTTGATTCAGGCCAAGGTGTCGCACCAAGCCGGTGACTGCCGATTGCCCGGCCAGCGTGTTCGCCACGATGATGAAGGGGAAGAAGCACAGCAGGAGTACCGCCGCAAAGAGCATTCCCTTGTTGATGAAGTCCAGAGCGTTGAGTCGACTCCACAGATGCTCCGCCGAGGAACCTTCGTAGCTGTCTTTGAGCGACCTCATACGGCGCCGTAGCCTCTTTGGAAGCCAGATGTGGTCAAACCACGCGTCGGATACGTCGGTTGGAGTCATGCTCTTCGGGCCGTAACCGCGAAGGATCCAGCGAGACAGCTAGCAGATATCACCTGTGGACCTGTGAACATCAGCGAGATGCCGTCCTCACGAGTCATCATCACGAGACTCCTCGCGACCAACCGAGTCCGACCCCTCGACTCCCTGGAGACGCCTCTTCGTGGGTCGGTACAAGTTGATGATCCCGGCCACAGCCGTGACCAAGAAGAGTTGGCCAATCAGCATCTCAGCCAGAGCAAAACCCTGGCCCGGATTCTTTGCCGGAACGAGGTTTCCATAACCGGTCGTCGTGAGCGTCGTGAAGGAGAAAAAGAGGTCCTGGGCGAAGGTTCCGTCGCCCTGGGCGCCAAAGAATGCCGTTCCTTCGTTGGCGGCGGCGGCACGATAGACAAACGCGAAAAACATCCCGATCAGGAGATAGGCGGCAACCGCCCCCAAGACGGTCTCCAGATCGATGACCGTTCTCCTTACGAGGTGACGGATCACCGAGACGAGCGCGATCAGATAGAGCAGGCTGCTGACCGCTGGCACGAATCGGGAGGCGGTGTCGTGATGGAGGAACAGGGCCAAGATGGCCGCCACAATGGCGAGGAGGAGACTGATGGCGGCGGCGACTCGGATCGGGTGAGGCGCTTGCGAGATCCGGAGGATGATCGAGACGGTGGCGACCTGCACAACGATGACGACCGAGGGCCCCCAGGACGTCGTGAGGTTGATCGTGAGGACATAGGTGATGAAGATGAGAATCAACACACCGCCGTAGCTGTCGAATTCAAGGACGGATCTGAGCGTCGGAAGCCGGAACGAGCCGGTTGTGGTCGAGGGAGTCACCGGTCGGTTTCTCGGGTGTGAGACGACCAGTGGGGTCGGGATCCGATGGATCGTTGCGACGACCCGATCATGACTGAAGTTCGTCTGTCGAGACTTTGGGTGATGCACCGTGAGCGTCATCGCCGGGTGAGTGATTAAGGAGAGGCTTCGGATCCGTCGAAGTGAGCCACGCCGAAAGCGCTACAACGACCAGATAGGCGACGACGACGGCCACGATGATGAGCGGGGTCGTGGAGGCTCCCGCCTGAGAGACGACCATGGCGATGATGATCGAGGCGAGGGGAAGTCGGAGGATCGAGACCGTTCCCGCGCCCATCAGAGCAGCCACCGCGGGCCTTTCGGAGAATCCCGGCAGGTGAGCGCAGAGCAGGCCGGCAACGATGCCGAGGAACATGGCCGGAAACGTGGGCCCGCCCCGGGCACTTCCCAGCGAAACACCGTACGCGAGGCCTTTGAAGATCAGAAAGAGCGCAAAGGCACCCTGGGAAAAGCTGGCGGCCTGGTTGACCACGGCACCCATCGTGTCCTGGCCCGAGAAGAGGACCAGGTCCTCCGGCTTGCCGCTGAAGTGCCCGAAAGCAATCGCCAACACTCCGACGGTGAGGGCGGCAAGAGGGACGACGACGAAGGGTCGACCTGACGTCGCCGCGTTGACCACCAACCCGATCCGCGAGATGGCGAAGATGCCCACTGCCATGACGGCGGCGAGCACAATCGTCCATGCGAACGCCGAGAGAGTCGGGGCGTCATATTTCGGTAGCGAAAGGGGGGCGATTGCGTAGGCGCTCGAGCTCAGACCGGTCAACGAGCCCATGCCGATGAACACGAGGGAGCCGATGCCAGCCGCCAACAGTCCCGGTAACAAGATGACGGGAAGGGTTGCTCCCCCCAGTCCGGCCGCCTCGATGATGATCACGGCCCCGACGATGGGGGAGCCGAAGAGGGAGGACATGGCGGCGAAGCTTGCTGCGCCGGCAATCAAGGCGAGAACCTGATCCGGAGCATCCTTCCGGGCTGATCGCACCGCGAAGATCCCAAGGCCGCCGGCAATCGCGATCAATGGAGCCTCGGGACCGAGGACCATCCCGAACCCAATAGAGGCGAGCGAGGCGAGCAGAACGCCGGGAAGTTCGTTGGGCTGCGTGGGAGGTCCGGCCTTGAGCCCTTCGGCGGGTTTGTGGCCGCCGCCTCCGGGCATGCGAGCCAAGGCGAAGGCGATCGGCACCGACGCGACGGCTAGTACGGGCAACGGCCACCATGTCGGCACGGGTGAGAGACCGAGCCCACTTGGAAGGTCTTTGTAGAGCCATTCCTGGAGGTAGTGGATCAACTCGAGATAGCCCCACGAAGCTAGTGACACCACCACGCCGATCACTGCTGCGAGCACCAGGAGCACCCGGTAGTCCTTGCTGCGTAACAAGGAGTCAGGATCGGGTGGTGAAGAGCTGTCTGCCGAGGGATGATCTGCCATCAGCCGAGGTCCGCTCTCCCTGCTGCACCGTGCGATCTCTGTTTCGACCACCCGCGCTCTACCAGGGGGTCGCGTGCACTCATTCAGATCCCGCTTTCAGCGGTGAGAGTGCCCGATGCGATTGCTTCCAACAGGGCCTGGTAGTCGCGCTCGTTCTGCTTTGCGTACGATCGGGCGAACTCGGCCAGGGCGTCGTCGAAGATGTGGCTCGAGCCGAGATAGGCGCCAATAGCCGTGGCGCTGCCGGACCGCGCGTGGGCCCGAGCCAGCGTCCAGGCGCAGATGCTGGCGTAGATCTCCAAGATCTCGGGGTTCATCGATTCAAAAGAGGCCGACGCCTTCCAGTCCCACAGCTGGCGAAGATAGAAGTCCCGGTGCCCACCGTCCGGTAGGTCGAGTCGTTGCCACCCTAAGAAGATGTCGCTCGACGCCTGCATGAGTCGCTGGCCTTCGACGACCCTTTGACCGTGGTTCGACACGGTGCTCTTGGAGGTGAACCGCTCCAGCACCGATTCCTCAGCCTCCTTCACTTGGAGGAAGAAGACATCGTCCGCGTCCTCCCCAACGAAGAGTGCCACCCAACACCGGGTGCCGACGCTGCCGACACCGACCACCTTGCGAGCCAGTGCGACGTACCGGTATTGGCTCAACAGATGCCGTCGATCCGGAGACAGCGTTGCCCGATAGGAGCCGAGAGCCCCCTCGATCGCACGCTCGACCTCCACCGCCTGGTCCGGTTCGCTATAGACGTCCTCCACCGGCACCAGCAGCGGAGGGTCGCTCAAGAATCGGGGCGAGCCGTTGCTGACGGTCGTCAGTTTGTCCCTTGCCTTCAAACGGTCCTTCGATTCGGCCTTGACGGCGGCGCGTTGAAGGTTCTTGACGGCGTTGGTCCCGGCCTTCGAACCCCACATGTCCAAAATGGCAGGGACATCGAGGCGCGCGTACCAAGTGTCGAGCTTGGTGGTACGAGCGAACGATCTGATCGTCTGTCGATAGGTGCGAACGCCATGAACGACAATGTCTCGCAACCGTCGGTCGGGATACCCCAGTTCTCGCCCCGCGACCTCCAAGCTGGTGGCGAGCCTCTTCACATCCCATTCGAATGGGCCAACAGTGGTTTCGTCGAAGTCGTTGATGTCGAAGACCAGATCACGCTCGGGCGATGCAAAGCCGCCGAAGTTCGCTAAATGAGCATCGCCACACAGTTGGACATTGAGGCCTGTGTTCGGACTAGTCGACAAGTCCGCGGCCATGGGCAGTGCGGCTCCTCGGTAAAAGGCGAAGGCCGAGGCAGCCATGCGGCCGTGTCGGATCGGTACAAGCTCAGGTACGCGCGTGGCCTCTTGGCCGACCAGAAGGCCCAATGGTTCGGACGTGCGGGAGTTGGCGCTCCAGTCTCCTTGGCTTTCCCTGGGGGAGCGCCTGCGAGCCGCCTTCCCCTGATCGACATGCTGTTTCCGGCTCAGAGGCCGGGACTTTCCACTTGAAGGTTTATTCATTCCTGTTCGTCCTCGCGTTCGCCGTTGCGAGCCGTCGTAGGCACGCAATCGATCCACTCGTTCGGTCTCAGTCCTCGGTACAGCGAAAGGGAAACCGACACTGAGCTTGATAGGACAGCCCGGTGGGAACTCGCGCAGAGGTGAGGCCGTCAGGCCATTACTTTCGCCTTTTGGGCCTGAAATTCCTGCTCGGTGATGACACCCTCATCACGGAGTTGGGCCAATTTCGTCAGCTGGTCCGCCGGGTTGGCGTCCGAGCCCGCAACCTCATGGACATACGTGTCAAATTCCTGCTGTTGTTGCCGCGCATCCTGGGAGGCCCTCTCCTGCATTTTTCCACCACGCGCGATCAGATAAATGAGAACGCCGAGTAGGGGCAAGAAAACCACGAGCAACACCCAAAGAGCCTTGGCGAAGCCCCCCATGTCGTGACTCCGGAAGATATCTCCGAAGACCACGATGAGGAGCCAAATCCAGACCACGAACCCGAAGAACAAGAGCATCGTCCAGAAAAGGTTCAGGAGCGGATACGTATACGCCAGCATTCATCCTCCCGTGTAACTGAACTGTGATTGAGCAAATGTCAGTATGTCGTCGGGTTGCTGGTGAGTCATCACCCCGTGAAGGGTGATTCACCAAGCGGCTCGGATGCGGAACCGAGGGATCGCACGCTCATTCCCCGTTTCGAACCTGAAGCGCCGCCGAGGGCACGTCGTATTTCTCAGGAAGTGGTCGGGCTCGCGAGTTGCGCCGGGATTCGACGGGCCAGGCGGTGACGAGCTGGACCAATCCGAGGTAGACGGCGAGCACGATGACGGCAAGGAGGCTCCATCCCGTCAGGTTGCCGCTGAAGACGAGGAAGAGACCCGCAATGGCGAGGCCGAAGATTCGTAGTCCATTGAGGTGGCCGAGGATCCATGCGCCGGCGCGGCGGGAACGGTCCGGGCCAGTAACGGTATAGCCGCTACCCGACGTCAGCCCGTGTGCCTGCAGGGCAACCCAGCGGCCCCTCTTGCCACATGTCGAACGGACCCACAAGGCGTAGCGGCTCGGTCCGACAAGCCAGGCGCCCAGGGAGGCCAAGGCGCCGCCAGGAGCGGCTCGAGGCGCAGAGTTGCAGCCTGTCCCGGGACGAGACACCAACCGACTCTCCCTCATCTTCGTGGTGAGATCGATGATCAGTATGCAGTTCTCGCCTTACCGAATCATCACCCAATCGGGGGTGACTCGCTCCGCCAACGTGCCGCTCCGACGACTCAGAGGAGACCAGCCGCCCTAGCACGGGCCACGGCATCGGACCGGGACGACGCATCCAGCTTGCGGTAGACGCTCTTGAGATGGGATTTGAGCGTGTTCATCGAGATGAAAAGCTCGCCCGCGATCTCTCGGGTGCTGAGACGTGTCTGGAGGTAGCGAAGCACTCCCTGCTCGCGGGCACTCAGTTCGCTGTCCCCCGATGGCGGGCTGGCCGCGCCATGGGCGGCCATGCGGTCCGCCACGGTTACCAGGCTATCTGCGTAGTCGTCGCGGGGTGAGTACCTCAGGAGAGCAACCAAATCATCACGAAGGCCAGAGGAGACGTCCAACATTGAGAGGACAAAACCCTGCGGACGTCCGAGCTCGACGAGCCGCCGGAGATCGTCGTCGTAGCGAAGCCCGAGGTGTCGGCGAACGTCGGCCCGGAGAGCGGTCAGCTCGATCGTGAGGCGCAAGCCAAGAGCCCTACCCTGAAGCCCGTTTATGATCATGTCGGCACGATCAGCCTGCCCCAGCGCCAGCAAGGCACGCGCCTCGAGGAGACACTGTAACGGCGACTGCGGGAGCGCCCGGGCCAGTTCGGCTGCTCGTGCCGGCTCACCGAGGTCGATCTTGATCCTGGCTTCGAGCACATCTGCACGCTTGTCCAGAGGGGAACGGGATCCAGCAGGCAAGGCCGTTCGCGCCCGTTCGAGCATGCCCAGGCCCTCGACCAATTCGCCCCGAGCACGAAACAGACGGGCCCTCTCGACGAGAGCAAGCAGCTCGAATGGAGGTCGGATCCTCTCGGTACGCCGAAGTGCTTCCTCGATCAGACGCTCTGCCTCGGACAGTTGGCCCGCCTCTAGGCTGAGCGCGCCGAGGGTCAGCACGGCGTCAAAAAGACCAACATGGTGTTCGACGCCCCGTGCACGGGCGGCTTCGACTGCTGTGCTCGCGCCCGCTCGCGCCTGTCCTAGCTGACCGAGCTCGAAGAGGGCACCAGACCTGATCCCCAAAAGCACCGCACCAGTGACCGGGTCTGCGTGACCGAGAGCGAGATCGCACGAAGCGATACATGAGTCCGGATCCTCTTTGTAGAGATGAGCCCGCGACGCGAGGATCGGGAACTGGTCGAGGACGAAGTCCGTGCCCGGAGTCAGGCCTGAGTAGACGTTGCGTTCAAATGCGATGATGGGATCCGGTTCGCCGCGCATGCCGTGCCACTGCGCGTCGACGGCAGCCAACCTTACGTCGAAATCGGTGTCCTGGTCGCCCGTCGCGCTCGACGCTTGCGCGAGCCACCAACCTTCCTCCTCGACCTTCCCGGCGAGCCCGAGCGCCAGGGCGTAATCGACCATTCGAGCACGGTGTGCCCTGATGTCTTCATGAGAGAGCCTCCCCAACCAGGTGTCCACACTTGGACTTCGGCCGGGGAACCATTCGTGTGCCAAGTGGTCGTGCAAAATTCCAAAGGCTCGGTCGAGGTCACCGGCCTGCACGAACTGATCCACCGCTGCTGCGTAAGATTCCGTCTTCTCGTACCACACCCCGGCCCGCGAGTGCAGTGCCATCGCCCGAGCTGGGTCCTCAGATGCCAATTGGGCGTGGAGAAGCTCTCGAAAGAGCTGGTGGTAACGATACCGGGGCGGGTCTCGTCCAATAGGGGTAATAAAGAGACCCGAGTTCATGGCTCGTCGCAGGAGGTATGCGCCGTGTCCGTCACCGAGCAGTGAGTTCGCCAATTCAACGTCGAACTCATCGACAACGGAGGTGGCCTCTAAGAACTCGACCATTTCTGCGGATTGCTGATCGAGCACCTGTTCGATGAGGAAATCAGCTACCACACGCTCTGTTCCGGCAAGGCGTCCGATGAACGAGGATGGACCCTCGGGGTCGTTTTGCAGCGACAAGGCAGCCAACTGGACCCCGGCCATCCATCCTTCGGTCCGTATGGTCAAAGTATGGACGTCGTCGCGGGAAAGGTCGAGGCCGTAGTGCCGCATGAAGGAGCTGACGTGCTCCTCTTCCAGCCGGAGGTCAGCGTCCCGGATCTCGGCCAATTGGCCCTGGGTCCGCCAACGGTGGATCGGCAGAACGGGATCGACGCGGGTACCGATCACGATATGCGCAGCCGGAGGGAGCCGCTCGACAAAAGTAGCGAGTCCAGCCAGAGCAGAAGAAGCAAGGTGGAGGTCATCGAGGATGAGCCACGTGGGGCCGGACCACAGAGCCAACTCGTTGACCAGCGACGCCACGACGTCGCCGATGTCATCGGGGTCCTCGACGAGAAGGTCCAGCGCATCGGAGACGCCTCCTGGCTCGACGGTGGCGAACGCAGTAGCGATTGACGTCCAGAACCGGAACTCGTCATGATCCCACCGATCGCACGAAAGCCAAGCGCACCGAGCTTCAGGTCGCTCTGCGACCCACGACGACAGCACGACAGTTTTGCCCACCCCTGGGCTGCCGGCCACCAACGTGCAAGGGAACTGCATGGCCGCATCTAGCCGGTCGTGAAGGTCCGGCCGTCGAATCAACGTGTCCGGCACGGAGGGCCGGATGAATTTCGTTACCGCCGGTTTGGCGATGCTCACCTGCTAGA
The DNA here is from genome assembly GCA_963738135.1 of uncultured Acidimicrobiaceae bacterium. GTDB lineage: Bacteria > Actinomycetota > Acidimicrobiia > Acidimicrobiales > RAAP-2 > Bog-473. The sequence continues at coordinate 328,129 of CAVTVK010000005.1, read as the reverse complement.
GAGTACCAAAACGCCACCCGAATCACCCGGGTGAGGGTGACGACGTCCGAAGCGGGACAGATCACAATGACTGAGAAGTGGAACCAACCACCTACGTGATCACCTTCAGGGGCGAAGCTGGCCGAGCCGTGTCAGCGGCATTCGATGATCTCGAGGTCTCGACCAAGGAAGGGTTGACCACCCTGCGAGCTACGGTCCCGGACCAGGCCGCGCTGCACGGGGTGATCGATCGAGTTCGAGCGCTCGGACTCGATCTGGTCGCCGTGCGGAAGGCGAGCGATGACGAGGAGTAATCCAAGGTCTTCCGCCTGGACTTCGAACGCCTACTTGATGAGACCCCGGACCCGACCTGAACGTCGGGTCGACCAGGCCGCTCTGCAACTCGGTCCGTGGCAGCAAAAGCTCATGACCGACACGCAGAGCGATATGCGCCTGGCGGCGGCCCGCCGTTAGTTCTCGGCGGTGCGATCGAGGCCACTGCTCGCGCTCGGCGGTGCCGAACGTTTGGGCGCAACGGAGACCGATAGTGGACGACGACGGCCGCGATCGGATAACGGCACCCGTTGCCCGAACCTCTCACCGAATTGCGCACCTCAAAAGGTTCGGCGATGAGGCACAGACTCATCGCCATGTTCCCGATCGTCGACCAAATACGAACCGGCCCTTCTCGCCTGATGGTTCGAGATCTGACCGCCGGGATCACTGTGGCCGCACTCTTGGTCCCCCAAGGCATGGCGTACGCCGAGCTGGCTGGACTGCCCGCCGTCAACGGATTGTACGCAAGCTTCGTACCTATCCTGGCCTACGCACTGTTCGGCTCCTCGCGTCAGCTGGCTCTCGGCCCGACAGCGACCGTTGCCGTCTTGACGGCGACCATAATTGAGCCGCTGAGCCACGGGAGCGCGAGCCTGGCGCTCGCACTGGCTGCAACGCTTGCGCTGCTGGTTGGTGGCATCTGCATCCTCGGAGGCCTGCTACGCGGCGGGTTCGTGGTGAATTTCTTGTCGCAACCGGTCCTCTCGGGTTACGTCACTGGGGCGGCTTTAGTGATCATGGCCAGCCAGTTGGGAAAAGTCCTTGGCTACAGCGTGAGTGGCAACACGTTCTTCCAGCTCATTGCCCATGCGATCGCCAACCTTGGCAAGATCCAGGGACTGACGGTGCTCGTTGCCGCATTGTCGATCGGGTCCATGGTGCTCTTGCGTCGGTTCGCCCCGCGCTGGCCTGCGGCGCTCATCGTCGTTGCACTGGCCACCGCAGCCGCCAGCTTGTTCGACCTTTCCGCCCACGGCGTCGCCGTGACCGGCTCGGTCCCGAGTGGTCTGTCCTCGTTGAAGGTCCCCAAGGTCGGAATCCACGACTTCGCCAGCCTGGCCTTTAGCTCGTTGGGGGTTGCGCTGGTGTGTTATGTCGAATCGATCGCCGTTGCCAAGGCCATGGCTGACCGAATTGGTTATGCGGTAGACCCGGACCGAGAGCTTTTTGCAATTGGCGTGGCTAATTTGGGAGCCGGGCTCTTCCAAGGGTTTCCCGTCGATGGCAGCTTTTCGCGGACGGCTTCCGCAAGCGACGCCGGTGCACGAACACAACTCAGCGGCGTCGTGGCCGCTGTCTTTGTCGGACTCACATTGCTCTTCTTGACGCCGCTCTTCAAGAACCTGCCCGCGGCGACTCTCGGAGCGGTTGTGATGGTCGCGGTCAGCGGGCTCTTCGACATTTCCGGCTTGCGACGGGCTCGGCAGATTCGACGCGAAGACTTCGTCATGGGACTCATTGCACTCGTGGGCGTGCTGGCCTTTGGTGTCCTTGAGGGACTCCTTATTGCCGTCGGCGTCTCACTGGTGGCTCTCGTCTACCACGCGACCCTGCCGCATCGAGCGGTGCTCGGCTATGTCCCCGACGATGACTCGTTTCGAGACATCGAACGCTCTGATGGGGTAGTCACAATTGCGGGAGTCCTCGTGTACCGGTTTGACGCGCCACTGTTCTTCGCCAACTGCCGTCGGCTTCGCGACGACATCTTGGAGCTCGTCCAAGCGGCGCCGGACCCGGTCGATACCGTTGTACTGGACGCCGGGGCTATCACCTTCCTCGATACGACGGCATCGTCAGTTCTTCTGCAGCTCCTGGCGCGGCTCTCTCAGCTCAAGGTGCGGCTCGTAGTCGCCCGGGCCCATGGCCAAGTGCGTGACGTCATGGACGCATCTGGGGTTGCCACTGCGTTGGGGCCTGCCGGAATGGTACCCACTGTGCGAGCCGCCATGGAGTCTCGTCGTCATCACCCGAATCCCGCCGAGCGCCCCGATGAGCCCCACTAGGTCGGCGACCGCGCTCAGGGCCTCCTGCGCTTCGGGCCACCCGCCTCGCCGTGCGACGTCGGGGCGACAAGCCCGCGGCCTGTGTTGTCGCTGGCTCGGGTTCGCGCTCCGAATCACCCCTTGCGGGGTGATGACCTCACAACACGGGAACCGCATACTGGGGGAGTCATTCCGAGTGTTGATGCAAAGCGCAAGGCAGGACGGCGAGTGGGCGAGTGAGCCTACGGACAAGCGCAAGCCGAAGAACGATCCGATGGATCTGGTGAAACCCTCTCAACCCCGATCCCCGTCCGAAGCGTCGAGCGAGAAACGGAGACAGCCATGGCTGACAACAACGAATTGGACGAACTGGGGCCCGTCGATTACCTGGTAGTCGAGTTCCCACCCGGCCAGTCCCACTTCACCGGAGAGATGGCGGCGGAACTGGCCAAGCTGGTCGACGCCGGAACCGTCCGCTTACTGGACCTCTTGATCGTGGCCAAGGACGAGAACGGACAAATCGAGGGCATGGAGATCGAAGACCTCGATACGCTCGACGAACTGCGCCGGGCCGAAACGCAGCTAGCCGACTTGCTGGCAGCGGAGGACATCGTGCATCTCGCGGCGGCGATGAATCCGGGGACGGTGGCGGGTGTGCTCGTTTGGGAGAATTCCTGGGCCGCACCGTTTGCCTCTGCCGCTCGCCGCTCCGGGGGTCAGCTCATTGCCAACGGACGGATACCGATCCAAGCCATCCTCGCCGCGTTGGAAGCGGACGAGGTAACCCAAGGAGGTTGAGATGCCACTTCGACCAGCCCGCGCCGCTCGAAGAGGCGTCATCGGCGCTCCCGTTGCCCGCACGGCGGCAGTGGTGGGCACCGCGGCCGTCGTCGCCCACGGGGTGAACCGTCGGCAGGATCGCCGCGAAGACCGAGGCGATGACCGCGAGGATCGAAGGGAAGGTCGTCGCGAGCGCTGATCCGCTCCGAAAGGCGATGGCGTCGCTGCTGATCGGCGAACGGCAGCCGCATCTGCGTATCGCATGGGCGATGGCATGGTTCGCAAGGTTTGAACGCTGGGAGAGGTCGGACCTATATAACGCAAAGCGCATGCGTGATGCACCAGGGATCCTGTTGTCGCATACGGGAGGGGTACGCCGATGATGGGTCCGCCGCATGGCGCCGATTCGCTCGTCATGCGACCGAGAAGGTCACGTGAGGTCACGGCGACGCTGAAACGTAATCTTGGGGATTCCACTTCAGGCCTCTGACCTGGGCCTTTTGGTGGAGGTGACATCGCTCGCTTGCAGACGTTCGCGCCTCTGATCGAGCGAAGGTCGTGGTAGCCGAGTCTGCGTAATGCAGCCGCTACGGCATTGACCTGCTCTTTAGTGGCGATCTCGACGCCGCCCGTCGACAATGAATCGTAGAGTTCAGTCGCCGAAAGTCGAACCCTCGCCTTACAGTACGAAAGGAACGGCGACCGACGGAGCAACTATCACCGCGTTCGAACCGACCTTCGGGTTCGTGACCCGAAGGTCGGGCCGGTCAGCGAGGCTGGTCACGTTCGCCCAAGGCTGCAACGCTCCTTGAGGGGGCGCCATGGCTCCGCCGCCGAGCTCGTCGGCCAGGGCCTCGGCCTTGGCGGCGTCACGGCTTACCACCTCGACTTCGACGTTGGACAGTCACGTGTAAGCCCGCAAGGAAGCAATCTTGGCGTCTTCGTCGAAGGTCATCACGTCGATAACGTCTACACGCTGGCCGGAAAAGACGACCTGCACCTGAACGACTGCTTCTCGGCCGGACACGTTCAGCGACACTAGGTCGACTCTCTGCTCTCGACCGTCCCACATCGAGTGATAGGCGTTGCGGATCGCTTCAACTCCGCGGTGGACGTCGTCGCCGGCTGGATTCCCAAAGATTGCGTCATCGGCAAAGAGGGTCGCCACTTCGTCAGCACTCCGATGTCCGTCAGCACTCCCGTGTCCCGCCAACTTGATATACGACCGGACGACCTGCGCGATCTTGTCTTTGCTCAGTTCCGGCACGTCGTTTACGTTGCTCACAACGTCGACGCCGAGGGCGATGTTGAACCCCGCTCCGTGGCCCGCCAGGCCCATCATCAGCAGGCTCGCCCCTTCCAGCCAGTGCGCCATCTCCAGGCTGCCGACATCAAACGGGCGCAGCCCGAGACTCTCGATGAAGGCCGACACGCTCGCCTTAGCCTGCGCGTCGTCGCCAGCGAAGAGCACGTCCAGCGGACGGCCCAGGGCCAAGACGTGGGCGAAGACGGTGTTGAATGCCTTCACGACGTGCGCGCTCGCCGGGACGGCCTTGGCGATCTCCTGCGCGCCCGAAGAGCCGTCAGGGGTGACCAGCTCGGTGTCGTCGGCGGCGGTGAAGGTGTTGGAAATGTCGATGATGACCTTGCCGGCCAGGGCGTCCCCGTATTGAGCGACGACCGGCACGGCGCTGGCGTAAGGCACGGCGAGGATGACGATGTCGCCGGCCGGAGCGGTGCCGAATGTCCCGGCCGTGGCTCCGCTGCCGAGCCCGTCGGCCAGGTCCTTGGCCTTGGCTCCGTCACGGCCGATGACCTCGACGGCGTGGCCGCCCTCGATCGCGCGAGTGCCTATGGCGCCCGCGTAGGTCCCGAGTCCGATGATGCTGATGCTGGTCATGATGTGTGCTGTTCCTTTCTCTGGGATTCTCTTCTGGTCCGGTCCGCGTCGAGCGAGTCGGGCGCGTCGGGTGCCTGCGTCGGGTGATGAGCGCGGCGTTATTTCGAGCCTGTCCGACGACGTTCGTGATCAACTGCTAGGCGGAGCCCTGGAATGACCTCCGCGGCGAATCGTTCGAGAATCGGTCGGTCGCCGGTGGCGAGCAGGAAGGTCCCGACCCCGTCTTCAATGACACTAGGAAGCAGTTGGTCAACCCACTGTGAAGGGGACCCCTCGAGAAACGAACTCGAGGATCCGAAGGCGCCGACGATGGCGGCCATCCGACGAATCTCCGCGGGAGCGCGGCCGACCTCAGTTGCAGCCTCGTCGATCAACCTGCTGGCCGCCTGCCATTCGCTACGGGACTGATTCTGCCCAAGTGAGGCCGTCCACCCATCGGCCTTTCGACCGACAAGTCCGAGCATGCGAGGCTTCATCGCGCCGATCCAGATTGGCAGCGGATGACTCGGACTAGGACCTCGTTGCATTCCGGCTACCGAATGGGTCGCTCCGCGGTAGTTCAGCGGAGTCGGGTCATGAGCGTTCCAGGCACCGCGAATGATGTCGATGGCCTCCTCCAGTGCGGTGGTGGCTTGCGCTGGCTTGAGACGCCGTCCCCCGACGGACTCGATGGCGTCCCAGAAGAACCCGGCGCCCATTCCGAGTTCGAAGCGCCCGTCGCTGAGCAGATCGAGGGTGGCCGCGGTCTTGGCGACAATGACTGGGGACCGCAGCGCCATATTGAGCACATTGGACACGACCCGGATCCGGTCGGTCTTGGCCGCGACCCAGCTCATGAGCGTCACCGTGTCGAGGTAGCCGCCCTGGTAGGGGTGGTCCTGGATGGCGACCAAGTCGTAGCCCCATCGTTCGCTTTGCATGGCCAGATCGAGGGCGTAGGTCGGTGGTGTGCTCTTCGGCTCGGGAAAACTAGCGAACTCGAGGTGGTGGCCGAAGTCTGGCATTTCAGACCTGCGCCATTGGGAAGATTCGGTGAGTCATGGACCCACCCTAACAGATGCGTGCAGGCGCATGCAATCGTCCCAGCATCTAGATTGCGGTATGGTGATCGGTATGAAGGCGCCCGCATCGAAGCCCCAGCTCCTCTCCCAGGACCAGGTCAAGGCCTGGTTCGCTCTCCTTTTCACCCACGCGACGGTCACCGGGCGGATGGACGCCGTGCTGTTGGAGCAGTACAAGATCTCCTTCAGCGCGTTCGAGATCCTCTGCTGGCTCTTAGAGACCGAGCCTCAGTCGATCCGAGCCCTGTCCGGCGAACTGGTCAGCGTGAGCCCGACGAGAGCATCACGGTTGGTCCAGGACCTCATCGACGCCGGGCATCTCCAACGCGGCGCCGACCAAGGCGACGGACGGGTGTCACTCATCAGCTTCACTGAGAGCGGACGAGACTTCGCCGAAACGGCCAAGCGGAGCTTCGAAGAGTCAGTCAAGAAGTACTTCGTCGACCCTCTCGACGACGCCGACATCGCTGCCCTCACGCGCATATGGGCCAAGCTCGAACACACAGGAGGCCAGGACTGAGGTGGTAGCCGCGAGGCGTCTACGCCGGACTCGCGCGTCGTAGAAGAGTTACTGGCGACGGACTGGACTCGCTCCAGAACTTCATGATCAGGGGTTGACCTTGAACTTGGGAAGCGAGCACGTAGCGAGCGGCACGCGAGCCAAGGCAGTCTCTACCGGATAGAGGTCGTCGCTCTTAGTGCGTATCCGTCCCCGTCCCAGTCAGTAGTCGAGCAAGCTGTGACCCATGGACGTAGAACGGCAAGTCGATCAGCTGGGACTGACCCTGCGGAGGCTGCCCTTCCAGCGGGGTCGAGATCCCGTTTGCCTGGGTCCGCATCCGCGGCACCCGCGCCTACGTCTCAGGCCACAGCCCGCGGCAGACAGATCACCCGTCGGACCCTTCGGCAAGATACCCAGCGAGGTGACACTCGAGGAGGCACAAGAGCTCCGCCATCCTCGCGAGCCTCAAAGCGACGCGGCCAATGACCGATACTGAGAAATCTGATCGACGAACTGCATCTCCGTCACAATCGACCGTCATTGCCAATGTTCACCCGTAGCACCCCGGCCAAGGATTGCTCAAGTGCCTGGGCGAACAACGCCGGTCTCGTAGGCGAAGATGACGAGCTGGGCGCGGTCCCGAGCACCAAGTTTCATCATGGTGCGGTTGACGTGCGTCTTTGCTGTTGTGGGACTGATGTAGATCCGTTGCGCAATCTGTTCGTTGGAAAGACCGAGTGCCACCAATGTGAGGACCTCTCGCTCTCGTGGCGTAAGGCGATCGAGCACAGCGATGTCGCTCGTTCCGCCTCCGGATTGCGTTAGCACACGAGAGATCAACGCTCTCGTGGCGAAGGGCGTCAGCAAGGTGTCTCCGACTACGACCTTGCGGATCGCATCCAGCAATGTCGCCGGGTCCACGTCCTTGCCGAGGTAGGCGCTGGCGCCAGCTCGCAGCGCATCGACAATGAGGTCTTCGGTCTCGAAAGTCGTGAGGATGACAATCTTCACCTGAGCAAGGCCCGGGGTGCCCGTAATCCTGCGAGTGGCTTCGATGCCGTCAAGCTCGGGCATCCGAATGTCCATCAGAATGACGTCTGCTTTCTCGGTGCGACAGAGAATCACGGCCTCTGCTCCGGTGGCCGCCTCTCCGACTACCTCCATGTCCGAAGTCGAGTCAATGAGCAGGCGGAACGTGGCCCGGAGCAAGGCTTGGTCGTCAGCCAGTAAGACCCGGATTGTCATGATTCCGTCTGCCCGCCTTGCGGAATGCGGTTCACCGACTGTTGCCCTTCGAGCCTCGTTGGCAGTGGCGTGGCTCGTGGGAAACGCAGCCGTTACCCGATAGCCGCCCTCTGGGGTGGGGCCGGCGCTGATTGAGCCATCAGCGATAGCAGCCCGCTCACGCATCCCGATCAGCCCGTGGCCTGTTCCTTCGTGGTCCGACGATCCCGGGCGGGTCGGGCGCACATTGGTCACACTTAGCCGGACTGAGTCGGCCGACCAGTCGAGTTCGAGCGTCACAGAACTGTCTGGAGCGTGTTTGGTGGCGTTGGTCAACGCCTCCTGAATGATCCGCACCAGTGCCAGTTCTGCCGCCGCACTGACCTCATGAGGCGTGCCACGGACGTCGACGGACAGTGTCATTCCTGCGTCGATGTACGTGCTCAGCAGGCCGTCGAGCTGTTCGATCGTTGGCGACGGAAGTAGTCGATCCTCCTGCTCGTCGGCAGCGTCACTGCGCAGCAGCCCGAGGGTCATTCGCAGCTCGTCGAGGGCCGCACGGCTATTCTTCGCAATACCGCTGAGCGCCTCACGGGCGGCGGTCGGATCGGTCTCTAGTAGGTATTCCGCCACCCCTGCTTGCGCATTCACGACTGCGATGTGGTGGGCGAGGACGTCGTGGAGTTCACGGGCGATGCGCATGCGCTCGGCAATCACACGACGAGCCGCCTCCGCCTCCTTGCTACTCTCGGCTGCCACGGCACGTTGATCGGCGGCGGCCATCTTGGTCCGCCGCTCTCGAACGAGTTGTCCAACGATGGTGGCGACGAGGACCCAGTTGAGATAGAGAAGGTCTTGCGTCAGAGGCAACTTCGTTGTGAGTGCCACAACGAACTGCACGGTTCCGACCACTGCGGCGATGCTCCATACTCGACCGGCAGAAGCCCGGACACTGACCGTATACAGAGCAAGCATTGTCGAGACAGGAACCACGCTCGCCGGGGGGTGGGCATGACCGGCGACGCCGATGCTGACCGTATCGACCGCAGCAACGACGACAAGTACGAGAACTGGCCATCGGTTCCGCACCACCAACGGAAGCCATGCAAGAGCGATCAGGATGAGTTCCCACTGCCACCCCACTCGTCGAGTGGGATAGCCGCTGATCACCATGACGAGCAGAGGAGCGACAGTCAGCAGTGCCTCGTGGTGACCCTTCCACCACGAGGCACTGACGAGCCTGGACGTCGACCGCATTCAGCGACCGTATCTCTCGGAGCAGCACTTCAGCGCCCCAGCCAATCCAGCGTGAAGTTGCACTAGCCGACTGGGCTGGGCTCGGGTACTTGAACCTCGGGACCGACAGGCGTCGGGGCGGACAGGTCGGTAAAGATGGCCGGCCCTTCCATCGAGACGTGCGGCATCACTCGGTCGAGCCAAGAAGGGAGGACCCAGTTGCGGTTACCGCACAGACCCATGACGGCTGGGAGCAAAGTCATCCGGACGAGGACCACATCCACTAGGACTGCCACGGCGAGTCCGACACCGAACTCTGCGGTGACCCGCTGACCCGATAGCCCGAAGCTTGCGAACACACACGCCATGATGCCGGCGGCGGTGAGGATGACGGGACCCGTCTCCTTGATTCCGACGGCGATCGCTCGCTTGTTCTGCTTGGTCTTGGTCCATTCCTCGTGCATCCGACTGACCATGAAGACGTGGTAGTCCATCGAAAGCCCGAATACCACGCCCATAATCAAGATGGCGACGACGTATTCGAGCGGTGCAGGTCCTCCCACACCGATGAGCGTCGGTCCCCAACCCCATTGGAACAAGGCCACTGTGGCTCCGAGGGCCACGCCAATGGTCAAGACGTTGCCGATCGCACCGAACGCTGGAATGAGGATGCTACGGAAGGCCAACATCAGGAGCAGGAAGCCGAGTCCGGCAATGATGGCAAGGAACAGCGGGAGCTTGTGCTTGAGTGCGTTGGCATAATCGATAGTACTAGCTGTGACTCCGCCCACATGGACCCGGAGGTCAGTTCCCTCCTCTGCTTTCGTGATCGACGTCGAGCGCAGCGAACTAACCAGCGTGGACGTGGCCTGAGCCTGAGCCGTCGTGGTTGGGACCACGTTCACGTAGGAAAGGCTGCCATCGCCCAAAACGGTGGGCGCACTGACCGATGCCACACCCTTGACCGTGGGCAACTCCTCGACGAGCGAATGCCATGCCGTCTTGGCCTGGGCGTCGGGGGTTTGCGCCACCAACAGGAGCTGGGACTGGAATCCGTCACCGAAGGCACTCGACATCGTGTCGTAGTAGCTGCGTGTGACCGATCCGGTCGGATCGCTGCTCGCATCGGCGGATCCCAGACGCATGGAGAGGAAGGGACTGGCTAGAGCCACCAATGCGATGAGAGCGAGTCCACCAGTGACGACCGGGCGACGTTGCACGACGTGCGCCCACCGGCCGAACAATCCGCCATCGGGCGACGCAACCGATTTTGTTGTTCTCTTGGCCGTCACGATTGGAAGGGTGGTCGAGCGTTCCGATTTCGGGAGCACCTTGCGTCCCAGCGTGGCCAGCAGGGCTGGGAGCAGCGTCACGGCGCCGATGACAGTGATGGCAACGGTCACACTCGCGGCAATGGCCATGCCCGAGAGGAACCCTGCGTTGAGTACCAGCATGCCCAGGAGTGCGATGACCACAGTTCCACCGGCGAACAGGACTGCTCGTCCAGAGGTGTTCATCGCCGAACTGATCGCCGTCGGGACGTCTGCCCCCGCTCGTAGCGCCTTGCGGTGACGATTGACGACGAGGAGTGCGTAGTCGATACCGACTCCGAGGCCAATGAGCGACGACAGTTCGGGAGCAACGCTCGGGATGGTGACAACGTGCGACAACAGCAAGACCACGAGGGACGAGATACCGACTCCGGCGACGCCGGTGATGATCGGCAGCAGGGCGGCCCACACCGACCGGAACACCAGTAAGAGGATCAAAAGCGCAGCCAGGACGCCGACCACGTCGCTGGCACCGGCACCCCCAACCTTGGTGAATGCCGTGTCGCCCGTCTCGACGCTGAGCTGCGCACTGTTGGCGCCCTTGGCGAGAGTCTCCGCCTCAGCGGCGTGCTTGGTCGAACTAAAGATGACGGTTGCGTAAGCGGTGTGTCCATCCCTGCTGATCTCGTCGGCACCAGCCGCTGTAAACGGACTGATGACCTTCACGACACCGGGGACGTGGGACACCTTGTCCAACATCGGGATGATCTTGGAGTGTGCAGAAGAGGAGATGGCGGCCTCATTGGGTGAGTGCCAAACGATGATGCCCGGAGTCGCCGACGCAGCATTGCTTCCTGCCTTCGCCAAGAGGGCGTAGGCGGTAGCTGAGTCGGATGCGGGCAGCCGATCCGAGTTGCTGAAGGCGGTGCCGGCGACCCCGAGGATGCCACCGAGCACGACGAGCAAGGCGATCCACCCCCCGATGACGGCCCTGCGCCTGCGAGTACAGAACTGAGCGAGGCTGATCAACATGAGAGCACCTTCCGGGGTTGGAGTAGTGCGTCTAAGTCTGAAGAGGAGCGCCCGAAGTATCGTCCTCCCACCGCAGTCATTACTGGTACTGCGTCCGCAGTAGTGGGTAAGGCGTTCTTTAGGTGCCGAAGCTATGAGCTGCGCTAATAGGACCAATCGCAGCAGGAAGGCTCGCCAGCGGACAGGAGTGAACGTCCTCAAGCCTGAGACCAAGGTCCGCTTGTCTCGCCGCCCTGGTGGACCGCCGGAACGCCCGACATGGAAGGGCCCGGAAGGGACGGGTCGAATACCACCGTTTGTGGCCCAGCAATGTCTGAACCGAATCGGCCGGGTTTTATGGAGAACCCGGGCCACTCACTTTCGCGACTGGATAGCGACGCCGGACGTCGCCAAACGAATGGCTGTCTTCGTCGGTGCTTCCTCGCACGAGAAGCGTGTCGTCACGCAACGACCGGTTCGCCCCGCTCCTGAACCAACGCCGTTCCCTCGACGATGTGAAGGTACTGGCCTAGGGCGTGCGAGTGCCAAGCCGTTCGTGCACAGGGTGAGAAGTGGACGGAGGCCATTCGGACCCGCGATGGATCTGTGCCGGTAAGAACGATGGTCGGAAAGACATCGCCAGTGAACCAGTCAGCAGGTCCCAGGCTCATGTGTGGCTGAATGTGTTCCATTGCTGTCTCCTTATCCCCCCATCGTCAGCTCGTAGCGGCCGGCGGCGATCGCTGCGATGACTCCCCCGTCGATGAGCAGGTCCGCTCCGGTGATGAAACTGCCGTCGCGTCCCATGAGGAACGCGGCCGCCGCACCAACTTCGTCGGGTGTGCCGACACGACCGGAAGCGGATGCCCGGATCATCTGCTGGTAGCCCTCACCGCCAGGGCCGCTCAGTTCGTCTCTGGCAAGGGCGTCATGATGATGCCTGGGCTGAGGGAGTTCAGCCGTGCTCCTCGGTCGCCCCACTCGACACTGGCCGCTTGGACGCGCAAGGTGTTCGCGCGTTCGACACCGTGTAAGCGATGCCAGAGTTGATGATGGCGTCCGGCTGCAGGAATGGCAGCTGGTCAAGCTCGGAGGCTGGCGTTCGACTAAGCGCCTCGTTCTGCTCCCGCGGCAGCGCCGGCAGCATGTGTCCAGCCTGACTGGAGATGACAACGCCGGAGCCTCCACGAGCGATGATGCGACCAAACTCCTCCAGGACGTATGCCGTACCGACGAGGTCGACGGCGACGATGGCCTCTGGAGTCGCTTGCGCGGGTGACAGTCCGGCTGTGTGAACAACGTAGACGACGGTGCCGAGCGCGTCGGCCTCAGCGGCCAGCGCGGCGACTGACTCACCAGACGACACATCGACATGAGCCGACTGGGTGCGAAAGCCTACGTCGGCCAGCGCAGTTGCTGCCGCCTGGGCGGCGTCGTCGTTGATGTCGGCGAGCAAGATCGTCTTGTCGATGCCGATGCGCCGCACGATGGCTTGCGCGATCGCGCCCGAACCGATCACGACCGCGATCTGATCGAGGCCTTGGTTTACGAAGCCAGGATCCTCGGAGTGGGTCATTTTGTGTTCTCTCCTCTGTCGAGCGTGCGCGACTGGGCCTCGTTGTGATGGTCGCCAGCCGGCGCGGGTAGGGCGTTTAGTCGAGCAATCTGGTCGGCGGTGAGGACCACGTCGTCGGCTGCGATGTTCTCTTCAAGCCGGCTGACGCGCTTGGTGCCGGGGATCGGGGCGATGTCGTCACCCTTAGCAAGCAGCCACGCGAGGCAACCTGCGCAGGCGTGGCACCAGCTTCGGCTGCGATCTGCTCGACCTCGCGGACGAGCGCCATGTTGCGGTCGAAGTTCTCGCCCATAAAGCGTGGGTTTGTACGTCGCCAGTCGTCCTCGGCCATGTCATCGAGTGAGTGGATTTGTCCCGTCAGGAGGCCGTGACCGAGCGGAGAGTACGGAACAAGCCCAATGCCTAGCTCGCGGAGGACCGGCAGGACCTCGTTTTCAAGGTCACGGGTAAATAGCGAGTATTCGGACTGCAAGGCCGTGATGGGGTGGACAGCGTGAGCGCGGCGGATGTTGTCGACCCACGCCTCGGATAGGCCAATATGGCGAATTTTGCCTTCTTTGACTAGCTCAGCAAGCGCGCCGACCGTCTCTTCGATCGGGGTATTCGGATCGACCCGGTGCTGGTAGTACAGGTCGATGTAGTCGGTCCCAAGTCGCCGGAGCGAACCCTCGATGGCAAGTCGAATGTTCTCCGGGGTGCTGTCCATGCCCTGGACACCTGGGCGGTTGGATATGAACCCGAACTTGGTGGCGAGGGCGATCTCATGGCGGCGACCTTTGATGGCACGGCCGACCAGCTCCTCATTCGTATAGGGCCCGTACACCTCCGCCGTGTCGATGAAGGTGACACCGAGGTCAAGGGCCCGGTGAATCGTTCGGATCGACTCCGCCTCGTCCTGTCCAGCGCCGGTGTAGGCAGCTGACATCCCCATGGCCCCGAGGCCGATACGGGACACCTCGAGGGCGCCCCCGAGCTTGATGTAATTCATGGTGTTTCTCCCTTCGATTTCATTGCCGCTATATGCGAGTGAGCCCCTGGCGGACAGCTCCTGGCCATTCCTGTTGGGCTTCGTGACCGGATATCTCGTATCCGCTTATGTCCACTGTAACACACAAACGGATATTGTCTATCCACTTCCGTGTTAGAATGAGAGCATGGCCACGACAGCCCAGCCCACGCTGCGAAAGGATGCTGCCCTCAACCGTGAGCGCCTGCTGGCGGCCGCCAGCGAACTCTTCGCGGAGCGTGGCTTCAACGTGACCCTTAACGACATCGCGCACCACGCTGGCGTCGGGGTCGGTACTGCCTATCGCCGCTTTGCGAACAAAGAAGAAGTTATCGATGCCCTCTTTGAGCAGCGTCTTCAGGACGTAGCCGCACTTGCAAATGAGGCCTTGGCTGAACCGGATGCCTGGCAGGCATTGGTGACCTTTCTCGAACGGTCACTTGAGATGCAGTTCGGTGACCGGGGACTGACACAGATCATGAATAGCCCGCACCTCGGCCAGAGACGAGTCAACGAAGCTCGAGACCGGATCGCTCCCCTGATCAAGAAGATGGTCGATCGCGCCAAACAGCAAGGGATCCTGCGATCTGATTTTAACCAAAGCGATGTGATCTTTCTGCAGTTGGCCCTGACGGGCGTCATGGATAGCACCCGCACCCTTGCGCCCACGCTGTACCGCAGGTATCTCGTGATGGTTCTCGACGGGATGCGCGCCGACCGCGGAGCGCTGACGCCACTGCCTTCGCCAGCTCTGACCGCTAATCAGACTCACAAGGTCATGACTCAAAACCGCCAGCGCCAGCCTCGCTAACACAGCAACCGTTAAAATCGCAAAGACCGCGTTGACCTACATCGCATCCGATCGAGGCCTGTTCTTGGAGCGCTGAATAGCGGAGAAGACATTGGATTCATGAGCTGGGCAGATGTTGTAAAGCTGCCAACAGCAAGTGGGCGAATGGCTCGAACCAGCGGTTATCTGTAGAGCACCTCGATCGAAGTTTTGCGATGGCCGACAAAACATTTGAGTAGTGCAACTGCCTAGGGCATGCCCGGTGCTGCCACATGCACCACGTGCCATCCGAAGACTCGACTGTGAAACCGCTGGCCAGGCGCCTGTGTCCTATGCGGCAGACGCGCCGACCAGCGATTCAAGAGTGCGGGGGTAATTGTTGAACCAGCGATCTCCCAGTTATGAGCCGAACAGATTGCCTCTGCCTCCGGCGTCCACGACTCGGGCTCTGGGTCATCCTCACCACCCTTGCCTCTGCAAGGCCGGTCACTTGCAGACCGTGGGCCCCAGATCAGCAGTCGCATGTTGCGATATGCGTTCCAGCATCGTTCATCCAGATCATCACATCGCCGGCCTTGTCGGTGCGAAGGTGCGTTCCGATCGACGCGTATTCGGGCCGAACCCGATGATCAAGCCTCGGCGGACCCACACTACTCACCACATAGCGACTCTGTAGACGAAGGAGATCAGGACCGAGATGGGTACCGTGATGTGCCGAGAGAAGTAGCTCGTGATCTTGGTCGACCAGATCGCCGATTATGTCCGGGTGCAGCGACTCGTCGATATCTCCCAGGAAGACGTACCGCTGTGGTCTGGTGACGAGTACTAACGACAACAAGTTCGCTCCGCGAGAGATCGCGTTCCTGAGTTGGCGAAGTCGAGCATCGAAACCTCGATCGTCGAGATGATTGGGCCGGTCCCTCTCACCTTTTTCAGAGAAGTCTTCATCTATCTCGGACAGACCGAATTGTTCGCGATCCTCGGGTATGCCGTAGAGGCGCTCAGTCATACGCAAGTCATCGGTTGGCTCCCTTACTGCCTCGGCCGCACGGATCAGCCGCTCGTCGCCTCGCTCCGCAGCCTCTTCGGCAATCTGCTCGTACTCACGCACCAGGTTCCGTAGCCGAGCCGTCGTGCGTTCATCCAGCAAAGGAGGTGGCCACAGAACATCGACGTGGACCCCGGCGAGCTCGATTTCATCGCCGCGCGTCAGTGGCTGTCCGCGGATGGGACCGTCAGACGTCGCAGCAACCGCGCGGCCCAAGACGTTCTCAGGCAGGGAGGAGATCACTTGGTTCAACTGAGACAGAAAGAACACAAGCCGTTGCGCTTCACTGTTCCTTGGGACCTTCGGATAGAAGAAGGTGCCTCCGGGTCGGATCAGGCTTTCCTGACGACCGTTGGCGGACTGCACTTTCGCCAGCCGAAGGAGACCGGAGTAGTGGTCAGCGTGTGGGTGTGAGACGACGAACTCCGTGAACTCGGGTCCGGGCCACCAACGCCACCACGGCCACCAATGGCTGGGGCGCGGACGGCGACGGTCCGAGAATCGCTCGAGTGCTTGCAGCGCGTCTCTGCCCCTTGGCGCGCCGAAGTCAACAAGGGCCGCCCCACTCCCTGAGGCCATAAAGGTGGTGTAGCCAGCTCCGACTGACGCGACACCAACGGCGAAGTCGCTCACGGAACAGAGGCTACTGGCGCCCATCTCGTCGCCTTCGTGCCAAAGATTCGACTAGCACCGATGATCACAGCAGCCGCCATAGCTGCGGTAGGCAGCCCACGGCAACACAAACCGACCTCAGCAGCCATGGCGCAAACCTCAAGCCTGTCGCCAGGATGGCGCGGGATCAGCTGCATAACGCTGCCTGGGGCAGATTTGATCACCCGTCCACAAATACGTCCTTAAACCCTGTGGATAATTCGGCCCGCGGCCGCGAAAATCCAGCAAAATCTGGACTCTCTAGGGGATCCACCTAAATAAATGGTGGAGGTGATGGGATTCGAACCCACGGCCTCTACATTGCGAACGTAGCGCTCTGCCAGCTGAGCTACACCCCCGGCGCTTCCAGAATAGTCGGGACCTGGCGCGCCCCCCGGAGGACCTGGTCGGGCGGCACCGACGAGCTGGGTGCGCTCAGCGAGCGGCCACCCGAGGCATCTCGAACTCGTCATCGTCCCAAGCGCCGGGGTATCCCGCCGTCGCCAACCCCTCCGCCGGCGGCATTGCAACAGAGTCCTGACGCCGGGTGCGGCGGCGAATCTGCTCGGCTTCGAGCTCCTTGGCGTACGCGATCAACCCGACGAGCCCCAGTGCCGCCAACCCTGAGAGCACAGTGATGACAAAGGCCAGGTGCATCCCGGGAAACAGTCCGATTATCCCGGTAGAGATGGCCACCCCGGCCAGGCAGCGCAACAACATGGTGCAGCGGCGTCGTGCTTGCTCACGGCGAAACGATTGCGCGGACACGGTCACTTCTGGCAGGCAGACGGGCTCGGGCCGGTCGAGTACTCCCACGCGCTCGTAGTGCGAACCATCGCCACCGTCGACATCCGCCGCCGCCGCGTCCTCGGTCGGTCGCAAGAGCACCAACTTCGGCCGCGACGAGTCCACCGACAGATCCACCACATCCGAGGGGCTGCCGCCGGGCGTGGCCGTGTGCAGGCGGTAAGCCGGCGCCACGGTCTTGGGCCCGGCATGTTCAAGGAGCTGCAACTGGTGATGGAAGTGGTCGATGGACCCGACCCCTTGGCGCTCACCAAATCTCCGCCAAGCGCTCGGGGCCAGAACTGCCACCCACAAAAGCACTACGAGGACCAGCAGGATCACAACCGTCACTCCCCGACGACCTACCTTCGCTCCGGGTAAAAACCCTAGTGAACGAGCCTTTACAAATGGTGGATGGTGGGGAAATGCCACAGCGCCGACCTCGTCGGCACTTCTCCTGTGCTTTCGGTTGTACCCTCAGCGGCCGACCGAATCAAGACCTGCGTGGGTCGCCCGGCTCACCGGATCGGCCACGACCTTCAGGCGGCGCGGCTCCACCACCGTCCCTCCGTGCACCCCACGGCGACCGCCACCCCGAAGCATGCCGAGACGCGCTCCGAGGTCACGACGTCAGACAGCGAGCCCGCCGCCACGAGTGCGCCATCGGAGAGAAGTCCACCGTGGGTGAACCCGGGCGGGATCTCCTCGCAGTGATGGGTGACGAGGACGATCGGTGGATTGCCGGGATCACACGCCAGCGCGGTGAGCCGGACCAACAACCGCTCCCGGGCTCCGAGGTCGAGGCCGGCGAACGGTTCGTCGAGCAGCAGCAGCTCAGGATCGCTCATGAGAGCCCGAGCCAGGAGCACCTGTTGGCGCTCGCCCTCAGAAATCACCCCGAACGCGCGGTCGCCGATGTCGCCCACGCCGCCGAGTTCCAGAAGGCCGTCCGCCTTGTCCAAGTCTCCTTGCGTGTAGCGGTTCCACCACGTCTCGAGCGCGCCGTGGCGACCGCTGACGACCACGTCCCGCGCCACGAGGTCTGCCCGCAGCTGGCGCGTGACGGCACCACTGACGAGCGCAACGCGTGGTCGTAGGCTTCGGACGTCCACCGACCCCAGGCGGGCACCGAGAACTTCCACCGTGCCGGCCGTCGGCCAGAGCCGTGCGGCAGCCACCTGCAGTAGCGTCGTCTTGCCCGAACCGTTCGGACCGAGGACGACCCAGCGTTCGCCGGACTCGATGCGCCAATCGATCCCCCGCAACACGGGGACACCTTCTCGCTGCACCGTGACGCCACGCAGCGCGATGGCTTCGAGTGGCCCGGGCGCAGTCACCCCTTGGCGCCGGCGCCACCACCCGCCAGACGCCGGTTGATGCGACCGATGAGTCCGGAGCAACACTGCACCCACGTCCGTTCGCCGGCCAGCCAGAGCCACACCTCTCTCTTGTATCCCAACAGGATCCGGCCCAGCTCTTCCTCGTTCAGACCAACGGACGCGAGCGCTCGCCAGCGGCTCCAGAACCACGCGGTGATCCCGTGTTCATCGTTAACGATGACGTCACTCAACTCTTGTCCGTCGAGGACAGCGTGCAACCAGCCTTCGGCTCGGGCGGTGGGCTCGTCAGGAACATGCAGAACCGGAACCGCGGCAACGGTCAATGTCTGATGAAGACGGGCTGTCGGTCCGAGCCTTCATAGGCCCGGACGTGCTCGTCGAAGTCGATGAAGAGCGGCGCATCCGGATCGAGCTTGCGCTGCAACGTCCTGCCGGCGATCTTCTTGTCCAGCGCATCCAATCGCAGGAGCGCCGCAGGGTCGTCGAGTCCCCGCACATCCAACTTGGCGCGGGCGGCCTGGAAAGCCAGTCGCCCGCGCTCGGTCCGGATGATGACGCTCGTCCAGCCGTTCATGGACCCGACGCTGCCAACCGAGATGTCGGCCGAGCGGCCGAGGAAGTCGGCGCACTCGTCGCAACCCTTCAGTGCCGCCCCATGGAAATCCTTGACCGGCTCGTCGACCGCCAGTTCTCCGTCGCGGTACTCAACGATCATGCGGCCTCGGATGACGTCCATTTTGGACACGCGGTCCAGATCAACACCACGCTTGTCCCGAAGCTCTCGTAGGGTGAGCGCCTCGTAGTCGAAATTCTTCGTGCACATCAGCGCGATCGTCAATACGACGGCATCCACGCGATGAGCTCCGGTGGGCCAGCGGCGGGCCTGCATCGCCCGCAATCCTTGGATCTCACAAGGCGTTCCCACCACAGCGATCCGTGGTTTGGGGGGCAGCGCATAGCGGGACAGGTCGAGTTCGGCCAACGCCATCGTCTGGTTGTAGAAGCTGCCGGAGGCGGCGCTGATCTCTCCGGGCGTGGTGGCAATGGTGGCGATGCCCTTCCACTGCTCGTCGGGATCGCTGCTCGGCTTGGAGACGAGCGCGCCGTCGATCTCCCCTGCGGCCAAGAGGCCGATGAGGAGCGCGCTGACAGCACCACCGTCCTGTGCGTCGTCGATCAGCGCACCCGCCCTCACCGCATAGGACTCCACCACCGCGCCCAAGCCCTCTGCGGGCGGCCCACCGCTGATCTTCCAGTACGTGTCCGACGAGTCGGAACGGACCTGGGCGGGCTGTACCTCGGCGTCCTCTCCCGACTCCGCTGTCGACGGCGGCCAGAGTGCCTCGTAGCGAAGGCCGCCCCGGGGGCAGAAGTCCCAACAAAGCGAGCAGCCGGTGCACATCTTGACCAGCTCCGGCAGATCGGTGTCCTCGTTGACGCCGATGGAGTTCGAGGGGCAGACGGCGACGCACGTCCCGCACTGGATGCAGCGGTCGGCGTGAATCACGCCGGCTTCCAGCTCCCAGAACCACACCTTGCCGGGAGGCTCGGTGATCCCGTTCATCTGCTCTCGGATGCGATAGCGCTTCACGAGGTCACAGCCTGGGCGGCGCCGACCAGAGTGGAGCGGAGCTCGTCCGCGTTGGTCCGGCGGGACCAGAGGTAGAAGGGCTCGCCGGGCCGGCGTTCCTCGCGATATCGGTTCACCACGCGGAGCAGCGCGTCTGGCACACGGTCAACCGGCATGGCGCCTTCCACCCAGTCGATGAACGCCGCATCGGGTCCCAGCGAACCACCCAACCCGATGTCGACGGCCTCCTCGATGTGCTCGTCGACGTGCGCGATGTCGCCCCGGAAGCCGATGTCTGCGATCTGCGGTTGGGCGCACGAGGCGGAGCAGCCCGAAAAGTGCATCCGGATCACCCCCGCGTCGTCCCGGACCGTGCCGTCCTCATGATCGGATGACAGCTGGGCGTCCAGGGTCCGCGCCCACTTCACGGCGCGCTCCTTCGTCTCCACGACAGCAAAACGGCAGAACTCGGACCCGGTGCAGGCGACGACGCCGCGCTCGAAAGGTCCGGGAAATGGCGAATACGTCTGCATGAGGGGTTCGGCCAGCAGATCGTCGAGTCGTTCTTCGGGGACGCCCGACACAATGAAGTTCTGGTCGGTGCCGATCCGAACACCGCCATCGCCGTACGTCTCGGCCACGCGCGCCAGCTCGACCAGGTCGATGCCGTGCATCCGACCCACGGGGACCGAGCAACCCACATAGACAAGGCCCGCCTGCTTCTGGGGGTGGACGCCGACATGGTCGCCCCTGAACGCCGTGGTCAACTCGCGGCCGGCCTGCTTCAGCGCGAAGTTGGTGCGCTCGTCGAGGGCGGCCCTGAATCCCTCGGGACCGAGCTCTTCGGCCAGGTAGCGCATGCGGGCCAAGCCGCGGTTCTCGCGATTCCCCAGCTCCCCGAAGAGCTGCGCGACGCCACGACTGAGCTCGACGGCCTGAACGGGCTCAATGAAGACGTCGATGTCGGAGGCCATGCGCTCGCCGTCGGAGAGACCACCACCGATGAGGACGTTGAAGCCAACGGTGCCGTCCGCATGCTCCGCCGGCCACAGACCGATGTCGTTGATTTCGACGCGGGCGCAGTCCTCGGTGCAGCCCGTGACGGCGATCTTGAACTTTCTCGGCAGGTTGGCGTACTCGCGGTTACCGGTGAAGAAGGCCGAGATGGCTTCGGCCACGGGAAGCGCCGCGACGACCTCCTTCTCGTCGATGCCGGACACGGGGCACGAGCACACGTTGCGCGCCGAGTCGCCACACGCCTGGACCGTGGTGAGGCCGACGTCCCAGAAGCGCTGCCAGATGCGGGGGACGTCGGCGATGCGAATCCAGTGGAGCTGAATGTCCTGCCTCGTCGTGAGGTCGGCATAGCGGTTCCCGAAGATGGGGCTGTCATCGGGACCCTCGGCGAACGCGTCGGCCGCCACGCCGATCTCCCGGACCTGGGCCGCGGTCATCACTCCGCCCGGGATCTTGATGCGCATCATGAAGGCATCGCCCCCCTGGCGCTGGGGATACATGCCAACCCACTTGAGCCGCTCCATCTCTCCGGGCACCGAATTGATGGAGCCAGGACCCTGCTTGCTGTAGGTATCGATCACCGCCTGTGCCACCTCGAAGGGGTGCCGGGACAGCTTCAGCTGCTCGGTCGGGTTGAGCTCGCCGATGTTCCGGTAGGGCCTGATGAACTTGAGCCCGCGATCACGCCGGCCGCGGAACTCCATCCCATAGGGATTGTCGAGGTCGCGCGGCACTAGACGTGCAAGCCGCACTCGGACTTGTCGGCACCGGCCCAGCGACCGGCACGGGCGTCCTCGCCCTCCGCCACCGGACGCGTCGTCGGTGCGCATCCGATGGAGCGATACCCGCGGGAAATGAGCGGGTGCACGGGGAGATCGTGGTCGGCGAGGTAGGAGGAGACGTCGTCTTCGGTCCAGGTCGCCAGCGGGTTGATCTTGACGAGTCCGAACCCGGCGTCCCAGCTCACGATCGGTGCACCGGCGCGGCTGGGGCCGTCCGATCGTTTGAGCGAGGTCAACCACGCTCGCTTCCCGGCGAGCGCACGCCGGAGCGGCTCCACCTTGCGGAACTGGCAGCACTGGTCGGATCCGCACGGGTACGCGGCGGCTTCGGGGCCGGGCTTCGTCACGGTGAGATTGAGGCCGTAGCGCTCCCGCATATCCTCGACGAAGCCCAACGTCTCGGGAAAGTGCGCCTCCGTGTCCAAGAAAACGACCTCGACTGCCGGTGCGACCTTGGTGACCAGGTCGATCAACACAATGTCCTCGAACGAGGCCGCCAGCACCAAGGAGTCGCCGAAGGCGTCGATCGCCCATCTGATCACGGAGCTGGCAGGTGCGGACTCGAAACCGTCGCTGGTCACGGCAAGATCTTCAGCGCTCAACAGCTGCTCGCTCACGTTGGTCTCGGCCACAGAACCCTCACCTTTCTCCACGGGGCGTCGGGCCGTTTCGGGGGCCCGCCGCCGGCGCTTGACGCCCGTCCGAATGCAAGCTTTAGTATACATGACCAAAATGGTCATGATTTGAGAGACTCCATGGATACCTCCGCCGCCTTCCGCTCCCCCCAGGATCACACCGCCACAGGGCCTGTCGCGGTCCGGCCCGGTGGATCGGTAACCGCCCTGGTCAGGCCGGTCGAACACCCCCTCGG
Organism: uncultured Acidimicrobiaceae bacterium; assembly: GCA_963738135.1. Lineage (GTDB taxonomy): Bacteria > Actinomycetota > Acidimicrobiia > Acidimicrobiales > RAAP-2 > Bog-473. The sequence continues at coordinate 305,410 of CAVTVK010000005.1, read as the reverse complement.
CCACCTGGACCTCCTCGAGTCGCTGGCCATCTTCATCATCCGAGAGGTGGCGGCCGAATCCGAGCGCCCGGTCCTTCTCTTCAGTGGAGGAAAGGACTCGGCGGTCCTGTTGCATCTGGCTGCGAAGGCGTTCAAGCCCGGGAAGATCCCCTTTCCCGTCCTCCACGTGGACACGGGGCACAACTTCCCCGAGGTGCTCGAATACCGGGACGCGCAGGTCCGGGCCGAGGGTGCGCGCCTGATTGTGGCGAGCGTGCAGGACTCCATCAAACGGGGCCGCGTGGCCGATCCTGGACCGGTCGCCTCGCGTAATCGCCTGCAAACGACCACTCTGCTCGATGCCATCAACGCCCACGGGTTCGACGCTGCATTCGGTGGCGCCCGGCGCGACGAGGACAAGGCCAGAGCGAAGGAGCGGGTCCTCTCCTTTCGCGATTCGTTCGGGCAATGGGATCCCAAAGCGCAGCGTCCCGAGCTTTGGCAGCTCTACCAGGGCAGCGTGCGACCCGGGGAGCACTTGCGGGCGTTCCCGCTCTCCGACTGGACCGAACTCGACATCTGGCAGTACATCTGGCGCGAGCGCATCGAGTTGCCCTCCATCTACTACGCGCACGAGCGAGAGGTCCTCGAACGCGACGGCATGCTCCTGGCCATCAGCGAGTGGGTCGGCCCGGAGCCGGACGAAGAGGTCCGTAAGGAGACCGTCCGCTTCCGCACCGTTGGTGACGCGACGTGTACGGGTGCCGTGCGTTCCTCGGCCGACACGGTGGAGCAAATCATCCGCGAGGTCTCCTCGTCGAGGATCTCCGAGCGCGGTGCGACCCGTGCTGACGACCGCTTCTCCGAGACCGCTATGGAAGATCGCAAGCGTGAGGGGTACTTCTAGACCCATGACCACGTTGCCCGGCTCGCCGCCGGCTGGCGGTCCCGAGCTCGGCGTCGACACCATGGATCTCCTCCGGTTCGCCACTATCGGATCGGTGGACGACGGGAAGAGCACCCTGATCGGCCGGCTCCTCTTCGACACCCGCCAGCTGTTCGACGACCAGCTCACAGCCATTGAGACCGCGTCAGAGCGGAGGGGACTGGGCGAGGTCGACCTTTCCTTCGTGACCGACGGCCTCCGCGCCGAGCGCGAACAAGGCATCACGATCGACGTCGCCTACCGCTACGCCGCCACCCCGCACCGGAAATTCGTCATTGCCGACTGTCCTGGGCACATCCAGTACACCCGGAACATGGCGACGGGCGCGTCGACGGCCGATCTCGCGCTGGTCCTCGTTGACGCCACGTCCGGGTTGCGCGAGCAGTCACGACGTCACATTTGCATCGCCGCTCTACTCGGCGTGGACCAGCTCGTCGTATGCGCCAACAAAATGGACCTCGTCAACTGGGATCGCTCCGCCTATCAACGCATCGCAGACGAAATGGAGGCGCTGGCCCACCGGCTCGGCATCTCATCGTGCACGGTGATCCCCATCGCAGCCCTCCACGGTGACAACGTGGTGACGCGCTCGGACGCCGCGCCTTGGTACGACGGGCCGACCGTGCTCGACGCCTTGGAGTCCGCCCGCGCCGGGGGATGGGCAGCCCAACGGGGACTGAGCCGGGGCAGCGGAGCCCGGCTGCCGGTGCAGTGGGTGCTCCGTCAGCCCGGCGGGGGGCGGAACTACGCCGGCATGGTCAACGGCGGACCGTTCCGGGTCGGCGACCCGGTGGTCGTGCTCCCACAGGGCGCGCCAACGACGATCCGCGCCATCGAAACGGCTGACGGGCCGCTCCAGCGGGCCGAGGTGGGACTCTCGGTCTCGGTACGACTCGGCGACCACCTCGACGTCTCCCGGGGTGATCTCATTGCGGCAGCCGAGGGTGCTCCGAAGGTCACCGATACGTTCGAGGCGACCGTGTGCTGGTTCCAGGAGCGTCCGCTCGCCGTTGGCGACCGGCTCCGGATCAAACACACGACGCGGGTCACCCCTGTCGTGGTGGAGAGCGTCTCCGGGATCTTCGATGTCAACGAGCTGAAGGTGGTCGATGCGACTGAGCTACGGGAGAACGACATCGGCGTCGTGACACTTCGCACGGCCACGCCACTGGCCGTCGACCCCTATGTGGCCGATCGCATCACCGGCAGCTTTGTCCTGATCGACGACCTCACCTTCGCCACCATCGCCGCGGGCATGGTCGGGCCGCCGCGGCTCCATGACTGAGCCGACGGCTCCTCCCCTCCTCTACCCCGTCTCGCTCAACGTCTCAGGTCAGTCTTGCCTCGTCGTGGGAGGCGGGAAGGTGGCCGCCCGAAAGGCACGTTCCCTGCTCGAATGCGGCGCGACCGTGACCGTCATCGCATCGTCCCTGGGCGACGACATGGAGGCGTTGGCCCCATCTCTCCGCGCTCTGGAGCGGCGACCCTACGCCACGGGCGACGCGTCGGCCTTTCGCCTCGTTGTGGCGGCGACCGGAAGCCCCGACGTCGATGGGGCCGTCTTCGCGGACGCCGAGGGCGCGGGCGTGTGGGCCAACAGCGCGGACGACCTGGCGCATTCCTCCTTCATCCTCCCCGCGGTGCATCGAGACGGTGCTGTCACCGTGTCGGTCTCGACGGGTGGGTTCAGCCCTGCGATGGCGTCTTGGCTCCGGACTCGTCTGGCCGACGAGTGTGGCGACGCACTCGGGGTCCTTGCCCAGTTGCTCGGAGAGGCCCGGGCGAGCCTCAAACAGGCCGGTCGGCCAACTGACTCCGTGGACTGGGCAGCGTTGCTCGAGGGCCCACTCCCGGACCTGGTTCGCGCCGGCGACATCGACGGAGCCCGGGCAACGGTCAGGGCCGCGACGGGAGTGTAAACACCCCGTATGCAGGTGTTAACACTTGCATACCTCCAACTTGCGCCGATCACCTCATTCCTATTGGGACTGCATGGACTGCACGGATGCGGTCGCAGCATCGCTCGGCCCCGGCAGTCCAATGCCGTTGACATCGCCAGAAACACTCTGACAACGACGAGTCAATTGGGACTCGGCGCCAGTCCGTCTAGTCCTTTTTTCCCTGTCGCCAAGCCGGTCCAGGCCTCATATTCACTGCATGCGCCACGCACGCGGTGACGACGCTGGAGGACGTTCGGGTCTGTACATGCCCGCGATGTGCCTGCGGCTTCAGAGCCAGTTGGCGTGTGCGTGGTTGATCGCTGCACCTGGACGAGGGTGCACCTATGAGGGGGCGTAGATGAGACTGTCGATTGCTCGAGCGTCAGCGGGTGACAACAGCCCGGGCGACGCAACAAGCCAGGTTAGTGCCAGTTTCGATGTGCGGAGTGCCGCGTGGCGACGAATGGCATTGGCTTTGTCGGCCGTCTTGATTCTCGGCTCCATCGGCATCGTCTTCGGGTCGTCCAAGCCGACCGGTGCCGCCACCGTGTTCGCCCCCGGCCAAGTCTTCGCCTCGGTGGGTTCCTCGCAGGTGAATGTCTACGACCCCACCTCCGGAGCTGTTGACACCACGCTCAACGACGGCACCAACGAGCCCTTCACCGCCGGAAGTGCCTTCGACTCGAACGGCAATTTCTACGTGACCGACGATATCAACGGAACGATCAGCGAATACGCCCCCGACGGAACGTTCGACGGGACGTTCGCGTCGGGGCTGACGAATCCTCTCTCCCTCGTCTTCGACAATCAGGGAAATCTCTATGTCGGGCAACAAGGAACGCCCTATATCGCGGAATTCAACTCCAGCGGCCAGAGCATCGCGAACATCGGACCAGTGACCACCGGTGAGACCGGCGACGATTGGATCGCCCTCTCGAGCGACCAGTGCACCTTCTACTACACGACCGAGACCAATGTGATCTTCCGTTACAACAAGTGCACCAACACCCAACTGCCCACGTTCAACGTCGCGCCCTTCACCGGCGACAACGCGTTCGAGTTGCAGATCCTGCAGAACGGAAACGTGCTCGTCGCAGACTCGGAGTCGGACATCATGCTCGACCCCAACGGCAACGTCGTCGGGACCTACTCGTGCGCGGACCTCCCCAACTGCTCGGGAGAGCTCTTTGCCATCGCCTTGGACCCTGACGGGGTCTCGTTCTGGACGGGCGATGCTTTCTCGGGAGACATTTACCGCATCGACATCGCGAGCGGTGATGTCCTGCAGACCATCGACACCGGGTCGGCCTCGCTCTTCGGCCTGTCGGTGAACAACGAGATCGAGGTGGCCGCGGCGCCCGTCGTCGTCACGGCGACACCAAGCGCCCTCACCATCCAGCCGGTCTCGGGCAACTTCTCATCTCCCACGCCGGTCTCGGCCGTGCTGACCGACTCCACCACCAACACACCGATCCCCGGTGAGACGGTCACTTTCTCCCTCAACGGGGTGGAATCCTGCAGCGCAACGACAGACACCTCGGGGACTGCGACCTGCGTGATTCAGCCAGCCGAGCCTTCGAACTCGTACACGCTCACCGCTTCGTTCTCCGGCGACAACTCGCAGTCGACACCCATCGGGTCGAACAGCACCACGAGTACCTTCACGGTCAATCCCGACACGAGTGCGCTGTCCTACACGGGCGCCGCCACCGCGGTCAACGGGTCGGCGACCACCCTGTCGGGAACCCTCACGACGGACACCCCGACAACGGGAACGTCCCTGCCCACCAAGGTGGTCACCTTCACCATCGGCACGGGCACGACGGCCCAGTCCTGCAGCGGGACCACGGACGCCAACGGGAACGTGAGCTGCACTGTCCCGACAGTGGCACAGCCCCAGACGGCCGAGACGGTCACGACGAGTTTCACCGGCGACGCGTACGACACGCCGGTCACGACGACGACGCCGATCACCGTCACCGAACCGACCTCGCTCCTGGTCAGCTCCGCTACCAGTGACTTCGGCGACGCAGCCCTCGTCACCGGCGTCCTCACGGACTCCGTCACCAACGCGCCCATCGCGGGAGAGCCGGTCAAGCTCACGCTCAACGACAACGAGACGTGCACCGCCATGACCGATGCCACCGGCACGGCAACCTGCTCCGTCACGCCCGGTGAGGCGGCGGGGACCTATTCCCTGACGGGGACCTTCGACGGAGACGCGGCTCTGCCGTTGCATCTCGTGGCGTCCAGTGGCGCCGCCAACTTCGTCGTGACCCTCGAGGAAAGCTCGTTGTCCTACACGGGGCCTGCGACGGCTCAAAACGGGCAGCCCTACACCTTCTCGGGCGTCCTGACGACAGACGACCCGGCGTCGGGCGCGGGAATCATTGGCCGGACGGTCGATTTCACGCTGGGAACGGGCTCGTCCGCGCAGAGTTGCTCCGGGACGACCGACGCGACTGGTGCGGCAACCTGCACCGTCACCGTTGCCGGCCAGTCACCTGGCCCGATCCCGGTCACGGCTGGCTTCGCCAGTGACGGGTACTACAAGGACGCCAGTGCGGCTTCGACCGTCAATCTTCCCGAGGGGACCCAGTTGACGGTGAACCCGAGCAGTGGCGTCTACGAGGGCTCGACCTCGGTGTCGGGAACGCTGATCAACACCTACACCAACCAGCCCGTCCCGAACGAGCAGGTGACGTTCACCGCAAGTGGGGTCCCCCCCTGCATGGCCATGACGAACGCCCAAGGGGTGGCCACCTGTCCCATCACGCTGACTCAGCCGCAGGGCAGCTACCCGCTGAGCGGGACGTTCCCCGGGGATTCGACCGCCATGCCCGAGCTCAACCCCAGCAGCTCGACGAGCACCGTCACGGTGACGCAGGCTCCAACAACCTTTACCTATACGGGCACCACATCGGTGACCAACGGGCAATCGGCCACCCTTTCGGGCGTTCTCACATCGAGCGAGCCTTCTCCCGGCACCGGCGTCGACGGGAGGACCGTGACCTTCAGCCTGGGATCGGGAGGCGCACTGCAGAGCTGCACCGGCACGACAAACTCCAGCGGCGCGGCGAGCTGCATCATCACCGACGTCAACCAGACCACGGGAACCGCCGGGATTTCGGCCAGCTTCGGCGGCGATCAGTACTATCAGTCGTCGACTGGGACGTCGAGCGCGACGGTTCACACCCCCACCACGCTGACGGTCAGCGCTGGAACGAGTGACTTCGCCGACGCCGGCACGGTCTCGGCGGTGCTCAGGAACTCGATCACCGGCGCGCCCATTGCGGGTGAGACTGTGAAGCTCACGCTGAACTCGTCGTCGGATCCCACGCAGTCCTGCTCAGCCATCACGAACGCAAGCGGCGTGGCATCGTGCTCCATCACACCGAACGAGCCGGCGGCGACCTATACACTCGCTGCGTCCTTCGCTGGGGACAATGCAAAGGCACCACAGTTGCTGCCGAGCTCGGGCACGAATGGGTTCGTGGTCACGCTGGAGGAGACGGCCGTTTCCTACACCGGAAGTTCCCTCGCTGTGAGTGGGATGCCCATGACCTTGTCGGCCAATCTGACGACCGACAGCGGCCCGCTCGCAGGTCGTGCGGTCCTGATGACCCTCGGTTCGGGGAGCACCGCCCAGAGCTGCACCGGAACCACCAACTCCGCCGGGGTCGCCAGTTGCACGATCCCGAAGGTCAACCAGATCGCCGGCTCCGTCCCCATCACGGTCACGTTCGCCGGTGACGCCTACTACCGTCCGGCAAACGCAGCGGGCACCGAGACCACGGCCTCTGCGCCGGGCGTGGGCGGGTTCGTCGTCGGTGACGTGTCGGCGGGGGCCCCGACGAACGGGAGCACTGTGAACTTCTGGGGATCGCAACTCTGGAAGAAGAACGTGTTCAGTGGTGTCAACAACGCCCCAGCGTCGATGAAGGGCTATATCGACAACGCCCCGGGTTTCGCCTGCGGCGTCAACTGGACCTCTGACCCAGGCAACAGCTCGAACCCGCCCTCGACCATCCCAGTCAACATGGTCGTCGTCGTGTCGAGCACCATCACCCAATCGGGCTCGACCGAGTCCGGCAATATCAGGCACTTGGTCGTCGTCCACGCCTCACCTGGGTACGGGCCAGCTCCGGGGCACGACGGGTACGGCAACATCATCGCAACCATCTGCTGAGCAACCCGAACTGGTCGGCCTTTGTCCACCCGGGCAGGATGTCTAGCTCACAACGAGGATGCAGCACACCGTGAGCTAGGCCGAAACCGGGTGCGACCAGTCGGCGAGCACGTTGAGCACCGTCAAGATCGCGGACTTGCGGCGGGCGCGGTGGGTAGCGGCAGCGACAGAGCCAGCGCCAGTGCCCACGGGAATGACCGCAGCGAGCCATCGCCGTTCGGCGCCGACTGAGCACCTCGGCCTGGCTCCTCGAGACCGAGCACAAGCAGTGTCAGAACATTCTGCCGGTCCCGTTGTGCATGGCCGTTCAGGGTTGCGCCACCATGAGGACGGTCCCGGCCACCAACAGCACCAGCGCCGCCGACGCCGACCGCGCCATCGCCGTGGCGTCGCGGGCCAGCGGCTCCGGGAACTCGGGTGACGCGGCGTCGCTCGCCGAGAGGGCGACCTGCAGTCGCCGTTCGGCGGGCCACAGCACCCCCTCCCCCAGGAGGGCCACCGCACCGAAGATGGCCAGGCCCCCCAAGACCCACCCTTGCCCGAGCGCATAGGCACCCTGGCTCATGGCGATCAGGGCGAAGCCGAACACCGGGATGCCGTAGACGGTGCGCCCAGCCCAGTTGACCCCCGGCCCGAAGTAGCGCCGCAGCGTCTCGGGCAACGGCAGCGGCGCCCCGAGCAGGCGGCGCAGCCGGGTGGCGGTGGCGGCAGCGGTCGCCGTCGTCACGAGACCCACGACGACGCAGGCGACGTGGAGCAGGAGGACGATGTCGAACGCGGCGCCGTCCGGCTGGTGGTGCATGGCCGACATGTTCTCCTATGACCGCGGGACCTGGGTGAACGTTCCGCGACGGTGCCGTTTAGCAGGGGGGTGGAACCTGTACCGTAGAGGTGGAGGAAGAAGGATGAGGTTGTTTTCGATGCCTACAGGCCGGGGTGCGCCCGAGAGCGCGGACCGATGAACCAGCTACGCCTCGATCCGTTGTCCGGCCGTTGGGTGGTCGTCAGCCCGGGCCGCTCGGAGCGGCCCCACTCGTTCGTCACCCGCACCCCCTGGGTGCCCGAGTCCCTCAACCGCCCTTGCCCGTTCTGCCCGGGGAACGAGGAGGACACGCCGCCCGCCCTCGAGACCTACGGGCCCACCGGCAGCTGGCTGGTCCGGGTCGTGCCGAACCTCTATCCGGCCTTCGAGGGTGACGAGCCCTTCGTGGTGGCCAATCGGGGCCCGGTCTTCACCCAGGCGTCCGCCGGCGGCATCCACGAGATCCTCATCTTCTCCCCCGAGCACGACACGACGCTGGGGCAGTTGAGCCAGGAGCAGGTCGAGCTGGTGATGGCGGCCTTGCGCGACCGTCTGGAGGAGCACGCGTCACAGCCGAACCTCCGCTATACCCAGGCCATCGTCAACTCGGGCCGCGAGGCAGGAGCCTCGCTCGAGCACCCCCACGGGCAGCTGCTCGGCATGTCCTTCATCCCCCGCGAGTTGGCCGAGGAGCAGGCCCGGTTCGCGTGGTTCGTCGGATCCTGCCTCTTGTGCACCACCATCGAGGCCGAGGAAGACTCGACCGAACGGGTGATCTACGCCAACGACAAGGTCGTCGTCGTCTGCCCCTTCTGGAGCGCCGTCCCCTACGAGATGCTGGTCTTGCCCCGGGACCACAACCCCCATCTGCACCGGAGCCCGACCGAAGACCTGGTCGCGGTCGGTGAGGCGATTCGCCGCTCGCTACAGCAGCTGTCCGAATCGGTCGGGGACGTGGCCTACAACATCGTCTTCCACTCGGCCCCCTACCGGGTAGGCGAGCCCTATCACTGGCACGCGCATATCTGGCCGAAGGCCACGACGACCGCCGGCTTCGAGCTCGGCACGGGCGTGGCCATCAACGTGATCTCCCCCGAGGAGGCGGCCGAGACCCTCAAGGTCTCCGCCCTGGCCGTCTAGGCCGACACGTCCCGCACCGAGCGGGCCAGCTCCAGGAACGACACGAGTCGGCGGACCAGATCACGATCGGGCCCGACCAGCCCGCCGATGCCCGGGGTGCCCAGGTAGCCCGTCACGAAGGCGCGCCGATTCCGCATCTCCCAGGCGTGACCGAGCGCGGCGAGCCCGAGCCGACCGGTGGGATCCCGCTCCGCCGCCGCCACCGCGCTGACACGGTGCATCGACCACAGCAGGTCGGCCACGTCACCGAGCGGTGAGCGACGGGTCACCGTCGACGACGGAGCCACGACGCCCCCAGGTGCGCAGTCACTGACCACCCACCCCTGGTCGGTCCGCGCCGTGCGGCCCAAGTGGAAGTCGCCATGGGTCCGGATGACCGGGAGCCGTGTCTCGGACTCGCGTAGCCACTTCACCAGATCGGTGACGCCGGGGGCTTCCAGCAGGGCGGCGTCGGACGCTGCGAGCGTCGCCTCCGCCTCGTCGACCCAGGCGACGATGGGCTCGCGTTCGCGCTGGAAGGCGCTGTCGAGAGCGAGGTGCATCCGGGCGGTCATGGTGCCGAGCGCCCTCGCCTCGGTCCCGAAGTCGGCCCCGGCGACCTCGGGCGAACCTCCGGCCGCGTAGAAGTCGCGGAGCGAGGTCAGTGCTAACGCCCACCCTGAAGAGCGGTCGACCAGCGGTTCTTGCACCACGCCCAGGTCGCGGCCTTCCCAGACCCAGCGCATCAGTGGGGCGGCGACATGGTTGAACCCGGACGCTTCCAGCGCCACCATGAGATCGACCTCGGGCCGAGGCGTGGGCTGCAGCCACGGGAACACCAGGAGGTCTCCCCGGTCCCCGCAATCGAGCACCGTGGCATCGTCGTCGTCCCGCAGGACCGCCACCGACCCCGGTCGGGCCGCCACCCCGCGCACCGCGGCCAGGAGCAAACCGGCCAGCTCGGCGTCGCGCAGCGTGTCCGTGCACACGGCCAGCCCGTCCTCGTCGTCGAGCAGTCCCAGGGCAGCCTCCTCGCCGGACCGGAGGAAATGCGGCTCGTCGGCCACCCCGCGCAGCCCGACCACGAAGTGGGCCCGACGGTCGCCGACGCGAGCCACGACGTCGATCAGGCCCGGCCGGCCGGGCCGGAGCACCTCCTGCCGCTCAATGACGACGTCGCCCTCCGGCGCGACCCGGCGCAGTCCGAGCCACGCCTCGGTCAGCGTGCGCAGGGCCAGGTCGCGTTCGGGGGTCATTCCGGTGGCCGCTCCTCCAGCGCCAGGTCGAACCACAAGAAGCCGTACGGTGGCAACGTCACGGCGTAGGGCTCCTCGGTGATGACCGGAAACGGCACCCGCCCCAGGACCTCGTACGGCGTCGCACCGGCCCACTTGGCCAACGCCAGCTCGGCCGGCTGGGCGAAGCGGCTCAGGTTGTGCACGCACAGGACCGCCTGCTGTCGGTGCACCGCCTCGTCGTCCTCGCTCTCGTTCCCGGCCGGGACGGTGCGGGCCAACACGGTGGAGTGGCCCCAATCGAGGGCCCCCCCGACGGCCGGGCTCACCGAGGGGCCGCTGGAGGACGCGCCGGTCAGAATGTCGGCCACTTCGCCCGAACGCATATAGGCCAGGACGGAGGGGTTGGCGCAGGGCAGCACCTCCATGGCGCCGACCCCCATGACCGGAAGCGCCCGCCGCTCGGTCAGCATGCGGCGCAGCCAATGCAGGAACGACCCCTGGTTGCGGAGCTGGGCCTCCACGTTGAGCGCACTGAACCCGTACACGGGGTCCATGAGCGGGGGCAGGTAGAGCTGGGCGAAGTCCGCCTTGGAGAACCCGCCGTTCCGGTCGGGCGACCACTGCATGGGCGTGCGGACGGAGTCCCGGTCACCGAGGTAGATGTTGTCACCCATGAGCAGTTCGTCGCCGTAGTAGATGACGGGGCTGCCGGGCAGCGACAGGATCAGGGCATACAGCAGCTCGGCGGTGCGACGGTCGTTGTCGAGCAGTGGGGCCAGCCGGCGGCCGATCCCCATGTGGCGCTTCATCCTCGGGTCCTTGGCGTACTCCGCCATGAGGTAGTCCCGCTCCTCGTCGCTCACCTGCTCCAGCGTCAACTCGTCGTGATTGCGCAGGAAGATGGCCCACTGGCAGGCGTCGTCGATGACCGGCGTCTGGGCCAGGATCTCGGTGATCGGGTAGCGCTGCTCCCGGCGTACCGCCATGAAGAGGCGCGGCATGAGTGGGAAGTGGAAACAGAGGTGGCACTCGTCGCCGTCGCCGAAGTAGTCGGCGACGTCGCTGGGCCAGCCGTTGGCCTCGGCCAGGAGGATGCGGCCGGGGTAGTCGGCGTCGATCTGCTTGCGGATCCGTCTGATGAACGAGTGCGTCTCGGGCAGGTGTTCACCCGAGGTGCCATCCCGCTGGTACAGGTAGGGGACGGCGTCGAGCCGGAACCCGTCGAAACCGAGATCGAGCCAGAAGCGGACCAGATCGATCATCGTGTCGGCGACTTCGGGATTGTCGTAGTTGAGATCTGGCTGATGGTGGTAGAAGCGGTGCCAGTAGTACTGCTGGCGCGTGTCGTCCCACGTCCAGTTCGACCGCTCGACGTCGGTGAAGACCACTCGTGCGTCCGGCCACTTCTGGTCGTCGTCGTTCCAGACGTACCAGTCGGCTTTGGCGTTGTCCCTCGACGAGCGCGACTCGGCGAACCAGGGGTGCTCGTCGCTGGTGTGGTTCATCACGAGGTCGGCGATCACCCTGATGCCGCGGCGGTGCGCATCCTCGAGGAACGCCACCAGGTCGCTGATGCTGCCGTAGTCGGGGTGGACGTTGAAGAAGTCGCTGATGTCGTAGCCGCCGTCGCGGAAGGGCGACGGGTAGAACGGCAGCATCCAGATGCAGTCGATGCCGAGCCACTCCATGTAGTCGAGCTTCTCGCGCAGCCCGCGCAGGTCACCCGTGCCGTCGTCGTTGGCGTCGTGGTAGCCCCGGATCAACACCTCGTAGAAGACGGCGTGCTGAAACCAGCGGACCGACGGGTCGAAAGCACCCTCGCGGGCGCTGACCGGAATGGGTGGGGAGCTCATCGCATCACCGCCCGACGAAGGTCGCCTTGCCGGCGCCGTGCTCGCGGAACGACGCGATGCCGCGTGCGGCGTCCTCGGTGTGGGCCACGGCGAGGAACGCCTCCTGTTCCAGCTCCAGTCCCCGGGCCAACGTCGTCTGGAGGCCCCCGTCGACCGCCGCCTTCGCCAGGCGGTGGGCCGCCACCGGGCCGGCTGCGAGCTCGGCCGCCCAGGTCAGGGCCGCGTCGAGGACGTCGTCGGGAGCGACGACCCGGTTCACCAGCCCGATCGACAGCGCCTCCTCGACGCGGACCTGGCGACCGCTGAAGATCAGCTCCTTGGCCCGTGAGGCCCCGATCAGGCGAGGCAGGCGCTGCGTGCCGCCACCGCCGGGGATCACGCCGAGCAGGACTTCGGGCAACCCGAAGCGGGAATCCGCCGCGCCGATGCGGAAGTCGCAGGCCAATGCCAGCTCGAGCCCGCCGCCGAGGGCGTAGCCGTTGACGGCGGCGATGGTGGCCCGTGGCACCGACGCCAGCGCACCCAGTGCGTCGGCAAAGCTCGCGCCCACGGCGCCCGCGCCGCTGTCACCGAGCTCGACGATGTCGGCTCCCGCGGCGAAGATCCGCCGCCCGCCCCACAGCACGACCGCCCCGGGCGGGTCGTCCCGCAGGCCCGCGGCGACGGCATGCAGCTGTGCCAGGACGGCGGCCGAGAGCGCGTTGGCCTTCGGCCGATCCAGCCGGATGAGTGCGACCTTGTCGGGCCGCCGCTCGACCGTGACGAAGGTCTCAGCCATCGCCGCACCGTACCGGAACCCACCTGTGGTGGCTCATCCGGCCAGCAGACCCTCTGCCGCCTCGTAGGGATCGAGCTCCCCCGCCGCCAGTGCCTTGACCGCGGTGGCGAACTCCTCCCCCGCCACCAGCCCGTCCACCGTGACCTCGGTGCGGGCGAGCAGCACCCGGCGCAACTCCTGGGCCAACCGGTCCGTGTGGCGGACCGCCAGCTGGCCCGAGTCCACGAGGTGGTCGCGGTGGCGGGCCACGGCGGCCCAGAGCTCACCCACACCCTCGGCGGCCGTCGCCGTCGTGTCGACGATCTCGGGCCGCCAGGCTCCCGGCCGCGCCAGGTCGAGCATCTGCTCGAGATCGCGGCGGGCCTCGCGCACGCCCGGCCGGTCTGCCTTGTTGATCACGAAGACGTCGGCGACTTCGAGGAGGCCGGCCTTGCTCGCCTGCATGGAATCGCCCCAGCCGGGCGTCACCACTACCACGGTGGTATCGGCCGCCGACGCGATCTCGACCTCCATCTGCCCGACCCCGACCGTCTCGACGATGACGACGCCCCACCCGGCGGCGCCGAACAGGCGAATGGCGTCGGGGACGGCCAGGGACAGCCCCCCGAGGTGGCCGCGGGTGGCCATCGATCGGATGAACACCGTGGCATCGAGTGCATGCTGGTTCATGCGGACGCGATCGCCCAGGATGGCACCGCCGCTGAAGGGCGACGACGGGTCCACCGCCAGAACGGCGACCTGCGGGACGGGAGCCCCGTCCGGCCAACCACCGCGCACGGCGGTGATGAGACCGTCGGTCAACGTCGACTTCCCGGCGCCGGGGGCACCCGTGAGCCCGACGGAATAGGGGACGTCGGCGCGGTAGGCGAGATGGGCCACGTCCATGGCCGTCGCGCCGCCCCGATCGACGTAGGTGAGCAGCCGCGCCAGCGCGACCCCGTCACCGGCCCGGGCCTGTTCGAGCAACGTCGCCGGGTCGGTGGAGAGCGGGCTCACCGGCAGCGTCACCCGTGCGCCCAACGAGCACAGCGCCCCGGCCAGATCCTCGTAGCCGCGACCGATGTGGTGGGCGCCGCTCACGACAGTCTCACCGTCGGCCACCAGCCCGGCCAGCACCAGCGCCACGCCGGCCCGGATGTCGGGGGCGCGCACAGGCGCGCCGGACAGGCGGGCAACGCCGCGGACGACGGCATGGTGGCCCTCGGTCCGGATGTCGGCGCCCATGCGGCGCAACTCCTCTACGTAGCGGAACCGCCCGGAGAACAGGTTCTCGGTCAGGATCCCGACGCCGTCGGACACCGTGAGCATGGCGACCAGCAACGGGCTGTAGTCGGTCGCGACCCCCGGGTACGGCAGCGTCGCCACGTCCGCCGGCACCAGCCGTTCCGCCGCGCTGACCTGCAGACCGGAGGGGCTCATCTCCGCGACCACGCCCATCTGATGGACCTTGCGCAGGAGCATCTCCATGTGCTCGGGCCGGGCGTCGGCGATGGTGACCTCGCCGCCCGCCATGCCCACCGCGGCGAGGTAGGTGGCGGCCACCACGCGGTCGGGCACCACCGTGTGCCGGGTCGGCCGCAACGACTCCACGCCCTCGATCTCGATGCGCGACGTCCCGGCGCCGCGCACGACGGCCCCCATGTCGCACAACATGGAGGCCAGGTCGGCGACCTCGGGCTCCTTGGCCGCGTTCTCGATCACGGTCGTGCCCTTGGCGAGGACGGCGGCCATCAGCAGGTTGTCCGTGGCCGTGTGGCTCGGGTACTCCAGGACGACCCGGGTGCCGACCAGGCGCCCCCCCGGCACAGTGCCGCGCACCTCGCCGTGGGACGACTCGAAGCGCGCTCCCATTGCTCCGAGTCCCGTGAGGTGGAAGTCGATGGGGCGGTCCCCGAAGTCGTCCCCGCCGGGCAGGGGCACCCGCACCGAGCCACAGCGGGCCAGGAGGAGGCCGAGGACGACCACGGAGGCCCGCATCCGCTCGAACAGCTCGTAGGGTCCCGAGGGCACCAGCTCCCCCTCCGGGGGGGTCGTCACGCTCAGATCCCCGTTGTCGAGGCGCTCGACCCGCGCCCCCATGGCCCGGAGGACCTCGGCCATGGTCTCGACGTCGGAGATGCGAGGCACGTTGGAGAGCACGGTGCACCCCTCGGCGAGCAGGCAGGCCGCCATCAGCTTGAGCGCCGAATTCTTCGCGCCGCCTGCCCTGACGGTGCCCCGGAGCGGGCCGCTCGGCTCGACGACGATCTGATCCACGACCCCAAGTATCGCCGCTGGAGGGTGCCGGGCCCGGCAAGCACAGATCCGGGACCAACTATGGTCAAGCCCGTGGTGACGTCGCGCCAAGCCCCCGACAGGAACCTCGCCATGGACCTCGTCCGGGTCACCGAGGCGGCCGCCATGGCGGCCAGCCGCTGGATGGGCCGAGGCGACAAGCTCGGCGCGGACGGGGCGGCGGTCGAGGCCATGCGGACCGTGCTGTCCAGCGTGCCGATGGACGGGATCGTCGTCATCGGCGAGGGCGAGAAGGACAACGCGCCGATGCTCTTCAACGGCGAGAAGATCGGCGACGGCACTCCGCCGCAGACCGACATCGCCGTCGACCCCATCGACGGCACCACCCTGACCGCCCAGGGCCGGGGCGGCGCCCTGGCCGTCATCGCCGTGGCCGAGCGGGGCGCCATGTTCGACCCCGGGCCCTGCGTCTACATGGAGAAGCTCGCGGTCGGGCCCCGGGCCAAGGGTGCCTGCGACATCCGCCGCACGCCCACCGAGAACCTGCACGCCCTGTCCGAGGCGCTGGGGCGCCCCATCCGCGACCTCACGGCCGTCATTCTGGACCGTCCCCGCCACGACGGGCTGGTCGCCGAGGTGCGGTCCACGGGGGCGCGCATCCGCCTCATCTCCGACGGCGACGTGGCCGGCGCGATCGCCACCGGGTGGCCCGGCGCGGGCACCGACATTCTCTTCGGCATCGGGGGCACGCCCGAGGGCGTCCTGGCCGCCGCCGCCCTGAAGTGCATGGGGGCGGAGATCCAGGGCCGGCTCTACCCGCGCAACGAGGAGGAGCGGGTCGCCGCCGCCGAAGCGGGGTACGCGCTCGACGCCGTGCTGACGACCGACGACCTGGTGCAGGGGAACAACTGCTTCTTCGCCGCCACCGGCATCACCGACGGTGAGCTGCTCCAAGGCGTGCAGTACCACGAGTTCGGCGCCACGACGCAGTCGCTGGTCATGCGCTCCAAGTCCGGGACGCTGCGCAAGATCGACGCCAGCCATGCCTTGGCCAAGTTGGCGGAGTTCAGCTCCATCTCGTTCGGCTGAGTCCGGGCGGGCTCGTCCGGCTGCGTGCCGGCTCGTCCGGCTGAGTCCGGGTCCTTCGTGACTCCGGGCGGCGACCGGTGCGGGCCGCCGGAAAGGGTCTAGGCGGCCGACTCGGTGGCCACGGCAATCCGCAGCTCGGCCCGCTCCAGGGCACCCTCGGCCTCGGCCAGCTCCACGTCCTCTTCGGTGTCCTCGGAGACGGGGCCACGGCCGGCACCGAGCTCACTGACCCGCTGGGCGGCCCGGTCGCGGGCCTGCTCGGCCCGGGGCACGTCGATCTCCGACGCCAGCTCCGCCACACCGGCCAGCACGGTCACCCGGGTCGACAACCCGGCCAGCGGGCCGTCGCCCTCGGCCAGGCCCTCCGCCGCACCGGGGCTGGTGTCGACCTGCAGGAACCCACCGTGCACCGCCAGACGCAACAACGTCCCCTCGGGCTGCTCGACCTTCACCTCGCAATGCACCACGTCGCCCACCAGGGGGGTGTGGCCGTCGAGGACCGTCAGGGCCCCCTCGGAGGTGGCCAGCACCACCGAGGTGGCGCCGCCGGCATAGAGGGACTGTTCGGGCGTGACGATCTCCACGCCGAAGACGCCGTCGGCCACTAGCCGGCCTCGGCCTCGAGCGTGCGCGCCTTCTCGAGCACGGACTCCACGCCTCCGACGTTGAGGAAGGCCTGCTCGGGCACGTTGTCGAGGTCGCCGTTGGCCAGCGCCTCGAAGGACTCGACCGTCTCGTCGATGGGCACGAAGATGCCCGGCACGCCGGTGAAGACCTCGGCCACGAAGAAGGGTTGCGACAGGAAACGCTGAACCTTGCGGGCGCGACTCACCGTCACCCGGTCCTCCTCGGACAACTCGTCCATGCCGAGAATGGCGATGATGTCCTGCAGCTCCTTGTAGCGCTGCAGGATCTCCTGCACCCGGCGGGCGACGGCGTAGTGGCGGTCGCCGACGATCTCGGGGGCCAGGATGTTCGACGTCGAGGCCAGCGGGTCGACGGCCGGGTAGATGCCGAGGGCCGCGATCTGGCGCGACAGCTCCGTCGTGGCATCGAGGTGGGTGAACGTCGTGAACGGGGCGGGGTCCGTGTAGTCGTCGGCGGGGACGTACACGGCCTGCAGCGAGGTGATCGACTTGCCCTTGGTCGAGGTGATCCGCTCCTGCAGCTCGCCCATCTCGTCGGCCAGGGTGGGCTGGTAGCCCACGGCGGAGGGCATGCGGCCCAACAGGGTCGAGACTTCGGAACCGGCCTGGACGAAGCGGAAGATGTTGTCGACGAACAGCAGCACGTCCTGGTTCTGCACATCGCGGAAGTACTCGGCCATGGTCAGCGCGGCCAGGGCGACGCGGAGGCGGACGCCCGGGGGCTCGTCCATCTGGCCGTAGACCAGCGCCGCCTTGTCGATGACCCCGGACTCCTGCATCTCGAGCCACATGTCGGTGCCCTCACGGGTGCGCTCGCCCACACCGGCGAAGACCGAGACGCCGCCGTGCTGCTGGGCGACGCGGTGGATCATCTCCTGAATGATGACCGTCTTGCCGACCCCGGCACCGCCGAAGAGGCCGATCTTGCCACCCTGCACGTAAGGCTCGAGCAGGTCGATGACCTTGATGCCGGTCTCGAACATCTGGGCCCTCGGCTCCAGCTGGTCGAAGGCCGGTGCGCTGCGGTGGATCTCCCAGCGCTCGTCGATGCCCTCGATCGTGTCGGTGTCGAGCGGCTGGCCCAGCACGTTGAAGACGTGGCCGAGCACGGCGTTGCCGACCGGGACCGAAATGCCGCGGCCCAGATTGCGCACTGCCGCTCCCCGCACGAGCCCGTCGGTCTGCTGCATGCAGATGCAGCGGACGCGCCCGTCACCGATTTGCTGGGCCACCTCGGCGGCCACGGTGTGCGTGGACCCGTCGAGATCGATGTCGAACTCGACCTCGAAGTTGATCTCGGGCAGGGCATGCGGGGGGAACTCGACGTCGATCACCGGCCCGGCGATGGCGACGACGCGCCCCTCGGCGAGCGCGGGCCCGGCGGTGTCGGTGCTCTGTGCGGTGGTGGTCATGCGGTCAAGCTCCCTTCGACTGGCGGAGCGCCTCGGCCCCGCCGACGATCTCCATGATCTCGGTGGTGATGGCGTCCTGACGGGCGCGGTTCATGACGCGGGTCAGGGTGCGGACGAGCTCGTCCGCGTTCTCGGTGGCGGCCGCCATGGCGCGCTGCTGGGCGGTGAAGAACCCCGCCGCACCTTCGAGCAGGGCGGCGAAGATCTCCGCCTCGAGCGCCCGGGGGGCCAACTCGGCCAGGAGCTTCTCCGGTTCCGGCTCGAATTCGGTGTAGCCCTCGAGCGTCCCTTCCTCCTCGTAGACGACCCCGGCTTCCTCGGGAAGCGGGAGCGGCAGCATCTGCATCCGCTCGACCCGCTGGGTCCCGGCGGAGATGAAGCGGGTGGACACCATCTGCACCAGGTCCATCTCACCGGCGATGAACGGCGCCGCCACAATGGCCGCGATGTGCCGGGCATCGCCGAACTCGGGGCGGTCGGCCAGGCCGACGAACGACTGCGCCACGTCGATGCCGCGGTAGCGGAGGTAGGACGGGGCCTTCTTGCCCACGGACCACACGGTCACGTCGGTTCCGGCGGACCGGTACTCGGCCACGGCCCGCTCGGTCATGCGCAGCACGCCTGAGTTGTAGGACCCGGCCAGCCCCCTGTCCCCGGCGATGACGAGGATTCCCACGTGCTGCGGCGACTCGGGCGTCCCGAGCAACTTCTTCGCCGCCGTCGGGTCCGCGGCCGCCGTCAGCCGCAGCACGCGCTCCATGCCCTCGCGGAAGGGGCGGTTCGCCGCGATCCGGTTCTGGGCGCGCACGATCCGCGACGCGGCGATGAGCTCCATCGCCTTGGTGATCTTCCTCGTGGACTGCACGCTGCGGATCCGGCGCCGCAGGATGCGCTCTTGGCCTCCGGCCATGCCTCAGTCGACCTTCCCGGTGTCGAATCCCTCGAGGAAGGTCGTCATGCCCTTGTCCAGCTCGTCGCCGTCGGGCATCGCGCCGGTGGTGCGGACCGTCTCGAGGACGGCGCGGTGATTGGCCCGGAAGTACTCGATGAGCTCCGTGGCGAAACGTCGCACCTCGCTCACCGGGACGGTGTCCGCCCAGCCCTTGGTCCCGGCGTAGATCACGAGGACCTGCTCCTCGACCGGCACCGGCTGGTTCTGGGGCTGCTTCAACAACTCGGTCAGGCGGTACCCGCGGTCGAGCTGGGCCTGGGACACGCGGTCGAGCTCCGAGCCGAAGGTGGCGAAGGACTCGAGCTCGCGGAACTGCGCCAGGTCCAGCTTCAAGGTTCCCGACACCTGCTTCATGGCCTTCACCTGGGCGGCGCTTCCCACCCGGCTCACCGAGTTGCCGACGTTGATGGCGGGCCGGATACCCGAGTTGAACAGGTCGGTCTCCAAGAAGACCTGGCCGTCGGTGATGGAGATGACGTTGGTCGGGATGTAGGCCGAGATGTCGCCCGCCTTGGTCTCGATGACCGGCAGCGCGGTCAGCGAGCCGCCGCCGAGCGCGTCGGACAGCTTGGCCGCCCGCTCCAGCAGCCGCGAGTGCAGGTAGAAGACGTCGCCGGGGTACGCCTCGCGGCCCGGTGGGCGCCGGAGCAAGAGGGAGACGGAACGATAGGCCTCCGCCTGCTTCGAGAGGTCGTCGTAGATGATCGAGCGCGTGCTCGCCGTTCTCCATCCAGTGCTGGCCCATGGCGCAGCCGGCGTAGGGCGCCAGGTACTTGTAGGGGGCGGGGTCCCCGGCCGAGGCGACCACCACGACGGTGTACTCCAGCGCCTGGTGATCCTCGAGGGTGGCCACGGTCTGCGCCACCGAGGAGTTCTTCTGCCCGATGGCGACGTAGATGCACTTCACACCCTGGCCGGCCTGGTTGAGGATGGTGTCGATGGCGACGGTGGTCTTGCCGGTCTTGCGGTCGCCGATGATCAGCTCGCGCTGGCCGCGCCCGATCGGCGTCATGGCGTCGATGGCCTTGATCCCCGTCTGCAGCGGCTCGGACACCGGCTGGCGACCGACGATTCCCGGCGCCTGCACCTCCATGCGGCGCGTCTCGGTGGTGTTGATCGGTCCCTTGCCGTCGAGCGGCTCGCCCAGGGCGTTCACCACACGGCCCAGCAGCGCGTCGCCGACCGGGACGGTCTGGATGCGCCCGGTCGCCTTGACGGTCTGCTCCTCCTCGAGGCTGTCCACCTCGCCCAGGACGACGGCGCCGATCGTGTCCTCGTCGAGGTTGAGCGCGAGCCCGAGCGTCCCGTCCTCGAACTCGAGCAACTCGTTCACCGCGGCGCCGGGCAACCCCGAGACGCGGGCGATGCCGTCACCGACCTCGACGATGCGCCCGATCTGCTCGGTGCCCACGGCCGGGGTGTAGTCCTCGACGTTGCGCTCCAGCGCCTTGGTGATCTCACTGGCGTCAATCGTGAGCTCTGCCATCACTCTGCTCCCTCTGTCTGATCCTGCGAATTCTGGCTCCGGCCGAATCCGGACGGTTCCCAGCCGGACGGCGCGAAGTGCTCCCGGAGTGCATCGATCCGACCGCGCGCGGTGGCGTCCACCTGCAGGTCGCCGATGCGGATCAACGCGCCACTCAGCAGTGACTCGTCCACCTCCACCTGCAGCTCCACGGGCGCACCGGCCAGGGTGCCGAGCGATTCGGCCAAGGCGTTGCGCTGCGCGTCGGCGATCGGCGCCGCCGCCCGGACGCGGGCGATGCGCCAGCCCCTCGCCTGCGCTGTCGATTCGACCAGGAAGTCCAGGGTCCCGACGATGTCGCGGGCCCTGCCCCCGGTCACGGCATAGCGGGCCAGCGCCACGCTGGCGGCCGGCATCTTGCCCTCGAGGAGCTCGGTGACCAGGCCCTGGCGCGCCGTCACGGCCACGTCGCGGTCAGCCAGCGCGCCGCGCAGGGCGGGCGTGGCGCCGACGATCCGGGCGAACCGGAACAGGTCGTCCTCGAGGGATTCCAGCTCGGCGTGGGACATGTCCTCGTGCACCGCCGTGGCGTAGCCGCCGACCCGCTGACGCGATTGCAGCAGGCTCAAACCGGGCTCTTCGTCCTGCCCTTCGTCGAGGTGGCGCACCCGGGTGCTGACCCAGCCGAGCGCGGCCGGGACCTCCGGCGCGTCGACCACGCCGCTGGCGAACGCGGCCAGGCGGCGCGCCTCGGGCGAGACCTTGCCCTCCAGCAGGTCGAGCACGACGGCCCGACGGGCCGGGCCGGGCACGGCGGTGTCGGTCAGTGCGGCCCGGAGCTGGCTGTTACCCAGGACCAGCTGCTCGATCGCTTCGAGATCGGCCGCCAACGCGCCGAGCGCGGCCGAACCGGCCTTCTCGGCCACGGCGGCGGTGTAGCCCTGAAGCGTCGGGTTCACCGGCGGGCCCCGGTTCCGGCGGCGGCGGCGCCGCCGGCCGTGTCGGCCCGCAACGCGGCGACGGCCTCGTCGATGAGGCCGCGGTGGGCCTGGGCGTCCACCTCACGCCCGATCACCCGCTCCACGACCTCCATCACGATCTCGCCCATGCGCGCCGCCGCTTCCTCGACGGCACGCTGTCGGGCCAGGGCAATTTCGACGTCGGCGTTGCCGACGATGCGCTCGTACTCGCTCTGCCCCCGGGCCTGCGCGTCGATGCGCACCTGCTCGGCGGTGCGATTGGCCGTGGCGACGATCTCGCGGGCCTGGTGACGCGCCTCTTCGAGCACGTTGCGGCGCTCGTCGTCGGCGGCCTCTGCGTCGGCGCGCGCCTTGTCGGCGGACTCCAGGGACTCTCTGATCTTCTCCTGGCGTTCCTCCATCGCCTTGTTGATGGGAGGAAGCACCCATTTGTAGATCGCCAGGATCAAGATGATCGAGACGAGCAGCTCAATGAAGAAGGTCCCATTGGGCAAGAGGAATATGCCTGCGGTGGTCATGGTGCTCTCGGTTTCCGGAGTGTCTCCGTGAGGGAGAAGGTTGGTTGGGTCGCGCTAGCCGGCGATGCTCTTGGCGGCGAAGACGTAGACGAACACCACCATGAACAGCAGGTTGATGAAGTACATGGCCTCCACCAGACCGACCGTCAGGAAGAAGTACTGACGGGCCTTGGCCTCGATCTCAGGCTGCCGTGCGATGGCCGCGATCGTCTGCGAACCGGCCAGGCCGTCGCCGACCGCGGCACCGATGGCGCCACCGCCCAGCGCAAGACCACCGCCGACGAGGGCGCCGGCGATACGTACCGCACCTGCAATGTCGTTTGTTGCCATGTTTCCTCTCCTTTGTCGAGATCGTGAGTTCGAATTGTCCGATGATCGCCGGGATCCTCAGTGCTGATCCCTGCTCATGCCCATGCCGAGGTACATGATGGTCAGCAGGGCGAAGATGAAGGCCTGAATCGCACCGATGAAGAGCTCGTCGAAGGGCTTCCATACGAGAAGGCCGATCCAGGACAGATAGGGCGGAATGAGGGCGACGATCACCGCGACCATCAGTACCCCGGAGAAGATGTTGCCGAAGAGTCGGAACGTCATCGTGATCGGCTTGGTGATCTCCTCGATGATGTTGATCGGGGTGAGCGCGGCATAGGGCTGGGCGTAGTGCTTGAAGTACCCGCCCAATCCGCGTGCCTTGACCGAGTTGTAGTGCACCAGGAAGAACACCGTGAGGGCCAAGGCCAGCGGGAGGTTCACGTCACCGGTCGGCGGCGCCAGAAAACCGGGATCGCCGCTCGGCACGAAGGCGAGCCAGTTGCAGATCAGGATGAAGAAGAAGACGGTGACGCCCAGGCCCACGAAGGGACGCCCCTCGGGGCCGATGGCCGAGTCGGACAGGTCCGTGACCTGCTCGACCAGCGTCTCCCAGAAGAGTTGCAGCTTGCCGGGCACGCCCGACGTCACCTTGGCCCGCATGCGGAACCCGAAGGCCAGCACGATGGCGGCGGCCAGCAGCGTGGTCCAGACCACGTCCAGATAGATGGTCAGCCCGGCCACGTGGACGACACCGTGGTGTTCGCCGATCGTGATGTTGCCGCTGGCGAGCACGAAGCTGTTCTTCATTGAATCCCCTGCGAAACGATGACGCGCCCCACGTTGACGACGAAGAGCAATTGGAAGATGACCAGGCCGGCCACCGCGCCGATGCCGAGCGCACCGTTCAGGAGCAACAGGCCGACGCAGACGAGGGTGATGATGCCCAGGCGCGTCACGCTCTTGGTCCCGATGGCGCGCCGCAGCACCTTGTTGTTGGTCTCTCCCGAAGTGTTGAGCTTGGCCACCCCGGCATCGAGAAAGCGGAAGTTGAGCAGGGCGATGGAGAGCCCGATGGCGAGACCGAGCGCGGCCCACGGCACGGAGAGCAGCAGGGCGATCACGATGGCCGCCACGCCCACGATGATGGCCGAGACGATGGTGCGGCGCAGCACCTTGGCCAGTGCGTTGCCCCCGAGACCCGAGAGCCCGTCGAGCATGTTCATGGACGAGCCCCTACAGGTACGTGCGGATCTGCTTGATGACGCTCAGGGCGGCCACCGCCAGGCCGATCGCCAGGCCCACCAGCAGAAAGGCCGGTGCGGTGTGCAGGGCGCTGTCCACCCAGATGCCGAGCCCGAGCCCGATGCCCACGCAGACCGCGGCCGACAACCCCATGCTGAGGAATGCCATGGCGCCTGGGAGCGGCCTGGGTTCCTCGGGCTGGGAAGAGTCGTCCGGGGTGCTCACCCGAATGGGCGCGCACGTCGACGCTCACTTGACCACGCATGCGACTGCTGCCCCCTTATGCGGTGCGTGGCGCGCCGGAGTCCGTCGTCCGCGAAGTTGCCGGGGCGGCAGCGTCGGACGGGGCGAGGTGGACGGGGTACACAGGCATCATCATCGCATCCCGGCCCAGATGCCGTCCAAACGGTCAGGAGGGGAACCGGACCACCTCGCTGACCCGTTCGGCCCCGTCGGAATGGGCAGAAATCACCTGGTCTTGCTCCTCGTCCTCGTCCTCCCCGTTCCCCCGGCGCAGCCCCGGGTGGAAGAAGGTGTAGAGGCCCACCCCGAGGGCGGCGGCCCCGATCGGGATGAAGGCGTTCACCTGGTGCACGAAGAGGGGGAACAGGAGGAAGCTCGAGAGGATCGCCGTCCAGGCCCACAGGATGATGACGCTGCGGCGGGGCCCGTGGCCGAGACGCAAGAGTCGGTGGTGGATGTGCTCCTTGTCCGGGGTGTCGAACCCCGTCCCGCGCGCGGTGCGCCGCACGAAGGCGAAGGCCATGTCGACGAGCGGGACCCCGAGAATGAGGATGGGGATGAACAGGGGGGCGAAGAAGAAGTAGGTGACCCCGCTGATGGGCACGGCCGTCGGCACGCGGCCACCGATCACCATGGTCGAGGCCGCCATGAGCAGACCGAGGAAGTGCGCGCCGGCATCACCCATGAAGATGCGCGCCGGGTTGAAATTGAACGGAAGGAAGCCGAGGCAGATCCCGCACGCGGCGACGGCGACCAACGGACCGATGTTGTCGCTCGGCAGGAGACCGAGCCCCATGAGGCGGATGCCGTACAGCGCGAGCGCGCCGCCCCCGATCGCCACCACGCCCGCGGCCAGACCGTCGAGGCCGTCGATCAGGTTGACGGCGTTCGTCAGCGCGATCACCCAGAGCCGCGGTGATGAGCGGGACGATGCCCGGCGTCAGGACGAAGAATCCGGCCAGCGGGATCTTCAGCTCGTACATGGTGACGCCGCTGAAGTAGAGGATGCTGGCGGCCAACACCTGTCCGGCCATCTTGGCCGGGGCCGACATGTCACGGATGTCGTCGATCAGCCCGACCGCGAACATGGCGCCGGCGGCCAGCACGACGCCCGCCATCTCCGGAGAGTCCCGGAAGATCGGCCGTAGCTGCGGCACGGCCGCCGCGCCGAGCACGGCGACCATGAACCCCAGGAACATGGCGGCGCCGCCGCCGTAGGGGATCGCCTTCGTGTGCACCGAGCGCTCGCCCGGGTGGGCGACGTAGCCCACCCGCACGGCGATGCGCTTGGCCGGGACCGTCAGTGCGGCCGTGGCGCCAGCCGCTATCACCAGGACCAGGCCGTACCAGCCGATGTCGGGCACGCGCTAGGCCAGAAGATCGGGGTACGGCGGGAAGGCGGCGCACAACATGGCGACCTCCGCGCGTACCGCGTCGATCTCCCCGTCGTCGGTCCGGGCCCTGAGCGTGCGCACCATGAGGTCGGCCACCAGCCGCATCTCGTCGATCCCCATGCCGGCAGTCGTCTCGGCGGCCGAGCCCAGGCGCAGGCCCGAGGTGAGGAACGGGGAGCGCGGGTCGTCGGGAATCGTGTTGCGATTGCAGGTGATGCCGGCGCGGTCGAGGACCTCCTGCGCTTCCTTCCCCGTCAGCTCCGGGTCGAAGGGCCGCAGGTCGATGAGGAGCATGTGGTTGTCCGTGCCGCCGGAGACCAGCCGGAACCCGTGCCCGGCCAGGGCTTCGGCCAGCGCGGCCGCGTTGGCCACCACCTGGTCGGCGTAGGCGCGGAACTCGGGCCGCGCCGCCTCGGCAAAGGCCACCGCCTTGGCCGCGATCACGTGTTCGAGCGGGCCGCCCTGGAGCCCCGGGAACACGGCGCTGTCGATCTTCTTGGCCAGCTCCGCCCCGCACAGGATGGCGCCGCCGCGTGGTCCGCGCAGCGTCTTGTGCGTGGTCAACGTGACCACGTCGGCCACCCCGACCGGGTTCGGGTGGGCGCCGCCGGCGATGAGGCCGGCGGGGTGGGCGGCGTCGAACATGAAGCGCGCGCCCACCGAGTCCGCGATCTCGCGGAAGGGCCGGGGATCGATGATGCCGCGCGTACGCCGTCGAACCCGCCACGATCAGCGCCGGCTTCTCCGTCTTGGCCAGATGGGCCACCTGGTCGAAGTCGATGACCTCGCCCGGGTTCGACTCGTCCGCCGACTGCGGGGTGACGCCGTAGGACACGAAGCGCCAGAACTTGGAGACGATCGACGCCGGGGACCCGTGCGTCAGGTGCCCGCCGTGATCGAGTCGCATGGCGAGAATGGTCGCCCCCGGTTCGACCAGTGCCTGATAGACCGCCAGGTTGGCGTTGGCCCCGGCGTGCGGTTGCACGTTGGCGTGGTCTGCCCCGAACAGCGCGGTCGCGCGGGTGCGGGCCAATTCCTCCACCTCGTCGATGACCTGGTTGCCGCCGTAGTACCGCCGGCCGGGATACCCCTCGGCGTACTTGTTCGTCAGCACCGAGCCCGATGCGGCCAACACGGCCGGGGAGGTGAAATTCTCGGACGCGATCAGCTGCAGGGTCGTCTGCTGCCGGGTGAGCTCCTCGCCCAGAAGGCGCGCCACCTCGGGATCGGCGGCCAGCGCGGTCTCGTCGCTGCTCATGAAGTCCCTTCGCTCGTCTCGGGAAGGACGGCTCCGACCCACGGCGCCGCGAGGGCGAGCCCGGCGTGATCCGAGCCGGTGGCGACACGCATGGGCATCGAGTGTACCGGCGGACCGGGGAGGACCCGGGGCGTCGAACGGTACGCTGCTCGGTCCATGGCGCTCGACCCGCGAACCCCGGTGGTCGTGGGCGTGGGCCAGGTGGCCACGCCAGCAGACGCGGGGCTCGACCCCGCGGCGAGGCCCGAGCCGCTGGCGCTGATGGTGGCCGCGCTCCTCGCCGCCGCTGAGGATTGTGACGGGGCGCCGGCCGGCGGGGTCGCCCCGGCCGGGCAGGCGCTGCTCCGGCGGGCGGACAGCATCCGGGTCGTGGCCTCGCTGGGCTGGCCCACGCCCGACCCGGCCCGCCTGGTGGCGGCGCGCCTGGGCTTCGCCGAGGGCGAAGAGCCCGCCGAGCTGATGGTCTCGTCCATCGGGGGCAACAACCCCCAGGCGCTGATGCACGACGCCTGCCTCTCGATCAGCCGGGGCGAGCGCGACGTCGTGCTGGTGACCGGCGCCGAGGCGATGTACGCCCGCGCCCTGGCCCGCCGGGACCCGGCCCGGCCCTGGTTGACCTGGGCCAGCCAGCCCGAGGGCACGCCGCCGGCCACGCTCTTCGGGGTCGAGAGGCCCGGCGCCACCGAGCTCGAGATGCGGCGGGGCGTCGTCCTGCCGGTGCACGCCTACCCCCTGTTCGAGAACGCGCTACGGGCGGCCAACGAGTGGACCCTGCCCGAGCATCTCGCCCGCATCGGCGGCCTTTGGTCGCGCTTCAGCGCAGTGGCCGCCGACAATCCCCACGCCTGGATCCGCCGCGCCCGCACCCCTCGAGAGATCGTCACCCCCGGGCCGGCGAACCGCATGGTGTCGTTCCCCTACCCCAAGCTCTGCACAGCCAACATGCAGGTCGACCAGGGTGCGGCCTTCATCGTGTGCTCCGTCGCGGCCGCCCGCACCGCCGGTGTGCCCGAGGAGCGTTGGGTCTTCCCCCTCGCCGGTGCGGACGCCAACGACCACTGGTTCATCTCCGAGCGCCCCGAGCTGCATCGCTCCCCTGCCATCCGGCTGGCCGGTGCGGCGGCCCTCGAGCAGGCCGGCCTGGGCATCGACGACATCGCCTTCGTCGACCTCTACTCGTGCTTCCCCGTGGTGGTGCAGATGGCGGCCGCGGAGCTCGGTCTCGCCGCCGACGATCCGGACCGGCCGTTGACGCTGACCGGCGGTCTCACCTTCGGCGGGGGACCCGGCAACAACTACGCCTCCCACGGCATCGCGCAGGCCGTGGGTGCGCTGCGGGGCGCCCCCGACGGCGCCGCACTCGTCACCGGGCTCGGGTGGTACGCCACGAAGCACTCCCTCGGGGTGTACGCGGCGCGCCCACCGGACCACGGCGGCGGGCAACCCTTCGCCTGGCGCAACGTGCAGCCCGCCGTCGACGCCCTGCCGCGCTGCGCCGTCGATCCCGACGCCCGCGGCGCCGTCCGCGTCGAGACCTACACGGTCACCTTCGACCGCGACGGGGCGCCGGAACGGGGCATCGTGGCCTGCCGTACCGACAGCGGCGCCAGGGCCTGGGGCAACGTGGACGACGACGATGCGCTGACGCTCCTCAGCACCGAGGAGGGCATCGGCCGCCGCGGCGACCTGGCGGCGGACGGCACCGTGACGCTGACCGGCTAGCGAGCCGGCCGGCCGGGCGCCAGTCGATTGCGGCCCGGCCCGCCATATAGTTAGATGGACTAACTATCTCCCCGGCGCGCCGGGGAGGGTGAGGGGCAGGGAATGGCAGCGACTGCACACGACCTGGTGGTCCGGGGCGGCACGGTGGCCGACGGGCGCGGCGGCGAGCCCCGCCCCGCCGACGTGGCCGTGGACGGCGGGACGATCACCGCCGTGGGCTCCGTCCGCGGGCGCGGCGCGCAGGAGATCGACGCCGACGGGCTGCTCGTCACCCCGGGCTTCGTCGACATCCACACGCACTACGACGGCCAGGCGACGTGGGACGAGCGGATGACGCCCTCGAGCTGGCACGGCGTCACGACCGCCGTCATGGGCAACTGCGGCGTCGGCTTCGCGCCGGTCCGACCCGACGCGCACCCGCGCCTCATTTCGCTCATGGAAGGGGTCGAGGACATTCCCGGCGCGGTGCTGGACGAGGGGATCGACTGGTCCTGGGAGACCTTCGGCGAGTATCTCGCGGCGGTCGAGCGGCGGCCGCACGACATCGACCTCTGCGCCCAGCTCCCCCACGGTGCGCTTCGCCTCTACGTCATGGGCGAGCGGGCCGCCCGGCTGGAAGAGGCGACCCCCGAGGACACCGCGGCCATGCGCACGCTGGCGAACGAGGCCCTGCGGGCCGGGGCCATCGGGTTCTCGACCTCGCGCACGCTGAACCACCGCACGGCCACCGGGGATCCCACGCCCTCGCTCCGGGCCAGCACGGACGAGCTCGAGGCCATTGCCCTCGGCGTGGCCGACGCCGGGCACGGGGTGGTGGAGTTGATCTCCGACTTCTGGCCCGACGTCGACGGCGAGTTCGAGTTGGTGCGCTCCATGGTGGCGCGCACCGGCGTACCCCTGTCGCTCTCCCTGGCCCAGAGCCATCGCCACCCCGAGGCCTGGCGCGACCTGCTGCAACGAATCGAGACGGCGGTGGCTGACGGCTTGCCGATCCGGGCCCAGGTCGCGCCGCGTCCCGTCGGGCTCCTGGTGGGCCTGCAGTCCTCGTACCACCCCCTCCTCGCCCTCCCCTCCTATCGGGATCTCGCCGCGCTGCCCCTGGCCCGGCAGGCCCGCGCCCTGCAGGACCCGACCTGCCGGGCCCGGCTGTTGCGGGACATGGCGGCCGACGACGCCGACGCCGGCGGAGAGACTGCGGCCGACCGGAACGGACGGCGACGCCGGCGGCCGATCGACTTCGACCATCTCTACCCCCTGGGCGACGTGCCCGACTACGAGCCGGCACCCGACAGGAGCGTGGCGCGACTCGCCGCCGCGCGGGGTGTCGATCCCACCGTGTTGCTCCTGGACCTGCTGGCCGAGAACGACGGCCGGAACTTCCTGTACACCCCGTTCTCCAACTACGCCGACGGGAACCTCGACGCCTGCGGCGAGATGCTGGCCCATCCCCTGACCCTGTTCGGCCTCGGTGACGGCGGGGCGCACGTGGGCCTCATCTCCGACGCCAGCTTCCCGACCTATGCCCTGTCGCACTGGGCCCGTGACCGCGCGCACGGCCGCATGGGGGTGGGCCAGGTCGTCCAGCAGCTGACCAGCACCACGGCGGCTGCCGTGGGCCTCCACGACCGCGGGGTCGTGGCCGAGGGCAGGCGGGCGGACCTCAATGTCATCGACTTCGAGCACCTGGCCTGCGCAACGCCGGAGATGGCCTATGACCTGCCCGCCGGAGGCAAGCGGCTCCTGCAGGGCGCCCGCGGCTACCGGGCCACCGTCGTGGCCGGGGAGATCACGTACCGGGACGGCGAGCCGACCGGCGCGCTGCCCGGGCGGCTGGTGCGCGGCGGTCGTGACA
Organism: uncultured Acidimicrobiaceae bacterium; assembly: GCA_963738135.1. Taxonomy (GTDB): domain Bacteria; phylum Actinomycetota; class Acidimicrobiia; order Acidimicrobiales; family RAAP-2; genus Bog-473. Next base: position 275,245 of record CAVTVK010000005.1, on the reverse strand, counting down.
CCGCCAGGATCACGGGACACCGAGAGGAGTCGGCATGACACGGCGCGACGTACACGAGCTGGAGCCCGGCGCCGAGTGGCGGGCCGGCGACATTGCCGATCCGGCAGCCTGGACACTGCAGCTGGACGCCGCCGACCACGCCGAGCTCGACGCGGCCCTCGCCGTCGCCAAGAAGAAGAGCACGGACCCGTTGGAGCTCGCACGCGACGACTTCCCCCTCCCGCGGCTGGCGGACAAGCTCGACGACGTCGTGCAGACGCTCCTGAACGGGCGCGGCTTCGCGCGCATCGCCACGCTGAACACCGCTCGCTACGGAGACGACGACCTCACGCTCCTCTATTGGGGCATCGGCCTGCATCTCGGCGAGCCCTGGGCCCAGAACAAGCACGGCCACGTGCTGGGCGACGTCACCGATCAGGGCAAGACGATCGACGATCCGACCGTGCGCGGCAACGAACTGGGCGGCATTGCGCTCGACTATCACACCGACGGGTCTGACCTGGTGGGCCTCCTCTGCCTGCGGACGGCGCGGCACGGCGGACTGTCCTGCGTGGCCAACGCGGTGGCGATCCACAACCACCTGGTGCGCGAGCGGCCGGATCTGGCGGCAGCGCTGTACGAACCGCTCCCCTACGACACGCGCGGCGAGCAGGCCGAGGGTGCGGCGGCCTTCTACTCTGTGCCGGCCTTCACCGAGCACGCCGGACGTCTCTTCGTACGGTTCATCCCCCAGTACATCCTGGCGTCGCAACGCCACCCGGACGCGCCCCGGCTCAGCCCGACCGCGAAGGAGGCCATCGCCGCAGCCTCCGCTCTGGCGAACGATCCGGACTTCAACGTCTACATGGACCTGCAGCCCGGCGAGATGCAGTTCATCAACAACTATCACGTGCTGCACGGCCGCACCGCCTACGAGGACGACATCGCGCACGGGTACAAGCGACATCTCAAGCGGCTGTGGCTGGCCACCTACGCGCTGACCGACCGCCCGGCGTACTTCGCCGCGCTCGGCCGACGAGGCCACTGGGAGGCGCGGCGTTCGGTGAGCACGCTGCCCGCGGTCGAGCGGGTCGACGCCGGCCCCTGAAGCGGCCATGTCAGCCGGCGGGCGGCTTCTTCGTCCGCGAGAAGAGCTTGCGCCGGGTGCTCATCAACATCGTCCCCTCAATGAAGGAGGCCGGCAGCGCCCCTTCGCGCAGGACACGGATGGGCGTCAGTGTGGCGTCCACCACCGTGGGGGTCGGGCCTTCGCGCCGGCCTCCGTCGACCACCAGCGCCACGTCCTCGGCGCGGAAGGCCTGCGCCACCTCCCCGGCGTCGGTGAAGCGGAGGGGCACGGTCCGCCACGGGCCCAGCTCGCGGCACAGGCGCCGGAGCGCCCGCCCGTCGGGCATCCCCACGACGACCGCCCAGGCGCCGTACCCGTCGGCACCGTCGCCGGGCGCGGCCTGGAGCCCGACCGACGGCGCGGGCTCGTCCATGCCGTCGGACTCGGGCGCGCCCGCGGATCCGCCCCACGGAAGGAACACCTCGACCGGCCCGGGCCAGCAGCGCTGGAGCAACGTGCCCAGCTCATCGGTCCACCCGGAGGTCAGGGCCCGCACGTCGTCGATCTGTCCGACCGCGTAATGCGGTCCGTCGGGGTCGGCCGCCAGGTCCACCAGCCGCGCCTCGCCCTCTGGGGAGCCGGCTCGCACGGCCAGGCTGTACCCGCCGACGTTGGGCACGGCGACGATCGCCCCCGCTCCCAGTGCGTCGACGACCGCGGCAGCCCCCACCCCGACCAGCGGGGGGCGGGCTTCGTCGGGGTCGGCGGCGACGTCCATGTCCCTATTGTGAGCCGCTGAGCCGCGCCACCAGCGCGCGGGGCCGTCCGGCCAGATCCGGTTCGACCAGGACCTCGTCGTAACCGAGCCGCCGGGCCCATTGGCGCGCCGGCTCGGCCTGCGCCGGGGCCAGCTCCACGATCACGCTCCCGGGTCGGGCCAGCCAGGCGCGGGCCTCCTGCAGCACGGTCTCCACGTCGGCCAACCCAGGGGTACCCTCCCGGCCGGGCCCGGCCACCAGGGCCTGCCGGGGCTCGGCCCGCACCTCGGGCTCCAGTCCGGCCCATTCCTCCTCGGCGACGTAGGGCGGGTTGGACACCACCAGGTCGACATGGCCCCGCGCCTCCTCGGGCAGCGGATGCAGCCAGCTCCCCCGCAGCAGGGTCACCGCCACCGAATCGGCGTCGGCGCCGTCGGCGTCGGCGGCCCGGCGAACGCAGCAGTCAGGTTGCTCGCCGCCACCTCGAGCGCGTCCGCGCTGCGGTCCGTGGCCCAGATCCGGCGCAGCGAACCACGCCCGAGCTCGCCGGCCAGCGCCAGCGCGATCGCACCGCTGCCCGTGCCGGCGTCCACCGCCACCAGTGCCGCCCCGGACCGGAGGCCGAGCAGCCGGCGGGCCTCGCCGAGCGCCACCTCCACCACCTGTTCCGTCTCCGGTCGCGGTATCAGGACGCGGGTGTCGACGCGCAGGTCGAGGCGGCGGAACGGCCAGTGGCCGAACACGTACTGCAGCGGCTCCCCCGCGGCCCGGCGGGCCGCCATGGCCCGCGCCGCCTCCGCCGCTGCGGCGGGCACGACCCCGGGGCCGGGTCCACCCGGATCGGATCCGAGGGCCTCGGCGACGATGAAGCGAGCCTCGTGCCGGGCACCACCCACCAGGGCAGCCACCTCGCGCACGAGCGCGGCTGCCTCGACGTCGGCGGAACCGGCCTCGACCGGCGGGCGCGGCGACGGGCCGGCGGGCGCCGATGCCCCCGCCCCCGCCGGGGGCTTCACCGGCCGCCGCCCTCCTCACCCTCGAGCTGGCGGGCCCGCTTGTCCGCCATCAGCGCGTCGGTCAGCTCGGTGAGATCGCCCGCCAGCACCTGGTCGAGCTTGTAGAGGGTGAGGTTGATGCGGTGGTCGGTGACCCGGTTCTCCTTGAAGTTGTAGGTCCGGATCTTGTCGGTGCGGTTCCCCGCGCCCACCTGGCCGCGCCGCTGCGCCGAGATCTCGGCCGCCTGGCGCTCCTGCTCCGCCTTCAACAACCTGGCCCGCAGCACCACCATGGCCTTGGCCCGGTTCTGGATCTGGCTCTTCTCGTCCTGCATGGCCACGACCGTCCCCGTCGGGAGGTGGGTGATGCGCACAGCCGAGTCGGTCGTGTTGACCGACTGCCCGCCCGGCCCCGTCGAACGGTAGACGTCGATCTTGAGGTCGTTGGGGTCGATGTCGATCTCGACGTCCGCGGCCTCGGGCAGCACGGTCACGGTGGCCGTGGAGGTGTGGATCCTCCCCTTGGCCTCGGTCACCGGGACCCGCTGCACGCGATGGGTCCCGGCCTCGTGCTCCAGGCGGAGGTAGGCGTCGGGACCCTTCACGAGGAAGACAGCCTCGTTGATGCCGTCCTTGTCCGACGCGTCCTCGGACAGGACCTCCACCTTCCACTTCATGGTGGCGGCGTAACGCAGGTACATGTCGTAGAGCACCCGGGCGAAGAGGTTCGCCTCGTCGCCACCGACCGCGCCCCGGATCTCCATGATGACGTTGCGGCCCTCGTTGGGATCCTTCGGCAGCAGCAGCGTCTGCATGCGCTCCTCGAGCGACGTCACGGACGCCTCCGCCTCGTCGACCTCCTGGCGGACGAGCTCGCGCTCGTCGCCCGACGTGTCGGTCAGCATCTCGCGGGCGGCGCCGACGTCCTCGCGAGCGGCGCCGAGCTCGTGCCAGGCCCGAACGATCTCGCCGAGTTCCTTGTGGCGCCGCGACAGGTCGCGCAGCCGGTCAGGGTCGGAAAGGGTGACCGGGTCGGCCAACTCCCTCTCGACGGCTTCGAACTCCGTCTCGAGCGCGGCCATCCGGTCGTCGAACATCGTTTCCGGGGCTCCTCGTCGGGGCGGGGACGCGGCGCAGAGCGCCGGGTCCCGGCCGGGTCAGTCCTGCTCGGCCGGAGCGGGCTTGGCCTTGGCCTTGCCCTTGCGCTCTCCGTAGCGGCGCTGGAAGCGCTCCACCCGGCCACCCGAGTCGACGAGCTTCTGCTTGCCGGTGAAGAAGGGGTGGCACTCGTTGCACAGCTCGACGTGGAGGTCGGCCTTGGTGGAGTGGGTGGTAAACGTGTTCCCGCACGAGCACTTGACCGTGGCTTCGACGTAGTCAGGGTGGATGTCGGTCTTCATGGTGTCTCCAGTGTGGGGTGTGAGTCGGTTCAGTGTAGGGGTCGCGAGGGTGCCGGCGATCAGGTGCCGGGGCCCTTGGCGATCTCGGCGAGGAACTCGTCGTTGCTCGCCGTGGTGCGGATCTTGTCCATGAGCAGCTCCAGGCCGGCGGCGTCCTTGCCGTCGCTGGCCAGGGCATTGAGGACCCGGCGCAGCTTCCAGACCTGCTGCAGCTGGCCCCGCTCGAAGAGGAGCTCCTCGTGCCGGGTGGAGCTGGCGTTGACGTCGATGGCCGGGTACAGGCGGCGCTCCGAGAGCCGGCGGTCCAGCCGCAGCTCCATGTTGCCGGTGCCCTTGAACTCCTCGAAGATCACCTCGTCCATCTTCGAGCCGGTCTCGACGAGCGCCGAGGCCAGAATGGTCAGCGAGCCGCCCTCCTCCACGTTGCGCGCCGCGCCGAAGAACTTCTTGGGCGGATAGAGCGCACCGGAGTCGACGCCACCGGACATGATGCGGCCGGTGGCGGGGGCGGCGAGGTTGTAGGCCCGGGCCAAGCGCGTGATGCCGTCGAGGATGATGACGACATCCCTGCCCATTTCGACGAGCCGCTTGGCTCGTTCGATCGCCAGCTCGGCCACCTGGGTGTGCTCGTCGGAGGGGCGGTCGAAGGTGGAGGCGATCACTTCACCCTTCACCGAGCGGCGCATGTCGGTGACCTCTTCGGGCCGCTCGTCGACGAGCAGGACCATGAGGTGCACGTCCGGGTTGTTGGCCTCAATGGAGTGGGCGATCTGCTTCATCACCGTCGTCTTGCCGGCCTTGGGTGGCGACACGATCATGCCGCGCTGTCCCTTGCCGATCGGCGAGATGCAGGTCCACGATCCGCGCCGTCAGGTTGTCCTTGTCGCCCTCTCTCTCGAGGTGGAGCTGGGAGTCGGGGAAGAGTGGCGTCAGGTCCTCGAAACGGGGCCGATTGCGCGCCTCTTCGGGGTCCATCTCCGAGACCTTGTCGATACGCAGCAGCGCCGGGTACTTCTCGTTGTTGGACGCCGGCCGGCACGCTCCCTCGACGTAGTCACCACGGCGCAACGAGAACTTCCGCGCCTGGCTGATGGAGACGTACACGTCCTTGGACGAAGCGAGGTAGCCGTCGCAGCGGAGGAAGCCGTAACCCTCGTCGCGCAGGTCGAGCATGCCGCTGACCTCGACCAGTTCACCAGAGTACGGCTGCTCCTGGCCGCCGCCCTGCAGCTCGCCGCCCTGTCCGGGCCGCTCACGACCGCGGCGCCGACGACTCCGGCGGTTGCCGACATCGCCGTCATTGCCCTGGCTGTTCTGATTGCCCTGGCTGTTCCGGTTCTGGTTGCCCTGGTTCCGGTTCTGATTGCGGTTGCTCTGATTGTGGTTGCCCTGATTGTTGTTGCCCTGGTTGTTCTGTTGTTGTGGCTCTGTTGGCCGTTCTGGCGGGGCGCGGTGTCGGCGCCGTCGGCCAGCTCGGGCGGCTCGACGAACACGGCCGGACCGGAGTCCCCGTTGCTCGCCGCGGTGGCCGCAGAAGTCTCGGCTTCGGGACCAGAGTCGGCCGTCTCCGCCGCGCTGGCGCCATCGGCCTCGCCGTCACCCGCCACGAAAGACGCCGTCTCCGCGGCACCTCTGGCAGCGGCTGACGCCCGGGAGCGTCGTGCCGGCTTGGCGCCGTTGCCACCCGGCTCGTCGGAATCGCCGTTGCCGGCGGCGGCCGTCGGGGCCGAGGTCACGCCGGTCGCATCGAGAATCTGGTCGATGATGTCGGCCTTTTTCGTCCGTGTCGTCGTCTTGAGCGACATGGCCTGGGCGATGGCACTGAGCTCGTCGCGCTCCTTGCCTTCGAGAACTGATCGTTCGAGCTGCTGTTCCGCAGTCATCGGCTCCTCTTCCAAGAGGGTTATCGCTTGCCCGGGTTCGTCCACGCGTGGCGAGGGAAATTTCAGGGAGGAGAAGGGATTCGCGTGTGAATGCCCTCCCCCGGATCACCTCTGCGTGATGCTCTCCCGGGACCGCTTGTACCCGCGGAGAGCGCAAGGAAGCGCAGTGGGGATGTCTTTACTTTAGCGGGAGGTGGGGGGTCATGCCAACATACCCCCCTTTCCTGCAGGTCAGTGGCCTCGTATCGCCCGCCGTCGCCCCCTACAGAGAGATCTCGGCCAGGACCGATTCGAGCTTGAGGTCGATCACCGAGGGGACCGAAATCGCCTTGATCGCCAAGTCGGGATCCTTGAGCCCGTGCCCGGTCAACACACACACCACGGTGGAGCCCTCGGGCACGCCGTTCTTGAGCAGGCCCGCCACCGAGGCCGACGATGCCGCCTCGCAGAAGACGGACTCCTGCTGGGCGAGGAACGTGTACGCGTCCATGATCTCTTCGTCGGTGACCGCCGTGATGGATCCGCCGGACTCGGTGGCGGCGGCTGTGGCCGAGTACCAACTGGCCGGGTTGCCGATGCGGATGGCGGTGGCGATCGTCTCGGGATTCTCGACCGGGTGACCTAACACAATGGGTGCCGCGCCGGCGGCCTGGAAGCCCAGCATCCGCGGCAACCTGGTGGACCGGCCCGCTTCCTTGTACTTGAGATAACCCCGCCAGTAGGCCGAGATATTCCCGGCGTTGCCCACCGGGATGCAGTGGATGTCGGGCGCGTCGCCCAGGACGTCGACGATCTCGAACGCGCCGGTCATCTGCCCCTCGATCCGATGGGGGTTCACCGAGTTGACCACAGTGATCGGTGCGTGGTTCGGCAGATCGCGCACGATGGTGAGCAGTTGGTCGAAGTTCCCGCGCACCTGCAGCACGCGGGCGCCGTGCATCAAGGCCTGCGCCAGCTTGCCCAGCGCGATGTGGCCCTCCGGAATGAGCACGACACAGGCCAGGCCGGCTCGCGACGCGTAGGCCGCCGCCGAGGCCGACGTGTTCCCGGTCGACGCGCACACCACTGCCTTGGCTCCCTCGTCCACGGCCATGGAGATCGCCATCGTCATGCCCCGGTCCTTGAAACTGCCGGTCGGGTTGGCGCCCTCGACCTTCAGCCAGATGTCCGCGCCCACGCGCTCGGAGAGTCGGGGGGCCGGGAGCAGCGGCGTCCCGCCCTCGAGCAACGTGACGACGGACGTCTTCTCGGTGATGGGGAGGAGGTCGCGGTATTCCTCCATGACGCCGCGCCACCCCGCCGTCACGACGCGCTCCCCTCGCCGTCGCCGACCCGCTCCTCGATGACCCGCAGCACCCCGCTCACCCGGTCCACGGCCTGGTGGCGGCGCAGTTCGTCGATGGTGGCGAGCAGGTCCCCCTCACGGGCCACGTGAGTCAGGAAGATCAGCCGGGCCTCCTCGGCCAGGCCCACCTGCTCCATGGCCCGGATGGAGACGTCGTGGTCTCCGAAGATCTTGGCCACGGCAGCCAGCACCCCCGGGCGGTCGGCGACGTCCATGCTCAGGTAGAAGGCCGAGTGCATGTCGCTCTGCGCGAACACCTTCGTGCTCGTGCGCTTCGGCGCCGGTGCTGGCGCGCCGGCCAAGAGGTTGCGCGAGGCATCGACGAGGTCACCGAGTATGGCGCTCGCCGTCGGCCCGCCTCCGGCGCCGCGGCCATAGAGCATCAGCTCGCCGCTCACGGCGCCCTCCACGAACACTGCGTTGAAGGCTCCCCGGACCGACGCCAAGGGGTGCGTCTTGGGGATCATGGCCGGGTGGACACGCACCGACACTTCGGGCCCGCCGTCGATGAGCTCGGCGATGGCGAGCAGCTTGACCGAGTACCCCAATCGTTTTGCGTAGGCGATATCGGCCGCACTGAGCGCGCTGATGCCTTCACGGTGCACGTCGGCGTCGACGACGTCACTGCCGAACGCGAGCGAGGCGAGGATGGCCGCCTTCGCGGCGGCGTCGTGCCCTTCCACATCGGACGTCGGATCGCGCTCGGCGAGGCCCAGCTCCTGGGCCTCGCGCAGGACGTCGTCATAGCTGGCGCCCTCTTCTTCCATGCGGGTCAGGATGTAGTTCGTCGTCCCGTTGACGATCCCCATGACCCGGACGATCTGCTCCCCGGCGAGCGATTCGCGCAGGGGCCTGATGACGGGGATGGCGCCCGCGACGGCGGCCTCGTAGAGGAGATCCACGCCGGCTGACGCGGCGACGTCCGCCAGCTCCGCGCCCGCGGTGGCCAGGAGCGCCTTGTTGGCGGTGACCACGGGCTTGCCGTTGCGCAGGGCGGCTTCGATCAATTCGTGCGCGGGATGGAGGCCCCCGATGACTTCCACCACGACGTCGACGTCGGTGCGCGCGACCAATGCGGCGGCGTCCGTGCCGATGAGCTCGCCGGGAATCGCCGCTGGGCGGGGTCGGTCGGGATTGGCCACGGCGATCGCGACGAGTTCCAGGCGGATGCCCGTGCGAGCGGCGACATCTTCGGAGCGGGTCAGCAGGATCTCGGCCAGCGCGCCGCCGACGTTGCCGCATCCGAGCAGGCCCACGCGCACCGTCGGGGCCTGATGGGCGTGCGGGAACGAGCTGTCCTGGTCCGCGGTCACCACCAAACGGTACAAGCTGCCGCGCCGCCGATTGCCCATGCGCGCCGGCGGCGGCACGCGGAGCGACCAAACCGCTTCGGGGAAGTCGCCCCGAGGCCAACCCACAGGCTTCAGGTGCCCTCCCGCTCCCTTCGCATGCTCGACCAGAGAGCTCGCCGTCGCGCCTGAAGCCGCGCCGGCGGAGCCTCGCCGATCAGGCGTCCAGCTGGGTGAGATCCTCGAACGTCTCGCGCCGGACAACGACGCGGGCGGTTCCGTCGGAGACGAAGACGACGGCCGGACGGGGCACCTTGTTGTAGTTCGACGCCATGACGTAGCCGTAGGCACCCGTCACCGGCGTGGCGAGGACGTCGCCGACCTCGAGGTCGTCAGGGACGAAGGCGTCCGGTACCACCAGATCACCGCTCTCGCAGTGCTTGCCGACGACGCGTACAGGTCGTCGGCGTGGCGCCGCGACGGCACGCGGCAGAAAGGCCTCGTAGCCACTGCCATAGAGAACGGGCCGAGGATTGTCGCTCATCCCGCCATCGACGCTGACGTAGGTCCGGATTCCCGGAAGGTGCTTCACGGTCCCGACCTTGTAGAGCGTCATGCCCGCGGTGGCCACGATGGATCGACCCGGCTCCGCCGAGATCCGCGTCGCCGGGTCCACACCCACTCCAGCGCAGGCGCTCCTCGTCACCTCAGCCCAGGCGGCCTGTGACGGGGCCGACTCACCATTGACGTACGGCACACCGAGCCCGCCTCCCACGACGAGCTCGGGCAGTGCGAGCGGAGCGAAGAACGTGCCGAGCACCTCGGCCGCCTGCTCGAACGACGACGCTTCGAAGACCTGGCTCCCGATGTGGGCATGGACGCCGACCAGCTCGACGCCGGGCATCAGCTCGAGCGCGGCGACGGCCTGGGACGCCGCACCGGACGAGACCGAGAAGCCGAACTTCGAATCCTCCTGCCCGGTGCGGACGAACTCGTGCGTGTGAGCCTCGACACCTGGTGTCACCCGTACGAGGACCCTGGGCCGGTCCGCTCCGGCCGGGGCGGACTCCAACAGGGCGCCGAGGCGGGCGATCTCGTCGAACGAGTCGACGACGATCCTGCCGACCCCCTGCTGCAGCGCCGAGGCCAGCTCGTCGGACGACTTGTTGTTGCCGTGGAGGATGAGGCGCTCCGCGGGAACGCCGGCGGACAGCGCCACGTGCAGCTCGCCGCCGGACGCCACATCGAGGTGCAAGCCCTCCTGGTGGGCGAGTCGGGCCATGGCGCGGCAGAGGAAGGCTTTCGTCGCATAGGCCACGCCGTCGCCCCAGGCCGCGACCGCCGCACGGCAGGCGTGGCGCAGATGATCCTCGTCGTAGACGAAGAGCGGGGTACCGAATTGCTCGACGAGCTCGAGCAGGTCGATGCCGCCCACGTGGAGGTGACCCCTCTCGTCGACCGAAGCCGAACGCGGGAGGAGGTGCCGCTCGAGGGGTGCTGTCGCGACATCGTGGTCGGTCGGCATGGAGATGCAGGATACGGCAGCATTCACCGTTCCCCGTGAGGCCGGGGGAACGAGCGCTGCGTGACGAGTACCATCGTCCCCTGCCTCTTGTAACTCCCGCCCCCGTAGCTCAGCGGATAGAGCACCGGCCTCCGGAGCCGGTGGCGCAGGTTCGAGTCCTGCCGGGGGCGCCAAGGAAGTGCAGTCACTACGCCCTTTTTCTGCATTGATTTCGGTCGTGCGAAATACGTGCAATAGCCCGAACTATTACATCGGTGTAGTTTTCAAGCGCACTCCTCAGTAGACTTCAGCCCGTGGCCTCACGTCATCGTCACAGTGTCGGACCCCGAGTGTCGCTTCGCATCCGAGCCCGCCGGGAGACTGAGCGCGCCACGTTCCTGGCCGAACACAACATCGAGCCCGAGATGTTGCTGGCCCATGTGCGCGCCATGCCCGGGTACGAGCCGCCGTCGCGCGCCGAGCCCGCGGTCACTACTTCGCCGACGCGGCAGACTTTCTGCCTGACTGTGTCTCGTACCACGTCGATTGCCCCACGCCCGTCGAAGTTCGTAACGCGATTGCCGCCTGGCTGGCGTGGATCTCCACTCTCGCGGCGTGCGCGATGCCGGCCCCTCATGAGTGGGGCGTACCCGCCGACGAGCCCACCGCACCTCAGCCAGTCGAACTCCTGACTCCGCGCCAACCTCACGCCCCAGACATTGTGGTCGTCCAGGAGCGGCGCACGGCCTAAAGAGCCCCACCCTCCTGATCGTCCTACCGAGGGCTGGGACCCGCATGGGGACTCAGTCCAGACCGCAGGAGGGCTACCGTGTTCTTGCTGTTCCGAGTGATGTACCTCATGGCGCTCCCCGCCAGGCTGAGCAGCCGCAAACCGCCGCGCTGGGCGTTGTTTTCCGACGCCGCCGAATATGCCGGTATCCCGGTCAAGACGCTGCGCGACTGAGGTGACCAGGAACTTCGCGAGTCAAAAACAGGCCGGAGGGTCGCGTTCTGTCTGAGTCGACGCGGGGTCAGCGACGGAACGGGCACTCAGTCGCCCGCGCCCCCAAGCCGTCGCCGTGTGACCACTACGGCGGCGAGAGAATCGTCATTGCCCCCGAGATCCAGCAGACGGCGCTCAGCGCGTCGAGCCGCGAGCCTGGAGCACAGAGTTGATGTGCTCGTCGTCGTCGGGGTCGACGTTCGTCGTCAGAGGCGCCCAAAACGCGCCGCGGATGATCTGAGTATCCCCGTTCAGGCACCATGGTGATATTGACGTTCGACTACACGCCGAGGCTGGACTTGGCCGCCCCTTCGAACACCCGGTACGGCAACAGGCGCTTGGCCGGGAGTCCCACCCGTTCCCCCACTTTGCCAACGGAGACGCGCCGGCGAGGACGAGCCGAGTTCAGGAGTCTCTCGACGACGAAGGCCACCCTGTCCGGTGGAACCCCGTTTGCCTCATCGTGCTCCATCACACCGATCGCCTTGGCGACGGCATTGCCGTAGGGATCATCATTCGGGGGCGCGCTGACCTCACGCCTGCTCTGAGTGAAGTCCGTCCGGACGTTGCCCGGTTGCACCAGGCTCACCTGGATGCCGAACGGTGCGACCTCATAGGCCAACGCCTCGCCGAAGCCCTCTAGCGCAAATTTGCTGGCGCTGTAGAACGCCTGGAATGGGAGGCCGATAACGCCACCGATGGAGCTGATGAGGACGATCCGACCAGATCCCTGGCGACGCATCGTCGGCAGCACAGCCTGCACGACCCGTACGGCACCCCAATAGTTCGTCTCCAGTTGAGCCTTCGCCTCTGTTATGGGAGTCTGCTCGACCGCCCCGGCCAATCCCCAGCCAGCGTTGGCCACCACGGCATCGATGCGCCCGTGCTCGACAATCACTCCCTGCACCCCGGCGGTCACGGATTGATCATCATCGACATCCATCACCACGGACGTCCATCCGTTTGAGCCTGTGCCTCGGCGGCTCGATCCGACGACGACCCACCCTCGTCCGTGGAGCCGAGAGGCCACGCTCAGCCCTATGCCTGCCGAGGCGCCCGTGACGATTGCAATCCTGTTCGACATTGTCCCTCCTATAACCCAGTCAGGCGTTCGAGTAGCCCACCATTGCAGAACACCTTGGGCACCGGGCTGCACCTTGTCTGGGTCCGGGAGAGGAACAACGGGTGGGTTGCCCGTACCTCAGGGTGCCCACGAACGCCGGGACGGGGCGCAAGGAGCCTTCGTCTCGGCCGTGTCCTGGCTAAAGGAGTCGTAGCCCTTCACACTCCTGGATTCTACGACGTGATCGCTCAGGCGCCCTTGCTGGGAAGAGCAAAAGCAAGCTCACCGGCGACCGTCATCAACTCGTCAGTTGTCACGGGACCTGGTTCTGCAATTGCTGCGGCCAGGCCCTTCGGCCCCGAGACGCGGACACTCTCGAGGGCGAACGGCTTGGCGAACCATTTCCACTCTGCGTCAACGAACAAAGAGCGGCGTGGACGGGAACGGAGTTTCGGAGATCTGCGGGCAGCGCAGAATTGATTGCCTGGACTTTCCAGCCGAGACCCTGCACGATCTTGGACCGGTCCCGGCCGCCAACGTAAAGCCGTTGATCAGTCCGGAACCATCCCCCGACGTCGCGCAACTCGACCAGACCCTTGTAGTTCTTCGTGTCGATCACCCACACACCGGAGGCGGCCACAGCGATGTGGTCGATGTTGCCCCTGGTACCCGGCACGGTCCGGTCATGCAGTAGGACCGCTCGATCGCCCAGTGCCCTGCTCATGTGGTCCGCGAGAATTCGTTCTCCCTCCGAGCCCTTGGCCCAGGCCTTGATCGACTGGGGATCATCCGAGAGAAATTTCACGACACCGGCCAGACGGCCCCATCACTGTTCAATCGCCACTTCTCTGCGCCTGTGGAGCTGGTCGTACTGCTGCCGCGCCGAGCTTCCCAGCGGTTCCTTCGTCTAGCGGCTTGATTGCTGGAGGTTCTCCCAGGGGTAGCCCGGCCGCCAGCGGTGGCGCAGAATTCGATTCTTGCGGCTCACAGCCTGTGCATGGAGCCGTCTTCGCCCCAGAGTCCCACCAGGCATGAGCTCCGGGCGGCAGAGGCGTCGAACATCGGGCGCAGACCGCTCGGTAACGCAAGCGGATCTGACGTGCGGTCGAATCGACACCAGATCCCCCCTCCGGTCCCTCCATCGCCGAGGAGCGTAGTGGCCCGATTTTGAATTGCCAGGCGCTGCTCCTTCGGGACCTTTGATGAGGCGACTTCGTCCGCTGAAGCGCCTATGGGGTTCCGCGTTCGCTCAGCCAATTTTCGGGACGCCGGCTAGGACTTCGTTCACATGTGGGTGACGCCTTGCGCCCATTGTCACCCTGCCCCACTCCGGCGCTTCGGGGACAGGGCACATAGGTTCTGCTGACCTTGCCGTATCGGGATTGGGCCGAACGGTTTCTATCCTTCCACCTAACTCTTGACGATTGACCCATCCGATCCCTTGGGCCAAGATGCCCGTGGACGGACTGATGTTGGGTCAGTCAAGCGACCGGAGGGAGCCCCCATGGGAATGAGAGGACGACGGGTAGGACGACGTCGAGGACTCGTTGCAGGAGCGGTGGCAGGAGGGGCGATAGCTCATCACCGCGCCAAACAACAGTATGCCGATCAGGAGCCTGTCGACGACACTCAGAATCAGTATGCTCCGCCGCCAGCGGACCCGGCGGACGAGATCGAGCATTTGGCGCAGCTCCACTCTTCGGGCGCACTTACAGACGAAGAGTTCGCGTCAGCCAAGGCAAAGGTCCTCGGAACCTGAGCGCAACTCGGGGTGACCAGTCCGAAAACGCATCAATACAACAGGAAGAAATGGGAATGTGATGAGTGATTCTCGCAAAGACGTGCTGCTGAAGGCGCTCGAGGCTGAGGTGGGTGGCGCATCAGTTGATCTGAGCATCCTCTTTACCGACGATGTCGTGGGCTGGTCGCCATATGCGTCGGTGTCTGGGCTCGTAGCACTCGCTGAACTCGCCGCCCTCCGCGAAGTCGCATTCTCCAACGTCGTGATTCTCCTCCGGGGACTAGATGAAGTGGGCAATAAGGCGTATGCCGAGTGGGTTATCGAAGCCGATCACACTGGACCTCTGATCCTCGCCGAGGATGCCGAAGTGGAGCCAACGGGACGTCACGTCAAGTTGCCTGGTGTCACAGTGGCCGACTTCCGAGAAGGGAAGATCAGGTCATATCGGACGTACTTCGATGACATCTCGCTGATTGAGCAGGTGGTCGGCGCCTGATACTCCAGTCACCGTGGACTTGCACGTCGAGGACCAACCAGATCCACAAGAGATTGAGTTCCTCGAAGCGCAGATCCGTCGTGAGTCGTCCGCCGCCATGGGCCTCGGTGACGAAGTAGAGCTGGCGATCTTCGTTCGCGACGCTGGCACGGTCGTGGCCGGCATCAGCGGATGGACCTGGGGCGACTGCTGCGAGCTGCAGAGCCTCTGGGTGGAGCCAAGCCTCCGAGGTGGCGGCCTAGCGACCCGCCTCCTCGCCGCAGCCGAAGCCGAGGCCGTGGCCCGCGGATGCAGTCAGACAGTCCACTTCACTTACGACTTTCAGGCTCGAGCTCTCTATGAACGGAACGGCTACGACTTGGTGGGCCGAGTCGAGGACTTTCCGTCGGGAACCGCCGCCCTCTGGTTCCGAAAATGCCTGCAGCCCGTGGACGCCCGACCGTCGTAGGGTCATCAACGAAGCTGGCCCGTGGCGCTGTCCTTCCTTTGCTTGCCTTCGTCCGAGTGCTTCAACTGGTCAGGCTCTCTATGACGATCCAGGATGAGCGAGGGGTGCCCCACTTCGCCGGGTCTAGGTCACTCGCCAAACGGTCGGGAGCGATTCATTCCCTGTTTATCTGGGGTTGAATTGCGGTACATAGACCTCATCCCAGTCGGGCTACCACATCGCAAACTGCCCGGATGGTAGAGAACAACCCCGCCCATCGGTGCGGGGTCGTTCTACGTTTTGGGTACTGACGACTCCTGTTTCTAGTGGTCCTTGAATAGCAGGCAAACGACCGGGCATAAGTAAGAACGCACCTACGTCAGTCACGAGGCGGGGTGATGTGAGCGGCCCCGTCATCCGAAGACGGGGCCGCTCCGACGCTTCACAATTGGGGGTGCAAATGACCGCTATCAACAAACTCCGAGTTGCCACCATCGACACCGAACACGCCATTGACATCGCGTGCTCGGTGGTGTTGTCAGCGGTAGGGCTACCGGTGCGGGCCGAACTACAAGAGATAGAGGGCCGCAGCCTGATCATCGAACTTCAACTCGGCAACGAGTCGGTTCACACTCCGCACCCTTCTGGACTGGCCTGCGCTGTCGACAATGCAGCGGGTGATGTAGAAGTCCTCAGTTCTTGGACGGAACCGGCTTGCCCGGAGTCGACTCATAAACGCTGCTTCCAGGTGATCGGGGTAGGTTACGAACCGTTACCTCAAGTTGCTCGGCGCGCCGTCGACGACGACCTTCCAACGGCAAACTGGGATCGTTCCGGCTCCTCATGGCACCTTGCCGTGCCATCCGTCTGCAATGGCAAGCCCATTGTCGGAATGTCACATCGGCGCGGATACAGCCACAGATTCACGGCGCACGACGCCGCCGCGCTCAGGTGTGGACTCCATAGCCCGAGCGCCGCGGGTGAAGCCTGACGACGTTCGTAAAGGAGAACATGGCTGAGGGGGTTGGACGGATCGAGGTCTTGAACGGCTGTCGCTGGATGGGCGATCCCTGGCTCGCTCGTGTCCATGTCTACGTGGATGGGGTAAAGATCGGTGTGGCCCCGGTCTTCCGGTGCTTGCAGTCGAAGGTCTCGCCCGGATCGCATTCGGTACGCGTACGACTCTGGTGGATGAAGAGCAAGCCGGTAACTGTCGAAGTGAATCCAGGAGCCTCGGTGCGTCTGGAGGGAAGCGCCTCCGTGCTTGGTTCCCGTTTCGGTCACTCCTTGCGTCGAGGAGTTGCATTGCGGCCTGCCTAACGGCTGAGAATTGCTCTTTAGCTCTCGCGGAGCCCGACCTGTGCTCAGGATTTGCGGCAACACATCTCAGCGTCCGAGGGGTGCCCCAGAACGCCGGCTAGGTGGGCCAGGTTGCCAGGGACGGAGGCAGCTCGAGACCGAAGTCGTCAGCCAGTCGGGCCATGTCCTGACGGTCGCGATCGCGAGGCGTGTAGCCACTGTGGCGCTCAAGCTGCAGTTCGTTGCTCAGGCACGGAACCACCACATCCATGATCTTGCCAACGGTGAAGCCTCTGGCGGGGTACGGACAATCCGAGCCCCCCGGAGCCACGGCTGGGGACATCGCCATCACATTGATCGGAGGGGGTACGAACCAAACTTTCAACGTCGACTTCCAGATCGCCTTGCCGCCGTCCTAGCTCATGTCACAGTTCGTCGTCCTGGTCGATGGGCCATAGGGGCGACCGTCCCAGATCACCGAGTAGGGGGTGCATCGCCGAGCGCTGGCTGGAGCGCCCTAGAAATCGCCGCCGAGCTCTTCGCGGCTGAGCGCCGTGAGCACGTTCTGGACTTCGGTGCGACCGCGTCGCCCAAGAGGAGGGCAAGGACGAGGGGTAACTTCAACAGTGGAACACGGGCCGAACCACGACGGTCCTTACTGCTTCGTGTCGCTCGCGACCACCAATCCCTCGGTAACTCGCGGCGGGTTTGGGAAGAGTGCAGCAGCGTTATCCTCAACCCATTGATGCGCCACTGTGACGGACTCGTCGGCACCGGCTTTGTCCTCGAACACGCTGAGGGACGCCATAGTGCCCTCGCCAGCGTCAATCCAGTAGTAGGCGATGAAACCGCTCACTTCTTCAAGGAGAGGCATGAAGCTTTCCCGGACGAGGCGTCCCGCTTCGGCGTCGTCTGTGATGCCCTCGTACCGCCGAACGGCTGCATACATCGGCCTACCTCCTTCGCTCACCCTTCTGTGGGCCGCCTGCGCTGACCTCCGGCTCCCCCCGCCGCACTACCCACCGGGCGAGCCGACACAGCCATCATGGCCACCTCGGCCCTTGCAGGGCAAGGGTGCAGTCTCCCCGGCGAGAAACGGCAGTTCAGGGAGGCGACGCATACATCGAGGACGAACTTGGCTTGTTCGGGGGATGGGACAGGTCGAGGCGGATGGAGCGAGCCCGGCGTCGGGTGCGCTCCCGCTCGACCTCGCGCCGCTCGGTCTTAGCTAGTTGCACCGATTCCCTGTCCGCCTCGGCCGCCCGCCGGCGGAAGATCAAGGCAACCGCGGCGTGACCGCCGTGAGGATGATCTGGGCGAGTTGCACCGTCAGCGGGCCTGCTTCCGATTCGCGGCCGACTGCGTTCGCGGGCGCAGCTCGACGACGTCGGCCTCGTGAAACTCCGAGAGAGCCTGCGCGATCGCTTGGTCACGTTCTGCCGTCGCGTGCTGGTAGCGCATCGCCATCGTCGGCGTGGCATGCCCGATGCGGGCCATCAGTTCGGCGACCGTGGCCCCGGCGGCGGCGGCGGCGGCGGCGGCGGCGGCAAGCGTGGCCCCCGTGTGGCGCAGGTCGTGGAACGTGAGATCGGGGCGCCCAGCCGACTTGCGGGCGTCGTGGAACGCCTTGTGCATGTTTGAGCTGGTGCGCAGATGCTCACCCGACGCGGCATAGAACAACAGGCCGTCGCGACCCGGCTGGGTGTGGGTGAGTAGGTGGCCCTTGACGTCAGCGAGCAGGTGCGGTGGGATCGCCACGTCGCGCATTCCGGCCTCGGACTTGGGCGCGCCGACCACATTGCCCTCCCCTCTCACGAAGGTCACGGCGCGCCGCACCCGGATCTTGTCCCCGGCGAGATTGATGTCCTTGCGGCGCAGCTCGGCCACTTCGCCGAAGCGCAGCCCGCACCAGGCGGCAAGCAGGATCGCTAAACGCCAGCGATCGGGCATGGCGTCGGCGATTGTGCGCAGCTCGGGCAAGGACGCCGGCCGGATCGCCCGGGCCCGGCTGGTCTTCGAGGCCCCTCGGATACGGCACGGGTTGACGTCGACCAGGTCGTCGGTGACCGCGGTAGCCATGATGGCCTTGAGTAGACCGTAGGCATGGGCGCGACGCGTCGGCCCGGTGACAGCCGCCAGCCCGGCGTGCCACTCGCGCACCATGACGGGGGTGATCTCATCGAGGTCCATCTCGCCGAAGTCGGGCAGCAGATGGCGCAATAAGAGCTTCCGGTACTCGCCCCGCGTCCTGCCAGTGAGGTCGCGCGTCGTCAGCCAGCTCTCCGCGTACGCCTCGAGGTTCTCAGACGCGCGGTGCGGCACGGGCTTGTGCCACTCGCCCCGCGCGATGTCGGTGCGTTGAGAGGCCAGCCATTCGTCCGCGTCGCCCTTCGTGTCGCAGGTGGACGCGGCGGTGTTTCGGCGGCCTTCTGGGCCCGCATACGAAGCCTGGAAGCGCCCTGAGGGCAATCTGCGGACGGCGCCGTAGCTTCGTCGTGGCTGGCGCTTAGGCATGGCGCTCTTCTTCCCTCGTACAACATCGTGCAGATTCGAGTCCTGCCGGGGGCGCTCCATACTGGCGGCGGGATGGAGATAAGGGGTCTCGAAACGCCGCACCCCCACCACCGCACCAGGTTCGAAGAACCGCCCCACCCGCCTCCCACGGCCAGCCTTTGGCGCATCAGTCCGGCGCCGCCCGGGAACAGGTTCAGCCGGGGTGGTCCGGGATCTTGGTCGGCGAGGTCGAGCGGGGCCCTGCCCATGCCGGCACGTCCTTACGAATCTGGCGCGTGAAGCGGCGCCGCTGAGTATGGCTACGGAGATGGCTTGCGCCTGAGCGGCGGCCCGGGATGGCGCCGGCCGGCTGGAACCCGGATGCGCAAAGCCGCGGGGAGTGACTCGAATCGAAGCGGTGGCTCAAGCCTGATGGCCTCGCCGTCCAACCCGACGTCGATGGCGGCTCCGGAGTCGATCTCGAAGCGACGGGTGGTCCATTCCCGCACAGGTCGCAGCGGCGGTCCGTCGGGCACCACCACCACGCCGAGCGTCCCTTTATCCATCATCCTCCGTGTGCCCCGACCGCCGAGCGGGTCGAACTGGTAAAGGTTGTTGGACACCATGACGAGCTGAGCCGTCGCGTATTCCGCTCCCCCCGGGTCGCTGAACCGCAGGTCGAAGGGGGCCGCGCCGGGGCCGACGAGATCGGGCAGCATTGCGATGACCGTGCGCAGTTTGGCGTCGCGGTACTCGGGCGATTGAACGACCGTGCCGTAGAAGCCGATCGACGCGTTGTTCACGAAGACCCGACCGTTGACGTGGGCCAGGTCGATGCGGCGCTCCGAGCCGAGATGGAAACCGTCGAGGGCGCCGATCACATCTTCCCGGTTCACGCCGATGTCCAAGGCGAAGTGGTTGCGGGTGCCGGCCGGTATGCAGACGTACGGGATGTCGTGCCTGGAGGCGACGGCGGCCACGATTGCCTGGGAACCGTCGCCGCCGGCCATGCCGATGACGTCAGCCCCCGACGACACGGCGGCGGTGGCAAGTGACGCCAGGTCGTCGCCCTCCTTCATCACGAGAGTCTCGATCCCGCGGTCGTTGCACCGACCGACCAGGTCGTAGCGCTGCGCCTTACCACCGCCTGACTTCGGGTTTACGACGAGGACCGGGTGCACCGGCCCAGTGTGGGCTGAATCTGTCATCTCACTAATCCTCCCGTGGCGTTGTGAAGACTCTTGACACTCTGCCATCGTTTCTGTAATCTATCATCAGTTCTGTGGTCCGGTAACAAGAACTGATCCGCCACAGCCATCACCAACCAAAAGGAGCTGTCATGTTGAAGTCATTGAGTACCTCCCTGATAGTCCGGGGACTTCTCGCTGTCGCAGTCGGCGTCGTGGCGCTGGCGTGGCCCGGGATCACCATCTTGGCGCTGGTCATCCTGTTCGCCGTCTACGCGTTCATCGCCGCCGGCATGGAGGCCGTGAAGGCCTTCAGCAGCGAACGGGCCGGTCCCGTGATGGGTCATCTGCTGCTCGGTCTGGTCGACGTCTGCGCTGGGGCGGTCGCCCTGGCCTGGCCGGGGCCGACCGCGCTGGTGCTGGTGTTGCTGGTCGGCGCGTGGGCGACGATTGGCGGGCTGGTCGAGATTTACGCAGGCTTCCAGGCCGACGAAGCACCTGGGACCCGTGCCCTCGTCGTCATGAGCGGGCTCATCTCGATCGCCTTCGGGATCGTCCTTTTCGCCCGCCCTGTTATTGGCGCCGTTTCCCTTGCCCTGCTGTTCGGCCTGTTCAACTTGGTCTATGGGTTCTCGGTGCTCGCTCAGGGGATCGAACTGCGCCAGGTCCGACGCACGGTGGGCTCGCCGGTCGACGAGCAGCCGCGGAAGGGCGACTCGCTAGCGTCAGTGATGTAGTTGTTCATCAGTATTGATCACGGTTCCCCACCCTGGCGGGATCCGCTCGAGCTTCGGCCGGACGGAACCGCCGGGGTGAACCGCGTCGACACGGCGGGAGAAGGAGGCTGATGTGAGCTCGGTATCTGCGAGCAGCAAAGGGGGACCAACCCGGCTGGACCGTCGCAAGGCCAGGACCCGGCAGGCACTGATCGACGCGGCGGTTCGATTGATCGCCGAAGGGCGCGGGGAACGGGCCAGCATCCAGGAGATCACCGAGGCCGCCGACATCGGATTCGGATCGTTCTACAACCACTTCGAGAGCAAGGACCAGCTGTTCGAGACGGCGTCGAGCGAGGTTCTCGAGCGATGGGGCCACATGATCGACCGGGCATCGGCCGGAATCACCGATCCCGCGGAGGTGTTTTCGATATCGCTGCGGCTCTCCGCCCGTCTCAGCTGGACGCATCCCGAAGTGGCCCGGTTCATCACCGGCGCCGGCCTTGATCTCCTCGACGCGCCGGGGGGCCTGGCCCCGCGTGCCCTGCGGGACATCCAGGCCGGGCAAGCCGCGGGTCAGTTCAGCGTGGCTGACCCCGAGGTCGCTCTCAGCGCAGTGGCGGGCGGCCTGATCGGGTTGCTGCGACTTCACCAGCGTCATCCCGAACGGCTCGAGGAGAGCGCGGTGGACGAGTTCGCCGAAGCCTGCCTCCGACTGCTTGGCTTGCCCGCCGCCAAAGCCAGACGCCTGGCCGGACTGCCGCTGCCCGCCACCGAGCCTTGGTGATGCACGCCCGGTGAGCATTGCCAACGGCGCTCCCACGACTCGAACGGAGATGCTCGAAGCCGGGAGGGCGTTGCGCGCTCAGGTTCCCCGCCGCAGTCACGGCCGATGGACGCCCTCCCCCAGCCGTCCTGATCCGCTCGAGATCCTGTCCGGGTCCAACGCCACCCGGCTGCCCGAGCTGGTTCCCGTGCGGAACGGCCGGATGATGGCGTCACCGTTGGCCTACTACCGGGGCTCCCCGGCCGTCATGGCCGCCGATCTGAGCCGGACACCGTCCACGGGCATCGTCTTGCAGCTCTGCGGCGACGCGCACCTTCAAAACTTCGGTATCTTCGCCACGCCCGAGCGCAACCAGGTCTTCGATCTGAACGACTTCGACGAGACCCAGGCCGGACCGTGGGAATGGGATGTGAAGCGGCTGGCGGCCAGCTTGATGGTGGCGGCCAGGGCGTCCGGGCTCTCCGATGGCGACGGCGGAGCGGCGGTGCAGGGCTGTTCGGCGGAGTACCGCAACGAGATGGCGAAGATGGTGGAGCTGTCGGCCTTTGAGGTATGGCACTCCCGCCTGGACGTCGAGTCGATAATCGCCGCCGCACCCGACAAGCCGACGCGCTCCCGCGCCGAAAAGACAGCGGCCAAGGCGCGCCAGCGCACCAGCTTGAGAGCGTTGTCCAAGCTCACGACGGTGCGCGCCGGCCACCGAGTGATCGTGGAGGACCCTCCGGTGGTGGTTCGCCTCAGCGACGCCCAGCTCGAACAGGCGCGAGGCTTCGTGCAGGCCTATCTGGCCACGCTCGATCCCGACCGCGACCTCTTGCTGGATCGCTACGAGTTCGTCGACGCCGCGCTGAAGGTGGTCGGAGTCGGAAGCGTGGGCACCCGTTGCTTCGTCGTTCTGCTGGCCGGCAAGGCGGACCTCGATCCTCTGTTCCTTCAGGTCAAAGAAGCCCAGCCCTCGGTTCTCGCTCCCTACGTCGGCGCCTCCCGATATGCCAACCAGGGCAAGCGAGTCGTAGTGGGTCAGCGCGTTATGCAGGCGGCCAGCGATGTGTTCCTGGGGTGGGCTCGCGCCGGCGAATTCGACACCTATGTCCGCCAGCTGCGTGACATGAAGGGATCGGTCGCGCTCGACGACGCCCGTCCCGAGGGCCTGAGGCTCTATGGGCGTCTCTGTGGCGCGGCGCTGGCGCGCGCTCATGCACGAGCGGGCCAGCCCGCTCTCCTCGCCGGTTACCTGGGAAAGAGCACGGCCTTCGACGGCAGCCTGGCCGCGTTCGCGGTGTCATACGCCGACCAGAACGACCGGGATTACAAGTCCTTCTTGGATGCCATCCGATCCGGTCGGATCCCAGCTGAACCAGGTCGTTGACCCCATCTAGAAGTGAATGTCAGCGGTACGAATGCCAGTAGCTCGCGAGCCCATGGATCGAAGACCGCCTTCTGGAGGTAAAGGCCGACAACCAGCCGAGACCGAAGTGGTGTTTTGGAGATCTGACTCAGAGTCGCTGTCAGCGAAATCTACTGCGCACGCCTGCCCCAGTTCATTGCCGGCTCTGGCCGCGTTACCGACACGAGTCCGCTTGCCGTTTGCCAACTGTGACCGACCGAATCCTCTTTGCGTCAAGACGGATCTCTTCACCCGCGTCGAGGAGCAACTGTCGGTAGACAGCGTTGGAGATCTGACGCTGAGGGAACGGAGGGCTTCCTTCTTGGTCTTTCCTTTGGCACCTTGCGCTCGAAGTAGATGCGCCCCTCCGTGCCCGGATTGCGGATCTGAGTCAGCGCTGCCATGTGCAAGGTGTTGTTGAGCCGGCGACTCCCTCGCTGGAGAGTCGCTGTCATCTGGGCAACCGTGCTGACGCCGACTCTCAGACGCCTTCGACAGCTTCTAGGCGTCCGGAGCGAATCGCCTCGGTGAAAGCCTCGTAGTCGCGCTCATTCTGGTCGGCGTAGCGCTGGGAGAAGTCGGTAATCGAGCGGTCGAACTTGTCGCTTTTGCCGAGGTACGCGGCCAACGTCACGGCGTCTCCAGACCGGGCGTGGGCCCGGGCCAAGGTCCAGCCGCAGATGCCCGCGTAGAACCCGAGCATGACGGGGGTCATCGTCTCGACCAGGGCCGATCCCTTCATGTCGCGGAGCTGGCGCCAGTACAGGTGACGATTGGCTTCGACCCCCTTGGTCCAGCCCAGGTAGATGTCGCTGGCCGCCTGCATGAGGCGCTGACCCTGCACCACCCGCTCGCCGGGTTCTTTGAATCTGCTCTTGGGTAGGTGGTCCTCGAGGACCGAGGCGGTCGCCTCTTTGATCTGGAGGAACAGCGGGTCCTGGTCGTCACGGCCCTGGAGCAAAACGATGAAGGCCCTGGTGCCGACACTGCCCACCCCCACCACCTTGCGGGCTACGTCGACGATCTCGAAGCGCTCCAAGAGGTGGCGGCGGTCCTCCTGGAGAGTGGCCCGATAGGCCCGGAACTGTTGATGGATCGCTTCTTGGATCTCGTCACCGGAGTACCCGTACATGGCCTCGAGATCACGCGCCGGGATGACCACCGGTGGCTGGCTTATGATCCGGTACCGACCGTCGACCACCTCGGCAAGCTTCGTCAATGCCGAAAGGCTGTCGCGTGAGTGGGCCTTGGCCACCGTCTTCTGAACTCTCTGTGCGCCCTTCTCGGCCTGGGCCGCGGCCTGCTTCGACTTTTCTCCCTTGGTCAGGTTGGCGATTGCGCCCATGACCTCTTGTTCGGTCATCCGGGCGTACCAGATCTCCATGTTGCCCATCTGGGCGAACTCGGCCATGGCTTCGCGATAAGCCGCCACTGCGGCGAGCGTCGTCGCGGTGGTGTCGGCGAGGCCGAACCCGTTGTTCCGCGCGGCGATGGTGAAGCTCGCCGCCATGCGCTTCACGTCGTATTCGAAGGGACCGGGCAGCGTCTCATCAAAATCGTTCAAGTCGAACAACAGAGTTCGTTCGGGTGACGCGAATCCGCCGAAGTTCGACAAGTGTGCATCGCCGCACAGCTGGACCCCGAGGCCAGCCGTTGGAGTGTCTTGAAGGTCTGTGGTCATGATCTTGGCCGCGCCTCGGTAGAACGTAAACGGGGAAGCCATCATCCGTCCGTGACGGACCGGCACGAGGTCAGATTCTCGGGTGAGGTTCTGCGCTTCGAGCAGCGCCACCGGATCGGAGCGATCGGTCGCGGGCAACCACCCGCTGTGACTGCTGAGCGGGGCCCGCTCACGGCCATCCTTGCCCTTGGCTCGGCGCTCGTGGACGCTCAAGTGCTCGATCTTCTTCACGACCATGGTTCTACTTCCCTCCGATACCCGTTGCTCCGACCCGCGGCGAAGAGCGTCGAGCCATCCACCTCTGGCTAGACACGTTCAGCGACAACTCACAGGGCCCCCTCACTGGCACAATGCTCCCTCTCATCAGGCAACGCCAGGCCCAATCGTCCCGATTCAGTAGGGCCTTGGTCCCGTCCCGACCTGCCCCGGCTATCCGATCCAGATTTTGGCGGCGGCGCCGAGCGTCGTACCAGCACCAAGGCACTTTTTGACGTGACGTGTCGAGTGCGTCCCAGCGTTGTCAATCCGCGTGGCAATCCGACGCACCTTTCTCGGGTGCCAACCGACGGAGGAGCGGCTCGAAACCAAAGGCACTCGTACAGGGCTGGCGGCGAATCGACCACAGCAGGAGCCGACCACTGCCGACCTACGGCGATCTCACGCCTGACGACTTCGCCGAGCTTGATCAGCCGAGAACAGCCGGTGCCCGCAGAGCGACCGGACCCTTCGTCGGGGTCCGGCTCGGCCCTGGCAGCCATGCCGTCGTCGACCTCGCTCGACCGCTTCCGGGATCGCTGTATCAGCACTGGCACTCGCACCCTCTGAGAGTGGTCTGAGAGTGGTCATCGCCTCGTCGTGTTGAGAGTGCGACGCCTGCTGTTGAGAGTGCGACACCCGGCGCCATCCGTGAGGTGGGAGAAATGCGGAAGAAGGGAGGGGGAATGGCACCGACGGCGCCGTTGGCGTTCAGCCAGCTGGCGCCCAGATCAGGCTTGCATCGCCGCTCCTGGGAGTATGACGCCCTGGTGCTGGATGCCGCCTGTCGCCAGAGCTTGGCGATCATCCGGAGCCTGGGTCGCTACGGACTACGAATTGCCGTCGGCGCCTGCTCGGCGGAATGCGACCCCTCCTCGCCGGTGATCGGGTTCCGGTCTCGCTACCCGCTGCAGCGGATCGTCCTGCCGAGCTTTGCCACCGATCCCGAGGCATACGGGGCTTCGGTGATCTCCTTTGTCCGAGAACGGCCGACGCGGGTGGTGATTCCAGCCACCGACGAGTCGATCGCGGCGCTCCTGCCAAGGCGAGAGGAACTGTCTTCATTGGGCTGCACGCTTGCCCTGACGTCCGACCAGTCCTTCTCCGTCGCCCGCGACAAAGACCGCACCCTGGAACTGGCCCGAGACCTCGGGGTCGCCCACCCTCGGACGATCCAGGTCCGGGCGACGGACGAGATCCCTGCGGTGCTGTCCGAACTGGGTCTTCCAGCCGTGCTCAAGCCCAACGCGTCGTGCGTGGAGGGCGAGGAATCGAGGCTCTACGCGACCGAGGTCGTCAGCGTGGACGAGGCCGTCGCCACCACGCGCAGACTTCTGGCCGCAGGTGTGGAGGTCCTGGCCCAGGAGCTGGCCACTGGCCAGCGGGAAGGCGTGACACTGCTGCTCGTCGACGGCCAGGCGCGTGCCGTCTTCGGCCATGTCGAGTACCGGACCACACCGGCCCTGGGCGGAGCGTCCGTGGTCAGAGAGAGCGCTCCCGTTTCGCCGGATCTACGGGAAACGTCCATCCGCTTGGCGCGAGCCATGGGCATCGAAGGTCCATGCGGAGTCGAGTTCCGCCGTGACGCCGATGGTCGGCCCCTCCTCATGGAGGTCAACGCCCGGATGGCCGGCACGGTGGAGACCGCCGTCCGCTGCGGGGTCGACCTTCCGCTGATGGTGTGGAGATGGGCCAGCGGACTCTCCGTGGAGGACGTCGCGACCTACCGGACCGGATTTCGTATGCGGTGGCTCCGCGGAGACATGCGATGGCTCAGGGACAATCACCGTCGCGTCGGCAGGCCGGACAGCCTCTCGCGCCGTCGAGCGCTGCAGACGTTCGCCACAGACTTCCTCCGAGTGCGTCACTACGACTGCATGTCCTGGAGGGACATCAATCCGTTCGTCGCGGAAATGACCACCGCGATCCGGTCGGTGGCGAAGAGTCGCGTCGGCGAACCAACATCCCCGAGAACCCCCATGACGACGCCAGAACCGACGTCGCCACAAGCTCACCTCGAATCACAAGGAGCCTGACATGCCTTCAGAAAAGACTCTGATCATCGGGGCCGGACCGTTCGGCCTGTCCATCGCTGCCCATCTGCGCCACCGCGGCATCGAGCACCGAATCGTCGGGCGATCCATGAACACGTGGCGCACCCACATGCCGGCCGGAATGAATCTCAGATCCGAGCCCTACGGGTCGGATCTGGCCGCACCGGGGAGTCACTACGACGTCGAGACGTATTGTCGCCAGTACGGGCTCGACTATGTCGCTCGTCTCGGCCCACTCTCGCTCGAGCGGTTGCTCGAGTACACCGACTGGTTCGCTGATCAGCTGGTGCAGGAGATCGAAGACCTCACTGTCACCGAGATCGTCCCGGACGGCACAGGGTTTCGCGTTGCATTCGCAGAAGTCGAGTCACAGACCTTTCGCCACGTGGTGGTGGCGACCGGAATCATCCCCTACGCCACGCTGCCGGTCGAGATCGAGGGCCTTTCCCGCGAATTGGTCACCCACACGTGCGATCATTCCGACCTCGGGCGGTTTCGGGGACGTCGGGTGGCGGTTGTCGGGGGCGGTCAGTCCGCTCTCGAAACGGCCGCCCTGCTCCATGAAGCCGGTGCGGACACCACGGTGGTGGTGAGGCGGCCGGCGCTCACCTGGCTGGACCCCAATCCCGAGACCCTCGGACCCCTCGAGCATCTCCGCCGGCCGGTCAACAAACTGTGCGAAGGATGGCGCTGCACTTTCTGGAACACCCCCTTTGCGTTCCGCCGGCTTCCCGAGTCCGTCCGCGTCACCAAGGCGCAGACGGTGCTCGGCCCCGCGGGAGCGTGGTGGCTGAAGGACCGCATCGAAGGCCGGGTCGACGTGATGTGCGGTCACCGCACCGTGGGAGCGACGGCCAAGGGCAACGGAGTTCGCTTACTCGTCGACGGCCCCCAGCAATCCTTCCTCGACGTGGACCACGTCATTGCCGGAACCGGGTTTCGGATCGACGTCGCTCGACTGCCATTCCTCTCGCCATCCGTCCTTGCGCGACTCGCCACGATCTCGGGGTACCCGATCCTCGACCGCTCCGGCGAGTCCAGCGTGCACGGCTTGTATTTCGTGGGAGCGCCCGCGGCGGCGAGCAATGGTCCCTCGACGCGATTCATCGCTGGGACCCACACCAGTGTGCCCCAGCTGGTTCGCTCGTTGCAGCATGGAGCCGGGAAACAGGCCATATCGCATCAGCGCGAAGAAGTCCCGCTTCGTGACCTTGCTTCGTAAGCTGTCGCCGCGATGACGAGCGATGGTGGGGTTGGCGCAGGGCCTGTCGTGGTTGCACAGTCGCACAACCTGCGGCGGTCCGACCGAACAAAGCTCGAACGCATCCTGCGATCGGCTTCCCGGCTCTCTCGCGTGGGTCGGCCGACTGACGGGTCGTTGTACGCGACCGTCGGTGTGACCGATGAGGAGGGTTGCTCGACCATCGATGCTCCACCGCACGTTCGCGACCAGGAGCAGCGCGCCCCCGATTCGACGAAGAGATCCGTCGAGCCGCGCGAGATCGACGTCCTGGTAGCCACCCTGCTCAAGGGAAGAGGGGGCACCGGCGTCGAGACCCACGCTGTCGAAGCCGTCGAGCAGATGCGCCGTGAGGGGACGCATGCTCGCCTCGTGACGTCGTGGTCCTGGGCGCCCCTCTTCACGGCAGTGTGGTTTGCACCCCGCATCCTGATGGACACCGTTGCTCCCTCGGCGAGTGTCCGTTGGTACCGATGGTCCCACGGTGCCGCTATCCGCCGGGCCCTGAAACGAAGCCTCCGCCACGGATCCGAGTGCGTGATTTACGCCCAATGTCCCGTGTCGGCCCTGGCGGCCCTGCGGGCGAGGCGATCGTCCCTCCAACGGGTGGTGATGGCCGTGCATTTCAATGAATCGCAGGCGGATGAATGGGCGGTGAAGGGAATGATCCGCAGGGAAGGTCGGACGTTTCGCTCGATCCGGCAGCTCGAGAGCGAGGTGCTCTGCTCGGTCGACGGCTTGGTGTACGTCTCCCACGCCGCGAAATTCGATGTCGTGAGCTCGGTTGCCGGAGTCGAACGGATCCCTAGTGCCGTCGTGCCTAACTTCGTCCGGGACGGTGTGCAAGAACGCGACGCGAGCCTCGAGCCTCCGGGCGACCTCGTCACCGTGGGTTCGTTGGAACCTCGCAAGAACCACGAATACCTGCTCGAGATTCTGGCCCAGGCGTCGAAGCTCGGGAAGCGCTACTCCCTGGACGTGATCGGTGATGGCCCCTTGCGCCGCACGCTTGTCCGCCGCGCCGAGGAGCTGGGCATCGCAGCGGACGTGCGCTTTCTCGGGGCGCGTGACGACGTTCGGGCGCAGTTGCCCGGCCATCGGCTGTACGTCCATGGTGCCCGCCAGGAAGTCTTCGGGATCTGCTTGATCGAAGCCATGGCGGCGGGTCTGCCGGTTTTGGCGACACCAGTGGGTGGCGTTCCAGAAGTGCTCGACGGGGGCCGCGTCGGGGCGTTGTGGCCTCTCGACGATCCTGCCGAGGCCGCGCGCATCCTCATCTCCCAACTCGACCTGCAGGAACATCTCAGGGAGGCGGGCCTGACAGCGCGCGCACGATTCCTTGCTTGTTACAGCGCCGAGATCGTCGGACCCCGGCTCGCACGACTGGTCGTCTCTCCACCTGATTCGTGGAACCCGTCCGTGAGTTGACGGCCCGAGGTTCCGGAACGTCCATTGAAACAGATCCGGACCGAAACGAGACGGGGTTACCGTCGAGTGCCCGAACCTCGGTCGAGGGCGCCTGTCGTGCGCTCCTCGCGCACTGGAGCCGCGGCGGTCGAGAACATCACCGATGCGATGCTCACACCAGCCGATCGAAGTCCGGCGGTCGACAGCATGTGGCGACCGAGGATCAGGTTTCGACGTGGGCAGCCAGGAATCGACGGATCTCGTCAGTCAGCTCGTCGTCTTCTGGGGCGCCGAAGAACCCGCCGTGGGGCATGGCCTCGAACACGTGCAGTTGAGCATCGAGGGTCGCTGACCCCCACTCCTGCGGCTCTCCATTCCGGGGCCCGACCGTTCGGTGGAGAGAGGCCTATGAGGCCGCCGCCATCTCGCTCACCAGCTCGCCCAGCGTCTCCTCGTTGATCCGGGAGGGGGTGTAGAAACCCACCCGGTCAATGTGGTCTGCAAATCGGTTGGCGATGTCGAAGGCCACTTCCCTGGGTGAGCCCACGGCAGCGAGGGCGACCAACATGCCGTCGTCGACCAGTCCTGGCATCTCGTCCCACCGCCCCGACTTGGAGAGCCTGTTGAGCTCGGGCTGGAGGTCACCCCAACCTTCGGCCTCCAGGACCGGACGGTACGCGGGGGTGGAGGCGTAGAACGCAACGAGCCACCGGCCCGCCGGTCCGGGCCGCGTCGAGCTCTTCCTCGTTCCGCCCACAACAGACGATGACCTGACCGGTGACGGTCAGGGACGAACGACGCCGACCTCCTCGGTCGAGCCCCGCCATAATGGCGGGAAGGCTGTGCTCCAGAAAGTGCTTCGAGGTGTTGAACGGCATGACCAGCACTCCGTCACCGACTTCTGCTGCCAGTCGGAGCATTTGCGGTCCGAGTCCGCCGAGGGCGATGGCTGGCGAACCGTGAGGGTTGGGCCCTGGGTTGAAGAGGGGCGGCATCAGGGTGTGCTCCCAGAACTCGCCCCTGAAGTCCAGCGGTTCCCCGGTTTCCCAGGACGCAAAGATGGCGCGGCAGGGCACCGACCATCTCCCGCATGCGGGCAATTGGTCGATCGAATGACGCGCCGTACCGCTTCTCCACTTGCGCCCGGATCTGGGAACCGAGCCCGAGGGTGAATCGCCCGCCACTGAGGAGCTGCAGGTCGTACGCCTGATGGGCCAGCTGCACCGGATTACGCGGGAAAGCGATCGCCACGTTGGTGGCCAGATCGATACGTGCCGTGGCGCCGGCGGCCAGGATCAGTGGGGTGAAGACGTCGTGGGGACCCTCGAACGTGAAGGCGCCATCGACCCCGAGCTCCTCCAATCGACGGGCGTGGAGCCCCGCCTCCTTCAGTCCAGCCAACATGGTGTCGAACTTCACGAGCGCCTCCAGTCGGCGCCCAGCATGGCCCGTCGCGTTCGCTCGATGGCGCAACCCGGTGTGGCTTCGGCAAACCCGAGCCCCGCACGATCCGACCCCGGCGACCCCTCAGCGGGTGACCTGCATCTGGGTCGTGGCCACGTTGTTCGCCTGGTTGAGGTCGGGGTTTGCCGACCGGGCGACGGCCACCACCTCTCCTCGACCAGCTGTCCAGCCACGGAACCGGACGGTGAATTGTGCCGAGGACCCGGGGGCGAGGGAACTGACAAACCACCGGTTGGCTCGAGCGAACCGGCCTCGGTCACGAGTCGTGTCGACGCGGGTGAGTCTGGACGGCAGCACGAGCGTGGCCGTGACGAACTTCGCCGCAGCAGGGCCTGCGTTGTGCACCGTGACCACGCACGTCCCCGTCGCCTCGAAGGAGACAGTGCTCGGACACGACAGGGCGACCGAGAGATCGGCCGCTCGAGAGTGGTCCGGCTGGGTGACCGTCACCGTGAACGGGCCCGCAGTGGCCGTTCCAGCCGTGCTGGCGGCGACCACGGAGTAGCTGAACGAAGCCGTGCCGGTGGGCGGCGTACCAGACAACGCCCCGGTCGACGGGTCGAGTGCCAGCCAGGAGGGGTTCCCGGGCGCAAGAGAATACGCCGGGGCGGGCACTCCGCTGGCGGCAAACGTGTAGGCATACGGCTGGCCGCCCGGGCTGGTCGTCGGCGGTGCGGCCGCGCTGAAGACCGGGGCCTGGTCGACCGGAATGACCGCGGTCACGCTCGAAGCCGGCAGGTAGCTCGCGGATCCCGCCTGGTTGGCGTCGACGACACATGTGCCCGCAGCTTCGTAGTGCAGCGTCGCGCCGTTGGTCCCGGACACGCTGCAGACGTCCGCACCACTGGACGGGTCAACGGAGAAGACGACCGGATTCCCCGAACCACCGCCCGTTGCGGAGAGCACGACGGTCTGGCCGACGAGTCCCGAGGTCGGAGCCGGAAATGAAATGGCTTGAGGAGCAGCAACAACGCTGTCTGCGTCGACGGCGTAGGAGGATGCTGCCGTATCGACCTCTCCCGCCGGGAGCGCAGCACTGGCCAGGTCGACGAACGCGCTTCCCGCCACCAGATTCGACGCCGCCGCACCGGTCAGTGTGAACGTGGCCTTGGCACCGCTTACCAAGTTGATGTCGAACCACTCGAATTGGGACGGCCCGAGCTGGTTGAAATTCGTTCCAACGAGGGAGCTCGCAGCCACCATGGCGGCGAAGCTGCCGGAGAAGGTATCCGTGAGCATCGCGTTGGTCGCGGCGGACGGACCGTTGTTCGTGAGGGTGATCGTCGCGGTGTCAGTGCCGCCCGGAGAGATGGTCTCCCTGCCGTCGTCCACAGTGACCGAGAGATCGCTGACCGGGATCACCTCCACCGAAGCGGTCGTCATCGCCGGCACTGCGTTCTGATCGCTGGCAACCGAAGCGGTCGTGGCGTCCTCCTGGAGCACTGGAGGTGCGTTCGTGGACTCGGTGAAGGCGAGCGTCTCGGATGAGCCCCCGGGCAACGTGCCGATCGACCACCTGACTCCGGCTCCGCTGGTTGTCGTTGATCCGGTTGATGCGATGAAGGCCGAGTTCAGGGTGAAGGCAGGCGGTGGATCGACTGACACGGTCACATTCGTCTGCGCACTCGCCGTGGGGTTCGACGCAGTCACCTGGTAGGTGATGTCCGTGCCGGCCAGAGCGGACTCGTTCGGTGTCGAACTCACCGCGTCACCGCTGAAGCTGGCAATGGCAACGTCGAGTGGCCCCGAGGTCCCTGCGCCCGAAACGACGTCCGAGTCGGCCGCCGTGCTCACAGGGTCCGTGTCGACCATCCCTGCAGGAGGCGATACGGCGGCGAGGCCCACGAACGCGTCGCCGGCGGCGAGCGTCGACGGCACTGTCCCAGTGAGGACGAAGGTGGCGCTCGATCCGCTGGGCAGGTCGACCCCGGTCCAGTCGAATTGGCCGCCTCCGAGATCATCGAACGTCGCATCGCCCAGAGAGCTCTCCGCGTCGAATGCGCTGAAGCCTTCGTTGAAGGACGCTGTCACGGTTGCGTTGGGTACTTCGGAGGGTCCGTTGTTCGTCAGCGTCGCCGTGTAGGTGTCTGTTGCCCCCGCGTCGATGGAGTCGACGCCGTCACTGATGCTGAGACTCAGATCGGCCGCCGGAATCACCGCGACAGCTTTGGATGCCACGAGCGCAGTCTCGGTCTGGTCGCTGGTCACCGACACCGAAGTCCAGTCCGACTCGAAGGCGTCCGGTGCATCGGCCGACTCGGTGTACGTCAAGGTCGCGGACCCACCTGGCGGGAGGGAGGAGAGCTCCCAGTCGATGACGCCGGCACCGACCGAAGATGTCCCCGCCGAAGCGCTGAGCGTCGGGACGTTCAAGCTGAAATTGGGAGGAAGTGTGACCGGCACCGACAGGTCGGTTTGGGAGCCCGTGCCCGTATTGGAGACGGTGACTTGGTACGTGACGTCTGAGCCGGCCGTTGCTGACTCGCTGGTGGTTGAGGAAACGGTGTCCCCGGCATAGGTGGCAAGGGTGATCTCGAGTGGGGTTGGGGGCGGATTCGCTGCAGCCGGGGGCGACGCACCCAGCGAAACGAACATCTGTCCCGCGCAGAGGACGAGTCCCGACGACACGGCAACCGCCATGGACCGACGCCGAAGCCGGGGCCGAACCATCCGTCGGATCGAGCCCCTGGACCCCGACGTCGAATCCGACACTCGATGAAGGTCCGTATTCGACATGGCGTCCTCCTCGTGACCTTGGGCGGCACACGTCCTCCGACGTTTCTGCGCCCAGTATGTGACGAGGCATTCTCGAAGTCTCTGGTAAATAAGTCCGGTTCTCTTTGCAGTATGAGTCCGCGTCTCCCAATTGTCGAAAACGTGCGAGAGGCCGACCCTGAACCCTTCAAGGGCCGTTCGGACGAAGATCCCGCATGTTCTCTGCCGGCGTCGAGTACGGGACCAAACGCGAGGTGTTCCTTGCGGGATCCGTCACCGCAACGAAGGAGGACGCTGTTGTTGACGCTGCGTAGTCGGGACCCCGGTGTCGGTCCACTGGTGAATTGCGACGTCGCTTTTCGCGACCTCCATGTCGTGCAGTCGCCCCGCTGCACCGTGATGGCGCATGAGATGGAACCCGACGCGCAATGAGGCTGCGGCCCACGAAGCGGATCGCGGTGGCGGAGCCGCCACGAGTCCTCGTACGCCGCCCTCGATTTCGCCGAGCCGTCGCGACGGGATGCGGAGCCGCCATCGCCCTGATCGTCGGCTCTTCGGTCGTCCCCCGCCACGCGCACACCATCGGAGAACGGGCCCTCCTCGACATCCCCGCCCTTGTCTTTCTCGTGCTCGTCGTGGCTGTGCCCGGTCGAGTGCGGGAGAGCTCGATGCGCTGGCCTGCTGGCGCGGCGGTCATACCGCTGGTTCCGCCATGCGCATGCTGGCCACGGGGTTCGGCTATGCCGTTGCGGTCGTCGGGATGCTGTCCATGCTGTCGATCCCAGTTGGTCACCTGTTGCTCGGAGGTGCCATTGCCGGTGTGGTGATCGGTATCGCCGCCCAGCAGAGCCTGGGCAACGTCTTCGCCGGGCTCGTGCTCCTCATGGCTCGGCCTTTTGCCGTCGGCAACCACATTCGCGTCCGATCCGGAGCACTTTGGGGCGAGTTCTACGGCACCGTCACGTCAATGACGCCTGACGTACGTCTCCGTCCTCACGCACGAGGGGATGCTGAAG
This sequence comes from uncultured Acidimicrobiaceae bacterium, assembly GCA_963738135.1. Lineage (GTDB taxonomy): Bacteria > Actinomycetota > Acidimicrobiia > Acidimicrobiales > RAAP-2 > Bog-473. Next base: position 240,592 of record CAVTVK010000005.1, on the reverse strand, counting down.
GTTCCGAACTCGTCACTGCTGGCGGCCGCCGTCGGCCCATGGGACCGTTCGGCTCACTTCCACTCCGCCCGGCCTGACTCGGAATCGGCGAAAAGCGCAGAGCAGCGGCCCAGCGTCCCCAGTGCATCCCGCTAGAGCTCGTACGTCTCTCCGGCCCGGCGATGAATGGTGAGGGCGGCGACCACTGCGCCAACCAGGATCAGTCCGCCGGACAAGGCCAGTGCTTCGTGCAAGCCAGACCCGAACGCCTCGTAGGCGGCGTTGATCACCTTGGTGGCGGTTTTTGCCACTGTCTCGTTCTTGGAGTGCTCGGCAGTGCCCGCCTCGCCCCCGCTCGAGGCGCCGCCCGTCTGAATGGCGTGCAGCACCAGGCTCTGGAAGCTCGGTGGGATGCCAATGGCCTTCAGCTTGGCGGCGAGGTCGCCCGTGAGCTTGGCATTGACGATGGAACCGAGGATGGCCACGCCGAACACGGCGCCCATCTCCCGGCTCGTGTTGGTCGCCGAAGCTGCCATCCCTGATCGCTCCGGTGGCACCACCGTGAGTGGGACCGACGTCACGGGCACCAGCAACATGCCGATGCCGATGCCGGCGAGCGGGAGGACCCAGCCGAGCGTTCCGAAGTCCACCGTCGGGGAGAGCACAGCATTGGCGACGAGGATGCCGCCACCCGCGAGGAGGCAGCCGATCGTCATGGGCCAACGCGGTCCGATGCGCGCCACCAACGGGCCGGTGAGCGCAGACGCAATGATCAGCCCTACCGCCATCGGGAGGAAGTCGACTGCGATCTGGTAGGCCGAGGCGTTCCCGACGACCTGCAGGTACAACGCAGTGAAGAAGAAGATGGAGAACGTCCCGAAGTATGCGACGAATGCCACGAAGTTGGATCCGGCGAAGGGGGGAAGGCGGAACATCGAGAGATCGAGCATCGGGCTCTTGACCCTCTTCTCCGTGATGATGAACGCAATGCCGGAGACGGCGCACAAGACGAAGAGCGTCACGATCCACGGTGCCGTGTAGCCGGACTCCTCCCCCTGAATCACCCCAAAAGACAGGCAGGCCAGGAACGCAGCGCCGAACAAGAACCCCAAGACGTCGATACGGCGTCCCTGGCGGTCGGACGTCTCGGGCACGGCCACGGCCGCCAAAACGAATGCGACGACGCCAAACCCGAGGTTGAACCAGAAAATGGCCCGCCAGCTGGAGAAGCCGACCAGGACGCCACCGATCACCGGCCCCAGGGCCAACGCCAGTCCCGACACGGCGGCCCACACGCCGAGCGCGTCGGCTCGGGTCTCGCGGTCCGGGTAGACGTGCCTGATGATCGACAGGGTGCCGGGCTCGCTGGCGGCGGCGCCGATCCCCATGATCACCCGGCCGGCGATCAGCCAATCGACGTTGCCTGCGAGCGCGGCCACGACCGAGCCACCACAGAAGATGGCCACCCCGACGAGCATGACGCGCTTGCGGCCGAGGATGTCACCGAGCATGCCGGCCACCAGCATGAAACTGGCGAAGGTCAGGGCGTAGCCGTTGACCACCCACTGCAGCGAAGTGACACCCGCATGGAGATCACTCTGGACGTTGGCCAGGCCGACGCTGACGACCGTGTTGTCCAGGAAGGTGAGAAAGAGGACGCCACACAAGGTGGCCAGCGCAAGGGCCTGGGCCGCCGAGCCGAGCCCGCCCTTCTTGATGTCGAACCCCGCCGGTGCGCCCTCGATTCCGACGGCGCCCGCGTCTCCCAGCGTCACGAGCGCGGTCCTCCCCGAGGCAGTCCGCGGCCGGCCGGGCATCTCGGTCGGTTCATCCGCACGAGTTTTGCCTACCCACGGGGCGGGTAGGGGAATCCCCGACGGGGTGCCGCCGGGTGGGCGGCCGGATGCCGACCCTCCAGCGGGACACCCCTCGGGGGTGTCTGTTGTGAGGTGTGCTCGGCTGAAGGCTCGGGAGGACCGGTGGGTTTCGATTCGGCAGATCAGGCGCTCGGCCGGTGACCGACACTGACGTCAACCTCGGCCCCTTCTTCGACCTGATCGACTACGCCTACTTCGTGGTCACCGTCAGGTCACCCGAAGGGGAAATGAGTGGCTGTCTCGCCGGGTTCGTGACGCAGTGCAGCATCGACCCGCCCAACTTCCTCGTCTGCATCTCCAAGGTGAACCACACCCTCGGCGTGGCCGCGTGCGCAGCGGGAATGGGCCTGCACCTGCTCGGCCAGCATCAGGTGGATCTGGCCCGGCTCTTCGGCGAGGAGACCGGTGACGTCGTGGACAAGTTCGCATCAGTCGATTGGCGCCTCGGTCCCACTGGGGCGCCGCTCCTGGTGGAGGCGGCGGTGAGCATGGACGGTCAGATCCTCGGGCATTTCTCCGTCGGCGACCACGAGGCGTTTCTGCTGCGGGGGGTGCGAGCCGTGGCGGGCAGCTATTCCGGGTTGCTGACGTACCGCAGCGCACCACCGCTCACCCCCGGCCACCCGGTCTGAGCGTCCGAAACGATCGGCCCTCCGGCGCGCCGTTGCACCCGGCCGGCGGGACCGGGCGCCCGAGTGATCAGGCGTGCGCGTCCCAGAAGTCGCGGAAGAGCGGGACGAGATCCGTCGCCCGCTCGTCGGGCCAGAACAACTTGCCCTCCGGGACGAGGATGACACGCTCGACGCCGGGGATCATGGTCGCCAACCGTTCTGCCCATTCGGGTCCGAAGAAGTCGTCGCCGGTCCCCCATGCGATCTGGACCGGGGCCTGCAACGCAGCCAACAGCGGTTCGACCGCCATCAACTCAGCTGCCGACGACGCCGTGAGGAGGCGCTCGAGTCCCTTGCCCTGATCCGGGACGAACGGCGTGAGGTAGCTGGCGAGGACCTCGTCGGGAAGCTGCTCGGGATGCGCGTAGCCCATACCGAACCCGACCTCGGAACGGGCCAGATCGAGGTCAGCGGCCATCGCTGCCACCAGAGGACCGAACTCGCCCGTTGCCGCAAGATCGACGAACGGTTTGAAGGCCTCGGGCGGGAAGTTGTCGTGGACGTCGCAGTTGGTCAGCGTGAGCGTGCGGACACGCTCGGGGTAGCGGGCCGCGAACACCTGCGCCACCGCACCGCCGGTGTCGTTGGCCACGAGGTCGACCTGCGCCAGCTCGAGGCGCTCGCACAACTCGTCGAGCATGGCCGCGATCCCGTGCAACGAGAGGTCCGCGTGTTCGTCTGCCGGCACGGGCGTCGCGCCGTGCGCCGGAAGATCCGGGCCGATGCACCGGCGCATGTCGGCAACGTTCCAAAACACGTTGCGCCAGATGTCCGCGTTGACCAGCACGCCATGGACGAAGAGTGCCGCTGGCGCACCCTCGCGTGTATTGCCTTGGTCGACGTATGCCACGTCGCCCTCGCTGAGCCTGATCGTCCGGCGCGGGAGGCACGTCGGCGCGGTGAGAAGGGCGTGTGCACTGTCTGTCTGCGGTGGAGAGGTCATGGCACAACTTTTACATACCAACTGTCGGTTTGTAAAGAGGGGTTAGGATTTCGCCGTGCCCACGCAGGCGAAACGGACCGAGGCCACCCGCGGCCGGCTCATCGGCACTGCTCGCCGTCTCTTTGCGGCGAAAGGATTCGCCGCGACCTCCACCGAGGAGATCCTCGGAGAGGCCGACGTCAGCCGGGGCGCGCTGTACCACCACTTCCCCAGCAAGACAGACCTGTTCCAGGCCACCTTCGAACAGGTGGAGGACGAACTCACGGCCAAAGTGCTGGAGGTCGCCACCAGCGGCGGCGAGACCGATCCGATGCGAATCCTCCAGCTCGGATTCGCCGCGTTCCTCGATCAGTGCCTCAACCCCGAGGTGCAGCGCATCGTCATGCTCGACGGTCCGACCGTCCTGGGCTGGGACCTCTGGCACGAGCTCGACGAGCGGTACGCGTTCGGCACCATTAAGGCGGTCCTCAGCGTCGCCGCGGAGACGGGCCGCATCGAGGAGTCGGCGGTGGAGCCACTGACCCATCTTCTCCTTGGTGCCGTCATGCAAGCGGGCATGGTCGTGGCGCGCTCCGATGACCCCCTGACGGCCAAGAAGGCGATGACAGACACCTTCGCCGGGATCGTCTCGGCCCTCTGAACCGACGTCCGCCGCGGGACCGGCCCGCGGACTGCTCAGGCGGGCAGGCGGGCGGGCGGCGGACGGGTTCAGGCGTCGCGGTCGTCGAGCGTCTCCGCGACCCACGCCGGGAGGCGCGCCGGGCGGCCTGCCCCGTCGACACATCCGTGCACGGTCACCGCAGTCGCCCGGGCCTCGACGCCGACGGTCAGGAGGTACGCGATCTGGAATGTGGCGCCCCGGACGGCGCCGATGCGCAGCGACACATCGACCTCGTCGTCGAATCGGAGGGGCTGGCGATAGTGCACCGAGGCCTCGAGCACCGGGAATTCGCGAGCATCGGCCGCGCCTCCCGCGCGCACCGCGTCGTAAGGGTGGCCGATGGCACGCAGATATTCCACCCTCGCCTCTTCGAGATACGGCAGGTACGCCGCATGATGGATGATGCCCATGGCGTCGGTCTCGGCAAAGCGTGTGCGCAACCGATGGGTGAACGAATAGTCCGCCGGGTCGCGTGTGGGCTCCAGCGACTGGCGGGCCACGGTTCGGGGACTACTCCCCTGCCGTTCCGGTGGCGGGCGCCGCGTCGGGATAGGCGCGGCGACTGGACGCCAGCTGGTTGACACGGTCCTGGTTGAAGATGGCGAACACGCCTTCGGCCTCGACGGTCACCACGCCACCCTGCACGATCCGACCCTTGCTGAAGATCCTGCGCTCGGTGACCTCGGTCACCCATCCCTCGAAGACGGCCTCCTCGTTGGTGAGCGTGGGTCGCACATAGCGCAGGGCCAACGAGACGGTCGGACCCACCGCACCGACGATCGCATTGGCCGCCGTGAGGATGATGTCGAAGGTCGCCGCCAGCACGGCCCCGTGCACGCACCCGGGCGCGCCCTCATAGGTGACGTCGAAGACCCCGCGACCGAGGGCCTTCGGGGGCTCGAAATCGAGGACCACCGGCAACGCCACCGGGTTGAACGGGCCGACCACGACGTCGTAGGGCATGGCGCCGCCGAGCGGCACGTCGTTGGGCGGACCATCCTCGGTGGGCGGGATGAACCGCGGCAACGGATCCGCCGGCAGGTGGGTCTCGAGTTCGTCGGCCAGCGCGGCCAGTCGGGCTGTCAGATCGGCGGTCTCGCCCGCCGGCGGAGCCGCGCTGACCGACAACCGGATGAGGCGTCGGAGGACGTCAGCCAGCTCGCGCGCTTCGGGCTCGCGGTCACGCAGCCCGGGATGGTTCTGAAATGACGTCGGCCTGGGGTCGGGCGTCAACACGGCGGGAACAGTACTGCCGGGCCTCGGCGGGACGACATTCCGCCGTCGCGTCCTTCCCTGGCGACCGTCCCCCGCTCGGGTGCCGATCGGCGCTCGTAACATGGGCGGGTGACCCCCGAGCATGCAGTCCACTTCACCTCCGCGAGCCCAGAGACCGTCCTCGACCCGCTCGATCCGGAGCTGGCCGCCGCACTCGACGCGGCCCGCTCCCTCCCAGCGGAGCGACGTCGGGATGCGTTGGCGGCGGTGGCGGCGCGGGACCCGCATTGCCTGCAGGCCTGGGCGGACCTGGCCGAGCTGGCCGACGATCCCATCGAGCGCTACGCCTACGCCCGGGTGGGTTACCACCGCGGGCTCGATGCGCTCCGGGCTGCCGGCTGGCGCGGCTCGGGCTACGTGCGCTGGCGGGACGAGCCCAACCGGGGCTTCCTCCGTTCCCTCCACATGCTGCAGCTGGCGGCCGGTGCCATCAGCGAGGTCGACGAGGAGCAGCGGTGCGACCTCTTTCTCCGCCAGCTCGACCCCGAATGGGGATCGCAGGGGGCCTGACGCCGGCCCGGCCGGCCCCCCCTGGGGGTCCGCTGCACGTAGTTAGAGTGTCTAACTGTATGATGATCGAAGTGTCTGTCACCTCACCCCCCTCTACTGACGCGGCATCGGGCGGCAAAGCCCGAGGCCGTGGCGGGTCGAAAGCGAGCGCCGCGCCCCCTGTCCTGGGGACGTACGGTCGCGTCGCGGCCTGGCTCTCCAAGCGGGTGGAGGTGGCGTTGGCCCAGGTTGAGCTGACCCTTCCGCAATACCGGGTCCTCGGGATCTTGGCCGAAGGCTCGGCGGCCGCATCCGGCCTGGCCGACCGCCTGGCCGTCCGCCGACCCTCCATCACCGCCCTGATCGACGGCCTGGTGGCACGCGGCTTCGTCGACCGCCGGCAGGAGGATGCCGACCGGCGGCGGGTGGAGCTGCGCCTGACTCCGGAGGGAGTCAGCACGCTGGCCCGGGCCGACGCGGCCGTGGACGAGTACCTGGTCGCCATCGCCTCGCACCTGCCGGACAAGGAGGAGGCGATGGCCCTGCGCTCACTCGAGCTGTGGGCGCTGGCGATGGTCGAGTCCCGCAAGGGCGCACGGCAGACCGACACCACGGCGCCGGGCGCGCCGGCTTCGCCTGGGAAGCACCGATGAGCAAGACCGAGGACAGGCTCGAGGGCACGCCCGTCGGGGTGCAGACCGCCGGAAACGGCCGGATCGAGAGCGGGGCGGCGGACACCCAGGAAGCCGAGACCCAGGACGGGGTGCGCCGGCTGCCGCTGGCTGCCTACGTTCCGATGGGGGTGACGAGCCACTACGAAGCCCCGACGGCAACCGTCGACCCGGACCGCTCCAAGGGGTGGATCAAGCGGGCGGCGCCCATCGTCCTGGCCCACAAGGTGCAGTTCTTCAGCGCGTTGATCTTCTCGTTCCTCGGGCTGATCATTCAGGTGTGGATCCCGAAGATCCTCCAGAACGGCATTACCAACGCGCTGATCAACAAGACGCAACCGCTGCACAACTACGTGGAGTTGATCGCCGTGCTGGCCCTGGCGACCGGGGTCTTCGGGTACATCTCGCGCAACAACCTCTTCAGGGTGGCGTACGCCATCGAGTTCGACCTGCGCAACATCCTCTACGAGCACTTCACCCGGATGTCGTTCCCCTTCTACGACCGGGTGCAGTCGGGTCAGCTGATCTCGCGGGCGAACTCGGACATCCGCTCGGTGCAGATGTACCTGACCTTCGCGCCGATGATCCTGGTGCAGTGCTCCATCGCGCTGGTGGCCTTCGGCTTCATGCTCTCCATCAGCGTGCCGCTCGCCTTCGTGGCCATGGCGGCGATGCCCTTCATCTATCTCGTCGGCGTCAAGATGCGGAAGTCGCTCTTCCCCGTGTCGTGGATCATCCAGGCCCGGCTGGCCGAGGTGGCCACGGTGGTGGACGAGAACGTGAACGGCGTGCGCGTGGTCCGCAGCTTCGCCGCCGAGCAGCAGCAGCTCCGCCAGCTGGCGACGGCGGCCGACCGGGTGCAGTGGGGCTACATCAAGGACGCGGACCTACGCGCCCGCTTCGCGCCGCTGGTACAGAACCTGTCGCAGGTCGGCCTGGTCTTCGTCCTCCTGGTGGGCGGGTGGATGGTCATCCATTCGGGCCTGCCGGTCGCCTCCATCGTCTCGTTCAACCTGTACCTGATCATGATGCAGGCACCCTTCATGATGCTGGGGATGCTCATCATGATGGGGCAGCGCGCCTCGGCATCGGCCGAGAGGATCTACGAGATCCTCGACGAGCAGCCGACGATCGTCGATCGGCCCGACGCTGTCGACCTGGTCGACTGCGAGGGCGACGTCGAGTTCGACGACGTCACCTTCGCCTATGCGGCCGACAGCCTCCTGTCCAAGCCCGGCGACGAGAACGACGGGCGCCGGGACATTCTGCGCCACCTGAACCTGCACCTCCACCCCGGGGAGACCGTGGCCCTGGTGGGGCGCACCGGCAGTGGCAAGTCGAGCGTCGCTCGCGTCCTCGCCCGCTTCTACGACGCCACCGGCGGAACCGTCCGGGTCGACGGACACGACGTGCGCGACCTCACCCTCACCAGCCTGCGGGGCAACATCGGCGTCGTCCTCGACGAGCCGTTCCTCTTCTCCGTGTCCATCCGGGACAACATCGCGTACGGCCGGCCCGACGCCTCCATGGAGGAGGTCGTGGCGGCCGCCGAGGCCGCCGGCGCATCCGGCTTCATCAACCGGCTGGCCGACGGGTACGAGACGGTGGTCGGCGAGCGCGGCTACACGCTCTCGGGCGGTCAGCGCCAACGCATCGCCATCGCCCGCGCCCTGCTGGTGAACCCGCCCATCCTCATCCTCGACGACGCCACCAGCGCGATCGACGTCAAGGTAGAGCAGGGCATCCACTCGGCGCTGCGCGTCCTGATGGAGGGGCGCACCACGCTGATCATCGCCCACCGCCTCTCGACCATCAGCCTGGCCGACCGGGTCGTGCTGCTCGACGGCGGCCGGATCGTGGCCGACGGGACCCACGCCGAGCTCCTGACCTCCACGCCGCTCTACTCAGAGGTGCTCGCCCAGGCGGCCAGCGCGGAGGACGACGCAGAAGAAGCGGCGGCGGGTGCCGAGGACCTGGGGCTCGACGACGTCGTCCTCGAGCCCGAAGGCGTGGCTGTCGCCCCGGAGGATGGGCTTCTCGAGACCGACGATGAGGTGCTCGAGCCCGAGAAGGGTGCGATCTGATGTTCGGCGCAGGGGGTGGACCCCCCATAGGCGGTGGCGGTGCGCCGGGCGCGGCGCAGGCCGGCCTGCCCTTCGGCGGCATTCCGCACGAGCTGCAGGACGGCGTCGACCTCCTGTTGAAGGAGGAGCCCGAACGCGGCGAGTCCGAGGCCGTCTTCACGCAGCTGCCCTCGCCGCACGAGTCCAAGAAGCTGACGCTGACCACCCTGCTCATGGAGTACCCGGGCATGTGCGCGTTGGCGACGCTGCTGGTCGGGCTCATCGCCCTGTTCACCCAGCTCGGCCCGAGCTTCGTGTCCTACGCCATCAACCACGGCCTGACGCCGCCCCACTACGACTACGGCGTCGTGGTGGTCATGGCGATCCTGTACCTGGTGTCCATCTGCGTCTCGGCGGGCGCGCAGTACGGGCAGGCACGGGTCACGGGGCGCCTGGCCTCGTGGGTCATGAACGACCTGCGCATCAAGGTCTTCCGGCACCTGCAACGGCTGTCACTCGACTTCTTCACCGAGGAGAAGGCCGGCGTCGTCATGAGCCGCATGACGAGCGACATCGAAAACCTGCAGCAGCTGCTGCAAGACGGACTGGCCCAGTTCGCCATTCAGGGGCTGACCATGCTCGTCATCACGGTCTTCCTCTTCGCCACCAACGCCACGCTGGCCGCCATCACGGTCTTCGCCGTGTTGCCGCCGCTGGTCATCATGTCGATCTGGTTCAAGCGGGCGTCCGAGCGCGGCTACGACAAGGTGCGCGACGGCATCGCGTTGGTGCTGGCGGACCTCTCCGAGAGCCTGCAGGGCGTGCGCATCGTCGAGCGCGCACAACCGCCAGCGGTACAACGTGGAGACGCCACCGCGACATCGTTGGCTCCTACCGCGACGCCAACAACTACACGGGGCGCATCAATGGCATCTACGGGCCCGGCTCGCAGGTCATCAGCGTCTTCGGCCAACTGCTCATCCTGGGCATCGGCGGCGCCATGTACCTGCACCACCCGCAGGAGATCAACCTCGGGCAGCTGACCGCCTTCTTCCTCTACGTGAACCGGTTCTTCTCACCGATCCAGCTCCTGGTGCAGCAGTACAACACCTTCCAGCAGGGCCGGGCGTCGGTGACCAAGCTGCGCGGCCTGCTCGAGAACGAGCCCTCGGTCCTGGAGGCACCCGACGCCGTGGAGCTCCCGCCGATCCGCGGCGAGATCCGCTTCGACCACGTGTCGTTCGGCTACGACCCCGCCGTGCCCGTGCTGCACGACGTCGACCTGACCATTGAGCCGGGCGAGACAGTGGCCTTCGTGGGTGCCACCGGGGCGGGGAAGTCGACGATGGCCAAGCTCGTCACCCGCTTCTACGACCCGACCGCGGGCCGGGTGCTCATCGACGGCTACGACCTCAAGGGCGTCACGCTCTCCTCGCTCCGCTCGCAGCTGGGCGTGGTCCCCCAGGAGCCCTTCCTGTTCGCGGGAACGATCCGGGACAACATTGCGTTCGCCCGGCCGGGTGCGCCCGACGACGAGGTCTGGAACGCGGTGCACCAGGTCGGTCTGGGCGAGCTCGTGCACCGACTCCCCTACGGTCTCGACACACCCGTGCACGAGCGGGGCCAATCGCTCTCCTCGGGCGAGCGCCAGCTCATCGCGCTCGGCCGGGCCTTCATGGCGGAGCCCCGCGTGCTCGTGCTCGACGAGGCCACCTCGAACCTGGACCTCAAGTCCGAGACGATGGTGGAGGCGGCCCTGGACGTGCTGCTCGACGGGCGGACCGCCGTGCTCATCGCCCACCGGCTCTCCACGGCCATGCGGGCCGACCGCATCGTCGTCGTCGGTGACGGCGAATTGCTCGAGGTGGGGTCGCACGACGAGCTGGTGGCGCTCGGCGGCCACTACGCCGAGATGTACGACACCTGGATAAACCAGTCCCACGCGGCGTAGGGCGAGGCGCGACTACCCGCGCACCTCGATGACCGCCACGGTGTTGCCGTCCGGATCGGTCATGGTCGCCTTGCGTCCTCCGTCGCCGACCACCTCGACGGCGACCGGACTGATGTCCCTGTTGCCGAGCTCGGCCAACGCGGCGTCGAGGTCGGCGACGGAGAGCGCGACCAGGCCGTTCCCGGCACGGGTGGCATCCACCACGACGTAGAGCCAGGCCGTCTCTGCCACCCGCCACATGACCTCGTCCGCCGCGACCTCGACGTCGGCGGGTCGGCCGAAGAGCCGATCGAAGAAGTCCCGCCCGACCGCCAGGTCCGCGACGGGCACGCCGGTGAAGGCGATCTCGACGTCCATCGGTTTCGACCCTATGTGGTTCACCCGCCGGCGCGGCTCCAGTCGCTCAATGTGCCCCTGTAGCGGTCATCCCACCTGTCGTAGGTGGCCCGCAGGGGCGCACCGGGCCAGTCCGCCGGAAGCAGCTCGGCGGGCAACAGAGGATCGGCCTGCAGGTGCCGCAGCACGGCCGCCGAGAGCTCGAACCCCGGGGCCAACGCCTCGGGCCCGTCGGGCTCGAGCGCCTGGAGGGCGCGCAACAGGTCGCGGGCGCGGGCGGACCACGCCGGCAGGTCCCACAGTTGCCGCGCCAGTTCCACCGGATCCGCCGGCCGCGCCGACATCAGCTCGATGTCGGCGTCCAAGGAGTCGGGCAATGGCACGGCCAGGTTGGCCGGGCGCATCCAGACGCCCTCGCGGAGCTCCCCCAGCCGCCCGTAGGCCAGGGCGCGGTCGGCGCGCCCCGCGGACCTCGGCCGAGCTCCCGGTCGTCGTCACCACGGCCAGCCACCAGGCCCCGTCGTAGTCAGCCGTCGCTCCGGCGCGGCTGGCCGACTGGCGCGACTGGCGTGCCGCCAGGTGGCCCGCCAGCCGGTAACGACCGGACCCGTCGGAGGTGGCCTCACCGCTGGCCACCATCCGGCTGAGCGCCACGCGGGCCCGGTTCTCGCTGATGCCGAAGAGGCCGGTCAGGCGGACCAGCTGCGCCACCGGCAGCTCGGGCGGGTCCATGCCGAGGAGCGCGCTGGCCAGCACCGAGCGCGCCGTCAGCGGGGGCGTCGCCTGGGCGGTCCCTGACCGCGTCGCCGCGGTATTACGTAGTTGAATCACTTGACCGATTCCGGTAATATAGAGCCATGGCCATCACCATGGTGCCCGAGGTGACCGATCGGCCCGACGTCCTGCCCAGCGAGCGACTGCTGGCGAACGGCATGGCCATCCCGGCGCTGCGGGCCGACCTGCGCCGCATCGACAACGTGCGCAACGGCATCTCGGTGGCAGCCGTGTGGTTCTGGGTCGGGGTGGTCATCGGCGGTGCGGTGTGGTTCGACCAGTGGTGGAGTTACCTCATCGCCTTCGTCCTGATGGGGCCGCTCTACGCACGCTTCGCCATCCTGATGCACGAGGCGGCGCACAAGCTGCTCTTCACCAACAAGCGGTGGAACGACTGGATCGGCAAGTGGGTGGTGGCCTACCCGGTGTTCACTCCGGTGCAGCTCTACCGCCGGGTGCACTTCGCCCACCACAAGGACGAGTTCGGGCCGGACGAGCCGGACATGGCGTTCTACTCGCCCTACCCCTGCACACGCCGGGCCCTGCGACGACGCCTCTTCCGCGACGCCGTCGGCATCAGCGGCTGGAAGAACTTCGTGCCCCTGGTCAAGAACACGCGCACCAAGCCGTTCCGGCCCATCGGCCTCTCCATCTTCGGCGTGCAGGCGCTCCTGTGGGCGGCCATGTGGGCCGCCACCGGGCGCTGGTGGATCTACCCGCTGTTGTGGTTCCTGCCCTGGATGACTGAGTGGCGCGTCATCAATCGCCTGCGCTCCATCGCCGAACACGGTGGCATGGAGCGCAGCTCTGACCGGCGGGCCACCACGCACAACGTGCGCCAGTCCTGGCTCGCCCGCTTCTGGATCGTGCCCTACAACACCGGCTGGCACCTGGCCCACCACGTCGACATGGGCGTGCCCTGGCGCAACCTGCCCGCCTTCCACGCCGAGTTGGAGCGGGCCGGCTACATCACCGGGGCCATCACCTACAAGAGTTACTGGGCCCTCTGGAAGGCCCTCTCGAGCGCCGACGAGACGACCGAGGTCAAGGTCGCCGCAGCCTGAAGCCCGGACCGCTCGGCCGGCCCGGCTGTCGCCGTGGTTTCCGCTCCGTGACCGCCGGGCACACACCGAGCGTGCATGGCGTCGGGACCCGGGAACGCTCGCCCGTCCCGGTCGTCGCACGACGTTGGGTGCCCGCAGCCGGTGGCTGTGCCCTGCTCCTCGCCGCCGTGCTGCTCGCCCCGCACCACGCCCGCGCGGCAGCGGCGCAGGACTGGCCGGCCTTCGTCCTCGTCGCCGGCCTCCTGCTGGTCGGTCTCGTCGCCGACGGCGACCGGCTCTTCGCCGCCGGCGGCCACGCATTGGCGCGGCTGTCCCCCAACGGCGTCATGCTCTACATCGGGACCGCGTTGCTGGTCCTCTCCGTGACCACGCTGCTGAATCTCGACACGTCCGTCACCTTCCTCACGCCGGTCCTGGTCTACGCCGCCCGCAGCCGTGGCGAGGGTGACGCCCCTCTGCTGTACGCCTGCCTGCTTCTCTCCAACGCAGGGTCGTTGCTGCTACCCGGCTCCAACCTCACCAACCTCATCGTCCTCGGCCACCTCCATCTGTCGGGCGGCGCCTTCCTGTCCCATATGGCGCTGCCTGCCCTGGCGGCCGCGGCTGTGACCGCGCTCGTCGTGGCCGTCGCGCACCACCGCGCCCTGCGCACCACACGCAGGCCGACGCTCGACATGGAGCGGCCTGTGCTCGGCGTCGGGCTGGTCGCCATAGTGATCGTCACCGTGCTGGTGGTGGCGTTGCGGACGCCGGCGCTCCCGGTGGCAGCGGTCGGCGTGGTGGCCGTTGCCCTGCGTCTCAGGCGGGGCGGCGAAAGGCGCCCGTCGGCCCGGGCTGCGCTCGACATCCTCGGTGTGCCCGTCCTGGTCGGGCTCTTCGGCCTGGCCGTGGCGCTCGGCACCCTCGGACGGTCCTGGTCCGGTCCCGCCACGTTGCTGTCCCACCTCGATGCCTGGGGGACGGCGGCCGTCGCCGCCCTGACCAGCGTGCTGGTGAACAACCTCCCGGCGGCATCACTTCTGGCCGCACGCCAACCGCCCCACCCGTTCGCGCTCCTGATCGGTCTCAACGTGGGTCCCAACCTGTTCGTGACCGGGTCGCTGGCCTGGATCCTGTGGCTGCGGGCGGCGAAGACCGCCGGGGGACGGCCCGACGTGCGACGGGCCAGCCTGCTCGGGTTGGTCAGCGTTCCGCTCGCCATGGCGGCAGCGGTTGGCGTGCTGGTGCTGAGCGGCTCGAGCTGAGAGAACGGAGCGGGCCCGGGCGGAGCCCGGCGGGCCTCAGTCCTCCGTGACGCCGAGCGCCTGGCGCAACACGAGGGCCGACTCGCGTTGGGCGCGTTTGGAGACGGCGGCGGTGGTCACCAACGCGGAACCGTGGAAGGTGCCCGGGAACTGGTGCAGCTCCACCGAGACGCCGGCCTGGAGCAGGCGCTGGCCGTAGGTGATCCCCTCGTCGCGCAGCGGATCGTTCTCGGCCGTCGAGACGTAGGCGGGGGGCAAGCCCGACAGATCGGTTGCCCGGGCCGGCGCCGCGTAGGCCGGGACGTCGTCCGCCCCGTAGAGCGGGCCGAGATAGGCCTGCCAGCTCTGCACGGCGAGCGGCCGGCTCCACAGGGGCGAGTCCACGAAGGTCTGCATGGAGGCCGTCTGCAGCCGGTCGTCGAGCTCGGGGATCTGCAGCAGCTGGAAGCAGACCGCCGGCCCGCCGCGGTCGCGGGCCAGCAGGGCCGTCGCCGCCGCCAGCCCGCCGCCCGCGCTCGCCCCGCTCAGCGCGACACGCGCCGGGTCGACGCCGAGCGCGTCGGCCTCTTGGTGCAGGTACGACAACGCGGCGTAGCAGTCGTGCAGGCCCGCCGGGTAGGGGTGCTCGGGCGCGAGGCGGTAGTCGACCGACACGACGACAGCGCCGGCGCCCAGGGCCATCGCCGCCGCGCCGCCGTGCTCGGCCTCGACGCTGCCGATCACGAAGCCGCCGCCGTGGATCATGAGGATGCCCGGCACCCTCGTACCGGCGCTCGATTGCGCCGGGCGATAAATGCGCACCGACACCTCGGGGTCGCCCTCCCAGCCCGGCACCATCCGGTCCTCGATGGCGAGCGACTCAATGCCGGGGATGTCGAACGCGATGGCGGCGATGATCTCTTCGAAGGCCCGGCGGGCCGCCACGGGGTCGGCCAGGTCCATCTTGGGCAGCAGGTCGATCATGGCTGCGAGCTCCGGATCGATCACGACCGTTCCTCCCCCGTTCTCTCCGCACGCGTGCGAACGACGTGCGAACTATTTGGGCTGCATCCGGATGCCGGCGTCGATGCGAATCGACTCGGCGTTGATGTACGAGTTGGAAAGCAGCTCGACCGCCAACGACGCGAACTCCGTCGAGTAGCCGAGGCGGTGGGGGAAC
Source organism: uncultured Acidimicrobiaceae bacterium (assembly GCA_963738135.1). Taxonomy (GTDB): domain Bacteria; phylum Actinomycetota; class Acidimicrobiia; order Acidimicrobiales; family RAAP-2; genus Bog-473. The sequence goes on along the minus strand of CAVTVK010000005.1, from coordinate 225,435 downwards.
AACACGTCCTGGGCCAGCTTCCCCTTGAAGGACTCGGATCCTTCGCCCTCCCCGTAGATCGGCGTGTCGATCAGCCCCGGCAGGATGGTGTTGACCCGGATGCCGACGACGGCCAGGTCGCGCGCCACGGGCAGGGTCATGCCGACGACGCCACCCTTCGACGACGAGTAGGCCGCCTGCCCGATCTGCCCGTCCTCGGCGGCCACCGAGGACGTGTTCACGATGGCGCCCCGGGCACCGTCCACGTCGGGCTCGTTGAGGCTCATTTTGGTGGCGGCCAGCCGGACGCAGTTGAACGACCCGATGAGGTTGATCTCGATCACGCGGCGGTAGAGATCGAGGTCGTGCGCCGACGCGTAGTCCCCGTCGCGGCCGATGGTGCGGGTGGCCCAGCCGATGCCGGCGCAGTTCACCAGCGACTTGAGGGGCGCCATCTCGACCGCGGCATCAACCGCCGTGATCACCTGCTCGGGGTTGGTCACGTCGGTCTGGACGAACAGTCCCCCGATCTCCTTGGCCAGGGGCACGCCCTTGTCCTCCTGCAGGTCGGCCACCACCACGCGCACGCCCCGCTCGGCCAGCAGGCGCGAGGTGGCCAGGCCCAGTCCGGATGCCCCTCCGGTGACGATCGCCGACGTGCCGTTCAGATCCATTTCGCTGCGACTCCTCGTGAGTTCTCCATCGTCGGCCCGCCGGGCGGGCCCGCACGTGACGTGCCGGGCAGAGGATAGGGGCCGGCCCGGCCCCGGTCACATCTGCTCGGGTGCCTCGATTCCGAGCAACGAGAGCCCCTGCTCGAGCACGCGCGCTGTCACGTCGCACAGCCCGAGCCTCGAGTCGCGCACCGCCTCGTCGTCGACCAGCACCCGGCAAGCCTCGTAGAACGAGGTGAACGAGGTGGCGAGTTCGAAGAGGTAGGTGCAGAGCTTGGAGGGGCTGCAGGCTTCCGCCGTCGCCTCCACCGCCGCCGCGAAGCCCAGCAGGAGCAACGCCAGGGCGCGCTCCTGGGGGGCGCCGAGCACCGGTACCGCACCGGGTGCCGGTGGAGTCACGCCGGCCCGCCGGAAGATGGATCGGATGCGCGCGTGCGCATATTGCAGATAAGGCCCGGTGTCGCCCTCGAAGGCCAGCATCCGGTCCCAGTCGAAGGTGTAGTCCCGGGCGCGCTCGGTGGATAGGTCGGCATACTTGACGGCGCCGACGCCGAGGGCGTGGGCGACCGACGCCTGACGCTCGGGGGACAGGTCGCTGGCGCGCTCCTTCATGGCGGCGGCGGCGCGGTCCACCCCCTCGGTCAGCAGGTCGATGAGGCGTTCGGATCCTCCCGAGCGGCTGGCGAGCTTCTTGCCGTCGGTCCCGAGGACGAGCCCGAAGCCGACGTGGATGGCCTCGTCCCCGTCGCGCAGGTAGCCGGCGAGCGTGGAGACGGCGAAGACGAGGCGCAGGTGCAGGGACTGCTCGGCCCCGACGACGTAGACGAGCCGTGTGGCACCGATGCGCCCTGTGCGGTCGCGCACGCTCGCCAGGTCGGTCGCCGGGTAGCCGTAGCCGCCGTCGGACTTGCGCACGATCAGCGGGAGTGGATCGCCGTTGCGGTTCTCGAAGCCGGCGGGGAACACGCAGAGAGCCCCGTCGTTCTCAACCAGCAGTCCTTCCTCGTCGAGCTCGGACACGACGATGGGCAGCAGCGGGTTGTAGAAGCTCTCGCCCACCACGTCCTCGGGGGTGAGCAGGACGCCGAGGAGCTCGTAGACCTCGGCGGCGTGGCGCATGGACTCGGCCACGAAGATGCGCCAGAGGTGCAGTGTCTCGTCGTCACCGCCCTGCAACAGCACGACCCGGTTGCGACAGCGCTCGGCAAAGCCTGGGTCGGTATCGAACTGCCGGCGTGCCGCCGCGTAGAACTCGTTGAGGTCCCGCACGCTGAATGACGCCGCGTTGGCCGCGCCGTCGACGTCGAGCAGGTGCTCGATGAGCATGCCGAAAGGTGTCCCCCAGTCGCCGATGTGGTTCTCCCGCCGCACGTCATGTCCGAGGAACCCGAGCACACGGGCCAGCGCGTCGCCGATCAGCGTGCTCCGGAGATGACCGACGTGCATCTCCTTGGCGACGTTGGGCGCCGAGTAGTCGATGACCACCGTCTCGGGCTGCGCCACCCGCTCCACGCCGAGCCGCTCGTCGGCGGACAGCGCCGCCACCTGGCCGGCCAGGAAGGCTTCGGACAGGGTGAGGTTGATGAAGCCGGGACCGCTGACCTCCACCTCGGAGCAGATGTCGTCCAAGGCTGCAGCCGCCACGACCTCCTCGGCCACCTCGCGGGGTGCCCGGCCGACCGCCTTTCCGAGGGGCAGGGCGCCGTTGGCCTGGAAGTCGGCCCGGTCGGAGGCACGGAGGACCGGATCGGCGCCGGGTGCAATGGTGTCGAAGGCGGCCTGCAGCCGCTGGAGAAGGACGCTGGAGGCGTCGGGCATCTCTCATTCTCGCATGCCCGGCAGGGGTGAACCCGGACATGGGACCTCAGTCGGCCGGTGCCCCCATGCCCCCGTCGAGCAGGCCGTAGCGGCGGTACGGGCCGAAGAAGCCGTGTTCGAGCAACCCGTAGCCGACGTGGCCGTCGTAGGTGAACTCCGCCACGTGGTCGACGATGCCGTACTGGGCCAGCCCCTGCACTTCGTCGACGTCGAGGACGAGACCCTGCGTCACCGGCTCTGGCCCGTGGTACATGCCGTGCCGCCAGTCGGCGTCGATGCCGTAGCCGGTGCCGATGGAGACGAAGTTGGGCAGCAGCGACCTGCAGGTCACTTCGAGGCCGGACCCGGGGAACCGCACGACCGAGCGGTCGATGACGCGCGTACCCGGAATGAGATGGTGCTCGTGCTCCGCCCGGCCCAGGTCCTCGACAGGCCGGTCCGGGTCGACCCAGACGCGTTCGCTCTGCACGAGCGGCCGCTCGCCGTCGTCGCGCTCGTGGCAGATGTACATGATGGCGTGGTCGTCGAACTGCATCGGGAAGTAGTTCCACATGCCCCCGAGCACCAGCTCGCCCTGGCGGATGCCGTCGCTCTCCGGCTCACCGACGGGCCGAACGCCCCACGAGCGGTCGCGGGTCCCCCAGCAGCGGTCGGGCGTCACCGGGAGATCGACGCCCGCCACCGAGAGCGTGCCCGACCAGCAGCCCGTCTGGGCCAGCCGCTGGGTGTCGAACACGACCTTCCCCTTGCTGCGCATGTACTGCCGCGGCTCTTCCATTGCGGGGATGTGACCCTCCCAGGTGACGTCCATCGCGAGGCTGTGCTCGGTGGGCTCGACGATCACCCGCAGGCGGCGCAGGGGCTCGAGCACCTCGACGCGGAACGGCCCGACGGAGAGGTCCCCCCGGTCGACGAGGGGCGCCGACGAGCGCACCACGTGCTGGGAGCCGCCGTGGCGGACGTCGATGAAAGCATCCACCACGCCGAGGTTGGGGTACTGGCCGTAGCCGAAGATGGCGAACCAGTCACCCGAGCTCGGGTGCATGTTGAAGTAGTAGCGGTCGTAGAAGTTGCGGTCGCTCGTGGCCGGATGGGCGATGAACTCGGCCGCTTGGTGGACGGGATAGTCGTCCCAGGAGGAGAGGCTCATGGTGGCGCGCTCAGCAGCACGCGCAGCCGCTGCCGCAGCCACCCGCGACCGGTGCCCCGCACATGCCTCCGGCGGGCTCGGCCGCCAGGCCGGTCGTGGCGAAGACAGGGAACAGTCGCCGGGCCCCGACGTGGCCATCGGGACAGCTGGCCGGCGCGTCGGCATCGGCCATGGGCCGTCGCTCGTCGAAGACGGCGTGACAGGTCGAACAGCGGAATTCGTAGACGGGCACGTGGTGGACCTCCGCTGGGAGCCTACGCGAAGACTCCGGCACCGGCCCGATCTGTCGCGAGCTGAAGTCTTGTCTCCGGCTCCCGCGCTACAGCTCCTCGACGCGGCGTACGTCGAGGTTCCGAAAGACCATCTCTCCGTCGCAGAGCTGACGGAGCTTCTCTGCGAATTGTGCCGTCTCCGGCAACTCCGAATTGGCCATGGCGTCTTCGAAGGACGGGAACTCGACGATCTGCACGTATGTGTCCGACTGATCCCGATCACTGGTGAAGGTGCCCCTCTGCGCGGTCCGCTTCCCCGCGGTTTTCGCTCGCCACTGGTCGACCAGCGCCTCGACCTCTTCAGGTCTGGTGGTCTTCAGCTCAATGATCTGGACGAATGGCATTGCCACCCCCTTGTTCGCGCACGCGCTGCGAACCTATCGCCGCGCCCGCACGATTTCAATGGGGGTTTCAGTACACCGTCAGCCACTCCCTCGTCGGTGCGGCATCGCAGGTGCCGGCATCTCAGGTGAGGCCCAGGCGGCGGTCCGGTCTGCGACAACGCCGCGGGGGCGATCGTGCGGCCGGCGTGAGCGCTTACGGCTGCGCGAAGCCGTAAATGGGTTCGCCGTTGTACGAAGCGGAGTCTGCCGGCAAGAAGGGCCCGTCCAGCGCAGTCGACAGGTAGCCGCTGCGGCCCGGTCCCGAGTCTCCACCCACCGTCATGATGGCGTCGTCGGGCCAGACCTGGGTCACGATCCCGACGTGCACGGAGGTCGAGGTGCTCTGCGGCCCGGTTCCGTAGAGGACCGCGTCACCGACGGCCGGCATGACCGTGGGCGGCAGGGCGGCGCCGTGGGCGGCGGCCCATCCCCAGATGTCTCCGGTGAAGGCGTAGCGCGGGATGGGGATGCCTGCCTGCTCCCAGGCCCAGGTGGCGAAGAGCGCACACCATTGCTCACACGGACCGTACGGGTTGCAGAAGAGGCCCTGGGTGTCCGGGTCCGGGAAGATCTGCGAGGCCACCGCGTCGGCGATGGTGGTCGAGCCGGGAAACATCGGTTCGGGCGTGGCGGTCGAGAAGCTGTAGCTCCAGGCCTGGGGGTCGAGCAGCCAGTAGCCGGTCCCCTGGTTGTTCCCGATGATGGCCGAGATCTGGGTGGCAGTGGGGGTCAGGGAGAGGCCGCCGAACGCCTGCGCGTCGCCGAAGGGCAGCACGACCCCGTTCTCGGTCGCCATGAGATAGCCCCCACCATCCGGTGAGGCCACCATGCCGACCACTCCGTCGGGCAGGTCCTCCCCACCCGCGGAGCCGTAGAAGTCGGCGTCGCCGAAATTGAAGATGCCGCCGTCTGACGCGACGAGCCAGTACCCCTTGCCGTCGTGTGTCGTCGCCATGCCCACGATGGGCTCGTTGAGCCTGATGCCCCCGGTGCTCCCGTAGAAGCCAGCGTCGCCGTAGGAGAAGATCCCGCCGTCGGCGGCCACGAGCCAGTACCCCTTGCCGTCCGGCGTCGCCGTCATGCCGACGATCGGCTGGTTCAGGTGCGTGCTGCCCATGGAGCCGTAGAAGGGGGCGTCGCCGTAGGCGAACACACCGCCATCGAGCGCGCCCAACCAGTAGCCCATGGCGTCGGGCGTCAGCGCCATGGCCACGATGGGTCCCTGCAGGGGCAGCGCGCCGGCGGAGCCCTCGAAGTTGGCGTCGCCGAAGGCGAACACGCCGCCGTCGGCACTGGCCAGCACGTACCCTCCCCCGTCCTCGGTGGCAGCGCCCGAGAAGACGGGCGAGTTCAAGGGTTGCGGCATGGCGGGATCGGTCAGGCTCACGCTGCCGAAGCCGATCATCCCGCCGTCGTTGTAGACGTGCGCCGTCTCGGACGCCCCGGCCGGCACGGAGTCGGCGCCGGCGGACAGGCCGGCCACGAGTGCTCCGGGGACCAGGACCGTCGCCACCGCCATGGTCATCAGCGACGAGACGAGCCCGCCCACGCGGGAGCGTCGCAGGCCCGACTGGTCCCCCCCGGTGCTGCCCCCGCCATTGCGCACGACAGAGATTCTGCACGCTCCCGCCCCGACCGGTGCGCCAGAGCCGTTACGAAGTCATTACGAAGTCGGCGCTCAACGCCGGTGTCGGCCCGGACGCGGTCCGGACGGCGCCTCACAGGACGCACACCGGACCCGGATGGGCGGTCCGCGTGGCCCCACGGCAGAATGGGTCCATGAGCACGGACTCCACGACTGCAGAGCACCCCGACACCTTCGACGCCCGGGCGGACCTCACCGTCGGCGACCGCACCTACGAGATCTTCAATGTCACCGCGCCGGCGCTCAGCGAGCGCTACGACATCGCGCGCCTGCCCTACTCCATCAAGGTCCTGCTGGAGAACCTCTTGCGGCACGAGGACGGGCCGCACGTCTCAGCCGACGACATCGTCGCCGTGGCGAATTGGGGCGCCAACCCCGAGGGTCACGGCCAGGGGGCCGGCGATGCCGCACACGAGATCGCCTTCACGCCCGAACGGGTGCTCATGCAGGACTTCACCGGCGTCCCCGCCGTGGTGGACCTCGCCGCCATGCGCGACGCGCTCGCGCATCTCGGCGGCAATGCCTCCCAGGTCAACCCCCTGGTCCCGGTCGAGCTGGTGATCGACCACTCCGTCATCATCGAGGAGTCGGGCGACGCGTCGGCCTACGACACCAACGTCTCCATTGAGTACGGGCGCAACATGGAGCGCTACCAGCTCATCCGCTGGGCCCAAGGAGCCTTTCGCGACTTCCGGGCCGTGCCGCCCGGCATGGGAATCTGCCACCAGGTCAACCTCGAGTACCTGTCGCGCCTGGTCTTCGCCACCGAGGACGGGCAGGCCTTCTGCGACACCCTCGTGGGCACTGACTCGCACACCGTCATGGTGAACGGACTGGGCGTGCTCGGGTGGGGTGTCGGCGGCATTGAGGCGGAGGCGGCCATGCTCGGCCAGCCACTCTCCATGCTGCTGCCGCCGGTGGTCGGACTCCGGATTTCGGGGGAGACCAAACCCGGGATCACGGCGACCGACGTCGTGCTGACGGTCACCGAGCTGCTGCGCGACCACGGCGTGGTGGGCGCCTTCGTCGAATGCTACGGGCCCGGCGTGGCCGCCCTCCCGCTCGAGACACGGGCGACCATAGGGAACATGAGCCCCGAGTACGGCGCCACCTGCACCATGTTCCCGATCGACCAGGTCACCATCGACTACCTGCGCTTCACCGGGCGCGACGACGAACACCTGGCGCTCGTGGAGGCCTACGCCAAGGCACAGGGACTGTGGCACGACCCCGACGCCCCCGAGCCCGTCTACTCCGAGCACGTCAGCCTCGACCTGGGCGACGTGGAGCCCTCCCTCGCCGGCCCGGCCCGGCCGCAGGACCGGGTGGCGCTGTCGGTTGCCGGCGACGCCTACCGGGTCGCGCTCGGCCGCACCCCGCGCACGGCCGCCACTGCGCCCGCGGCAGCCCCGCATCATCAGATGACGGACGGCGACGTGGTCATCGCCGCCATCACCAGCTGCACCAACACGTCGAACCCACAGGTCATGGTCGCCGCCGGGCTGCTGGCCAAGAAGGCTCTCGAGCGGGGCCTGCGCTCGAAGCCATGGGTCAAGACCTCTTTGGCGCCCGGCTCGCGGGTCGTGACCGACTACCTCGACCGGGCCGGCCTCACGGAGCCGCTGCAGCAGCTCGGCTTCTATCTCGTCGGGTACGGCTGCACGACGTGCATCGGCAACTCGGGCCCGCTCCTCGACGGTGTCACCGATGCCGTCAAGGAGGGTGACCTGTCGGTTGTGTCGGTGCTCTCGGGCAACCGGAACTTCGAGGGGCGCATCCACCCCGACGTGCGGTTGAACTATCTGGCGTCGCCGCCCCTCGTGGTGGCCTACGCGCTGGCGGGAACGATCGACATCGACCTCACCACCACGCCCATCGGCGAGGACGGCGAGGGCAACCCGGTGCTGCTGTCCGACCTGTGGCCCTCCATGGAGGAGGTGAGCGAGACCATCCGGGCCTCCCTCACCTCCGACATGTTCCGCACCCGCTACCGGGCCGTCTTCGACGGCGACGAGTACTGGCAGCAGGTCACCACTGCAGCGGGCGAGACGTACTCGTGGCAGGACGACTCCACCTACGTGCAGAACCCACCCTTCTTCGAGGGGATGACCATGACCCCGGCACCGGTCACCGACATCGTCGACGCCCGGGTGCTGGCGATGGTGGGTGACAGTGTCACCACGGACCACATCTCCCCCGCCGGCTCCATCGGCCCGGCCACGCCGGCCGGCCGCTACCTCTCCGACCACGGCGTGGCGCGCCACGACTTCAACTCCTACGGGGCACGCCGGGGCAACCACGAGGTGATGATGCGCGGCACGTTCGCCAACGTCCGTCTGCGGAACCTGCTGGCACCCGGCACGGAGGGCGGGGTGACCCTGCACCTGCCCGACGACACCGAGACATCCATCTTCGAGGCGGCGATGCAGTATGCGGACGAGGGCGTCCCGCTCGTCGTGCTGGCGGGCCGCGAATACGGAACGGGCAGCAGCCGTGACTGGGCGGCCAAGGGCACGGCCTTGCTCGGCGTGCGCGCGGTCATCGCCCAGAGCTTCGAGCGCATCCACCGCTCCAATCTCATCGGCATGGGCGTGGTCCCGCTGCAGTTCTACAAGGGCGACTCGGCAGAAAGTCTCGGGCTGACCGGTCACGAGCGCTTTGCCATCAATGGCCTCGCCGTCGTCAACAACGGTGAACTGCCCAAGGAACTGACCGTGACGGCGACGGCGGACGACGACTCGGTCACCGAGTTCCGGGTGATCGTGCGTATCGACACGCCGATGGAGGCCGAGTATTACCGCCATGGCGGCATACTGCAGTACGTCCTGCGCCAGATGGCCGGCTGAACTCAAACGTCCAAGGCAGCCCGGACCTTGTTGGGCGCCTTGCCACGCCACGACTCCGTGAGGAGCTCACGGAGGAGCGGCACCGTTGCACGGGCGAGCAGCACCCGGCAGCCGCGCCGTCTACCGCCCCACCACAGCTCGTCGACCGCGTCCTGGTATTCCGCCACGTAGGCGGCGACCTCGTCGTCTCCCACGAAGAGGTGGACCCGGACGTCCCCGGGCGGCAGAGTGGCGAAGATCTTCCCCCCGACCCGGAACGAGGTCATGTCGTGGTGCGGCGCCTCGGCGGTCTCGGGCAACGACAGGGCCAGGCGGCGCACGGTGGCGGCGGACACGCCCATCAGCCGGCTGCGGTGGCTCCAGCCAGACCCACGAAGCGGCGCACGATGCCTTCTCCGGCGCGGCTGACGTGTGCCACGTCGGAGGTCCGCAGGAAGACGCCGGGTGGGAGATGCGGCCCCCAGTGCGCTGCCAGCCCTGCCGTCACCTCCACGTGGAACTGCAGTCCGTAGGCGCGGTCCCCGACCCGGAAGGCCTGGTTCTCGTAGGCGGCGTTGCCGGCCAGGCGCACAGCTCCCTGCGGCAGGTCGAAGGTGTCTCCGTGCCAGTGCACACACGGCAGCGGGGAGGGGGCAGGAGCGAACACCGGATCGGCGATGGCATCGGTGGTCAGGTGCACCTCACCGACGCCGTACTCGGGCGCCGGCCCCCGCGCGACCGTGGCGCCGAGCGCGGCAGCCAGCTGTTGGGCCCCGAGGCACACCCCGAGGACCGGCAGTCCCGATTCGACCGTCGCGCGCAGAAGGGTGCGCTCGTCGGCCAGCCAGGGCAGGTCGTCCTGGACACTCATGGGCCCGCCCATCACGATCAGTCCGGCCAGGTCGGTCACGGCGTCGGGATGCGGCAGGGAGTCGCCGCGGTCCATGCGCAGGATCGTCAGATCGGCGCCGGCGTCAGCGATGGCTCCGGCGAGAGCGCCAGGACCCTCGAACGCGACGTGCTGCAGCAGCAGCCAGGGATCGCCGGCGCCCACGTCGCGTCAGGGGATGCGGACGACCCGGAAGAGTTCGGCGAAGCGGCCCTCTCCGAACCCGGCCAGCTCCGCATTGCCGCGCGCCCAGTCGCGGACCCGCTGCTCGACCCCGTCCGGATCCGGCATCTGGCTCTTGTGGCACATGAGCGCGGCCACCTTGCGGTCCACCGTGGCCGTGGTGTCGACTGCCACCCCGGCGTGCTCCCCACCGGGACCCATGATCCACAACTCGGCGACGCTCCAGGGTTCGAGCTTTTCGACGTCGAGGAGCTCGGGGTGCGCGAACGGGTTGCGCGCATCGGGGTACACGGCGTCCACTGCGGCCTCGCCGGTGGCCAGGTGGTCCGGGTGACTGGCGTAGATGAATTCCAGGTTCCGCTCGGGCGATTGGGTCACGACCCGCTCGGGCCTGACCTGACGGATGACGCGGCTGATGTCACGCCGGAGCTCGCGCGTCGTCTCGACCATCCCGTCGGGGTACCCGAGGAAGCGGACGTCGCTGACGCCGACGACCGCGGCGGCCGCGCGCTGCTCGTCCTGACGGAGCGCCGCCATGTCGGCCCGGGCCATCGTGCGGTCAGAGCCACCGGCGTCGCCGCTCGTGGCGATGCAATAGGTCACCTCGACGCCGGCCGCGGTGAAGGCGGCCACGGTGCCCGATGCCCCGAAGTCGACGTCGTCCGGGTGCGCCGTCACCACCAGGACTCGCGTGACCCCGTCGTCGGGCGACCAGACCGGGAGCGGTTCGTCCTCGCTCAGAGGACGCTCTCTTCGGGGAGGGGCGTCCAGGCGGCCAGGTCGGCCAGGCGCGGGTCGTTGGAGAACATCTCCACGATGGGGATGCGCAGGCCCAGCCGGCGCTGGATGACCTCCATCTCCACCAGCTGGTTCCACAGCGACAGGCTGACCACCACGCCGGCCTTGCCGGCACGCGCCGTACGACCCGAGCGGTGCAGGTACGCCTTGTGATCCTCGGGGGGATCGAAGTGGATGACCCCGTCGACGTCATCGATGTGCAGACCTCGGGCCGCCACGTCCGTGGCGACGAGGACGGCGAGCTTGCCGTTCGAGAAGTCGGCGAGGGCGCGCTCGCGGTTGGCCTGGCGCAGATCGCCGTGGATGGCCTGGGCCCGGATCCCCTCTTTGATCAGATTCTCCACGAGGCGGTCAGCACCCCGCTTGGTGCGCACGAACAGCAGCGACTTCTCCTGGCTCCGGCAGATGGCGGCTGCCACCTTCACCTTGTCCATCTGGTGTACTTGCAGGAAGCGGTGCTCCATGAGGGTCACGGTCTGGGTGGACGAGGCCACTTCGTGAAAGACGGGGTCCGTCAGGTAGCGCTTGACCAGTCGGTCGACGGCGCCGTCGAGCGTGGCGGAGAACAGCAGCGTCTGATGCGGCTGGTCCAGTCGACGGAGGACCCACTCGACCTGGGGCATGAACCCCATGTCGGCCATGCGGTCGGCCTCGTCGAGCACGAGCGTCTCGAGCTCGTCCACGGCGACCTCGCCGCGATCGCCGAGATCGATCAGGCGGCCCGGGGTGGCGATCACCACGTCCACTCCCTTGCGGAGCTTGGCCACCTGACGGTCGATGTCCGCACCGCCGTAGACGGCGACGGCGTGCAATCCCAGCTTCTTCGCCAGCGGGGCCAGGACGTCGTACACCTGCACGGCCAGCTCACGCGTCGGCAGCAGGACGAGTGCGAGCGGTTGGGCGGGCCGGGCGGCGGGCCGGGGGCCCTGGGCCTCGCGGGTCGCCTTGGCCCGCTGCAACAGCGGCACGCCGAAGGCGAGCGTCTTGCCCGACCCGGTCTTGGCCTTGCCGCACACGTCTCGCCCGGCCAGGGCGTCGGCAACGGTGAGCGCTTGAATCGGGAAGGCGCTGACGATCCCTTCATCGGCCAACGCCTTGTTCAGTTCGGGTGAGACGCCGAGGGACTCGAAGGTCCGGGCTGTCTCGTAGGTATCGTCGCCCTGGACATCACTGTCCTTCGGGGCGGCGCCGGCGTGCGCGCCGGCTAGGGCATCAACAGTCATGGACCCGCTCTCTCTGTTGTACGGCGGGGCTGTGCGCCATCCAGAGGAGTGAGAGTCAGCCCCGACTCACCGGCCCCCGCCGGCGGTCGCACACCTATTGTACCAGCCCAGGACATCTCTGAGGCGCAACCCTGTGTCAGAGTGAGCCGGTCCCGCACCGCACGGAAGGAGCACCGACGATGGCCAAACTCGAGGCCGGAGCAACCGCACCCGCGTTCACCTTGCCTGACCAGGATGGCAAACCGGTCAAGCTCTCGGACTTCAAGGGACAGCAGGTGATCGTCTACTTCTACCCGGCGGACGACACGCCGGGCTGCACCAAAGAGGCGTGTCAATTCAACGACAACCTCAAGACCTTCGAAAAGGCCGGCGTGGCCGTGCTCGGGATCTCGCCCGACAGGGCGGAGAAGCACGTGAAGTTCCGCACCAAGTACAAGTTGAAGTTCCCTCTCCTCACCGACGCCGACAAGAAGGTCATGGAGAAGTACGGGGCCTGGGGCGAGAAGACCATGTACGGCAAGAAGACCGTCGGCACCATCCGCTCGACATTCCTCGTGGGGCCGAACGGCAAGGTGCAGCGGGCCTGGTACCACGTGCGGGCCGACGGGCACGCCGCCAAGGTGCTCGAGGAGATCGCCGAACACTGAGGAGGGCGCGTGAAGACGTGGCCGGAATTTGCCGCGCGACAGCCCGATTTCGCCGAGGAGGGCCACGCGCTGCTCTACCAGGTGGGGGTCGGGCTCGGCTTTCTGGCCACCACACGGCCCGACGGTGCGCCGCGGCTGCATCCCATGTGCCCGTTGCTGCACGAGGCCGGTCTCTTCGCCTTCATCATCCCCTCACCCAAGCAGCGCGATCTCCGGCGGGACGGCCGCTACGCGCTCCACTCGTTCCCCCGCGAGGAGAACGAGGACGCGTTCTCTTGCGCCGGAAAGGCGCTCCTCGTGAACGACGCTGGGCTACGGTCCCAGCTCAGCGCCGTCTTCGTGGCGGAGCGGACGCAGCTCGCGGTGCCGGCACCAGCGGAGGAGGACGCTCTCTTCGAGTTCCTGGTGGGTTCGTGCCTCCTGACCCGCACCACGGGCCACGGCGATACCAACCCAGCGCACCGCGTGTGGCGTGACGAGTGACGTGACGCCGTAGGGAGGGAGTCGACATGGGTCAAGGGATCAGCGCAGTCCTGACGTTCGCCGTCGGGGTGGCCATCAGCCCGATACCGATCATCGCCGTGATCCTGATGCTCTTCTCGCAGCGAGCCCGGGTGAACGGCCCCGCTTTCCTCCTCGGGTGGGTCGTCGCGCTCGCCGCGGTCAGCACGGTCGTCTACGTCGTGTCGCACGACGGCGACGTCTCGCAGACGAGCAGCACGGCATCGGACTCGGTGGCGTGGGGCACCATCGCGCTGGGCGTGGGCATGCTCGGCCTGGCGCGCCGAAACTGGCGGAAGCGCCCTGCTCCGGGGGCGGAGCCCGTCATGCCGAAGTGGCTGGCGTCGGTGGAGTCGGTGTCACCGGTGAAGGCCTTCGGGCTGGGCGTCGCGCTCGCTGCGGTGAACCCGAAGAACCTGATTCTGACCGCCGCCGCCGCCGCCGGTCTGGCCCAGGTTTCCGGGCTCACGACCACTGATGCCGTCGTCGCCATCGCCGTGTTCGTGGTGATCGCCAGCCTCACCATCGCCGGCCCGGTGATCTATTCGCTCGTCGGAGGCGCGAAGGCGAAGGCCTCCCTCGACTCGGCGAAGACCTGGCTCACCGCGCACAACGCGGCGGTGCTGGCCGTGCTGTTCCTCGTCTTCGGCGTCGACCTGATCGCCAAAGGCCTTCCGCCTCTGACGCACTGAGTCGTCGCGAGCGACGCGCCGCCGGACGGGACTCGACTCCGATCGATCCGGTGCGTGCGCCGCCGCTCACCTGAACGAGGACTGCTCAGTGCTGGTCCACCGGGCACCAGTACGTGGTCCGGCCGCCCACGGTCTCGCGGCGCAGCTCCGTGCCGTCCCGAGGACAGCTCCCGCCGGCGACGCGCTCCACCATCAGCTCGCCCATGTGCGAGCCCCCGCGCCGCCCCAGCTGTCGCAGGGTGGCGCGCAGCTCCTTGTGCAGGACACGCAGCTCTTGGTCGGTCAGTGGTGTCCGCCGACCCGGCGCCAGGCCGGCGCGCCAGAGGATCTCGTCGGCCAGCAGGTTGCCCACGCCGGCCAGCCGCTCCTGGTCCATGAAACGCGCCTTCAGCGGTGCCGCCGTGCCGGCGCGACCCGGCCCGATGGCCAACGCGGCACGCAACTCGGGCAACGTCACCGTGAGCGCGTCGGGACCGAGCCGGTTCTCGTCGGGCGCCAGCTCGAGCGAACCGAAGCGACGCGGGTCGTGCACCAGCATCTGGCCGCCGTCCTCGAACGTGAAGCGGGCCCGGACCCACTTGTCGTTGAAGACGCCGGGCCCGTACTGCAGCCGGTCGAGGGCCTCGTGCCCGTCGACCACCAGGCCGCCCGTCATGCCGAAGCGGACACCGAGCGTCGGCCCCCCGTCGGTGTCGAGGAGGAGGAGCTTCCCCCGGCGCCTGGCGGCGGTGAACATGTGCCCCACCAGTGCCGATCGGAGTCGCGCCGGCGTGGTGCCACCCCGGCCATAACGCGAGTCGACCATCCAGGCCCGGGTGATCAGCCGGCCGAGCGCCGGCTCGGCGCTGGACCGGTACAGCTCGACTTCGAGGATCTCGGGCACCGGCGCAAGGTATCCGACCGGTGCGCCCAGCCCGAATATGGTGGACCAATGCCTCCCGAGAAGCCGCAATGGGCCGAGCTGTTCACCGAGGTCGTGACCTCCGGACTGTGCACGGGTTGCTCCGCCTGCGTGGTCGTCTGTCCCTACGACGTCCTCGGCTACAACGACCAGGACGGGGTCTACCGGCCCTTTCACATCGACGCCGACGGGGGCCCCGACAACTGCACCCACGGCCTGAAGGGCTGCACGCTCTGCACCCGTGCCTGTCCGCGCTTCCGCACCTGGGAGCCCGAAATCGAGACACACCGGTTTGGTCGGCCCCGGACCGACGACGAGGTGGCCGGTATTTCGCGCCGCACCGTCCTGGCCCGGGCCACCGATCCGACGGTGCAGGGCATCGGGCAGGACGGCGGGTTGGTCTCCGCCCTCCTCATCTGGGCCTTCGAGCACGACGTGATCGACGCGGCGCTGGTCTCGGGCCTCGAAGGCGACGGCTCGACCTGGAAAGCCGTCCCCCAGGTGGCCCGCTCCAAAGAGGACGTCCTGGCCACGGCCGGCTCGCGCTACACCTACTCCGCCAACCCCCTGGCCTACGCCGAGGCGATCGCCGGCGGGGCCGAGCGCATCGCCCTGATCGGGATGGGCTGCCAGGCGTCGGCTCCTCCCGTGATGCAGGCCCGCAAGGCCGGGAAGGTGGCACGGCGCTTCGTCCTCACCATCGGGCTGCTCTGCTCGAAGACGTTCGACGACGCCATCTTCAGCGAGCTCTTCGAGGCGAAGTACGGACTGGCCCGGTCCGACATCGTCAAGATGAACATCAAGGGCGTCTTCCAGGTCTGGATGAGAGACGGCGGCTACCACGAGGTCCCACTCAAGGAGGCGCACGCCTGGACGCGGGAGGGCTGCACCAGCTGTCCCGACTTCGCGGCGGAGCATGCCGACATCTCCACCGGCGGCATCGGGGCTTTCGGCGACTGGACGCTCACCCTCTTGCGCACGGAGACGGGCGAGGAGCTCTTCAACGACATGGAGGCGGCCGGAGTGATCGAGACCCGGCCCATTGAGGACGATCCGGGAGCGGTCACGCTCCTCAACAAGTTGAGCCGTGTCAGCCGGAAGCGCTGGCCGGCCACCGCTGTCCCCATGCCGGGGCGCCTTCCGGCGTCCGCCTCCAGCGCCTGAGGTGAGCCGATGAGCGAGCCGCAGGCCGACGCGTTCGCCGCCCTGCTTGGTATCGGAGTGGAACGTCGGGGCGCCGGTCACACGGTGGCCGTCCTGACCACGGACGAGCGTCACGCCAACCCGCACGGCACGGTGCACGGCGCCGTCTTCTACGCGGTGGCCGGGGCCGCGGTGGCCGCGGCGGCCAACGACGCCGACAGTTCCGGGATCATCTCGTCGGTCCTGGTCGAGTACCTCCGGCCCGCCGCCCTCGGCGACCAGCTCTACGCGGAGGTGGCGCGCGAGGTCTCGACCGGCCGGGAGGACATCTTCACCGGGTCGGTGCGTCGCGGCGCCGAAGGAGACCTGCTGGCCTGGGTACGGGCGCGTGGGACGCACCGCGCCCGTACCGGCTGAATCGTCGCTGGCCATCGAGCAACGCCTCGTCGCACCGGCGTGGAGCCGGCCGGCCACGCGTAATGGCCGAATCTGTGGGAACCAGGTCATTGACGCCAGGCGCCCCCACGCTCAGAGTGGGTCCCGTGCAGCAACGCCATATCGTGATCGTCGTCTTCGACGAACTCCAGCCGCTCGATGCCGTGGGTCCGCACGAGGTCTTCGCCGGGGCGACACGGGCCGCCGTCGCGCTGGGGCGGGCAGGCGGCTATCGCGTCACCCTTGCTTCTCGAGAGGGCGCCACCGTCCGGGCCGAGAGCGGGCTCGTCCTGGGCACCGCACCGCTCCCCGCCGATGCCGAGCGCATCGACACCCTCGTGCTCGCGGGCGGGCCGGGCGCCGAAGCGGCCGCACGGGACGAGGCCATGGTGGGGTTCGTGCGCCGGACGGCCCCGCGCTGCCGGCGCGTCGCCACCGTGTGCTCGGGCGCGTTCCTGGGCGCAGCGGCGGGGCTCTTCGAGGGCCGCCGGGTCACCACGCACTGGGCCCGCTCCCGCCAGCTGGCCGAGAGCTACCCCGGCGTCGCCGTCGACGCCGATCCGATCTACATCCGCGACGGCAAGTACTGGTCGAGCGCCGGGGTCACCGCCGGCATCGACCTCTCGCTGGCGCTGGTGCAGGAGGACCTCGGTGTCGACGTGGCCCAGACCGTCGCCCGCTGGCTGGTCATGTTCCTCCACCGCCCCGGGGGCCAGACCCAGTTCGCGTCACCCGTCTGGGTCCCGCGCGCCGAGCGCTCGACTATCCGGGCCGTGCAGACCCTCGTCGAAGCCGCGCCGGGTGGCGACCACCGGCTGCCTGCGCTCGCCGCCGCGGCGGCCATGAGCGTCCGGCACTTCACGCGGGTCTTCACGGCGGAGGTGGGCGAGGCCCCGAGCCGCTTCGTCGAGCGGACGCGCCTGGAGGCCGCCCGCCGCGAGCTCGAGGTCACCACCGACACCCTCGACGTGGTGGCGGCGCGTTGCGGGCTGGGCAGCGCCGAGACCCTCCGTCGCGTCTTCCAACGGCACCTCGGCGTGGCACCGGACGCCTACCGCCGACGCTTCCACGCCAGCCCGAGTGAAAGGACATCCGCATGACGGATCGCCTGCAGATCGCCATCCCCCTGTTCCCCAAGTTCACCGCGCTCGACGCCGTCGGACCCTACGAGGTTCTGCAGCGCATTCCGAACTTCGACATCATCTTCGTCGGCCACAGCCGCGGCGAGGTGCGCAGCGAGAACGGCATGATCGGGCTGACGGCGGACGCAACCTTCGAAGAGGTGCCGGCGCCGGACGTCGTCGTGTTCCCCGGTGGCGTCGGGACGCGGCCGCTCGAACACGACGAACGGGTGCTCCACTGGGTGCGCCAGGCCCATTCCGGCACTCGGCTCACCACGTCGGTCTGTACCGGGTCGGTCGTGCTCGGTGCGGCGGGGTTGCTGCGCGGCCTGACCGCCACCACGCACTGGGCGTGCTACCGGGAGCTGGCCGCCCACGGCGCCGAACCGACACCCACGCGCGTGGTCGAGCACCTCGGCGAGCGCATCATCACTGCGGCGGGGGTGTCGAGCGGTATCGACATGGCGCTCCGATTGGTCGAGCTCCTGGCCGACCGCACCGCCGCCCAGGCGGCGCAACTCATGATCGAGTACGACCCCCAGCCACCCTTCGACTGCGGGTCGGTGGACAAGGTCGACGACGTGATCATGACCCGCGTCATCGAGTACGCCGCTCTGCGCGAGTAGCCACTGAGGCGTCGCCGCGCTGGGCACGCCGCGTCGGGGTCGCCGGCTAGGGCACCCGGAATGGATCTCGCCCGGTGTACGCCAGCAGCTTGTCCTGGGCGGACGCGTCCGACGGCACGGCGATCTCCGGCTTGAAGACGCCCTTGCGTTGGTCGTCGGTGAAGCGGCCGTGGATGAGCGAGTAGGCGGATGCGGGGAGCTCGTCGGGCATGGTGGCGTCCTGGCCCGTGGAGGTGGCGAGGTCCCAACCGTGCAGCAGCTGGTCGCTGAAGGCGATCCCGAGGGCGGGACCGGTCTTGTCGATCACGCCGGGCTCCCCGAAGGTCCGGAGCGTCTCGCTCCGAGCCCGGTCGAAGTCGGTGCGGGGTTCGTCGCTCACGACATCGGGCGGCGTCCCTCCTGGCGGCGCAACGTCCTCACCGCGGGCCGCGCCCACGAAGTACCGCTGGGTCTGGAGCATGTGGTTCATCAGCGTGCGAACGTCCCACCCGTCGCAGGTCGTCGGCGTGTCCAACTTCGACGATGCTGCTGCGACCTTGGTCGAGGTCCACGCGCTTGCTCGTCCGTAGAGATCAAGCAGATCGAGATCCATGGCCTCCTCCTCTCGTTGTCCCCATCCTGCCCATACCCGGATCGGGGGCTGTGCATGTATGCCCGGGCAACCGGGCGTGGCGCTGCGCTGACCGTCGCCGCCCCATAATGGGTCCGACCTGAGGGAGAGCGCGTGGCGATACGAGCGGTGATGTTCGACTTTGGGGGCGTCATCTCGACGAGCCCGTTCGAGGCGTTCGCCCATCTGGAGGCCGAGCGCGGCCTTCCGCCCGGGTTCATCCGCAGCGTCAACGCCACCAATCCCGACGACAACGCCTGGGCCCGCCTCGAGCGCAGCGAGATCGACATGGCGACCTTCGCCGTGGCGTGGGCCGCCGAGGCCCGCGCGCTCGGCCACGAGATCGACGGTCGGCTGGTGCTCGAGCGACTCTCGGGGGAGATCCGCCCGCGTATGGTCGCCGCCCTCGACTGCTGCCGGCGGCACTACAAGACCGCGTGCCTCACCAACAACTTCGCGGCACCCGACCGAGTCGTCTCCGAAGAGGTGGCCGAGGTCTATGCCCTCTTCGATGCGGTCCTCGAATCGCGCGTGCTCGGCGTCCGCAAACCCGACCCCCGCTTCTACGAACGGGCCTGTGCCACGCTCGGCGTGGCGCCCGCGGAGGCGGTGTTCCTCGACGACCTCGGCGTCAACCTCAAGCCGGCGCGTGCGCTCGGGATGCACACGATCAAGGTGACCGATCCCGACGAGGCGTTGGCCGAGTTGGCGCGGGTGCTCGGACACCCGGTCGTTCCGGACTGACGGAAAGGCACGCGCCCGCGTACCCGGCGGCGTCAGGCCGAAGGCGGAGCCTTGGCGGCGCTCTCCCCGGCCAAGCGGCCGAAGATCGTGCTGTCCCCGATCGACAGGCCGCTGGCGTAGCCGAACGAGCACACGCCCGCCGTGGTGCGCCCGGCGGCGTAGAGGCCGCCGATGGCCGATCCGGTCAGGTCACACACCTCGCCGGCCACAGTCGTCTCGAGGCCGCCCAGCGTGAAGGGCGCGTAGGGCGCTGGCCCGATGCGCAGGTCCACGGCGCCGATGGGCGGCACCAAGGGCCGTACCCAGGACGGGTCCTTGTGGAAAAGGGGATCCTTCCCCGTCGCCGCATGTCGGTTGTAGAGATCGACCGTGCTCTGGAGCGATCCGGCCGGCAGTCCGATCTCGGACTCGAGTTGCGCCGCCGTCTCGCAGACCCACGTGGCGGCCAGTCCCATCCAGTTCACCTCGTAGGAGGCCTCGTCGACGATGAGGTAGACCTCGCCGTCCTGGGAGTAGAGCGCGGACTGGCCGACCCGCCCCATGTACGTGTCCTCGTTGATGAAGCGCTGGCCCTGGCCGTTGACGAGGATCCCGTGGATCAACGTCCGCGGCGGGGTGATGGGGAGTGAGACCTCGCCGGCGTACATGTTGCGCACCGACGCGCCGATGGCCTGCGCCATGCGGATGCCGCGCCCGTCGTCGCCTTCCGTCCCCACCTTGAACGTGCCCCGCGCCAACGGCGGACAGTGCTGGCGCAGCATGTCGTCGTTGAAGATGAACCCTCCCGCCGACAGCACGACGCCGCGCCGGGCCCGCAGCGTCACCGTCTCTCCGAAGCGCTGCGCCTGCACCCCGACCACACGGCCGTCGTCGCGGACCAGCCGGTCGACCCGGGTGTCGGTGCAGACCGCGGCCCCTGCCTCGGCGGCCGCGGTGGCCAGGTGCTGCATGAGCAGCCAACCCGTAGAGCGTTTCGTCTTGGCCAGGTGGCCGCGGGGCGCCGGGCGGGCGATGGTGTTGAACGGGTAGGCGTCCTCGCCGCCCGAGTAGACGAGGCCCTCGGTGCCGTCAGGGGCCATGGAGGTGTCGGCGCAGAACGTCGGGTCGAACGGGACGCCGCGGGCCACCAGCCAGTCGAAGTGTCCCAGGCTCTCCTCGCAATAGCGGGCGATCTTCCTCTCATCGGGATCCGGGCCGCAGGCGGCCATCATGTAGCGGTACATGTCGTCGAGGGAGTCCTCGAAGCCGCAGGCCCGCTGAATCGGCGTGCCGCCACCGAGGTACACGATGCCCTCGGCCAGCGCCGCCGCACCCCCGGGACCTCCGGTCCGCTCGGTCACCAGGACCTCGGCTCCCGCGGCCGCCGCGCTGCAGGCCGCAGCCGACCCCGCTGCGCCGAAGCCGACGACGATCACGTCCGCCGTGTCGTCCCAGCGTGTGATCTCGCTGGCGTCGCACGGTGTCACGTCGGTCGGCTCGCGCACTCCATCCTCCCCTGCGGTGTCGCCGAGACGGTAGCCGTTCGGTCCCCGACCCCCTACCCTCCAGTGGCGTGCCGTCCCCGTCCGACCCGCCGGTGCCCCCGCCGGAACTGGAGCTGGTCGCCCCCGGATGGGCGGCCACCCTGGCCTACCGGCTGGTCCCGCACCTGACCACCTGGCGACTCACCGGACCGGAGGGCGGCGTCCGGTTCGCCAAGGTGGCCACCGGCCGACCCCGCTACCCCACCTTGCGCCACGAGTCCGAGCGCATGATCTGGGCGGCCCCGTACCTACCCGTGCCGGTGGTCGTCGCGCTGGAGGAGCTCGGCGGGACCACCGTCCTGCTGACCGAGGCGTTGCCGGGGCGCGACGCCACCGACCCGAACTTCCGGTCCGACCTTCCAGCGCTGGTGCGAGCCCTCGGTCAAGGGTTGCGGGCGTTCCACGAGGCGGTCGGCGAGGAGTGGTGCCCCTTCCGCTTCGATCTGGCGCGCGCCTTGGCACACGTCGAGGAACGCGTCCTCACGGATGACATCGACCCGACTGGCTTCCACGAGCAGCACGCCCACCTGACCCCGGCGGCGGCGCTGGCGGAATTGGAGTCGTCGGCCCCGCCCGACGAGGACCTGGTCGTGTGCCACGGCGACTTCTGTGCGCCCAACGTGGTGCTGCAGGACTGGCGGGTAACCGGGTTCGTCGACCTCGGCGAACTGGGCGCCGCCGATCGCTGGTGGGACGTCGCCGTCGGCGCGTGGAGCGTGGGGTGGAACTTCGGGGAGGGCCTCGAGGCACTCTTCTACGACAGCTACGGCATCGCCCCGGACCCCGGGCGCATCAGGTTCTTCCGCCTTCTCTACGACCTCGTCTCCTGATCGGCGGCCGCGATCAGCCGGCTGGCGCGGGTGAACACGGCGTCGAACATCGGCACCGTGAGCGTTCCGGTGAACGTGTTCTGCTGGCTCGGGTGGTACGAACCGAGCAGGGTCCGGCCATCCGGGAGTGGGCTCTCGGCCAGATGGCCGAAGGCGGGACGCGGACGCAGCGCGTAGTGGGCGGCGACCGCCTGCCAGGCCACCTGCCCCAGGGCAACGACGACGACGGCCTCGTCCAGGAGCGCCAACTCGCGGTCGAGGTACGGCCTGCACGCCGCGCGCTCGGCCGGGGTGGGCTTGTTGGCGGGCGGCGCGCAGTGCACGGTCGCGGTGATGTAGGCGCCGTTGAGTTCGAGACCGTCGCCCCGCGCCGTGCTGGTGGGCTGCGAGGCGAACCCGGCCCGGAACAGAGCGGCAAAGAGCCACTCGCCCGAGCGGTCTCCCGTGAACATCCGCCCGGTGCGGTTGGCGCCGTGCGCGGCGGGGGCCAGACCGACCAACAGCAGTCTGGCGTCGGGGTCGCCGAAACCGGGGACGCCTCGGCCCCAGTACACCTGGCCGGCATAGGAGGCCCGGCCCGTGCGGGCCACCTCCTCGCGCCAGCTCACGAGCCGAGGACAGCGCCGGCAGTCGGCCACATCCCGTTGCACGGCAGCGAGCGCATTCCGTCGGCCCCGGTTGGACGCCACCGCGCAGAGCCTACGATGGGCGACCGTGTCGCCGACCACTCGCTCCGCCTCTGCACGCACGGTGGCCCGGCGCGGCCGCAAGGCCCCCCCGGCGACCGTCGTCCTCCTGGTGCGCCACGGTGCCACTCCCACGACGGGCAAGATGCTCCCCGGTCAGGCCGCCGGCCTGCACCTCGCCGACAAGGGAGTGGTGCAGGCGGCCGCAGCGGCCGACCGCATTGCCGCCTTGGCCAAGGCCCCGACGGCCGTGTACGCGTCCCCGCTCGAGCGCACCCGCGAGACGGCTGCCCCCATCGCCCGGGCCCTCGGCCTGCGGGTGCGGACCGCCCCCGGTCTCGTCGAGGTCGACGTCGGCGAATGGACCGAAAAGCCCCTTTCCCGGCTGTACCGGACACCCCAGTGGCCCACGGTCCAGCGCTGGCCCAGCGGATTCAGATTTCCGGGTGGTGAATCCTTCGCCGAAATGTCCGTTCGCTCCATGGACACGGTGCTCGGCTTGGTCGCAGAGCACCCCGGCGAGACCATCGTCGCCGTGTCGCACGCGGACCCGATCAAGGCGATCGTGGCGGCAGCGGCCGGCATACCGCTGGACCTGCTGCAGCGACTGGTGATCTCGCCCTGTTCGATCTCCGCCCTCCTCTTCACCGCCGGAGGCCCGGTGGTGTTGTGCATGAACTCGACCGGCACGCTGAACGATCTGGCGCTGTCGTGAGAGGACGACCGCGATGAGCGACGAGCACGACTTCGACGCGCCGGACCACTGCACTGTCGGCGTGGTGGGCGATGTGGGCCAACGGCTGTTCCTCTTCTATTGCCGCCAGGGGCTGTCAGAGACCACGGTCAAGGTCGAGAAGCAACAGGTGGCGGTGCTGGCCGGCTACCTCGGACGGATCGTCAAGGAGCTGGGTCGGCCGGGCCACCTCCCCGACGACCTCGAGTTCTACGGCTCCGAGGACTTCGAATGGGTCGTCGGGACGATCGGCGTCTCCTACGACGAAGAGCTGGACCGCGTCATCGTGGTGCTCGAAGAGGTGAGCGTCGACGACGAAGAGGAAGAGGACGAGGACATGGAGAGCGGGCACGTGCTCCGGGTCGCCCTGACCCGCGAGCAGGCGGCTGCGTTCGCCATCCACGCCACGCGGCTGGTGGAGGCGGGCCGCCCGCCCTGCCCGCTGTGCTCGCTCCCGCTGGACCCGGCCGGACACGACTGCCCCCGTACCAACGGGCACCGGCCACCGGTGTCCTAGCTGCGGTGGCCGACCCCGAGGTCGAGCGCGTCCTCGTCGAGGGTGACATGGAGGTCCACGGGCGCATCGCCGGAAGCTCCAACGCGACATTGCTCGTCACCTGCCGGCTCCAGGAGGAGGAACTGCTCGCCGTCTACAAGCCGTTACGCGGAGAGCGGCCGCTCTGGGACTTCCCGGGCGGGCTCTACCGCCGTGAGGTGGCGGCCTACGTCCTCTCCGAAGCGCTGGGATGGGGCCTGGTGCCCGAGACCGTGGAGCGTCCGGAGGGCCCGTACGGTCAAGGGTCCGTGCAGCGCTTCGTGCACGAGGACGGCACCTCGCACTACTTCACGCTGCGCGACGAGCCGACGTGGCACCCCGTGCTCATGCGACTCTGCGCGTTCGACGTCGTGGCGAACAACGCCGACCGCAAGAGCGGCCACGTGCTCCTGGCCGAGAACCGGCTGTGGGCCATCGACAACGGTCTCTGCTTCAATACCCAGGACAAGCTGCGTACGGTGATCTGGGACTTCGGCGGCGAACCGCTCGAGGCTGGCGTGGAGGACGACTTGGCCAAGCTGGCCCACGACGGTCCGCCGGACGCCCTCTGCCGGTTGCTCGAGCCGCCCGAGCTGGCCGCCACCATGGACCGGTTGGCGTGGTTGCGCAATCTGCGGGCCCTGCCCGAGCTGGTCGACGACGGGAACTGGCCCCCCTACCCCTGGCCGCTCGTCTGAACCTGGTCTCGGCCGACTGAAGAACTTCCGGGCCGAAACTTGCGCAATTGTCGACCAGTTCCATGGATATTATGAATTCGCTTTGATCCATGGAACCGGAGTTCTTCCGGGCCACTCCCCTAGCGCACCGGAACCTTTATGTCGATCGATCCCTACATTGTGCTCGGGAGCGCCCTCGTGGGTTTCCTCGTCGGGATGACCGGCGCCGGCGGAGGCGCGTTGATGACGCCGATGCTCATCCTCTTGTTTGGCGTCAAGCCGTCCACGGCCATTTCGAGCGACCTGGTGGCAGCCGTGCTCATGCGCCCGGTGGGCGCAATCGTGCACATGACCAAGAAGACCGTGAACTACTCGTTGGTCGGCTGGATGGTCCTCGGCTCCGTCCCCGCTGCACTGGCGGGCGCCTACGTCCTGCATCTCCTGGGGAATTCCACCGGTGCCGAGGACAACATCGAGATCTTCCTTGGTGTGGCGCTGCTCCTCGGCGCCTTCGCCATGGTGCTGCGTTCCGGGCTCGACCGCCGGTCGGGCCACAGCCGCCAGGGACTCATTCGACACGTCGTGGTGCGACCGCTTCCCACCGTCGCCATCGGCCTGCTTGGCGGCTTCGTCGTCGGCGTGACGTCGGTGGGTTCGGGGTCCCTCATGATCGTGCTCCTCCTCTTCCTCTATCCAGTCATAGGCGCCAACCAGCTCGTCGGCACCGACCTGACCCAGGCGGTGCCACTGACGCTGGCGGCCGCGCTCGGTGCGCTGGCGTTCGGCCACGTGGAATTCTCGGTGACCACTTCCATCGTGTTGGGCAGTGTGCCCGCCGTCCTCGTCGGCTCGTTGATCTCCTCGCGGGCACCCGACCGCTACATCCGCCCGGTCATCACCTTCGTGATCTTCGCCTCGGGGCTGAAGTACGTCGGCCTCAGCACCACCGCGCTGGGCTGGACCCTCGGCGCCGTGTCGGTGGCCGCCGGTACCTTCTGGCTTGCCTACGTCAGGCCTCGGCGGGCCGGTCTCGGGTCGGTCACCGGAGCGGCAGACGTCGCGCTCGAGGGAGCGTCACCGCCCAACTGACTGCGTGCCGACACGACTCCGTGGCGGCTCGACTGTCCGGTCGCCTCAGGGGATGTGGTACCCGAGTGTCTGCAGCTCGGCGACGACATGCTGCGCCGCCACCTGCCCCCCGCCAGGCGTCAGGTGCGTGCCGTCGGGCGAGCGCACGTTGATGACCTGTCCCGCGCCGTTGGTCACGAACGCCGTATAACCCCCTTGCGGTGTGCCCAGGGTGTGGTCGGTGCTGAGGTATGTCACCGGGGGCTCGGCCTGCGCCGCCTGCTGCTGCACCACTGCGTTGAGGTCCGACATCTGCGCATTGAGGGCGGGGTTCTGCATCGGGGGCATCCCGACCCAGACGACCGCCGCCCCGCCGCTCTGCGCGATCTGCATGAACTTGGCCACCCGCTGGGCGTACAGCGCGTTCCACTGGGGTGAGGTGTAGGGCACGTCGGGCGGCCCCAGGAAGTCCTGCGCGTCGTTAGCCCCCATCATGACGACCACGACCTGCGGTTGCGCCATCTTGATGTCCGACGCCAGCTCCGCCGGCCAGTCGAAGTAGTCCGGCCTCGTCAGACCGGTGCTCTCGCGGGCGTCGAGTGCGGCGTTGACCACACCGGTACCGGCCAGGTTCGACTGCAGGGGGCCGCCGAGGTCCAGACCGATGGAGTCGCCCACGATCAGCACGCGCAACGGGGCGGCCGCGGTCGGCTCCTTCGGGTTGGGCGGCACTGTCGTCGGCGTCGTGCCCTTGGTGCCCGTCGCGGACGCCGGGTGTGTGGTGGTGGGCGTCGTCGTCGGGCGTGGTCCCGAGGTGATGAGCCCGGAGGTCCCCCCCGGCAGGCGGTTCGAGCGTCCGGTTGCCGAGACGATGCGCGAGAGCTGGAGCGTCCGGCTGAGCGCCGCCACAGGCCCGGTCACGTCGAGGCTGAGGGTCCGTCGCGCACCCACCGGCGAGACCTGGGCGTTGTGCTGCAGCGTCGGCGCGAACAGAAGGAACCACACTGCGAAGGCGGCGGCGGCGATCCCCAGCACGCGCGTCCACGGGGCGCGCACCCGTCCGTCCTCGGGCGCCGGCAGCTCGGCGTGCGGGTGAGCTGCGAACTCCGCGGGAGATTCCCAGTCCACGTGGTGCGGCGGTGTGCGGGCGTCGGACATCAGAACCGGTAGTAGATGAAGGGTGCGACACCGACGGGTCCGAAGGTGGTGATGCCGAGCAGGGCGACACCGAGCAGGCCCACCTGCACGGCCGTCTTCTGCCGCGAGAATGTCGCCTGCAGGCTGCCGACGCGGAGTGGCGGCACGAATTGCGATGCGATGGTGCCGAACACGGTCACGACGAGCAGCGGCGTGACCAGCGGGGAGGCCTCACCCCAGCCGCTGAAGAGGCGGCCGATGACGGAGAACGCCTGCGAGGTGCCGGTGGCATTGAAGAAGACCCAGCCCAGGCAGACGTACTGGAAGGTGAGGAAGCGCTGGACCCACACCCGCACGGGCCCGTCTGCCACTCCCGGGAGCCCGCGCCGCTCGCGGCTCGTGCGGCGCAGGTGCCCGAAGGACTGCCCGGCGCCCTGCAGTACCCCCCAGATCACGAACGTCCACGCCGCACCGTGCCACAGACCGCCCAGCACCATGGTGATCATGATGTTGCGCACGGTCTGCGCCTGGCCGTTGGCGCTGCCGCCCAATGGGATGTAGAGGTAGTCGCGCAGCCAGCGGGACAGGGTCATGTGCCAGCGCCGCCAGAAGTCCTGCAGGTTGCGCGCCGTATAAGGGGCATCGAAGTTCTGCGGGAAGCGGAAGCCGAGCAGCATGGCGAGCCCGATGGCGATGTCGGTGTAGCCACTGAAGTCGCAGTAGATCTGGACCGCATAACCCCAGGCGGCGAAGATCGCTTCCGGCGCCGAGTGTTGGGTGGGCGAGGTGAAGACAGGGGTGACGATCGCGCTCGAGACGTAGGAGGAGATCACCACCTTCTTGAACAACCCGGCGAGGATGAGCCAGAAGGCGCGCGAGTAGTCCACCGAGTTGGGGTCGCGACGCCGACGGATCTGGGGCAACAGCTCGGTGCCCCGGACGATCGGACCGGCCAGGAGGTGCGGGAAGAACGAGATGTACACCGCGTAGTCGAGCGGCTTGGCCGGCTCGAGCTGGCGCCGGTAGATGTCGACCACGTAGCTGATGGCCATGAAGGTGAAGAACGAGATTGCGATGGGCAGCCCGACCTGCAGGAGCGGGACGGCCCGGCCCATGCCCACCGCATGGGTCAGGTTGTCGAGATTCACCGAGACGAAGCCGTAGTACTTGAACCAACCGAGGATGGCCAGCAGCGCGCCGACGGTCACCCCCATGGCGATGCGCCGGGAGCGCTCGTTGCGCGTCGCGTTGACCCAGGCGCCGCCGACGAAGGAAACAGCCGTGGTGGTGAGCAGGAGCAGGCAGTAGCTCCAGCCGACCCAGCCGTAGAACACGTAGCTCAGCCCGATCATGGACAGCTTCCACCAGCCCGCATACGGGTTGAGGAGCCAATTCACCGTGAAGGCGACGGCAAAGAAGAGTGCGAAGTCGATTGTGGGAAAGAGCATCGGGTGCGATCAGCGGCTTGCGCCGAATGTACCGCCGGACGCCTGCTCAGAGCGGGCACGCACGACGGGCGCGGACCCGGGGTGGGCCCGGACTGCCCGCCTCAACGTCCTCCCGC
This sequence comes from uncultured Acidimicrobiaceae bacterium, assembly GCA_963738135.1. Classification (GTDB taxonomy): domain Bacteria; phylum Actinomycetota; class Acidimicrobiia; order Acidimicrobiales; family RAAP-2; genus Bog-473. Next base: position 197,423 of record CAVTVK010000005.1, on the reverse strand, counting down.
TGGCCCGGGACGACCTGTCACGCCCCATACCGGACGTCCCCCCGGGGCCCGCATCCCCGGACGCGGCAGGCTCAGCCCTTGGCCTTCAGCGCGTCGATGAGCGCCGGCAGGACCTTGTGCACGTCGCCCACAATGCCGAGGTCGGCCACCGAGAAGATCGGCGCCTCCTGGTCCTTGTTGATGGCGATGATGTTCTTGGAACCCTTCATCCCCACCAGATGCTGGGTGGCGCCTGAGATCCCGCACGCGATGTAGACGGTCGGCTTCACGGTCTTGCCCGTCTGGCCGACCTGGTGCGAGTAAGGAACCCACCCCGCGTCGACGATGGCGCGGCTGGCACCGGCGGCGCCCTTCAGGAGCTTGGCCAGCTCCTCAATCAGGGCGTAGTTGGCCGCCTCGCCGAGCCCGCGGCCACCAGAGACGACGACCGCCGCCTCGTCGAGCTTGGGACCGCTGCGTTCCTCGACGTGGCGCTCCACGATCTTCGCGGTGTTGGTGGCGGCGACGTCGGGGACCGGTGCGGGCACCACGGATGCGGCCGCGCCGCCGGACGGCTCTGCCGCAAACGACTTGGCCCGGATCACGAAGATGGCCGGACCCTCACCGGTGAAGCGCGCCGTGACGATCTGACTACCTCCGAAGATCGGGTGCTGGCTCGAAAGCCCGCCGTCGCTCTCGACGAGCCCGGTCACGTTGGTCAGCACCGGGCGGCCGAGCCTGGCGGAGAGCCGGCCGGCCACGTCACGTCCCTCGTAGGTGGCGGGCATCAAGATGGCGTCGGGCGCGTTTCCCCCCTCAATGAGCGCCGCCAAGGCGGCGGCCACCGGCACGCCGGGGAGCAGGCCACCCAGGTCGCCCACGTCGTAGAGCGTCGTGGCGCCGTACTCGCCGAGGGGACCGGCCAGGGATGCCGCGTCGGCACCCCAGGCAACTGCTTCGACCGTCGAGGCCACCGCCCGCGCCTCGGTCAGCAATTCCAGCGTGACCGGCGTCGGCCCGCTGTCGCCCAATTCCGCCAGTACCCATACCTTGCCGATCGGCATCTCAGACCACCTTCAACTGCTCGAGGAAGGCCACGACGCGCTGTGCGCCGTCGCCCTCGTCCACCACGATCTCTCCCGCTCCACGCGCCTCGGCTTCGGAGACGTCGGTGATCTCCTGCCCGGCGCCGGTCGCACCGACCTGTCCCGGGTCGATACCGAGGTCGGCCACGGTGAGGTTGTCGACCGGCTTGGACTTGGCCGCCATGATCCCCTTGAAGGAGGGGTAGCGGGGTTCGACCACACCGGCGGTGACCGTGACCAGAGCCGGGAGGGGGCACACGACCTCGTCGAAGCCCGCCTCCGTCTGACGCTCGACCTTGACCGAGCTGCCGTCGACGGCGATGGCCTTGGCGAACGTGACCGAAGGCAGCCCCATGAGCTCGGCCACCTGGACGGGCAGTGTGCCCGTGTAGCCGTCGCTCGACTCGGTCGCCATGACGACCAGGTCGGGGTTGGCGCGAGCGATGGCAGCCGCCAGCACCCGTGCCGTACCCAGTGCGTCGCTGCCGGCCAGCGCATCGTCACTGACGAGGATGGCTTTGGCCGCGCCCATGGCCAGGCCGGTACGCAGTCCCGAGGTCTCGCCGCCGGGCGCCATGGAGACGAGGGTGACCTCGTCGCCGTCGCCCGAGGCCAGCTGGAGAGCCATCTCGACTCCGTAATTGTCCGAGTCGTCCATGATGAGCTTGCCGGACCGGTCGAGGGTGTTGGTGCCCGGATTCAGCGCAGCGGGGGCGGCTGGATCCGGTATCTGCTTGACGCATACGACGACGTTCATGGCGGTCCATCTTTGTGGACCAGGACGGTTCCCCGCCATTCGGCCCGGTGACAAGCCTGTTTTCCGGGCCGCCCGTGGCCGGTGCTCGCGGCCCGCGTCCCTCAGCCGGTGCCCGCTGCGGCCACGGCCAGCGCGTCGCCGAGGCGGTCCGTGATCATGGTGTCCACCCCGGCCGCCACCATGGCCCGGAGGTCCTCGGGTGCGTTGACGGTCCACACGTTCACCGCAAGGCCCATTGCGTGTGCTCGGGCGACGAGCTCGGGCCGCACCGACAGCACGAACGGGTGGACGGCGCCGAACCCTGCCTCGGCCGCCGCGGCCAACGCCGGCTCGACCTCGGCCCCGAAGCCCCAGAGCGCGCCGAGGGCCAGGCGTCCGTCCGCGGCCTGCACGGCGCGCAGCGTCGTGGTCTGGAAGGACGAGACGAGTACACGTGCCGTCCATCCGGCTTCCTCGATGGCGGCCGCGGTGAGTGCCGCCACAGCCTCGCCCGGATCCCATCCGGGATCCTGGGGGGCGTTCTTGATCTCGACATTGACCACCATGCCCTCGCAGACCGCCAGCACGTCGGCCAGGAGGGGAACATGGGCCGGCAGGTCCGCCACTTCCAGCTGCGCGATCACCCCCAGTCCCGGGATCTCGGCATCGTGGTGGACCGCCAGGGCCCCGTCCGCGGTCAGGCGCACGTCGAGTTCGACACCGTCGGCCCCCAGGCGCCGGGCCTCGGCGAAAGCGTCGATGGTGTTCTCGGTGAAGCCGTCGGTGCAACCCCTATGTGCAAAGACCGCGGTCATGAGCCCGCCGTCATCTTCCCGTCACGATTCCCTCGTGACGGGGATCGAACTTTCACCAAAAACTCCTTGCCTGGGGCCCGAGAGGCCATTACCCTTTTGCCCGTTAACCCGCTTTTCACTGACGGACACCACCTGGGTCCGATCATGTGAAAAGGATCACAATGCTGGTGGAGGCACATTCCGATGGCTCTCATGTGGAACCGGACCGTCGACTGGGACGCGGACGACTGGCGGCGCTCAGCCGCGTGCCGCGACACCGAACCGGACCTCTTCTTTCCCGTTGGCACGACCGGCCCCGCCGTCGACCAGATCGACGCGGCCAAGCGCGTCTGCCACGCCTGCGACGCGCTCGAGCCGTGTCTCGACTTCGCGTTGGCCACCAACCAGGAGTCGGGGGTCTGGGGCGGCACGTCCGAGGAAGAGCGCCGCAAGTTGCGCAAGGCCTGGTTGGCCGCCCGCCGCTCGCAGCGCGTCGCCATCTGAGCCGCGCCCGCCGCCAGGGCCCCCACCCGCGCCGGCGTCACCGGGGTGCTCGCACCGGCACCGAGATCGACACCCGGGTCCCTCCTCCGTCGGCCGCCGGCACCGGCTCCATGGAGATCGTCCCCTCCAGCTGACTGACGACCAGGTCGCGCACGATCGACAGTCCGAGACTCGATGTCCGCTCGATGTCGAAGCCTTGCGGCAGCCCGAGCCCGTCGTCTCGCACCTCGACCCGGAGCGCCGATTCCTCGTTCGCCATCGTGAGGTCGACGTGGCCCACGGGCGAGTCGCCCGCCCCTCCCCCTGCACTCTCCAGCCCGACCGCGCCGTCCTGGCCGCCGGCGTTCTCGGGATCGAAGGCGTGCTCCACCGCGTTCTGCAACAGCTCGGCCACCGTCACGGCGAGTGGCGTCGCCACATCGGCGGCAACCTCGCCGAGGTCCCCGTGCACCGAAATGACGATCGGCTGGGACGAGACAACAGAGTCTTCGGCCATCTGCACCAGTGAGCTGACGATTTCGGCGAAAGGCACCTGGTCGCTCGGGTCGCGCGACAGGATCTCGTGCACCAACGCGATGGAGCGCACCCGGCGCTCGGCCTCGTGCAGCGCCACCCGGGCGGCCCGGTCGCCCACTCGGCGCGCCTGCAGGCTCAGGAGGGACGAGATCGTCTGCAGGTTGTTCTTGACCCGGTGGTGCACCTCGCGGATGGCAGCGTCCTTGGACAGCAGCAAGCGGTCGAGGCGGCGGACGTCGGTGACGTCGCGCAGCAGGATCATCGCCCCGGTCACCACGCCGTGGGAGAGGAGCGGGATGCAGTGCACGAGGACGATGACGTCGGGCCGGCGTTCGACCTCTTCCACGACGGGCCGACCGGTGGCCAGGGCCCACTCGACGGCGGACTCCTCGACGTCGAGGTCCCCGAAGCGGCGTCCCTCGGGTTGGGTGTAGATGCCCATCCGGTGGAATGCGTTCATGGCGTTGGGCGAGGCGAACTCCACCCGCCCGTCGGCGTCGACCACGACGACGCCGTCGCCCACCCGGGGCGACTCCTCCGTCCCGACGTCCTCGTCGGGGAACGGGAACGCCGACTGGGCCACCATGTCGGCCAGGCGCTCGAACACGTCGAGGTAGGTCCGCTCGTACATGCTCGTCGGCCCCTTGAGGGGCGCCAGGGAGACGCGCAGCAGGGCGCCGATGATGTGCCCGTCGAAGCGGACCGGAATGTTCTCGACCGGCACCTGCTCGCCCAGAATCGGATGGTGGATGCTGCCCCGCACGATCTCCCCCGTGTGGAGGCACTGCGCCACCAGCGTCCACTGGGACTCGTTGACGGTCTGGCCCACCAGGTCCTGGTCGACCAGGGTGGGGCGGTTGTTCGGGCGCATCTGGCCGAGCACCACCAACTCGGGATCATCCTCCGTCGGATCCCCATTCGACCCGGCAACGGAGTCGGCGCCCGCCGTCCCCTCAATGGTGGCGGCCTGCACCGGGACCAACAGGAGCAGATCGGAGAAGGAGAGGTCGGCCAGCACGCTCCAGCTTCCGAGCAACCGCTGCAGGTGTTCGAGCTCTTCTGGCTTGAGGTCCGTGTGGCTGAGAGCCAGCTCGGCGGGTGTCGGCATCAGCGGACCTCCCCGGCGGCCTCCGCCACCGGGACGGGATAGGCCGTGCGGCCCCGGTACCCCTGCAACACGCCGGCCCCGGCCGCGCCGAGCACCGCCCGCAGGTCGTCGGCCCGGTCGGCCACGTGTTCGAGCCGGTGGGCGTCCGAGGCCGTGGTCAGCGGCACGCCGCGGGCCACGAAGCGCTCGAGCAGGCCCATGGCCGGATACTGCTCCTGCGCCGGCTTGCGCCAGCCGGCCGAGCTGACCTCCGCCGCCATGCCCGACGCCACCGCCGCCTCGGCGATGCGGTCCCACCACTCGGCCGGCGCGTCGGGGATGTGGCCCGCCGCCTTGATCAGGTCCGGGTGGGCCAGCACGTCGCACGCACCCGAGGCCGCCAGCTCTTCGAGGGCCTCCGCGTAGGCGTCCCAGCAGGCGTCGACCTGCCGTACCGACCACTCGGCCATGGAGAGGGGGTCGTCGACATCGTCGAAGCGCCACGCGCCCACCCAGTGCACCGAGCCGAGCAGCACGTCAAAGGGGTACCCCGCCAGAAGATCGGCGACCGTGTCCATCCGACCTTCGTAGTAGTCGACCTCCAGTCCGATCACGATCGGAAGGCCCGCCTCCTTGGCCGCCAGGGCGCATTCCACGTAGGCGTCCAGGTCTGCCGTGGCGTGGAACTTCCAGTACTCGGCCATGGACTCCGCCAGGGCGGGCGGCACCCGGTCGTCGTCCCAGAAGCCCCCGAGCAGCGCCTCGGCCTGGCGGAAACGGAAGAGATGCTCGGTCACGGCCAGCTCGGTCACACCCGCCGCCTGGGCCCGGGCGCAGTACTCGGCCAGCTGCTCCAGGCGCAGCGGCGTCTCGTGCTCCGAGTGGGGCCAGAGGTGGAGGTGGTAGTCGAGCATGCGGCCGCGTCGCTCCGCCGACCCGGTCAGCCGGCCCGGCGGATCAGCGTGACGCCGTCCCTGATGGTGGTCAGGACACAGACGACGCGGGGATCGTTGACGACCTTGTCGTTGAAGGCGCGCAGGGCCCGGGCCCCCTCGTGGGGATCGCGCTCCGAGGCCAGGACGCCGCCGCCCTGCAACGTGTTGTCGACGACGATCAGGCCGTGGCGCGCCAGCTTGGGCAGCACCGCCTCGTAGTAGGCGTCATAGGTGACCTTGTCGGCGTCGATGAAAACGAGGTCGAAGGGCCCCTGCAGCTCCTCCAGCGAGCGCAGCGCCGGCCCCTCGATCACGCTGATGTGGCTCTCGAGCCCGGCAGCCGCGATGTTGCCTCGCGCCACCTGGGCGTGATGCGGGTCGACCTCGAGCGAGATGATCGACCCGTCCTTGCCCAGTCCCGCCGCCATGGCGATGGCCGAATAGCCCGTGAAGGTGCCGATCTCGAGGACGCTGGTCGCCTGGGTGGCGAACACCAGCAGTTCGAGGAAGCGGCCTTCCTGCCGCCCCACCATCATCCCCCAGGCGGCGAAGCCGTCCTTGGTGGAGGCGTCCACCGACTCGAGGTGGCCCGGGGGTGCCGTCGTGTGCGCATCCGCGTACGCCAGCACCTCAGGATTGACGAGTTCGGCCATGGCCCCGATGGTAGGCGCCCTTCGGACCCGCTACTCCCAGACCAGCGCGCCCAGCCGCAGCAGCCCGGCCATGTCGTAGATGTCGGCGTCGAAGAACGGGACGGTGACCAGCACGTCGGGTGCCCCCTTGAGCTCCGCCTGTTGCTCGGCCTCGCGCCGCGCCACCACGCTGAAGTTCAGGAAGCTCTCGGCCACCTCGCCGAGCACCCGGCCGGCGACCACCGGATCGTCGGTCAGCCCGGCGGCGAGCTCGCCCGTCCGGGCGGCGATCGACTGCGCCAGCTTGTCGGTCTTGGCGTCACGCAGGTACTCGGGCAGCACCTTGTTCAACACCACCGCGCCCAGGTGCAGTTGGCGCGCCGTGAGCTCGGCCGAGAAGAACTCCGCCTCGCGCACCGGCGTGGCCTCGAGCGTCGACACCACCATGAACGTCGTGCGCCGGTCGGACAGGAGCCGCGTCACGGCCTCGGCCCGCTCGACGAAGCCCGCGTACATCGACTGGAACAGGATGAAGAACTCCGAGATGTCGGCCAGGAACTGCGTGCCGAGGATGCGGTCGGCCACTTGGTAGAAGGGCCGCGACGCGATGTTCACCAGCCGCGACCGGTAGGGCACGATGAGCCAGCGCAGCAGGCGGGAGGAGAAGAAGTCCGCCATGCGCTGGGGGGCGTCGAGGAAATCGAGCGCGTTGCGCGTGGGCGGAGTGTCCACCACGATCAGGTCGTACTTCCCCTCGCTGTGGATCTCGTAGAGCCGCTCCATCGCGATGTAGTCGTGGGACTGCACGAAGCGGCCCGAGATGTTCTGGTACAGCGGGTTGGCCAGAATCTGCTCGCGGGTCTCGGCGTCGGGTGCGTGCCGGCGGATCAGGTCGTCCCAGCTCTGCTTGGTGTCGAGCATGGCCGCCCACAGCTCTCCCCTGGGGTGGGCCCCCGCCACAGTGAACACGGCGTCGGGAATGCGGACCTCGTCGTTCCCGATGCCCTTCAGCCCCAGCGCATCGGCCAGCCGGCGGGCCGGGTCGACCGTGAGTACCAGCACGCGTCCGCCCTGCTCGACCACCGCCGTGGCGGCCAGTGACGCCGCCGTGGTCGTCTTGCCCACGCCGCCTGGCCCACAGGCGATGACGATGTCCTTGGCCGCCAGCAGCTGGCCCACCGTCTTGGCCGCCGGGGCCGTCGTGGTGGTCACAGGCCCAGTTCCTCGCCGAGCGCTCCGGCCACCTGGCGCGTGGTGCGGGCCCCGAAGCTGCGGACGAAGAGGTACGGCAGCAAGAGCACCGGCATGCCCTCGGGCAGGCCGGCCTGCAGACGTTGCAGGTGAGCCGAACGGGTGCGGCGCATGGTCACGGCGAGACGGGCGGCCTCGAGCACCGGGGCCACTGCCCCTCCCGCCCGCTCCGAGAGCACCGCCTCGTTCTCCGGCGCGCGCAGCTGCTCGAAGATCTCCTCCTCGCGCTGGCCGAAGAGCTCGGGAAGCACACAGTTGACCACCACGGCCGACATGCGCACCGTCGTCTCGGTCCGCACGCGCTGCGCCAGCTCGAGCGTCTCGCTCACCGGCATCTCCTCCGGTGTGCAGACGGCGACCAGTCCCGTCTGTAGGGGATCCGAAAGGATGTCGAGCATCCAGTCGGTCTGGCTCCGGATGAGGCCGACCTTGACGAGATCGTTGATGGCCTGGGGCGCAGCCAGCTGGCCGACGATGTGCCCGCTGGCCGGCGCGTCGACGACCACCAGGTCGTAGTGCCGCTCCTTGACCTCCCAGCAGAATTTCCCGACGGTCAGGATCTCCCGCACACCCGGCGCGGCCGTGGCGACGAAGTCGAACGCCTTGGCCAGCGGCCCGATCCGACCCACCACCGGGATGCGCAGGTGCAACTTGAGGTATTCGCGGAGCGACGCCTCGGTGTCCATGGACATGGACCACACGCCGGGTGCGATCTCCCGGGGCGTGAAGTCGGTCGGGGGCGCCTCGAAGAGGGATGTCACGTCGCCCTTGGCGTCGACCTCGCACACCAGGACGCGCTTGCCGCGTTCGGCGGCCAGCTGGGCCAGGCCCGCCGCCACCGTCGTCTTGCCCACGCCGCCCTTGCCGGTGACGAACACCAGACGCAGGTCCAACAGGTCGGGCGCCGCGCTCACCGCCGACGCGCCAGTCCCGCCGCCACTCCTGTCCTCAGGGGGCGCCGAACCCGACGCGACGATCGCCCGCAGGAGCGCCCACCTCGACGTAGGCGACCTTGACCACGGGGATGCCGACCCGCCGGCCCTTGCGGTCGGTCAGCCAGAGGACACCGTCGCCTGTCTTGAGCAGCTTTTCGATGTCGGCGACCACCTCGTCGCGGTCAGCATCGTCTGGCATCTCCACTTCGAGTTCCTTGGGGGTGTGGGTGATGCCGATGCGCACGTCCACCTGGTCTCACTCTCCTCTCGACCTGTCGGACGGTTCCGAGGCCACCTCGACGTTACTGCGACCGGGCAGACTGCTGGACATGGACGGCCGGCCCACGGTGGTGAGAACGGAGCGGAGCGCCCGATGGGCAGCGACCATGGCGGGGTACGCCGGTCCCGTCCGCCTCGCCCACGCCGACTCGCACGCCCGCCTCGGGCCGGCCCCCGAGCCCGACCCGGGGGCGCTGGCCCAGCCGCCGGCGCCGAGAGGGCGATCGGAACGCCAGGAGCTCGAGGACTCGCTCCTGGCGGCCGGGGCCACCCGCTCCTCGGACGCGGGCCAGCGGGTCGCGCCGGAGCAACCCGATGCCTGGCGCACCTGCTTCGAACGCGATCGGGACCGCATTCTGCACGCCACCTCCTTCCGCCGGCTGGCCGGCAAGACCCAGGTCTTCGTCTTTCCCCAGGATCATCAGCGCACCCGGCTCACCCATGCGCTCGAGGTGGCACAGGTCGCCACCGCCATTGCGCGGGCCTGCCGCCTGAACGTGGCCCTCACCGAGGCGATCGCCCTCGGGCACGACTGCGGGCACGGGCCTGGTGGGCATGCCAGCGAGGATGCGCTCGATCCGTACGTGGCCGGGGGGTTCGACCACGCACCCTGGGGTGCCTCGGTCTCTCTCGCCCCCCTCAACCTGTGCGCGGAGACCGTGGACGGGATCGCCAACCACAGCTGGTCCCGCCCGGCTCCCTCCACCCCCGAGGGCGAGGTTGTGAGTTGGGCCGACCGCATCGCCTACGTCTGCCACGACTGGGAGGACGCCGTCCTTTCCGGCATCGTCGCTCCGCAACAGCTGCCGCTGTCGGTCCGTGCACTCTGCGGCGAGCGCCGAAGCGCCCAGCTGGGCGCCTTCATCAACGGCGTCGTCTCGGCGTCCCTGCGCACGGGCCAGATCGGCATGAACGAGGAAGAGGCCGAGGCGCTGGCGGCCTTCAGGACCTGCAACTACGAGCGCATCTACCTGCGGGACGCGTCGCTACGGCAGGGTGAGGCCGTCATCAGCGTGCTGCGGGCGCTCGTCGAGCACTTCTCGGACCGCCCCCACCTCATCACCGACCATGGCAGTGCGACCTCGCAGTCCTCCGACGTGGTCGCCGGCAGCGAGGGTGCCGTGCGCGCCGCCGTCACCTATGTGGCGGGCATGACCGATCGCTACGCCTTCCGCCAGGCGGTGGCGCTCCTCGGCTGGGACCCGTCCAAGCTGCCCGTCGGCGTCGACGCCTGACCTCCCGCCGCCCACAGCCGCTCAGTCCCCGGGGTCGGGGAAGGCGGGCCGGCGTCGTTCCGTCAGCGCGGCCACGCCCTCGGCGAAGTCGGCGCCGCCCATCATCTCGGCCATGCGCGCACTGGCGTCGCGCACCGACGAGGCGACGTCTTCGTGCAGGTCGCGGTAGAGCTGCAGTTTGGTCGCCGCCAACGACGAGGGCGCGATCTCCGTGGCGAGACGCTCGGCGTACTCGTAAGTGAAGGACAGCAGCTCGTCGGGTGGCAGCACGCGATTGACCAATCCGAGCTGCTCCGCCTCTTCGGCCAGGACGACCCGGCTCGACAGGAGCAGATCGGCAGCCCGGGTGACGCCGATCAACCGGGGCAGCAGCCACGAGAGTCCGTACTCGGCCGGCAACCCGAGGCGGCCGTGCGACGTGGTCAGCTTGGCTCCCTGGGCCGCGAATCGCAGGTCGCAGTAACACGCGAGCACCAGGCCGACCCCGGCGGCCGCGCCGTTGACCGCGGCGATGATGGGCTTGGGGATGCCGAACTGCGAAGCGAAGTCGGCATCGAACTCGCGGCGGACGCCGTAGCCGGGCATGGCGAGATCGTCGCCCAGTCCGGCGTCGTAGCCGCCGCGCTCGACGTGACCCTCCAGCGCCCGTGTGTCGGCGCCGGCGCAGAACCCTCGGCCGGCGCCGGTGACGACGATCACCCGGACCCCTGGGTCCGTGGCGGCGCGGTGCAGCAGCCAGCGGTACTCCGTGTGCATGCGGCCGGTCCACGCGTTGAGCCGGTCCGGCCGGTCCAGCGTGACGGTGGCGACGCGGTGGAGCACGGCGTAGCGGGTCACCTTGAGCTCGGCGAGCTCCACGTCAGTCGAGGGTGGTGTAACGAGCCAGATGGAAGGTGCCGGCCTCCACCGCCCGCATGAAGTCGGCCTGGAGCCGATCGCCCTCGAGGGCGCGTTGGAAGGACGCGGCGGTCTCCTCGGAGGACCACAGGGTCACGACCAGCCAGTCGTCGCCGTGGCGCGCCGTGGTTCGCCGCATGAACCCCGGCTGGTTCGGCACGAGCTCGGTCTGGACGCGCCGGTCCAGCGCCAGGAACGACTCGTCCGCGACGCCCTCGGCCAGTCTGAAGGTGGTGATCTCGACGATCGACATCCTCAGGCCTGGACCAGCATCACGGGATTGCCCTCGGGGTCGGTGATGCCGGCCAGCGTGGGACCGCCCGGGACGTCGAAGGGCTCGGCGACGATGGTGGCACCGAGGGTCACCGAGCGATCGAGGGAGGCGCGCAGGTCGGCCACCTGGACGTAGAGGGTCACGCCGGAGCGTTCGCTGCCCCGGATGTGCCCGCCGGGACCGGGCTCGGGTCCACCGATGCCCGGCGGAATCTCCATGATGAAGCCGTCACCGATCCGCCAGTTGAACAGATCGGCGTAGAAGGCCCGCTGCCGCTCGGGGTTCGTGGCCTCGATCTCCCAATGCACCACCGGCCGTGCCCAGTCCTGCACCAGCGCCTCCTCGTCGCGCCCCACAGTACCCAGCTCGGCGGAACCGACCACAGGCGACGCGCACCGGGCACAGGTCCCGCCGCCGGCCGGCGGATATCGTGACAGTGCACCGGGCGGCGGCGGCGGCCATTCCGCCGTGCGGTGTGGTTCAGGCGGCGGAGGGCCGACCGGGGGTACCATTTCGGCGCAGTTCCGGGCCCGGCGGGCCCGGAGAGGGATCCGCTGCAGGGATTGGCGACATTGGGCGAGGTAGCGGAGGAAGGACACACGGGGTGACTCACTGGACGCACGTTCTGTCCAACGTCGCGCTGGTGGAATTCGTCCTCCTGGCGGCGTTGACGACGCTGCAGTGGGCCCGTCACCGGATCCACGGCGCCGGGTGGGTCGCGCTGTCGTTCGCCATCCTCGGCGGCCTGGCGGTCGCCCTCAAGATCGATCCAGGACTGACCACCAACCGCAACGCGGCCTCGTCGCTCATTGCCTTCCTCCTGTTGGTGCCCTACTGCCTCTTCCGCTTCGCGGCGACCTTCCGTGCGCCGAGCCGGCCCGTCCGCTCCTTGGCGATCGTCCTCACGGTCGGGATCGTGCTCTTCACGTACGCGCTGCGGTACCTGCCCGCGCCGGGCTTCCCGGCTTCCCCGCACTTCCTCGCCTATCGGATCTCGTTCCTGGTGGCCTTCGGGTTCCTCAGTGGCTACGTCGTCGTGTCACTGTTCCTGGCCGGCCGGGGCGAGCCCCCGATCGCCGCGACGCGTATGCACCTGCTCGCGATCGCCGTCGCCGGGCTGGAGATCCAGGTCGTGGTGGCGGCGCTCGCACTGCGGGGGCCTGCCGTCCCTCTGGTCACGCAGGCACTGACCGTGCTCATGGGTGCCCTGTTCCTGGTGGCGCTGGTCCTTCCTTCGTTTGTCCGTGTCTTCCTCAGTCGCAAGGAGGACGCTGCCTTCCGGCAGGCAATCGGTGAGCTCGTGTCCGCCGGCGACTCGCGTGACGTGGCCGAGCACCTCTTGCCCCATGTCTGCGCCCTCGTGGGCGCGTCGTGGGCGGCCCTGCTCGCCGGCGACGGCACCGTGGTGGCGCGCTATCCCGTATGGACCGATGACGGCAGCGCTGACGCGTGGGGAGCGGACAGCTCGCGCAACGACCACCAGCGGATCACCGTGCAGACCCACAGCGGCGCCACCCACGCGTTGGCCGTCAAGATCAGCCCCTCCATGCCCTACTTCGGCAGCGAGGAGCTGCGACAGCTCGACCAGCTGGCTGACATGGTCGGGCTGGCCATCGAGCGCTGCGAGATGGCGGAGCAGATGGCCTTCCAGGCATCACACGACGGGCTGACGGGCCTGGCCAACCGCACCATGTTCATGGAACGACTCGAGGAGGCGATGCGCCACGTCGGCCGCCGTCGTGCCTCGTTGGCGGTGCTCTTCATCGACCTCGACCGCTTCAAGCTGGTCAACGATCGGGCAGACCATTCAGCCGGCGACCGGGTCCTGTGCGAGATGGCCAACCGGCTCACCGGCATGACGCGCGGCGTGGACCTGGTGGCGCGCTTCGGCGGCGACGAGTTCGTGGCCTTCGCCGAGGTCGACCATGAGCGCGACGCCCTGGACATGGCCGAGCGGATCCGCCTCGGCCTGAGTGCTCCGGTGGCCATCGGCGGCGGCCAGCTCGTCGTGACGGCCAGCGTCGGCGTCGTCATGACGGCGGACGGGTCGACGTCGCCGGCCGCGCTCTTGCGCGACGCCGACAACGCGATGTACGAGGCGAAGCGGTCGGGCCGCGACCAGGTCGTGCTCTTCCACAGCAACGCCCGCGAGCTGGCGAACCGAAAGTGGGGCCTGACCCCCGCCCGCGCCAGACGGCTCAGCGCAGGCTGAGCTCCCTCCGGTACACCCGGGCCGGCCCGAGCGCGGCCAGCTTCTCGGCGATGGAGCGGAAGGCCAGCGCCGTCTCGCTGCTCGGATCGACGGCGGTGACTGGTCGACCTTCGTCCCCACCCTGGCGCACTGCGTTGACGAGCGGGACCTGGCCGAGCATCGGGATCCCGAGGTCAGCTGCCAGAGTGGCTCCCCCACCGCTGCCGAAGAGTTCGTAGCGCTTCCCGTCGTCGCCGGTGAACCAGCTCATGTTCTCGATGACGCCACGCACCGAGAGCTTGAGTCGCCGGGCCGCGAACGCCGAGCGCTGCGCCACCCGCTGGGCGGCAGCCTGCGGCGTCGTCACGACGACGATCTCAGCCCGCGGCATGACCTCGGCCAGCGTCAGCGCCACGTCGCCCGTACCGGGCGGCATGTCGATCAGCACGTAGTCCGGTTCTCCCCAGTACGCATCCGTCAAGAACTGCTGAATCGCCTTGTGCAACATCGGACCGCGCCAGATCACCGGCTGGTCGTCCGGTACGAAGTACCCCATGGAGAGGCACTTGACACCGTGGGCCGAGGTCGGGATCACCATGTCGCCGATGATGATCGGATCGTGATCGGTTCCCAGCATTTTGGGCACCGAGAAACCGTAGACATCAGCGTCGAGGAGCCCGACCTGGTGGCCGGCCTGCGCGAGCGCTATGGCCAGATTCACCGTCACGGTCGACTTGCCGACGCCGCCCTTGCCCGACGACACACCGATGACGCGCGTCTTGGCGTCTGGTCCGAGAAATGCCGGCATCGGCGCCGCTGGCGCGTGCCCGTGGCCGGCATGATCGTGGCCGTCGCCCTCGTCTCCACCGTGCTCGACATCACCGGCCATGCCGGCGCGCAGGCGCTGCCGCAGTTCTGCCCGCTCCTGGTCGTGCATCACGACGAAGTCGAGATCGATCTCTTCCACCCCGGGCACTGAGCTGGCCGCCTGGTGAATCGCTTCGGCGAGCTCCTCGGTCCCGGGCCAGGCGGCGACCGGCAAGGCCACCTCAATCTGCACCCGGCGGCGGCGGGGGCGGACCGATCGCACCAAACCGAGGTCGCCGAGAGTCAGGCCGATCTCGGGTTCACGGACCGCGCTCACCGCGGCCTCCAACTGTGATTGGTCTGCTGCCATGCACTCCCTCGTCTCGGGTGGGATCGGGCTACCCGCGCATTCCGGGGACGCTGTCCGCGTCACCCCAGCTGGAGAGGCCGATCCCTCGGTAGACTACCCAGGGTGAGCACGGCAGCGATCACCGCGGAGACCGAGCGACCGGCCGGTGCGGACGACGGCCGGTTCAGCGCCGCCGTAGCGGCCGTGGCCGCTGCCTTCGGTGATCCGACCCGACGTGACATCTTCCTCCACGTGCGCGCCGTGCCCGGCGCCACCGCCAGCGAGGTCGCCGCGCGCCTTCTCGCTGCACCCCAACGTGGCCCGCCACCACCTGCAGCGGCTGGTCGACGGTGGCTACGTCAGGGTCGAGACCGGACGCAACGCCGCCGGCGCCGGCCGCCCCTCCAAGCATTACTTCTGCGTGGAGGAGGAGCTCCAGCTCGGCCTCATGCAGCGGCGCGACGACCTCCTCATGCGCCTCCTCGGCGAGGCGATGCGCCGGCTCGGACCGGATGAGGCCGAGGAGATGGCGGCGCACGTCGGTGAGGAGTACGGGCGCTCGCTCGCATCGCGCATGACCGCGAGTGAGGGTCAGCGGACGGTGCGCGCTGCCATGCACGTGGTGGCCGAGACACTCACGGCCCACGGCTTCGCCGCCCACGCCGAGGACCGCGGCGAGACCACCGCCGTCATCGCAGAGCAGTGTCCCTTCGGTGATGCGAGCAGCACCAACCCCGTGCTGTGCGCGGTGGACCGCGGCATGGTCAAGGGACTGTTGTCCGGCCTGTGCGGAACGGCGTCGCGCCAGGCGCTCCCGGTGATCCTCTCCTCGCGGGCGCGGGGCGACGACGCCTGCACCGCTTCTGCCTGAGCCGCCGGTGGGGCGCGCCTATCTCGATCACGCCAGCACCACTCCGCCGCGGCCCGAGGCGGTCGCCGCGCTGACGCGCTGGGCCGCGCTCCCGACAGGGGACCCGGGTCGGGTGCACCAAGAGGGTCGAACCGTCCGCGATGCACTCGAGGCGGCCCGCAGCCAGGTGGCCGATCTCGTCGGCGTGGCGGGACGACAGGTGATCTTCACGTCGGGAGCCACCGAGTCCATCAATGCTGCCGTCTGGGGCGCGACCCGCGCGGCGCCGGGCGAGCCGGTGCTGTGCTCCGCCGTGGAGCACTCGGCCGTCCGGGACGCCTCTGCCCGGCTGGCTCCGACCGAGGACATCGCCGTTGACGCCGCCGGACGGCTGCAGTTGGACGCGCTGGTGGAGCGCCTGCACTCGAGGTCGCTGCCGCGGCCGGCGCTAGTGCACTGCCAGTGGGGCAACCACGAGGTCGGGACGCTCCAGCCCGTACACCAGGTCGTGGCGCTGTGCCGGGAGATCGGCGTCACCGTCCACATCGATGCTGCCGCGGCCTGTGGACACGTGCCAACGGACCTGGCCGCCCTCGACGCCGACCTCGTCAGCATCAGCGCGCACAAGCTCGGCGGGGTCCCCGGAGCCGGCGCGCTGATCGTGCGGCGCGGCAGCCGATTCGATCCGCTGCTCGTCGGCGGCGAGCAGGAGCGGGGCCGCCGCGCCGGCCTGGAGGCCCTCCCAGCTCTCCTTGCGTTCGGCGCCGCGGCGGCGACACTGGCCGAGGATCGAGGGACGATGGCCGCCGAGGCGGCCGCGGCCCGGCACCAGATCGCATCCGTCGTCGAGGCCGCGGTCTCGGTCCAGGGCGTCGCCGTCGTGGGACCCGGAGCCGAGGCCCGACTCCCTCAGCTCGTCTGCCTCGGCGTTGCCGGAGTCGAGGCCGAGCCGGTGCTCATCGGGTTGGACCGGGCGGGCGTCGCCGTCCACTCCGGCTCCGCCTGCTCGTCGGAGAGCATCGAGCCGTCGCCGGTACTCGAGGCCATGGGGGTCGACCCCAGCCACTCGCTGCGGGTCAGCGTCGGATGGTCCACGACGGACGAAGACTGCGCCGGGTTCGCCCGGGAGTTCCCGGGAATCGTCGCCGACCTGCGCGCGCTACGGAGCTGACGTCGTGGTGGTCGTGCTCGTGGCGGAGCTGAATTGGGCGGGCAGCGGCACACCTGCCGCCTTGTAGGCACCGCTGACCAGTGGTGCGACCTGGGGCAGCTCGGAGCCCGGCGGGGCGTCGTCCAGGAAGTCGTTGAACTGCGTCACCGCGGCAGCGTGGTCGTGATCCTGGTTCTCGAGGACGAGGCCGTAGAAGAGGTGGGCCTGGCCGTAGCTCGGGCTGTCCTTTATGGCTGTCTCGATCTCGGATCGCCCGATCTTGGTGAGTGACACCACGCTCGAGGTGCTGCCGACGTTCCATTGCAGGAAGCCGGCATAGGCCAGGGCGTGAGGGTTGGACGGGTCCTCGGACAGCACCTTGTCGTAGAGCACGAGCGCGGCCTTGCTGCTCCCCTGCTGGTTCAAGGAGTCGGCCTGCTGCAGCTGCTGCTCAATGAGCTGTGCCTGCGACACGGTCACACTGCCCGACGAGGCCTGGCCGGGCGCGCGGGACTGCACGAAGTGCACGACCAAAATGAGACAGCCGACGGCGATGAGCAGGCAGGCCCCTACGATCCCGAGCCGGCGCCACCATGGCATCGGAGACCGTTCGGGTTGTGTCGACTCCTTTTTTTGAGCCGATCGCGATGCTGGGACGGCGGCTGCATCGAACGACGCGGCGGCGTCGAGGGTGGCGAGCTCCTCCTCCACCTCGGCCAGCCGGGCGCGGTCACGCCCCACCAGGACCGCATGGTCTTCGGTGGACAGGTCCCCCGCCTCACGCTCGCGGTCGGCGTCGGCCAGGGAGCGCAGCAGGAACTCGCGTTCGTCGGTCAGGTACCAACGCTCGTCGCGGGGCGCGCTCCGACCGTTCCGCCGTCGGTGATCGGTCGACCGTCATGCCTCGACCTCCTCCGCCTGCAATGCACCGAAGTCGCGGCTCCGCCGCCAGAACAGGAGTCCGACCCCCGCCAGCGCGCCGGCCCCCAGGACGATGGGGATGATCCAGATGACCGGGACGCCTCCCGCGTTGGGCGGCACCAGCAGGATGGTTTGGCCGTACTCGGACACGAGCGTCCGGTCGATGTCGGCGTCAGACCGGCCGGCCGCCACCATGGTCTCGATCTGGTGCCGGACTGCGATGGCCGTCGTGGCGTTCGATTCGGCCACCGAGAGGTCCGTGCAGGACGGGCAACGCACGCCGGCTTCGAGCGCCGCCGCCCGCTGGCCTGCCGTCGACCGGGACGAGGTGAAGGCGCCGCTCCCGATGACGAGCGCGACCACGAGGACGACCACCGGCAGGATCACCCGGAA
Organism: uncultured Acidimicrobiaceae bacterium; assembly: GCA_963738135.1. Taxonomy (GTDB): domain Bacteria; phylum Actinomycetota; class Acidimicrobiia; order Acidimicrobiales; family RAAP-2; genus Bog-473. The sequence goes on along the minus strand of CAVTVK010000005.1, from coordinate 179,623 downwards.
CCAGAGCGGCAGGCGACCTGCGCGGTCAGCCACTCGAGACGCCTGCCCCGTCCGTCCGGGCCGCCTTCAGGAACGAGTCGAGATTCTTCTGGGTGGCCGGGCCCACCAGGACCGCGCTGACGCGACCGGCCGGGTTGATGACGAACGTGGTCGGTGGCGCCGTGACCCCGTAACGCTGGGCGATGGTGCCGCCGGGATCGGCGATGGCGGGCCAGAGGTCACCGTTCTTCCGCAGAAAGGAGCGGGCGGTGGACGATTGGTCGTTGAAGGCCACGCTGACCATGTCGGCACCATCGGTTGCCCGAGACTGCTCGAAGTGGAAGCGCGACAAGTCGGGCGCTTCCTGTTGACAGGGAATGCACCAGCTGGCGAAGAAGTTCACCACCACGTAGTGCCCCCGCAGCGCGGCCAGAGAGACCCTGTTGCCCGAGGCGAGGTCCGTGCCGGTGAGCGCGGGCGCCGCACCGCCGAGCAGCGGGCTCTGGACCGCAGTGGCCTCCTGGGGCGTCCGCGTGGCCAAGACGATGCCGACCACGACCAGGACGAGGAGAACGCCACCGGCCACCCAACGGGCGGCGTGGCGTCGGCGTCGGCTCATGCCGGGCCCGCGGCGCCCCGGGCCACGAGTGCGCCGACCGGCTCGGGCGTGGCGTCACGCTCGCGTTGCGGCTGTGGCGTTGCCCCCGTGACCAGGTCCGAGGAGGAGGAAACCGGGTCGGTGGGCCGCCGCCGCGAGCCCGGGACGAGCGCGAGGACGCCCCCGATCCCGATGAGCAGCCCGCCGGCCCAGAGCCACGCCACGAGCGGCTCGATCACCGCGCCGATGGCCACCGATCCCTTCGGCAGGTTGCCGATGGCCTGATTCCCAGAGGAAGCCCCGAGCCCGCCGACGGCGTCGAACGTCAGGTACACGTCGTCGAAGAGACCCGAGTCGATGGCGGGCGTCCCTACCACCGAGAGCGCGCTCCCGAAATTCGTCGTCGCCGGATAGAACAGGCCGCCGTCCACTTTGACGATGGCTTGTTGCGACGTCCGGGAGGGGGAGGTCACGGTGCGCAGGCCCTCGAATTCGAAGCGATGACCGTCGTAGGTGACGGCCGAGCCCTTGTGCAGGGGTAGTTCGGCCTGGTGACGGTACGACGTCGCGGCGATGATCCCGACCGCGAGCAGGACGACACCCAGATGCACGATCATGCCGCCGTTCGCCCGTCCCACCAGGCCGCGCCACCAGCCGACGTGACGGGAGCGGGCCGCCCGCACGGAGAGGACGAGGGCGCGCCCGGCGGTCGCGGCCGCCATGGCACCCAGGCCAAAGCCGATCAGCGTGGCCAAGCCCCGCAGGCCGAACGCCACGCACAGCACGACGGTGCCCACGCCGATCCATACCGGGACGGCCAGACGCTGCCACAGGACGGGACCGTTGATCTTGCGCCAGCTGAGGACCGGGGCCACGGCCATGAGGAAGAGCAGCGTGAGGCCGACGGGAATCGCCACCGTGTTGAAGAACGGCGCCCCGACCGTCACCTGCTGCTGCGTCGCCGCCTCGTAGAGGAGCGGGTACAGCGTGCCCAGCAGCACCACGAAAGCGAAGCCGACGAAGAGCACGTTGTTGAGGAGGAAGGCGCCCTCGCGACCGAGCGGGGCATCGATGCCACCGGGCGAGCGGAGGCGGTCGCCCCGCCAGGCGATGAGGCCGAAACCGACGATGACCACCGCGAAGAAGAACCCGATCAGCAACGGGCCGAGCGATGACTCCGAGAAGGCGTGGACCGAGTTGATGACGCCCGACCGCGTCAGGAACGTGCCCAGGATCGTGAGCGCGAAGGTGGCGATCGAAAGGGAGAGGTTCCAGACCCGCATGAGGCCGCGCCGCTCCTGGACCAGCGTCGAGTGCAGGTAGGCGGTCCCGCACAGCCACGGCAGGAGCGCAGCGTTCTCCACCGGGTCCCACCCCCAGAACCCGCCCCACCCCAGCACCTGATAGGACCACCACGCCCCGAGCACGATGCCGACGGACAAGAAGGTGAAGGCCACCAGGGTCCAGCGCCGGCACTCGATCTGCCAGCGATCGCCCACCCGGCCCGTGGCCAGCATGCCGATGGCAAAGGCGAAGGGCACCGTGAAGAGGACGAATCCCACGTAGAGGAGTGGAGGGTGGATGGCGACCAGCGGGTTGTCCTGCAGCAGCGAGTTGGGACCGAGTCCCTGCGTCGCCCCTGGCGCGGTCACGAAGGGATTGGCCGGCCCGATCATCAGGCCGAAGAAGAAGGCAGAGACGACGTAGAGGACCAGCGTGGCGAAGCGGATGACCGAGTCGCTCGCCTGCTTGCGGTAGCGCCACACGAAGATGGTCGACACCGCCGAGAGGATGAGGCCCCAGAGCAGAATCGACCCGGCGAGGGCTGACCACATGCCCGTGATCGAATACAGCAGCGGGGTGACGGTGCTGTTGTTCTGCGCCACGAAGACCAGCGTGAAGTCGTGGGTGACGAGCGCGTGCTCCATGGCGCCGGCCGCGAACAGCGCGCCGACGCACATCACAGGGGCCAGCAGCCTGGCGTCGGCACCCGTGCGCTCGGCCGGCGCGGAGGCGCCGTCCCCGCCGGCGGCCCGGCGGCGGGGAACGAGGCCGATGATGCTCACGACGATGCCGGCGAGGCAGGCCAGGAAGGCCAGCCAGACGCCGATGGTGCCCAGGTTGGCGTCGAGCATCAGCAGACCGGTCCGGTTGCCGTCTGCTTCACCCGGTTCGGGTACTGCGCGGCATAGGTGCTGGAGTGCTTGATGAGGATGGAGTTGGAGACGAAGTCGTCCGAGGTCACCGACGTGAAGTGGCCCACGACGACGACGGGGACGCGGGCCTTGAAGAGCCCGGGCGGGCTCCCCGTGTTGGTGACGTGGACGACATCGGGGCCCTGGCAGATGGCGAAGTCCGACCCGGCGGCGGTGGCGTGGATGGTGTTCGGGACGACCGTGCCCTCCAGGCGCAGCGTCTGGGTGCCCAGCGCCTGTCGGTGGTCCATGGCCTGGCTGACGGTGTCGAAGTAGTCGAGCGAGCTGCCCAACCCCTCGACGAGCAGGAAGACCAGCGCTACCGCGAGCAAGACGAAAACGGCCAGCAGCCGCCAGCTCATCGGGCGGCGGCGACGTGGCGGCGGCACGGCCGGGCCCTGGTGCTCCTCGGACGTCGGCGGGCTTGGCGGCGGAGTCGGTTCGGTGGTCGTGCCCGTCACGACGGCTCGCCGGGGCGGGCCGGCGTGCCCTCGGGCTCGACCGTCGGCTCCGACATCTGCAGTGCCCGCTCCCAGCGCCGGCGCCGCAGCACGAGGGTGATGGCGTACACGAACAGGGTGGCGAGCGCGATGGCGTACCCGGCGTCGACGTACCTCACGGCTCGCCTCCGACGGGACCTGGGGCCGGCGTGCCGGTGCCGGCTCCGACGAGTTCGGTGTCCTCGCCCCAGCGCTCGCTCAACGACACCTCGAGCTCCTGGTCGCCCACCGCGTCCTGCAGCACCTCCACCTGGTAGCGCACACCGAGGAGCCACACGAAGATCAGCGAGAAGGCAATGAAGCCCAGCAGGAACGTCCACGACATGGACGGCGACGCGTGGATCTTGAAGCCCGGATCGATGAAGGTGCCTCCCTGGTGCAGGGTGTTCCACCAGTCGACCGAGAAGTGCACGATCGGGATGTCGATGGCGATGAGCAGCGCTGCCACGGCACAACGGCGGGCGCGGACAGCCGGCTCCGCCGGAACGCGACGGAGGGCCAGGTACCCGATCTCGAGCAGCAGGAGCAGTGCCGTGGAAGTCAGACGGGCATCCCAGGTCCACCAGACGCCCCAGACCGGACGGCCCCAGAGGGAACCGGTGACGAGCGTCAACGCGGCGAAGACGGCACCCACTTCCACCGACGCCGCGGCGAGCCTGTCCCAGAAGAACGACCGCGTGCGCGGCCACAAGTAGAGCAGGCTCCCTCCGGCCGCCACCAATCCGACCCAGTACAACGCCACTGTGGCAATGGCAGGGTGGATGTAGAGCAGGCGCGCCAGATTCCCCTGAAAGCGGTCCGGGGGTGTGATCCACAGACCGAGCCACACCGTGAAGGCGATCGCGACGACGCCGAGCACCCCGACGACGGTGAGCCAGCGCGGCCGGCGGGCCGGCATCGGTGCGCTCATGCCGACTCCTGCAGCGGCCCGTAGAGGACAACGCCCACCACGAGATAGATCACCGCGAACGGGACGAGGATCTTGAGCCACTGGGTGCCTGACGCGGCGTTGCCGTCGAGCGCAGCTTCCCAGGCCTTGGAACCAGCCAGGAGCACCGGGGCCAAGACCGGGAGCACGAGCAACGGGAGGAGGGTGTCGCGCACGCGCAGACCGGCGGACAGCGCGCCGTAGAGCACACCGGCGCAGGCGAGGCCGACGGTGGCCAGCAGGCTGGCGGTCACGGCGAGCCAGACGACGTGGACCCGGACGTCGAAGAGGAACGTGATGCCGGCCCACAGGACCAGCTGCAGCGCCAGGAGCTGCAGCCCGACCGCGGCCGCTTTGCCGAGGAAGATCCCGGCGGGGTCGATGCCCGAAAGCCGCAATCCGTCACGGGTGCCTTCCCCGGACTCGATGGCGACGCTGCGTTGAATGGCCAGCACCGTCGAGAACAGCAGGGCGACCCAGAAGATCCCCGGCGCGGCGTGGCGCAGCGAAGACTGGTCCGGGCCGATGGCAAAGGCCAGGAGGACGAGCACGAGAACAGCGAAAGGCACCACCTGCCACAGGGCGACGCGGGCGCGCGCCTCAATGCGGAGGTCCTTGCCGGCCACCAGCACGGCGTCATGCCACATGGGTGGCTCCCGCGGCGCGGGCCGACTCAGTCGGCGCCGCGGCCGGTACGGCAGTCAGGGTGACCCGTCGCCCGCCCGGCTCCTCACCGGTGACACGCCCGCCGCCCATCGACACGACCCGGTCGGCCAGCGGGACGGAGAGCTCGGGTTCGTGTGACGACAGCAACACCGTGGCCCCGTCCGTCACGGCGTCGCCGATCAGCTGTCCGAGAAGCACGCGCGAGGTCGCATCGAGGCCGGCGTGCGGCTCGTCCAACAACCAGACCGCAGGTCGCCGGGCGACGAGCGCGGCCAGCGCGACCCGGCGACGCTGACCGGCCGAGAGCCGACCCGCCGGCGTCGTGCGCAGACGCCCGGTCAGGCCCAGCCGCTCGAGTGCCTCGTCGGCCCGCGCCACGGGCAGACCGAGTGCGCGCACGGCGAACTGGACGTTCTCCGCCGCACTGAGGTCGTCGTAGAGAGGGGCGGCATGTCCCAAAAGCCCGACGTAGCGGCGCACCGAGGTGTGGTCCGTGGCGAGATCGACGCCGAGGACCGTGGCCTCTCCCGACGTCACCGGCAACAACCCGGCGCAGGCCCGCAGGAGGCTGGTCTTGCCGGCACCGTTGGCGCCCACGACGACGACGACCTCACCCTGGTCGAGAGAGAGATCGACCCCGGCAAGGGCAGGGAAGCGGCCGGCGAGTGCGACCGCGGCACGAAAGTGGACGACAGGGGCCATGGCCTTCCCCACCATGGTAGGGGGGGTGGGTACCAGGGTTCCAAGCGGGGCCCGGGTGCCTCCTCAACCGCCGGCCGGGCCTCTCAGCTGGACTTCGGCCCGATCGGGTTCCGAGGGCCACCCGAAGAGCGACCCCGGTGCACCTCAGCGCATGTGGGGCAGGGCCGTGATCCCCTCCAGCGAGCGTGCCGAATCACCGTCGACTTCGGCGCGGGCGAAGTCACGGAGGGCGGCCTCGTGCGCGACGAGGAGGTCGGCCGTCTCCCGTTCCTTGGGGCTCAACTCGCCGATCCGCTGGTAGAGGGGGATGTACTGCGCCGTGATCGGCCCGATGGTGGCCATCAGGTCGTTCCAGCTCAGTGTCAGCGCGCCAGGGAGGAGGGCCGAGGCGGTGGCCTCCGTCTCGGGGTCGGGCGCGGTCGAGATGCCGGCGCGTTCGAGTGCCGGGGCGGTCTCCTCCCTGGTCCGCTGCTCCAGAGTGGCCAGCATGCGCATCTTGGCGGCCCGGTCCGGATCGTCGAGGTGCTCGGCGATCCCCCCGAACAGGAGCTCGCCCAGGACCTCCCCCTGGTAGGCCTTGACCCACAACTCCGCCAGCCCGTCCTCGGGCGAGAAGAGGGGATCGGGGGGGTTGTCGGCGTCGGGCATGCAACCGACGGTAATCCCGCTACTCCCGGATTGCTCGTCGTGCTCGGGGAGGTCGTGGTGGTCGTCGCTAGTGTCGTCGCCGCCGATGGTGACCGTCCTCATGCCGTTGCCGGCAATCGACTTCGACCCGACCGAGGTGGCAGTCAGCTGGCAGGTGCTGTCTGCGGCCGGTCACCGCGTCGTGTTCGCCACGCCGTCGGGGCAGCCAGGACGGGCCGACGACCTCATGGTGACGGGCCGCGGACTCGACCCCTGGGGCGCCGTCCCCGGGCTGCGCACCCTCACCGTGGTGGGCCGCGTCCTGCGCGCCAACGCCGACGCACGGCAGGCCTATGCCGCATTGCTCGATGACGAGGCGTTCCTTTCGCCGCTGCACTGGGGCGCCGGTCGGCGCAGCGACTACGACGCGCTCGTGTTGCCGGGCGGGCACCGGGCGCGCGGGATGCGGCCCTATCTGGAGAGCCCCGAGGTGCAGCAGATGGCCCTCGACGCGTTCCGCGCCGACAAGCCGGTCGGCGCCATCTGCCACGGCGTCCTGGTGGCGGCGCGGGCGGTGGATCCCGTCACGGCTTGCTCCGTGCTCTACGGCCGGCGCACCACCGCGCTCACCTGGGCATTGGAACGCAAGGCCTGGGGCATCGCCCGCTACACGCGCTTCTGGGACTCCACCTACTACCGGACCTATGTGGAGGAGCCAGGGCAGCGCTGGGGTTTCATGTCCGTGCAGCAGGAGGTGACGCGGGCCTTGGCCGATCCCGCCGACTTCGCCGACGTGGGGAGGGACGTCCCGGACTGGCGGCGCAAGACGAGCGGCCGCGCCCGCGACACGGTGGACGACCGGCGGCCGGCCTGGGTGGTGCGCGACGGCTCCTACGTCTCGGCCCGCTGGCCCGGTGACGCGCACACCTTCGCTCGGACGTTCGTCGAGGTGCTGGCCGATCAGGCGTGACGCCTCAGGCGGCGAGGAGAACGAGGTCGAACGCCTGCGGTGGCATGCGCATCTCGAAGTAGAGGTCCTCCGCCTCCCCCCATCGGGCTTCCCACTCGGCGCGATACCGCTCCCCCTCCCGCTGCAAGAGGCGCTCCCGCCGGACGTCGCGGGCGACGTCGAGGAGCACCCGCAGGCTGTAGAGGTCCGCCAGCTCCGGTCGGCCGCTGTAGGCGCCTTCGAGGATCACCACGCCGGCGGGACCCGCGGAGACTTCGCCGGCGAGACGCCCGTCATCGGCCTCCCAGTCGTAGGGTTGCCATCGTGCCCGCTCGCCGCGTCGCAGACGCTCGAGCAGGGCGCGCTGGCGCCGCCAGTCGATGACGAGCTCCAGCTTTTCCGCCGTCGTGAGGGCATCCCACACGGCACCTTCTCCGCCTCGGTAGAAGTCATCGCCGTCCACGACGAGCGCATCGGTCCGCCCGGCCACGAGATGCGCCAAGGTGGATTTCCCTGCTCCCGACCGTCCGTCGAGCGCGACCAGCACCACGGAAGGCGACGCGGCGCGGAGCGACCTGATGCGATCGGTCAAGACTTCGGCCGCGGGGGCGATTCCGGCCGGAACCCGGTCGGGGGTGGCGCAGGCCACGGACTAGCTCTTGGACAGGCGGCTGAGACCGAGCTCGTTGAGCAGGTTCGACAGCTGCGACGACACCCAGCTGATGTTGTCCGTCAGGAGCAGCACGCCGAAGACGACGAGGACGAGGCCGGCAACGAGCTCGACGGCCCACAGCCAGTGGCGGGCCCGGGTCAGCGCCGCCGTGAGCCTCCCGAATGCGAGGCCGACGAGCACAAAGGGCACCGCCAGCCCGAGCGAGTAGGCGAACAGGAGCAACACGCCACCGGGCAGCGTGCCGTTGTGCGCCGCCAGACCGAGGACGACGCCGAGGATGGGACCGATGCAGGGCGTCCAGGCGAAGGCGAAGGCCATTCCCATGAGCGGGGCCGCCCAGACGCCGAGTCGGGACGGGCGCACGTCGAAACGGCGCTCACCGGTGACCCGCGACACGACGCCGAGAGTGCCGATGCCGGCGTGGGACCACACCCTGGTCGGCAAGGCGGCGAGGAGCATGACGCCCCCGAGCAGAATGATCACCACTCCGCTCAGGTGGGCCAGCGTCACCTCATGGGCGCTGAGGATGCGGCCGATACCCGACGCCGTCGCCCCGAGCGCGACGAAGACCACGGTGAAGCCGGCCACGAAGAGCCCGATACCCCGCAAGACGGGCCCCAGGGCGGCGGATGGCGTCGCGCCGTCGCCGCCGGCCTCCAGCTCGGCCGCCGAGAGCCCCGAGACCATGGAGACGTAGCCCGGGACGAGGGGCAGGACACAGGGGGAGACGAACGAGAGGATCCCCGCCCCGAAGGCGACGAGGACGCCGGCCGGATCGGCGGTGATCGCGGCGGGGACGGTCATTGCGAGGAGCGCGGCGGCTCCGGTTACCTGAGACTCTTGCGGACGAGGTCGATGTCGGCCTCGACCATCATGGTGACCAAGGCGGGGAACTCGACCTCGCGACTCCATCCGAGCTCTGCGCGCGCCTTGGCGGGATCGCCCACCAGCAGATCGACCTCGGCGGGGCGCAGGAAGCGCTCGTCGATGACGACGTGCTGCTCCCAGTCCAACCCGGCGGCGTCGAAGGCGAGCCGGCACAACTCGCGCACGGGGTGGGTCTCGCCGGTCGACACGACGTAGTCGTCGGGCGCGTCCTGCTGCAGCATCAACCACATAGCCCTGACGTAGTCGGCGGCGTACCCCCAGTCCCGCTGGGCGTCGAGGTTGCCCAGCGACAACTTGTCATCGAGCTTGTTGGCGATGCGCGCCACCCCGTGCGTCACTTTTCGCGTGACGAACTCGAGGCCGCGACGTGGGGACTCGTGATTGAACAAGATGCCCGAGGAGGCGTGCAGCCCGTAGCTCTCGCGGTAATTGACGGTGATCCAGTGGCCGTAGACCTTCGCCACGCCGTAGGGGCTGCGCGGGTGGAGGGGGGTCGACTCGCGTTGGGGCACTTCCTGCACCTTGCCGAACATCTCCGACGAACTGGCCTGGTAGAAGCGGATCTCGGGATCGACCAGGCGGATGGCGTCGAGCATCCGAGTCACTCCCAATGCTGTCGTCTCGCCGGTCAGGACCGGCTGGGTGAAACTGGTCTGGACGAAGGACTGGGCCGCCAGGTTGTAGACCTCGGTCGGGCGGTGGTCGCGCAGGATGTTGATGACCGACACCTCGTCGAGCAGATCCCCCGCCACGAGCTCGATCTGGTCCTGAATGTGCGCGATGCGCTCGAAGTTGAGCGTGCTGGACCGCCGCACCATGCCGATCACCGTGTACCCCTGCGTCAGCAGGAACTCGGCCAGGTACGAGCCGTCCTGGCCCGTCACGCCCGTAATCAGTGCCCGTTTTGCCATCGGGGCAACGCTAGCCGAACCGCCAATGCCTTCCCCCGGCACGCGTACAGTTCGTTCGTGGCGCTGGCGTGCATGGTCTCGTTCCGACTCGGCGGCGAGGACGGGGTCGCCGTGGAGGCCGCCAAATGGGCTGGTGCGCTGGATCTCCTCGGCTGGGAGGTGCGCTCCGTCGCCGGTGCGGGCACCGTGGACGCGCTCCTCCCTGGGCTGGCGATGCACGCGCCAGAGCCCCCGACTCGCGCCGAGGTGGATGGCGCGCTGGCCGACGCCGATCTCGTCATCGTCGAGAACCTCGTCTCGCTCCCCTTGAACCCGGGGGCGGCGGCCGTGGTGGCGAGAGCGTGCGCCGGACGCCCCACCGTGCTCCATCATCACGACCTGCCCTGGCAGCGCCCCCATCTGGCGCACCTCCCGCCACCACCGGACGACGCCGCGTGGGTGCATGTCACCATCAACGAGCTCAGCCGCGCCGAGCTGGCGACCCACGGCATAGAGGCCACGACGATCTACAACGCCTTCGACCCGAACCCGCCGCCCGGTGAGCGGGCGTCTACCCGGTCCGCCCTCGCCGTCCCCGACGAGGTGCCGTTGCTCCTGCAGCCGACGCGCGCGCTGGCGCGCAAGAACGTCGGGGGGGCGATCGCTCTCGCCGAGGCGCTCGACGCCACCTACTGGCTGCTCGGTCCCGCCGAAGACGGGTACGGAAGCGAGCTCGACCGCCTTGTCGCCCAGGCCGAGTGCCGTGTCGTCCTCGGCCCGCCCGACGCCGGCAGTTCCATCGCCGATGCCTATGCGGCGTGTGACGCCGTCCTGCTCCCTTCGCTCTGGGAGGGATTCGGCAACCCTGCGGTGGAGTCGGCCACACACCGACGGCCCTTGGCCGTCGGCCCCTATCCGGTGGCGGCCGAGCTCGCCGCCTTCGGCTTCCAATGGTTCGACGCCGCCGAGCCTGCGCCGTTGGACTGCTTCCTGCGCCAACCGGACACTCGCCTCATCGCACACAACCACCAGGTGGCGGCGGACCACTTCAACCTGGCTGACTTGCCAACGCACCTGGCGGCGCTGTTGCAGCGCGTTCCCGGGCTCTGACCGTTCGGTAACCTGAAGCGATGTCCGCTGCGATCCAGGCCTCTGCAAGGCGGCTCACGGCGGAGCAACGACGCCAGCAGCTCTTCGCCGTCGCGCTGGAGCTCTTCGCGCACCGGGGCTACCGCTCCACGACGATGGACGACATCGCCGAAGCCGCCGGCGTGACGAAACCGCTTCTCTACCAGCACTTCTCCTCCAAGCGGGCGCTCTACCTGGAGCTGGTCGACTCCATCGCCCAAGACGTCCTGGTCGCCATCGGGCGCGCCGTCATGCGGGCCGAGGGCCCGCGCCAACAGGTCGAACTGGGTTTCGCCGCCTACTTCCACCTGGTCGTGAGTCACGAGGCGGAGTTCCGCCTGCTCTACGGCCGTGATCATGCGGACGACCTCGAGCTCGGCCGCGCCCTGCGCGCCGTGGAGGACGCCATCGCGGAAGCGATCGACCCCCTCATCGACGCCGGGCTCGACGACGACCATCGTCGCCTGCTCGCCTACGGGATCGTGGGCATGGCGGAGGGTGTGAGCCGCCGCTTCATGGCGCAGCGCCCTGACTCCGAGGCCGAGGTCGACGAGGAGGCGCAGAAGTTGGCGGGCCGCATGGCGGACCTCGCCTGGGCGGGATTGCGCTCCGTCCACGCCGACTGAGTCAGCCGATCGGGAGCGTCACACCAACGCGATGAGGGTCTGACACAACCCCCACAGCTCGTCGACACACGCGGCATAGACGTCGGCGTCGTGGCCGGCGGGGTCGAGGACGTCCTCTGTGTCGTCGAGGTCCACTTCGCCGAGACCGAGCGCCGCGACACGTTCCCTCAGGGTCGGCGGGGCCGAAGCGGTCGGGGCCGGAGTGGCCGGGGCCGAAGCGGTCGGGGCCGGAGCGGCCGGAGTCAGGTGCCGACACAGGTGACGGATGGTGCCCGTCTTGGCGGCGGCGTCGGGAAACTGGCGGCGCACGAAGCGCACGTGATCAGCCTCCATCACGACCACCAGATCGGCGTGCACGAGGTCGACTCCGTGCACCTGGCGGCTCCTGTGCCGACGAAAATCTGCCCCGGCCAGCTCGGGCAGGCGTGCCAGTGCAGTGCGGGTACGCATGCCCATCGGCTGGCCGTCAATGGTGTGCGTCCCTGCGGTCACCACGTGGAGCGGCTCGCCGTGACGCCCGTCACGCAAGGCGTCGAACATGAAGCCGGCCATGACCGACCGCGCGGCATTGCCGGTGCAGAGCACCAGGAGCTCGGTCATGTCGCGCCGAGGAGCAAGGCCGGTGCGTCGACGTCGAGCGCGTGCTGCGCGTGCCGGGACGTGCTCGTCAGGAACATGAGGTCGCCGCGCTCGGTGCGTTGGACGACCATGGAGGCCACGATTGCCATCAGGAGGCCGGCGAACGTGTCGCGTCGGGTGTCGGCGCGCAGCTGGTCCAGCGAGTAGTCGCGGACGCCGCGCCGGCACAGGGCATCGTGGTAGAGGGCCAGGAGCTCGGGCTCGTGGGCGCGCCGGTCCTCGGGGCTGAGGCAGCCGCCGATGAAGTACGCCACGTCGAGAGACGCACCGGCCCAGGCCACGGTCTGCCAGTCGACGACCACCGGCCTGGGTGTACCGGGCTGGAACAGGAGGTTGTCGAGCCGGAAATCGCCGTGGCTCGCCGTGCGCGGGCCGCCCCGTCGCAGCAGATAGGTCGGGAGGTGCTCGACGAAAGTGCGGCAGACGGCCTGGTGCTCCGGGGCGAGCGTGTCGGCGTAGCGCTCCAGGAAGCCCGGGAGCAGCGAAGACACCAGGGCGACCAGGAAGGCGTCGGAATCAGGAGTGGCCCGGTTCAGCCACTCGAGTCTCTCCAACGCGGGCGCCTCCCAGCAGGGCGCATGCAGCCCGGCCATCTCCTCGAGGACGGCCGCCGCCACCTCGGGCCCACAGGCCGCGATCTGATCGCCCTGCACGGCACCGGCGATGTCTTCCATGAGAAGGGTGAACCACCCGGTCTCGGGCTCCACGTCGGCCAGGTAGACCGCCGGCACACGGGCGCCGATCCCGGCGGCGACTTCACGGTAGAACCGGACCTCGATCTCGTAGGCCCGCAAGGCGAGGCCAGTCCCGCGACTCTGGTCATCCGCCGAGGCGAACTTGCCGACCACGCTGATGGGCCCCGCACCCGGATCGTCGAGCGTCAGGGAGAACCGTGTCGTGTCGGCCATCTGCCCGGTCCCGATGGGCGCCGCCTCGAAGGAGCGCACCGAGGCGCCTTCGGCCAGGGCGCCGGCGCGCCGGAGGGCGTCGGTCAGCCACTCCGGAGTGACGTCGGAGGCATGGCGGAGGAGTGGGGGCCCTGACATCGGGGGCCGACACTACGGCCCGACTTCTCGTCGTGCGGAACCGGGCGTCCGAAAGGCGGTCTTGGCGCCGTCCGGGCGACGCCCTCAGATGCGCTCGGCGCGGGCCAACTCCTCGGCCGGGTGGGGTGCGTGCCCGTTGCTCTCGGGCGCGTTCGATGCCGTCCCCGGGTCGTGCAGGACGATCTGGTTGCGTCCCGAGCGCTTCGCCAGCAGGAGCGCGTCGTCGGCCCTCCGCAGCGCGGCGGCCAGCTCCTCTCCCGGCTCGATCTCCGTGATCCCGAAGCTGGAGGTGAATTTTGGCAGCCCGCCGACCGTGATGGCGGCGTCGAGCTGGGCCTGCACCGTGTTGAGGGCCCGGATGGCATCGACCGCCGAGCAGTCTGGGAAGGCAATGGCGAACTCCTCGCCGCCGTAGCGGGAGATCAGGTCGTGCGATCGCAGCGCATCGCGCAGGACGCGGGCGAACAGGCGCAAGGCCCTGTCCCCGGTCTCATGCCCGTAGGTGTCGTTCAGGCTCTTGAACAGATCGAGGTCGGCCATGGCCAACGCAACGGGATGGAGCTCCCGGGGCACCGCAGCCACCTTCTCGGAGAAGGACCGCCGGTTGAGCAACCCGGTGAGCGTGTCGGTCGAGGCCTGCAACTGCGTCTCCGCCATGACCCGCAGCAGCCCGATCCGGGCACCGGCCAGCTTGGCCAGTGTCGTCAGGTCCTGCACTTGCGCGTCCTCCACCGCCGCCTCCGGCTTGTCCGTGGCATGGATGACCCCGACCGTCCGCCCCATGATGGACACCGGGACGCACAGGGCGGAGAGACGCCCCTGGGGCCGGTTGCGGAGTTTGGGACAGGCATCGAGATGGTCGCTGTCGGCAAAGACCTGCACCTGGGCCCGCCGGGCGGCGGGGCAACGGTCCGGAGAGTCGACGCTGCAGGACGGCGGTTCGCCATCGGGCCCGACCCCGGCCATGCGCAGCAGGTGGGCGTGGCTGTTGTCGGCCAGGAGGAGCTCGACCGGCGCGTCGGGCACGACCGCCGCAAACGACCGCTCGATCACATCGATCACCTCGGGCTCCCCTTCGGCCATGTCGAGCGCGTTGGCCAGGCGACTCTCGAAACGCTGACGCTGTCCCTGCACCTCGCGGGTGATCCCCTCGCGGTCGGCGATCTCGATCGCCTCACTCAGCTCGCTGGTGAGTGCACGGACCTTGTCGTCGGTCTTGCGCTGCTGGCGGTCGCTGATGACGACCAGCACATAGATCAGAGGAAGGAGGAGGGCGATGAGGACACCCGCGGTGACGAGGTAGCTCGTCGCACCCGAGCCGACAGACCGGCCGATGGCCACCGCCGGCACGGTGAACAATCCGAGGACGACCAGTCCGGCCAGTGGACTGATGAAGCGCAAGCGCTTCGCCTTGGCCATTTCGCCATGCCATTCCTCTTCAGTGACCATTCCCACGATCCCTTCACGCGCCGCTGCCGGTCGGTCACGGCCAACCAGCACGTCGCACACCACCCGGACGAAGCCCGCCGTAGACGGTGTCGGCAGCAACCGGGGGGACCTTGAGGGATGCAGCGGCACGGCTGGGGCCCAACCGGAGGAGCCCTGGGGGTGCGAAAGACCAGGTAGACGGGCTATTGGAGTGCCGCGAGCGAGCGCCGAGCGCCCCGGCCTCGATGCGTTTGCGCACTCGTCAATTCAGGGGCGGGGGCACTCCCTGAGCGCTCGCAGCCAACGCGGGATCCCACTCGCACATCAGGCAGGCATGGGCAACGACGGCCCGCCCGAACTCCAGTGCCGTTGCGTGGGGATCAGCACTCGCGGCCACGTCGTCCCACTCCAAGACGAACTCTCCGAGTGCTTCATCCCAGCGGCCGGCCGCCGGGGTCAGGTCGCCCTCGGCAAACCCATCGGGTGCCGGTGCCGCAAACCCATAGAAGGCAGGCTCGCCGTGGCGGGCATCACCGGGCCACCAGCCGATCTCGATCTGCTGGGCGCCCGCGGCGTTGCGCATGATGAAGCCCGGTGAGGGCGGCTCGACCTGGCGACCGGAATACAGGCTGACGGCAAGGTCGAACGTGCCCCACCACGCATTGACCGGAGAACTCCTGCCGCGGTATGGCGCGCGGAGGTCCGTCAGGACCAACGAGGCACGGGTCGCCGCCGCGAAGTAGTTGGCCACCTGGCCGGCGTCGTAGGTCTTGTGCTCGTCGTCCTCGTCGAGTGGCGCGCTCCAGGAGACCTCCTGCGGGTTCGGATTGATCTCCACGGGGCCGACGAGGCGACGTACCGCCGTCAGGACCTCCCGGCTGACCTCCCCCACGGACCGGTTCGGCGTGAGCGAGACCTGCTCCGTTCGCCCGTCGCTGTGCTCGAGGACGGTGTGGTGGCGCTGGAGATCCAGCACCACCACCAGCGCGCCGGAGCCGTCCGGAGCCGGCAGGGGCATGGTTTCCCAACCACGGGCCGTCAGACGTAACGCGGCATGCTGGAGTTGTGGTTCGGGGGTCGCCAGGGCGACAGCCAATTTGCCCAACAGCTGGGAGTGGGCGTGGACCGTGTCGCAGGTGGCCTGCCACGCGTCGTAGGGCAGCGTCTCCCAATCGGTCGACGTCATCGGGTTGAACCTAGTTGCTCCGCGCCTTGTCGGCCATGGAGACTTCGGCCTCCCGGGTGGGCCGGATCAATCTCTCACTCTCTGAAGAAGGCCAGCAGGTCGGCGTTGATGGTCTCCGCTTCCGTCGTCGGCATCCCGTGAGGGAATCTCAGCCCTCTTCGCCGGTGAAGCGAAACTCCGCCTGCCAGGGGCCGTCGGAATGGACGACCTCCCAATAGCGCTTTGCGATGTTCTCGGGATCGAAGGCGGTGCCCGCAACGATCTGTCCCATGATCGTCAATGTCGCGACTCGGATGCCATCGGACTCCAAATCGGCCCCGAGCATGGTGGCGGCGGATCGGAGCGCCGCTTTGCCGAGGGAAATGGTCGCCAGGGCCGGAATCGGGTAGTCCGCGAAGCCGCCACCCGTCACGATGATGGTGCCGGTACCGGCCGCTCGCATGGCTGGGGCGACGACCTGCGTCACGACGATGGCGCCGATGACGTCAACCGCATAGGCCGTCTGCAGATGCTCGACACTCGAACTCAGGAGCGTGTCCGGAGCTCCCATGACTGCGTTGTAGATGATGAGCCCGGGCGCACCCTGCTCGTTGTAGAGGTGAGCCACCCGAGCTCCCAGACCTTCAGGATCGCTGGCATCTGCCGCGATCGTGTCGATCCGGGCTCCGGTGTCAGCCAGGCTGTCCGCGAGAGCGCGGAGTCCGTCCGGCTCCGAGCCAGCAAGGTCACCCGATACCCGCCGTCGGCGAAACGACGGGCCACGGCCATGCCGAGGCCCGGACCGGCACCGACCAGCAGGAGGTGACGGTTGTCGATTGAGGAGCCGGAGTCATCTACTGCGTCGTCGGGCATGAGCCTGCTTCCTTTCGCACCGAATGTCCCGAGGGTGGGGCTGCTTTCTCTTTGTGTGCCAAACCCTGCCAGATGGCGCGATCAGGCGCTGCAAGCCCGCCCCGGGACACGCAAATGGAAGGGTTCCGTGCGCGCTGATCCGCACAATTGGCCGAGGCCGGAGGCAGCCTCTCCCGGGTGGCTAAGCGACCCGTTCCCCCTGATAGATCAGTTGATGTGGATCCCCGAGATGGCCCTGCTGATGACCAGGCGCTGGACCTCGGAGGTGCCCTCGAAGATGGTGTAGATCTTCGAGTCACGGTGCCACTGTTCGACCGGGTTCTCCCGGACGTAGCCGTACCCGCCGAGAATCTGGATGGCCTGGTCGGTCACCCACACGGCGTTCTCGCCGGCGTAGAGCTTCGACATGGAGCCCTCGCCGTTCTCGAACTTCTTGCCCGTGCTGGCCATGTTGGCGGCGCGGTGCACGAGCAAGCGGGCTGCGTCCGTGTGCATCTTCATGTCAGCCAACTTGAAGGCGATGGCCTGGTTCTCGATGATGGCACGGCCGAACTGGTGGCGCTCCTTGGCATACGCCAGTGCGTACTCGTAGGCGGCGCGGGCAATGCCGACGGCCTGCGCGCCCACAATGGGACGCGAAGCCTCGAAGGTGGCCATGGCAGCTTGGGTGGACGTCTTCTTCCCCTCCTTGGCCCTGGCCAAGCGCTCGTCCAGTTTTTCCTTGCCGCCAAGGAGGCAGCGGCCCGGCACCCGGCAGTCCTCGAGGACGACCTCGGCCGTGTGCGAGGCCCGGATGCCCATCTTCTTGAACTTCTGGCCCTGGGAGATGCCGGGTGTTCCTTCCGGCACCACAAAGCTGGCCTGGCCCCGACTTCCCAGTGAAGGATCGACCGACAACACGAGCACGTGGGTGTTGGCGATGCCACCGTTGGTGATCCAGGTCTTGGTGCCGTTGAGCACCCACTCGTCCTTGGCCTCGTCGTAGACGGCCCGCGACTTCAACGAGGAGACGTCTGAGCCGGCATCGGGCTCGGAGACGCCGAACGCGGCCAGCTTGACGTCGTCAGGCGTCCCGAAGCACTGGGGGATCCACTCGCCGATCTGCTCGGACGTCCCGTTGGCGAAGATCCCGGCCACGGCCAGGGTGGAGCCGAAGATGGCCAAGGCGATCCCGGCGTCGCCCCAACTCATCTCCTCGTTGACCAGGCACATGAGGAGACCGGTCGGATCGGAGAAGCACTGCGCGATGAAGTCGAACGAGTACAGGCCGTTCTTGGCCGCCTCCTCAATGATCGGCCAGGGTGTCTCCTCCCGTTCGTCCCACTCGGGGCCGGCAGGACGGACGACGTTCTCGGCGAACTCGTGCACCCACTTGACGATCTGGAGCTGGTCCTCGTTGAGCTCGAGGGAGTAGTCGGACATGGTTGCGCCCTTCCTTCGCGACCCCGGCCGCGACCGGAGCTCTTGCGTTCGAATGTTCGCCACACCGGGTGCGGCGACCCCTGGTTCCTTGGTTACTACACAGTAACCTCAGGCCCGTTGACACGTCCAGCCACCACAGGAAAAATAGCAGTTGAGCTGGGGATTCTCAGCGCCGGATGGCGGTGCCGTCTGCGGTGTCCTCGACGGTCCAGCCACGGGCAACCAGCTCGTCCCGCAACGCGTCTGCTCGGGCGTAGTCCTTGTCGCGGCGGGCCTGGTCACGTTCGGACACGAGCTGCGCAGCCTCTTCGTCGACTTCTTCGTCGGCAGCACGGAGCGACAGCCCGAGCGCGGCGGCGAGCACCGCAGCAGTGTGGGCCAGGCGTCCCGCCGTTTCCTCGTCGCCGTCGTCGGAGGCGGAGTGCGCCGCCGTGACCAGTTCGAAGATGCCGGCCAGGGCCCCTGGTGTGTCGAGGTCCTCGTCCATCCGGTCCTGGAAGGCCGCCAACGCACCCGGGTCCAAGCCCGTCGCCGGCGACGTCCCCTCGACGACGAACCCTCCGTCGGTCTGCGCGAGGAGATCGGCCTCGGGGAAGCGCCGCGCCAGCCCATCGAGGCGCGCCAGGGCCTTCTCGGCGTCGGCCAGGGTCTCGGGGGTCACCTCGATCGGCGATCGGTAATGGGCACGGAGCACCAGCAGCCGATAGGCGCGGGCGTCATGACGGGAGAGGAGGTCTGGCAGCGTCGTGAAGTTTCCGAGCGACTTGGACATCTTCGTACCCTCGACCTCGACCCACCCATTGTGCATCCAATGTCGTGCGAAGGCCTTGCCGTCGGCGACCGCCTGCGCCCGCTCGTTCTCGTGATGCGGGAACTTCAGGTCCTGCCCCCCGCCGTGCAGATCGAAACCCTCACCCAGCAGGTCGAGCGACATGACCACGCACTCGGTGTGCCATCCGGGTCTCCCTCGTCCCCACGGTGAGTCCCAGCTGGGCTCCCCCTCCTTGGCCTTCTTCCACAGAGCGAAGTCGAGAGGTGAGCGCTTGTCCTCGTTCGCTTCGACCCGGGCGCCGACCTGCAACGACTCCAGCGACTGCTGCGCCAGGAGGCCGTATCCCTCGACCTTGGAGACCTCCAGGTAGACGCCGTCGGGCGTCTCGTACGCCTTCCCGCTCGCCACCAACTCGCCCACCAACGCGACCATGTCCTCGATGTACTGCGTGGCGTGGGGGATCTCCTGCGGACGCAGGTCACCCAGCGCGTCCATGGACTCCCACCAGCGGGCCTCGAATTCGGCTGCCACGTCGGACTCGGTTCGACCGAGCTCAGCAGCCCGCCGGATGATGTTGTCATCGACGTCGGTGACGTTGGCCACATGGTGCACCTTCAGCCCGGTGAAGCTCAGGTAGCGCCGAAGGATGTCGAAGGTGAGATTGGCCCGCCCGTGGCCGATGTGCGGCATGTCGTAGACGGTCGGTCCGCAGACGTACATCGACACCTCGCCCTCGGTGCGATGCTCCAGCGGGTGGACCGTACCCGTGGCGGTGTCGTGAAGGCGTAGCACCCGGGTACGGTAACCCGATCATGTCGACCCCAACGACCCGAGGAGCACCCCGCGTCCCCGAGAAGCCGACGCTGGACGATCTCGAGGAGCGTTGGGCGTCCGCCTGGGCCGAAGCGGGCACCTACCGCTTCGACGACTCCGCCACCCGGGCCGAGGTCTTCTCCATCGACACCCCGCCGCCGACGGTGTCCGGTTCCCTCCACATGGGCTCCGTCTTCGGTTACGTGCAGACCGACGCCATCGCCCGCTACCGCCGTATGCGCGGATGGAAGCTCTTCTACCCCATGGGGTGGGACGACAACGGGCTGCCGACGGAGCGGCGCGTGCAGACCTACTTCGGGGTGACCTGCGACCCTTCGCTCCCCTACGACCCCGACTTCACCCCGCCCGACGAGCCCGGCAAGGACGACGTCCCGGTGAGCCGCCCGAACTTCATTGCGCTCTGTCACCAACTCACGGATGAGGACGAGCGTGTGTTCGAGAACCTGTGGCGACGCGTCGGCCTGTCGGTCGACTGGGAGCGCACGTACGCCACAATCGACGACCGGAGCCGGCGGACGAGTCAACGAATGTTCCTGCGCAATCTCGCCCGGGGCGAGGCCTACACGTCGGAGGCGCCGACTCTCTGGGACGTGGACTTCCAGACGGCGGTGGCGCAGGCCGAAATGGAGGACCGCCAGCTGGCCGGCGCCTACCACCGCCTCCGCTTCGACGACATCGAGATCGAGACGACGCGACCCGAACTGGTGGCCGCGTGCGTGGCCCTGGTGGCGCATCCCGACGACGAGCGGTACGCCGCCCGGTTCGGCTCCACCGTGCACACACCGCTCTTCGGCGTGGAGGTACCGGTCCTGGCCCATCATCTGGCCGAACCCGACAAGGGATCGGGCATCGCCATGATCTGCACCTTCGGCGACGTCACCGACGTCGTGTGGTGGCGCGAGCTCGACCTTCCGACGCGGAGCATCGTGACGCGGTCGGGCCGCATCACCGAAACGCCGCCGGCCGGCGTCCCGGACGGCGAGGCCTGGCGCGCCATTGCCGGCAGGAGCGTGAAGCAGGCGCAGCGAGCCATGGTCGAAATGTTGACCGCCTCGGGCGACATGGTCGGCGACCCACGACCCATTGAGCACCCGGTGAAATTCTACGAGCGGGGAAGTCGGCCACTCGAGATCGTCACGAGCCGGCAGTGGTTCATCCGCAACGGTGCCCGCGACGAGGCGATGCGACGCCAGCTTCTTGCGCGCGGCGCCCAACTCGACTGGCATCCCCCCTACATGAAGGTCCGCTTCGACGACTGGGTCAGCGGGCTCAACGGCGACTGGCTGATCAGCCGGCAGCGGTTCTTCGGCGTGCCGGTGCCCGTCTGGTATCCCGTCGGGCCCGACGGCGAGGCCGACCATTCGTCCCCCATCGTCCCCGACGAGGCGATGCTGCCCGTGGACCCGACGACCGACGTGCCCGAGGGCTACACCGCGGAGCAGCGCGGTGTCCCCGGGGGCTTCACGGGCGACCCGGACGTGATGGACACCTGGGCCACGTCCTCGGTGACGCCCCAGATCGCCTGCGGTTGGGAGGACGACCCGGCGCTGTTCGCAGCGACGTTCCCCATGGATCTCCGGCCGCAAGGGCCCGAGATCATCCGCACCTGGCTGTTCTCGACACTGTTGCGCACGCATCTCGAGCACGACGTCCTGCCCTGGCGGCACACCACCATCAACGGCTGGATCCTCGACAAGGACCGCAAGAAGATGTCCAAGTCGAAGGGCAACGTGATCACACCCATGGCCACGCTCGAAGAGTTCGGTTCCGACGCCGTGCGGTACTGGGCCTGCAACGGCCGGCCGGGAACCGACACGGCCCTCGACATGGGAGTGATGAAGATCGGCCGCCGCCTGGCGATCAAGGTCCTCAACGCATCGAAGTTCGCGCTGGGCCGTCTGGGCGAGGGACCCGTCCCCGGGATCGACGCCGTGCACAACCCCCTGGACGCCGCGCTGCTCGCACAGCTTGCCGCACTCGTCGAGGCGGCCACGACGGCGCACGACGCGTTCGACTACGCCCGGGCGCTCGAGTTGACCGAGACGTTCTTCTGGTCGTTCTGCGACGACTACGTCGAGCTGGTGAAGACGCGCGCCTACGGCGAAGGGGCCACGGGCGGGACCGACTCTGCCCGGGCCACGCTGGCGCTCGCCCTCTCGGCACTGCATCGGCTCTTCGCCCCCTTCCTCCCCTTCGTGACGGAAGAGGTCTGGAGCTGGTGGCAGGAGGGCTCGGTGCACCTGGCGCCCTGGCCGGCCGCAGTCGACGTCGGATCGCATGCCGCGGCCGACACGTCCGTGCTCGCGGTTGCGTCAGAGGTCCTCGGTGCCGTCCGGCGGGAGAAGACGGCCAACAAGCGCTCCATGCGGGCAAGGGTGACCCTGCTGAAGGTGACCGGCCCACCGGAGACGCTCGCCGCCCTTGAGGCGGCCCGGGGTGACGTCGTCGATGCCGGCGGTGTGGACGAGCTCGTCGTGGCGGTGGGCGACGCCCTGTCGGTGGACGTGGTGCTCGCCGAGGAAGCCTGAACCTCGAGAGTCAGAGGTAGGCCGACTGGGCCGCGTCGGCCATCTCCCGGGGCGTGCCCTCGTGGGCGACGCGGCCGTGCACCATGATGGCGGCACGATCGGCCACGCCGAGCGCGGTCTCGGCGAATTGTTCGACGACGACGACGGTCACGCCGCCGGCCGCGATCGCCGCCACCAATTCGTAGAGGTGGGCCACAATGATGGGAGCGAGGCCCATGGAGATCTCGTCGAGGAGGAGTACCTTCGTCTCACCGGCCAGGGCGCGCGAAATGGCCAGCATCTGCTGCTCGCCCCCCGAGAGCGTCCCGGCGAGCTGGTTGCGGCGCTCCTTCAGCCGGGGGAAGTGCTCGTAGGCGCGGGCCTCGACCTCGGCGGTGGTGAGGCCGCCGCGGTACGTCCACATGCGCAGGTTGTCGCGGACGGTCAGGTTGGGAAACACACCGCGCCCTTCAGGGATGGCGACGACACCGTCCCGCGCCAACACCTCGGGCGCCCGGTGCGAGGGCGGCACTCCGTCGATCACCACGGTGCCCGCGGTCGGGCGGAGGCGGCCGTTCATGATCTTGAGCAAGGTGCTCTTCCCGGCACCGTTTGGCCCGAGCAGTGCGAAAACGCTTCCGCCCGGGACACGGACGTCGACGCCGTGCAGGACCTCGATACGCCCGTAGGCAGCGTGGACACCTTCAATCGTCAGGCCGGCGCCGGTGTCCGTGTTCATGCGTCGGGTCCCGGCGTCCCGGCGTCCGCGACGTGGCCCAAGTAGGCCTCCTGCACGGCCGGGTCGCGACGGATCTCTTCTGGTGGGCCCGACGCGATGATCTGCCCGAAGTCGAGCACGTGGACGATCCCGCAGACCCGCAGCACGAGGTCGGTGTCGTGCTCGACCAGGACGACGGCGCGGCCCTCCGCTGCCAGCGAGGTGAGGAGGCCGGCCAGCGCAGCGCTCTCACGCTCGTCGAGGCCAGAGCACGGCTCGTCGAGCAGGAGGACCCCGGGGTCGGTCGAGAGGGCGCGTGCCAGCTCGACCAGGCGAGCCGAGCCGGTGGGGAGCGACGACACCGGGGCGGCGGCCTCCTCCTCCACGCCCACGCGCTCGAGCAGCCCGATGGCGGCAGAAGGCGAAGCGTTGCCGGAGGCTTCGAGTCCGACGCGTACATTGTCGGCTGCGCTGAGCGTCGAGAAGAGCTCCAGGCGTTGGAAGGTCCGCGCCAAGCCGAGACGGGCCCGGCGGTGGGTGCTCTTGCGGGTCACGTCGACTCCACCCAGCGACACCGTGCCGCGATCGGGCCGCTGCAGACCGGTGATGACATTGAAGAGCGTGGTCTTGCCGGCGCCGTTGGGACCGATCAGGCCGGTCACGGCCCCTGCCTCAGCCCGGAGGGACACGTCCGACAACGCGGCGACCCCGCCGAAGTGGACGCTCACGTGGTCGACGTCGAGGGGACAGGTCTCGCTGCTCTCGCGGCTCCGGGCACCGGGCTCTTCAGGCGGCATTGGCCACCTCGGGCTCGACGGTACGGAGACTGATCTCGTCGTCTTCGTGCCCGAAGGGCAGGCGCACCCGGTCCGTCAGCCACGGCAGGCCGAGGATCCCGTCGGGACTCCGCGCCAGCAGCACGATGCCGATGCCCGCAGCCAATCCGGTGAGGTCGGCCAGCGATGTGGGCAGGTGGGTCTGCAGGACAGGCAGCGCCGCCGCCGTCATGCCCCCCAGCAGCGCGCCGGTAATCGTGCGGATCCCCCAAATGGCCACGAACAGCAGCAGCGTCAAGCTGCCGATGAATTGGACATCGGTGGCGCCGATGCCACCCTGCTGCCCGGCGTAGAACACGCCACCGAGGCCGGCCATGGCGGCCGACAAGCTGAAGACGATCGTCTTGTTGCGCACCGAGCTCAGCCCCACCATGGCGAAGGCGGCCGGCGAGTCGCTCATGGCCACGAGCCGCCGACCGAATGCGCTGCGACGCACCAGGCCGACCAGCAGCGCGCAGATGGCCGCCACCACGGCCACCTCGATCAGCTCGGCTTGATTGCTCACCGTGCTCATGAAAGGGAGGCGCAGGCGTCCCACCGCAATGGACGTCCCGTCGGAGATCACGCTCGAATTGTTGAAGAAGGCCGAGTACATGACTTCACCGAAGGCGAACGTGGCCAACGCCAGGTACAACCCGCGCAGGCGGATGGCGGGCAGTGCCACGAGTGCCCCGACAGCGCCCGACACGGCAACGGCCAGGAGCAGACCCCACCAGGAGTCACCCCCGAGGGTCTTGCCCATGGTGAAGGCGCCGATGCCCATGAAGGTCAATTGGCACAGCGAGACCTGCCCGGCGAAGCCGACGAGGAGCACGAGCGAGAGACCCACGATGCCGAGGGCCAAACCCTGCGACAGGGTCGCAAGGGCGGTCGCGCCGACCATGGCGGCGAGCAGCACCATGACGGCGACGAGCAGCAGTGCACCGACGGCGGACTGACTGACCGTGGCCACCTTGGGAGCGGGGCGGACGGACAGGCGTCCGGCCGGTGCGAGCCGGGCCGCCGGTATCACCAGCAGCACGACAAAGAGGAACACGACCGGGATCACCTCAGTGAGCACAGAGGCCAGTCCGGCGTTGATGTGACCCGGCAGGTAGCCCTGCGCGTAGTAGGTGATCAGACCCAGGATCAGTGCGCCGACAAACGTCATCGGGAGGCTGCGCAGCCGCCCGACCACCGCAGCCGCGAATCCGTTCAGCGCCAGGAGCGTCAGCTGGGTGGAGGTCAACCCGGTCTGCCCGATCAGCGGCGCGATGAGCACGCCGGCCAGCGCGGCCAGCATGAATCCCAGCACCCACCCCGTCTGCGACATCCGGTACGGCCTGGCGCCGGCCAGTGCGACGAGCTCTGGATCGTCGACCACCGCGCGCATGGCCACCCCCAACCGGGCCCGGCGCAGGAACACGCCGAGCGCGAGACCAACAACAGCGGTGATGACCACAATCATGATCTGCTGGTACTGCAGGGTGACGCCGTTGGACCCGAAGAGGCGGACCGACAGCACCGTCCCGTCGGACTGGGTGAAGTACGGAGGGACGGCGCGGATGATGTCCGGGCTGCTCCAGAAGATGGTGGCCACGCCGAGCAGGATCACCAAGAGGCCGAGGGACACCATGAGCGACCGTTCGACGGTGGCTCCATGGATGCGCCGGAAGAGAACGAACTCGACGACCAGCGCGAGGAGCGGCGCCTCCACGAAGACGATGACGGCGATGGCGAGCAGGAAGGGCCAATGCTCGTTCTGCCACAGCTCCCAGTACGAGAAGGCGGCCACCATACCCACCGCGCCCTGGGCGAAATTGAACACTCCCGTCGTGTTGTAGGTCACGACCAGGCCGATGGCCAGGAGACCGTAGACGGCTCCGAAAACGATGCCGAGCACCGTGAAGGAGAGAAAGACGCTCACGGCGTCAGCACCTGTCCACCCCCGAAGACCCCACCCGCGACACGGGCCTCAGCCCGTGACCCCGGATGCGTCGTACAACTTGGCATTGCAGTCGAACCCGCTTCCGGTCGGCAGCTCACGGACGAACTTCCCGTTCTTGATGCCGGCCATGATGAAGCAGGGTGTGAGCGTCTTGGCCGCAGGATCCGAGCCACCGAAGAGCCCGTTGGCGTTGTAGGTCGTGATCTTCTTGAGCTGAGCCATCACACTGCCGCGGGTCGGATTCGGCCCGGCGGCCTTGAGTGCCTGGACGAACATCTCGGCGGAGGCCCACCCGAACAGCGTGTAGAGGTCGGGGACCCACGAGGGATTGACCTTCTTCACATACGTGACGAATTGCTTCACCGCCGGCACCTTGCTGGCGTCCTCGCCGAGGTAGAGGGCGTAGACCTGGCCGATCTGGATCCCGTTGGTCGCAGCCGGGCCGCCGGCGTGGGAGATGAACTGGTCGGCGTACACCGGCCCTCCGGAGAAGATGAGACCCGGATGCCAGTTCTGGGTGTTGGCGTTCTCCACGAAGATCGCTGCGTCCTGCCAGTCGATCCCGGTGAGGTCGACGGCGTTGACGCCCTTGTTCTTCATGTTGATGACGTCCGTGGTGAAGTCGGACTGCAGCGGGTTGATGTCGTCGACGTAGGCGATCTTGTAGCCGAGACTCTTCATACCGGCGAATTGCTGGGCCATCTGCGTCTTGGCCGAGGCGACGTCCGAGACGATGGCGCCGACGGTCGTGTCCTTGGGGTAGTGCTTCTTGTAGTACTGGACCGGCCCGAGGGTCTCCTGGCCCGACAGCGGCTGCGCGCTGAAGTCGTTGGGCAGCGCGTTGGTTCCGGCGTCCAGGGTCACGGAGACGTCGGGGACGGCCGTGTTACTGGCCAGGGCGGCACAGCCGAACCCGTCGAAGAGGGAGAAGCTCCCCACGAGGGCGAAGTCGTTGCTGATCGCCTCCTGGGTCTCGGTCATGTTCTGCTGACCGCTGAACGCATCGTCCTTGGCGTCGACGAGCAGCTTGCGGCCGTTCACCCCACCCTGGCCGTTGATCATGGCGAAGTAGGCCTTCACCCCGACCGACGCGCCCTCGAAGAGACCCGGCACGGGTCCCGAGATGATGGACACGTTGCCGACGGTGACCGACTTCGCGGTGATCCCTGTCGTGGCCGCATTCTGGGCGGCCGTCGGCGCCAGCGCCGGGGTGCAGGTGCCCGAGGCCGACGAGGCGGCGCCTGCAAGGCCTCCGCTCACCAGGACGCCTCCACCGATCACCACCGACCCGGCGATCACCGAGCCTGCCAGCAGCCCCCGAAGCGCTCCAGCGCCCTGTCGGCGCGCCCCGCACCCGGCCGAGCCGTACGTCAGTACGTTCCCCACAGCCACCCCTTCTGAGTTCTCCATCCGTCCCCCGCTCTATTCCCGGTCGGGGGAGGAGGTCACAATTCGGGAGCTGACTCTACGTCAGAAACAATTCGCGAGGGCGGCGCACGCCGCTCATCCGCCGGTGTGGCGGCGGCCCGAGCAGCCTCCAGGAAATCGGCAACTGCCGATGTCGTGGCCTGGCAGCGCAAGGAGGCCAGGACGTCAAAAGCATGCTGGGCCAGGGGTAACTCAGCGTAGGCAACCGGGGCGAGAGACACGGCCCGGAGGCGGTCGACGAACACCCGCGCCGACTCGACCGGCACCAGGGTGTCGTTGACCCCCTGCAGCACGAAGAAGGGTGGCGCCTCGACCCGGACCCGGAAGGTGGGCGAGGCATCCCGGAAGAGCTCGGGATGCTCTGACTCCTTCGTCTTCATCACCTGCTTCTCGAGCATCTGGCGCAGGCCGGGGCCGAAGATGGCCGAGCCGTCGGGCGAGCTGGTCAGGTCCATGACGCCGTAGAAGGGGACAGACGCCTGCACAGTCGTGTCGGCCTGCTCGAAACCCGGTTGGAACGAGGGGTCACCCGCGGTCAGGGCGAGCAGGGCGCACAGATGTCCTCCCGCCGATCCACCGCTGACCGCTACGAAAGAAGCATCTCCTCCGTACTCGCCGATGTGCTCCTTGACCCAGGACACGGCGCGCTTGGCGTCGACGATGTGATCCGGCCAGGTTGCCTTCGGGCTCAGCCGGTAGTTGATGGCCACGCAGACCCAGCCCCGGGCGACGAGCTCGTACATCATCGGCTTTCCCTGCTCGCGCTTCTCGCCGATCATCCAGGCGCCTCCGTGGATGTACACCATGACCGGCGCCTTCCCCGGGGGAGCCAGCCGGGACTGGAAGACGTCGAGGCGGTGCCGTTTGTTCCCGTCGCCCCAGTAGTCGATGTTGCGGGTGACGCGGACGGCGCGCGACCGGAACGGGATGGCACGAGTCACCCGCCACCAGCGGCCCCAGGTCGGCGCGGTCGGCTCCAGCGGGGACGGGAAAGGCGTCGGAACGCACCTCGGTCAAGGCGGCGGCGGTGACGCCCGCAGCCCGGCGGCCGGCGATGCCGAGACCGATCAGACCCACCCAGTCCGCCACCGCCACGGCCAGACCCAACCAACCGGCCCAGTTCGCGAGCGCGCCGAAGCGGATGAAGAGCGCGGTGGCGACCACTTGCCAGAGGATGTTCTGAAAGGCCAGCTCGCCGGCGATCCAGGCACAGGTGAAGCTGAAGATGGTGAAGGGCTCGCGGCGGATGGGGCGGTAGGCGAGCGCCACCGCCACGGCTCCGATGAGGGTGGCGATCAAGAAGGCGTACGGCACGGCACCATCTTCGCCCGATTCGGGCGTTCTCCGCAGGTCCGCCCTGGTCGGAGATGTCCCTCCCCCGTTTGCCCTGGCCCGACGAAGGCGCGAGGTTATGCACGCCACGACGACAAGGAGAGTCGATGACCCCCGAACGGCTGACCGGGCTCGATGCGAGTTTCCTCTACATGGAGACCCCCACCCTCCACATGCACGTGGCCATGGCCGCCGTCTTCGACCCCTCGACCGTGCCGGGCGGGTACTCGTTCCGCCGGATCCGCCAGCTCATCAACGACCGCGTTCCCCTGGCACCGGTCTTCCAACGACGTCTGGTGGAGGTGCCGATGCGGCTCGGCCATCCCGTCTGGGTCGACGACCCGGACTTCGACATCGACAACCACTTGCGGCGCGCCGCGCTGCCGTCGCCCGGCGGCATGCGCGAATTGGGTGACTTCGCCGCGGACGTCATCAGTCGCCAGCTGCACCGCGATCGACCCCTCTGGGAGATGTGGATCGTGGAGGGCCTCGAGGACGGGAAGATCGCGTTGGTGATCAAGATGCACCACAGCACGATCGACGGCGTGTCGGGCGCCGAGCTGCTGGGGGTCCTCTTCGACCTGGAGCCCAGCCCCCCGGAGACGCACCCGCAGACGGCGCGCCAGCTCGACTCCCGCATCCCGTCCGGCCTGGAATTGGTCTCGCAGGCGATGATGGCCGGCCTGGTGGCACCCTTCGACCTCGGTCGCGTGGTCCTGCGCACCACCCGGAGCATCTTCGACGTGCGACGGATCCGTCAGGGCCTCACGGCCAAGGCCGCCCTCCCCCTGACCGCGCCGCGTACCTCCATCAACGTCGCCGTACACGCCCGCCGCCGTGTGGCCTTCGCCGCATCAAGCCTGGCCGATGCCAAGGCGCTGAAGAACAAGATGGGCACCACCGTCAACGACGTCGTGCTCGCGATGTGCACGGGCGCGCTGCGTACCTACCTCTTGGCAGGCGACGAGCTCCCCGACATCCCCCTCGTGTCGGTGGTGCCGGTCTCGGTCACGCCGGACGTGGCCGAGCTGAAGGGCTCCAACAAGATATCGGCCATGTTCGTACAGCTGCCCTGCCACATCGAAGATCCGCTGGAACGACTGCAGTTCATCCACGAGGGCACCAAGGGAGCCAAGGAAGAGCACCAGGCCCTCGGTGCCACCACCTTGCAGAACTGGGCCGAGCACGCCACGCCCAACGTGTTCGCCGCCGCGGCGCGGCTGTACACCGGTATGAAGCTGGCCGACCGCCACCGGCCGGTGGCCAACCTCGTGGTCTCCAACGTGCCCGGTCCCGACTTCCCGCTCTACCTGGGCGGCAGCCAGATGCTCGGGATGTTCCCCCTCGGCCCCGTGATGGACGGGATGGGCCTGAACATCACGATCATGAGCAACATGGGCGTCTTGTACTGGGGGCTGGCATCCGATGCCCGCGCCGTCCCGCGCCTGTGGGACGTGGCTGCCGCCATCCCGCACGCCCTGACCGAATTGATGGAGGCGGCGGGGCTGGAGTCCCAGCCCTTCGACGTCCCGATCCACCTGGGCCCGGGCATGCCCGCCACGGCCAACTGGATCCGGACCACCAGGCCGGCCGAGGCCGAACCGACCGGTAGCGTGAGTGCATGACGGTTCGGGAGTTGGGTCACCTGGTGCTCTACGTACGCGATCTGGGGCGGTCAGTGGACTTCTACCGCGACGTGTTGGGCTGGCACCAGGTCTTGCCCGCTCCCGGGGAGGCCCCCGTCGGCGCCGCCGGCTTCTCCTCGGGCCGCACGCACCACGAGCTGCTCCTCATTGAGGTCGGTGCCGATGCCACCCCGATCCCGCCAGGACGGCGGGTCGGGCTGTACCACTTCGGGCTCAACGTCGGCGAGACCGACGACGACCTGCGCGCCGCGCTGGCATCGGTCCAGGCCGCCGGCGCCACTGTCGTGGGCTCGGCCGATCACACCGTGACCCACAGCATCTACATCCTCGACCCCGACGGCAACGAGATCGAGCTCTACATCGACGTACCCGGTGTCGACTGGCAGTCGAATCCGACGCTCGTCGGGGCTGCCGTTCGCCCCCTCCGGCTCTGACCGGTCCGCTCGGCTCCGCCCGCACGCGACGGTGACCGGGGCCATGAGGGTCTGGCGCGCCGACGACGAGGGCAGACGAGCGGCGGCCGATTGGTTGCTGCGCGGGGGCGTGGCCGTCGTACCGACCGACACCGTCTACGGATTGGCGGCTCGGCCCGATGAGACCGACGCTGTGCGCGCGGTGTACCGCATGAAGGGGAGGCCGGAGGGCATGCACCTTCCGGTCCTGGCCTCCTCGGTGAGTCAGGTCCGCGCGCTCGGCGTGGCCTTCACCCCGGCAGCCGAGGCCATGGCCCGACGCTGGTGGCCGGGCCCTCTCACCCTGGCCTTCGGATTCGAGTCGCGACTGGCCCGGCCGGCCTGGCTGGACGGGCGCACCGAGGTGGCGGTGCGCATTCCCGACCACGACTTCCTGCGCCTGCTGTTGGAGCAGACAGGCGTGCTCGTCGTCACGAGCGCCAATCCCCACGGCGCGCCCACGCCGCGTCGGGCGGACGAGGTGGTCGCCAGTCTCGGCTCCTCGGTCGACCTGGTCGTCGACGGTGGGGAGCTCGAGGACATCCCCTCCACCTTGGTGAACGTCAACCGACCCGAACCGTCGGTAGAGCGCGAAGGCGCCATTCCACCGCAGGCCATCGCGGACGCGCTGCAGGAGATCCGATGAGCCGCACCCTGCTCGCCATCGAGACGTCGTGTGACGAGACGGCCGCGGCGGTGGTCGACGACGCACTGTGCGTGCGTTCCTCGGTCGTCGCCAGCCAGATCGACCTGCACGCCTCTTTCGGGGGGGTCGTGCCGGAGCTGGCCAGCCGCGCCCATGTGGAGACGGTCACGCCAGTCGTCGAGCAGGCCCTGCGCGAAGCGGGCGTCTCCGGAAACGATCTGACCGCCGTCGCCGTCACTTCCGGTCCCGGCCTGGTCGGCGCGCTGCTCGTCGGCATCGCCACGGCCAAAGCGCTGGCGCTGGGTTGGGACGTCCCTGTCGTGGCCGTCAATCACCTCGAGGGGCATCTGGCCAGCGTGTACCTGGCCGACCCCGAGGTCCCGTTCCCCCAGATCGCGCTGCTGGTGTCAGGGGGCCACTGCATGCTCACCCGGTGCACGGGGCCGGGCGACTACCAGCTGCTCGGCGAAACCGTGGACGACTCCATCGGCGAGGCGTACGACAAGGTGGCCCGTTTTCTCGGCCTCGGGTACCCGGGTGGCCCGGTGCTCGACCGGCTCGCCGCCACCGGCAAGGACGTGCTCGCCTTCCCGCGGCCGATGCTGGCGGAGGGGTACACCTTCTCGTTCTCAGGCCTCAAGACCGCAGTGGTCAACCATGTGCGCGCCGACCCGGCTTTCTCGGAGACCGACGTGGCGGCCTCGTTCGTGGCCGCCTGCATGGACGTGCTCATCGCCAAGCTCCGCCGCGCCCTCCAGGAGTTCGGTGACCCCGCGCTGGCCATCGTCGGGGGCGTGGCGGCCAGCCCCATCCTGCGGGCCCGGGCCCGTGTCCTGGCCGACGAGTTCGGCGCGCGGCTGCTCATCCCACCTCAGGCGATGGCGACCGACAACGCGGCGATGATCGGTGTCGCCGGTTGGCACAAGCTCCAGACGACGGGCGCCAGCACGACGTCCTTCGGCCCCGAGCCGGACCTGCGTCTCCGCTTCGCCTAGGTCGCCGACGCCCGACGCTCCCGGCGGCGGCGCGCCCGCGAGCTGAACAGGTGTGAGGAGAGGTCGAGCAGAACGCCAAGCGCCACGATGAACCACCCGAACGCGTCCACACCTTTCCCCGGCGCGTAGACGAGGGCATAGAAGAGGGTCGTGTACGGCAACAGGAGGAAGCCGATGATTCCCTCCCAGCCGGACCGGAAGGCGATGGTGAGGCGGTCCGAGAAGATCCAGAGCAAGAAGATGACGAAGCGAGGCGAAATCGCTGCAACGAGCGCGAGGAGGCAGCCCATGCTTCAGAGCGGCAATCCGCCGGTGGCGGCATTGGTCGAGCCGGTGTCCTTGTAGGCCGCAATGGTGCGCTCGGCAATGCGCATCTGGTGGATCTCGTCGGCCCCGTCGGCGAAACGGGCCCACCGAGCGTGTTGCAGCATGTTCGCCAGCGGCGTGTCGGTCGAGTAGCCCAGCGCGCCATGGACCTGCATGGCGCGGTCGATGATGCGGTTGAGGCTGTTGGCCACGAAATGCTTGGCCATGGACACCTCGGTGCGAAAGTCGTCCCCCCTGTCGATCTTGTACGCGGCGTGGAGCACCATCAGCTTGCACTGGTAGAGCTCCATGGCCGAGTCCGCGATGAGCCACTGCACGCCTTGCTTCTCCGCCAGCAGCGATCCGTGCGAATACCGGTGCAGGGAGCGGTCCACCATCATGTCGAGCGCCGTCTCGGCCTGCGCGATCCAACGCATGCAGTGCGCCAGCCGGGCAGGCCCCAGCCGGTACTGGCCGAGGCGGTGGCCGTTTCCCCGCCCGCCGAGGATCTGCGCGTCGTGCACGCGGAGGTCCGTAATGACGATTTCGGAGTGGCCGGTCGACCCGTGCATGGTCTCGACCTCGCGCACGTCGTCCCAACCCTCCGCCGGCAGGTCGATCAGGAACGCGGTGTTGGCACCCCGCGATCCCGGCGGGACGTCCGGCTCGGTTCGGGCCACCAGAATGGCGAACTGGGACCGGCGCGCATTGGAGATGAACCATTTGTGGCCGTTGATGATCCACTCGTCCCCATCCTTTTCCGCCCGGGTCTGAATCAGCGTCGGGTCCGAGCCCGCCACCTCGGGCTCGGTCATGGCGAAGCACGACATGGCAGTGCCCTCGCACAGGCGTCGGAGGTAGTTGTCCTTCTGGGCGTCAGTACCCCAGTGCAGGAGGGTGTGCATGTTGCCCTCGTCCGGAGCCATGCAGTTGAGGATCCACGGCCCCAGGCGCGTCCGGCCGGCCTCCGCCTGGACCATGGCCAACTCGACGTGCCCGAGACCCATGCCGCCCCACTCCGCAGGCATGTGGGGCAGCCACAGGCCGGCCCGCTTGGCCTCTTCGCGCAGCTCCAGGATTGTGACGAGGTACTCGTGGCGCGACATCACCCTCGCCTCGTCGTCAAAGTCCTTGATCCGGGGCTGCACCGTGTCCTGAATGAAGGAACGCACCCGGGAACGAATCTCCTCGTGTTCCGGGGCGAGGGTGAAATCGATGGCCATGGATGCCTTCCTCGGTCGCCTAGTAGAGGCCGACCACGTTGCCGTTCTCGTCGATGTCGATGCGCTCGGCCGCCGGACTGCTCGAGAGCCCGGGCATCGTGCGCATGTCACCACTGACCAGATACACGAAGCCGGCCCCCACATTGGCCCGGGCCTCGCGTACCGGGAGGCGCCACCCCCGGGGCGCTCCCCGGAGTGTGGGATCCGAAGAGATGGAGAGGTGGGTCTTGGCGATGCAGACGGGGAACGAGCCGAAACCCGCCCGCTCGTACACGTCGAGCTGGCTGGCCGCCGCCGGAAGATAGTCGACGCCGTCGGCACCGTAGATCTCGGTCGCCACCGACTCGATCTTCTGCCGCAGCGACGCGTCGTCGTCGTAGAGCATGGTGAACTCCCCGGGTTCTGCCGACGCCTCCACCACCGCTTCGGCCAGCTCGACGGCTCCCTTGCCGCCGTTCTCGAAGTGTGTGCACACCGCGGCCCGCGCTCCCACCGACGCGGCGATCTCGCGGATGGCGGCGTGCTCGGAGGGGAAGTCGTCCGCCATGGCGTTGATGGCGACGACAGGGGTGACGCCGTGACGGCGCACGATCGCCAGGTGCGCCAGCAGGTTGGCCCCGCCGAGCTGGACTTCTTCTGGATTCTCTTCCAGCATGGCGGGCGGCAGAGGCCGTCCCGCCACCACGCGGTGGCGCCCCGAATGCAGCTTCATCGCCCGGACCGTCGTCACCACCACCGCGGCGTCGGGCGTGAGGCCGGACGTCCTGCACTTGATGTTGAAGAAGCGCTCCGCGCCCATGTCGGCCCCGAACCCTGCCTCGGTGACGAGGAACTCACCGGCATGGATCCCGATGAGGTCGGCCACCACCGACGAGTTTCCGTGGGCAATGTTGCCGAAGGGTCCTGCGTGGACGAGCGCAGGCGTGTTCTCGAGCGTCTGCAGCAGGTTTGGCTTGAGGGCATCGCGCATGATCACCGTCATGGCGCCGGCCGCCTTGACCTGCTCTGCGGTGACCGGGACGCCGTCCGAGGTGTAGCCCACCACAATGCGACCCATGCGTTCACGCATGTCGCGCAACGAGGAGGAGAGCGCCAGCACGGCCATCACCTCGGACGCTGCGGTGATGTCGAAGCCGGTCTGGCGCGGCGTGCCATCCTGCTTCGACCCGAGTCCACCCACAATGTGCCGGAGGGAGCGGTCGTTGACGTCGAGTACGCGTTTCCACGTGACGTCGTGGGGATCGAGCCCATGGGTGTTGCCGTGGTAGATGTGGTTGTCCACCATGGCGGCCAGCAGATTGTTGGCCGCCGTCACGGCGTGCAGGTCGCCCGTCAGGTGCAGGTTGAGGCTCTCGAAGGGGACGACTTGGCTGTAGCCGCCGCCGGCGGCACCTCCCTTGATCCCGAACGTGGGTCCCATGGAGGGCTGCCGGATGGCGATGGTCGCTCGCCGACCGAGATGTCCCAATGCCTGCCCGAGCCCCACCGTGGTGGTGGTCTTGCCCTCCCCGAGCGGGGTCGGGGTCACAGCGGTCACGACGACGTAGCGGGCCCGCGGCCGGTCGGCCAGGGACTCGACGGCATCGAGACTGATCTTCGCCACGTCCGTGCCGTACGGCTCGAGGAGCTCCGGGTCGATACCCATCTGTGCGGCGATCTCGTTCATCGGCCGCAACGTGGCCTGCCGTGCGATCTCGATGGCGGGAGGAAGAAGCACCGGCAGGGATCATGCCAGACGGACCCGAAGGACCGCCGCCCGGAAGGATCTCGCAGGCGGCGCCGCCAGGACGTACCCTCGCGGCTAAGCGCTCCGGAGGGCCGGTGCGCCAGCCCCGTCGCCGAGGACGGGAGCCGAGCACGGGAAAGGAGCGTCGCCATGTCGAAAGCCGATGGTGTCTTCATCTACATCGGGACGTACGCCAGCGAGGTGGACGCTCGCGCCGACTACGACGTCGTCAAGGATCTCCGAGCCGTCGGCGCCGTGGGCACCTACGATGCCGCCGTCATCACCAAGGACGACGACGGGAAGATCCACGTCAACAAGGACGAGACGACGACGAGGCACGGCGCCTGGGGTGGTGCCGCCGCCGGCGCCCTGGTGGGGATCCTGTTCCCTCCGTCCATCATCGGGTCGGCCATCGTCGGCGCCGCCATCGGGGGCGTCAGCGGGCACCTGTGGAAGGGGATGTCCCGTACCGACGTCAAGGAATTCGGCGAAGCCATCGATGCCGGCGAGGCGGCGCTGGTGATCGTCGGTGAGACGACGATTGAGGACGCCATCGAGAAGGCGACGCTCAAGGCCCAGAAGAAGGTGGCCAAGGAGCTCCAGGTCGACAAGAAGGATGTCGACAAGGCGGTGCAGGAGGCCGCGCAGTCGATCTCCTGATCCGAGCCGACGACCATGACCGCCCTCCACGTGCTGTGCCTGGTCGTCGGCGCCCTGGTGGCCTTCATCGTCCTGGGCTCGGCGCTCAAGACCGTCGTCCTGCCGCAGAAGGGCAACCCCCGCCTGGCGGAGTTCGTCTTCGCACTGGTCTACCGGATCCTCGTGCGACGGCACAGGAGCGATCCCCTGTCCGGGGCGCTCCGCCGGATGTACGCGCCGGTCGCCCTGGTCAGCCTGCCCTTGGTCTGGATGATCCTCATGATGCTGGCGTTCACCGGCGTGTACTGGGGCACGCTCGACCTCAGCTGGTCCCGGGCGTTCGAGATCAGCGTCTCCTCGCTCACCACCATGGGGTTCGCCGAGCCCAACGGGACGGGGCGGATCTGGATCGCCTTCGTGGAGGCGACGATCGGGCTGGGTCTCGTGGCCCTGCTCATCAGCTACCTGCCCACCATCTACTCGGCCTACAACGGTCGCGAGAAGGGCGCCAACCGCCTCCGGCCGATCGCCGGCACACCACCGAGCGCCCCGGACTTCATTCAGAGCCTGCAACGCATCGGCAGCTTCGACAGCCCCGACGTCTGGCGGAACGCAGCCGACTGGATGCTCGACCTCGAGCAGACACACACGGCCTTCCCGATCCTCAGCTACTTCCCCGAGTCCGACAACGAGCAATCGTGGGTCGCCACCGTGGGGACGGTGCTGGACGCGTCGGCACTGGTCTTCGCGGTCTCCGACGTCGACTTCGCCGAGGTATTCGCCGACGTGCAAAAAGGTCCGCTGACGGTCCTCGTCTACGGAATGCCCCTCGTCGTCCGGATCGCCCGTGCCGTCAACGTGCCTCTCGCTCCGCCGTCGAGGCTGCAGGATTTCATGGCCCACTCCGGCGAGCCGGCACCATCAGTGAGCGTCACGCGCGACGAGTACGTCGCCGCCATGGCCTCCCTGGCGGGCCTCCTCGACATCGAACCGGGCCGGGAGGATGAGGCGTGGCGTCGGTTCGCCTGGATCCGCTCCGCCTACGAACCCGCGCTCCGCGCCCTGGCCGGGGTCACCTTGGCCGCTCCCGCGCCCTGGACGACGGACCGCCCGGCGAAGGTGGGCAAGCCCCGGTTCCTGCGCCGCCGTCCGCTGCACGTCGACTGGTCGTACGCACCGCCGATGGCGGTTGCGTCGACTACAGGTGGCTGAAGCCGCCCGACTCCTCTTTGGTCATCGGCACCGTGACGGGGTGGCGGTCGAAGTGGGCCACGGCCTTCGTCATGTCGTCGAGCAGGATGCTCGCCAGATCCTGGCTGACGCCTTGGCGCACCAGGATCCGCTGGACCGAGATGTCGGCCACTGACCCCGTCAGCGGGTAGGCCGGCACCTGCCAACCACGGGTCCGCAGCCGGTCGGCGATGTCGTAGAGCGTGTAACCCGGGTCCTCGCCCTCCCGGATCCGCCAGGCCACCGACGGGATCCCGGTCTGAGGGTTGGAGTCGGCCAGGAGTTCGAAGGGGCCCAACTTGACCACCTCCTCCGCCAGGAACTTGCCGGTGTCGTAGCAGGCATTGTGGACGTTGCGATAGCCGTCCCTGCCCAGCCGCACGAAGTTGTAGTACTGCGCCACTACCTGTCCGCCGGGCCGGGAGAAATTGATCTGGAACACCGGCATGTCCCCGCCGAGGTATGTGACATGGAAGATGAGGTCGTCGGGCAGCTCCGCGACATCCCGCCACAGCACCCAGCCCACCCCGAGGGGGGCCAGCCCGAACTTGTGCCCCGACGTGCTGATCGACTTCACACGCGGAATCCGGAAGTCCCACACGATGTCGGGGGCGCAGAAGGGAGCCAGGAAGGCGCCGCTCGCCCCGTCGATGTGGATATCGATGTCGAGGCCCGTCTCCTCCTGCAGCTTGTCGAGCGCCTGGGAGAGTTCGAGCACGGGCTCGTAGGCCCCCGTGTACGTCA
Organism: uncultured Acidimicrobiaceae bacterium; assembly: GCA_963738135.1. GTDB lineage: Bacteria > Actinomycetota > Acidimicrobiia > Acidimicrobiales > RAAP-2 > Bog-473. The sequence continues at coordinate 141,740 of CAVTVK010000005.1, read as the reverse complement.
CGCCGAAGGTCGGCACCACCATGATGGTGTTCTCGTCGACGCGCTCGAGCATCTGCTCGACATCCATGCAGTAGCGGCCGGGGGACATCGGGATCTCGCGCATCTCGATGTCCCAGTACTTGGCGAACTTGTGCCAGACCACCTGGACGGGCCCGCAGACCATGTTGGGCGACTCTGTCGACTTCCCGGCCGCACGGCGCTTGGCCCGCCAGCGCCATTTGGCGGCCATGCCGCCGAGCATGCAGGCCTCGGAGGAACCGATGGTCGAGCAGCCAACGGCATCGACGTGCGCCGGTGCGTTCCACAGGTCGGCCAGAATGTGGACGCAGCGCCGCTCGATCTCGGCACTCTGGGGATACTCGTCCTTGTCGATGAGGTTCTTGTCGATGCACAGATCCATCAGCTTGTGGACCTCGGGCTCCTCCCAGGTCTGGCAGAAGGTCGCCAGGTTCTGGCGCGCGTTCCCGTCGAGGAGCAGTTCGTCGGAGATCGCCTGGAAGGCTTCGCCCGGAAGCATCTCGACGTGAGGACAGACCGTCGACGGGAGATTCGCCATGAGGTCCCGGTTGGCGTAGATCGAATCGAGCACCTCGTCCCGGGCGGATTCCCGCTTGTGCAACGGCATGATGTGCTCCCTGGGCTCGAGTTGGTCGGACGCCGTACCGTATCGGCCTTTGGGCCGGAGGGCAGCCCGTGCCGTTTGCCCACCGAAAGAACTCCACCCGGCGACCGCACGGCCGCCGGGTGGAGTGAGTGAACTCTGTGAACTGCGTGTGACTAGCTGGCGAGCAATTGCAGGCGGGCTCGACCGGGGCGCTCCCGGGGTCCCGTGCGACGTGCCGGCGCCGGCGCGGTTCCTACCTTGGCCGGGTTCATCCGAACGGTCTCGGGTCGGTCCGCCAGCTTCGAGCGGAGCTGGCGGAGCGCCTTGGTGTGGATCTGGCACACCCTGCTCTCGGTCACCCCGAGGACCTGACCGATCTCCGTCAACGTCAGACCGTCGTAGTAGTACATCATCAGGACGGTCCGCTCCCGCTCGGGCATGCCGTCCACGGCCATGATCAGCGCCTCTTTGGATTCCTTGGCCTCAAAGGTGTCGACCGGCCCCCAGGACCCGTCGGGCAGGGTCTCGCCCAGCGTGGAACGCTCGGAGCGGTCGCCGCCCCGCAGCACCTCGTCGAGCGCCATCATGCCGACCGTGGAGATCTTGCGGAGTGCCTTGTGGAAGTCGCCGACGGACATTTCCAACTCGGCAGCGACCTCGGCCTCGTTCGGCGTCCGCCGCAGCGTGCCCTCCAAGTGCGTGAACGCCTGCTCCACCGCTCGGGCTTTGGTGCGAACAGACCGGGGAACCCAGTCGATCGATCGCAGCTCGTCGATGATCGCCCCCTTGATGCGCGGAATGGCGTAGGTCTCGAAACGCAGGTTGCGATCGAGCTCGAACCGCTCGATCGCATCGATGAGCCCGATGATGCCGTAACTGACGAGATCCTCCTCGTCGAAGTGTCGAGGCAACCCGGCCAACACGCGACCGGCGATGTACTTGACGAACGGCGAGTAGTAGATGATCAGCTGGTTACGAAGTGACTGCTCTCCGGTCCGCTTGAACTCGGACCAGAGATTCTCGATACCCGCCTCTGTCGACTCCTGCGCGGTGGAAAGCGGATCCGTTGTCGATCCCACGTTTGTTTCCCCCTCTTTCATTTGCACCATCCGACCGGTGCGACTTTTCTCCTGAAGCCATCATTTGACCAAGGCCATTTCACGTATTCAGGAGTGGTCACCACTCTAATAGATCACCCTCTTGCAGGACGGTTGCGCCAACGTTGTCGAACGGTTGCAGAGCCCACGCAACCTTGACGCAACCTTTCTGAGGGGCCTCGGCGGTGTCGTCAAAGCACTCGGAGAGACCCCTGACTTTGCAGTGTCGGCGCAACCTTTTTCGACCAGTGGACTTGGACCAGTGGACACAGTGTTGGTTGCGTCGAATGAAACACCGCGGTCGAAAGAGTCCGCGGCGCGGCGGCCCTTCGTGCGCAGAACGACCCATGGCGCGCTCGGCGATCCGGCCTGCGTTTCGGGACTTGAGCGATTTCTCAAGGTTCGCGAAACCGCAGCCGACAATCACAGCATGGGTCACACACCCCTGCAACAGCTAAGGACTCCGGACCGTTATGCGGAGCGGGTCGGCGCATGAACCCGCCCGTTGGCGTGGCGACACGCGTCCCGGCCCACCATGGCGGCCTCAGGCCGCTCAACCCGGCCGGCACGAACCCACTGGCTTCGCCGGGAGGAGTCGAGCAGGGAGAACTGACCATTCTGGTCGCCGAGGACGATCACAGCTGTCGCAGTGCGCTGCTCCAGTACTTCGAGCGGAGCGGGTACCGGGTCACGGAGGCCATCGACGGACCATCCACGCTGCGGGCAGTCTTCCAGCACTCGGCCAGTCTCGTGATCCTTGACCTGGGACTACCCGGCTTCGACGGCACCGATGTGCTGGCCAAGATCCGCCGGCACAGCGCGGTGCCGGTCATCGTCTGCTCGGGACGCGACTCCGAGGACGACAGGATCCGCACCCTCAACCTGGGGGCCGACGACTTCGTCGTCAAGCCGTTCTCCTTCGCTGAGCTCGAGGCCCGGGTGCGAGCCGTCCTCCGCCGCGGCAACGGCGAGCCGGCGGCCACAACCCTTCACCATGGAGAGCTCGTGGTGGACCGCGACACGCGGACCGTGACCGTGCGCGAGAAGTCGGTCCCGATGACTCGCAAAGAGTTCGATCTCCTCGCATTCCTGGCGGCGTCGCCGGGCCAAGTCTTCTCCCGCGAGGACCTACTCGAGCGGGTGTGGGGTTCCACCGAGGAGTGGCAAGGGCGCTCCACCGTGACGGAGCACGTCCGCCGGGTCCGACTCAAGATCGAGCCCGATCCGGATTCGCCCCGCTGGATCACCACAGTTCGAGGTGTCGGTTACCGGTTCACCTTGCCCGACGACGGCTGAGAACTGCGGAGGCGCCGAGGGGGGTTCTGCGTCCGTGGAGATACAGCAGCAGCGCGTTTGCACTACAAACGCCCAATTTTCTGGTCCGAAAGTCCTATGGAGTCGGTTGCGTCATCTGCCGACAATAAGGACACAGCTCGACGGCGGGTCCCTGCGAAGCAGGAACCGGGTTGGTGCGGGCACACGATGAACCGTTCTGCACAAGGTGCGGTGCGGATGAGAGGGGCAATGGACATGGTCGGCTCGCCACAAGGGCTCGCTCGACGTCAGGGCATCGGCGGGGTCCCACTGGACCACGTGCCCGCTGTGTTGGCCTGGTTTTCCGGCGGTGTCGCATGACCTATCCCATCGACGTCTCGGAACAGGGTCCTCCGTACGGCGAGAGTTTCCGTTCTGCCGACACCAATCCGACCACGGTGTTCACCCCCGCGGCCCACGGTGTCACCGAGAAGACGATCCTCCTTGCAGAGGATGACACCAACACCCGTCGAGCTCTGCAGCACTACCTGAAGCGATCTGGCTACGAGGTCATGGAAGCCGCCGGCGTGGACGAGTCGCTCGAGGCGGTCTTCACCCACCCGTCCGATCTGGTCATCCTCGACTTCGATGTAGGTGGCGGCACCGCGGACGTCCTGGCAGCAATCCGGCGGCGCAGCTCGGTTCCGGTCATCGTCTGCACCGGGCGGTCTTCCGAGCGCGACAGGGTGGCCCTACTCAACTTCGGCGCTGATGACGTGCTCGCCAAGCCGTACTCCTTCGCCGAACTCGAAGCCCGGATGCGCGCTGTCCTACGGAGAGGCTCCGCCACACCAACGACGACGCTCGACCACGGCGACCTCGTCATCGATCAGGGCACCCGCACGGTCATGGTCGACGGTGCCGAGGTGGTCATGACCCGAAAGGAATTCGACCTGCTCGCCTTCCTCGCCTCCGCTCCGGGACGGGTGTTCTCACGCGAGGACCTGCTCGAGCGGGTCTGGGGGTCCAACGGCCGCTGGCAGGGACGGTCCACGGTCACCGAGCACATCCGCCGTGTCCGCTTGAAGATCGAAACCGACCCGGAGAGCCCTCGCTGGATCACCACCATCCGGGGCATCGGCTACCGGTTCACTGCGCCGCCAGGCTGATTGACGAGCCCGGGAAGAAGCTGAGGACTCCCCGCTCAGGACCCGGGCGGGTGCTGTCCAGCCAGCAGGTATCCGCCCCCGTCGGGGCTCGGCGCCATGCCGAAAAAGCGATCCACGGCGCTCTGGCCGCCCCTTGATCCGTAGAAGGTCGCGCCGAAAGTGAAGATGCCACCGTCGGCCGCGACCTCCCAGTAGCCGTTGCCGCTCGGGGTGGCCGCCATGCCCACGATCGGCTGATTGAGCGGCGTCCCACCCATGGAACCGTGGAACGCGGCGTCGCCGAAGGAGAAGATGCCACCGTCGGCCGCGACCTCCCAGTAGCCGTTGCCGCTCGGGGTGGCCGCCATGCCCACGATCGGCTGATTGAGCGGCGTCCCACCCATGGAACCGTGGAACGCGGCGTCGCCGAAGGAGAAGATGCCACCGTCGGCCGCGACCTCCCAGTAGCCGTTGCCGCTCGGGGTGGCCGCCATGCCCACGATCGGCTGATTGAGCGGCGTCCCACCCATGGAACCGTGGAACGCGGCGTCGCCGAAGGAGAAGATGCCACCGTCGGCCGCGACCTCCCAGTAGCCGTTGCCGCTCGGGGTGGCCGCCATGCCCACGATCGGCTGATTGAGCGGCGTCCCACCCATGGAACCGTGGAACGCGGCGTCGCCGAAGGAGAAGATGCCACCGTCGGCCGCGACCTCCCAGTAGCCGTTGCCGCTCGGAGTGGCCGCCACACCGACCAAGGGAACGTTGGACGTCACTGGCGGCCCGGGAGCGGGCGCATTGCCGAACGCATAGGTCGCGGTGACCTGCGGACCGCGGTCGACCCCGCTGCCGCAGATCGAGACGAATCCGTATCCCATCGCCCTGAGCTGGGTGATGATCTGCGGGAGCGCCGCCACGGTCTGGGACCGGTCCCCACCGGCGTCATGCATGTCGACGACTGCTCCGGGGAACGCCGCACCGACCACCCGGCTGACGATGGCCTGGACGCCGGGGAGCGTCCAATCCTTGGGGTCGATGGAGTAGCTCATTGTGGTGAGCCCGCGGAGGCGACCTGATTGAGCACGGTCGAATTCCAGGCGTCGTACGGGGGACGCACGCACTGCGGTGTCGTCCCCGTCACCGATTGGATCTCCGACTGGGTCATGTCGATCTGTGCGGCGATACCCGACACCGGCAGCTTGGTCAGGTCGGGGTGGCTCCAGGTGTGGTCCTCCACGGGATACCCGGCGGCGGCGGCCATTTTGGCGTACTGCGGATACCGCGCCACCTCCTCGCCGATATCGAAGAAGCTGGCCGGAACGTGATACTGCTCGAGCACGGACAACACGGCCGGCGTGTACGGACTCGGGCCGTCGTCGAAGGTGAGCGCGATCACCTTCTTCCCCGCTGTCGCCGCACCACCAGGTGCCTGCGAGGTGAAGAAGGAGGGCTGCGCTGTCGCTGCACCGGCACTCACCGTCCCGCTCGCCATGCCGGCCAGCGGCGCCGCGGCGAGGAGGGTGAGGCCGATCAGGATCCGACGAAGTGTCCTCATCCACGCTGTCCTTCCGCCCATGGTCGCCCCCCGTTGCCGTGCAGGTCTCACCCTGCCACAGCCGACCATACGGCGTACGGCATTCCGACGAGTTCCTGACAGTTGCTCTGACCTTGGCCCAAATTGAGCCTTCCGGCCTGGAGGCGACAGATCCGAGGCAGTCGCCGCGTCACTGGGCCGCGTTCCACGCGGCCCATCCGGCCAGGGCGACGAGCACCACCGCGGTGACGATCCTGATGGTGAAGAGGTTGATCAATCGGAGCAGGCTCTGACCACCGACCACGGCGAGACCGGCCACCGCCCACAAGGCGAGGGTGGCTCCGACGGCCACGGACAGAGGGTCGTGGTAGTGGGCGGCCAGGTTAGCGGTGAGGATCTGGGTGAGGTCACCCCATTCGGCCAGAAAGATGACGAGGAACGCGGTCACCGCGACGCGACGATGCGACGCGACTTCGCGTTCGACGATCTGCTCTTCCTGGCGCTGCTTCTTTTCCTTGATCGCCTCACGCACGGCCAGCGCAGCGCCGACAAGGAACATCCCTGCCACGACGGCGTCCAGTACCTGGTGGGGTAAGAGGTGGAACAGGGCGACACCGATTGTGACGGCGATGACGACATGGACCGCGAAGCCGGCGGCGCAGCCCAGCCAAACGATGAAGGGACGGCCCCGCGTCGACATGACCAGGGACGCGAACATTGTCTTGTCCGGGAGTTCGCCAATGAAGATGATGGGAAAGACGGCGAGGGCGACGGCGAAATCCACGGAGACCTTTCTGTCAACGCCGAACGTAGCGTGCCGAGGACGCCAACCTCGTGCAGCTCTCTCCGGCGAGGTGTGCCCTGAGTGCCGAACGCCACCAACGGCCGTGGCGCGCGACCGGCGAGCAGGTGCTGCCGGTTACAGGGTCTGATCGAGGAGCGACTGCCCGGTCATGGTGTAGACGGTCTCGTCATCGCATTGGCGCCAGAGATCGAGCAGTTCGAGCGACACCGGATCGCACCCGTATCGCATCGGCCCCTCGGTATCGAGGATGGCGTCGGCGATGGACGATGCCGCGTGCGCTGGATCGACGACGCGAGGGTCGGCGTGCTCGGTGCGCAGTGTCGCCGCGACGTCGGCCAATGTCCGGTAGTCCGCAAATCGGGCCGCATCCGGCTCTCCCGTGCTCAGACGGAACATGTCGGTGTCGATGGGACCGGGAAGGATCTCGACCACCCGGATCCCGAAGGGCGCCACCTCGACGCGCAGGCTGTCACCGAACGCCGACGCCGCCGCTTTGGATGCTCTGTACGCCGAAAAGAACGGCACGGAGGCGAAGATCGACGACGACGTCACCGTGCACACGACAGCCGGTTGGTTCGCACGCAGAATCGGAATGGCGGCCGACGTCAGCGCCACCACTCCGAAGACGTTGGTCTCGAACATCCTGCGCCAGTCATCGATGTTGGCGTGTTCCACCGGCAGGTAATCGGTGTCGATGCCGGCGTTGTTGACGAGCATCCGCAGGTCGGACGGCAGGTCGAATGTGGAGGGGTCGGTCACGTCGAGTCGGCGGATTTCGAGTCGCCCGCCGGCTTCGGCAGCCATGCCGACCCCTGCGTCGGTATCCCGCATGGTGGCCACGGTCTCGAACCCGCGGCGGGCCAACTCGACGGCGATGGCCCGCCCGATACCGCGGCTCGCCCCAGTGACCAATGCGCTTCCGTGAATGTCCATGGCCCGATTCTTCCTCAGCGACGGGGCCACCGGGAACGTCGCCGGCAACGGGCCTCTCGCGCCAGCAGATCGTTCCCCGTCTGGTGGGCGTCGTGTGCCGCACATCGGAGTCGGACCCGTGACGGAATTGTCTCTCGCTCGGCATTGTCTCTCGCTCGGCGGCGCCGCCAGACCGACGACCCGCCTTCAGGTGGGATCGCTTCCGGCCGGCACTCAGAGATCGAACGCTGTCGGGTGCCGCGGCTCGTAGACGAGCATGTCGCCGGCGCCGGGGACATGAAGGGTGATCGTGCGACCGAAGCCGCGATTCTCGATGCTGCCGGAGAACTCCGCACCTCTGGCCCTGAGGTCCTCGATTGTCTGCTCGATATCGTCGCAGACGAGCGAGATCTCATGGCGCTCGGCTCCCCGCTCTGCCGGGTGGACGCCGAGCTCCGACGGGCCCGTGCCGAAGATGAGCCAGCCATCGTGCGCATCGACGTGCGGCCAACGGAGCACGTCACGGAAGAAATTGCGTGCCGCGTCGACATCGTGTGCGTGCACGAGCGTATGGAGACCAGTGATCATCCTCGCGACACTACGGAGACGTCGCCGCCGTTGCACGGGAGCGCAGAACTGCCGGGTCAAGCCGATGTGAGGCGCGGGCAGCTTCCGATCTCCTCGCCCGGCGGCGCGACGTCGATGTGGCCGAGCTGATGACGCAGACAAGCCTCGAGGCCAGGGTGGCGAAAGGTGTGCCCCGCCGCGGCCAGCCGGGCGGGAGCAACACGTTGACTCGCTTGGACCATCTCGCGCGCGCCCTCTGCGCCCAGGAGCACGCGGGGACCCAGGGTCGGGACCGTCAGAAGCGCAGGTCGTCGTAGGACGCGGGCCAACGTCTTGGCGTACTCGTGGTTGGTCACAGGAAGTGGGGCCACGGCGTTGAGCGGTCCGACGATCGCGTCGTCCGCCAATGCCCGACCGAACACGTCGAGCAGGTCGTCGAGGCCGATCCACGACACCCATTGCGACCCCGGAGCCAGCGGACCCCCGAGGCCAGCCAAGAACAGTGGTCGGAGAAGCTTGAGGCTGCCTCCGCGGGCGGACTGCACTATGCCCGTCCGCACGTGCACGACGCGTACGCCCGCAGCCCCCGCCGGTTCGGCCGCCGCCTCCCAGTCCTGCACGAGCTGGGCCAGGAAGCCTGACCCGCGCTGGCTGTCCTCGGTCACCTCCTCGCTCCCCCGATCGTTTCCGTAGAAGCCGATAGCGGACGCGCAGAGCAACACCTGCGGACCACCGGGCAGGGTGGCCATCATGCGGGCGAGCGCGTTCGTGGGCGCGATCCGACTGTCGCTGACCCGCCGTTTGTGCGCCTCAGTGAAGCGGCCGGCGATGGACGCACCGGCCAGATGGACGACCGCGTCCACTCCTTCGAGCGCAACCGGGTCGGGGCGCTCGGGAACCCAGATTCGCTCCGTCGGATGACTCGGTCTGCGCCGCACCAGCCGGATCACCCGGTACCCGCCGGTCGAGAGATAGGCACACAGGGCCGAGCCGATCAGACCCGACGAGCCCGTGACGGCGACCGTCAGCGGGCCTCGGCCTGCTCGTCCCATCCGCTCGTGCGCCGCCAGATCTCCCGCCAGCTGATGGTGCCGGTACCGCAGTGTCTGCACGAGGAACGAGCCCGGCACCGGCGTCTCGATGGTATCGGTGACCCTGGTGGCCGACTCGCCGGTCGCCTCGAACGCATGTGCATGGCGCCAATGGAGCGGCAATGACACCAGCTCGTCGACGAACCGGTGCGGCGGATCGACCCCGGAGTGCTGCGCCACCCAGCGCACGCGGCCCGGCAACTGCAGGACCGCCTGTCCGTCGGCCAGAGAGGGAGACTCCTGGGCGATCGTGATCGGCTGCCACGGCGGCAGAAGCCTCAAGAGTGCGCCCGGCCGCTCGTGCCAGCCGAAGACATCAGCGACCGGTGCGTCGACAATGCTCGAGTACCGCAGCCCCATGGCCTGCTCCTGTCGCAGCGCACCACCCGGTGGTCACGCCGTCTGTTGCAGGATATGACCAATCCGATCGGAGGCATCCCAACGTGGACACAGTGCAGATCGACCAACCGCACCACGGCGTCACCCGGGTCACCCTCGACCGGCCCGACCGGCTGAACGCCATGAACACAACCTTGGTCGCCGAGCTGCACGAGGCCCTAGCGGGCATTGCCACGGACCGTGCCTGCCGGGTGGTCGTTCTCACAGGCGCCGGCCGGGGCTTCTGCGCCGGGGTGGACCTCGCCGGGTACGGCGCTGCGCCACACTCCCAGGACCTCGACCGGGTGGAAGCCACCTTCGCCATCCAGACCCACATCGCTGCGCTCGTACCCCGGTTACGTTCGATGCCCCAGCCCGTGATCGCCGCCGTGAACGGTCCGGCAGCGGGAGGCGGCCTCGCCCTCGCCCTCGCCAGCGACATCCGCATCGCCGCCGTGTCGGCGCGGTTCAACGTCGCCTTCGTGCGCGTCGGGCTCTCGGGCTGCGACATAGGCGTGAGCTGGCTCCTGCCCCGGCTGATCGGCGCCTCACGCGCCTGGGAGCTGATGCTGACGGGCCGCATCATCGATGCCGAGGAGGCGGACCGCATCGGGGTCGTGCTGCGCGTGGTGCCCGACGATGCATTGCAGAGTGCGGCACTCGAGACCGCAGCGCTCATTGCGGCGAACGCGCCGTGGGGAGTCCGCATGACCAAGGAGGTCATGTGGTCACAGCTCGAGGTCGGCTCCCTGCAGGCGGGCATCGATCTCGAGAACCGGACGCAGGTCCTCGCGTCCATGACGAACGACATGCGGGAGGCGGTGGCCGCGTTCCTGCAGAAGCGCCCACCCCAGTACGGGAGTTCGGCTGAGCCCGCTTCATAGCGTGCGCCATGCCCGAGCCGCCGGGGCGGCGGCGGCCACGGCAAGGGCATCCTGGACGATTTCGAGTGCATGTGTCTGTGCTGCCGCCGTCTGGAGCGTCCTGAACGCGAACGTAGGGTGGGCCGGATGGCAGCGCAGATCTACTTCAACCCGTCGTGCTCGAAGTGCCGCACGGCGCAGTCCCTGCTGGACGAGCACCATGTCCAGGCCGACACCATTCGCTATCTCGACACACCCCCGACCGTCGCGGACCTCAAAGAGCTGATGCACCTGCTCGGCATCGACGATCCGCGCGCCATGATGCGCGCGGGCGAGCCCGTCTATGCCGAGTTGGGGCTGGCCGATCGATCGGGCGAGGCCCTACTTGAGGCGATCGCCCGCCACCCGATCCTGCTGGAACGGCCCATCTTCGTGATCGGCGACCGAGCCGTTGTCGCCCGGCCCCCCGAAAGGATTCTCGAACTCCTCTGAACGATCCACGGTGATGCCGAGATGGTCCTCGTAGGGTGTGCGCGCACGCCCGGCGTACGAATCGAGGACCACGGTGACGACTTCTCTGGTGTTCTACGGGATTCTCGGCATCGCCAGCACGGTGGCTGCCTTCGCCGTCAACCGCCGACTCTTCGCAGGGGGCCAGGCCGGTCCGGTCTCGCTGCTCGAAGGGATCTACTACGCCGTCGGCGTGTGCTCACTGCTCCTCGGGTGGTATTTCAACGTGCGCTACGTCCACCTCTATGGCCACCGGGCCAGCTACATCAACTACGTCAAGATGCTGTTCACGAATTGGGCCGCAGACTCCGCCGCCCAGGACTACACGATCGTGAACTTGGTCCTGCTCCCACTGTGGACCATCACCGAGGGCCGACGGCGCGGGCTGCAGTGGGCCTGGATCTTCTTCGTCATGAGCCTCTTCACGAGCCTCGCCTTCTCGGTGGCGTTCTTCCTCGCCTTCATGGAGCGCCAGCTGCGCTACAACCGGTCACTGGCGGCGTCGAGTACCGCGTAGCCACAGTTGTAACCGGGAATGAACGTGACACCGGGGCCCCCGTGGCAGCCGGCCCCGCACAGATAGAGGCCCTCGACCGGTACCGGCGCGTCGGGCCATCCCCTCGGTCCGGGCCGGAACGGGCCCATGAACTCCGGCTGGAGCAGCCCGTGGGTGAAGTCCCCGCCCGCGCAGCCGAACATCAACTCGTAGGTGTAGGCGGGGTAGTTGAGCTGGCGCTCAATGAGGTCGGGGAAGTTCGGGGCGGCCGAGGCGATCTTGGCCACGATCCTCTCGGCCATCTGATCACGCAGCCGACCCTGGGTCTCGCGGTCGCCGATGGGCAGATAGAAGGCGAAGCTGCTGGCGGCGTGCATGCCGTCGGGCGCCAGCGACGGGTCGTCCAGCGAGGGGACCTGGAGATTGAAACTCGGGGACGAGGGAACCTCACCACGCACGCAGCCCTCGAAGTCCTGCTGCATCTGCTCCGCCGTGCCGAAGAACGTGACGTTCCGGCCGAGTTTCGTGTCGTTGAGGGCCTCGTAGGGGACCCGGTACTCGGGCAACCCCTTCAGTGCGAAGTGCGCCTGGAAATAGGCCGCCCGGTGATCGATGGCATCGACGCGCTGGGCAAAGCCCACGGGGAGGCTGTCGGCCTCCAGCAGCTGCGTGAACGTCGTCGTCGGATCGAGATTGGACACCACGACAGATGCGGTCGCCACCTCGCCCTCGCCCAGCTCAACGCCGGTCACGGCGCCGCCCTCGACGACGATGCGGGACACCTTGGCGTGGCGTCGCAGCTCGCCGCCGTGCTGGGCGAACGACTGGGCCAGGTGATCAGCGATCGTGCCCAGACCGCCGCGCACCTTCGACATCGTCGCCGTGCCCGGCGAGGCCAGAGCGAAGGCGAGGCACAGCGCGCTCCCGGGTGAGAAAGGGCCCCGGAAGGTGGAGTTGACGGCGAGGAAGGCCAGCATGCTCCGGACCGGCGCATGCTTGGACCGGTCGGGCAGGTAGCGGTCGACCACGTCCATGACGCTGCCGAACATGGCGGTCCGAATGGCCTCGCGCTCCGTCTCGTTGGCGGCGCACGCCCACATTTCGTCCAACGACTTGGGCGGTGTGCGCACGTCGAACCGGCCGATCGCGCGTGCCGGTGCCTCGGCCCAGGCCGCCACCTCGGCCATGCCGAGCACGGCCTCCATCCCGATCGTCTCGCCGAGGTGCTCCAGAAGCCGTTCCGGATCCGAATAGAGAAGGATCGGTGGCTGGCCGTCCTCGCTGATACTGGCGGACTGGACCTCCGGTTCGTAGATCGGGCAGGCGCCCAGGTCGAGGTCCTCGAAGATCTGATTGGGCACCGGGAACTGAATGGAGCCGGCCAGCTCGAAGCGGTAACCGCGGATCAGCTCGGTCGTCGATGCCATACCGCCGATGAAGTGGTTCTTCTCGAGGCAGAGGACCCGGAGCCCACCGCGGGCCATGACAGTCGCTGCCGTCAAGCCGTTGTGACCCGCTCCGATCACAATGGCGTCGTAGTCGGACATCGGGATGGGACTGTAGCGACCTCACGCCCTTTCGGCCGGTTCCACCGCCGAACCGCAAATTGCCGACAATCTCAGCCCGTACCCGGCGGCCCCGGCGGGGTCCCATGATTAGAGATGTCGCCCTCTGGCAATGCTCCCTGTAAAAGCGAAGGAGGGACCATGAGCGAAGGATCCAGCAAGGGGCCGGACCGCCCCGACGCGGACGTGCAGGAGGCCACCGAGGTCGAAGAGATTCTTGAGGCCGCCGCAGCCCACACGGCTGATCGTCCGCCGACGCCGGAGGAGGAAGCCGCTGCTGAGACCAACACCCTCGACCCCGAGGTCGTCCGGCACGAGCGGGAGATGGGGAAGATCGGCGCAGAGGTCAAAGGAGAAGGCGAGATCGACTAACGGTCGCGCTCTGCCCGCTTCGAGTCTCAGTCCGCTCCTCGGATGTGCCGACGCAGCTCATTCGAATGCTCCCCGTGTCGCACCCGCTCGAGAGAGGCCTCGGCGTCTCCGGGACTCATGGTCCCGGCGGCTACCGCCGCATCCGTGTGCACCTGCGCATGACGGGCCCGGATAGTCGCCAGCACCTCGTCGAACCCCGCCGTCCCCGCTGCGGCACGCAGTTGGGTCGCCTCCTTCGCAGTGATCCGGCCCGCTGCCACCATGGCATCGATCCGTTCAATGATGCGCTCTTGCTGCATCGTCCCTTCCACCTTTCTTCCTCCCGTCACCGACCTTGCCAACGGGGTCGGCATCGAAGCGCTCCGCACAACGGTCGGAGCAGAAATAGTGCTGCTGATCGGCGAGCCGACGCATTGCCGGAGCCTGTGCCTTCTCCACCTGCATGCCGCAGACGGGATCACGGGCGTAACGATCCCCCGCGCCCAGCCGCTCGCGGTTCCGGTAGATCCAGTAGAGGACGCCGAAGAGCGCCAGGAAGATCAGATTCAGATACGTCGTGTAGTTCCAGGAGAAATGCGCAGGGGCGACCGTGGTCGGCCGGACGGTCGGCACCAACCCGGTGGCGCGGAAGAGCAATTCGGTCAGGAGCCCGGCGGTGGACATCAGGGCCCAGAACACCGCGAGCATGCGGAGCATCAACCGCGTCCCGTAGTACCGGCGGTAGATCAGGAGCAACGGGAACGCGATCAGGTCCGCGAAGATGAAGGCGATCACGCCGCCGAAGGAGATCCCTCCGCTCCACAGTGCCGCCGCCAGGGGCACGTTGCCGATGGAGCACACGAAGCTGATGATGGCGATGAACGGGCCGACGATGGCGTTCTCCAGGCTGGTCCAGAACCCGTGCCCGGTGATGAAGACCGCTTGCCAGACCGACGTCGGCACCAGCACGGCCAAGAAACCGGCCACGGTGTAGCCGATGACGAGCTCGCGGCGCACCATGGTGAGATCGGACATCGTGTACGTGGCGCTGTCTGCCCAGCCGGCCAAGGACCGCAGCCGGACCTTGAGCGGTGGCCCACCACCGTCCCCTGCCGCCGGGCCGTGCTGCTGCTCGGGCCCGTCCTCGGCCGCCTGCAGCCGTTCCCGGGCCTGCACCACGAGACGTCCCCGCAGCCACAGCGACCCCACCGTGGCGAGGAGGGCGATCATGATGATGCCGCCGACGAATTCGCTGACGGCGAACTGCCAGCCCATCAACACAATGAGCACGATCCCCAGCTCGATCACCAAGTTGGTCGAGGCGAACATGAACACCATGGCGGCGACGTAGTCCGCACCTTTCACGAAAAGCGACTTCGCCATCGCCGACGCTGCGTAGGAGCAGGAAGAGGACACCATCCCGTACCCCGAGGCCCGGAGCACCGACGGGGCGCGACGGTCGCCGAGCCGCTGGCGCATGGCGTCGCGGCTGACGAAGGCCTGCACTCCACCGGCCAGACCGAACCCGAGCACAAGGGGCCAGAGCGTCTCCCAGAACATGAAGAAGCCCTCGCGGAGCGATCGGCCGATGTCCACCACGACGGTGGCCGTTGCCAGCATCTGAATCAGGAGCGAACGAGCCGGCCGATGGCCGCGGAGGCCTCGTGGAGCTTCTCGGTGGCTTCGTCGCCCCCCTGGCGCACGGCATCCGACACGCAGTGAGCCAGGTGGTCGTCGAGCAGCTCGAGGGCCACCGCCTGCAGCGCCTTGGTCGCCGCCGAGACCTGTTCGAGGATCTCGATGCAGTAGCGGTCCTCGTCCACCATGCGCTGGAGGCCTCTGACCTGGCCCTCCACCCTGCGCAGACGCTTCTGCAGCGCCTCCTTGCTGTCGATGTAGCCCGGCCGCATGGCTCTCCGATCGTCGTACCTTATACCCCTATAGGGTATCGGATCATATCGGATCAGAGCCGGAGCGGTGCGATCACGCGCTGGGATCGGGGCATCAGCCCATGGCTTCGGCGACCCGGCGCATGCCCTCACGCCAAGGCACCTCCGTGCGCCCCAGCACCTCGTGCATCCGGGACACGTCGGGCCAGATGGGCCAGGGCGCGCCGGGGTCGTAGCGGATCAACGCGGGCCGCCCGACCAGCTCCCCCAGGTAGGCGCAGTACTCCTCGGCGCTGACCGTCTCGCTGCCTGCGAAGTTGACTACCACCGGGTCGGGCGCAGCCACCTGAAGGGCGCGCATGGCAAGGCGCACGTAGTCGTCCTCGTAGACGGGGTTGTAGTGGTTCGGCGCGTCGGGGTGCAGCACGATCTCCTCGCCGCGGAGGATACGGCGCAACCGGTTGACGGGCGTCCCCCCTTCCGGCCCGTAGGTCGAGAAGATGCGGATGATCGTGAGCGGGCTCCCCGCCTGCTCCGCGGCGTAACGGACCACGGCCTCGCCTGCGATCTTGGACAGGCTGTACGCCCCGAGATGCACCCCCGGGGGATCGTCTTCGCGCAACGGCCGCTGGCCCTGGTACTCGTAGGCCGAGCCTGTCGAGCAGTAGACGAAAGCGGCCCCCGGGCAGGCAGCCACGAGACGGCCCGACGCGTGTGCGTTCGTTGCGAAGACCTGCTGCCAATCCTTGTCCTGCGCCTCGCGACCGAGGCGCGCCGCGGCATGGAAGACGTGCGTGACCCCGTCGGGAAGCAGGCCCAGGTCCATTGCCGCCACGTCGGCCACGATCGGCACGACGCCGGCGCGCTCGAGGCGTGCACGGTCCCCGTCACCCTGGCAACGCGCCAACCCGAACACCTCGTGGTGTTCGGCCAGCGCGCGCGCCAGCGGGAATCCGACCCGGCCGGTCGCACCGGTCACGAGCACCCGCCAGCGAGACGGGTCGGGGGTTGGTGTCGTGGTCATGCCACACCGTAGGGCAGGCCACCCCACGCTTGTCCTGTTGCTCGGGCTGTGGTGGGGGCCTCAGTTGCCCAAAATCCCGAGCCCCTCTTCCCTGATGCCCTTGGCGCGGTTGTCGGCAAAGTGCTCCAACCATTCCCGGATCTCTTCGCTCCCCGTCTCGTCGGCCCAACGGCGGGGCATGGCAGGGAACGAGTAGTCGGACGGGAGCGCGGGTGGCTGGGGCACCTGCGAGCGCCGCTCGAGCGCGGCATCAACGACCGGACGCAGTCGCGCCGCCTTCGCCCGGACCTGAGCGTCGTCGCGCTCCTTGAAGGCCGGGAGCACCTCGCGGCCGAACAGCTCGAGCGACTCGCAGATGTGCTCGTGGCGGTTCTTGCCGGCCTGCAGCACGAAGATGACCTGATCGACGCCCGCCTCCTCGAATCGCTGCAGGTACTCGCGGACCTGTTGGGGTGTCCCCGTCGCACCGCGCAATCCGGTGCGCTCCCCCGCGGCGAGCTTGGCCCCGAGCCGTTCCTGGCGCAACGCGGTCTCGATCTCAGGCGAGTAGCCCACTTCGCCCCGTCGTTCGAGATACTCGGTCCAGACGTCGGTCGAGCCGGGCTGGTGCTCGCCGAAGACGTAGTAGTGCCCGAGGGAGTACCCGAAGAAGTTGCCGCCTTCCAAGCCTCGGTCGAGCGCCACCTTCTCGTCGGGATGGCACATCATTTGGGTCACGCAGGCGATGTTCGGGTTCACGGCCAGTCCGACCGGGACGCAACGGTCGGCGAGCGTCTGCTCGTAGTCCGCCACCCACTTCTCAGCCTCCTCGGGATCGATGAAGGCGAAGGTGAGTGCGCCGATGCCCTTCTCGGCCGCCAACAAGATGGTGTCCCGGCGGGAGCACGCCACCCACAGCGGAGGGTGCGGCCGTTGCATCGGCTTCGGCACGACGTTGCGCGGCGGCATCTGGACGAAGCGACCGTCGACCCCGGTAAAAGGCGTTTCGGTCATGCAGCGCAACGTGACCTGCAGGCCTTCGAGCCACGCCTCGCGCTTGGTTGCGGGGTCGACCTGGAATCCTCCCAACTCGGCCTCCGAACCCGACTCCCCGGAGCCGAACTCCACCCGCCCACCCGAGAGCAGATCGAGCGTGGCCACGCGCTCGGCCGTGCGGGCCGGGTGGTTGTAACCCGGCGCGGTCTGGATGATCCCGTGGCCCAACCGAATGTCCCTGGTCCGTTGACTGCACGCGCCGAGGAAGACCTCGGGTGCCGAGGAGTGGCTGTACTCCTCAAGGAAATGGTGCTCGACCTCCCACACCACGTCGAAGCCGAGACGATCGGCCAGTTCGACCTGTTCGAGCGCGTCCTGCAAGAGGCGGTATTCGGAGTCGGCCTCCCACGGGCGCGGCAATTGGTGCTCGTAGAAGACCCCGAACTTCATGCGGCGCCGAGCGACGAGAACTCGGCCAGGATGTCCGCTCCGTTGGCCCGCTGCGCGCACCAGAACTCCACTTCGGCCGACGCAGCACGCCGACCCTCTTCACGGACCGGACCCAGGCTGTGGGCGAGCAGCGGCTCCCAGATGCGCCCCACCATGTCGGTGCCGTCGTACGTTCGCCCCCCTTCGCCGCGCCACGTGCGGTCCCGCATCTCCGTCAACGCAGCGCGCAGGTACCCCACGTGCGGCGTCTCGTCGGCCCTGATGAACCCCACGAGCCGGGCGGCTTCGCCATCGCCCGCCACCAGCTCGGTATCCGACATCCATTCCTCGGCCCAGGCGAATGTGTGGAAGGCGGAGATCTCAATGAAGAGGACCCGGACCATGAGCGAGACCATCACCTCGAGCTCGTGGCTGATGTCCTGGGGCAGCAGGCGGGCGGCATCGGCGCCGGATCGGCCCGGGCCGAATCCCATCCGGGCCAGCATCGCCTCGATGTCGAGCGCCTCACACGACCGGTCGAAGGCGATGTCGCGGGCGGCAAACCACATGTCCTTGTGGCCCGCCTCCTCGTCCCAACCGGCTTCGTCGCGACCGTGGGCCTCGAACAATCCACGACCGAGGTGGTCGATCGCCGTCCCGCCGATGTCCTCCACGAAATGCCGCTGCAGATCCTCGGGCTGCAAGAGCCTGATATTGGCGCCGAATCCCTCGACGGTCCCGATCCGGGTCAAGGTCGCCATCAGCGGTTCGGGCACACCGGAGCGGATCAGGAAACGAGCCTGCTCGGCGTTGGGGAACGAGCGCTCCCACCACTCCAGTGGGACGTCGATCAGCTCGGTCGAGAATTGTGCTGAGTTCTGTTCTCCCCAGGCTGCGATGGCCGGCGACCGGAACTTGGTGCGCGGCGAGACGTACCGGCCCTCGTCGTCGAACCCACCGTGGCAGCGGACCCCGCCGGCGATGAGCGGCTCGGCGACCGTGCAGTCGCTCAGGAGCTCCTCCTCGGTGAACTCGACCTGTGCGGTACCCACGGCGGCTCCTTCCGGGTCCCTGTAACTGTGCGGTATATACTGCCGCGTATACAAACCGAGAGCAAGCTGCTTCCACGGGCCGAGCGACGCGCGGCCATCCTGCACGGGGCCGCATTGGCCTTCGCGTCGGCCGGATTTGCCGACACCTCCATGGATGACGTGGGTGCCGCCTGCGGGGTGACCAAGCTCATCGTCTACCGCCACTTCGGGTCGAAGGAGGAGCTCTATCGCGAGATCCTCCAGCAGGTGTTCGATGACCTGGGTGTGGAGCTCCGTGCCGAGTTGGCGCTGCCGACGCACACCGGCCTGGGCCCACGGACGCTGCTGACCGTGGCTCGAAAGGACCCCGCCGCCTTCACGCTGTTGTGGCGCCACGCGGCCCGCGAGCCGCAGTTCGCGACGTATGCCGCCGACCTGCGCGCGGTATCGGTCTCCGTCGTGCGCCAGCTCAGCGGGCTCGATACGGGCGACGACGTGCTCGACGCCTGGCACTCCGAGGCGCTGTTCGGATGGCTCGTCGAGACGACACTCACCTGGCTGGAACGCGGCGACCTGGCCCGCGACGACACGTTCGTAGAGCAGACCTCCGCGGGCTACCGCGCCCTCCGTACCGCCCTCACCCACACCGCCCTCACCCACACCGCCCTCACCAACGGCACCGCCCTGGTTTGACCCGCCGACCCAACGCCGGCGGCACAATCGGTTCCACGCGAGGGGTTGGTGGACGGCGGGGGTCCGGAGGATCGTTGCCTTTCGGCGCCGGACCGACCACGATAGGCCGCGCTCGACACTGTGCCAGCGTCGGCGGGCGAGGAGGACTGTCGTGAGCCGGAGGTTGGCCGAAGGCGTCGTGGCCTGGCGGTGGTTCGTCATCGCCGCCTGGATCGTTCTCGGCGTCGTGCTCGTGGCGCTCGCACCCTCGCTCTCGGGCTTCACCTCCGCGGGCTACGGCCTGCCGGCGTCGTACCAGTCAACGCAGGCGCAGGCGATCGCGCTCGCGCGACTTCCCGTCGGAGGCGTCGGCGGGCGGCATCATCGAAGTCAACGCCAGGGACAACTCGGTCCTGACGGCGCCCGAGCTCCAGAAGATCACCGCGCTCGCCGCCACCCTCGACCAGAAGCACATCGACTCGGTCACGTCGGTGACCACATCGCCGCTGTTCCTGGCCAAGAACCAGAAGATGCAGCTGATCGATGTCTCCATGACCGGACAGCCCGGCGAGGACGGCCCCAATGCGGCCGTCAAGACGTTGCGCGCCGAGACGGACGCCTTCTTGCAGGGGTCGGGCCTGCGCGGTCAGCTGACCGGGAGCGCCGCCATCTCGGTCGATCAGGCCAGTGCGTTCGATCGGGCCGAGAAGATCATCTCGATCGCCACGGTGCTCCTCATCCTGATCCTGCTGGCCTTGGTCTTCCGGAGCGTGATCATCGCCTTCCTGCCACTGCTGGTCGTCGGGCTGGTGCACCAGATGGCCACGTCCCTGACCGCGTTCTTCGCCCAGTGGTTCGGATTCTCGGTCAGCACGGAGCTGGCGCCACTCCTCATCGTCGTGATGTTCGGCGTGGGTACCGACTACATCGTGTTCATGTTGTTCCGCTACCGGGAGCAAATGGCCAAGGGGCAGGGTCCACACGAGAGCCTGATGGTCGCTCTGTGCCGCGCCGGCGAAGTGATCGTGTCCGCCGCTGCGACGGTCATGCTCGCCTTCGCCGCTCTGCTGGTGGCGTCCATCGGCCAGTTGCGCTCCCTTGCCCCCGGACTCATCATCGGCGTCGGGCTCATGCTGTTGGCTGCCCTGACCCTGGTGCCCGCCATCCTGAGCCTGTTCGGCGCCGCCGTCTTCTGGCCCAGCACGCCCAAGCCCCACGACCCGGCTCACCGGACGCGCTCCGAACGGATGGGCGCGGCCGTGGCCAAGCGCCCCGGGATCGTGCTCCTCGGCAGCGTGGTCGTCCTCGTCGTCCTCGCCTCGGGCGTCCTCAACCTGAAGGTCACCTACAACCAGTTGGCGGAGCTGCCACAGAACAATCCCTCGACCGAGGCCTACAACACCATCTCCTCGGCCTTCCCGGCCGGCTTCCTCGGACCGAGTGAGGTCTTCGTCAGCTCGTCATCGCCACTCGACCCCACCTCGGTCGACGCGCTGGCGTCCAAGCTCGCCCACACCGAGGGTGTGGCGCAGGTCCTTCCCGTGCAGTACGGATCCGGGAACAGCGCCGCCCTGATCGAGTTCCTCCTGAAGGACGATCCCTATTCGAACCAGGCCATTGCCGACATGGCGGGACCCATCCGCGCCGCCATCGCGGACACCGTGCCGGGCGCCACCGTGGTGACCGGCGGGCCGACCGCGACGTTGACCGACGTGAAGGCGGCGCTCCAGATCGACACCCGCAACATCCTGCTGCTGGCACTCTTGGTCGTGGCCGTGATGCTGGTACTCCTGCTGCGCGCGCTGGCCGGCGCGGTCTACCTCCTCATCGGCATCCTGCTGACCTATGTGGCGACCCTCGGCGTGGTGTCCTACATCTTCATCAGCGGGCTCGGCTACGACGGCCTGGACTTCTCCATTCCGATCATCGTGTACATCTTCGTGATCGCCGTGGGCACCGACTACAACATCCTCATGGCGACCCGCCTGCGCGAGGAATTCCAGCAGGGGGTCGAGTCACACGAGGCGGCCCGCGTCGCCATCGCGGAAGGGGCGCCGGCCGTCACTGCGGCCGGGGTGATTCTGGCCGGGACGTTCGCCTCATTACTCCTGACCGGGATCCAATTGTTGGAGGAGATCGGCGCGGCCGTTGCGCTGGGCGTGCTGCTCGCCTCGAACGTCCTGGCCACTCGGATTGTGCCGACCCTCGCCGCGGTGCGGGGCTTCCACTTCTGGTGGCCTCACCACATGCACACCAAGACGGTGGCCAACCGGGAGGAGCTGGTGTCCCATTTGAGCCGCGCCGAGCCGGTCTCCGTCGGGGCCAGCGGCGCTGACAGCCGGCACGGGTCCTGAGCGGTGCCAGCCCGGCGGTGCCAGCCCGCTGGGACGCCCGGCGGGCAGCCCGGCGACGATCAGGCGGTGGACGGGTACGGCGACGGCTCGTTGAAGATGACCGCCAGGCTCACGATCTTGTCGTCGCGGATGCTGAAGTAGTTGGACAGGACCAACTCGTCGGGCAGGTTCGTCTTGTCATAGGTGCCGTCGTAGCGGGCGCGCACGATGGTGTCGCCGTAGTGATCGACGACCTCTCGCACCTCCATGGTGACGTGGTCCCCCACTATCTCCTTGGCCACCCAGGCGCGGATGGCGTCGGTGCCGTTGATCTCGCGACGGGCGTCGTTCACGTACGCATCGGGCGCGAACGTCGCCACGATGGCGTCGATGTCGAAGGCGTTGACAGCGGCGACGTGTTGGGCGACGACGCCGGACAGTTCGGTGGTGCGCATAGCGCAACTCCTCTCTCGTGTATCACTGACACCACCACCCTCGGGCGTCCTGAGGCAGGAGGGTCAAGGGCCCGTGTCGCCTTGACTCTCCCCCGGGGGGAGGGTCGAGACTGCACGTCATGGCGCCGTCCCTAGCCATCGGCGATTTCGCCCGGGCCACCCACCTCAGCGTCAAGACCCTGCGCCACTACCATCAGCTCGAACTCCTCGTCCCGGCCGAGGTCGACCCCCGTTCGAGCTACCGCCGTTACAGCACCGAGCAGATCCCCACGGCACAGGTCATCCGGCGCTTCAGGGAACTCGACATGCCCCTCGAGCAGATCGGCGCCGTTCTGCACGCCTCCGACGTCGAGGCACGCAACGAGCTCATCGCTGGACACCTGGCCCGGCTGGAGCGGGACCTGGCCCAGACCCAGGAGGCGGTCGCCACCCTCCGGCAGCTGTTGCAGGGTCCGTCGCCGGCGCTCGCCATGGGGCATCGCCGCGAGCCCGCAATGGAGACGGCGGCCGTCACAGAGACGGTGAGCGTCGATGACCTGGGGCCGTGGTTCCAGGGCGCGCTGGGAGAGCTCTCGTCCACCCTCGACGCCCAGGGAGTGGTGCCGGCCGGGCCCCCGGGCGCGGTGATCGGCAACGACTTCTTCGCCGACGAGAGGGGCGACCTCACCATCTTCATCCCGACGGAGAAAGCCATCAGACCGGTGGGCCGCGTCCAACCGTGCACCCTGCCCGCCGTGGAGCTGGCGACGATCGTGCACGCGGGCTCCCACGGCGACATCGACCGCGCCTATGGAGCGCTGGCGACGTACGTCACCGACCACGCGCTCGCGGTCGACGGGCCGATCCGGGAGCGCTACCTGATCGGGCGTCTCGACACGTTCGACGACACGGCCTGGCGGACGGAAATCGCCTGGCCCATCTTCCACACCGGCCCAGCGGCGTAACGGCCGCCGCGCCCGGGCGACCTAGGTGCGTCCAGACCTCGCCGCGACCCAGGACGCCACGATCTCGGCCACCTCCGCCTCGCTCTTGCGCAACGAATGGTCGCCGTCGACGAAGGTGCGGGTGACCGGGCCGGAGATGGTGGCCGTCTCCCGCTCGAGTTCTTCGGGCGTGGCGAAGGCGTCGCGCCGGCCCGAAACGAAGAGGCAGGGCACGCCCACCTCGGGGAAGTGCTCGGTGCGCAAGCGCTCGGGTCGTCCCGGCGGATGCAAGGGATAGCTGACCAAGACCAGCGCCGCCACCTCGAGACCCTCGGCCGCAGCCATGGAGCACATACGGCCGCCGAAGGAGCGACCACCGATGGCGATCCGGGAGGTCGGGACGGAGAGCGTTTCCGCCAGCGCCGTCGTGGCGGCGCGCACCGTCTCGATGCACACCGCAGGCGGATCGGTGCGGCGTTTCCCGGCCGCCTGCCCGGGAAACTCGACACGCTCGACGGACACACCGGTACCCGTCACCGCATTGTCGATGGCGACGAGGCCTGACTGGTCGCGTCCGGCGCTCGCCCCCGGCGTGAGCACGAGCCCGGCGATCCTCGCTTTGGCCATCGGACCATCATGCCGTGCCGCTCCGAGATCCCCCGTTCGGACGCTTTCACCGGTGCGTCCACATCCACCGGGGTGGAAGAGTGAGCCCGTGCGAGAGTCGGACTCACTGGCGCAGGTGCGCAGCCGTCTGGCGCCTTCCGTCGGCGAGGTCGACTCGGTCCGCCCGCTCGGTGGGACAGCCTGGATCGTTCAGGCGGGTGCGCGCCGGCTCGTCGCCAAGCTCGGTCCGGGCTCCCTCGACGAAGCCGAGGGCCTGCACCAACTCAGCTCCGCGGCCTCCGGGCCCCCGGTCCCCGAGGTGGTGCTCGTGGAAGCCGACCTTCTGGTCACCACGGCGGTCGACCAGACGTCGCGGAACGCCGGGCACGACGAAGCACTTGGTCGCAGCCTGGCGCTGTTGCACCAGACCGCGTCCCCGCACTGGGGTGGCGGCTCGTCGTGGGTAGGTGCCTGCCCGGTGGACCCCGCACCATCGACGGACGGCCACGCCTTCTACGGTGCGCGCCTTCTCGAATTGTCCGCACGCTGCGCACTCGAGCACCTCGTCAGGCCGGTCGCCGCCCGGCTCGGAGAGCTCCTCCCGCCGGGCGGCCCGGTCCTCCTGCACGGCGACCTCTGGTGGGGCAACGTCTTGTTCGGGCAGGACGGCCGCTCGTGGCTCATCGATCCGTCCGTCCACGGCGGCCATGCCGAAGAGGACCTGGCCATGCTCGCCCTGTTCGGCACGGTGCCCGATCGCCTGCTTCACGCCTACGCCGAGATCCAACCGCTGCAAGCCGGCTGGGAGGAGCGTGTCAGGCTGTTCCAACTGGCGCCGCTCCTGGTCCACGCCGTGCTGTTCGGTGGCAGCTACCGCGAGCAGGCGCGGGCAGCAGCAAAGACAGTGGCGCAACATTTCACCTGACGGATCAGCAGTACTGGTCGACCTCGTCGAGGTACGCGTCCCTGACCTCCTCTGGGAGGAATGCAGCCTGAAATGAATTCCGAGCCAGCTGTGCGACGGCGGCGCGACCGAGGTCGAACGCCTCGGCCACCGCGCTGAGGTTGTCGCCGATGTAGCCGCCGAAATATGCGGGGTCGTCCGAGTTGATCGTCACCAGGAGACCGCGCCGCACCAGACCAAGAAGGTCGTGCTGGGACAGCGAGGGAAAGACCTGCAGCTTGACGTTCGAGAAGGGACACACGGTGAGCGGGATCTGCTCGGCCACCAGCCGCTCGACCAGCTGGTCGTCCTCCAGACAGCGGACGCCGTGATCGATGCGCCGTGCCTGTAGGACGTCGAGCGCCTGCCAGATGTAGTCGGGGGGGCCTTCCTCCCCGGCGTGGGCCACGCCCGGGAGTCCCATCTCCCGGGCCTGCCGGAACGCCTCGGTGAACTTGGAGGGTGGGTGGCCGACCTCGGCCGAGTCGAGACCGACGGCCGTCAGGTGGTGGGCGAAGGGCCGTGCCTGCTCGAGTGTCTGCAGCGCCGCCTCGGCGCTGAGGTCGCGCAGGAAGCACAGGATCAGTCCCGACGAGATGCCCAGTTGCGTCACGCCGTCGTCGAGGGCGCGGCGGATACCCGTGCAGCAGGTCTCGAATGCGATGCCGCGCTCGGTGTGCGTCTGCGGGTCGAAGAAGATCTCGGTGTGGCGCACGCCCTGGCCGACCGCCGTGGACAGGTACGCCCACGTGAGGTCGTAGAAATCCTGTTCCGTCTGCAGCACGGCGCAGTTGGCGTAGTAGATGTCGAGGAACGATTGCAGGTCCTCGAAGACGTAGGCACGGCGCAATGCAGCCACGTCGGCATAGGGGAGTTCGACGTTGTTCCGAGCCGCCAACTCGAACGCCAGCTCCGGCTCGAGCGTGCCCTCAATGTGCACGTGCAGCTCGGCCTTCGGGAGCTGCCATATGTAGGCGTCCCTGCCCGCGTCCCATCCGTCTGCGTCCGTCATGGCGTCATGCCCGTCCATCCGTCATGCGCCCCATGCTGGCCCAGAGGGCTGGGGCGCCGGGGCGACGTGCGGGGCTCGAAATGGACTGGCTCCGCTTGCCCACTAGGGTAACCGGAGTGAAATCTCCGGATACGAGCCCGGCGGAGGCGCGGAGTGGACCCCCGACGGCGACCCTGGCCCGGCCGATGCGCAGCGACGCCCAGAAGAACAGGGAACGCCTGCTGGTCGCCGCCGGTCAGGTCTTCGAGGAGAAGGGACTCGAGGCCAGCGTGGCCGACGTGGCCCGGGTGGCCGGCGTCGGCATGGGCACGCTCTATCGACGGTTTCCGTCCAAGGAGGCGCTCATCGACGCGTTGGTGTCGGAGGTCCTGGAGGCGACGATCGTGATGGCCGAGGAGGCGGCGGATCGTCCCGACGGGACGGGCCTCGAGCATTTCCTGCAGGCATCGAGCGGGTACCAGGCGGAGCATCTCGGGTGCCTGCCCAAGCTCTGGAGCTCCGATCACCCACTGGTGCGCACGGCGCGGGAGCTCATCGCCGCCCTGCTCGCCGACGCGCAGAAGCACGGCCGGATCCGCCTCGACCTGAAGAGCACCGACATTTCACTCGTGCTGTGGTCGATCCGGGGCGTGCTCGAGACGACGCGGGCGAACGCACCCGAGGCGTGGAAGCGGCATCTCGATCTGCTGATCGCCGGCATGCGACCGACCGATGCCGAGCTGGCGCACCGACCACTCGGGCAGGACCAGGTCGATCGGATCCTCTCGAAGCGCGACGCCCCGTGAGCAGCGCGGTGACGACGTTGCAGGGGCCCGGTGCCGGCTCGGCACCGACGGGGACGACGCGGGCTCACTGGTGGATCCTCATCATCATCGCCGCCGCGCAGCTGATGGTTGTGCTCGATACGACGATCATGATCATCGCCCTGCCCTCGGCCCAGCACGCTCTGGGGTTCTCCAACACCGACCGGCAGTGGGTGGTGACTGCCTACACGCTTGCCTTCGGAGGCTTCCTCCTCCTGGGCGGGCGTCTGGGCGACATGTTCGGCCCGAAGCGGACGCTGATGGCCGGGGTCCTGGGGTTCGCGCTGGCGTCCGCCCTCGGCGGAGCGGCCCAGACGACGCTCATGTTGATCGGGGCCCGCGGACTGCAGGGCCTGTTCGGCGCGTTGTTGGCGCCGTCGGTGCTGTCGCTGCTGACGTCGACCTTCAGCGAGCCCCGTGAGCGCGGACGGGCCTTCGGGATCTACGCCACCATCGCCATCGCCGGCTCCGCGTTCGGGCTCATCCTCGGCGGCTTCCTGACCCAGTACGTCGACTGGCGCTGGTGCCTGTACGTGAACCTGCCCATTGCGGCGCTGGTCCTCTTCGGCGCCTTCACCTTGATCCCCAACCGTGAGGGAACCCACGGGATCCGGCTGGACGTGCTGGGTGTCATTTTGGGGTGCGGCGGTTTGGTCGCCCTCGTCTACGGGCTGGGCGAGGCCGGCACGAGCGGGTGGGGCGCCACGGATGTCATCGTGGCGCTGGTGGTAGCGGCCCTCCTGCTCGCCGCGTTCATCGTGTGGCAGGGCAAGGGCCCCAATCCCCTCCTGCCGCTGCGTGTGCTGCGCAATCGGAACCGGGCCGGGTCGTTCATCACCATTCTGCTGGCTGTGACCGGGATGTTCGGGACGTTCCTGTTCCTCACCTACCTGCTGCAGACCATCGACCACTACTCGCCCCTCAAGACCGGTGTCGCCTTTCTCCCGCTGATGGCGCTCAACGCGCTGGCGGCCACCCAAGTGGCCAGCCGTCTGATGCCCCACGTGCGGACCCGGCTGCTGGTCGTCCCCGGCCTCCTGCTGGCGGGTCTCGGCGTCTCCCTGTTCACCCAGTTGACGCCCGACGCCTCCTACGTCACCAACGTGCTGCCGAGCGAGCTCCTCCTCGGCTTCGGGCTGGGGCTGGCCATCGTGCCCTGCATCAGCACGGCCACCCAGAACGCCGAGCCGAACGACGTCGGCGTGACGGCGGCCACGACCAACACCTCCCAGCAGATCGGCGCGTCCATCGGCACCGCCCTGCTGAACACGCTCGCCGCGGCGGCAACGGCGACCTACCTGGCGTCCCACCATGTGCAGAGCAAGGGTGTGGTGGCGCAGGCAACGGTGCACGGGTACGCCGTCGCCAGCGCATGGGCCGCCGGGATCTTCGTGCTGGCGGCGGTGTTGGCCTGGGTCCTCATCGACGTCCACCCGGGACGTCCCGGCGCAGCGGAAGGCGAGCCGGCCGAAACGGACGAGGGTGCGGACCTCGCGCGCCATCCCCGTGGTGTCGCCCGAGTACTGAGCGCGGGCGGCCGGACAGCAGCCGGGCCGACCCTGGCGGATCGGCCCGGGGCGGTGGAGTGCGCACCCGTTCGGGTTCGCCGTCAGGCCACCAGTTCGGGGCCCGACCACTCGAAGCCTTCGCCGTCGACGAGCTCGAACTCGACGTCGGCGGATGCGCGGGCGCGCTCGGCCTCGTCCTCGTCGGGTGTGGTCGCCCCGGCCCGCTCGGGTGCGGGCAGGTGGACCAGTAGGGCCACCATGACCAGCGCGGCGATGCCGAACAGCGCGGCAACGGCGAAGGTCACATCGAGCCCGTGCACCATGGAGGTGGGGACGCCGGCCCCGGCCTGCAACTGGGCGTGGCCGGAGGCCGCGCTCAGGACGGTGACGAGCACCGCCAGGCCCAGTGCGGCGCCCACCTGCTGTGTGACGTTGACCAAGCCCGACGCCGCCCCGGCGTCGGCGGGGTCGACGTCGGCGAGACCGGCCTGTGTCAGGGGGACCAGCGCGGTCCCCGAGCCGACACCGAGGAGAACGAGGCTCACGAAGATCTGCCCGTACGACGCCCCGGCGTGAAGCTGGCTCGACAGCAAGAGGGCGACCACGGTCAGGCTGATGCCGCTCATGATCAGGGTCTTGGGGCGGACCCGGCCGATCAGGACCTTGCTCACCAACTGTGACGAGAGGAACACCGATGCGGGCACGGGCAGGAAGCACAATCCGGTGCGCAGCGGCGAGAACCCCTGCACGTCCTGCATGAATTGTCCGACGAAGAAGAACATGCCGTACATGCCGGCATACATCAGGCCCCGTGACACGTTGGCCGTCGTGCGCGTCCCGCTGGCGAAGAGCCGCAGCGGCACGATCGGCTCCTCGGCCCGGGTCTCGATGCGGACGAACAGTCCGAGCAAGAAGAGCCCGACGGCGAGCGAACCGATGGTGATCGGGCTGGACCACCCCTCGGTCCCCGCCTCGACGAGCCCGAACACGATGCCCACCATGCCGAGCGTGGACGTGAGAGCGCCGGCGATGTCGAAGTGTCCCGTGCGACGGGGCGTCTCCTGCAGGGCGATGCGTCCCACCAGCAAGACGGCGATGCCGATCGGCACGTTCACGAACATCACCCAGCGCCACGAGACCAGCTGGGTCAGGGCGCCGCCCGCGACGAGGCCGATCGCTCCCCCGGCGGCCGAAACGGTGGTGAAGAGGCCGATGGCCCGGACCCGCTGGGGTCCGTCCGAGAAGATGGTGGTCAAGAGGGCCAGCGAGGAGGGCGCGGCCAGGGCGGCACCGACTCCCTGCAGGGCACGGGCGGACAGCAGCATCCAGCCGGAGACGGCCAACCCACCGAAGAGGGAGCTGGCGGTGAAGATGGCGATGCCGATCAGGAACGTGCGACGCCGGCCGAGGAGGTCACCGGAGCGGGCTCCGAGCAGCAGCAGGCCGCCGAAGGTGAGCAGGTAGGCGTTGATGACCCAGGAGAGCTCACCTCCGGAGAGGCCGAGGCCCTCTTGGATGTGCGGGAGGGCGACGTTGACGATGGTGGTGTCGAGGACCACCATGAGCTGGGCCGCCAAAATGACGAACAGGAACACCGAAGGGGTCCTGAACAGGCTCTTGAGACGTCCGGGTGGGCCGGCGTCGGGTCCCCCGGCGGGCGTGGGGCGGGGCGCGACAAGGACTGAAGAAGGCATTTGATTCCGATCTTTCCGCTGGTATTCTGGTAAGCGGAAGCTTCCTCCGGTTAGTATACGGAGGGTGCCTCCGCTTTGCAAGACCATTTTTCGTCCGGGAGGGAACGCAGGACCATGACGGCGCAACCGAAGTCGACGACGGCAACGGTCGAACGCCCCGACGAAGGGGAAGGGGCACGCCCGAAGCGGGCTGACGCCCAGCGCAACTACGAGCTCCTCGTCACTGCGGCACGCACGGTCTTCGACCACGAGGGCGGAGGCGCCTCCATGGAGGCCATCGCCAAGGAGGCCGGTGTCGGGATCGGTACGCTGTACCGGCACTTCCCCAAGCGGATCGACATCGTGGAGGCCGTCTACCGCGACGACGTCGAGGAGTTGGAGACGGTGGCGCAGACGGTGGTCGCCGACCTGGAACCGTGGCCCGCGTTCGTGGCCTGGCTCGAGGCGTTCGTCCGCTATGCGAGCGGCAAGAAGCGCTTCATGAACGAGCTCCACGAGGCGTTCGAAAAGGACCCTGCGCTGCGCGTGGCGTCGCGGGAGCGCATCGAGAGCGCCTTGAGCATCGTGCTGACCCGGGCCCAGGAGGCCGGCGTGGTGCGTTCGGATATCGATGCGCCGGACCTGATGCAGCTGCTCGGCTCCATGTGCATGAGCGCGACGCTGACGCCGGAGCAGAGTGGACGGCTGCTCGTCATGATCGAAGACGGTCTGCGGCCGCAGGCATAACGGAGCGGCCGCCCGTGCACGTCGCGGCGCTCGCCGTGGTGGTGCAGTTCGGCTCCGGCTCCGGCTCCGCTATCGCCGTGTTGCGCAGCGCCTCGCAGGACGCTCCGGACTCAGATCCCGGTGTGATCGGCGCGCACCGGATCAGGGTCTGGCACGTGGGGCATGAGGGCATTGGGCGGAATGGTCCCCAGGCGGCCCGCTTCGAAGTCCTCGAGGGCTTGGCCGATTTCGGCTTTGGTGTTCATGACGAAGGGCCCGTAGTGCTCCACCGGCTCCCCGATCGGCTGGCCTCCGAGGATCAGCGCCTCGAGGTGGCTCGTCCCTGAGTCCTGCGTGTCGTCGGCCCGCAGCGAGAGGAAGCCCCCGGGCCCGAAAGTGACGAGTTGCCCGCTCGAGACCGGCCGGCCCTCGCTGCCCACTCGCCCCGACCCGGCGAGCAGGTAGACGAGCGCATTGAAGCCAGGGTCCCAGGGCAATTCGAGCAACGCCCCGGGCGCCACCGAGGCATGCACCAGGGCCATCGGCGTATGGGTCGATCCCGGACCGCGGTGGCCCGCGATGTCGCCGGCGATGATCCGCACCAGCGCGCCGCCGTCACCGGACGACAACAGCGTCACGTCGTCCGCTTCGAGCCCCTGGTAGGCCGGCTCGATCATCTTGTCCCGGGCGGGCAGGTTCACCCACAGCTGAATGCCGTGGAAGCGCCCTCCGGCCACGACAAGGTCCTCGGGCGGCGTCTCGATGTGGAGGATGCCCCGCCCAGCCGTCATCCACTGGGTGGCGCCGTCCCTGATGACGCCCCCGCCTCCGTGCGAATCCTGATGCTGGAAGGTGCCGTCGATCATGTACGTGACGGTCTCGAAGCCCCGGTGGGGGTGCCACGGCGTGCCCTTGGGCTCCCCGGGCGCATAGTCGACCTCCCCCATCTGGTCCATGTGGACGAACGGATCGAGGTCTTGCAGGTGGACTCCGGCGAAGGCGCGGCGGACCGGGAAACCCTCCCCTTCCAGCCCCCGCGGAGCCGTGGAGACTGACTTCACCGGGCGTTCGGCCACCTGCGCATGGTCGAGAGCCTGAATGTTCGACAGCTTGCTCAGATCACTGACGGTGACGGCGGGCATGAGGACCTCCCAACGTTGACGGCCGGCGGTCTCGGCGAGGCCGCTCTCCTGAAGGCAGGATATGCGTGTCGTCGCCCGATCTCTCCGGTCGAGGTCCGACCGCGTCCGTCAGTGAAGGTGTCGCTGCCAGTCCGCCGGCACGTGGCCGGCGGGACCAGGGGTGGGCTGATCGAGCGGGTGATGCTCCGGTGGCGCCAGTTCAGGCCCGTCGTAGTACTGCTCGCTCCCATAGTCCCAGAACCAGTCCTCGCCTGGCTCGAAGCTGCGCACGATCGAGTGCCCGCTCGCTCGGGCGTGCGCGCTGGCATGTTGGCTGGGCGAACTGTCACAGCAGCCGATGTGGCCGCAGCCGGCGCAGCGGCGGAGGTGGAGCCACCACCCGTCCGCCGCCAGGCACTCGACGCATCCCGTCCCACTGGGCTCCGCCGTCTGGTCGACCATGTCGCTTGCCATGAGGAACGGCCTATCCGGCCAGTGCGTCGCTGCGCCGGGGTAGGACCCACCCCGGCCGAGGGAAGTGGCACGTATACCCGTTGGGGTAGTGCTCCAGGTAGTCCTGGTGCTCCGGCTCCGCCTCCCAGAACGGTCCGGCGGGCGCGACCTCGGTCACGACCTTGCCGGGCCACAGACCGGAGGCCTCGACGTCGGCGATGGTGTCCTCGGCCACACGGCGCTGCTCGTCGTCGACGTAGTAGATCGCCGACCGGTAGCTCATCCCCACATCGTTTCCCTGACGATTCTTGGTCGTCGGGTCGTGGATCTGGAAGAAGAACTCCAGCAACTCCCGGTAGGAGGTCACGCTCGGATCGAAGGTGATCTCGATCGCCTCGGCATGGGTCCCGTGGTTGCGGTACGTGGCGTTGGCCACGTCTCCCCCGGTGTACCCGACCCGGGTCGTGATCACCCCCGGGCGCTTGCGGATCAGGTCCTGCATGCCCCAGAAACACCCGCCAGCCAGGATCGCCTTCTCAGTCGTGGCGCTCATCGGGCCACCTCCTCCTTGGTCGCCCCTCCATCGAAGAGCTTCGTGTACTCACCGTATCCCTCGGCCTCGAGGTCCTCGTAGGGGACGAAGCGCAGGGCGGCCGAATTGATGCAATAGCGAAGGCCGCCCTCGTCGGGGGGTCCGTCGTTGAAGACGTGCCCGAGGTGGCTGTCGCCGTGGGCCGAACGGACCTCGGTCCGGATCATCCCGTGGCTCATGTCCTGGTGCTCGACCACGTTGGCCGGGTCGAGCGGCACCGTGAAGCTGGGCCACCCGCATCCACTGTCGAACTTCTTCAGGGAGGCGAACAGGGGCTCCCCCGACACGATGTCGACGTAGATGCCGGCCTCCTTCTTGTCCCAGAACTCGTTGGCGAAGGCCGGCTCGGTGGCGGCCTCCTGGGTGACGGCGTACTCCCTCGGTCCCAGCTTGGCTACGGCCTCCGGGTCCTTGCGGTAACGATCGGTCATCTCAACTCCTTTGCCACCGTCTGGTGGCTCTCTGTGTATCCAACTACTAGAACGCCCCCGTGTCACCCTTTGTTTCCCGTTGGAGGAGCGGCATCCTGCGGACCTGACCGGGGGCGTGGTCCGTGCGCGGGTCGCCTTTGGCGCGGTCCATGGCCCCGCCTGACCTCGGCCTCCGGGCGGGCTGGTGACGCACCCTGGGAACGGGATACGGAGGTGTCTGCCCGGGGGGCGGCGCAGCTCCTCCGCAGGTGGGAGGGCAGGTCGGGGGGCGACGCGCTCCGACCTGGCGTCGCGGTGATCGGTCCTGCACTCGTGCAGAGCCGCTTCACGACGATTGTGCTGGCGCCCGACGACGCGGCTCAGATGCTGCCCAACGGCGACGTCCTGATTGAGGTCGCACCGGCCTGACCCGTCATCTGGCGGCAGAGTGGCGCTGCTCCCCCAACCTGGTCAGTACGTTCCGGGTGATCTGCTCGATCTGTGGGTCTCGCTCTGCCAATCCGTGTGCCCAGTCGGTCGACCCCGACGTGATCACGGTCGCACCGGCCTCGTTGGTGTACGCGCCCAACACGGCGTGGCCGTGCCGGATGCGCTCCATGGCCTCGGGATCACGCGTCCCGAAGACGCGGGACGAGATGTACTCCAGCTCACTCGGCTCTCCCGGCTTGGGCGGGCGGGGCGCGGTCTCCCGGGTGAAATGCCGGGTCGGACACGTACCGAGGATCTCGAAGGTCGACGGAGTGCCGTCCTCGCCCGTCGGGTACGGCAGTCCGTCCCGGTAGGTGAACACACAGCCGTCGCACTCGTAGCCGACGACGGTGGCCGCGGCGCCGAGCACGTCGCCGTAGCCGATCCCGGTGCCGTCGAAGATCCAGTGACCGGCGCGGTGCACGGTGTACCCGCCGAGGCCCGCGGTGACGTTGCGGCCGATGCGGTGGTAGCCCCCTCGAGTGAACGAGACACCGGTCATGGCATTCTCAGGACGGGCGACCACGACATCGGACCAGAACGTCGTCACCTCGGCCTCTTTCGCCGTTCCCATCACAGGGTCGTTCTTGAAGAAGGCCTTGTACCCGACCATTACGTCGTGCTCGTCACCTTCGATGCGCACCTGCCACAACGACGTGTTGCCCGAGAAAAAGGCCGCATTGCCGCCGGCCGCAATGAAGCCTTCGACCGTGTCCCGCATGCCGCGGGACCAGTACTCGTCGTGGCCGACGGAGAGGTACAGGCTGGCGCCATCGAGCACCTCGGGATGATCCTCGAGATCCGCATTGGTGCAGACGCCGATCTCGAATCCCTCGTGCTCGGCCCAGGCAATGAACGGCAACTCCCAATCGGGCCACCCAGCCGACCCCGCGTAGCCCGAGAGGTGGTTGATCTGGATGTAGCCCACGTGCGCGGCGTTCTGGGGATCGGGCCCTCCCGTGCCCGTCACGCGCCGGCCCTTGCCGGGCGGCTTGTACAGGTAGCCGGCTGCCATCGGACGCTGCATCGACACGTGGGTGCCACCCGTGTACAGGTTCGGGCCTCCGAAGTCGTTGTAGGCGTGCCAGGTGTTTGTGGCCAGTGCGACGACGATGCGCTGTCCTGATGAGGGACGGACCACGAAGAACGCGAAGTCACGCCGCACCGTTTCGCCCACGTCGATCTCCATGACGACCTCGTAGAACCCGGACCGCCAAGTCGGGTCGACGTCCAGCGCCAATGCGACCGGCCACCCGCAGCCCCTCGAGGAGGCATCCTTCGGCGTCTCATGCTCGTCGGCGGCGACCGCGTCGGCCTGCAGCACCACCTCACGCCGTGCACCAATCCGCGCCACCTGCACGTGTACCGGCCGCCCGGAGGAGGAGGACATGTGCAGACCGACCTGACCACCCGGCGAGACGGACTGCGGCCAGCAGTACCCGGTCACCACTTCGTGTGCCATCGCACGACCCTAACGAGGTCGGACCAACTCCTGCAGCCCGAGACACATCACCTCCGCAGGCGGAGGCCGCGGCGCCGGAGGAGGTCGCCTGATGGAGCGGGGAGCCAATGAGCGTTACGGTCGCGATCATGACCGACGATCTGCGCCACTTGACCGACCGGCGGGAGATCGACGACCTCCTCGTACGGTACGCGACGGTCATCGACGGACGCCGTTGGGACGATCTCGGGGGTGTCTTCGCCCCGGATGCCGTCCTCGACTATCGCTCCGCCGGCGGAATCCGAGGGTCGTTGGCCGAGGTCGGCGACTGGCTGGCCACCGTCCTCCCCTTCTTCACCTGGACCCAACACCTCATCCTCAACCGGGCGGTCGGCCTCGCTCCGGGAGCGGACGAGGCAACCGCACACACGTCGTTCCAAAACCCGAACGGGGCGGTGGTCGAGGGCGAGCCGTGGCTGTTCGTCGTCGGTGGCGCTTACCACGATCGACTGATCCGCACGCCGGAGGGCTGGCGCATCTCCCACCGGGTCGAGGAGACGGTCTGGTGGGACAACCCGATGCCGGGACTCCCCGCATCACCCTTCCCGATCCCAGAGGATGCCTTTTCCTAGATTCGCCCTCCTGGTAGGACCAGAGGCCCGCTGTCCGGGTACATCGGGGATTGATCGTGCCTGTGCAACCAGATTGCAACCAACGGTGGGGCCTGGGTTGTCCGACAGTAGAGATGTGGGTTGGGGAGAGAGAGGACGGCGACGATTGCGCCGGCCCGTAGAAGGTGGCGTCACGGACGGATCGGGGTCCGCATCCGTTGAGGATGCCCCGGCGGCCGACGCCCCGCCTTCCATGGAAGACGTGGCCTCGCTGGCCGGTGCCATGTTGAAGCTGCCCGACAGCGTGGTCATCGTCGACGAGAACGGCAACGTGGCCTGGGGCAACTCGTCCGCGCAGCGTCTCTTCGGGCGGTCACTGGCCGACGTCGTCGGCGTCTCGGGCCTGAGCCTGGTGCATCCGGACGACCAGGAGCTGGTCCTCCGCTCCCTCACCACGATTCAGGACAAGGAGGTCGGCGACCCCATCGAAATCCGGGTCGAGTCCGTCACGGGGTGGCGCCTGGTCGAGATCGTGGGCACCCCGCTGAAACTGTCAGGGAAGCAACTCGTGCTGCTGTGTCTCCGCGACCTGACCAACCGCCGACGCTTCGAGCTGGCCAGCGGTCGTGAGGCACGGTTCAGGTCCTTGGTGCACAACGTCGGCTCGATCATCATGCTCGTCTCCGCCACCGGGCTCCTCGAATCCGCGTCCGGGGCGATGACCAGGGTGCTGGGCCACGACCCAGAACTCATCGAGATGCGACCGCTCACCGACATCGTGGCAGAGGCCGACCGTCGGGAGGTCGTCACCGCCCTACGCGAGGCGGCGCGCGGCGCCACGGCGGCTCACCCGGTCACGATCAGAGCTGATCTCCTCCGTCATGACGGCAAGTCCACTGTCCCGTTCGAGCTGAGCATCGTCGACCTCATTGAGGATCCCACCGTCGAAGGGTTCGTCATCTCGGCTCACGACGCCACGGCGCAGGTCGCCGCCGAGCACCAGCTGAGCAATACCCTTTCGCTCCTCACCGCCACCCTTGACTCTACGGCCGATGGGATCCTTGTCGTCGACAACGAGGGAATCATCACCGGTTTCAACCGGCGCTTCTCCGAAATCTGGCGCATCAGCACGAACTTCGTCGCCGTCGGTGACAACTCTTCCAAACTCTCGTTCGTCCTCGATCAGCTCCTCAATCCCCCGTCCTTCATTGCTCGGCACAGGGAGCTCGCCCACAACCCGGAAAAGGACAGCTTCGACACCCTCGAGTTCAAAGACGGACGGGCCCTCGAGTTGACTTCCCGGCCGCAGACGGTGGATGGCGAGATCGTCGGTCGGGTCTGGAGCTTCCGCGACGTCACCGATCGCATTCGCCTCGAGGACGAGCTGGAATACAGAGCCTTCCACGACTCCCTCACCGGGCTGGCCAACAAGGCATTGTTCCAGGACCGGCTCGAACACGCCCTGGCACGGATCGACCAGACCGGCTCCCACCTCGCCGTCCTGTTCATCGACCTCGACGACTTCAAGACGGTGAACGACAGCCAGGGCCACGGAGAGGGGGACCGCTTGCTCAAGCGGGTGGCGACCGACCTCTCGGACTGCCTTCGTCCTCTCGACACTGCGGCCCGCCTCGGTGGGGACGAGTTCGCCATCCTCATTGAGGACATGGGGACTCGCGAGGACATCACGCATTTGGCCCGGCGTATCCTCGCGACTCTGCGTGTGTCCGCGCCTCAAGGGGCGCGGCCCTCCGGCTCGACCGGCAGCATCGGCATCGCGTACGACGAGCCAGGCATCACCAGCGAACAGTTGCTGCGCAATGCCGATATCGCCATGTACCAGGCGAAGGAGAGCGGCAAGGATCGTTTTGAGATCTACCAGAAGGAGATGCACGCCGCCGTCCTGGCCCGCGTCCAGCAGGAGCGAGAGCTGCGCGCTGCAGTCCACGACGGCGACCTGCTGACGCACTACCAGCCGATCTACGACCTTGCTTCCCGCCGCATCGTCGGCTTCGAGGCGCTCGTGCGGTGGGCCCACCCCGTCGGCGGTCTGGTCGACCCGCGCCTCTTCGTCCCGCTCGCCGAGGAGCTGGGGCTCATCGGCGAGATCGACTCCTTCGTCCTCCGCGCGGCCTGCACGCAGGCGCGAGAGTGGCAGGAGCAGGGACTCTGGGGAGCCGGGCTGGTCATGAGCGTCAACCTCTCACCGGGTCAACTCGTCGATCCCGACCTGGCCCAACGGATCACCGCACACGTCGACGCGTGCCAGTTCGATCCCAGGTCGCTGATTCTCGAGATCACCGAGAGCGCGATGCTCGCCGACAACGAGACCACGGTCCGGAACCTCATAGAGCTGCGATCCGTCGGCGTGCGCATCGCGCTCGACGACTTCGGGACGGGCTATTCGTCACTGTCCCATCTCGACCGCCTGCATGTCGATATCGTCAAGATCGACAAGTCCTTCGTCCAGAGCCTGAGGCCGGGCGACAACGCGCACAGCTTGGCTGCGGCCATGGTGCAACTGGCCCACACGCTGGGCTACGAGACCATCGGTGAAGGCGTGGAGAGCGCGGTCCAGGAAAACGGGTTGCGTTCGCTCGGCTGTCGTTTCGCCCAGGGATACCACCTCGGTCGCCCGCTGAACGTCGAGTGCACCGATCTCCTCCTCAAGTCGGAAGGGTCGCTCGATGCAGTTTCCGGAACCGTTCTCTGGGACTGAGCACCCTCGGCGATTCCGTCGGCGCAGTCCGATGGGAGACAGGACATCCGGACGACGCCCCTACTGCTCGACCAGGAACTGCTGCCATCCGCCGGGAAGGGTGGTTTGACCCACTTCGATGAGGTGTCCGTCGGGATCACGGATGTAGCACCGCTTCTCGGTCGCATGCTGCTTCGGTCGCGTCAAGAAGTCAGCACCGCGAGCGCTCCATTCCTCGTAGACGGCATCGATGTCCGAAACCCGGATGTTGAGAAAGCTGCTCGTCCGGTCGGGGTCCGATGGCACCTCGAGGGTGACGGTCGGCTTGTCGTCCGTCGGTCCGCCACCGAGGTTGATGATGATCCAGCTGTTGGCGAGCGCCACATACGACGGTTCCCCCGACCATATCGTCTTCCCGCCCAGTACCTCGCTGTAGAAGCGACGAGAACGCTCGACGTCGCGAGTGACAACGAAGTGGGTGAGCTCGATCTCGTATGCGGGAGTGCCTTTCATCGCGCCACCCCCCTCTTCTCTCCCGGACCAGTGGACTGTTCGCTCGCCCTTCGGCCACGAAGCCCGGCGCGAGCGCGATCGATGTAGCGCCGCGGGAGGAGTGTCGCTTTGTGGTCGCTGAAGGCTCCGGTCGTCCAGCACACGCTGTGCTCAGCGTGCAGCTCGGTCCCCAGCGCAGCACGCGCCAACCCCATGTACAGGCGTTCCTGCGCCAGCCATGCTGCGAACTCTCCGTGTCGATCGAATCCACACCCGGGCTGCACATGTCCGACCAGATCGTGGACAGCCCGGAACCTGTCATAGGCGCCGCCACGTTCGGAGCCGAGGAGAGGGTGCGACCTCTCCGGGTCCACTCCACTGGTCGTGACCTCGAGCACCCCCGTTTCCCGAACCGCGGTGATCATCTCCTCGTCGCTCTCGTAGGGTGAGCGGCAGTCGGTGAACGCGACCCGAACCGGCGAGACCGAGTGATCGTCCGTCAGGAGGCGGAATATCCGATCCGATTGTCGTTCGAGTGCCCTGTAGGCGGCTGAAGCGATCGGGTCGCCCGGGTCGCTCCGTGCAGCCGAGAACCACGCGGCGACCTCCCGGGACCAGTGCTCATCGAGTACGGCACCAGGCGATGCGGACCCACAGGCATCCGTGGTCACGTCGGCAGTTCGCCGCCTGACTGTTCCGCCACCATGTACGCCGCATACCAGTTGGGCCAGTCCGGGTCGGCCTCGCCAATGCGCTTCTCGTGTTCGCCATGCGCCTTGGAGGCACGCGTCATGGCGTCCGCGAGGTCTCGTACCGAGGCAAACGACGTCGCAGCCGAATCGATCCGACCGGGCAACCGGGTTGTGATCTCCTGCAAGAGCCACGAATTCCCATCCGGGTCGCTGAATGAAGCGAACAAGCCGTAACTGCCCGATTTCGCCGAAGTTCCTTCCAGGCGCGCTTTCGACCCTCGCTCCTGAAACCGGCCTCCAAGGGTCGCTTCATGGAAGACACCGCTCACAGCCACCCCACGACCGGCCAGTTCGGCTCGTGCGACCTCTAGGTCGTCCACCACGAGGTACACGTTCCGAGCTGAACCCGGCGCAGCTGGCGTGAGATTCGTTCCGAACTGAATGGAGCACGGGGAGCCGGGGGGCGTGAACTGGAGCAGACGGAGCGCCTCAACGCTGACGTCGGCATCGACTCGCCATCCCAGTCGCCGGTAGAAATCCTCCGCCCTGTCGACATCCGAGACGGGGAGGACAAGCACCTCCAGCTTCATGTCGACGGGCCCGGGCCCATCGCTCCCGCTCCCATCGTCAGATCGAGCCTCTGTGCTGCTCATCGGGGCCTCCCTCTCTGTCCTCTCTGGACCCGACTTTCGCACGTCGATCATTCCTGGCACAAGGGGTTTTCCGGGTCGATTCCCCCGGACTCTGCCAGCGTCGGGCGATCAACGGCAACGCGGCGGCCTGCTCCTCGGACGATACAAGGAGACATGCATGTCGCGCGAGCGGCAGGGAGGTACCGGGCCGAGTGAACTGACTTGTTCTCTCGTTCGATTCACTCCACGAAATCCGTGAGGCCCCATCTCATTTGCGGCTGTTCAGGGTTGCTCTACAGACCACCGGCGTGACCAGGGCCTCATCGATCTCTGACCAGACAGTGCGGGGCTCTCGGCTTGCGCGCATCCGCCCCGGTCAGAGAACGTCGATCACTACCATCTCTGGGCGTTCAGCCTTCGACGCGGACCAACCAGATAGAACGCGGCGATCGCTGCACCGACGATTCCAAGGACGAGCCACCCCGCGAGTGAGGCGATCACCCAGGCCGCCTTTTTTCCAAGTGACATTTCCTCTCGTGGCCTCCTGGTCACGTCGACGACGCACCACATGACCACGACCAGTGAGGCCCCGTAGACAATGAGGGTGGCTGCGTTTGTGCCCACCGTCGCCGTACTCAACGGAAAATCGACGACCTGCCGGGAGGTCTTGTCTGCCGCATGCTGTCCCTAGGAGGCCGAAGCATCGGCGGACTGGCCCTGGTCAGACCGAAATCGTGGTGGCCAGTAGATCCCGTTGTTCTCGGCAGGAGGTCCCACGAGCACCGGCAGAGACGACGCCCTAAGGATCCGCTCCCGTACGCCGCGGCCAGAGAGTCTGCCGATTCCGCGAAGGCGTCGAGATCCGAGAATGATCGCCTGGCACTCCCAGAGCATCGCTTCCTCGACGATCCGACGTGCGACATGATCCTCCAGTGCGGAACAAGACCGACCCTCGGCTGCAATCCCGCGCATCCGAAGCGACATCACGGTGTCCCGCACCAATTCCTCAGCCTGGGCCGGAGTCTCGAGCGGGATGACGCGGGCCATTTTGGAGAGTTCGCGGAGGTGGAGAACTCTCACGCTGGATTCGTTGGCCGAGGCCACGGCTGCAGCGAAATCCAAGGCAGTCTGGCCGGATTCAAACTGGTCAATTGCACACAGCAGTCGATCCCACATCGTGCGCACCTCCAATACGGGATTCATTGTGCGCCACGGCGGAGAAATAGAGCGTGAACACCATTCGGCTTTGAGTTAACAGACTGTCAACAGGGCATCAGGACGGTGTCGACATCCTTGTCAGAGGCCCGTGAGTTGCCGGCTCATCCGAGGTGCTGTGCGAGTGTGGTGCACGGATCTCCGGAGATCAGAAAGGCGGCCCGTCAATCGTCGCTGCGTAACTCTTCGGGCGTGACGATCACATCGACCAGTGCATCGGATCGGAGCACCGTCAGCGCCAGCGGCTGGCCGATCACGTCACCGAGCATGAGCCGCTGCAAGGACTGCGCATTCGCGGCAGCCTCGTCATTGGCTCTGACCAAGAGGTCGTTGCGTCGCAAACCGGCCTTTGCGGCCGGTCCGTTTGGCACGACCTGCTCGATTCTCATTCCAGTCTTCTGATCGAGTCGCTGAGCCAGCGGCGGAGGGAGCGGTGCAGGAGTCCCCGCTAAGCCCAGGTAGGCCCGGCGGACACGCCCATCGGTCATCAGGTCGCCGATGATCTGCCGCGTGATTCCGTTGATGGGGATCGCCAAACCGACCCCGACACCTGCAACCGCGGTATTGATGCCCACGACCTCGCCTGAGGCGACGACAAGGGCACCACCCGAATTCCCAGGATTCAGCGCGGCGTCAGTCTGAATCACGTCATCAACGATGCGGGTGTTCTCCCCGGCTCGAGTCGGGAGGGAGCGTCCCAAGGCACTGACGACGCCGGCGGTCACGGTCCCCGCCAAACCAAGGGGGTTGCCGACCGCCACGACCAGTTGCCCCACTCGGAGCTGCGAGGCCTCACCCAACCGGGCCGGGGCAGGAGTCGCGCCGTCGGTGCGGACCACGGCGAGGTCTGACAACGGGTCGGTGCCGACCACGCGGAACGGGACGGTCGTGCCGTCGGCAAAAGCGGCCTGACCGGCCTCTGCCTTCCCGACCACGTGCGCATTGGTGAGCAAGAAGCCATCGCTCGTGAAGACAACGGCCGATCCGGCGCCTGTCGCTATGCCGCCGTCCCGCCTTCGGCTGGATACCTGCAGGGCAGCGACCCGGGGGGTCAGCTGCTCGGCCACCGACACCACGACCTGGGAGTACGCGTCTAGTGCAGCGAGTTCCAGTTCGGCTGAGCGACTGTCGGTAACGGTCATCGGGACTCCTTATTACATAATTACAGCATTACTTATACCGGGATCCTGAAACCATCACGACACAGAAGAACCAGATCGGGCTCTTGGGCCGGACCCTCGGCGGAACAGCCAGCGGAGTTTGGTCGCCCCACTTGAGATCAGGTCTCAACCTCCTCGGCACCTTTCGAAGACCAGGCCCGTCAGGATGCGATCCTGGAGCTTGCTGCGAGGAGCCATCTCAACGATCGCCGCCACCGATCTCCTCAGAGGTGTGGCTTCCTTCACCGGGTTGGTGGGCTTGGAACAGTGCGGTCGAGCATGCGTGGACGGATCAAACGTTGCGGTCACCACCACCAAACGCCGTCGCGCAGTTCACGGAGGAGTACGAGATGCGCAGTCCTCCAGCCGACTGTGGCCTGCGGCCATATATAGCTGTTGCTCTGTCGCTGGCGGATACGGGTGTCAGAGACACTCTGCTGGCCGGGGATTGTCATACTCGTACCCGTGCAATGGCCTGAGGGCTTCTGGTGGGGAACGGGTGCATCGTCGACGCAGTGCGAGGGAGCCGCACCCGCCTCGGACTGGTGGGACTGGGAGCGGTCGGGTCATGCACCGCTGTCGGGCGACGGCAACGGGTTCAGCACCCGTTACACCGAAGACTTCGCCCTGCTCGCTGGTCTCGGGCTGACCCACCATCGACTGTCAATGGAATGGGCGCGGCTCGAGCCTGAGCCCGGCAGCCGCGACCCGGTGGCCATCCGTCACTACCGCGACGTCCTGGCGGCCGCCCACGAAGCCGGCGTCTCGCCCTGGGTGAGCCTTCACCACTTCACGCTCCCCCGGTGGTTCCTGGCGTCCGGCGGGTTCCTCGTCGAGTCCAATCGGACCGAGGTCTGGCGCCGCCACGTCGACTTCGTAGCCGAGACGTTCGGCGACTTGGTGGCCGGGTGGCAGCCGGTCAACGAGACGAACTACTACGCCCGAGCCGCCTACGGCGGGCGGGGATGGCCGCCCGGTCACAACAACCCGGCTGAGCTGGCAATGGCCAACGAGGCAATCCACCTGGCCAACGCCGAGGCCGGCGTGCGACTCGCGCAGACAGGGGTACCCGTCTCTTCCATCTTCGGACTGTCGCCGATCGTGGCCCAGGACGATGAGGCGGCCACCGCGTCGATGTCTCAGGCCCTCTTCGAGTACTACTGGGCCCCGTGGATCGGGCTGTTCCGGGACGGCGTCCTGCAGGTCCCCGGGCGGGACCCTGTCGAGCGGCCCGACCTCGTCGGGTTCGTCGACATGATCGGATTCTCGTACTACGGCACTATGGGAGTTCGCGCAGGCAGACTGAACATCCACCCGCCCGACGCCCCCCTTTCCCCTTTGGGCTACGGGATCTGGGCCGGCGGGCTCGGCCTGGTCCTCGACCGGATCCACGAGGAGTTGCCCGACACGCCGGTCCTGATCGCCGAGTACGGGATCGGCACCGACGACGACGACGCCCGGGCGGAGTACCTGGCACAGGGGGTCGCCATCGCGCACGACGCCATCGCCCGCGGCGTCGATGTGCGAGGGCTGTTCCACTGGACGGCCGTCGACAATTATGAGTGGCTCCACGGCTACGACATCTCGTTCGGGATCATCGACCGCGACCGCTCGGTGCGTG
Organism: uncultured Acidimicrobiaceae bacterium; assembly: GCA_963738135.1. Classification (GTDB taxonomy): domain Bacteria; phylum Actinomycetota; class Acidimicrobiia; order Acidimicrobiales; family RAAP-2; genus Bog-473. The sequence continues at coordinate 97,939 of CAVTVK010000005.1, read as the reverse complement.
CCAGTGCACTGGTCCTCGCCCGGGAGGCGATGGCGTGACGGACAGTTGGCGCATCGGGCCGTTCACCCCCGTGTTCCAGGAGGTCCTCGCCAAGCTGCCCGACGTCCGCTTCACGTGCCCCGTATCCGGCATCGACGTGGCGTGGGCCGCGAAAGATGTCTTCAACCCCGGAGCTGTCGTCCACGATGGACGCGTCCACATGCTCATCCGGGGAGAGGACACGGTCGGTCGTTTCGGCGGCACCTCCCGAATCGGTCTGGCCGTGAGCGACGACGGGCTGACGTTCGCGGTCGACCCCCTGCCTGTGCTGTTCCCGGACGACGACCCCTGGCAACCCTGGGAATGGCCTGGCGGCTGCGAGGACCCCCGGGTGGTCGAGTCTCCAGACGGCGGCTTCGTCGCTACCTACACGGCCTTCGATGGGAAGGTGGGCACACTCTTCGTGGCGACTTCGGAGGATCTCCGCCATTGGACGAAGCACGGACCCGCCTTCGCATCGACTCCTTATGCGCTGCGCTCGTCAAAGAGTGGTTCGATCGTCACGGAGGTAAGCGACGGCCGCCTCGTGGCGGCACGGTCCGATGGGCGATTCTGGATGTATTGGGGCGAAGGGACCTGTTTCGCCGCGACGTCCGAGGACCTCGTTCAGTGGACGCCCGTCGATTTCGACGCCACTCGGGACCGCTACCTCTCGCACGACCTGACTGCCGACCAGCCTTGGGACATCCACGTGGTTCCGGGACAGCGCGTATTGCGGCCGATTCTGTTTCCACGGCGACGACGGTTCGACTCGCTGCTGGTCGAACCCGGGCCACCAGCCCTGTCCACCTCGGACGGAATCGTACTGATTTACAACGGCGCGAACCACTTCGTGGACGGGGACACCTCCCTCGAGCCGCTCTCCTATCAGCCCGGACAGGCGTTGTTCGACGCCGCGGACCCTGCGTCGTGCATTGCCCGGGACACCGCACCTTTTCTACGGACCTACGACGTCGAGGCACGGGAGGGACAGGTGGCGAACGTGTGCTTCGCTCAGGCGCTCGTGTTGTTCGAGAATCGGTGGCGCATGTACTTCGGCATGGCCGACTCACGCATCGGATGCGCTGTCGCACCCACCCTCCACGACTGACTGACGACGGTGGATTCCGCCGGTCGTGGCCTCGCTGTCATTGGCTTCGAGGGTTCACCATGCGGCCGGGGACGTCACTGCGGCGCCATCGGCGGGCAGTCCGCAGGTTCGGTCACCACCCGGATCGGCAGTCCAACGAGGTACGCCGCGACGTCCTCTGCCATCCGCGACCACGTGGCGCGAAAGAGCTCCTCGGTGACGTAGCCGATATGTGGGGTGACGACGACGTTCTCGAGCGACCGCAAGGGGTGATCGGCTGGGAGTGGCTCACGGTCGAACACATCGAGGCCGGCGCCGGCAAGATGGCCGGAACGGAGGGCTTCGACGAGGGCCGACTCCTCGATGATCGGGCCGCGGGAGATGTTCACCAAAATGGCCCCGTTTTTCATCTTGGCCAGGTCGTCGGCGCGCAGCGTGTTGCGGGAGCGCTCCGAGAACACGAGGAAGACCCCGAGGACATCGGCCGACGACACGAGCTCGTCCTTGGTCACCTTGGTCACGCCGAGTTCCGCACATCGCTGATCGGTGAGGTTCGGACTCCACGCGATGAGGTCCATGCCGAATGCCTTTGCGACCGGGACCATGGCGCCACCGAGGCGCCCCGTACCGAGAAGGCCGAGTGTCTTGCCGGCGAGCGAGAGGGGGAACCCGGTCTGCCAGCCCCCGGCCCGGATATCCCGGTCCTCCATGCCGGTCCGCTTGGCGACGGCGAGGATGAGCGCCCAGGCCATCTCCGACGGTGTTGGCAAGCCGGCGGGCGTCCGGTGCTCCACAGGTCGCGCCGCCACAACCTGATCAGTGTCGCCGGTGCCACACAGGAGGATCCCGCGTTCCATTCGAGCCTCGTGGTCGACGACATTGCTCGTCCGGCCATTGCAGACGATCAGCTTGAGGTTGGGGAGACCTTCGAGGACCGCCCGAGGGAAGCGCGCCCGCTGCTGGGTGATGACGACGATCTCGTAGTCGGATAGTTCATCGACGAGGCGCTCCGGCGCGATGGCCTCGCGGTAGACGGTGATTTCCGTCTCGTCGGGCAACGCCGTCCAGTCGCCGTATTCCAGGGCGACCCCGAGGTAGTCGTCGAGGATGGCGATCTTTGTCACGCCCCCGACCTCGTCTCTGTCGATCCGATCCTGGTCCAGTCCTCCGAACATCACGTCCTCGTCTCCTCGGGTTGAAGGGCCGGCGCAGAAGACCTTCCGATCATACGAGTGTCACGAGCCAACTGATCAACCCGCTCACAGCAAGCCAGGAATCCCAGTCGACGGCAGACCCTGACTTTCGAATCCCAGACAGTCGGCTTCCTTTGGCGCGCCGGCGCTGAGCCCGTCATGGTTCTTGACCGGTGCAGTCGCTCATTCCGAGAGGACCAAGGTGCGAAATCCGGCGTGTAGAGCAGTGGCATGATCGGCGACCGCGTGGCTCCTCGGCGCCGCCGCGCACGGTGCGTCGTGCCGGCAGACCGAGCACTCTCGCTCCTCGAAGAGGACAGGGAGATCAGTAGCCATATCCGTGTGACCGACTCACCGGTGTCGGGGCGGCCTTGACTGTCGATGTGGTCCCAATGGCCCGGATGTTGGGAGTCGCCACGAAGAAGTTACTGACGCCTTGTCCGGTGACATGCCCTGGGGAGTCGTCGACGAAGGTGTAGAGAAAGTGACCGTTGTACGCCACTTGGCGACCGTTGGCCTGCTTCGACGACACCACCTTGCCATTCACTCCGAACGCGGTGGGCTTGGCCGAGACCAGAGCGGGCCATAGTCGGGCGAGGACGCCGCCGACCTGCGACTTCTTGGCCGTGTCAGCCCGGTAGTAATAAAGAGGCAGGTTCTGCGCATTGACGAGGATCGATTCGGTCTTTGCGCCCACTTGTGTCGTCGTTGCGTGCACAGTTGGTTTTGCCGCAGTGACGAGGTGGACGAGAGACCCTGTCGACGAGAGTTGCGGCGTGTCAGCGCCGGCAGCGGTAGCGGCACCGGCACCGGCCCCGACGGCAACGAATGACGAGAGCGCGACCGCTCCGCTGACGATGGCATTTTGACGGATGTTCATGGTGGAGCCTCCTGTGTTCGATCAGTCGGCAAGACATATGACGCGGCGTTACACCGGCCCAATGACGAGCTCGCCCAGGTGACTCATCGACGCTGGGAGGCGATCGTGTAACCCTTCGACTATCTCCTTCCGAGCACCCACCCGCCATCGGTGCTCCGGCGCCGGCTTCTCGGTAACGGACCCACTCCCGACCGAGGAGGCCGGTGCCCCTCTCGAGCGGCCCAGCTCGACCGAATCCCAGGTCAAGCCGCTTGTAACCTCCCTGCGTATCCTAAAATGAGATGTTCCCTGCTTCGAAGCCCTCACTCTCCGGGGTCGACGACCCGCCAACCACCTCGGGCAAACCCGACGTCACACGACTCCACGTGGTTGACGCCGATTCGTACACCGACTGGGAGTCGGTGTACCGGGACAACATCGACCGTCTCTACCGCTTGATGTATGCACGGGTGGGCAACCGTTCCGACGCCGAAGACCTCACGTCGGAGGTCTTCCGGACCGCTTTAGGGCCGTTGAAGTTGGCCGCGTCGAAAGGTGAAGTGCGGTCCTATCTCCTCACAACGGCGCAAACCGTCCTTGCCTCGCACTGGCGCCGCACCCTGGGGGCCTCGGTCACCACCATCGATCCAGAGTCCGACATGACTGCCTTCGTCGATCCATCCGGGACGGAACGAGCGAGCGACGCGCCGCAGCGCGCCGGAAGGATCCTGGCGGCTTTGCCCGACCGCTATAGGCGGATACTCGAGCTCCGCTTTCTCGAAGCGTGCTCCATCAAGGAGGCCGCGCACTCGATGGGCGTCAGCGTGAGCAACGCCAAGGTCCTACAACACCGAGCCCTCCGCATGGCGGCCAAGGTCGGACTGGAGGTCGACCAATGACCACCCGACGGCTGGCCTCCTTTCTCGACGCGCTCGCCTTAGGACGACGCTGTCGGCCTTTTCAGGCAGATCCCGAAGACATCGAGATGCTGCGTGTCGCCATTGCCCTCCGGGCCGCACGACCTGGCGACGCAAAACCCGACGAGACGTTCGTTGCGTCGTTGCACGAGCAACTGGACGAGACCCTGAGCCAATCAGAGCGGACAAGTGTCCGGCCGCTCAGAATGCACCGAGGCCGAGCCGCGCTTGTCGCAGTTGCCGCGAGCGTGGCACTCGTGGGCGGCACCGTCGCCGTCACCGAAGCCTCAAGCACGGTTCAGCAGGCCGCGACCGGTGTACCGCAGGGACAGGCTCTGAGGACCGCAACCTTCGAAGCTCCGACTGGCCAGGTCGCTGGACAAATCGTTCTCTATCACGGCCACGGCCAGCCCTCTTGGGTCTTCATGAACGTGGATGTTCCGCACTCCAATGCGACGGTGAAGTGCGAACTTCATCTTGCCAACGGGGACGTCGTGGCAGCTGGCATTGTGCAACTCCACAGTGGGCGTGGCGTACTCGCTAAGAACATCCAGATGGATGCCGGAAAGGCTCGGGGAGCAACGCTCTACGACTCTTCAGGTGCCGTTGTGGCATCGGCCATCTTCATCTGATCCTCGAGATCCCTCCTCTTTGAGGAGCTCCGATGTGGATAGCGTTCTGCCGACGCCGGTCCGTGACTTTGGCCCGTCGGACGTCACTCGTTCGGATGCCGTTCTCCAGTCGATTTCGTGGTCGCGTACACGAATAGTCGGCCGCCGTGTCGCCAGCTGGAGCGTAACCAGGCCCCGTATAAGTCATCAGACGAAATCACCCTTCATGGCAGCAAAGGAGCGAACGAATGCGGTTCCAAGAGGACGAGACCAGTCCGCAGACAGCCCGTACCGTGATCGACCGTCATGCCGTCACCGCGGCGGGTCAACTGCTCATGTCTGCGATCTGGTTGGAGCATCGAGTTCGGCGTTTCTCGCCGCGACTCAGCGTCTTACCCATTTCGCGAGTCTCCGGAGCCGCCGATCCGAAGCCATCGAGTGCTGAAACATCGGACCGGTTGATGCTCGCTCCTAAAGGCCGGGCGACTGAACCCACTCCCGACGAAGAGAAAGGTGCGACCCAATGACGGTCTACGCGAAATTTGGTTACGGTTCCCGGTTGCTCGCCGGTTCTGACTTGGTTCACGGTCGTCCGTTGAGGACATACGGGCGGGGCCGAACGTGCATGGTCGAAGGGTGCGACACACGCCTCTCCCTGTATAACCCGAACGCGCGGTGCTCACTGCACGGGTGTCACCCTTACCTGGGCTAGGGATGGTGTTGTCTGGTCTTATACGGTCATGCGACCACGTGTCGATCCAGCCGATGGAGCCATGGATCCTCTCTTTCAAGGATCGCGAAGTGGTCGTTGTCAACATCTCGAGAAAGCCTGGCGACCTTCACAATCCGGGTGCTCGGGACCCATGACTGAATACGTGCCAGACCAGCTCAAACGGAATGCGGGCAGAGCACGACAAGGTATCCGTCGGGGTCGCGGCAAACGACAGCTCCCGCGTCGGCCCAATATGGATTCTCGTGGCGAACCAGTTCGATTCCGGCTTCTCCCAGGCTCGTGGCAGTGGCCTGGATCTCGTCCTCCGGGACATAGAACACAAGCAGGTCTTCATCCGTGGGACTTGGATTGGGCGCACCGCTCTCGTGGGTCGTGAACTCAAGGTGCCAGTCGCTTCCCGCTCGGCCGACGAACACGCCGTCATAGCCTTCGTGTCCCGTGAACCCACCAATCTGGTCAAGTCCCAAGATGTCGACGTAAAAGCGAAGACTTGCAGGAATCTCACTCACTGGTCGAGCTACTCGCAGCGCAAGCGGCGAGAGCGGTCGAGCGCCCATGGCCGCAACTGTACGTGATCCCATTGGATATCCGCCCAGCTCGATAGGTCCCAAAGAACAGCTGATTCCGCGCACGCATGGAACGTCATCCTTCGCTCACGCCCACGTGGCCACGCTCCCAACTGTCGGGCAATGTCTCTGACACTCCAATGCGCTGCTCGATGAGCGCATCGAGGCTGAACCGCCCGGACCCGAGGATCGCCGCCACGAGAGCCAGGATGCCCAGCGCCAGGTTCAGCTGGTAGCCGGGGGAGGATTCGCCCAGTTTATTCCGGTGGCCCAGGTGACAGTGATCATCGACATCACCATGTCGCCGAAGAGCGCAAGAGCGATGGCCCCACCGAACTCGATCAGGCCACCGACCACGGCGAAGAGCCCACCAGGATGGAGGTGGGCCGTCTCGGAGAAGTAGATCGCCGTACCATGGATGCCGGGGGGCAGCTGCGCCGCTTGATCTGGCGTTGGCTGCCGCATCTCGGCCGGTTCAGCTCTGGGTGGCGTTGCGTGGTCGGCGACGTTCTCCAAGTCCCAGGACGATCGTTGCGCTTGGGCCAGTGCGCATGGAGCGCAGAGTAGATACGTCGTACGGCGCCAACCGCCAGGGGCTTGTCATCGATTCGACCCCAATGTGTAGGTCTTCGTGGAACTCACCCCGATTGCCATTGTCAGGTCGCCCACCAAGATGTCACCGAGACCAGCCTTGAGGTGGCGTTCGACGATCGATATGAGATTTCGAATCGTGGTCGGAGACCATGTTGACCGACTCGGGCGAACCACTGATCGAGGAGTGCAGCAAAAACAAACAATCTCAAAAACGATCAATCTCTCAGCTGACCATGATCGTTTACCTAGCGTCTAACCATTTTCCCGACCCTCGGAGGCCAGTAAGTGACATATCCAAATCAGTCTGTCCGATTGGAATCTCTACTCCGGTCCCGATGGAATCGGTGGCGCACCGCGATGGTAGGGGTGCTCTCTGGGCTCATCGTGATCGCTGCGAGCGTGCTGTCTGTTTCTGTAGGGACGGCGAGCGCGGCGTCCCCAACCCCGGGTGCGACGGTGGTGACTGCCAAGAGCAACCCGAATTCGGCACGATCTTGGCCGACAGTTCGGGCATGACCCTGTACACCCTGATGAACAATGGCAAGCCAGTTCTGTGCACGGGGGCGTGCGCTGCAGCGTGGCCACCTCTCACCGTTGCTTCGGGGACCCCGGTCACCGGACCGCCCGGCGTCTCCGGACTTGGCACTACCTCGAACGCCAACGGATCGGCCGTGACCTTCCAGGGTGCTCCTCTCTACACCTTTGTCAACGACCACTCCCCGACGGATGCCAGTGGTGACGGCATCGTCGCCTTCGGCGGCACGTTCCACGTGGTGACAGTCGCGGCGTCCCCAACCCCGGGTGCGACAGTGGTGACTGCCAAGAGCAACCCGAAGTTCGGCACGATCTTGGCCGACAGTTCGGGCATGACCCTGTACACCCTGATGAACAATGGCCAGCCAGTTCTGTGCACGGGGGCGTGCGCTGCAGCGTGGCCACCTCTCACCGTTGCTTCGGGGACCCCGGTCACCGGACCGCCCGGCGTCTCCGGACTTGGCACTACCTCGAACGCCAACGGATCGGCCGTGACCTTCCAGGGTGCTCCTCTCTACACCTTTGTCAACGACCACTCCCCGACGGATGCCAGTGGTGACGGCATCGTCGCCTTCGGCGGCACGTTCCACGTGGTGACCGTCGCAGCGTCCCCAACCCCGGCTTCCCTCAACAAGCCGGTCGTCGGCATGGCCGCCACCCCTGATGGGAAGGGCTACTGGCTGGTTGCTTCCGACGGAGGGATCTTCTCCTTCGGTGATGCCGCGTTCTTCGGATCGACGGGCGGCATGGTCCTCAACAAGCCGGTCGTCGGCATGGCCGCCACCCCTGATGGGAGCGGCTACTGGCTGGTTGCTTCCGACGGAGGGATCTTCTCCTTCGGTGATGCCGCGTTCTTCGGATCGACGGGCGGCATGGTCCTCAACAAGCCGGTCGTCGGCATGGCCGCCACCCCCGACGGCAAGGGCTACTGGGAAGTTGCTTCCGACGGAGGGATCTTCTCCTTCGGCGATGCCGCGTTCTTCGGATCGACGGGCGGCATGGTCCTCAACAAGCCGGTCGTCGGCATGGCCGCCACCCCTGATGGGGGCGGCTATTGGCTGGTGGCTTCCGACGGAGGGATCTTCTCCTTCGGTGACACCGCGTTCTTCGGATCGACGGGCGGCATGGTCCTCAACAAGCCGGTCGTCGGCATGGCCGCCACCCCTGATGGGGGCGGCTATCGGCTGGTGGCTTCCGACGGAGGGATCTTCTCCTTCGGTGATGCAGCGTTCTTCGGATCGACGGGCGGCATAGTCCTCAACAAGCCGGTCGTGGGCATGGCCGCCACCCCAGACGGCAAGGGCTACTGGGAAGTCGCGTCCGACGGAGGGGTCTTCTCCTTCGGCGACGCCCCGTTCTTCGGCGCGGTCTGACCACGCGGAGCTGCAAACGGTTCTCTCACCGGTCACACAAACCTGACCGGTGAGAGAACCAGCTCGTTGTCGGGGTGTTTGGTCGTGTTATGGCGGGCCAGATCCCAAGACCATTGACTTGGTGGCCACTTCGAACAAGTTCGTCTTGCTCGACCCCTACGAAATAGAGGCAAGTGCAGCGCACGAATGGAGGATGAGCAAAGGTGCACCGCGAATCACGGGGGCGAGTTCGTGCCCGAGCGAGTCGGGGTTGGCTCGTCGTCACGACGATGGCCACCGCCGTGTCAGCGGTATCGGCCCTGATAGTGGCGCCGCAATCGTCCTCCGCCGCCTCCCATTCGGAGAGCAGGCCGGAACCGCGTTCATTCAGCTGGCTCTCACCGTCAGTCGCGCCCGCCACTTGGCACCGCGTGACGACGCAATCCGGCGAGGCCGTGCTGTCGTATCCCCCACCGTTCATGCCGATTGCAGGAGATCACGGGTCGGCGTCTGCAGCCGTGGAATCAAGAACCGGCAAGATCCTTGCTTACGTGAACGTCACTCCGGGAGAAGGAGACGAGCAGCTGAAGGGATTCGGCCGCTTCCGCGTCCATCTCATCGGCAAAGACGACGATAGGGACGTCCACTTGGATTCATCCGCAGAAGACCTCGCGTTCCGCGGTGGCACCGGGTCATGCGTGATCGATGACTACCTCACCCGGGTCGGCAACAACCACTACAAAGAAATCGCGTGCTTTGTCGTGGGCCAACATGCGAGCAGCGTCGTGATCGCGGCGGGGGCAAATGCGGATTGGACCCATTTCCTTCCGTTGCTCAGAGAGTCCGTCGCTTCCTTCCGGATCTCCTGAGCCCGGCAATCTCTACCGTCAGCCATCCGTAGTACCAGTCATTGTCGATGCGCAGGACCCCAACACAAGTCATGAGGAGTGTGCCATGAAGAGGAAGAGAGTCATAGTGGGAGCCATCGGCGCCGCCGTAGTCGCTGCCGTAATCGCCGTCATCCTGACGGCTTCCGGTATGGGCACGACGCCGAAGTCAGCGGCCTCGAAGACTTCACCGACCACGACCGTGCCACGAACGCCGCCTACAACGACTCCCACGACAACTATCTCGCCTACAACGACGATGCCGAAGTCAGCGGCTCCGAAGACTTCACCGACCACGACGGTGCCACGAACGCCGCCCACAGCGACTCCCACCACAGCACCGCCGCCGCCCACCACGACTCCCACCACAACTCCGGCGCCGCCGCCCACCACGACTCCCACCACAACGACGCCCGCCACCACGACGCCGCCTGCTCCTCCATCGAACCCCATTCCGCAGAACGATGGGGGCGACCAGGACGCGGACAACAATGGAGGGCCCAGTGACGGGGACGGGAATACCTAATGGTGTCTACGACTTCTTCAACGATCGAAGGGCTCGGGTCGGCAGCGACCGACCACCGGTCTCAGGCCAAAGACCTCGCCGCAGTACTTGGAGTAAACAGCAACACCGTTCTGCGCGCCCTGCGGATTCTTCGCGACGAGGACTGCTGGAGTTTCGCAGGCGCGGCGTGACCGTAGCGAGCACGGCCAACGAGACTGCTGCCGTCATCGAAACGGTCCGTGAGCTACTTGAGTTCGCTCGCTTCTATGGATACCGAGGTGAGGACGTGGTCGAGATCGTCCAATCGCTTTCGTAGGAGCGCCGAACCGGCGCATTGGGGCACCCTGCTGTTATGTGGCGTCGGCAGTGTTATCCCCAGTTCGCCGGCGTTTTCCACATGAAATCCCTGGTTACGTTCCCCAGGTCCGACCGGGCATGTTGGTGGGTAGAGGCTTTTAGGTCGACACAGCGGACAATGGACGAGGGCTTTATGGCCGAGATATCCATCAATAACCAAGCCGTCCTGATCGGCTCGCAGGCGGACCCGCTCTCGGCCGTTTGCAAAGAGTCCCGGTACGGGAAGGCCGTCCTCCTTCTCGCCGTCCCTCGCCGCGTCGGCCTGTCTCTGTAGGTCCGGGCCATGGGAGCGCAAAACCTCGTCATGCAGTGCAGGACCGTGCTTTTGTTGGTTCACGAGCTACATCTCGGCGGATACCAACGCCTAAGAGCCATACCTGCGATGGAGCCCTCAGGGAAGTACTGGCGGTGTGCGATTGCACCGGTCAGTCTCGTATCTGTGGACCATGGCGCACGTCTGGAATCCGGTGTGCAGAATGATCCCCGAATTGCGACTTATACCAGCCGTGACCAAAATCGCTACTTCGAATGGACCGACATCTACCCCTACGCGACGCCCAAAGAGCTTGCGATGCTCTTCGTGGAGCGGTTTTCCGGGGTCGTTGAAGCAGGAAGAGGTGCGGACTGGCCCTACGCAGGGTGGTACATGGAGATGCTGCGCCGAACGAGCCCTGACCAGTTTCCCTACGCGTTGGCCAAATGCAAGGTGTCCGATACATATTTGCCGACCGCGTCGCCCGCAAAGAAACGACCGATGTTGCGAATTGCGCTACCACCGCCCGGCGAAGCTTTGGTGCGTCCGGAACCGTTACCCAGCGCACGTCCATCGTTGCACCGGGTCTCACTGAATGCGATGCGTCGTCTAGCGGGGTAGTCCGTCACCCGTCGCTGGAGCTGGTGTCGTACCCCTAGGGAACTTGCCACGAATCAGCTAGAGCGTTCCGAGGGCTTCCCACCTCTGACCACTCTGACTCATCGGCTACCGCTGACTTCGTCGCCCAAAAGAATGCCCTACCCATGTGCCAGTAAGTGGCCCACTGACCCGGCGTTAGGGACACCGTAGAGGCATGTGGCCTTCCTCGAACGTGCATCGTGGCCGACCGCGTTGCCGGTGCGCTCGTCTTGCAACGTGATGAGCATCTGCACTGTCAACTACTGCTCGCGTCCTGGACGGCCAGGACGCCAAGTCAAAGAGCCGATCAACCGTCTGCGAGGCTGTCTCGCTCGTGGTCGGCCATCAGAGGCAGGACCTCTTGGAATTCTGCTCGGGGCAGCAGAAGAGCCACTCGCTAGGAGTGGCCCTGACCGCGCTTCACTGAGTGGCGGGGGGAGGATTTGAACCTCCGACCTTCGGGTTATGAGCCCGACGAGCTACCAGACTGCTCCACCCCGCGGCGAAGAAAGCAGCTTACATGGATGGCGAGGCACCCACCACGGTGCCGGTTCTGAACTCCGATCCCACGCAAGGCGTTCCCCGAGGGGCGCGCCTGCCTACAGCGTCTGTGCCGTCGGCGGAGGTGGGGGCGGGGAGCCCGGGTCGGCCGCCTTGGGGGGCGGGGGCGGCGTCGGTGTTGCCGACCCGTCGCCGGCCGGAGCTGCCGTCGGGGCGCCTGCAGCGGACTCGGGCGCCAGGGTGATCTGGCCGTGTTCCGACTCGTGCGACTGCAGCGAGGTGACCAGCTGTGCGATCTCGGATTCGGTGCTCGGGGTAGAGCGTCCCGTCTTGGTCGCGTAGAAGGCGGCGCCGAGGTCCCGCAGCATGCCGTCAGCCGCCTTCTTGGCTTGCGCCTCGTTCATCTTGGCCTGGCCCTTGGCCGCTGCGTCCTTGGCCATTTCCGTGGCCGCTGTCGCCTGTGCCTTGACCTTGTCGAGCAGTCCCATCGAAAGACTCCTATTCCCTGCGCTTCGTCAGGCCCATCATGCGACGTGTCAGCTTCGCCCGCAACCGCAATCGCAAGCCTGACCTGCCGAACCTCTCAGGTCCGGGGCGCCGCCGAGACCAGTGTGGTCGAGGTGGTGGTGGGTGCATTCTTGGGCTGGGTGCTCGTCGGGACCGAGGTGGTCGACGTCGTGGCGTGGGTGGTCGAGGTCGTCGTCGTCCCGGCCTTTTTCGAGCTCTTGCCCCCCTTTGGCACCGTCGTCGTTGTCGTGGTCGTGGCACCGGGCGTCGTGGCGCCGATCACGTCCTGCGCTTGCGAAATCGCCTGTTGCATCTGGTTTATGTCGTTTTGGAATTGGGACAGATTGCCGGCCTTGAGCGCGATGAGTGCATTGTCGTAATCCGTCTGCGCCTGCTGCAGAATCCCCGAGACCGCTGCCGGCACTGTGCCGGTCGAGGACACGCCCGATTCGGACGGCAAGGTCACGGTCGTGTTCAGGAGGTTCGACAGCACCGCTGACAGCGTCGATTCGATCTCCACGGTTTTGCCGAGCACTCCCACCACGTACTGCAGCTGCGGCTGCGGGTTCGTCGTCGGGGACGCGTAGAGCGGCCGGAGGTAGACCATGGAGTTGGCGACCGGGACCATCAGGGTCTCGCCCAGCAGGACCTCCGAGCCGTGCTGGTCGAGCAGGGTGATGTCCTGCGACACCGTCTTGTTGGCCGAGATCTCCGCGTCCGCGTTGGCCGGGCCGATGGTCCCCTGCGGCACCTCGTAGAGATTGAGCTGGCCGCGCTGTCCTGGGTCCGACAGACCGACCATCCATGCTGTCAGGTTGAAGTTCTGGTTGGCCCCGGAGAGATTTGCCTGCGACGCCGGGACGTAGCCGTCCGCGACGGTGAAGACCTGTTTGTCGGGTTCTGTTCCGGGAAGCGAGTACACCTGGTACTGCGGCGACATGCGGGCCGGGGTGGTGGACACGAGCTGGCCCTGATTGTTGTAGGTGTTCTGCGCCAGGAGGGCCTGCGACTGCGGACCTGCCCCCGCTGTGGGCGAGAGCTGCCAGGCGTTGCTGGCGGCATAGAACTGTCCCGAGTTGGTCAGGTGGTAGCGCCCGTAAATGGCGGACTGAATGGAGAAGATGTCCGGCGGGTAGCGCAGGTGGGCCTGCAGCGGAGCCGGCATGTTGGAGATCGGCTTGAACATGTTGGGGAAGGCCGCCGAGTACGCCTGCAGAATCGGGTCGTTCGGATCGGCCGCGTAGAACGTCATTTTGCCCGAGTAGGCGTCGATGACGACCTTGACCGAGTTCCGCACGTAGTTGTAGCTGCCCGGCAGGCTGCTCCCGATCGCCACCTGCTGGGTGTCGGCGTTCTGCGAGTAGGCGTAGTTGGCGGTCGTCGTGTAGCCGTCGACGACCCAGTCGATGTGCCCATGATCCGCGCCCGCACTGCCGTTGATCACCGCGTACGGATTGTGGTCGAAGGTGAGGAACGGGGCAGCTGTCTGCGCCATGGACACGGGATCACGGATGAACATGATGCGAGATTTGTCCGTGATCTGGCTCGAAATCAGGAGGTTGAAGTCACCCAGCCGCAGGGCGAAGGCGGCCTGTGTGAAGATGGAGGACAGCTGCACCCCGCCGGTGCCCTTGTAGTGGTTCTCGACGTTCGTGCCGTCCTTCTTCTGGTAGTCGACTTCCAGCTGCTTCGAGTTGGCGACGACGTAGCCCGTCTCGCCCGAGCCGAAGTAGACGTTGGGTTGCGTGATGGCCGGGATTCCGTTCGAAGAGGCCGGGGGCACGTCCTGCACGGCGAACACGGGGTTGTTCGAATTGGTCCGGTTGCTGAGCCCGACCGCGGCGCCGTTCCCGTGGGTGTACTGCAGGTGCGTATTGACCCACGACGCTGCGGGCACGCCGGCGGCGTTGATGTCACGGACGCCGATCAGCACCGGCGTCCGGGACCCGCTCAACGTGTAGCGATCGACGCCCAGCGAGGGGAACGAGTAGTAGGACTTGATGCCCTGCAACCGTTGGTACGTCTGCAGGGAAATGGAGGGGTCGGGATCCCACTGCCGGATGTTGTCGATGGTCGGCGTGGCCACGACCGCCTGGCTCGCCGTAATGCTCGTGGACGCAGGAAATTGGTGCACCTTGACGTTGGTGATCCCGTAGGCGTCGCGGGTAGCCGAGATGTTGCGGTTGATGTACGGCGCCTCCAGTGAGCTCTGGGCCGGCGTGACCTTGAGCGCCTGCAGCAGTGCCGGGTAGATGATGCCCACGACCAGCGCCACGAAAGCCCAGATCCCGATGGCCAGGACCGGGAGCGTCCAACCCTGACGCCGGATGTTGAAGAGAAGGATCACGGCGGCGAAGATCGAGACGTAGATGAGCAAGGTCTCCGCCGGCAGCCGCGCGTGCACGTCCGTGTAGCCGGCGCCGTTGACGTAGCCGTCCTGGGAATTCACCAGCGACCAGCGCTGCAGGACGTAGCCCACCGCCTTGTCCAGCGCGATCAGCGCGAGCAACACCGAGATGTGCGCCTTCACGGGCGGCCGCACGCGCGGCAGGCCGCGCTGGGGCTGGATCCCGCCGTTGAAGTAGTGGAACACCAGCGACACGGCCAACGTCACGATCAGGATGGCCAGCGTCCAGTCCACGATGAAGGTCAGGAACGGGAGCTTGAAGACGTAGAAGCCGATGTCCTTGTGGAACTGGGGGTCGGTCACGCCGAAGCTGCCTCCGTGGCGGAACAGGATCCAGTTGTTCCACTGTCCCACCGTCCCCGAGGCGCCGATCAGCGCCAGGACGATGGCCAGGCCGACGTAGATGCGCCCGGCGTAGGGGCGGACGAACTGCTGGTATCGACGGACCAGCTCGTCATCCTGGGCGAGCACGATGTCGCGACCCGCTATGCGGTCGCAGACGACCAGGTTCACCCAGAGGATGACGAAGAAGATCGCCCCGAAGACACCGAAGAGGCCGAGCTTGATCGCCAGCAGCGTCGAGAAGACGTTGTGCAGGTCCACCGACGAGAACCAGAGGCTGTCCGTGTACAGGCCGGCCAGCGAGCGCAGCGAGACCAACAGGATCACGATGACCACGGCAGCGCCGATCAGCCACCAGCGGGCACGGTGGCGCCGGCGCGGCGAGGAGTCAGCGTTCAAGTCGCTGGGGATGCGCACGGGGGGAGCCTAACGTCCGCCGCAGCTCCCCTCATGGCCAGGCCGGGGCAGCATGCAGCAGCCAGAAGTCCTGGTCAGTCTGTCGCCGGGGTGATAAGGCAGCGGCAGCCTGAGTGCGCCGGCGGGTGGGCGTGCCCGGTTGGGAACGTCTCGGAGCCGCTCACCGCACCGGCCAGAGCGTTGTCTTCGCAATCCGAACAGCCCGACGCGGTCGTCACCACCCAGCGCACTTTGCCGTTCGTGCTGGCCGCCGCCACCCCGGCCGAGAAGGCCTGGGTGGTCTGGTCGCCGACCAGCCGCTCCACGCGCTCGCCCCGCCACTCCCGGAACGCGGCACCGATGCGGTCGGCCGGGTCGCCGGTCCCCTCACCGACCTGCCGTCGCAGCGTGGTCACGACCGCACGCGCCAATCCAGTGGACGCCTGCTCCACTGCATCGCCCCGCGGGATGGTCGCCGCCCCGGCTCCCACGAAAATGGTGCCGGCGGCGAACGCCTCGTCCAGATGGCTGCGCGCCGACGTGGCGAACGCGGTGATGTGTTCGTCCTCGGAGCCCATGAGGTCGTCGAGCTCGAGCGCGGGCGCGTTCCGCAGCCGGTCGAGCAGCCGATTCTGGTCGTCACCCAGGGTGCGCTTGATCGTACGGCTCAGTCGCGAGGAAATGGGCGTCACCAGCTCGTCGCGTCGGGCGATGATCGGATCGTCCGGGCCGGGCGCAACGCTCTCCTCCTCATCATCATCTTTTGCCGCATCCTCTGCAGCATTCTCCGCCACCGCCGCGCCGGCGCTGGTCGCAGCTGTGGCGGTGGCCGTGGACGGGTCGACCGCGTCGGCGTCGACCGCGGCATCCCCGGCCTCCGTGTCGACGGCCGGGAGGGGCTGCTCCGTCTCGGTGGCGTGCTCCGGCGCCTCAGCCCTGCCGGCGCGGATGCGGGCGAAGAGCTCGTCGACCGACGGTGCGGCGGCCATGTCGCCCGCCTCGGACCCGCCGCCGCCCACGGCCGGTGTCGGCCCGGTCGGCGGCGCCTCGCCGCTCACTTCGCCCGTCTCGTCCTGATCGTGGGGCAGCTCGGCCGTGCCGAGGCGGAACTGGTCGGCCACCCCTTGCGCGGCCGCCCGTGCCTCGTCGTCTGTGCGATCGAGGTGGGTCAGGATCCCGTCCACCCGGTCACGCACGCCGTGCACCGAGGCGGCCATCTCGTCCCGGGCCGCTCGGAGCTGCTCGATCTGGATCCCCAGGCCGCGCCGCCGCGCCGCCAGGTCCCCCAGCACCCGGCGCCGCGCCTCTTGGACTTGGTCGAGAAGGGCCCGCCCCTCGTCCTTGGCTCGGGTGATGATCGCCTCACCCGTGGCGATCGCCTCGGCGATGATCCGCTCACTCTCCACCCGAGCCTCCTGTTCGGCGTTGGCCACCAGCAGCTCCACTTCGACCACCCGCTCGGCCGCCGACGTCTCGGTGCGCTCCTGCAATTCGTCGACGTGGCTCTGCGTCTCCCGCAGCAGCAGGGCTGCACCTTCCTGGGCCTGCACGACGATCCGGGCCGCCTCCTCGTGGGCGTGGCGCAGGATCTGGGCGCTGTGCTGGCCCAGGGAGGTTGTCAGCGTGGCCTCGTCCACGACGGGGTGGGCGGCCCGCTCCTCGGCCTCGGCCAGGGCTGCACGCAGCTCTTCCTCGCGCGCCTCGAGGGCCTCGAGGCTGCGGGCCACCGACTGCAGGTAGGAGCGCACCTCGTCGCTGTCGAAGCCACGGCGGACGACGGCGAAGGTGTGCTGCGCGACGTCACCGGTTGCGATCCGGGACGATGAGATGGGGGGGCGTCCTTCTGCCATAGGCAGAGCCTACGGCGCCGCCTGGACCGACACAGGATTGGGTGCCGCGGGTGTGGTCGGCACCGAGCCGCCGAGATGCTTGAGGATCCGCAGCACCTGGTCGAGATCGTGCACGCCGTACACGTGCAGTTGCGGGGTGGCCTTGGACTCGGCGGTCTTGAGCTCGACGGCGGGGACGAAGAAAACGGTCGCCCCGGCTCGCTCCACGGCGATCGTCTTCTCGGCCACGCCCCCCACATCGCCAACGTCGCCGTGCTGGTCGATCGTGCCCGTGGCGGCGACGATCCGGTTGCCCGTGAGACGCCCGCTGCTCAGCTTGTCCATGATGCCGAGCGACATGGCCAGCCCGGCGGACGGGCCGCCGATGTTCTGCGTGTGCACCGTGACCTTGACGGGGAATTGCCAGTCCTGCTGCGTCTGCGGCTGGACCCCGAGGTACGCCGTCGGCGCGGTCCGCGTGCCACAACCGCTGTCCACCAGCCCCTTGGGGGGTGCGCCCAGGGTCACCGACTTGGTCACGATAGGGCCGTTCACGAACTGGCCGACCTTGTTGATGGAGGACTCCTCGACCTTGAGCGGCACGCTCTGACCGGGCGTCAATCCGTGCAGCGCGTCGACGAGGGAACAGTCCGTCGTCACGGGCGTGCCGTTCACACCCATGATCACCTGTGCCACCCGCAAGGTCTTCGACGCCGGCGAGTGCGGCGCGATCCCGTAGACGAGCGCTCCCGCGTTGGTGGAGGTCACCGTGTAGCCGAGCCGGGTCTGCGCCGCCGCCGTGGCGAAGGACTGGGCCTGGGCCATCTGGAGATAGCCCTGGGCGAGATACTGACCTTCGTTCGGGGTGGGCCCGAGGAGCTCGGGCCCGGAGATGACCTCGCTGTTCGAGTCGAGGAACCGGTACTGCAGGTAGTCGAGGGCATTCAGCTGGGTCACGAAGACGTCGGTCAACAGGATCTTGCCGTTGAGCGGATGGTTGTCCGTCGCAGGCACGTGAATGAACTGCGCCACCGGCGTGGCGTCGCCCGGCGTGATCACGAAGTAGTTGACGGACACGCGGCCGGCGATCAGGACCGCGGCGATGAGGACGGCCGCCGTCACGACGAAGACAACAGGCCACTTCCGGCGCCGCCGGGCCGGGACGGCCGGCGGCAGGTCGTCGGGCGCGGCGCGGCCGAGGTGACTCACAAGGGGGTTCGCCGCGGCTCCCCCGTCGGCGGTCGCGTCAGGTTCGGACATACTCGGAAGGTGAGCGACGATGTTGCCACGGATGAGGGCCCCGACGGCCGCGCCGCCATGCGGCGCCGGCGCGTCACCATGGCCGGGCACGGGGGTGACGCCACCCTGGCCCGGCAGGGCCTGGCCGACCGGGACCCGGGCGTGCAGGCGGCGGCGCTCGGCGCGCTGGCCCGCCTGGGCGCGCTGACGGCCGCCGACGTGGAGGCCGCTCTGGCCGCCGGGGTACCGGCGGTGCGCCGCCGTGCCGTCGAGGTGGCGCTCACCGTGCGCGGCAGCGGCACCCGTTCGTCGTTGCCCCGCGCCGTGACCGACGCGTTGGCCGATCCCGACCCGCTCGTCGTCGTCAACGCCGCCTGGTTCCTGGCCGAACGGCGGGCGCGGGCGGCCGTGCCGTTGCTGGCGGCGACCGCGACGGGGCACGAGGACGCGCGCTGCCGCGAGGCCGCCGTGGCCGCGCTGGGCGCCATTGGCGATCCGGCGGGGCTGCCGGCCGTGCTCGACGCGCTGCGCGACACGCCGACGGTGCGCCGGCGCGCCACGGTGGCACTGGCGGGCTTCGACGACCCGCGGGTGACGCCCGCGCTCAGAGGGGCGGCGGAGGACCGCGACTGGCAGGTGCGCCAGGCGGCCGGAGAGTTGCTCGACGAGCCGGGAGCCGGCGCCGGCACTCCTCGGTGACGCGCTGTCGCCGAGGGCCTAGCCCTCGTCCGTGAAGAGCCGCTTCAAACGGTCGAAGGACTCCAGGCAGACGCCGGCGCCCTGCACAACGCACTCGAGCGGCGTGTCGACGAGATGGACCGGGACGGCGGTGGCGTCGGCCAGCCGCTGGGTCATCCCGCGCAACAGCGCGCCACCACCGGTGAGATGGATGCCCTCGAAGATGATGTCCTGCGCGAGCTCCGGCGGCGCTTCGCCGAGGCACTCGGCGGCGGCGGCCACGATGGAGGCCACGTTGTCCTCCAGCGCACCGCGCACCTCGAGGGGCGACAACACCACCGTCTTGGGCCGACCCGTCGCCACCTCCCGACCGCGGATCTCGGCCTGCTGCTCGCCTTCGTGGGGGGAGGCGGAGCCGATGGCGAGCTTCACCGCCTCGGCCGTGCGTTCACCGACGGCCACGCCGTACTCGTGGCGCACATAGTTCTGGATGGACGCGTCGAAGTCGAAGCCCCCGCAGCGCAGCGCCTGTACGGCCACGACGCCGCCGAGCGAGATCACGGCCATCTCCGCCGTGCCGCCGCCGACGTCGACCACCATGTTGCCGACGGGCTCGTGAATGGCCAGACCCGCCCCGATGGCGGCGGCCATCGGCTGCTCGATCAAGAAGCTGGCCGACGCGCCGGCCCGGCGCGCCGCCTCCTTCACGGCACGTCGTTCGACGGCGGTGATGGCCGACGGAACGCAGATCAGGACTTTGGGCCGATTGAGACGGCCGACCCCGACCCGGCGCAGCAGCACGCTCAGCATCCGTTCGGTCACCTCGAAGTCGGTGATGGCGCCGCCCCGCAGGGGCCGCTCGGCCACGATGTAGCCCGGCGTCCGCCCGATCATCTGCCACGCGTCGGTGCCGATGGCCAGGACCTCGCGGCTCCGCGAATCGAGCGCGACGACGGTCGGTTCGTTCAGCACCAGGCCCTTCCCCTTGGCATAGACAAGCGTGTTGGCCGTGCCGAGATCGATGGCCAGGTCACGTGACATGCGGCCTCATGGTACGGCCGGTCGGTCGGCCGACGGCACTTTCCTGGTCTTTCTCGGTATCGTCGCTTGGGTGAGTGACACGCCCGACGAGCCTGAAGACGTCACGCCGGGCTCGGGCGAGGGAGCACAGAGCAGCGGGGACGAGCCCGATTCGCCCCAGCGCGGCTGGATCGATCCGGACGACCGCCTGTGGCGTCACCCGAGCGAGGTCGCGGGCCCTGGTCCCGCTTCGGACGCCCCGCTCCTGGTCAACCCCCCGCCGCACCACAACTACCGGAGCGCTGTCATGGTCCTGGTGGGCGTGGGCGCAGTCATGGCGGTGGTCGCCTGGGTCATCGTGCTGCTCTCCCCGGCATCGGAGCAGCCCCTCGATTCGGCAACGCAGGACACGGCGGCCAACGGGCCGCTGACCACGCTGGCCGGCGCCCAGAACGCGCTGCCGGCGGCGGCGGAGGCGGCGGCGCACTCACTCGTCGAGCTCCAGGCGACGACGAGCCACGGCACCGTGCTGCTCGTCGGCGTGGCCGTTGCCGAGGGAGGGCTGGTCGCCACCACCGCCGATCTCCTCGGCGGCCTCCGGCGCCTCGACATGGTCGGTCCCGGCGGCACGCTCCAGACCGCCTCGGTGGTGGCGATGGACAGGGCGTCCGACGTGGCGCTGATCACCGTGCCGCGCGATCTCCCGGTTGCTCCGTTCTCCGACGACACGAGCCTGCAGAGCGGGGCCCCCGACCTCGCCCTCACCTTCGTCGCGGCAGACGCCGGCGCCATCGCGCTGCACTGCACGCCGGGAACGGTGTCCGACGTGGGCACCGCCATCGCGAGTGGGCCCGCTTCGACCATGCCTTCCATCTCCTCGTCGCCCCCCGCCCCGCCGCTGATGGCCGGCGAGCCGCTGCTCACCGCGGACGGGTCCGTCCTCGGCATCCTCTACGACCCTGACCCGGGCACGACCCCCGCCACGTACCTCCCCAGCAATCTCGTCGTGGGCGTGGCCGACGACCTCCGGTCCCAGAACCGGGTGACCCACGGCTGGCTCGGGATGCAGGGCACCGACGCGCCGAACTCCGCCGGCGCCAAGGTGGCCGCGGTGCAGTCCGGTGGGCCGGCCTCGGGCCGGCTGCAGGTGGGCCAGCTCATCGTGGCCATGAACTCCACCCCCGTTCGCTCGATGGCCGAGCTCCGGGCCCTGCTCTACGTGTTGCCGCCGGGAACCGCCATCACGCTCTCGGTCCAGCAGCCGGCGGGCCCGAAGGTCGTGGACGTGACCCTCGGCACCTCCTCGTAGCATGCAGGGGTGAGCATGTTCGGTTCCAGCGACCCCGACAACCCGATGGGGGGCCTCCTCGGCGACCTCATGAAAGTCATCGGGTCGGGACCGGGGTCCGCCGACAGCTGGTTCGAGGCGGCCCGCACCCTGGCCTTCGGCGTGGCCACCGATGGCGGCGCGGACGAGAATCCCGACCCGCTGGTGCGGATCGCCTTCGAGGACCTGGCGCGCGTCGCCGAGCTGCACGTGGTCGAGGCCACCGGAATCGGCCCGACCTCCGGTGCGGGTGGCGTCTCGTTCGAGACGGTTGGCCCGGGGCAGTGGAGCTTCCGTGTCCTCGACGCGTACCGACCCATCCTCAAGGCCATGGTCGAGGCGCAGCAGCAAGGGGCGGCGGCCGTACCCACGTCGATGGACCTGAGCGAGCTGGACCCTGACTCGGCCGGTGGCCTCAGCGGGTTGCTCGGGCAGTTCGCGCAGACACTCGGCCCGGTGTTCCTCGGCATGCAGTTCGGGTCCGCCGCCGGCCATCTGGCCCGCCGGGCCTTCGGCCAGTACGCCCTGCCGTTGCCGTGGCCGGAGTCGTCCACCTTGCTGCTCGTCCCGGGCAACGTGAGTCGATTCGCCGAGGACTGGAGCCTCCCGCTCCAGGAGGTCCAGCTCTGGGTCTGCCTGCGCGAGCTCACCATGCACGCAGTGCTGACCCGGCCGGGCGTGCGCTCCTCCCTCATGACCCTGCTCGGCGACGCGTCGGCGCACGCCGCGGCGGCGCAGCGCTCCATCGTGGAGCGCCTGGGCGACGGGCTGGGCGACCAGGCCTCGCTCGAGGAGGCCCTGGGCGATCCCGAGGCACTGCTTTCGGACCTCATCAGCCCAGAACAGCGCAACATCTCGGCGGCCCTCACCGCGCAGACCACCGCCATCGGCGCCTACGTGGATCACATCACGGCCGGCATCGCGGAGACACTGACGTCGTCGCCCTCGGCCTTGCGCGAGGCCTGGTATCGCTACCGCATCGAGGAGGGCAAGGGCGAGCAGGCCTTCGCCGGCCTGTTCGGCCTCAACGTGGGCCAGGACGAGGTTGATCGTGGGCGCGCCTTCGTCACCGGCGTCCTCGAACGGGCCGACGAGCGCGCGCTGACGCGTCTGTGGTCCGACGAGCTCGACTTGCCCACCCCCGCCGAGGTGGACGCGCCCGGGTTGTGGCTCGCCCGTATCGGACTGCTGGACTGAACGCGTCCCGTCGCCCCGCGGGGCAGCATCGCCCGCGGACCGACGTTCGCCAAGTGACGCGTCAGCCCACCGATCAGGTCAGCCGATCAGGTCAGCCGACGGGTGCGAGCGCGCGGTGCGGCCGGCTTCGCTGGGCCGGGGCGCAACGCGTCGGGGCCGCCACCCCAGCACCACAGCTCTCGAGCTCCAGGCGGGTGAAGGCCGTGGTGACCCGTCCCCCGAGCAGCAATGTGTCGATGGTGCCGTCCCAACCCGGTGCAATGGCGTAGACGTACTCCGCCACGGCCTCGTCGTAGCGGATCGTCGTCAACAGGTCGACCAGGTCGAACAGGTGCTCGACCTGGGCCGACTCCGGCTGGTCCCCCGGCGTGAGCGTGCGCACCAGCGCCGCCTCGTCGTCGCTCAGCTCGCCGACCAGCTCCCGGATGTCCCGGACCACTGCCGTCACGTTCATGGTGTAGGTGTCTCCCACGTCGTCTCCCCCTCTCACGGACTCTCGGTCCGCAACGTTTCAACAACAACGGCGCAATGGTTTCACTGCGAAGGTGTCGCCGAGTGGCGCGTGGGGAGCAATGTGGGTGCAGAGAATCCCAGGCCGCGGGGCCTGGGCACGGCCTCAGGCTTCGGCTTCGTCGCCCCAGTCGAGCACCCACTCGAGCGCCAGCTGCTCGCGCTCGGCGTCGCGCACGACCCGCTCGCTGTTGCGCCGGAATTGCGGGTCGTGCGGAGGGAGGAGGACCAGGCGGGCCAGGACACGATCGCGGAATTGGTCGATCACTTCGGGCGGGCCGTAGTCCGACTGGACCTCCCAATGGGGGGCGACGGGGCCCAGGTAGACGACGCGCACGTGCCCGATTGGCTCGACCGGCTCACCTTCTTCGACTACTTCTTCCTCGGTGTCCGGGGACATGGAACCTCCTGGCATTGGCGATCCGGGCCAGCGTAGCCCCGGGGGGCGGAGCAACATTCTCCCTGGTAGAGCGCGAATCGCGCCCTCGATTCTTAGGAACTTCCTATGCCAATAACCTGGTTCTGAACTGGGTGCTCCCGTAAAATGATGCGTGAAAAGGGAGCCGAACAATGAATAGCGATTGGATGGCCGGGGGAAAGTGCAAGGAAGTTGCACCCGATGTCTTCTTCCCCAATGACGGCATGGGCGTGTTGGTGGCCCAGCGCATCTGCGCCGAGTGCCCGGTCTCGGAGGCGTGCCTCGAGTACGCGCTCGAGCACCACATCGACCACGGGGTCTGGGGTGGCGCATCCGAGCGTGAGCGCCGTCGCATTCTGCGCCGCCGTCGCCTCTCACACGCCGTCGCCGCCCAGTAGGCACCGACGCCACGGGCCTGACCCCGAGTAGGCACCGAACCGGCCGGCGTCGCCGGCGTGCCTGACCCCTTCCGACCCCCCGGCGTGCCACGCTGGCGCCGTGCTCCTCGAGTGCGTGGTCAATGTGAGCGAGGGTCGTGACGAGGCGATCCTGAGCCTGCTGGCCGCGGCCGCCGGGCCGGCGCTGCTCGATCGGCACAGCGACCCGGACCACAACCGGACGGTCTTCACGCTCGCCGGCGCCGCCGACCTCGTCGCCGAGGCCTCCCGGGCCCTGGCCACCGCCGCACTCGCCGCCCTCGACCTGCGGCACCACACCGGCGCCCATCCCCGCCTCGGCGTGCTCGACGTGGTGCCGTTCGTCCCTTTCGAACCCGGCCGTCCTGCACCCGCGGACCTCGCCGAGGCCGTCGCCCAACGGGACCGATTCGCCCGCTGGTCGGGCGGGGAGATGGGGGTGCCGAGCTTCCTCTACGGACCACTTCCCGGCGGCCGGACCCGTTCCCTGCCCGACGTGCGCCGCCTGGCCTTCGGGCCCCCACCCGACGGGTTGGCCCCTGACCACGGCCCGGCGCAGGCCGACCCCAGCCACGGCGCCACGGCCGTCGGAGCCCGCCGCGTCCTGGTGGCCTACAACGTCTGGGTCTCTTCGGTCGAGGTGGCCCGCCGCGTGGCCCCCCTGGTGCGGGGCCCGCAGGTGCGGGCGCTGGGCCTGGCCGTCGGGACGCGGGCTCAGGTCTCGTGCAACCTGGTCGACCCGGACCGCTACGGGCCCCTGCAGCTCTACGACGCGGTGACGTCGCTGACGGCCGAACGAGGAGCCCGTGTCGAAGGGGGCGAGCTCGTGGGCCTCATCCCCGAGGCCGTCCTGGCCGCCGTGCCCTCCGGCAGGCGAGCGGAACTGGGCCTGGCGGGGGACGCGACGGTGGAGTCCCGCCTCCCGACGAGTCGGTGACGACGGGAGGCGGTCAGGGTGGAGGAATCGGTGGAGCGGAGATCCCCGTCAGGAAGCGCTGGCCACGTCCCGGCGGGCCAGGGCACGGGCGCGGCGCAGGCGCCGGCGCTCCCGTTCGCTCATGCCGCCCCAGATGCCGAACTTCTCGCCATTGGCCAACGCGTACTCGAGGCAGTCTTCGCGCACGACGCACCCACGGCAGACCTCTTTGGCTTCGCGGGTCGACGCTCCGCGCTCCGGGAAGAACAGATCGGGGTCGACCCCCATGCAGTTGGCTTGCAACTGCCAGCTTCGTTCCTGGCGACCGTACAGCGTGGTGACTATGTCAACTGGCACTGGGTTCGCCCCCCTCTCGCCTCAGGTGGCATCGGTGTAGTTACAACGGTGTAGTCATGTCATCTTTCACTACGCAACCCCCAGACGCAAGGGGAAATTGGCCATTCCAGGCACAAAACGTGCGCGGGGCGCTCTGCAGCCGGGCGTCCATCGTGTGTGAAAACCCAGTTGAGAGCCTGTTTCAGGCCACTCTTCCGCCGTCTTCGATTTCTCGGACGAATTCGCCCGAAAGGCCCTAGGAGGCGGGAAAAGGGCTCGGAACTGCCCGAATGGCGCGCGGCCTAGCCGGCGGGGCGGAGGACACGGCGGTGCTGCAGGAAGTCGACGAGCACGTAGCCGCCCAGTGCATCGGGCGTCGTGTAGAAGGTGCGGCCGCCGTTGACGCGGGCAATCTGCTCCACGAAGGGGTAGTGGGTGCGCTGCAGGTCCAGGGCGAACGTGTTGATCACGATGCCGGCCCGGGTGCAGCGGATCACCTCGGCCATCGTCCGGCGCAACGTCTCGGGGATCGGCGGGTAGTTGAACCAGACTTCGCCGGCGTCGTCGATGTGCGCCGTCGGCTCGCCGTCGGTCACCACAATGATCTGCTTCGTCCCGTGCTCGTGCGCCAGCATGCGGCGGGACAGCGCCAGCGCGTGCTGCAGATTGGTCCCGTAGACGTAGTCCCACATGGCCGTCGGTACCTCGTCGGGACGGATCTCGCGGGCGATCTCGGAGAAGCCCACGATCCCGAGATAGTCGCGGGGGAACTTCGACGAGATGAGGGTCTGCAACGCCATGGCCATGCGCTTGGCGGGCACGAAGTTGTCCCGCATCGGCATCGACATGGAGAGGTCGACGGCCAGCACGGTGGCGGAACGACTGAGCGCCTCGACCTCGACCACCTCGAAGTCGTCGGGTGTCAGGCGCACCGGCACGCCCGAGCCGCCCCGGCGGACCGCGTTGTGCACGGTGGTGGAGAGGTGCAGGTTGAGCGGGTCGCCGTACTCGTAGGCCTTCGTCGTCTCTTCGCGGTCGTGCCCGGTCCCCGTGCGCAGCGCCGAGTGATCGCCGATCCGGTCCTTGTTGATCTGGCCGAAGAGGTCGGCCAGGGCCTTCTGGCCCAGGCGTCGCACACCCTGGGGCGTGAGCTCGATGCGCCCGCCGTGCTGCTCGATCAGCCCCGCATCGGCCAGCGACTTGGTCAGGTTGGCCAGGCGGTCGAGCGCCCGCGCCGCGTCCTCGCCCATGTGGTTCTTGACCTGGTCGAGGTCGATCTCTCCCAGGGCCGCGGGGTTCGACGCCGATTGCAGCATGTCCTCAATGGAGTCGAGCTGCGAGAGCTGCGAGGCCAGGTCGGTGGCCTGGTTGAAGCCCATCGGGCCCTCGCCGTTGAAGTTGTGGGACTCCTGCCACCCGGCGTCGGGGAAGGCGCGCTGGAGGTTCTCCGACATCCGCTCCACCTGCCAGCGCAGGTCCATGTCCTCGAGCAGCGACTCCATGAGCTCGCTCAGCTGCGACCGCTGCTCGGGGCTGAGCGAGTTCCACATCGCCTGGGCGGCGGCCATGCGCTGGGCCAGCTGCTCCAGCAGCTCGTCGAGGCTCTGCGGGTCGCCCGGGAACATGTCGCCGAACTGCTCCATGAATTCCTCGAAGCTCGGATCGATCTCCTCGCCGTGCTCGCGCTGCTCGAGCATGCGGTTGAGGGCGTCGTAGGCGTCGCGCATGCGTTGCATCTGCTCGTCGCTCATGTTCGACAAGGCTTCGGAGGCGCCCTCGAAGAAGGTGTCGGCGATCTCGCGGCGGAGCTCCTCGACCAGCTCTTCGAAGCGCTCCCTCGCCTCGGAGGAGACGAAGTCGTAGTGCTGCAGGCTGCTGATGCGGCCCGCCGGGTTGTCGGGTTGGAGGTCGAGCGCCATTCGCCGTTCGGTGGCGACGTCGTCGGTCACTTCGGACCGGCGGTCGTCCCCCGACGCGTGCGCTTCCTCGACCAGCTCGTCGATGGCGGCACGCTCGTCTTCTTCGATCTCGTCCAGCTGTCGGCTGATCTCGGCCATGCGACCGTCGGGGTCGCCGGCGTTCTGCAGCTCGGCCCGCCGGCGGCGCAACTGGTCCAGCAGGTCGCGCAGACCCGGCACCTGCTCCCCGTCGGCATTGCGGAAGCCGCTGCGCAGCATCTGGCGCAGGGCGTCGTCGAGGTCACCCCCGGCCAGCAGATCGTCGGTGAGGCCGGCCAGCAGGTCGTCGGGGTCGAGGTCGGCGAACTCCTGCGTGCCGTCCCATTCCGAGTAGTCGTAGCGGGCGCTCATGGACGTGTCCTCCCCGCCGACTTACTTGCGCCCGCGATAGAGGGCGCGTGCCCCCGACGCGTCCTTGTTCAACCGCTTGGTCAGGTGCAGGCCCTCGAGGAGGAACTCGAGGGAACTGGCCATCAGGGCGGGGGACTCCGCCTCGGCCGCCTCGGGGCCGGCCAGCTTGCGCGTCGGTGGCTCCAGTTCGGGCACGTCGGCCAGGACGGCCAGGTAGGCCGACGAGGGCAGGTCGTCGCCGACGTGCACGACGACCTGCTCGTGGAAGGCGGCGACGATCGACTGCGGGTCGTCGAGCGTGACGCGGCGGCGGAACACGGCGAGGGTGGCGGCGGCCACCAGCTGGGCCACCACCTCGTCTTCGTGACCCTCCTCCATGGCCTCGACCTCGATCTTTCCCTGGGTCGAGGGCACCAGCGCGGCGAGGTCACTGATGCGCGGCACCGCGACGGGCTCGCCCGTGCGCAGGGCGCGCCGTACGGCGGAGGCGACCAGCGTCTCGTAGTTGGCGATGGAGAGGCGGACCGAGACGCCGCTGCGTTGGTTGAGGTGCGTGCTGCGCCGGGCCAGCTGGCTGATTTCGGCGACGACCTCCTTCATGAAGGGCGGCACCGTGACCGGTACACCGGCCGTCGGCAGGTCGGCTTCGCTCTCCATGATTCTGGCTTCGGTCATGGTCTCGTAGGGGTAGTGGGTGCGGATCTGCGCGCCGAAGCGGTCCTTGAGCGGTGTGATGATGCGGCCGCGGTTCGTGTAGTCCTCGGGGTTGGCCGTGGCGACGAGCGTGATGTCGAGCGGCAGCCGGATGCGGTGACCGCGGATCTGCACGTCGCGCTCCTCGAGGATGTTGAGCAAGCCGACCTGAATCCGCTCCGAAAGGTCCGGGAGCTCGTTGATGGCGAAGATGCCTCGGTTGACGCGCGGGATGAGTCCGTAGTGCAGCGCCAGCTCGTCGCTCAGGTACCGGCCCTCGGCGATCTTGATCGGGTCCACCTCACCGATGAGGTCCGAAATGGAGGTGTCCGGGGTCGCCAGCTTCTCCCCGTAGCGCTGGGAACGGTGGACCCAGGCGATCGGTGTGGCCTCGCCGAGCTCCTCCACCCGGTCGAGCGCGAAACGAGAGACCGGGTGGTACGGGTCGTCGTTGATCTCCGACCCGGCGATGATCGGCATCCACTCGTCGAGCAGCCCGACCATGGAGCGGATGACCCGCGTCTTCGCCTGGCCCCGCTCGCCCAGCAGGATGACGTCGTGGCCGGCCAGGATGGCGTTCTCCAGCTGGGGCACCACGGTGTCCTCGAACCCGAGCACACCGGGCACGAGGGGCGTGCCGGCCGCAATGCGCTTGGCCGTGTTGCGCCGCATCTCCTCCGCCACCGGGACCGACTCCCAGCCCGAGGAGCGGAGATCGGCGATCGATTCGGCCAGGTCCGCGGGAGGCTTGAGGTCGCCGGGCCGCGGGGTCGCGGAGGGGTCGAGAGGGGTAGAGCCGTTCATGCCCGAAGCCTAAACCCCGGGCCTGGGAGTCGGAGCAGCGGCCGTGGGCGGGCGGTGCGCCAGAAGGTGGTCCGCCAGAGCGCGGGCCGGGCGGGCCAGGGCGCGGTCACCCCGCTGTGCCAGCGCCACCGTGCGGCTCAGCGTGGGCGCGGCGAAGGGGATGCCGACGAGCGACCCGTCGGCCGGCAGGGCGATGGCGGGCACGACCGCCGCCCCGAGCCCGGCTGCCACGAAGGAGAGGACGCCGGCCATCTCGGCTCCCTCGCTGACGAGATGCGGCTCGACCCCCGCCTCCCGGCAGGCCGACAGCGTCACCGCCCGCAGGTCGTAGCCCTCCCGGAACATGACCAGGTCCAGCCCGTCGAGGTCGCGCACCCTGACCTGGCGTCGGCGGGCGAAGGGGTGGTCGGGCGCGGTGGCGAGCACCAGCGGGTCGTCGAAGAGCGGCGTGGTCACCACCAGTGGATCGGTCACGGGCAGGACGACCAGGGCCAGGTCCACCTCGCCCGCCGCCACCTGGGGTACCAGCTGGTGCGAACCGGCCTCCACCACCGACAGATCGACGCCCGGGTGGCTGGCGTGGAAGGCGACGAGGGCAGGGGCCAGCGCACTGGTGATGAGGCTCGGTGTCGCCCCGACGGCCAGGCGCCCCCGGGCCATACCCGACAGCGCCCGGGCCTCGGCCCCCGTGGCCTCGACGTCGGCCAAGACCCGCTGCATGAAGGGCAGAAGCGCGGCGCCGTCCGGAGTCAGCGTGACGGGAGCCTGGCCGGGGCCCCGGTTGAAGAGCAGCACCCCCAATTCGTGCTCGAGCAGGCGGACCTGTCGTGACAGCGAGGGCTGGGCCAGGTGCAGGCGGGCGGCGGCCTGCGTGAAGCTCTTGTCCTCGGCCACCGCGACGGCGTAAGCAAGTTGGTGGAGCTGCATCGATCAGAGCCTATAGCTCTTATCTTCATGCTCTTTATGTCTTTGACGTGTCACCAGGCTGACCGTAAGGTGCCGCAGGGCCCGGACCTGGGGCTGAGCTGGGCACCGAGGAGGACCGAGTGACGACCACAGTCGAGAGCGCGACCACGACGCCGGTGGTGATCGGGGCGCCCCGGGGCGGCCCGGACGTGCCGACCTTGCGCAAGGACGGCTGGTGGGTCGAGCCGGTCATCACGGCCGCCATCCTGCTGGCCTTCGTGATCTATTCGACCTGGGCCGCCTTCGTCGGGAAGAACTACTACGCCGGTGCCGACCTGCACCGCGACCTGATCTCGCCCTTCTACTCCCCCTGCATCGCCAACAGCTGCGTGCCGGGGAGTCACACGTTCGGCACGCTGCCCTTCTGGAACTACTCGCCGGCCCTGTTGATCCTCATCTTCCCGCTCGGCTTCCGGCTCACCTGCTACTACTACCGCAAGGCGTACTACCGGTCGTTCTGGCTGTCGCCCCCGGCCTGCGGCGTGGCGGACGCACACGGCAACTACAGCGGCGAGACGCGGTTCCCGCTGATCCTGCAGAACATCCACCGCTACTTCTTCTGGATCCTGCTCCTCTTCAACTGCGTCCTCACCTACGACGCCGTCCTCGCCTTCCGCCAGCCCGGCCTCGGCATCGGCATCAGCGTCGGCACACTCGTGCTGTGCGCCAACGCCGCCTTCCTGTGGCTGTACTCGTTGTCGTGCCACTCCTGCCGGCACTTCTGCGGCGGGCAGGTGAAGTCCTTCGCCAAGCACCCGACGCGCCACAAGCTCTGGAAGTTCGTCACCCCGCTCAACGCCCGCCACATGCGCTTCGCCTGGATCAGCCTGTTCGGCGTCGCTCTGTGCGACCTGTACGTGCGGCTGGTGGCAAGCGGGACCATCCACGACCCCGGCTTCCACTTCTAGAGCGATGCCGACGCCCGACTTCGAAACCTACGACTACGACGTCATCATCATCGGCGCCGGCGGCTCGGGCCTGCGCGCCGCCATTGAGGCGAAGGAGCGCGGCCTGCGCGTGGCGCTCGTCTGCAAGTCGCTGCTCGGCAAGGCGCACACGGTGATGGCCGAGGGCGGCATGGCGGCCGCCATGGGCAACGTGTGGCCCGAGGACAACTGGCAGGTCCACTTCCGCGACACCATGCGCGGCGGCAAGATGCTCAACAACTGGCGCATGGCCCAGATCCACGCCCAGGAGGCGCCCGACCGCGTCTACGAGCTCGAGCGCTGGGGCGCACTCTTCGATCGCACCAAGGACGGGCGCATCACCCAGCGCGACTTCGGGGGTCACCGCTACGCCCGCCTGGCCCACGTGGGCGACCGCACCGGGCTCGAGCTGATCCGCACCCTGCAGCAGAAGGTCGTGTCGATGGGCACCGACGTCTTCATGGAGACCAAGATCCTGCGCCTGCTCCCCGACGCCGAGGGCCGTATCTCGGGTGCGGTGGGGTATCGGCGCCCGACCGGCGAGATGGTCCTGTTCACCGCCAAGGCGTTCGTCCTCGCCACCGGCTCCATCGGCAAGTCGTGGAAGTACACGTCGAACTCGTGGGAGTCCGTCGGCGACGGCCACGCCATGGCGATCTGGGCCGGGGCCGACGTCATCGACATGGAGTGTGTGCAGTTCCACCCGACCGGCATGGTCTGGCCGCTCTCGGTGCGCGGCATCCTCGTGACCGAGGGTGTGCGCGGCGACGGCGGCGTGCTCCGCAACTCCGAAGGCACGCGCTTCATGTTCAATTACGTGGCCGACATGTTCCGGGCCGAGACGGCCGAGACCGAGGAAGAGGCCGACGCCTGGTACGACGACCACATCAACTACCGGCGCACGCCCGATCTCCTGCCCCGCGACGAGGTGGCCCGGGCCATCAACTCAGAGGTGAAGGCCGGGCCGCGGCAGCCCGCACGGCGGCGTGTTCCTCGACATCGCCTCGCGTCGCACCCCCGAGTACATCAAGCGCCGGCTGCCGTCCATGTACCACCAGTTCATGGAGCTGGCCGGCGTCGACATCACGGCCGGGCCCATGGAGGTCGGCCCGACGTGCCACTACATGATGGGTGGCGTGCGCGTCGACGCGGAGACGCAGGCGGCCACCGTCGCCGGCCTCTTCGCCATCGGTGAGGTGTCGGGCGGCATGCACGGCGCCAACCGCCTGGGCGGCAACTCGCTGTCGGACCTCATCGTCTTCGGCCGCCGGGCCGGCATCGGTGCCGCTGACTTCGCGGAGGGCCGCGCCGGTTCGCCGAGCGTCGACGCGGCGGAGGTCGCCTCGGTGATCGACGAAGCCTTCGCCCCCTTCGGACGCGAGGACGGGTACAACCCGTACGACGTCCACGAGGAGCTGCAGGAGACCATGCAGGCGCTGGTCGGCATCATCCGCACCGGGCCCGAGCTCGAAGAGGCACTGGTGAAGCTCGAAGAGCTCAAGGAGCACACGGCCAAGGTCCAGGTGAAGGGGGGCCGGGCCTACAACCCCGGCTGGAACCTGGCCACCGACCTCCCCTCCATGATCACGACGTCCATCGCCGTGGCCCAGGGGGCGCTGAACCGCAAGGAGTCCCGGGGCGGGCACACCCGGGAGGACTATCCCGGACCGGACCCCGAGATGGGCAAGGTCAACTTCGTGCAGCGTCAGACGGCGGAGCACGGGTACCTGGCGCCGATCGCCATCGCGCCCGAGCCGTTGCCGGTCATGCCACCGGACCTTGCCGCACTGTTCGAGGAGGCCAAGTAGCCATGACCGACACCCAGACCAACACCCAGAGCGGCGCCGGGACGCCCGCCGCCACGGCCGACGCCACCGTCACCATGCGCGTGTGGCGGGGGGACGACGAGGGCGGCGAGTTCATCGACTACGTGATGCCCGCCGTCGAGGGTGAGGTCGTGCTCGACGTCATCCACCGGATTCAGGCCTCCGACGCGCCGGACCTGGCGTGCCGCTGGAACTGCAAAGCGGGCAAGTGCGGGTCGTGCTCGGCGGAGATCAACGGCCTGCCCCGGCTCATGTGCATGACGCGCATGGACACCCTGCCCGAGGGTGAAGCCGTCACGGTGGCGCCCATGAAGGCGTTCCCCATCATCCGCGACCTCGTCACCGACGTCTCCTTCAACTACGAGGTGGCCAAGACGGTGCCCGCCTTCAAGCCGGGTCCCGAGCCCGAGGGCGGCTACCGGATGATGCAGGTCGACGTCGAACGCGGCCAGGAGTTCCGCAAGTGCATCGAGTGCTTCATGTGCCAGGACATCTGCCACGTGATCCGTGACCACGAGGACAACAAGCCCAAGTACGCGGGGCCTCGGTTCTTCATCCGCTTTGCCGAGCTCGAGATGCACCCGCTCGACGTCAACGACCGCCGCGAGCTGGCGCACGACCGCGGCCTGGGCATGTGCAACATCACCAAGTGCTGCACCGAGGTGTGCCCCGAGCACATCAAGATCACCGACAACGGCATCATCCCGATGAAGGAGCGCGTGGTCGACGCCCGCTACGACCCGGTGGCCTGGCTCGGGCGCAAGATCACGGGCCGCTCGAAGAAGTCGGCCGACGAGGCCTCCGCCGGCTGATCGGGAGCGCCGGCCGACGGTCCCCCATCGGGGGATCTTCGGGTTGCACCCCGCGTCGCCTCCGACGGGAGCAGACTCTCGCCATGCCCCCCTACCTCTCGCCCGAGTGGGTGGCGTCCTTCGACGCCGCACTCAGCGCCCTCGACCTCACCGATGTGGTCGCCGCGGCCGGGGCGGGATCGCTGGCCGCCGCCGACGGCCACTTCAGCGTGGTGCAGATCGTCACCGGTGTCCCCGAGGACGTGCAGGCTTCCGGCGGCGACGTGCACCTCGTCCTCACCGTGGCCGACGGCCGCGCCCGCCTCGGACTCGATCCCGATGGAACAGCGGGCGGCACGGCGACGATCGTGCTCGGCTACGCCGAGGCCGTGGCGATGGCGCGGGGAGTCCTCGACCCGGCGGACGCGTTGGCGGCCGGGCGCGTGCGGGTCCGGGGCGACCTGGCGGCGCTGGTGGCGGGACAGGACGTGCTGGCCGAGGCGGCGGCCCGGCTCGGGACCGATCTCGACGAGCTGACGGATCCGCCGGCCCCGGCTCGCTGACTCGTCGCGTGGACCCGTTCGGCGTCGCTGGCTCGACCCGCCCACCGGACTTCGGTGGTCGCTACCGGAATCTGGTGGCCGTGGTCACGGGAGCCTCTTCGGGCCTGGGGGCGCAACTGTGCATCGACCTGGCGCGCGCCGGCGCCACCGTCGTCGGCCTGGCCCGCTCCACCGAACGGCTCGAGAAGCTGGTGACGGATCTGCGGGCCTTCACACCCCAGTCCGAGACCATCACCTGCGACGTCGCCGACACCGTGGCCCTGCGGGGCGCGCTCCAGCGGGTGGCCGCGACGCACGGCCCCATCGACCTGCTCATCAACAACGCGGCCCAGGATCCCGGTATCCGATTGGTCGACATCACCGAGGACGACTTTCGCCACACCTTCGACGTCAACTTCTTCGCGCCGGTCGCCGCCACCCTGGCCGTCCTGCCGGCCATGCTCGAGCGTGGGACGGGCACCGTGGTCAACGTCTCCTCGGATGGCGGCCGGCTGCCCTCTCCCGGCCCCGGCGCCTACCCCTCCTCCAAGGCCGCACTGTCCGCCTTCACGGAGTCCACCTCGTTCCGCCTCGGCCCCAAGGGCATCCACCTGCAGGTGGTCTACCCCGCCTTCATGGCCACTGAGCTGGGTCTGGGGGCCCTCGAACGCGGCCTCCGGCGACCCCCGCGACTCATGATCCGCAGAGTGGAGACGGTGTCGCGCCGGATTTTGGCCCAGGCCGGCGGGCCGTCGCTCGAGATCAGCGTCTCCGGCCTGATCGATGCCGCCATGGTCTTCCGCTACCTGATGCCACGGACCTACCACCGGCTGCGTCGGCATTGGTAGGACGGGGGGTGCGACCCGGCTGGGGGCGACCCGGCTGGGGACCGCTCGGGCGAATCCGGCCACCCCGGCCGACCCCGCCCGGCCCCGCCCGAGCCCGCCCGAGCGCACGACGCCCGGCAGAAGTATCGTGTCCACACCGGCTCGCGAAGGTCGGGCCGGTGGTAGGAGGGACGACGTGCATCAGCCGATCGACGACCACTTCCTTTTGAAGTACCGGGCGCTGCTCGATGCCGAAGACCTGGCATTCGACGAGCTCGAACACGCATGCGAAGACGGCGACCGCATGCAATTCGACAAGGACATGGTCGATTGGCAGAACGCTCTCGAGCACAAGCTTGTCTTCCTGGCGAACGCGGGGATGGAAGTCAAGCTGCCCGTTCTGGGCTAGCGGCCGGCACCATCACCCGCCCGTCGTCGTGACGCGACCAGGATGGTGGCGTGCCGAAGTCATCTGAGAAGCACGGATCCTCCACTGCGCTGAACGGCGCAGGAGATGCGAAGGCCGGGGAGGCTCCGAGGGTCGTCGCGCCCTCGAGCCGGGTCAACGTGGCGTTCCCGTTCTCCCAGATCAAGTTGGAGGAGCCCAGCAAGGAATTGGCGGAGCTGGCGTCGCTCATCTTCGACCTCATCGGGGCCATGGCCGAGTGGGTGCCAGAGGAACGGCTCGAGGAGCTGCAGGCGCGGGCCCAGGTGCTGCGCGACGCGTTGCGCTGACGAGCGGGGCCGCCCCGGCGTGCGTCGGCGTGCGCCGTCCGGTTACCGCAGGCCGATCCCGTCCGCCATCTGGCCGATGGCAGCCTCGAAGAGCAGCTCCGGCTCGAGCACCGTGTTGCGCCAGTGACCGAAGACCTCGAGGCTGATGAGGCCGACGATGGTCGTCCACGCTTCGAGCGCCCGCACCACCGTCTCCACCGGCATCCCGGGCAGCAGCCCCTGGCTGACCGGCTCCACCGCCGCCCGGAGCTCGTCCGAGACCGGTCGCGGCCGGTCGTCACTCCGCAGACGGCCAGCCTCCTGCGCGGCCACCAGCGGGCGGACCAGCGCCGCCGCGACCCGCGCGTACGGCTCGACCGTGTCCTCAGGGGCCTCGTAGCCCGGGACGGGCGTGCCGAAGATGAGCCCCCACTCGTGGGGGTGCCCGAGCGCCCACCGCCGCAGGGCACGGGGCACCGCGACCCAGCGCCCGGCGTCGCCGGGGGGCCCGTCGGGTCCTTCACTCTCCGCCCGGTCGGCCGCCTGCTCCGCTTCTGCGGCCAGCGCCTCGTAGGCGGCCAGGATCAGTGCGCTGAGCAGGGCGTCCCGTCCGTCGAAGTAGCGGTACAGGGCCGAGGGAGCCATCCCGAGATCGCGGGCGATGGAACGCAGGGAGAGGGCAGCGGCGCCCTCGCGGGCGACGTGGGCACCCGCCACGGCCAGGATCTCTGCCGTCATCTCCTCCCGGACCCTCTCCCGAGCGTTGCGGGGAGCGGAGGCGGCGGGCGCTGCTGTGGGCACTGACATGCGACCAGTCTGATTGTTCCTTGACGAGAACACAAGTACTTGACAAGAACATCGTTCACATTTAGTATCACTGTTCATGGACACCCCGAACAGTGAGGAGAACCCGATGACCACCACCATCACACCGACCACGCAGTCGCCCGTGCCGGCCCCCTACAAGGAGCCCGATTGGTTCACGCGCCACGTCTTCAACTCGGTGGTCAAGGGCCTGACCCGCATGGGCGTGAGCGTCTGGGGATCCCGGGTCCTCGAGCACCGGGGCCGGTCCACCGGCAAGCTGCACCACGTGCCGGTCAACCTCTTGACCGTCGAGGGGACGCGGTATCTGGTCGCCCCCCGCGGTGAGACCCAATGGGTTCGCAACGTACGCCACGCCGGTGGGCACATGGTCTTGATCCTGGGACGCCGGCGCCAGCTGTGCACGGCCACAGAGGTCCCGGTGGCCGACAGCGTCCCGGTCCTGCGTGCCTACCTCCGTCGCTGGAAGTTCGAGGTCGGCATGTTCTTCGACGGCATCACGCCGGACTCCACCGACGCCGAGTGGGCTGCGGTCGCCGCCAACCACCCTGTCTTCGAATTGAGCTGAGGCGGGGCACAATTTCCGCCATATCCCGGCTTTCCGGAACCCCCGTAGGGCATCATGAACTCCTATGACGGGTCCGCCTGGGCGGCTGCTGGGGAACGCTGACCCCTCCGGGACTGCGCCGACACCATCCGCGGCGCAGCTCGGCCACCGAACCCTCATTGCATTCAACCGCGCCCTGACGCACTGGAGCAGCCGCGGCGCGCTGTTGGAGGGCGGCGGGATCGTGCTGTGCGCCAGCGGAACCTGGATACCGGTGGTCGCCAACGGGGCCTTTCGCTCCGACGACTCGCTGAGCGGTGCTGCGCTCGTGACAGCCGCCGACGCGTTCTTCTCGAGCCTGCAGCGCGGTTTCACGGTCAAGGTGCGCGACAGCGGCGAGGACGACGACCTGCGCCGGGCCTGTGAGGAAGCCGGCCTCGAGGCCTTCGGCGACCCGGTGCCGGAGATGATCTGTGGCAATCCTCTCCCCGACGCGTCCCCGATCGGCGGCGTCGCGGTGCGGATCGTCGACGACGAAGCCGGGGTCCGGGAATTCGTGAGCGTGAACGCCGAGGCGTACGCGACCTACGGGATGCCGGCCGAGGTTCTCGTCGACGTCTTCGAGGACGTGGCCGCGGTGGCGGCCGACCCGGCAGCCTCCATTGTGGTGGCCCATCGCGAGGATCAACCGGTTGCCACGGCGATGGTCTACGAGAGCGACGGGGTGGCCAGCCTGCAGTGGGTCGGGACCGTCCCCGCCGCGCGCGGCGCGGGACTCGGTGCACTGGTCACCGTCGCGGTGACCAATCTGGCCTTCGCCGGCGGTGCGTCGTCCTGCTCGCTGCAGGCGTCTCCGATGGGTGCATCCGTCTATCAGCGGCTCGGCTATCAGACCGTGTTCCACTACGAGGAGTACGTGCGCTGGCCCAAGCCACCGCCCGCCGAGGGCTCATAGGGGTCAGGCCCCGAGGAGGCCCCGCACGTAGGCCGCCTGGCCTGCATGCTGGAGGCTGTCGTCGGCGATGCTCACGAGGCGCACCGCCAGCGTCACCGGAGGATCCCACCGTCGGTCCACCACGCGGTCGAGGTCGTCGGAAGCCAGGCCTTCGAGCATCGCCGTGGTCCGGCCCTGCACCTCATGCAGGTAGTCGAGCAGCATGGCCGCGCTCTCCGGCCGGACGGCAACGACCTCCTCGGCACTGTGCCCGTACCCGATGTTGGAGGGGTCGGGCTCCAGCTCGCAGCGCGGGGCCCAGTCGCCGCTGACCCAGACCTGCTCGGTGCCCAGCAGCTCGGACACGTGATGGTCCTGCACTCGGGCCAGGTGCCACACCAGCCAGCCGATCGTGTTCGCCCCAGGCTCCGGGGCACGGGTGAGCTGCTCCCGGCCGAGACCTTCCACCGCCCTGGCCGCCAGCGGCGGGATGCGACCGTAGAGCTCGAGCAACAACGACGCGGTATCCATTGACGCGACCTTATGGAGCCGTTCGACGCAGTCGGACGCGCCGCGCCCGGGGTGAATGCTCCGCGTTCATCGTGCACTTGCGGTCAGGTCGATGGGCGCTCCACCGTCGGCGGCGGAGCGGTAGGCCGCGTCGACCAGGCGGTGCGCCTCGAGGGCCACGTCGAGTCCGGGCTCTGGCGGGAGACCGTCCGTCACGGCGTCGAGAAAGGCCCGATCGGCTTCGACATAGGCCCGCACGGCGAGGCCGACCTCGTCGTCGGCCAGCGGCAGCGCGTCCACCCACGGCGGCGACGGGCAGTTCCGGACCTCCGTGCCGTCACTGGTCTGCACGTGCAGGGGCCCGCGGAATTCGTTCTCCAGCCACACCATGCCCTCACGGCAGAACACTTCGAGCCGGCGCGTGGAGCCCCGGCTGAGAATGTCGTGCCAGATGCTGGTGAGCTGCGCCTCGAAACCCGACGCGAAGGACAGCGTGACGGCGGCCAGGTCTTCGATGCCTTGGTGTCCGGCGTGGTTGGCGGTCCGGGCCACGACCGAGTCGACGTCGCCGAAGCAGTAGCGCAGGATGTCGAGGTCGTGGATGGAGTGCTCAATCAGGCAGCCGCCGCCGGCCTGGGCGGCGTCGGCTCGCCATCGTGAGGCATACGTCCCCTGAATGGGAAAGTACTGGTCGTCGCGAAAGACCGCCGCCATCGGCGCGCCGAGCGTCCCGTCCCCAACGAGCGCGCGCAGCTCCCGGAACACCGGTGCGCTGCGGAGCACCAGGCCGCTCTGGCTGGCGACGCCCGCGGCGCTGACGGCCTCGACCATCTCCGTGGCACGCGCCAGGCCCACGTCGAGTGGCTTCTCGCAAAAGACGGCCCGGCCGGCTTGCAGCGCCTCGTCCACGGCGCCACGGTGCGCCGCCGTCGGCGTACAGACCCAGATGACGTCGCAGCGCCGGGCCACCTCGGCCCCGCCGGAGACGACGTCGCCGCCGATGACCTCGGCAAACCCGGTGGCCCTGCGTTCGTGTCGGTCGTGGACCGCCACGACGGCGGCGTCGACGAGCCCGCCGTCGATCAACGCCTTGATGCTCAGGCCGTGGGCCCAGGCGATGAGGCCGGTCCCGACGAAGCCGATGCGCACCATCCCTCGGACCTTAGGCGGCGCCCCCCCGGTGGACCGGCTCGTCGCCGGCTATCCCTTCACCGGCTGCCCCTTCACGGCTGCGCCGCCACCCGACCCTCCAAGGCGTCCATGAAGCGTGACGCCACCATGACCAGCAGGGCGATCTCGTGCCGCTCCCGTCGTCTGATGGACACAGGGCGTCCGCCACAGATGGTGAAGCCCGTCTCGGGCACGGCTTCGATGAACACGCCCGAGCCCGTCGTGTCGTTCGCCGGATCGGCACCGCTGCGTGAGCCCTCTGCGAAGGCGGCGACCCACTGCACCGTGGGGACGTCGCCATAGACCTCGGCGAAGCTGGCGAGCCCGTCATCCGCCAGCGCCAGCCAGGTCAGGTCGAACAGCGCAATGAGATGACCGGTCAACGCGTTCATGGCCGCCGTCGGCGTGGCCGCCTGCAGGATGCCCGCGGCGGCGGCGAGGACGGTGTCCTCGCGGTCTTTCGCCTCCGTCAACAGCTCGGTGACCTCTTCGACGCCCGCGCCGGAGACGTTGCGCACCCCCCGGCAGGCGGCGTCGACCGCCCCCGGCTCGTCGGGCAGCTCCACGACGAGCTCGTCGATCGCCACCCCCGCCTCGCGTTCGAGCACCTCGAGGCCGACGACGTTGCCCCGCACGGCCCCGATCTCGGCGGCCACTGCCCCGAGCACGCCGGGCGCGTCGGGGAGCCAGATCCGCATTCTGGTCAACACGGGGGCACGGGCCTGCCCCGCCGATCGGTCGCACGCGACATGGTCAGTGCACCCGCGCCATGCGCACGGCCACGCGCATGGTGTTCTCCGCGTTGCCGGCGTAGATCCCCTTGACCGGTGGCACGTCGCCGTAATCACGCCCGCGGCCTACGGCGACGTGGCGCTCCCCGACCGGACAGTCGTTCGTCGGGTCGTAGGCCCACCAGCGACCCGTCCACACCTCCACCCACGCGTGGCTCTCCCCCGTGATCTCCTCGCCGATTGCCGCATCGGCGTCCGGGTGGAAGTAACCCGACACGTAGCGGGAGGGCAAGCCCACGGACCTTGTCAACGCCAACGCCAAGTGGGCAAAGTCCTGACAGACGCCGGCGCCGTCTGCGTAGGCCTCATCGGCCGACGTGTGCACGGAGGTGACGCCCCGCATGTAGCGCAACGCGCCGTGCGTGGTCGACATGATGCGTCGCGCCGTCTCGAGCGGGCGGTCGGCGCGCAGGCCCGAGGCGATCGCGGACAGGTTAGAACCGGGCGCGGTGTAGAGGTGGTGGGTCAGGTGGTCGGCCATCGTCATGGAGGCGTCGGAGACGTCCTCCCACGTGCAGTCCTCCGGCTCGGTGGAGTTCTGCGTGTCGACCAACGAGTTTCCCGTGATCGTGAGGACCTCGTGGCCGCGGTCGACGTTGAAGGCCACCACGTGGGTGCCCCAGTAGTCGAGGTACGAGTACTGGGGAGCGGCCGGCAGCGTCACCACCCTGCTCTCCAACGCTGTCTGGCGCAGCTCGGACCGCGGGGTGAGACGGAGCTCGTTGTACGAGGCCCGCGCCGGTGCGTCGTAGTCGAAACGCGTCTCGTGCGAGACGCGCAGGCGCCAACCGTCCGTGCGGCTCATCCGCCGCCTCCCCATTGCCGCCACTGCATGGGGAGGTCCTGGGCGAAGTAGCGCCGCGTCACCGCATCGCTGACCGAGGAGATGGAGGCCTGCAGCCGCTCGAGACGGGTCTCGAGCCCCCGCGACAAGGTCGCCGGAGCCGAATACTCGAGCTCGGCCCGGGCCAGGCCCACCAGCCCACGGGCGT
Organism: uncultured Acidimicrobiaceae bacterium; assembly: GCA_963738135.1. Lineage (GTDB taxonomy): Bacteria > Actinomycetota > Acidimicrobiia > Acidimicrobiales > RAAP-2 > Bog-473. The sequence goes on along the minus strand of CAVTVK010000005.1, from coordinate 56,625 downwards.
CGTCCCAGGCGCCTTCGCGTCCGGCGTTGATCTGGTCGAGGCACTCCTCCGCCAGGGTGAGGGAGGCGAAGGCCGAACGCGGGAAGAGCCTGTCGCGCAGGAGGAAGTCGAGGACACGGCCCGGTTCCACGACGCCCTGGGACAGGCGCAGATACGGTTCGTAGCCGCCGCAGGATCGCAGCAACATGACGAGCCCGCTGTCGAACACCTCGTCGAACGCCACCGTGGCCAACTGACGGGCGACCACGTCGGTGCGCTCCAGGCAGCGGCCCAGGGTGAAGAAGAGCCAGGTCTGGTCGCGGCTCATCATGGTGTCGGCCAGGCCCATCATGCCGGCGCACTGGGTCTTCACGAAGGAGAGATAGAACGCCGGCCCGGCCCGTCGGCCGGTCTCCCAGCGCAACGGGAGCTCGGCCCAGGTGGCGTTGATGTGCTCCCAGAACTCCACCGGGACGACATGGCGCACGGCGCGGGTGTTCTCCCGGGCGGCTGCCAGCGCCCCGGCGATGGACGACAGGCTGTCGGGATCGGTGGCCAGCCGCTCGGTCGCCTGCCACAGGGTCTCGGTCCCCGAGTCGGGCAGCCCCATGACGGCCAACAGGCGGCGCGCCGCGTGCGACCCCTCGACATCACTCTGCTCGAGCGCCTGGTACACCGAGACGTCGAGGATGCGTGCGGTCCCCTCGGCCCGTTCGACGTAGCGACCGACCCAGAAGATCGATTCCGCCACCCGGCTCAACAGCGCGCGGGTCATGGGCATGTGCTCCCCTGCTGCTGTTGCTGTTGCTGTTGCTGTTGCTGCACGCCGAGCTCGCCGTCGGCGGCCGGACCCACGTCCATGGGCGGACCGGCCTGGAACGGCGCGACCTGTCGCGGTGGGAGGACGGGCATGGAGAGCCCGCCGCCGACCACCCAGGTGTCCTTGGACCCGCCACCCTGGCTGGAGTTGACCACCAGGCTGCCCTCACCGAGGGCGACGCGGGTGAGCCCCCCGGGCAGGACCCAGATGTCCTCGCCGTCGTTGACGGCGAAGGGACGCAGATCCACGTGGCGCCGCACCATCGTGTTCCCCACCCACGTGGGGGAGGTCGAGAGGGCGACGACCCGTTGGGCGATCCAGTGGCGCGGGTCCGCCTCCACGTCGAGTGCCAGTTCGTCGAGCTCGGCACCGGAGGCGGAGGGACCGATCACCAGTCCCTTCCCCCCGGAACCGTCGACCCGCTTGAACACCAGGTCGCCCCGGCGGGCCAGCGCATCCTTGCGGACGGCGTCGTCCACGAGATGCATGGTCTCGACATTGTGCAGGATCGGGTCCTCGCCCAGGTAGTAGCGGATCATGGCCGGCACGTAGGCGTAGACCAACTTGTCGTCCGCCACCCCGTTGCCCACCCCGTTGGCGATCGTGACCCGACCGGCCCGTGCGGCATTGACGATCCCGGGGCACCCCACCAACGACTCGGGCCGGAATTGCAGCGGGTCGAGATACTCGTCGTCGATGCGGCGGTAGATGACGTGGACCGGGACCTCGCCCTCGGTGGTGCGGAGAAAGACGTCCGTGCCGTGGCACACGAGGTCGCGCCCCTCCACCAGGTCCACGCCCATGAGGCGGGCCAGCAACGCATGCTCGTAGAAGGCCGAATTGTGCACACCCGGTGTGAGCACGACGACGGTTGGGTCCTGCACGGATGCGGGCGCGGCGCGTCGCAGCGCATTGATGAGGCGGGCCGGGTAGTCGGTCACCATCTGGATCGGCTGGCCCCAGAACAGCTCCGGCAGCACCCTCGCCATTGCGGCACGGTTCGCCAGCACGTAGCTCACGCCCGACGGGCTCCGGAGATTGTCCTCCAGCACCCGGAACTCGCCGTCCTCGTCGCGGATCACGTCGATGCCCGCCACGTGGATGCGCACGCCGTTGGGGGGTGCATAGCCGAAGGCCGCTCGGACGAAACCGGGCGAGCTCGTGATCACCTCGTGGGGGATCAGCCCGTCGCTGACGATGCGCGCCGCGCCGTAGACATCGTCCAGGAAGAGCTCGAGGGCCCGCACCCGCTGGGCCACGCCGGCGGCCACCTTGGACCACTCGGCGCCGGTGAAGATCCGCGGCACCACGTCGAGGGGGAATGGTCGCTCCTCGCCGTCGAGATCGAAGGTGACGCCCTGGTCCATGAAGGCCCGGGCCAGCCGGGAGGCGCGGGCCGAGACGTCGTCGGGCCCCATCTGGGCCAGCGAGGAGGCCACGGCCGCATAGGGCACCCGGGCCGTGCCGTCGTGCCCGACCATCTCGTCGAAGGCGGCCACCGTGAGCCCGCGCGCCGAGGCGCCGTAGCCGTCAAAGAGGTCTCCCACGGCCCTCAGGGTGCCAGGCATGTGTTTCGCTGGGGTTTCACGGCCGCGAACAGCCGGTGACGACGGTCGGGAAAAGCGGTTTGCTCAGCGCGCCAGGAAGAGGAAAAGAGGTATGGCCACAGGCGGTGAGGGATCAAGCCTGCATCGTACCGGGGGTACTACCCGATGAGTCCCAGCTCCTTGACGTCGTTGCGCTCGCTTTGCAGCTCGTCGGTGGTGACCCCGATGCGCTCGGTGGCGAAGTCGTCGTGGGCGAAGCCCTCGACCACGGACCATCCCCCCTTGCCATCGGCCTGGACCGGAAACCCGAACTGCAGTCCCTCGGGCGCCCCGTACTGGCCCTGGCTCGCCACGGCGACCGAGAAGCAGTCCCCCTCGGGTGTCGCCGTCCGCAAGCTCACCACGGTGTCGATCGCCGCCGCGGCCGCCGACGCTGCCGAGGAGGACCCGCGGGCGTCGATGATGGCCGCGCCCCGCTTCTGCACCGTCGTGATGAAGTCGCCCCGCAACCAGGCGTCGTCGGTGATCACCTCGGCGGCCGGCTTCCCGCCGATGCGCGCGTTGGCGAAGTCCGGGAACTGGGTCGCCGAGTGGTTGCCCCAGATGGCTACGTTCGTGACGTCGGCCACCGGAGCGCCCGCCTTCGCCGCCAGCTGTGCCTTGGCCCGGTTCTCGTCCAGGCGGGTCATGGCGAACCAGCGGTCGGCGGCGACCTCGGGGGCGTTCGAGCGCGCGATCAGGCAGTTCGTGTTGCAGGGATTGCCGACGACCAGGATGCGCACGCCGGAGTCGGCGTTCTCGGCGATGGCCCGGCCCTGCGGCTTGAAGATGCCGCCGTTCACACTGAGGAGGTCGCCGCGCTCCATGCCCGCCTTGCGGGGGATGGAGCCGACCAGGAGCGCCCACGACGTCCCGTCGAAGGCCGTCTTGAGGTCGGACGTGGCGACGATGTCGTGCACCAGCGGGAAGGCGCAGTCGTCGATCTCCATCACGACGCCCTCCAGCACACGCATGGCGGGTTCGATTTCGAGCAGGCGCAGCACGACCGGCTGGTCTTCACCGAGCAGCTGGCCCGAGGCGATACGGAACAGGATGGAGTAGCCGATCTGGCCACCGGCACCGGTGACCGTGACGTGGATGGGCGGCTTGGCCATGGGGAGTTGGTCCTTTCTCAGAGGCGGTCGACGATGGCCGAGGCGAACTCGGAGCACTTCACCTCGGTGGCGCCCTCCATGAGGCGGGCGAAGTCATAGGTGACGACCTTGTCGGCGATGGTGGCCTCCAAGGCCTGGACGATGTCCGACGCGGCGTTGTTCCAGCCGATGTGCTCGAACATGAGCACGCCCGAGAGGAGCACCGAGCCGGGGTTGACCTTGTCCTGGCCGGCGTACTTCGGCGCCGTTCCGTGCGTCGCCTCGAAGATGCCGTGCCCGCTCACGTAGTTGATGTTGGCTCCCGGCGCGATGCCGATGCCGCCGACCTGCGCGGCCAGGGCGTCGGAGAGGTAGTCCCCGTTGAGGTTCGTCGTCGCGATGACATCGAAGTCCGACGGGCGCGTCAGCACCTGCTGCAGCGTGATGTCAGCGATGGTGTCCTTGACGAGGAGCTTGTCCCCGGGCTTGCCGTCGCAGTCGTCCCAGCCGACGGCCACGTCGGAGAACTCCTCGCGCACGAGGTCATAGCCCCATTCGCGGAAGGCGCCTTCCGTGAACTTCTGGATGTTGCCCTTGTGCACCAGTGTCACGGATTCGCGCTTGCGATCGAGGGCGTACTGAATGGCGGCACGGATCAGCCGCTTGGAACCCATGGGCGAGATCGGCTTGATGCCGATGCCCGAGAGCTCCCGGATCGGCCAACCCATCTCGTCACGCAGGTAGGTGGCGAGCTTCTCGCCCTCGGGGGTGCCGGACTGGACCTCGTAGCCGGCGTAGACGTCCTCGGTGTTCTCCCGGAAGATGACCATGTCGACCAGCTCGGGGTGGACGACGGGCGAGGGCACACCCGTGAACCAGCGCACGGGGCGCAAACACACGTAGAGGTCGAGGATCTGGCGCAACGCCACGTTGAGCGAGCGGATGCCACCACCGACCGGAGTGGTCAGCGGCCCCTTGATCCCGATCAGGTGCGAGCGGAAGGTGTCGACCGTCTCGTCGGGCAGCCAGCTCCCCGTCTCGTCGAACGCCTTCTGTCCGGCCAGCACCTCTTTCCAGGCCACCTTGTGGCCGTGCTTGGCCGCGGCGGCATCGAGGACGAGCTTGGCCGCGGGCCAGATGTCGACACCGGTGCCGTCGCCCTCAATGAAGGGGATGATTGGTTCGTCGGGGACGGCCAGGGTGCCGTCGTCGCCCATGCGGATGAGATCTGCCATGAACGGGATGCTACGGGGCGGGGCGACGACGTCCCAATTGGCGCGGAGAGGGGTTCTCGGGAGGCGAGCCGCCGCCCGCTACCCCCAACAGACGCGCGAGGCGGGCGTACTGTGCTGCCTCCGGACCGAGGATCTCACCCACCCAGTAGAGCGTCCGCACGGCGTCCACCTCGGTGCCCCAGCGGAGGATCTCCTCTATGTCGAGCCAGTCCTTGGCTCTGTCGAAGATGGCCTTGCACACGATGAGGTGCTCCGGGGCGAGAATCGGGATGTCGACGGGGCCGAAACGGACCAAGCGGGCGAGCTCGGCCATCTCGAGGTGGAAGTCCATGGTGGCGAAGAACACATCGAGGTACGAACCCTCCCAGTCCAGCCTCGCCTGGCCGTCCCCGGCGATGGCGGCCCGATCCTCGGGTGTGACCGTCACGCCCAGCCGGGCCAGCATCGCCAAGAGCGGTTCGGCTGCCTCCGGGGGCAGGGTCACATTGACGTCGATATCAGTCGTCGCCCTCGGGTTGCGGTACCAGACGAGCGCGATGGCTCCGCCGAACTGGTGTGGCACCCCGGTGGACTGGAGCATCTCGTGCAGCGAGATGATTTTGGGGGTCAGGTCGTCGAATTGTCCCGTCCTGGTCAACGTCTGACCTTGGTCGTCAGCCCGACGTCCCTGTGCGACGCGCCGCACGCAAGCGGGCCAGAGGCGGGAACCGCAGTGGCTCCGGGTCGCGGGGTGGCCGAAATGAGCCGACCTGTGCGACGAGACCCAGGAGGTCGATGAAGGCGTCGCCGGGGTCTCGCGTCGAGTCGGCCGGCCGTGCGTGTGGCCCAAGCGCAGCAGCCATCCGCCGCGACGCCTCGACGAACTGCCGCGTCGCCGGGAGCTGGTGGCGAGGGATCGGACTGGGTCCGCTTCTTGCCGCAGCGGCCCGGGCGGCGGCGGCACGTACGACATCCGCGTCGAAGGGCCGCGTCGCCCGCCGCCGGGCGCGGGCCAGCACCTCTTCGTCCAGCTCCTTGAAGTTGGCGAGCGAGCGGGCTCGGGGACCCTGCGGGGTGTGCACCGACTCCCGGATCTCGAACCTGCCCTTGGGACGGGCCACCACGAACGCCATACCCACTAGTGTACCCACTAGCTTGCCGCAACGGAATCCCGCGTTCGTTCGGCGGTGGGGGGCCTGATTCCCCCTACGAGTCCGCGCCCGGCCCCAGACCGAGCGCGGCGTAGATCTCGCGTGTCGCGCTCGAGGTGTTGAACGTGTAGAAGTGCAGCCCCGGCACGCCGGAATCGAGGAGGTGGGAACAGAGCTCGGTGGCCAGCTCCACCCCTTCCTTGCGGACCGCGTCGGCGCCACCCCGCACGTCGGCGGCGCGCAGGCGATCCTGCATCCAGTCCGGCGCCGCCGCACCCATGCCGCCCAGGCGGCCCATCGTCGACAGCGAAGTCACGGGCAGGATGCCCGGCAGGACCGGCGTGTCGACGCCCCGCCCCCGGAGGTCGCGCACCAGGCCCTCGTACTCTGCGGCCTCGAAGAAGAACTGGGTGACCCCGAAGTCGGCCAGTGCCAGCTTGGCGGCCAGGAAGTCGCGGTCGCTCGCCAGGTCGGTCGAGCGTGGGTGCCCGGCCGGGTGGGCCGCCACGCCGACAGAGAAGCCCCCGATGGCTCGGGCCAACTCCACGAGCTCGGCCGCGTAGGCGAGCTCGCCGGGTCCGGCGCCCGGATCCTCGGGCGGGTCGCCGCCAAGGGCCATGAGATTCTCGACGCCGGCCTTGCGCAGCGACACGAGGATGTCCGCCAGCTCCAGGCGGGTGTGGGCCACGCAGATGATGTGGGCCATGGGGTTGAGGTTGGTCGTGTGGAGCATGCCCGAGACCAGGTCGACGGTGCGTTGGCGGGACTCGGCGCCGCCCCGGTAGGTCACCGAGACGAAGGAGGGCTCGAGCGGCTGCAGCTCGCTGATCGTGCGGGCGAGCGTGGCCAGCTCCTTGTCGTTCTTCGGCGGGAAGAACTCGAAGGAGTAGGTGGGGCCGGCGCCGAGGAGCTCGACGATGCGCGTCATGGAAGGGTGACCCTCCCTTCGCCTCCGGGCCCGTTCGCTCCGTTCCCCGCGCCGTCGTCGACGCGCCCGAAGTCGTCTTCGAGCCGGACGATGTCGTCCTCGCCGAAGTAGCTCCCGCGCTGCACTTCGATGAGGACGACGTCGACGTCGCCCTCGTTGGCGACACGGTGCGCGCTCTCGCGCGGGATGTCGATGGCCTGCCCCGCCGGAACTCGGATCACGTTGCCGTCAAGGGTCACCGTCGCCGTCCCCGCCACGATGAACCAGTGCTCGGCCCGCTTGGCATGGCGCTGGTAGCTGAGCCGCTTGCCGGGGTGCACCACCAGGCGCTTGACCTTGTGGTCGGGCGCGTCGTCGTCGAGAACGGTGTAGTTGCCCCAAGGGCGCTCCGAATACTCGCGTTCGCTCACTCGGTGTGTGCCTCCGTTCGTCGTTCGCCCACGGAAGGGGAACGTGGCCGGGTGCTGATCTCACTTCGCCGACATCTCCGCAGCCCGCAGGGCGTTGCGGTACAGCATGGCACGGGTCATGGGGCCGACCCCGCCCAGCCGGGGCGTGATCCATCCGGCCACCTCGGCCACATCGGGATGGGCGTCTGGGATGAGCTTCTTGCCCTCGAAGGTCGTCCCGGCCGACACCACGGCGGCACCGGGCTTGACCATGTCCGGGGTGAGCAGGTGCGGACGTCCCGCGGCGGCGACCACGATGTCGGCGCTGCGCACGATCGCCGTCATCTCGCGCTCGGGTACGCCCGTGTGCACCATGCTCACCGCGGCATTGAGGCCGGGGCGCTTCAACGACAAGAGCATGCCGAGCGGCCGGCCGATCGTCACGCCGCGCCCGATGATCACGGCGTGGCGGCCCTCGACCGGGACGTCGTACGCGTGCAGGAGCTCGACGATGCCCGCCGGCGTGCAGGGAAGCTGGCCGGGCGTTCCGATCACCAGCCGTCCGAGGTTCACCGGGTGCAGACCGTCGACGTCCTTGGCGGGGTCGACGGCGAGCAGAGCCTGCGTCTCGTCGAGCCCGTCCGGCAGTGGGAGCTGGACCAGGAAGGCGCTGATCTTCGGGTCGCGGTTGAAGCGGTCGATGACGTCGAGCACCTCGGCCTGGGTGGCCGTCGCCGGAAGGTGCTCCCCGGCCGAGTACATGCCGAGCGCAGCGCAATCGTCGTGCTTCATGGAGACGTAGCGCTCGCTGGGCACGTCGTCACCGACGAGAATCGTCCCGAGGCCGACATGGATGCCTTCGGTGGCCAGACGAGCCACGCCGTCAGCCACCTCGGCGTTGAGTCGGTCGGCGACTGACTGGCCGTCGAGCAGGATGGCGCCCATCAGTGGCGGAAGTGCCGCTCGCCGGTCATGACCATCGCCAGGCCGGCCTCGTCGGCGGCGGCGATCACTTCCCCGTCCTTCACCGATCCGCCCGGTTGGACGACGGCGGTCACCCCGGCGTCGGCCAGGACGAGCAGGCCGTCGGGGAAGGGGAAGAAGGCGTCACTGGCGCCGGCGCCGCCCTTGGCCCGCTCGCCCGCCTTCTGCACCGCGATCTCGGCGGCGACGACCCGGGACTGCTGGCCGGCTCCGACACCCACGGCCTGCCCGGCAGTGACGATGGCGATGGCATTCGAGGTGGTGCGGCCGCAGACGCGCCAGGCCAGGACCAGGTCGCGCCATTCGTCCTCGGAGGGGGCGCGTGAGGTCGCGACCCGCCATTCCGAGCGCGGCGAGAGGAAGGCGTCGACGTCCTGCACCAGCACGCTGGATCCGAGGCTCCTTAATTGGCGCAGCGCCTGCTCGGGCGCCGGACCCGACAGCAGCCGGGTGGCCTTGCGCCGGCTGCTCAGCCTCTCCAGCGCCTCCGGGGCGTAGGACGCCGCGATGATCACGTCCGCTTGGGGCCCGGCCGCGATGGCGTCGGCCACCTCGGCCGTCACGTCGCCGCCGATGGCCACCACACCCCCGAACGCGCTCTGCACGTCGCATTCGAGCGCTCGCTCGTAGGCGGTGACGAGATTTCCCGCCACGGCGGCGCCGCACGGGTTGGCGTGCTTGATGATGGCGACGGCCGCCTCCCCGGCGCCCGCATCCGCCGCCAGCTCGTGCACCAGGCGCCAGGCGGCATCGCCATCGAAGAGATTCAGGTACGACAGCGGGTTCCCGCCGTGCTGCACCATGGAGTCCCACCAACTCGCCGTGCCCGCCATCCGGTAGCGCGAGCCGCGCTGGTGCGGGTTCTCGCCGTAGCGCAACACCTCGGTCCGTTCGAGGGTGAGGTGCAGCGTCGGCGGGAGGACCGTCGAGAGCTCGGACTCCTCGGTGTCCGCCGCGGTGGCGCCGTCGAGGCTCGCCACCGGAGTCGGGCCGCCGGCATCGAGCCAGGCGACGATGGCCGCATCGTAGGCGGCGGTGTGCGCGAAGGCAGCACGGGCGAGGCGTCGCCGCGTCGCGGCCGACAGCACGCCGGCGGCACGCAACTCCTCGAGTACGGCCGGGTAATCCGAGGGCGAGGTGAGGATTCCCACATGTTCGTGGTTCTTCGCGGCGGCGCGCACCATGGCGGGGCCACCGATGTCGATCAACTCGATGGAGGGGTCGGAGGAGAACGGGTACAGATTCGACACGACGATGTCGATGGCCTCGATGCCGTTGGCCTCGAGGTCGTCACTGTGCTCGGACTTGGAGCGGTCGGCCAGGATGCCGCCGTGGATCTTGGGGTGCAGCGTCTTGACCCGGCCGCCCAGCATCTCGGGTGAGCCGGTCACGTCCGCCACCTCGAGATGCGCGATGCCTGCCTCGTGCAGCTTGGCCGACGTGTTCCCGCTGGCAACGAGCTCCCACCCGAGACCCGAGAGACCCCGGGCCAGCTCGACCAGTCCCTCCTTGTCGTACACGGACAGCAGGGCTCTCACGACGTCATCTCCGGGTCTGCTCCTTCTCTGGTTCGATCGACCGCCCCGCCTTCAGCTCGGCCAGTGCCCAGGCCACCGTGGCCGGGTACAGCACCCGCTCCACCGCCTTGATGCGCTCGTGCAGGGATTCTTCGGTGTCGCCGGGCAGCACCGGGACCACCTCCTGGGCCAGGATCGGCCCGGCGTCCATTTCGAGGGTGGCCAGATGGACGGTGCACCCTGTCTCGGCCACGGCGGCGTCCAGCGCATCACGCACTCCGTGCCAGCCGGGGAAAGCCGGGAGGAGCGCCGGGTGCGTATTCAGGATCCGGTGCGGGAAGGCACGGTGGACGGCGTCGGTCATGACGGTCCCGAAACCTGCCATGGCCACCAGATCGACCTGGTGGGCGACCAGGGTGGCGGCCACGGTGGCGGTGAAGCCGTCCCGGTCGAACTCGGGTCCGAAGCCGCCGTAGCCGGCCCGGTCGACCAGCTCGGCGGCGGCGCCGTTGCGCTCGGCCAGGCCGAGGCCGGTACACGGCCGGTCTGCCAGGACCACCGAGACCGGGAGGCCCGCATCGAACATCGCCTGCAGGATCGTCCCGGAACCCGAGACGAGAACCGCGAGGCGCATGCAGTCAATCTAGCGGCGCATCAGCCCTGGGCGTGAGGGGTGTCAGGTTGACGTGGAGGCTCAGGAGGTCGCGGAGTGGCGGCCGATCTCGTGCCGCAGTGATGCCTTGCGGCGCCGGTGCTGGACGAACAGGAAGACCGCGAAGATCGCCCCTCCGGCCAGCGGGACCTCCAGGACCTGGGGCACTTCGGGCAGGGCCGGCTGCGGGTCGGGTGGGCGCGGCGCGGCCTTGGCGTCAGCGCAATTCGGTGGTCAGCGCTCCTCGGCGCCCCGCCTTGGTGAGATCCTGCTCTTGGCGGCGCTGAAGAGCAGCCGGACGACGACACCGATGATGGCCAAGTCGAGGAGCATCTGCGCCGAGACAAAAAGGCGAGCGCCGTCCGTCCTGGGCGTAATGTCACCGAATCCCACGGTCGAGAAGATGGTGATGGTCAGGTAAAGGGCCCTGACGTGGTCGAGCGGCTGGGTGAAGGTGGCCCCATTCCCGTGCGACAGCGAGAGATAGATGGCAGAGAACAGCACGAGGAAGAGCGCAATCACCACACCCAGGGCCTCGACGGCGCGCAGTTCGGGGAGCTGGGCCAAGGCGATGCGCCGGATCTGCCAGGCAAAAACCGCCCCGATCAGCGCGATGTCGGCGCCGAGGCGGAGCCCCGCCCGCAGTCCCGACTCGTGGCCGATTGGCAGGGCGAAAAACGCGCCGAAAATGAAGATCCACGAGGTGACGATGATCACGCCCGAATAGGCGATGGCGCGGCGCCGGTCCGCCCTATCGAGGTCACCCAGGCTGAGTGCGGTCGCGGGCACGCGATCCTTGCGGCTCCCCCGCCCTCCGAGCCCGGCGTCTCCCGTTAAACCGCTTCCTTCCATTGCGACCAGACGCTAACGAGGCGCCGGCCCGGGGTGGGGTATGCGCTCCGGCTGAGTCAGATCACCCGGAAAAGGCAGATCTGAAGTTGGAGTGGATCAGGCGAGGCCCCGCACAATGGCGACCATCTTCTCGCCGCACTCCGTCGGGTTCTGCGCCACCTCTACGCCGGCAGCGGACAGTGCCGCCATCTTGGCCTGCGCCGTCCCTGACGAACCCGAAATGATGGCACCCGCGTGGCCCATCTTGCGACCGGGGGGCGCAGTGACGCCGGCAACGTAGGCGGCCACCGGCTTCGTCATGCTCGAGGCGATGAAATCTGCGGCGCGCTCCTCTTCGGAGCCGCCGATCTCGCCGATCATCATCACTGCCTTGGTCTCGGGGTCGGCCTCGAACGCCGCCAGGCAGTCGATGAAATTCGTCCCGGGCACGGGGTCGCCGCCGATGCCGACACAGGTCGTCTGGCCGATGCCCTGCTGGGAAAGCTCGTGCAGAGCCTGGTACGTCAGGGTGCCCGATCTCGAGACGATCCCGACGGGTCCTCCCGCCAGTGCGATGTCGCCCGAGGTGATGCCGATGTTGCACTTCCCGGGGCTGATGATGCCCGGGCAGTTCGGACCCAAGAGCCGCGTCCCGGGGAACTCCTGCACCAGGCGGTTGTAGGCCACGGCCTCGTCTTGGGCCGGGATGCCCTCGGTGATGCACACGATGAAGGCGATTCCCGCCTCGGCCGCCTCAATGATGGCGTCGGCTGCGCCGCGTGGGGGCACCGAGATGAACGACGCCGTCGCGCCGGTCTCCTTGACCGCTTCGGACACCGAAGCGAAGACGGGGATGCCCTCGACCTCCTCACCGCCCCGCTTCGGATTGGTACCACCGACGACTCTGGTGCCGTAGGCCTTGTTGCGAAGGCCGTGAAAGAGCCCTTGGCTCGTCGGGCTGATGCCCTGAATCACGACCGTGGTCGTCTCGTCGACGAAGATGCTCACGTTGGTTCCTGTTCTCTCTCGGGTCCGGGTCGCCTACGCCGAGGCCAGGCTGACGGCCCGGCGGGCGGCTTCGAGCATGGTGGGCTCGGCGATGAGCGATTCCGACAGGTGGTCGGACAGGAGCGCACGGCCTTCGACGGCGTTGGTGCCGTCCAGGCGCATCACCACAGGAGAACTCAACTTCACACGACCCATGGCCTCAATGATGCCCTTGGCCACCTCGTCAACGCGGGTGATGCCGCCGAAGATGTTGACGAAGATGGACTTCACCGCCGGGTCGGCGTTGATCACCTCGAGGGCGGCCGCCATCACATCTGCGTTGGCACCACCGCCGATGTCGAGGAAGTTGGCCGCCGTGCCCCCGGCCTGGGTCACCACGTCGAGCGTGCTCATGGCGAGGCCGGCGCCGTTGGCGATGATACCGACTGAGCCCGACAGGCCGATGTAGTTCAGTCCCTTGTCCTTCGCCATCTTCTCGCGAGGATCGATATCGGAGTCGTCCTCGTACTCCTCCCACTCGGGGTGGCGAAAGGTGGCGTTCTCGTCGAGCGTCACCTTGGCGTCCAGCGCATGCACCTTCCCCTCGGGCGTCAGGATCAACGGGTTGATCTCGGCCAGATCGCAATCACCCTCGACGTAGCAGTGGTAGAGCCGCACCAGCAGGGTGGCCGTCTGGTCACGCGCTTCGGGGTCGAGGTTGGCCCGATCCACCCACTCCCGCGCCGCCTCTTCGGTGAGGCCGGACACCGGGTCGATGTGGATCTTGGCGATGGCGTCGGGATTGGTCTCGGCCACCTCTTCGATCTCGACTCCTCCTTCGGCCGACAGCATGCCGAGATGCAGCTTGGCTGGGCGGTCCAGGGTGAAACTCGCGTAGTACTCCTTGGCGATGTCCGAGGCGTGCTCCACCCACAGGCGCTTCACCACATGGCCCTTGATGTCGAGCCCGAGAATGTTGCCGGCGTGCAGCCGCACCTCGTCAACGTCGGCGGCCAGTTTCACGCCACCCGCCTTGCCGCGACCGCCCACCTTCACCTGTGCCTTGACGACGACCGGGTAGCCCGCGGCCTCGGCCTGTTCCACGGCTTCGTCCACCGTGTCGGCCACTCCACCGGGTGAGGTGGGGATGCCGAAGCGGGCGAAGTACTGCTTGCCCTGGTACTCGTACAGGTCCACTTTGGGTGCTGTCTCCTTCTGTCTCGCGCGCGCCGGCGCGTGGGTGGGTTGGGAAAAACGTGCAGCGTGACTTCGATCAGGCCCCGAGCGCCTCCTCGCGCTGATCGAGAGCCTCGGAGAGCCACGACCCGATGGAGTCAAGTGGCGCCCCCGGGGTGAAGACATGGGCCACGCCTTCTTCGTGAAGGACCGGGATGTCGCCTTCGGGGATGATCCCGCCCACGATCACCAGGACGTCGCCGCGGCCCACGTCGTCCAGCAGTTTGACCACCTTGGGGACCAGGGTGAGGTGCGCTCCGGAGAGGAGTGACAGCCCGACCGCATCAGCATCCTCTTGGACCACGGCCTGAACGACCTGCTCAGGTGTCTGGTGCAGGCCGGTGTAGACGACCTCGAACCCGGCGTCACGCAGCGCTCGGGCGATCACCTTGGCGCCGCGGTCATGGCCGTCGAGGCCCGGCTTGGCCACGACGACCCTGTACGGACGTTTCATTCGACTCCCAGGATACGGATGCCCTGGTGCAGGCGCCAGACCAGGAACGGTCAGGCCCGCCGGAGCGGGGTCGCCGTGAGCAGCAGGTTCTTCTTGCCCACCGAGTCGAAGCGGACCGTGGCCTGGGCCCGCGATCCCTCCCCCTTGGCGCTGATGACGACGCCGCGGCCCCAGTGGTCGTGCACCACCTCGTCCCCGGGCTTCAGCGCGAGATCCTCGGCACCGGTGCTGCCCCGGGTGGCGGGCCCGCTCCCACCGCCGGAGCGGGCGGCGCGCGACGCCGCGGCCAGGGGGACAGCCGGGGAGAAGGTCGCTCCCGGCAGGTGCTCCTCACCCGAGAGGGTGTCGTAGCCCGAGCCGCGCCGCGGTGAGCCGAGCCCGACGTCCTCGACCAGGTGCGCCGGCACCTCGGTGACGAAGCGACTGGGCATGGCGGGCTGCGTGCGGCCCCAGGTCGTACGCGACCAGGCGTGCGAAATGGCCAGATGCTGGCGGGCCCGGGTGATGCCGACATAGAAGAGGCGGCGCTCCTCCTCCAGTTCGCTCGGCTCGGCCAGGGAACGGAAGTGGGGGAAGATCCCCTCCTCGAGGCCGACCACGAAGACGGCCGGATATTCGAGACCCTTGGCGGTGTGCAGCGTCATCAGCGAGACCCGGGTGCCGTCGCTGTCGAGCTCGTCGGAGTCGGCCACCAGGGCCACCGTCTCGAGGAAGCCGATGACGTCGTCGAAGTCGGCCGCCTGGGTGGCCAGCTCCGCCAGGTTCTCGATGCGGCCGTCGGCCTCGTGGGTGTGCTCGGCGACCAGCTCGGCCAGGTACCCGGTGCGTTCGGCGACCAGCTGCACGAAGTCGGCCGGGTTGACCGTCTGCACCAGCGGGCGCAGCTCGGCCAGCGTCTTGGAGAGCTGCTCGGCCCCCTTCAGCGCCTTGCCCGTGAGGCCGGCGTCCTCGGCACGGTCGATGGCTTCGCTGAAGGCGACGTGTTCCACCTGGGCCCAGGCCGCCAAGCGGGCCACGGAGGTGTCGCCGATGCCGCGCTTGGGGACGTTGACGATGCGCCGGGCCGACACCTCGTCGTCGGGATTGGCCAGCACACGGACGAAGGCCAGGATGTCCTTGATCTCCCGGCGGTCGTAGAACTTGGCCCCGCCCACCACCTTGTAAGGGATGCCGCTGAACTTCATGGACGTCTCGAGCGGCAGGCTCTGTGCGTTGGTGCGATAGAAGACGGCGAAGTCACCCCAGGTGAGGCCGGCCGACGCATGCAGGCGCAGGATCTCGCTGGAGACCCACGCCGCCTCGTCCCGCTCGTCCTCGGCCCGATAGCGGACCACGGGCCCGCCCGAGTCGCCGACGGTGAAGAGCTCCTTGGGTTGGCGACCGACGTTGTTGGCGATGACGGCATTGGCCGCATCGAGAATGGTCTGCGTCGAGCGGAAGTTCTGCTCCAACATGATGGTCGTCACATTGGGGAAGGCGCGCTCGAACTCCAAGATGTTGCGGATGTCCGCGCCTCGCCAGCGGTAGACGGACTGGTCGGAGTCGCCCACCACGCAGACGTTTCCGTGCGCCTCCCCCAGCAGCTTGACGATCTCGTTCTGGGCGTGGTTGGTGTCCTGGAACTCGTCGACGAGGATGTGCCGGAAGCGCTCCTGGTACGAAGCCCGCACATCGTCGTAGGCCTGCAGGAGGTTGGCCGTCACCATGAGGAGGTCGTCGAAGTCGAGTGCGTTGGCCCCGAGGAGGCGGCCCTGGTAGAGCGCGTAGACATCGGCGATGCGCTTGCGGAAGGGGTCCGGCCCGTTGCGGGCGTCCTCGCGGAAGGTCTCGAAGTCGACCAGCTCGGACTTGGCCTGGCTGATGACGCCCTGCACCGCCCGCGAGGGCAGCCGCTTCTGGTCGAAGCCGAGCTCGGCCGTGATCATCTCGATCAGGCGGCGCGAGTCCGTGTCGTCGTAGACCGTGAAGGTAGAGCGGTAGCCCAGCCGGTCGGCATTCATGCGGAGGATGCGCAGGCAGGCCGAGTGGAACGTGGAGACCCACATCTTCTCGGCGGGCGGCCCGACGAGGTCTGCCACGCGTGTACGCATCTCCCCCGCTGCCTTGTTGGTGAAGGTGATGGCCAGAATGCCCCACGGAGGTGCGTCACCGGTGGCGAGCAGATGGGCGATGCGCCGGGTCAGGACCCTCGTCTTGCCCGAGCCCGCCCCGGCAATGATCAGGAGGGGACCGCCGCGGTGCTCCACCGCCGCACGCTGGGGCAGGGTGAGATCGTCGACCAGCGCGGCGGGCCGGCCCGCGAACGCGCCGGTCGAGGTAGCGCTGCGCCGGCGTCGTCGACGGCCGTCGTCGGCGCCTTCGATCGTCGCCGTGTCACCGTCCGGCGGGCTGTTCTCCTCGGTGGCTCCCGCCGCCTCGGCCGCCACCTCTTCGTCGGTCAGGTCGAACAGGCGCGCGTGCTCGCCGCTCTCCGGCGTCACGGTCATTCCCACTCAATGGTCCCGGGCGGCTTCGACGTCACGTCGAGCGCCACCCGGTTCACGCCCTCCACTTCGTTGATGATGCGGGAGGCGATCCGCTCGACCAGGTCGTAGGGCAGCCGGGCCCAGTCCGCGGTCATGGCGTCATCACTGGTGACGGCCCGGATGACCACCGGGTAGGCATAGGTGCGGCCGTCGCCCATCACGCCGACGGTGCGGACGGCCGGCAAGACGGCGAAGCTCTGCCACAACTCACGGTAGAGGCCGGCCCGGCGGATCTCCTCGACGACCACGGCGTCGGCGTTGCGCAGGATCTCGGCTCGCTCGGGGGTCACCTCGCCGATGATGCGCACACCCAGTCCGGGCCCGGGGAAGGGCTGGCGCCACACGATCTCGTGCGGCAGGCCCAGCTCCTCGCCCACGGCGCGCACTTCGTCCTTGAACAACAGGCGCAGGGGTTCGACCAGATCGAAGGCCAGGTCCTCCGGAAGGCCACCCACGTTGTGGTGGGACTTGATGTTGGCCGCGGTGTCACTCCCGGACTCAATGACATCGGGGTAGAGGGTGCCCTGGACCAAGAAGCGCGGGCCCTCGCCGGTACCGGTCGTCCCGGCCTCGCTCGGCGACCCGCCCTCGGCCGTCCCGGCGCCGAGGTCGCGCGCCACCTCCTCGAAGATCCGGATGAACAGCTCGCCGATGATCTTGCGCTTGCGCTCCGGGTCCGTGACTCCCGCCAGCGCGGCGAAGTAGCGGTCGGCCGCCTTCACGTGGACGAGGTCCATCTTGAACTGGCGCCGGAAGGTGTCCTCGACCTGATCGGCCTCGCCCGAGCGCATGAGGCCCGTGTCGACGAAGACACACGTGAGCTGGTCACCCACCGCCTTGTGCACCAGGGCCGCCGCCACCGCCGAGTCCACACCGCCGCTGAGCGCGCACAGCACGCGATCCGATCCGACCTGGGCCCGCACCGCTGCCACCTGCTGCTCGATGATGGAGACGTGCGTCCAGCCGGGCAGGCAGCCGCACACGTCGATGACAAAGTGGTCGAAGACCTCGCTGCCCCGGTCGGTGTGCACCACCTCGGGGTGGAACTGCAGCCCGAAGAGCCGGCGCTCCGGATCGTGCATGGCCGCCACCGGCGCGCCGGCGCTGGTGGCCGTCGGCCGGAACCCGTCCGGCACGGCGGTGATGGCATCGCCGTGGCTCATCCACACGCTCGACGTCGCCGGCCAGTCGGGGCTGAGCGGCGAGGCGGCCGTCTGGGTCAGCTCGGTGCGCCCGTACTCGCCCTGGCCGGTGCGAGAGACCGTGCCCCCGAGCTGGAGTGCCATGAGCTGCGCGCCGTAGCAGAGCCCGAGGATCGGTATCCCGAGCTCGTAGACGCCGGGGTCGATGGACGGGGCCGGTGACTCGTACACCGACTTCGGCCCACCGCTGAAGATGATGCCCTTCGGCGCCCGCGCTTTGATCTCCGCCAGCGAGATCGAGGGCGAGACGATCTCCGAGTAGACGTGGGCCTCGCGTACCCGGCGGGCGATCAGGCGGGCGTACTGGGCGCCGAAGTCGACGACGAGGATGGTGTCGGTGTCGGTCGTCACCGACTCGTGCTCATCGGCGTCAGTGGCCCATCCCCACGCCCTGGGACCGCTGGAAGTACTTCCCTTCGGTCTGCAGCGACGGGGCGACCATGACCTCGGCCTTCTGGAACTCCTTGACCGTCTCGTACCCGCACGTGGCCATCGCCGTCTTGAGCGCGCCGAACAGGTTCATGCGACCGTCGTTCTCGTGGGCGGGGCCGAGCAGGATCTCGCGCAGGCTGCCACGCACCGAGGTGCGGACGCGGGCGCCGCGGGGCAGTGTCGGGTGGAAGGTGGCCATGCCCCAGTGGAAGCCGCGGGCCGGCGCCTCCACCGCTGACGAGAAGGGTGAGCCGAGCATGACGGCGTCGGCGCCACAGGCGATCGCCTTGGCGATGTCGCCTCCCTTGGACATCCCGCCGTCGGCGATGACGTGCACGTACACGCCTGTCTCGTCGAGGTGGCGCATGCGGGCGCCGGCCACGTCGGCGATGGCCGTGGCCTGGGGCACGCCCAGGCCGAGCACGCCGCGGGTGGTGCAGGCGTTGCCGGGCCCGACCCCGACGAGCACGCCCACCGCGCCTGTGCGCATGAGGTGCAGGCCGGCCTGGTACGAGGCGCACCCGCCGACGATGACCGGGATGTCGAACTCGCGGATGAAGCGCTTCAGGTTGAGCGGTTCGGACGTCTTGGAGACGTGCTCGGCGGAGACCACGGTCCCCTGAATCACCAGGATGTCGAGCTCGGCCGCCAGGCAGGCCTGGGCGAGCGACTGGGTGCGCTGGGGCGTCACGGAGGCGGCGGTGGTGATGCCGGCCTCCTTCATCTGCCTGATGCGGGCCGTGACCAACTCGGGGATGATCGGCTCCTGGTACATCTGCTGCATGCGCGACGTCGCCTTCTCGTCGTCGAGCTCGCGGATCTCGTCGAAGAGGGGGGTGGGATCCTCGTAACGGGTCCACAGACCCTCGAGGTTGAGGACGCCGAGCCCGCCGAGCTTGCCCAGCTCGATGGCGGTGGCCGGGCTCATCACCCCGTCCATGGCCGCGCCGAGGACGGGCAGCTCGAAGCGGTAGGCGTCGATCTCCCAGGAGATGTCGACGTCCTCGGGGTCGCGGGTACGCCTGCTCGGGACGATGGCGATGTCGTCAAACCCGTAGGCCTGGCGTCCCGACTTGAAGATGCCGATCTCGATCTCAGCCAATGTGCTCGCCCTCCGGCATTCGTGGGGCCGGTACGGCTCACGAACCACACCGGCGGGTCTTCTCGACTCGATTGCGAACGCCGGGCCGACACGCCGACGATCCTCCACCCTACTCTCCCGCGCCCGCTCCTCAGGCCGTCCCCGGGCACGAAAATGGGGTCCCGTTGGGCGCCGACTCCCGTGGCCTGCATTGCCGCTCCGGCCGCCGAAGGGTTCTGCGTCGGGCGCAGGAAGCCTCGACGAACCTGGGGCAAGCTGGACTCATGACCGACGTCGATCCCGCCGCCACCACTTCCGCCGTGTCCCGTGGGATGCGCTCACAGCTGGCCCGGCGCGACGCCGCCCTCGCCGACGGCGCGGTCCCGGTCGGCTGGAAGATCGGCTTCAACACGCCCGCCATCCAGGAGCACTTCGGGCTGACCGAGGCTGTGGTCGGCTACCTGGTCGACACGGGGGTATCGCCGGACGGAGCCACGGTGTCCCTGGCCGGCTGGGGCGCCCCCGCCGTCGAGGTGGAGGTGGCCATCCGGATCGGGGCCGACGGAGGGGTCGCCGGGCTGGCCCCGGCGCTCGAGCTGGTGGACCTGGACATCTCCTTCGACGACATCGAGCCGGTCCTGGCCGCGAACATCTGTCACCGCGGCGTCCTCTTCGGCGACGAGGTCCCCGGTGTCGACCCCTGGGCGATGGTGGCGGCGGTGACCAGGGCCGGCACCGTGGTGGCCGAAGGCCGGATCGTGGAGGACCCGGCCACCACGGTGGCATTCGTGCGGTCGTATCTGGAGGCACACGGTGCGGTGCTCGAAGCCGGCGACAGGATCATCGCCGGGTCTGTGGTGGCTCCGGTGGCGGTGGCACCGGGCGACGAGCTCAGCGTCTCGTTCGGGCCGCTCGGCCACCTGTCGGTCGGCTTCGACGAATAGGACAGACGCCACCCGAGGGTCAGACGCGGCTCTCCCCCGTCACGATGTCGACGAGCTCCGAGATCATGCGGGCGGTGGCACCCCAGATCAGCTCGCCCGAAACCTCGAAGAACCGTACCGGGAACGAGTTGTCCGGGCTACCGGGAATGATGCGGCCGGGCACCCGCCAGCGCTCCTCGTGGAAGATGGCGGGGTCGGCCAGCTCGGCCAGGGTCACGTCGAACACCCGCTCCACCTCGTGGGGACTCGGCACCAGGTGGGGCCGACCCGGGAGGACGGCGATCACCGGCACGATGAGGGCGGGCGACGCCAACGTCGTCACCGGATGCAGCCAGCCGATCATCGTGACGAGGCCGGGGTCGAGGTCGACCTCTTCGAAGGCCTCGCGCCGGGCCGCTGCCGCCGGCGTCTCGCCTGCATTGACCCGCCCACCCGGGAGGCTGACCTCTCCCTTGTGCGTGCGCAGCCCCGAGGAGCGCCGCGTCAGGATCACCCGCGCCTCTCCCTCCTCCTCGAAGAGTGCAGCCAGGACACCGGCATTGACATGACTCACCGCCGGGAGCTCGCTCTCGGTGACGACGGTGGCGCCGCCGAGGATCGCATCCCCTCCGACGTCGTCGGGCACCGGTCCGCCCTGCCCGACCTCCTCGAGCGCCCGGAGCACCCGGTGGAGGTCGATCCCGGTTCGCCGTGACTCCGGAGCGGCCGCCCACGGCGCCGGGACACCGGGCTCCCAGATGTCCGGCCGCGGGATCACCTGAGGAGGCACCGGGCGGGACATGCCGGCACGCTACCGGCGACGCCGGCTGCCATCGGCCCCGGCTAGCCAGCTCCATGCCGGCTGCCCGGACGGCGAGGCCACGTCCACGGGCGCCCGACGCGCCCCGGGCGCCTCGCTACGCTCTCGCAGCGATGACGTCCCCGGAAGAGCTGCAGGCGCAGGCCGACGCGCTGCACTGGTATCACACCATCGACCTGGGCCACGGCGTGGTCACGAAGGGCGACAGCGCCCAGGACGACGGGACGACGATCCTTCCCGACGTCACCGGCCGCAGCGTGCTCGACATCGGGGCCTGGGACGGGAAGTACTCCTTCCTGGCCGAGCGGGCAGGGGCGACCCGCGTCGTGGCGCTCGACCACTATGCGTGGGGCGTCGACTTCGCCGCCCGCGGGGCCTACTGGGCCGAGTGCATCGAGCGGGGCACGCTCCCGGACCAGTCCCGGGACGAGACGGAATTCTGGCAGCCCGACCTGCCCGGGCGGCGCGGCTTCGAGCTGGCTGCGGCGGCGCTCGAGTCGAAGGTCGAGCCGCTGGTCGCCGACTTCCAGACCGTCGACCTGGGAGAGGTCGGCCAGTTCGACGTCGTGCTCTACCTCGGCGTGCTGTACCACATGAAGGAGCCGCTGACCTGCTTGGAGCGGCTGCGCCGCGTCACCAAGGAGGTCGCCGTCATCGAGACGGAGGCGGTGCACCTCGAAGGGCTGGACCGCGAGGCGCTCATGCAGTTCCACGCCGGCAGCTCGCTGCGCACCGACTTCGGCAACTGGTACGTCCCCACCATCGAGGCGCTGCACAACCTGTGCCGCGCCGCCGGCTTCTCGCAGGTCCGCACCGTCATCGGGCCTCCGGCGGCCCCGTCCGCGCCGCCCACCTCGTTGAAGGTCAGGCTCGGTCGGCGCCTCGCCGACGTCGCGCCGGCTGCTCCCTCGGCGCCGACCGCCAACTACCGCGCCGTCGTCCACGCCAGCGTCTGACGGGGACCGTGCCGCCCCGGCCCCGACGGGCCCGGCCCGGGTGCGGGGACGGAGTCAGTCGTTCTCCACGGTGTAGTCCCAGTAGCCGATCACGTGGGCGTGATCAGGCGCCCACTGCATCACGCCCTCGCCCACCAGCTCGTAGGACCGGAGCTTGAAGGTGAGCGTCCGGCCGGGGTGGAGGACAGGGGGCGGCGGCTGCTCGCCCGGCACCAGCCCCATCAGGAAGACCGAGCCGAGGTGGTCGACCGAATGAAAGTCGGCGATGGAAACCGGCACGTCAGCGCTGGCGTCCTTCATCGTCACGGTCCAGGTGCAGGTCGTGGCGGCCGGTTGATCGGGGAGTCCCTCGCCGGGGACGATCGGACCACTCACGGTGATGTCGACGTGGAACGCCTTCGTCTTCGCCTCGATGGCGAGACCCTCGGTCTGCAGAGCCGGTTTCGCCTCGGTGCCGACGAGCGTGGCATCAGTGGTCGGATGCAGCGTCTTCTTCGGAAGGAAGGCGGGATACTGCGCGGCGCTCTTCCCGGGCAGGGCGGAGGGATCGTGCGGGCCGCTGCCGCCGCCACAACCGGCGAGGACGAGCGCACCCACGACCACGGCGCTGCAGAGCAGTCCGGGGCCGGGCTTGCGCACCCGACCCCAGCCCTGATGCTTCCTCCGTCCGGTCGAGGTCATCGACTGCGTCCGGACCTCCTAGCCGTTCCTGCCGGGGGCACCGTCCCTGCCGATCCGCCCCGGCACCGCCGAGAAGTGCTCCGCGCTGAACACGTCCGGCCCGAAGCTGGCCAGCCCGGACTGCGCCGCGTAGCCGATGTGGCCCTGGCCGTCGAGGCCGCCGCACACCGTGCCCGCCACCAAGGGGATGTCGGCGTTGGTGGGGTTGGAGCAGGACCTCCCGGTGAGGAACAGGTCCTCGAGCGTGCGGAGCATGCTGTAGTGGTTGTAGTACGTGCTCGACACGGTGCCCGGCTTGATGAGCGGGCTGATCAGCACGGTCCCGGTGTCACCGCCGCCGGGGGTGAAGTCGGTCGGGTCGAACAACGGGTCGTCGGTGACGCAGCCCGCGGTCGTCGCGGCCTCGTCGCCACTGGGGCAGGTGCTGCTCCCGAGGGTGGAGGTCGCTCCCTCGGCGCTGAGCGTCACGTTGCCGTTGAAGCCGCCCGGCAGGGTGACCGGCTGACCGCCGTCGTTGAACAGCTGGAAGGTGCCGATCCACGGCTTGGCGAAGTTGTTGGAGGCCGTGGTGGTGCTGGCGTTGGAGGAGAGCGCCAGTGGTCCGATGTCGCTGACGGCGCCGACGAATGTGTCGGGCGGGATCGTGTTGCCCGCCGCGTCGGTACCCGAGACCAGGCGGCCCGTGTCGTCGGCATTGATCTTCGAATCAGCGACCAGGCTCGAGTTCGGGCCGACCAGAGCCGGTTCCGTGGCGGCGCCGGGTGATCCGGTCACGTTCGGGCTCTCGCCGGCGAGCCCGGTCGGCCGGTCGATGAACCCGGCGGCGCCGGGACCGGGCTGCAGCTGCTGACCGGTGCTGTTCGTCACCTCGGGGTCGTTCGGGCCCGTGGGCTCGGTGCTCACGTTGTGGCCGTTGATGTTCTCGCCGGCGGCGTCGGCCAGGAGGCCGTAGGCGCCGTAGAGGCTGTTGGCCCCGGGGGCCGTGCTGCCGGCCGAGCCGAAGGACGGCTGGTCCGCCGGCGCCGGGAAGGTCGTGCTGTCACCGGGAGCCGGCACGTTGTTGAAACTGTTGCCGATCGTGAACGGCGGGTTGGCCTCGTCGAAGGTGATGTCGATCATCCCGCCGTCGGCGAAGGCGGCCGACTGCTCGATCATCGGGACGTAGTAGCGCAGGAAGAGGTCGGCTGCGTAGAGCCCGCCCGTGTAGTTGACGGGGGTCGTCGCCTCGGGGTCGTCTGCGGGCACGCCGGCCGGGTGGAAGTTCGGCGTGCCGTTGGCATTGAAGGCTCCCGAGAGGTTGTTGCCCTGGCAGCTGGCGTCGTGGGCGTCGCTGCAGTTGTTCGGCGTGATCCAGTTGAACGCCGGGACCTGGTTGGCCGGGAGGCTCAGGTCGTGGGCCAGGCCATAGGTCGGGTCGTCGAGGTTCGCCACGTGGTCGGCGTCACAGTTGGAGTCCTGCTTCCCGTTCGTCGGGGCGCCCGGTCCGTCGAACTCCGGTCCCGTCGGCTGGTTCAGGGCCGGCTGGGCCGGGTAGGCGACGCCGCTCTGCGTCCCGCTCGACTCGCCGGTCAGCGAGGTGAACCACCCGGTCGGGAAGTGCTTGGCCACGTACTGGTCGGCCGGGTCGCCGTTGCTGTTGGCGTTGGCCGGCTGGGCGCCCGTGAAGCTCGAGACGTCGCCCGTCGGGGCAACCAGGTTCGTCGGGTTGGTGACGGGGTTGCTGCTCGTCGTGCCGGGGTACCCGCACTGCCCGTCGTCACGCCCCGGCACGGTGTCGCTCACCCCGGGGGTGGCGCCTGTCACATAGGACGTTGCTCCGACCGGCTGTGCTCCTCCGAGATCCTGGGCGTAGGCCTTCCAGGAGACACCGGCCGCGTTGTACTGGTTGAACAAGGTCGAGACGTCCGTCGGGTAGACGCAGCCGTTGTCGTTCAGACCGGCGTCGATACCCCCGTGCACGAGGAGCTGGCCGAAGTTGCCGTTGTTGGAGGCCGTGGCATTCGGCGCGGTGGTGTTGGTCCCCGACCCGTCGGTCGTGTGGTCGGTGTCAGTGGCCGCTCCCACCGTGCCGTTGGCGATGATCCCGCTGTTGTTGTTCGTCATGTTCGCCGTGGTCGAGCAGTCGTCCTGCACGCCATAGGACGGCGACTGGCCCGACACCAGCGAGACGTAATTGTCCATGCTGAAGTGGCCGGTGCCGTAGTAATTCGTCAGGAGCGCTCCCTGCTGCGGCAGCGTCTGCCAGAGATAGCTGTTCTGATTGAGCCCGGTGAACGTCTCGTCGTAGGACTTGTTCTCGAGGATGAAGAGCCACACGTGCTTGACGGCGCCGACGGGGGTCCCCGTGGAGGTGATCACACACTGCGCCTGGTGGTTGGAACCGCCGGCAGGGAGCTGCAGCGAGCTGCCGGCGGGGCACGCCGACGCGCCGGGAGGCGCGAAGGATGGTGGCGCCGCCATGGCCGTGTTCGAGATACCCACGCCGGTCAGAGCCGTGAGCCCGACAGCGGCGGTGACGATCGCGCCGCTTCCCGCACGGCCACGCCTGAACCTTTCGGAGATTCCCACTCGCACCAGTCCTCCTCAATCGTCATGACGTCTTGAGATCCAACAAAGGGGTCGGTGCCAACGTAGGGACGGTGGGTTACGTCGAGGATGACGTTTCGCTACGCGCGACTTATTTCTCGGTGAACGGAACGCGAACTCGCCCGCGCACCGGAGTTGATCAACAAGCATTGCCGTGCAGCCGTCTGTTGCACGGGGGATTGCTCCACAAACGTTTGCTTGCGCGTCAGCCCGGGCGCCGGGCGAGAGCCTTTCCGAGACTGCGGATCTTGCTCCGGACCGCGGCCGGGACCAACTTCTGCTCGGCCGGGCAGAGCGTCAGCAGCGCCACGCTCTCGATGGTGTTGAAGGTCGTCACCGAGAGCGGAAGGTGTGTCTGTGCTTCCGTGCCCCTGGCACCCGTCGCTTCTTCGACCAGGGCCTCGTTGAAGCCGCGCTCCGCGCATGAATAAAGCGCAGAACGCGGTGCCGTCCGTCAAGAGCGCACGGAGAGCGACATTCTGTTGCTTCTGCTCGTAGGAAGCCAACGCGCCGTCGGCCTCGGCGACATCGGTGAAGAACTTCGTGTCCTGCGCGTGGGAGGTCCTCGGTGCCCGCAAGGGCGGAACGGAGGTCGACGGCGTCGGACCGTCGGGAGTGCTCATCGCCGCGGCCGCGGGGCCCAACCCGCCGACGGGGCCGACGGGGCCGACCGGACCGAGCACACCGAGCGCCGCGCCGAGCACCACCGCGAAGAGGACGGGCAGCAAGGCGGGGAGGATGCGGCGGAGAGGCGCCGTCACGTGGTCAGTGTGGCACACGCCGTCCCCGCGGCTCGTCGGACGCGCCGCAGCCGGGCCCGAAGACCCGGCCACGAAGCCCGACACGCACCGCAGCGTACCGCCGGCGCTACACGAAACAACCACGGCGAGCACAACATCTGGACGATTCGTCCGTCGCAGCACGGGTGCGTTCCTCCCGCCACGCGCCGGTGGCCGGCCCCGAAGGCCCGGCCACCATGCGCACACCTTTGCAGCGGGAACTACATCATCCCGCCCATGCCACCCATGCCGCCCATGCCGCCGCCCGCCATGGCGGCGGCCGCAGCAGCGGCGTCCACCTTCTCGGGCTTGTCGGCCACGAGGGCCTCGGTGGTGAGCAGCAGGCCGGCGATGGAAGCTGCGTTCTGCAGGGCCGAGCGGGTGACCTTGGCCGGGTCGATGATGCCGGCCTTGACCAGGTCCTCCATTTCACCGGTGGCGGCGTTCAGGCCGTGGTTGCCCTTGGCCGACTCGACCGTGTTCACGAGGACTGCGCCTTCGAGGCCGGCGTTGATGGCGATCCACTTGAGCGGTGCCTCCAGCGACGTGCGCCACGATGCGGGCCCCGGTCGCCTCGTCGCCATCGAGCGTGTCGGCCAGGTCAAGTACCGACTTGCGGGCCCGGATGAGTGCGGTGCCACCGCCGGCCACGATGCCCTCCTCCACCGCGGCGCGGGTGGCGGACAGTGCGTCCTCGATGCGGTGCTTCTTCTCCTTGAGCTCCACCTCGGTGGCGGCCCCGACCTTGACGACGGCCACGCCGCCGGCCAGCTTGGCCAGCCGCTCCTGGAGCTTCTCGCGGTCCCAGTCCGAGTCGGTGTCGTCGATGGCCCGCTTGATCTGCGCCACGCGGCCCTTCACGTCCTCGGACGAGCCGGCGCCCTCCACAATGGTGGTGTCGTCCTTCGTCACGATGACGCGTCGGGCGCTGCCCAGCAGGTCGATGGTGGCACTCTCCAGCTTGAGGCCGATCTCCTCGCTGATGACCTGGGCGCCGGTGAGGACGGCCATGTCCTGCAGCATCTCCTTGCGGCGCTCACCGAAGCCGGGGGCCTTGACGGCGACCGAGGTGAACGTGCCGCGGATCTTGTTGACGACCAGCGTGGCCAGAGCCTCGCCGTCGACATCCTCCGCGATGATCAGCAGCGGCTTGCCCGTCTGCATGACCTTCTCGAGGACGGGGACCAGGTCGTGCACCGCACTGACCTTGCCGTTGTAGAAGAGGATGGTCGGCTCGTCGAGCACGGCCTCCTGGCGCTCGGCGTCGGTCACGAAGTACGGGGACAAGAAGCCCTTGTCGAACTGCATGCCCTCGGTGAGCTCGAGCTCGATGCCGAAGGTGTTGGACTCCTCCACCGTCACCGTGCCGTCCTTGCCGACCTTGTCGATGGCGTCGGCCAGCACGTCGCCGATGGCGTTGTCAGCCGCCGAGATGGAGGCCACCTGGGCGATCTCCGTCTTGCCACCGACCTCCTGGGACTGCTTGGCGATGTTGTCGACCGCAGCCTTGACGCCCTTCTCCATGCCGCGCTTGAGCCCGGTCGGGCTGGCGCCGGCGGCGACGTTGCGCAGCCCCTCGGCGATCAGCGACTGGGCCAGCACGGTGGCCGTCGTGGTGCCGTCGCCGGCCACGTCGTTCGTCTTGGTGGCGACTTCCTTGACCAGCTGGGCACCCATGTTCTCGAACGGGTCGTCCAGTTCGACCTCACGGGCGATGGACACGCCGTCGTTGGTGATGGTCGGCGCGCCGAACTTCTTCTCGATCACCACGTTGCGGCCCTTGGGCCCCAGGGTGACCTTCACGGTGTCGGCCAGCTTGTTGACGCCGGCCTCGAGCCCGCGCCGGGCGGACTCGTCAAACTTCAGGATCTTGGGCATGACTGTGTCGAACTCCTCTCGAGTCCTCGAATCTCAGGGAAATTGCAGGGAGGCCGCCGCGCCGGCCCGGATTGCACCGGGGCGGCGGGCTGCCAAATGGGTGTGGCCGGATCAGGCCAGCTTGGCCAGGACGTCGCGGCTCGAGAGGATGAGGAGGTCCTCGCCCT
Source organism: uncultured Acidimicrobiaceae bacterium (assembly GCA_963738135.1). Lineage (GTDB taxonomy): Bacteria > Actinomycetota > Acidimicrobiia > Acidimicrobiales > RAAP-2 > Bog-473. The sequence continues at coordinate 28,773 of CAVTVK010000005.1, read as the reverse complement.
CCACTGTGATCTCGGTGCCGCCGTACTTGGAGTAGACGACCGTGTCGCCGGCAGCGACGTCCATGGGGATGAGGTCGCCGGTGTCGTCCGAGCGGCGGCCCGGACCGACTGCGATCACTTCGCCTTGCTGGGGCTTTTCTTTGGCGGTGTCGGGAATGACCAGGCCAGAGGCGGTGGTCTCCTCGGACTCGCCGGGGCGAACGACGATCCGGTCATCGAGGGGGTGCAGCTTCATTTGGAACGGGCCTCCTTGGCACTCGTTAGCACTCTCAGGTTGCGAGTGCCAACGATAGCGGGCCTGAGCGGGACTTGGCAAGGGCGAGGTGCCGCCCGCCGGAGATTCCCGCCGGGACCGGGCCCGGCCACCGTGCGGATGGGTGTCGGTACGCTCCCGGGCGACCACCACGAGCCGGAGGCATGCCCCATGGCGTCAGCCAACCCGAAGAGCGACCCCGACCGCTGGTGGCACGGCGGCGTCTTCTACCAGATCTACCCCCGCTCCTACGCCGACTCCGACGGGGACGGTGTCGGCGACCTGCCCGGCATCGTGTCCAAGCTCGACCATCTGGCGCGCCTCGGCGTCACCGCCGTCTGGCTGTCGCCGGTGACCCGCTCGCCCAACCGCGACTGGGGCTACGACGTCTCGGACTACCGCGACATCGACCCCTCGTTCGGGACGCTCGACGACCTGGACACCCTGGTGCAGCAGGCGGGCGCGCGGGGCATCCGCATCCTCATGGATCTGGTGCCCAACCACACCAGCGACCAGCACGCCTGGTTCGTGGACGCCCTGAGCGGGCGGGAGTCGGCCCACCGCGACTACTACGTCTGGGCCGACCCCAAGCCGGACGGCGGAGTGCCGAACAACTGGGCCAGCATCTTCGGGGGGCCGGCGTGGCACTTCGAAGAGGCCAGCGGCCAGTACTACCTGCACAACTTCGAGGCCCAGCAACCCGACCTGAACTGGTGGAGCGAAGACGTGCGGCGGGAGTTCGACGACATCGTGCGCTTCTGGTGGGATCGCGGCGTGGCGGGCTTCCGCATCGACGTCTGCAACATGATGATCAAGGACAAGCTGCTGCGCGACAACCCGCCCGCCAGCGAGGACGACCCGCTCGACCAACAGTTCATGGGCCTGCGGGCCGTCTACAACACGGACCGGCCCGAAGCGCACGACATCCTGCGGCGATGGCGCACCATTGCCGACACCTACGAGCCCGAACGCCTTCTGATCGGCGAGACCAACGTGGAGAAGCTCCCAGTCCTCATGGACTTCTACGGCGACGGCCACAACGAGCTGCACGGCGGCTTCAACTTCGTGTTCATCAACGCGCCGTTGGACGCGGCGGCGCTGCGTACCGTGGTCGAGGAGACCGAGGCTCTTCTCCCCGAGGGCGCGTGGCCCATCTGGACCGCGTCGAACCACGACGTGTCCCGGCTGGCGACCCGCTGGGCCGCCGGCGACCCGGCCAAAGTGAAGCTGGCTCTGCTGCTCCTGCTCACCCTGCGGGGCACGCCCTTCCTCTACGCGGGCGACGAGATCGGGCTCGTCGACGGCCCCGTGCAGCGTGAGGATGTCCTCGATGCCGTGGGTGCCCGCTTCTGGCCGGTGTACAAGGGACGCGACGCCGAGCGCACCCCGATGCCCTGGAACAGCGGGCCGGGCGGTGGATTCACCGCGCCCGGCGTCCGCCCCTGGTTGCCCATGGCCGACCCCGCGCTCTGCAACGTGGCCGACCAGGAAGGCGACCCCGACTCGGTGCTCGAGCTGTGCCGCCGGACCATTGCGGCCCGAGCGGCCAACGAAGCACTGGCCGTGGGCTCCTACCGTTCGCTTCCCTCGCCCGACGGGACGTGGGTCTATGCGCGGGGCGACGGCGACGGCGACGGCGACGGCGCCACGGTGTTGCTCAACATGTCGGGTGCGACGGCGTCCTTCTCCGCCGTTGCCGGCACCGTCGTCGTGAGCACCGAGCACGCCCTGCAGGGCTCCAGCGTCGAGGGCGCGCTGACGCTCGGGGCGTGGGGCGGCGCCGTCGTGACACGGTGACGCCGGAACGGCGTCGCTTCGTCTTGTGCACGACGCCGGCCCAGGGCCATACGGCGCCCTTGGTGGCTCTGTCCGGCCGCCTCGTCGCCGACGGGCACGAGGTCGTCTTCTTCACCACGGAGCACTACCGCGACACGGTCGAGGCGACAGGCGCCCGCTTCGTGCCCTTCGCCGCCGACGACGACGCGCACGACCTGATGGTGGCCAACCCGGAGCGCGAGTCGTCCGCCAAGCGCGGCGTCCGGGGCGTGAAGGACGACCTGCGGCGGATCTTCATCGGCCCGCTCCCCGGCCAGTGCCGGGACCTGCGCGCCATCTTGCTGGACGACCCCGCCGACTGCATCGTCGTCGACTCCATGTTCCTGGGCGCCCTCCCCCTGGCCCTGGGCCCTCGGGCGGATCGTCCGGCGCTGGCCTGCATCGGTGTCATGCCGTACGCGTCGAACAGCCGGGACACCGCGCCGTTCGGGGTGGCCTTCCAACCCGGGACTGGGCCGCTGCGCCGGATGCGGAACGCCACCATGAACTGGGCCACTGAGCACTTCGTGTTGGCCGACATCCAGCGTTTCGCCCGGCGCCGGCTGGCCCAGGCGGGGGTTCCCGGCGGGTTTCCCGGCTACTTCGTCGACCTCCAACCCAAGGTGGTGGACGCCTACCTGCAGACGACCGTGGCGGGCTTCGAGTACCCGCGGTCCGACCTCGCCCCCTCGGTGCGTTTCGTCGGGCCGATCCTGGCCCCGCCCGTTCGCGCCTTCGAGCAGCCGGCGTGGTGGGACGAGCTCGGCGGCGGCCGGCCGGTGATCCACGTCACCCAGGGCACGCTCGACAACGCCGACCTCGGCCGGCTCCTGTTGGTGACGACCAGGGCCCTGGCGCGCGACGACGTGATCGTCGTCGCCACCACCGGCGGGCCGGATCCTGCGGCGCTCCGACGGGACCTGCCCGCCAATGTTCGCCTGGAGCGCTTCGTGCCGCACGACCTCCTGCTCCCCCACGTCGACGTCATGGTGACCAACGGCGGCTACGGCGGCGTGCACCAGGCGCTGGCCCATGGCGTCCCCCTCGTCGTCGCCGGCGACAGCGAGGACAAGCCCGAGGTGGCGGCCCGCGTGCAGTGGTCGGGTGCGGGCATCAACCTGCACACGGGACGGCCGTCCCCGGCCATGGTGGCGCGGGCCGTACGTCGGGTGCTCGACCGGAGCTCGTACCGGCAGCGGGCGCAGGCGCTGCAGGCCGAGATCGCCGCCACCGATCCCCTCACCACCATCAGCTCCGTGCTGGCCGAGCTGTGCGCCGCGAACGACGCCGTGCGCCGACCCGAGTCGGTCTGAACGAGTCGGCGGGTTACAGTCGACTCCATGCAGGCCGAGTCCAGGTCCGGCCGGTTGCGCTGGCAGCGGGGGAATGCGACTCCCACCGCGCCGGACCCGTTCCCCGACTCGGGGCTCATCGAGGACCTGCCGGCCCGCGAGCTGCATCGGGGGCTGTTCCACCTCCTCTTCGGCCGCGAACCCGCCCCCGACGACCCCTTCGTGGCCGAGCTGGAGCAGGGCACCAAGACCCCGCGCCAGTTGATGGAGTGGCTGATCCATTCGGCGGAGTGGAGCCACGCGGCGACCATGACCGAATTCGGACCCTCGCTGCACTACGGGCGCGGCGTCTTCATCCGTAGCCTGCCCCGGGCGCGCCGCATCCTCGACATCGGCGGCGTCGCCCTCGGCGTCCCCTACGGCGCGCTCGTCCTGATGGGGTATCCCTACGCGTTCCAGGAGATCGTCATCGTCGACCTCCCGAGCGAGGACCGCCACGAGCTCTACCAGGACGGCCAGACGCAGACGACGGTCAACGTCGCCGGCGGGCGGGTCGCCTACCGCTACCACTCCATGACCGACCTGAGCAGCTACCCGTCGGCGTCCTTCGACATGGTCTACAGCGGAGAGAGCATCGAGCACATCACCCGCAGTGAGGCCGAGCAGGTCCTGGCGGAGGCCCGCCGCGTCCTCAAGCCGGGCGGGGTCTTGGCTCTCGACACTCCCAACGCCAACCTGACCCGGCTGCAGCAGGATGCCTTCATCGACCCCGACCACAAGTACGAGTACCGGCACGCGGAAATGGCGGCCATGCTGCGCGGCAACGGGTTCGTCATCGAGCGGGCGCTGGGGATCAACTACGGCGGCAACTCGGTGGCCCACCGCGTGTTCGATCCGACCGAGCTCGCCACCAAGCGCGGCATCTTCGACGACATCGAGAACTGCTACCTGCTCGCCTACGTCTGTCGGAAACCGCTCCGCCCCACGCTCGGGACATCGCTCCATCGGGCCTGGTGGCGCGTCGCCGGTACACAGGCGATGCCGCGGCGGGTGCTCGGGCGTGCTCGGCGCATGCTCGGTGCCTGAGTCGGACTCACCGACCTGACGCGCCGGCCGGGAATCTGCGCCAAGCTGTGCGCCCCGGCGAATAGTGGGACGACTCCTGCCCTACCGGTTGAGCGGGGACATGTCGGCGTAACGGTCACCCTTGGCGGGGGCGACGGTGTCGAGCACGGCGAGGTCTTCCTCGGTCAGCTCCACCTCCAGCGCGGCCACGTTCTCCTGCAGGTACGTGCGGCGCTTGGTGCCGGGGATCGGCGCCACGTCTCGTCCGGCCGAATGCACGAAGGCGAGCGCGATCTGCCCCGGTGTGCAGCCCTTGGCTGCGGCCAGCTGATCGACGACCTCCACGATGGCGATGTTGTCTTCGAGGTTGTCGCCCTGGAAGCGGGGTTGGTAGCGGCGGAAGTCGCTCTCGTCCAGTTCGTCGAGCGACCGCAGAGCGCCGGTGAGGAAGCCGCGTCCGAGCCGGGCTGTAGGGCACGAACCCGATGCCGAGCTCACGCAAGGTCGGCAGGATCTCCGCCTCGGGATCGCGCGACCAGATCGAGTACTCGGTCTGCAGGGCAGAGATCGGGTGCACGGCGTGGGCGCGACGGATGGTCGCCGGCGCCGCCTCGGAGAGGCCGAGGTAGCGCACCTTGCCCTGGGTCACGAGCTCACCCATGGCCCCGATCGTCTCCTCAATCGGCGTGTCGGGATCCACGCGGTGTTGGTAGTAGAGGTCGATGTGATCGACACCGAGTCGCAAGAGGGAGCCGTCACAGGACTGGCGCACGTACTCGGGCCGGCCGTTGATGGCACGCTTCGTGGGATCGTCGGGGTCGCGGACGATGCCGAACTTGGTGGCGATGACCGCCTCGTCGCGGTGCCCGCCGATGGCCTTCCCGACGAGCACTTCGTTGGTGTACGGCCCGTACATGTCGGAGGTGTCGAAGAAGGTGACCCCGAGCTCGAGCGCCCGGTGGATGGTGGCGATCGACTCGGTATCGTCGGTGGGGCCGTAGAAGTCGGACATCCCCATGCAGCCGAGACCCTGGCGGGAGACCGTGAGGCCCTGGGTGCCGAGCGCAATTGTTTCGATGGCCATGGAGGGCTCCTGTCGTCGTGTTCGGGGACGTCCGGTACCGGTCGAGGCCCACCCTACGGGTACGTGTTCGCCCGCCACGCGACCGGCGTCGACTAGTGGGCCCGCCCCTGTTCGATCGGTTGCGTCGTGGCGGCCAGCTGTTCGAGGCGCGCCGCGTACTCCTCCGAGTCGATGTCGTAGGCCCACATCACGATGGCGTCCTGCCCGGTCACCGGGTAGTAGTTCTTGCGGACGGCGACCGGGGCGAAGCCGAAACGCCGGTAGAGGGCCTGGGCCGCCTCGTTGTTGGTCGCCACCTCCAGCGAGATGTGTTTGATCCCGCCGGCGCGCAGTGTCTCGATGCCGTCGACGATCATGGTCGTCGCGACACCGCGCCGCTGGAAGCCGGGCGCCGTGGCGATGGTGGTCATGTGCGCCTCGTCGTCGAGCATCATGAAGCCGATGTAGCCCGCCAAGTCGTCGCCGTCCCAGACGGCGCGGTAGAGGCGGCCCTTGCGCAGCGCCAGCTCGGAGTTGAACACCGCGACGGACCACGGCTCGGGGAAGACCGTGCTCTCGATGCGGAGCACGTGGCGGAGGTCCCTCCGCTTGAGCTTCTCGATGCGCAGCGTCACGTCGTCACCGACCTCACGCCCGCACGGCCCGGGCGAAGTTGCTCGTGGCGTCCGCTTCCCGCATGTAGAGGGGAACGACTGTGACAGGCCCGACTGGCGGTTCACCCGACTCGAGGCGGGCCCGGGCCACGTCGAGCAGCGCGGCCGGCGGGGGGAAGGCCAGGCCCGGGGCCCCGGGATCCACGCCGGGGACAGCCTGCAGCACGTCGGCATAGCGCCGGGCGCCGTCGCCCACGGCATGCACGGGCGCACCGTCGAACCGGGCCAGCACGGCCGCCAGGTCGGCGGGCGCGAACAGCCCGGCACCGAGTCGGTCGGCCGGGGCCGACCCGGGCTCGCCCACCTCGTGCACGGCGGCGAACACCTCGCCGCGCCGGGCGTCGACGCAGGACAGGACCAGGCCGCGCAGGCCGGCCGCCGCGGCCCCCGCCGCCAGGATGTCGAGGCTTGTCGCCGTCACGATCCCGATGCCGAGTGACTGGGCCAGGCCCTTGGCGGCCGCCACCCCGACGCGCAGTCCGGTGAAGAGCCCGGGGCCGATGTCGACCGCCACCACCTCGAGGTCGGCCGGGACCAGGTCGAGCTGGGCCAGCAGATGCTCCAACCCGGGCGTCAGCGTTTCGACATGGCGCCGCCGGCCGGTCAGCGTGAGCTCGGCCTGCACGCCGGCGGCCGTGCGCACGGCGACCCCGACCGTTTCCGTGGCCGTCTCGATGGCCACCATGGCGCCGCCGGACGGCTCGTCCGGGCCGGACGGGCTCACGGAGTGCGTCCCTTGGCCGGCGCCAGCAGCGCGGCCACCTCGTCGGAGCGGTCGGCCCAGCGGCCCCGGCCGACCGCGCTGAGCACGCGCCGCGGGGGTGCCCCGACCGGATCGGAGGCGACGAGGGTGACCTCGAGCGCGCTGTCGCCCAACGCCGGTGCCGCCAGCTCGCCCCATTCGACGAGGGCCACCGCGTCCTCCTCGACCAGTTCGGCGAGGGCCAGCTCGGTCACCTCGTCCAGCGACCCGGTCCGATAGACGTCGGCGTGGATGAGCACCGCGACCGGGCTGTCCTCCGCGCAGCGGTAGTGGCGCACCAGGGCGAAGGTGGGGCTGGTCACCGGGCCCGGCACGCCCAAGGCGGCGGCGAAGCCCTGGGCGAAGACCGTCTTGCCCGCTCCGAGGTCCCCGACCAGAAGGACGACGTCGCCGGGGTGGCACAGCCGCGCCAGGCGCCCGGCCAGTGCCCGGGTGTCCTCGGGTGATTCGCTCGTCAACTCGAGCGGCCAGCTCACGGGCGACCCGCCCCCATGAGGCGCTTGGCCCGGACGAAGTCGGCCCGCATCTCGGCCATGGCCTCGCCACCCGCCCGCAGCACGTAGGCGGGGTGATAGGTCGGGACGATGCTGGCCTGCCCCCGGTCGAAGACCTGGCCGCGCAGCTCCCGGATGCCCTTGGTCGTCTCGAGCAGGAGCTTGGTGGCGAAGTTCCCCAGCGTCACGATGACGCGGGGGTCGATGAGCTGAATCTGCTCGGTGAGGTACGGGCGGCACGCCTCGATCTCCTTCGGCGCGGGGTCGCGGTTCTGGGGCGGCCGGCACTTGACCACGTTGGCGATGTAGCACTCGGCCCGGGTCAGGCCGACCTCCTCGCGCAGCACGCGGTCGAGGAGCTTGCCGGACCGGCCCACGAAGGGTTCGCCGGCCAGGTCCTCCTCGCGGCCCGGGCCCTCGCCGACGAAGAGCAGGTCGGCCGTGGCGGAGCCGACGCCGAACACCACCTGCGTGCGGCCCTTGGCCAGGGGGCAGAGCGTGCAGGTGGACGCGGTGACCCGCAGTCGCTCGAGCGCGTCGACGTCAGGCACCGGGCACGGCGGAACGGTTGATCACGATGCGGGGCATGCGCGGCCCCACGCCGCACACCACCTCGTAGCTGATCGTCCCCAGGAGCGCGGCCCAGTCGTCGGCCGTGATGACGTCCTGCCCCTGTCGACCGAGCAGCACGACCTCGTCGCCGGGGCGCACCGAGTCGTCGTCGCCGCAGTCGACCACGATCTGGTCCATCGTCACTGCGCCGGCCAGGGGACGGCGCACGCCGCCGATGAGGACCTCGTACCCGCCGTCGAAGAGGCGGCGCGGGACGCCGTCGGCGTAGCCGATCGGGACAGTGGCCACGAGCGAGCGAGCAGGCAACGCCCGGCGCCGGCCGTAGGAGGGACGCTCCCCGGCCGGGAGGGTGCGCACCGCCACCACCCGCGCCTTGAGGGCCATGGCCGGGCGCAGCTGCGCTCCGCCCGCCTGCGCGTCGAAGGCGTCCTGGACCGGACGACCCGGGAGGTAGCCGTAGAGGCCGAGCCCGCAGCGCACGATGTCGTACCGCGCCCGCGGGAAGGCGATGGCGCCCGCGGTGTTGGCGGTGTGCAGGAGCGGCGCCTGAATCCCCGCCGTGGCCAACTCCGCCACCAGGGCGTCGAAGAGGTCGAGCTGGTCCTCCGTATAGGTGCGGTCCGCCGCGTCGCCGTCGGCCACCGGCAGGTGGGTCCAGATCCCCTCGAGCTGCAGCAGCGGCTCCGCCACCACGGCGGCGGCGATGGCCCGCAGGTCCTCGGGCGTCGCGCCCACCCGGTGCATGCCGGTGTCGACCTTGACGTGCACGGCGGCCGGGCGCCCCGCCGTGGCGGCGGCAACGGCGAAGGCGGCGATCCCCTCGGGCGTGTAGAGGGTCGGGGTGAGCCCGTAGGCGAGCGCCGTGGTCGCGGCGGCCGGGTCGCATTCGCTCAGGAGGAGCACCGGGGCGGTCACGCCGTGCTCGCGCAACTCGACTCCCTCGTCCACCAGTGCCACGGCGAGCCGGCGAGCACCGCCGGCGAGTGCGGCCCGGGCCACCGCCGGGCCCCCGTGGCCGTAGCCGTGCGCCTTGACCACCGCGCAGAGTTCGGCCGGGGCCGCCAGGCGGGCCAACACCCCGGCGTTGTGCGCCACGGCGGCGAGGTCGATCTCGGCCCACGCCGGGCGCGAGCGTCCCTGGGCCATGGTCACCGCCGCGTCCGCGTCGCCGTCCCCGTCGTCGACGACGGGGGCCACCAGCCGCACCGGCGCGCCCTCACGCACGGTCGTCCGCCAGTTCCGAGAGCAGCACCGCCACCAAGTCCGGCAGGTCGCCCGCCACCAGGCCCTGGGCCGGGCCGAGCGAGGCGGCCCGCCCGTGCACGTGGGCTGCGACGGCCGCGGCCTCCGGGGCGGAGAGCCCACGGGCGCAGAACGCGCCGATGATGCCGGAGAGGACATCGCCGGTGCCGGCGGTGGCCAAGGACGGCCCGCCGGCCGCGGCCAACAGGACGTCGGGGGCGCCCCCACTCGGTGAGGCCACGGCGGTGAGCGGCCCCTTCAACAGGACGACGGCCCCCGTGGCGCGCGCGAGAGCACGCGCCGCCGCCAGGCGATCGTCGCCCGGCGCGGACCCGTTGAGGCGCGCGTACTCGCCGTCGTGCGGCGTCAGGATGGTGGGCGCGCTGCGTTTGCCGACGAGCACCCGGGCGTCGGCGACATCCCCCAGCGCCCGCAGTGCGTCGGCGTCGATCACCAGCGGGACCGGCACGGCCGCGATGACGGCCCGGATCTCCTTGGCTCGTTCCTTGCCCGTCCCGAGCCCCGGGCCGAGGACGACCGACCGGCACTTGGCGGTCGCCTCCACGAACGCGCCGGCCCAGCCCTTCTCCGGCAGGTGCACGCGCACGGCCTCCGTGGGCCAGGCCGCGCTCGGGATTCCCCGGCGAGCCGAGACGGATCATGCCGGCGCCGGCCGCCATGGCGCCCCGCGTGCAGAGGATGGCCGCGCCCTCCATGCCCGGCGAGCCCGCCGCCACGCCCACCGCCGTCGTCCATTTGTTGCCGTGAGCGGCCCGGGCCGGCACGAGCGCGACGTCGGCGTCCTCGACGACCATGGTCTGCGGCGTCGCGAACCCGATGCCGATGTCGGCCACCTCGACGGAACCGCTGCACGCCGCCCCACGACCCTGCAGCAGTCCCGGCTTCAGCGCGGCGAAGGTCACCGTCCGCTCGGCCCGCACGGCGTCACCGGGCGCCGCCCCGCTGTCGGCGTCGACGCCCGAGGGGATGTCGATGGCGAGCACCGGCGCGCCCGCCGGAACCAGCGGCGCGTCGTACGAGCCCCGGAACCCGGTGCCGTAGGCACCGTCGATGACGAGGTCGCACGGCGGCAGCGCCGACCCGCCCCCGACGACGGCCGCGTCGATCACGCGCACGCGGGCACCCCGGTGCGCCAGGAACGCGGCGGCGACCCGGCCGTCGGCGCCGTTGCTGCCCTTGCCCGCCACCACGACGATGCGCCGGCCGTAGGCGCCCCCGAGCAGCCGCAACGCGGCGTGGGCCACCGCGGTGCCGGCGCGACCCACCAGGGTCTCGTGCGACACCGCGTCGAGCGCGGCGGCGTCGGCCGCCCGCATCTCCTCGCGGGTCAGGACGGCGCGCACGCGGCCTGCTCCGCCACGACGAAGGCGATGGCCACCCCGTCGGTGTGGGTGAGGGAGAGGTGGAACGCGCCCGCGCCCTGGGCGCCGGCCAGCTCGGCCGCGCCGCCGTGCAGCTGCAGGTAGGGCGCGTTGCGCGTGGCGCCCTTGCCGGTCGTCCGGCACACCTCCACGTCGGTCAGAGCGAAGCCCCCGAGGCCGGTGCCGAGCGCCTTCATGACGGCCTCCTTGGCGGCGAACCGGGCCGCCAGGCTCTGGGCCACATCGGCGGACCCCGTGGCGTCCGAACGCTCGGACTCGGTGAAGCAGCGCCGCGCCATGGAGGGGCGGCGGTCGAGCACCCGCCGGAACCGCGCCACGTCGACCGCGTCGACGCCCACGCCGACGATGGTTCCGGCGCCGGCGATCACTCGACGGTCACCGTCTTGGCCAGGTTGCGCGGACGGTCAGGGTCGTGGCCGTGCAGGCGGGCGAGACGGTAGGCCAGCTGTTGCAGCGGGACGACGCCGACCACCGGTGAGAGCAGCGGCGGGGCGGGCGGGACCCACAGCACGTGATCCGCCGCAGCCGCCGACTCCTCGTCGCCGTCGTCGGCCAGCAGCACGACCGTGGCCCCGCGGCTGCGCACCTCTGCAATGTTGGACAGCATCTTCTCCCACAAGGGGTTGCGCGTGGCGATGCCGACGACGACGGCGCCGGGCTCGATCAGGGCGATCGGACCGTGCTTGAGCTCGCCCGCCGGGTAGCCCTCGGCGCGCAGGTAGGCCAGCTCCTTCAGTTTGAGGGCGCCCTCCAGCGCCACCGGGAAGCCGACGTGACGACCCAGGAAGAAGAAGTCGCGGGCGTCGGTCAGCTTGGCCGCCACGTCGTCGACGTCACCCGCCCGCTCCAGGGTCCCGGCCACCAGGCGGGGCAGTTCCTCCATGGCGTTCAAGGTCTCGTTGATCTCCGACGCCGGTCGCGTGCCGAGGAGCTGGGCCAGATAGAGCCCCAGCACCTCGAGCGCCACGATCTGGGCCAGGTGGCACTTGGTCGAGGCCACGCCGATCTCGGGTCCGGCCCGCGTGTAGAGGACACCGTCGGCCGCCCGCGCCATCGACGAGTCGACGACGTTGGAGACGACGAGCACCTTGGCGCCGAGGCGCGCCGCCTCGCGCATGGCCTCGGACGTGTCGAGCGTCTCCCCCGACTGGGACACCCCGACGCACAGCGTGCGCTCGTTCAAGACCGGGTCGCGGTAGCGGAACTCGCTGGCGATGTCGACTTCGGTCGGGAGCTTGACCCAGTGCTCAATGGCGTACTTGGCGACGAGGGCGGCGTGGTAGCTCGAGCCGCAGGCCACGATGAAGACCTTGTCGATGCCCCGCAGGTCGTCGGCGCTCAGGCGCATCTCGTCGAGGATCAGCTCCCCGCCGGGTCCACGGCGGTCGAGCAGCGTGTCGGCGACGGCCTGCGGCTGCTCGTTGATCTCCTTGGACATGTAGTCCTCGAAGCCACCCTTCTGGGCCGCCTCGAGGTCCCAGGTGATCGTGAGCCGGTCGGGCTCGACCGGCGTGCCGTCCAACGTGCTGACCACGAGCGCGCCCGGCGTGAGGACGGCCAGCTCGTCGTCGGCCAGGGCGTAGACCTCCCGGGTGTGCCCGATGAGGGCCGGGATGTCGGAGGCGAGGAAGGCCACGCCGTCGTCCAGCCCGAGGACGAGCGGGGTCTTGCGCCGGGCGGCCACGATCGTGTCGGGCTCGTCGGCCGACACCACGGCGACGGAGAACGAGCCCCGCAAGCGCGGCAGCACGACGCGGACCGCCTCGGCCAGCCCCAGCCCGCCGTCGGCCATCTCCTGTTCGATCAGGTGGGCCAGCACCTCGGTGTCGGTGGCCGAGACCAGCGTGTGGCCGGCGGCCTCGAGCTCGTTCCGCAGCTCGGTGTGGTTCTCGATGATCCCGTTGTGGATGAGGGCCAGGCGGCCCGTGCAGTCGATGTGGGGGTGGGCGTTCTCGGCCGTCGGGCCGCCGTGGGTGGCCCAGCGGGTGTGCCCGATGGCGGCGGCGTGCCCGGTGGGCGCGTCCGCGGTGAGCTCCCCCAGTTTGGCCACCGAGTCCGTCCCGCCGGCCGCCCGGGCCCGCCAGATGGAGCCGGCACCGTCGGACCCGTCGACGACCATGGCGACGCCCGCCGAGTCGTAGCCGCGGTACTCGAGCTGGTGGAGCGCTCCGAGGAGGATCGGGATGGCGTCGGACTCACCCGTCACGCCGATGATGCCGCACATAGTGACCCAGGCTACCTGGGAGTCTGCGGCTCGATCTGCGCCAGGGCGGCCTCGACGACAGCGGCCAGCCGGGCCGCCACGGCGTCGGCCTGGGCTTCGACCCGCGCCTCGACCATGACGCGCACCAGCGGCTCCGTGCCGCTCGGGCGCAGGAGGACCCGGCCGTCGTGCCCGAGCTCGGCCTCGGCGACCAGCACCGCCTCCCACACCTCGGCGCAATCGGCCAGGCGCCCGGGCTGCGTGATCGGGACGTTGACGAGGCGCTGGGGGACCCGCTCCACCAGCCCGGCCGAGAGGTCGGCCAACGAGCGCCCCGCCCGCTGCACCAGGTCGGCCAGCGCCATGCCGGTGAGGATGCCGTCGCCGGTGGTGGAGCGCATGCGGAAGATGATGTGCCCCGACTGCTCGCCGCCCAGGCTCAGGCCGTCGGCATCGAGCGCGGCCAGCACGTGACGGTCGCCCACGTCGGTCTCGCGCACGGCGATGCCGCGCGCCTCCATGGCCAGGCGGAAGCCGAGGTTGGTCATGACGGTGACGGCCACGGTGTTGCCGGCGAGGTGGCCCCGCTCGGCCAGGTCGAGCGCGAAGAGCGCCAGCAGCACGTCCCCGTCCACGACGCTCCCGTTGTGGTCGACGGCGATGACCCGGTCGGCGTCGCCGTCGAAGGCCAGGCCGAGGTCGGCTCCTTCCGCCACCACGACGCGCGAGAGCTCGCCCGGGTCCGTCGAGCCGCAGTTGTCGTTGATGTTCGCCCCGTCGGGCGCGTCGTGCAACGCGGTGACCGCGGCGCCGCACTCGGCCAGCACGCGGGGGCGATCGCGCTGGCGGCGCCGTTGGCGCAGTCGAGGACGACGCGCATGCCGTCGAGGCGGCGGCCCTCCAGCGTGGCCGCCAGGTGCGCCTGGTAGAGCGAAGGCGCATCGGGGTCGGCGCTGATGCGCCCGACACCGTGGCCGGTCGGGCGGCGGGGTGGGTGGTCCGGGTCGGCCAGGATGGCGTCGAGCTCGCGCTCGATCTCGGCCTCGAGCTCCATCGGCAGCTTCGTCCCGAGCAGGCTGAAGAGTTTGATGCCGTTGTCCCAGAACGGGTTGTGCGACGCCGAGATGACCGCACCCGGCGCCTTGCGCGACTCCGCCACCGCGGCCACGCCCGGCGTGGGCAGCACGCCGAGGTCGACGACGTCGGCGCCCTCCGCGGCGAGGCCGGCGGAGAAGGCAGCCTGCAGGAGCGGTCCCGAGCGGCGCGTGTCGCGGCCGACGACGAACGTCGGAGCGGGGAGGACGCGGGCGGTGGCGCGCCCGAGGGCCAGGGCCAGTTCGGGAGTCAGCTCTTCGTTGGCAATCCCGCGCACACCGTCGGTGCCGAAGCGGGTCGGCGCCACTGCTACCTCTTGGAGTACTGCGGCGCCTTGCGGGCCTTCTTCAGGCCGTACTTCTTCGACTCCTTCTCGCGGGCGTCGCGGGTGAGAAGGCCGGAACGCTTGAGGGCGCCCCGCAGTTCGGGGTCGACCTCAATGAGGCTGCGCGCAATGCCGAGTCGCATGGCGCCGGCCTGGCCCGAGATCCCGCCCCCGTCGATGGTGGCGTCGATGTCGTAGGCCTCGGTGAGGTTGGTCACCCGCAGCGGCTCGGTGACGAGCATGCGGTGGGTGGCCGAGGTGAAGTAGCGCTCGATGGGGAGCTTGTTCACCGTGATGGCGCCCTGGCCGGGGCGGAAGCGGACGCGCGCCACTGCTTGCTTGCGGCGTCCGGTGGTCTGACTCAGTGGTACGGGCATTGCGAGGGTGGTGTCCTTCCTGGTGCGCGGGCTCAGCCGGCGCGACGGGCCTGGGGCAGTTCGAGTGACTCGGGCTTCTGCGCCGAGTGCGGGTGGTCGGGGCCGGCGTAGACCTGCAGCTTGCCGAGCATCTGGCGGCCGAGGGTGTTCTTGGGCAGCATGCCGCGCACCGAGCGACGGATCAGCTCGGCCGGCTTCTCCTCCAGCAGTTCGGCGTAGGTCGTCGAGCGCAGGCCACCGGGGTAGCCGCTGTGGCGGTAGGCCAGCTTGTTCTGGGCCTTGTCCGAGGTGAGGACCACCTTGTCCGCATTGACCACGATCACGTGGTCGCCGGTGTCGACATGGGGGGCGAAGTAGGGGCGGTGCTTGCCGCGCAGGATGGCGGCCACCGACGAGGCCAGGCGCCCGAGGACGAGGCCGTCGGCGTCGACGACGTACCACGTCCTTTGAATCTCGGTGACCTTCGGTGAAAATGTGCGCACAAGACCGATCTTTCGCTTCCGCGTGGTGAGCGAGACTGCCTCCGGACCTGGGTCCCGGGGCGGGCTCAACGGTCCCGGGGGTCCCGAGAGCCGACCTACCAGGATAGGGCCCCTGGGCAGGGGGGGCAAGCCGCCGGGCCGGACCGCCGGGCCGGGCTCAGGCGGCCGGGGTCCCGTAGGTGACCGAAACCAGGCAGAGGCCGTGTGCCGGGGCCGGATCGGGCATGCGGTGGCGGTTCGTCGCTCGCAGCCGCTCCATCAGGCCGGCGGCGTTCTCCCGCCCCCGGCCCACCTCGACCAGGCTCCCCACCAGGGAGCGCACCATCTGGTGGCAGAACGAGGCGGCCGTGATCTCGAAGCGGAGCAGCCGGGTCGCCTCGGTCCCTCCGTCGGCGTCGGTCGCCTCCCGACCCGCGTCGATGCACCAACGGGCCGTCGTCACCCTGCGCTCCAGCGGCCGGGCGGGGTCGGACCCCACCGGCCGGCGGCAGAAGGAGCGGAAGTCGTGGGTGCCCAGGAAGACGTCGGAGGCGGCCCGCATGGAGCCCAGGTCAAGCGGGTCGCGCACGTGCCAGGCCACGGAGGCCAGCAGCGGGTCCGGGGCCGCGGCGTTCCAGACGAGGTAGCGGTAGGAGCGGGCGGTGGCCGAGCGCCGGGCGTCGAAGTCCGGGCCGACCGCCTCGGCCCGGCGCACGACGACCCTGGGCGCCAGTTGCCGGTTGAGGGCGCGGGCCAGCCGGACGCCGTCCGAGGAGAAGGTGGCGGGCAGGTCGACGTGGACCACCTGCCCCCGGGCGTGCACGCCGGCGTCGGTCCGGCCGGCGCAGGTGATGAGCGGCGCCTCGTCGAGGCGGGCCGTGCGCTCGAGGGCCAGGCGCAGCGCGCCGGCGACCGTGGGGACTTCGGGCTGGGCGGCGAAGCCTCGGAAGGCCGCACCGTCGTAGGCGATCAGGAGCCTCCAGCGCTGCAGGGCAGCGCCGGCGGTCTGCTCCACCCCTAGACGAACTCGATCCGCGCCATCGGCGCGTTGTCGCCGGGGCGGGGGCCCAGCTTGAGGATGCGGGTGTAGCCACCGGGCCGCTCGGAGTAGCGGGGCCCGATCTCCTCGAAGAGCTTGTGCGTCATGTCCTTGTCCCGGATGAGGGCGACCACGTTGCGGTGGTTCGCCAGGCCGCCCTTGCGGGCCGCGGTCACACACTTCTCGGCGACGGGACGGAGGGCCTTGGCCTTGGCCTCGGTCGTCACGATGGACTCGGCGGCGATCAGCGAGGCGACCAGGTTGCCCATCATCGACTTCTGGTGCGCCGACGAGCCGCCGAAGCGGCGGCCGCGCTTGGGGGTTGCCTGCATGGCGGCTCAGTCCCTCGTGCGGAGCGACAGCCCGCGCTCGTCGAGACGCTGCACGACCTCGTCGGCCGACTTCTGGCCGAAGTTGGTGATGGCCAGCAGGTCCTCCATGGTGCGCTCCACGAGCTCGCCGATCGTGTTGATCTGGGCGCGCTTCAGGCAGTTGCGCGGGCGCTCCGAGAGGTCGAGCTCCTCGATGCGCAGGTCCAGGTCGGGCGAGCCGCTGGTGGTGGTTCCCGTGTCGCCGAGCTCCAGGCCCTGGGGCGTCTCTTCGAGGTCGGCCACCAGCGAGACCAGGTTGCGGAGCGTGTCGCCGGCGGAGGCCAGCGCCTCGCGGGCGAGATGGTCCCGTCCGTCTCGATGTCGAGCACGAGGCGGTCGTAGTTGGTCGACTGCTCCACCCGCACCGGCTCGATGTCGAAGGTGACCCGGTGCACCGGCGAGAAGATCGAGTCGATCGGGATGACGCCGATCGTCGAGGACTTCTTGTTCTTGTCCGCCGAGGCGTAGCCACGGCCCCGCTCGACCGTCACGTCGACGGCCAGCCGGCCCTTGGCGTTGACCGAGGCGATGTGCAGGTCGGGGTTGAGGATCTCGACGTCGGACGTCAGCTGCAGGTCGGCCGCCGTGGCGTCGGCCGGGCCGCGGACGTCGAGACGAAGGGTCACCGGCTCGTCGGACTGCACCCGGACCAACAGGTCCTTGAGGTTGAGGATGATGTCGGTGACATCCTCCTTGACTCCGGGCAGCGTGGTGAACTCGTGCAGCGCCTCATCGAAGCGGAGCTGGGTCACGGCGCCACCGGGAATGGACGAGAGCAGCGTGCGGCGCAGCGAGTTGCCGAGCGTGGTGCCGAAGCCCGGGTCGAGCGGGCCGATGGCGAAGCGCTGCCGGTTGTTCTGCTCCTCGTCGACGTTCTCGACGGTCGGGCGTTGGATGATCAGCATGGTGGGTACTCCTGTTGCAGGGGACGGGGCTACTTCGAGTAGAGCTCGACGATCAACTGCTCCTGAATGGGCTCGTCGATGTGCTCACGGAGAGGCGGGTTGAGGACGGAGACCGAGAAGCCGGCGTCGCCGGTCTCGAGCCAGGCCGGGGTCTGGCGCTCCAGGGTGTCCATGTTGCGGCGCACGAGGAAGTTCCCGCGGGTGGCCTCGCGCAGCACGACGGTCTCGCCCTGGCGCACCCGGTAGCTCGGGATGGTGACGCGCTTGCCGTTGACGCTCACGTGGCCGTGGCGCACGAACTGGCGGGCCTGGCGCCGGCTGGCGCCCCAGCCCGCCCGGAAGACGACGTTGTCGAGGCGGAGCTCGAGGTTGCGCAGGAGGTTCTCACCGGTGATGCCGCCCTGGCGGTTGGCCTCCTCGTACATGTTGCGGAACTGCTTCTCCAAGATCCCGTAGATCCGGCGCGCCTTCTGCTTCTCACGGAGCTGCGCCAGGTACTCGGAGCCCTGGCGCATGCGGTCGCGGCCGTGCTCGCCGGGTGGGTAGGCGCGGCTGTGACGGTCGGTGACCGCCTCGGAGACCGGGCACTTGAGCGAGTAGCAGCGCTCGCCCTTCAAGAACAGCTTGGTCCGCTCGCGCCGGCAGAGGCGGCAGACGGGACCGGTGTATCGAGCCATGGGGTGTGGTTCCTCTTCCTCTTCGACCTAGACCCGGCGCCGCTTCTTGGGGCGGCAGCCGTTGTGGGGGATCGGGGTGACGTCCTTGATGCCCACGACCTCGATGCCGACTGCGGCCAGCGACCGGATGGCGGTCTCGCGGCCCGAGCCGGGCCCGCGGACGAGGACGTCGACCTTGCGCACGCCGTGTTCCATGGCCTTCTTGGCACAGGACTCGGCCGCCAGCTGGGCGGCGAAGGGCGTGGACTTGCGCGAGCCCTTGAAGCCGACGTTTCCGGCCGAGGCCCAGGCGAGGATGTTGCCCTCGGGATCGGCGATGGAGACGATCGTGTTGTTGAAGGAGCTCTTGATGTGCGCCACGCCGTAGGCGATGTTCTTGCGTTCCTTGCGCCGGGGCCGGCGGACGCCGGGCTTGGTCGTCTTGGCCACTACTTCTTCACCTTCTTCTTGCCGGCCACCGTCTTCTTGGGGCCCTTACGGGTGCGGGCGTTGGTGTGGGTGCGCTGGCCGTGGACCGGCAGGCCCTTGCGGTGCCGCACTCCCTGGTAGCAGTTGATCTCCATCTTGCGCTTGATGTCCTGGGAGACGTCGCGGCGCAGGTCACCTTCGACCCGGAAGTTGGCGTCGATGTAGGTCCGGAGCCGGGCGACCTCCTCGTCGGTCAGGTCGCGCACCCGGGTGGAGGGGTTCACGTCGGACGCCTGGCAGATCTGGGTCGACAGGGTCGGACCGATGCCATAGATGTAGGTGAGCGAGATCTCGAGCCGCTTCTCGCGCGGGATGTCGACTCCGGAAATTCGGGCCATCTGTCTTCCTCTCCTAGCCCTGGCGCTGCTTGTGGCGCGGGTTGTCGCAGATCACCCGCACAACGCCGCGGCGCCGGATGACCTTGCACTTCTCACAGATCGGCTTCACGCTCGGCCGAACCTTCACTTGAATCGCCGTCCTTACTTACTTGTACCGATAGGTGATCCGACCCCGGTTGAGGTCGTAGGGGGTGATCTCCACCTGCACCTTGTCCCCAGGCAGAATGCGGATGCGGTGCATCCGCATCTTCCCCGAGCTGTGCGCCAGTACCTTGTGTCCGTTCTCCAACTCGACGCGGAACATGGCATTGGGCAGTGGCTCGACCACCGTGCCTTCGAGCACGATGGCATCTTCCTTGGGCTTGGGCAGGTGACTCTCTCCTGATCATCGTTCTTGTGTGCTGACCCGAGCACACCGGTGGCGCGTGGCCGGTACGGGGTGGAATCGGGTGTGGCTGCCGGTCCCAGCACCCCCAAGGGGACGCACGAGGGCCCAGAGCCAGCGAATAAGTCTACCGCATCCGGGCGGGATTTCCAGCCGGAGTTCACGAAAGCCCTGGCCCGGATGGGAATCAGGCCAGGGTGAAGACCTCGGGGCCGTCCGGGGTGACGGCGATGGTGTGCTCGAAGTGGGCCGACAGGCTCCCGTCGGCGGTCACCACGCTCCAGTCGTCGTCGAGCAGCAGGGTCTCGGGCGAGCCCACGTTCACCATGGGCTCGACGGCGAACACGTTGCCGGTCTTGAGGGTGGGACCCTTGGAGCCGGGCCAGTAATTCGGGACCTGGGGCTGCTCGTGCATGGCGGTCCCGATGGCGTGGCCCACGTACTCCCGGACCACGCTGAAGCCGGCCGCCTCGGCCACGTCCTGGACCGCTCGGCCGATCTCGTTCAGGGAGTTGCCCTTGGTCATCTGCTCGATCCCCGCCCAGAGGCTCCGCTCGGTGACGTCCAGCAGCTTTTGGGCCTCCTTGGAGATGGAGCCGATGCCCATGGTGAAGGCGGCATCGCCGTGATAGCCCTCGATGATGGCGCCGCAGTCGATGGAGAGGATGTCGCCCTCCTCCAACACGTAGCCACCCGGGATGCCGTGCACGATCATGGAGTTGGGGGAGGTGCAGATCACGGCGGGGAACCCGTGGTAGCCCAGGAAGTTCGAGGTGGCCCCGCGGCGCTCCAGGACCTCGCGGGCGACGGCGTCGAGGTCGAGGGTCGTCGCTCCGGGCTTCGCTGCGGCGCGCGTCTTCTCGTGCATTTCGGCCACGACCTTTCCGGCGCGGCGCATCTTCGCCAGCTCGTCGTCGTTCCGTCTCACTGGTCTCCCTCACCTCTCATCTGCTGGCGCACGGTGTCGATGGCTCCGACCACACGCCGGGTCACCGCATCGGGCGAGCCGGTCCCGTTGATCTCGATCAACAGGCTGCGCTCCTTGTACCAGTCGAGCAGCGGCGCGGTCTCCTCTTCGTAGAGGTTGAGCCGGCGCTCGATCGCCTCTTCGGTGTCATCCTCGCGCTGCACCACCTCGCCGCCGCAGACGTCACAGGTCCAGTTGACCAGCGGCGGGGCCGCCGTCGAGTAGTTGGCGCCACAGTCGACGCACACCCGCCGCGAGGCCAGGCGCTTCATGACCAGGTTGATCGGGACCTGCAGGTCGATCACGAGATCGAGGCCGAAGGGCTGGACGATCTTCTCGAGGGATTCCGCCTGCACCGTGGTGCGCGGGCAGCCGTCGAGCACGAAGCCACGCCCGGTGGTGTCACGCTCGGTGAGGCGACCGGCCACCATCTCCATGACCATCTCATCGGGGATGAGCTCACCTTGCTCCATGAGCGAATGGGCGCGCTGCCCCAGCGGCGAACGCGACTTCACCTCACTCCGCAACATGTCCCCCGTGGAGACGTGCGGCACCACGTAGTGGTGCGAGAGGCGCACGCACTGCGTCCCTTTGCCGGCCCCCTGCTTGCCGAGGACCACGAGCCTGACCCCGGGAATCACCGGCGCCTACTTGAGGAAGCCCTCGTAGTTGCGCATCATCAACTGGCTGTCGATCTGGCGCATGGTCTCGAGGGCGACGCCCACCGAGATCAGCAGGGTGGTCCCGTAGAAGGGGAATCGGTTCAGATGCCACAGCGCCATCAGCAGCGACGGCACGACGGCCACGGAGCCGAGGAAGAGCGCGCCGACGACGGTGATGCGGCTCAGGATATGGGCGAAGTAGCGCTCTGTCGGCGGTCCCGGCCTGATGCCGGGCACGAACCCACCCTGCTTGCGGATCAGGTCCGCCTGCTGGTGCGGGTCGAAGGCGACGTAGACGTAGAAGAAGGTGAACAGCACGATGAGGAGGAAGTAGGCCGCGATGTAGAAGAAGCTCGTCGGGGTCAGGCTGTTGCGCACGAAGTTCTGGAACCAGTTCCACGGGACGACGTTCGAGAGCAGGACCGGGATGTACAGCACCGAGCTGGCGAAGATGATCGGGATCACGCCGGACTGGTTCACCTTGAGCGGGATGTAGGTCGAGCTGCCGCCGTACATTCGCCGTCCCACCACCCGGCGAGCGAAGGTGACGGGGATGCGCCGCTGCCCCTGGTCCATGAAGACGATGAAGACCAGCAAGATGAGCGACACCAGAATGATGATGGAGAACTTGCTGATCCCGCCCTCTTCGTAGATCGCCTTGAAGCCGGTGGGGATGGCCGCCACCACGTTGGCAAAGATCAGGATGGACATGCCCTGGCCGATGCCGCGCTGGGTGATCAGCTCGGCCAGCCACATGACGAACGCCGTCCCGGCCGTCAGGATCAGCACCATGAACAGGGCCAACGGCCAGTTGAAGCTCGGGATCAGGTCGATGCTGGTCCCGAGCAGGGCGGAGTCGTGGCCGTGGAAGGCGTAGACGAGGCCCGAGGACTGCATCACGGCCAGGGCCACCGTGAGGTAGCGGGTGGTCTGGGTGATCTTCTTCTGGCCGACGGCGCCCTGGTCCCGCCACTCCTCGAGCTTGGGGATCACGGTGGAGAGCAGCTGAATGATGATGGAGCTGGTGATGTAGGGCATGACGCCCAGGCCGAAGACGGCGAGGCGCACCAGCGCGCCTCCGCTGAAGAGGTTCAGGAAGCCCAGCACGCCCGAGGCGGAGGCCGAGCTCTCGAGGCTCTGCAGCTTCGCCCAGTTGACGCCGGGCACCGGGAGGTTGGCCCCGATCTGGTACAGGGCGATGATGGCCAGCGTGAAGATGACCTTGTTTCGAAGGTCGGGGACCCTGAAGATATTGGCGAGCCGGGAGAGCATGGCCCTTCCTCTCAGTGAAGTCCCGGAGCGGTGGTCACTAGCGGTTCATCAGGGCGTTGCCCGACGCGGGCGGGCGCCCATGCGCAAACGGCAATGCCACACGCTCGACGCTACCCCCGGCGGCGGTGATCGCGGCCTCGGCCGACTTCGAGAAGGCATGCGCCGAGACCTTGACCGGGCGGCTGAGCGATCCCTGTCCCAACACCTTGACGAGGGCCTTCGGGCGCAGCAGGCCGGCCTCGACCAGCACGGCGACCGTGACCTCGTCGGCTCCCAGCGCCTCGAGCGCGGCCAGGTTGACCGGCGTGTACTCGATCCGGAAGGGGTTCTTGAACCCCTTCAGCTTGGGGATGCGCTGCATCAGAGGCAGCTGGCCACCCTCGAAGCCGGCCGGCATGGTGTTGCGGGCCTTCTGGCCCTTGGTCCCACGGCCGGCCGTCTTGTGGCCCTTGCCGCCGGTGCCGCGGCCGACGCGGCGCTTGGTCGTGGTCGAGCCCTTGGGCGGCGCCAGATCGTGGAGTTTCACTTCGACACCTCCTCAATGCGGATCAGGTGCGGGACGCGGGCCAGCATGCCCCTGATTTCGGGGCGGTCCGGCAATTCGTTGGACTGACCGATGCCGCGCAGGCCCAGAGCCCGCAGCGTGCCGCGGTGCTTCGGCTTGGTCCCGATGGCCGAGCGGGTCTGGGTGACGAGCAGGAGGGGCTCCCCCGTCGCCTTCTTGGTCGTGGCAGCCATGGTCAGCGCGTCTCCGCCGCGAACAGGTCGGTCTCACGCTTGCGCTCGCGGTAGGCCCGCAGGACGCCGCCGGGGGTGACCTCGTCGGCCGACTTGCCCCGCAGCGCGGCCACGTCATCGGGGCGCCGCAGCTGCTTGAGGCCGGCGATGGTGGCGTGGGCCACGTTGATGCCGTTGGAGGAGCCCAGCGACTTGGCCAGGATGTCCCGGATGCCGGCCATCTCCAGAATGTGGCGGGCCGCACCCCCGGCGATGACGCCGGTACCCGGGGCGGCGGGCTTCAAGAGGACCCGGCCGGCACCGCTCTCGCCGATGACGGGGTGGACGATGGTGCTGCCGGCGAGGGGCACCTCGAAGAGATTCTTGCGCGCCTCTTCGATCCCCTTCTGGACCGCCAGCCCGGCCTCCTTGGCCTTGCCGTAGCCCAAGCCGACCTTGCCGTTGCCATCGCCGACGACCATCAGCGCGGCAAACGAGAAGCGCCGGCCACCCTTGACGACCTTGGCCACGCGGTTCACCTTGATGGTGCGCTCTTCGTACTGTGTGTCGACCATGCTCAGAACTCCAGTCCCTCGGCCCGTGCCGCGTCAGCCAGGACGGCGACACGCCCGTGGTACACGAAGCCCCCACGGTCAAAAACCACCTTGGTGATACCGGCTGCCTTGGCCCTCGAGCCCAGCAGCCGCCCGACCGATTCTGCTCCGGTCACGTTACCGCCACCGCTCTTGCCCAAGGACGCGCGCTGGTCCGACTCCACCGAGGAGGCCGAGACGAGCGTGCGGCCGGCGGCATCGTCGATGAGCTGGGCCGAGATGTGCCGGTTCGACCGGTGCACGGCCAGGCGGGGGCATTCGGCCGTGCCGCTCACCTTGGTGCGGACCCGGCTGTGACGCCGGAGGCGCAGGCGGGTGCGATCGCTCGTACGTGCCATTACTTGGCGGCCTTTCCTGCTTTGCGCAGCACTCGTTCGTTGGCGTAGCGCACGCCCTTGCCCTTGTAGGGCTCGGGCTTGCGCAGCTTGCGGATGTCGGCGGCCACCTGGCCCACCTTCTCCTTGTCGATGCCCTTGACGATGATCCGTGTCGGGACCGGCACCTCGAAGGAGATCCCCTCCGGGGCGTCGACGCTCACGGAGTGGGAGAACCCGAGCGCCAGCTCGAGGGCGTTGGGGCCCTTGGCCGTGGCGCGGTACCCCACCCCGACGATCTCGAGCTCCTTGGTGAAGCCCTCGGTCACGCCGGACACCATGTTGGCCACCAGCGAGCGCGACAGGCCGTGCAGGGCACGGTGCCGGCGCTCGTCGTCGGGACGGCTGACGACCAGCGTGTCACCCTCTTGCGCGATGGTGATGCCCTCGGGCAGCTGGCGCTCGAGGGAGCCCTGGGGGCCCTTGACGTTGACCGTGTCCCCGCTGAGGGTCACCGTGACGTTCGACGGAACCGCAATGGGAGAGCGTCCGACGCGCGACATCAGGCCACCTCTCCGGTCGCTGCGATCACGGTCATGGCGCTACCAGACATGGCAGAGCACCTCCCCGCCCAGGTGCTTGCGACGCGCCTCGGCGTCGGTCAGCAGACCCTGGCTGGTGGAGACCACCGCCACGCCCATGCCACCGAGCACGCGCGGCATGCCGTCCGCCCGGGCGTAGATGCGCAGGCCCGGCTTGGAGACGCGCTTGATCCCGGCAATGGTGCGGGTGCGGTCGCCCGAGTACTTCAGGGTGATCTCGAGGGTCGACCCGGGCTTGCCGGTGTTCGGCTCGACCGTGTAGCCCGCGATGAAGCCCTCACGTTCGAGGACCTTGGCCAGCGACTCCTTCAGCTTGGAGCCGGGCATCTTCACCGTGTCGAACATGGCGGAGTTGGCGTTGCGGATACGCGTCAGCATGTCCGCGATGGGGTCAGTCATTGTCATGGCGGCCTACCAGCTTGCCTTCGTGACGCCAGGCACCTCGCCCGCATGCACCATGACGCGCAGGCAGATGCGGCAGAGCCCGAACTTGCGGTACACGGCTTTCGGCCGCCCGCACCGTTGGCACCGGGTGTATCCCCGCACCTTGAACTTGGGGGTGCGCTGCTGCTTCTCGATCAGAGCCTTCTTCGCCATGGTGCTACCGGTTCTCCTGTCGGAACGGAAAGCCGAACGCTGCCAGGAACGCCCGTCCTTCCTCGTTGGTGCGTGCGGTCGTGACAATGGTGATGTCCATGCCGCGGGTCGTGTCGATCTTGTCGTAGTCGATCTCGGGGAAGATCAGCTGCTCGGTCACCCCGAACGTGTAGTTGCCGCGGCCGTCGAACGACCGGGGCGAGAGCCCGCGGAAGTCCCGGATGCGGGGGATGGCCAGGCTGAGCAGGCGGTCGAAGAACTCCCACGCCCGGTCGCCCCGCAGCGTCGCCTTGACGCCGATCGCCTGGCCCTCGCGCAGCTTGAAGCCGGCGATGGACTGCTTGGCCCTGGTCACGATGGGCTTTTGGCCGGTGATCGTCTCGAGGTCGCGCTGCGCTCCCTCAATGAGCGAGGCCTGCTGGGTGGCTCGGCCGACGCCCATGTTGATCACGATCTTCTCCAGGCGCGGCACCTCCATCACGTTGCCCAGACCGAGCCCTTCCTTCAGGCTGTCCCGGACCTCGGTCAGGTACCGCTCCTTCAGCCGGGGCCGCGCCGGCGCGCTCGTCGTGCTCACAGCGTCGACCCGCACTTCTTGCAGACGCGGACCTTCTCGCCGTCTTCCTCGAACTTGTAGCCCGTCCGCGTCGGCTTGTCACAGCTCTTGCAGACCAGCGCGACGGTGGAGACGTGGACCGGCATGAACTTGTCGATCACACCGCCCTGCTGGGTGGCGCGGGTCGGCTTGGCGTGACGCTTGGCCACGTTGACACCTTCCAGAATGACGCGTTCGCGGCTCGGGATCGCCCGCACCACTTCGGCCTTCTTGCCCTTGTCCTTGCCGGACAGGACGATCACCTGGTCTCCCTTGTGGATCTTCATCTCAAAGCACCTCCGGTGCGAGCGACACGATGCGCATGAAGCGCTTGTCGCGCAGCTCGCGGCCGACGGGCCCGAAGATGCGGGTCCCGCGCGGCTGTTGCTGGTCGTTGATGAGAACGGCGGCGTTCTCGTCGAAGCGGATGTAACTGCCGTCGGGACGCCGCTTCTCCTTCTTCGTCCGCACGACGACGCACTTGACGACGTCGCCCTTCTTGACGGCGGCACCGGGGATGGCGTCCTTGACCGTGGCCACGAACACGTCACCGATGCTGGCGTAGCGCCGGCGCGACCCCCCGAGCACGCGGATGCAGAGCACCTCGCGTGCGCCGGAATTGTCGGCGACCCGGAGCCGGGATTCCTGCTGAATCATCGGGCCCGCTCCACCACTTCGGTCAGGCGCCAGCGCTTGAGCTTGGAGAGCGGCCGGGTCTCCTGCACCCGGACCCGGTCCCCGACCTTGGCGCTGTCCTCGGCGTCGTGCACGTAGAGCTTCTTGGTGCGCTGCACCGTCTTGCCGTACTTGGGGTGGCGCACCCGCTCGACGACGGCCACCACGACGGTGGCGGACATGGCGTCGGACACCACGATCCCCTCGCGCACCTTGCGGCGGTTGTCCCGCGGGCCGTCCTCCTCGGGCGCACTGGCCGCGACGGTGGCCGGCGCGGGGGCGGCCAGCTCGGTGGCCGCCTCGGCCTCGACCGCGTCGAGCGCCTTGGCGGCATCCTCGGCCGCGGCCACGGCCTCTTCGTTCTCTGGGGTCTCGTCGGCCATCAGGCCTCATCCTCTTCGTCGTCGTCCAGGTGGTCGTGATCGTGGTTGTGCAGGTCGTCCGCCCCGGCCTCGGCCTCGGCCGCCGCCTGCCGCGCCGCCGCCTTCTCCTCGCGCTCGGCGTCCTCGGCCTCGAGCTTCGCCCGGGCGGCCTCGTGCTCCGCCGCCGTGGGCGCCACGTAGGCGCCTTCGGCCTCGAGGATCTCGCGCGCCCGCAGGACGGTCAGCATGCGGGCCACCTCACGCTTGACCTGGCTGATGCGCGACGGGTTGTCGAGCTGGCCGGTGGCGAGCTGGAAGCGCAGGTTGAACAGCTCGCGGCGCGACTCGCCCAGGCGTGAGGACAGCTCGTCGCCGTCCAGCATGGAAAGGTCGTGGGCGGTGGGCATCAGATCGCCACCTCGGCGTGCCCGTGGGTGCCGGGACGCACCACGAAGCGGGCCTTGAAGGGCAGTTTCTGAATGGCGCGCTCCATGGCGGCGCGCGCCAGCTCCTCGTCGACGCCGGCCAGCTCGAAGAGCACGCGGCCAGGGTGCACGACGGCGACCCACAGCTCGGGGTTGCCCTTGCCCGAGCCCATGCGGGTCTCGGCGGGCTTCTGGGTGACGGGCTTGTCCGGGAAGACCCGGATCCACACCTTCCCACCACGCTTGACGTGACGGGTCATGGCGATACGGGCCGCCTCGATCTGGCGTGCCGTGAGCCAGCCGGGCTCCATGGCCTGGATCCCGAAGTCGCCGAACGCCACGGACGTGCCGCCCTTGGCCTGGCCCGAGAGCCGACCCCGCTGTGTCTTGCGGTGCTTGACCTTCTTGGGCATCAACATGTCAGTCCGACTCCTTGCGGAAGTGCGGGGCCTCGTGGTGCTGGTGCCGGTTCTGGCGCTCCATCTCCTCGTCCTGGGTCAGCTGACGCTCCAGGTCGTCGGGCTCGGTCGGCGAGGGCAGCAGGTCGGCCGGGGGTGTCTCGGCCTCTTCCTCGGTCTCGACCTCGGCCTCTGTCGCAGCGGCCTCGGCACCGGCATCGGCTTCGGGTGTCACGACGGTGTCGGTCGCGGTGGGCGCCTCGGCGGTGGCCTCGGTCGTGGCCTCGGCACCGGCCTCCGGCACCTCGACGGTCTCTTCCTCGATCTCCTCGACGGCGCCGTCCTCGTCGGCCGGGAATCCTTCGGCGCGGCGGCGGCCGCCGCCGGCGGTGATGAGCCGGCGCGGTCCACCCTGGCCCGACGTCTCACCCACGGCCATGGCGGCCTCGCGGGTGATCTTGTCCTCGATCGAGACCTTGTAGGGCAGGATGTCGCCCTTGTAGATCCAGACCTTCACCCCGACGCGGCCCGACGTGGTGCGGGCCTCGCGGAAGCCGTAGTCGATGTCGGCCCGCAGCGTGTGCAGCGGGACCCGGCCCTCGCGATACTGCTCCTTGCGGGACATCTCCGAGCCGCCGAGGCGGCCCGAGCACTGCACCTTGATGCCCTGGGCGCCGGCCTTCTGCACCGTCTGGATGGCGCGCTTCATGGCACGGCGGAAGGCGACCCGGCGTACCAGCTGGTCACAGATGCCCTGGGCGATCAGCGCGGCGTCGAGCTCGGGCTGCTTGATCTCCTGGATGTTCAGCTGAATGCGGTTCTGCAGCCCGGTGATCTCTTCGAGGTGCTTCTTCAGGCGGTCCGCCTCGGCGCCGCGACGGCCGATGACGATGCCGGGGCGAGCGGTGTGGATGTCGACACGGAGGCGGTCGCGCGTGCGCTCCACCTCAATGCGACTGACGGCCGCGGCTTCCAGCTGCTTCATCAGGTAGTCGCGGATCTTCCAGTCCTCGACCACGAACTCTCGGTAGTTACGCTCCTCGAACCACCGGGACTTCCAGTCGGTGGTGATCCCGAGCCGGAAGCCGTAAGGGTTGACCTTCTGGCCCATCTACTCGCCCTCGCTCTTCTCATCGTCGTCGGCAACGGCCGACTCTTCGTCGGCCGTCGAATCCTCGACGACGTCGTCCTCGTCCACGCCCCCGTCGACCGTGTCCGCCTCGGTCACCTCGGGCGCCGCGTCGGCCACCGCCGCCTCGGCCAATGCCTGGTCCGTGATGTCCTCGTCGGCC
>CAVTVK010000004.1:0-1042203 GCA_963738135.1 uncultured Acidimicrobiaceae bacterium | reverse complement strand
CGAATGGTCGGCGCTCGCAACCGACCAACTCATCATGAGGTTCGAACCCGCCTCCGGCGGTGCACTCCTGGAGGTATGAGTCGACGTGACCGGGGACCCGCTCGCCTCTGCGCCACCCACCCACGCCTGTTGCGCCCCGCGCTCCGGGCGGTCGGGTGGCTCGCAGGTGCGGCCCGCCGCACGCGGGACGCCCCCGCTGACACTCGTCGACCTGCCGGGTGGGTCCTTCATGAATGGGCGACGACTCCGTGTGGGCATATCCGGGTGATGGCGAAGGCCCCGTCCACCCCAAGGTGAGCGTCTCGGTTCGCGATCGACCGGTACGCAGTGACGAACGAAGCGTTCGCGTCCTTCGTCGACGCCGACGGGCTACCTGTCGGACGCCGAGCGGTACGCCTGGTCCTTCGTGTTCGCTCCCGGTTCATGTCCTTGATGTTTTCTCTGCAGACTGGTCGTCCCGGTGCGGAATGGTGGCGTCAGGTGTACGGCGCCGATTGGCGTCATCCCGAGGGACCGGACTCGACCTACGCGGACCGGCTCGACCATCCGGTCGTCCACGTGTCCTGGAACGACGCGCAGGCGCCCACCGCGGCTGGTCGGGGACGCGGTTGCCGAGCGAAGCCGAGTGGGAGTACGTGGCACGCTGCCGGTTCGCGGGTGCTGTCCCCTGGGCCGACGAGCTCGAACCCGGCGGTGAGCATCGGATGAACGTCTTCCAGGGTCGCTTCCCGGGACTAGAACTCCTGCGCCGATGGGTTCGCCGGCACCGCGCTGGTTGACACGTTTGCGCCGAATGCGCTTCGGGCTCTGCAACATGACCGGCAACGTGTGGGAGTGGTGTGCCGACTGGCACGACGCCGAGTACTACGCTCAGGAAGCCCCCACGAGGTCCACCCTCTCGAGGTCCGGACTCCGGACGTACTCTCCGTGTTCAGCGCGGCGGCTCGTACCTCTGCCACGTGTCGTACTGCCGTCGGTATCGCGCCTCCGGCTCGCCTGGGCTCCGAACCCGCCTCGTCGACGGGCAACCTCGGCTTCCGGGTTGCCCGCGACGTGGACGAGGCGCATCGGTGATGTTGCTCACCCCAGTTGTTCCCTTTCCCCACCCTGCATTGGAGGAGTCATGGCCAAGTTCAACGGAGTCATCGACCTCGACGTTCGCAAGTCGACTCCCGACTGGACGCCGTTCGAGCAGCCGAAAGCACCGGATGGCGCGCCGAACGTCATGTTCATCGTGTGGGACGACGTCGGCTTCGGTGCACTGGAGCCGTTCGGCGGTCCGATCGAGACGCCGACGTTGCAGCGATTGTGCGACGGAGGGCTGAAGTACTCGCAGTTCCACACCACGGCGATCTGCTCGTCGACGCGCGCGGCACTGCTCACCGGGCGCAACCACACGACGGTCGGGATGGCCTGCATCGCAGAAGCCGCGAGCGGCTTTCCCGGCTCGAACGGGCACATGCCGCCCGAGACCGCGACGATCGCCGAAGTGCTCAGCGAGCGGGGCTACAACACGTACGCGGTCGGCAAGTGGCACGTCGTCGCCGAGGACGAGACGAACATGGCATCGTCGAGGCGCAACTGGCCGACCGGCCGCGGGTTCGAGCGCTTCTACGGGTACCTCGGCGGAGAGACGAACCAGTGGTACCCCGACCTCGTGCAGGACCAGCAGATGGTCGACCAGCCCGCTGACCCCCCGAAGGACTGGGCGGCCGGCTTCGGAGACGACGACTACCACTTGTCGAAGGACCTGGTGAACCGGGCGATCTCCATGATCGCCGACGCGAAGCAGATCGCGCCCGACCGTCCGTTCTTCATGTACTTCTGTCCCGGCGCCGGGCACGCGCCGCATCACGCGCCGAAGGAATGGATCGACAAGTACAAGGGCCGCTTCGACGAGGGGTACGAAGCGATCCGCCCGAGCATCCTGGCCAATCAGAAGAAGCTCGGCTTGCTGCCGGAGAAGACGGAGCTCTCGCCGATCAACCCGCTGCTCGGCGAGAAGAGCGTCGAGGGACTCCCCATCGCGACGGTCGACGTCGTGCGCCCGTGGGACTCGCTGCACGAAGACGAGAAGACCATCATGCGCCGCATGGCCGAGGTGTACGCCGGGTTCTGCAGCTACACCGACCACGAGATCGCACGGCTGATCGACTACCTCGAGCAGAGTGGGGAGCTCGACAACACGTTGATCGTCCTCGTCTCCGACAACGGTGCCTCGGGTGAAGGCGGCCCGAATGGTTCCGTCAACGAGAACAAGATCATGAACGGCGTGCCGGACGAGATGAAGGACAACCTCAAGTACCTCGACGTCCTCGGTTCGCCCGAGACCTACAACCACTACGCGATCGGTTGGGCGTTCGCCTTCAACACGCCCAACAAGATGTTCAAGCGCCACACCTGGGAAGGCGGCTCCTCCGATCCGATGGTCGTCCACTGGCCGGCCGGCATCAAGGCCAAGGGCGAGATCCGTCACCAGTACGCCCACGTCTCCGACGTCGTGCCGACCGTGTACGACGCGTTGGGCATCGAACCGCCCGAGCTGGTCAAGGGATATGCGCAGTGGGACCTCGAGGGCACGAGCTTCAAGTACACCTTCGGCAACGCCAAGGCGAAGACGCAGAAGCGGAGCCAGTACTACGTGATGCTCGGGACTCGTGCGATCTGGCGCGACGGCTGGAAGGCCAACGCGGTACACGCCGGCACCCCGTCGGGGTGGGGCCACTTCGCGGACGACCGTTGGGAGCTGTACCACGTCGACAAAGACCGCTCCGAGATGCACGACCTCGCCGACAAGCACCCAGAGCTCCTCAAGGAGCTCGTCGACTTGTGGCACTACGAAGCCGGGCGGCATTTCGGGCTCCCGCTCGACGACCGGACCGCGTTGGAGGTCCTGCTCACGCCGCGACCGCAGATGGTGTCGCCGCGCGATCGGTACATCTACTACCCGGGCACGCTCGAGGTGCCGGAAGCGGTCGCCGTGAGCATTCGTGGCCGCTCCTACAAGATCGCGGCCGAAGTCGAGCTCACCAAGTCGGCGGCGGGCGTGCTGTTCGCGCACGGCGCGATGTTCGGTGGGCATGCGTTGTACATCAAGGACGGCAAGCTCAAGTACGTCTACGACTACCTGGGAGAGGAAGCGCAGGCGTCGTGTCCGACAAGCCGATCACGGAGGGCAAGCACGTGCTCGGCGTCGAGTTCACGAAGGACGACGCGACCCGACGGCCACGATCGGCACCGTCACGCTGTACATCGACGACCGCGCGGTCGGCGAGCGCAAGAAGGTCAAGACCCAGCTCGGGAAGTTCTCCTTGTGCGGTGAGGGCTTGAACATCGGCCGCGACGGCGGCGCGCCCGTCACCGAGGACTATCCGGGCGTTCGGCCGTGGGCATTCAGCGGCGGAACGATCATTCGGGTGATCGTCGACGTCTCGGGCGAGGAGTACGTCGACCTCGAGAAGGAAGCCATGGCCATGATGGAGCGCGACTGACGGACGATCCACTGAACGACTCTGGGTGCCCGGTGATGGAGCGCCTGCAGGTGACCTGCCATGTTGATCAGCGTCGGCGTGCTGGGCCTGGTGTCGTCGCTGGATCCGATGCGCCCGATGGTCCTCGTCGTGCTGCTCCGCGCCGAGTGCCCGCCCGGCTCAAGGCCATCGGGTTCCTCGTCGGCTGGGCCATCGCAACGGCAGTCCTGTTCGGCGTCGGGCTCGCCCTGTTCAACCACGGCGCTGTCCGTTGCCCCAGCTCGACGGACAAGATCTGGCTCTCGAGAGAGGCCAGCTCGTGCTGGCCGTCGTCCTCCTGGCCGTGGCGTTGCGACGCTGGCGGCGAAGACGCGAACGAGCCGTAGGTCCACAAGGGCGTCCTGCACCGATCCGACGACAACTCGACCGACTCACCCCGCGACGTTCCGGGTTCGTCGGCGTGCTCATCCAACCGAGGACGGTGACGATCGCGGCTGCGGTCATCGTCGCTCGCGACCGATCAGGCCTGGCCGAGCGGCGGGGTTCGGCCTCCTCGTCTTCGCGCTCTTCTCTACGGGTGCGATCCTCGGTCTGTTCACCTACTTCGTGCGCCGTCCCGACAGCGCCGCCACCCGACTGACGGATCTGGGCGATCGGATGGAACAGATGGGGCCTCAGATCCTCACTCTCGGGTGCGCGCTGGCCTGCTTCTATCTGATCTTCGATGGCATCCGCGGCATCGTCAACGGATGACGCGAGCCGTCGTTCCGACAAGACAGTGAGGGAGAGACTCGTGGATGTTCCCTCGATCAAGGGCGAGCGACGGTGGCCGGCCGCCCTTGCCATTCTCGTGCTGGTCGTGATCCCGTTCCTGCTGGACAAGCACGTCTATCCCCGAGCGCTCTGGCTCTTCGCCCCGATCGAAGTCGCATTGCTCGTGATCATCGTGATGATGGACCCGGGGCGGATCGATCGTCGGTCGCAATCGCTGCGCTGGCTGTCCATCGCGTTGACGATGCTGCTCGCGTTGATGGCAGTCGTGGCCACCACCACCCTGGTCGTCGAGTTGGTGCACGGAGCCCCAGACCTCGGCGACGCGTTCACACTGCTGGTGACCGGAGTCCTCGTGTGGGTAAACGTCAATCTGACAGCCGCGCTCCTGTACTGGGAGCTCGACGGCGGTGGAGCGGCAGAACGCTTGCACGAGCATCGGGACTTCCCGGACTTCGCCTTCCCCCAGCACTTGAGTCCCCACGTTGCACCGCCCGGGTGGCGGCCCATCTTCGTCGACTACTTCTACCTGGCGTTCACCAACGCCACGGCGTTCAGCCCTACCGACGTCATGCCCCTGGCTCGCTGGGCAAAGATGATCATGGTCGCGCAGGCGTTCCTTTCGATCGTCATTCTGAGCCTGGTGATCGCCAACGCCGTCAACCTCCTCGGGAACTGATCCATCACAGCCCCGGGCCCCGAGTACATGAGGCCGCCGTCGGCGAAGATCGTCGTGGTGGTCAGGTAGCTCGCGCCGTCGCCGCCGACGAAGGCGACGACCGACGCGATGTCCTTCGGCTCGTCCAGACGTCCGAGCGGGCTGGCGGCGTCGAGGACCTTCAACTTCCCTGGGTCGCCCTCGGTCGACGCGTTGATCGGGGTGTCGACGGCGCCGGGGCCGACCCGACCACGAGGACGCCGTGGGGTCCGAACTCGACTCCGGCCGTTCGGGTCAGCATGCGCATGCCGCCCTTCGACAGGCAGTACGCGGCTTGGCCGTCGAGCCCATGACCTGCCCGGCCAACGCGTTCGCGACGGCTACCGACGTCTGGCGGATCGAGCCGGGCGAGACGCGGACGGCGTCATGGGGGTCTCGTCATCGGGGACCCCTGAACGGCCGGAGCTCGGTCAGCGAGGTGCGCGGAGCGTCCACGACCGCGCTTGCGTCGGATTGGTTACGATCGAGGCATGGCGACCCTGGCAGGGAGTGGTGGTCTTTCGCTGGAGGCCGACCGCGCGGTCTTCCTCGTGGGAACCGTCGTTCACGCTTGTCGAGTCGAAGTTCGGTCCTCCCGTGGTCCGGCAAGGAATCGTTGCTCGGAACGCGCTCCTCGACTGGGTCGCCACGTCCCCATCGGCGGTGATCGCGGTCGTGGCCCCGGCTGGCTACGGGAAGACGACGTTCCTCGCGCAATGGGCCGAACGCATGGAGTCGGAGGTGGGATGGGTCAGCGTCGATGCTCGCGACAACGACCCCGTCGTCCTCCTCACGTACCTCACGGTGGCATTGGACCGCATCGAGGCGATCGACCCGACGGTCTTCCGTGCACTCGCCTCGTCCGCGCCGGCCTCGAGGTTCCGCGGCGGTTGGCCGTGGCGATGGCCGGGATGCAACGCACGGGTGCGCTCGTCATTGACAACTTGGAAGCGGTCACGAACCCCGAGAGCCTCGACGCGGTCGCGGTGCTGGCCCGAGGGCTGCCGATCGGTTGGCAGCTTGCCATCGGTTCGCGGGCCCCGTTGCCGTTGCCAACCGCGCGCCTGCGTGTGCAGGGCGGCATCGTGGAGGTCGGGATCGACGATCTGGCGATGGACTCGGGTGAAGCGGGCCCGTTCCTCCGCGAGGCGGGTGTCGAGCTCGCCCGTGCGGACCTCGACGAGCTCGTCCGCCGGACGGAGGGCTGGCCGGCCGGTCTGTACCTCGCCGCGTTGGCGCTGAACGAAGGCGGTTCCACCTCTGGGGCCGGGGCGGGGGTGACCGGCGACGACAGGTACATCGGGGACTACCTGCGGTCGGAGATCCTCGAACGGGTCTCGGCCGCGGAGGCGTCGTTCCTGACCCGAGTGTCTATCCTCGACCGGATGTGCGGTCCGCTCTGCGACGCGGTCGTCGGCGTTACAGGATCGGCCGCCGTCCTCGAGCGGTTGGAGCGCAACAACCTGCTGGTGGTCCCGCTTGACCGTCGCCGCGAATGGTATCGGTACCACCAGTTGTTCTCCGAGCTGCTCGTGTCGGAGCTGCGGCGAAATGATCCGGGGATCATCCCCGAGCTTCACCGGCGCGCCGCCGAGTGGTACGAGGCCAACGGGTTCCCGGAGGCAGCCATCGACCACGCGCAGCAGGCTGGCGACGCCGACACGGTGGAGCGCCTCGTGTTGCTGATCTGCAACGTCGTGATGGCGAGTGGACGCACCGACACCGTCCGGCGCTGGATGGAGTGGTTCGAGATCAAGGACCTGATCGAGCGCTACCCGGGAGTCGCGGTCACCGGCGCGTTGCAGTTCGCGATCGACGGGCTGCCGGCCGCGACGGAGCGCTGGGCGGACGCCGCCGAGGCGACCAGCATGACAGGCGTGCTTTCCGACGGGAGCACGGTTGAGGCCATGCTGTGCTTCTTGCGGGCGAACCTGTGCCGCGACGGGATCGAGGCGATGCGACGCGACGCAGAGCAGGCTCTGCGGGGATTCAGCCCGGCCAGTTCGTTTCGCGCCAACATGATCCAGGTCGAGGGTCTCTCCCATCTGCTCGAGGGCGACACCGAGCACGCCGATCGGTTCTTCGCCCGCGCCGTGGAGGAAGCGATCCGTTTGCACCTGCCACCCTTCGTCGCTCTCGTGCTCGCCGACCGCGGCTGTGTGGCGACCGACCGGGGTGACTTGGCGTCGGCCAGCACGTTCGCCGATCAGGCCTTGACGATCTTGCACGGTGGTCGGTTCGACGCCTATTGGACCAGCGCCCTCGTGTATGCGTGGACGGCCCGAGTCGCCGCGCAATGCGGCGATCAAGAGCAGGGACGGCAGCTCGTCGCACGAGCTGCCGTCCTCCGGCCGCTGCTCACCTACGCACTCCCCGTCGAGTCGGCCCGGGCGTTGTTGGAGATGGCACAGGCGTACCTCGCGCTCGCCGATCCGGGCGGCGCGCAGGCCGTTCTCCGGCAGGCCATCGCCATCTTCCGCGAACGGCCCGGCCTCGGCAACCTGCCCCAGCATGCCGACGAGCTCAGCGCGCAGCTCGACGCCGCCTCGACGGCGTTGGCGGGAGGATCGTCGCTCACCGCGGCTGAGCTCCGGCTGGCGCCGCTGCTCGGAACGCATCTCACGCTGAAGGAGATCGGAGAGCGCCTCTACATCGCTCGAAGCACGGTCAAGAGCCAGGCGATCTCCATCTACCGCAAGCTGGGCGTCGCCTCTCGAAACGAAGCCGTCGACAAGCTCCACGAGCTCGGCCTCGGCTTCTGACGATCGGCGTCAGGGCACGGGTCGCCTCCGCATCTCGTCGAACGGGTCTCGACCGTCGTAGGTCGTGCGAAACGCGCCTATGAGCCGAGAGCGGAACTGGAACCACGTCATCGCCGACAGCTCGATGCGTCGTCCCGTGGCCTCGAAGAACTCGTCCTCGTTGAAGAGCACGTCGCCGGTGTGGTCAGCGGACATGTGCCACGTGGCGACGAACCCCGGGGCGGCTCGCTCGAGGCGGTCGATCGTGAACTCCAGGTTCGAGAAGGCTCTCGCCCGATCGAGCAGCTGGTTGCCGAGCTCGGTCCGCGAGATCACGAACATGTTGGGCGACTCGCCGACGACATCCTCGGTGAACAGTTCGATCCCTCGAACGTCGCCGCGGATGATGGCATAAAGGGCACGATCCAGCACGGAACGGGCCTCCGCGATCGAGATCGACTCCTCTTCTTCCACCAAGCGAACTCCTGGGCCGGCGGTCGTCATGCTGAAGCTGCTCGTCGTCGAAGCTCGAGTGGGCGAAAACAGAACGACACAACGACGGACCGCTTCAGACCCGTCAAGTATCCGACGGACCGGGGTCGCTGGTCATCCACCACAGTGGAGGGTTTGCCTCGCCTAACCGCCAAACGCACCGCAGGTTGCACCGATCGCGCAGGGGTCGCGATGAGCGACCTGCTGCACCCACCTCGGCCGTGGTGTGTGGATCACGCCTTGCCGGGGGCGG
This sequence comes from uncultured Acidimicrobiaceae bacterium, assembly GCA_963738135.1. Taxonomy (GTDB): domain Bacteria; phylum Actinomycetota; class Acidimicrobiia; order Acidimicrobiales; family RAAP-2; genus Bog-473. Next base: position 1,033,779 of record CAVTVK010000004.1, on the reverse strand, counting down.
CGACCTCGGTGTGCAGGGCTCCCCATGCCGCTCCCGATTCGACCGCTCCCCCGCCGCGGCGGCGTAGCACGAACCCGACGACTGCAGCAGCGGCGCCCGCGACTTGAACCCCCACCGCCCTTGCGGGCACCAGCCCCTCAAGCTTGATTTAGCCTTTGGCGAGGGATGTGCATTTCGCGTTTGCCTTGCTGAGCGCGACACACTCTGACATGCTCCGGCAAAATCGACCATGTCGCTCTTCAACGGATGTTCAACCGTCGCTGTCAGATGTACCGCTTTAGATCAGAGGAGCCGGGCCCTCGTTTTCGACAGCCGCTCGCGGTAAATCGATATTGATCTCTGCCTCTTCCAAAGGATCATCAGTACGGGTGTCTATCCATTCCACCGGTATCTGAAGTTCCCGCTCCACTCGCCGAGGAAGGTCAAGGTGCATCCATCGTGAAACAGTCGAGGAATGAGTCGCGATGATTGTGCCATCGTACTGTTGACGTGCTGCCGCGTCACGTATTCCCTCATAGGGATCGGTGTGGACAACACTGCCGCTAGCCGAAATTCCTTCCGCTCTGAGATTCTGCAGCTCCATCTCGAGGCGCCCCTGAGCTGCATCGGTTTCGGATTGCTCGGCCGGGACGATGACATCCACTTGAATGTCGCCTTCTTCAAAGGCGTGCTCGCGAACGGCCGACGCCAATCCCGTTCCCCCGAGGGTGTGATCGAGAACCACTAGGTAGCGCATAGCTCCCTCCCTGCTGCGTCGCTTGTTGTACCCGGACCGTCGCCTGCGGGCATTAATGCCCTCAAGGCGCTGCGGGCAGACTACCTGGTCGAAGACTCGCTCTCTGCTGTCCAATTCGTCCAGCGCCACGTCAGATCACGGAAGAAGTTTGACCGCCAATCATTCAAGGGTTTGTGAGACGCCGTGTCGAATGAGATCGGATCCACCAGGTGCCCATCGCTTTCAGCGTGGTGCTCCGGCGTCAACCGGCAGACGGCGCTGCCAAAACTCGGTGCAGTCGGGCTAAAGCAGCTTCAATCCCTGCTGGGTGGATTTCGTCAGCTCCTCGTTGACTCCGAAGTCGCGGGCTACAAGGTCCATCACCGACTAATCTTTGAGGACTTCCGACCACAGTCTTCCCGACGACGGCCCCAGATCGCATGAATCCCACACCGCACGAATCTCAGGAGTAACTCAGAGTCGGGACATATACGAGCGCGTCATCGTGTCTGGCGACATGTCCTTGCTCCATAAATCTCAGGGCCATTTGCGATCGACGGACGACCGACCAACTTCGCGAACAATCCAATGGCCGCAATGCTGTATTCGGTATCCTCCGCGGTCTGCACTCCGAACTCCCTGTCCCAAGAAGTGGGATTGGGCTGGGAGCGCAGGCAGGCGAAGCCAAGCTTCGGCAGGTGTTCGAGGAAGCCGGCTTCACACATTTCCGCCGTGCCACCGAGACACCGATGAACCTGATTTTGAAGGCTCGCGCTTAGCGAAGCGAACCGATCCGGTCGCCTGGGCCTCGGTGTGGTGGGTATCCGCGAAGTGCCTGATTTGTACGGGCAGGGCTCAGGAAAGGCGGTCGACCTCATTTGGGTGTCTTGAATCGCCCGGTGGAGCGACCCCAGCTAAGTATTTCAGGGCGTAGCCAGAGCATCGGACGGCCTGGGCCAAGGTCAACGACGGGCCTTGGCATGTCAGGGTACCGACGTTGGTAGATAGATACCGAGGTTCGCTGTGCCAATCCCAGGATCTCCGCTACCTCCTGGGCGTCAATGAGGTCCTCTGTTCTCACCTTTGGCGCCACAGGGTCAGTCTGCCCTAGTTGACGCGCGACAACAATCGGGTGCTAGTATTCGGGTGTCAACAAGGAGCCCCGGCGGGTGCGTCAACACCCCCGGGGCCGTGGCCAGCACCTGCGAGGAGGTACTGACGTGGCCAAGGTTACCGAGACGCGCTCGCGTCTGGCTGAAGTGGTCGAGATTCGCCCCGGCGCTCGGTCATCACATGTCGACGAGGCGCCGACCGGTCCGATCATGTTGGCGCCTAGTGACTTCGCGTTCTTGTGGGACGAGTGTCCACGCTGTTTCTACCTCAAGGTTGTTCGTAAAGAGGGCAGGCCCCGAACACCGTTTCCCTCAGTGTTCGGGAGCATCGATCGCGCCATGAAGTCGTTCTACATGGGCCAACGAACCGAATCGCTCGAGTTGGGCATGCCAGAGGGAACTATCGGCGGAGCCGACCGCAGTGTTCGCTCGTCGGGATTGACGATTCCGGGCAGCGCCACCATGGGCGCCATTCGCGGAAGTCTCGATGCCCTGGTCCAGTGCGATGACGGCAGCGTGGGCGTGGTCGACTTCAAGACGGTTGAGCCGAATCCCGACCATCTGGCCCGCTACGGCCGTCAGCTCCACGCGTATGCGCTGGCCCTCGAGCAGCCCTGGTCGGGGCCGGCCACCCAGGTCAGTGCTCTCGGACTCCTGTGTTTCTCACCTGAGTCATTTACGAGCACCCAAACGGCGACGCTGTGTGGTGACATCAAGTGGCTCGAGATCGAAAGAGATGAGCCATCCTTCTTGCGGTTCTTGATCGAGGTGATGTCGGTGATCGATCGATCCGAGCCCCCTCCGGCGTCGCCGAGCTGCGTGTGGTGCCGCTGGAGAAGCGAGAACCGTGCGGCCTCTTAGGGCCGAGCGCCCTGGTGTCGTGCCCGGCGGGCGGCTTTCGACCCATCTACTCCCGAGAGGCGTTCATCCTGTTCCAGGCCCAATTGACCCACAGAGGGGCGTAGTCCCCCGCGGGAGACCAACTCCCGCTAACAATGGTGGAGCTCTTCCAGTGACCCGCCGTCCGGATGCGAGGTTCCCCAGAATCATCGGGGTGCACCGGGCCATAGCACCGTGTCCACGCAGGGAAAGCGACAGGCGCCATACGGCGCAGCAAGAGTCGTTTGAACTGAGGAACACGTGGGTCAGGACGAAGATCGGCGAGACACGAGGGCCAGGGGCCACGTTGTGGCCGACGGCGATGTTCCTGTCGCTGGCGCCGGGTCGGGTACCGCTGGTTGCCGTTCTCTGGAGAGTTTTCTCGAGCACCGGTTGGCCACAAGCTGGTACGCCGGCCAACCGCTCAGTGTCGGCGAGTCGGTGAGCCGAGTCATCAACCGGTTCTCCCCGAGATCGGTGCCCCCAGCTCAGTGGGCCCGAATCGAAGGACTGGTCCGCGACTCAGTTCGCCGTGCGGTTCCTGTGAGCGCACACTCGGCCGCAGCCCTCATGAACGTGGTCACCCAACTCGCGGTGTGGGTGGAATCCATCGGCCAGCCATTGAGCGCTGAGGTGATCTTCCATCCCGATACAGTCGACCGGTTTGCCAAGGAGGCCTGCGCCAACCGAGCCGCCGGGACCCAAAACAACTACCGCAGCCAGCTCCGGGGCGTCGGTTCCGCTGTGCTCGGCCCCGAGGTCTACCCGCCGGCTCCCCTCCAACTCCCCAAAGCTGACCCGGTCGCTCCCTACTCGGCGGGCGAGGTGGCCGCGTTCCGGTCCTGGGCCCGGGGACTGCCCACCAAGCGCTACCGGGACAACGTGGCCGTCATTTTGGCCTTTGCCCTCGGCGCGGGTCTGTCCAGCCAGGAGATCAACCGACTGGTCGGCACCGACGTCACGGAGGACGACGACGGTGTCACCGTCCATGTGATCGGTGAGCGCACCCGTGATGTCCCGGTCCTCGCCGCCTACGAGGACGAGGTCGCGCATCTGGCCCGGCGAGCGGGAGAGGGACCGGTCTTCATGCCTGGGCGATCGTCTATCGATCGCAAGCAGGTACCTAACTTCCTCTTCCGTTGCCCCAAGGGTCCGATGGGTAGACCGAATGTCGACCGCCTGCGCAACACGTGGATCGTCGGGCACCTCTCGGCCGGGACCCACCTGACGGCCCTGGCTGAGGCCGCCGGCGTGCGCCCGCACCAGGTCGTGCGCTACCAGCGCTTCGCCTCTGTTCCTGTGCCTGAGGTCGCCCGTCGCCAGTTGCGGGGAGCCTGATGGCCATCCCCTTGGACTCGTCGGCACTGGATCCCGACGGCGTGCCAGGGCACGAGGAGGACCGGCGCGAGGGCGACGGTCGGCCCGTCGAGCTGACCCTCCTGCCCTCGCATCGCAGCACCGTCGATGACGAGACGATCCGGCTGTCGATCCGCGTGGTCGACGACAGCGGGATCGTGGGCCGTCTGGGGACATGGAAAGAGGCAGAGCGCCGCGGGCCCGGTGGACGACCCGAGACCTTTCCGACCCGCGCGGTGTTAGTAGGGCTGATGGCCTCTGTGTTGACCAATCAGCCGCTGCACCTCACCCGAGTCACCGAGATCCTCTTTCGTCAATTGAGCCCAGCGTGGCGGAAGCAGTTGGGGCTGCCTAATCCGCCCGCGGCCGATGACCGCCAGGCGTGGGAAGCGCTCTATCGCAACGTGCGGACGCGCTTTCACGGGATGCTCGACCTGGTCGACCCGTCGGCCACCACGAAGAACCGGCGCCTCGACGCCGACACGTTCAACCGGCTGACGACCCAACGCCGGGCCGAGCTAACCGAAGACGAGTGGAGCGAGCGTTACGACCGGCTGGATTGGCTGATCAACGCGCTGATCGAGGCCAGCGTCGGGCTGTTGCCGCGCGAAGTCCGCCACGCGTTCGCAGGATCCGTGGGCGTCGACGGCACTTTGGTCCGGGGACACTCGCGTCCCTACGTCCGCAAGCGCGGCACGAAGTCGAAGAAGGGGAAGAAGCCCGAGATCGAGTTGCACTCCGTTGACCCCGACGCAGGCTTCTACGTTCGCCAGGCCGACGAACGCGACGCCGGAGTTGACGCCACCACCGGGCGGGACAAAATCGCCTGGGGTTATGAGGCCACCTTCGCCGTGTCCGGTGCAGCGACGCCCGAAGAAGACGGCCGGTGGCCCAACGTCATCCTTGGCATGACCGTGCTCGACCAGCCGGGGCGCTCTGTCGGGCGTCATGGCGCCCAAGTCCTGGCAAGCTTGGCCGCCCGGGGTTATCGGGCAGGCTTCCTCGCCGCCGACCGGGCGTTTTCGAGCGCCAGGGCCGAGGAGTTCCAACTCCCGGCCCTCGCTCTTGGCTACCGACCCGTCTACGACTACAAGATCGACCAGTTGGGCGTCCAGGACCAAGTCGACGGGTTCCTCCAGATCGAAGGCGACTGGTATTGCCCGTCCATTCCCGAGCCGCTCCAAGAGGCCACCCGGGATTACCGCAACCACGTCATCGACGAAGACACCTATCGCCAGCGCCTCACTGAGCGGTGGAAGTATGCGGCCAGGCCGAAGGGCAAGCCCGACGCCGAGGGTCACCTGCGGTTGCAGTGCCCGGCGGCCGGCTCCTGGCCGATGGCCCGGTGCCCGCTGAAGCCGAAATCCCTGACCCGCGACACGCTCGGACGCCTGCACATCGCCGTGGCTGCTCGATATCGCTACGGCGCCACCCAAGTCATGCACCCAGGAGAGCGTGACCGTGCCGCCCAGCGCCGGCGCCAAGTTCCATCAAGAGCTGGTGTTCGAGAGTCCCGAGTGGAAGTGCGCCTACAACTCACTGCGCAACACCAACGAGGGCATGAACGGCTATATCAAAGATCCGGCCAACGAGGCACTCGACGACCCCGGACGCCGACGCATCCATGGGGTGGCAGCCCAGAGCCTGTCCGTCGCCCTGCTCGTTGTGGCTGCCAACGTCCGGAAGAGCCGACTGTTCTTGGCGGCGAGAGCGGTAGAAGGCTCGACCAAGCTCCGTCGAACTCGTCGGCGAAAGACCTCGCCCATCACGCATTGGCGCCCGCCGGCGGCCATGGCATCTGGCTCGTCAGACCCGGACCCCCCGCTGTCTGCCTGACCCGGCGACGTCGCCCAAACTTCTGGCACCCCGGGCTTGCTCGCGCCCGTCGGACGGCTGGCGAGTAGCGAAGCGCGGGGTGGGCATCCCTCGAGAGCCCCGAAGGCAGGCTCCGCCCTCAGCTCGGCCAAGAATCCGGCGCCGGGGTGAACCATGACTTGGGTTTTGTCGATACGACCAGCTTGGTTTTGTCGACAACCCGTTGGTTGGTGGGCGAGGCGGGACTTGAACCCGCACATCCTTTCGGACACAGGAACCTGAATCCTGCGCGTCTGCCAATTCCGCCACTCGCCCGGGTGACCGGACAAGAGTAGTCGCTGGGATGGCCTCTCAGGTTCGGCTCAGTTCGGGCCCTGGCCTAGGTGACCAGGTCAGACGCCGTCTGAATCCCTCTAGGGCGCAGCGGCCCGGTAATCTCTGGAAGACCATGGGACTCCAGCAGTTTGAGGAGCGCCTCGAGCGTTTGGTGGAGGGCACGTTGGCCAAGCCGTTTCGAAGCAACCTCCAGCCGGTGGAGATCGGCCGCAGGTTGACACGCGAGATGGACCTCCACCGACGGGTGGGGGTCCGAGGCCTGATCGCGCCCAATGCCTTCGCCGTGACGCTCTCGGCAGCCGACGTGAGCCGCTTCTCCAATTTCATCGACGCACTCTCCCGCGAGCTTTCTGATGCGGCCCGCGAGCACGCCCGCATTGAGGGCTACTCGTTCGTCGGCCCAGTCGAGGTCGAGATATTCGAGGGGGCCAGCCTGAAGCCGGGACGCTTCACGGTGGCGGCCGAGGTGCACGAGAGCGAAGACGGCGGCTTCCTGGCCGAACTCGTACTGCCGGACGGTCGGAGGGTGACGGTGGGCTCGGAAGCCCTGGTCATCGGCCGGCTGCCCGAGTGCGGAGTGGTGCTGCCGGACTCCAACGTGAGCCGGCGCCATGCCGAACTGCGGCGCAAGGGTGACGGCGTGTTCGTCACCGATCTCGGGTCCACCAACGGGACGAGGGTCAACGGCACCCCGGTCCGGGAGCAGCTCCTCGCCAGCGGGGACGAGGTCAGCGTGGGCTCGACGAAGCTCGTCTTCGAAATGTCGTGACGGCAGCTGACCCGGTCGCGACCCTCATCGCCACCCAAAATCTGAATGCCGTCCTCCGCGTCATGCAGTGGGGCGTCATCGCGCTGATCTTCCTGTTCTTCCTGCGCGTCATACGGGCCGTTTGGGTGGAGATGAGCCCGGCCACCATCCGCAAACCCCGCTCCATGCGCCGCCAGGAGCGTCGCGAAGCGCGGCGTGGCGGTACGCCCTGCGAGTCAGCCGGCCCCGAAGCGCCGACGCCAGCTGCACTTGAAGGTGGTCCAGCCGCCGGAGCACGCCGGGCGCACCTACGACCTCGACGACGAGCTGACCATCGGTCGTTCGCCCGGCTGCGGCGTCGCCATGCCGGAGGACATCTACACCTCGACGCTGCACGCCCGCCTGTTCCGGCGCAGCGATCAGCTCTGGGTCGAGGACCTGGGCTCGACCAACGGGACGTTCGTGAACTCAGAGCAGATCACGCAGGCCGTGCGGCTTGGCAAGGGCGACCTTCTCCAGATCGGTTCCACCGTCTTCGAGGTCTCGCGTTGACGGTGCTGCGGTCGGGCTCCGCCTCCGATGTGGGGCGGGTTCGCACCGTCAACCAGGATCTGCCGCTGGAGCGCCCCAATCTCTTTGCCGTCGCGGACGGCATGGGTGGCCACGTCGGTGGTGAGGTGGCGGCCCGGGTGGCCGTGGAGACACTCGAGCAGGCCTTCGAACGGGCGCCGACGGTCGATGGGCTGCGCGAAGCCTTCTCGGAGGCCAACGCGGCCGTCTGGCACGAGAGCCAGGTCAACACCGAGCTGCGAGGCATGGGCACCACGCTGACCGCCGTGGGGCTCGTGGGTGGCACTGAGGGCCGGGACGTGTTGGCGCTGGCCAACGTGGGCGATTCGCGGGCCTACGTCTTCTCGGGCGGTGCGATGACCCAGGTCACCGATGACCACAGCCTGGCCGAAGAGCGGATGCGTCACGGCGAGATGACGGAGGAGGAGGCGGCCGTCCACCCCCAGCGGCACATCCTCACCCGGGCCCTCGGCGTCGCCGAGGACGTGGAGGCCGACATGTGGGAGCTCGAGCTGCAGACGGGCGACCGGCTGCTCCTCTGCTCCGACGGTCTCACCAACGAGGTGAGCAGCGACGAACTGGCTGGCATCCTCGGCGAGGTCGATGACCCCGGGGAGGCGGCACAGCGACTGGTCGACGCCGCCAACCGGCACGGCGGCGCCGACAACATCACGGTCGTCGTCGTCGATGTGCAGGTGGGGGAGGAAGGCGGTGGCGCGGCCAAGGTCACCCCCCTCGCGCTGGGCGCCGCGGCGGCCTTCGCCTTGGAAGCGCCGGCCACGGCTGCGGTGGCGGTGGTGGAGCCCGACGTCGCGGGCTCTGCGCCTGATATCGAGCCTGACCCCGGTGGTCCTTCTCCGGACTCCGACCTCACGGCGGTCGTCCCCGCCGTGACGGACGAGACCCTGGCACCCGGCGCTCGCCTCGTCTTCGGCGACGAGCCCGCCACGTTGGCGGAGTCGGGTCCGCGCAGCGACGAGTTCTTCATGGGTTCCACGGCTGCGGTGCCCGTAGCCCGATCCACCACCCGGGTGCCGCCCCCGCCGGGGAGACGAGGGGAGGAAAAGCCGGAGGGGAAGGAGAGCCGCGGGGCGCGTCGGCGGCGCCTGGGCATTCCGCGCCGCGTGACCCCGCGGGTGATCGGGTTCGTCATTCTGGTGGCCGCCGTGCCGGTGGCGGCGTACTACGTCCTCAAGTGGTACGCCTACGACAACTGGGTTGTCACCGCCCAGGGCGAGCAGATAGTGGTGAAGCAGGGCCAGCCGGGCGGCGTGTTGTGGTTCCATCCGAAGGTGGTGGACCACACCGGAAAGACGACACAGGACGTCTCCCCGGCTGCCGTCGTCGCGCTCAGGGCGGGTGTGCAGCAGCCGTCGCTGGCCTCGGCTCGGCAGTACGTCACCAGCATCACCACGACGACGACCACTACGACGACGACCACCACGACGACGACGGCACCCGTGCACCGGATCGCGACGACCCCGCCGCCTGCTCTCACCACCACGACGACTACTGTCCCCGTGACCCCGACGACGGCGACGCCATGACGCCCCTGTCCCTTCCCGCGTGGGCGAAGGCTCCCAGCGTAGGCTCCTGAGCGCCATGCAACCGGTCGACACACCGCGCATCTACTCGGGTCGCTACGAGCTCACCCATCTGATCGCCCGTGGGGGCATGGCGCAGGTCTACCGGGCCATGGACCGCCAGCTCGAGCGACCCGTGGCACTCAAGGTCCTCTTCCCGGAGCTCTCCGTCGACCGCACGTTCGTCGAGCGTTTCCGGCGGGAGGCCCAGGCCGCCGCCAACCTGTCCCACCCGAACATCGTCCCGGTCTTCGACTGGGGCGAGGACGACGGCTCGTACTTCATCGTGATGGAGTACGTCGAGGGGCGCCCGCTCTCTGCCGTGCTGCGCGACCCCGAGCCCCTCCCTCCCCGTCAGATCGCCACCATCGGGGCCGGCGTCGCGGCCGCCCTGGCCTTCGCCCACCGCCACGGCGTGGTCCACCGTGACGTGAAGCCGGGCAACGTCCTGATCACCCCGGACGGCGACGTGAAGGTCACCGACTTCGGCATCGCACGGGCCATGAACACCGAGGAGAGCCTGACCCAGACCGGCGCGGTCATGGGGACGGCCGCCTACTTCTCACCGGAGCAGGCCGAGGGGAAGGGCGTGGACTCGCGCAGCGACATCTACTCCCTCGGGGTGGTGCTCTACGAGATGGCCGTCGGCCGCCCGCCGTTCACTGGCGATTCGCCCGTGGCCGTGGCATCCAAGCACGTGCGCGACATGCCCGTGTTGCCACGTGAGGCGAACCCGTCGGTGCCGCCGGCCCTCGAGGCCGTCGTCATGAAGGCCATGGCCAAGAATCCCGACGACCGCTACGGCTCCGCCGAGGAACTGCGCGCCGACCTCCTCCGCTTCGCGGACGGACGACCCGTGGAGGCCGGTGATCCCGGGCTCACCTCCATGATGACGTCTCCGGTGGGCGTGACACAGGTCGTGCCCATGGCCACCGGGCGCACCATGGCCGTCCCCGCCGCCCCCGGGGGGCCCAGCAGCCGGGAGGACCTCGAGCGCAAGAAGCGCACGCGCAACCTGATCATCATGCTGGTCGTGCTGCTGGTGGCCCTGGCCATCATCGCCTTCTTCCTCTTGCGCTCGGTTGGCCTCTTCGGCAGCAACGTGACCGTGCCCGACGTTGTCGGGCTCCCGACCGGCCAGGCCACGCAGACTCTCCAAAACGACCACCTCACCGTGGGCAGCAGCACCGTGAGGTCGAGCAACGTGACCAAGGGCAACGTCCTTTCGACCGACCCCAAGCCGGGTGCGTCCGTGGCCAAGAACTCCGCCGTGGACCTCGTCGTCAGCGGCGGCCCGCACATCCCCACGGTCGAGGTCCCCTCGGTGCAGGGGAAGCAGCTGACCCAGGCCATCGTCACGCTCCAGGGCGCCAATCTGGGGTACACCGTCCACGACGTGAAGAGCAATCAGCCGTCGGGGACGGTGCTGAGTCAGGACCCCGCCGCGGGCACGAGGATCCTCGCCACACGCAAGGTTGTGCTGACGGTCTCGACGCAGACCTCGGTCTCGGTCCCGTCGGTGGTCGGGCAGTCGCCCGCCCGGGCCGGCAGCCTCCTGCAACAGGACGGGCTGAGCGTGGGCAGCCAGAGCAACGCGTGCTCGAGTCAGCCCTCCGGCGTGGTCTCGGCGCAGAACCCGAGCGCCGGCGTGAGCGTCGGGCCCGGCACGGCGGTCAACCTCGTGATCTCCAACGGCAACTGCGCGTCCGTGCCCGGTGTCGTGGGGCAGTCACAGGGCGCCGCCACCTCGGCTATTTCGGGCGCCGGCCTCGTGGCCAACGTCACGTTCGACACCGGGTGCCCGAACGGGGCTCAGCCCGGTAACGTGGACAGCCAGAGCCCGGCCGCCGGCGCGCAGGTCAACAGCGGGGCCACCGTCACCATCACCGTCTGCCAGTCGGCGACGACGACCACCACCTCCACGACCACCACCACCCCCTCCTCGACGACCACGACCACCGCCCCGGGCCCACCGAACGGTCCTCCGAACCACAGCCGCCAGCGGGGCTGACGCGCACCGCCACCCGAGGCGGACGGATCAGTTCAGGCCGGTGTGGTGGCGCCCAGCTGGCCCAGGAAGTTGGCCAAGAGGGCGGGGCCCGACGCGGTGAGGACCGACTCGGGGTGGAACTGCACACCTTCGACCCGCAGGGTGCGGTGACGCAGCCCCATCACAACGCCGTCGGTCGAGGTGGCCGTCACTTCCAACTCGTCCGGGACTGAATCGGGCTCCACGACCAGGGAGTGGTAGCGCGTGGCCACGAAGGGGTTCGGGAGGCCGGCGAAGATGCCCGTGCCACTGTGGTGGATCTCGGAGGTCTTGCCGTGCATCAGGTGCGGGGCCGTCACGATGCTGCCTCCGTAGGACTGGCCGATGCACTGGTGGCCGAGGCACACGCCCAGGAGCGGGATCTCGCCGGCCAGCTCCCGGATGACCTGCAGGCTCACCCCGCCGTCCTCGGGCCGTCCCGGCCCGGGCGAAATGAGAACGGCATCGGGTCGCTCCGCCCGGATGCCGGCCACGTCGATGGCGTCGTTGCGGTACACCACCGGCTCGGCACCGAGCTCGCCCAGCTCCTGGACCAGGTTGTAGACGAAGGAGTCGTAGTTGTCGACGAGCAGCACCCGGGGTCCCATGGCTCCACGATCGTACCGGCCGCGCCCGGAGGCGCCCGCCGGCGGTGGCTAACCTCTCAACCCGTGGCCACCAGCACCAAGGGACCCGGGCGGCGCCTCCAAGAAGGGCAAGTCCGCTTCGGGCCGGACCTCCGCCTCGAAGGTCGGTCGGTACAAGACGGCCGAGGAGAGCGGGCGCTACACGGCGCCCATCCCCAAGAGCGTGCGGCACAGCCCGCCGTGGTTCGGGGCCCTCATCCTGGTGCTCCTCATCGGTGGGGTGGCCGTCATCACGGTCAACTACCTGGCCCACCTGCCGTTCATGGCGCACGGCTCACCCTGGGGCCTCGTCATCGGCCTGGCTGCCATCTTCGTCGGCTTCCTGCTGGCCACCCGGTACCGCTGACAGCGGCTCCAGGGTCGCCGGGCGGCTCAGCCCAGCCGCTCGATGATCATGGCGTTGGCGAGCCCACCGCCCTCGCACATGGTGAGGAGCCCGTAGCGACCGTTGGTGCGCTCCAGCTCGTTGAGCAACGTGGCTGTCAACTTGCCACCGGAGGCGCCCAGGGGGTGACCAAGTGCGATGGCGCCCCCGTTGGCGTTCACCAGCTCCATGTTGGGGTGGTGCTCCTTCTCCCAGGCCAGCACGACCGAGGCGAAGGCCTCGTTGATCTCCACCGCGTCGATGTCGTCCATCGTCAGCTTGGCCCGCTCGAGGACCGTCGTCGTGGCCGGAATGGGGCCGGTCAGCATGGTCACCGGGTCGACGCCCGCCAGGGCGAAGGCGTGGAAGCGCGCCCGGGGCCGCAGGCCCAGTGCGTTGGCCTTCTCCTCGCTCATGATCAGCACGGCCGAGGCGCCGTCGGTGATCTGCGAGGAGTTCCCCGCCGTCACCTTGCCGTCCTCCTTGAAGGCGGGCTTCAGCTTGGCCAGGGTCTCGACACTCGAGTCCGGGCGGATGCCTTCGTCGGCGGCGAAGACCTCGTCGGTGTCGTGGCCCTCGTCGTCGCGCACGAGCACGGGCACGATTTCGTTCTCGAAGCGGCCCTCGGCCGTGGCGCGGGCGGCCCGCTGGTGGCTCTCGCACCGAGAAGGCGTCGAGCTCCTCGCGGGAGATGCCCCACTTGTCGGCGATCATCTCCGCCCCGATGCCCTGGCCCGGCAGCCCCGTCTCGGTGTAGCGCTGCATCATGCGCGGCCCGAAGGGGTACCCGAGGTCACGCACGACGGACGATCCCATGGGCGTGCGGGTCATGGACTCGATGCCACCGGCGACTGCGATGTCGTAGGCCCCGGCCATGACGCCTTGGGCCGCGAAGTGGACCGCCTGTTGCGAGGACCCGCACTGGCGATCGATGGTGGTGGCGGGTACCGATTCGGGCCAGCCGGCGGCGAGCACTGCGTTGCGCCCGATGTTGAGCGACTGCTCCGCCACCTGCATGACGCATCCCATGATCACGTCGTCGACCAGGGCGGGGTCCAGCTGGTTGCGCTCGGCCACGGCCTTGAGGGCCTCGGACGCCAGGTCCACCGCGTGCCAGTTGCGGAGTTTCCCGTTGCGCTTCCCCCCGGCGGTCCGTACGGCGTCGACGATGACGGCGGTGGTCATGGTGTCTCCTCCCAAATCCGGTGGCGATCGGCGCCATACCGGTTCAGATCGGTGAACATCCTACCCGGCACCATCTGGCGGCAGATCTGGAGGGACCCCACCGAGCCAATCCGGAGCCACTCCGGAGCCACTCTGGGACCGACCGGTAGGGTCTGCTGCCGATGGCGCAAGGGCAAGGACATGGACCGCTGGCTGGGCGACGGGGGCATGCCGATCATCGAGCTCGTCGGCGGTGCCTTCACCGGCTACGGCGTCGACGGCGAGGACCTGGGCTGGGTCGAGGGGACCTTCACGCCCACGGACCTCGCCTGCAACCCCCACGGGATCACCCAGGCCGGCATCCACTCCCTGGTGCTCGATGCCTGCATGAATTTCGCCATCAACGCCGCCCTACCGGGGCGGGCCCGCACCCGCGGCACCCTGGAGATGAAGACCGAGTGCATGCGCCCCGCCATGAAGGGCGACCGTTACGCGTTGCGCGGCGAGGTGGCGCGCATGGCCAGGCAGGTGGCCTACGGCGAAGCCACGGTGCGCGACGCCGACGGGGTGTTGGTCAGCCGGGCCACGGGGACCTTTCTCCTGCATCGACCCGAACCCGACTCCGTCCCGGCCCCCACTCCCGCCGCCTGACCCGTTTCGCGTCCCGGATCCCGGACCGGGAGTGTGCCGCGTCTGCCGCGGTCCAGCCGCCGGTGACCACGACGTCTGTTTCGCCTGCCGGGTGGTGGCCCATCGCCTGGGCCTGGCGCTGGCCCCTGTGCTGCCCGTGCGGCTCTGCCCGTTGCCCAGCCCGCTCTACACGGTCCTGCTGGGCTACAAGGAGTCGCCGGTCGCCGAGGCTCGGCGACGCTTCGGCGACATCGTCCGGGCTCTCCTGCGTGCCTTCCTGCTCGACCACGGTGCGCAGCTCCACGCGCTGGCGGGTGGCCCGTTCGATGTCGTGACCGTGGTGCCGTCGACCCACCGGCCCGGTCCGGCTCCCCTGGCCCTCGTCGAGGGCCTCGCCCGCGCCGTCACCACTGCGCTTCCGGCCACGCGCTGGGCACCGGATCTGCTGCGCCGTGCCTCGGCTCCCGGCGGGCCGCCGCCCGTCGCGCACATGCGGCCCCATCCGGCGGCCTTCCACGTGGCTGCGCCGGACCGAGACGCGACCGCCGGTGCGCGCGATGCTCCTGCTGGACGACACCTACGTCAGTGGCGCTCGGTCCCAGAGCGCGGCCGCGGCCTTGCACCGAGCCGGCGTCGCCGCGACGGTGATCGCGCCGCTCGGACGCGTGCTGCGACCCGGCACGGTGCCGCGGCACGCCGAGTTTCTGCAGCCGCCACGCGGCTGCATGAAGCCGGCCTGTACCGAGTGGTGTGTTCAGCCCTCGGTCCCTTGCGTCGCCATGGTGGCGCCCAACTGGTCGGCCAGCGCGACGGCGACGACACACTGCTCATGACTGATGGGCGTGGCGGGGGTCGGGGTCAGGATGAAGGTTCCGACGACGTGGCCCCCGCCGCGTACGGGCAGCTCCACGTGCTGGGTCGGGAGACCGACCGAGCCTGCCGGCCACCGCAGGGGGTTGAGGCGAACCGTGCCGTCCCCGGCGATCCAGGCTCCCTTGCCCGACGGCTGCTCGCGCACGAACCGGCAGTCCTGCAGGCTGAGGAGCTCGCGGAGCTCCCCCGCCACCGCAATGAGGATGAAGTCGGGATCCTCGCCCTCGGCGATGCGCTGGCTCAGGTCGTGTAGGCGGGCGATCTCGTGGCGCCCCAGCGCGGCGTCCAGTCGGTGGCGCCGGCCCCGAGCGGCGAGCTCGCCCACCAGCAACCCGACGACGACGAACAACACCTCCGTCGTGATGTCCGCCGTCCGGCTGATCCGGAACGAGCCGTAGGGACGGGTGAGGAGGAAGTCGAACGACGCGGCGGCCACGAGGGCGGCCGCGAAGGCGCGGATCCGGCTTCCGGCGGAGGCGATGGCCACGGTGACCACGACCAACACGAGAGCATTGTCGGCGTTGTCGAGATGGTTGCGGCCCGGAATGAGGAGAAGGGCGACTGTGACGGGGGCGACGATGGCCAGAGCCCACTGGAAACCCGGCTCCCCGAGCACGGACCACGGCCGCTTTCTCGCCGAGGGTCGGCCACTGCTCACGCGCCCTCCTCCGAGGACGCAGGCACCAGCACCTCGTAGGAGGGGTTGATCATGGCGAGCTTTCCCTTGTGCTTGCCGACCATCCCCTCCGCCACCATCTGGGTCCCGCTGCGGAGCCCGGCGATGGAGCGTCGGCCCAGGAAGACGAACGTGATGGCCTCGCCACTGTCGTCCGCCACCACGCACTCGATGGTCGGAACTTCCGACAAGGGCTGGACGCGGATCGTCTTGACCCGTCCGGCGACGCGCGCCCGGGTCCGCCAGCGCAGCGAGGCGATCGGTTGGGTGCCGGGCACGGAGGTGGGCGGCGCAACACGCCCGGCACCCTTCTTGCGTGCCCCGTTGGCCGGAGCTGGCTCGTGGTCCACGTCGTGGGCCACCACGTGCTCGAGCTCGAGGCTCGCCTCCTGCAGGCCCTGCGGACACGTGGAACGGGATGATCGTCGCGTTCACGTGCGGCAGCTGGCTCACGATCTCGACGATCCGATCGGCGGTCTGGTCGTGGAGGATACGGCGCCAGGTCTTGCCGTAGGAGCGCCGCGGCAGCACCATGCTGACCTCGGTCTCGCCGTCCGCCTGTTCCGCGGCCAGCTCGAGGGCGGCCCGACCGATCCGGCGATCCGGGCAGTCGATCACGTCGAGTGGCAAGTCGGGACAGGCCGAGGCGCTGCCAACGCTCGATGAGCAGGTCCGTGCGGTCATTGTCGATGTTGAAGTGCACGGCGTGCAGGTCGTCGGGCGTGAGGGCACGGGCGTACTGGATGGCCCGGGCCGTGGCCAGGTCGATCCGGTCCACCAGCACCATCACGACGTGTCGGCGCAGCACCTTCGCCTCGCACGCTTCGACCGCGGCACCCTCTTCGAGGACGGCGTCCTCGGCGCGGTACTCGCGGTTCATGGTGACAAGGGCGTAGACGAGGAGGGGCATCACCACGACGACCACCCAGGCACCCTGCGTGAACTCGGCCACGGCGAAGACGACCACGACGACCGCGCACACGACGGCGGCGAAGCCGTTGACGACGACCCGCTGGCGCCAGTGCGGGTCGCGGTGGCGCAGATGGTGGGCCACCATGCCCGCACCGGCCATGGTGAAGCCGGTGAAGACGCCGATGGCGTACATGGGGATGAGCGCCGCCACCTTGGCCCCCGTGGCCAGCAGCAGGGCGATGGACGCGCCGGCCAGCAGCAGAATGCCGTTGGAGAAGACGAGCCGGTGGCCCCGGACCGTCAGCTTGCGCGGGAGGAAGGAGTCCTCGGCCACGAAGCTGACCAGGAACGGGAACCCGGTGAAGCTCGTGTTGGCGGCGAGGATCAGGATCAGCGCGGTGGCGGCCTGCAGGGAGTAGTAGAGGACCTGCCCGGCGGGCGACGAGCCGTAGACCAGCGTGCCGATCTCCGAGACGACGGTCGGTGTCCCCGACGACGAACGGCACGCTGTGGGTGAGCGCGGCCAGCACCGACACTCCGAGGAACATGACCCCGAGGATCGTGCTCATGAGCACGAGCGTCGTGCGGGCGTTGCGTGCCTGCGGCTTCCGGAAGATGCTGACGCCGTTGGAGATGGCCTCGGTTCCCGTCATGGCCGAGCTGCCGTTGGCGAAGGCACGCAACAGGAAGAAGGCGGACACGCCGAGGATGAGGCCACCGCTGGCGTGTCCCGAGCGGGAGGGTGTCCGGGTGCGCCGGCTGGTGCGGGAGGTTGCCCGACGCCTCGCGCACCAGTCCGAACACAATGAGCAGCGGCCATGTTGAAGATGAAGAAGTAGGTCGGGATGGCGAAGACCCGGCCCGCTTCCCGGATGCCGCGCAGGTTGCCGAAGGCCAGGATCATCACGAAGGCGATGCTCATCGCCACCGGCACCCACGACTGGCTTGCCGAGAGCCGGCGCGGCCGAGACGATGGCGTCGGCACCGGCCGCCACGGACACGGCGACGGTGATGGTGTAGCTGATCAGCAGCGCGGCGCCGGCGACCTGCGCGACGTTCGGGCCGAAGTTGTCCCGGCTGACCACGTAGGAGCCGCCGGCCTTGGGGTAGGAGCGCACGACGTCCCGGTAACAGATCGTCACGACGGCGAGCACCCCGAGGATCGCCGCCGTCATGGGCGTGACGATGGAGAAGGCCGCCAGACCGGCGATGGGCACCAGAATGCGCAGCATCTCCTCGGTGGCGTAGGCCGAGGAGGACATGACGTCGGACGACAGGACGGCGAGCGCCGTCGGCTTGCCCAGTCGCTGGCCGTGCAGGTCGTCGCTGACCAGCGGCGGGCCCAGGAGCACGCGCTTGACGCGGTAGCGACGGCTCTCGGGCAGGTTGGCGGCGACCGTGGTGTCGGTCCGGGTGGGCGACCGAGCGAGGTCGTGGACCGCCTTCTGGCTGTCTGGACCCTCTGTGGTCGCCGTGCTGGGCATCGCTACGGTCTAGTGCCCGTGCCGGGCCGCGGCGAGCTCAGACCGGGTGCACCCACCGAGAAGTGCACGTCGGTGAGGTCCTCGGAAGCCTCCCAGAGCGCAGCAGCCAGCTGGGGGTCCCGGGCGCGACCGCGAGGGCCGCGCCACCCTGGGTGGACCGAAGAGCCCGAACAGGTGCGCCGGGCCGATGTACTGGCCGGGGCCCACCGACGACGAGGTGGCCGCGCACAGGACGGGAAGTGCGCCGCCGGCCGCCGACTGCCCCAGCAGGGTGCCGGCCGCCCGTCCGAGCTTGCGTCGCAGACGGCTGTTCCCGAGGGCAGCGCCGCTCCCCGCCAGGTTGCTGCGCGTCCACCCCGGATGCGCGGCCAGGGCGAGCGTCTGCAGTCCGGCCGCCTGCAGGCGGCGATTCGAGCTCGGCTGTGAAGAGCAGATTGGCGAGCTTGGACGTGCCGTACGCGACCCATGTGCTGTGGAACGCCGCACCGGCGACGTCGTCGGGTCGCAGGCGGCCCATCCGGTGCATGTGCGAGCTCACTGTGACGATACGGGAGCGCGCGGTGGTCACGATGCGGTCGAGCAGCAGGCCCGGTCAAGCGCGAAGTGGCCCAGAGTGGTTGGTCGCCATCTGTAGCTCGAAGCCGTCGGCCGTCTGGCGGTACGGCGTCCCCATCACCCCGGCATTGTTGACGAGGATGTCCAGCCGGGCGTGCGTCGTCAGGACCGCGTCGGCGGCCCGGCGTCACCGAGAACAGATCGGCCAGATCGAGGTGGAGCAACTCCAGGGACGAGCGCTCGAGCTCGCTCTCCAGCTTGTCGCGGGCCCGACGCGCCTTCTCGTCGTCGCGGCAGCCCAGGATCACGTGCGCCCCGTGCGCGGCCAACGCTCCTGCCGTGGCGTAGCCGATACCGCTGTTGGCTCCGGTCACCAGCGCGACGCGGCCCGTGAGATCACCGATGTCCGCGGCGCCCCAAGTGTCCGCGCCGGTGACCTCGCTGCCGGAGATGGTGTTCATGCGTTGCCGATGTGGTCGGCGGGCACCGTCCCGAGCCTGCCGGCCGCGTCGTCCTCGAACGCCGTGATGCTGCGCGGAAGTACCAGGTTGTCAGGGACGGTCACTGTATGCATGCCAACCTCATTCTCCGTTGTCTGTCAACGACGCCCGCACACCGCCACACAGAGTGTGCACACGGCGCGACGGCCTTCTGTTCCGCCGGATTGCCGTCTGCGCCGAGTCAGGAGGCGTCGAGACGGGCGACCTGATCGGGCGTCAACGAGACGTCGGCGGCCGCAGCCGACGCGATGGCCGTCTCGGGTCGGCTGCTGCCGGGAATGGGGATCACCCGCGAGCCCTTGGCGAGCATCCAGGCCAGCGTCACCTGTTGCGGGCTGGCGCCGACCTCGTTGGCCACTTCGGCGAAGGCCGGGAAGTTCTGCTCGATCCGGTCGGAGCGGCCGATGCCGCCCATGGGGCTCCACGGAATGAAGACGATGCCGAGCCTCTCGCAATGCTCGAGCTCGTCCTCCGAGGAGCGAAAGCGGGGAGAGAACTCGTTCTGGACGCTGACCAGGCGGCCGCCCAGAACCTTCTGGGCCTCGTCGATCTGGGCCACCGTCGCATTGGAGACGCCCGCCATGAGGATCTTGCCCTCGTCCAGGAGGTCGGCCAGGGCGCCGACCGACTCGGCCCACGGGACCGAAGGGTCCGGACGGTGGTACTGGTAGAGGCCGATGGCGTCGACACCGAGGGCCTTGAGGGACGCTTCGCAGGCTTCCTTGACGTACGCCGGATCCCCGTGCACGGTCCAACTGCCGTCACCGGGGCGGCGGTGCCCGCCCTTGGTGGCGACCAGCACATCGTCGGTCGGACCGCCGTAGGCGGCCAGGGCTTCCGCGACGAGCGCTTCGCCGTGACCGTGTTCTTGCACTCCCGAGGAATAGGCGTCGGCGGTGTCGATGATGGTGACACCGGCGTCGAGCGAGGCATGGATGGTGGCGATCGCCTGACGGCGGTCCGGCCGTCCCTCAATTGAGAGCGGCATTTCACCCAACCCGATGGCGCTGACTGTCCTGTTGCCGATGGGACGTTGTTGCATTGGGCCCTCCTGATGTGGTGTGGCGGGCCGCCCCAGGGTGGGTCACCGCCGCCACTCCCGTCTACTACCCGACCACGTGGAATGCAATCCGATAGAGCAGCGTGTCGTCGGCGATCGGCCCGGCGTGGGCGGCGCGGCGGCGCAACGACTCGCGGTCCTGCTCTCCCGCTCGCCGCACGTCGGCGGCCGAAATGGACGCGAACGGAACCAGCTCGATGCTGTCGATCACGATCTCGGCCGGGCCGGCGCGGTAACGCCCGCCCAGCTTGACCTGAGGACGGCGCCAGAGACGAAAGGTCACCGTGATGTCACCGGCGGCGACATCGTTCCGGAGCTCCTTGCTGAACTGCATGCATGAGAACGTACAGAGAGAATGCCCTCGCCGTCCGCGCCGAGAACTGAAGCCCGGAAATCGGCGGCGAGGCAAGTGGGTATGGAAGGTGTGGACCCGCGACGCCCTCTGATTCCCAGGCGCGTCACTGTAGGGTGATCAGCCGCCCGACCTCGGAGTATGGGTGGATCCCCGTGCGCCCGAGGTCACACTCCCATTCGACTCAGCAACGGGATCGATTGTTTCGAGGAGGTCAGGTAATGACGGGAACCAGAGAGCCGAGAAGGCTGCGTCAGCGCGACGACCGATGGTCGTGGTGTCGCTCGGTAGGCATGGTCGTCGCTGCGTTCGCCCTCGTCCTCGGCCTGGCATACGGCGCGTCTGGGTTTTCGCGGGGTGCTCCAATGCTGGGGCTGAGGGGCTCGCCGGCTGCTGCGGCGGCGGCGGCGGGCTGTCACCCTCCGAGCGGGTGGCAGTCCACCAAGGCGGCGGCGGTTCCGGGTATCTCGTCGGACTTCGATCTCACGTCGTTCGATGGCACGACGATTCGCATGCACTGGTTTCCGGATCCATCGGCAGGCGGACAGGCGCGTCCGACGGTTCTCATGGGCCCGGGTTGGGGCCAGTCCGGTGATACGGCCACGTCGCAGGCGGCAATCCAGGGCGCGCTGAGCATCGCCCAGCTCTGGCAGGGTGGGTTCAACGTACTGACATGGGACCCCCGGGGATTCGGCCACTCGGGTGGAGAGGCAGAGGTCGACAGCCCCAACGACGAGGGTCGGGATGTGTCGACCATGATCAACTGGGTGGCGCGGCAGCCCGGCGTCGAGTTGGAACGCCCGGGCGTGCCCCGGGTGGGCATGGTCGGCGAGTCCTACGGCGGGGGCATCCAGTTCGCCGCCGCAGAGCGGGACTGCCGCATCGCTGCCATTGCCCCCACGATCGCCTGGCACTCACTTGGGACGAGTCTGGACAAGAACCAGACCCCGAAGACGGGGTGGGGCAACATCCTCGCGAGCGTGTCCTCCTCCGCCAAACTCGACCCCGAGATCACTGCGGCGGATCACGAGATGAACACGACCGGAGCGATCGATGCCGGAGCGGTCTCCTTCTTCGAGAGCCGGGGCCCGGCCCAGTTTCTGTCGAAAGTGAAGGTGCCGACCTTGATCCTGCAGGGCACTGTCGACGACCTGTTCACCCTGGATGAGGGCATCGAAAACTTCGAGACGCTCCACAGTCAGGGAACCGTGGTCTCGATGGCCTGGTTCTGCGGAGGACACGGGGTCTGTCTCACGGACCCGGGCTCAGCGCTCGAGGTGGGCCCGCTCTCGCTCGCCTGGATGCAGCGCTACGTGGCCGGCGACACGTCGGCGCACGTGCTCACGGGATTCGCTTTCGTCGACCAGGCCGGGACCACCTACGCCGCTCCGAGCTACCCGCCCCGCTCCGGGGCCTCGATCGTGACCGCCGGGAGTGGCGTGTTGGCTCTGAAGGACAGTGGTGGGTCGGGGCCACCCGGGGCGGCGGCGAACGCCCAGGCAGCAAACGTCGTGGACACGGTCGCCTCCCCGGTGACTCCAGCACCCGCGACGAACGCACTGAACCTCAGGGTGCCCATTTCCAGCGCGGCCGTCGTCGTCGGCGCGCCGAGGCTGTCGCTGACGTACTCGGGAACGGTGGCACCCGGCACCCGGCCGACCCGGGTCTTCGCTCAGCTGGTCGACCCGACAACGGGGATCGTCGTCAACAACCAGATCACACCCATTCCGGTCACGCTGGACGGGAGGTCCCACACCCTGACGGTCCCGTTGGAGAGCGTTGGGTTTACGGCCAAGGCGGACACCTCGCTGGAGTTGCAGCTCGCGGCCACAACTGTCGCCTACATCACGCCGCGCCTTGGCGGGACCATTACGTTCTCTCGAATCCGGCTGCATCTGCCCACCGTGAAGGGCCTGCGCGTCGTCCAGCGTGGGTGAACACCCCCGTTGAGTCGCCCGCGCACATCGACGGAAGCCAACGGGACCAGTCGGTAGAAGGCAGTCAGAGCGTCTCCGTCAGGACGTCTGAGCGTTACGGACGACCCCGGGATCTGCTCGGAGTCTCGATCGGGCACACTGGCGCATGGGGGACGAATGGGCAGCGACGCCTTCCAGCGTCGCCGTCGTTGCTCGCACGGACGCAAGATCGGAGGGTGTCGTGGTTGAACGAGTTCCGATAACCGAACTGAGCTCCTTCAGCAGCCCGAATGCAACGCCGACGGAATGGTCTCAGGCTCGGGATGAGCTGGCGGATGCTGAGGTGTATTGGCTTTCGACCGTTCGACCTGACGGCCGCCCTCACGTCACGCCCTTGTTGGGAATCTGGCTCGAAGGCGCTCTGTACTTCTGCACTGGACCACACGAACGAAAAGCGAAGAACCTCTCGGTCAACGGTCATTGCGTCCTTACAACGGGGCAGAGCACCCTCGACGGTCTCGATCTCGTGATTGAAGGTACGGCGGAAGGCGTGAGCGACCATGTCGAGCTTGGACGTGTCGCCGACACGTACGAGTCGAAGTATGGACCGCATTTTGTCGCACCGGATGGAACGTGGTCCGGTCTGGGTGACGCCATTCGGCGAGCGGAGGTTCTGGTCTTTCGCGTCGCACCCGAGACCGGATTTGGATTTGGCAAGGGAGGAAGGTTCAGCCAAACACGCTGGAGCTTTTGAGTCGCCGGTCCCTGCCTCCGGAGAGGCACCCTGGCGATTCCCGCGCGCGGCCAGATTGCGTCAAGGGGACCGAGCGGCGCGCGGGGGTGTCCCGACGGGCTCCGGCAAGACGACCTTGAATCCGGTGACGCACACGTTGCTCCGGGACCGCACCGTCCACACGACCCTGTCCAGAGAGGCCGGAGGAAACGCGGTGATCAGGGTTCCTCGTCCCTTTGGAAAGACGATGGTCGTTCCGTCGGGTTGCGTGGCGACGGCCCCCGTTGCACTCTGATACGAAACCAGGCCAAACCGTTGCTTCGCGGCCTTCAACCGGTGGTCGAGCGTGACGACGATCTTTCCGCCCCGATGATGTGGATCAGCGCACCCCGTCTGCCCGCTCAGGAGTCCGAGCGCCCGCGTCGCAGCCGTCGCACGTACGACCGAACCGTCCGCCCGCAAGAGGTACCCCGCGCCGCCCCATTTGTCGAACCGTATTTGCGGGTAGAGCCGTCCGACGGTGACCGAAGCCGTGTCATAGGGAAAAAAGGTACGCGTGACGACCGCTGGGTTGATCTCGGTATCCCAGAGGAACGCAGAGTGCGTCATGGATGCCCTGGTCGCCCATGATGTGGCGAACGTCGCGAAGAACTGACGCGAAGTGTGAGATCCCATTGACTCGTGGTCACGATTCTGGTCGAAGACGAGGGCCGTGCCGTAGGCGAGAACGACGGCGAGCAGGGCGAAGACAACGAGAGTCGAGAACCAGGCGGGTCGCACGCGACGCGGCTGCCTCCGACTGCTCACGGACTCCGCTTCGGCTGTCCCACGAACGGGCAACAGAGCGAAACCGACAGCGATCATCAAAAAAAACGCATCGAAGGCGACGTACTTGACATCGCTGGCGTCTCCGGGGCCGTAGGTGCCTGCGCGGGTGGCGCCTACGAGCGCTGCGCCCACAAAGAAGGTGAAACCAAAGAGAACCCAGGCGCGCCACGCTGACCTCCTCCTCTGGAGGGTGAAAGCGAAGAACGCGATGAAAACGACTTGGCCGAGGAAGCCGGCCAGGACCCTTGCCGCGTGAGCCGGGAGGAGCCACGCGTCGACACCAAAAGTGAGAGGAATGACGGTTTGGGTCCAGGACAATCCGATGAAGCCGAGCGTCTGCCCAATGGTGGCCGAGCCGGCCGTCCCGTAGAGGCCCGGGTGGGTCAAACGCCAACCGACCTCCAGCGCGACCGGAATGCCGTAACACACCCAGGCTCGGGAATGGACGGCGAGGGTCTTGACGGTGCCACGCAGACCGGGCCCGACGGGCCAGAACAACACCGTCATGAGGACGATGAACAAGAGCGACACAAACAGGCCGTCGTAAAACGCAAATCCGATTGCTATTGCGATCGCACCGAAAACTGCGCAACGGAGCCGGCCGGTGCGGAGGTATCGAACGTGGAAGATACAGGCGAGGAGAGTCGCCGGGATTGCGACCAGATACTCGAGCGCGGTCGACCACCATACGAAGGACGGAACCAGGCTGAACGACGCACCCGCAATCCCGACCAAGGCCACATTCAGCCAAGACGACCCGAACAAGGTCGTCAAAAGTCGATCGAGAAGGATGAGCGACGACCCGAACAGGAGTACCTCGAGGAGAACGATCAACCACCACTGGTACGGAACGATCAATGAGAGTAGATAGTCAATGAAGTTGAACCCAGGAATGAAGTGCCCGAAAACCGGCTGCTCGAAGAGACGCCCACCGAATCCGACCTGTCGAACGACTTGAAGGTCAAGAAAGTCGTCCTGCAAGAAGTAGCCGCGCGAAGCCGTCCACAGTGCATAGAGGCACTCGATGAACACGACGGCGAGGACGCTCCACGCAACAGCGCGACTGCGGACGGTTCGACCTTCGCCTGTGCTCGACGGAGGCGCCGGGTCGTTCGTTGTCGTGTTCAGCCCAACAACTGCCATACGGTCTGAGACCCGCCCCCCTGATGGCCGCGCCGCCTCGTCAGTCTCTGCAACCACGCTCGGCATTCGCGATCGCATCGAAAGGCTATCGGCTGGTATTGCCGGTTCCGCGCTACGAGTGCTGCTCGGTCTCTGCAGGGCGTTTCCCCTTGGCCGGCAGCCGCGGCGACAAATCTACCGAGCGCCGCTCCCCGATCGCACGGAGCTCGCGCTGGGTCCGGGACGCGAGCCTGGCGGCCGATTGATGCTCGAGGAGTGGCAGTGACGCTGAAGGGTGGGGCTAGCTGGAATCGAACCAGCGACCTCAGCATTATCAGTGCCATCGGAGCGGTGCCTAGGTCGCGTCTCTTGTGCCTGATTCCTGGGCTTTCGCCTTACCGACGCTGACCGACTTTTACCGCCTTTGGCCGGGGTCGCGTGTCAGATCTGTGTCACGTTTGAAGCCGTCGCCGACCGCTTGGCTCCGGCTGCCAGCTCGTCGAGCGCATCGTTTACGCGGCTTTCGGAACTTGGCATCAGGTGGCCGTACCGATCGAACGTGAAGCTGACCGACGTGTGACCGGCTCGAGCCGAGACTTCCTTGGGCGACGCGCCTGCCTCGATCCAGAGCGCCACAGCGGTGTGGCGCAGATCGTGGATCCGAAGGCCTGTCAGCCCGGCTTTTTTTCACTGCGGGATACCAGTTGCCGAACGGAACACGAGATCATCCGGGCGCGCGGGATGGCTCCGGAGGTGCTCATCGAGTGGCTCGACGACAACCTTTGGAATCGGGACGGTGCGCCGACTGGAGCGAGTTTTGGGCGGTCCGTAGTGCAGATGGCCCTCAATGTCGACGAGAGTTTCGGCGACTTCGACTCGCCCTCGTAGGAGATCGACCCGTCTGGCCCGCAGACCCATGAGTTCACTGGCGCGAAGACCGCTATAGGCGCCGAGTAGGACCAAGGCTCGATATCGCTTGTCCATAGCGTCTACGAGATCGGCAATCTGAGTAGGCTCGATGAAGCGCATCACCCGGTGCTCGTTGGTAGGCATCTTGATGCCGTCACATGGCGAGCTGGCGATGAGGCCAGCGCTCACAGCCGTGGCCATAACCCGGTGCATCAACCCTGCTGCTTTTCGAACCGTTGCCGGCGCCAACCCATCGGCAGAAAGTCCGGCGACCCACTTCCGCACCATTGAGTGGTCAATCTGTGCGAGAGAAACACCTTTGAATGCCGGGATGAGGTGGGTAGCCATGTACCGGTCCTGCCCGGCGAGGGTGGAGGGCGCGAGGTGGACGACACCTGCCCGCCATTCCTTCGCCCATACCTCGAACTTGACCCGTCCGCCGGCTGAGCACCGCCAGCGGAGGGTCGCCAGCCTGCGCCGCGAGCTCGAGGAGCTCGGTGTGCAGCTCGACACGGGTGCGCGCTCGTGACTGAACCCATCGACCACGCGCAGCGCGCCCGGGAGTGGGCCGCCGTCCACAACGAACACGCGCGGGCATCCATCGACGCCCTCCTCGCCATCGCAGACGAGTTGCGGCTCGTTCTTACCGCGACCGAAAGGACCCCCCAGAAATGAAGACGAAATACCTTGAGACCAAGCCGACGCAGTTCCATTGTGCCTGGTGCACGTTTAGCTGCCCGCTCGGCGAAGAGCACTCGCACGGCTGCGACGGCACGCGCCGCGCCGCAAGTGACCTAAGAGACGTACGGGCCGTAATCGGGCGCGAGCGCACTCGCACCACCATTTGCGGTGATTGCGGCGATACCTACGTCGCCGTTTCGACCCACCGTTGCGGCCCCGACCTCGATGGTCAGCGAACGTCAACAGCGGACCGAGCAGATGGCCCAGGAACTGAGGGCCGCCGGCTACGAGGTCCACAAGATCGGAGAAACGATATGACCACCGAAGCCCGAACGAAGCTGCTCGAGCTGTTGCTAACAGCCCGCATCATTTACGCGGAGTGTTTTGAGCTGAGCAACAACGTCGACGTGATGGCCGCGCTCCTCGAGGCTGCACATTACGTCGACGAATGCATCGACCTGCTGGCCGACTCCGCGCCGCACCTGGCCGATGAAGTCGCCATGCGCCGACCACTTATCAACGTGCCCGACTGTGTTCCCGAGGGGGTTGCGTGACCATGGAACTGTTCAAACGAGGTGGCCCGTCCCTTATCGACGAGAGCGTGCGCGCCCTCGACCTGGCCGACTCGGCCAAATCGACTCGCCGGCGCAAACGTGCACTCGAGGCCGTTTGCCACGCCCGCGTGTACGTGAAGGCAGCCCTTACCGCTCCGCCCCCGCGGACCGCGGGCAACTGGTCGACCGCCAGAGTCGCACTGCTCGACGAGCGGCTCGAGGCTGCCGAGTCGAACCCACTCAAGGAGATTCGATGACCGAACCCACCGAAAGAAAGCCTCGGTGGACGGCAGACCAGAAGCGCGATGCGCGCACGGGTCGCCGTGGAGTTGAGCAGCGTGCCAACTATGCAGGCGAAACCGAAGTCCGAAGATTCCGTATCGGAATGAATACTGGCCCGGCCACCCGCGCATCCGGCGCCGGCAATAACTCGACGGCCATCACGATCAGTGGCTCGCCCGTGATCTACTCCCCGGTGTCGTAGATGGTCGCGGATTCGATGGGTGAGTTTTCCGAGCGCATCTAGGCTGGGGCTCTAACGGAAGCCCTCGCTACAAGTGATCCACGCTTCAAATACGACCTCCAAGGGCTCGTCATGGGGCGCCGCTCCAGCGGAACGCTGGTGCTGACGGATACCCCGACGGCACTGACTTGCGCTGCGACACTCGAGCCCGTCAGTCCGTTGCGGCTGACCTCGCCCTGGCTATTGGTCGCGGCGATGTACGCGAGATGAGTTGGGCATTTACCGTCGCCCCGGACGGCGATCGCTGGGATGATTCGTTCACTCAGAGGGTGATAACTAAGGTCGCAACGATCTGGGATGTAGCCGCGGTCGGCGAGCCCGCCAGCCCGACCACCAGCATTGAGCTGCTCGAGTTCCCGAGCACCTGCAACCCGTAGGTGGCCCTGACGGCACGCTCGGCGGGGGTGGCGGGAACGGACCGGGACTGGGCAACCAGGACGGCACCGGATCTCGGGCCAAGCGCCTCGAGCGCGTCCTCCGCATCGACCAGGACCTCCTTCGGCTCGGCCGGCCACCGCTCCGGCGGGTCAAGTAGTCCGATGATCCTGAGACCAAGGATAATCAGGTGCTGCCGTTTTGGATCATGGTTTGCGGTATTTCTTGGGAACTTCCGACCTCTGTGCTACCGGGCCTTGATGGCGCCTGCCAAAGAAAGGGGGGTGGGGCGTCGTTTAGCCGCGTCCACGCCTCCGGTTCAGGGATCGGAGACACGGATGATCGAGGTGACCGTCGGCGTTGGAACTCGGGCGGGGGGCGTCAGGTGAAGGCGCGACACGCTCGGCATCCTCGCAAGTTCATGCTTGCCCTCGCGTTCGCACTTTCCGTGGCTGCCTTTGGCGCTCTGTCGGCTCCGGGCGCACCAAGGATATCGGCGGCGGTATCGAACGCCACGACCGCGTCCTCTGACTGGACGACGTACTTCGCAGGCGACGACCGCTCTGGCTTTGCTGGCAACGAGGGCGCGCTCAATGTGACCTCCGCGTCGAGCTTGCACCTTGCCTGGAAGGCATCCGACAGTGGGAGCAGCGGGGTCGACCATGGAGTGTTCTCGCAACCAATCGTGTTGAACCAGGTCGTCTACTGGGGGTCGTTTGACGGGTACGAGCGCGCAACGGATACGACCGGGCATCTTCTATGGCAGACCTTCTTGGGTCACACCGTCGCTCCGGACTGCGTCAACCCCTCGACAGCGGGCGTTGCGAGCACCGCGACGGTCACTTCGGACGTTCAGGTGGGAACGGCGACTTCCGTCCTCTATGTCGGAGGCGGTGATTCGAAGGTGTACGCATTGAACGCGGCGACTGGCGCTGTGCTGTGGTCACACTCTGTCGGATTGAACCCGGATTACTTCGTATGGTCGTCGCCAGCCGTGTACAACAACAGCGTCTACATCGGCGTCGCGTCCTTCGGTGATTGTCCGCTCGTCCAGGGCCAACTCCTGCAGCTCAACCGGGTCACCGGTGCAGTGCAACACACGTTCAACGTGGTGCCCAACGGTTGCACCGGCGGTGGCGTGTGGGGCTCTCCGACCATTGACGCGGTCGCGGGCACCGTCTACTTCGACACGGGCAACAACGGCGACTGCACGAGCACCGAACCACTGAGCGCGTCGATCGTCGAGGTGAACGCATCCGACCTGAGCCAGGTCGGCGCGTGGTCGGTACCGCCGGCGCAGCAGAACACCGACAGCGACTTCGGATCAACACCGACCTTGTTCTCAGGTGTCATCGGCGGACACTCGGAGAGTCTTGTCGGTGCGATCAACAAGAACGGCATCTTTTACGCGTTCGGGCGGGGCGCTCTGGCCTCGGGACCCGTCTGGGAAACCCCGATCGCTATCGGCGGGGCCGATCCGACGGATGGAGCCGGTGACGTTGGGTCCGCAGCGTTCGACGGCACAGCTCTGTACGTGGTCGGCGACGCAACCACCAGCGGCTGCACGGGCACCGTGAACTCCCTGAACCCGTCGACTGGCGCCTTCAACTGGCAGCACTGCTACACGGACGGTGGTTTTGCGCTCGCCGGCGTGACCGCCGATTCCGGCGGGGTCGTCGCCGTGGGAGAGGGCAACAACATCGCGGTCCTTTCGGCCGCGAATGGTGCATCGGTGTTCACCTACGCCGGCACCGGCCCGTTCCTGGGTCCTCCTTCCATCGCTGAAGGGACGTTGTTCGAAGGCGATATGGCAGGCAATCTCTACGCTCTCACACCCTCGAATCTGGCGCCGACCACTGCGGTCACCATCCCGTCGAACGGGGCCACCCAGTCGGGGACAGCTGCGCTCGTGGGTGCCGCCGCTTCGGCCGGCGTGAGCAGTGTCACTTTCGAGATCAGCGGCGGGACGCTGAGCCACCATGTCATTGCGACGGGGCGAGCCACCCTCTACGGCTGGCTCGCGCAATGGAACACGACGAGTGTCCCCAACGGGACCTACACGCTCCAGAGCGTCGCGTCCTATCCAGGTGGGGTGAGCGGCACGAGCCCGGGCATCACCATCACGGTGAACACTCCGCCGCCGACCACTGCGGTCACCATCCCGTCGAACGGGGCCACCCAGTCGGGGACAGCTGCGCTCGTGGGTGCCGCCGCTTCGGCCGGCGTGAGCAGTGTCACTTTCGAGATCAGCGGCGGGACGCTGAGCCACCATGTCATTGCGACGGGGCGAGCCACCCTCTACGGCTGGCTCGCGCAATGGAACACGACGAGTGTCCCCAACGGGACCTACACGCTCCAGAGCGTCGCGTCCTATCCAGGTGGGGTGAGCGGCACGAGCCCGGGCATCACCATCACGGTGAACACTCCGCCGCCGACCACTGCGGTCACCATTCCGTCGAACGGGGCCACCCAGTCGGGGACAGCTGCGCTCGTGGGTGCCGCCGCTTCGGCCGGCGTGAGCAGTGTCACTTTCGAGATCAGCGGCGGGACGCTGAGCCACCATGTCATTGCGACGGGGCGAGCCACCCTCTACGGCTGGCTCGCGCAATGGAACACGACGAGTGTCCCCAACGGGACCTACACGCTCCAGAGCGTCGCGTCCTATCCAGGTGGGGTGAGCGGCACGAGCCCGGGCATCACCATCACGGTGGCACACTAGGACGTCAACGGAGCCGTGGGGCACGTCGGCGGTAAGTCTCAGGTTGCTCGCGATTCGGTCATGATTCGAACGAGATGGATCTGGTCAAGCCGGCTTTCTTCACAATCTCTGGAACGATCGGTGGGCCCGGCGCGGTCGTTTGTTCCGGGAGCGGCCGATCCGAGCCGAAGTTGTCGAAGGCATCACACGCCGAGAACGAGCGTTGACGCGACGAGTCTGGGGCCGCCACGGCCGCACGGCTTGGAGGATGCTCCAGGGGCAGTGTCACGAACACAGTGACACCGAGGAATAGGACCCCCACGAAGCTGGCTATGAACTGGAGCCACAGAACACGGGAATCTCGGACGTGGACACGGCGTATCCCCGCGTCAGTGCGGACGCGATGACAACGCACGAGAGCCCGAACACTGCCCAGAGAAAGCTCATCGAGAGGCTCCGGCCGAACGTCGGACGTTTGCGGTGCCGGGGCGACGCATGTCGAGGCGTCGATCGCACTGAACCTGCAGGGCCAGGGCCTGGCTTTCGGTGAGCAGCTCGGGGTGAAGGCGTTGAGGTGGCGTGGAGTGGGACTCGCCTTGTTGCGGCGGCCGCCCGAACTCCCTGAGTCCCGTCAGCCCCTCCAGATGGTCAGGACAGGCCCAGACGACCCACCACCGATTGGCTCGAGGCGATCGCCAACGTCCGGTCCACATGGGCGTCTCGGCGCAATGGTTCGCCTGGAGGTGGTGGTCGTAGACCATCTGCCAAAAGCGGCCGGCCTCGGAGATGAACCCTGGGCACGGGTCGCCGGGTTCGGGCATCGGGGCCATGGGCCGAGGGTAGACGGGCTCTGCTCGCGGCCCAACCCTGGGACCAATCGCAGAGTTGGGCCAGCCACCTCCTCCGCCGCCTGATCACCCCTCGCCAAGGGCATCCCGCTCCGGTGACGGCCTCGAGAATGCCTCATGCGCCCACCGATGGGAACCGGGCCGATCGGCACTCTCTTGCACAACGGTCCCGCAACAGGTGGTGGTTTGCGCGCGGCCCAACCCCCTGGCGGTAGTAGGGGGTCCGGCCGAACCGCCTCACCCCGGTGACCTGCGCACGGGCGCGGCCCTACGTGTGGCGGCACCACGGAAGAGGTCAGGGGCCGAGAGTTTGATACTGGCCGGGCGCGCCCCAACCCTGAGAGAGGCGACCCAAGATTGGGGGCTGATCCTCACTCCACGAGCCCAAGGGTCCCGAACGTCCTACTGATACGGGTCACGCGCGGTTCGACCCCCGAGGGGGAGTTTGGGTCAGGATCGAACCGGCCACCCTTGCCGCCTGATCACCCCTCACCATGGGGCATCTCACTCCGGTGGCGCCTTCAGCTTGCCTCGTGTGCGGACAAATGAGAACCGGGCCGATCGGCATGATCTTGCACCGCGGCCCCGGAGCCGTGATCTGAGGCGAGTTGGCCCCGCCCTGGGGGAAGGGCGGGGCCACTCACCCCCACCACTCGGAGCACACGCAAGGAGATGAACCCATGGGGCCCCGAGTTGGGCGGCATCGTTGCACCTGAGAAAAGGACCGTGCAACCGGGTGGGCAGACCCCTTGGCGGCCCCTGCACGCGGCCCAACCCCCGTGGTGGCAGAGGGCTGGACCGGCCACCTCACCCAGCGGTGACCGCGCGGCGACACACGGACCCAGTGTGGCGGCGTCTAGGTGGAGGCCGAGGGTCCAGGGATTGATACGCCTGACTCGAACCGGACACGAGACACCGCAGTCGTACCTTGGAGGTTCCGTGAACCCACTGATCCCGTCGCTGATGCGAGGCCGCGACGACATCCCCGACTCACTCGAGGATTGGCTGGGAAGCCCGACGTGGCACAAGCTGGCCGCGTGTCGCGGTGGCGGGGCGGAGCACTTCGTCAGAGGACCGAAGGCTGAGTACGTGGACCTGCGGGCGCTCTGTGCGAAGTGCCCCGTCCGTCAGGAGTGCCTCGAGACGGCGCTGGCGGACCCGGATGTGCTGGGACTGTGGGGAGGCACGACGGACGCGGAGCGGCGGCAGATGCGGAAGGCGGTGGCGCGGATCATGGGACTCGCCGGCAGGGAGCTGCGGCTCCACGCGGAAGCGATTCTTGATGTCAGGGTCGCGCTGGCCACTGCCATCGCCCGTCTGGAGGACTCAAAGTCCAAGGAGGGCATCTGGGTTTGGTTGGATCATCTCGACAAAGTGCTCGACGACCTACTCCCCATCCTCGATCCGGAGTGGGCAGTGACTGAGTACATCGAAAACCGCTGGTCACCTGCTGGCGTTGCATACAGTCCGGCTGAGTGGACCGACCCAAAGTCACCGTCGCCAGATGAGGATGACCCGCCGAGGAACACAAGCCGAGACTGGTAGCCCCACAGAAGCAAATGCTCCCACTCTGGGAGCAATCATTATCGCCGACGGCTCCGCCGCGTGTCAGATCTGTGTCAGGAGGCCTCCGACCTCGGCGGAGTCTCTACCAGGACAAGGCCCTGACCAGGAGTTGAAACAGTGGGGCTAGCTGGAATCGAACCAGCGACCTCAGCATTATCAGTGCTGCGCTCTAACCGACTGAGCTATAGCCCCGTGTTCAGAAGAGCAACGAGGCTACACCAGAGTCCATCAGGATCTATCCGCTGGTCAACGTGGTCGAGACAAGCGAGGCCAGCGCAACGGCGCCGGGGCCGCCGATGGCCAGGTGCGTCCCGTCAGCCCCGAACCACTGCGGATGCTGCCCGGCCAGGGTGGCCCAGTCCGCCACCTTGACGTTGCGGTAGCGCGATACCCCCCGCGCTAAGACGGCGTTGTTCGGGTCCTGCCACGGGCGATCGACGTGGACATTGACGAACACCACCCGCGACTCGCCGACGAGGATGGACATCATGGTGTCGAAATCCCCGTCGGTGATGGGACCATTCGTGCCCAGCCCGACAACGACCTCGGTTCCGAGCCGTCCCTGCGCCTTCATGCTCTGCAGGATGGATTCGCCCTCGGCCCACTGGCGTCCCACCGCGGCATCGATGGTGATCCCAGGGACGTCAGCCCTGAGTGGATCCCGGTAGTCGACCATTATCGAGTCCCCGACGGCAGTCACCTGCGGCGGAGGTGGCGGGGCAAAGACTGGCGTTCCGTAGAAGCCCGAGGTTCCGTAGGTGAAGACGCCACCGTCGGCGCCGACGAAGCGGTATCCGTGGCCGAACGCCGTGGCTTCCATCCCGACGATCGGAGCCTTCAGTGCAATGCCGCCGGTTGATCCGTAGAACTGAGCGTTGAAGGCAAAGATCCCGCCGTCGGACGCGACGAGCCAGTAGCCACGAGACTCTGCGTCTGAGGACATTCCGACCACCGGCTGGTTCAGTGGAATCGAGCCGGTCGATCCCCAATACGGAAGGCCATACGCGAAGACGCCGCCATCGGTGGCCACCAACCAGTACCCGTTCCCATCGCTTCCGCCCGCCATGCCGATGACCGGCTCGTTGAGGGTCATCGATCCTGTCGACCCCAAGAACGGAGCGTCATAGGCGAAGACGCCGCCATCGGTGGCCACCAACCAGTAGCCCCCTGTTGCCCGGTCGACCGTCATGCCGATGACCGGATCGTTGAGGCTGACGGATCCCGTCGAGCCCCGGAACTGTGCATCGCCGAAGGTGAAGACACCACCGTCGGAGGCGACGAGGTAATAGCCACCCCCATCTGGCGTCGCGGCGATGCCGACGATCGGCGCGTTCAGAGCGGTCTGTTCACCGAGGTAGGGGGCATCACCGCAGGCGGCGACGTCTCCGTCATCGGTCACGATCCAATACCCATCGTTGTCCTGGGTCTCCGCAATGCCGACGACTCTGCTGTCATTGGGAAACGCTGCGGTCTGTACGCAGGTGGCCCCAACATGCGGTTTGGCCGCGGCCGCGTCGGCGGGCGATGTCGACGGAGCCAGCGACGAGAGCGCGGCGAGCAGGCCGACGGTCAGACCTGTTCCGACCCTCGCCAACTGACCACAAGTTGCCAACCCCAGTTTCACACTTGAAACCTCCCACATTTCTCCCTGGGATCTGGCGCGACTGGGATTTACCTGAGTTTGGTTCGATCAGCCGTTGGTCAGCGTCGAGGCGATCAGCTGGGCGAGCGCGTCAGCTCCCGAGCCGTCGATGGCGAGGTGAGTGCCGTCCGCTCCGAACCACTGCGGATTCTGAGCGGCGAGCGTCGCCCAGTCGGCCACGACGACGTTGGGGTAGCGGGTCGCGCCCTTGGCCAAAACAGCGTTGTTGGGGTCCTGCCACGGACGATCGACGTGCACATTGACGAACACGACGCGGGAGGCACCCCCGAGGACGGCCATCATGGCGTCGAAGTCAGAGTCCGTGATGGGCCCGTTCGTGCCGAGCCCCACGATGACGTCACCACCCAGTTGGCCGTCCGCCTTGAGTGTCTGCAGGATCGATTCACCTTCGGACCACTGCCGGCTGACCGAGGCGTCCACGTCGATGCCGGGAACGGACGTCTTGAGGGGGTCCTGGTAGTCGAGCATCACAGAGTCGCCGACAGCTGTGACGTGGCCGGCAGTGAATCCCGGCCCGGCCGGGCGTGTCGTCGTCGTGGTGGTCGTCGGCGCGCTGGCTGCCGTCGTCGCGGTGGCCTTGGGATGGTTGGGCGTCGCGAGGTGGCGTGAGGGAGTCGACGTGGCGGAGTTTTCCAACACGAGGAAGGCCGCCCCGCCGGCAAGCAGGGCCACGACAGCGACCACGAGAGCGGTGATCTTGCCGGACGGTCGGCGCCGAATCCGGGTGGTGGCGTGGCGAGCCATGCGCACAGTTTCGTCGCTCGGGCGATCGAGGACTCGTCGGACCCCGTTTATCTGGGGAGTACGGCATCCTCCGGCCACAGCCGCACCGCGATCGACTGGCTCGCGGTAGCCAGAAGGTCCCCGTCCTCAGACCACAGGAAGGCGATGCCCTGGGCGTACCCGCCCACGAGTGCATGCATCCTGATATCGCACAGGATCCACTCGGTCTGCTTCAACTGGACCATGCGCAACGTGTTGTCGAGGCTCCGACCCATGGCGCGTCGTCCGAGGGGCTGCGAGACCGCACCGGATACGTAGTCGCCGATGATGGCAAGCGTGGCCGCGGAGGGCGTCAGGTGGCCGGGTACCCGCGCCCACAACGCAGAGTCCGGGCTTCCGGGTGTGCCGTCCATCTCCTCGAACGATCGGCCCCGGGCCGACCGGACTTCGACGCTGTCCATGATGGTGTTGCGGAACATCTCGGGTAGGTAGCGGGGCGCACACGCATCCGGAGGAGGGACGTCGGGCGGCTCGACCCACACGCCCCCGACCGCCAGCTCGTCCTTGCCCAGGGCCGCGTTGACCGTGAGGATCTCGCGCCCGTCGACGTTCCCCACGGCTCGGCCTTGCGTGACGTGCCCGCCCACGGCGGCGAGCGTGATGTCCCAGACCAGATCCGTGTCGGCCAGGGCATAGGAGAGGTAGTGCCCGGTGGCCCACACTGTGGGGCGCCCGGACGCGGCCTCCAGAGCGACGAGCGCCGCCCCGAGTCCGCATCCGCCGAAAAGGAAGTTTCCCGGTGTCGTGAGCTGCGGCGTCACGTGCATACGCCAATGCAGGTCGTCGCCGTCCGGGTGCATTCCCAGAAAGGTCCGTGCGTCCACGGGGGCGCACCCTACCGGTGCCGGCACAGGCCCGTGGTCCGCGTGCCCGTTCATGGCGGACGTCGCGACAGCGTCGGCCGGTCGATCCCGTCGGCCTACGATGGTGTCCCCGACGAGGAGCGGAGGAGCGCTGCCGGTCTCGATCGCTCCGGGGGTGTAGCTCAGCTGGAAGAGCGGCGGCTTTGCAAGCCGTAGGCCGAGGGTTCGAGTCCCTTCACCTCCACCATTTGGTCCCGTGATGCCGTGTGAGAGCTCCGGAGGTCCGTGCGACACGGGCTCTCGAACCCGGCCGTGAACGGTCCCATTGCCGCTACACGGCTCCGTCAGCCGAAAGGCTGGCGATGTCGTCCCAGGAGTACCCGGCCTGCAGGAGGACCTCCTCGGTGTGCTCTCCGAGCTCAGGAGCGCGAGGGCGCGCCGTCGAGAGGGGATCCGAGAACCGCACGGGGGCCCGGACCACCTCGGTAACCGTACCTGGAGCGTCGGGGTCCTCGAGGCGGGCGATGTAGCCGTTGGCACGTACCCCGGGATCCGCCGCGACCTCGGCGTGATCGCGCACAGGAGCGAATCGCAGGCCGGCCGCACCCAAGAGCTCGCACCACTCGGCGGTCGGCTTGGTGGCGAACACCTCGTCGAGGATCGGCCACAGCTCGGCTTTGTCGTCCTCGAAGTAGAGGAGCGAGTGAAAGCGCTCGATCAGGTCGGGCCGGCCGATGGTCGTGTAGAAGAGGTCCCGGGCCGGACCTGCCGTGCCGACGATGGCCAGCCACCCGTCGGCCGTCGGGAAGACCCCGTAGATACCCGGGATCATCGGGTGGCTCCGGCCGCTTGGTCCCGAGATCTCCCCCGTCAGGAGATAGCGGGTGTACTCCCCGGCCTGAGCCCAGAGCTGACCGCCGAGGAGCGAGGTTTCCACCAACTGCCCTCGTCCCGTGCGCTCCCGTGCGTAGAGCGCGGCCAGGATGCCCGACAGGAGGTTCTGGCCGGAAATGTGGTCGGCGATAGTCGCACCGATGGCGCTCGGGTCGGCTCCCTTGCCGCCTGTCGTGCTGATGAGACCGCCGGCCGCCTGGGCGCTGAGGTCGGCCCCCTCACGTGCCGCGTCGGGACCTTCAGGCCCGAACGACGAGCCCATCGCGTAGATGATCCGTTCGTTGCGTGCAGCGGCGGCGGTGTACCCCAGACCCCATTCCTCCATGGTTCCCGGTTTGAAATTCGTGATCACCACGTCCGCGTCCTCAACCAGACGGAGAAAGACATCTCGCCCCTTGGGCACGCGGAGATCGATCGTCATGCTCCGCTTCCCCCGGTTGTACGCGGCGAAGAAGGCGGCTCGGCGGTCACTGCGGGAGATGGGGAGCCACCGGCTCTGGTCGCCGAATCCGGGAAGCTCGATCTTGACGACGTCGGCTCCCCACTCCTGCATCGTCAACGACGCCTGGGGTCCCTGGACAAGGAGCCCAGCCTCCAGGACGCGGATGCCATCGAGAGGCCCCATGCTCAATGTGGTCCTGGAACTCTGGCGGGAGTGGTCATCCGTCCACCTTTGTGACTGGCAACCCGGGAGGTCAAGCGGAGCTCCCAACCAGACGGCCGTGGAGAAGTCCGGCGGCATCGACTGGGCCGCGCCGAGCGGTCTCCGTCAGTGCCAGCCGACGCGCCGCAGGACGTGTGAACGGCAGCGCGCCGTTCGCCCTCTTTCGTACGTGCAATCAGCCTCGGGCATACAGTCGCATCCGATCGCCTGGCCGTGGCAGGCCGGGCATCGCTCCATGCAGCAGCCGGGATGGTGAATCCCACCCAACGGAGTTCCGCAGTCTCGGCACTCCTCGGGCTCGTAGCGATGTCTGGGCCGAAGCTCCTGGCCCCAGGGGATCGGGGCGTAGGCCCTTCCGCCGATGATCACCGGGTCAGTCAGGCAGCTGATCCCCTCCATCATCTCGCCGCCGCAGTGCGAACAAATGGCCATGGCCCTCCCTTGTTCAACCCTGATGCCGATCATCTCAGGCTCGTGTGACAGCGGCGCGGATGGCACAACGCCCGTGCCCCGGCCTGCCCTACGCTGCGGCCATGACGACTGAGAAGAACGGAGTGTCGGCCCGCGCCGGCCTGTTGTCGGGCAAGGTGTGCGTGGTCTCGGGTGTCGGCCCTGGACTGGGCCGGCAGGCCGCCAAGGCCCTCGCCGCCCACGGGGCCGACCTGGTGCTTGCCGCACGACGCCAGTCCACCCTCGACGAGGTACTGGCAGAGGTGTCCTCTCTCGGGGCCCGCGCCATCGCCGTGCCCACCGACATCACGGACGCGGAGGCCTGTGCCCGGCTGATGGCGGCCGGGACGGAGGAGTTCGGGGGTATCGACGTCCTGGTGAACAACGCCTTTCGTTTCGACGCCTTCCAGAGCTTCGAGGACGTCGACTTGGCGCAGTGGCGCAAGATCATGGACACCAATCTCTTCGGATCCCTGCAGATGACCCGGGCGGCCCTGCCCGCCATGCGCGCCGGCGGCGGTGGTTCGGTCGTGATGGTGGCGTCCATGGTGACGCGGCAGCCCCAACCCGCACAGGGGGGCTATGCCATCTCGAAGGGCGCCTTGCTGACGGCCACGCGGGTGCTCGCCTACGAGCTGGGTCCGTCGAAGGTTCGCGTCAACGCCGTCGTGCCCGGTTGGATGGCGGGGCCGTCGGTCGACATCTACGTCGAGATGACGTCGACTGGACGGGGGGTCCCGGCCCAGGTCGTGATCGATGAGCTCAACGCCCGGGTTCCGCTCGGACGGATCCCGAGCGATGAAGACGTCGCGGGATCGATCGTCTATCTCGCCTCGGACCTCTCCTCAGCGATGACGGGTCAGGCGCTCGACACCAACGGAGGCGAGATTTTCGCCTGATGCGGTGCTCCCCGGTCGGGGACGTCGTCGCATCAGGAGCCCTCGCCCCCACTCGGGGTGCACGATCGGGGATCCCACGGCTGGAGCGATTCGACCGTCGGCGTCGGCGTCTGAAATGCACTCGAGATTCCCGTGGCACCGCTGTTGCCCGAGGTGGTTGTGGTTGTGGTTGTGGTTGTGGTTGTGGTTGTGGTTGTGTGTGTTTGTTGTTGTTGTGGTTTGCTCGGGGCAGTCGCGCCGGCGGGCGCGGTGGTCGTGGTGGCTGCCTGAGCGTTGACCGAGAAGTCGGTGCCCGTGACGACGGTGACCTGGGATCCGGCCTTCGCCTGCGTCGGATCCATTGCCATGATGACCGACCCCGAGAGGGAATTGGCCACCACTTGTGCTGCCGCCAGCTGGGCCGGCGTCTTGGAGGCGTAGTACACGACCGTTTCCGCCTCCCGGCCGACGGGTGGGCTGTCGCCGATCGTCCCGATATGGAAGCCAAGAGCCTGCAGGCTCTGGGCGGTTGTCGTCGCCTGGTTGTAGGCACCGGATCCGTTCAACACTGACACCGTCACGTTCGACGGTGCCGGCAGGGTGCCGCCCGAGTACGTGTTCTCGCCACTCGACTTCAGGCCGAGGAACTGGTCAACCGCGTTGTGATCTTGCGGCTCGGCCGGGAATTCGATGTCGCCGTAGCTCCCCCTGGTACACGTAGTTGCCGAACTGGTCCACCGAGACCGGCACGGTGAGCTGGGGTGCGCTGCTCACATCGACGTCGTGATATCCGAGGACAAGGCTGATCATGTCGGAGGCCGAGAAGCCGGAGTCGACCGTGAGCTGTCCGACCACGCCGGAGACAAGCTGTTGATCGGTCACGGGGTTGCTGAGTCCCTTCGCTTTGACGGCAGCGCCCAGGACGCGCAGGAACTCGTGGTCCCGACGGATGCGCGCGATGTCGCTCTGCGACTCCTGAGGCCACGACGCAGGGTTGGTCGTAGTCACCCCGGGTCCCTTGTACTGAAGATGACGGGCCCGTACGACTTGG
The DNA here is from genome assembly GCA_963738135.1 of uncultured Acidimicrobiaceae bacterium. Lineage (GTDB taxonomy): Bacteria > Actinomycetota > Acidimicrobiia > Acidimicrobiales > RAAP-2 > Bog-473. Next base: position 993,480 of record CAVTVK010000004.1, on the reverse strand, counting down.
AGCGCCTGGGTGCCGTTCAGAGAGATGCAGCCGGTGGTTTGGATGTTCAGCCCGGAGTAGGCGTCGTAGACCGGTTCGGGAAAGTACATCTTTATGCCACCGAGTGCCTGGACCACGTTGATGAAGCTGTCGAAGTTCAACTCGACGAAGTGCTGGATCGGGATACCGAAGTCGTCCTCGATGGCGGCGATCAATTGGTCTGGCCCCTGGTACAAGGCAGCGTCGATCTTGTTGGCGCCGTCGGAGCGGGCGTTGGGGACGAAGAGGTCGCGGGGAATGGACAGGATCGACACCGAGTGATTCGTAGGGTTGAGGTGGAGGATCATGACCACGTCGCTGTTCACACCGTTCACGCCCTGAGAACACAGCCCGTAGGCCGGGTTCTGGACCTTCAGCGCGCATCGGTCGGTTGAGCCGATCATGAGGATGTTCTCGGTACCTGCGTCGTCGCCCTTCACGGGCGCCGAGGTGAGGTTCCTCAGGTCGATGTGGTGGATCTCATGATTGAGGTACCAGCCGTAGCCCGCTGCCGCGCCGGCCACCAGCACGAGCGCCAATGTGACCGTCCCTCCGACCCAGGCCAGCGTCCGCTTGCGGGTCCGCCGGCGGGAGGGGGCATGCGCCGGCCCGCGGCGTTCGGAGCCCGAGTCTGCCCCTTTCCCCTTCCTGCGCCGACCAGCTTTGTTCGCCTCGTCGATCTGGCGGCCGAGTTCGTGCAGACCGATCTCGACGGGGTTCTCTGCTTCGTGGGCGGCGACGTCCGGTGCCGGAGCGTCTTCGTCGATCTGTTGGCCGAGGTCTTCAAGGCGGCTGTGGACGGGATCGTTCTCGGGGTTGGAAGGACTCATCGCGCTGTGTTCAGTTCAAGACGTGCGACCGGGAATTCCGGTCACCGCCCGTGCCCCCGAGATTGGCTCCGGTTGGGGTAGCCGGAACGCGACGAGCCTAGCCAGCGTCGCTGCTCCCGGCCGGTCACCGACGGCGCCCGTGAGCCGGGGGATCTGGCCACACTCCGGAGGGTTTGCTTCTCGTGGGCGGTGGCGGCGACGCAGGGTACGGCCCGGTGGGAGGATGAACCGGACCCATGGGTGTGACGAGTGCAGGCTTGCTGCTCTACCGCATTTCCCCCGGAGGCGTGATCGAAGTCCTGATCGCACACCCGGGCGGACCGTTCTGGGCGCGGAAGGACGATGCCGCGTGGTCCGTGCCCAAGGGTGAATACCTGACCGGAGAGGATCCACTCGACGCCGCCTACCGGGAGTTCGAGGAGGAGGTCGGCCTCATCGCACCGGAGGGCCAGGCCCGGTACCTCGGGGAGCGCCGCCAACCGGGCGGCAAGCGGGTCAGCGTGTGGGCATTGGAGGGGGATCTCGACATCACGCATTCGTCGAGCAATACCTTCGCGCTGGAATGGCCCAGGGGCTCTGGCACGGTCCGGGAGTTTCCCGAAGTGGACCGGGTCGAGTGGGTCCCAATCGACGACGCCCGGCGCAAGCTCGTGAAGGGCCAGGTTGCGTTCCTCGATGTGTTGCGGGACACGGTGGGACCCGAACCGGAGCGCACCCGTCCGGGATCCACCACCCCCACTCCCGAGTGATCGAGCATCTAGCCTCGCGTCACGGGTGCAGACGGACCATCGATCGCCGCGGCGACCGCCATTTCGACAATTCGTGCTGTGGCCACTAACTGGGGAACGGGTGATCGGCCGACGTTCTGATGCAACGGGCTGGAATTGAGCGCCATCGGAGGCCGCCATGGAGGAGGAGGACGGGAAAGGCACCCCGCCGCCGCCAATTCTATGTGCGGTCCTTCATCTTCATCGGTCTCGCGGGCGTCGCGCAGGCCAGTGCCGCCCTCCCGCCGGGCCCGAACAACCCCGCTCTCTACTGGGCCAGTCTGGCCATCTTGGCGGTGTGCGCTGTCTCGGTCTTCGTACCCTGGCCACGCGCTCCTCGCTGGGCGATACTCGTCCCGACCATCGGTTACCTGGTCTCGGTGGCGTTGCTGCTGATCTCGGGCGGCACCGACCCGAGTATGCAGAGCAGTGCCGGAGGCCTCTCGGCCCTGGTTCTGCTCCCCGTTCTCGGCATGGCGCTCTATTACCCGATCCTGTACACGGAGATCGTCGTCGGCGCGGCCGTGCTCAGTCTGGCGGCCGTCGGCGTGGCAGTGCAGAGCAGCACGGCCACGGATCTGCGGCGACTCTTCTTGTGGGCAGCGGTGGCGGCGGTTGTCGCCGTCACCGTGCACCACCTCCGCAGAAGCTTGGAGGGGAAGGTGCAGGACTCGGCGGAGCTCGCCCGCCTGGGTCGGCTCATGAACGGAGCCACACAATCCCTGACCTTGCTGCGCGACCCCCGAGATGTGATCGCCCAGGGCACTTTGGCCATGTTCGACCTTGCCGGGAGCGGGTTCGGGGGCGCCTCCTACCTGCGAGTCTCCGACGGCGTCGTGACCCAGGAGGCGGTTGCCGACGGTCGGGGCACCGTGCCGACCAGCTACCTCTTGAAGGACGACCCCTATGTGAGGTCGGTGGTCGACACCAGCGAGCTCCTGGTCACCAGAGTGGACCGAACATCCATGGGCGCGTCGTTGCGTTCGGTCAACGACGAAATGGACATTACCGACGTCGCGCTCATACCCGTGACGGTGAACGACGACCTGCACGGCATCTTCCAGATCAGCAGCCAAGGGGCGCTCTTCTCCGAGGACGTCCTCGCCCGCTGTCGCGCCATGGCCAACGTGGTCGAACTCGCCCTGGGCAACGCAATCGCCCACCAAGAGCTCGAGATACAGGCGAACACGGACCCCCTCACCGGGCTCTCGAACCGGCGCGGCCTCTCCATCTACCTGGACGGGGACCGGCGCTCGAACGCCATGGGCATCCTCGTCTTGGATATCGACCACCTCAAGGTGATCAATGACGCGCATGGGCACGACGTCGGGGACAAGATTCTCATCGCAGTGGCGCGCGCCGCTGCCGGCGTCTTGCGCGGTGGAGACCTCCTGGCCCGCACGGGTGGCGATGAGTTCCTGGCTGTCGTGGCGGACGCCGACGAGTCGATCGCGCGTCGCGTCGCCGGCCGCATGACCGAAGCGGTGTCCCGGGTGAAGGTGCAGGGAGTCGGGACCTCGGTCAGTGTGGGGTTCGCGTGCTGTGGCAAGAACGGCGACATCGACAGGCTTCGGCGGCAGGCGGACGAGGCGATGTACGAGGCCAAGCACGTGGAACGCCGGCAGCATGCCCGCCATCCCCGGGTCACTGATCGGGGCTGACATCCGGATGCTGCCGACGAGACGTCATCCGGTCGGGGATGGACTGGCGGAGTAACGTCACCCTGTTCGCGTCGTGATCGGCCTCAATGCGCTGCTGATGCTCCACGTGACAGGTGACCCGGCCCCGTGGAGAGCGCGATGACCGACCGCAGCGACACAGCGACGGCGCACCATCCCGTGGCGACAACAGGGCAGTGGATCGGGCCTGCCTCAAGGCCGCTCATGGGCTGGCTCACTGCGCCAGTCGACGGAACGAGCGCCGTCGGTGTGGTGATCGTGCCTCCGGTGGGATACGAATATTGGACTGCGCACCGGACGCTGCGGACGTTGGCGGAACGGCTGGCCGAGAGTGGCCATCGTGCGTTGCGCTTCGACTTCGACGGCACGGGGGATTCGGCGGGGGACCAATGGGATTCCTCACGCGTCCAGGCATGGCAGACGGGTGTCGATGTGGCAGCTCACACGCTGCGGGCGTGGGGCGCCACCAGTCTGATCGTTGTCGGCCTTCGTCTCGGAGGCACCTTCGCCCTTCTCCGGGGTCACGCTGTGGACGCCGATGCCGTTGTGGCCTGGGCGCCGGTGATACGCGGCCGCCGCTACGTCAGCGAGCTGCAGCTGCTGGGGATCGCGGTGCCCGACGACGCGGACTCGCCCGGACGATCCGGTGGGGTCGTGCAGGCGGGTTCCGTGTTCTCAGCGGACACCTTGGCCGATATGGCGGCCATCAACCTGGCGACCCTCTCCGATGTCCCGGCTCCGAGGGTGCTGGTCGTGGACCGTGCCGACAAGCCAGCCAGCACCGCCCTGCTCGATCGGCTCAGGACCTTGGGGGCGGACCCGGCCCACCTTGTGCGTCCGGGGACGGAACTCCTGCTCGACAGGCCGACCGAGTACGCAACGGTGGCCGACGGCATCGTCGAGGAGATCTGTCGCTGGGTCGGCCCGAGCGCGGTGCGGCCACCGGCGCCGGTCGTACAGGACCAGAGGACGACCGCAACGATCTCCTGGAGGGGCCGGGACGTGGAAGAAGAGGTGATGGCCCTCGGGGCAGCTGGGCTGGTCGGAATCTTGACCCGGCCTGCCCGTCGTTCACGCGGCACCGTCGTTTGGCTCAACTCAGGCTCGGAGCACCACGTCGGGCCGGGCCTGGCCTGGGTGGAATATGCCCGGGAGCTGGCCCTCTCGGGCTTCACCTCGCTGCGGCTGGACTTTTCCGGCTGGGGCGAGAGCCCGGACAGGGGCCATGCCCCCGGCCGGCCGTATGCCCAGCACGGCATCAGCGAGGTGGGAGAGGCGGTCGACGCGCTGCGGGCACTTGGGCACCGGCGCATCGTCCTGGCCGGGCTTTGCGCAGGAGCCTGGGTCGGGCTGCGCGCCGCCCTGAGCGTTGACGTCGACGGTGTGATCGCCATCAATCCACAGCTGTACTGGCAGCCGGGCGACCCCGTGGAGGCGGACATCGTGACCGAGACGAGGATCCGTCGCCTGCCCGAGATCCGCCGCAACAAGAAGCTCGGGTCACTAGGAGTGTGGTCGGTGCTCGATGTGCTCGGGAGCCGTCCTCCTGCGGCGACATGGTTGGACCAACTGGCGAGTCGCCGGACACCGGTTCTCGCTCTGTTCGCCGAAGGCGACGACGGTCTCGAGTACCTGCAGGACCGAACCGGCCGGGCCTGGCGACGGGCCCTCCGCCATGGCCGGATTGAGTGCACCACGGTGCCTGGCCTCGACCACCCCATGCACCGCCATTGGGAACGCGGGACGATGGTGAACGCACTCGCGGCGTGGCTCGACACGCTCCTGCCCGCCGCGCCATGAGCCGGGTATGAGCGGGCCGCCACCGCGCGGGGGTCGTGCGCCATGATCGACCGCAACGCCATCGTTGCTAGCGTTTTTCCGAAGATGCTTCGTAGGATGACGGGAGCGGGATGGGCGACGTGACACCGACTGACGACGGAGAGTCACCGGCCCTGCCTCGTGTCGTCCTGGTCTACGACGCCGCCTCCATCACGCCGCTGGTGCTTGCGGAGGCGGCCGCGGGAATCTGTCGGTTCGTCTGGGTGGTCGATGGTGGCGACCCGGTCTTGGGGCCGCTGATCCGGTTGCTGCGCCGCATCGGGGACGTCGTCGACCGCGCCGGCCTGGACGACACGGCGATCGCTCGCGCACTCGCGCCGCACACGCCCTCCGGCATCCTCACGTTCGCGGAAACACAAATGCCGCTGACGGCGGCCCTTGCCGCACAACTCTCTCTCGTCTACCACTCCGCAGCGACGGCCGACCGCCTGGCGGACAAGTACATGCAGCGACTCGCGCTCCGCGAAGCGGGTCTACCCGGTCCCGCCATCTGGGAGGCGCCGGTGCCCGGCCCCGACGGAGACGCCTTCGCCACTGCCGTGGCGGCACTGGCCGAGCTCGTCAGCTATCCGGTGGTGGTCAAGCCGCGGCGAGGGACAAGCAGCGTGGCAACGGCCAGGGCCGACGACGGCCGGGAGCTGGCGGAGCTCGTGACCCGGTTCAGTGGCCAGGACGGCGGCCTTCTGGTCGAGGAGTATCTGGCCGACCGGGTCAGGGACAGTCCATTTGCGGACGACTTTGCAGTCGAGCTCTTGGCCCAGGGGGGTCGGGTCTGGCGCCTGGCCACGACGGGCAAGTTTCGCCACGCTCCGCCGTTCCGTGGCCGGGGGTGCTTTCTTCCCAGCCACGTCGACGCGACGACAGAGGCGGCTCTGTTCGCGGCCGCCGAAGCCGCCGTCCGAGCACTGGGGATCACCGATGGCATCTCCAACGTCGACGTGAAGCTCACACCGGAAGGGGCCCGCGTGGTCGAGGTGAACGGCCGTCTCGGTGGCAACGTCGATGTGTTGATGGAGCTGGCCGGTGGTGTGTCGATCCTTCCACTGCTCCTGAGGCTGGCCCTGGGCCAAGACATGTCAACCGATCCGACCGTGGCGCGCGTCGTGGACGGGGAGTGGCCTCGGGTCGGCTATTTCGCGTGGGTCCAGACCCCCATGGCCGCGACGCGGCTGCTCGCCGTCGAGGGTCTCGATGCCGTGGCGGAGCTGCCCCATGTGACGAGCGTGATGCGAAACCAGCGGCAGGGCGACGCCCTCGATTGGGCGATCGGCGGCGCCTCCAATGTGTGCGCCGTGTTCGGGTCAGTTGAGGACCTGGCCGATCTGGCCGCGGCCCGCGACGAGATCGATGACACGGTCTCGCTCGAATTCGAAGAGGTCGCCGCAGGGGGGATTGCCTCGAGAGGACACGATCCCGGGGCACCTCGCTTCAGTGATCGAGAACGATAGGACTCGAGTACAGGCCGTTGAGGGCGCGCACGCGCCCCCTTGGCGTTGTCTCCCCGCCACGGGGGCGCAGGACGATGATCCGCTCACTGTCCGGCGCGAGGTGGAACCACGAGTCCCCCAGTGCGAAACCGGGGACATCGATGGCAACCCACTGGGCGAACCGCCGCGTGCGGACACTGAGCTCCCAGGCGTCGCCGACCGGCGCGGCGTGCGCTTCGAGCCCGATGTCGGGTTCACGCGCCCGACCGGAACCGCTCGGGAGGTAGAAGTCCTCGCCGACGACGTCGTCGCTCTCCATCCTGACCCGGACGACGTCGTAGGCCGGCGGACCGAAGCGGTACGCGTTGGTCAAATCCCGGAAGCCGCCGAGCAGCGTGGAGGCGTCCCACTGCGCCTCCGATCGCCCGTCCACGGAAAGAGCGGTCTCCGCCTCTTCGACCAGTGAGCCGTTGACGTTGTACAGAGTCAGGTGCAGGCGGCCTTCGAGGGTGGACGCCCGGTCGTTGAGAACGTGGATCCGCAGGCCGGCCAGTCCGTCGTCGGTGAAGAGCACTGCCACGGGCGCCAGCACCCGCCGGAGCGCGTACCACGGCGATTTGGGAGTGGCGAAGGAATCCAGCAAGCCCCACCCTGCCCCCGGGCAGATGTCCTGCCAGCTCAGGATCAGCGCGCCGGCGCAGGCCGACTGCGCGCAGCGCCACTCCGCCATGACCGTCGACATGAGGTCTGCGACCACGGCCCGCCCGTAGTCGAGATAGAGCTGCGGATCGGTGTAGCGGACACGAAAGGGGTCGACTCCGAAGACCTGGCGGACGTAGTCGTCGCGGATGTCCTCGAAATCCCACGAGGTGCCGGTGTCGCGTGCGACGCCGGCTTTCCAGCCCGGATCGTGTCCGGCGACGCTCGCGCTCCCGAAGCACCGCTCAACGGCGGCTGGCTCCGGTGGGTTGCCGAAGGCCAGGCACTCCGCCGCGAAGCGGACGCCTGCCGCTCGGGCGTCGGTGACCGGTCGGAGATAGGCACCTACCCCGAAATAGTGGGCGATGCCCCTATCCGGCTGGAATGGCAAGTCACCACCAGTCGGTGAGGAGGCGACGTAGGGCACGTCGGGCACGACCTGGTGGACGAGGGCCGGAAGGGTTTCCTCGAGCAGCGGGCTCCGCCAGCGGTCGCTCGGCAAGCCGTACATCGCTGCTTGTTGCTGGGTCTCACTGCTGCCGCACACAACCGTGAGGGAGGGACGTCCCTGCAGCCGGTTCAACTCCTGCGTCACTTCCTTGCGTACGTTCTCGACGAACTCGGGCTCTTCTGGTGGGTCGAAGCCGGCCAACATGCAGTCCTGCCAGACCAAGATCCCCATCTCGTCGCACAGGTCCCAGAACTGCGAGTCCTCGTAGGACATGTAGCCGCCGATCCTGACCATGTTCATGCCGGCGTCGACCGCCAGCTGCAGCGACGCCGCGCACTGCGGGCTCTGATGATCCCAGATTGACGATGTCGGGAGGAACCCACAGTGCTCCTCTGCAGAAAACAGGAATCCCGTTCAGGGAGAGCGTGAAACCCCCGTCGGAGCGGTCCACTTCCACTGTCCGGAACCCCACTGTCCCGAGATCCACGCACTGCCCGTCGATGTTCAGTTCGACCGGGTACAACGGCTGCGTGCCGTGCGTGTGGGGCCACCACCGCTCGGCGCTGGGGACGCTCACGGTGGCGTCCACGACTGCATGTTCTTCCGCCTCCCCGACGGTGATCCGCTGGCGATGCTCTCCCACGCGGAGTTCGCCCTCCGTTCCGGCTTCGACACCTTCGAGCCGTACGCCGACCTCGACGGTGCCGTCGGTCCCGTGGCACGCAGTCCGCACACGCCTATCGACGACCAACGGCTCGATTCCCGAACGCCCCAGGCGTACCTGACGCCATGGCCCCACCGGTGCCCCGCTCGGGGCCCACCCTGGAATCCGACCGAGGAGGGTGGTGCGAAACCAGCGTTGATTCTGCGAGCGGAGCAACAGACTTCGCCAACGCGGGCGGGGTCTGCGGGAGGCCAGGAGCGGAGTCAGAGCCGTGAAGCGGATGAGGAGGACGTTGTGCGCAGCGAGTCGTTCGACGTCGAGGTGATGCGCCATCCACATGTTCTCCGAATGGAGGAGATGCTCTCCGTTGAGCCACGCATCGGCGACGGTGGCCAATCCCTCGAATTCCAGGCGCCACGGGCCTTCGACGGAGGCTGCCGGCGTCGCGAAGCGGCATCGGAACCACCATTCTCTGCCGTCGAGAAGACCTGCGTCGTCCTCCCCCCACTGCCACTGCCCTAGAGCTCGGAGCGCTCCCGCCGCCGTGCCTGGCACGATTGCCGGGAGCCACGACGGGTCGTCTGCAGCCAACTCCGCCACGTCCGGCTCCGACTCCGGTGGATACGACCGGCATTCCCAATCGGATCCAGCCAGGACGTCGACGGAACCCGCGTCGACCCGTGGTGGTCCCATTGCGCCATTTCAGCACAGCTCCCATCGCGGCCCGGGAGCAATTGTTGTCAAGGCGTTGCCCTGGTCAGCCGACACAAGGGTCAGGCGGTCCCGGGGTTTAGATTGAGGGGCTCGGCGGCGCACGGCTGCTGTGCCAGCTGTGAGAAGGCGCCGGCTGGAGTAAGAGGGTCCTGTGGAGGAGAACGGAAACGATGAGCACGGGAACGGCCATTCGCGTTGGAGCGGATGTGGTGTCGGTCCACCAGGTGGCTGAGAGTGTCGAGAGCTTTGGCCCTCGATACCTGGATCGCGTCTACACGGAGCACGAGCTCGGTTCCTGTCGAGGCGCGCCTGCGGCTCGGGCGGCGAGTCTGGCTGCACGCTTTGCCGCCAAGGAGGCGACGATCAAGGTGCTTCGTCCCCGCGGCCATCAACCTGATTGGCGCTCTGTCGAGGTCCGGCGCCATTCCGGCGGGTGGTGCACCTTGACGCTGTCGGGTCATGCCGCGGTACTGGCAGAGCAGGCCGGCATAGCCGACCTGTCCGTCAGCCTGACGCACGAAGGGGACATTGCTGCCGCCGTGGTCGTTGCGTTGTGCCGCTCAGCGGCCGACTCGATTGAACAATCCGGGACGGATGTCGTCTCGGACGATTGCGGAAGAGGCGACTGATGGACGAGACGATCCGTGGCATCCTGGACGAGTACGCCCACCTCCCCGTCGAAGTGGAGAAGCTGCGCGACGAGGACGATCTGTACCAGGCGGGGATGACCTCGCACGCCAGCGTCAACGTCATGCTCGCGTTGGAAGACGAGTTCGACGTAGAATTTCCCGAGACGATGCTGCGAAAGAGCACATTCGAGTCCGTTGCTGCGATCCGCGTCGCGCTCGGCGAACTGACCGGCTCCTAGGTCGGCGGAGCGCCCATCGTGACGACCCTGGATGCGCCAGCAGAGAACCTCTCGCTGCGTGCGCAGCGCATCGGCGCCGAGGTGGCGGGACCCGCTGCACCGGACGTGGACCGGATTGCACGTTTCCCGAGCGAGGCGTTCGACGCACTACGCGCTGAGTCGCTGCTCTCCGTTCTGATCCCCGTTGAGCTCGGTGGGTTGGGGGTCACCTTCGCGGAGGTGGCCGACATCGTGTTCGAGTTGGGCCAGCACTGCGCGTCCACCGCCATGATCTACGCGATGCACCAGATCCAGGTGGCCAGCCTGGTCCGCCACGGCCGGTCGGAGTTCTTTCGGAACTACTTGGCGGAGGTGGCTGATCGCCAGCTTTTGCTGGCCTCCGCAACCACCGAAATCGGAGTGGGTGGTGACGTCCGCACAAGCGTGTGCACCGTCGAGCACACTCACGCAGGAGGTATACGGCTGGAGAAGATGGCGCCCGTCATTTCCTACGGGGCCCACGCTGACGGCATTCTCGCCACCGCGCGCCGCTCGCCGGAGAGCCCGTCGAACGACCAGGTGCTCGTGCTCTGTCAGCCGGACGGGCTCACCTTGGAGCCGATAAGCGGCTGGGACACCCTCGGCTTCCGAGGGACCTGCAGCCTGGGCTACCGACTCGTCGCGGAGGGCGATGCCGACCTCATTCTCGACGACCCCTACGGCGACATCTCGAGCCGGACGATGCTGCCCGTCTCGCACATCCTCTGGAGCTCCGTCTGGCTCGGCCTGGCGACATCGGCGACGGACAAGGCGCGGCACCTCGTCCGGGCCGAGGCACGAAAGAAGCCGGGGGTCACGCCTCCGTCCGCCTTGCGGCTGGCTGAGCTGATCGCGCAGCTGCAGCGGATGGAGGAGCTGGTCCGGGGCACCGCCCAGCGCTACGACCGGGAATGCGAGGACCTCGACGCGCTCGCTGGCATGGGCTTTGCCATCGCCATGAACTCCCTCAAGGTATCGACTTCGACGCTTGTGGTTGACATCGTGAATCGGGCGATGGCCATCTGCGGCATGTCCGGATACCGGGAGGACTCGCCGTACAGCCTGGGCCGGATCTTGCGCGATGCACATGGTGCAGCCGTCATGGTCAACAACGACCGGATCAACAGCAACACGGCACAGATGCTGTTGGTGCACAAGGATGATTGAGGCGGCGGTGACCGACGGAACAACCTTCCGGGACGAACTGGTAGCGGCAGGGATCCTGGTGCCGACCTACAGCGACGGGATCTACGGCCGCTCAGCGCTGTACGAGGACATCGTGGCCGGAATCGAGCGCCTTGTCATGTCAACGGCCTCGTCGGAGGGAACCGCGAGTTTTCGCTTCCCGCCCGTGATGCCGCGACGCGTCCTTGAGGAGACCGGGTATCTGTCTTCGTTCCCCGACATGATCGGGACAGTCTCGACCTTCACGGGCGACAACAAAGACCACAAGAAGCTGATGGACGTGGCACAGGCGGGTGGTGAGTGGACTGCACTCCTTCAAGCAGCCGATGTCAGTCTCTGTCCCGCCGTCTGCCATCCCCTGTATCCGACCCTTACCGGGCGCCTGCCCGCCGGGGGAAGCCGGTACGACGTGATGGGCTGGTGCTTCCGACACGAGCCCAGCCTCGACCCGGCACGGATGCAGTCGTTCCGGCAGCACGACTTGGTCTACGTGGGCGACGCGGCAGCGGCCACTGCGCATCGGGACCGCTGGCTGCAGCTCGGTTCGGAGATCCTCGAATCGCTGGGTCTGAAGGTCGAGACGGTCGTGGCGAACGACCCGTTCTTCGGCAGGGTCGGCCGCATTCTGGCCGAGAACCAGAGGTCCGAGACGCTCAAATTCGAGATTGTCACGCCCGTCAATTCTGCCGAGCACCCAACCGCCATCGCCTCGGCCAACTGCCACCTCGACCACTTCGGGCAGCCGTTCGGGATCGCGACGGCTGACGGCGAGGTTGCCCATTCGTGTTGCTTCGGGTTCGGGCTGGATCGCATCACCTTGGCGCTGCTCCGGACCCACGGTTTGGACCCGGGAGACTGGCCGAAGGCGTCTCGGGACCGACTCTGGCCGTGACCTCTGGGACAGGGCAGCGGCTGCTGGCGCTCGATCCCACCGGCTATCAGCCACATCCACTGCACGCAAACGAGCGGACGTGGACGGAGACCAATTGCTACGTCGATCTCTGGATCGAACTGCTCCATGCACTCGGCCTCGATCCACTGGCCGCGGCGGCCTTCACGCTGAGCACGGATTTCGAAGGCGACCAGTGGACGTTCTTCAAGTTCCCGCCCGAGGATCTCCGCGCGCTGTTCGGATTGGAGGTGGCCGAGTTCAACGCCTGGCGTCCGCTCGTCGACCACGTCGAGGAGCAACTCGAGCTGGGTCGGCTGCTCATCATGGACGCCGACGCGTGGTTCCTGCCCGACACGCAGGGCGTGTCCTACCAACTCGCGCATTCCAAGAGCGCCATGGTTCCGAACAGCGTCGATCGGCACGGACGTCGTCTCGGCTACTTCCACAACGCGGGATATTTCGAGCTCGAGGGGGACGACTTCGATGGCGTGTTCCGGATCGGCCGCTACGCGGACCCGATCTCGTTGCCCCCCTATGTCGAGACGGTCCGTCTCGACCGCATGCGCCGTGATCCGGGCGAACTCGTCCGCGGGGCGATCGCACTGACACGGGCGCACCTGGCTCGCCGCCCCGCGGACGATCCCATGCGCCGCTTCGAACGGCGTGTGGACCAGGACGCTGCCTGGCTTGGCACCCAGGACATCGAAACCTTCCACCTCTACGCCTTCGGGACCTGCCGTCAGTGCGGAGCGAATGCCGAGTTGGCGGCATCGTTCGTGGACTGGCTGGCGGCACACGATCCGGCCGCGAGCGGGAGCGACGACCTGCTGATCGTCGCCGACGCCTTCCGCTCGGTCGCCACCGCAGCGAAGGCGCTGCAGTTCAGCCTGGCTCGACGATCTCGCGGCCGCACGGTCGACCTCGGTGGCTCCTTCGAGGACATGAGCCGGTCCTACCGCACTGCCATGGACGGACTGGTTGCTCGCTACTGCGGTTGAGGGGTGTCGGCCCTCTCGAGCCTGCGCCGACCGTGTTCCGGGCGTGGAGCGGGCTCCGAATCGATGACGAAACCCACGGGATCTGTGTCAACGAAGGGAATGCCATGTCGCAAGCGTGTCCACTGTGTGGCTCGGGATCGGGCACCGTCATCGGCCGGCTCCTGCGCACCGAGCTCCGAACCATATGGATGCGGGATCTCGGGATCGACCCCGGTGCGTGGATGGCGACACCGAAGATCGACTACCAACACTGCACCACGTGTGACCTGCGGTACTTCGACGACGAGTTGGCCGGACCAGAATCGATGTATCGGGAGTTGGAGGAGCTCCCCTGGTACTACTTGGACAGCAAACCCGAATTCGACATCGCGCTGCGCCACGTTGCTGATGCGGAGCGGATCCTCGAGGTCGGAGCGGGAGCGGGCGCGTTCGGACGGCTGCTCTCGACGCGCGGCGCCTACATCGGGTTGGAGCTCAACTCTTCGGCCGTGGAGCAGGCGGTGGCCACCGGGCTCGACGTGCGCCGAGAGTCCCTCGGTGACCACCTTGCGTCGCAGCCCGACCGGTATGACGCCGTCGTCTCGTTCCAGGTGATGGAGCACGTCCCCGCCGTCGGGCAGTTCCTGCGGGAGTGCCGGAGCAGCCTGCGCCCGGGGGGGCGTCTCGTTGTCTCGGTGCCCTCCCACGACGGTTTCATGGGTGTCGAACTCAACAACATTCTCGACCTGCCCCCGCATCACATCACGCAATGGTCAGATCGGTGCTTGACCGACCTGGCACCGATGTTCGACCTGCAGTTGGTGTCGCTCGAGCACGACGACATCGCGCCGTATCACCGGGTCAACTATCTCCGTCAGAGGGCGCTCGATCACCTGGGGCTCAGACGAACTGATGAGCGCCCAGTCCGTGCCTCGAGCGCCGTCCATTTCGTCGAGCGGTCGGTGAGCACGGCGGCGGGAGCCTGGGGTCGAGTCCGGCGTCCAGCGCTCCCACCCGGATTCGGCCACTCGGTAACGGCGTGTTACGAGGCTGCTGAAGATGTCCCGCCGGGCGGTTGACGGTCGCTTACTTCTTGGCTTTTGACGAGTTCAGGGTGACGGCGGCGCGAATGAGTGCCTTGAAGGCCTTCTCATTGATCTTCTCGCCCTCGTGGAAGTCGATGGCGCGCCGCACGTTCCCTTCGAGGCTCGAGTTGAACAGGCCGGCGGGGTCCTTCAGCGACGCTCCTCTGGCGAACGTCATCTTTACGACGCTCTTGTAACTCTCACCGGTACAGATCATCCCGTCGTGGTACCACGTTGGAACGCCGCGCCATTTCCACTCCTCCACGACGTCGGGATCGGCTTCCTTGACCAAGGAGCGCAGCTTGCTCAAGGTGGCACCCCGCCAATCGTCGAGCTCTTTGATTCTGTCGTCGATCAGTTGCGATGGAGACTTGTCTCCTTGGGACCCGCTGGCCGTCATGCCGGTCTCCCTCCCTTTGCGTCGGTACCAAAGTCCACTGATTGCCCAGCTCAGAGGGCATATTCCCGTGCGTACTGTAGCGCGTCGTCCGCACAGTGAAGCCTCGTCCTCCGTCGACGACTGCAGCGAGTCTCTCCGTCCGCCCGTCTTGATGTGTTCTATGCGGCAGAGATCTACGGTCAGCATCGCCGCAATGAACGCATGTCGAAGGAGGTCTGAGTCGGCCGGATTCCCTGCGAGGGGCGTCGAGCGGATGGACTTCTCGCGCGCAAGCACCTGGTGCGTCGAGCGCGTCCGAGCGTGCCGACGCGGATGTGCGTCGTAGTATCGTGAGCGCGTGGAAGGCGCCTCCTGAAGACCGCTCCGTTCATGCGTTCGGTGCATGTGCAAGTGAACGCGCTCCGCCGTCGGGTGGTGCCACGGACATCGGTGGATGTCTGTCACACCGCCGCGTCGTGATCGCAGCGCTCCTGTTGGACCCATCCGAACGAGGTGCCTGGAGCGTGTGGCAGGGGGTCAACTCCGGGAAGCGTGCCTGATGGCAGTGGAAAAGCCGAGGGTCTTGCTCCTGTGGCACAGCCTGTCTGGGTATTGGGCGGCAGGCATCCGTGCGTTGGCGGATCGGGCCGAGGTCACAGTGCTGGTTCGCCCGCCTGATCCCATGGCCCCTTACGACTACTCCGCCTTGGACTTGCACGGCGCCGATCTGCGCGTCGCCTCATGGCGCTGGCCCTTCTCGCTGCTCAACGACCTCGTCGAGCAGACACGGCCGGACGTCACGTGCAGCATCGGGCATACCCCGGCGCTGTGGCGTGCTCTGCACCGGGCTCGACGCCGGTACGGCACCACGACAGTGATGTTCACAGACAACTGGTGGACGGGAAGGCCGCGTCAGCGCGTGCTGCAGGTGCTCTTCGCGGGGCTTCGCCCCTACGCGTTTGACCGGGTCTTCGTGCCGGGAGTCCGCGCAACCGAGTATGCCCACCGGCTTGGCTTCCGGCCGGAATCGCTGATCCTGGGGGCGTGCACGGTTGACGAGGTTCGCTTCGCCGCTGTCGCGGCCGGCGGCGCCGACCGTTGGGTGGACCCGACCTTTCTCTTTTGCGGTCGCCTGGTTCCGGAGAAGGCACCGGATGTCTTAGCCGAGGCCTACCGGATCTACCGCACGCGTGTCACAAGTCCCTGGGGACTGCAGGTAGTGGGTCACGGTCCTTTCGACGGAGGCCTGGGCGCGCTTCCGGGCGTCGAGATGCGCGACTTCATCCAACCGGACGCACTGCCCGACCTCTACGGGGCTGCGGGCGCGTTGGTTCTGCCCAGCCGGTACGACTCGTGGGGCGTCGTGGCATTGGAGGCGTGTGCAGCCGGTCTCCCGGTGGTGATCTCCGACGGGGCAGGCGCCGCGCGCGAGATGGCCACTCCGGCCAATGGTTTTACAGTGCCCGGTGACGATCCCGTCGGACTGGCCGACGCGCTCACAGAGCTATCGGAGGCAAGCGAGGAGCAGCGCAAGGAGTGGGGGCGGCGGAGCAGCGAGATTGCCAGCACGTACGGGCCTGAGCA
This sequence comes from uncultured Acidimicrobiaceae bacterium, assembly GCA_963738135.1. GTDB lineage: Bacteria > Actinomycetota > Acidimicrobiia > Acidimicrobiales > RAAP-2 > Bog-473. Next base: position 977,404 of record CAVTVK010000004.1, on the reverse strand, counting down.
TTGGGCGGACACGCTGCTCTCGGTCCGACGCTAACTGCAATCTTCTGATGACCTGACGCGCTTGCTCGGTCGTGGTGTCGCCTCGAGGCCGCCATCGCAAAGAGCCGGTACTTAGTGCGCGCCATTCGTGGAAGCTGTTTCCAGCCGATCCACGACCTCACGCAGCAAGTGCTTCGCCAACCCGGGAATATCATCGAGAAGTTGGTTCAAACCAGCTGAAGTGAGAACCAGTGTCCACAGTTCGGTGTCTGCCACCACGGTGGCGTTGCGAGGCCGATTCGAAATGACCGCGAGTTCGCCGACGACGTCGCCAGCAGTCCTCGTGGCCACGCGCTGTCCATGGCGTGACACCGACGCGGTTCCCTGAAGGAAAATGAACATTTCACGACCAGCCTCCCCCTCGCGAGCAAGAACCTTCCCCGCAGGAAGGGTCACCTGGGTCGCCACCTTGCCAATCTCCTGAAGGTGCTTCTTGGTGCAGTTCGTGAACAGAGGAACAGTTGCAAGGTGTTGCAGGAACTCGTCACGAGCCATCGAGACCCCAGCTTTCTGCCGCCCACTGGGTCGATCGTGAGGCAGCCGGCTCCCCTTGCTCACCGACAAGGATGCGGTACGACTCCAGGTCCTTTCCGTACCGATTGACCCAAAGCTCGGCCTCCCGTCGAGAACCGAAGCGTTTCGCATCACAGGCCCGTATGGTCATGATCAACGCGGAGTGGTCGTGATCGAATCCATGCACGAAGTGGACTCCCTCTCCGATCACCCACACATCCGACGCCCTTTGTCTGCTCGCTCTCCGGATGACGGGCATTGCAATATTGTGGGATACCGGGGGTTGCACCTCTGGACATTTGGCGACAGACTTTTGCCATCTGGAGACACCGAAGATGACTGTGGCCGCCATGGTCCAAGCCCAATCGCTGCGGGGCTATCAAGAGCTTGTCGGCGACTTGGGAGGCAATGCCACCCGGCTCTTAGGACAAGCGGGCATCGATCCTGCCGCTCTCAGGCAACTGACCGCCTTCATCAGCTTCGAGGCCCTTACCGATCTGTTGGAACGCTCTACCGTGCAATTGCGCAGTCCGGATTTCGGGCTTCGCCTGGCCGAGCGCCAAGACATCGGTATCCTCGGGACGCTCGCAGTGGCGATGCGATATTCCGCCACAGTGGGCGAGGCGATGCAGTGTGCGTCGAAGTATCTCGAGGTCTACAACGCTGCCCTCGCCTTCACCATCAAAACCGGGGAACCCCGTGGCGAAGCCCGGCTGGAGTTCAGGCTTCTTTCGGAGCACAAAACCGGGTGGGCACAAACAGCAGAGCACGGCATCGGTCTGACCTGGCGCATCATGACGCTCCTGTCAGAAGGACGATGCCGCCTCCGTCAGGTTTGGCTTCCGCACGCAGCGGTGGCATCCGAGGCCATGTATCGCACCCGCTTCAACGCCCCCCTCGTCTTCGGAGCCGACCAGGCCGCCTTGGCCGTCGCCGAGGCCGACCTCGAGCTGCCCATCAGCGAAAGCCTCCAGGAGCTTCACGACGTCGCCACCCGCTATTTGGACAGCCAGCTGTCGGGGGGGAGAGTGACCCTGACAGTGCAAGTTCGCGAGGCCGTTGAGGCATTGCTAGGAACCGGCACGTGCAGCCAACACGCGGTGGCGAGAGCGCTCGACATGCATCCTCGAACGCTGCAACGGCGCGTACGAGACGAAGGCACAACGTTCGAAGCAATCAAGGATGTGGCTCGACGTGATCTCGCGGAGCAGTACCTGTCCCAGCCGGGCCTTCCGCTCACCCAAATCACCGCGTTGCTCGGCTATAGCGAGCAATCCGCTTTCGGCCGGAGCTGTCGCCGCTGGTTCGACCTGACCCCCCGGCAGGAACGCGCCCGGCTGTTAGCCGGTTCCCGTGAGACCTTCTCGAGCGAATGATGACATCGGCCCAGAAGTGGATGTGCTCAAGGGTGGAATGTCGTCACGGGGCTGCGTCTGTCGCATGAGTGGCGGATGGTCGCCCTTGTAGGACGGAAGCAGGCGGCGGTCAAGGACGCCGCACCCCGGGAAAGCGCACCCCTGAAGGCTGCGCCTCGACATTTCTTCGGGGACACGGTGATCCATGAGCGGGACCCCCGGGTTCGCCCGCACCAATACTCACGCCGATGAGTTCTGGTGGACTCGAGCGCTTCGACCTTCGTCGGTGACGGTAGCCGAGTTCGAGTCCGCTCCCTCGGAGAAGTGCCGGGCGAACGGCCCCGCTTTGGCGGTGTAGAGGAGGCCGCTCGCCCGGCTGGGCGTGAGCTGGAGAAGGTTGGCGCACTTCTCCCGATGCTCAACCCGATCTTGGGACGATTTCTGTTGGGACCGATGTCCGGGACTAGGGCCTCCCCGCAGCTGGGTTTGGCGTGGACGATGGCGTGTCATGCGAACCGGGCGTCGATGCGGGCGGACCAGCCGACGTAGGTGTGGGAGCGTGATCCGAATCCGGCGTCGAAGCCGGAGGGCCAGCCGGAATTGACGTCGACGCGTGCTCCGAACCCGGCGTCGAAGCAGGCGGACCAGCGGGCGTCGCAGGCGTTTCCGACGCGGAGTCCGCGGACGGTGACCCGTTGGAAACTTGCGACTGATTCCCCGGAGGCGCCGTGGGAGTCCCAGTCGCTGACCCGGTGCCCTCGCGGTCTCCGGCTGCACCGGAGGACCCCGTCGGCGTATCGGAAGACCCAGAACCGGGCGTCACGCCGGCGCAGAACGCGGCGATGCCCGCAGTTCCTGCCGCCTTCTGGAGATTCTTGAAGGCAACGCTGTTGCTGTTTGGGTGTCCGCCACTCGCCGCGTACGCCTGACACAGCCCGAACTTTGCGGGGCCCGACGCATTGGGGCCCACAGCACTCGTGTTGTTTGGTGTGTGCGTGTCGATGGTTCCGGGATTGCTGCCCGAGGAGGGCTGTCCGCCCGACGGCACCGAGACCCCGACGTGCCCGAGGGCACCGTGAACTGCAGACTGGGCTGGAGTCGGCAACGAACCGGTGGCCGCGGCCGCCCCCGTGGCCGTCAGCGCCAGTGCCGGGATGGCGATGGCGATGGCCTTCGAACCGAGGCGCCTGAAGGGCACGTGACGGGTCCCTTCTCTTGTCTTTGTTTCGGTCCCTGCGTGCACCACGGCGGCAACCGCAGAGACATCGTCGCCACTGCGAACGACCTCATCGGCAGTTGCCGGCCCCGCTGCAGCTTGCATCAGCGCAGCCACCGGTGCGTAGCCCGGTGGTGCATCCTCCGGGTCGAGAGCGCCAGCGAAGAGTCGCTGGGCCGTGTGGTCATCGATTGGATGTCTCACCATGTCGAGGTACAGATCGTCCCAAGTCATGCGTGCGTTACACCTCGAGGGGAAATGTGTCTTTGAGCTGGGCCGCGAGCCGACGGAGTGCTCGGTGCTGGAGGGTTCGAACGGCGCCCGGCCGTTTGCCGAGAATTCGGGCCACTTCGTCCACCCCAAGGCCGCCCACGACCCTGAGCACCACGATTTCAGCCTGTTCAGAGGGCAGCAGCGCGGCCAGCCGCGCGATAGCAGTCTGAGCTGACATCCGGGCCAACGCCAGTTCGGATGGATCCTCTGCACCTGCCGTCTCCGCGAGCACATCGTCGGGAGCAGGGCTGGTCCGGCGGCGTCCCTCCTTCCGACGATGGTCGGACAAACGACGCCGGGCAATCGTGAAGATCCAGCCTTTAAATGCCTGCTCGTCACCCTCAAAACGGCCGAGTCCTTCGGCGACGGCGAGCCACGTTTCCGAAGCCAGATCATCGCCGACCGATGGTTCTTGCCAGCGCAAGTAGCGGAGAAGGGACGGATGAAGTTGGACGTAGAGGCGCTCTACCGCCCAGTTCTCACCAGTTTGAGCGGCCCCCAAAACGGCTTCGAAGTTCGCCATGGACCGGCTCATTTGAGTGATATCGGCACAATCAGCTCCGACCTTGTCGATCCAGACGCCTCAAGTGACCGCAGATTCAGCAACCTATCCCCGAAGTGGCGCCCTCTTCCCGGCGAAATGGGGCGCCTTACGACCGGCCTTCAGAACATCGCTCTGAGGTTGTGAGCGATGAGAATCGCACCCTGACCGGGCCAGCGAAGGGGATCGTTCGGGACATCTCATTTGTTCAAGATGGATTCCGAGACGGAGAGCACCTCCCAGGGTGGATGACCGAGCGTTTCCGCGATCGCCTCAGCCAGAGCAGGACCACATGGTGCGAAATTCGTGGCGATCGCCACGAGAGGGTCCGGCGAGCCATTGGAGCGATACAGCAGCAGCAGCAGGGCCACGACTGGATCGCTTCTCGATGACCGTCTCGCAGGGGTGTTCATCCGGCTGCAGCGACGTGGACCTCTCGGGTGGCTCTCGCGGCTGACGAACACCTGAGACACCGTCCGCTCGCGGCCAACGCTTTCGGTTCAGTGAAGACCTGGGGTTCCGCCATCACTCCTGAACAGGTCCATCAGAGTCGGGCTGCCCGGATTTGAACCGGGGACCTCTGCGTCCCGAACGCAGCGCGCTAACCAAGCTGCGCCACAGCCCGTCCGCCCCCCGGAGGGAGCAACGAGCAAGACTACCGCGGCCTCAGCCCGCCGCTTCTCCGGAACCGTTGGCCGACGCGGCTCCGGTGCCGGCACCTGGTGCGTCCGCACCACCCACTGCCGGTCCCGGCTCGCTGCCGGCGAAGGTGGCCACCACCTGCGCCACTCGCCGTTTGTCCATCTCCACCACCCGCATGTCCCAGTCCCCCACGCGGACGGCCTCGCCCTCGGCCGGAATGTGGCCAAAGCGCTCGAAGAGGAGCCCCCCCAAGGTGACGTACTCCCCGTCGGGGATCTCGATGCCGATGCGTTCGCGCACGTCGTCGACATTGGTCTGCCCGTCGATGAGCCAGCGGGTGTTGTCGACCCGCACGATGTGGGGCTCCTCGACCTCGTCGAACTCGTCGTGCAAATCCCCCACCAGGGGCTCGAGGAGGTCCTTCACCGTCAGGACCCCCGCCACACCGCCGTACTCGTCCACCACGACGGCGAAGGCGCGGCGGTGCTTGCGCATGTCCGCCAGTGCCTCCAGGACCCCGAGCGACTCGGGCAGCAGATACGGCTGGCGAACCTTGCGTGAGATCTCCAGCGGGCTGGGATCGGTGGCATCCCGGGGCTCGTCGTCGTGACCGTCGGCCCGCGAACCGGGACGGTTGGTGCGGAAGATGTCGTTCACGAACAGGATGCCGATCAGATCGTCGAGGTCGTCGTGCACAACGGGGAAGCAGCTGTGCCCGGACGTCCGCACTGCCTGCGCGATGTCCTCGGCCTGCACCGGGATGGTCAGGTAGGTCACGTCGACCCGCGGTGTCATCACCTCGCGCACGTCCATGTCGCGCAGGTCCGCCAAGGCCTCGGTGATGAAGCGCTCCTGCTCGGAAGCCTCAGCTTCGAGTGTTTGGCGGTCCGTTCTGCTCGGATCGTCGGCGCCCTCGGATCGGCGCCACAGTCGTCGTGATCGCTGCGACACGGCGACGGCGTTCAGGTTCGCGACTCGGTTCCCGACTGCAGCTGGGGTCCGCCGCCCACCAGCACGGGTACCGGCGTGAACGAGTCGTCTGCGTAAATGCCGCCGTCGAGCAGCGCGGCGACGGCACGCCGGAGCCGGAGCGGGTCGAGGGGTTTGACCAGCCAGCCCTCGGCGTCCGATCGACGGGCGAGGAAGACATCGGGACGCCGATCGAGCAGCATGAGCACCGCCACGTGGTCCAGCGCGTCGTAGGACTCCTGCAGACGCAGCTCCAGGCACACGGCCATGCCGCCCATGTTGCCCATCTGCATGTCGACGATGAGGAGGTCCGGCGACTCCTCGGCCACGAAGGTGACCACCTCCGGACCCGAGGTGACCGCGCGCACTTCGATGTCGGGCCCGCTGACGACCGCCTCCACGTCCTTGCGGAGTGTCGGTGCGTCGCTGGCGACCAGGATGGTCTGCACGGACCGGACACTATCGGACCCGCCCCGGGCTGCTGAAACCGATCCGGCCGCCTCAGGAGAAGAGTTGGTCGGCTGCCCGCTCCAACCCGAGGATCTCGTGCACGTCCTGCCCGAAGAGCGGGATGCGGCCGACGGGTGCCGGTGCCACCTGTGCCGCCAGCCCGGCGAACGCGCCGTTCTCCCGGTCCGCCAACGCGTCGAGTGCCGTCAGGTTGGCCTCCAAGGCATCGAGCTCCGGCGCGTGCTCTGCAGGCCGCGACGGTGGCGTCACCGAAGGAAGGCGCGATCCGGTTGACCACCAGCGCGGCCACGGCCACGTCCCGCTCTGCCAGCTTCTCGGCGAAGAACCCGGCCTCGGTGACGGCGTCGGGCCGGGCCGAGGTCACGAGTACGTAGGCCGTGGCCGGGTCGGCGAGGAGCTCGTGCACAGCGGTGGCCCGGCTGCGGAACCCGTCCTCCATCCCCTCGAAGGCCTGGAAGAAGCCGACAGTGTCCTGCACGATCTCCGCTCCGGCCACCTTGGAGATTGTGCGCAGCAGCGCTTGGGTGGCCACGCCCACCGCCCGCAGGGACATGCGTGTCGGGACCAGGAGCGCCCGGAACAGGCGGTTCTCCAAGAAGCGCGTCAGCCGCCGCGGCGCGTCCAGCAGGTCCAGCGCGTTGCGGGTCGGCGGCGTGTCGACGACCACGATGTCGAACTCCTCGGAATGGACCAACTCGTAGAGCTTCTCCATGGCCATGTACTCCTGGGTGCCCGAGAGCGCGCCGGCGAGATTCTGGTAGAGCCGGTTGGCCAGGATGGCCTCGGCCTGCTCGGGCGTCCGCGCGTACCGATGGACGAGGTCGTCGAACGTGCCCTTCGAGTCGAGCATCAGTGCGTACAGATGGCCGGACCAGTCTCCTTGTACCTCCGAGGGTGTGTTGGGGAGCGACTCCACGCCCAGGGCGTCGGCCAGCCGCCGCGCCGGGTCGACGGTGACGACGCAGGAACGCCGGCCCGCCCGCGCCGCCGCCAGAGCGAAGGTGGCCGATACCGTCGTCTTGCCGACGCCGCCCGAACCGCAGCACACCACGACGGAGCGCTCGGCCACCAGGCCGGGCAGCGTCGCCGGGGCCTGCGCCGGGGTCTCGCCCGCAACCCCGCCGGACCCACCTCCGCCCCCACCGTCCTCACCCGTCACGCTCATGCCGCCGCCTCGGGCACGAGCTCGCGCACGGCATCGGCCAAGGCACGCGCCAGCATCTCGGTCTCGACTGGCCCGATGGAGGCGGCGTCGAGCGCGGGTACCTGGAGGTGCGGCAGGGGGAGCTCGCGTCGAAGGCGCTCGATCTGCTCGGCCGAGACGGCGTGGCGGGCCAGCCGGAACGCTCGGGCCTCCTCCAGCGCGACCAGATGGTCAGGCGCCACGGTCACCCCCGCCGCGGCAGCCACTTCCACCGCCGGCCGCTCGAGCCCCACCGGCTCGGGGTCACAGGCGTTGACGATGACCGGGCCCAGCTGGACCCCCGCCTTGTCCTCCAGCGTGTAGGCCGACTCGACCGTCTCGGACACTGGCAGCTCTTCGGGCAGCGTCACCAGGATCACCCGGCAGCGCGCCGGATCGCTGAGCAGGTCGACGACGTCCTGAGCCTGGGTGCGCAGCGGCCCGCCCCTCGCCGCACTGACCAGCCCGCTGGCCGAGGTCAGGAACGTGATGGCGTGGCCCGTCGCCGGGGCGTCCACCAGGATCAGATCGGCGGCGCCGTCCCGCTCGAGCTGCTTCACCTTGCCCAGCACCAGCACGTCACGGATGCCTGGAATGGCGGTCGAGACCACATCGAGGATCCCGGAGTGCGCCAGCCGCTTCGAGACCCGCTTCAGGCCGTGCTCCTCGAGATACTCCACCAGCGCGTCATCCGGAGTGAGCCGCCGGGCCCGGATCGGGCCGGAACCACCCGGTGTAGCGGGTGCGAGCAGGACTTCTTCGTAGCCCAGGTCCCCGTGACGCCCGAAGGCAGTCGTGATGCCCGACTTGCCCTCGAGCTCGACGATGAGCACTGATTTCCCTGCGCCGGCGGCCATCTTGGCCAGGGCCGCGCTCATGGTGGTCTTGCCCACGCCACCCTTGCCTGCAACGACGATGACGTGGCTCTGTGCGCAGAAGGTACCCACGTCCATGTGGGGCCGAGCGTAGCGCCAGGGCCTCGTCCGCAGATCGTTCACCGTCCAAAGATCCTGGTCACACCCCTTGAAAGCGCCAACCCCCGGCGGTAGCTTGACCTCAGCGGGGGGATCAGATGTGCCCTATCGGGGGGTTTTGATGCACCAGGGACAAGACATATGGCAATTGAAGGCAGCGTGCCGGGGGCCGCAGGCGGCGGTGTTCTTTCCTCCGTCGCATGCGGAACGCAAGGAGGAGAAGGCCTCGCGCGAGATGCGGGCCAAGAACATCTGCGACCAGTGCCGCGTGCGCGGCGATTGCCTGGAGTACGCCATCAGGATTCGTGAACCACACGGGATATGGGGTGGGATGAACGAGCTGGAGCGCAAGCTCATGCTCGACCGCCGGGCCAGCTGACGCGGCACCGCAGTCGCTCCTGAGGGGCCCGCCCCGCCTCAGTGCGAGGGCGTGGCCTTCAGTGCCTGTTCGGCGGCTTCCACGCCCTTGCTGTCGCACACGGATCCGGGCTTGTCACCGTCGACGGCGCAGATGGCGGCGGTGATCTGGTTGGCCGCCGACACGACGGCTTGGGTCATCGGGCTGGCCGGCGTGCCGAGGTTCCCGGCGATCTGGCTCTGTGAGAGTCCCGCCAGCACGCCGGGACCGAAGCTCGATCCGTTGAGGACGTAGCGGTTGGCCACGTCGAGGAGGGCGAACGTGTTTGCACCGGCGCCGTAGCTGGCGATCGCCGCCGCCTGACGGCCGTTGGGCCTCTCCAACTTGAGATAGCGCCCCCCGGTGGGATTCAGCGAGCTGTAGCGCTCGACCGGTTCGAGAACGAGGTACTTGCTGGCGTAGTTGACCTTCCAGAAGGTGAAGGTCGAGAGGTTGGCGAACGCCGTCGTCGCACTCGACTGCATCACGCCCAACTGGCTGAAGGTGCCGAAACGCGAGAGCGCCAGGACCAGCGGCCAGCGCTGGACGGCGGCGTACGGCGCGAACTCGGCGCCGTAGAAGAACACCACGGGAAGAGGCGGACCGGCACCGGCCGCGGCCAACCACATCGACGTGTTGCCGGTGCCGACGGGCCGCGGAGCCCGGACGGGAATGGCCGGCGAGCTCACCCCGACGGCGTCGTACACGGACGTGGGGACCGACGTCACGCTGGAGACGAGCGACGACGGCGCCGGGCTGAAGGTTTCCACCGTCGACGTGGTGCTCGGCCCGGAGTTGTCCCGCACCAGGACGAGCGCGCCGAGCAGGCAGATGGCGACGATGATGAGCCCGAGAGCGAGATAGCGACGCGGCATGTGGCGCAGGAAGGGCGCCGACGCGGGCTCGGAGGCGGACTGGCTCATGAACCGGGTCAGGTTAGCCAAGGGGTGCCCCCGTTCCGGGGGCGCCGCCTCCTGCTGCCGGTACCCTCTCCGGCGTGCCTGCATCGGCTCCCCCTCCCCCGCCACCTCCGGCCGCTCCGGATGCGGCCGCTCCGGGCGCGTCCGCCCCGGCCCCGGTGGAGATCCGCCCCGCCGCCACGGTGATGCTCGTGCGTGACGCGCCGGCGCCGACGGGCGGGACGACGCTGCAGGTCCTGATGGTGCGGCGCAACCTCCGCTCGGACTTCGTGGGCGGGGCCTACGTGTTCCCCGGTGGGGCGGTCGACCCGCTCGACGGCGGTCGCGAGGCCGAGGCTCTCTGCGCCGGCCGCACCGACGCCGGGGCGAGTGCGTTGCTGGGCTTCGAGTCCGGCGGCCTCGCCTACTGGGTTGCAGTGGTGCGCGAGACCTTCGAGGAAGCGGGCATCCTCCTGGCCCAGCGCCCGGGCGGTCCCGACCTGCTGGCCGGGAACTCCGAGGAAGAAGCGCGCTTCGCCGGCGAGCGCGTCGCCGTCAACGAGGGCAGCCGTCGCTTCCTCGACCTCTGCCGCGACGAGGGCCTGCGCCTGTCGGTCGGCGATATCCACTACTTCGCCCACTGGATCACTCCGCGTGGTGCGCCGCGCCGTTACGACACCCGGTTCTTCGTCGCCGCAGCCCCCCCGGGTCAGATCGCCGCTCACGACGCGGGCGAGACCATCGCCGACGTATGGATCTCCCCCCACGACGCGTTGGGCCGGCACCGCGCCGGGGAGATCGAGATCATCTTCCCGACCATCCGCAACCTTCAGGTGATCGGGCGCTTCGCCACGAGCGCAGCGTTGCTGGCGGCAGCCGAGGAGGCCTCGAGCGCGGTCCCTGCCATTGAGCCGCGGGTGGTGCCGGACGGCAATGGCATGCGCATCGTGCTTCCCGGTGATCCCGGCTACGAGCGTGGCGCCGTGCCCGACCCCGGTGACGGCAGCGCACGCGGTGACTTCAACGAGGCGGTGCGCGAGGTCTCCATGCGGGCCAACGAAGAAGGTCCGGAGGCCGCGCCCGGGCCGCGTCCGACTGGCCGGGCAACCGAGACGCCGTGATCCCGGCGGTGCCGGACTTCGGCACCGGGCCCGCTCCCGAGACGGGCCGTGTCGACGAGGTCGCCCCCGGCGTGCTGCGACTGACCGCCCCCAATCCCGGGCTCATGACCGGGCCGGGGACGAACACCTATCTGGTGGGGGGCACCCGGCCCGTCGTCGTCGACCCCGGCCCGGCCGATGCGGCGCACACGGCGGCCATCGTGGCCGCCGCGGCCCGGCTCGGCCCGATCCACTCCATCCTCGTCACCCACACCCACGTCGACCACGCGCCGGGTGCGGCCGCGCTGGCCGCGGCAACCGGGGCCCGCGTGGTGGGCTACGGCCCCGCCGAGGACTTCGCCCCGGACGTACGGGCCCGGGAGGGGTGGTCCGTGACCTCTCCCGGGCCGGCGAGGACGGGGGACCTGACGCTGCGGGCGTTGCACACCCCGGGCCACGCGTCGGACCATCTGTGCTGGCTGGTCGAGGAGCACGCCCTGTTGCTCACCGGGGATCACGTCATGCACGGCTCGACGGTCGTGATCCGACCGCCCGACGGTGATCTGCACCAGTACCTGACCAGCCTGGCCCGGGTGCGTGACGCCACACCAGCCATCGAGACGCTGGCCCCCGGGCACGGACGGCTGATGGACCACGTCCCCGAGGTCATCGACGCCCTGGTGGCGCACCGCCTCGGGCGCCACGAGACCATCGCGTCCGCGCTGGCTCGTGCCGGCGCCGCCACGGTGGACGAGCTCCTGCCCGAGGTCTACGGCGACGTCACCGAGCGCCAACTTCCGGTGGCCAGATTCTCGCTGTGGGCCCACCTGCGGGCGCTCGGGCAGGATGGCAGGGCGCGCCCGGCCGATGCGCCCCCCGGCGAGGACGGGATCGAGACCCGCTGGGCCGCCGCCTGATCACGGGGCGGCCGGAGCTGGTCTCAGCTTCCGGTGTCCGCCTGGGCCACGGCGGCCTCGACCCGCTCCATGAGACGAGCCGAACAGCCCTGGACGTCGACGATCGGTGCCACGTCCTCGGCGATCACGCGGGCCATCTCCGCGAAGACGGAGCCGAGCTCGCTGGCCCCGCCCGCCATGGCCACGGGCACACCGGCGTCCCCCCCGGCGGCCAGGTCCGGATGGAGCGGGATGGTCCCGACCAACGGGACCCCGAGACTCTGCGCCAAACGGGCTCCGCCGCCCGACCCGAAGAGCGCGTAGGTGGTGCCGTGCTCACAGGTGAAGTCGCTCATGTTCTCGATGACCCCGGCCACCCGCAGGTAGCCCCGACGCGCCATGTCGGCGGCCCGAGCCGCCACCTTCTGGGCCGCCACCGGTGGCGTCGTGACCACGAGCATCTCCGTGCGGGGCAGCAGGCGGGCCAGCCCCATCTGCACGTCGCCGGTGCCCGGGGGGAGGTCGATGAGGAGGTAGTCGAGGTCGCCCCAGTGTGCGTCCTGCAGAAACTGCTGCACGGCCCGGGTCAGGACGAGCCCGCGCCACATGATGGCCTGCTCCTCGTCGGCCAGAAAGCCCATGGACAGCACCCGCACCGTGCCCGATCCGACGGAGCGCTCCAACGGGATCATCTTCCCTGCTCTCGCCTCGACCTCGCCCTCCATCCCCAGCAGCCGGGGAACGGAGAATCCCCAGATGTCGGCATCGAGGACCCCGACGACCAGGCCGCGGGAGGCCAGCGCCACCGCCAGGTTGACCGTGACCGACGACTTGCCGACGCCGCCCTTGCCCGACGCGATGGCCAGCACTCTGGTCGAGGGGGCGATCGCGGTGTCGGGCGCGTCCTCACGAGCCTTCCAGCGCGCCCGCGCCATGACCGCCGCCCGCTCCTCAGCGTCCATGGACGCCACCTGCACGTCGACGGTGCGCACCCAGTCGAGGGACCGCACATGGTTCACCACGTCGCGTTCGATCTGGCTGCGCAACGGGCAAGCGGCGATCGTCAAAGCCACGTCGACGGTGACGTCGCCGCCCTCGACGCTGATGGCCCGGACCATGCCGAGGTCCACGATGGTGTCTCCCAGCTCGGGGTCGACCACCGCGCGCAAGGAGTCTCGGACTTCCTCCTCGCGGGCCTCCCGCGCCGGCTCGCCCGGCGGTGGGGTCGGAGCGGTGGGGGGCGTCATGACGGGAATTGTACCTGCGTGGCGGGGAATTCCGGCCCTGGGCGCCGCGGGTGCTGGGGTCAGCTCGGCGCCGGTAACATGGTGGGGTCCGAGGCGCACCGTGCACCCCGGTCGGTTGGTCGCCAGCGGTCGGGCGCAATGAGGAGGATCCAGTGACGACGATGTCCACTTCCGTCAACATCGGGAAGAAGCCGGCACCGGTGACGCTCAGCGACGACGCCGCGGCCAAGGTCGCCGAGTTGCTGGCCCAGGAAGAGGGCGAGGAGCTGGCGCTGCGGGTGGCTGTCAAGCCCGGTGGCTGCTCGGGCTACAGCTACGAGATGTTCTTCGACACCGAGGTCATGTCCGATGATGTCGTGCGCGAGTTCGGCTCCGTCCGGGTCGTCGTCGACTCCGCCAGCGCCGAGCTGCTGACCGGCTCGACCCTCGAGTACAGCGACGGTCTGCAGGGTGCCGGCTTCAACATCATCAACCCCAACGCCACCCGCACCTGCGGCTGCGGCTCCTCCTTCAGCTGAGCGCCGGGTACCCCGCCTCCTGAGCGGAACCGGCACCACCCCCGGGCAACCCCCGAACGTCGGCGCGCCTGCGCCCATACCCGTCGCGTTCACCCTCAACGGCGACGCCGTCGCGGTCGCGGACGGGATCAGCCTGCTGGACGCACTGCGCGAGGAGCTGGGCTGCCGGTCCGTGAAGGACGGGTGCAGCCCGCAGGGCCAGTGCGGCTGCTGCACGGTGTGGGTCGACGGCGCACCACGCGTCGCCTGCGTCACGCCCGTGCGACGCATCGCCGGCCGCCACGTCACCACTCTGGAGGGAGCACCCGACGCGCTGCGCGACCGCTGGGCGGCCGCGTTCGTCCAGCACGGCGCCAGTCAGTGCGGCTTCTGCACGCCGGGCATCGTCCTCCGCCTCGCCGCGCTGGAGCAGGCGAGAGCGGGGACGCCGCCGACGCGGCGGGACATCGAGTCGGCGTTGCGTGCGCATCTGTGCCGGTGCACGGGCTGGCAATCGATCGTCGAGGCCGCGTGTACTGCGCTGGAGGTCGACGGGGCCCCTGCTCCCCCCTCCGGCGATCCGCGGAACCCGGTGCTGGCCGCCTGGCGCGCCCAGGTCGAGGGGCCGAGCTTTCAGGCCTCGGGGTGCGACGTGGTCCTCGGCGCCGGCGGGTTCGCCGACGACTCCGCACCGTCGACGGCACGGGTCCAACTGGGGGCGGACGGACCGCTGGCGGCCGACCTGCGCGCGGCCAGGGCAGCGGGCGGGCGCGTCCAGGGCCGCAACAGCACGGTGCCCCTGTCACACCCGGTCGCGCTGCCGGAGGGCGACTGGGCCCTGACGCTGCAGACGTCCTGGCTCGAGCCGGCCTACGTCGAGCCGGACGCCAGCTGGTGCCGGCCCGGCCACCTGCCGGCCTCACCCCTGGCCAACGGCGGCGCGTTCGGGGGCAAACGGCGCAGTCCGGTACCGGCGCTCGCCCGTCAGCTTGCCGATGCCACCGGTGACGCGGTGCGCGTGGTGTGGCGGCGTGAGGACGTCGTGCGACGCGGCGCCAAGCGGCCGCCGCTGGCGCTGGCGCTGCGCCCCGACGGGACAGGTGTCGTCCGCATCGGCCGCAGCACTGACTCCGCCGATCTCGAACCCCTGGCGGCCTCCCTGCGGGCGGGCAACCCCGGCGTGGAGGTGGAGCTGATCGACGTGCTCGGGCCGCCCGTGTCGCCCGACCTGCGTGTCGCGGTGCGGGCCGAGCTGTTGGCGGCGCGGGCCGCGCTCGCAGCACCGCGTGGCCCGGCCGGCTTCGGTGAGGCGCACGTCGGCGTGCCGGGCGCCGGCAGTGCCCGCGTCGAGTTGCACGTGGAAGCTGCCGCGCGGCTGGGTGGAGGTCGACGTGTGGGCCGGTGAGATCCTCTGTCCGGTCACGCTGCGTTCCTACGCCCTGGGCGCGGTGCACCAGGCGCTCGGCATGGTGTGGAGCGAGGGGATCGCCGTCGACGCCGGCGGAGCACCGGTCGACCTGACCATCCGCTCCTTCGGCATTCTCGCCGCCCGTGACATGCCCGAGGTCTCGATCCGGCTGCACGAGGAAGACGGCCAGCCGGTGAACGGGTCGGACGCGGTGTTTGCCGCCACACTGGCCGCGGCCTGGGTCGCAGAGGGGTTGCCCGGACACTGGCCCACCCGGCGCGACGCCGTGCGGTCCCCGGCGCGGGACGTGGCACCATCGCGGAGCTGAGAGGAGCGCGTATGAGTCCTGCCGTTGGTCCCTATTCGCCCGTCCGCCGCGTCGGCGACTGGGTCATCACCTCAGGTCAGGTCGGCCTGGCCACCGACAGCAGCGGCGCGGCCCGTTTGGTCGAGGGCGGGACGGTGGCCGAGTTACGCCAAGTGCTCGAGAACGTGGCCGAAGTGCTCGCCGTCGAGGGCGCGACGCTGTCCGACGTGGTCAAGACGACGGTGTTCCTCGTCGACATGTCCGAGTTCGGCGCAGTGAACGAGGTCTGGGTGCAGTACTTCACGGAGAACCGTCCGACTCGCTCGGCCGTCGCCGTGGCTGCGCTCCCGATCGGCGCCCGGATCGAGGTCGAAGCCTGGGCCTACGCGCCGGTGGTCTGAGAAGACGGGGCGGCGGTCTGAGAGGACGGGGCGGTCGCTGCCGGCGTCGACCCCGCGCCGCCGTTGCGTTGCGCCACCCCGGGGTGCCAGGCCACCTGTCCGAAGCGGTAGCCGACCGAGCGGACCGTTTGGATCAAGTGGGCGTGCTCCTCTCCGAGCTTGGCCCGCAGCCGCCGGATGTGCACGTCGACGGTGCGCGCTCCGCCGTAGTACTCGTAGCCCCACACCCGGCTGAGCAGCGTCTCGCGGGTGAAGACCTTGGCCGGGTGTCCGGCCAGGAATCGCAGCAGCTCGTATTCCATGTAGGTCAGGTCGAGCACCCGTCCCGACACCGCAGCCTGGTACGTCTCGAGATTGAGCATGAGCGGTCCGTACTCAATGATGTCGGGACGCATGCTCTGCCCGGTGCGCCAGAAGAGGTGCTGGAGGCGCGCCACCAGCTCGTCGGGCCGGGCGGGCAGGACACAGAAGTCGTCGTAGAGGTCGTCGCGCAGCAACAGGTCGCCGACCTGGTCCGTCCCGATGGCGAGGAGCAACGGGGTCATCGGCACCTCGCGCAGACGGACGTGGCGGCAGAAGGCGATGGCGGCGGACATGTCGTCACCGCTGACGACGAGCGCGCCCGAGTAGCCGTTGATGCGGCCGTCGGGGCCCGAGGCCGCCACGTCGTCGGGCCCCGTGACGCTCTGGTGGCCGAGGCCCGCGTTCTGCAGCGCGAGCGTCACCTCGGCGGGAAGGTCGGCCGGGAAGCAGAGGAGAGGGTCCATCGGTCGTCGGGCTCAGAGGAGGGGCAGGTAGCGGTCCAGCTCGAACTGGGTCACCTGGGCCTGGTAGGCGTCCCACTCCGCGCGTTTGTTGCGGATGAACCATTCGAAGACGTGGTCCCCGAGCGTGTCCGCCAGCAATTCGGAGCCTTCCATCTCGTTGACGGCATCGTGCAAGCTCGAGGGCAGCTGCTCGATCCCCTTCTTCGCCAGTTCCTTGGGGGTCAAGGTGAACAGGTTGTCGTCGGCCTCGGGAGGGAGCGGATAATCCTCGGTCAGGCCGCGCAGCCCGGCGGCCAATATGACCGCGAACGTCAGGTACGGGTTGCAGGCGCTGTCGGGCGCCCGGTATTCGAGCCGGGTCGACTCGGCCTTCCCCATCTTGACGACGGGCACCCGCACCAGGGCCGAACGGTTGTTGCGGGCCCAGCTGACGTGGACGGGTGCTTCGTAGCCACCGATGAGCCGCTTGTAGGAGTTGACCCACTGGTTGGTGACCGCAGTGATCTCGCGTGCGTGGTACAGCAAGCCGGCGATGAACCGGCGCGCCACCTCGGAGAGCCCGTACTGGTCGTTCTCGTCGACGAACGCGTTGCGCTCGCCCTCCCACAACGAGATGTGCGTGTGCATCCCCGAGCCCTGCACGCCGGCGAGCGGCTTGGGCATGAAGGAGGCGAACACGCCCTCCTGGCGCGCCATCTCCTTGATCACCATGCGGGTGGTCATGACGGTGTCGGCCATGGTGAGCGCGTCGGTGTAGCGCAGGTCGATCTCGTGCTGGCTGCGTGCATCCTCGTGCTGGGTGTGCTCGACGGGGATGCCCATCTCCTCGAGCATGAGGACGGACCGGCGCCGGAGGTCACTCGTCAGGTCGGCCACGGAGAGGTCGAAGTACGAGCCGGAGTCAAGGGTGACCGGGCCGCGCTCCGGGTCGGCATCGGCGAAGTAGAAGAACTCCACTTCCGGCGACGAGAAGAAGGTGAACCCGGCGGCCCGGGCCCGTTCGAGCATCCGGCGCAGGGCGTGGCGCGGGTCGCCCTCGAATGGCGTGCCGTTCAGGTTGGCGATGTCGCAGAAGACGCGGGCTACCTGCGCGTCGTCGTGGTGCCAGGGCAGGAGCTGAAAGGTCTTGGGATCCGGGCGGGCCAACACATCGGCCTCCTGCACACGGCTGAAGCCGTCGATGGCCGAGCCATCGAAGGTCATCCCCTCGTCGAGCGCGTTCTCGAGCTCGGCCGAGGTGATGTTGACCCCCTTGGGAGTCCCCAGCACGTCGGTGAACCACAGCTGGACGAAGCGGATGCCCCGCTCCTCGACCGTCCGGAGCACGTAATCCCGCTGGCTTTGCACCGCCCAAGCTTTCCATGCCCGGGGACAGCACTCTTCACGATGCCCGGCGGGGTGGGCCCAGCGTGGGGCGGTGGGGGCCCCCGGTAATCTGGAGCGATGCCGCCCCTGCGCCTCGCCGCCGCGCAGCTCAACACCGTCGTCGGCGACCTGTCGGGCAACGTGGAACGGGTGCTCGCCGCGCTGGCTGCCTCCGAGGCGGCCGGGGCGGATCTCTGTGTGGTACCCGAGCTGGCCATCCCCGGCTATCCGCCCGAAGACCTCCTCCTCAAGCCGGGATTCGTGGCCGACAACGTGGCCGCGCTCGAAAAGGTCGCCGCCGCCACCGGGCAGTGCGCCGTCGTGGTCGGGTTCGTGGGCGCGGCGCCGGGCGGGGTCGGGCTGGCCAACGCTGCCGCGGTGTGTGCCGGAGGCCGGGTCGTCGGGGTCTACCGCAAGCGCTTCCTGCCCAACTACGGCGTCTTCGACGAGCAGCGATGGTTCGTACCGAGCAACGATCCGCCGCCGTTGTTCGGCGTGGCAGGCGCGTGGGTCGGCGTCTCGATCTGTGAGGACATCTGGTTCGATGATGGCCCGGTCGCCCAGGCGGGAAGGGCCGGCGCGGACGTGGTGGTCAATCTCAACGCGTCGCCTTACAACCGGGGACGCCGGATCGATCGCCTCGCCATGTTGTCGGGCCGGGTGGCCGAAGCCGGGTGTGCCGTCGCCTATGTGAACCAGGTGGGCGGTCAGGACGAGCTGGTCTTCGACGGCGACTCGCTCATCGTCGGAGCGGACGGGACGCTGCTCGGCTCGGGTGTCCAGTTCGCCGAGGATCTCGTGGTCGTCGATCTGCCCGTCGGGTCCCACCCGCCGCGCCCGGTCACCGAGCTGGTGCCCCGCATCGCGGTGACCGAGCCCCGTCGGGGCGACCGACCCCCGCTGGCGCCGGTGACAGCGCGCCCTGCACTGGGCGACCACGCCGAGGTCTATGCGGCCCTGGTCCTCGGCACCCGCGACTACCTGCGCAAGAACGGGTTCTCCGAAGCCGTGATCGGCCTGTCCGGCGGGATCGACTCCTCGCTGGTGGCGGCAGTCGCCGTCGACGCGCTCGGCGCGGCGCGGGTGCACGGCATCTCCATGCCGTCGCGGTACTCGAGCGAGGGCTCTCGCGATGACGCCGGCGTGCTGGCCGATCGACTGGGCATCGACCTCAAGACGGTCTCCATTGAGGAGGCCCACGTCGCGTTCGCCTCCATGCTGGCCCCGTTGCTCGGGCGCGAACCGTTCGGACTGACGGACGAGAACCTGCAGTCACGCCTGCGGGGCGTGCTCCTCATGGCGGTGTCCAACGCCAAGGGGTGGATCGTGCTCACCACGGGGAACAAGAGCGAGATGGCCACCGGGTACTCCACGCTGTACGGCGATTCGGCCGGAGGCTTCGCGGTCATCAAGGATGTGCCCAAGACGCTGGTGTACGAGCTGTGCCGCGCTCGCAACACGCAGGCCGTGCTCGAAGGGTT
This sequence comes from uncultured Acidimicrobiaceae bacterium, assembly GCA_963738135.1. Classification (GTDB taxonomy): domain Bacteria; phylum Actinomycetota; class Acidimicrobiia; order Acidimicrobiales; family RAAP-2; genus Bog-473. The sequence continues at coordinate 958,463 of CAVTVK010000004.1, read as the reverse complement.
GCCGGGCCCCATCCCCGACAGCGTGCTGGACAAGCCGCCTTCGGCCGAGCTGCGCCCAGACCAGCGTGACGACCAGTCCCTTCCGCCGTACGAGGAGCTCGATCCGGTGCTGCAGGGCTACGTCGAAGGCGACCGCACGGCGGCGGATCTCGTGGCTGAGGGGTTCGACCCCGCCGTGGTCGACCAAGTCGTCCGCCTGGTCGACGGGGCCGAGTACAAGCGGCGGCAGATGCCGCCGGGCGTGCGCATCACCACGAAGGCCTTCGGCAAGGACCGGCGCATGCCGATCACCAACCGGTACCGCTCCTCGGCTCTGGAGGAGTCAGGTGGCGCCTGAGGCGGAGGGCGCGACGGCGACCTGGCGGGGTATCGACGAGCTGGCCGAGTTGGTCGGCACCTATTGCTGGGTCGAAAAGCGCATCTTCGAAGTGACCGGGGCCTGGGCGACCGGGGCGGGGGAGGGACCGGACGGTGGTCTCGAGCCGGCGCTGCGGGTCTGGTGCGCCGGCGTGTCCCGGCGCCACGGCCTCCTGGCCGCCCGCTGGGCCGAGCGTCTACCGGTGCGGGCGGGCGTCGACGCGGCCGCCCTGGTGCGGCCACCGGACGGGCCGCTGGCGGACGCGTTCGACGTCGTGGAGGCAGCACCTGATTCCCGGGCCGGTGTGGCGGCCCTGGTCGAGGCGGTGCTCCCCGGGCTGCAGGCCCTCTACGGGGCCCATCGGCAGGCGCCGAACCCGGTCAGCGAGGCCTCCGTTCTGGAGGTACTGGCGGGAGCCCACCGGGATCTGGCTGCGGAGATCAGGGGTGGCGGTGCCCTCCTGGAAGGGCCGCCGACCCGTTGACGAGGGACGCCGCGTTCGGACCCGACGTCGAACGGCCGTTGGGCGACACCGGCGTTTTCCCTGCTGCCCATACATCTTGACAGCCCCATTACACTGTCTGGGCAGCCTACGTACGCCCGAAATCGGTCGTCGGCTGCGCTTTCAACGAGCGCGACAGCCCGGCCAGGTTCCCCTGCCGTGGTCATGGGACGGAAGGTTTGGCGAAGAATTTGGCCAAGGAACGAATTGAGCGCGACGACGAGGATCTCGTCCGGCTCTATCTGACAGATATCGGTCAGTACCCACTGCTGACCAAGGACGACGAGGTCCGGCTGGCGCAGGCCATCGAGGCCGGGCGCGACGCCGAGGCCGACGTGGCCAAGGCACCCAAGGGGCTCACCACCGCGAAGAAGCGTGAGCTTCGGCGCGCCGTGATGGAGGGCGAGCAGGCCCAGCAGACCTTCGTGCAGTCGAACCTGCGTTTGGTCGTGTCGATCGCCAAGAAGTACCAGGCTTCCGGGCTCCCGCTTCTCGACCTGATTCAGGAGGGCAATCTCGGCCTGATGCATGCGGTCGAGAAGTTCGACTGGCGCAAGGGCTTCAAGTTCTCCACGTACGCCACATGGTGGATCCGTCAGGCCATCACCCGCGGCATCGCCAACACCGGGCGGACGATCCGCCTCCCCGTCCACGCCGGCGACACGCTGGCCCGAGTCCAGAAGGCCCAGGCACGTCTGGAGCTGAAACTGGGCCGGCCGGCCACCTTGGCCGAACTGGGCATTGAGGTCGAGATGCCCGAGGACAAGCTCGTCGAGGCACTGCGCTTCCGGGCCGAGCCGTTGTCGCTCTCCGAGCCGTTGCGCGAGGACGGCGATGCCGAGCTCGGCGACGTCGTCGAGGACCGTTCCGCAGAGTCACCCTTCGAGGTGGCGGCGGTGTCGCTGTTGCCCGACGAGATCGGCCGACTCCTCTCGCCGCTCGACGAGCGCGAGCGGGAGATTCTGCGCCTGCGCTTCGGGCTGGACCGGGGCGAGCCCAGGACCCTCGAGGAGGTCGGCGAGCACTTCAACCTCACCCGGGAGCGCATCCGGCAGATCGAGGCGCGGGCCATGTCGAAGCTGCGTCACCCGTCCTCGGACACCGGGGCGCGCGATTTGCTGACCGTCTGACGGCGCCTAGGCTGTCCGCCCATGAAGAAGCTACTGATCCTCGCCGTGCTGATCGCCATCGGCGTCGTTGCCGCCCGTCGCCTGCGCGAGGCGTAGAAACCGAGACTCCCGCTCAGGCGGCGCGCCCGGCCAGCCTGGCCGCGGCGTGACGCCCCCGCTGGCCGCGCCGCCACAGGATGAGCGCGGCGCCGGCCACCGCCAGGCTCGTCGTCACCACCGGCGTGGTGCGGCCCACGCGGTCGCGCAGCCGGATCGGTTTGATGAAGTTCCGTATTTCCCAGCCGCGTTCGCGTGCCACCTTGGCCAGAGCCCGGTCAGGGTTCACCGCAACGGGACGACCGACCGCCTCCAGCATGGGCAAGTCGGTCCCGGAGTCGGAATACGCGCTGCTGGCGGCCAAGTCGAGGCCTGAGCGCTCCGCCAGCTCGCGCATGGCCGTGGCCTTGGATTCGCCGTAGGCGTAGAAGGCCATGCGGCCCGTGTAGCACCCCTGCTCGTCGACCTCGCCGCGTGAACAGATCGCTCCGTCCACGCCGAGCAGATCGGCGAGAGGCAGCACGATCTCCTCGGGCGACGCGGAGACCAGGTAGACGCGATGGCCGGCGGCCCGATGCAACTCCATGAGCTCGAGCGCCTCGGCGTAGATGATCGGCTCCATCGTCTGCAGCATCGTCTCGCGCACGATCTGGCGCACCTGGGCCCGATCCCACCCCTTGGTCAGTGCCAGCATCGACTCGCGGACACGGACGAGCCGATCCTCGTCGGCGCCGAAGTAGAGGTAGATCAGTTGGGAGATGGCGGCTCGTGCCACCATCCGGCGGTTGATGAGCCCGCCTTTCAGGAAGGGCCGCCCGAACGCGGCGATGGAGGCCCGGTCTATGACCGTCTTGTCGAGATCGAAGAAGGCCGCCTCCATACTCTTAATGCTACGGGCGACCGGGCCCCCGGCTTGAGCGGACGTGACAGTTGGAAAACGGGACCGCGAACGTTTGGTGGCCGTGAACAGGGATGTCGCGGGGGTTGCCGGTTGGTTGCGGCTACGACTGCTGTTCCGCGATGAACAGCGCGTGCACCGCATCCTCGGCGTCGGCCGTGACCAGGACGAGCACCTCGTCGCCGGACTGCAGCGTCGTGTCGCCCCGGGGGACGATGAGACGGTCGGTCCGGACCACGGCCACCACGACGGCGTCGCGCGGGAAGTCCAGGTCGGCGATCGCCGTGTCGTTGGCCGGCGAGTCCTCGGCCAGCGTGATCTCGACCAGATGGGCCACGCCGCCCTTGAACTGCAGCAACCGGACCAGCGAGCCGACGGAGACCGCCTCCTCGACGAGCGCGGTCAGGAGTTGCGGCGTGGACACCGAGACGTCCACGCCCCAGCTCTCGTTGAAGAGCCACTGGTTCTTGGGGTGATTTACCCGGGCCACGACCCGGGGCACGGCGAACTCCTGCTTGGCCAAGAGCGAGATCACGAGGTTGTCCTCGTCGTCGCCCGTCGCCGCCACCACCACGTCGACGGTGGCGAGCCCGGCCCGGTCGAGCGAGGAGACCTCACAGGCGTCGGCCGCTACCCAGGTGATGTCGAGGGTGGGACGAAGGCGCTCCACCAGTTCTGGATCCTGCTCCAGGACGAGGACGTCGTGGCCGTTGGCGTGCAGGTCGGAGGCGATGGCGGTGCCGACGCTGCCCGCACCGGCGATGGCGACCTTCATGGCGCGCCGTACCCGTTCGTGCCCTCGGTGCGACCCAGCATCTCGTCGAACTGGCGCAAGGCGTCGTCGAGCACCGCGATGTGCAGGACGTCGCCTTCTTGTCCCACCAACTGGCGCGCGTCGAGCCGCGGCACGCCGGCGCGTGTCACCGAGACCAGGCTGAGGCGGCCGGGCTGCTCCATGTCGCTCAGGGGACGCCCCGCCCAGTTGTCGGGCAAGGAACGGTCGACAAGGGTGAGGCGCCCCGTGGCGTCAGACCAGTCACCGACGTCCTCGTCGGGCAGCAGGCGCCGGCGGACCTGGTCGATGGTCCACGTCACCGTGGCCACGGTGGGAATACCGAGACGTTGGTAGATCTCGGCCCGGCGGGGGTCGTAGATGCGGGCCACGACGTTGGGGATCTTGTAGGTCTCGCGGGCGATGCGCACCGTGAGGATGTTGGTGTTGTCCCCGCTCGTCACGGCGGCGAGCGCATCGGCCTCGAGCGCGCCCGCCTTCTCGAGGTCGTCGCGGTCGAACCCGGACCCCACGATGCAGGGGCCGTCCCACTCCTTGAGACGCCGGAAGGCCTTGGCCGACTTGTCCAAAATGGCCACCGAGTGACCCTCGGCGGTGAGGGACAGGGCCAGCCCCGACCCCACACGGCCACAGCCGACGACGATGACGTGCACGCCACAGTGCAACACGCCGCGTCGGGTCTTGCAAAGTTGGGCAGTTCCGGACCGCTTCCCCATCCCGAGTCCTCGGTCCTCCTGGTCAAGGCCGGCGGTCGAGGTCCGAGGACGACGGCCCATGATTTACTGAGCGCATGAAGGAAGCGGGAGCCGGAGGTGACGATTGGGGTGAATCGCCGGGGACCGGGACGGCCGCACCCCCGACATCGGTGCTCCCCGCCCCGGAAGCCCGCTTGAAACCAGCGGCTTCCACGCTGGCCCAGCTCGATCTCCCCGAGACCCTCCGCTACCGCGTCAAGAACCGGTTGCTCGGGCCGCCCATCGCCACCGAGCGGCAGTCCACCGAGCGTTTGGGCAAACCGACCGCCCTGGCGGTCCTGTCCTCGGACGTCATCTCGTCTTCGGCGTACGCCACCGAGCAGATGCTCATTCCCTTGATCCCGATCGTCGGGATCGCCGCATTCTCCTTGGTCATCCCGATCAGCATCGCGGTGATCTTCGTCCTTATCTTCGTGACCCTCTCGTACCTCGAGGTGGTCAAGGTGTACACGAAGGCCGGAGGTGCCTATGTGGTGGCGCGCGAGAACTTCGGCCTCAACGTGGCCCAGGTGGCCGCCATGTCATTGCTGATCGACTACACCTTGACCGTGGCGGTCTCGGTGGCTGCCGGCGTGGCCGCCGTCACCTCCGTCATCCCGAGCCTGACTCCCTATACGACGTGGATCGCGATAGGCCTGGTCATCCTCCTCGCGTACGGGAACCTGCGCGGAATACGCGAGGCCGGCCGCACGTTCGCCGTTCCCACCTACTTCTTCATCGCCAACATGGTGCTTCTCATTGCGTGGGGGCTCTACAAGACGGCAACCGGATCCCTGCATGCCCATCCCATCAACGGGCATCCGGGCTCGGTCCCCATCGGGTCGGCGGGAAGCGGTCTTCTCTATGGAGCCACTGTCTTCGTGGTGCTGAAGGCCTTCGCCTCGGGAGGATCGGCCCTGACGGGAACAGAAGCCATTTCGAACGGTGTGAGCATCTTTCGGAAACCGGAATCTCGCAACGCCCGGATCACAATGATCTTGATGGCCACGATCCTCGGATCTCTCGTGCTCGGGGTATCCGTTCTGGCGTCGATAACCCACCCCGTGCCCTACGTGACCGGCACCCCGACGGTGATCTCCCAGGTTGCCAAGTACGTCTACGGAAGCCGGGGGCTCGGCGGCGTGCTGTACGCGATGCTCCAGATCGGGACGACCTTGATCCTCATTTTGGCGGCCAACACGAGCTTCACGGGCTTTCCGTTCCTGGCGAGCTTCGCTGCCGAGGACTCCTACTTGCCGCGCCAACTGACGAAGCGAGGCCACCGTCTGGTCTTCTCGACCGGAATCATCGTGCTCACCGTGGTGTCCGTCCTCCTGCTGCTTGTGACCCGGGCTCGAGTGGACAGCCTCATTCCGCTGTACGCCATCGGCGTGTTCACTGGATTCACAATGGCCGGGGCGGGGATGGCGAAGTATCACCTGACACACCGGGAGGACCACTGGAGACGGAGGCTGGTGATCAACGGGACCGCCTCGGTGCTCTCCTTCATCGTGTTGCTCATCATCGCGGTGGCAAAGTTCAGCGAAGGAGCCTGGGTCATCCTGATCATCCTGCCGCTCGGTGTACTCGTTCTGTTGCGGCTGCACCGTCAATACGTGGACGAGGAGCACCAACTCGAAGAAGGTGCGGCCGAAGCGGCGGCGGCGAGAGTGCTCAATCGGCACATCGTCGTGGTCCTCGTGGACCGCTTGGACATGGCAACGGCGCGGGCACTGCAGTACGCCCGGACTTTCAACGCTGACGAGATACGTGCGGTGCACTTCACGTTGGACAGCCGAGTATCGGCGGAGCTTGTGGCCGAGTGGAGCCGGCTCGGGCTCGCTCGGCTGCCGCTCGACGTCGTGGAGTGCGAAGACCGGCGGCTCGGCCGGGCCGTCCTCGAGCTGGCAGCGGAGGCGGTAGCCGACCAAGAGACCGAACTGACCATTCTGCTCCCCCGACGGGGTTTCGCGACTGGGTGGCATCGCCTGCTTCACGACGGCACGGCCGACCGTATTGCGGCGGCGGTGGCGCAACTCCACCACGTCAATGCCACCGTGGTGCCCTATCAACTGACCGGTGGCTGGTTCTCGAAGCGACGCGTCTCCGATCATCAGACGATCGACCATGAGCTGGCGCACGCAGCAGCGGGGACCCGATCCGATCGCTCGCACGAGAAGGCGGCACGACGGGCCGCGGACCGACGCGCAGCGGATTCATCCTTCGAAAGGGCGGCATTCGGAGGCCATGCTGAGGCGACCACGCCCATCGGGAGGGTGGAGTGGCGTCAGCGCGTTCGGATTGCGGGCCGGGTCATTTCGGTGCGGACCCAGCCGCGAGCAGGAAACGCGAACCTCGAATGCGTCCTGGCCGACGGCACCGGCAAGATTCTCTTGGTGTTCCAAGGTCGGCGCCAAATCGCAGGCATCGAGCCTGGGGCGCGCCTCGTCGTCGAGGGCATGGTCGGCGACTGGGCCCGGCGGCAAGCCATTTTGAATCCCTCGTACGAGCTGGTGCAGACCAACTCCGGGGCGACGGTCGAGCACGAGTGAGCCCATCCACGGGCATTGGGCCCACGTGTCGAGGGAACGACGCTGGGCTGTGAAGAGGTCCACGAGGTGGTCCCGAGGACCCGGAGGACCCCTGAACCCGTCTGCCTGGTCCCTCGCCGCTCCGCCCAGAGCCAAATTGCCCGGACGGGCGCCACAGCCAAATTGCCCGACCCGTCGCCAGTCGCTAACGTCCCCCCCGGCCCGGCGTCGGGTGCGACCTCACCGGCGCGCCGTCGGCCTGGGGTGATGACATCGAAGGCGATGGTGCTGAGCGCTGCCGCACCGCACGGAGGAGGGCGCCTCCATCCCCTCCCCGCCAGACTGACAGGAACAGAAAGGGCACACCGGGAATGATCAGAATGCTCGCAGCCAAAGGCGGCTACCAGGCCTTCCATCTCGGTGGAGTCGACAAGACATGGCTGTACATCTGCCTGGTCGCCGGCATCGTCGGCATCGCCGCCGGCCTGCTCCTGGCGCGCAACGTCCTCTCTTTCGACCAGGGCACCGCCAAAATGAAGGAGATCGCGCTGGCGGTCCAGGAAGGGGCCCAGGCCTTCCTGGCGCGCCAGTTCCGGGCCATCGTGATGATCATCATCCCCCTGGCGATCCTGATCTTCTTCACCGCCACCAAGGTGGTGCGGCCTGACGGTTCGGTCGCCCTGACCTTCCAACAAGACGGCATCTACCGGGTGATCTGCTTCCTCTTCGGCGCGGCCTTCTCCGGCCTGACCGGCTTCATCGGCATGAGCATCGCCGTGCGGGGCAACGTGCGGACGGCGGCAGCGGCCGCCCAGGGCGGCGGAATGAAGGCAGCCCTGCGGGTCGCCTTCCGCACCGGCGCCGTGACCGGCATGCTCTGTGTGGGCCTCGGCCTCGTCGGCGCCACGGCCATCGTCCTCATCTTCCAGAACTCGGCCACGGCCGTCCTGATCGGCTTCGCGTTCGGAGCGTCCCTCCTCGCCCTCTTCATGCGAGTCGGCGGCGGCATCTTCACCAAGGCGGCCGATGTCGGAGCCGACCTGGTGGGCAAGGTGGAAGCCGGCATTCCCGAGGACGATCCGCGCAACGCGGCCACGATCGCCGACAACGTGGGCGACAACGTGGGCGACTGCGCCGGCATGGCTGCCGACCTGTTCGAGTCCTACGAGATCACTATCATTGCCGCGCTGATCCTGGGGTACTCCGCGTTCCGCTTCCACCACACCACGGCTGCGGTGCTCTACCCGCTCATCGTCCCGGCCATTGGGATCTTCGCCTCCGTCATCGGCGTCGTCGTCGTGCGGGCCCGCACCAATGACCGCAACGCGCTCGCCCCGATCAACCGCGGCTTCTGGCTCGCCGCCGTGCTCACGGTCATCGGCGCCTTCTTCGTGGCGCAGTACTACGTGCACGACCTCAAGGTCTTCTACGCCGTGCTGACGGGAGTCGTGCTGTCGCTGGTCGCCAGTCAGATCACCGAACAGTTCACCTCGACCGAGCGCGGGCCGGTGAAGGAGATCGCCGAATCGGCACGAACCGGTCCGGCCACCACGGTGCTCGCCGGCATCTCCATCGGTCTCGAGTCATCCGTCTGGGCCATCATCGCCATTGCCATCGCAATCGGCGTGGCGATCGGGCTGGGTGACGGCAACATCGAGCTCACCTTCTACCTGGTGGCCCTGATCGGCATCGGCCTCCTGGCCACGGCCGGCATGGTCGTCTCGGAGGACAGCTTCGGCCCGGTGTCGGACAACGCGGCGGGTATCGCGGAGATGTCGGGCGAGTTCACGGGTGAGGCCGAGCGGGTCATGGTGAGCCTCGACGCCGTGGGCAACACCACCAAGGCCATCACCAAGGGCGTGGCCATCGGGTCCGCCGTCATCGCGTCGGTGGCGCTCTTCGCCTCCTTCATCGAGACGATCGGCGACCAGCTGCCGAGCCTGCACGCAACGGGAGCCAAGCTGTTCTCGGTCATTCAGATCAACGTGGCGAACCCGACGACGTTCATCGGCCTCCTCATCGGTGGCTCGATCGCCTTCCTGTTCTCCTCCCTGGCCATCCGTGCCGTCGGTCGCTCGGCCGGCACTGTCGTGCTCGAGGTCCGTCGCCAATTCCGCGAGCACCCGGGCATCATGGACTACACCGAGAAGCCCGAATACGGGCGGGTCATCAGCATCTGCACCGCGGCGGCCCAGCGCGAGCTGGCCACCCCCGCGCTGCTGGCCATCCTGGCCCCGGTGATCGTGGGCTTCGGCATCAACTATCTGGCCCTCGGGGCCTTCCTGGCCGGGACCATCCTGACGGGCCAGCTCCTGGCCAACACGCTGTCGAACTCGGGTGGTGCGTGGGACAACGCCAAGAAGTACATCGAGGACGGCAACGAAGGGGGCAAGGGCTCGGAGGCCCACAAGGCCGCCGTCATCGGTGACACCGTGGGTGACCCGTTCAAGGACACGGCCGGACCGGCGCTGAACCCGATGATCAAGGTCATGAACCTGGTCTCCCTGCTGATCCTCCCTGCGGTCATCAGCCTGCAGCACCACACGGGCGCCCGCCTCGCCATCGCCGGCGTCTCCCTGCTGATCCTGCTGGGCGCACTGGCCTTCTCCAAGCGGGGTTCCGAGGCCATGGACGCCGACTCGGCTCCGGCCGCGGCACCCATTGCACCGGTCGAATGACCTGCTCAGGCGGATAGCGAGCCGTCCTGCTGTCACCCTGGTCGTCCACCCTGCCCTTGACAGGTGGGGTGGCGGACCCGCACTCTGACGTGATCATGCCCACCCCTTCCCCCAGCCGACCAGTGCCCCGCGGGGCGTGCCGTGGGTAAGGCGCTCGTGATCGTCGAGTCGCCGGCCAAGGCACGCACCATCGGCGGCATGCTCGGTCCCGACTTCATTGTGGAGTCGTCGATCGGCCACATCCGCGACCTGCCGCGCGGGGCCGACGAGGTCCCGGCGGCCTACAAGGGTGAGTCGTGGGCGCGCCTCGGAGTGGACGTGGACAACGGCTTCAAGCCGCTCTACGTGGTGTCCGCGCCGAAGAAGTCGGTGGTGGCCAACCTCAAGAAGCTGCTGAAGAACGCCGACGAGCTGTATCTCGCCACGGACGAAGACCGCGAGGGAGAGTCGATCGCGTGGCATCTCTCCGAGGTGCTGTCCCCGACCGTGCCCGTCAAGCGCATGGTGTTCCACGAGATCACGCCCGCCGCCATTGCCCGCGCCGTCGAAGAGTGGCGCGACCTCGATCGACGCCTGGTGGACGCGCAGGAGGCGCGCCGCATCCTCGACCGCCTCTACGGCTACGAGGTGTCGCCGGTGCTGTGGCGCAAGGTCATGCCGCGGCTGTCGGCCGGGCGGGTGCAGAGCGTGGCCACCCGGATGGTGGTCGAGCGCGAGCGCGCCCGCATGCGCTTCCGTTCCGCCACCTGGTGGGGTGTCGACGGCACCTTCACCAATGCCGCGGCGGCGTCGGGCTTCGGTGCCGCGCTGGTGGGGCTGGGCGGGGACACCATCGCCACCGGCAAGGACTTCGACGAGCACGGGGAGCGCACGGGCAAGAGCGACGTCCGGGTGCTCGGCGAGGAGGAGGCGACGTCGGTCGCCACCGCCCTGGTGGGCCGGTCCTTCACCGTGAGCAACGTGACGGAGCGACCCTTCCGGCGCTCGCCGGCGGCACCGTTCATGACCTCGACCTTGCAGCAGGAGGCCGGCCGCAAGCTGCGCTTCAGCGCGCAGCGGGCCATGCAGGTGGCCCAGCGCCTCTACGAGCAGGGCTTCATCACCTACATGCGTACCGACTCGACGACGCTGTCGGACCAGGCGTTGACCGCCGCCCGCACCCAGGCGCGGCAGATGTACGGCGACGCCTACGTGCCCGACGCGCCGCGGCGCTACGAGCGCAAGGTCAAGAACGCCCAGGAGGCGCACGAAGCCATCCGCCCCTCGGGCGAGACGTTCCGCACGCCCGAGCAGGCCGGGCGCGAGCTGTCGGGGGACGAGCTCCGCCTGTACGAGCTGATCTGGAAGCGCACGGTGGCCTCCCAGATGAACGACGCCACCGGGACGAGCGCGCAGATTCGCCTCACGGCGCAGGTGCCCGAGGGGATGGCCCAGGGGCAGGAGGCGGAGTTCTCCGCCAGCGGCCGCGTCATCGCCTTCCCCGGCTTCCTGCGCGCCTACGTCGAAGGCGAGGACGACCCTGACGCCGAGCTGGCCGACCGCGAGGTCGTGCTCCCGGCGCTGGCCGTGGGCGACGTGGTCGGAGGCAGCGCGTTCGAGCCCGGCTCGCACACCACGCAACCGCCGGCCCGCTACACCGAGGCCTCGCTCGTCAAGGCCATGGAAGAGCTGGGCGTGGGGCGCCCGTCCACCTACGCCAGCGTCATCGCCACCATCCTCGACCGCGGCTACGTGTGGAAGAAGGGGACGGCGCTGGTGCCCGAGCTTCACCGCGTTCGCGGTGGTCGGGCTGCTCGAACGCTACTTCGGCGACCTCGTCGACTACGGCTTCACGGCGTCGATGGAGGACGACCTGGACGAGATCGCCGCCGGGCGCGAGGAGGCCCTGCCCTGGCTGACCCGCTTCTACTTCGGCACGGCCGGGCCGGGTGCGGGCAACGGGCACGCTGACGAGGTCGAGTCGGTCGGGCTCAAGGCCTCGGTGGCGACGCACCTGAGCGCCATCGACGCCCGCGAGATCAACTCCATCCCGCTGGGCAACGGGAGCGACGGCGAGCCGATCGTGGCGCGGGTCGGCCGTTACGGCCCGTACCTCCAGCGCGGGGAGGACCGGGCCTCAATCCCCGACGAGATGGCCCCCGACGAACTCACGATCGAGCGGGCCGAGGAGATCCTGGCTGCGCCCTCCAACGACCGGGTGCTGGGCACCGACCCGGCGAGCGGCCTCGACATCCAGGTCAAAGCCGGGCGGTTCGGGCCCTATGTCCAGGTGGGTGAGGTGACCGAGGGCGGCGACAAGCCGCGTACGGCGTCGCTGTTCTCCTCCATGGAGCCGGCCACGCTGACGCTGGAGCAGGCGCTGGAACTGCTGCAGATCCCGCGCACCGTCGGGACGGATACCGAGACGGGCGAGGACGTCGTGGCCTACAACGGGCGCTTCGGCCCGTATCTCAAGCGCGGTGCCGACACCCGCAGCCTCGGGCAGTGAGGAGCAGCTGCTCTCGGTCACGCTCCCGGAGGCGCAGGCGCTGTTCGCACAGCCCAAGCAGCGCCGGGGCCGGGCGTCGGCCGCGCCGCTGCGCGAGCTGGGCACCGACCCGACGACCAACCTGCCGGTCGTGGTCAAGGACGGACGTTTCGGCCCCTACGTGACCGACGGCACCACCAACGCCAGCCTGCGCAAGGGCGACGCCGTGGAGTCCATCGACATCGAGCGCGCGTCCGAGCTGCTGGGCGAGCGCCGGGCCGCCGGGCCCTCGACGCGCAAGAAGAAGGCGGCCAAGAAGACCGCGCCGGCCAAGAAGAAGGCCACGGCGAAGAAGGCCACGGCGAAGAAGACGGCGAAGAAGACGGCGAAGAAGAGCGCGGCGACGACGAAGGCCGCGGCGACGAAGAAGGCGGCCTCGTCCTCCGACCAGGCCGACCCAGCCGCAATGAAGGCTGCGCCGACCCAACCGTTCTGAGGTGCCGGCCCGGGGTCGCCTCATTGCGCTCGAGGGCATCGACGGTTGTGGCAAGTCGACCCAGGCCCGTGCCCTGGCCCGGGCGCTCGGGGCCACGCTGACCTTCGAGCCCGGTGCCACGCCGGTGGGTGCCCGTCTGCGCGAGCTGCTGCTCGCGCCCGACATGCCTCCGCCCTCGCTCCGGACCGAGGCCCTGCTGATGGTGGCCGACCGGGCCGAGCACGTTGACCGCGTGCTGGAGCCGGCCCTGGCCGCAGGTCAATGGGTGGTGAGCGACCGCTACGCCGCCTCGACCGTCGCCTACCAGGGCTTCGGGCGGGGCCTCGACGCAGCCGGACTGGCCGACCTGGTCGCCTGGGCCACCGACGGACTCGCTGCGGATCTGTCGGTCCTGGTCGACGTCGACGTCGGGGTTGCGGCCGGGCGGTTGGCCGCCGCGGGCCGGGGCCGGGCGGACCGGCTCGAGCGACTGGGGCCGGACTTCGCCGCCCGGGTGCGCGCGGGTTTCCTGGCCCAGGCGGCGCAGGACCCGGACCACTGGATCGTCGTCGACGGGACACTGGAGGTCGCGGCGCTCACGGCCCATATCGTGGCTCTCGTGCACGAGCGACTGGGCGACGCGCCCGCGGGCCGCCAGTGACCGAAGACCGCCCTGTCCCTGGGCTCTTCGCCGGCGTGGTGTCGCAGGACGCCGCGGTGGAGGCGCTGCGCGCCGCTGCGGTCAATCCCGTGCACGCCTACCTCTTCCGAGGGCCGCCGGGGAACGGGGGGCTTGCTGCCGCGCACGGGTTCGCCGCCGCGCTGCTCTGCCCTGATGGGGGCTGCGGCGAGTGCGCCACCTGCCGGGCCGCCCTCGCCGGCACCGACCCGGACCTGCACATCGTGCGCCGGAGCGGTGCATCGGTGTCGAAGGAGACCCTGCGCCAGGTCGTCACGCTCGCGCAGCGGCGTCCGTTGCACGCGGCGCGCCAGGTGATCGTCATCCTGGACGTGCATCTCGTCCTCGACCGTGCACCGGTCCTGCTCAAGACACTGGAGGAGCCACCGGGTGACACGGTCTTCGTGCTGCTCGCCGACGACGTCACTCCCGACCTGGTGACCATTGTGAGCCGCTCCGTCGAGGTGGACTTCCCGCCGGTGCCGCGGGCCGAGCTGGTGCAATGGTTGACCTCGTCGGGCGTGCCGGCCGACATGGCGGCCGTGGTGGCGGACAGTGCCGGCGGCAACCCCGAACGGGCCCGGATCATGGTCGACGACCCCGACGTGGCTGCCCGCGTGGCGCTGTGGACATCGGTGCCAGAGGAGCTGACCGCGGCGGGCATGACCGCAGCCGGGTTGACCAGGCGCGTGCTCGACTCGGCCGACCGTGCCGTGGAACCGCTGCGTGCGGCCCACGCCCAGGAGATCGAATCCCTGACCGCGGCGGCCAAGGAGATGGGCGAGCGTGGGCTGCCCGGGCGCAAGGAGATCGTCGACCAGCACCAGCGCGAGGAGCGCCGCTTCCGCACCGACGCGCTGCGGGCGGGACTGGGCGTGCTGGCCCGGACGTATCGAGGTCGCGTCGTCCGGGCGGCCAGCGGCACCGTCGCGGTGGGCGATCAGGACGTGCGCAGCGCCACCGAAGCCGTCGGGCTCATCACCGAGACGGCCGAGGCACTGCCCCGCAATCCCAACGAGACGCTCCTGGTGCAGTCGCTGTTCGTGCGCCTCGCCACGCTGGCGGCCTAGCCACCGGCCACCGGCGGGGCCGGACACCCACGCCCAACCAGGCGTGAGCCCCCCATCCCCGGAGCGCGTCACGTACACAGGGGGTTAGAGTCTCGCCGGATCTCCCGAGTGTGGCGAGAGCGGTGGAAGCATGTTGGCCGAATTTGAACCTGCGTGATGAAGGGGAATGAGGCAGGGCGATTGGAGATACGGGTGCTCGGGCCCGTCGAGATCGCGTGGGACGGGCATGTCGTCGACATCGGGGGCGTCAAAGCGCGGGCGCTGGTCGCCCGGCTCCTCGTCGATCGCCACATCATCGTCTCGGTGGACCGCCTGGTCGATTCCCTGTGGGGCGCCCACGAAGGGACCGGGGCGGAGATCGCGCTGCGCTCGACGATGTCCCGCCTGCGCAAACGACTGCGCGAGGCCGGGGTGCCCAAGGATGTGATCGTGACGAAGGCGCCCGGCTACGTGCTCGAGGTCGCCGCCGACGTCACCGACGCCTCCCGGCTCGAACACCTGGTGGCGGAGGGACGTGGGCAGCTGGCCCGTCGGCAGCCGACCGAGTGCGTGCGGGTGCTGGCCGAGGCCGAAGGCCTGTGGCGCGGACCGGCCTACAGCGAGGTGCGTGACGAACCCTTCGCCCGGGCGGAAGCGCGTCGCCTGGAGGAACTGCTCCTCTCGGCCACCGAGACGAGGATCGATGCGGAGCTCACCCTGGGCCGGCACGAGGCCATGACCGGCGAGCTGGAGGCCCTGACCAGCGCCCACCCGATGCGGGAGCGGCTATGGACGCAGCGCATGCTGGCGCTCTACCGCTCGGGCCGCCAGGCAGAAGCGTTGCGGGTCTTCCAGGACCTGCGCACGATTTTGGTGGCGGAACTGGGCATCGAGCCGGGTCACGACGTCACCTGGATGGAACACGCAGTGCTCGCGCAGGATCCGGTACTCGACTTCCCGGTCCCGCCCGAGGCCGACTCCGACACCGCACCAGGAATCCGAGACCGGACGCCCTGGCTACCAGGTCCGGGTACCGGCCTCCCTGCGCGAAGGGCCGCTCGTCGGCCGGTCCCGGGAGCTGGAGCGTCTGCGCGACTGGTGGACGTCGGTGGGACAGGGCGCCGGGCGCCTCCTCCTCGTCGACGGCGATCCGGGCATCGGCAAGACCCGATTGGTGGCGGAATTGGCGCGTGCCGTCGAAACGGAAGGCGCCCTGGTTCTGTGGGGCCGCTGCGACGAGGACCCGGTGGCCCCGTTCCAGCCCTTCGCAGAGGCACTCGGGCGGTACTTCCAGACGCTGTCGGCGGACCGGATCTCGGGCATGCCGGACTGGCAGCTCACCGAGCTCTCCCGGCTGGTCCTGCGCCTGCGAGAGTACGCGCCGGTGCTCGAGGACGAGGGCGGCGAACCCGACAGCGATCGGTTCCGCTTCTTCGAGGCGGTGACGGCAACGCTCAACGAGCTGTCCGTGAGCGGGCCCATCCTGCTCGTGATCGACGACCTGCACGCCGCCGATCAGCCCACCTTGCTCCTGCTTCGCCACCTGCTGCGGGGCACCGAAGCCGGTCAACTCGGCATCGTCGGCATGTTCATCGACACCGAGGTGCCACCCACACACCGACTGCGCGCCATGTTGACGGAGCTTCCGGACTGTGCACCCCGTGGCGACCGTCCACCTGCAGGGTTTGCGCAGCGAAGCCGTCGAGGAACTCGTGCAGAGTTGGCCGAACGCCCCGGCGGACCTCGTGCCCCAGCTGCTGCCGGCTGACCGACGGCAACCCGCTCTTCCTCGACGAGCTCCTGCGCCAGGTGGGGTATCGCGAGGCCGAGCAGAGCGAAGAGGGTGACGCACCGGTACCGCCCAGCCTCAGCCCGACCGAAGCCATCCGCGAGCTGGTGGCCCGCCGGGTCTCGCGGCTGCCCGAGGACGTCATCTATCTGTTGCAGGCGGCGGCGGTGGCGGGGCCCGAGTGCGAGGCGGGAATCGTGGCCGAGGCGGCCGAGCTGACGACGGAACAGCAGCTGGACGCCTTCGACCAGGCCGAGGACTCGCGCCTGCTGCGCCGGGTCGGACACGACACCCGCGACCGCTACGCCTTCACCCACACGCTGGTCCGCGACGCCATCTACGGCGAGCTCCTGCGCGGACGGCGGGTGCGCTATCACCACAAGATCGCCGTCGCCACGGAGAAGGTCCACGCCGACGAGTTGGACACGTACGTCAACGAGCTGGCCCATCACTTCTCCATGGGCGCGGCGCTCGCCGACGCCGACAAGGCCGTTCGGTACTCTCGGGCCGCCGGCGAGCGCTCGCTCCGGTTGCTGGCCTTCGAAGAAGCGGCTCTCCATTTCGCCCGCGCCCTCGAGGTGGCAGAGCAGTTCGCGCCGCAGGACCAAGAGGCGCGTTGCGACGCGCTCATCGCGCTGTCCGAGGCCCAGAACCGGGCCGGCGATACCGCGCTGGCGAACGCCAATTTCGAACGGGCGGCCGCTCTGGCGCGGGCCATGGGCGATCGGGAGCGACTGGCCGCAGCCGCACTGCGGGCCGGACCACTGAGCTACCAGGGGATCTTGCGGGCGACCGAGGAGCAGGTGCGTCTCCTCGAAGAGGCTCGCGCCACGTTGCCCGAGGACGAAGACACCCGCCTCCGGGCCATGGTGACGGCGCGGCTCGGACTCGTGACCGTCTATACGACGGACGTCCCGACTCCGACCTGCCTGGCGCGCTCGCTTTCCCTGAGCAACGACGCGGTGGCCATGTCCCGCCGCCTCGGGGACCGGGTCGCGCTCGGGTACACGCTCAACGCCCGCATGCACGCGTTGTGGGGCATTGGGTTCGCGCCCGAGCGGCTGGCCACCGGGACCGAGATCGGGGAGATCGGCGACGAGATCGGCGACGAGGAGCTTGCGCTCCACGGCCACCTGTGGCGCACCCGCGAGCTGCTGACGCAAGGAGACGTGGACGCCGTCAACGAGGAGATCGTCCGCTTCCGGGCCCGCGACACCGGTCCGGTGCACCCGCTGCACGACTCGTACGCGCTGCAACGTGACGTCGATGATGGCGCTCCTGAGCGGGGGACTTCGAGGCGGCGGAGCAGCTCGGCCAGGAAGCCCTTGCGATGGCGGGGGGCCACAGCGAGTTGGCGATGGGGTTCTACGGGGCGCTCATGACGTGGACCTGGTGGCAGCAGGGCGGGCTGGTCGCGCCCGACGCGACGTTCCGAGACGTCGTCGAGCAGTCCCCCACCAAGTACCCCACGGCCTCGGCGGCACTGGCCCTCGTTCACGCCGAGGCGGGAGACACGGAGGCGGCGTTGGGCCTGCTGCGTGCGCTGCCCATCGACGAGTGGGACAACATGGCCGGCGACCTGAGCGAAGGGCTGTCGATGGCGCTGACGGCTGCAGCGTGCAGCGTGATCGGCGAGGTGGCCGGCCCGTTGGCGTCACGGGTGTACGAGGCGATGCGGCCCTACGCCGGCACCGCCATCGTGGTCAGAGCGCCGGCGGCAGGGTGCTGGGGGCCGGCCGACCATTATCTCGGGCTCCTGGCGGGGACCATGGGCGACCTGGCGTTGGCGGAGGTGCACCACGAGGCGGCCCTGCGTCTGGCTCGCCGCATGGGCTCCCCTCCGTTCGTGGCCGTCGCTCAAGTGGAGCTGGCCCGGACCTTGCGTCAGCGCCGCCCCGCCGCCGACGGCGAGCGCGTGGCCGTGCTCCTGCGTCGCGGGGAAGAGTCCGCCCGAGCGATGGGATTGCACCGGCTGGCGCAGCAGGCCGCCGCGCCCGACTGACGCTCGATCAGGCGGACGCGGTGTCCGCGTCGGGCACACCCGGCGCGGGGTCCTCCTGCTCCTCGTATGCCGCCAACCTGTCGTCCGCCTCGCGGATGCGCCGACTCATACCGGTCGAGCAACGCGTTGCGGAACCCGGGTATGTCCATCATGGTCTCGAACTCGCGCGGCCCGACGATGAGCACGTCCAGATCGGTCGTGGCGTGCACGGTGGCACTGCGCGGCACCGACTCAATGGCCGCCAGCTCGCCGAAGTAGTCGCCGACGTGGAGGATGTTCACGACGCGTCCGGCCCGGGTGACCGTTGCCGTCCCTTCGAGGATCACGAAGAGCTCGCGGCCGAGTCGCCCTTCCCGCAGTATCACCTCGCCGGACTGGATGCGCAGCCGCTCGGCGACTCGTGCCATTTGGGAGAGCTGTTCGTCGGTGCAGGCGGCGAACCAGGGCACGCCGTGCAGGAGGCTTTGCCAGCTGCCCTCGCCGTCTGTGCCCATCCGCTCTCCCGAAGAGGTCGGCGGAGTGCGTCCACCGTTCCGTCAGGGTACGCGCTGGCGACACCCGGCCGGGGGAAACGGGGATTGACGGGCCAAAGGTCACTCGGGGCGCCCTGATGCCCGGTCCGGAGCGGTCAGGGGCCCTGGACATCGTCCAACTCGGCCACACGGGCTTCCACGGCTCGGAGGCGGCGCGCCATGCTGCGGAACAGGGCGCCTCGGAAACCCGGGATGTCGGACATGGCGGAGAGCTCCCGAGGCCCGATGATGAGGACGTCGAGCTCGGTCAGCGCCGTCACGGTGGCACTGCGGGGCCCAGGATCCATGGCGGACAGCTCACCGAAGAACTCGCCCGCACCCAGGATGTTCACCCGCCGGCCCATCTGGGTCACCACCACCGAGCCCGAGAGGATGAGGAAGAACTCCCGGCCGATCCGCCCTTCGCGGGCCAGTACCTCCCCTTCGCCCACCTGGACCCGCTCGGCCAGGTGGGCCACCTCGCGGAGCTGGTCTGGGGTGCAGTTCCGCAGCAGGTCCACCCCCTGCAGTCGGCTGATCGTCTCCTCTGTTCCCAAGGTTGCTACCACTCCACGCGCCCCTCTCCCGGAGCGATGCAGCTCTCCCGAAGGTGCATCCGGCCCGGTGCGACCAGCCTGTGCTCCGGTGCTTGCAACGTCATTGCAGGGATGTTGCAGCTGGCGGCTCGCTCCCTCGAACCCGGCTGGGGACGTGAGGTCGATCGCCTGATCAGCCCAGACGCCCCGGGTCCGCGCTCGAGCCCTGGTTCTGCCCTCGGCAGCAGCGCCGCGACATCTACCGTGTGGCGCCAGTGCCGGATCCGGGGTCGGCCCGATCCCCTTCCCTGGCAGCGCGAGGCTGACGGCGGGCCAAGGACGGGCCAGACCGAATTGCTGACGGGGAGAATTGATGAGGACACCAGGGGAGCTGTTCGACCTCAGCGGGAAGGTCGCGCTGGTTACGGGCGGCAGCCGGGGCATGGGGCGCGGCGTGGCGGAGGGACTGGCGGCGGCGGGTGCCGACATCGTGGTTGCAAGCCGGAAGTTGGAGAACTGCGAACGGGCGGCCCACGAGATCGCATCGGCGACGGGTCGGCGCACCTTCCCGGTGGCCTGTCACGTCGGTCGTTGGGAGGACTGCGACCGGCTGGTGGACGCCGTCTATGCCGAATTCGGGCGCTGTGACGTGCTGGTGAACAATGCCGGCATGTCACCGGCCTACGACGGCCTGGCGTCGGTGACGGAGGATCTCTACGACAAGGTGCATGCCATCAACGCCAGGGGGCCGTTCCGTCTCAGCGTGCTGATCGGGGAGCGGATGGCAGCGGGCGACGGAGGGTCGATCATCAACATCTCCTCCGTCGGGTCTCTGCGGCCTGCCTCGATCGACCTGCCCTACGGCATGGCCAAGGCCGCCCTCAACGCGCTCACGCTGGGTCTGGCGGGCGAATGGGCGCCGAAGGTGCGAGCAAATGTCGTACTTCCGAGCGCGACCGAGACCGACATGAACAGCATGTGGCCCGCAGAGACCAAGGCGCGGATCGCCGATTCGAATCCGATGAAGCGGCTCGGCCGACCCGAGGACGTGGCGGCCGTCTGCATATTCCTGGCGAGCGACGCCGCGGGCTACGTCAACGGAGCGCAGGTGTCGGTCGACGGCGGGTTGTACCGGGCGCTGTAGGAGCCGCCCGCGCAGCGGACCTGATCATGCTGTCGTGAGGTAGCGGTCGATCATCCGGTGCATGTGCAGGACGTTGCGTTCCTGCCGGCGGTTCAGGCGGAGAGGTGGACCGCCGCGGGACTTCATGCCGATCTGCACGTGGGCCATGTTGGCGTAGTCCTGGTTCGTGATCTCGCCCCAATCCCGCTCGCTCCATTCAGGGAAGAACCGCCGCTTTGCTCGCTTCGGCGGTGCACCGTCCTGGGGCCACTGGAGAAACCAGGTGTCCTTGATGCAGCTGTCCGGGTCGAGTCCGTTCGGGCGGACCCGGAAGATGATCGCGATCCCCGGGTAGATCGGACCCACCATGTTGGGGAAGAAGAAGACGTCGTCCGCGCTGGTGAGCTGGTCGTCGGCAAACCCTTCCACTGCGACACCGCGGGCGGCCAAGAGCGCGCGCCGCCCCTTTTGGTAGTGGCGCAACATCGTCTCGCCGTCGAGAGCCGAGGAGCGGATCTCTGCCACGAGCTCCGCCTCGTCCCGGTAGAAGAGGCCGCCCAGGCCGCGGATGAATGCCTCGAGGATCTCGCCCTCGTCGTACTGGCCCTCGGTGAGGCCCAGCCGTGGGCTGGGTCGCAGTTGCCGGCGCGCGTTGGGCAGCCGCCCGTAATGGGCGTGGATTCCCAGCGGCTCGTACTCCAGGCTGACGTCATCTGTCCACGGGAGGAGCTGGGGGTGCGTGCCCTGCACGTGATAGCCCTCGTTGAAAGCGTCGACGGCCACCTTCCAGTTCGCCGGAAGCACCGTGGACAGGTACGTGCGGAGGTGGAGTCGGTCGAGGTGGTACGGCGCCAGCAGCGTGGGCAGAGGGTCGAGGAACTCGAGCAGTGGCGGAACGTCGGGGTCGAGGCTGACCCAGACGAAGCCGCCCCACCGCTCCATGCGCACGGTCCCGAGTCCCGTGCCTTCGGGAATCGGATCGAACTCGTCGGCATCGACCACCTCGATGAGCGTGCCGTCGAGGTCGTAGCGCCAGGCGTGGTACCGGCAGCGGATGCATCCCTCCGGGAGAGTCCCGGATCCTTCGGCGAGCCTCGTACCACGATGCAGGCACGTGTTGTGGAAGGCCCGGATGACATCCGGGGCGGCGCGGACAACCAGGATCGACTGGTCGCCGATCAGGTACTCGCAGTATTCACCGACCTCGGCAATCTCCTCTTCCCGGCAGGCCACCTGCCAGACCCGGGACCACAGGCGGTCGAACTCGAGCGACGCGAATTCGGGACTCGTGTAGCGGGCACGCGGCACGGCATTGTCCTCGCCGATCAACACGCTCTCGAGGTCCATGTCGCCGCTCTCCTCCACCGCTCGACCTGTCCGGGGTCGGCCCAGGCGCGGTAGCGCCATGCTAGGGCGCGGCCACCCCGAGAGCCCCCGCCACCATTGCGTAGGGTGTCGACCTGATGCGACCTGACCCGCCCCGGTGAGAGGAAGATGACCGTGCCAAGGGATGCCGGAGGGGCCGAGAGCGCGCCAGCGCCGGCGCCCCTTGCACCGCCACTGACCGAAGTTCCGCTCCCGGCGCGCGACGTGGCGGCCCTCCTGCGGCGCAACGTCGAGGAGTACGGCGATCGTCCCGCACTCCGTTTCGGCGACAGGATCTGGACGCACGAGGAGCTCTTCACTGAGGCGGAGCGATTCGCCGCCCTCTATCGAGCCCGGCTGGACCCGGCCCGTCCACCCCACGTCGGCGTGCTGCTCGACAACACCCCCGACTATGTCTTCGCCCTCTGCGGCGCCGGGCTCTCGGGGGTGGCGGTCGCCGGCCTCAACTACACGCGCCTTGGAGAGCACCTCGCCCGCGACATCTCCCACACCGACCTCCAGCTCGTCATCACGGAACCTCGCCATCAGTCCCAGCTCGGTGAGGCGCTCTCGTTCGCCGACGTACCCGGTGGGGTGCTGGTCTCCGAGCGCTTTGCCGATGACGACGACCCGCCCCGGCGCGGCGATCTGCTCGCCGCTGCGCTCGACTCCGCCCCGCTCCGACCAGCCCTCGGGACGGCGGGAGCGAAGGATCGAGGCGAAGACGACGTCGACCTGCTGTGGGCGTTGTTGTTCACGTCGGGGACCTCGGCCGCCCCGAAGGCGGTGCGTTGCACCCAGCGGCGCCTGCTGACGACCGGGAACCGGATGTCGATGATGCTCGAGCTCGGTCCGGACGACGTCGGCTATGCCGCGATGCCCCTGTTCCACACCAACTCGCTGATGTCCGGACTCGCCGCAGCCCTGGTCGGCGGCGCGTCCCTGTCGCTGGCCCGTCGGTTCAGCGCATCTCGGTTCCTCGGTGACGTGCGGCACTACGGCGTCACGTGGTTCAACTACACGGGGAAGCTGTTGACCTACTTGCTGGCCACGCCCGCCCGTCCCGACGATGCTGACAACACGGTGCGCGTGGCCTTCGGCAACGAAGGGTCGCCGCGTGTGGTCGAAGAGGCCGCAGAACGTTTCGGCATGAGGATCATCGACGTCTTTGGTTCGACGGAAGGCGCCATCGCACTCGATCGGACGGGCAACCGCCCGAGCGGTTCGATCGGCCGACTTCGTCAGGGGATCATCGTCGTGGACGAAGCGGGCCACGAGGCCCCGCGGGCACAGTTCGACCCCGAGGGACGGCTGATCAACGCCGACCGATGCGTCGGTGAGATCGTCAACACCTTGGGCGTCGGACCCTTCGAGGGCTATTACCGGAACGAAGAGGCCATGCGTGCGACCACGCGTGACGGCTGGTACTGGAGCGGGGACCTTGCGTACGTCGACGATGACGGATGGGTCTTCTTCGCCGGGCGAACGTCGGACTGGCTGCGCGTGGACGGCGAGAATTTCCCCGCCGCACCGGTCCAGGTCATCGTCGGCCGTCATCCCGACGTCCTCCTCGCGTCGGTCTACGGCGTGCCCGATGCCGACTCGGGCGATCAGATCATGGTGGCCCTCGTCCTGCGAGACGGTGCCGACTTCGACCCTGCGGACTTCGCGAGCTGGCTCGACGCGCAGCCCGATCTCGGTCCCAAGTGGCAGCCGCGCTTCGTCCGACTCAGCGCAGCACTGCCGAGCACGCCGACCAACAAGATCCTCACCCGCACCCTCGTGTACGAAAAGTTCCGTTCCGAACGCGTCCACGGCGACCCTGTTTTCCGGCGGTCAAGGGGTGACCACACCTTCCTCCCCTTCACCCGGGAGGACGAGGCGGCCCTCCGGGCCGCCTTCGATGCAAACGGGCGCAGCGCAGCGTGGGAGCTGTAGCCGTCCGGGCCCATAGCTGTGGCGGCCACCCGCTCCCGTCAGGAGCTGGGCCGGGCCGGGCTGCAAGGGGCCCGGCGGTCCCAGGCCCGACTCCTCCATGGACCTCGCCGAGTGCCCGCCGCGGCATGCCATGATGGTCATTAGCTGGAGTACCACGACTCTCCGTGGCCGATACGGTTCCCGTGAGCAGCAGAGGAGTGGAGTTCCAGCCTGCCTGGGTAGCTCAGTCGGTAGAGCAGCGCACTCGTAATGCGCAGGTCAGGAGTTCGAATCTCCTCTCAGGCTCCAGGTCAGAAGGGGTTTCGGAAACCGACCGACCCATATCCACCCCATATCCGGTAAACTTGGGGGCGTGAAGGGATCCCGTCGACAGGTTCGAGGACGCGGAAAGTCGGCCGTCTGGGAACTCCGGGTGTACGCGGGCCGTTCGGCCGTCACGGGCAAGCCTCGGTACGTCTCACGCCACGTCCACGGCACTGCCGGTGAAGCCGATGAGGCGCTGGCCAATCTCGTGGCCGAGGTCGGCACGGTGGACCACACGTCATCTGGCGAGACGGTGGGGCAGCTCCTCGACCGCTGGCTGACGCGGACGGCCGTCCTCAAGGATCTGAGCCCAACCACCGTCCGCGAGCACCGCCGGACGATCGACAAGACGATCAAGCCAGTGCTGGGCGATGTCGAAGCCCGCCGGTTGAAGCCCTCTGACCTCGACACGTTCTACGCCGGCCTGTTGAGCCGTGAGCGCCCGCTGAGCCGTTCATCGGTCCGCAGGGTCCACGCGGTCATGTCGGCCGCCCTGGCGGCAGCCGTGAAGTCTGGCGAGTTGTCGTCGAATCCGGCGCTACGAGCATCACCGCCGACCCAGGACAGTCCCCAGGCCGTCGCACCGTCCGTCGAGAACGTCCAGGCCCTCATCGTTGCTGCCGACGCAGACGACCCCGACATCGGCGCCCTGATCGCCCTAGCGGCCGTTACGGGGGCACGTCGGGGCGAGCTGCTCGGGCTGCGCTGGTCGGATTGGGACCGCGATCGAGGCACGCTGACCATTCAGCGATCGGCTGCCGCCGTTGAGGGCGGGATCGTCTTCAAGCCGACGAAGACCCGGTCGATTCGCCGGATCGCCGTCGACCCGTTCACCGACGCCGTGCTGACCCGGCACCGCTCGAGGATGGAGGAGCGGGCCGACGATGCCGGCGCCGAACTAACAGACGATCTGCCGATCTTCACGTACGACTTGGTCACCCCCATCCACCCCGACACCGTGAGTCACTACGTGCGTGTGGCCGCTGACAGGGCCGGACTACCCGATGTCCACCTTCACAGCCTGCGGCACTTCGCCGCCACACAGTTGATTGGCGGTGGAACCGATGTTCGAACCGTCGCCGGTCGTCTTGGCCATGCCAACGCCAACACGACACTCAAGGTGTATAGCCACGCCCTGCCCGAGAGGGACCGAGAGGCGGCGGCGGTGCTGGGCAAAGCGTTGACGCCAGGAGGTGGATCGTGACCATTCTCCGGCCGTCCACGCACGTCCACACGGGTCCTTGCATGTGTGTGAAGTCTTTGGTACCCTAATGACATCGTCTCAGAGTGCGCCCAAAATCGAGTGGTGTGATTCGTGCTGGATGCCCAAGCCGATCCGAGCCAACCGCCTTTGCGCCGCCTGCTACGGCTACAAGCACCGCACCGGGAAACCCCGGCCCAGCGAACTCATCAACAAGGACCGCGCGAATGCCGGTCTTGATCCGCTGCCGGACAACCGGTCGAAGCCGCGCCCGGTTCAGCCTCGACGACACGCCGCTGCCGGCGAGGTCTCGTACCCGGCGGCGCCCGGTGCCGAATCGCCAGCAGTGTGGGAACAGGGACTGACCGAGGAAGACCACGATGAGCTCGACTGGCTTGTAACCGAGCGGTACCACGCCGACGAGCGCGCGGCGGATGACATTCGCTACATGGACCATGTGAGGTCGCCCGGCGAGGCGCGCAACTGGGACGAGTTCAATCTCCTGAGCAGGGAGCGCAGCGAAGCTGCCATTGCGAGGTGCGCCAACCCCCTCTGCGACGACCCGCGTCACTTCTCGAACGGACTCTGTCGTCTCTGCGAGAAGTACCGCCACCATCACGGAACCCTCCCTGACGACTCTGCGCTGGAGAAGCGCACCTACAACCGTCGCTGATCAGACCTTTATCCCCGCAGGGATACAAGTTCAACTCCACCGCTAAAAGTCCCCGCAGTCCGGGGACTTTTCACTACCAGCAGCAATGCCGAAACGCCCACTAACTCCGAACGGAGGGACACTCCATGTCCGCAACGGAATCCATAGAGCCGCTCTTTGTCGGCGTCCATGAGGCTCAGCGCGTTCTCGGTCTTGGCCGTAGCACCGTCTACGAGCTGATGAGCACGGGCGAGTTGGAGTCCGTGCATGTGCGCGGGCGCCGACTGATCCCGGTCGACGAACTAAGAGGATTCGCCCATCGCGTCCGCCTGCACGAAGGCGCGCAAGCGCAATAGTCCCCGCCGCCAGACGGCGGCACCCAGCAGTACCCAACTAGGCGTCCCTCGGGGGCGCCTTTTCGCGTTCCGACCCAGGAGGTCGCCGTGGCCCGCTTTTTGACCATGAGACAGGCGAGCGAGCACTTGGGCGGAGTCCCTAGCGCCGAAACGTTGTACAGGTTGGCGCGCGATGGGCATTTGCCCGTGAAGCGGATCGGCCGGCGCACGGTGATCTCGGATGTTCGTTTGGACGAGTGGGCCAACGAACTCGGGGACGCTCGGGCGCGCACCTATGACGGTACCGAAGTGACGGCCGTGTCCACCTGAGTCCACACGCGCAAACGGCCCGGCGCCTGTACGCCGGACCGCTGCAGTTCAGTTTCCCCAACGCCAGAAGGAGTAACCAAAGTGAATATTAGCGCACCACCCGTATGGGTGACAAGCGGTCTGATGCCGTCGTACTTCGGTCTGGCGGCGTCCTGATGGGCTACGTCGACAAGTGGCAGAAGGCCATCAACCAGAGCGAGCTTCCACACAATGCCCGGCATGTCGCTCTTGTGTGCGGATTCCAGGCCGACTGGCAGACGCACCACGTCATGATCAGTGACGAGATCATCGCCCACCTGACGGGGCTCAGTCGCGAGCAGGTCCGCAAGCGTGACCGACCCCTACTCGTCAAGGAGGGGTGGCTCAAGCTCCTCTACAGGGGCGGTTCGATCTCGGGCGGCAAGCGATTCGCGTCCCGCTATCAGCTGACCTATCCGAAGCACCGGGGTCAGCAGAACACCGGACAAAAGAGTGGTTCCCAGGTGGTTCCCGGTGGTTCCCGGAACCGGTCCCCGATGGTCCTGACCGGGGTCACACAGACCAACGACCGGGGTCACACAGACCCCCCATCCCCATGGATCCCTGCGGCGCCTGTCGGCGCGGCCGCCGGGGCGGCCGCTGCCTCCGGCACCTCGCTTGCAGTGATGAGCACGCCAGAAGGGCGCTTCGTCGAAGCCTGGGATCAGAGCGGATGGCAAGAGCTGACCGAAACGACCGCCTCTCGCTTTGCGACGGAGGCGGGCACGACTCTCGACAAGCTCTTCGACCGCGGACTGGTGACGAAGTTCAACACGAAGGTTCGGCTTCTCGACACCATCGCTGACGAATATCGATCGTGATCCACCCAACAGCCAAGGAGGAGCCCGTGATCCGACTCGACCCCCTGAGCATCCACAGGAGCTGTCACGAATGCGACGCGACCGCGTGGGTCAGGGATTCGGTCTATCTGGACGAAGACCACCTCCTGTGCGACTACCCGCCAGCGTGCCGCCACATGGATGGGTCGGTCGAGATTGTCAACGTGGGTGAGCGCGAGATGGACACTCGGTGCATGGCGACGGCCAGCACCACGAACAGGCGATGCCGACACACTGCCGGCGAGAACGGTCTATGTCGCTTTCACGCCGCCGCGCCCATCCGTGAGGCGATACCAGACGACTTCCGCTGTACGGCAACTGCCACCTCTACCGGCCAGCGCTGCAGGAACGAAGCCGAAGAGAACGGATTGTGCAGCTACCACGCACCTCAGCTCGAGCCGCAACGAAGTCTGTGGGATCGGTCGTGATGATCGCTAGAGATTGGCCACTGCTTGCCGGCGCTGGCCTGGTTGCCCGACCCCAAGAACCCACACCCGAACTGGTCGAGGACTTCCGTCAGTTGGGTGCGAACCTCGCTGACCGCTGCGAGGCGACGTTCATCGTCCTCGTCGCGGCTCAGTCCTCAGACCCCGCGCTCATCGCCGCAGCAGAGCGCGGCCGGCGTGAAGCGCTCGAGGCTGCCGAGGTGGCGCCATGACCGAGGTGGGTGGTGTGCACATCGTGGTCGACAACGAACAGACGACCATCGCCCGCGTCCGTGATGACGCAGGAATCTGGGACGTGACCCGGAGCACGGCCAGCCGCTGGGAGTGCACGTGCAGTGACGAGGCTTGCCACCACGTCGCCTCCGTGAAGCAGGTGATCCGGTGACGCTGACTGCACATAGTCCCAGGTCAGACCCCCGGCGGGCCTTCGCCTTAGCCACGATCGTCATACGACAGTCCACGTGTTTTTCGCCCCTCCCTGGATCTCCGTCGAGTTGTTTCGCGGGAAGGGGGGGTCCGTTCGTGACGCTTCGTGACGATTCGATTCAACCCCGGTCGTTCTCGCCCATCTTCGGGATAGGGGTATGAGCACCCGCGGCCCGATCACGGGCACCCTGCACACGCTGCCCGTCCGTACCCGTTCCGAGCCGTCGGAAGTTCCAGAGACGCGCACGCCACCGCCGGCGCCAGACGGTCTTGAGGACCCCGGAAAGGCGGCGTGGGTCGCCGTAATGAGCGGCGCGCCGCTCCTGTTGCCGGATCTGGACGCCGTAACCGTCGAGCGTTTCTGCCGGGTCGTCGATGAGCGCACCACGGTCGCTGTGGAGCTCAACCGCGGCGTTCTGCTCGAGGAGCCGATCGTCAGCCCGTCTGGCCAGGTCGTCGGTACTCGGGTTGTGCCGAACCCCGCCGCGGCGATGCTCCGGTCCCTCGACAAGCAGCTCGACGCCCTGTGCGATCGCCTGGGGCTTGTGCCGGCGGCCAGGGCACGGCTGGGGCTCACTCTCACGTCGGCTGAGAAACAGCGGGCCGAAGTCAACGCCCTCATGGGCAACAAGTTCAAGGAGGGGCGCGAATGACGACGACTGTCGAAGAGACCGAGGCCGCCACGAAAGCCGCGAAGCGGATCATCAAGGCCATCTCGGCCCTATCGCCGTGGGTCCGACTCAACCTCGCCATGGCGCTCGCCGCCGAGTCCTCGACCACCCTCAGTTCGATCGGTGACGCTCTGCTCGGTCAGGACGACCCGGTGGCCGCTATGGCCCACTCGCTGCTCGTGGAGGTCTTCATCGGCGACATCGAGGACGTGGCCCCGAAACTGGGTGACACCGAGCCCTGGTGCACCATCCGAAAGTCTCTGGAGGAGGTAACCAGAGCCTGGCGGTCCGCTCATCCGACTTTCCGTACGCGCCGCGACTTCGCCGCGAGAGCACAAAGGTGGGAGCAGGAGGCCAGAGAGCACGCCCAGGACGCGCTGCCGGAGGAGATGGTCTTCCAGCCAGATTTGACCGCGGTCAAAACACGGGAACCCAGGGTGTGCCGGCGCTGCTCGAGGCCGACGATCTCGAGCCGTCATTGGTACTGCGTTGAATGTCGTCCCCGACCGGCCCCAACCTACGGCCAAGGTCCTCTCCCACGGCGCCTGCAGAGCACGAAGGAGAAGGGCTACACCGGCAAGCACATTGCGGCCCGGAAACGGTGGGCCGCGAAGGTCGAGGCCGGCGGTGTGGAGTGCGGTCGCTGCGGCCGGATCATTGCTCCAGGAGCGCCTTGGGATCTCTCGCATCCGGGCGACGACAAGAGTCTCTCGCCAGTCCCGTGGCACCGCTTCTGCAATCGCTCCTACGCGTCGCGGGTGACTAGGCGCCGACGGCGCGATTCCGACCAATGAGATGTCCAACCCCAAGAAAGGACCACCCATGAGAAATGCCTTGAAAATGGTCTACACCGGGACAAAGGAGCCGCAGCCGCCCGCGATGACGCCATCCGAGCTCGACCGCGAGATGGCCGACATCCCCGCCCGCAGACCTGGCCCTTACGCCCGGCCAATGGTACGACCGAGCGCACGCGGCCAGGATTATCGGCGCCGCCAATCGCAACGCCGACCCCGAAACTGCACAGTGTTGGTTGCAGGCGATGGTGCACGCCTCCTTGGTCGACATTCGAGACAACGGCGATGTCTGCCTTCTCCCCGAGACCGAACGCCCCGGCTACCGAGAAGCGCAGGCACGCCGCCTGAAGGTTGACACTCTGCGGGCCGATCTCCTCGAGCTTGGTGTGCAGCTCGACACCGGTGCGCGCTCGTGACCGAACCAGTCGACCACGCCGAACGAGCCAGGCAGTACGCCGAGAGTCGCAACGAACACGCTCGCGCATCCATCGATGTTCTGTTGGCGATTGTGGACGAGCTGCGGGCGTTGCGCCTCGTCCTGACCGAAAGGACCCCCAAGAAATGAAGACGTACCTCGAGAACAAACCGCCGCAGTTCCACTGCGCCTGGTGCCCGTTCACTTGCCCGCTTGGCCAGGAGCACGGTCACACATGTGCCGGAACGAAGCGGGCTGCGAGCAACCTGCGGGACGTTCAAGGTGCCATCGAGCGCGAGCGCACCCGCACCACCACTTGCGGTGATTGCGGCGATACATACGTTCGCGGTGTCCACTCACCGCTGCGCGCCGACCTCGATGGTCAGCGAACGTCAACATCGGACCGAACAGATGGCCCAGGAGCTGCGGGCCGCCGGATACGAACTGCACCGGATTGGAGAAAAGATATGAGTCCCGAGACCAAAACAAAGCTTCTGGAGCAGCTGCTCACTGTACGAACGATTTACGCCTCGACCTTCGAGCTGAGCCGCAACGTTGACGTAATGGCCGCGCTCCTCGAGGCCGCCCGTCATGTCGACGAGTGCATAGATCTGCTTGCCGACTCCGCGCCGCACTTGGCCGAGGAAATCGCCGCGCGCCAGCCCATCATACAAGTCCCGGATCGCATCCCCATGGACGTGATCTGAGTGGAACTCCTAAAACGACCCCCCACATCACTGATCGACGAAACCGTCAGAGCCCTCGACCTGGCCGACTCGGCGAAGTCCGCCCGTCGGCGCAAGCGTGCGCTCGAAGCGGTCCGCCACGCTCGCGTATACGTGCGTGCCGCCATCGCCGCACCACCCCCGCCGAACGCCGGCAACTGGTCGACGGCACGCGTTCGCCTACTCGACGAGCGGCTCGAGGCGGCTGAGGCGAATCTACTGAAGGAGACATCACCATGACTGAACCCGAACGCAAACCGAGATGGTCGGCCGACGAGAAGCGCGTGGCCCGAGACGCCAGGCGCGGCAAGGAGTCGCGGACCGACTACCGCAACGGGAGGGAAGACCGACAGTTCGGCATCGCCATGGCCACTGGGCCGACGATGCGGGCATCCGGCACCAACTCCTCCACTGCCATCACGCTCCGGGGCGCGCCCGTCCAGTACGACACCCCCTACACGGTTAACGATCAGTGGGGCAGCTTCACCGAAGTTGTCAGGGCGGGCGCGCTTAAAGCCATTCTGCCGACCAGTGACACGAAGTTCCTCTACAACCACGACGGGCTGACTCTGGCGCGCACGACGAGCGGAACGCTTGTCTTGTCGGACAGCCCGAAGTCGCTCAACTGCGTCGCGACGCTGGACCCTCGCCAGACGGTAGCGGCAGATCTCGCCCTGGCCGTTGGCCGCGGTGATATCAATCAAATGAGCGTCGGCTTTCGCGTCGGCTCAGACGTTTGGAACGACGACCTCAGCTATCGCGAGATCGACTCATTCGCCGCCCTCTTTGACGTAAGTGCGGTCTGCTATCCCGCCTCAACGACGACATCGGTTGAGTTGCTGGACGTTCCGGAGAACCTCTTGCCGGACCAGGGCGGAGACGACGGCACTCTCGGCGGCGGTGGCGGGAACGGACCCGGACTCGACAACCAGGACGGCACCGGCTCACGGGCCAAACGCCTCGAGCGGGTCCTCCGCATCGACCAGGACCTCCTTCGACTCGGCCGGCCACCGCTCCGGCGCGTCAAGTAGTCCAATGCTCGCCTGCGTCGTCCATCCCCCTCTGGGTGGCGCGGACGCACGGTGTGGCGGCGGTTGGAGCCCCGCTGCACCGTTCGCAGTGGGCCGGTCCGGGTCGTCTCTGCGGGCGCCCGGCCGGCCTACTGCATCACCGAAAGCCTGGGGTGACGCGGGCTATTCCTTTCGCCGCGTCACCCCAGGCCGGGGCCAACCCGCCGCCGAGGCAGATCGTTCGCATGCGAACGTTTCTTTCCGCGTCCCGGCTCGCCAAATGATCGAGAGATAGGTAACCGACCATGCCGAATGCCGATGACGTTCCCGGCATCGCTCCCACCCTGGCGGTGACTCCCGTCGGGCCCAAAGAGTTCGCCCTTTGGGATTCGGGCACGTGGGACCACGCCGTGTGGGGATTCTGAGCAGACGTATGAAACCCAGCATTACGGCGCCCTTGGTGATTGAACAGCTGGAAGGAGCACGCGCCTCAGTCGCTCGTGCTCATAGGATCTGCCGGTGGTCTTCTACGAGGGCGGGCCAACAAGCGCCCCGTTGGGGGAGTATCACTGCACCTTCGGACGGTGGGGCTGGATCGGTCGTGCTCTTCGCGACGCGGAGCGTTTGGTCGTGAGCAAGCTCTGGGCAACATTTGTCACCCTTCTCACGACTGGGATTTTCGGAGCCCTTTTCTTCGCCGGGAAGATCGGATCCGGGGAGGGGAACCTGGGTGTCGCCCTCAGTGTGATCCTCGGCGGTCTCGTGGGGATGGCGGTGGGGATTGGGATCGTTGCCTTGATCCAGTGGCTTCCCTGGTCTCGGCGCCTCCATTGGCGCCCCGAACACGAGATCTTCACGCTCGGAGGCGCAATCGGCGTCCACGTGAAATCTCTTCATTGGCACACAGTCCGTAACCTGCGCTGCGAGATCACCGCGCCCAATGGCGAGACAGCTACCTATCCGGCGGCGTTCGGCGAACGGCCGGAGCAGGTTCTGGCACCGGGGCACAACAGTGCGATCCTGATGTTGCCCGATTCGGGCACCGGCCAATACCGCATGAAGTGGCTCATTGACGTTCCGGAGGGGGTGAACCCAGTCGTCATCGCCAGAGACCGCTACGTGGGGCCGCCCGTTGTAGTCCGCAGTTAACGCGAAGCGGCGCCCGCCGAAGCTGGGCCGAGACGCTGGACTTGACTTGCGGTATTACTCGTCCGCCTCCGCGAGTTCTCCGGTAAGGCCCTGCAGGATCTTGGCTAGGTCCAAAGCCTCGCCGATGGTCAGCTTGAACTCCTCGTCTCTGCCTTCGCCCGTGCTCAGGCTGATCACGGGCAGCGCGTCCTCGTGATACTTCACGACGCAGGCCTGCAGGCCTGGCGTGACGAAGCCCCGCTCCAGACTTGGTGCCATGAGGCTTAGACCGACGTTCCGCAGCTCTCCGAAGTGGCCGAAACCACCTTCATCCTCTGGCGTGCATCCCGCGCACCACTCGGGACACGCCTGAACGTTCGCTCCGTCGATAGCCTGCTGCATGTCGTTACCTCCGTTGTAGGTGATGGCCACGCCTCGGGCCGGTGCACGCCGGCGCCGGGGCACTGTTGTCGATGGGCAGTATGTGCTCGCGGCGCATCGCCGTCAAGGCCCATTTTCATGCGCTGAACTGCGGTTTTGGCACACTTTGGCATGTCTTGGCACATCTACTGACAGATGTGCACAAGTGTTGGTAGACGCCTCGTCACTTCGGCGCGAAGTTGACGGGTTGGGGTCCGCATATTGATGCGCGCTTGGGGCAAAAATGCCCGACGTGGAGAAGTGGGCGAAGGCGACGGGGCGAGAAATCGTCAAGGGGGCGTGATGGCTGGCTGGGTGTATCGCGTCTCTTCTGTTCAGGACGCGACCGATATGACGATTCAGGACGACCTTGAAAGGTGGACAGACAAGGGCTGGGAGCTGGTGTCGACCCATGCCATCACCTGGGCGACCGGGGGAGGAGCGGAGACTCGGGTTTGGCACGCGGCGCATTTTCACTACTGGCGCAGACCTGGCCCACACGACACTTCTAGCTCTGACGCCGGCCCAACTCCCTGAGTCCCGTCAGCCCGTCCAGATGATCAGGACAGGCCCACACTTGCCACCGCCACGGTCAGTAGCGCCTTTCAACGCGACCTCCACGTGAACTATGTGACGGAATGGTGAACTCGCTAAGGCTGAGAACATCGGCCCCGAAGTAGCGTCTCTACGTGGCCGCCAAGCACGCTCAAACCATCACAATCCGGCGAAGCGTCGTCGGGTGGGTGGGAATCGTCGTGTGCGTTCTCGCGGCGCTAGGGGTGGGCTTTGCCATCGGCTATGCCATGAGCAGTTGACGCCCGCAGGATCTAGCGAGCTCGAACGGTAGGTCCCGCCGTGTGGTTCTCGACCAGCCTTTCGGCTGTCAATCGGGATCCAAGCGCCATCCCGATCCCGATCGGCACATCGCCGGCCTGGGCGCACTCTGGGCAGCTGACCATCCAACTCCCATCGTTTCGCTCCGATGCCCTTGGATGATGGCGCGTTCGCACTGCCGACACCTCCGAAAACGCTTACCGCCTGTCGTACCCCTACCGCCGGGAGCAGGATACTTCAGACCACCCGAATAGGCCCGACACGACAAGGGTGTACCAACTTGCAAGGCGGCGAGTCGCGAAGCGGCCACCCGTGCGAAGAAAATGGCCACAACGCCCCTGGGCCGGGCACTGCGGCGCCCGGCGCGGAACAAGGCTCTCCAGTCGCGGGGGAGGGCCGCTCACGCACACCCGCCATCGTGACTGACTAGGTGCGTTGAGCTAATACCCGGCAGCGGTTGTCCCAATCACCTGATCGATTCTCGGCAGCGCATAATCCGCGGCCCAACCCGACTGTCGGGAGGGGCTGGGCCAGCCATCTCACCCCCTCGCTGCCGTGTGCGGTCTGCACGGCCGCGAGCGATGGCGTCCAGTAGAGGTCGCGAGTTGAGCGCGTGATACCGCCCCAGGTCCACCTCACCCCTTGAGCCGTGTGGCTAGGTCCACCCCGATCCGACCCAAGGGATCGTCAAGGATTTGGATGAATGTGTCGATGTGTGCCGCAGGGCGGATCTGCGAAAGGCGGTTCGACAATGAGCCAAATCAGCCAGGACCCAGGACCACCCACGGCTCCTACCGCCGTCCCTGCGGGTTGGTACCCCGATCCACATAACCAGGCCCAGCAAAAGTATTGGGATGGCTCTGGTTGGTCGAGCCAAACGCCCGCACCCACCTTGCCAGAACCTGCTTCTCAAGGGAACTTCAGTTCAGTTCAACCGATTCGTTTGACTCGGACGGGATGGTTCAAGGTCGCAGCGGGGATCGGCGCCGGCGTCGTGGCGTTGATCCTCGTCTTGGTCGTGACACTCGGGAGCGGTCCAAGTGCTTTGGTACTGTCCGTCTACAACGGCACCCCACAGCTCGCTGCGTTGCAGAGCACCTCCTGCGTACGAGACGGTTCAAATGCAGTTGCTTCGGGGACCGTTCAGAACGCGACAGTCGCCCCCATCACCGCGTTCGTCGCTGTTGCAACGGGCACGCAGTCCAAGAGCGTTGGGGTAAAGACGTTCCAGATCAACTTCGAGGGCGGAGCGCTAGGCACTTCGAACTTGCCTTGGCAAGTTACTGTGCCAGCCGGCGATGCGCCGACCTGCTACGTGGTGCTGAAGGCGCAGCTCCGCTTCTAGCGGCTGAATGGCGCGCCCCAACCCTGGGAGGCGACCCAAGGTTGGGGGCTAAAACCTCACCCCACAAGGCGCGCCCGACTGCACCACGGCGGTATCTGGTGGGTCGGCTGCCGCTGCTGATTCTGGCCGTGTGGGGCCGGTGCCGCAACAGCCGTAACCGCGGGTCGTCCTTCTCTGCTCGCGGCCCAACCCCCTAGGCGGAGAGGGGCTGGACCGGCCACCTCACCCCCCTGGACCGCATGGCGTGCGCGGCCGGAATGGTGGCATGTGGGAAGAGGCTGAGGGGTCCAGCGACTGATACGCCGCGTGCCCGTCACGTCTACTGGTAAATCCTTACCAGTAGGACGCGAACCGGACCGAGACAACGCATCCCTATCCTTGGAGGTCCCGTGAACCCGCTTACCCCGTCGTTGATGCGCGCCCCCGGATCCAGCGAGCTCCCCGGTTCGCTCGAGGACTGGCTGGGGCGGCCGTCATGGCACAAGCTGGCCGCGTGTCGCGGCGGCGGACCGGAGCATTTCATCGGGACCGAAGGCGGAGTATGGAGACCTGCGGGCGCTCTGTGCGAAGTGCCCCGTCCGTCAGGAGTGCCTCGAGACGGCGCTGGCGGATTCGGATCTGCAGGGGCTGTGGGGCGGCACCGACGACCGGCAGCGTCGGGAGATGCGGCTCTCTGTTGCCTGAGCTGAGTTGCCTTGTCCTGGCAAGATGGTTGCAGTGTCTACCGAGTCGACATATTTGGCGGGGTTGGGGGTACGATGTTTATTATGGGATCCTCGGTAGCGGCGGAGACCGTGGCGGACGTTGAACGTATCGGAGAGGCGCTGCGAGGGCAGACATTCGGGTCAACGCGTGTCGTGGCGGTTGACCTCACTATTTCCGAGGATGCCAATGGCGACCGCGCTCTTTTTGTCGCAGCGACATTGGCCGATCCGACTGACGATACATGGCCCTACGACGACATCCTGATGCTGCGTCGTCGTGTGCTCGAGGTCGCTCGAGAGATCCCGCCGATTGAGATTCCGATCTACGTGACGGTTTCACCCGAAACCGACTCTCCGCAGGGTGACGACGAGGCTCGCCTGTTTCCGGACGCCTGAGTAGTAGCTCTGGCTTCCAGTGCAGCGGGCGATCAGACCCGATTGGTTGATTCGCCAGGCTGAGGAACTTGCCGGGAGATTCGCGGGGGGAGGCCAACCCCGCAACGCCAATCTGCGAAGGGCTGTATCCGCGGCTTACTACGCCCTTTTCCATCACATGGTCTCGGTCTCAACTCTCGCGCTTCTTCCAAGTGATACCCAGGAAGCCGACAGACTTCAGCTCAGCGCGCAACTACGAACACCGCTCACTCCTATCCGTATGTGAACGCGTGAGTGGCACCAGCTCATTGCCGCGGCTGACCGGCTTTGCCATCGCCCAGCTTCGCCAGAATGTGACGCTCGTTGACGTTGCCGGGACATTCAAGGATCTCCAACAGGCCCGCCATGAGGCGGACTACGACCATCTCGCTTCATTCAGCCGCCCCGGCGTGCTGACGTTGATCGACGGCGCGAAAGACGCGATCTCGAAGTTGAACACGCTGCAGGAGTCGACCGACCTATCACTCTTCGCCGTTCTTCTGACACTTCAGACCTCGTCGTCGAAAGGCTGACCCTGGGCTCACCCCATATCCACCCCATATCTGTGCACGACACGAACAGGGCATAGTCGGCAACTGCTCCGCAAATGTCCTGGTCAGTAGCGTCCAGGTGTGGCCGGATGTCCACTGACACAGGATTGCTCACACTCGTAATGCGCAGGTCAGGAGTTCGAATCTCCTCTCAGGCTCCAGTTGCTGCTCGTCAGAGCGCTGCACTCAATGGCCCGAGCTGTAGTGGCCCAACGTTCTGTCCCAACTATGCCCCGCCCTTGCGCGTCCTCCTTCTGCGCGTCATCTTCGCGTCCTCTTCGTCCCAGGTCCGCCCGTGGAAGAGCCCTCGAACTCTCATGTGTCGAGATTCGACGGGACCGGGCGAGACCTTCGGTATCAAGCTCCCTTGGGCTCAAGGACGGGCTCCCACAGCTTGTCGTCGACCTCTGCCTCCTCCCCCGGCGATACCGGTTCACCGCGAGTATTCGTCGCCCTCAGTGCGATCACTGCCGCTCCCAGCAAGAAGATGCTGCTGGCCAGAAGCGCCCGATGGAAGCCCTGGGTCAGTGCCAAGGGTGCAGCGACATGATCGGTTACTAGTTGGTTCGTCCGGTTGGTGGCAATCGAAGAGAAGATCGCCAGGCCGAGGGCAGCCCCGAACCATTGAGAGGTGTTCACCAGCCCCGCGGCGAGACCCGCTTTGTCGGGCGGGACCCCGGCATTGGCGGCGGTGGTCACTCCCGTGAAGACGGCGCCGAGTCCGATCGACATGATCATCAGCCCGGGAAGAAGGTTGGAGAGATAGGTCCCATGGACCGGGATTTGCGACAGCCAATACACGCCCGAGGCGGCCACGAGAGCGCCTCCCACGATGATCGGCCTCGTTCCAACCCGCTCGAACAGCTTCGACGAGATGCCGGCCGACACGGCAACTCCGAGGGTCACGGGTACGTAGGACACCCCTGCACGGATCGGGGAGAAGTGCAGGACGTTTTGCATGTACAGCGTGACGAAAAAGAACATCGAATAGAAGCCCGCCATGGAGATGACTTGTGTTGCATCGGCGGCGCCGAGCCCCTTTATCCGGAAGATGGACAGCGGGAGGAGCGGCCTGGGATGCCTCTGCTCGTTGAGGAGGAAGGCGACGAGTAAGGCCGCTGACCCAGCCAGTCCGCCGATCGTGCGCGCGTTCCCCCATCCGACTTCCGTGACCCGAATGAGGGTGTAGATCAAGAGGAGCATGCCACCCGTCACGGTCGCGGCACCGAGCACGTCGAAGTGCGCCAACGATGCGGTTCGCCTCTCCCCGGTCACGATCCGGAAGGAAGCGATGAGGAGAATGACGCAGAGCGGAAGGTTGACGAAGAGCACCCATCTCCATCCGAGCTCCTGAGACAGGATCCCCCCGAGCAAGACCCCGACGGCCGAGGCGATGCCAGCGACGGCGCCCCAGACGCCGAGCGCCTTCAGTCGGTCGGTCCCCTCATTGAACGTCGTGGTGAGAATGGAGAGCGCCGCCGGCAGCATCAGCGCGGCACCGAAACCCTGGGCGAGGCGCGCACCGATCAGAACGCCTGCACTAGGAGCCAGGCCGCCCATCAGCGATGACAGGGCGAAGATCGAGATCCCGGTAACGAGGACCCGTCGCCGGCCGAGCAGGTCCGCCGAACGACCGCCGAGAAGCAAGAACCCGCCGTAAGTCAGCAGATAGCCGCTCAGGACCCATTGGAGGTTCTGCACCGAGAAATCCAGGTCGTGCCGGATCGAGGGCAACGCGACGTTAACGATCGACGCATCGACGAAGTCGAGAAAAGCGATAGCGCAGACGAACAGCAAGGTGAGCTTGCCGCGGCGCGTGGCGAGCACGGACGCCTCGGGAGGGGTGGTCATGGGGGCGGCTCCTTGCCAGAGTTAGTTATCTGACTTAGTATAGGAGCGAAGCAGCCCTCCGTCTAGACTGAAAGTGAGATGACTGACTTAGGCAGAAAAGAAGCTGACACAGCGGTCGGTAAGCCACGGGGCAAGCGGGATCGGCTCGTCGACGCCGCAACCGAGTTGGTCCACCGACAGGGCATCGAGACAACGACCCTCGCCGATATCGCCGGAGCGGCGGAGGTGCCCCTGGGCAACGTCTACTACTACTTCAAAACCAAGGACGAGATCATCGACGCCGTCGTCCAGTCCCACCTGCACATCATTCGGGCGACGCTCGCTGCAATCGAAGCGAACCACCGTACGCCCAAGGCTCGTTTGAAGGCGCTCGTGAAGGTCTTGGTGGGGGAGCGAGACGCCATTGCCGAGTATGGCTGTCCGCAGGGGTCTCTTTGCTCTGAGGTGAACAAGCGCGGCTGTGGCAGCGACCACCTTGCGGCAGATCTCATCCGTGTCCCGCTCACGTGGGTCGAGGAGCAGTTTCAGCTGATGGGGTGCCGAGATGCCAACGAACTGGCAGTGACGCTGATCGCGACGTACCAAGGCACCGCATTGTTGAGCAACACACTCAGTGATCCGACGCTGATGCTTCGCGAGAGCCGACGGCTCAGCCGATGGATCGATTCGCTTCCGCAGCGATGAGCTGTTTGGTGCTGGTACCCGACGACGGAGCTACCGTGCGCAAGAGTAGGGCCGAGCGCGTCCCAAATTTGTCCTGAACAATTGGGTCCCAGGACGTCCTGCTCGATCCCGCTCCGTCCCACGGATAACTCACCCAGACCTTCTGACCAGGACGTAGCGGGACGCAGTGAGACCCTGCGAGACGAGACGGGACCACGTCGACCCACCTCGTAATGCGCAGGTCAGGAGTTCGAATCTCCTCTCAGGCTCCCAGGTCAGGAGCGCTTTTAAGCTCAGTGTGAGTGCCTCACCGTGGAGTCACGATTCGAGGGATTTACCAGGGACTGTCCGGCTTTCGGCACGATTTCTCGTCACAGGGAAACCGGAGCCCGGCCTGAGGGCTACGGCTGTTGCGTGCAGAGCGCCACAAGGCCAGAATCAGCCCCGGCACTCGACCCGCCAGCCGCCATGGTGCAGTCGAGCGCGCCTCATGGGGTGAGATCAGCCCCCAGCCTTGGGTCGCCTCCCGGGGTTGGGGCGCGCCCACAGGTGCGACCTAGCCGACGAACTGGCGATGCTCGACGCGGGAAAGGCGCCGGCTGCCACCAGGGAGCGACGAACGGCGTGGCGCTACCACCGGATCGGGTGGCTGGGATACGGCCGTTGCAGAGCTGTCGTGCGACGTTAGCGTAAGAGCACGATTCGTCTGTTCTAAGTGGTCTCCAAACCCTGGATTGCTTTCCTCACTCGACTGATGCGGAAGGCACGCCACGTATGGCCGTTCAGGGCGACAACGACAATTGGTTCAGGCAGGACGACTTCTCGACCGCAATCGATCGAGACGACGACTCGTCCGTCGTCACTCTCGCTGGCGAGTTCGATCTCTCAACGCTGGCGGACCTCCGAGAATGTCTGGTGAGTCCCGAAGTGCTCGACGCTGGGCGCGTCAAAGTCGATCTGACACAAGTGACATTCCTCGATTCGTCGAGCATCGAGCTTCTCGTCTCCGCGGGCAATACCGTGAGGAACACCGGCGGCACGTTCTCGATGAGATGCGGCGAGGGGCTGGCCCTGCGGGTGCTTGAGATCTCACGTCTCGTCGATTTCTTCGAGCTGGAGAGTCTCCCCCTCCCGCAGCCTGCTGTTAGTGGCGGTTTGTGACGGGGTGACGACCTACGCGTCTTGGAGGTGTGGACGAAGCGCCCGGCCTGCGTGGGTCGGGCGCTTCGTCGCGTCTGCAGCCTCACCGACGAGGAGACGCTCCGAATTACGTCACCGAGCACGTCGTCGATCCAGCTGGTAGACAACCGCCCGTTGGGTTGGGGTCCCGAGAGCGATCGAGTGCCTCGTGCGGTAGGCGCACACCGGCGGAAGGAAGACCACAGTGAAACTCGGACATCTCGTTTCTCGATCACGCGGAGCGACGACGGGAGCAATCGTCGAAGTCTTCGCCTCGATTCTCTGAGGCGCCGGGTCGGCCGTGCATCGGCCGTCGCCGTCGCGACCGTTGGTGTCCTCGCAGGCGGCGTTGCCGCAACGCAGAGTTTGGCGACAGAGGCGGCCAACGCTGCCAATCAGCAGACGAAGGCCCACGTCGCCTTCAGCCCGAGCCCGGCGCCCGCGTACGCAAATGATGCCGCGGACCCGAACGTCTTGTATTCGGGAGGCACGTACTACGCGTTCACGACGGGCACCACCTTCGGCAACTTCATCCAGGCGCTGACCACCACCGGCTCTCCGTCGTCGGGCTGGCATCCCTACACGGGCGGGAACGGCTCGAGCGCGTTGCCCAGCCCGCCCTCCTGGGAGAATGCCAGCACGCAGACCTCGCCCGGCGTCTTCTTCTACGGCGGGCACTGGGTCATGTTCTACGACGCCTCGGTGAATCCGCATCCAGCGGATTCGGGGAACAGCTGCCTCTCGGTGGCGACGGCGTCGACGCTGAGCCCCCCCGTCTTCACGGACAACTCGGCGGGCCCGCTGTACTGCGGGACGGCCGGGGTGGGGGTCCTCGATCCGAGTCCCTTCGTCGACGCCACGGGTACCGCCTATCTGGTGTGGAAGTCGAATGACGGCGGAGGGTCCGCTGCACCGTCACAGATCTGGTCGGCCCAACTGAGCGCCGACGGCACCAAGATCGTCGGGACGCCGACGGTGCTGCTGACGGTCGACCAGGCCGCACTGCCGTGGGAGACGACCACGGACGACCCCCAGATGGTCTTCGCGTCGGGTGCCTACAACCTGCTGTTCTCCGGCGGTGACTTCACGACGAGCAGCTACAACGAAGCGCTCACCACCTGCGCCGGTCCGCTCGGCCCCTGCACCCAGCCGGCAGCCCCGTTCCTCACCACGTACGGCACCGCCTACGGTCCCGGGGGCGGTGCGCTCTTCCAGGACGCCAGCGGGAGCTGGTGGCTCGGGTACGCGGCGTGGTCGGCGCCGTGCACCTCCTACGGAGGGAGCTGCAACGCGGTGCGGCAGCTCTACACGGCTCCCATCGATCTCAGCAACGGGCTCTCGGTTCCCTGCAGCCCGCCGACCGGCACACCGACCGGCTACCGCTTCACGGCCAGTGACGGCGGCATCTTCACCTACGGCAACCAGCCCTTCTGCGGATCGACCGGGGGCATTCACATCAACCAGCCGGTGGTGGGGATCGCAAACACGGCCGATGCCGGCGGTTACTGGACCGTCGCTCGGGACGGCGGCATCTTCTCGTTCGGTGACGCCACGTTCTACGGCTCGACCGGGTCGATCCACCTCAACCAGCCGATCGTCGGCATGGCGGCCACGCCGGACGGCCAGGGCTACTGGCTGGTGGCCTCCGACGGCGGCATCTTCAGCTACGGCGACGCCACGTTCTACGGCTCGACCGGATCGATCCACCTCAACCAGCCGATCGTGGGGATGGCGGCCACGTCCGACGGACATGGCTACTGGCTGGTGGCCTCCGACGGCGGCATCTTCAGCTACGGCGACGCCACGTTCTACGGCTCGACCGGATCGATCCACCTCAACCAGCCGATCGTGGGGATGGCGGCCACGTCCGACGGACATGGCTACTGGCTGGTGGCCTCCGACGGCGGCATCTTCAGCTACGGGGACGCCACGTTCTTCGGCTCGACCGGATCGATCCACCTCAACAAGCCCATCGTCGGCATGGCCTCGACGCCCGGCGGCCACGGTTACTGGCTGGTGGCCTCCGACGGCGGCATCTTCAGCTACGGGGACGCCACGTTCTTCGGCTCGACCGGATCGATCCACCTCAACGCCCCCATTGTGGGGATGAGTGGACCCTGACGCCCTGACGCCCTGACGCCCTGATCGCTACCGGGGCGCTGGGTGACGGCTCAACGCGCTGGCTCGGGCACCAGCTCGGGAATGCGGACCTCGTCCTTGGCGGCGCGGGCCGGCGCCTTGCCACCCCGCGTCCACGACGCCGCGGCGCCCGCCAGGCACATCACGATGCCGAAGGCGAAGGCGGTATGCAGGCCGTCGCGGAACGAGTCGGCGATGAGATTCGGGAAGAAGCGCTCGCCCGTGACGGTGCCGCGCTGGGCCGGTGTCATCTGCGCCAGGACATGCGGACCGAGGAGGTGGCTGGCGGGGTTGTAGCCGAGGAAGGCCGCGAAGAGCGTCGAGACCGGCGGGAGGTGTGAGATGGAGACGGCTGTTGCCTCCGGGACACCGTGGGCCGTCAGCCCGCTCACCAGCGCGCTGGGGAGATGGTCGGCCAACCCGAGGATGATCAGGGTGAAGAAGATGCCGATGGAGAGCACCTGAGCCGAGTTCTGGAACGTCGTGTTCATGCCCGAGCCAGCGCCGCGATCGGGGGCCGGGAGGCTGTTCATGACGCCGGTGCGGTTCGACGAGCCGAACGACGACATGCAGAGCCCGGTGACGAAGAGCAGCAGGGCGAATTCGGGATACGCGAAATTGATCGGCAGCAGCAAGAAGAACGAGAAGCAGACGGCCGTGCCCAGCATGCCGAAGGTGGCGAAGGGGCGCGGTCCGTAGCGGTCGGACAGGATCCCCGCCAGCGGCCCGGCGATGAGGAAGCCCGACGTGAGGGGGATGAGGAAGATCCCGGCCCACAGTGGGGTCACGGCAAACGTGTAGCCGTGGCGGGGCAGCCACACGCCCTGCAACCAGATGATCAGCATGAACATGAGTCCGCCCCGCCCGAGTGCGCCCAGGAAACTGGCGAAGACGCCGGCCGAGAAGGCCCGGATCTTGAACAGTTGCAGCCGGAACATGGGCTCGTCGGTGTGGACCTCAATGAAGCAGAACAGGATGAGGAAGGCCACGCCCGTGCCGAGCTCGAGCAGGACGACCGGGTTGGTCCATCCCATGGGATGGCCGCCGTAGGGCTCGATCCCGTAGGTGATGCCGACCATGACGAGGATCAACCCGATGGCGAAGGTCACGTTGCCGGCCCAGTCGATCCGGGCGCCCGAGCCGTGCTCGACCTCGTTGAGGGAGAAGTAGCCCCAGATGGTGGCGAAGAGCCCGATAGGGACCGAGACCAGGAAGATCAGACGCCAGTTGATGGGAGCGAGCAGGCCACCGAGGAGCAGCCCGATGAACGTCCCGCTGATGGCGGCGGCCTGGTTGATGCCGAGGGCGAAGCCACGGCGGTCGGGCGGGAATGCGTCCGTCAGGATGGCGGCGGAGTTGGCCATCAGGAGGGCGGCGCCGACGCCCTGGAAGATGCGCATCACGATCAGCCAGATGCCCGCCGCGGTCCCGGTCATCCAGGTGATGCTCAAGAGGAGCGAGAAGAAGGTGAAGACGGCGAAGCCGAGGTTGTACATGCGCACCCGGCCGTAGAGGTCTCCCAACCGCCCGAAGCTGACGACCAGCACGCTGGTGACGATGAGGAAACCCAAAATCATCCAGAGCAGGAAGAAGGTGTTGGAGGGGAGGAGCGGGTCGAGGTGGATGCCGCGGAAGATGTCCGGGAGCGCGATGAGAACGATGGAGGCGTCGATCGTCGCCATCAGCATGCCGAGCGTCGTGATGAACAGCGCGGTCCATTTGTGACGCTCGTTGGCACGGCTCGGCCCCGTCAACGCAGGAAGAGAGGTCATGTTGACTGCACTCCTCCGGCCAGGCGGCCCCGTGGTTCGATGGTGTGTTGGATGCCGCCTCCTGCTGACGTCGCGGGCTTCCGCATGCGCTTCCGGAATAGTGACTTCCGCTTATGGTACCTTAACCGGAACAACGTATTCCGGCTCTGGCGATCGGATCCGCATGGCGAAGAAACCGACGAACTACGCGCTTACCTTCGCCGTGCTCGGCACGGCCGCACTCGCCTTTGCCCT
The DNA here is from genome assembly GCA_963738135.1 of uncultured Acidimicrobiaceae bacterium. Lineage (GTDB taxonomy): Bacteria > Actinomycetota > Acidimicrobiia > Acidimicrobiales > RAAP-2 > Bog-473. Next base: position 913,469 of record CAVTVK010000004.1, on the reverse strand, counting down.
CCTGCAGTCGCTGATCATCCCGGCAATACCCCAGCTCGAACAGACGCTGCACACGTCGGAGAGCGGGGCCAGCTGGCTGCTCACGGCCTACTTGCTCAGCGCCGCCATCGCCACGCCGATCCTCGGGCGGGTCGGGGACATGCTCGGCAAGGAGAAGATCATCGTCGCGGTCCTGCTCGCCCTCACGGTCGGGTCGCTGCTCAGCGCGCTGGCCACCAGTCTGCCGGTGATGCTCGTCGGCCGGGTGATTCAGGGGACGGGCGGAGCCGTGTTCCCGCTGGCCTTCGGGATCATTCGCGACGAGTTTCCCGCCGAGCGCGTCGCGGGAGCGATCGGGGTCATGTCGGCCATTCTGGGGGCGGGAGCCGGAGCGGGGATCGTTCTGGCCGGTCCCATTCTCGTGCACCTGAATTACCACTGGCTCTTTTGGATCCCGATGATCATGTCCGCCATCGCGACGGTCGCGACCTTCATCTTCGTGGCCGAGTCACCCGTACGGGCGCCGGGGCGCATCAACTGGCTCGGTGCGGCGCTGATGTCAGCCTGGCTGGTGACCGGGCTGCTGGCCATCTCGTACGCGCCGACGTGGGGCTGGGCCAACGCGTCCGTCCTCGGCCTGCTCGCGGCCACCGCCGTGCTGATGGTCGTCTGGGTCGTCTCGGAGAACCGCTCCGACTCGCCGCTGGTCGACATGAAGATGATGCGCATCCCGGCGGTGTGGAGCACGAACCTGGCGGCGCTACTCTTCGGGTTCGGCATGTTCGCCATGTTCGTGACGCTGCCTCAGTTCACCGAGACACCCACGCACGCCGGCTACGGATTCGGCGCATCCGTCACCCAGTCGGGTCTCTACCTCGCGCCGTTTGCCGCGGCCATGGTGATCGTGGCCCCGATGACAGGGCGACTCTCGAAGGCGTTCGGTTCGAAGAGCGTGCTCGTGGCCGGCTCCCTGTTCGCCGCGGCGAGCTACCTGCTGCTTTTGCTGAATCACACCGACGAGTGGTCGATCTACGCCGCGACGGGGCTCCTCGGCATCGGGATCGCCATGGGCTTCGCCAGCATGGCGAATCTCATCATTGAAGCGGTGCCGGCCCAGCAGACCGGAGTTGCCACAGGGATGAACACCAACATCCGCAACATCGGCGCCGCTCTGGGCAGTGGGATCGCCACCAGTCTCGTGGTGAGCGGCCTGCTCCCTGACGGCTTTCCGAAGGAGCACGGCTACATGCTGGCGTTCGCAGTCAGCGGCGTCGCCCTCGTGGTCGCCGCCCTCGCCGCACTCATGATCCCGAAGCGGACCGCGCCCTCCATCGTCGAGCGCGAGCCACATCCTGCGCTCACGGCCGAGGCCGAGGTCATCGTCGGCGCCATCGCCTTCGGGCCCGAGGACCTGGCGTGACGAAGGGCGCCGACGTCGCGAGCGTGGAGCAGCGGCCACTCAGGCGGGACGCCGAGGTCAACCTGAGCCGCATTCTCGTCGCCGCCCGCGACGTCTTCGCGGAGCAGGGGTACGAAGCCTCCATGGAGGACATCGCGGCCCGGGCCGATGTCGGTGTGGGGACGCTGTACCGCCGGTTCCCGAACAAGGAGGATCTCCTGAATGCGGTTGTGGAGGCGGCCCACGAGCGCAAGCGGCAGATCGCCGAGGCGGTGCTCACGGATGTCCCTCCGGAGGACGGCGTCTTCGAGTTCGTGCGCCGCTGCATCGCAGTGCCCAGCTGCTGGCGGGCCACCATCTCAGCTCCCCCATGGAGGTCGAGTCGGACGGGACTTGGGCAGACCGCTCCTCTCTTGGAGGAGATCCTCGACCGGAGCCAGCGCGCCGGGTCCGTGCGCCCCGACATCGAGGTGACGGACATCGTCGTGGTCCTCATGGCCGTCCGGTCGATAGCGGACGTCTGCGACACGAAATCCTCCAAGCCGTCGCTGCGCTTCCTCGAGCTGCTCCTCGACGGCCTGCGACCCGGGCATGCGTCGCCGGTCCACGATCCACTCACCGTCGCCCAGCTGGACCGGATCCTCCGCCACCGCTGACAGGTCGGCGCTGGCGGCCGGACGTGCTGCCGATTCAGCCGTACAAGTCGAGGGGCAGCCAGCACGTTCGCCCAGTTTCGTGGGGGAGCTGCTCGGCCGGAGAAGGCATGCCGCATTCCTGACTGCTGATGGGCCTGTTGCGACCCCTCCCACGCCGGCCGGTGACCGCGGTGCGACACGGCGGCGCGCAAGAACCGGATCAAGACGCCCAAGCTGCGCTCCGGTTGGCCGCCTCACGCGCGCGTCGTGTGGGTAAACGGTGCTTCCGCCCGTCCGGGCCGAGTCGAGGGACAACGTCGGCAAAAGGCCAGCCGGACTCGAGTAACTCATGGCTGACCGCGTTGCCGCCTCGTCTCCAGGCGTTTGCGACGTGCACCATCGGCGCCGACCGTCATGGTCTGTGGTCGTGTCGCTCCTCCGGATCAGGTGCCTGATCCATCCATTCGTCTCGGCGCGGCCACCTGGCTGGAGGACAGTAATGCGGATTGCAAAGGAATGGAAACTCCGGTATGTTCCCGTTCTAGGCGGTTGGAGAGAGTTGCTCAGTGCTTCCTCGGCGCTCCAGGCGGGATTCGTTTGGCGGTGTCTGGGAACAACCTTGGAGGTTCCGCGTCATGAAGTTCACCGCGAAGCGTTTGCTGGCAGCTGGGGCCGTCGGCCTCGCGACCGTGATCACACCTCTCACGCTCGCCGTTGCCCTGCCGGGAGTCAGCACCCTGCCGTCCTCGGTGGCGGGAGCGGCGACCGGCACGCCGGCGAACCCTGACGAGATTCTCTACGGCCAGACGACCGGCTCTCCCTCGACCTTCTTCCGGTATGTGCCGGGTGATGGCTCCACGACGACGACCCAGTCGGTGAGCTCGAAGGGGCAGTGCGGTGCTCCCAGCGTGAGTGGCGCAGCGATTCTCTCAGTCACCGCCAAGCTCTACGCGGCAAGTCCCAGCGCCAACTACTACTCGAACAAGCCATCCGCCGACACACCGGGTATCAGCGGGCTGGCGACGGGAGTCTGCGGCGTCTCGCCGGCGTGGTCCATCGAGAACAAGTCGGGCAAGGGCGCCGAGTCGCTCGACTTCGCACCCGGGTCGAACGCCGTTATTGGCTCAAACCGGATCTTCACCGGGGCCCAGATCCCCATCCAGCGTAAGGACAGCGGGGTCGCGCAGCATCCGGTGCTGACTGTGCAGCTGGTGGAGTTCGACTCCGCGGGCAATCAAGTTGGGACGCAGACCTGCTCCATCAACGGTGGACAGGGGACTTCGATCATCGCTGACACAAGCGTCCCCGCTGGCGGACCCTGCACCGGGACGCCTGCGACGCAGGCGGGCTTCCAGACCGTCGAGGTGCAAGACGCCACGGTGAGCAGCTCGATCTCCGTCGTCGGGCCGACGGCAACGTTCGAGCTGGCGAGCGTGATCTGCGGCGGCCAATCGATCCAACCCACGAACCTCGGCGGCAACGTCCAGGCGACGCTGACCCTTACCGGTGCCGCCACTCAGTGCAAGTCGTACACGTCGTTTTCTTCCACGATTGATCCGAACACGGGACTGGCGACACTGAGCTTTAACGGGTTCTCGACGTCGAGCGTGCAGCTGACAGTCCACATCGTTTGGCCCGCCGTGCCGCTGTGCAGCCCGTACGTCGACGCGCCCGGCAGCCCGGCTCCTGGCGGGACGACGGGTATTCCGAACGTGCCCGGCCTGGCGCAAAACATGTGCCCCGTGCATTCGTTCTCGTTCGACAACACGACGTTCTATGACCAGGCCTACTGCCAGACTGCCCAGGCGCCAGGCCCCGGGGTCGTGCCGCAGCAGGAACTGTGCACCGTCACGAAGGACTACAACAACGACGTCGTCAACGCCGACGGCACGGTCACTCCCATCACCACCTCGACGGGCGCCCCAGGGACTCAGATCACTGAGGACTGGGTCGGTCTCGTCGACATGCGGCTCCATTGATGGTCACACATCGACGAACATAGGCAGCCGAACCACACCAAGGGCGCGAGAGAGCCGAGCGACATGCTCGTGTTGGGTCTGATCACCTAGACGTTCCGCGAGCGCGAGGACGACGAGCTCATCGTAGGTCGCACCGATACGCCGGGCCCGCTCGAGGAAGCTCTCGAGCGCGGTCGGGCTCATACCACCGTTGTGCGTCGCGGCGAGGATCAGTTCCAGGCGATCGATGTGCGGTGCCAACTGCGTCTCTCCGAGGACTCGTTCGAGCTCCCTTGCCCGCGCCAAGGCCGAGCGTGCCTCGGTGGGCCGATTATCGAAAACAAGAATGTCGGCCAGACGACTGTATGCCTCGAGTGCCTCGTAGTGCGCCCCGATCTCGTCGAGGACCGCGACTGCGGAGCGCAAGAGGACCAGTCCGCCTTCACAATCGCCGTGGAAGGCAAGGGCTCTTCCGAGCTCCGCCTCGGTTCCGGCGGTCATCACCGTCCATCCGACCGATTCCAGGGTGCGTGCGGCCGGACCAAGGATGGCGACTGCCTCGTCGGTCCGGCCTTGGTTCGTCAGCAGTTCCCCGAGGTTGCCACGTGTCATCGCAGCGCACGCGAGATCGCCGGCCTTGGTCGAAGCTTCGGCACTCAGCGTCAGGTAGTGCGCCGATTTGTCCCACTGGGACTCGTAGAAGGCGATGACGGCGATGTTGCCCAGGGTCATAGCCACCCGCACATCGTCACCGAGTTCTTTGAACAGCTCGAGCACACCGTCCATGAAGTCGATCGCGTCGGTGCGGCCCGCCATGATCAACGAGAGGCTGCGCACATGCAGGGCGATCGCAAGCGCCCGCTTCTCACCTGATCGCTCCGCCTGTTCAGCGGCGAGGTCCGCGCAGGCGATCGCCTCGGTGATACGACCCTGACGCTGACGTGCGCTGGCTTCTCCGGCCAGCAAGAGGGCCCGTAGTCCGGCGGCCTCCTCGCCGACGCCGTCAAGGTTCTTTCGGGCTGAGCGGAGCATTCGCACTGCTGCCCCGGGTTTCCCGAGGTACTCGCTACGGAGGTACGAACGGCGATACGCAACCTGTCCTCGCCTCACGGGATCGGTCTCGCAATTGGACGCACGCCGGTAGGCATCATCTGCTCGTTCGTAGTCGCCGAGGAGCTCGAAAGTTCGACCGAGCTCGCCAAACACGTCGGCCAGCTCTTCACCAGCGACCTCGCCCAGTTTGCGGGAGGCTGTCACCGCGTGTCCGAGATGGACGGCTGCTTCAGCGGGTGCGTGCGCCTCGCGAGCGGACGTCGCCGCCTTGCGAGCGTAACGCCACGTCCGGTCCCAGTCCTGAGCGGCCAGGAAGTGGCGCGACAGCAGTGGAGCGACGTCGTCAACCTCGGTCGCCCCGCGTTCGATGATTTCGCCCACGGTGCGATGCAGCTCCAGTCGTTGGCGGAAGGGCAGGCTCTGGTAGGCGGCTTCCTGCAGCAACGCGTGACGGAATCGGATCCGTTCACTGTCCCCGTCCGAGACGAGCTGGGCCCGTAGATCCTCGAGCGCGTCGGCACTTGCGTCCACCAACTCGACTGCGAGGAGCTGATCGATCAGTGCACGATCGAACGATCGACCGAGTACGGAGGCGAGCCGCAACACTCGGCGAGGTGTCGTTGGCAGCCCATCGATCTCGCGCATGGCAACTGCATCGAGGGTGTCCGGCAGCGAGTCGATGTCCGTGGCGCGCACGATGCGGAGTAGTTCTTCGAGAAACAACGGATTGCCACCGGCACGGGTCACGATGCCGTCGCTTTCGTGCGGGCGGAGAGGGGCGGTATCGGTGGTCGCCTCGACGAGTTCCCGGGACACGTCGTCGGTCAACGGCGCAAGCGGCAGCCGTATGTCCGGGTTCGACGGCTCAAATCCGCCCTCGGCGTCGGGACGCCGGGTGCTGCAAAAGAGCCAGCTCCGACTCGTCGCCGCCTTCGAGAGGTGCGCACAAATATCCGATGTCGTGTCGTCGAACCAATGCGCGTCCTCGGCGACGATCAAAAGCGGAGTGCTACACGCGGCATCGAGAGTGCTCAGCACGATGTCGGCGACGCGTTGGCGAACGAACTCTTCTGCGATAGCCTCGCTCTCCGGCGTCGGAGGAACATCAGCATCGACGATCGGCGCCAGCAGTGGCGCGAACGGCGCCAGTCCCCGGTCCAACCTCAGGATGGACTCCAGTAGTTGGTCGCCTGCTTCGGTGCGGTCCCTGGCGTCGATTCCGAGAACGCTTCGTAACTGGGCGCGCAGCGGCTGGTACGGGACGTCAGTGCTCTGTGGCTCCCCCTGAAGCCAGAGGATATGCACGGGAGTCGCCGCGGTGGCGAATTCGGTCATCAATCGCGTCTTTCCCATGCCCCGCTCGGCCTCGATGAGCGCTGTCTGGCCGTGCTCGGTCGTGACCGACGCGAAGCTGTCGAGGAGGGTCGTCAACTCCTTGTCACGGCCTCGGAACGGGAGCGTGCCATAAGCATCCGATCTCGACCCGGTGGCCGGCCCGACACGATAGGCCTGGACAGGCTCCGATTTTCCCTTCACCGAGAAGGGCTCGAGCGCCTCTGTGGCGAACACGGTGCGCGATTGATCGAGGATCGTGGCGGTGGCGTAGATCTCGCCGGGTTTGGCCGCGGCCATGAGGCGGGCAGCGAGGTTGACGGTGTCGCCCATGACCGTGAAAGTGCGGCGGTAGGCCGTTCCGATGTCGCCGGAGAAGACGTGGCCCCGGTTCACCCCCACCCGGATAGGGAGGGGGTACTGCTCCTCCATCACCATCCGGACGGCGCGCAAGATACTCCCCTCGTCGTCTTCCAGGGTCGCCGGGACACCCGTCGTGAGGATGATCTTCCCGCCGTTGGCGTCGATATCGGAGGCGAGGAACGTGACCGATTCGAGGTGGGCGGCGCGCTGGACCGCGCGCACAATCGAGTCGAGCGCGGCCGCCGTCGCGTCCGGGCCTTCCGAGGCCAGCAGATCGTCGGTGCCGTAATACTTGACGAACGCCACGCTGGCCAACCGGTGCTCTGACTCCCCGCCACGCTGGGTGAGCCGGTTGCGCAGAGCGATCGGGACCGACGTTTCGACGGCGGTGGTCGGAACCGGGCGCGCCGGGATCGGACCCCGCCCGCCCTCGACCACCTGGCGCCACCGCAGGAGCCAGCCGTCGTCCTTGGCCTTACCAACGGCGGCGACCGGGAGGCGGGCCGCGGTGTCGGGGCTGACGACGATCTCGCCGGCGTCCGCCGTCTGCTCCATGCGCGTTGTGGTCGATGCCGCAGGGCCGGTGATGATCAGCTCGCGGTGGGTGTCGCCGACCCGGAAGAGGAGGAAGACCCCGCTGTGGATGCCAATTGACATGCGCAGGTTGAGCCGGCCGACGGACGTGGGCAGCGTCCGCGCTTCGCGGAGGGCGGCGCGCATCGCGACGGCTCCCTCCGCAGCCAAGCGGGGATGGTCTTCCCCGGTAAAGGCGAGGAGCAGGGCGTCACCGCCGAACTTCAGGAGGGCGCCGCCCTTGTCGTAGGCGACCTCGAGCATCCGGGAGAACACGTGGTTGAGCACCTCGGTGAGCTCCTCTGCGCCAAAGCGGCCCATCTTCGCCAGGCGCTCTGAGAGGGCCGTGAACCCCGAGATGTCGACGAAACAGCAGGTCGCCTCCATCTCACGCCAGAGCGCTCCTGGCGCGTCAAGATCCCACTCGGCCGCGATGCGCGGGATGTACGGATCCAGCCCCGATGCAACGTTCGCCATGTCAACCAGCCTTGCACAGCGGTGCTTTCTCGCTGCCACCGGCCCGCTGCTTGTGTCGGGTCCTAGTGGATGGCCGCCGCGAATCCGATTCCGAAAGGAGCCAGCAACCACCCCCACCGCACCGCGGCCACCACCACTTCGGAGCGATAGCCGTAGAGCACCGACATCTGTATGGGCTGGAACGAAGGCGCGCTCAGTGCCGTGAGGACGGCCACGACGGTGAGTGCTGTGGAGCCGGCGAGCGACGCCGCCGTGGCCACCAGCGCGTAGTAGGCGATCCGGACCGCGGTGAGCCAGCCCCAGCGGCGCACGGCGTGCCCGGTCCGCGGCACGGCCAGGTTGTGTGGGTGGATGACCGACCCGGTGAACAGGGCGGCCCCCGAGAAGGCGAGCAGCGGGCCGGCCCACGTCAACAGGTCGGCCGTCCAGCTCGGCGCCGCTCCGAAGAGATGGAGTAGGAGGCCGACGAGGGAGGCCAGGACGGGCGACTGGTCGACCCAGGTGGTGGAACGGCGCTGGCGGAACGGGGCGTCGCGTCGCATCAGGTGGACCGCCACGGCGTTCCAGGCCGTCGTGATGACATTGGCCAGGACTGCGATCATGGTTCCCGCCGATCCGGCGAAGGCGGCCGCCGTCGGAACGACCCAGAAGCCGGCGTTGGGGGTCACAGCCCACGCTTCGAGCGAGCTCTGGCCGGCGCTCCGCTCGCCCCTCGACACGAGGGTGGCCCCGAGGAGGAGCCACATTCCGGCGGAGAGCGCGAGTGGGCCCAACAGCTGGCTGACCGAGGTCAGCCGCCAGGCCGCCACCAGAGACAGCGTCGCCGAGGTGACCAGGATCTGGATGCGGAGGAAGACGGGCCAGGCCCGCTGCACGGCCGGCCCCCCGTGCGCTGCGCCCCAGCCGACGAGCCCACCCACAATGAACCACACCAGGGTGAGCACACCCTGATTGTGGCCGTTCCCGGACCCCGGGCCGGCCCAGTTGACGCGAGACGGGGAGCGGATAAGGTGCGCCGATGCACACGCAACCGATGCACCGGGTACTTGCGGAGGCGATTGTCGGGCGTCACTTGCTTACACACCCCTTTTACCGACGCTGGGAAGCCGGCACCCTCACCGAGGGTGAGTTGGCCGCCTATGCAGAGCAATATCGCCACATAGAGCAGGAGTTGCCCGTCACGTTGGCGGTCATTGCCGATGCCCTGCCGCCGGGGCGTGCCCGCGAGCTGGTGGAGGCGAACCTGGCCGATGAGCTCGGTGCGCCCGAGCCGCATACACAGCTCTTCGAGAGCTTCGCTGCGGCGTCCGGCGCCACTCCAGACGCGGGCGCCACTCCGTCGACCGCGGCGTTGCTCGCTGTCGTGCGCACGACGGCCGCCAACGACCCGGTGGCCGCGCTGGCCATGGTGGCCGCCTACGAGGTCCAGGCCGCCGACATCGCGGCGTCCAAGGGCGACGGGCTGCGCCGGCACTACGGCTTCGACGACGAGGGCACCCGCTTCTGGGACGTGCATCGCACGCAGGAGGTGGAGCACGCCGGCTGGTCGATCGAGGCACTGACGGCGCTGGAGGCCGACCCCGATGTCGTGCAGGCGGCCGCCACCGTGTCGGCCGATTCGTGGTGGCTGTTCCTCAGCGAGCGCGAGGAGTTGGCGCCCGCCGGCGCACCCTGCTGACGCTGCTACGCCGCTCAGCTGAGCGTCCCCCGGCGGCGCGCCGCCTCGGCGAAGGCAGCCGACCGCTCCCGGTAGTCGACGAAGCGCCCGAAGCTGGGTGCCGCCGGCGAGAGCAGGACCACCCCGCCCTCCGGGGCCCATCCGAACGCCGTCTCTACCGCACCGTCGAGGTCGACGGCGTCGTGCACCTCCACCAGCCCGCTCGTGGCGTCCCGTACCGCCTGCCCGATGCGCGGCCCGTTGTCCGGCATCGTGACGACGAGCGTCGGCGCCGTCCGGGCGGCAATCGACAGGCCGAGCGGGGCGTAGTCGAGCCCCCGGTCGTGTCCACCGACGAGCAGCGCCACCGGTCGCGCCGCGAAGGCCTGCAGCGCGGCCCGGGTCGGCAGCACGTTGGTCGACAGTCCGTCGTCGACGAACTCGATGGCGTCGATCCAACCCAACGAGTGACAGCGGCTTGGTAGCCCTTCGAAACCCTGTGCCGCGGCGGCGAGCCTGTCCTCGTCGGTCGCGCCGGGAATGCCGAGGCCGGCGAGGACGGCGCGGGCGACGGAGGCATTGCGCGCGTTGTGCGGCCCGGTCAGGCCGAGCGATGCCGACCACCGGGTGTCCTGCTCGATCTCCGCCGCGCGCACCCAGCGGAGGTGCGGCCCGAGGAGGCCGGCCTGCGCATGAAGCTCCTCATCGGTGTCGTCGGCCAGCGCGAGCGTCACCCCGGGCTTGGTGCAGAGCGACAACTTGTCGGAGTAGTAGCGCTCGACGCTGCCGTGCCAGTCGAGATGGTCCGGGGACAGGGAGGTGACGGCCACCACCGAGGGCCCGCACTCCAGGTCGGGGACCTGGAAGCTCGAGGTCTCGACAATCCAGTAGTCCGGTGGCGTACCCCCCGAAGGGTCCCAGGGCGGCTGCCCGATGTTCCCGCCGGCCCGGGCATCCACCCCCAGCCCTTTGAGGAGGTGCACCGCCAGTGCGGTGGTCGTGCTCTTCCCCTTGGTGCCGGTGATGCAGGCCACGCGGACGCGGATCGGCCTCGGCCATGAACAGACCGAGGCCCCCGCAGACCTGGACCCCCGCCGATTCGAGCCGGTCCACCTCCGGCCGATAGCGGCTGATGCCGGGGCTCTTCACGACGACGTCGCAACGACCCAGCGCGTCCAGTCCGCCCTGGCCGGTCGCCAGGATCTCGATCCCCTCGAGTACGGGTGCCGCGGGCGCGTCGTCGACCAGCACCGGTGCGCGGCCCATGGCGCGCAGCCGGCGGATGCTGGCCTGTCCCTCGACGCCGAGCCCCCAGACGCCGACGGACGCGTCAGCGAGCGCGGACCAGGAGATCGGGTGGCGCATAGCGATCGGGAATGTGATGGAGGCCCTGCGGCTGCAGGAGGGCGGTGGGGTCGGCGGGTGCGGCGACGCCCAGCTCGGCTCGCAACCGCGCCAGCAGCTCGTCGCCGGCGCGGTCCTCGCGTCGGGCTGCCAGGACCGTCGCGGCCCGGCATTCGTCGATGTCCCCCACGCACTCGAACGGCTTGGCGTCGGTGCCCAGACCGAGCAGCGCGCGGAAGCGCTCCTCGTTGTCGGGGTTCTGCAAGGGCTCGTTGCCGGCGAACACGGCCTCCAAGTCGGCGCGGTCCATGAACGGGGCGAGGACGAGATCGACGAAGCAACACTTGTCGCACCGACCGCACCAATGGTCGAGTCGCTGGGTCGGGTCCTGGTGAAAGGCGCGGTTACAACTCCGAAAGGCGCGGTGATACGGCGTGAGGCGCGCCAACTGCTCCGCGACCCAGAGCTCGCTGCGGGGGCGGAGGTAGGAGAACACCGAGAGGCGCGGTCCGAACGTGGCGACGACGAGGTCGCCGAAGGCTCGCTCGAACTCCTCACCCTTCGACCACTGGTGGTTCACGGCGAGCCCGTCGACGGCAAGCGTGGGGATGGAGGCCGACCACTCGTTGGAGAGCACCACCGCGTCGCGTCGTTCCAGGACCGCCGTCACCAGCACTGCTGCCGTGACGACGGCGGTGACGGGCACGTGCCCGTTCAGGAACCCGAGCTCGGAGGAGCGGCGGACGAGGGGGTCGATGGTCCGCTCGATCCGTCTGACGGGCAGCTTGGTCACGGCGGCGGCGTCCTCGATGGCAGCGAAGCGGGCCCCGGGTGGCTCGACGACGCAGAGCGCCGCGTCGGGATTGTCCGCCGCGAGCGCCGCGACCGTGACGATCGAATCGATGCCGCCGCCGAAGGGGATGAGGGGCCGACCGGGGTCGGGCTCGTAGTGCACCGGCGAGACCGCGCCCGCCTCGGGTCCCTCCACCCGCAGGCCGCGCAGATCGAGGCCGTTGCGGTAGGCGAACTCGGCCAGTCCGTTCACATAGAAGGAGCGGAGGAATTCCCGCTCCTGGGCGGTCGTCGACAGGTCACCGAGGTCGATGACGGGGGCGGCCGAGGTCTTGTAATAGGAGACGCCGGCCAGCAGGTAGAGCAGCCGCGCCGCGGCCACCACTGCGGGGTCTTGCCAGTCGCCAGCCGGTCCGAACGTGAAGCGTTCGGTGAAGGTGTGGTCGCCCGTCGAATAGCGGCAGTGGACGGCCGAGTCCGCCGGGTCGATGGCGAATCCGTCGTAGCGGAACCGGTCGGGTGGGGGCATGCGGAGTGGTGTGAGCGGCCCGGCGATCCGGGTCTGCCCATGCTAGGGCGCGGCCGGCCCCGCCCCGGCCTCAACCGGAGAGGCGGGCGAGCAGGGCGAATCGACCGCAGGGACGCTGCGCGCGATCACTGAAGAAGGCCCCGTCGGCCGTGGTGGCGTCGCTGTCGACGATGTGGTCGCTGCGGACCCCGTTGGCGACCAGCTGCTGGCGGTTGGCCGCCACCAGGTCGACCAGCCAGTGCCCCGGCCCGTCGGGCCGCGCCACTGCGTGGTGGAGGGCCGAGGGGCGCGCCGCCTCGGTCAACGCCTGCAGGACCTCGTCGGAGACCTGGTAGCGATCGGGGCGCACGGCAGGGCCGAGGAATGCATGGATGTGCCCCGGGTCGGCGCCGCAGCGCCGCATGGCGCCCACCGCACGGCCCACGGCCCCAGCTGCGGTGCCGCGCCAGCCGGCGTGGACGGCCGCCAGGACACCGGCATCAGGGTCGATGAGCGCCAGCGGGAGGCAGTCGGCCACCAGAATGGCCAACGTGACCCGGTGCGATGTCGTGACCAGGATGTCGGTGCTGGCGATGGCGTCGTCTTCTGACCGCGTGCCGCGGCCGCGGTCATCGGGTCCCACCAGTCGCGGCGTGGCGCCGTGCACCTGGCGGGCGAACACGACGTCGTCGAGCGCCACGCCGAAGGCGGTCGCGGCACGCACCCGGTTGTCCACCACCGATTCGGGGCGATCGCCCACGTGCAGCCCGAGATTGAGGCTGTCGTAGGGGGGTGCCGACGTGCCGCCGTGGCGAGTCGTCACGGCGACTTGCGCTCCATGGTCCCGTGCCGCGTCCCAGTGCAGGAGCGCGATGGCCGGGGGTGCGGGCACGACAACCGAGGCTACCGAGCGCCGCCTGGCCGCCCGCCGGGTGTCCGCTCGATCAGGACGCCTGGCTTTCGTCCCACACCGTGGTGGGGACCACGGAGAGGAGCCGTCGCTCACGCCGCGGTGCCCGCCGGGCGGGCTGCAGCTCGGCGAAGCCGTAGAGGTCGGCCGAATCCTCGCCGCCCTCCGCCCGACCCGCTGGCGCCGCGGCCCCGAGGACGTCGGCCAACGATCGCCCTCCTTGCAGGGCCTCGAAGAGCACGACGAGCGACTCGAGCGAGAACCCCTGCTCCTGCAGGTGGAGCACCGCTTCCAGCCGACTTCGGTGGTCCGTGTCGTACAGACCGGTGCGGCCGCGCAGGGTCGGATGGGGGAGGAGGCCGAGGGTCTGCAGCGAGCGGATGCGCCGGGTGGTCGTGCCGGTCACTACGGCCAGGTCGTCGATGGTGAGGGTGACTGCGTCGTGCGGGCTCACTTGACAAGAGTAACATCATTTCATGTAACATTGAACAACGTCATTTAGAGTCGATCCGGAAAGAGGCGTGACGATGGGACTGAACCTCGGTGCGGTGGGAACTACCTCGCAGCCCTTCGAGCGCTCTTGGGCTCACAAGGACGCCCTGCTCTACGCCTTGGGCGTGGGTGCCGGCGCGTTGGACCCCACCGGGTTCGAGCTCGAGTTCACGACCGAGAACTCCGACGGCGTGGCCCAACGGGTCCTGCCCACGTTCACCACCATCATCGGGCAGGGCGGAGGCGCCGCCATGTCACTGGGCGACTACGACCCGGCGATGCTCGTCCACGGGGAGCAGTCCATCCGGCTGCACGGCGAGCTGCCCGTCGCCGGGACGGTGTCGACCACGACCACGGTCGCCGGCATGTACGACAAGGGCGCGGCCGCCCTGGTCGTGCTCGAGAGCGCGTCGCGCCATGTCGGGAACGGCGAGCCGGCCTTCTCCACCCGCACCGCGTTGTTCATCCGCGGCGCCGGCGGGTTCGGGGGCCCTCGGAACCCCGAGGGCGATGACGAGAGCGCGCTGGCCGCCGAACCGCTGCCGACGCGCGAGCCCGACGAGGTCATCTCCTACTCGACCCGCCCCGATCAGGCGCTGCTGTACCGGCTCAGCGGGGACCGCAACCCGCTGCACTCGGACCCGACCTTCGCCAAGCGAGCGGGCTTCGACAGCCCGATCCTGCACGGCCTCTGCACCTACGGGTTTACGGGGCGCGCCCTGCTGCACACCGTATGCGGCTCGGACCCGACGCGTTTCGGCGCCATGCGCGCCCGCTTCTCCAAGCCCACCATGCCCGGCGACACCCTGACCGTCTCGCTGTGGGACATCGGCGACGCGGTGCCCGGCGCCTACCGCTTCCGCACCGAGACACAGCGCGGCGAGACGGTGATGGACGCCGGGCTGTTCTCGACTGCGGGCTGAACGGGCCCGGCCGGTTCAGCCCCGGCAGTCGGCGCACACGCCGAAGATCTCGACGGTGTGCGTCAGGTCGCTGTAGCCGAGGTCCGACGCCGTCGACTCGGCCCACCGTTCGAGGTCCGGCAGCTCCACCTCGGTGCCGCGCCCGCACTGCCGGCACACGACGTGGTGGTGATGGCTCTCGCTGTGGCAGCGGCGGTAGACCACCTCGCCGTCGGCGCTCTGCAGCGCATCGAGCTGGCCCTCGTCGGTGAGGAGCGCCAGGTGCCGGTAGACGGTCGTCAGTCCGACCGTCTCGCCCGCGGCGCGCAGTGCGGCGTGGATGTCCTGTGCGCTGCGGAAGTTGTCCGAGCTCCGCACCACGTTGAGCACGGCATCCCCCTGCCGGGTTCGTCGCGAGGTGCGGGCCGGGTGCTCCGCGTGTTCAACCACGGCCCAACTCTGCCAGGTCCGGCGCGGCGAACCGGTCCCTCCGCCGCGATGCGAGGGCCGGGCCGACCACGCGGGCCACGACGTAGAACGCGAAGCTGATGGCGACGATCAACACGCTCGGCTTCACCGTCGGGAACTGGAAGCTGAGCAGGAGCCCGCCGTCTGCCGCCAGCACCGCCATCACGACCGACAGCACGGTGACCACGAACGGGTTGGCACTCAGGCGTTGCGCCGCCGCCGCCGGGGTGATGGCCAGGCTGAGCACCAGCAACGTGCCCACGATCTGGGCCGCCTCGGTCACCGTGATGGCGAGGATGAAGAGGAAGACGATTCCCAGGACGCCCGTGGGCACGCCGCTGGCCCGGGCGACGTCGGGGTCGACCGACGCGAAGAGCAGGGGCCGCCGGATCACGGTGAGGACGACGGCCACCACCACGGCGATGACGCCGAGGAGGAGGATTTGGCCCGAGCTGATGCCGAAGATGTTGCCGAAGAGGATGTTCAGCGCCTCGCTGGCGTAGCCGTGGTAGTAGCCGAGGAGGAACACGCCCAGGCCGAGTCCCGCCGCCAGGATCACGCCGATGGTGGAGTCGCGCTCGGCGGCGCGCTGTCCGAGCAGACCGATGAGCGTGGCCACGATGAGCGCGCCGACGAGCGCGCCGACCAGCGGGTTGTCGGCGACCAGCAACCCGCCCACCGCGCCCGTGAAGGCGAGCTCGCTGGTGCCGTGGACGGCGAAGGACATCGTGCGGGTGATGACGAACGGCCCGATGAGGCCGCAGCTGACGGCGACGAGAAAGGCCGCTTCGAGTGCGTGCTGGGCGAAGCCGAACTGAAGGTAGAACCCGATGCCCATCAGTGCGCGTGCCCGTGGTGCGCGTGGGCGCCCGGCTCGGTGGGGAGTTCGTCCTCGGCGCTGACGACGAGATAGCGGTCGCGCACCTTGACCACGTCGACTTCAATGCCGTAGAGGTCGCTGAGGCGCTCGCTGGTGAGGATCTCGGCGGGCGTGCCGATGGCCCACTTCCCGCGCACGAGGTAGAGGATGCGGTCGACGTAGGGCAGGACCGGGTTGACCTCGTGGGTGACGAAGATGACCGGCGTGCCCGACTGCCGACGCCGCTCGTCGATGAGTCTTGTCACGGCGCGCTGGCTGGCCAGGTCGAGCGCGAGGAGCGGCTCGTCGCACAGCAGCACCTTGGGTTCTCCCAGGAGGGCCTGGGCGATGCGCAGGCGCTGCTGCTCGCCGCCCGAGAGCAGCCCGACCGGTGCATCGGCGTAGGCGCTGGCGCCGACCGCGTGGAGGACCTCGTCGACCCGATCCTTCATGGCGCGGGCATGACGCGGCAGGCCCCAGTGATGGCCATCGACGCCGAAGCGGACGAGGTCGCGGCCCCTGATGGGCAGCGAGCGGTCGAAGGCCTGTTGCTGGGGCACGTAGCCCAGCTCGTGATTGCCCAGGCGAGGCGGTGCGCCGCTGACGCGTACGGAGCCGGCGGCCAGCGGGACGAGGCCGAGCAGCACCTTGAGGAGGGTCGTCTTGCCGGCGCCGTTCGGACCGAGCACGGCCAGGAACTCGCCCTCGGCGACACTGAGGTCGAGTGCGGACCACAGCGTGCGCGAGCCCATGCGGACCGCGGCACGCTCCAGCTCGACCAGTACCGCGGTCACGGGTTGCGGCTCGACTGCAGCGCGTGCAGCAGCTTGGTCAGCTGTGCCTGCTGCCACTGCTGGTAGGTGCCGGCGCCCGCCGGCATCGTCTCGGAGACGCCGACCACCGGGATTCCGTGCTGGAGGGCCAGGGCGCGCATCTGGGCCGTGACCGGTGTGATGGTCTGCACGTTGTAGAGCAACACGTTGATGTCGTGGTCGTCGAGCAGCTTCTGCATCGCCAACGTGTCCGCCGGGCCGGGGTCGACGCCGTCCTCTATCGCCCGGGCGAAGCCGGTCGGGGTCTTCACGTCGAGGCCGGCGACGGCCAGGGCGTAGCCCGGCACGCGCTCGGTGTAGGCGACCGGCACGTGGTGGAAGTGCGCCTTGATGGTGGCCAGGGTCGCAGTGAGCGGGGCCAGCGACCGGTCGAAGGCGGCGAGGTTGGCCTTGAAGGTCGCGGCGTCCCGTGGCGCCGCCTTCGTGAGCGCGGCGGTGATGGCGGCGGCCACGGTGGGCACGCGGGGGATGTCGTACCAGAGGTGGGGGTTGGGGTCACTCCCGGTGATGTGCAAGCACGGACGCGGCAGTGACGATCCGCGGGCGGCCACCGTCCGCACTGAGGAGCGAGTTCATCCAGGTGTCGTACCCGGCGCCGTTCTCGACCACGACCTGGGCCTGGGCCAATGTCGCGGCATCCGCCGCGTTGGTCTCGAAGAGGTGCGGGTCGGCGTTGGGGTTCGTGATGAGCGACGTGACCTGCGACGTCTTTGCCGCCCAGCTGGCTCGTGATGTTGCCCCAGAAGTTCTCCGCCGCCACGACGTGCACGACGCCGGGCGTGCTGGCGCCGGCCCCGGAGGCGGTTGCCGCACCGGCGGCCAGGCTGAGGGTGGTGGCGGCCAGTGCGGCGCCGGCCAGTGCGGCGCGGGCCAGTGCGGGACGGACGAGACTCGACCTCATAACGGTAACGGTAATCATTTCGGATAGACAGGACAAGTGCTCCCGGGCAAGCTCGATGAGGTTGGAGCCCTCAGCCGAAGAGGAGCGAGTAGTCGGCGCCGCGCCGCAGGTGGTGGCCACCGTCGACGCCGAGGGTCTCCCCGGTGACGAAGGACGATTCGGGGCCCATGAGGTAGCGGACCGCGGCCGCCACGTCGTCGACCGTGCCGACCCGGCCCAGTGGCATCTGCTCGAGGTAGTCGTCGAGCAGTGGTCCGCCCGCCGTGATGAAGGCCATCAACTCGTCGGCGATGATGCCGGGCGCCACCGCGTTGACGCGGATGCCGAGCGGGCCGAGCTCCTCGGCCGCGGTCTCGGCCAGGAAGCAGATCCCGGCCTTGGACACGCCGTAGGCCCAGAGGTGCGGGTGGGGGAAGCGGCCGGCGCCCGACGACATCAGCACGATGGCGCCGGGTCCCCCCTGCGCCTGCATGGCCGCGCCACCCTGCTTCACGCAGATGACCGAGCCGGTGAGGTTGAGGTCGATGGTCGACCGCACGGTGTCGATGTCGGCGGTCAGCACCGAGCCCAGGTGCAGCGACCCGCCCGCACAGGCGAACAGGCCGTCGATGCGGCCGGTGGTCTCGGCGGTGGCGGCCACCGCAGCCGCCACCTGTTCCTCGACCGTGACGTCCGCCACCATGCAGCGGACCGAGGCGCCGCCAGTCGCCGCCGCGGCGATGCGGGCACGGGCGTCGAGAAGCTTCTGCTCGGTACGGCCGCAGATCATGACGTGCGCGCCGTCGGCCGCGAACCGCTCCGCCGTGGCCAGCCCGATACCGCTCCCGCCGCCGGTGACGAGGATGGACCAGCCGGCGATGCCCGACGTGGGCCCGGTGATGGCCATCAGACCGGCCCGACCCCGAGCGGCGCGCTGGGCGTGAAGACGACTGGCATCGCCTCGATCCCGGAAATGAAGTTGGCCTCGCGCCGGGCCAGGTCGCCCCGCGCAGCCGCCAGGCGGAGGTCGGGGAGCCGGGCCAGCACCCGCTCGACCATCACGCGCAGCTCCAGCCGGGCCAGCTGGTTACCCAGGCAGAAGTGCGCCCCGAAGCCGAAGGCCACGTGCGGATTGGGGCTGCGGGTGATGTCGAAGGTGTCCGCGTGCTCGAAGACGGCCTCGTCGCGATTGGCCGACGGGTACAGGAGGATGAGCTCCTGGCCTTCCTCGATGTGCGCCCCGGCCAGGTTGACGTCGCGGGTCGCCACCCGCGCCATGTTCTTGATCGGCGTCACCCAGCGCAGCATCTCCTCGACCGCGCCGGGCATCAGACCGACGGGGTCGGCCGCCAGCTGTGCCACTTGGTCCGGGTGGGCGAGCAGCTCCTCGACGCCGCCGCTGATGACGTGGCGGGTCGTCTCGTCGCCGCCGATGAGGATGAGGAGCGTCTCGTGGACGAGCGAGTCGTCGTCGAGCGAGTCGCCGTCGATCTCGGCGTGGCACAGCACACCGACCAGGTCCTCGCTGTGGCCCGTGGCGCGACGGTCGTCGAAGACGGGGTGGATGTACGTCGAGTACTCGGTGAAGGCGTTCGCGGCGTTGATCATGGCGTCGGGGTCGGGCGAACCCTGGCCCTTGAGCATGTCGTCGGACCACCGCAGCAGGTCGTCGCGGTCGTCGGGTGCCACCCCGAGCATGTCGCCGATCATGATGATGGGCAGTGGCGCCGCGATGTCCCGCACGAAATCGCAGCTCCCCTCCGCGCACACGGTGTCGATGATGGAGTCGCACACCAGGCGGAGCTTGTCCTCCATGGCCCGCACCCGCTTGGGCGTGAAGCCTTCCGAGACGAGCCGCCGCCGCCGCACGTGCTCGGGTGCGTCGAAGTCGATCATCATCGGCAGGGGCGGGAACTTGGGCCGGATGCCACCGGCATTGGAGAACGACTCGGTGTCCACGGAGGCCTGCTTGACGGCTGCGTAGCTGGCCACGCCCCACAGGTCGTTGGCCTGGTCGTAGTAGACGGGGGCGTTGGCCCGCATCCAGGCAAAGGCGTCGTGGGGCTCGCGGCCGAAGAACGCCCCGCTCATCAGGTCGATCCCGAGCTCCTCGGGTGCGGTGGTCACGGCGGAGACGATATCTCCGGGTGGGTAGGGTTGGGCCATGGCAGATCAGGCGACCTTCACCGACGTCGCCATGGAATTCATGCCGGGGCTCTATTCGGCCGCGCTGCGCATGACACGCAACCGGGCTGACGCCGAGGACCTGGTGCAGGAGACCTACCTGAAGGCGTACCGCTCGTACGGGTCCTTCACCGAGGGCACCAACCTGCGGGCCTGGCTCTACCGGATCCTGACCAACACCTACATCAACAACTACCGGGCGGCTCAGCGACGCCCCGAGGTGGCCGACGTCGAGGACGTCGAGGATCTCTACCTCTACAAGCGTCTGGCCGGCTCGGGCGGGAGCGATCCGGGCCGCTCGGCCGAGGACGAGGCGCTGGAGCGCTTCACGGACGAGGACGTGAAGGCCGCTCTCGAGGCGCTGCCGGAGGCTTTCCGGATGGCGGTGCTCCTCGCCGACGTCGAAGGTTTCAGCTACAAGGAGATCTCCGAAATCACCGATGTTCCCATCGGGACGGTCATGAGCAGGATCCACCGGGGAAGAAGGGCACTCCAGAAGGCGTTGCACGATGTGGCCGAAGCGCGCGGCCTGGTCGGTAGCGTGCCAGGGGGGTCGATGGAATGAGCGACAACGTGGGTCAGAGCGAAGACAGCGGGACCGTGGACGCCGGAGGGCTCTTCGGCGTGTCCGTCGATTGCGAAGAGGCCGTGCACGAGCTCTACCACTACCTCGACGGCGAGCTCACGGAGGAACGGCGTGAGGAGATCCGCGTCCACCTCGACTGGTGCGGGCCCTGCAACGGCGCCGCCGATTTCGAGGCCGAGCTGCGCCGGGTCATCGCCAACCGCTGCAAGGACCGGGTGCCCGAGAGCCTGATCAAGCGGGTGGCCGAAGCCATCGACGAAGAAAGCAAGCAGCACCACGGCAAGCACTGACCTCTCGCCGGCGGTCCCCGAAGCCGTCGCCGACGGTCCCGCCATGGTGGACTGGGCCCTGGCCCAGCGAGTGGCTGGTGGCGCCCTTCTTTTCAAGCCGTCACCGTCGACCTACCACTCGCGCGACCTGCAAGGACAGTTCGACGAGTTGACGGCGCGGGCGGAGACGCTGGTGAGCGAGGCCACCGGTCTGCACTCCGCCCATGGCATGGCCCGCGCCAAGGTGACCGATCGCGCCGGCTGGGCCGCCGCCAACGTGCGGTCGGTCGAGCGCCTGGTCGGCCCGGCCATGGTGGAGCTGCAACGCAAGCGCGGCGCGAAGCTCGGGGGTCCGTCCCTCGTGGTGGGTCGCACCGTCGCCGGGACGCAGCTCGGCTTGATGCTGGCCTACATGGCGACGCGGGTGCTGGGGCAGTACGACCTGTTGATCAACGACGAGTCGCCCGAGGACCAGGACCTCGTCTCCTACGTCGGCCCCAACATCGTCGCGGTCGAGGCGCAGTACGGGTTCGAGCCGAACGAGTTCCGTCTGTGGCTCGCCTTGCACGAGGTGACCCACCGCCTGCAGTTCACCGCCGTGCCGTGGCTTCGGGACCATTTCGTCGGACTGGTGAGCGAACTGCTCGGACCGCTCTCGGGTGACCCGGCGGGATTGGCCGAGCTGGTGCGCCGCGTCGCCGACGAAGTGCGGGCCGGGCGCAACCCGACCCGCGAGGGCGGCGTGGTCGGCATGCTGGCCACCCCGGAACAACGGCTCGCCTTGTCGAAGATCTCGGGGATGATGAGTCTGCTCGAGGGCCACGGCGACGTGACGATGGACCGGGCGGGTGCGGCCGAGGTCCCCGGCGCGGCACACTTCTCCCGGGTCCTGCACGAAAGACGGACCCAGGCGCGGGGATTGACCAAGCTGATGTCGAAGCTGTTGGGCCTCGACGCCAAAATGCGCCAGTACGCCGAAGGCGAGCGTTTCGTCGAGTCGGTCGAGGCGGCCGGGGGGCCGGCCCTGCTGGCGCGGGTATGGGAAGGGCCCGACTGGTTGCCCACGCTCGAGGAGATCCGCGACCCGGCGTCCTGGGTGGCCCGAGCTGGTGGCTGAGGAAGGTCCCGAACTTTCCTCCCCTCCCGGCAGCCTGATCGTCGAGCTGCTGCAACGGTGCACCTTCCCCGCCGGGGGAGCCCGGCTCGCCTGCGCCGTCTCAGGGGGCGCGGACTCGCTGGCCCTGCTGGTCCTGGCCGTCGCCGCCGGATGTGACGTCACCGCGATCCACGTCGACCACGGCTTGCGCCCCGGTTCGGTGGCCGAAGCCGAGGTGGTCGCCGGGGCCGCGGCGTGGTTCGGCGCGCGGTTCGAGGGCCGCCGGGTCTCCCTCGTGCCGGGTCCCAACCTCGAGGCCCGGGCCCGGGCGGCGCGCTTCGCCGTGCTGCCGACCGACGTCGCCACCGGGCACACCATGGACGACCAGGCCGAGACCATCCTCGTGAACCTCTTGCGCGGCGCCGGCGCGGACGGCCTCGCCGGCATGGCACCGGGCGCGCGCCACCCGATCCTCGGGCTGCGCCGGCACGAGACGCACGCGCTGTGCGCCGCCGTCGGACTCGTCCCGGCGTGCGACGAGAGCAACGACGACCCGGCGTTCGTGCGCAATCGCATCCGCCACGAGCTCCTGCCGTTGTGCGCGCAGGTGGCCGGGCGCGACCCTGTCCCTCTCCTGGCCCGGCAGGCCGGGGTGTTGCGCGACGAGGTGGCGCTCCTGGACTCGCTGGCGACCCGGAGACTGCCCGACCCAGCCGACGCCCGGGCGGTGGCGGCCGCCGAGCGCCCGCTGGCACGACGGGCCCTGCGGCGCTGGCTGCGGGAGACCGGCGACGGGGAGCACCCGCCGTCGCTGGCCGAGGTCGATCGCACACTGGCCGTCGCGGCGGGGACCGCGGTCGGGACGGAGCTCAGCGGGGGCCGGCGAGTGCGCCGGACGGACGGCCGGCTCAGGGTCGAGCCCGGGCGACGCTCCGGTAGTGTCACGCCGGTGACCCTCGACGAGTCCGGAGCGGGCGTCCCGTCCTGGGCTGCGGCCGACGTGGGACCGGTGTTGGTCGACGCCGATCGCCTGGCGGTCCGGGTGGCCGAACTCGGCCGGGAGATCACCGAGGACTACGCCGACGAACCCCCCTTGCTGGTGGCGGTCCTCAAGGGCGCCATGCTTTTCATGAGCGACCTGTGCCGGGCCATCGCCCTGCCCGTCGACGTGGATTTCATGGCCGTGTCGTCCTACGGCAGCGCCACCAAGACGTCCGGTGTGGTCCGCATCGTCAAGGACCTCGACTCCGAGCTCGAAGGGCGTCACGTGCTCGTGGTGGAGGACATCATCGACAGCGGCCTGACGCTGAACTACCTCCGGCGCTACCTGACGGCACGCGCGCCGAAGAGCGTGGAGATCTGCGCCCTCCTGGTGAAGGAGGGCGAGCAACGGGTCGACCTCGACCTGCGGTACATCGGCTTCACCATCCCGCCCGAGTTCGTGGTCGGCTACGGGCTCGACGTGGCCGAGCGCTACCGGAACCTTCGAGGGGTCCACCGCTACAAGGGAGCAGAAACGTGAGTGTCGACGTCGAACGGGTGCGGGCCGCGGTGCACGAGATCCTCATCGCCATCGGCGAGGATCCGGACCGGGATGGGCTGCAGCGGACGCCCGCGCGCGTGGCCTCCATGTACGAGGAGCTGTTCTCCGGCCTGCACGACGACCCCGCCCGCCATCTGGAGGTCACCTTCGCCGCCGAACACGACGAGATGGTCATGGTGCGCGACATCCCGTTCGCCTCGCTGTGCGAGCACCACCTCGTGCCGTTCCTCGGCAAGGCGCATGTGGCGTACATCCCGGCCGAGGACGGCCGCATCACTGGGCTGTCGAAGCTGGCCCGCCTCGTCGACGGCTTCGCGCGCCGGCTGCAGGTCCAAGAACGCATGACCACGCAGATCGCCGACGCCATCGCCTCGGTCCTCTCTCCTCGCGGCGTGCTCGTCGTCATTGAGGCCGAGCATCTCTGCATGTCGATGCGCGGCGTGAAGAAGCCCGGCACGGTCACGGTCACCTCGTCGGTGCGCGGGCTCTTCCGCTCCGACGTGGCCACCCGCGCCGAGGCCATGCAGTTCATCCGGGGCCACTGAGGCCAGTGCGACAGGGCGCGGTCCGGCCCCTGGTGATGGGCGTCCTCAACGTGACGCCCGACTCCTTCTCCGATGGCGGCCTCTACGTCACTGTGGACGCTGCAGTGGCCCGCGGTCTCGAGATGATGGCGGCCGGAGCCGACATCATCGACGTGGGTGGGGAATCGTCGCGACCCGGCGCCGAGCCCGTCCCTCTCGCCGTCGAGCTGGAGCGGGTGGTCCCGGTCGTCGAAGCCCTGGCCGCCGCCGGGGCGACCGGTGGGCGCCGCGTTCGGGTCTCGGTGGATACGACCAAGCCCGAGGTGGCCACCGCCGCACTGGGCGCAGGCGCGATCCTGGTGAACGACATCTCGGCCTCGCTGGCGGAAGTCGCCGCCGCCGCCGGAGCCGGGTGGGTCGCCATGCACATGCGGGGCCAGCCGCGGACCATGCAGGAGAACCCCCGCTACACCGACGTCGTCGGGGAGGTCCTGTCCTTCCTGTTGGAGCGGGCCGGGCGGGCGCTCGAGGCCGGTGTGGGAGAGGTCTGGGTCGACCCGGGCATCGGGTTCGGGAAGACGACGGCCCACAACCTGTCGCTGCTGCGGCACCTCGGGGAGCTCGTCGCCGCCGCCACCGAAGCCGGTTGTGCCGGTGTCCTGGTCGGGACCAGCCGCAAGCGTTTCCTCGGCGTCCTGGCGTCAGGTGCCGGATCGGAGGACCCGGCTCCCGTGGCGGAGCGGGGAGAAGGATCGCTGGCCACGGAGGCCGCAGCCCTCGTAGCGGGCGTGGGGATGCTGCGGGTCCACGACGTGGCGTCCACGGTGCAGATGACGCGGCTGTATGGTCCTGCCGCATGAAGGGCAAGTGGGCCGCCGGAATACCGCCGCGCAACTTCACGTGGGTGATCACCGATCACCTGGCCGTCAGCGAGCGGCCGGGCGGCTTCTCCGTCAACCACCGCCGGGTGCGCCGCCAGGAGGAGATCATCTGGCTCCGCGTGCAGGGGTTCGGGCGCATCGTCTCGCTGTTGTCGTCGCCGCACAACCTGTCGGCTTACGAGGAGGAGGGCTTGGCCTGGGCCCACTACCCGCTCGAGCGCACCGGCGACCCCCGGCCCGTCCTGGCCGCTTGTTACAAGGACATCGACGACTCGCTGGCCGAGGGGCTGCGCATCCTGGTGCACCAGGACGAGCTGGGAGACCGGGTCATGGGCGTGCTGGCCGGGTATCTCGTGTGGTCGGAGCGGATCGGCAACCAGCCGCAGGCGGTGGCGCTGGTCGAGACTGTCGTCGGGCACGCCATGGGCGAGCCCGGCCGCGAGCTGCTCTCCGAGTTGGAAGGTATGCCCACGCGCGGACAGTCGCAATGAGCGACCGGATCGAGATCCGTGACCTGCGGGTGACGGGGACCCACGGCGTGCTCCCCGAAGAGCGGGACCGGGCTCAACCCTTCTCCGTCGACGTGGTGGCCTGGGTCGACATGGAGGCGGCCCAGCAGAGTGACGATCTGGCCGACACGGTCGACTACGGCGCCTTGGCCCAGACCGCGGCCGACGTCGTGGGCGGCCGCTCCTATCGCCTGCTGGAGGCGCTGGCCGGACGCCTCGCCAGCGCGCTGCTGATCGTGGACTCCCGGCTCGAGGCCGTCGAGGTCACGGTACGCAAGCTCCGCCCGCCCTTGGCCCTCGATGTGGGTTCGACCGGGGTCAGGGTGCGACGCACCCGCTGATGGCGGTGCCGGCACCCCCTCCGTGGCGTGCCTTCATCGGGCTCGGCTCGAATCTGGGCGACCGGCGCGCCCTCCTGCGCCGGGCCGTCGAGGCGCTGCGGGCGGGCGGCGACGTCGTCGGCGTGTCCCCGCTCTACGAGACCGAGCCGGTCGGCGGCCCGGACGGCCAGGGCCCCTACCTGAACCTGGTGGTGGAGCTCTCGACCTCCGACCCGCCCCGGGCGCTGCTGGCACGCTGCCACGCCCTCGAGGCGGCCGCCGGCCGGGTGCGCTCCGTCCGGTGGGGCCCGCGGACCCTGGACGCCGACGTCTTGTGGGAAGAGGGGTGGCTGCTCGACGAGGAGGATCTGGTCGTCCCGCACCCCCGCCTGTGGGAGCGGCGCTTCGTGGTGCGGCCGCTGGCGGACCTCGCCCCTGATCTCGTGACAGCGGACCAGCTCAGGGGCTCTGGTGGCGAGGTCGTCGCTGTGGGTAGTCTGTAGGCGTCGTTATCTTCGATCGTCTGTAGGCGAACGGCACCCGCAAGGGGCTGGAACGCCGAAGGAGGTCAGCAGATGCACTCCATCCGGATCATCGGTCCCGGTCGGGCCGGCACGTCCCTGGCCGCCGCGCTGTCGGCGCGCGGCTGGACCTTCGCCGGGTTCCTCGGGCGCCACGACGCGCTGGCGCGCGCCGCCGACGGTGTCGACCTGCTCGTCATCGCCACCCCCGACGACGCCGTGGCCGATGTGGCGGCGTCGGTCGTTCCCTCGCCGGGCACCACCGTGGCCCACCTCTCCGGGTCGCTCGGGCTCGACGCATTGGCGCCCCATCCACTGCGGGCGGCCGTGCACCCGCTGGTGCCGCTCCCCAACGGCGAGGTCGGTGCCGCCCGGCTCGGCTCGGGCGTGACCTTTGCCGTTGCCGGTGCACCCCTGGCCCGGGACGTGGTGGCCAGCCTCGGCGGACGCCTGGTCGAGGTGGCCGACGGCGACCGGGCCGCGTACCATGCCGCCGCCTGCATTGCGGCCAACCACGTGGTGGCATTGCTCGGCCAGGTGGAGCGGGTCGCCGCCTCCGTCGGACTGGATCTCGAGTCCTTCCTTCCCTTGACCCGGGCCGCCGTGGACGACGTGGCGGCCCTGGGGGCGGGCCCCGCCCTGACCGGCCCGGCCCGTCGCGGTGACTGGGCGACGCTCAGCCGCCACCTCGACGCCCTGCCCGAGTCCGAGCGCGCCGGCTACCAGGCCGGTGCCGCCCTGGCGACCCGCCTGGCCCAGGCCAATGCTTCAATGCCGGCGGTGCCGGCGGAGCCGGCCGAGGCCACGCTGCTGGCCGAGGCCACGCTGCCGGCCGAGCCGGCGGCGGTGTAGGAGCCACCCGCGATGGATGTCGTCGAGACCGTCGCCGGTTGTCGTGCCGTGCTGGACCGGGCCCGTGCGGCGGGCCGGGTGGTCGGGCTGGTGCCCACCATGGGCGCGTTGCACGAGGGGCACACGTCCCTCGTGGCGCGGGCCCGGGCGCAGTGCGACGTGGTCGCGGTGAGCATCTTCGTGAACCCGTTGCAGTTCGGTGACCCCGAGGACATCGCGCGCTACCCGCGGACGCTGGAGCATGACCTCGCGGTGTGCGCCGAGTCGGGCGCCGATGTCGTCTTCGTCCCGAGCGTGGGCGAGATGTACCCGTCCTGGCCCGCCGCCCCCGCCACGACGGTGTCGGTGCGGGGCGTCAGTGAGGCCTGGGAGGGCGCGTCCCGTCCCGGCCACTTCGACGGCGTGGCGACCGTGGTGGCGAAGCTGTTCACCATCGCCGGCCCCTGCCGGGCCTACTTCGGCCTGAAGGATTTCCAGCAGCTGGCGGTCGTGCGGCGCATGGCCTGCGAGTTGGCTCTCCCGGTCGAGGTCGTGGGGTGCCCCATCGTGCGGGAGACCGACGGCCTGGCCATGTCCAGCCGCAACGTCCGGCTCTCGGCCACCGAGCGCCGGGCCGCCACGGTGCTGGCACGGGCCCTGGCGGCCGGCCGCGCCGCGCTGGCCGGCGGCGAGCGTTCGGGCGCCGCGGTGGGACGGGCCATGCATGGTGCGGTCGCCGCCGAGCCGCTCGTGGCGCTGGACTACGCGGTCGTGGTCGAGGCGGACACGCTCGAGGAGGTCGCCCTGGTGACCGACCCGGGTGCGCTGCGCCTGCTGATCGCCGCCCAGGTCGGCCCGGTCAGGCTGATCGACAACAGCGCCGCCTTGGCCGGCGCCGACGATGTCCACGCCGTATCGGTCGCCTCCGCGCCGGTACGCCAACTCCAAAGGATCGGGTGAGCCGATGCGCCGCCGCATGATGAAGTCCAAGATCCACCGGGCCACCGTGACCGGGGCCAACCTGCACTACGTGGGCTCGGTGTCCATCGACACCGAGTTGCTGGCGCTGGCCGACATCCTCCCCTACGAGCAGGTGACCGTCCTCGACATCGACAACGGGGCGCGCTTCGAGACCTACGCCATCGAGGGCGAGCGCGGCCAGGTCTGCCTCAACGGCGCCGCGGCGCGTCTGGTGCAGCCCGGCGACAAGGTGATCGTCATCACTTACGCCGACTACGAGCGGGCCGAGCTCGAGGCGTACGTGCCCCGCGTCGTCCACGTCGACGGGCGCAACCGGGTGATCGACGAGGTGTCGGCCCACCTCGATGCCGAGCTCACGCTGACAGAACCGGCGTGACCACCGGGGCCCGGCCCGGACCCTTCGACGTCCTGGTCCTCGGAAGCGGCGTCGCCGGACTGTCGGCCGCGGTGCGGCTGGCGGCGCCGGGTGGGCCCTCGCCGTCGCTCTCCCTCGGCGTGCTGACCAAGGGCGTGCTCTCGCAGTCGGCCACGCGCTGGGCGCAGGGCGGCGTCGCCGCGGTGCTCGGCGCCGACGAGGACTCGACGGACCTGCACCTGGCGGACACGTTGGCGGCGGGCGCCGGACTGTGCGACGAGGAGGCCGTGCGCATCCTCGTCGACGAGGGGCCGGGCCGCGTGCACGAGCTGATCGCCCTCGGGGTCGAGTTCGACCGCGAGGCCACCGGCCTGCTGGCACTGGCGCGTGAGGGAGGCCACTCCCGGCCGCGCGTCGTGCACGCCGGTGGCGCCGCGACCGGCGCGGAGGTCGAGCGCGCCCTCGTCGACGCCACCTACCGCTCGGCCAGCGCCGTGCTCGAAGGCTGGTTCGCCCTCGATCTCCTGGTCGAGGGCGGCCGCTGCGTGGGCGTGCGGGCCCTGCCCCCGGGCGGCGGCGGCGGTCCCGTCGAGGTGCGGGCCGGCCATGTCGTGCTGGCCACCGGTGGCGCCGGCCAGCTCTTCTCGGTCACCACCAACCCGCCGGAATCCACCGGCGACGGCGTGGCCATGGCGCTGCGGGCCGGTGTCCCGACGGCCGACGTGGAGTTCGTGCAGTTCCACCCCACGGCATTGCACCACCCGGCCATGCCCCGCCCTCTGCTCTCCGAGGCCCTGCGCGGCCACGGCGCGCTCCTGCGCGACCGTGACGGCGAGCGTTTCGTCGACGAGCTGGCGCCCCGCGACGTGGTGAGCCGCGCCATGGCGGCCCGCATGGCCGATCAGGGCGTCGACCACCTGTGGTTGGACGCCACCGGGCTCGAGCGTTTCTCGGCGCGCTTCCCGACCATTGCGGCGTCGCTCTCGTCCATCGGCCTGGACCCCCAGTCCGACTGGCTGCCGATCGCGCCGGCGGCCCACCACCTCTCGGGCGGCGTGGTGACCGACCTGTGGGGTGCGACGGCGCTGCCCGGGCTGTGGGCGGTCGGAGAGGTGGCGTGCACCGGCGTGCACGGAGCCAACCGGCTGGCCTCCAATTCGCTGCTCGAGGGCATGGTGTTCGGTGCCCGACTGGCCGAGCGCATCCCGTCGGGTGCCATCAGCCCGGAGCCGAGCGGCGCCCTGCGCGCGGTCCTCGGCGAGGAACCGATCGACGGCATCGCGTGCACCGTGCTGGAGACGCCCGCCACGCCGCCGCCGCCGGACTCGGAGCGGTGGCCGGGCGTGGACGTGACGAAGCTGCGCGACACGGTGCAGCGCGCCATGACGCGCGGTGCCGGCGTGGTGCGCAGCGCCGAGTCGTTGGCCGGCGCCCGCGCCGTCGTGGAGGACGCGGCCTCCGTGCTCGGGGATCCGTCGGCCGTCGGTCGGCACCGGCGAACTGGCGAACCTCCTGCGGTTGGCCGACGCGCTGCTGGCTTCTGCGCTGGCCCGCACCGAGAGCCGGGGGGCGCACGCCCGCCGCGAGTACCCCGCCGTGGTCCCGTCGTGGCGGCGGCGGCTCGTCCACGGCCGCACCGCGGCTGCCGCGGGGGACCACCGTGGGTGAGCTCGACGACGAGGCGTACGCACGGGCCGTGGGCGAAGCCGTCGGCCGGGCCCTCGCCGAGGACCTCGGCCCCGAGGGCGACCTCACGGCGGCACTGGTGCCCGAGGACGTCCGCGCCCAGTTCGCGCTGCGTGCCCGGCGCCCCGGTGTGCTGGCGGGTCGCGACTGCGCCACCGAGGCGTTCCGGCGCGTCGGCCCCGAGATCGACCTGCGGTGGCGGGCGGCCGACGGGGACGAGCTGGCGGCCGGTGACACGTTGCTGGAGCTGGCCGGGCCGCTGCGACCGATACTCACGGCCGAACGCACTGCGCTCAACTTCCTCGGGCGGCTCTCGGGCGTGGCGACGCTCACCGCGCAGTTCGTGCACGCCGCGCACGAGAGCAACCCGTCCGTGGCCGTCCTCGACACCCGCAAGACGACACCCGGACTGCGCGTGCTCGAGAAGGCGGCCGTGCGCGCCGGCGGCGGGACCAATCACCGCGCCGGACTGTCCGACGCCATTCTGGTGAAGGACAACCACCTGGCCGGAACGACCATCGCCGACGCGGTGCAGCGCGCCGCGCACGTTGTGGCCGGGGCGCGTGGTCGAGATCGAGTGCGACACCCTCGACCAGGTGGCGCAGTCGGCGCGGGCGGGCGCGGACGCAGTCCTGCTCGACAACATGGATCCCGGCACCGTCGTCGAGGCGATCGCCGTGGCGCACATGGACGCGCCCGGGCGCGGTCCTCACCGAGGTGTCCGGCAATATCACGCTGGCCACCATCGGCGCCTACGCCGCGGCGGGCCCGGACCGGATTTCGGTGGGCGCGCTGACCCACTCGGCCCCGGTGCTCGATCTCGGGCTCGACCTGCTCTGGACCACTGCGGGCACGGGCGACCCCCGCGACGGGGGGAGCTGAACCGTGCTCCTCATGATCGACGTCGGCAACACCGAGACGGTGATCGGCCTCTACGCGCCGAACGCGGACAGCGACACCGTGGCGCCCGAGGAGAGCATCGGTGTCGGCATCGGGACCGAGCACGACCCGACGGCGCCGCGCGGACTGACGCATCACTGGCGCCTGTCCACCGTGCCCAGCCGGACCCCCGACGAGCACGCGGTCCTCCTCACGCAGTTGCTGGATCTCGAGGGACTCGACATCTCCACGTCCGTCTCGGGCATCGCCGTCTGCTCCTCGGTGCCCCACGTGACGGCCGAGCTGCGCCAGATGGCGTCGCGCTGGTTCTCCGACCTGCCCAGCGTCGTGCTCGGCCCCGGCACCAGGAGCGGCATGCCCATCCTCTACGACAACCCCAAGGAGGTCGGTGCCGACCGCATCGCCGACGCCGTGGGCGCCTACGACCTGTACGGCGGCCCCTGCGTCGTGGTCGACATGGGCACGGCGACGACCGTGGAGGCGATCAGCGCCAACGGCGAGTACATGGGCGGGGCCATCACGCCGGGCGTGGGCGTCAGCCTCGACGCCCTCTACCATTCGGCCGCCGCTCTGCGCCGGGTGGAACTGGTCGAGCCGCGCAGCGTCATCGGACGTTCCACCGTGGAGTCGATCGAGTCGGGCACGCTCTACGGCTTCGCCGGGCTGGTCGACTCGCTGGCCCGACGGTTCATGGAGGAGCTCGGCCCCGCGACCGTGGTGGCCACCGGTGGCTTCAGTTCGCTCATCGCGCCGTATTCGGACACCATTGAGCACGTGGAGCCCTGGCTGACCCTGCACGGCCTGCGCATCGTGTACGAGCGCAACGTCCCTTCATGAGCGAACAGCCTCGCGACGGGTCCACGGGGCCCGAGGTCCCCTACCGCTTCGATCGCACGCACCAGACGGCCGACGTCGTCGCGGCCTGGTCGGCGCTCGCCCCCGGCGAGGAGTCCGGCGTCACCGTCGGGGTGGCCGGCCGGGTCCTGCTCCTGCGCAACCAGGGCAAGGCGGCCTTCGGCGAGCTGCGCGACGCGTCGGGTGCGATCCAGCTCTTCGCCCGCGCCGCCGTGACGGAGCGTTTCGACGAGTTCGTCAGGCTGAATCTCGGCGACTGGATCGGCGCCAGGGGTGAGGTCGTGCGCACCCGGCGCGGCGAGCTCTCGGTCCTGGTCTCGGAGTGGGTGCTGCTGGCCGAGGCGCGGCGCAACTTCGGCGACAAGTGGCACGGCGTCAGCGACGTCGAGACGCGCTACCGCCAGCGCGAGGTCGACCTGTGGGCCAACGAGCGGTCGCGGCAACTGCTGCAGATGCGCAGCGACGTCGTGCGGCACATGCGCCGGCGCCTGTGGGAGCAGGGCTTCGTCGAGGTCGAGACGCCGCTGCTGCACCCCATCGCCGGCGGCGCCACGGCGCGCCCGTTCGTCACGCACCACAACACGTTCGACACCGACTTCTACCTGCGCGTCGCGCCCGAGCTCTACCTCAAGCGGCTCGTGGTCGGCGGCTTCGACAAGGTGTTCGAGATCGGCCGCAGCTTCCGCAACGAGGGCATCTCGCCCCGCCACAATCCCGAGTTCACCACGCTCGAGCTGTACCAGGCCTACGCCGACTACACCGACACCATGGTCGTCTTCGAGGAGCTGGTGGCCGGGCTGGCGCTCGACGTGCTCGGGACCACGAAGCTGACCTACGGCGGGCGGGCGCTCGACCTCACGACGCCGTGGCGGCGCGCCACCATGAGCGAGCTGGTCGCCGAGGCCACCGGGTTCACGCTCGACGTGCGCTCGCCGCGGGAGGAGCTGGCCACGGTGGCGGCGGAGGTGGGCCTCGAGGTCGACGCCGCGTGGGGGCCGGGCAAGATCCTGCTCGAGATCTACGAGAAGACCACGGAGACCGAGTTGTGGGGGCCGGTGTTCGTCATCGACTACCCCGCCGAGGTGTCGCCGCTGGCGCGGCGCCACCGCGACGGTCCCGAGCTCGTCGAGCGCTACGAGCCCGTGGTGGCGGGCCGCGAGCTGGGCAACGGGTTCACCGAGCTCATCGACCCCGACGACCAGCGGGCCCGCTTCGAGGAGCAGGCGGCGAAGGCCCGGGCCGGTGACGACGAGGAGTCCGCGGTGGTGGACGAGGACTATCTCCGCGCCCTCGAGTACGGGTTGCCCCCGACGTCGGGGTTCGGACTCGGCGTTGACCGGTTGTTGATGTTGCTCGGCGACGTCGCCAACATTCGCGAGGTCATCGCCTTTCCGACGCTCCGGCCCGATCGGGGCTGAGGCGCCGCACCCCCGGCCTTTCCTGCGGCAATTCTTACGTTCCGGCTGCATTCTTCACACAGCCCTTACGGTCCCCTCACATCTGCGGTCCAGTGTGGACGGTGCCGTCGAGCGGCGGAGGTGCGCCCAGGAGCGCACCGATCGGGTCCAAGGAGGACACCATGCTTCGCAGGATCATCGCAGGGACCGCAATCGTCGGATCGCCCTGACGCTGGGTCTCGCCGGCGCGGCGAGCGCGGCCGGCGCGTCGAGCCCGTCCGGCTCGACTGGCGCGACGCGGCCATCACGCCGTCGACCACGGTGTGCTCGTTGCTGCCCCAGCTCCAGGTCAAGGTGTGCCAGAAGGTCGAGAGCAAGGTTCGGCCGAGGTGCCCAAGGCGCGAAGCCCGTCGAGGCCAAGGCGAAGGCCGCCGGTCACACCGAAGCTGGCGAACGCCATCGGCCAACGCGGATCACCAACGGATCCAGGACCGGCGAGACCAGGGTCAGCACGGCGAGTGCGGCCTGGCGGCAAGGCGCCTCGTCGGTGGGCCTCGCAGTGGGCAATTCGGGCGCGGGCCAGCGGCAATTCCAGCTGCCGGCTCGACCGGCTGACCGCCCGGGTCAGTCCGGGAGGTCGCTCAGCAGATCGGCCACCAGCCGGGAGAGCCCCGCCCGCAGTTCGGGCTGGCTGATCCCGGCGGTGGCCTTCTGCGCGTCGTCGACGTAGTCGCGGGCCGCGTCCACGGATGCGGCGATCCCGTTCGACGCCATCACGATGGCGCGGGCCTTGTCGCGTTCGGGCTGGGCCAGGGGCCGCCCGAGGAGCGCCCGCAGATCTGGTCCCGCATCGGGGTCGGCCAGCGCCACCAGCGCCGGCAATGTGTAGATGCCCTCGGCCAGGTCCTGTCCCGCGGGCTTCTGCAGCTGGCCGTCGCTGGCCGTGATGTCGAGGATGTCGTCGCGGATCTGGAACACCATGCCGAAGCAGTGGCCGAACTCGGTGCAGGCGTCGACCTCGGCGGCCGGCAGGCCGCCGGTCAGCGCCCCGATGCGGCACGACGTCGCGGTGAGGGCCGCCGTCTTGCCGCTGATGGAGGTGAAGTAGTCCTCGCGGCTGCGCTCGATCTGGAAGGCCGAGCGCACCTCGGTCACCTGGCCCTGGCAGAGCCGGCCCAGCGTGTCGGCCAGCAGCTCGGCGATGTCGGTCCCGAGGCCGGCGGCGATGGCGGCGCTGCGGGCCAGCAGGTAGTCGCCGGCGACGATGGCGACCAGGTTCCCGAAACGGCTGTTGACGCTCTCGACGTTGCGCCGGATGGTTGCCTCGTCAATGACATCGTCGTGGTAGAGCGAGGCCAGGTGGACGAGCTCGACCGCCACCCCGCCCATCAGGTCGTCCTCGCTGGCCTCACGGCGCACCACCGGTCGCCGTGGCCAGGGCCAGCAGTGGCCGGAGCCGCTTTCCCCCGGCCGCGATCAGGTGGGTCGTGACCTCGTCGAGAAAGGCCGTCGCCGGTGACGACAGAGGCGGTGAGCAGGGGTTCGAGACGCTCGCAGTCCCTCTTGCACGCTGGGGCAGGCCGAGGGCCTCTGTCGGGTTCACTGCTCCAAACGTTAGGGCAAGGTCGCCGAATGCCGACAACTACCAGGTAGGAGGGTACGGGGGAAATCCCGCTCGCTGGCGAATTCGCCGCCCGGATGCGGGACTCGCCACGGCTGCGGCGTGATGGACTAAGGCCACAGGTACACTGAACCGAGAAGCAAGAGGAACAAGGAGAGGCGGTCAGGGTGTTCGAACGTTTCACCGACCGGGCACGGAGGGTGTTGGTGCTGGCGCAGGAGGAAGCGCGCCTGCTCAATCACAGCTTCATCGGCACCGAGCACATTCTCCTCGGGTTGATCCACGAGGGTGAGGGCGTTGCCGCGAAGGCCCTCGAGTCCTTGGGGATCTCACTCGAGGCCGTGCGCGAGAAGGTGGAAGAGACGATCGGCATGGCCGGCACCGCGCCGAGCGGCTCGCCGCCGTTCACGCCGCGCGCCAAGAAGGTGCTGGAGCTGTCGCTGCGCGAGGCGCTGCAGCTCGGCCACAGCTACATCGGCACCGAGCACATGCTCCTCGGCCTCGTCCGCGAGGGCGAGGGCGTGGCCGCCACCGTGCTGGTCAGCCTCGGGGCCGACCTCGGCCGCGTGCGCCAGCAGGTCATCCAGCTGATGTCGGGCAACCAGGGCAAGGAGTCCGTGGGCGCCAGCCAGGGCTCGAGCTCGGGCGACAACCCGTCGGGCTCACCTGTCCTCGACCAGTTCGGCCGGAACCTGACCCAGCTGGCCCGTGACGGCAAGCTCGACCCCGTCATCGGACGTGCAAAAGAGATCGAACGCGTGATGCAGGTCCTGTCGCGCCGCACCAAGAACAACCCTGTCCTCATCGGCGAGCCGGGCGTCGGCAAGACGGCCATCGTCGAGGGTCTGGCCCAGCGCATCGTGTCCAACGAGGTGCCCGAGACGCTGACGGGCAAGCAGCTCTACACGCTCGACCTCGGGGCGCTGGTGGCGGGCAGCCGCTACCGCGGCGACTTCGAGGAGCGCCTGAAGAAGGTCCTCAAGGAGATCCGTACCCGGGGCGACATCGTCCTCTTCATCGACGAGATCCACACCCTCGTCGGTGCCGGCGCGGCCGAGGGGGCCATCGACGCCGCCTCCATCCTCAAGCCGATGCTGGCCCGCGGCGAGCTGCAGACCGTCGGTGCCACGACCATCGACGAGTACCGCAAGCACCTGGAGAAGGACGCCGCCCTCGAGCGGCGTTTCCAGCCGGTCAAGGTCGACCAGCCGACGGTGGCGCTGACCATCGACATCCTCAAGGGCCTGCGCGACCGCTACGAGTCGCACCACGCGGTGAGCATCACCGACCAGGCTCTCGTGGCCGCGGCCAACCTGGCCGACCGCTACCTGGCCGACCGCTACCTGCCGGACAAGGCGATCGACCTCATCGACGAGGCGGGCAGCCGCCTGCGCATCCGCCGCATGAGCACGCCGCCGGACGCCAAGAAGCTCGACGAGGAGATCGCGCGGCTGCGGGCCGACAAGGAGGCCGCCATCGAGAAGGGCGCCTTCGAGCAGGCCAAGAAGCTGGCCGAGCAGGAGAAGGAGCGCCTCGACCGCAAGGAGAGCCAGGAGGCCGAGCTGCGTGCCGAGGGCGTCGACCTGTTCGACGTCGTCGACGAAGAGGTCATCGCCGAGGTGCTGGCCGCCTGGACCGGCATCCCCGTCTACCGCCTCACCGAGGAGGAGACGGCGAAGCTCCTGCGCATGGAGGACGAGCTGCACAAGCGGGTGATCGGCCAGGAAGAGGCGCTCAAGGCGCTGTCCCGGGCCATCCGCCGCACGCGTGCCGGCCTCAAGGACCCCAAGCGCCCGAGCGGGTCGTTCATCTTCCTCGGGCCGACGGGCGTCGGGAAGACCGAGCTGGCCAAGACGCTGGCGGAGTTCCTCTTCGACGACGAGGACGCGCTCATTCAGCTCGACATGTCCGAGTACATGGAGAAGCACACGGTCAGCCGGCTGGTCGGCTCGCCTCCCGGCTACGTCGGGTACGAAGAGGGCGGCCAGCTCACCGAGGCCGTGCGGCGCAAGCCGTTCTCCGTCGTGCTCTTCGACGAGGTCGAGAAGGCGCACCCCGACGTGTTCAACACGCTGCTGCAGATCCTCGAGGACGGGCGGCTCACGGACGCGCAGGGTCGTTCGGTCGACTTCAAGAACACCGTGCTGATCATGACGTCGAACCTCGGGACCGCCGACCTGCGCAAGGCCAACATCGGCTTCGCCAAGACGTCGGAGGCCGTCACCTACGAGCGGATGAAGGCCAAGGTGGACGAGGCGCTCAAGGCGCACTTCCGCCCCGAGTTCCTCAACCGCATCGACGAGGTGATCGTCTTCCACGAGCTGTCGCGGGCCGAGGTGACCGAGATCGTCGACCTCCTCATGTCGCGCACGGTGAAGCAGCTGTCGGAACAGGGCATCGGCCTCGAGCTGACGCCGGCCGCCCGCGCCCACCTGGCCGAGAAGGGCTACGACCCCCAGCTGGGAGCACGGCCGCTGCGCCGGGCCATCCAGCAGCTGGTCGAGGACCCGCTGTCCGAGCGCATCCTCTGGAAGGAATTCCGCGTCGGCGAGACCATCGTCGTCGACGTCGAGGAGTCGCCCATCGACGGCGAGGGCCCGCAGCTCAGCTTCACGGCGATCGAGGGCATTCAGCCCCCGCCGCTCGAGCTGGCCGGTGCGGGAGCCGACGCCGAATAGTGCTGACTTCTGCCCGGGCGTGCGCGCCCGGGCAGATCGTCACTCCCAGCAATAGCTGAACTCTCCGCGCAACGCCGCGGTGTACCCCGTGAGGCGTCGTGCCTGGAAGTTCGGATTGCCCGCGCCGACCGGCGCGTAGGTCAGGCCGAGTGCGCCGGCCGGTTCGAAGCCGACGCGGTCGTAGTAGGCCGGGTCGCCGAGCAACACCAGCAGGGGCCACCGCCGTGCTTCGGCGTCGTCGATCAGCGCGCGTAGAGGGCGCGGCCGAGGCCGCGTCCCTGCCTCTGCGTCCCCACACAGACAGGCGCCACCCCGGCCACCGTGCTGGCGGTGCCGTCGAGACGGCCCGGCGCGGCCTGCAGGTGGCCCACCACGGTCCCGTCCTCCACGGCCACCAGCTCAATGAGGGCCGCGCCCTCTCGTGCCGCCCACGTGCCGCGGACGATGCCGACCTCCTCGGCAGGCTGGCGCGTCCCGCCGTAGGAGAACGCGTCCGCGACCACGGCGAGGATCCCGGCCGCGTCGCCGGGCCGGGCGGGACGGACGGTCGGCGTCACCGGCGTCATCGGCGTCACCGGCGTCCTCCGCCGTGTCTCGTTGGGCCCACGCAACGAGCCTGCCATCGCGACGGCGGGCGTGCGCCGGGATCCCTCCTGCTGTGACAGCCCTCCCGTAGGGTGCCGCCATGGCCACGGCTCCCCGTCGCGCGCCCGCGGCGAGGGTGGCTTCCTCTGCGCGGCCTGCGAGGCGACGTCGCTGCGCTGGGCGGGAAAGTGCCCCGCCTGCGGCGAGTGGAACACGCTCGGTCCCGCCCCGGTGCGCCGCGGCGAAGTCGCGACCCGAGCCCGCCGACGGACCGCCCGGCACAGGCGCTGGCCGACGTCTCGACCGACGCCATCCACCCGCTTCCGACCGGCGTCAGCGAGCTCGACCGCGTCATGGGCGGCGGCGTGGTGGCCGGCTCGGTCACGCTCGCTGTTCGGTCCTCCCGGCATCGGGAAGTCCACGCTGCTCTTCCAGGTGCTGTCGTCGCTGGCCGCCACCGGTCTCGACGTGATGCTGGCCTCGGCCGAGGAGTCGCTGGCCCAGGTACGCGGCCGGGCCTCGCGCATCGGGCCGGTGCCCCGGAACCTCCTCGCCATTGAGGGACCCGACGTCGAGGCGATCGAGGCGGCCGTCGAGCGGCACCGCCCCGCCCTGGTGGTGGTCGACTCGCTGCAATCGGTCTCCGACCCCGAGCTGGGCCAACCCGCCGGCAGCCTGGCCCAGGTGCGCACCTGCGTCGAGCGCCTGACCCGCATGGCCAAGTCGAGCGGCGCCCCGCTTCTCCTGGTGGGCCACGTCACCAAGGACGGCGACCTGGCCGGGCCCCGCGCCGTCGAGCACCTGGTCGACACCGTGCTCTCCTTCGACGGCGACCGCCACCACGCCCTGCGCGTGCTGACGTCGGTCAAGCACCGCTTCGGTCCGGCCGGCGAGGTGGGCATCTTCGAAATGCGCGACGACGGCCTGCGCGCCGTGCCCGACCCCGGCCCGCTGTTGCTGGGGGACCGCATGGCCGGCGTCCCGGGCAGCGTGGTCGTCCCCGTGCTGCAGGGCCGCCGGCCGCTGCTGGTGGAGGTGCAGGCGCTGCTCGGTCCCGGCGCCGGCGGCGGGACGGGCCCGCCCAGGCCGCAGACCCTCGGCATCGACGCGGCGCGGGCCAACCTCCTCCTCGCCGTCCTGGCCTGCCGCACCGCGGTCGAGATCCCGGCGTCGGCGCAGATGTTCGCCGCCGCCGTGGGCGGCATCACCGTCACCGAGCCGGCCGCCGACCTCGCCGTCGCGCTGGCCATGGCCTCGGTGATCACCGACGTGCCCCTGCCGCCCGACGTCGTCGTCTTCGGTGAGTTGGGCCTGGCCGGCGAGGTGCGCACCGTCCCCGGTGCGGACCGGCGACTGGCCGAGGCGCACCGGGCCGGCTTCACGCGGGCGCTGGTGCCGGCCTCGGTGGCCGGTGCCCCCGCCGCGGCGCCACCCGGTCTCACGGTGCGCGGCGTGCGCACGCTGGCCGAGGCCCTGAGCCTCGTCCGATCAGAGGCCGGTCGA
The DNA here is from genome assembly GCA_963738135.1 of uncultured Acidimicrobiaceae bacterium. GTDB lineage: Bacteria > Actinomycetota > Acidimicrobiia > Acidimicrobiales > RAAP-2 > Bog-473. The sequence goes on along the minus strand of CAVTVK010000004.1, from coordinate 874,230 downwards.
CGCGAGCGGGCCGGGTACGATGCCCGGGTGGCCGACGGTGCCGGCGGCAGCCAGCCTCTGAACGACGCGCTGGCGATGATTGCGCCAGGCACCAAGCTCCGGGAGGGCCTCGACCGGATCCTGCAGGCCAAGCACGGCGCCCTGATCCTGGTCGGCGACGACCCGGCCGTCCTGTCCGTGTGCACCGGCGGATTCCTGCTCGATGCCGAGTACACGCCCCAGCGCCTGTCCGAGCTGGCCAAAATGGACGGCGCCATCATCCTGGCCGGCGACGCCTCCCGCATCGCCCGGGCCAACGTGCACCTCGTCCCCAAGGCCACCATCGCCACCTCCGAGACCGGGACCCGGCACCGCACGGCCGAGCGGGTGGCCCGTTCCATCGACGTGCCGGTGATCGCCGTGTCCGAGGCGATGGCGACCATCGCCGTCTACCGCAACGATCGCAAGCACACGAGCCAGTCCGCCGGCTGGCTCATCGACCGCTCGAGCCAGGCGCTCTCGACCCTGCAGCGCTTCCGCTCCCGCTACGACGATGCCCTCTCCACGCTGACCCGGCTCGAGATGGAGGACTCGGTTTCGGTGCGCGACGTCGTGGCGGTGCTGCAGCCCGGCGAAATGGTCTGCCGCATCGCCGAGGAGATCGAGGGGCACCTGGTCGAGCTCGGGTCCGACGGCCGCCTGATCCACCTGCAGACCGAGGAGCTGCGCTCGGGCGTGCCCGAGAGCCTGCAGCTCGTCCTGCGCGACTACGCCGACGACACGGGGATCGCCCACCTGCGCTCGCTGTCCAACGACGCGCTGATGGACCTGCCCAAGGTGGTGGCCGCCCTGCACCTGCCGGCCTCCGACGACCAGCTCTACGCCGAGCTGGCGCCCCACGGCTACCGCCTGCTGCACCGGCTGCCCCAGACGCTCTCCGAGGTGCTGATCGTGCGCCTGGTCGATCGCTTCGGGTCATTGCCCGAGATCCTCTCGGCCTCCGCCGCCGAGCTCGAGTCGGTGGAGGGCATCGGTGCCGCCACGGCCCGCCACATCCGTGACGGCCTGGCCCGTCTGGTCGAGGCCAGCATCTTCGAGCGGTACGAATGAGCGGGTGATCTGGTAAAATGGCCAGTCACCTTCGGACGGCCCACACCCGTCCCGGCCGCCTCCGCACAGCATCGCCGCAGCTCTGCGTGCCCGTGCGGGCGCAGCCGATCCACCCAAAAGGGAGCCCTGAGTCCTGTGTCCTTCAAGGTCGGAGACAAAGTCGTCTACCCCCACCACGGGGCCGCCGTCATAGAGAAGCGGGAGACCAAGGTCGCCTTCGGTGAGAAGCGCGAGTACCTGGTCCTGCGCCTCGCCTACGGCGATCTGATCCTCAACGTCCCCGCCGACAACACCGAAGGTGTGGGCCTGCGCGAGGTCATCAACGACGAGGAGGTCGAGGAGGTGTTCGCCGTGCTGCGCAAGAAGGAGGCGCGCATGCCGACGAACTGGTCCCGGCGCTACAAGAACCACTCCGAGAAGCTCCGCTCCGGCGACATCTACCAGGTGGCCGAGGTGGTGCGGAACCTCTCCATCCGCGACAAGGACAAGGGCCTGTCGGCGGGGGAGAAGCGCATGCTGCAGCGGGCCCGCCAGATCCTGGTGTCCGAGCTGACCTTCGCGCTGAACGTGGACGAGGAGACGGCCGAGGAGCGCCTGAACGAGGCACTGACCTGATCGAGCGGTCCGGTCGCACCATGGCACCGGTGTGGTCGATCGTCGTGGCCGGCGGCTCCGGACGGCGCTTCGGCCGCGAGAAGCAGTTCTCCCTGCTGGGTGGCCGCCCGGTGCTCGAGTGGGCCGTGGCGGCGTGCGGGCGCTGTTCCGCCGGAGTGGTCCTGGTCGTGCCCCGCGACGCCGACCCGGACCCGCACGGGGCCGATGCCGTCGTGCCCGGCGGCGCCACGCGGGCCGACTCGGTGCGCTGCGGCCTGGCGGTCGTTCCCGCGGAGGCCGACGTGGTCGTGGTGCACGATGCGGCGCGGCCGCTGGCGTCGGCGGCCCTCTTCGACGCCGTCATCGCCGCGGTCACCGACGGCGGCGCGGACGGCGCCGTGCCCGGAGTCCCGCCGAGTGACACCATCAAGGCCGTGGACGAGTCCGGCCGGGTCACCAGCACCCTCGACCGTGCCGCGCTGGTGGCCGTACAGACCCCACAGGCCTTCCGCGCCGCCGTGCTGCGCCGGGCCCACGCCGGGGCGGCGCCGGCAGGCGTCACCGACGACGCCATGCTGGTCGAGGCCCTGGGCGGCACCGTGCTGGTCGTGCCCGGGGATCCGGGCAATCTCAAGATCACGGATCCGGACGATCTCGAGGCGGCCGAGCGGCTGTTGGCGGCGCGCCGCCCGTGAGCGTGCGCATCGGCCAGGGGATCGACGTCCACCGCTTCTCGGACGACCCCCACCGTCCGCTCGTCCTGGGCGGCGTCGTCGTCGAGGGTGCCCGGGGGCTCGGCGGCCACAGCGACGCCGACGCGGTGTGCCATGCGCTGGCCGACGCCGTCCTCGGCGCGGTGGGCCTGGGCGATCTCGGTCGGCACTTCCCCGACACCGACCCCGTGTGGGAGGGAGCCGACAGCGTGGCCCTGCTCACCGAGGTGGTCGCCATGGCGGCGGGGCAGGGGTTCGCCTGCGCCAACGCCGACTGCACGATCATCGCCGACGCTCCACGCCTGGCCCCGCACACGGGGGCCATGGTCGAGCGCCTGAGCGCGGTGCTGGGTGCCCCCGTCTCGGTGAAGGCGACCCGGGCCGAGGGCCTCGGCGCGCTGGGCCGGGCCGAGGGCATCGCCTGCCTGGCCGTCGTGCTGATGGAGTCGGCGTGAGCCGCCGCCCGCCGCCCCGTGGTGGGGCGCGCCGCGGCACGGCGCGCCCGGCGCGCGCGCGACGCGCGGCGTGGTGGCGGCGACGCCGGCGGCGGACCCCGCGCCGAGCGCCGTCCGGGCCCGCGCAGCGAGCTCGGCGGTGACCAGGTCGAGGGCCGCCGCGCCGTGCTCGAGCTGCTCTCGGTCGGGCGCCGGACCGTGCGCCGGATCATGCTGGCCGAGGACCAGGACCCCTCGCCGCAACTGGACCGCATCGAGGAGCTGGCCGCACGACTGCGGGTCCCTGTCGAGACGGTGCCGCGGGCACGGCTCGACGCCCAGGCCCGCACGGAGTCGCCCCAGGGCGTCCTGGCCCTGGCCCGCCCGCTCGAGCCGGTGGCGCTCGAGGACCTGGCCGCGCCCGACCGCCGTGGCACCGCGCCGTTCCTGCTGGTGGCCGCCGGCATCACGGACCCCCGCAACCTGGGCGCCCTGCTGCGCAGCGCCGAGTGTGCCGGGGTGACCGGCGTTGTGCTGCCGCGCCATCGCTCGGCGCGGCTGTCGCCCACGGTGACCAAGACCGCCGCCGGGGCGATCGAGCACCTGCCTTTCGCCGTGGTGGGCGGGGTGCCGGCCGCCCTCAGTGAGCTGCGCGACCTCGGGGTGTGGTCGATCGGTCTGGCGGGCGAGGCGGACCAGTCGCTCTACGACCTGCCGCTGGGCGAGGGCCCCGTGGCGCTGGTCGTGGGCAGCGAGGAGAAGGGGCTGGCGCCGTTGGTGCGCCGCCGCTGCGACGCGGTGGCCGCCATCCCCCAACACGGCACGCTGCCCTCGCTCAACGTCGGCGTGGCCGGCGCCGTGGCCTGTTTCGAGGTGGCGCGCCAGCGCAGCCGCAGCGCGGCCTCCTCCTAGGCGACCGCCGCCACCTCGGACGTACAGAAGGCACAACGTCGTGCCGCGACGGGAATCTCGCTGAGGCACTCGGGGCACTCGCGCGTCTCGGGCTTGGGCTCCTCGGTGGGCAACAGGTTCAGTCGTCGCATCAACGCGGTGAGCGGTACGACGACGGCGAAGAAGACCACGGTGGCCACGATCAGGAACGACAGCAGCGCGTTGAGGAACGACCCGTACTTGAACTGGGAGTGGTTGACCGTGAACGTCAGGCTGGAGAAGTCGGGCTTGCCGAAGATGGCGGCGATCAGGGGCGTGATGAGGTCGGCCACGAACGCGGTGATCATCGCCGTGAAGGCGACGCCGACGACCACCGCCACCGCCAGGTCGACGACGTTGCCCCGCAGTACGAACTTCTTGAAATCAGAAAGCATTGCGGCCTCCCTGCTCGTTGTGCGCTGACGGTCAGATCCTGCCTTATCTGTACCCGTCCACGCTCGATCCGTTATGGCAAGGCAGGACCGCAACGCCCACTCGCAACGCCCACTGAGGAACGAAACGGCGCGGGCCTCGCTGGTCGGTGTCCTCTCGCCGGAACCCGATCACGGGAGCGGAATGAGAATGGGAACGGGAAACGTGATGATCGTCGTCGGCGGAACGGTCGTGGTGGTCGTCGTGGTCGTCGTGGTCGTCGTTGTTGTGGTGGTCGTCGTCGTGGGCGGCGGCCCGGTTGTCGTGGTGGTTGTCGGCGGCGGCTTCCGAGCGGTGGTGGTCGTCGTTGGCGCCGGTCGCCCCGTCGTCGTGGTCGGAGCGGCCACGGTCGTCGTCGTGATGGGCCGAGAGGGTGTGGTCGTGGGTGCCGGAACAGGGTTGAGCAACGTCGGCGCGGTGGCCGCCTTGGTCGGCGTGCCGAGGGTCGTGAGCAGTCCGCCGGCCAAGAGCGGGTTCACCAACCCGGCACCCTTCTTCGCGGGCATGGTCGTCGTGGTCGACTTCGTGGGGCCTGAGACAGCCGTCGTGGTCGGAGCAGCGGTCGCGGGCGAGGTGCTCGGCGCGGCGGACCTCGCCACCGTGGTCGCCGTCGAGCCACTCTCCGACGGCAGCGCATCGTTCTGCACGAACGCGACGTAGATGAGTCCGACAGAGGTACCGAGCGTGGCAACGATCAGCAAGACGGCGAACACGCGGCGCGTCGGCGTGTCGATCCCTCGTGGGCGTCGGTGGTACCGGTACGGCCTCATTGAGGGAGCCCCGCCTTCGTCCCGTTCCTCGGCAGCAGGTCACCGTGAGGGCCACAAGAGGGTCGTCATCGAAACACATGCTGTTCCTTCTCCCCGTCCTTTCTCCGGGCCGTCCGGGGGAACGCGGTCCGCCCGTCACGAAAGGGCGGGAGATACGACCGGGTCCACTATGGCTGGTCGTGTTCCTGCTCCGGGAGCCCTACTTCGGACCGCTCGATGTCGGTGCGACGCGCCAGGTCCTCGTCGTCTGGGCGCGGATTCTGCTTGCCATGTTCCCGGCGGTTCGGATGCGGGGTCTCCTCGGTGTCCATGACCTCGTCGAAGACCTCCTCGTGGACCGATCGTGGTTCTGGGGGATTGCTCATGGACAGGGCCATGCCCGCCGCGGTCCGCGTCAAACCACCGCCCCCGGATGGGACTGGCCCCCGCGAACGCCGTGACCTCCGGGGGAGCAGATGTCATCGAAACGAGCCGTGCGCCGTCGTCACCAGGGAGCCCGAGGCAGGAATCGAACCCGCGACATCTTCATTACAAGTGAAGTGCTCTACCAACTGAGCTACTCGGGCGCTGCGCCCCAGGTTACAGGCCTGCGCCCCTCTCAACGGTCCGACCAGCGGAAAGGCTTGCTTCGGGCGGGGTGCCGGGGCAGGCTGGACCCTCAATGGATGACGACCAGCCGAACACAGCATTGTCCGGCTCGCTCTCGGTCGTCCGGGCGGCGGCTGTCCTCATCATCTTCGTCGTGGCGGTGGCGGTCCTCGTTTCGGTCGGGACGCGCCCGAGCGTGAGCAGCACGCCGACGACCACACCGACGACGGCGACCACGGCCGCGGGCACCACGACCTCGACGACCACGCCCGGCGCCGGCGCCGCGGCCACCACCACGACGACGGCGGCGGCCCACACGACCACGACCAAGGCCGGTCACAAGGGGACGACCACCACGACGGCGCCCGCGAGCGCAACCACGGTCGTGGTGGCCAACGCCACCGGCGTGAACGGCTTGGCCGCCCACTACTCGACGGTGATCGGCGCTGGCGGTTGGACGATGAAGACCCCCGTCGACGCGGCGACCACCGAGGCGACGTCGGCCGTGTACTACGTGACGGGCCAGCAGCAGCAGGCGGCGTCCATTGCCACCAGCATCGGCGTCAAGCCGGCCCAGGTGCTGCCGGTCACCACGGCCACCCCCGTCAGCGGCGTCACGGGCGTCGACGTCGTGGTGGTCATCGGCTCCGACCTGGCTTCGACGACGACCACGACCACCGCGTCGTCCTGAGTTGGCCGCGCCGGGCGACGCCGCGGCGCGCCTGCCGGCGTTGTTGCAGCCGCTGGCGGCCGAGCCGGCATGCAGTGCGCTGTTCCTCGACTTCGACGGGACCCTGTCGGCCATCGTGAAGGACCCGAGGGACGCGCACCCGCTGCCCGGCGTGCCCGCCCTGCTGGCCGAGCTCGCCGTCCCGTTCGCGCTCGTCGCCGTGATCTCGGGGCGGCCCACCGCCTTCCTGGCCGAGGTGCTGGGCGCGCCGCCCGGCGTGACGCTGGCCGGCCTCTACGGGCTCGAGCGGGCGCTGCGGGGGCCGGAGCGCGACACCTGGGCCGTCGTCGTCGACGAGGTGGTCGCCGAGGCGTCGGCCACGGCGCCCGCGGGCGTCTACGTCGAGCCCAAGGGCCTGACGGTCACGCTGCACTGGCGCCGCGCCCCGGAGCAACAGGACTGGGTGCTGGCCTTCGTGGCGCGCCAGCACGAGGCGCGCGGCCTCATGGTGGTGCAGGGACGGCACGAGCGTGAGCTGCGGCCCCCCCTCGATGTGGACAAGGGGACGGTGGTGCGCTCCCTCCTGATGGAGCACGACGCGCAGGGTGCGCCCGTCGTGGCCGCGGCCGCCTTCGGCGACGACGTGGGGGACCTGCCGGCCTTCGCCGCGCTGGACGCACTGCGCGTCCCGGCCGGCCCGCTGCAGAGCGCGGTGCGGGTCGCGGCCGTCGACACCGAGAGCCCGTCCGCCGTGGCCGCCGCCGCCGATGTGTCGGTCGCAGGCGCGACCGGTGCGGTGGCCCTGCTGCGCGACCTGGCTGACGCCGTCGGCGCGCCGAGCGCCTAGCGGCCCGCCGCCGCCAACTGGTCGGCCCACCAGTCGGCTGCAGTCCGCCCGCGCACCGACGCGCGCAACGCATCCGCCCGCGCCGCGCGCGCGGCGCGTCCATGGTCAGCGCGGCGCGCAGCGCGTCGGCCGTGGCGGCGACGTCGAAGGGGTTGATCCCGAGCGCCCCGCCGCCCTCGAGGGACAACTCCTCCCAGGCCCCGGCCTGGTGCGACAGCACCAGCACGCCGTCGGCCTGGTTCAGCAGCGGGCCCTCCTTGGCCACCAGGTTCAGGCCGTCGCGCACCGGGTTGACCAACAACACGTCGGACAGGGTCAACGCGGCGAGCGAGCGGGGCCAGTCGTCCTGGACCGAGAGCAGAATGGGCGTCCAGTCGTCGGACCCCAAGGAATGGTTGATGCGCGCCGCCGTGTGCTCGACGTCGGCGCTGTAGGCGAGATACTCGGCCAGCCCCTGCCGGCTGGGATAGGCCAGAGCCACGTGCACGACCCGCCCGCGCCATTCGGGGGACGCGGTCAGCAGCTCCTCGAAGGCGAGCATCCCCCGCACGATGTTCTTCGAGGGCTCCATGCGGTCCGTCCGGGCGATGATGCGGCGCCCGCCCACCTCGGCCCGCAGGGCTGCCGCCGCGGCGATGCACTCCGGTGACGCCGCCTCGTCCTCCAGTGCGCCGGCATCGGGGCCGAGCGGCGCCACGAACGTGCGGGGCGCATCGCGCCCCGCGGCGGCGTAACAGGCCCGGAAGCCGGCCTCCCACTGGTGGCAGTGGAAGCCGCAGGCGGCGTAGCCGGCCATCCCGTCGAGCAGCTCGGCCACCACGTCGTCGGGCAGCACGGCGAGCATGTCGGGCGCGGCGAACGGCGTGTGCAAGAAGTGCACCGTGCGCAGATCGGGGCGCGCCTCGGCCAGCATCCGTCCCAGCAGCGAGAAGTGGTAGTCCTGCACGTAGACGGCGTCGCCTTCGCCGGCCCGCTCGACGACGACGTCGGCCATGGCCCGGTTGTAGGCCCGGTAGCCCTCCCAGGCCACCCGCCAGTGGCGGTCGAAGCGGGGCCGGTGGGGCAGGTCGAAGAGATGGTGGTGGCAGTACCAGAGCGTCGTGTTGGCCACGACGTCGTAGGCCTGGCGGTAGGTGTCGTCGTCGACGACGACCGGCACCAGGTCGAGCCCGTCTTCGTGCATGCGGCCCTGGGCGACCGCCTCGCGGTCCGCCGCCCCCATCGTCACCGAGGCCCATGTCGTGCCGCTGCCCGCCAGAATCCGGTGCAGTGACGAGGCCAGCCCACCGGCGGCGCGCGCCGGGACCAGCGTGCCGTCGTCCGCGGCGCGGAAGGTCAAGGGGCCGCGGTTGGAGACGACGAAGGCGCCGTTCATGCGCCGCTCATCCCGCGCTCACGGCGTCACGACCGCGCGCGGTCACGGCCGCGGCAGCCGCGGCGGCAGCGCGGAAGGGGCGCGCGGTCGAGTGCGGCCCGCAGCACGTCGACCGCCTGGGGCCGGAGCTCGTGCAGGGGCCGGTTGCGGTGGATGCGCTCGCCCAGGTCCACCTGGGCCAGGCGATCGGCCCCGAGCTGTTGTGCCACGTCGATGAGCAGGCCGAGCTCGACCCCGTAGCCGCCGGCGAAGCCGAGCTTCTCGAAGACCCAGCGGTGGGCCGCCGTCTCGCCGGCCAGCGGCTGGCGCACCCAGGAGAGCTCGGGGTACAGCAGCTCGAGCACGGGGCGGGCCACCAGCTCGGTGACGCGGCCGCCGCCGGTGGGGTCGCCGTGCAGCGGACGCGTGTAGAAGCCCTTCACCAGAGCCACGTGGTCGGTGGTGAGCAGCGGCCCGAGCAGCCCGGTCACGAAGGCCGGGGTCGTGTTGGCCACGTCGGCGTCGAGGAAGGCGACCACGTCGCCGGTGGAGGCGGCCAGCGCGGCCGCCATGGCCTGGCCCTTGCCGCCGGACCCGCCGGGCCCGGCCACCACCGTCGCCCCGGCGTCGCGAGCCTGTTCGGCGGTGTCGTCGAGCGAGCCGTCGTTGAGGACGATGACCTCGTCGACCAGGCCGTTCCCGCCGTGCGCGGCCAGGAACGGTTGCACGACCGCCCGTACCACCGAGCCCACCGTGGAGCCCTCGTCACGGGCCGGGATGCACACCGAGACAGTCCGGCCGGTCCGGGCCTTGGCCTCGAGTGCCGGGACCAGGGGGAAATCGCCGTGGTGATAGGTGTGCGGCACGCCCTCGATTCAAGCAGCCGCGCCGCGTTGAGGCGGCCGGCCCCGACGGGCTACCATGGACGGATCATCCAGAGCGACTGAGGGACGGGCCCGTCGACGTCGCGGCAACCAGTGCGGAAGCACCTGGTGCCAATGCCCGACCGATGAGGAGGACCGATGGTCGATTTTGTCACTGGGTTGCGTTGTCGTGAGTGTCAGCGGGCTTTCCCCGCCGAGGCGCTCCACGTCTGCGATTACTGCTTCGGGCCGCTGGAGGTCGCCTACGACTACGAGCGGATCGCCGCCTCGGTCAGCCGGGAACGCATTGCGTCCGGCCCGCGCTCCATCTGGCGCTACCGCGATCTGCTCCCGGTGGACGACGCCAGTCCGGTCGATCTCGGTGCCGGCTTCACCCCGCTGGTGCGGGCCGACCGCCTGGCCGCCGAGTTGGGGCTGGGTGAGCTGTGGATCAAGGACGACACCGCCAACCCCACGGGATCCTTCAAGGACAGGGTGGTCTCGGTGGCGCTCACCAAGGCCCGCCAGTTGGGGTTCAAGGTGGCCGCCTGCGCCTCGACGGGCAACCTGGCCAACTCGGTGGCGGCCCACGCCGCCCGGGCCGGGATGGACTCGGTCGTCCTGATCCCCCACGACCTCGAGACGGCCAAGGTCACCATGACCTCGGTCTACGGGGGGACGGTGATTGCCGTCGAGGGGAACTACGACGACGTGAACCGCCTCTGCGCCGAGCTGACCAGCGAGCGCCCGAGCTGGGCCTTCGTGAACGTCAACGTGCGGACCTACTACGCCGAGGGCTCCAAGACGCTCGCCTTCGAGATCGCCGAGCAGCTGGGCTGGCAGGCCCCGGACCACGTCGTGGTCCCGATCGGGTCGGGGAGCCAGCTGACCAAGGTGGCCAAGGGCTTCGCCGAGCTGGGCAAGGTCGGCCTCCTGCCCGAGGAGCCTGCGGTCCGCGTCTCGGGCGCCCAGGCCGAGGGCTGCTCGCCCGTCGCCGAGGCCTTCCTGCAGGGCAGCGACGCCATCCGCCCGGTCAAGCCCAAGACGATCGCCAAGTCGCTCGCCATCGGCAATCCCGCCGACGGCTGGTACGCCCTCGACGTCGTCCGCCGGACGGGCGGCTCCTGCGCCGCCGTCACCGACAGCGAGATCGTCGATGCCATCGGGCTCCTGGCCCGGACCGAGGGGATCTTCGCCGAGACCGCGGGCGGGGTGACCATCGCCACGCTGTCCAAGCTGGCCGCCTCGGGGGCCATCCGCCCCGACGAGCGCGTGGTGGCCCTCGTCACCGGGCACGGCCTCAAGACGGTCGAAGCCCTGGCCGGCGCGCCGGGCAGCACCCCCACGGCGACCATCGCCCCCACGCTGGACGCCTTCGACGCCGCGTTGGAACACCCGCAGACCAAGGAGACCCCCCGATGAGCGTGACCGTCCGCATCCCCACCCAGCTGCGCACCCTCACCGGGGGTGCCGGTGAGGTCGAGGTGGAGGGGTCCTCGGTGGGCGAGGTGCTCAAGGCCGTCGACGCCGCCCACCCCGGGTTGGCCGACCGCCTCTTCGACGACGAGGGAAACCTGCGCCGCTTCGTCAACGTCTTCCTGGCCGACGAGGACGTCCGCTTCCTCGACGGCCTGGCCACCCCGGTCACCCCGGGCCAGACGCTCTCCATCGTCCCCGCCGTCGCCGGGGGCTGACCGCCGCTGCGGGGGTGCCCGGGTCAGGACCCGGTCCGGCCCCGGGGCGGGTCTCCGGCGGGCAGAGCGGGGCGCATCGCCCTTGCGCCGGGCGCCCTAAGGTGGTTACCTATTAGCACTCACAAGACGAGAGTGCTAACGGAGGAATAGACCAGATGGCCAAGATCATCGCCTTCCAGGAGGAAGCCCGCCGCGGCCTGGAGACCGGCATGAACAAGCTGGCGGACGCGGTCCGCGTGACCCTCGGCCCGAAGGGCCGCAACGTGGTGCTCGACAAGAAGTGGGGCGCCCCGACGATCACCAACGACGGTGTGTCCATCGCCAAGGAGATCGACCTCGAGGACCCGTTCGAGAGGATCGGCGCCGAGCTGGTCAAGGAAGTGGCCAAGAAGACCGACGACGTGGCCGGTGACGGCACCACGACCGCCACCGTCCTGGCCTGGGCCATGGTCCACGAGGGTCTGCGCAACGTCGCCGCCGGGGCCAACCCGATGGCGCTCAAGCGGGGCATCGAGGCCGCCGTGGAGATCGCCGTCGGCTCCATCCACGGCATCGCCAAGGAGACCGAGTCCAAGGGGCAGATCGCCCAGGTGGCCTCCATCTCGGCCGCCGACACCGAGATCGGCGAGATGATCTCCGAGGCCATCGACAAGGTCGGCCGCGACGGTGTCATCACTGTCGAGGAGTCGCAGACCTTCGGCATGGACATGGACCTCGTCGAGGGCATGCGCTTCGACAAGGGCTACATCGCCCCGTACTTCGTGACCGACCCCGAGCGCATGGAGGCCTCCCTCGAGGACGCCTACGTGCTGCTGGTCGGCTCGAAGATCACCGCTGTACGCGACCTGCTCCCCGTGCTCGAGAAGGTCATCCAGAGCGGCAAGCCGCTGCTGATCATCGCCGAGGACGTCGAGGGCGAGGCCCTGGCCACCCTGGTGGTGAACAAGATCCGCGGCACCTTCCGCTCGGTCGCCGTCAAGGCGCCCGGCTTCGGCGAGCGCCGCAAGGCCATGCTGCAGGACATCGCCATCCTCACCGGCGGCCAGGTCGTCACCGAAGAGGTCGGCCTCAAGCTGGAGAACGTGACGCTCGACCTGCTCGGCACCGCCCGCAAGGTCGTCATCACCAAGGACGAGACGACGATCGTCGAGGGCGGCGGCACCGAGAGCGACATCAAGGGCCGCATCAACCAGATCAAGACCGAGATCGAGAACACCGACTCGGACTACGACCGGGAGAAGCTCCAGGAGCGCCTGGCCAAGCTGTCCGGCGGCGTGGCCGTGATCAAGGTCGGGGCCGCCACCGAGGTCGAGCTCAAGGAGAAGAAGCACCGCATTGAGGACGCCGTCTCCACGACGAAGGCTGCCATCGAAGAGGGCGTCGTGCCCGGCGGCGGGGTTGCCCTGCTGCGGGCCCAGACCGCCATCTACGAGGGGGCCGACAAGCTCGAGGGCGACGAGGCCACCGGAGCCCGCATCGTGGGCAAGGCCGTGGAGGAGCCGCTGAAGCAGATCGCGGTCAACGCCGGCCTCGAGGGTGGCGTCATCGTCGAGAAGGTGCGCGACCTGAAGGGCTCCCACGGCCTCAACGCCGCCACCGGCGAGTACGAGGACCTCTTCAAGACCGGTGTCATCGACGCCGCCAAGGTCACCCGCTCGGCCCTGCAGAACGCCGCCTCCATCGCGGCGCTGTTCCTGACCACCGAGGCCGTCATTGTGGACAAGCCCGAGGAAGACGCGCCTGCCATGCCCGGCGGGATGGACGACTACTAGACCGACCCTGAGCTGGTCCGGGGTGGGCTGTCACCCCGTTGCCACGACGCTGCAACAACCTGGGGTGACACTGGGAATGCCTCACCCCCAACCGAGGCTGAAATGGTGCGCCCGGCCGCAAGGCCGGGCGCACTGTTCTTTCCTGACCCACCTTCGGCGGTCTGCTTTTCGGCGGCCGACGAGCTGGCCCGGGCACGGTTCGGCGGCCCGGAGCCTTCTCTACACTGACGGCGTGCCTCTGACCCCGACGACCGGCTGGGGCGTCCTCCACCTGTTCTGCCGGCTGGCACCCGATTTCGACGCGGAGGCCCTGCGCAAGGCCCTGGCCGCCGCCGAGGCGGACGGCTACCAGGTGGTCCCGGTGGCCCTGCTGGGGCACAAGGCGGACCTGGGCCTCATGGCGCTCGGGCCGGACATCTGGCGCCTGCGCCGCCTGCAGACCGAGGTCGTCGGGTCCGGCCTGGTCGTGGTCGAGTCCTACGTGTCGCTCACCGAGGTCTCCGAGTACGCCGCCGGGGTGCCCGACGAGCTGCGCCAGGCCCGGCTCTTCCCCCAGCTGCCGCCCGAGGGCAAGGACGCCTTCTGCTTCTATCCGATGAGCAAGCGCCGGGGCGAGGAGCACAACTGGTACGCCTTGGACTTCGAGGCGCGCAAGGAGCTGATGATGGGCCACGGCAAGGTGGGCCGGACCTTCCACGGCCGGGTGCTCCAGGTCATCACCGGTTCGACCGGGCTCGACGACTACGAGTGGGGTGTCACGTTGTTCGGCGTCCATCCCGACGACCTCAAGGACTGCGTCTACGAGATGCGCTTCGACGAGGCCTCCGCTCTGCTACGCCGAGTTCGGCCCCTTCTACACCGGCATGGTGGGCACGCTCGACGACGTGCTGTCGGTGCTGGGCCTGTGATCGCGACGCCATGACCGCCACCGGCGCGTCGGGTTCGCCCGCTTCGATCTGTTCGCCCGCCTCGCCCGCCTCTCTCGACGACCTGAGGAGATGCGCTGCGGCGCCTCGGGCGCGTGGTGGTGGCGTTCAGCGGAGGCGCCGACTCGTCGCTCCTGGCCAAGGTGGCGCACGACACGCTCGGGCCGGGACGCGGTGCTCTGCGCCACCGCGCTCTCGCCGTCGCTGGCCGGTGCGGAGGAGGCGGACTGCCGCGCCCTGGCCGACGAGTGGGACCTGCGCTGGGTCGGCGTGCCGACCAACGAAATGGAGGATGCGGCCTACGTGGCCAACGGCCCGGACCGCTGCGCCCGCTGCAAGACCGCGCTGATGGACGCCGTGGGCCCGCTGGCCGCGGCCGAAGGCGCCACCGTCGTGCTCGGCGTCAACGTGGACGACCTCGGCGATCACCGCCCGGGCCAGGCCGCCGCGGCCGCCGCCGGGGCCGCCTTCCCCCTGGTCGAGGCCGGCTTCACCAAGGACGACATCCGGCGTTGGTCCCGTCAGCTCGGGTTGCGCACGTGGGACAAGCCCGCCGCGGCCTGCCTGGCCTCGCGCCTGCCCTACGGCACGCCGGTCACCCTGGGCCGCCTGGCCGCCGTCGAGGAGGCCGAATCGGCCCTGCACGCGCTTGGCTTCGGTCAGCTGCGGGTGCGCCACCACGGCGACGCCGCCCGCCTGGAGGTCGAGCCCGGACGCCCTGGCCGAGGTGGTGGCGCGCCGGGACGAGGTCGTGGAGGCCGTGCGCGCCGCTGGGTTCCGCTTCGTGGCGCTCGACCTGGAGGGCTTCCGGTCCGGCAGCCTGAACCGTGGCCTGCCGCAAGCGGGCGCGAGCGAGGAGGAGCCGTGAGCGACGGTCCGGGTCAAGGTGAAGCTGACGTTCCCCGAGTCCGAGGTGCGGCGGGCCGTGCTGGCCACCCTGGTGCGCCGGTTCGACGTGGACCCCGACATCCGCCGGGCCGACGTGGAGGAGCACCGGGGCTGGATCGTCTGCGAAATGGACGGTCAGTCGGCCCAGGTGGAGGCGGCGCTCGAGTGGCTGCGCGGCGAGGGCATCACGGTCGACCTGCTGGGGGACGTCCTCGAGGGCTGACCGCAGCCGGGTCTCAGTCCCCGTCGGGGGTCCGGGGCACGTGCCATCCCGCCGAGGAGACCCGGCGGGGCTCGTAGAAGACGCAGCCCTCGGGGCAGGCGAAGGGCAGCGGCTCGTTGGCGTCGACCTTGCAGCGCTCGAGGCGCTCTCCCCGTGGCGTGGTCCGCATGACGTAATGACGACAATCCTCGTTGACGGCCACGCCCCATTCTGGCCCAGGCGGCGGGTCGCGGTAGCGTCACGCTCGTGGACCCCAGTGCCGACCGTGACGTCCCCCTCAAGACGCTGCTGCGCTGGAGCGAAGCCCTCTCGGGCATCGCCCGCACGGGGCTCGGCTTCACCGAGAGCCTCTACGAGCGGGAGCGCTTCGAGGAGATCCTCAAGGTGGCGGCGGACATCCGCACGGAGGCTGACGGCGCGGACGAGGACCCCGACTACGCCGGCGGGCTGGTGCAGGAGTGGATGGACACCGTCGGCAAGGGCGTCCCGGGCTACGTCACCCCCAAGGTGGCCGTCGGCGCCGCCGTCGGCAACGACAAGGGCGAGCTGCTGCTGATTCAGCGCGCCGACTCGGGCATCTGGCTCTACCCGACCGGGTGGTGCGACGTCGGCTACTCGGCGGCCGAGGTCGTCGTGAAGGAGGTGGAGGAGGAGACCGGCATCATCGCCGAGCCGGTGCGCCTCATCGCCGTCCTCGACGGCCTGCGCCTCGGCTTCACCCGGGTGCCGCTGTACTCGCTCCTCTTCTACTGCCAGGCCGTGGGCGGCGAGCTGGCCCCGCACCCGCTCGAGACGCGTGACGTCGGGCTGGTTCACCCGCGAGACGCTGCCCCAGCCGCTGGTCGGGTCCGATCGCTGGGGCGAGCACGTGTTCGCCGCCATCAACGGCGAGCGGCGCGACGTGCTCTACGACAGCGTGCGCCAACCGATGTGGCGGGGCGAGTCGACGACGTCGTGATCGCGGTCGAGGCCGCCACCGCGGTCGACGACGACCTCTGCGCCGCGGTCGACCGCCTCGTGCCCCAGCTCTCTCCGCTCCTCGCCGCCGCCCGGCCGCGCCGTCCTGGAACGGATTGTGGCCGACGGCGGCACCACGCTGTTCGTGGCGCGGCTCGACGGGGTCATCGTGGGGATGCTGACGCTGGCCACGTTCGAGATCCCGACGGGCGTGCGGGCGTGGATCGAGGACGTCGTGGTCGACGAAGCGGCCCGCGGGGCCGGCGTGGCGGGGGCCCTCGTGCAGGCCGCTGTCGACCGGTCGGCCGCGCTCGGCGCGCGCACGGTGGACCTCACGTCACGGCCCGACCGCGAGGCGGCCCACCGCCTGTACCTGCGCATGGGTTTCGAGACCCGCCAGACCAGCGTGTACCGCAAGACGCTCGAGGCCGGCGGTTGATCCTGCAGAGATGCTCATCCCATGGCCACGATCGGCGCGTTGAGCGCCAGGCCGCCCGTCGAACCGTTGAACGAGGCGTCGCCGTAGCTGAAGATGCCGCCGTCGGAGGCGACGAGCTAGTAGCCCCCACCGCCCGGAGTGCCCTGCATGCCGACGATCGGCTTGGCCAGAGCGAGCGAGCCCGGCGGAACCGTCGAAGCCGGCGTCGCCGTAGTTGAAGATGCCGCCGTCGGAGGCAACCAACCAGTAGCCGTGGCCTGACGCGCTCGAGGCCATGCCGACGATGGGCTTGTTGAGTGGTTGGCCACCGCGGGAGCCGTAGAAGGCGGCGTCGCCGTAGCTGAAGATGCCGCCGTCGGAGGCGACGAGCCAGTAGCCCCCGCCGTCCGGCGTGGCCGCCATGCCGACGATCGGCTTGTTCAGGTGGATCGACCCCGTCGAGCCGTAGAAGTGCGCGTCGCCGTAGCTGAAGATGCCGCCGTCGGAGGCGACGAGCCAGTAGCCCCCGCCGTCCGGCGTGGCCGCCATGCCGACGATCGGCTTGTTCAGGTGGATCGACCCGGTCGAGCCGTAGAAGTGCGCGTTGCCGTAGCTGAAGATGCCGCCGTCCGACGGCCACCTCCCAGTACCCGGTGGCGCCGGGCGTCTCGGCCATGCCCACCATCGGCGCGTTGAGGTGCTGGCCGCCCATGGAGCCCAGGAAGGACTGGCAGAACGAGAAGATGCCGCCGTCGCTTGCCACCAGGCGGTAGCCCGGGCCGGACCCGCAGTTCACGGCGACACCGAGCTGGCGGGCCTGGCCCGAGTTGGGGTCGATCATCAGCGACGACTCGTCCACCGCCTCGAACGCGCTGGCCGGCACCTGCTTGAGCTCGCTCGACCAGGGCGATGGGCCAGTTGTCGTCCGCCGTTCCCCCGAAGTACCAGTTGGAGCCGTTGTCGGCCAGGATCAGCCCGTACTGCTGCATGGCGCGCAGCACCACCTGGGCCTGCGGGGAGTAGCCCGAGATGTTGAAGTCGGCCTTGAGCCGGAAGCGCGCGCCCATGGGCGGCAGGTTCGGGTTGGACGACGTCCCCGCCTCGTGGCGGGCCGGCCACAGGTACGACGTGTCCGTCGCCTCGGCCGTCATCCGGATGGCGTGGGTGATGGCGCCGGACTGCACCTCGTCGTAGCGGACGAGTCCCGGGAGGATCGGCAGGCCGGCCGCATCGGCCGACGTCCAACCGGCCGGGCCGCAGCGCGTTCGAGTCGAGGTTCCAGATCGCCCCCGAACCGGCGGTCGAACCGGACGCGCCGTACCGCGCGTCGTAGAGCTCGTAGAGGGTGCAGGTGGCCGGGTTGACCATGATGGCGTGGCGGTCGCCGGTCGACTGCTGCCCGCCCTCAATCGGCGTGGAGGCGCTGAACGGGTACGGCCCCGGATCGCTCTCGTCGGCGTACTGGAACGCGACGGGGACCTCGGGCTGTGAGGGGGACACCACGGTGTAGGGCATGCCGTAAGGGTTCGAAGGGTCGTCGGAGGGCCCGAAGTCGGGATGGAGGTTCGTCGTCGCCGGCGTCCATGCTGGCCAGCCAGGCCGCGCTGTGCGGGTTGACCGGCAGCCCCGCGACGGGCGTGTTCCAGACGTTGTCCGCCGGGAACATGGCGCAGTCGGGCGCGCCCGGCACGGGCGTACCGGCGGACGCGGCCGTCGGCGCGACACCGACGGTGAGGCCCAGCCACATCGCCGTGGCCGCCAAGAAAGCGACCGGCCCAGCGGTCCTGTGTCGTCGCACGAACGCCCCCTCCCTGCCGCGACGACGGTACCCGACCCGACACGACGGCCCCGACACGGGGGCGGGATTGACAACGGACGGACAACGGACGGACAACGTACGACGTACGACGAACGACGACGACGACGACGACGACGACGAAAGACGATGGAGGGCCGAACCTAGGGCGATGCCACGGATGAAGCGATCAAGGCGTCGTCAGCGGGAACGCTGCGGGCAGCAGACGCATGAGGCGGGGGAAGGTGGAGGTGAAGCGGCCCTCGCCCCAGGGGAGGTCGGGCTCGTTGGCGAAGGCCTGGCTGAGCACGCCGGTGATCAGCGTCGACACGAGGTAGACGGCGTCCTCGCCGTTGGCTTCCGGACCGAGCTGACCCGCGGCCACGGCGTCGGCGAGCGCGCGCCGTTGCAACTCGACCATCTCCACGCTCGGAGCGAACGCCTCCTCGGAGGGATGGAAGCTCGGGACGGGGCGCCAGAACAGCAGCTCCGCCACGGCGCGGTTGGCCAGCGCCCAGCGCCCAGAAGCCTCGAGGCCGGCGATCAGCGCGCCGAGCCCGGGCTCGGCTCCCGCCATCGCCTGCGCGCAGCTCGGCCAGGTTGTCGATCTGGCCCCGGAGGAACGAGCGCGTCATAGATCGCCATCAGGGACGGGAAGTACTTGTACAGCGACGGCGGCTGCACGCCGAGGCGGCGTGCCACTTCGGCCAGGCTGAGCCCGTTGACGCCCTCCTCGGTCATCACCTCCCGGGCGATGTCGAGGATCTCCTCGATCGTCTCCTGGCGGCGCCGCGCCCGGCGATCGGGCCGGGCCTGGTGTGGTGCGTCAGCGGGGGATTCCGATCTGGCTCTCGGCTCACTCCGGTGAGTGTAGCCAAAGAACGTCTTGACAGCAATAGCTAATATCATTAGCCTTGACGATCGAGATCGAGTCGAGGAGGAGCGACATGGCGAGCACGAGCAGCAGGTGGTGGCTGACGCAGGACAGCGTCGAGACGGTCGTCGGCGCCGCACCGGAACGCGTCTACGACTTGGTGGCGGACCTGCCCCGCATGGGCGAGTGGAGCCCGGAGTGTCAGCGGGTCGACTGGGAGGAGCGGGGCCAGCGGTCCCGCGGAAGGGGCCAACTTCGTGGGCCACAACAGGGGCGGCCCCCGCGGCCTCATGAAATGGTCGCGGCGGGGCCGGGTGTTGGTGGCCGATCCCGGCCGCGAGTTCGCCTTCGTCACCGAGGAGGGCGGCCGCGAGTCGACCGTGTGGCGCTACCGCTTCGAGGCGTCCGACGGTGGCACCAGGGTCACCGAGTCCTACGAGGTGAAGCGGATCCCCGTCTGGGCCCGCATCGTCGACGTCCCGACCAACCGCGCCCGCGAAATCCGCGAGGGGATGCAGCACACCCTGACCCGGTTGAAGAGCACTGCCGAAGCCCGGACACGACCGCGACCAGCCACGAGGAGTCACGCCATGATCACCACCTACAGGGCCGCACCGGACATCGACGTGCTGACGACGAATTTCCCGGTGCCCGGATTCGGGCTGGTCCCGATCAACGCCTTCGTGCTCCACGGCGCGGAGCCGGTCCTCGTCGACACGGGCACCGTGCTGCAAGGCGAGGAATTCATGACGGCCCTGCGCTCCGTCATCGATCCGTCCGACCTGCGGTGGATCTGGCTCACCCACACGGACTTCGACCACATCGGCTCGCTCCATCAGCTGCTGGCCGAGAACCCGCGCCTCACCATCATCACGACCTTCCTCGGCGCCGGCATCATGGGCCTGTCGGCGCCGCTGCCGATGGAGCGCCTGCACCTGGTCAATCCCGGCCAGGCCGTCACCACCGGTGATCGCACGCTGAGGGCGGTGAAGCCCCCGGTGTTCGACAATCCGGTGACTACCGGGTTCTACGACGATCGGTCGGGCGCCCTGTTCAGCGCCGACTGCTTCGGAGCGCTTTTGGGGGACGTGCCCGGGCGGGCCGAGGATCTCTCCGCTGACGAGCTCCGCCAGGGCCAGGTGTTCTGGGCGATGGCCGATTCGCCCTGGTTGTGCAAGGTCGACCGCAGCCTGTTCGCCAAGGACCTGGACGTGCTGCGCGCCCTCGAACCGTCATGTGTCCTGAGCAGTCACCTGCCGGCCGCGTCGGGTTCCTCGCTCGAACGCCATGCTGCACAACCTCGCAGAGGCACCGGCGGCCGATCCGTTCGTCGGACCCGACCAGGCTGCGCTCGAGCAGATGCTGGCGTCGATGGGAGCGCCCGCCGTTCAGTAGCCAGCCGCTTTCGACCCGCTCACCATCCGGTCACGCGCTCCACATCACGCCCCGAACAAGAGCCTCACTCGAGCCGCATGTCCCCGTTAGGGTTTCCGGCACGGTCTGATCGTGGGAGGCATCGGTGAGCGGCGGAGGGATGCAAGGGCGCAATTGGGTGCTGGCCGCGATGATCTTCGCTGTCGCGATGACGTTCATCGATCAGACGATCGTCTCCATCGCAGTGCCCGACATTCAGCGCGAGCTCGGACTGACGTCGACCGGCGTGCAGTGGGTGGTCAACGGCTACCTGATCGCACTGGCCGCACTTTTCGCACTGGGCGGGCGCCTGTCGGACATCTACGGGCACACAAAGTGCTGCGTGATCGGCGTCATCATCTTCGTGGTGGCGTCGACCATGTGCGGACTGACGCCCAAGGGTTCGGCCGCCGAGGCCTGGATCGTGACATTCCGCGTCATTCAGGGCGCCGGCGGTGCGCTCATGTTCCCGGCGGCTCTCGCCATCGTGGTCAATGTGTTCCCGCTCCGTGAGCGCGGGAAGGCTCTGGCGTTGTTCTTCGGGATCGCCGGCGGGCTGACGGCGATCGGCCCGATTTTGGGCGGGTACCTGACTCAATGGACCTGGCGGGCGATCTTCTGGGTCAACATCCCCGTGGCCATCATCGCTCTGGTCCTCATTGCGCTCTCCAAGCCCAAGACGCAATACCGGAGGGCTCCGATCGACTACCGCGGCGCCGTGCTCATTGCGGCGGGCATCGGCCTCAGCATCTTCGGCCTGCAGCAGTCCGTCCCGTGGGGTTGGAGCAACGCTGGGACCTGGATCTGCATCATCGCCGGACTGGCCATCATCGGCGTCTTCGTCCTCGTCGAGTTGCGGACGGAATCACCGCTCATCAAGGTCAACATCTTCCGCGTCCGCGCCTTTGCCGTCGAGAACGTCGTGCTCCTCATCGCCATGATGGCGTTCATCCCCGTCTTCTTCTTCGCCAGTGAGTACGCCCAGATCTCGTTGCACGACTCGGCCTCGGGCGCGGGCATCTTCCTCTTGTACTTCTTCATCGGCTTCGTCATCCTGGCGCAGGTCGGGGGACGGATGCTCGACCGCGAGGGGGCGAAACGAGCCGTGGTGATCGGCTGCGCCATTTCGGCGGTCGGCTTCTATTTCTGGGCCACCAAGGCGCCGACGCTGTCCTTCGGGAAGCAACAGATCTGGGTCATTGTCGCGGGAGCCGGTATGGGGATGATGCTGGGGCCGGCCAACACCGACGCAGTGAACCGGGCGGGCAACCTCTCCTACGGCGAGGCGACGGGGATCACCCAGACCATCCGGAACTACGGGGCCAGTCTCGGGTTGGCGGCACTCGGGACGATCCAGCTTTTTGCCTACCGGTCACATCTGACCACCTCGCTCCAGAAGATGGGGGACCCGCACGCCGCTTCCGAAGCAAACCGAATCACGCAGAGCCAGCAGGGGAGCGGATCGGTCGACTCCATCCCACATTTCGTTTCGCTCGACTTCGCCCATGCCACGGCGACGGTGCTCTATGTCATGTGCGGCATCATGGCCCTCGCCGCCGTGGTTGCGCTCTTTGGCCTGAAACGTGGCCGTCAGGAGGTCGTGCCCGTCGAGGACGGCAGCCTTCCTTCTCCGGCAGGGGCCGTCTGATCCCAGCCGGAGACACAGTGTGCCGCCGTCGGGGGACCTGCTCGCCCTAACCTCGTGCGGGCGTCGCCGCTTCGGGCCCGGCGGTTTCTGGAGGAGGCTGGCATGTCGCATCGAAGCCATATCGGGATCCTCATGGCGTTGCTGGTTGCCGTCGGGGTGGGGGCCACCGGTTGCAGCGTGGCCAGCCGGGTCAAGCAGGCGGTGCACACGGTGGAAGGCAACAAGGCGACCATCGACTCGTTCACGCAGAGCATGCAGTCCACCAAGGACTCGGCTTTCGAGGCCACCTACACGACGACGGGGAGTGCACCCGCCACCGTCGTCTACGCCGTCGACCCCTCCAGTGGAGGGCTGGCGTTCCACGAGACGCAGACGGGATCCGACGCCTCGAACGTCCAAGTGATCGCCAACTCATCCGGAGAGTACGTCTGCAACCAGGGCGGCTCGGGTGCCACGTGGTCGTGCCAGAAGCTCGGTCAGGCCGACTCCGCTGCCCAGAACAAGATCTTCGACATCTACACGCCGTCGCACTGGATCTCCTTCTTGAAGGGTGTCTCATTGGTTGCCGGCCTGGCCGGTGACCAGGTGACGACCTCCACCAAGTCGCTCAACGGCTTCGACATGAACTGTGTCGACCTGATCGCCAAGGGTTTGGGGGGCACGAGCACCATCTGCAGCACGTCCCAGGGCATCCTCGGCTACGTCAGTGTCGCCTCGGATTCGACCAGCTTCCAGATCACGAACTACTCGTCGACGCCGGCGGCATCGCTGTTCCAGTTGCCACCCGGCGCCAGCGTGACAACCCCGACGACCTCGCAGTGACACGCGGGTTCGGCCCCTCCCGCGGCATGCCGGACACAATGAAGGAATGACCACCTTCATCACCCGCTACGAGACGTCCGGACCCGGCGTCCGCCTGGCCGTCAAGGATCTCATCGACATGGTGGGGGAGCCCACGACGGCTGGCTGCCGCGCCGTGGCAGACCGGGCGGTCCCCGCGGCCGCCGACGCGGCGTGCCTGGCGGGGGCCCGGGAGGCGGGGGCCCGGATCGTCGGCCGTACCAACTTGCACGAGCTGGCGCTCGGTGTCACCGGCGTCAACCGTTGGTACGGGACGCCGGTGAACCCGCTCGATCCCACCCGCGTGCCCGGCGGCTCCTCGAGCGGGTCTGCGGTGGCGGTGGCCACGGGCGAGGCGGACGTGGCGTACGGCAGCGACACCGGCGGCTCCATCCGGATCCCCGCCGCCTGCTGTGGCACGACCGGGCTGAAGACCACGTGGGGCCGGATCCCGCTCGACGGCGTGTGGCCGCTGGCGCCCAGCTTCGACACCGTGGGCCCGATGGCGCGCACGGTGGCGGGGCTCGTCACCGGGATGCAGTTGCTCGAGCCCGGGTTCGAGTCCGGGTTCCGCCTGGACGATCACGCCGGCGACGGGCTGGTCGTGGGCCGGTTGCCCATTGAAGCGGATCCCGCCATCACCGCCGCGCTCGACCGGGCGCTGAGCCTGGTGGGATGGGACTACCGGGAACTCGTGGTCCCCGGGTGGGACGACGCCACCATGCAGGCCGGCCTCCTGCTCGTGGTCGAGGCCTGGCACTCCGACGCCCGTTTGGTGGCCGAGGACCCCGAGGGGATCAGTGACGAGGTGAGGTCCCGGCTGGAGCTGGGAGGAGCGTTCGACGAGGACACCGTCGGGAGGGCCTGGACTGTGCAGCGCGCCTGGAAGGAGTCGGTCGAGCGGGTCTTCACGGAGGTCGACCTGCTCATCACCCCGACGTTGAGCATCTTCCCGCCGCGCCTTGAGGACGGGGACGACCTCCTGGTGTCGCGCTGCACCCTTCCGGTGAATCTGGCGGGAGTGCCAGCGCTCTCGCTCCCGGTACCGTCGACCGGACCGCTTCCCGCCAGCATGCAGCTGATAGGCCCGGCGTACAGTGAGGAGCGGCTGTTGGCGGCGGGAGCGTTGCTCGAAGCCGCCGTGGCGTCGGCCTGAGCGCACCCCGGTCGTCACGTGTGCGCGCGCAGGAGGCAGCGCCCGATGTCGGCCAGGTGTTGGCGGACGCTCTCGGGTGCACGGACCTCGACGCGGTCTCCGAAGCCGGCCAGCTGACGCGCCAGCATCAGCTCGGACTGAGCGCGCAGCTCCACCTCAATTCGTCCGTCCGCACCCTCTTGACCGACGTGGACGCGGTTGCCGAACACGTAGCGCAAGACGTCGACGACGAGCGGGTCCGCCCGCACCTGCACGCGGACCGGCGCTCTCTGGGCGTCCACGGTCGTGACGATCGAACGCCAGGCCTCGCCGAGGTCGAAGCCGTCGGGGCGGATCGCCGGCTGCGTGGTGAGTCGTAGGGACTTCACGCGGCTCACGCGGAACGTCCGCTGCCCCGCATCGGTCTCGGCCACGAGGTACCAGACGTTGTTCTTCACCACGAGCCCGAGCGGATGCACAGTGCGCGACGAGGCGCGTCCGTCCCGTCCCCGGTAGTCGAGCTCGACCTGCATCCCGTCGATGACGGCGCGCTGCAAGGCGTCGAGATGGTCCGGTGCCGCCGGCACGGCGTGGTCGTCCCATCCGGAGGGGTCGAGCACGACCGCGCTGGCAGCCGCCTCCGCCTGCTGGCGGAAGGTCGACGGAAGGGCCTGCACGAGCTTGCGCAGCGCACGCCCGCACCTCAGGCGTGGCACCGGACGGGCCCGCGATGAGGAACAGGGCGCGAGCCTCGTCGGCCGTGAGGCCGCTCAGGTCGGTGCGGGCGCCACCCACGAGCTCCCAGCCACCGCCGCGCCCGGGTCGTGAGTAGACGGGGATCCCGGCCAGGGCGAGAGCCTCGCAGGTCCCGTCGGGCCGTGCGCTCGCTGATCTCGAGCTCGTCGGCCAGCTCGGCGGCGGTGACGCGGCCCTTGGCCTGCAGCACGAGGAGGGCGGCCACGAGGCGATCTGCGCGCACGTGACCAGTTTTCCAGCAAAAGTGGCCAAAGGATGGCCAGTTTCCTGGCGCAGCATGGCCGTACCCAAAGAAAGAGCGCCGGGACCGACCCGGCGGGAACGGAGATCACGCCATGCCCGGACTCGTTGCCCCCCTCACCGACGAGCGCGAGGTGCTCCTGGCCTTCCTCGGTCAGCAGCGCGACGCGTTGCGCTACGCCGCCCACGGCCTCGACCGGGCGCAGGCCTTCGCGCGGCCGACCGTCAGCGAGCTGAACCTGGTCGGCCTGATGAAGCACGCGGCGCTGGTCGAGCGCTCCTGGACGACCTTCATGACGACGGGGGATACCGGCGTCTTCGTACCCCAGGACGACTGGGCCGACGGTTTCCGGCTGACGGAAGGGGAGACCGTCGAGGACGTGCTCGCGCTGGTCGACGAGCAGGCCAGGATGACCGAGAAGGTGGTGGGCGCGCTGGCGGACCTCGGAGCCCCTCTTGCTCCCACGGTCGACCTCGTGCCGTGGATACCCGGCGGGATCGTCTGGAGCCCGCGTTGGGTCCTCCTGCACCTCATTGAGGAGACAGCCCGGCACGCGGGCCACGCCGACATCATCCGCGAGTCCATTGACGGAGCAACCTGCTGGACGCTCATGGCGGCGGCAGAAGGGTGGTCGGCGCAGGATTGGGAATAGGGAGGCACCACCACCGGCCATAGGGTGGACGGGGCATGCAGATCGACGTGTGGTCCGACTACGCCTGTCCGTGGTGTGCGCTCGGCCTGGCCCGGCTCGAGGTCGCACTGCGCGACTTCGAGCACGGCGACGAGGTCACGGTGGTGCACCGCTCGTTCGAGCTCCACCGGGGGGCACCGGCCCGCGTACCCGGCACCGTGGAGGAAGCCGTCGGGAACAAGTACGGCCTGTCGCCCGAACGTGTACGCGCCGGCCATGCGCAGCTCACCGCCCTCGGTGCAGAGGTGGGGTTCGTCTTCGACTTCGACCGCGTGCGCCTCGGCAGCACCTTTGATGCCCACCGGCTCACCCAGGCCGCGCGCGGGACAGCGTGGGAGCCGGCGCTGGTACGGAGACTGTTCGCGGCCCATTTCAGCGAGGGCCGACAGCTCTCCGATGTCGATGTCCTGCGGGACGTGGCCAAGGCTGCCGGGTTGCCCGACGCCATGGCCGACGACGTGCTCAGTGGCTCGGCCTGCGGCGACGAGGTGCGGGCCGACGAGTCGGCGGCCGAGGCGCTCGACGTGACCGGCGTTCCCTACTTCCTCATCGGTGGGGCCTGGGCGATTCCAGGCGCGCAGGACGTCGAGACGCTGGGCGCCCTGCTCCGACGCG
Organism: uncultured Acidimicrobiaceae bacterium; assembly: GCA_963738135.1. GTDB lineage: Bacteria > Actinomycetota > Acidimicrobiia > Acidimicrobiales > RAAP-2 > Bog-473. The sequence continues at coordinate 848,060 of CAVTVK010000004.1, read as the reverse complement.
CCTGGTCACGCATCGGACATTGAGCCGAGGATCTCGTCGACCATCTCCACCGTGGTGTTGGGGTGCAAGAAAGCGAAGCGGGCCACCGTCTCGCCCTCCCAGGTGGTCGGCGTGACGAATCCGATCTGGGCGTGGAGCAGACGGGCCGACCAGGCCTCGTAGTCGCTCTTGGCCCATCCGAGGCGCCGGAAGAGCACGATGGACAGCCCGGGATCGCGCACGAGCTCGACATGGGGTGACTCGGTGATCCTGGCGGCGGCACGCTGGGCCATGGCCAGGCCCGCCTCCACCGCGTCGCCGTACGCGTCCAGGCCGTTGACGGCCATGGAGAACCACAGCGGGAGGCCGCGGGCGCGTCGCGTGAGGTGGAAGGCGTAGTCGCTGGGGTTCCACTCCTCGGGGTTGTCGCTGTGCAGGACGTCGAGGTACTGCGCGTCCTGCGTGTGCACGGCCTTGGCCAGGTTGGGCTGACGGTAGAGCAGTGCGGCACAGTCGAAGGGTGCGAACAGCCACTTGTGCGGATCGACGATGAACGAGTCGGCCCGTTCGAAACCGCTGAACCGAGCCCGCGCGGACGGGCGCGAACAGCGCGGCAGCTCCGCCGTAGGCGCCGTCGATGTGGAACCACAAGGAGTAGTCGGCGGCCACGTCCGCCACCCCTGCCAGGTCGTCGACGATACCGGCGTTCGTCGTTCCCGCCGTGGCGACCACGCCGATGACGTCATGGCGTCGCGGGTCGTCGCGCAGCGCGGCCCGGAGTGCGGCGCCCGTGAGCTGATGGTCCTGTGTCGCCACGGTGAGGGTGCCGACCCCGAGGACATGGAGCGCCTTGCCCACCGAGGAGTGCGCGTCCTCACTCAGGGCCACGAGCGGGTCCCGGGGCGGTGCGGCGTGGCGTCGGTATCCAGCCGTATCGCGGGCCACCATCAGAGCCGACAGGTTGCCCGCCGACCCACCCGCCACGAAACATCCTCCGGCCGTGGCGGGGAGGCCGGCCTGTGCCGCCAGTACCCCGAGGGCCTGGTTCTCGGCGACGACGACACCGGCCGCCTCGAGCCAGGACGTGCCGTGCAACGACGAGCAGGAGACGAACATGTCGAAGAGCAATGACGCCTTCGTCGGTGCAGCCGGAATGAACGACAAGAAGCGCGGGCTGTCGCACGAGACGACTGCGGTGGACAACTTGTCGACGAACAGTTTCAGCACCTGTGCCGCCTCGTTGCCTTCAGGCCGCATGAGCCCGGACAGCTCGGCGTCGAGCGACTCGACAAGGCCGCCGAAATCGAGGGCGACGGGGTCCATCGACAGCCGCTCCCGACATGCCGCCACGATCAGGTCGGTCATCGCCTCGTCGTAGTGGAACATCGCGCTGGACATCAGGCTGAGGCATCTTCCGGCCCAGAGGCTGGTCGCGAGACGGCCCGCCATGCCTGTTCGGCTCGGCTGGCCACCTCGTGGGGCGGAACCCCCGTCTTGGCGGCCGCCAGCACCACGTCGTCGAACTCCGGCTTGGCCCGTCCGCTGGTCACCTTCATCCGGATCGTCATGCCGTCGACGGTGACCTGCTCGAGGGTGCGGGCCAACGGCCAGCGCTCCACGGTCGTGGCCCGGATCCCCATCGTTCCAGTGACCCGCTCGATCACGACGCGCTGGGTCTCTACCAGCGTGGCGTCGGTCAGCACGTGGAGGACATGCCCGGGCCGGCCTTTCTTCATGGTCACCGGGCTGACCCAGGCGTCGAGCGCGCCGGCCTCGAGCGCTGCGGCGACGGCGAGACCCAACTGCTCTCCTGTGACGTCGTCGAGGTTCGTCTCGAGCAGGAGCGCCGGCTGCCCGGGTCCCACCGCCGCATGCGGCATCCGCCGGCCGATCACGACCTGGGTGCAGTTCGGCAGGTCGTCCATCTCGCCGGAGCCCCCACCGAATCCCGAGCTCGCGACCGTCATGTCTGGGAGGGGGCCGAAGGCTGTCGAGAGGGCGGCCAACAGGGCGGCGCCGGTGGGCGTGGTCAGTTCGAGGGAGACGTCGCGGCCGTAGGACGGAATCCCCTGCAGCAGGCGGACCGTTGCCGGCGCCGGGTTCGGTAGACGGCCGTGCGCGCTGCGCACCATGCCCGTTCCCGTGGCGACGGCGGAAGCGCAGACCTCGTCGACACCGAGCACCTCGAGCGCGGCCGCCGTGCCGACGACATCGATGACGGCATCGTGTCCACCCACCTCGTGAAAGTGCACCTGGTCCATCGGACGGCGATGCAGCGCCGCCTCCACCGACGCCAGCATCCGAAAGACGGCCTGAGCCCGCGCCGCCACCCGCGGCGGAAGGGCGGCCTCGTCGATGAGGGCGGCAATCACACCGTGTGTCCGGACCACGACGTCGTCGCCCCCGACGATGGCACGGGTGCAGGCGATACCCCCTCTGATGTCGTCCACGAACTCGAGATGCCAACCGGGAAGGGGAAGGCGATCGAGCAGGCCCCGGATCTCCTCGACATCGGCTCCCGCGTCGACCAGTGAGCCCAGAGCCATGTCACCGGCGATGCCGGCGAAGCAGTGGAACCACGCGACCGTCGACGATCCAGCCGGTGGATCGGTCACGGCAGGATCCGGGCGAGCGCGCAGGCGGCGCCGTACCCGTTGTCGATGCCCACCACAGTGATGCCCGAGGAGCAGGCGGACAGCATGGCCAGCAGCGCGGTGACGCCCTCGAACGCGGCGCCGTACCCGGTGCTCGTGGGGACGGCGACGACGGGAGCGGGTGTGAGGCCGCCGACCACGCTGGCCAGCGCCCCCTCCATGCCGGCGATGACGATCACGGCGTCTGCCATGGCGAGGGTGTCGAGCTCGGCGAGGAGCCGATGCAACCCCGCCACGCCGCAGTCGGTCAGTTGCGTCGGGGCGAAGCCGAGTGCACCCAGGACAGCGGTGCACTCGGCGGCCACGGGGAGGTCGGCCGTTCCCGCGGTGATGACGACGACGGTGCCCGCCCGCGCGGGCGCGGGCCGGAAGACCACCGTCGAGAGGGTCCCGCTCCCGACGATCGAGCCCGGGACCACACCGAGGGCGCTGGCCGCGGCCGAGACGGCCTTCACCTGGGCTTCGGTGGCGCGGGTCAAGAGCACGGGATCGTCGGTGCCTATGAGGAGGTCCGCGACGACGGCCGCACAGTGTTCTGGGGACTTCCCGGGTCCGTAGACGGCCTCGGGCATGCCGAGGCGCAGGTCACGGTGATGATCGACCCGGGCGAATCCCAGGTCCGAATAGGGGAGGCGACGCAACTGGCGAACGGCGTCGTCGGGAGAGCAGCGCCCCGCGGCGACATCTTCGACGAGCGTGCGAAGCGAGGAAGCGTCCATGACCTGCTCTATCCTGCCCAACTGTGAACCCTCCTGCGACCTCCGTGGCCTTCTTCGGCCCGGAGGCCACCTTCACCCAGGAAGCGCTCCTGACGCAGCCCGACCTGGCCGGGGCCGATCTGAGGTCCCTGGCCTCCATCACGGCGGTGCTCGAGACCGTCGCCCGCGGCGAGGCAGACCTGGGCTTCGTACCCATTGAGAACGGGATCGAGGGGACCGTCAGCGCCACCATCGACGGTCTGATTCATGACGTCGACCTGCACATTCAGCGTGAGGTCGTCATGGACATCCATCTGCATCTCATGGCCCGGGTAGGTACCGCGCTGGGCGAGATCCATTCGGTGTCGTCCTACCCCCACGCGCTGGCGCAGTGCCAGAAGTACCTGGCCCGGACCCTGCCCGGCGCCGAACAGCGAGCTGCCAATTCCACGGCGGATGCAGCGCGCCTCCTCGGGGAGTCCGGCGCAGCGGGCGAGGCCGCCATCGCTCCGAGGCTGGCGGCGGAGCGCTACGGCCTGGAGATCGTGGCCGAGGACGTCGAGGATCACCCGGAGAACCAGACCCGGTTCGTCCTCGTCGGCCGCACGCGCGTGCCGGCGCCGACGGGGCACGACAAGACGAGCATCGTCTGTTTCCAGCGGGCGGACCACCCCGGGAGCCTCCACGGCATTCTCGGGCAGTTCGCGGCGCGCAACATCAATCTGAGCAAGCTCGAGTCCCGCCCCACGAAGCAGGCGCTCGGTGACTACTGCTTCGTCATCGACCTCTCGGGTCACGTGGGCGACGAGGTCGTGGCCGACTGCCTGCGGGACCTCCATGCCGGGCTGGCGGGCGTCAAGTTCCTGGGCTCTTATCCGGCCGCCGGGGAGCACGGGCCCGAACAGCGGCGTCAGGCGGACGCCGCGTGGCAGGCGGCGGATTCCTGGCTGCGCGAGATCCGCGGCGCTATCGACTGACGGGCGCCTCGACGGCACGGGCCAGCGACCCGGGCAGGCGCGGCGAGATGACCAACGCGGCGAGGGCAGCCAGACCGGCCACGGCGTACGCCACGATCACACCCGCGGCGACGGGGCGGGCGCCGCGTGAGAAGGCGGCCACGGCGGCACCGCCGATCCCGACCCCGAACGCGATGCCCAGGACGTCGGCCAGGTTGAGCGAGGCCGAGGCCCAGCCCTCGCGGCCGGGGGGAGCGGCCCGCAGCATCATCAGCGAGATCGGCGCGTAGCTCAGGCCCATCCCGAAGCCCGCGACCGACCAGGCGACGAAGGCCTCGCCGACCGGCACGCCGGGGTGCAGCTGCCAAGCCATGCCGGCTGTGCCCGCCAGAATGAGGATCAGGCCGGCCCGCACCAGGCGTGCCCCCTCCCAGCGATCGTTGAGGCGCGCCTGCACCCAGCTGCCGGCAGTCCAGGCCAGCGTGGAGGCAGTGACGACCGCGCCGGCCATGAGGGTGCTGTGGCCGCGCAGGGTGGTGATGGTCAAGGTGACGTATGCGTCGGCACCGAAGAAGGCGAACGTCAGCAGGCCCCGGCTCAAGATGGTGGCGGGCAGGCCGCGGTCGGCGCGCAGGGTGCCGACAGGGAGCAGCCGGCGCAACGGGGCGATGCCGACGATGACACCGAGTGCGGCCAGCCCGAGCCCGACGAGCACGTTGTGCGAGCTGAACGCGGCCAGGACGAAGGCGGCCCCGACCGCGCATCGGATGGCGTCCCCGATGCGGTGTTCCTCCGCCGGGGGCCCCTCGGTGCGACCGAGGCGCACCAGCGCCGGGACGGCGATCGGTCCGGCGACGGCGACGAGAGGGATCAGGCCGAGGAACACCCAGCGCCATCCGAACAGATGCGCCACCGCGGCGGCGAGCCCGGGGCCGACGATGCCCGGGACGACCCAGGCGGTCGAGAGGACCGCCATCATGCGGGCGCGCTGGGCCTCGCGCAGGCTGCGCCCGATGGCGACGTAGGCCACTGCCGGCACGGCCCCGGCGCCGAGTCCCTGCAGGCACCGCCCGGCCACGAGCACCCACATGAACGGCGCCAGCCCGGCGACGAGCAGCCCGCCCGCGAAGAGGATCAGCCCGGCGACATACGGCCGGGCCGGGCCGTGGCGATCGGCATCGCGGCCGGCCGCGACGATCCCGACCAGGCTGGCCAGCTGAAAGGTCGAGAAGACCCAGCCGTAGAGGGCCAGTCCATGAAGGTCCTGGGCCACCAGCGGCATCACCGTGATGACGGCCAGTGCCTCCGAGGCCACGAAGGTGACCGAGAGGACGAGGCCGAGTGTCAGGGCGCGGTGGTGGGGCGCCCACAGCCCGTCACCCCTCGAACCCCCGGTCACGGGGGCGAGACTACGGGGAACGACCGCTGGTACTCTGCGCCGGGAGGGCACGTGACGCTGCAGACCATCGACGTCGACCAGCACCTGTTCGAGTCGCGGACGACGTGGTCCGAGTACATCGACCCGGTGCATCAGGCCGATGCGCTCTCCATCGGCGACGACGAGGCCGGCTGGCCCTGGCTGACGTGGCGTGGCAACCAGCTCACACCCCTGGAGGTGCCCATCCCGGAGCGCTCCAATCTGATCGGGGACGACCGCCAACGACGTCTGCGCGGTGAGCGGGCTCCGGCGTCGTTCGAGGAATTGGTGCCTGACTCCTATCGCCTCGCGGGTGCCCGCGTGGAGGTGCTCGACGCGTTCGGACTCGACGCCGCCGTGATGTTCCCGAACTATGGGCTCTTGTGGGAGCAGCGACTCGCAGCTGACGCAGCAGCGCAACGCGCCAACGCACGGGCCTACAACCGCTTTGTGGCCGATGTGTGCAGCGACGCGCCGGGCCGGCTCTTCGGCGTGGCCCACCTGTTGTTGCACGACCCGGTCTGGGCGGTGGAGGAGATCAGGCGCGTGCGTGCTCAGGGTGTGCGCCTGGCCATGATCGCTCCGGCCCCGGTGGACGGGAAGCCGCTGTCCCATGCGGACTTCGATCCGGTCTGGGCGGCGTGCAGCGACGAGGGTGTTGCTCCTGTCTTCCATGTCTCGGCGTTTGAGAGTCCCTTGCACCCGGCGTGGCGGACCGGCGAGCACGAGGACGGCGAGCAGCTCTTCGACTCGATCTTCCTCTACCTGGCGCCGGCCGTCGCCCTCGCCAACCTCATCCTCAACGGCGTTTTGGAGCGCTTCCCCCGCCTCCGGATCGGCGTGGTGGAGCTGACGGCGAGCTGGGTGCCGCATTTCCTCCTCCACATCGATGGCGCGTCGGACTTCTACACCCAACGCCACGGCGAGCCGTTTCGCGCGCTCGGCGACCGTCCGTCGAATTACTTCCTCCGTCAGGTGAGGGTGGCCGCGCTCCCGTACGAAATGCCGAACCGACTGGTCCCCAAGGTCGGTGGAGAGACGTACATGCTGGGAAGTGACTGGCCCCACGCCGAAGGGGTTGCCGACCCCATGGCGCAGGCCCAGCGCGCCGCCGCCGGCCTGCCCGAGCCGGCGCGGGCCAACATGTTGGGAGCCAACGCGGCGTGGCTCCTCGGCCTGTGACCATCGACCTGAAAGCAGCGGAGGCGGAGCGGGAGCGCCTGCGCGCGACGTACCTCAAAGAACCGAAGGAGCGTCCGTCGTCGACGGCCCGCGGCGTCCACCATCTGGCGCTGTTGTGTTCCGACGTCGAGCAGACCATCCGCTTCTACCAGGGCCTCCTCGGCTTTCCGCTGGCCGAGCTCTTCGAGAACCGCGACTACAAGGGTTCAACCCACCTGTTCTTCGACCTCGGCCACGACAACACGCTCGCCTTCTTCGATTTCCCGGATCTCGGTCTCGGGCCGTACACCGAGGTGCTGGGCGGCTTCCACCACCTGGCCATCTCCGTCGACAGGGAACAGTGGGATGCCGCCCGCACCCGGCTCGACGAGGCTGGCGTCCCCACCCAGATCGAGAGCGAGATCTCGCTGTACTTCTCGGATCCTGACGGCGTCCGCCTCGAGCTCATCGCCGAGGACCTCGGTTCGCTGTACGGCACTCCGCTGCACTGATGGCCGTCACCGGCATGGCCAATCTGGCCATCAAGGTTGTCGATCTGGACGAGGCGTGTGGCTGGTACAAGGCTGCCGGTGCGGTCGTCACGGAGCCGATCGAGTGGGAGAACGGTCGCCGGGCCGACGTCCAACTCGGTGAGCTCTCGCTGACGCTGTTCACCAAGGCGATCTACGAGGACGCGTGCGTGCTGCCCGACGAGGGATTCCTGCACCCGGCACTCTTCGTGGACGATCTCGACGCCGAGCTGGCGCGCCATCAGGTGCTCTGGGGCCCGAGGACGGTCAGCGGCACCTTCGGCACCCGTCGCATCGCTTTCGTCGAGGCTCCCGGGGGCATCCGCCTCGAGTTCATGGAGCAGATAGAGGAGCCTCCGGGCTGATCACGCCTGCTCGAGCTCGAGCCCGACCGGCGCGGTCTCGAGTGTCAGTTCAGGTGCGGCCGCAGAACCTTGTTGGAGAATGCTCCGGCGCGGAAGGGTGGCCAAGGCCACCAGCGCGGTGACCACCAGGAGCCCCGCACCCACAGCGAAGGCCAGTGCGTAGCCGTCGGTGAGGGCGGCTGCGGTGTGCCCTGGCGACCCGGCCATCGCTCGAGCGGTCCGATTCGCCGCCACGGTGGCCAGCGCGGCGAGGCCGATGGCGGCACCCACGGTGCGCGACGTGTTGAGCAACCCGGAAGCCAACCCGGCTTCGGCGCGGGCGACGCCCGCGGTGCCGGCGACGGCGATCGGCGTGACGGCCAAGCCCATGCCCAATCCGATGAGCACGAACGGACCGAAGAGGTCGGCCAGGAAGGTGCTGGCCGTGGAGATCTGCGCCAGCCAGCCCAGGCCGGCCCCGGCCACCAACGCCCCGATGACGATGAGCGGACGAGGACCGAACCTGGGGACGAGGCGCGCCGTCAGTTGCGCGCCGGCCGCAATCAGCAGTGTCTGGGGCAAGAAGGCCAGGCCGGCTTGCAGTGGGCTGTACCCGAGGACGCGCTGCATGTAGAGCGTCTCGAAGTACCAGGATCCGAACAGCGAACCGAACAGCAAGAACATCACGACATTGCCGCCGGCCACCGAGCGGGAGCGGAAGATGCGGAGCGGCACGAGGGGAGCCTTGGAGACCCTGGCCTGCAAGACGAGGAAGACGGCCAGCAGAACGACGCCGAGCGCGAGCGGCAGGAGGACCTGGGCCGAGCCCCAGGCGTACGTCTCTGTGCGCACGAGGGCGAACACGAGGGCCACCAGGCCTCCCGTCACTGTGATGGCACCTCCGAGGTCGAGGTGGCGGTGGACCATGTCCGCCCTCGACTCGGGGAGATCGCGGCGGGCGGCCAGGAGCGCGATCACGCCGACCGGCACGTTCACGAAAAGGATCCAGCGCCAGTTCAGCAGGTCGGTCAGGATGCCGCCGAGGAGCGCGCCCGCCGACGCCCCCGCCGACGACACGGCGCTCCAGGCGCCGAGGGCCCAGGCCCGTGTGGGGCCTTCGGGGAACGTCGCGGTCAGGATCGTCAGGGTGGCGGGGGCGAGGATGGCGGCCCCCAGTCCCTGCAGCGCCCGGGCGCCGATGAGCCAGGCCTCGTTCTGGGCCAGCCCGCCGAGCAGGCTGGACAACGTGAAGACGGTGAGGCCCACCATGAAGATGCGGCGACGCCCGAACAGGTCGGCGGCACGACCGCCGAGTAGGAGGAACCCGGCGAAGGTGAGCGTGTAGGCGTTGACGATCCACTGCAGACCCGACGTGCTGAAGTGCAGGTCGTTCTGAATTGAGGGCAGAGCGACGTTGACGATGGACGCGTCCAGCACGACCATGAACTGCCCGACGCACACCAACGCCAGCACGAGCCATGCGGCCACGTGGCGCCCGGGTTCGAGCTCGACGAGGGTGGTTCCATTGGGGTTTCCGGACATCGGTCTCCTTCGGCGCGGACGCACAGTCCACCGACCCCCACTCCCAGGTCGAAACCTCCTTGGGAGCTCGGCTATTCCCAACCTAGGGATCCGACAGGGCGTTTTCTGGCGGGGATCGGACGTGGATCTTCGTGAATCGGAAGACCCGGTCTACTGGGTCGATGTGACAGGCTTCCGGGGCGAAATCGCATGCGATTCCGCCTGACGAACGGCTCTGATGGCTCCTGCAACGGGTGTCGACAGGTGAGGACTGCAGCGGGCAGGGGTAGCCCTTGGGAGCCGTGGCCAGCCGCAGAAAAAAATGTCGCCGGGATGTCGAATTCGATTGGGCCCGTTCGTATAGACGGTGACCGCCGGCGCTGGGCCGGGGGCCACCGACTGATGGAGGCAGACATGGGCAGGATCGTCGTCACCGAATTCGTCTCGCTGGACGGGGTCATGCAGGACCCGGGCGGGAGCGAGGACTACAAGCACGCCGGGTGGACGTTTCGTTTCAACCGGGGTGCGGAAGGAGACCAGTTCAAGCTCGAGGAGCTCGAGGGATCAGAGGCGCAACTCCTGGGTCGGGTCACCTACGAGGCCTTCGCCCAGGCCTGGCCGACCATGGAGGACCCCGTCGGCTTCGCCGACCGGATGAACGCCATGCCCAAGTACGTCGTGTCGACAACCATGCGGGACGAGGACGCGACGTGGAACAACTCCACGGTGATCCGGAGCGACGTCGTGCGCGAGGTCGCCGCGCTGAAGGAGCGCCTGCACGGTGATCTGCTGGTTGCCGGGAGCGCGACGCTGGTGCAGTCGCTGTTGGAGCACGGATTGGTCGACGAGCTCCGCCTCATGATCTTCCCGATCGTGCTCGGAAGCGGCAAGCGGCTCTTCGGTGAGGTCTCGGAGCCGCCCACCATGGTCCTGGACAACGTGAAGACTGTGGGCGAGGGCATCGTGATCCTGACCTACCGGGCCGGCCAGTAGCTGTATTACCAGTTCCCAACGAGAGACGACACCACGGAGAAGGAGAACGGTCATGAAGCAGTACATGTTGAGCGTGCCGATGATCGAAGGCGCCCCGGCTCGACCCGAGGACGAAGCACGCCAGGCCTTCGAACAGACTGCCGTGCTGAACGATGAGATGCAGTCGGCAGGAGCCTGGGTGTTCGGCGGCGGCCTGCTGCCGGCCAGCTCGGCGACGGTGGTCGAGACCAACGGCAACGAATTCTTGGTGACGGACGGGCCGTTCACCGAGTCCAAGGAGCACATCGGGGGTTTCTGGGTCATTGAGGCGGAGGACCTCGATGCCGCGCTGGCCTGGGCCAAGAAGGCGACCGTGGCCTGCGGCGAGCGAGTGGAGGTCCGGCCCTTCCAGGAGGAGCCCCCGATTTGACGCGGACGTCGGAGCCCGGGCCCGACATCGACCGCGTCTTCCGCGAGGAGTACGGGCGGTCGGTCTCGGTCCTGATCCGCATGTGCGGTGACATCGAACTTGCCGAGGACGGGGTGCAGGACGCCTTCACGATTGCCGCAGTGCGGTGGCGCGAGGACGGCCTGCCCCCGAGTCCGGCCGGGTGGATCATCACGACGGCACGCCGCCGCATCCTCGACCGTCTCCGTCGGGAGGCCTCTCGAGCGGACCGCCAGGCTCAAGCAACCGCCTTGCTCGCGCGAGACGAGGGGATGAAAGAGGAATCAGCCATGCCGGACGACCGCCTTCGCCTGGTCTTCACCTGCTGTCATCCGGCGCTCGCCCCCGCGGCGCGGGTCGCACTGACGCTGCGCCTGCTGGGAGGACTCTCCACGCCGGAGATCGCGCGGGCCTTCGTCGTTCCCGAGGCCACCATGGCCCAGCGCATCGTGCGGGCCAAGGCCAAAATCCGGGACGCCGGCATTCCCTATCGTGTCCCGAGCAGCGCCGAGCTCCCTGACCGTCTCCGGGGAGTACTGGCCGTGATCTACCTCGTCTTCAACGAGGGCTACACCGCCACGTCGGGTGATCTGCTGGTGCGGGAGGACCTGTGCGCCGAGGCCCTACGCTTGGGGCGGACGTTGCGTGAGCTCATGCCCGACGAGCCCGAGGTGATCGGGTTGTTGGCCTTGATGCTCCTCATCAGCGCCCGGCGACCGGCCCGTACCGGCGTCGCCGGTGTGTTCGTTCCACTCCACGAACAGGACCGAGCCCTGTGGGACCGAGACCTGATTGCCGAGGGGCAGGAGCAGGTCCGTTTCTGCCTGCGCAGGAACACGCCGGGCCCGTACCAGATTCAGGCGGCTATCAACGCAGTGCACAGCGACGCGCCAAACGCCGCGGGCACGGACTGGCGTCAGATTCTGGCCCTGTACGACCAACTGCTCGTCTTCGACGCCTCACCGGTGGTGGAGCTCAACCGGGCCGTTGTCGTGGCCGAAGTGAAGGGCCCCGCCGCAGGGTTGGCCGCCACGGACGGGCTGCCGCTCGATTCGTACTATCTCTTCCACGCCGTGCGGGCCGACCTGTTGCGCCGACTGGGGCGCCGGTCCGAGGCGGTCCACGAGTACGAATCAGCCCGGTCCCTCACCGACAACGACGCAGAGCGTGTCTTCCTCGCACGCGCAAGCGCACGAGCCGCGGCGACCGACCCAACGGACTAGGTGTCGGCGATCTGCACGGGGGATCGTGCCGGAGATGCTGGTAACCCACCGCAATACGTGTGTCTGTCAAGCCCGTGGCCGGTGAGGATCGGCGGAGGTATTGTGCACGACAATGGCCGGATTCTCGGCCCTGCGGGCCGACGAGCTCCATTCTCCATCGTTACACCCGTTACACCGCTGGCGTAACGCGCTGCTCGCCGGAGGTTCGTACCTCTTTCTCTCGGTCGGAATGTGGTGGCATGTCTGGTCGGACCACCCGACATCGACGAGCATCTGCGGTTGCGGTGACACCTCGCTGTTCACCTGGTTCATCGAATGGCCGGCTTACGCCATATCCCATGGGCTCAATCCCCTCTACTCCAACGCCATGGGCTACCCGCATGGGATAAATCTCCTGGCAAATACGGGCATGCTCGCGGTCGGCGTCACCTTGTTACCGATCACGTGGGTCTTCGGACCCTCGCCTCCGTTCGGGCTGCCCTTCATGGGTGGGGGGTGACGACGGTGGTGATTCCTGACCAGGACGGTCTTTCACCCCTTGAGCGGATTCCATCGGTCACGACCACTGCCTCCTTGATCACCGCGGCCACGGGGCACTTCCCCGTCTACCGAAGTGGGGCCTGGGTGTGGACGCGGGTTGAGCATGCCCTGCCATCCATTGCGACGACCACGTCGAAGTTCTCGGAGTGCACGACCGCTGGTTCTCGAGGTCCTGCCGCTGTCAATGCGGCCCTGGCCTGCATTGCGTCCAAGGGACCATTCCTGCGAGTCGTACGTTCAGCGAACGGAACGAAATTGCTCCAGAACCGCCTGTTGGTGACCATGGCGGCGGACACTTCAGCTGTCACGGGGGTCGATTTTGTCCTGCGCGGCGAAGGACATCTCCGATTCTCTGACTCTTCACGCTCATCATTTTGTTGACGGATCAGTGGCGGGATGGTTGGCGAACGCCGGTGCCATCAGTCTGCCCAACGGGAGCTACACGGTGCACAGCGTCGCCGTTGATGCCGCAGGCACCATCGAGAGCAGCCCCGACGTCACGATGCGGGTTGATGGTCAGACGAGTCACGTGCGGCCGCCAGTGACGAGAGTGACCAAACCGGCCGTCCATGCGCATCTGAGCGGTTCAACATTCCTTCTTGCCTCTGCATCCTCCACATTGGGGGTGACCAACGTCAAGTTTCGCATCACCGGCGATGGTCGAACCATGTTCAGCGGGGCAACGCCAACTCTCTACGGATGGCTCGGTGGCTGGAACACCAGGAGCGCGCCCAATGGCACCTATACGGTGTCCAGCATCGCCATTGGCAACACCGGGCTCGTCGCGGCCAGCAAAGGCGTCGTGGTAGCGGTGAAGAACTAGGGCTCACGCCCAGCGGGTCCGGCGGACCTCGTCTCAGGCAATGGAAGAGGATGACGATTGTGCAAGGCTCCTTGTATGAGGGTCCATCTTGTCGACGGCACCTACGAGCTGTTCCGCCATTTCTTCGGCGCTCCCCCTCATCGCACCGCTGACGGGCACGAGGTGGCCGCGGTGCGGGGCGTGGTCGGTTCTGTCCTGCAGTTGTTGGGAGAAGGAGCGACACACGTGGGCGTGGCGACCGACCATGTCATCGAGTCCTTCCGGAACGATCTCTGGCCCGGGTACAAGACGGGTGAGGGCGTCGATCCTGATCTGTGGTCCCAGGCCGGGCCTCTCGAGACAGCCCTGACCGCGCTGGGTGTCGTGGTGTGGCCGATGGTCGAGCTCGAGGCGGACGATGCGTTGGCGAGCGGTGCCGCCGTGGCCGACGACGATCCGGAGGTGGAGCAGGTGATCATCTGCACCCCGGACAAGGACCTGGGCCAGTGCGTGCGCGGCTCGCGCGTCGTGCAGCTCGACCGCCGGAAGGACACGATGATCGACGAAAGCGGGGTCACCGCGAAGTTCGGGGTGGGCCCGGCGTCCATCCCCGACTATCTGGCGCTCGTCGGCGACAGTGCTGACGGGTTTCCGGGACTGGCGGGGTGGGGAGCGAAATCGGCCGCGACCGTGCTGGCCCGCTGGCGCCACATCGAGGACATCCCGGCGGAGCCGGGTGACTGGGACGTCACGGTGCGGGGCGCCGCCAAGCTGGCGACAACGCTGCAGGAGGGACGTGACGACGCGCGCCTGTTCAAGGATCTGGCGACCTTGCGCATCGATCGCTCGCTCCTCGGTCAGGTCGACGACCTGCGGTGGCGGGGACCGACGAACGATTTCGCCGCAGTGTGTGCCGCCATGGATGCTGCCGGGTTGGCCCGACGGGCCGAGGCACTCGCCGCGACCCGCTGACATACGGCGCTGTCCCGGTGCTCTTTCGGCGCTATCCCGATGGCGTCACCGCTGGTACAGAGCCGGAGAGCGAGAGCCGGCGGAGATAGAGATCACGGCTGTTGGGGAAACCCACTGCCCCCGGGATCCAGGCGTGGAAGGCGATCCAGAAGTTCCCCGCGGTGTCGGCAAAGACCGACGCTCCTCCGGGACCTGCCAGCCCGGGTCCGCTCGACAGGATGGGGTTCGACGCGGCGTCGTTGCACGGACCCAATGGGCTGGCGCAGGTGGCGACACCCACCGCATAGTTGGCGCTGTTCCAGTTGTTGCCCGAGAAGAAGAGGTAGTAGCGGCCACCGGAGGTGACCAGGTTCGGAGCCTCGACCGTCCCCCCCTCCCACGACTGGTCGGGCGCCATGAGCCCGATGGGGTTCGTGCCGGGGACGAACGACGTGCCGGACGGAGCGAGTTGTTGCGCCCAGATTTTGGACGAGCCCGGACCGCCTGACTTCCAGACCAGATAGGGAGTGCCGTTGGTGTCGATGAACGACGCGGGGTCGATCGACCCCCCGAGCGACTGCTGGCACTCCAGTGGCGCCGTCGAGGTGTCGACGAACGGACCCTGGGGCTGGCCGGACGTCGCCACGGAGATGCATTCAGTGTTGCTGCCGGCGATGTCAACGGCGTAGTAGAGCAGGAAGGAACCACCGATCATGGCCACCGAAGGAGCCCAGGTGTAGTTGGCCGCCGCCCAGGCGGGGAGGCTGGGCAGCGCGTTTCCGACGGCGGTCCAATGGGTGAGATCGGTGGAATCGATGATCTGGATGTTCCCCGCCACCGAGTTCGTGGCATAGGCGTAGTAGGTCTGGCCGGCCACGATTACAGCGGGGTCCGGGAAGTCGAAGGGATAGACCAGGCCGGTGCCGGCCCCTCCGGCCAACTGGGTGCAGGCCCCGGAGACGGCCGAGATGTCCTTGGCCGCCTGTGTGTTGTTCTTGGCGGAGATCTGTCCGTACGCATTCTTGACGCCACCGAGACAGGTCTGCAGCGTGTCGATGCCCGCCCCCTGCACGGAGGCGTGCACATTGGTGTTGGCCAAGGATCCGTTGGTCGCGGCGAGCTGGCCCATGGTCAAGGCGATCGATGTCTGCAGGGCATTCCGATTCGATGTCGTGACCGCATTGGCGAACTTCGTCACGGCCACCTGATGACGAAGCCGGCGAGGTGCGTGTTCGCCGCGCTGAGGGCGGCCTGCTCGTTCCGGCTGCGCGTCCGGGCATCGACGTCGGTCCAGGCGGCGGCTGCCACGACGGCCAGGCCCAGGGCGACGACCGCCGCCGTGAACCATTTCCGACGCCGGGCCGGTCGGACATCACCCACTGGAAGCCTCCGCGGCGGTGCAGCTCGACGAGACGGAGTTCAGCGCAGTAATGGCAGCGCCTTGCTGCCCCACCGCGAGCTCGTTCAGGGCCTCCTCCACTCCGACCAGGCAGGTCTGGAGCGAGGTGATGAGTGACGCCTGTTGACTGACGTGGGCCTGCGCTCCGGCCAAGGACGTCTGCGCGCCCAACAGTTGCGATGTGTCCTGATTCAGCGCGGTGGTGTCGCTGCCGACCTGCGCCTTGAGAAGGCTCAGATCATGCTGGAGCAGGCGGAGCTGGGCGGACACGGTCCGCGTCTGGTGTCGTGTCACGCCGAGTGATGTCCGGGCTCGGTCCTCGCGGTTGCGCGCGTGGATCTGATCGGCAATGAGGGGGCCCAATGCGGCGGCAAAGAGCGCGCCCGCCAGGAGGCAGAGGATCCAGCGCTTGCGGCGTGAGGGCCGCGGCGGCGTCGGTGGTTCGTTCTGGACGGGGCGAGGGTCGACCTCCAGCACGCTCGTCATCGCCCCCTCCTCCGTGTCGTTTCACGCCCCACGGTTACCCCGCCGTGTCATGGTGCATTTTGGCACCGCGGCGGGATGGCGCCGGATCAGGCCCCGAGGTAGCTGGTGGACAAGGCCTCTTCCATTTCTGCGGGAGATCCCCGGTGCGCCACCACACCCTGCAGGACGACGGCCGCGCTGTCGGCGATGGGCAGAGCGGTGCGGGCGAACTGCTCGACGAGCAGGATCGAGAGGCCGGCCTCGGCCAGTTGGCGGACCTTGTCGTAGAGCTGGCCTACGACGATCGGGGCCAGACCCATGGAGAGCTCGTCGAGGAGGAGGAGCTTCGGGTCGGTGGCGAAGGCGCGGGCCAGGGCCAGCATCTGCTGTTCGCCCCCCGACAGCGTTCCGGCCATCTGTCGTCGTCGCCCGCTCAGCTGGGGGAACTGCGTGAAGGCCACCTCCTCAATGCGGTCCATGGGCACGCCGACCTGCGTCGCCATCAGCAGGTTCTCCCGCACACTCAGGTTGGGGAAGATGCCTCGGCCTTCGGGCACCGTGCAGATGCCTTTGCGGGCCCGACCGTCCGCTGACTTGTGTGTGACCGCAACGCCTTCGAAGCGCACCTCCCCACCGCTCGGGGACAAGGTGCCTGCGCAGACGTTGAGCAGCGTGGTCTTGCCACCCCCGTTGGGGCCCAGCAGTGCCACGACCGACCCCGTCGGCACCTCGAGGCTGACGCCATGGACGACTTCAATCGGGCCGTAGCCCGCGCGGATGTCGCGCAGTTCGAGGATCGGCGGAACTCCGGCCTCGTTCGCGGACGCTGCTGCGTTCATGGGGCACCGAGGTAGGCGTTCACCACGACAGGGTCGACCTTGACCTGTTCGGGCGTCCCACTGGCGATGACCTCGCCGTAGTCGAGGACGTGGATGTGTTCGCACGTGCCCATGACGAGGCCGACGTCGTGCTCGACCAGGCAGATGGCCAGGTCGCGCTCCTCGACGAGCTGGCGCAACAGCCCCCCGAATGCCTCCGTCTCCTGTTCGGTCTGTCCCGACGCCGGCTCGTCGAGGAGCAGGATCCTGGGCTGGGTCATGAGGGCTCGCGCCACCTCCACGACCCGTGCCCGCCCCGTCGGCAGCTCGCTCACCTCACGGTCGGCCACGTCGCCCAGCCCCACGAGCTCAATGATGCGGTGCGTCTCGGTCGCGACGTCGATCCGACCGCGCCGTCCCCAGGTGTTGCGGATCTCGCCGGCCACCTGAATGTTGTCCCGCACGGTGAGCGAGGTGAAGAGCTCGAGACGCTGGTAGGTGCGGGCCAGACCCCGACGGGCCCGACGGGCCGGTCCAGCCTTGGTGACGTCGTGACCGTCGATCGAGACCCGCCCGGACTTGGGGGCCAGCAGTCCGCTGACCACGTTGAACAACGTGGTCTTGCCGGCCCCGTTGGGCCCGATGAGACCGGTCACGCCTCCTTCGGCCACCGTCAGCGACACATCGCTCAGGACCTGGGCCCCCCCGAATGCCACGCTCACCTCTGAGACCTCAAGGACGGGCATCGGCGACGCCTTCCACGAGTGGCTCCGCCGCAACTCGCTTGGGCACGGGTTTCTCGCTGATCGGCGCCGCCTTGACCGGGCCGCGGAAGGCTTCCGGCTCGACCAACTGACCAACCGCCGGGAGGGCAATCGCGATGAGGGCCGTGGCGAGCACGAACCACCAGTTCCCCATCACCTTCGTGAGCACCAGGAGATAGGCCACGACCTCCGCCATCACCCCGAGGAGGAGCACGCCCTTGGCCTGCCAGAGCGGCTTGTAGCGGGCAATGATGTCGGGGACGGCGCCGCTCGGGTTGCGACCGAGGCTCACGCCGACCAGTGCCGGCGCAACCAGGGAGAGGTTGGCCATGACGCTCCAGAAGCCGCCACCGCCCGCATCCGTGCTCAGGTTCGAGAAGGTCGAGGTGAGAGCCTGGAACGCGGTCCCGGCCAGGATCCCGCCCATCAGCGCGCCGGCGACGTTCCCGATGCCCCCGACCACCGTGAGCATCACGAGGGCCAGGCTGATGAAGATGATGAACGTGTTGGCGTTGACGCTCACCGACGCGCTCGACAACAGGATGCCACCGAGCCCGGCGATCGCCGCCGAGATCATGAACACCGAGAGCTTCAGCTTGATCAGGTTCTGCCCCAGCGTGGCGGCGGCAGCGGGGCTGTCCTTCATGGCGGTCAGTCGCCGTCCGTAGTTGCTGCGCCGCAGAGCGATGAGGCCGATGCCGACCAGAATGAAGATGCAGGTCGCCGTGGTGAGGAACGTCTTCGACGAGCTGAGGTCGATCGGACCGAGCTTGAGCGGTGGGATCTGCAGTGTGCCGTTGGGGAAGATCGAGTAGTTCAGGTGGAAGATCGGGAGCACGTGCGGCGCGATGTCGGCGATGATCATGTCGGAGACGAAGACACCGAATGCCAGGGTGGCCAAAGCGAGGTACAGCCCGCGTAGGCGCAGAGCGGGCAGGGCGATGAGACCACCCACGACGGCCGTGACCGCCATCCCGAGCAGCAGCCCCCAGAACGTGATCCGTTGGGCGGTTCCGGTGCCCGACAGGCCCAGGTGGAACACGATGATCGTGGCGATGGCTCCGAAAGAGACCGGCGCCAGATTGATCTCGCCGGCGTAGCCCGTGAGCAGGGTCAGGGACAGGGCGATGATGCCGAGGATGATGCCGACGGTCAGGGACCCCATGTCGCTGGTCCCCATGATCTGTTCCAGGAGCAGCACCACGACCAGCAGGATCACGCCCCAGGTCACGGCGGAGCGCATGGTCGGGACGGTGAACCGCTCCCGCGTGCGCAGGAGCATGGCCCCCCGCAGCCGGTCCTGGGGCAGCACGATCAGGACCACGAAGAGCACGATCATCGGCAGGGCGATGCGGAAGTTCGAGGCCCAGGACCACGACTCGGGGAAGTAGCCCAGCACGTACGTGCTGGCGAGCCCGAGGAAGAGCGCCCCGGCGAAGGTCAACCAGATGCTGCGGAGACGGCCGAACATGGCGGCGGCGATGGAGTCCAGCACGAGCAGGGTCAGGACGTGGACGTCGAGGGTGCCCCCGCTGATCGGGGTGATGAGGATGCCGGCCAGCGCGGCCAGCGCGCCACCGAGCGCCCAGGAGAACGCCGCCAGTCGCTCGGGCCGCCCGCCGTTGAGCTGCAGCAGCGCCGGATTGTCGACCACGGCTCGCATGGCGACGCCGGTACGGGTGCTGGTGAACAGCAGGCGGATCCCCACGGCGATGAGCACACCGCAGCCCAAGGCGATCGCCTCGTGGTCGGTGACGAAGACGCCGAATACCTTGAACTTCGCCGTATTGCCGAAGAACAGGCCGTCGGTACGCGGGACGCCGGGACTCCAGATCCACTGCGCCAGCGCGATCAACCCCAGCATGATGCCGATGGTGACCACGATCTTGGTGACGTCAGACGTCTGGCGGAGTCCCCGCATGATCCCGACGTAGAGGACCATGCCCAGCAGTGGGGCCAGGACGACGAGCACGGCGAAGAGGGCGAGCGGCGCCGGCCAGTTCCACCCGTAGCGGAACTGCCAGTAGGTGAAGGCCGCCAGCATCGCCATGGCGCCCTGGGCGAAGTTGAAGATGCCCGAGGTCGTGTACGTCAGGACGAGGCCCGAGGCCGCGATCCCGTAGACCGCGCCGGTGACCAGCCCGAGGATGGTGTAGGTGAGGAACAGGTGCATGGCCGGAGCTCCCGTCGCTCAGGTCAGGCGGCGGGCGAGCCGACGTTCCGGGCGCTCACCCCTGCGGCTTGAGGACGGAAGAGCTGGCGTACTGGGTGGCGTAGCCCTGGGCGTTCAAGCGGGGTGCCGATCACCGACCCCGTATTGGGCTGGACGTACTTCGGCGAGCAGTCGAACGTCCCGAGCTTCTTCGGGTAGGCCTGCACCCACTTCGTTCCGTCGAGCTTCATCAGGAGGCCGCAGTTCGGGCGGGATGTTCTTGGCGGGTTGCCCGACGCGTTGAGCCCGCCGCCTGTCCAGTTCGTCACCTTGGCGAGGTTGTTGATCATGCACTGGCGGGTCAACGTGGAGCCGCAGGCCTTGGCCTCGGTCGCCCAGAGGAGGAAGGACGAGGTGGCCTGCTCACCCAGCTGCGAGGTCAGGCCGCCGTACTTCTTGACGATGGCCAGGTACTGGGACACGGCCGGGACGACCTTGGCCGCTTCGAGGGGCTCGTAGGAGAGGCGGACGTAGACGTTGTTGGCCAGGCCATCGGTGTTCCACTTGGCGAAGTCCTGCCGTGTAGGCGCCGGAGTCCATCACCCAGATCGGGTCGTAGCCGATCTGGTTCTCCGACTCGAAGGCGCCGTAGAGCGTCGCCCCCGGAGTGGCGTCGTTGAAGACGATCTGCGCACCACAGCTCTGGAGCTTCTGCACGAACGGTGTGTAGTTCGCCTCGCCGTTGTAGTCGATGTTGGCGACGCAGTCCGGGGATGAACTTCCAGCCGGCCTCGGTGAATGCCTGCACCGCCTTGTTCGTCGAGGACTGCTGGGTGGAGAGGGTGGAGCCGTAGATGCCCACCTTCTTGGTCTTCGAGCCGAACAGCTTCTCGGCCTGGTAGGCGCTCGACACCGGGCTCGCGTTGGCCGGGTTGGGGGACGCCTGGTACATCTCGTACGCGTTCGCCACGACAGAAGCAACCGGTGAAGCCCGGCACGGCAGCCAGGTTGCAACCCAGGCGGGTCTGTTCCGCCGCGCCGTCGAGGGCGAACCCCTCGCCCACCAGCATGAAGTCCTGCTTGCACTCCTGCGAGACCACCGAGCCGACGTTGGTCACGGCGGCGTTTCCGTAGTCGGCCACGATCTTGCGCCCCTGAATGCCGCCCTGGGCGTTGCACCAGGCGACCATCGCCTTGACGGCGTCGCCCATCTCTTGGTCGAGACCGGGAAGCCCCGAGAACCCCCGGTCGTCGCCGTAGGCGATGTTGATCGTGGTGTTGGTGACGCCCTTGTCCGTGGCGCCCGTGGCGTGTCCCTTGCCGCAGGGAGAGGGGAGCGTTCCGAATTTGGTGGACGATATCGATGCGGCACCGCCGACTCCGGGAGTGACCAGCACCCCCGCAGCTGTCGAGCGCGGTGAGCATCACTGCCGCCCCCAGGGTCCGCAAACCGGTGACCCGCTTCATCAATCCAACCCCCTGTTCATGGGGCCGGACCCGATCCGGATCCCGCCCCGACTCCCTTACGAAAACTTTAGAACACGTTCCTGTTTTGGCACACTAGCAATCACGGAGGTCAAAAATCTCTGCGCCAGCTGAGTGTCGTTTGCCACCCTGGCCTAGGAACGAATCGCCGTCTCGATGTGATAGCGCTCGGTGTAGTCGTTGAACTCGTCGGCCAGCTCGCCGTAGGTCCAGCCGAAGTCGGCTGGGTCGTAGCGGTGCCGGCCGAAGGCGTCCTGGGGGCGGTCCACGAGGTACGCCTGCATGCGGCGGGCGTGGAGGGAGCCGACCTGCTCGCCGAAGCCCTCGTAGAGGGTGCGCACGGCTCCGATCGGGTCGGCGACCAGGGAGTCGTAGGAGAGGTGCCGGCACCATCCCTCATCCGCCTTCTCGTCGAACGCCATCGCCGAAGCGAGCGCGAAGGCGCACTTGCGCTTCCACTCCTCGGCCGTGGGCCGGGGGTCCTTCCGGCTGGTCAAGACGCGTTGACCGGCATTGGCCAGACTGGCCAGGGACGTCACCACGGGCCCCGGGTCCCGGTGCGTCCAGATGACCCGGGCGTCGGGATAGGCGGCGAGCATGGCGTCGAGATGCCAGAGGTGATTGGGCGTCTTGAGGATCCAGCGCTCGGTGGGTTGGCGCGACTGCAACGTCTGCAGGGCGAGCCGGTGCTGGGCGTAGGCCGACGTCATGTCCGCCTTCTCCAGCCAGCGGGCGTAGGTCGGGACGTGGGCCTGGGTCTCGAGGGCCAGCGCCCGCACGTCGTACATGAAGAGCGCCACGCATTCCTCGGCCACGGTGGCACCGAAGGGGTGCATGGCCTTGAGCGGAGGGTTGAGCTTCATCAGCCCGTCGAGATCCTTGGCCGTCTTGGCGATACGTGGATCCTCGGCCGCCTCCTCCAACGTGACCGGTGGGACGGGATGCGCCGCTTCCCACTGGAGGAGCGGGCGGGCCACGGGGTCGAGCCCGAGGAGAATGGAGAGGAGGCTGGTTCCCGTCCGGGGCAGGCCGACGATGATCCACGGGCGTTCGATGCGCTCCTCCCTGACCTCGGGGTGATCGACCGACCAACGCTGCAGAGCGATGCGGTTGGCGAGCGCGCCGGCCAGCATCTTGGAAATGAGAAGGCGTCCGAAGGTCGTGAGTTCGGCCTCGTCCTCGCAGGCGCGGAGGTAGACCTCCAAGGGCTCCCGGTAGGAGTCGCTGCCGAAATCGTCCGAGGCCGCCTGCTTGACGGCGGCAGCGATCACCGACGACGGGCTGAGCGAGGGGAGCTCGGGTCCGAGGCGGGCGAGCTGTGCGCCCGTCCAGTTCAGCGCCCGGAGGGGCGGGCTCCGCAGCTCGGAGTCTCGCCAGGTGTAGGCTCGACGGTGCTCACAGGTCCCCCGTCACCGCACCTCCACCACCGTGCGGCCGACCGAACGCCGCGCCACGTGTTCGTCGAGCGCCCGGCCGGCCTCCTCCATGGAGACGCGCCGCCCGATGGCCGGACGGATCGCCCCTGCTGCGGCCAAGCGCAGCAGATCGGCGTGGATCTCGTCGGCCACGTCCCGACCGAATGGATTGAACCCGAACCGCCGCATGCCCGGGTCGACCGAATCCGCCCAGGCCACCATGACGGCGACGATGTCGATGTTCCCGATGCAGGCCATGCGGAGCGGGCCGGCCGGTCATGCCGTTGGCGTCGTCGTCGGCGAACCCCACCGCCAGGTACCGGCCTCCGTGGGCCGTGCAGCGCCACGAGCGCTCCACGAAGTCGCCCCCGGTCAGGTCGTAGACGACGTCTGCGCCGGCGTCGCCGGTGGCGACCAGGACCGCCTCGACGAAGTCCTCTGCGGTGTGGTCGATGACCAGGTCGGCTCCGAGCGACGCGCACAAGGCGCCCTTCTCTGGTCCGCCGGCCACCGCGATGACGCGGGCTCCGGCGGCCTTGCCGAGTTGGATCCCGGCGGTGCCCAGCCCGCTGGCGGCGGAGTGGACGACCAGTGTCTCGCCCGATTGCAGGCGCCCTCGCTTGAAGAGGGCGAGATGAGAGGTCTGGAACGACAGGAGGAACGCGGTGGCCTCGGCGTCGTCGAAGTCCGGGGGAGCTTCGAACACCGAGATGGCGTCCGCGATGGCGTAGTCGGCGATGCCCCCGAGAGCGTTCTTGGTGATGGCGACGACCCGCCGGCCCAGCCAGGACTCGGCGCCCTCCCCGGCGGCGTCGACCACGCCGCACACGTCCATCCCCAGGGTGAACGGGGGAGGAGTGGGCACCGAGACGAGGTTGCCCAGGCAGCGGTCGATGTCGTTGAAGTTGAGCGACGCCGCGCTGACCTGGACCCGCACCTCGCCCGGCCCGGGCTCGGGTCGCGGCGATCGTCTGCACCGCCAGGACTTCGCCCGGTGGCCCATGGCGGGTCACCTGCACGGCCTTCATGTCTGCCACGCGCCCTCCCCTTGTTCATCGGAGCCCGGCCCTCGGGGAGATCGACCGCGTCCTCCCCGGAGCGCTGCGAGGTTACCCCTTCCCTCAGGAGGTTCCCCGGGGCCGCAGGCACCGCCGGACGCGCCGATGGTGGACCGCCGGCGTCGACTAGCGGCTGCCGAAGGCTCCGGACGGGTCGACGCCGAGGTCGGGGATGGACTGGTCCGTGGCGTACCGGTAGAGGATCGTCCGCATGTACATCCCGGCAGCGGAGGCGTACATCGAGATGCCCACGAGCAGGACGAACCCGATGACCGCGACCACGCCACCGATGACGTACGCGTGGTTGATGAGGGCGACGACGCCGATGGCCAGCACCGCCAGGGCACCGAGCGACAGGCCGAGAAAGAGGAGCCCGAACCGCAACCCGCCCCGGGCGATCGTGCCGAACCGGGCCTTCAAGATGTGCGAGGACCGCTTGACCGCTTCGATCGGCCCGAGGTCCTCGAAGGCGAGGACGGGGATCACGAGGAAGGTCGCCACCGCCCAGGCCAGGCCGCCGGCGACGCCGATCAGGCGCCCGACCAGCCCGAGCCGCTGTTCCAGCAGGCGGATGGCCGTTCCCACCACGGCCGAGAGGATGGCCCAGCTGAAGATGACGTTCCGGCGTCCCCAGGCCTGGTCCAGCGACCCGCCGATCGTCGGGGTCCGCCCCTCGATCCGATCGGTGGCGGCGAAGACCAGCGCCACGTTGAAAATCACGGTCGCCGCAGTGGCCACCACCGAGCCGCATAGCACCGCCACAACGAACCCGATCCCATTGTGCGGGAGGACGAGGCCGATCGGCCCGGCAATGATGGCGAACGAGAGCACGGCGGTGATGGTCGCCATGACCGGGAGCCAGATCATCTGCCGGTCCTGCTTGAACAACGCGAGCGATGCCCGCAGGATCGCCTTGCCGGTGGGGTTGCTGGCCGCCATGGTCCGCCTTTCTCCCTCTCTGGAGCGCAGTTCCACTCACTGTCGTCGCGAATCGCGGCGGGTGTTCGTAGAGTTGTGCAGCCGGTGATGTTTCGCTTCGCTGCAAGCGGAGGGAGTGGGATTTGAACCCACGGAGGCTTGCACCTCGCAGCTTTTCAAGAGCTGTGCATTCGTCCGCTCTGCCATCCCTCCAGACGGCTCATGCTACGTGAGGGCTCCTCTCGGTTGCCTCACCCGCTCGCCCACTCGGCGAGTTCGACCACGACGCCCGGCCCGTCGAGGAAGACCAGTTTGCGATCGTGGTAGTCGAGCACTTCGTTCCGTGGCGTGATTCCGTTCGCGGCCAGATGCTCCAGCATGGCGGCCAGGTCGTTGACCCGGAAGCACACATGGTTGAAGCCGGTCCGGTCGAGCGTGCCCGCTCCGTCGTCCACGGTGATCGGCGGCTGGTGAAAGAAGAGCAGCTGTATCTCCTGGTGCACGTCGGCCCCCTGCAGCACGAGCGTCACGTGATCGGACTCCCACCCCGGTATGCCCATGTAGTCCGACACCCGTTCGCCTGAAGCCACCACGGCGATGCTCTCCTCGAAGCCCAGCAGTCCGAAGAACCTTCGCGCCTGCGGAAGGTCGGTGACCACGATCGTGATGTGATCGAAGCCCTCGGTCCGTGCGGTCACCATGTTTGCCCCCCCTTGTGGTGCTATCCCTTCGGCGTCTGCTCGCGCTGTGCCGCGTCCCGGGCCCGGCTGCGCAGCCGTCCGCGCGTGGCCTGGTCGAGCAACACCTTGCGCAACCGCACCGCCTTCGGTGTGACTTCGACGCACTCGTCCTCGCTGATGAACTCGAGCGCGTGCTCCAGCGTGAAGTTCATGGCGGGCGTGAGACGCTCGAAGTCCTCCGCGGTGGCCGACCGGATGTTGTTGAGCTTTTTCTCCTTGGTCGGGTTGACGTCCATCTCGTCAGCCCGGGCGTTTTCCCCGACGATCATGCCCTCGTAGACCTCTTCGGCGGGCCCGATGATCAGCGTCCCGCGTTCTTGCAGGTTCATCAAGGCAAAAGTGGTCGAGATGCCGCGCCGGTCGGCCACCATGGAGCCGTTGCGCCTGGTCCGCAGGTCCCCGTGCCAGGGCTCCCAGCCGTCGAACACATGGTGCAGGATGCCCGTCCCCCGGGTTTCGGTGAGGAACTCGGTGCGGAATCCGATCAGGCCGCGGGCGGGCACCCGGTAATCGAAACGCACCCAGCCCGTGCCGTGGTTGACCATTTCGGCCATCGTGCCCTTGCGGAGCGCCAGCAGCTGGGTGACGACTCCGAGATACTCGTCGGGCACGTCGATGCTCACCCGCTCCACCGGCTCGTACACCTTGCCGTCGATCTCGCGCGTGACGACCTGGGGTTTGCCCACCGTGAGTTCGAAGCCTTCGCGCCGCATGGTCTCGACCAACACCGCCAGCTGGAGCTCGCCCCGGCCGAGCACCTCCCACATGTCGGGACGCTCGGTCGTCGCCACCCTGATGGCCACGTTGCCCACCAACTCGGCGTCGAGCCGGGTCTTGAGCAGCCGGGCGGTCAGCTTCGTGCCGTCCGCGCCCGAGAGGGGAGACGTGTTGATGCCGATGGTCATGGCCAGGCTCGGCTCGTCGACGGTGATGGCCGGTAGCGCGACCGGGCGGTCGGGATCGGCCAACGTCTCGCCGATGGTGACCTCCGCCAGGCCCGCCACCGAGACGATCTCGCCCGGGCCGGCCGACTCCGCCGGCACCTGGTCCAGCGCCTCGGTCACGTAGAGCTCGGTGATCTTGACCTTCTCGACGGTGCCGTCGAGGCGGCACCACGCCACCGGACTGCCCTTCGTCAGCGTGCCGTTGTGGACCCGGCAGATGGCGAGCCGGCCCACATAGGGGGAGGCGGAAAGATTGCAGACGAGGGCCTGCGTCCCGGCGTCGGGCTCGAAGGACGGGGCAGGGACGTGGTCGATGATGGCCCTGAACAGCGGCTCGACGTTCTCGCCCTCCACGCCCGGTTTGGTGCTGACCCAACCCGCCCTGGCGTTGGCGTAGAGGATCGGGAAGTCGATCTGGTCCTCGTCGGCGTCGAGGTCGAGGAACAGCTCCTCCACCTGGTGCACGACCTCGGCGATACGGGCGTCGGCCCGGTCGACCTTGTTGATGACCAGCACCACGGGGAGCCGGGCCTCGAGGGTCTTGCGCAGCACGAAACGGGTTTGGGGCAGGGGGCCTTCCGATGCGTCCACCAACAAGAGCACGCCGTCGACCATGGTCAGGCCGCGTTCCACTTCGCCACCGAAGTCGGCGTGTCCCGGCGTGTCGACGATGTTCATCTTCACGCCGCCCCAGCGCACGGCCGTGTTCTTGGCCAGGATGGTGATGCCCTTCTCACGCTCGAGGTCACCGGAATCCATCACCCGGTCCGTCAGCTCCTGATGCGCGCCGAATGCGCCGGTCTGGCGCAGGAGCGCGTCGACCAGAGTTGTCTTGCCGTGGTCGACGTGCGCCACGATGGCCACGTTCCTTATGTCATCGCGGGTCTCCATGGGGGGACCAACGATAGATGACCTGGGTGGGGTCCCTCAGGCGGCCGATCGGAGCGACGTTCCGGCGCCGCCCAACGCCAGTTCCACAGCCTCGGCCCCGAGCGTGATGGACGCCGGATCGCACTCGACCCGGACCAGGTGGCCGGAATCTGGCCACCACCCGACGACGCGGCCGGGCCGGTCGGTTCCCCGCTGGCGCAGAGCCTCCACCAGGGTGACCAGGGCGAGTTCTGCCCGCACCGACCCGCGACGCGGCCCGGAGAGCACGACGAGTTGGGCCGTCGCCGTCCGCACGTCGGCCCTGCCGCGCAGCGCGAGCAGCGCAGAGTGGGGACTGTCCCACCAGTGGTCGCGGCCGATGACGGGGGTCGAGGGGAACGAGGCCCAGTCGACGGCGCACCAGAGTCGGGAGGCCCATGTCACGGCTTCCGCGCCGACCGCAGCGCGGCCTGCGGGCGTGAGGCCGTCCACCCAGCGGTCGAGTTGCGTGGCGGAAGAGCTTCCCTCTCGCACCCAACGGGAGGATTCGGCCAGCCGGGAGCGCACCGCCTCGAGCGGAGAACGCGCCGTCCCTGCGGCCAGGAGACGGACGGCGGCCACTCCGATGGACCGTCGGGCCGTGTGGGCGCTCCATGCGAAGGGTTCGGCGTGACCCGGATCGTCGCTGGCGGCGTCCGTCGTGAAGGCGGTACGGACCTCGTGATCGGTCACGCGGAACCGGGTCGCGCCGGCCCGCCGGACGGCCAGGCCGGCCAGCTTCGCTTTGGCCTCACTGAGGGCGCTTCCCCAGGAACCGGGGTCGACGGCGGGCACGGGCTCCAGCAACGCGTCCATGAGCCGGCTATCCATGCGTCGTGGCCTGTGACAGCCAGGCGGCGATGTGCGAGGCGATGGCGCGCAGGTGTTCCTCGCGTACGTCTTCGACGCCGTAGCGGCCGGAGGCGGATTCCAGAAGCGCCAGTCGGAAGGGGGGAGTGCCGCTCCGGAGGGTCTCCAGCAGCGACAGGTAGTGCAGCGACCTTCGCGCCGAGGCCCATGGGCCGTCGGTGGAGAGGCCCAGCGCGCACAGCGATGCCGTACCCGGTTGCGGCAGCCCCACCACGAGGTCGAACATCCCGTGCAGCACGATCCGACCGCCCCCCAGCGGGATGGCGACACGGTCGTTGGTCCGGGGCATCCAGCCCGGGGCAAAGCGGGGGACCAGAGCGCTCAGGTTCCGGGAGTGCAGCGCCAGCGTCTCGGCGAGGGCGGCGCGCCCCGCCTCGGGGAGCGACTCGATCACCCGCACGTCGGCATCGTCCCCGGAAGCCCGCAGCGCATCGAGCGCGTCGGCCCACGGGTTGCGGATCTCTCCGGTGTGCACGAGTTGGCGCAGCAGCGCGTGCACCAGGCGGGACAGAGGAATCCGGTCGGTGACAGTCCCGCCTCCGTCCCGCTCCTCCTCTGCGCCGAGCAACTGGCGCGGTCCGAGGAAGAGGGGAGGCGCGTGCTCGCCCCTGGCCGCGACGACGTCATAGGCGGCATCTTCGAGCCAGGCCCGCAGCCCGCCGGCCAGCCCGGGATCGAAGTGGGGACGGGCGGCGGCGTCACCCCGCAGCAGCGCCAGGACCTCGGCTCCCGTGCCTCCATCCGCCGGGGTGTCACCCGGGGGGGCGGGCCGGAGGGAGGGACGCGGTGCCACGAGGACCATCGGTGCAGTGTGCCCACGGGGTGTGACACTGCTCTACCCTGAGACGGACATGGCACCCGCCCTCGTGCTGGCGTCGGCCGGCAACATCGCCTTCTTCGTGATCTTCGGGATCTTCGTGGTGGCGATGCTCGCGCTGGCAGTGATCGTCATCCTGTGGGCCGTGCGGCACGACATGGCCGGGCGCAAGGAATGGCGGGCGCGGCAAGAGGCCCGACAAGAGGCGTACGGCCGACTTCCTCCGGACCCACCGGTCGGCGCACCGTGACCGACGCCACCAGCGCCACCCGCGCTACCGACGCCCCAGCCGTCACCGACGCCCCAGCTGCCACCGAGGGCTCAGCCGCCACCAATGGCAAACGGTTCGCCGGCGCGCCGGAACCCTCGTTCGCCGACCGCCTGCGCGCTCGATGGACCCGACGCCGTCACGCGACGCAGAACCGGCACCACGCGCCGCACCGGACCGCGTTCGTCCTCGCCGGTGGCGGCAGCCGGGGCGCCGTCCAGGTGGGCATGCTCCAGGAGCTCATCCGGCGCGACATCCGGGCCGATCGCGTCTTCGGCGCCTCGGTCGGCGCCATCAACGGCGCGTCGTATGCCGGCCGGCCCACCCTCGAGAACGCTGAGCGGATGGCCGACATCTGGCGGGCCGTGAAAGGGACCGACATCTTCCCGCGCGGCCCGCTCGATGGCCCGTGGGCCTTCTTGCAGAAGCGGCCGTCCGTGCACGCCAACACCGGCCTCCGCGCCATCATCGAGGCCGGCATCGACTACGAGAACCTCGAGGACGCGACCATCCCGATCGAGGTGGTCACGACATCGCTCACCGACGGGCGGGAGCGCTGGATCGGCCACGGTCCGGCCGTCCAAGCCATCCTGGCCTCCTCGGCCATCCCGTCCATATTCCCGCCCGTGATCATCGACGGCGACATGCTTGTCGACGGCGGCGTGGTCAACAACGTGCCCATCAGCCAGGCGATCACCGCGGGGTGTGACCGTATCTATGTGTTGTTGTGCGGACCCCTGCACTACCACCCGCCCGCGCCGCGTCGCCCGCTCGAGGCGCAGCTGACCGCCTTCTTCGTCGCCATCCACGCCCGCTTCATCCGTGAGCTGGCGTCGCTCCCGCCCGGCGTCGAGGTGGTCGTCTTCAGCGGTGGCGGCGAGCCCTCGGGCCAGTACCGCGACTTCTCGGCGACGGCGACCCTGATCGAGGAGGGGCGGGCCGAGGTGGCCGACGTGCTCGACCGCTACCTTGGCACGTCGCAGGATCTGGTCCCGGCGGCGTCCCCATCGTGATCGGGCCCCCGGCCCGCCGGCCCCGCAGACACCGAGTGGGCCTGGGGTGATGGGGCCTCGGGACCTGGTCGACCCCGGCCGGATCTCCTGTCGGGACCGCCCGCCTCCCGCCTGACCGCTACGGGCGGCCGGCGCCGTCGCGGCCGTCACTACATCCTGGTGGAATAGGAGGGTGCCCGACGCCTCACCCGAGACCCTCTTCCATCCGGCCGTCGCCAGCTGGTTCGCCCGTCGGTTCCCGCTGGGGCCGACGCCACCGCAGACCGCGGCCTGGCCGCACATCGCGGCCGGGAGCGACGTCCTCGTGGCCTCGCCGACCGGTTCGGGCAAGACCCTCACGGGGTTCCTGGTCGCCATCGATGCCGCCTATCGGGCCGCCCAGGAGGGCACGGCCCCCCGGGGAACACCCGAGGTCCTCTATATCTCGCCGCTGCGGGCGCTCGCCGTCGACGTCCACGAGAACCTCCACGTGCCCCTCTCCGAAATCCGCGAGGAGGCCGCCCGGCTCGGGTGCGCCGATCCGGGGCTGCGCGTCGCCATCCGCACGGGGGACACGCCGGCGGCCGAGCGCGCCGCCATGAAGAAGCAGTCGCCCGACCTGCTCGTCACGACACCGGAGTCGCTCTACCTCCTGTTGACCGCGCCCTCGTCACGGGCGCTGCTCCGAGGCGTGCGCACCGTGATCGTCGACGAGGTGCACACGCTGGCCCGCGACAAGCGGGGCAGCCACCTGGCGCTGAGCCTCGAACGCCTCGACGCGCTGGTGACCGAGAGCGGCGGGAGCCTCCAGCGCATCGGGCTCTCGGCCACGCAGCGGCCGTTGGACCTGGTGGCGCGCCTGCTCTCGGGCGTGCACGAAGACCGGCCACCCACCGTCATCGTCGACTGTGGTCACGCCCGTGACCTCGAGGTGGCGATCGAGCTGCCGTCCACCGAGCTCGAGGCCGTCATGAGTGGCGGTCAGATGTCGGACATCCTCGACCGCATCGCGGAGCACACGCGCGACCACCGCACGACACTCGTCTTCGTCAACACGCGCAAGATGGCCGAACGCGTGGCCCACCAACTGGCGGAACGGCTCGGCGAGGACCCCTCGGCCGCCGGGGACGACGTCGACGCCTCACTCCTTGTCGCCGCCCATCATGGAAGCCTCTCCGCGGCACGGCGCCGCATCGTCGAGACGCGGCTACGGGCCGGCGACCTCCGCGCCCTCGTGGCCACGGCCTCGCTCGAGCTGGGCATCGACGTGGGGCCGGTCGAGCTCGTGTGCCAGATCGGTTCGCCCCGCGCCATCGGCACCTTCCTGCAACGCGTCGGCCGGGCCAACCACCATCGCGACGGGACGCCGGCAGGCCGCCTCTACCCGACCACGCGGGACGAGCTCGTCGAGTGCACGGCTCTCCTGGCCGCCGTTCGTGAGGGACGGCTCGATCTTCTCGAGCCGCCCGTCGCCCCGCTCGACGTGTTGACGCAGCAGTTGGTCGCCGAGGTCGCTTCCACCGACGAGCGCGACGTCGAGGCGATGTGGGAGATGACCCGTCACGCGGCGCCCTACGCGGAGCTGTCCCGGAAAGACTTCGACGACGTCGTGGCCCTGGCGAGCTGGGGGATCGAGACCGGGCGGGGACGGCGCGGCGCGCACCTCCATCTCGACGCGGTCAACGGTCGGTTGCGGGCCAGACGGGGCGCGCGCCTCGCCGCGCTGACCGGCGGGGGCGCCATCCCCGAGACCGGCGACTACCGCGTGGTCCTCGATCCCGACGGAGTGACGGTCGGCTCCGTCCACGAGGACTTCGCGGTCGAGGCGACTGCGGGCGACATCTTCTTGTTGGGGACGCACTCGTGGAGGGTGGCCAAGGTCGAGGTGGGCACGGTCCGCGTGCATGATGCCGGGGACCTGCCACCGACGATCCCCTTCTGGCTCGGTGAGGCTCCGGCCCGCACGGCGGAGCTCTCCGAGGCGGTGAGCGATCTGCGGGCCGCCCTCGAACCGCTGCTGGAGGCCCAGGACGGCGACGGGGCGCGCCGGCTCGTGCAGGAGCGCGCCGGCGTGTCCGCCGAGGTGGCGCAACAGGTCGTGGCCTACTGCGCCGCCGGCCTGGCGGCGCTGGGTCACTTGCCGACCCGCGAGCGGCTGGTCGTCGAGCGTTGCTTCGACGAGAGCGAGGGCTCGCAGCTGATCATCCACGCGCCGTTCGGCGGCCGTATCAATCGGGCACTCGGCCTCGCCCTGCGCAAGCGGTTCTGTGTCTCGTTCGACTTCGAGCTGCAGGCGGCGGCGGACGACGACACGGTGGTCCTGTCGCTCGGACCTCAACACAGCTTCCCCCTCACCAAGGTGCAGTCCATGTTGAGCAGCGCCAAGGCGCCGGAGGTCCTGACCCAGGCCGTGCTGCTGCATCCCATGCTCGGAGCACGCTGGCGCTGGAATCTCAACCGCGCGCTGGTGCTTCCCCGCATGAACGGCGGCAAACGCCGCCCCATCCATCTCCAGCGCATGGAGGCCGACGACCTGCTCGCAGCCGTGTGGCCGGGCTTGGCTGCCTGCCAGGAGAACGCCCCGCCCGGTCCGGTCGGCGTGCCCGATCACGTGCTGGCCCGCCAGACGGTCCACGACTGTCTCCACGAGGGCCTCTCTGTGGAGGGGCTGGTTGACGTGTGGTCCCGGGTCGAGTCTGGTGCGATCGCCGTGCATACGGTCGAGTCGTCGGAGCCGTCGCCCTTCTCGCACGCCATCTTGAGCGGGCGGCCCTTCACCTACCTCGACGACGCGCCGCTCGAGGAGCGGCGCACCCGGGCGTTGTCGCTACGGCGCGGCCTGGGCGAGTTGGGTCCCGACGGGCTGCCCGTTCCGGCTTCGGAGTTGGCCGCGCTCGATCCGGAAGCCGTCGCCGTGGTGCTCGACCAGGTCCGTCCTCGACTGCGCAACGCCGACGAGCTGCACGACCTGTTGCTCTCCCTCGTGGCGGCGCGGCCGCACCGCGAATGGCAGCGGTGGTACGAAGCCCTGGAGACTGACGGCCGCGCCGGCGAGCTCGCCGGTTGCTGGGTCGCCACCGAACGGCGCGAGGCGGCGCTGGCGCTGGGGGACGACGACGATGCCGCTGCGGCATGCGTGGCCGGCCACCTGCAGCTGGCTGGTCCGGTCACCGTCGAGCAGCTGGTGGCGGATGCTGCCCTGCCCTCAGGCGCGCCCATGGGAGCGCCGCTGTCGGTGGCGCGGGCCCGAACTGCCCTGGCCCGCCTCGAGGGCAAGGGCTCGGCGATCGAGTTGCCCGACGGTCGCTGGTGTGCCCGCAACCTGTTGGTCCGCCTGCACGGGGCCAGCCGTAGCCGCCGGCGCGGCATGGTCGACCCCGTCCCGATTGCCGAGTACGTGCGCTTCCTCACCCATTGGCACCACGCGGCACCCGACAGCCGACTGGAAGGTCGGGCCGGGCTCCTCCAGGTTCTCGAGCAATTGCAGGGCATCGAAGCACCGGCGGTCGAGTGGGAAGCCCAGATCCTGCCCGCCCGGGTCGCCGGCTATGACTCCCGCTGGCTCGACGAGCTGTGCTTGTCCGGCGAGATCGTGTGGGGACGCCTCACGCCGCGTGCCGAGCGCACGGGGCGCAGCGGCACGCCCTCCCCGGCCACACCCCTCGCGTTTGTCCTGCGCGACGACCTCGAAGACATGTTGCGTGCAGTACGCGCCGGGACGTTGGCGCCCGAGCCCGAGGTCGGTGCGGCGGCCGACGTGCTTGCCGGCTTGCGGACGCGCGGTGCCTGCTTCCGCCCCGAGCTGGCGCCGCTGACCGGCCGCCTTCCGGCCGAAGTCGACGAGGGCCTGTGGGATCTGGTGGCCCGGGGGCTCGTCACTGCAGATGCCTTCTCGGCGGTGCGGGCCCTGCTGTCGGCCCGCGACCGCTGGCGCACGCGAACGGTACGTCGACCCACCGGGCGCCTGGCGCGTCGCCGCGCGCCGGTCGGCACCGGTATAGGCGAGGGACGCTGGTCGCTCCTGCCCGGGCCCGAGGTGCTGGGAGTGCCGGCCGTGGACGACGGTGTGCTCTTGCCCGGGAACGAAGCGCTGGCCGAGACGGTCGCACAGCAGCTGTTGGTGCGGTGGGGCATCGTCGCCTGGGAGCTGTGGAGTCGTGAATCGTTCAAGGTGCCTTGGCGCGAGGTCGTGTGGGCGTTGCGCCGGCTCGAGGCGCGCGGCCTCGTCCTTGGTGGTCGTTTCGTCGCCGGGCTCTCGGGTGAGCAGTATGCGCTGCCGGAGGCGTTCGACGAGCTGCGGGCGACGCATCGACGCGGCACCAGCGGCGAGCAGGTCGTGGTGGCCGGAGCGGACCCGCTCAACATGACGGGCTCCATCCTCGGCGGAGCGCGCGTGCCGACGCGCCGCAACCAGCGGGTGGTGTATCGCGACGGCGTCGTCGTGGATCAGCTCGAGGCTGGTTGACGCCGTGACCACCAAGCGGACGATCGACGTCAACGCCGATGTGGGTGAGGCGAACGATGCCGCTGGGGTCGAGGTGGAGCGCTCACTCTTGGAGCTGGTGACGTCGGTGCATGTTGCGTGTGGAGGACATGCCGGGGATGACGATTCCATGAAGGCGACGGTCGCCGCCGCCTTGGAGCACGGAGTCCGGGTCGGAGCCCATCCGTCCTACCCCGACCGTGCCGGCTTCGGCCGCCGGCCGATGGCGATCGACCGGGGCGAGCTCCGTGCCTCATTGGCCGAGCAGATGAGCGCGCTCGAGCGGGTCTGCCGAGCGGCGGGTACGACGGTGACGTCGGTCAAAGCACACGGCGCGCTCTACGAGGAGGTGGCCAAGGGCGGCGCCGTCTACGAGACGTTCCGGGACGCCATGCGCGCCAGCGTGGGTGAGGGCGTTGCCATGGTGCTGCCGTCGGGTTGCCACTGCATGGCGATGGTGCTGCGCGATGACGTGCCGACGTACGAGGAGGGTTTCTGTGACCGGGCGTACCGCCACGATGGCGGGCTCGTCGACCGGGCGTCGGATGGAGCCGTGTTGGCCGAACCCGACCTGGCCGCGGCCCAGGCACTCAGCTTGGCCCGGGGCGCGGTGGTCGCCAACGACGGCTCGGTCCTGACGCTCTGGGTGGACACGCTGTGCATCCACGGCGACTCCCCTGGAGCCGTGGCCATCGCCGCCGCGGTCCGCCGCGTCTTGGCTGACGCCGGGATCGAAGTAGTCGCGCCGGCGCGTGCATGACGCCGTCCGTCCCCGTCGGGGCGGCGCGGCACCTCGGTGATCGCGCCTTCCTGATCGGGGTGGCCGACGCCGCCGCGGCCCATCGGTTGGCGCAGGAGCTGACGGCGACGCTGGGTGACGAGGCCGAGGTGGTGAGCGGCGCCGCCACCGTCATGGTCCACGCGACCGACGCCGACGCAGCGCTGGCGCCCATGGGGCAGATCGCCCGCGCCGCGCAGGCCGATCTGGCCCGACGAGATCCGGCCACGGATCAGGCCCCGCAGGGCCGTCTCGTCACCATCCCGTGTCGGTTTGACGGGCCCGATCTCCACGAGGTGGCTGCATTGGCCAGTTGCCGACCGGACGAGGTCGCGACGCTCCTGACCGCGCAGCCTCTGACAGCCGCCGTGATCGGATTCTCCCCAGGGTTCGCCTACCTCGAGGGGCTGCCCCCGGCGCTCCGAGACATCCCCCGGCGCTCCAGGCCGCGTCGGGCGGTTCCGGCCGGGTCCGTGGCCATCGCCAACGGCCAGGCCGCCGTCTATCCCACGGCCTCTCCGGGTGGCTGGCACCTGGTGGGCCGTACCGCCTTTCCTCTGTTCTCGCCGGCGCGTCCGCCCTATGCCGTGCTGGCGCCGGGCGATCAGGTCCGCTTCACCGTCGCCGGCAGCGGTGCCCGTGTCGAGCCCGCTCCGGTGCTCCCACCGCCATGGACCCTTCCTGCGCAGGCGCGGCCGGTGTTCGACGTCCTCACCCCCGGGCTGCGGGGTGTGGTCCAGGACGGGGGGCGACGCGCCGTCGCTGCGGTGGGTGTCCCGGCAGCCGGTCCGGCGGACCCGGTCTCGTTCGAATTGGCCAACCGATTGGCCGGAAACGTCTCCGAGGCGGGCACGCTCGAGCTGACCGGCGGCGGTACCCGGCTGATCTGTCGGGGTGCGTGTCATGTCGCAGTGGTCGGAGCTGCACCGGACCTGCGTGTGGACGACGGGCCGGTGCCGGCAGGACAGGTGCTGCCTCTCAGAGCAGGCCAGACGTTCGAGGTCGGCCGCCAGCGAGGCGGTTGCCGCAGCTACCTCGCGGTGGCCGGTGGCTTTCTCGCGCCTGAATGGTTCGGCAGCAACGCGACCGACCAATTGACCGCGCTCGGTCCCGGCCCACTGGCTCCGGGGGACGTGTTGCACGCCGGCGCGTGGACGCCACCGCTGGGGGACCATCTCGTGGCGGGCGGCTTCACCGACGTCGACTCGTCGTCGGTGGTGGAGCTGCGGGTCGTCCCCGGTCCGCACGCCGAGCAGTTCGAGGACGCGGCGATGGCACGTCTGGCCGATGCCGTCTACGTGGTGCAGCCCCAATCGAACCGGGTCGGGATGCGCCTCCGGGCGGAGCAGTCCGTGTCGTGGCGCGATGGACCCGGCGGGGGAGTGCTCGACTCCCAGGGTGTCGTGACCGGCGCCGTGCAGGTGCCTCCCGACGGCGATCCGGTCGTCCTGCTGCCTGATCACGCCACGCTCGGTGGTTACCCGGTGCTGGCTGTCGTTGTGTCCGCCGACCACGGACGGCTGGGCCAGTGCGCCCCGGGGACGCG
This sequence comes from uncultured Acidimicrobiaceae bacterium, assembly GCA_963738135.1. Classification (GTDB taxonomy): domain Bacteria; phylum Actinomycetota; class Acidimicrobiia; order Acidimicrobiales; family RAAP-2; genus Bog-473. The sequence continues at coordinate 811,043 of CAVTVK010000004.1, read as the reverse complement.
CCTGCGTCTCGTGCCGGTGGCGCACGAGACGGCAGAGAAGGCCCGGCGGGCGTTGCGTCGGGAGCTGTCGCGGGCGGTGGCCGGGACCTACCCACTCGCGGTGGACTGAGCCGGCAGGTTCAGACGAGGAGCTTCACCGCGGTGCCAACTGCAATGACGATCACCACCACCCGGAGCGCGGGCGCCGGCAGAGCGAGGGCCAGGCGCGCGCCGGCGTAACCGCCCACGAGGCTGCCCGCGGCCAGCAAGGCCACCGCCTCCCAGACCAGTCCGCCGTGCACGAGGAAGACAACGGCGGCGATGCCGTTGACGATCATGGAGAGGACGGCGCGCAACCCGCTGGTGTGGGCGAGCGAGAGCGGCAGGGCCAGGCCCAGGACGGCGAGGAACATGACGCCCATAGCGGCGCCGAAGTAGCCGCCGTAGACGGAGGCGGCGAAGACCCCGATGACCAGGAGGACGGGCCTCGTGCGTGGGTGCGCGGCGCCCCGGTCCAGGGCCCGCCGCAACCAGGGCTGGGCGGCGAACAGGGCGGCGGCCCCCAGGACGAGCCAGGGCACCACGTCGTCGAAGGTCGCCGTGGAGGTCGTCAGCAGGAGCACCGCGCCGGTCACCCCGCCCAAGAGCGCGACCGGGGTCAGGTGGAGGAGTCGGCGGGACTGGTCGCCGATCTCGCGCCGAAAGCCGGCGGCTGAGGCGAGGTAGCCGGGCCAGATCCCGATGGTGTTGGTGATGTTGGCGGTCAGGGCCGGGTAGCCGAGCCCGAGAAGGATCGGGAACGAGATCAGGCTCCCGCCGCCGGCCACGCCGTTGAAGATGCCCGCACCGAGCCCCGCCAGCAGGAGCAGCACGACGTGGGACGCGGGCATTTCGTGAACAGAGTACGGGACGACCAGCGCTCCCCCCGCTGTCCGGCGCCCGAACAGCGGGGAGCGGAGCGTGCCTGCATGGGGGATGCCGCAACGGGATTTCTTCCCAGCTCGGCGCAAGTTTCAGCGGTGTCCCCCGTTTCATCCACGAAGGGCAGAGGAGGCCTCCGCGTCGGCGGGGGAACGGTCAGGGGTTTCGGATGAGAGGTCGGATCAGGATCGCTGCGGTGGGTCTGGCGACCATGGCGCTGCTCAGCATCGCGTCGTCGGGTGTGGGCGCGCGGAGTACCCCCTGGAGGGTCCAGTCCAACGGCGGCTTCGTCTCGCTCGACCTTCTCCACGCGTTGCAGTTCTCCGGGGGCGGTTCGGAGGCTGATGCGAGCAACGCGCCAGACGTCGAAGCATCCGGCACGGGTGCCTGCCTTACGACCGCGTCCACCACGAACCCGTGCCCGGCGAACCCGTCCTCGTTGCTCTCCGGCGTGGCGCTGACCACGACACAGTACGCGGTGGCCCATGGAGACGGTGCGGAGGCCAGCCCGGTCGGAGCGAACTCGTGCCCCGTACCGGTCGACTCTGGTCTGCTCGAGGTCAATGTGTCGTGCGGCACGGCGTCGGCGTCCGAGGACGGCGAGGGGAACCCGACGGCATCGGGATCCGGCAGCCTGGCCGACGTGTCGATCAGCCTCAGCCTGGCCCACGTCCTGCGGAGTGTGCTCGGTGGCCCGTTGCCCCCGGCCTCATCGGTGTGCAACCACGCCCCGGCCGCCTCGGCCGCGGCGGGCTCCCACGCCAGCCCACTGTCGCCGGCGGTGCAAGCACTGCTGGGCACGGTCAACGGCATCTTGCCGCCGAACCTCGCCCTCAACCCGACCAGCGTCGCTGGGGGCGGCGACACCAAGGGCGAGTGCTCTGTCCTGAGCGGGCTGCTCACACAGTTGAACGCGGCCAGCGACTCGTCGCCGGCGACCGCGCTCGTCACCGGCATGCTCAACCAGGTCCTCGGTCTGAGCGGCGCCGACGCCACCAGTGTGCGGCCGCTGACCATCGACCTGGGCGGCTCGACCTCGTCGATCAACACGAGCGGCAACGTCGTCACCGACTCGGTCACGCTGCACGGCGTCGACGTCAACCTCTTCGGCCTGGCCCACCTGCAGGTGGCGCCGACGACGGCATCGGTGGGACTCGATCGCAGCACGGGCACGGTGACCCCCAGCTGCAACGCCGGCCTCGTCTCGTACTCGACGAGCGGCTCGCTGCCGGCGTTCGTCAACGTGACGCAGCTGACCGGCCTGGTGAACCAGATCCTGGCGCAGGTGGGAGCCAGCAGTGCGCTCGGTCCGGCGCTCGGTAGCCTGCTGACGGGGATCATCGACTACGTCCCCGACGCGACTGTGCTCACCTGTGACACCTCGGCGCCAGGCGCGACGGCCAACGCCGAGGTGGGCGTGGTCACCCTCAGCCTGCTCAGTGCCCTGCAGGGTGGCATCGGGCTCACCTTCGGCGATGTCAGCGTCAGCGGTACCGCGGCTCAGTCCACCCCCGCCGTCGTCACCTCGCCCGCCACCGTGACACCGGCCCCACCGGCGGCTTTGCCGGGCGTGACCACGGTGCACACCGGCGAGTTCTGGGCGGGGACGTTGCCCATCCTGTTGCTGACGGGTACCGGCCTGGCCGGCTTGTTGCTCATCGGCCGGCGCCGCGTCGCCTCGTTGGCCCGTTCCCTCAGTTCACCCCTCCAACGCCGAGGTGGCTCATGAGCCACCACTGCCGACCCGCTCGGAGTCGGACGGCGGACCGCCACCGGGCCCGGCCTTCGGGACCTCCTCCGTTCCCCCTCCGGTCTCGGGGGCCGGCCCGGCGGCAGCCACAGGGGGTTGCAATCGATTGCTGACGCGCACGGCTTGGGTGGCTCGTCTCGAGCGGCAGATCCAGCGGGAACCGGTGCAGCGAACTGCCCCGGGGCGGGGTGGCGGAACCCCGTCCTGGGCAGGTACGGCCGGAAGCGAAGAGGGGATGAAGGTGCTCCGTGGGCTGCGCCGGGTCGGGCTCACGCTCCTCGGGGTGGTCCTGCTCTTCGGCTCCGTCTTCGCCGGGAGCTACGCCCTCGCCCACCAGGAGCACCAACATCGTGCGCAGGCCGTGTTGATCGGGCGTGAGCGCGACGCCATGGCGAAGATCGCGGCGCAGGCCCACGGCGCCTCGTGTCAGGTGGCGGGTGTCCGCCCGGGCCAACTCTCGGGCATTCTCACCATCCCCGCACTCAACCTCAGCGCGCCCGTGGAAGAAGGCACCGACGACAACGAACTCGACGTGGCGGTCGGTCACGACCCCGAGTCGGTGTGGCCGGGCGTGAACGGCGCGGCTGTCTTCTTGGCCCACGACGTCAGTTACTTCGTCCACCTGAGCCAGCTCGAGGCGGGGGACCTGATCACGTACCGGACGGCGTGCAGCACGGTGACGTTCCGGGTGAGCGACCAGGAAGTCGTCCCCGCAGGAGCGGCGGTCTCGAACAGCGTGGACCCGAGCCTCGTGCTCGACACCTGCTGGCCACCCAACGCGCTCTTCTTCACCCCGGATCGCCTGCTCGTGAGGGCAACCGAGGTGGGCGGGGCCACGGAGGGCGCCAAGCTCGACACGGGCGCGCAATTCGTGCGCACGGTCTCGTCCACCGACTTCAAAACTTCAGCGCCGCAGGCTTTGCAGGCGCAGGGGCTCACGCTCCAGCAGAACGAGGCACCCATGGGGACGATGCACCTCGTGAACGCGTCGGTGGCCTTCGCGCAATCGCCCGCCCCGCTGTCCTTGGAAGCGGCCGCACTCCAGACGTACTTCGGGGGACTGCATGCGGTCGCCCAGCGCCAGGCGGCGTGGTGGTCGGCCATCGCACCCGGCCTCCCTCTGCCGCCGCAACTTGCCGGGGCGGCTGTGACGGGGCATGACGCTCCGCTCGACGTCGAGATCGACTCCTCCGCCGGCGCCCCCGACCAGGTGGTGCTGCGTACCTCGGTGACCCTCTCGGGGGGATCCGCTCCGGGTGAGCACTCCATGACGGTCGTTCTCCCCGTGCGCGGCTCCATCGTGACCATCGGGGGCTGGGACTTCTCGTGATCCGACCTCAGGGGCGCAAGGGAAGGTGTGGTCGCACGTTTCCATTGCGAGGGTCCCCGGGAGGCACGTTGCGGAGGAGGTCGCATGATGGCGAGCTTGGAGGACAGCGACGACGACATGCGCCGCGGTGAGTGCAGCTCCAAAGGGTTCTACGCAGTGCCCAGCGCGGGAGCGGGCGCGTCGATGCGCGATCACTGCGAAGCCGAGCTGCCAGCGTCGAGCGACGGGGGGCCGGCCCGAGGCGAACGCACGAGGGGGATGGCGCGCTGCCGAAGCGCCCTCATGGTGGGGGCGGGAGGGCTGGTGTGTGCCGCCGCGGGAGCGTTCCTCGGTGGTCTCGGCGGCTCCTTCACCGTCAATCCCGCCTCCACCCACCTCCTGGCCTCCTCGGACTCGACGAAACAGTCGCCAGGCGGCGCCCCAGGCGGAGCCGCCGCGGCGACGCCGGCGGCGAATCTGGCCCAGCGGGGCGCGGAAACGGCGAGAGGCACATCGGCGGCGGTGACCGCAGCACCAGCCGGAGGCCTCCCGTCCCTGGGCCTCCCGAGTGAGAACGGTCCCGGTGGGAACGGCTCCGGTGAGAACGGCTCCGGTGCGGGCGGCTCGCGTGAGATCGCGGGTTCGCCGGACGGCGCGACTGCAGCGGCCGCGGGGAGCGGCACGACATCTCCCGCTCCGCCTTCATTGCCACTCGGAAGCGGAGGCGGAAGCTCGGTGCCCCGACCTCCGAACCCGCCCCTGAACGTGTCGGCGGGAACCGGGGGAGCAACCCCAGCGGGAAGCGCCTCGGGCAGCACGACGAGCAGTTCCACCTCGACATCGACGACCACCACGGCGACGGTCACGGTGCCGCTCCCGCCTCTCCCGCCTCTCCCCCTTCCGGTCAGCCCCCCGCCGGTCTCGGTCGGCGGTGTGTCGGTGGGTGTCACCGCGACGGGCTCGGGCGCCGGCCTGACACTTTCCCTCCCCTGAGAACGCGGGCCGCCAGTAGCCTGCCGGGGCACCCGCCGGCTCGAACCGGCCGGTGCCACATCCGAGAGGAGGTCCCATGGTCAGGCTCACGTGCCTGCTGCGGCGCAAGGACGGTCTCACCCCCACGCAGTTCCACGCGTACTGGAAGGACGTGCACGGCCCGCTCATTGCGGCGAGCAAGAGTGGGAGCCACGTCGTGCGCTACGAGCAACACCCGCGTCCGCTGGACGATTACAACGGGGACGGCGATGCCGGGTTCGACGGGGTGACGGTGCAGTGGTTCGAGAACATGGATGGCTACCGGGCCCACATGGCGGAGCCGGACTTCCCCGACATCTGGACCGACATCGGCAACTTCCTCGATACGGACAAGCTGCACTTCATCGTCACGGAGCATCCCCGCGTCGTCATGGGAGACGACGCCGGGTCATTCCCCTTGGCTTGACTGCTGCGGCGGCTCCAACGCCGTGAGCTCTGGTCCCGCCCCAGGGTGGAGCACCTCGGGGCTGGTTGCCGGCGACGGGATGGATCCCGCCACCGGAGCGCCTTCGGGTTGTGGCCGGGGGAGGGCCCGCAGCGGGGTGCGGATTGCCGGCCGCGCGATCTCGGCTTCCGCCCGCAGGCGCTCCATCAGGTCCCGCAGCTCGCGCCAGGCCCGGCCGCGCGTGCGGGGCAGTTCGCCGGGCAGGCGTTTGAGCAGCCGGCTCACCTCCCGTCGGTGTTGCTCCGCCACGCCGCCCATCACGAAGATGGTGGCGGCGGGCAGGTGCGTCGTCCCCGTGGCCAGCGCTGCCAATTGCAGCGACGCCACCTCGGCATCCTGCATGGCTCCGAGCTCACCTTGCAGCACCGTGAGCTCACGCACGTAGCGGGACGTCTGCCCGCCGTAGATGTCGCTGCTGAATTCGAGGGCGTAGCGAAGCCGCTTGCAGCGGATGCGCAGCGCGTGGAAGTCCGCAACGACGCCGGACCGTTTCGCCCGCTTTGCTGCCTTGACGACCTTGTCGTGGCGGGTGAGCACCAGGTCGGGCAGGGCGACGACGGCCGGCACTCTGGTGGCCAGCGAGCGGCGCGCCGGGCCCTGCTGCGCCATCGCGGTCAGGCCCTTGGCCAGGCGGTCCCAGCGGACCGAGTCGAGCCCATTCAGCATGTCGGTGCGCGCGATGACGCGCTCGCGCTCGAGAAGCGCCGCCAACTCGGCCAGGGGATCGCCGCGGTGGGCCGCGGACGCTTCGGCGGTGTCGACGACGCTGGGGGACATGACGGCCAGTCCCTCGAGTTGGACATCGAGGTCGCGCACGACGCCGAGCAGGCGGGCCAGCCACCCGAGCTCTTCCCGGAAGACCTGGGCCCGGATCGGGAGTACGCCTTCGAAGAGGGACAGGGCGGCCCGCAAACGTCGCGTGGCGACGCGCATGTCATGCAGTTCCTCAGGGTCCTCGCCGAGCCGCGTCCCGGGCTCTTTGGCCTGTAACACGGTGAGTTGGCGCCGCAGTACCGCGAAGGCAAGCTCGCCCATGGTGGACGAGGCAGACACGTCGGTCGGCCCGAGGTCCGGCGGGCCCGGGATCTCCTCGCCCAGTGCCAACAGACCGGCCTCGAACTTGGACAGACGCGCCGGTTGGAGCCCGCACGACATCCGCAACTGCTCCACGATCGGCTCCAGTCCCTCGAGCCAGTCTGGATGGACCTCGACCTCGACCCGCCGCAGCTGCATGGGGCGCTGCCCCGTGCCGACGACGATCATGGTGTCGTCCAACGCGATCTCCGCCACGTCCACTCCGCCGATCCGCAACGCGAACGGACGCCGGCGCGTGCGGACCTGGAGGACCTCGCGCAAGCGGCGCGAGCCGACGATGGCGCGCAGACGTCGCCCGACGGGTCCTTCGGTGCCCAACGCGTCCAGCCCGGACGGGGGGAGGACCTCGGTGACCTCGAGGCGGTGCCGCAGACCGCTGACCTCGGCGGGACGGCTGTCTTTCAGGGTGATCTCGTCGTGACGGCCGCGGCGCCGGGTGCGTACCACGAAGCCGGCGCGGGCAATGCGCCAGTCCTCGCTGTCGAGATAGGAGTCGACCAGCCGCCGTGGCGGGCGCGCCAGTGCGGTGATCGTGCCTCCGTCGCCCGTCTCGATCGCCAGGGTGGGGAGGGTGGCCAGCCACCGCACCACCGGTCGCAGGTCGAGGGCATCGAACTGCCACTCGATCTCGACCGGGTCGTGCTCTCCGGTCTCGTCTGCCTTGGAATCGGACATCGTGCTCACGCTACAGCGGGCTCACAATTGGTTGCCGGGACGGCCGGGATTGCCGCGGCTCCATGGGAGTACGGCGGTAACCTGCCACCTAGTGGCGCGACGATCAATGACGGCCGAGCTCCCTCCCCAGACAGATGTGGTCCAGGCGGCCGGTGGGCTGGTCGTGCGCCGCCAGGGCGAGCTGCTCGAGATCGCCGTCGTGCACCGGCCGGTGCAACACGACTGGTCGTTCCCCAAGGGGAAGCTCGAGCCGGGCGAGAGCCTCGACGGCGCGGCGTTGCGGGAGGTGCGGGAGGAGACGGGCATGACCTGCGAGCTCCTCCGGTTCATAGGCCACACCCAGTACGTCGACCGCAAGGGTCGTCCGAAGACGGTGGCCTACTGGATCATGGCGGCGACCGGGGGGTCCTTCAGCCCTAATGACGAGGTCGACGAGGTCCGTTGGCTGAGCCTCGAAGGGGCGTCCCAATTGCTGTCGTATCCGCGGGATCGCGAGCTGGTGGCCGTCCTCATGGCCGCTGACCAGGTAGAACCCGTCATCTAAACGCTTCCAAAATTTCCTGAAAATGAGTGTTTAGTGGTCCGCGGATCGGGAATAATGGCTCTAGCGATCTACCGCCTGATCGCACTGCCGGCGTGCGTGCCCCAGTCGAGAGCTCCAGGACCTATCGCCAAGGGCCCTGTGACAACGTTTTAACGTGAATCGACTGGGGCACCGTCGGCGTTTTCTGCTTTTTGGGGTGCTCCCCCTGATCCCCTGATGTCGTGGTGCCGTCCGTGTCCTCGATGGAACGGGCGTCAAGCCACGAGGACGGCTGCTCCATTGACGCGGTCGTCATGCAGGTCGCGCAGGGCCTCGTCGGCACGCGCCATGGGGTAGGGGACGGCGGAGACGCGAATGCGGATACGGGCCGCCTCGGCAAGGAATTCCTCCCCGTCGCGCCGCGTGTTGGCCGTCACGCTCTGCAGCGCCCGCTCCTCGAAGAGGTGCTGCGCGTAGTTCAGGGTGGGGATATCGCTGAGATGGATGCCGGCGACGGCAAGGGTCCCGCCCCGGTCCAGAGCCGCCAGGGCAGGCGGCACCAGGGAGCCGACCGGCGCGAACAGGATCGCCGAGTCGAGCGGCTCGGGCGGGGCCGCGTCGGCGCCCCCCGCGCTGGCGGCCCCGAGCGCCAGGGCCAGGCGCTTGGCCTCGGCTGAGCGGGTCATGACATGGACCCGGGCACCGCGTGCGAGTGCCACCTGCGCCGTCAGGTGGGCGGAGCCTCCGTACCCGTAGATCCCGAGTCGCCCTCCCTCGGGCAGGTTGGCTCTCTGGAGCGCGCGATAGCCGATGATTCCCGCGCACAGGAGTGGCGCCGCCTCGACGTCGTCGAATTCCTCGGGGATCGCGTAGGCGTAGTCCTCCTCCACCACTGCGTACGGCGCGTAGCCGCCTTCGACGTCCCAGCCGGTGAAACGCGGCGCCAGACAGAGGTTCTCGCGGCCTGACAGGCAGAAGCGGCAGATGCCGCAGGTGTGGGCCAGCCAGGGCACGCCGATCCGGTCGCCCTCCCGCCAGCGCGTCGACCCGGCACCGAGACGGTCGACTTCCCCGACGATCTCGTGCCCCGGGGTCACCCGCGGGCGGCGCGGCGAGAGGTCACCCTCGGCGAGGTGGAGGTCGGTCCGGCACACGCCGCAGGCCCGGACGCGCACGCGGACCTCGCCGGGGCCAGGCTCGGGGACGGGCCTCTCCACCTGCACGAGGGGGTGCGTGGAGCCGACCGGGCCGGGCTGGTCGACCACCCACGCCTGCATGACGGCCACCATCGCGAGCCAGCGTAGGGCGGTGTGGTCTGGCGTGAAACGTTGACGGGGCCTTCCCGTACCATGCTGAGGGGAGGGAGAGACCATGACTGCGACGTCGCCCGATTCACCCGTTGCCCCGCGTGTCGGGGTCTTCCGGTGACAGCGCTGGTCGTCGCCGGCCCCTCGGGAGTCGCCGAGCACGACGGCGGACCTCGGCATCCCGAGCGTCCCTCCCGCCTGGACGCCGTCATGGCCGGTGTGCAGGCTCTGGGACCGGGGCACGAGGTCATCGCGCCAGCCTTCGACGAGGCGTCGTTGACCGACCTGGCGCGCGTCCACGACCCGACGTACCTCGCCCGGATGGAGTCGTTCTGCGCCGAGGGAGGCGGGGACATCGATGCCGACACGTACGCGTGGACGGACTCGTGGACGGCAGCCCGCCGCGCCGCGGGAGCGGGGTTGGCCGCATTGCAGACGCTGGAGCAGCGGGGCGACGGCGTCGCCTTCGTCCCGGTCCGCCCGCCCGGGCACCACGCCACCGGCGATCGGGCCATGGGTTTTTGCCTCATCAACAACGTGGCGGTCGCCGCCGCATCGCGTACGGCGCTGGGCGAGCGCGTCCTCATTGTCGACTGGGACGTGCATCACGGGAACGGCACCCAGGACATCTTCTGGAACGACGCCGACGTCCTCTATGTCTCGACCCATCAGCATCCCCTCTATCCCGGTACGGGCCGTGCCGACGAGGTCGGCGGCTACGCCGCCCCCGGCCTCACGCTCAATTTCCCGTTGCCTCCCGGGGCGACCGGCGACGTCGTGCGGGCCGCCCTCGACGAGGAGGCGCGCAGCACCATTGAGGAGTTCGCGCCGGACTGGGTCCTGGTCTCGTGCGGGTTCGACGCCCACCGGGACGACCCGCTCGGCAACCTGCAGTTGTCGAGCGGCGATTTCGCTGAGCTCGCCTGCGTCGTGCGGGAGTTCGCGCCGCGCCCGGGCCGGCTGGCGTTGTTCCTCGAAGGTGGGTACCAGGCCGCCGCCCTGACGTCGTCCGTACGGGCCACGCTCGGCGCGCTGCTCGGTGACGGCGGCGACCGACCCCCATCGACGGGCGGAGGGCCCGGGCTGGCCCAGCTGCGGGCCGACGGCACCGCGCGCTGGCGTGCCGTCGAGGCGGCCCAGGCGGAGGCTCCTTAGCCAGCGAGGCGATGCACGAGCACCGGGCAGTGCGCATTGGTGACGCAGTATTCGCTGACCGAGCCGACCAGCATGCCGACGAACTCGCCGTGGCCGCGGCTTCCGACAACGAGCAGGTCGGCTCCCTTGGACGCCTCGACGAGGGCCGGCGCGGGGTGGCCGTTGATCAGCCGGGGTTCCACCTTGAGGTCCGGGTGATCGGCCAGCGGTCCGGCAATGGCGGTCTCGAGCACCTTGCGGACATCGGACTCGGGGTCGAAGTCGTCAGGGATCGGCACGGCCCAGCCGTAGCTGGTCGGCCACTCCCACGTCATCACGACCTCGAGGGTGCTTTCGGTGAGGATCGCCTGATGCACAGCCCAGGCGAGAGCGTCGAGCGAGGGGTCAGAGCCGTCGATGCCCACGACGATCCTGCCTGTGTCCGATGACGGTTGTGCGGTCATTTGCTGTGCACCCTCCATGATGGGTTCGGGCTCGACGGAGAGCCCGGGCCAGACGCAGGACGCCGCGTCGACGAGAAGGCCGACGCGGGGACAACGCCGGGCCGAGCTTATCGAGAGAGACCGGGACCCTCGCCGCCACGTCACGGAGGTTTGAGACAGGGAGTGCGTGCCGCTTCGAGGCAGATCACCGCGAGGACGTCGTCGGCGTTTGGGTCAGGCGGACGTCGCCCCGGCGCAGAATCCGACCGCACGGCCGGACCTCGCCGTGGTCGGTGTCGCGGGGCGCGGAGGGGTGCTCGTGGAGGTTGACCCGGCCCGGAAACAACTCCGGAATTGGAAAATGGCGACCGAGGGGGGTGGCCGCCATTCTCCAAGCACCTTTGTCTGGGAAGAGGAGGGTGTCTCAGTCATTCTGTTGGTGCGTGCCCAGAGGGGGTAGAGCCGAAAGTCATGGATTGCCGCCGGCGTCGCGGCACTGGTACCGAAGTCCGTGGTCACGGCGTGATCGGGCGCGAGAGTGGAGCCCATGCCAACCGTGCAGACCATGGAAGACGCCGTTGCGCTGATCCGGCCGGTCGACCGGATCGGCTTCGGGCTCGGCCCGGGCATCCCCGATGGGCTCTGACCGCGCTGGGGGCACGCACAGACTGGGAGGACCTGCAGGTCGGCGGAGCGCTGTGCCTGAACCTGTACGAGGTCTTCACCAGGCCCGGCGTGAGTTACCGCTGTGGATTCTTCGGGCCGGCAGAGCGGTTCCTCCACTCCCAGGGTCACCGTGTGGACTTGGTGCCGGGTGGCTTCCGGCAGATGGGGCCGATCATGGCCCGCTTCGCTCCCCGCGTGATGGTGGTGCAGGCGGCGCCCCCCGACGAGCAGCGACCGGGTCAACCTCTCGCTGCACGTCGGCGGGACGCGGGATGAGCTGCTGCGTGCCGGACGTGACCCCGACCGGCTGCTCATCGTCGAGGTCAACCCGCATCTGCCCCGCACCAGAAGCCTGCCGCCCCCATTTCGACAACACCATCCCGCTGGACGTGATCGACGTGGTCGTCGAGTCCGATGGCGCGCCCTTCGCGCTGGAAGACGCGCCCAGCACCGAGGTGGACGAGGCCATCGCCGGCCACGCACTGGCCTACGTGCACGAGGGGTCCACGCTGCAGACGGGCATCGGGGCCATCCCCAACATCGTGGCGGCAGAGCTGGCACGCGGGCCGCTCGGCGGGTTCGGTGTCCACTCGGAGATGTTCACCACCGGGCTCATGCGACTGCATCAGGCCGGTAAGGTCACCAACGACGCCAAGGGTGTGTTCGACGGTGTGTCGGTGACCACCTTCGCGTTGGGCGTCGCCGAGCTCTACGAATGGCTGGACGAGAACGACGACGTGGCGTTCCTGCCCGTGGACACGGTCAACGACCCGAAGGTCATCTCCGGCAACGCCAACCTCGTCTCCATCAACGGCGCGCTCTCGGTCGATCTGTACGGCCAGGTGATGGCCGACAGCATCGACGGGCGGCAGATTTCAGGAGTGGGGGGGCACGAGGACTTCGTTGCCGGTGCCGAGCTGCACCTCGACGCCCACTCGCTCGTCTGTCTGCGTTCGACAGCAGAGCGCGACGGCGAGGTCGTCTCCCGCATTGCGGGCGTTCCTCCGGAGGGATCAGTCGTCTCCACGCCGCGCCATCACACCGGCGTCGTGATCACCGAATACGGGGCGGCGGAACTCACCGGTCGCGACCGTGCGCGAGCGGGCGCATCTGCTGGCCGACATCGCCCACCCGGACTTCCGCCGCGACCTGCGCAAGGCGGCCGACGGTCTCGGGAGGGCCTGACGAGCGCTGGCGACCATTCCGTCCGGCGCCGGCAGCAGCACTCAGCTGGTCGTGCAGGCCTGGGTGTAGATGGCGTTCGGGACCAGATGGTTGTTGCAGGCATTCCCCCGGTCGGCCACTGACCAGCTCGACCCTTGGGCCTGCAGCACGATGACGGCGTCGAACGAGTTCGAGCCGGAGCCCACCGTGACGTCGGCGTAGGCCCACGATCCGGAACAACCGAAGCCGTTCACCGCGTCGACTGGGCCGACGCTGCTGGAGCTCGTGGCCCCGGCAGTGATCGCGCTCTTCGTGCATGGAGCAGCGGATGACGAGGACGAAGACGCACTGTGGTCGTCGTTGAGGCTGTGGTGGGACGCGTGCTGGTGGAAGTCGGCGGGGACGATGACCCGTCGTCGGAACAGGCGCCGAGCAACGCCGCTGCGAGAAGGACGCTCGCAGTGAGGCCACCAACGGTCGTTCTCCGGTGCATCTGCCCTCCGACTCGTCGTCGGTCCGGGGCAACCCTAGTTGAACTGGGTGGGCTCTCCCGATTCGGCGGACAGGCGCGCCGTTGCGAGGCCGAGTGCATTGCAGACGTCGATGGAACCGAGGGGCGGCGCGTCGGCGAGAACACGGTCGATGAACCGATGCACGTGGCGGAAGACCTCCCTGCTGTCGTCGGCCCACGGCATCAGGATCTGGAAGACGTGGAACATTCCCTCGAATTCCCTGGCGTCGGTGGGAACCCCGGCCGCACGGAGGCGCTCGACATAGCGACGGATCGGGTCGCGGAACATCTCGTCGCCTCCCCAGGTGACGCACGTCGGCGGGAACCCGCTCAGGTCCGCGTTCAAGCGGCGCCACCAGGCTGCTCGTCACGTCCAAGCCATGCAGGTAGGCCGTCGTCGGGATGTTCCACGGCAGGATGTCGTGGTCGGCGTTCTCGGTGATGGAGTCCTCGTCGAGACGGAGATCGACCTCGGGCGAGAAGAGCAACAGACCAGCGGGACGGACGGGATCGATGGTCTCGGCGTCCTCGAGCAGCACGGTGTTGGCCAGCCCGCCGCCACCTGAGTCGCCGGCCAGGAAGATGCGTTCGCACGGGATGCCCGAGCTCGAGCAGTGCCGTGAAGATGGCCGAGGCATCCTCGGCGCCGGCGGGGTAGGGGAACTCGGGGGCCAGTCGGTAGTCGGCGACGAAGACGGCGCAGCCGGTTTGGCCGGCACACCTGCGCGGTGAAGAAGGCGTACATGTTGGGCGACGTGCCGATGTACCCGCCGCCGTGCAGGTAGAGCACGACTCCTTCGGGCGTCCGGTGGCGCGGGACGTAGAGGATCCCCGGGACGCCACCGAATTCGGCGGCGCGGCCCTCGACGTCGAGCGAGCGGACGATGGGAGGCATGATCCGCTTGCAGATGTCGTCGAGCACCAACTCGAGTGAACGGAACTCGGGGATGCGCAGCGACGAGGAATAGCCCATGAAGGCGCGGATGACCTCTCGCGTCACGGTGATGCCGAGGTTCGAGAGCGGTGACGACTCACCGGCAGAAGGGATGGCGGAACGGCACCCGCGCCAGCGCGGTGGCGAAATGACCGGCCAGCAGAGACACGTCCAAGCGCCACGATCGGCGCGCGGCGCCGTCTTCACCTCCGGCCGATTTCCCATAGCCATGTGCGTCACGCTCCACGCGGTTCGGATGCAAGGTCACAGCAACAGCGAGCGCCGCCGCCGGGAGAAATCTAGGGGATCATGACGGGGCCCAAGTTCGTTGAGGAGTCCGTCGCCATGACCGTCTGGGCACCCGGTCGGAACTCACCTCTCGGTGCGCTCCACAAGTCAGCCGGGGTTGCCGGAGGCCTGCCGTGGTACCGTACGGCCAGCAACACGTGCTGTAGCTGTACTGCCCGCGAGGGGAAGCCGGTGAGACTCCGGCGCTGGTCCGCAACCGTGAATGGTGCGTCGTTGAGGCGACACCATGAGCCGGGATACCTCGAGGTCAGGTTGAGTTCCCACCGTCGAGACACAAGGACCGGGGCTCGGTGTGACCCCGCTGGTGCGGAGTTTTCCGGGTCGAGGTCCGGGAAGCGAGATCCATGCCACATCATCCGCCGCACCCTGATGGGTGCTTCCTCCGTTGGCGTCGCCGTGCTGTTGGCGTCCGCCACGCTGCTGTCCACTCGCACCACCGGCCGGCGCCGCATCGGTACCGCCCCAGATCCCGCAGTTCGCGGCGGCCCAGTCCGGCGCGACGTGGATTGCGGGGCAGCAGGCCGCCAACGGCAGCATCGGGGGCCCTCCTCTCGACTCTCGCCACCGTCAACGGCATCCTCGCCCTGGCTGCGGCGCACGTGGACACGAGCGCCAGCAGACGGCGCTTTGACCTACGTGGAGGCCAACGCCGAACGCGTACATCACCGTGGACGGCGCCGACGGCCCGGCGCAACTGGCCGCGCTGATCCTCGACGCGCACGCCATGGGTGTCGACCCGACCAACTTCGGGGGAACGAACCTCGTGTCACGTCTGCTGGCCACCGAGCAGACCTCCGGACCCGACGCCGGGACTGTTCGGGACGGAGCAGCAGCTGACCGACTTCTTCGCCGGCGACGTACGCCCAGGGCCTGGTCTTCACCGCCCTGAAGGCGGTCGGTCAGACGGCCGACGCAGCCGCGATCAGCTGGCTCACCGGTCAGCAGTGCCACAGCGGCGGCTGGACCTTGCCGGATCAGGCGGTCGGGCGGCGGCTGCACGGAAGATCCCACGAACTTCTCGGGGCCGGACAACCAAACGACGTCGCTCGCCCTCCAGGGACTTGCCGCCCAGGGCGCGCTGACGGCGAGCATCGAGTCGAGCGCCCTCGCCTACTTCACCGCCGGGCAGGACGCCGACGGAGGGTGGAGCACGTACCCGAACACCACCGCGGCAGCCGCAGCAGACCGACTCGCAGTCCACCGGCCTGGTGATTCAGGCGCTGTTGGCCCTGGGCCTGTCGCCGACGAGCGCCACGCTTCACCAGTTCCGGGCATTCGCCGGTCAGCTGCGCTGCTGTCCTTTGTCGTGACGTCCGGTGCGACCTGGGGGCGTCTGGGATTTCAGGACAACACCACCGGGAATTTGCTCGCCACCAACCAGGTCGTGCCGATCCTGGCCGGCCTGACCTATGGCTTCGGGCCGACGAACTCGTACTGGGTGACGACGGCGACGGGCGGCGTCCACCCGTTCGGCTCGGCCAAGTCCTATCGGTTCGCTTGCCGGCATTCCCCTGAACAAGCCGATCGTGGGCATGGCGGCGACCCTGAACGGGCTCGGCTACTGGCTCGTGGCCTCGGACGGAGGGATCTTCAGCTACGGCAATGCCGCGTTCCTCGGGCTCCCGCGGCGGCCAGCCGCTCAATAAGCCCATCGTCGGCATGGCGGCCACGCCTGACGGCGGAGGCTACTGGCTGGTCGCCTCCGACGGCGGCATCTTCAGCTACGGCGACGCGGCGTTCTTCGGCTCTCGTGGTGGCCAACCGCTCAACGCGCCGATCGTCGGCATGGCGGCCACGCCTGACGGCGGCGGCTACTGGCTGGTCGCCTCCGACGGCGGCATCTTCAGCTACGGCGACGCGGCGTTCTTCGGCTCTCGTGGCGGCCAACCGCTCAACAAGCCGATCGTCGGCATGGCGGCGACCCCCGACGGCAGCGGCTACTGGCTCGTGGCCTCCGACGGAGGGATCTTCAGCTACGGCGACGCCGTGTTCCAGGGTTCGACCGGAGGCATCAAGCTGAACCAGCCCATCGTCGGCATGGCCGGGACCCGTGACGGCGGCGGCTACTGGCTCATCGCCGCCGACGGGGGCATCTTCAACTACGGCGACGCCCTCTTCTCCGGTTCGGCTGCGTCGCTCGGCGGTCAACAATGCCGTGGGCGGAACGGGCAGCGCCTCGTAACGTGCGCCGCGCGGGAGCCAGGGCCCGGGTGCTCATGTGGGGGCTCTTCGTGGGGGCTGCTGCGGCAGTGCTCGCACCCGTGGGGCCCGGGGCCCTGGTCCCGCTCAAACTGGCCATTGCGTCGGCAGACTCGGTGGGCAACGACGTCTATGTCGCGGTCGTCGTCGACTTCGGGAACGGCTCTGGGAGATCGGCGGTGTCGAAGTGCGTGCCCGTGGCGTCGAACGCCCGGGACTCCGATGCCCTCGCGGCCGCCGTCGGATCGTCCAACGTGGCCTACGCCGCTCGGGCCTCCTCTGCGCCATCGACGACTACCCGGCCAACGGCGTGCAGAACTGTGGTCAGAACGTCGGCAACGGGAACTACAACTATTGGTCGTACTGGCACGGGTCCTCGGGTTCGTGGGTGTACGCCAACAACGGCCCGACCGAGCAGTCGGTCTCGAACCCGGGCAACGACGTAGAGGGACTGGAGTTCCAGGCCAACGAACCGGACAATGCCAGCGATCCTCCGCCCGCGGTCGCGCCGTCGTATGCCGCGATCTGCAACGCCTCGACCGAGGTGCCGCCTGCACAATCCCCGTCCGCGCAGGCGACCGACCACGACAGTGACCACGCCATCGGCCCCATCCGTGGCGCCGACCACTCCCAAGACGGGCCCAGCCACAGGTCCGGGGTCGGCCGCCCCGGGCCGCTCCACGGCGAGCGCTGGGGCAAAGGCGAACGCGGCGTCCACGACCACGACCACCGCGGTGGCGGGCGAGACGACGACCACGCTGGCCCCCATCGATGCGGGCGGGAGCTGGCGCGGCAGCCACGGATCGTCCGAGGTGCACCGGTCCGCCGTCGCCAGGGCGAGCCTCACACGGGAGCTCCGGCGGAGGCTCGTCGAGCAGCCTCATTCCGGTGATTGTCATTGCGGTCGTCGTTGCCGCACTGGGAGGGTTCGCTCTCCTCCGATGGCGCCGTAGGCCGGCCGAGGAATGACGCCGGCCGCCGCCCCCCGGCGCCGCTCCCTGCACCCGGTGGCGTGGTGGTTGTGGGCGGCCGGTCTGGCCATCTGCGCCATGCGGACGAACAACCCGTTCCTCTTGGCGCTGATCGGCGCTGTGGCATGCGTCGTCGTGTCCGCCCGCCGCAGCAGTGCGCCGTGGTCGCGCTCCATCGCGTTCTTCCTCCGCCTTGGGGTCCTCGTCATCGCCATCAGGATCGTGATCGAGATCCTCTTCGGCCAGCGCGGCATCCCTGGGCATGTGCTCTTCACCTTGCCGCAGGTGCCGCTGCCCTCCTGGGCGGCTGCCGTGAGCATCGGCGGTCCGGTGACGCTGGAGTCCATCCTCGACGCGTTTGTCCTCGGACTGCAGATTGCAGTGATCCTTCTCTGCTTCGGCGCGGCGAATTCTCTCGCCAGCCCCTACCGGCTTCTACGCTCGCTGCCCGCGGTCCTCTACGAGACCGGGGTGGCAGTCACGGTGGCCCTCTCCTTCACTCCCGAACTCGTGCAGTCCATCGGCATCGTTCGTCAGGCGCGCCGCCAGCGCGGCATTCCGACCAAGGGACTGCGCGGCATGAGGGGGGTGGCGGTTCCGGTACTGGAGAGCGCGCTCGATCGTTCGCTCCAGCTGGCCACGAGCATGGACG
Source organism: uncultured Acidimicrobiaceae bacterium (assembly GCA_963738135.1). Classification (GTDB taxonomy): domain Bacteria; phylum Actinomycetota; class Acidimicrobiia; order Acidimicrobiales; family RAAP-2; genus Bog-473. The sequence continues at coordinate 793,024 of CAVTVK010000004.1, read as the reverse complement.
CCCGAGGGTACGGACGACGGATCCCCGTCGAGAAGACTTCACGATGGCTGGCCGGTGGAGCGACGGTCGGCGGGTTGTTGCTGATGGCGGTCGGTACCTACGGTGTCATCGATGGGGGATCCCTCTTCGGCTTGGGACTCCCCGTCCTGGCGGTCGCAGCAGTGCTTTGCGGCATTGGATTGGCTGTCGGGGGACGCCGCACGGCGCGCTCGCGTTACCGCCCCGACCCGTGGCGACGGCCGGAGTGGATCGTTGCTGGCTCGGGACTCGTCGCCTTGCTCAGCATGGCCATTGCCCGTGCCCTCGACGTCCCCGGGCTCACTGTCTCGTTCTCCCCCTTGGCCTTTCCGACCATTCCGCTGCTGCCCGTCGTGGGGATCCTGATCGCCTTGGTGCCGGCCGTCGCCGCACCGAACCCCACCTCGACCGCGACCACCTCTGTTGTCCGGCGGACCGACGACGAGCACATCTCTCCAAGAGCGGGCGCGCACGCCACGCGACCCGGTCCAGTCGGACCTTTCCGGGGTGTCGACATGATCAGCTTCGACCGGGTGTCCTTCACGTATACCGATGCTGGTCACCCGACGCTGCACCAGGTGAGCCTCGAGATTCCCGAAGGCGAACTCTGCGTGGTCGTGGGGGAGACCGGGACGGGCAAGTCCACGCTTCTGCGAGCCATCAATGGCCTGGTCCCGCATTTCAGTGGCGGGACGCTGGCCGGGACCGTGACGGTCGACGGCAGAACCACGAGGGACAATCGGCCACGCGATCTCGCGGACGTGGTCGGTTTCGTCGGCCAGAACCCGCTGGCGAGCTTCGTCACCGAGACCGTCGAGGACGAGCTGGCTTACACCATGGAGAACCTCGGGGTGCCCTCCGATGCGATGCGGCGCCGGGTCGAGGATGCGGTCGACCTGTTGGGCCTGCAGGACCTGCGCGACCGTTCCTTGCGGGCCCTGTCGGGTGGTCAGCAACAACGGGTTGCGATCGGGGCGGTGCTGACGGCGTCTCCGCGTCTGCTCGTCCTCGACGAGCCCACCTCCGCGCTCGATCCAGCGGCGGCCGAAGAAGTCCTGAGTGCGCTGGCCCGCCTGGTGCACGACCTCGGCCTCACGGTGGTCATGGCGGAGCACCGGCTGGAACGGGTCGTCCCGTTTGCCGACCGGATCATCCTGGTTCCCGGAGGAGGCGGACCGCTGATGGTCGGACCGCCGGAAATCGTGATGCGGTCCTCCCCGGTCGCGCCGCCCCTGGTCGAGTTGGGCCGCCTCATGGGGTGGGACCCGCTGCCGCTCTCCGTCCGCGACGCGCGCCGCCGGTCCGCTCCGCTTCGCCAGCGGCTCGCGCCGCTCGCGCCGCCGCTGCAACGCGCCGCTCTTCATGCGAATCCGCATGCGAATGCGCATCAGGCCGAGGCGGCGTCCGTCGACAGGCTGACCGTCTCGTACGGGCCTGTCGTCGCGCTCGATGGCGTCGACCTGACGATCAGGACCGGCGAGGTCGTGGCCCTCATGGGCAGGAACGGGTCCGGAAAGTCCACGTTGCTCAACACGCTCTCCGGCCTGCGGCGCCCGACGCGGGGTACTGCCCTGGTCGACAGCCGCGATCCGCAATCGTTCCGTGCCGCGGACCTCGTCCGCCATGTCGGGCTCGTGCCACAGGACCCGGGGCTCCTTCTCTACGGGGAGAGTGTCCACGACGAGTGTCAGACGGCGGACAAGGCGTCCTCGCTCCCGCCTGGCACCACGTCGCAGGCGCTCGACCGCGTCCTGCCTGGCATGCCCCGCGAGCGCCACCCGCGCGACCTGTCCGAGGGTCAGCGGCTGGCCCTGGCCCTGGCCGTCGTGGTCGCACCGTCGCCGGCTCTGCTGCTGCTCGACGAGCCCACAAGGGGTTTGGATTACCCGAGCAAAGACCGCCTCATCGGCGTGTTGCGTGAACTGGCCGCAGGCGGACACGCCATTGTGCTGGCCACCCACGACGTGGAGCTTGCCGCTCGCGTGGCGGACCGGGCCGTCGTCCTGGCTGACGGGCAGATCATCACCGACGGTCCGGCCCGACAGGTGGTTTGCCACTCGCCGATCTTCGCCCCGCAGGTGGCCAAGGTGCTGGCCCCCGAGGAGTGGCTGACCGTCGACGAGGTCCGAAGTGCACTCGACGAAGCTGTTCCGGCATGACCCTGTCGGTCCCGTCGCCCGCGTCGAGACCAGGACGCCGATTCGCTCCCGCGATCCGGTTCCGTACTCGCTCGACGTTCTTGCTCATCCTCACGACGGTTTTTGGTGTCGCCGCCTTCGCGTGGCCGCTCTTGATCCACCAATCGGCGGGCCAGAACTCCGCCCACACCGGCGATGCGCCCTGGATCTTCGTCGGCCTCCTGCCGCTCGTCCTGGCCATCGTCATGGCCGAGCTGTCCGAGGGTGCGATCGACGCCAAGGCAGTGGCGCTGCTCGGCATCCTCGCGGCGTGTTTCGCTGCCTTGCGCGTGGCGAGCCCTGGGATCAACGGCTTCGAGCCCGAGTGGTTTCTGCTCATTTTGTCGGCGCGCGTGTTCGGGAGGGGATTCGGATTCGTCCTCGGCGCCATCGCGTTCTTCGCGTCTGCTCTGATCACGGGGGGCGTCGGCCCGTGGCTGCCGTTCCAGATGTTGGCGGCAGCGTGGGTCGGCTTCGGTGCGGGATGCCTCCCCCGATGCGGGGCTTTCCCGAGCGCCTGCTCCTCGCCGCCTATGGGGTGGTGTCGGCCTTGCTCTACGGGCTCCTGATCAACTTCTGGTTCTGGCCCTTCGTCGGCTCGACGACCACCTACTCGTTCGTACCGGGCCTCGGGACCATGGCGAATCTGCACCGCTACCTTCTTTTCGATCTGACCACCTCCTTGGGCTTCGATCTCACCCGAGCGGTGACGTGCGCGGTCTTGATCCTCGTGATCGGGAGACCGGTCTTGGCAGCACTGCGTCGGGCCTCACGCCGCGCCGTTTTTGAGCCGCAGGTCGACTTCGTGCAGCAACCGGTGGCGGGCCGGGGGCCCACGGAGTGAAGATCGTCTCCCTCCTCCCGTCCGCCACCGAGATCGTCTTCGCCCTGGATCTCGGGGAGCATCTCCGGGGCGTCAGCTTCGAATGCGATCATCCCGCGTCCGCCCGCACCGTGCCGATCGTCTCGGGAACCGCTCTGCCCACTGACGGCTCGTTGAGTGCGCAGGAGATCGACGCCGAGGTCAGTGCCCGCGTCGCCGCTGGAGAATCGATCTATACCCTCGACGACCGCCGGATCCGGGCCATCGATCCCGACCTGATCCTGGCCCAGGATCTGTGCCGAGTCTGCGCGGTGCCATCGGGCGCGGTGGAGGAGGCGCTCGACGTGATCGGGTGCCACGCCAACGTGGTGTCCCTCGACCCCGCCCGGCTCGACGACGTGATCGCCTGCATCGGCACCGTGGGGGCAGCCACCGGCACCAGCGAGCGCGCGGAGGTGCTCATGGCGGGTCTGCGGGCCCGGGTCGAGGCCGTGCGGCGGCGGGTACGAGGGAACCACCGGCCGCGGGTGCTGGTCCTGGAGTGGTCGGACCCACCGTTCAACGCCGGGCACTGGGTCCCCGACCAGGTGGAGGCCGCAGGCGGCGAGCCCGTCCTTGCTGCGGCCGGTGACCGCTCGCGCCGGCTCTCCTGGGAGGAGATCGCGTCTGCACAGGTCGACGTCACGGTTTTCATGCCCTGCGGGTTCGACCTGGTGGGAGCGGTGGAGCAAGCCCCGGCGCTCCTGGCCCGTCCCGAGGTGGAAGGCCTTGGTCGCATCGTCGCTGTCGACGCCAATGCCTACTTCTCACGTCCCGGTCCACGCGTGGTCGACGGGGTGGAACTGCTGGAGGGGCTGCTGCACGGCGCGACCGGTTCCGACCTCCCTGGCTCGCAGGTGCTGCGCGCCTGAGTCAGGCTCGGCGATCGGGATCGGAGTCCCCACAGACCTGGGCCAACGTCCGAACCAGGTTCTCGAGCGCGTCGGCGGGGAGTTCGTAGAGGCCGACCGGAGGCTGGGCCAGGATCTCGTCGGCCTTGTGTGCCAGCGCCGCGCCCTCGGGCGTCGCCACCACGAGCTTCACCCGCCGGTCGGTGGGATGGGGCTGGCGTTCGACCAGACCCGCGCCCTCCAGATCGTCGACCACCGGCGTCAAGTTGGGCGGATCGACGCCGAGCAAGGAGGCCAGCTCCCGCATCGGCATGGGCCGTTTGGCGATCCTGCGGAGGGCCCTGATCTTTCCGAAGCTCAAGCCGACCTGCTCGCTCGTTTCGCGTCGGCGCTGGTTGTCCAGCACCAGGTCACTCATTGCCTGCCAGGCTTGCCGGGCGGCCCGGTCGCGCCGCACTCCAACGTTCGTCATGCGGCATGCACCTCCAGGAATTCGGGGTTGATCGCCTCGGCCGTTCGGTGCGCGGTGATCCGGGCCCAGGAAGTCGTCGCCACCAGCCCGAGGATCAACACGACGGCGCCGCAACCGGCGAGAACCCACCACCCAGCCCGGCTCGCCACGGCGAAGTCGACGTGGTTTCCCTTCTGCAGCGACGCGGAGACCAGCGATCCCACCACGGCCACACCCAACGTGGAACCAATCTGACGCGAAGTGCTCGCGATGGCTGCGGCGACACCGGCTTGGGCCCGGGGCATGCCCGAGACGGCGGCGTTGGTGATCGGCGCATTGACGAGCCCGAACCCGATTCCGAAGATCACGTAGGCCGTGAACAACCACGTGAACGGCGTGATCGCGCTCAGCCCGACGAGCATCAGGCAGGAGCCGGTGAGGGTCACGCCGGCGACGAGGAGGGGAATCCTGGCGCCGCGCCGACCGACAATCCGTCCCGAGATGGGCGAGAGCAGCATGGTCATCACGGCCATGGGAAGCGTGTCGATCCCGGCTTGCAGCGCTGAAAGCCCGCGCACGTCCTGCAGGTAGAGGGTGTTGAGGAAGAGAAATCCACCGAGGGCGGCGAAGGCCGCGACGGCAATGACGGTGGCTGACGAGAATGGCACCGATCGGAAGAAGCGCAAATCGATCAGGGGCTCGCTGGCTCGGCGCTCCCAGAGCAGGAACCCAACGAGGGACACCGCGGCGACCGTGAAGGCACCGATGATGACGCCCGACGACCAACCCTTGGTCGGGCTCTCGATGATGCCGTAGGTCAGCGAGGAGAGGAATGCGATCACGAGCAACTGCCCCGGAACGTCCACCTTTCTCGCCACGGCGGCCTTGGACTCGGGGATGTACCGCAGCGCAAGCACGATGGCCGCCAGTGCGATCGGGATGTTGATAAAGAAGATCGAGCGCCACCCGACCGATGTCACCAACACTCCGCCGACGACGGGTCCCAGGGCCAAGGAGACGCCGACCACCGCACCCCAGATGCCGACCGCCTGGGCCCGTTCGCGGGGAACGGTGAAGGTGTTCGTGATGATGGACATGGCCACGGGATTCAGCATCGACCCGCCGACTGCTTGGACCATGCGAAAGACGACGAGGGTGCCCAAGTTGGGGGCAAGGCTGCAGAGGAGCGAACCTGCGGCGAAGATGCACAATCCGATGATGAAGGTCCGCCGACGACCCAAGCGGTCGGCGGTCGATCCGGAGATCATCAAGAGGCTCGCCAGCACCAGCGTGTACGCGTCGACCGTCCACTGCAGCCCAGAGAGCGAGGCGTGGAAGTCCTTGCCGATGGAGGGCAGGGCCACGTTGACGATGGTGACGTCGATGCCGACGATGAGCAGGCTCATGCAGCAGATGAACAGGACACCGACGCGTCGCCGTCGGCTCATGGCTCCGGGAGCAGCCACACCTGCCACTGGTGTTTCTAAAACCATAATAGTTATTCTAGCATCAGTAGTTCGGCATGACACCGTCGCGAGGGTCGGGCGCGCCGAGGAGTGCCGTTGCCAGGTTCAGGTGAAGAGGCAGTCGCCCCAGTGTCCGCCGGGCGCGAGTCCGCCCGGCACGGCAAAGATGCCCACGATAAGGACGGCCGCCATGCCTTCTCGGAAGCCGATGACGAAAGTCGGTAGCCATGCCTTCTCGCTTGACTTAGGGCTGCCTAATGTTTAGGCTGACCATACCTTCAACTAACGGAGTCCCGCATGTCGAGGCAGAGGGAATGGCAAGAACAGCCGCGCGCCGCAGGCCTTCGCCGCGTCGACTGGGTTCGGTTCGTGGTCGACCACGACGCCGTCCGAGCCGAGGCTGTGGGTGTCGGCTACCGCCTCCCCGTCGCCCGCCCCATCTCGCTATCGGTGGCGGCGGCCCTCCTGGCGCAGGGCACCCCGTCGGTCACCCGGAAAATCGGCGACGGAACGGACGTCTCCGGCCGTCCGAAGGAGGGTTTCTAGGGACATGGTTGTCTGTCACTGCAAAGCGGTCTCGGATCGGACCGTGGACGCCGCCATCGCATCAGGAGCCTCCACGGTTCGGGAGATCACGGAGCGGTGCACGGCCGGTGGCGGGTGCGGCGGGTGTCACAGGTTGCTCGAGGCGCTGCTCGAGACGACGAGCGCCGACCGGGCTCCCGCAACTGCCTCGGCCGCCTGAGAAAACGCTCGCGCGCGTGGCGCGGTGGGCGCCTACGATCGAAGGCGATGACGACTCCGCCTGAGGCGACGAATGCAAGGTGACCCGCAGATCGTCGAACTCCTCAACGAGGTCCTCACGGCGGAACTGACGGCTGTCAACCAGTACTTCCTCGACGCCAAGATGTTCGACAACTGGGGCTACGAGCGACTCGCCGAACGTTTCCGCTCCGAGTCGATTGACGAGATGAAGGACGCCGACCGTCTGATCGAGCGCCTGCTCTACCTCGACGGCCACCCCAACCTGCAACGACTGGGCACCATCAGAACCGGGGAATCCCCTGTGGAGAAGTTGTCCCTGGCGCTCACGCTCGAGCGGGAGGCCATCGCCCGTCTGAACCGTGGCATCGCTCTCTGTGTCGAGCGGGCAGACAACGGGACGAGAGACCTCCTCGAGGAGATCCTGGAAGGGGAAGAGGACCACGCGGACTGGCTGGAGACCCAGCTCTCGCTGGTCGAGCAGGTAGGCCAGGACCACTACCTGGCCCAGCAGATTCGTGACTGACGCCGAAGGCACCAGCGTCTCGTACCAACCGGTCGAGCACCATCCGCCGGTCGAGGAGTACCTGCAGGCCATCGAGTCCCTCAACGAGGAGGGGACACCGCCGATTCAGGCCCGGATCGCCGAGCGACTCGGACGGTCGGCGCCGACGGTCTCAGAGATGCTCGACCGACTGGCCACCGACGGCTACGTCGAGCGTTCGGGGCGGACGATCACCCTCACCGAACAGGGCCAGGACGTTGCGCAGACGGTCATTCGCAAGCACCGGCTCGCCGAGCGGCTTCTCGTCGATGTCATCGGCCTGCCCTGGCACCTGGTGCACGACGAGGCCGGCCGCTGGGAACACGTCATGTCAGACGAAGTGATGGCCCGGTTGACACAGATTCTGGGCGACCCGGCCACCTGCCCCCACGGCAACCCGATTCCCGGCAGTGCAAACCGTCCGGTGACCCCAACTACGCAGGTCCCCCTGGCCACCGTGGCACCCGGCCTGGAGGTGCGGTTCGAACGCCTCGGCGAAGAGGTCGAGCTCGATGGCACGACGTTGCGTTACCTGGACGACGCCGGATTCATCCCGGGAACGACAGCGACGGTGAGCAACAAGGGCCCCGACGGCACGCTCCTGCTCGAGGCCAACGGCACGACACTGGTGCTCGGCGCCGACCTCTGCCAACGGCTGTACGTCGTCGTCCTGTGACGGCGAGTCGCCGACGCGGAAGCGATCTGGAAGGTTCCCGACATTGCCGGCGCCGGCGTCGTCCTCGTTCCCTAGCGCCAGCGGGATGATGCCGGGATACGGACGAGGCCGATCGCTCGGTCGGTTCCAAGGCGTCCCGGGGGCGATCTACTGCGGTGGGTTCACCGGGTGCAGAGGTGTCAGCGAGGCGAATCCGTCGACGAAGGCCTGCACGTCGATCTTCGGCTTGAGCGCGGTGCTGGAACAGTTCACCGAGTCAACCGAGTAGCCAGTCAGTGTCGTACCGAGGGCCACGTTCACCGGACCTTTGATGTGACCCGTGGCGCACGTCGGCACGTTGAGGTTGCCGTTCGTCTTGGCGGCGGTTCCCTTCCTTGCCGCCACGAGAGCCTTGCGGTGTGTCTGCACCCAGGCGATCAGATACTTGGCACCTTGGGAGAAGTCGGGGGACTGGCCGTTGTCGACACCCTGGCTGACGGCGAGCGCAGGGATGCCGCGTGCGAGCGCCGTCTGTGCCGCTCCGACGGTGCCCGAGAGAGAGGACAGAGGACCGATGTTCTCCCCGAAGTTGATCCCCGACACGACGAGATCGGGGCGCTGCGAGACGCCATGATCATCGATGGCCCAGATGACGGTGTCGGCGGGATACCCCGCCACGGCCTTCGCCGGGTACCCGCCCGCCGTCATCTCGTCGGAGGCCGTCAACGCGCCTGCGGTCACCTTTGCTCCGGTCCCGCTCTGATTGGTGAGCGGTGCGACCACGGTCACCTTGGTGTGGGGCAGGGCCGTGAGCGCCTGCACGGTGGCGTTGATGCCAGGCGACGTGACCCCGTCATCGTTCGTCACCAGGATGGTCAGGGTTCCGGACGACTTGGCCGCAGCCCCCGCGCTGTCGGCGACGAGCCCGGATGCGGTCAGCCCGACGAGGGAGCTCAAGAGAGCAGCTGGAATGACGAGTGGGTGGGGGCGTCGTTGCATCCCTGTCCTTTGCCCGGCCGACGGCGGTGTTGCCCTCAAATTCGAAGTGGCGGAATGTAACACGGCGCTTTCCGAATTCGTCGGCGTCCCGTTGAAGCCTGTAGATGAGCGATTCCCGCGATTGCCGCGATTGCCCGGTTGGCGGCAAGGCCGCGACTGTGGATGGCTCCGGGTGGATTTCGCAACGGGTCCTTCCTGGATGTCTCCTTAGCACCTTCTCGCTCTCGACGGGCGCTCTATCACGATCTTGCAACAGAGCAGTCATTGGGCGCATCACTAAATTTGTTGTTCCGACGCAAGCCCGCGTGAACGCTGTGAAGCCGGCCAAATTCGCGAGTGGTTGCGATTTCGTCACAATGAATTGAAAGCGACAGTGTCCCCCGTTGTGATAGTCAGTCGGTATGAATAGGAAGAGAAAATTTTCACGTCTGTTGGGTACGGCTGCGCTCGGAGTGAGCGCACTGGCGGTAACCGGTACCGCAGCCACCACCCTTCTCACGCAATCGGCCGACGCTGCTCCTACCTGTGCCGCTGCGGGCTCGACGGGATTGACGACCGCGATGGACGTCACCACCAATACGCCCATCACCGCGCAGACCGTCGAGGCAACTGGTTGCGACCTCGGCATCTACGTCGAGCCTGGGGTTACCGGCCTGACGATTGGAGGCTCGACGCCGGCCGATGGAGTCACCGTGAGCGGTGCCAACGACACGGGCATCCTGGTCGACCAGGCCGACACGGTCACGATCCAGAACGACACGGTCCAGAACAACGGTCTCAACCCGAACCCCAAAATCATCTCGTTCGGAGGCATCGTTCTTGCGGGCGCGACCAACTCTCTGGTCAATGACGACACGGTCACCGACAACGGTGGCGGCGGCGTCTTGGTCAACGACAACGGTCCCGTCAATCCCGGCGCGCCGAATGCGGGTCCGAATGTCCCGGTGGCCGCAACCAATGACGACGTCTCCGACAACACCATCTCGGGTAACTACGGATCATGCGGGATCGTGTACGCCACCCACAACACGGGCGGCAGCATCACCACCGGGACGATTGATGGCAACACCATCACGGGTCACATCGGCGTCTTCAAGGCAACCGGCCCCGACCTCGGCGGGATCGTGGTTGCGGCGGCGTCGGTCGCGGCAACGGTCAGCGATATCTCCGTCACGAACAACAACATCAGCGACTCGTTCGAGGGCGGCATCATCGTGCACTCACATGCGCCCAACGACGTGGTGACCGGGACGGTCATCACAAATAACACGGTCGGCCCGGCGAACAACTGGGGCCAGACAAACGGTCCGCCCACTACGGCCGGCATCATCCTCGGTGTGGACCAGCTTCCCCCTGCGATCGCCCCCACCATCACGGCGACGACGGTGGGTGGCAACACGATCTTCGGCCAGTTCTACGGTCTCTGGATCAGCGGCGTGACCGACGTGACCGTGAACCCGGCCAACACCATCACGACGCTTCCGGGCGGTGCTGCAACCTTCAACACGCCGGCGCCCGGCAGCGGATACTGGCAGGTCGCATCTGACGGCGGCGTCTTCACGTACGGCAATGCGAGCTTCTTCGGCTCGGCGGGCAGCCTGAAACTGAACAAGCCTGTGGTGGGGATCACCCAGACTCAGGACCAGGGTGGGTACTGGCTCGTAGCCTCCGACGGCGGTGTTTTCAGCTATGGGGATGCCAGCTTCCACGGTTCGACTGGCAGCTTGAAGCTGAACAAGCCGGTGGTCGGCATGGCATCCACTCCCTACGTCCCAGGTGCCGGTGGGGCACCTGCGAGCCCAGCCGGACTCGGCTACTGGCTTGTCGCGTCCGACGGAGGGATCTTCAACTACGGAGACGCCGGATTCTTCGGGTCAGCCGGTGGAATCAAGCTCAACAAGCCGATTGTCGGCATGGCTCCGACGCCTGACGGGAAGGGCTACTGGTTGGTGGCGTCCGACGGCGGGATCTTCAGCTACGGCGACGCCAGCTTCTTCGGATCTGCCGGCGGCATCAAGCTCAACCAGCCGATCGTCGGCATGGCCGCTGCCCCCGACGGCAAGGGGTACTGGCTCGTGGCGTCTGACGGCGGTGTCTTCAACTACGGCTCTGCCGGCCTGTTCGGCTCCGCAGGGGGGCTCAAGCTCAACAAGCCGGTTGTGGGCATCAGTGCGACGCCGGACGGCAAGGGATACTGGCTCACCGCGTCTGACGGCGGGATCTTCAACTACGGCGACGCCAAGTTCCTCGGATCTGCCGGCGGCATCAAGCTCAACCAGCCGGTCGTGGGAATGAGCTCAATCGGGATCACCACCTCGGGGTAGTTGCCCGCAGTTGCTTCGCGTCTCGAGCAGGAGCCCGGTCCCGTGTGGGGCCGGGCTCCTGTCATTTGACCGAGCCGACGGCCAGCCTCGCTGCGCCAGCCTCCTCGAATCTCATGCGCACGGTTGCTTCTGCCATACGGTGGATCGTGCGGAGCTGGTCGTAGTCCCGGGCCACACCGATGACTGCATAGACATAGTCGTTGGTGCCGGTACGCCAGTCGATCTCCGTTCCAGGAGGCCGATGCAATGTGGCCGTCGGTGCGCCGGGCAATCGGCCGATCTGTTCCAGGCCTTCGACCGCCAAGACCTTGCGTGCCGTCGTCGGCGCATGGAACAGCAGCCTGAATCCGATGCCATCCTGTGGCACAAGGGTGGAAGGGTCACCATCTCGGCCCAATGCCACCTCCATCGCCACGCGAGGTGCGGAGGCGGCGCCCGCCATCTCGAGCATCAGCGGGACGCCGCCACCGAGACGACCGTTGACCTCAATGATTCTGGGTCCTTCAGGTGTGTACTTGATCTCGGTGTGGAGACAACCGTTCTTCACCCCTATTGCATCCACTGCTGCAGACGCGAGATCGACGACAGCCGTTCTCTGGTCCGCTGCGAGATCCGCTGGGATGAAGAATCCGCTTTCCCGCATCGGCGGAGCGAGGGGAAACCGACCGGTCACGGCGAAGTGCTCGGTGTGACCGCCATTCACCACGGTTTCGACTGACAGATAGTTGGCAAAGTCACGGCCAAGACGAGGTGCGCTGTCTCCGAGATACTGCTCGAGCATCATGTCGGGACGGCTGTCGCCGAACAGCGACTGAAACGCAGCCAGGAGCTCAACCGCATCATCGACACGAAGGGTGGTCCGGCTGTCCGTCCCCTGTACCGGCTTGAGGACAGCGGGGTACTGCATGTCCGCCGCCAAGTGCTTGAGGGCATCCGCGTCCAGACGACTGTCAACGCCCGTCGTCTCGGGTACCGGCAGGCCAGCACGCCGGAGGGCGTCTCGTTGGGCCATCTTGTTCGTCAACCGACGCGCCACCTCCGGTGAGTGAAAGGGCAGGTCGAGGTCCTGGGCGAGGCGCGCCAACTGGATCATCCCGGTGTCGGAGAACGTCAAGATGCCGTCGGGCCGGAACGGTCCAACGGCATCCGCCCACTTATCGGGGGAAAGGCCCCTGAGCTCGGCGACCTGGCCAAACCGCTCCAGTGCCCGCCGGTCGGCCAGCACGGTGGGATCCTCGCCGTCCACGAGCCACAGAATCGAACACAGACCGGCTGCTGCTTGGGCCGACGTCATGACGGGGAGCGAAAGCCCGGCATACGGGATCGCGAGCAGCGGAAGAGAGTTCAACCGGGATCCATCGCCCTCCCTGCTCGTCATACGCGCAGACACGTACGGCACTACGACGGCCGAGCACAAAAGGTTCGTGTTCTCTCCAACGGGTCTCGACTCGCGGCTTGCCGTCAGTCGACGAGGCGAGATGCGGCGCCGATCTGATGAATGACCCACTCCGAATCAACCATCTCGGGACGGGTGGACGCACCGACTGTGAGCAGAGTCGGCCGATCCGGCGAGTGGATCCCTCAATCCAAGTCGGTCTCGGCCAACGCAGCGTGGGCCTCGGCCATCTGACCCTCCCATTTCCGCTCGATCTCTCCGAAGTGCCAGACGGCCAGGGCGACTATCCACGTCACGACGAAGACCCCGACGATGATGAACCCCGCCCGGTTGATGCTGAAATTCTGCATGAAGGCCCAGAAGCCGCCGGTGAGGTTCGTCTCCTGCGCGATGAGCCCCAGGACCTCGACTGTGCCGATGAACAAGGCGATGAACACGGACAGGCCGGTGATGGTCAGGTTGTAATAGATCTTGCGGATCGGCTTGGCGAAGGCCCAGTCGTAGGCGAAGTTCATGAAGCACCCGTCGATCGTGTCGAAGAGACACATTCCGGCGGCGAAGAGGACCGGCAACGAGATCACCGAGTAGAAGGGCAGGCCGCCGACCACGGCCGATCCGGCCAGCACGAGGAGGGCGACCTCGCTGGCCGTGTCGAAGCCGAGACCGAAGAGCACCCCGACCGGGTACATCTTCCACGGGGTGTCGATGCGTTTTGCGTAGCCTCCCAAAATTCGATTCATCAGCCCGCGGCTGTCGAGTTGGCGTTCCAGTTCGGCGTCGTCGTAGCGGCCCTGACGCATCTCCCTGCTCACCTTGATGATCGAGATCAGCACGATGAGGTTCAAGAGGCCGATCAGGTAGAGGAACGTCCCCGACACCGAGGTGCCGATGATCCCGGTCCAGTGGTGCAAGCCCGAGCCATTGTTCTTCACCGCACTGTTGAGCGCCCGGATGCCGAAGTTCAACAGGATGGCGAGGACGAACACGATGGTCGAGTGGCCGAGGGAGAAGAAGTAGCCCACGCTGAGCGGTCGCTTGCCGTCCTGAATGAATTTGCGGGTGGTGTTGTCGATGGCTGCGATGTGGTCGGCGTCAAAGGCGTGCCGCATTCCGAGGGTGTAGGCGAGCACCCCGGTGCCGAAGCCGAAGACCTCGGTATGCGAGACGTGGTAATGACCGCGCAGCGTCACCGCCAGCAGCCCCCATCCGAGCACGTTGAGGCCGATGATCGTCAGCGCCATTCCCCCGACCTTGAGCCACTCGCGAGGTGTCAGGCCGTCACGGATGCGCGTGATGCGTGATCGCGCGCTGGCCATCGAAACCATCGCCGCCATCGACATTGCCTCCAGGGTTGACCGCTTCTTGGCACCCTAAAGTAACTGCGACACTATTGCAATAGATACGGACTACCAATACGATGCATGGGAATGGGCAGTCCTGTCGGCGTTGAGAGTGCTTCAGCCGACGTGAGTTCCGTCGACGCCGTGCTTGCCCTGGTGCGGGAGCAAGGGGGCAGGGCCACGAGCTCTCGTCGGCTTCTCCTCGAGGTCCTCTTCGAGGCATCTGGGCATGTGTCGGCAGAGGATCTGGCAAGGGCTGTGCAGGCCAAGGCGCCAGATGTGCACATCTCGACCATCTACCGCAATCTCGATGAACTGGAGAAGCTCGGCGTGATCGTGCACGCCCATCTCGGACACGGCCCCGCCACCTACCACCTGGCCGAGCATGCGCACTGCCACTTGGTTTGCGAGGGCTGCGGCACGATCATCGATGTGCCCGACGATCTCTTTCGGAGTCTGAATCGGACGACGAAGGAGCGATTCGGCTTTGCCATCGACCCGCGCCACTTTGCGGTACTTGGTCGATGCGAACATTGCCAATAGGCATTGTCACGTTTACCGCAGAAAGTAGAAGTGTTGGTGAATTCGCCCTCGTCGAGCGCCGATCCGCGGGTCAGTGCGGAATCGTCAAGGGAGGGGATCGATGCCGTCGGGGCGAATTGTGCCGGCGGCAACGTCGGCAGCAACTTGAGACAAGCGCTGGTTGTGGTTGCGGGCATGTGCCCGCAACCTTTGGAAGGCGTGGTCCATGTCGACGTTGGCGGCCTGGCTGATCTTGCCCTTGGCCTGCTCGATCGTGATTCGGCTGTTGAGAGCCTCGCTCAGTTGAAGATTGAGCGTTTGGGCGTCCACGGCGACCTGATGTTGAATGATGGCGATCGTCGCGATGTCGGCCAGTCCTTGGGCGGCGATCACGTCGCTCTCGCCGAGAGACCCATCTGCTGTGCGGAACATGTTGAGCGCGCCGATCGTCCTGCCTCGAAGACGCAGTGGCAGGGCGTGGACGGACCGGAACCCGGCGGCGACCGCCTGTGGAGCAAAGCGCGGCCAGTGGGTGCTGGCGGCGCCCAGGTCCAAATTCACGACTCCTTCTCCAGTGGCGTAGCAGTCGACGCAGGGCCCTTCGTCGGCCTGCAGCTCGTAGAGCTCGAGGACCTGCATCGCCGTACTGGAGGAGGCCACGACTTGGAGGGCGCCACTCGGGGCCGCCAGCATGACCCCGGATGCGTCAACATCGAGCACTTCCACGCAGCGGTCAGCAAGGTGAGTCAGCAGATCGACGACATCGAAATCCTCGACCAGGTTGTCAGCCAACTCAACCAAGGTACGGATCAGCAAGCCCTCGCCGGTCAGCACGGGCACTCTACGGAGTCGGGTCGGAGGGCGATGCGGGATCTGGTCAGGTGGGAGAAGAACATCTTTCCGTATATTTGAGCACACTGGTCCATTGGTCAATACCCTTCGAGATCGTCGAAGCGCAATCGCCTCGTGACCACTTCGCGGCCTATTTCGACGAGCGACAGGCCCGTGCGGAACGCGTAGGCGCGCAGGCGGACCAAGGCGTCGCCCACGCTGATGCCGAGCTGGATCGACACCATGCCGGCGGCCTGGTGGACCACGACGTGGATGTCGGTGTTGAATTCGGAGAGAATCGAACCAGGCTCGGCCGGAGCCTGCGGTGAGAGCAGGGTGCGGGCGATGACATCGGCCATGACGAGGGCATTGGCGTGCTGGTCGTCGCTGAGCGGACCCGCACGATCCCGATAGAGGTTGAGGGCTCCTATCCGGGCTGCGCCGATCCGCACGGGGAAGCCGAAGATGGCGTGGGCCCCAGCGGCAAGGATCTGTGGGGCGAAGGCCGGCCACCGGAACGTCGCCGGTGTCGCAAGATCGGGCTCGGCGATCACGACGCCAGTCTGGTGGGCGTCGATGCAGGGCCCTTCTCCCAGGGTGTATTGCAGTTCTTCGATCAGGGCTGCCAGCGGGCCCGTGGTACACAGCGATGCCTGGGGGACTCCGTCGGCGAGGACCATCACGCCGGCTCCCGTGACACCGACGACCTCCGCCGCGGTCTCGCAGAGCGGCCCCGGCACGGACGGACTGCCACCGGCGGCGGCAAGGCGAGCCACTATGCGTGCGAGTCTGTCGGCCGCCATCTCAAGCTGCGTCGTGGCGAAAGTGACCACTTGGCATCTGGTCCACCGGCGTCTCCCAGACTACGGCACGGCGCTCCACGAGGACCAGGTTTCACGCACCCCACGGACACCCATGGGGACATAACCAACGCTAGCGCGCTGCTGCACCGACCGGCGCGGCTTCTGCCCGTCCTTCACATCGATCTCAGCCTGCCCTTGAATCCTGGGGCCGGCGACGGGGACCCTTGTTTGTGGAAGGGTGAATCGCCCGCGGACGACCCACCGCCTATGACGGCGGTGGACTTCCGGTGAACAAGGGGGGACATGACCTCGGACGTGACTTTTGGCCCGAATCGATGGAGGGGCGGTCGCAATCGGCGCGTTGCACTCCGCGTCACGGCCACACTCAGTGTCGGTCTAGTTCTCACGGCGTACGGAGCATCTTTGAGTTCAGCGTCGCCCAGGTCACTTGGCCATTCGACTTTGACGAATACCTCACATGCCCTAGGAGGAGTCAAGGTGACTGGTCCCGTGCCAGTCGGATCTCCGACGTTCAGTAAGACCCTCTATGGCACAAGTTTCAACTTGTCGCGGGTGGGCTACGAGAAGTCGCAATTCTTCGTTTCTGGTACCGCTCACTCCTATGCGCCCGCGCAGCCCCTAACCAGTAACGGCAAGTGGGCGATGGCAACAGGCGCGAGCGCACCGTTTGAAACACGGATAGCCGTCTACCGTCCGATCAACCCGAAGAAGTTCAACGGGACGGTGGTCGTCGAATGGCTCAATGTAAGCGGCGGAACGGATGACAGTCCAGACTGGACGCTGTCCCACAATGAGCTCATCCGCGACGGCTTCGTCTGGGTAGGGGTTTCCGCTCAGCAAGCGGGTATCAACTCGGCCAAGACCACCGATCCGGCAGAGTATTCGTCGCTCGCGCACCCAGGCGACAGCTTCTCCTACGACATCTTCTCTCAGGCCGGCCAAGCTGTTCGCAGGCTACCGATGATCTTGGGCGGTTTGAGGCCGCACACGCTCATTGGGGCAGGTGAATCGCAGTCGGCTGGACGGCTCATGACGTACATCGATGCAGTACAGCCCATTGCGCACGTGTATCAAGGCTTTCTTGTACACAGCCAATTCGGTACCGGCGCTCCACTGTCCCAGACACCGCAGACTAACTACGCCGCGCCGCATCCGACCACGATCCGTAGCGATATCGGCGTCCCCGTCCTCGAGTTCGAGACGGAAACCGACGTCGACAACAGCAACCTGACTGATCGCCTGCACTACGGCAGTCCAAAGTGGTTCCGACTCTGGGAGGTCGCTGGCAGCTCGCACTACGACTATTACGGTCTTGCCATAGGCCCCAATGACACCGGCAACGGCGAAGGGGCAGTGAAGAACCTGGCTGCGATGCAGAATCCGACTCGCACTCCAGTTGGCGGGTTCAACTGCGCCGTTCCTATCAACACGGGGGGAACACACTGGGCGCTCGACGCCGCTGTCTACGGGCTCAACAAGTGGATTGTGGCCGGCGTGCCGCCTCCCAAGGCGCCGCCCCTGGCAACAACCCATGTCTCGCCGGTTGTGTACAAGCTCGACGCAAACGGAAACGTCATCGGAGGCGTCAGAACGCCACAAGTCGGCGCACCGATCGCCGCACTGGGCAGCCAAGGCAACAGCGGCGGATTCTGCTTCCTCTTCGGCTCCACCGTGCCGTACAGCGCAGCTGACCTCGCCAACCTCTATAAGACCCACGGCCAGTTCGTCGCGGCCTGGGCCCGAGCGGTGAAACTGGACCGCGCACACGGCTTTCTGCTTCCGGCCGACGCCACTGAACTATTGCATTCGGCGGTTGTCTCACAAGTTGCCCGCTGAGGTCGCCTCCCGGCGCTCTCCTTTCGCGGGAGTGCCGACAGGCGGCACGGATTTGCAGCTCACGAAGGTCCACATATTGCCGCCGCCGTACTTCGAGGCACGGTCCTGGGGGAGTTCATAGTGCTCGGAGCACCCGCGCCCAGGCGCCTATCAGCGCTTCTGCTGAGGCCACTGCTCGGAGCCGCTCGCGTGATGGGTACATTGCCGACATGGCTGACGACCCGACGCTTTTTGAATGGGCGGGCGGTCGCCAGGCCTTCGACAGAATGATCAATGCCTTTTACGACCGGGTCGAACATGACGAGCTCCTGTCCCGATTGTTTCCAGGCGGGGTTCATGAGGAGCACCGCCGAAACGTGACTGTCTGGTGGTGCGAAGTCTTCGGAGGCCCGGCGGACTACACCGAAACGCTGGGCGGCTACGACCGGATGCTGCACAAGCACCTGGAGCTCGGCATCACGAAGGAGCAGCGGTTCCGCTTCGTCTCGCTCATGAGCCTGGCGGCCGACGATGCGGGGATGCCGAGCGACCCTGAGTTCCGGTCCGCCCTGATGGCCTATCTCGAGTGGGGCACGCGGCTCGCATTCGACAACTCACAAGTCGACGCGGACACTGTTGAGCATGCCCCGGTGCCCCGCTGGGGATGGGGGGAGGCACCTCCGTATCGTCCTTGAGCCAAGTGGGAGGTGGGTTCGGTTTCGACGCTCAAGGATCTGATCGCTCTTTTGCCACCCCCAGAGGCGATTGGAATCAGGGAGGCGCACCTGCCGTCACTGCGACGACTCCCAATAGCCCTGCCACGAGAAGGGCGGGGACGACACCTCGCCTGAAGCCCAGGAGCCATGCGCCGGCGAGACCAAGGATCCCGAGCTGCCACAGGTGAGCAAGTTCACGCCCGAGGGGGATGGCGGAACCGGCAATCGCGCCAATGACCGCGGCGCCGGCTCCGGTGAGGAAGGCCTGGATCCTTGCATCTGTACGAAGCCGGTCGAAGTGTGGTGCCCCGACGATGATGAAGGCGAAAGAAGGAGCGAAGGCGACGAGAGCTGCCAACAGACCTCCGCCCAATCCTCCGGCGGCGTAGCCCACGACCGCGACGGTCTGAACGACGGGCCCAGGGGTGATCTGGCCGAGTGCGACGGCATTGAGGAACTGAGCCCCTGTCATCCAGTGATAGGTCACAACCGCGTCGTGCTGCATGAGCGGAATGATGACGAACCCGCCTCCGTAGGAGAGTGCTCCAACTTTCAGGGCGACCCAACACAGCGCCGCCAAACCTCCGGTCACCACGGGCGCCGCGCTCGCGGGGAGCAAGAAGAACCCGGTCTTGCCCGAGGCGCTGGCGTGGCCGGCCCGAACGGCGATCTCGATGAAGCCGCACCCAAAGAGGACGAGCACGAGGTACGGCCCGATCGTCGCCGCTGAGACGGCGCCGGCGACGAAATAGCAGAGCCAGCGAGCCCTGGCGGACCGTAAGGTGCCCGTCCGTCGCCAACTGGCCGGCATGAGTCCGATGGCGGCGTTGAGTGCCACAGCGGGCACCGCGGCCCCGGCCCCGGCGGCGGCTCCTTGGATCCACAGGGGCGGATCCGCAGCCAAGAAGACGACGGAAAGGGCCAAGATGATGACGAGCCCGGGGACAATGAAGCAGAGACCCCCGATGACCGCGCCAAGCCGGCCGCGCAGTCGCCAGGCGCAAAGGATCGCCAATTGGGTCGAGGCCGGGCCGGGAAGCAGGTTGGTCGCCGAGATGCCATCCTCGAACTCGTGGGCACTCAGCCAGCCTCGGTCCTCGACACAGAGCTTGCGGAGCAGAGCGATGTGGGTCGGTGGTCCGCCGAATCCGATGATCCCAATGCGGCTCCACTCGCGCACGACGGTGGCGAGGGACACGCTGTGTTCCGCAGGCTCAGTCATGATCGCTGAGGAGAATCAGGGGTGGAGCTCGGCTCCGCTCAGGAGTCGATGGCTCCTCGCAGAGCCACGAGGCGAGCGCGATCGAGCGAGTAGTACACCCACTTGCTGCGGCGTTCCCCATGCACGAGGCCCGCGTCGCTCAAGACCTTGAGATGATGCGACACGGTCGGCTGGCTCTTGCCCAACGGCTCGACGAAGTCGCAGACGCAGACTTCGCCCGTGTCAGCCGCTGCCAGGATGCTGAGCACCTGCAGGCGCACGGGGTCGGCGAGCGCGCTGAAAGCCGTGGCGAGCTCGGCGGCGTCGTCGGCCTCGAGCGGCGACGTAAGCACGGACGGACAGCACTGAGTAACGGCATCGAGCTCGAGCGTTGCTCCACGTCTTGTCATCCGACCTCCCATTGACAGATATCGATGTATCGAGGATACTCCATGTATCGATACGTGTCGATAATAGAGGAGGCAGCAATGGCAAGGGTCCAACTCGCGCTGAACGTGAGCGACATCGACGAAGCGGTTGCTTTCTATTCCAAGCTGTTCGGGACTGGGCCTGCCAAACGCCAGCCGGGGTATGCCAACTTCGCAATCTCCGACCCACCGCTCAAGCTCGTGCTGATGGAGGATGTTTCGGGACGAACCGGCGGGACCTCGGGCGCACTCAATCACCTTGGCATCGAGGTTCGGACCCGAGACGAGGTCGCGACCGCCACCGGTCTTCTGAACGACGCGGGACTTGCCACGAAGGTGGAGGAAGACACCACCTGTTGCTACGCCAGACAGGACAAGGTCTGGGTGCGCGACCCTGACGGCGCGCCGTGGGAGGTCTATACGGTCCTTTCCGACGCCCCGGCGGAGACCGGCCTTGTCGGCGATCGCTCGTGTTGCGCCCCCGAGGACGGAGAGAGTGCTCCCGCTTCGCTTGGCGGAGGACAGGCCGATGCCTCCTGTTGTTGAGCTACGAACTCGATCGGCGGAGGAACGGCTGGGCGGCACCGTCCTGTGGCGACGGCTGATCGCCGAATTCCTGGGTAGCGCCTTCCTCGCTGCCATCGTGATCGGGTCGGGCATCGCGGCCCAGAACCTGTCCCCAGGCACGATCGGGCTCCAACTTTTCGAGAACGCCGCTGCCACGGCGACCGGGCTCTTTGCCATCATCTTGATGTTCGGTCCGATCTCCGGCGGCCACTTCAATCCGATCGTCTCCTTCGTCGATGCCGCATTCGGGGGACTCAGGTGGAAGGACGCTGCGGCGTATCTCCCTATCCAGACACTCGGGTGCATTTGTGGGGCGATCGTGGCCAACGTCATGTTCTCAGTGGCTGCAGTCTCCATCTCGACCACGCACCGAGCCTCGGGGCCGCACTGGCTCTCGGAGGTCGTGGCTACGAGCGGACTGATCCTCACCGTGTTTGCCCTGGCCCGTTCGGGTAAGTCCCACCTCGCCCCCGCAGCGGTCGGGGCCTATATCGGTGCCGCCTACTTCTTCACGAGCTCGACCAGTTTCGCAAACCCCGCCATCACGGTTGGCCGCATGTTCTCCAACACATTTGCCGGTATCGCTCCGTCGTCTGCGCCGGACTTCATCTCCGCGCAGATCGTTGGAGGTCTGGTGGCCTTCGGCGTCCTGTTCGTTCTCTATCCCGGGGTGACTCCCCGACAAGCGTCAGACGTGGTCGTTCCTCACCCACCCGCGACCGACGACCTCGACTCCGGGACGGCAAGGAGTAGACATGAGTGACGTTCCGGTCGTCTTGTTCCTCTGCACCCACAACGCCGGGCGGAGTGTGGCGGCTCGAGTGCTCCTCGACCACTACGCGCAAGGACGCATCGATGTGCGATCCGCCGGATCGGAGCCGGCCAACGACCTCAACCCGTCCGTCGTGGCGATCCTCCGAGAGCGCGGCCTCGATCCCAGCAAAGAGTTCCCAAAACTACTTACCAAAGGAACGGCGGTGGAAGCCGACATCATCATCACGATGGGTTGTGGCGATGCCTGTCCGGTCTACCCGGGTAAACGTTACGTGGACTGGAGTCTCGAGGATCCGGCGGGATTGCCGGTCGAAAGAGTACGACCGATCGTTGAGGAGATCGACCGTCGAGTGCAATCGCTCAACAGAGAGCTGTTGACGAACGAGTCGGCCTGATCGACAGAGGGTTCAGAGGAAGATCGAGCCGGTCGTGGTGGTACATCGTCGGTCTCCGATGCAGCAGAAAAGTCTCGATGTGATGTCGCACAACCCAGCTGACTCGCACCTCAGCACCGAGGAAGGTGCGGTCAACGACTTACCGGGACTTCTT
The DNA here is from genome assembly GCA_963738135.1 of uncultured Acidimicrobiaceae bacterium. GTDB lineage: Bacteria > Actinomycetota > Acidimicrobiia > Acidimicrobiales > RAAP-2 > Bog-473. The sequence goes on along the minus strand of CAVTVK010000004.1, from coordinate 770,952 downwards.
GTGGCGCACCGAGATGGCGCGTCTCGGACAGTCCCGGACGGCACGCTTGGCCAGGTCCATGAGTTGTGGTGGTACGGCGCCTTCTTGGACGATCGGGTAGCCCCATTCATCGAGGGCGATGGCCTCGGGAAGAAGCTCGGCGCAGTAGCCGTAGGCCTCGCAGGCCACTGGGTCGATCGTGATCCTCAGTTCACTCATCTCACGCATCAACTGACCGTGGAAAATGGAGGGTGGTAAGCCTGCGCCAGTATGGGCAAGGTTCTCCTCGACGGTGGCGGGCGACGTCACCGGCAAAAACATTCAGCGCGCTCCGCACCAGGCGAACGGCACCGTCGGGATGGCGACAAGCTCCACGCCCGTTCACTTCTCCCAGACGACGATGGAGTCTCTCGAGGATGCGGTCGTCTCCCTGGCTACGGGCTATTTGGGCCAGGTCATCTGCGATTGCGGGAAGGCCATAGACGCACGGACCGCACTGGCCGGCACTCTGGCCGGCCAGATATCGGGCGATCCGGGCGGACTCGGCGAGGCCGCATGAGGTCTCGCCGAGCGCGACGATCACGCCGACGCCTGCCGCGGCGCCAATTGTCCGTAGCGAAATGGAGGCATACGGCATCTCAAAGTGTTCCGGCCCGACCCACGCTCCTCCGTATCCGCCGACCAACAGTGCCTGGACCGGTTCCACAGGCCGGCCCCGCAGCGCGATGTCCCACAAGGGTGTGCCCCGGTCCACCTCGACGACCCCGGGGTGGGCGACGGCACCGCTCACTGTCACGAGACAGGTCCCGGGCTCCTCGGCCATCCCGCGCGCCAGGAACGGGCCAGGACCGTGACGAGCGATAAGGGCGACATGGGCCAGGGTTTCGGTGTTGTGCACGAGGGCCGGACGCCTTCCGATGCGCAACGGCATGCCCTTGTCAGGCCGGAAGACGGGCAATGACCGCGCGGTGTCGATCCAGTTGACGAGTGCCGATTCTTCGCCGGCGGTGAACCGATCGGGCGGCTGAACGATCTCTTCTCTCACCCGGGCGTGCCGATGTCGCGTCCGTTCCGTCATAGCGTGACGCACTGCGGTGGCGACAGCAGTGTGGCCCGTCGGGACGCAGACGACGATTCGGTCGCTGTTGCACAGTGCGGCCAGGTATTGCGCTCCGTCGAGCACCAGGTGGGGCGCGCGGGTCAAGAGCAGCTGATCCTTTTGGCTGGCCGGCTCGCCCTCCATCGCGTTGACTACCACGGTCCCTCCGGTGCCGGCGGATTGCGCGAGAGCGACCTTTATGGAGGTGGGAAATGCCCCACCGCCGCGGCCGGTGAGACCCGAGGCCTCCAGACTGCTTGCGAGATCGTGCTTCCATGAGGTGCCGCGACCCCGCGCCACGTTGAGTGGGCCGTGCGCGGCGAGGTGCCCTTGCAGGTCACTCGGGTGGCCCAGAAGTTGATGGACCCTCTGCAGCGGAGGAGCGGCGCTGGCGCTAGGTGGCATGGAAACGATCCTTCGTGCCTGCAGTCGTGGGACGACGGGTGAGCGGAACAACATCGACGGACGCGGGCGAAAGCGTCGTCCGCCGCTTTATAGAGGCGTGCACCCGCCACGCCAGGGAAAGGCCGACGGACACCAGGCACAATGCGCCCAATGCGATAACCCAGTGCTCCCTCGAGTCGGTTCCCATGCCAAAGGTGTGGGCCAACGCGATGGGCCACGCTGCGTAAGAAAGCCAGTGGATACCCCGCCAGCTACCGGGACTCAGGTGCGCTCGCAGAATGCTCGAGACGAAGACGGCCAACATGAGATCGAGAGCGATGGTCCCCACGCCCACCCAAAATCGGCTGTAAGGAGAGGTGAACGGCATCACAACGGCGATCCATCCGATATGGACATAGGTGTCGAGGATGCTGGTGAGAACATGGATGCCCAGGAACACGACAGCGATGATCGAGATACGCCGGTGGAGCTCTTGCTGGGCGAAGCCAGGCCAGTTCCGTGCCCGGGCGCGACTCGTGGTCGCCAGTCCGAGGACCATCGAGAGGGTGAGGAAGAGCAAGGCAACGATCCCGCTGGCCCGGGTGGCGTACCACAGATAGGTGGAGTTCACGATGGCTCCGCCTCAGGCCAACCGCCAACGAAAAAGACCGCGCCGTCGTGGCGCAGCAGCCGAACCGCCTGACCGTACGGGCCAAGGCGCTCGAGCGCTTGCTCACCCCAGACCACTGCGGCGGTGGACAAGGCATTGGCGTCCACGCAGCTTGCGCCGGTTGCGGATACCAAGTGCCAATAGGGACGAGAGCTGCACCCGGTGGTCGGGTCGACGATATGGTGCACCCGCGTTTGCCCCATCTGCCAGGTGCGAACCTCGGTGCCCGAGCTGGCCAGCCCGCCGTGTCGGATGGCCACGACCTGGTCGACGTCGTCAGCTCCTACCGCCGAGTCCACAGCGATACCGATGGCCCATCCCTCCGGTGGTGGTTCCCCGGCGACCGCCACATCGCCCCCGATGCTGACGAGCGCCCCCGAACCCAACTCCTTGGTCACCTTGGCAGCCGCCCGATCTGCGAGGAACGCCTTGGCCGACGATCCGAGATCGAGGTGAACGCCCTTGGGAATCCGCACCGTGCTGTTCAAACGGTTGAGATGGAGGTGCCCGAACCCGGGAACTGGACCGAGGTCCGCCATCTGCAGTTTTCGAGATTCGAGCTGCTCGAAATCGCGGTCGTATCCGAGTGCTTCCAACGCACCACCGACCGTCGGGTCGACGGCACCGTGTGTCTTTCGGGCTACCGAGTAAGCCACGTCGAGAGCTTCGAAGAGCACCGACGAGACTTCAACGGCGCGGCCCGCGTTGGCGTGGAGATAGGCAAGCTCAGAGTCAGGACGAAAGCGACTGCAGGCCCGGTCCACAGCGTCCACCTCGGCGCGCAAAATGCGCTCCGCCTCGTCTGCGTGTGACGGAATCGTCACGATAACGCTGGCCGTCGTGCCCAAGGCGCGGAAGGATCGCTCGGTTGTACAGACGGACACGGCTGCGCTCAACGCCTCGTGGCGCCAGAAGTAACGACGGGCCGCGTGGTCGTGGTCGTGGGAGGCGCCGTGGTCGTCGTCGTTGGTGGACTCGTGGTCGTCGTGGACTTTGTCGATGTCGACGCTCCAGCAGAGTCCGATGAGGTGGATGTGGTGGGTGGCGCAGTCGTCGCCGTCGTCGAGGTGCTTGTCGGCGAAGTGGCTGGAGCGTGTGCCACCGTGACGGTGGAAGATGTGCTCCCCCCGGGGTGCTCGTTCGCCACGGCCACTGCGATGGCGACAGTGCCGCCTGTGGCGAACAGCACCGCGAACCGGGTCAGGTTCCGCAGTCGGGCGGCAGCGCGCCGCCTGGTCTCGGGTGAATTGGACTGTGGAGTCGAGCTCATCCGCGAGCTCCTTCGGTCAGCATCAGCCCATGGAAGCAGCCGTGGGTAACGTCAGGCTGAATGCCGCCTGTGCATCCGCTCTGAAGCGATCTCCCGGACCACGGGCGCAGTGCAAAAGTGCCTGGTCGATCGCCTCGTGCGAAAGGGATCTGGGGTCGGCCATGAATCACCCTTGCACCCTACGAAGAGGTCCTTACGCCAACATGACGAGCTATCTGGACCCGGCCAGACGTGCACCCGCCCTTGCGGCGTCATGTCCCCGTCATGGTCTCCGTCTAGACAGGGCAGCGTGAGAGTGCTCGTCGCCGAGGACGATGACGGATTACGCTCGGTGCTTCAACGCGGTTTGGTCGAGAGCGGGTATGCGGTGGACGCGGTCAGTGACGGGGACCTGGCGTTGCGGTTTCTGGATACCTATGAGTACGAGGTCGCCATCCTCGATTGGCGGATGCCCAAGGTGAGCGGCCTCGAAGTCGTGCACCGATTGCGCCGCAGGGGCTCGGCGATACCAATATTGATGCTGACCGCAAGGGACACGGCCCGAGACCGGGTGACCGGCCTCGACGAGGGCGCAGACGACTACCTCGTAAAGCCCTTCGACTTCTCGGAGCTTCTGGCCCGGGTGCGCGCGCTACAGCGCCGAGGTGAGGCCCTGCAGTCTCTGGTGATCAAGGTGGGCGACTTGGCCCTCGACTCCGTTACGCGAGAGGTCAGCTTCGGTTCCGATCGGCCTCGCCTGACTGCCACGGAGCTGGCGCTTCTGGAGATCTTGATGCAGCGTTCCCCAGCTGTCGTGTCTCGTCGTTCGATCGCCCTTGCCGTATGGGACGAGGAAGCTGACGCCCTCGGCTCCAACACTCTTGATGTCCACCTGGCTCGGCTGCGGGCAAAGATCGCCGGGAGTGGCGCGAAGATCGAAGCCGTCAGAGCGCTCGGTTACCGGATACTGCCGTCGTGACGCGTCCTTGGATGTGGCGTAGGCCGTATGTGGGCCACGCGGCACGCGTGGCCGCCGTGGCCACGGTGATCATTGCCGCCATGTACGTGTGCGTCGTCGCCGGCTTCGACCTTGTCGAACGACATCGTCTCGTCGGTCAGATCGACACCAGGCTCCAGCAGCGGTTGGAACAAGCCTCTCGCCAGCCCGACGCCGCCGGCTCAATCGACAATGATGACAATGCACACGATGTCGACAATGCACCGGTATTCTTGTGGCGCTTCACGAATGGAGCCGCGGTCGCGCTCACTCAGGGTGCGCCGGTGCTCTCCCGTTCCGACTGGTCGCCGTCGAAGCAACCGGTGGAGGCGCACCTCGGGACCGAGAGTTTCCGATTGCAGGCCGAGCGCGTCGGCAGTACCTGGTTTGTGGTGGGCCAGAGTTTGGCGAGCATCGACCACATCGAGTCGGATTTGCTGTTATTGGAGGCCATCGCCGGGCCGATTCTCCTCGTCGCGGTCTTTTGCGGGACCCTGCTTATCGGCATCAAAGCGGCCAGCCCGGTGGAACTCGCACGTCGGCGCCAGCTCGAATTCACGGCCGACGCCTCCCATGAGCTCCGTACGCCGTTGAGTGTCATTGAGGCGGAGGTCACACTGGCCCTGCATGGTCCGCGGACGGGAGACGACTACCGAGCCACACTCGGTAGGGTCGGAAGGGAAAGCGAGCGGCTCCGCGACATCGTGGAGGACCTGCTGTGGCTCGCCCGATTCGATTCGGAGCCGACGCCTCCCGGTGACGAGCCGGTGGACGTCGCGGCCATCGCTGCTGCGTGTGCCGACCGCTTCTCTGCCGTCGCTCAGCGCGGAGGGATTGCGCTCTTGGTGCGTGAAGAGACTGAGTCCCGACCGTGGATCAATGCCCCGCCAGAATGGGTCGACCGCCTGACCGCTGTCCTGGTCGACAACGCCTGCCGTTACGCCGGACCAGGCGGGACCGTGCGGATCGGGGTGGCAACGTCAGGCGGCCGTGTGAGCTTGGTGGTCGATGACAGCGGTCCCGGCATCGACCCGGAGGAGCGCCTCCAGCTCTTCGACCGATTTCACCGGGCGACCGACCAGGGCAACGGAGCCGGACTCGGCCTCGCCATCGCCGATTCGGTCGTGCGGGCGACCGGCGGCGAGTGGAGCGTCGGTCAAGCTGACTTGGGTGGCGCGCACATGGAGGTGCGATGGCGGCGCTCTCCTGGAGCAAAAGGCCCCGGCGACTTCAAGGAGCCGCCAGAGCCCCCCGCGCTCGAGCGCCCTCCGAGAGCGACGCCCGTCGCCGGCTGACCACTTCCCGGAGAAGACTGGCACTGCGTGTCCACTTCCCCAGAACAGATCACGGGAGGACTTCATCTTCGCGTAAGGGTCTCGGCCTAACGTCACCTCGAAAGGTGGCGTTGTTCCTGGCCAAGCCGAAGTCGGGCCGGGTCAGGTCAGGTCGGTTGGAGTCGCATCGATTGCCCGCCGGACCAGCCGAGGTGAAAAGGGGAAGCTGAGCAGTGGCATCTGACACCATTTTCGACCGAGGCCTCGACCTCCTGAAGGTCGACTTCGCCCCCACGCATCGTCAGCCTTCGGCTGCTCGGGTCATGCTTGCCACCGCCGTCGCACTGATCGGGTCGCTCGCTGCCGACGCCGTCCTGGTCCTGCTCGGTGAGGCCGTCTTTCCCTCGACCAAGGGTTATGAGCACTTCCGTTTTGGCGACTATTCCAAGCTGACCATCATTGGAGTCGTCATCGCCTGTGTGGCGTGGCCCATCGTCACCCGCATTTCGTCGGCGCCGAGGTGGCTCTTCCTCAGGCTGGCAATTGCGGTGACGCTCGTTCTGTTCCTTCCCGACATCTACATTTTGAAGCAGGGCCAGCCCGCGCAGGCGGTAGCTGTCTTGTTGTGCATGCATCTCGCGATCGCCGTGGTGACCTACAACGCTCTTGTGCATCTGGCCCCGGTACGGGTTCACCAGACGAATGGAGGATCTCGGACAGCGAAGCTACGGGCCGGACCATCGGACTGACCGGTCGTGCGGGTAGGTATCGGCTGCCTCGTATCACTGGAAGACGTGTGCCCTCGGCTCCGAGCTGGGCGGTGTGGGTGCGAAGAGGGGAACGAGCAGAACGCCATTTCGAAGTCCAGTCGTTTCGTTGACCGTACTGTTCTGGGACGCCGGGCGGCCTGGTCGTGCCTCCGAGACACCTGACCCGGCAGACGTCGGGGAGCGTCCATGTAAGCGCCCTTCTGCTGACCGGTGCGCTCCGACGGGGCCAGTCGAGCTCGGCCGCGTCGTAGTCGCACGCACGAAGTGTCGGCGCCGCCGTACCGTCGACGGTGGCCGGCACCGCCCTCGGCCCGGCCATCGCCGACTTCGTCGTCAGCTCCGCCCAGAGCCATTGGGCCTCTCGACGAATCCTTGGCTGAGCGCCGCGCTCGTCATGTACGCGTCAGGGTTCATCCTTACCGTTGTCAGCATGGCGCAAGTTCGACAACCTAGCCCGCAACAGCAAAGCCATGCGGCTTGCCTGTGCAATGCCGGTACGTTGCACCGCCTGTCGAACGACATCGCCGCAGTCGGGGCCCTGGGCGTCTCCGCGCTCAACCCGCTCTCGACCCCGCCGCAGGCTGCTTCGGTTTGCCGCGGGCCAAGCAGGCCCTGCACCTGATGGAGCGAGCGCGTTGAGCCCAACCGATGCGCTCGAGGAGAGCGATTCGGATCTGCGCCGCACGCGGCCTGCCTGGCGCTGGTCGAGGTCGCCTCTCCATCGCCGCCGCCGCATCATTGCCGCCATCGCCGCTTTTTTCTGCTTCCTCTTCCTCTGGCTTGCCATCTCGCTCGGTGGCGCCCTGGCCAACCCGGCCCTCGGTAGCTCCATGGGCGCCCGGGCCGCAGAGTGGTTCCGTGGCCACGGTGGGTCAGCCATCGTCGTCTGGGCGGAGAACGAGTGGTACTCCCACCACCAGCCGAAGGTTGGCGGTACCCTCGCCGCTGGGACCATTCGCAAGCCGAGAGTGGTTTCCGGCACAACGCCCGTTGTCGCGGCGGTGCCGCACCTGCCCGTTCCCGCGCCCATCACTCCCTTTGCCAGTTCGCCCGTTGCGGGCGAGGGCCAGTGGTCGCCTGTCGGGCGCACGGTAGGTGGTCTTCCAGCTATCTACGAGACGATGCTCCGGCCAGACGCGATCCATACCAGCTATGTGGTGGGCGTCGCCTGGATGGACACCGACCTTCTGAAGGCAACGCTCTACTCGGGCAGCGCTATCCCCGGAGGTGGCCCCTACACCCATTCCGCTCCGATCTCGCCAATCGATGCCACGACCCTCGTTGCCGCCTTTAATGCTGGATTTTTAATGTCCGATGCAAACGGGGGCTACTACACGGACAGAAAGACCGTCGTTCCATTACGGACCGGGGCAGCCTCCTTCGTGGTCCACAACAACGGATCAGCCACGGTGGGTCAATGGGGACGTGACGTCACGATGGGGCCCGACGTCGTGTCAGTGCGCCAGAACCTTGACCTCCTTGTCGACGACGGGCAGGTCGTACCGGCAGCATCGAGCCCTGATGCCAGGCAATGGGGGGCCACGCTCGGCGGCAACCTCTATGTTTGGCGGTCCGGGCTCGGCGTTACGGCAAACGGCGCGTTGGTCTATGTGGGTGGTCCGGGACTCGACATCTTGGACCTGGCCAACATCTTGGCGCGGGCAGGCGCGGTACGTGCCATGGAGCTGGACATCAACACCGATTGGGTCAACTTCAGCAGCTACCAGCCGTCGACACCAACGGGTCCGGCTACGCCAACCAACGGCACCGAGCTCCTCGCCGGAATGACAGGGACGACGGGTCGTTACTTCCAGTCGTGGTGGGCCCGGGACTTCATCACCATGTCAGCCGCGGTCGGCCCGTGACGTCGGTTGGGAAGGTCCCGCGCCGGGAGCCGAGGCCCGAAGACAACATCGGGCCGCTGGGCCATCTGGGCCCGACCGTGTCGGGCTCGACGCTCGGTCTCCTTGCCAGGGGCGCGCGCCCGAAGCAGTGGCTCAAGAACCTCCTCGTCTTCATGGCGCCCGCCGCAGCGGGAGTCCTCAGCGAATGGCACACGACTCTGCGCGTCGCCGCCGCCTTCTTGATCTTCTGCGTCGTGTGCTCCGGTACCTACCTTGTCAATGACGTCGTGGACGCCGAGTCGGACCGACACCATCCCACCAAGCGGGTGCGTCCGGTTGCCACCGGGGCGCTACGACCTGGCGTTGCACTTGGGTTCGGATTCGCTCTCATTGCAATGGCCATCGCGGCGGCAGTGATCGTTCGCCCCTGGGGGTTTGCCGCCGTTGTGGTCGCCTATGCCGCAGTGAGCATCGCCTACAGCATCCGCTTGAAGCGCGAGCCCGTGATCGAACTGGCGGTGGTCGCGGCCTGCTTCGTGCTGCGGGCGATTGCGGGCGGCGTGGTGGCGAGCGTGCCTCTCTCCAATTGGTTCCTCGTTTTCACTTCCTTCGCGGCATTGTTCATCGTGACGGGGAAGCGATACGCAGAGCTCGCTCACGTGTGGAGCGGACGGGGGATGCATCGTCCCGTGCTTGATTACTACAGCGAGTCCTTCCTCAAGTCGACCCTGACGATCTCGGCGACCGTGACGGTCGCGTCGTACTGTTTGTGGGCATTCGCGCGCACAGGGCTGCTCGCCCACGCCGGCGACAACGCTGTCTGGATTGAGCTGACCGTCGTTCCGCTCGTCCTCTCGGTGCTGCACGTCCTCCGTATTCTTGATGCCGGCCTCGGCGGCGAGCCCGAGAACCTGGCCCTCCGTGACCACGTTCTTCTCGGCTACGGGGTGCTCTGGCTGGCCCTTATGGGCATCGGTCTGTACGGATGAGCGTGACCGGCTCCCTTCGGCCGCTCACGGGATGGGGGAGGACAACGCCCACGACCGCCTTGGTCCATTGCCCGGTGGACGCGTCCAGCGTTTTGACTTCGTTCCGCGCCAACCCTGGTGGTGTCATCGCTCGGGGGCTGGGGCGGAGCTATGGCGACGCCGCTCAGTGCACAGGCGGTCTCGCCGTCGAGACGTCAGGTCTCAACGACATCGGTGAGCTGAACGGGGCGAGGGGAACGATCGAGGTTGGCGGGGGCGTCAGCCTGCATGAGCTCATGCGACGTCTCATCCCCGCCGGCTGGTTCGTGGCGGTGACACCCGGGACCCGCTACGTCTCGGTCGGCGGCGCCATCGCAGCAGATGTGCACGGAAAGAACCATCATCGCGACGGCAGCTTCGCCAGGCACGTCGTGGAGATGACCCTCGTCACTCCGAGCGGCGTGTCGAGGATCTCCCCTGATCGCGACCCCGAGTTGTTCTGGGCAACGGCCGGTGGCATGGGCCTCACCGGCATCGTGGTCAGTGCGATCCTTCGGGTCATCCCAATTGAGACGTCGTGGATGCAAGTTGACAGCCAGCGGTTCACCAGACTCGCGGACCTGATGGCAACCATGGAGGAGACGGACTCTCGGTACCACTACAGCGTGGCGTGGTTGGACTGCGCCGGCCATGCCGACGGCGACCACCGTTCGATCTTGACACGAGGGGACCACGCGCCTTTCGCCGCCATCCCGGATCGGTTGCGTGCCCGCAGCCGGGAGGTCCCCGGCGACCCGACCCTCCGAGTGCCGAAGCAGAATCCTCGGCGACTCGTGAACCGAATCTCAATCCGTGCGCTGAACGAGTCGTGGTACCGGGCCTCTCGGACGTCGCTGGGGTCGCTCCGTCCCCTGACTGCCTTCTTCCACCCTCTCGACGGGCTGGGTCGGTGGAACCTCCTCTATGGACCCTCGGGCTTCGTGCAGTACCAGTTCGTCGTACCTCCGACACGGGCCGATGTCGTGGAAGATGCTGTCAGTGCGATCTCGTCGTCGGGGATCCCGTCCTTCCTCGCCGTCCTAAAGCGATTTGGGCCAGGGACGCCGGGTCCCCTTTCGTTCAGCCAGGAAGGCTGGACCCTCGCGCTGGACTTCCCGCTCGGTCCCCGCGGCTTGCCGGCCTTGCTGGACCGGCTCGATTTTGCCGTCGCGAATGCAGGCGGCCGCGTCTACCTAGCAAAGGACGCACGATTGCGACCCGAATGGCTCCCTACCATGTATCCGGGTTTGTCCGGATTCAAGGCGACCTGCAGTCGCGTCGACCCCTCCGGCTTGCTGCACTCCGACCTCTCCCGACGACTCGGGATTTCGCGGTGATCGACGCGTTCGGTCACCCTCAGGCAGTCATCGTGTTGGGCGGAACTTCGGAGATCTCCCGCGAACTGCTCGCGCTGCTCACGGCCGAGCGCGGCAGATCCATCGTCCTCGCCGGACGCGATGGCGCGGCACTCGAGCGGGTCGCAAACGGATTCCGTCACAGCGTGGAGAGGGTGAAGACGGTGACCTTCGACGCCAGAACAGTCGATGATGTCGACAAAACCGTTACGCAGTGCTTCGAGGTAGCAGGTGAAGCGGTCGACGTTGTCATCGTGGCCGTAGGAGAACTCGGGTCGCAGGCAGCAGACGAAACAGACCCGAACCGGATCGCTCACATGATGACGGTCAATCTGACATGGCCGGCAGCGGCCTTGTCGGCAGTAGCTGCCCAGTTGAAGATGCAGGGTCACGGGCGAATCGTCGTCCTGTCCTCCGTGGCAGGGTTCCGGGTCCGGCGCTCGAACTTCATCTACGGTTCCGCGAAGGCGGGTCTCGACGCATTTGCGACAGGACTTGCCGAATCCCTGCGCGGAACCGGAGCCTCCGTCCACATCGTCCGACCCGGCTTCGTCCACACCAAAATGACTGCCGGCAGGTCTCCTGCACCCTTCGCCGTCGAGGCTTCCCAGGTGGCATCGGACACCGTGCGCGGTCTCGATCGTGGCCAAACCGTGATCTGGTCGCCGAGTCTTCTGCAGTGGTTGTTCTGGGGTCTGCGCCTTCTTCCACGAGCGGTCTGGCGCCGCGTGCCGGGCTGAAAAGCCATGCTCGACAGCCAACGAGGCCGGACTGCTGCACTCCTTCCATCGGGTCAATGTGCAATCGTGAGGTCAGCGTGATCGCATTGCCGCCGATTCGATGAACGAGGGCAGACCGAGGCCACCCAGCCCGCCCTCGCGAAAGGCGGCCAGCCGAGCGCTTGGTGGGGGAGAGTCGTAGCCTTCCGGGCCGCCTCGTGGCGGCGTTCGACAACAAGGAGAGTCGTCGTGTCACAACGATCCAGGCCCGTCGCCACCAGACGCGGGCCCTCTGGCACCCACCGATCCGGGCGACGCCGACGGCGTGTCCTCTTCAACGCCCCGCCGCCGCGGGCCCTGGCCCTCTCGGGGTGGGCGCTCGTGCCTTTGCGCGCCTTCCTGGGTGTCACCTTTTGCTTCGCTGGTCTCCAGAAGCTGGCCAATCCGAACTTCTTCGACTCGAACAGTCCTGCGAGCATTCAGGCGCAGCTCATCGCATCCATCCGGATCAGCCCCTTGCACGAGTTGCTGGGACACCTGCTGCGCTTCGCCGTCCCGATCGGCATCATCATCGCTCTGGCCGAATTGGCAGTAGGTCTGGGGACAATTCTTGGGTTGTGGACGCGAGTAGCCGCAGCCGGTGGGACAGTTCTGGCGTTGACGCTCTTCCTCACGGTGAGCTTCCACTCGTCGCCGTACTACACGGGAGCCGACATCGTTTTCGTCTTCGCCTGGATCCCTCTCGTCCTGGCCGGGTCGGGTGGCGTGCTCTCCGTTGACGGGGTGATCGCCGCCCGGGTGGCGGGCGAGTACGAACTCGGACCGCCCGTCCTCGTCCCGGTCCGCTTCGCCCGTGTCCAACAGGTGTGCGGCCACTACGAGAACGACGCCTGTTCCGCGCAAGATGGACGTCGCTGCGATGTCCGCGGCTGTCCCTTCTTATCAACCGACTTCGCGGGGCAGGGTAGCCCTGTCACGCGGGGAGGACTCGACGCGGTCGATCGACGGACCGTCGTTCTCGGGGGGGCCGCCGCTCTCGCTGCAGTTGTCGCGGGCGGCGTGGTCGCCGGAACCGCGGCCGGACTCGGACGGGTCGTAGGTGGTGCAAAGGGCGCCGAGAGCCAGAGCGTCTCGCTTTCCCCCCCTCGTCCGAGTACGTCGGGTGTTTCGGGCCCGGGACCGACGACCACTGTTCCGGGGTCGGAGGCGCCGAGCACGACGGCACCGGCGGGGACTCCAATTGGCCTGGCCAGCCGAGTGCCGGTGGGTGGGTCTGCGCAATTCACCGACCCCAAGACGCAGGACCCAGGCCTCGTCCTACAACCGGCGGAGGGGCACTTCGTCGCCTACGACGCCGTCTGTCCGCATGCCGGATGCACAGTCGCTTATTCATCTGCTGCCAACCTCATCGTGTGTCCGTGTCATGGTTCCGAGTTCGATCCGAGTACCGGGGCGGTGGTCAGCCCGCCGGCGCAGCGTGGTCTGAGCTCGATCCAGGTTGCCGTCGACGCCAACGGTGAGCTCGTCGTCGACGGCTAACCGGCCTGCCCGGTGCCTCGTCGAACTGCTGGGTCTTCACAACGTATGTTCTGACGATATGGAGCTGGCTCTCGCCGACCTGGTCGGTCCGGATCTTCGTGTGCTTTTCTGCGGAATCAATCCCGGGACGCTCTCGGGTGACTTGGGTCTGCATTTCGCCCGCCCAGGAAACCGGTTCTGGAAATTGCTCTACGCCGGTGGATTCACCGGTACCGTTCTCGCGCCTGCCGATCAACACGCTCTGCCCGAGCTCGGTATAGGCATCACAAACCTGGTGGGGCGAGTGACGTCCGCGGCCAGCGAGCTCAGCGTCGCCGAATTGCGTGAAGGCGCAGCACAGCTCGAGGCCAAAGTGGTGATGCTGCGGCCGCGCTGCGTCGCCGTGCTCGGGTTGCAGGCTTACCGGACGGCGTTTCGTAGACCGGAAGCAATTGTCGGTCGCCAGCCCGAACTCCTCGGCGGTGCCCTTCTTTGGCTCCTCCCCAACCCGAGCGGTCTTCAGGCCCACTATCAGGTGCCAGAAATGAGTGAGATGTTCAAATCGCTCTACGTCGCCACTGAGGCGGCCTGACGGCGCCACCTCATGCACGAGCCAAAGAAGAAACTGTCCTGCCAAACGCGAACGTGCTGCTGGAGGCGCAAGATCGGCTGAATCGGACTTACTGCTAACCCGAGCAAGGACGTCCCGTCTGTCAGTCCTTGGCCGCCCAATCCGCCTCTAGCTGGCCTTTTGTCTATTGCTTCCTACACCGGGGCCCATGACCAATTGCCGTCTATCGAGAAGATTGTGGACGGGCAAGTGGGGGAGATCTCGACGATGGGCGGCCGGGATGCGGCCGTGTTTGTACCGGTCGGATACCGACAGTTCGGCAGAATCCGGGACATTGAATTAACGTGCGGACGTGCGGCCCTCCTCCTTTTCTCGTCTGCTCTGGGCGTTTGCCCTTTCCTCGGCAACGCTCGTAGCCGTTGGCTCGGGTGCGGTCACGGCCCAGGCCACCCCTTCCACGCCTCAGGTCACGACCCTCCACCTAGATCAGACAACCGCCTACACACCCAAGGCCCCGCCCGGCGGTGGCACAGACGACTACCACTGCTCGGTGATGGATCCCCACGTCACCCACAACTCCTACATCGTCTCGAGCCAGTTCTTCCCTGGGAGCTCGGAGGACCACCACGCCATCATCTTCTTGGTCCCCCCGGCTCTGGCAGCCACCGCGGAGGCAGACAACGCCGGCAACCAGGGCTGGACCTGCTTTGGCGAAACACCCATCCCCAACACCGGACTGGATCAGATCTCCAATACGCCCTGGTTGAGCGCCTGGTCTCCGGGTCATGGTGCCGACAACCTTCCAAAGGGATCCGGCGTCTATCTGCCAGCGGGCAGCCTCGTCGTGATGCAGGTCCACTACAACATGTTGATCGGGGACAAGCCGGTCAAGAACAAGATGGTGTTGAACACCGTGCCGGCCAATACGCCGCTGCAGCCACTCAAACTCGAGCTGATGCCGGCGCCACCGGACGTTCCCTGCCCGACTGGAGTCACTGGTCCGTTGTGTAGCCGCACCGCGGCGCTGGCCAACCTGGGTCAGCGGTTCGGGCAGAGTGCCGTCGGCTTCGACAACACCCTCGAGACGATCTGCGGTCGCAATCCGCAGAGTCCCCCGCAGGGGGACAGCACGTCGTGCATGTGGCCCATCAACAGGTCCGGCTACATCGTGCGGGTGGGCGCGCACATGCATCTGACGGGCCGGACGTTCAAGATGGTGCTGAACCCGGGCACACCTCAGGCAAAGACCATCCTCAATGTGTCCGACTACAACTTCCACTATCAGCGTGCTTACAACGTCGCTCCCGTTGCGGTGTCACCCGGGGACAAGGTTCAGGTGACCTGCGGCTACGACCCGACATTGGCCCAAGAACTGCCCAGCTTGCGTTCGGTGGCGCCTCACTTCATCACCTGGGGCGATGGCTCCTCGGATGAGATGTGTCTCGGTCTGATGTGGACTTCGTCGTCCATTCCGAATTCGCACGATCCGGTCTGACTTCACCGCAATCCGAGGCGTCCGCCACGGTTTGCCCCTCAGAGTGGGACGCAGTCAATCGCCGGCCCAGCAAGCGAGGATCACGTCGGCCACCGTCACCGCTATGTCCCTCGAGCTCGTGGGCGGCACTCCGAACTCTGCCGGGAGTGCTGTCACGTCGACCAACAGCACCCTCCAGTCCTTGCGCACGACAACAGAACCGTTCGTCACCTGGAATGCCCCCTGGCCGAGGTTCGCGACTTTCCGGGTCACGCCCAGCTGGCGCCCCAGCGAGCGGAAGTAGCCCAGCGTCTGCGGCCAACTGGAGAGCTCCTTGACCGAGAGGGTGAAGTGTCCGTTCGGGTAGTTGTACGGGCACGAGTACTTGTGGTTGAACCACGTCTTCGTGGTAACCGTCGCAGTGAGGCCTAGCGCTGCCTTTATGTCCTTCTGGGCCTCGTGCGCACAGACTTCGATAGCGATTTTCGACGGCATGGGTCCGGCCGGCAGCGGACGCCGGGTGGTGCTCGCTGATGAGGACGAGGCGCAACCGGCGAGAGCGACTGTAAGCACGCCGGCCACCAGTGCCGACCGGGCACACTTCAGCAGCGGCAAAGAACGTCGATGGGGGAGCGGGTGGCCGGCCACGACACAATGGTACGGCGTCGGTGCCCGCCGGAGATGGCGCCATCGCAACGGTGCCTCGCTGGCTTGTTATCGTGACGGCCGGCGTCGTGGGGCGATGCCATCACCTCGGGGAGGGAGCGCTAGTGGCTGTTGCCACGGAGAGACGCGGAACGACATCAGGGCCGCACAGATGGGGACGTATTGCGACCGCCGCACTCGGTGCGCTCGTGTTGGCCGGGTGCGGCTCGTCGAGCACCGCCGGCAAGAACGCCGCTCCCGCAACGTCGAGGTCCACGACGTCGAGCACCGCTACCTCCTCCGGCGCGACTCCGCCTGTCTACGAGGTGACCACGGGATCGGTGAATCGACTCGGCAAGGTTCTTGTCGACGGTCAAGGACTCACCCTCTACCTGTTCGAGCCAGACAAACAGTCGGGGAACTCCACCTGTTACGGCAAGTGCGCACAGGCGTGGCCACCGCTGCTGTTACCCGTTGGTGTGACGTCCCCGGTGGCCGGCACCGGCGTCAAGGAGTCGTTGCTCGGGACCACGCATCGGACTGACGGGACCATCCAGGTCACCTACAACAAATGGCCTCTCTACACATGGGTCGGTGACTCGGCACCTGGCGACGCCACCGGCCAGGGCATAAACAATCTCGGAGGGCTGTGGTACGTGCTCTCGCCCGACGGCGCCACCATCACCAAGCGTTGACGATCCTGGTGCTGCCCGTGCCGGGAATGGATGAACTGCTCGAGCCCTGTGCGGTCGTGGGTGCGACGTCGACGCCCCATCGGGCGGCCAGGCAGACGAGCGAGCGGTCGTAGGCAATCTCGGCGACCACGGCCGTCTCAGAGACGTACATGCTCACGACTCCAGTGTGCACGTCGATAACAGACCCGCACTAGGAAAGGATCTTCCCACCGCGAGGGGTCTCCGAGGACCTTCTTCCCCCCTATTGGGACCTTTGCGCTGGTCTCAGAGACGTCCCGGGCAATCAGGCTGGGATCGGATCTCCTCGCTGGGAGGGACCACGAGCAGGGAGACTTAAATGCGACGCAAGGTTTTCGACAAGCTGGCAAGTGTCGGCGGAGTGGTTGTGGTGATCGTGCTGGCCGTTGCTGGCGCACTGCTGATGTTCGGCTACAGCTTCGCCAACAACTACGTGCACACACAGCTCGCTGAGCAACAGATCACCTTCCCATCGGCGGCGGCCTTCGCCCACCCCGACGGGCAGGAGATCACCAAGTCCATGACCCCCACGGTGTCTCAATACGCCGGTCAGCAGTTGCTCACCGGTGCACAGGCACAGATCTACGCCAATGACTTCATCGCCGTGCATCTCCAGGGGATCGGCGGAGGCAAGACCTACTCGCAGCTGAGTGCCGCGGCGCTGGCGCTCCCCAAGGGTTCGGCTGCGTACACGGCGGCCGAGGCCAAGGCGCAGACCGTGTTCCAAGGGACCACGCTCCGGGGCCTGTTGCTGGAGGCCTACGGGTTCAGCCTGATCGCCACAATCGCTCTGTGGTGTGCGATCGCCGCATTTGCACTTGCCGCGGTGATGGCGGTGCTGGTCGGTCTTGGCTTCGCTCATGCCCGACGCACAGGCGAGGACGAGGAACTCATGCCCACCCACACCCCCGGACCGCTCGTCAGCGCGTAGTTCAGTCAACCTCCCCAATGAGGAGGCAACACCCGGCCCGTGCAAGTGGGCCGGGTGTTGCGCGTCTGGGCAAACGTCAGTGCGCCCGAGCCAAAATGATCAGCGGATTGTTCAAAGGACCAAAGTTTTGGGCCAGAGGCCATTCGTCCCTAAAGCCCCGACACCCTGAGATTGCAGACTAAGCCTGAGGAAATCCAATGACACTTCGGAAGCAGACCACCACGAACCCCTCCGTCCCAGTAGCGGCGCGAGTTCGGAGTTCTTCAGTGTCGTCGGTCCGGGTTTTCGTCAACCACGGCCCGCCGCTGTGACCCCAGGCCAACCCCTATCCGCTCTTGACGCTGCCTTTCTGCATGCGGAGTCCAAGACAACCCCGATGCATATGGCGTCGGTCGGCGTTTTCGAGGGTCGATCCTTGTACGACGCCGAAGGCCGTTTCCGTATCACCGACATCCGCCGCATGATCTCCAGCCGTTTGCTTCTGGTGCCGAAACTGAGGCAGCGGGCCCATCCGGGCTTGCTCGGACAGGCTCCGCCTAGATGGTTGGACGATCCTAACTTTGATATCGAGGAACACGTTCGCGTGTGTCAGCTTTCGCCTCCGGCGACGGAGGTCGAACTTCGTCAGCTGTGTGCCGATCTCATGGCAGTTCCTCTGGAACGTAAGCGGCCATTGTGGGATCTCACCTTTGTCGAAGGTTTACCTGAAGGCCGGATTGCTCTTATCGAGCGACTCCATCACTCCATGGCCGACGGATTGGCCGCCGCAGAGTTGGCCACTGTTCTCTTGGACCTTTCCGCCGAGTCGTCACTTCCGCCGATGCCGGATGCCCCTTGGAGCCCCTCCCCCAGACCGTCGGCGTGGCAGACGGCGACAGGCGACCTTCTGCAATTCGCCTCCTTTCCCGTTCGAGCAGCCAAGTGGTATGTGCAGTCGTTCGCCCATCCGATCCGGCGCTCTCGAGAGGTCGCTGAGGTGAGTCGCGCTGTCGGTACGATTGCCACGCCCAAGATCTTTGCTCCCCGATCGTCCTTGAATGGGCCGATCACTAGCGCCCGGTCGGTGGCTTTCGTCCCGTTAGCTTTGGAAGAACTCCACGATGTCGCTCGCTCGTTCAACAGCACCATCAACGATGTCCTCTTGACCTTGGTGGCCGGAGGTGTCCGCGCTTTGCTCACGAGCAGAGGGGAGTTGGAGGAGGACAGCGAACTTCAGGTGCTCGTTCCTGTAGGTCTCGTCAATGCCGAGGGCCGCGGTCTTGGGAATAGCGTGTCGGCCCTCTTCGTACGATTGCCGGTCAGCCTTGAAAATCCAGTGGACGTCCTAAAGGCCGTGTCGGCCGAAGTCGGACAGGACAAACGTCGTCACCAGGCCTTTGCCGCCGCAGCCTTCTTGCGACTCCTCGAACCAACTCCCCAAGGGGTCCTGGCCAGGGGAGCGGACATCATCATGCACTCTCAGCCGTTCTTCAACCTGATAGTCACGAATGTTCCTGGACCACCAGTGCCGCTGTACGCCCTCGGAGCCGAACTCCTCGAGGCATTTCCCATCCTGCCGCTTGTCGGGAACCAGAGTCTGGCCGTTGCCGCACTCTCCTATGAGGGTCAGCTGAACCTGGGGGTGCTCAGCGATCCCGTGGTATGCCCCGACGCCGAGGTCTTTTGCGCTGGTGTGCGAACGTGTCATCGATCGCTCGTTGATCGAGTACTTGGACAGGATTGATCAGATGTTCGCGTAGCCCGATGCGGAGTTGTCCTGTACCTCCTGCGTGTCGGTGGGGGACACCTGCGTGTCGGTGGGGACAGTGGTCACTCTCCCTGTAGGTCTCGCCTTCGGAACGCAAGGCCTCCGACGAGCGCACAGACCACGCCGATGGTCGCCATGATTCCGTTCACCCGCCAGTTCGGACGCACAGCGGGGGCCGACGCCATCTGGTGAAACACCGACGTGTCCAACGCCCAGTGGTTGACGGCACCGATGCTTCCGACGATGACCAGGAGAAGCGACCAGCCCAGTGCGCCGTACACGGCGATCGACGTGAGCCGAGGCAGTACCCCGAAGACGAGAACGCCGACGCCCAAGATGATGATCGCCGGTGGCACGAGGTTGACCCCCGCTTCCAGCAGAGTCGTGAAGCTCACCCCGGCGTGCTGGCTGAACGTGCCGAACCAGGTGAAGACCCCCGCGAAAAGCCCGCTGATGAGTAAGACGACCAAAGCCACCAAGAGCCGACCGCCCAGCCAGGATGTACGTAGGACAGGGCCAATCAGGACGTGGTCGAGCATGCCTCCGGACTCCTCGCCGCGGGTCGCCGTGATCTGACCGGCGGCAATGAAGGCAACGAGGACCGCGAGGATGAGAAAGCACGCGCCAAGCACAGCATTTGCTCCGGTACCGGTGGCACCGAGCTTGGCGAATACTTCTTTAGCGGAGCCCGAGATGGTGCCACCAGCTGACTTTGCGATAAGCCCGAAAAGGAGTGCCGACACGGCGATCGCTACCCACCAGGCGATGACCCGGGCCCGCAAGAGGCGAATGGCCAGCCCCGTAGGACCGAAAAGCAACCGGAGGTGGGGTCGTTCGTGAGTTCGGTCCGCCAAGATGCTCGCTCCGACGTCGCGCCTGCCAGCGAGGTACACGGCACCGACGGCTAGGAGCGCCGCAAAACCGACGATCGGCAAGAAGGCAACGGGCCGGGGCCCGTTGAGAGGCTGAAGTTCTTCGACCCAACCGAATGGGGAGGCCCAGATCAACCGGTGCAAGCCGACGCCGGCGTCAGCTATCAAGCGGAGGGCATAGCTCACCCCGAGGAAGGCAGCAGCGAAGGAGGCGGCCTGGCGACGTGTCGGCGCCAGCTGACTGGTGACGGCCCCGACGGCCAGGAACATCACCGCGGAGGCCGTCATGGCCGCGGCGAAGTACGCAGAGGGGCCCGCAGCGATCCCTACGTTCGACGCCTGGCCTGAAAGGATCGCAATGAGCGCAGCCGTTCCCCACAACGCGAGAACACCGACACCGAATCCCGCGATGGTCTGCGCAGCGGCGCTGCGCCGCGTAGTCGAGCCGGCGAGCAGAAGGTCCCATCGGCCGGAGTCCTCCTCGCCGCGCAGCAACTTCGTGCTGAGCAGGAGCCCCCAGACCGCACCGAGGACCATGAGCGTCATCGAAACCTTGAAAACTGTGAAGCCACCCACGGTCTGGAGTTGGGGGGCAGGGCCGAACAGTGCGCTCGTCGCCTTGTTTGAGCCATAAGCCGCGGCCAGGGCATCGCGCTGGGCCGAAGTCGTGTAGATCCTGGCGTAGCTGATCTCTGACGAGGCGATGAAGATGCCAAAGATCAGACCCCACAGGACACCCGAGCGAGCTGCCTTGCGAGCATTCAGCAGGCCGACTATGGCGCTCGCTGATTGCGCGATCCGCACGCGCGGCGTCGCGGGCAATTGGGTCGTGAGGTCAGGGCGCACTACGACCGCCATAGAGCGCGAGAAACAGCTCTTCGAGCGAAGGCTCGCGGCTCACGAGTTGCGTGACGCCGGTTTCGGTGAGGAGTCTCAGAAGGGGCTCCATGGGTCCTCTGATCTGGCAGCGAACCGTTTGGCCTTCGATCTCCACCGCGCTCACGCCGGGGACGGTCGAAACGTCTGGGACCGGACCCACAAGAGTCGCCTCGACGCTCAGTGCGCTGAGGTGCCGCATCTCGGCCAGTGTGCCCATCTCGATCAATTTCCCGGCTCGCAGGATGCCGACCCGGTCGCAGAGTGCTTCCACCTCGCTCATGCTGTGCGACGACAAGAACACTGTCTGGCCGCGCTCGCGGGCCTCTCCGATGCAGACTCGGAAAGCCTGTTCCATCAAAGGATCCAATCCGCTGGTTGGTTCGTCCAAGATGAGGAGATCGGGTCGGACCATGAGAGCGGCGATCAGGATCACCTTTTGGCGGTTCCCCTTGGAGTACGCACGCACCTTCTTATTCGGATCGAGATCGAACCGGTCGATGAGTTCGTCTCGGTAGGCGAGGTCCGTGTACCCGTGAACGCGACCTAGCAAGGTCAGAGTCTCGGCGCCGGTCAGCGATGGCCAGAGGTTGGCCTCGCCGGCCACGAAGGCCAACCGGCGGTGGGTTTCTACGGTATGACGCAGGCAGTCGAGTCCGAAGATCTGGCACTGGCCACTTGTCGGTTGAATGAGCGCCAGGAGAAGGCGGATAGTGGTCGTTTTGCCGGCACCATTGGGTCCGAGATAGCCGACCACCTCACCTTGTGCCACTTCCAGGTCCAGGTGATCGAGAGCAACCGAGTCGCCGTAGCGCTTCGTCAGGCCCTGGGTGTGTATGGCCGAATCTGCCAATGCCAACCGCTTCAGCTCCTCGTTCGAACGTTTACTTGTAGAGGTGGACCTTGTTGCCATTGTTGGGATGGACGTTGTCTTTGGGCGCCCGGCTCAGGTCGCTCAGGCCTCGGAGAGCCGCGAAGAGGAGGTTTCTAGGGCGCGCTGCACGGATCGTCCCGATACACAAGGACTGGACAGTGCGCGTGGATGACGCAGTGCTGGCTGACCGAACCCAAGAGGAGCCCAACCAGCTCGCCGTGTCCCCTTTGCGCCCCTATCAGTAGCGCAGCTCCGTGCGATGCCGACTCCAACACCGTTGCCGGATCGTCCTGTACAACTTGCCCGTCGATCCTGCGATCTGGTTGCTTGGCGCGCTGTTGCGGGATGAGTTGGTCGAGCATCTGCTCGGCGCTCACGTTCGGGTCGAAGTCGGAGGGAAACGGAGCCGACCAGGCCAGGCTCATTGGCTCTTCCCACGCCGCGACCACATTCCCCCGTGTCCGCATCGCGGATGCAGAGTTCACGCCCAACGCAATGCCTTGATGGATGCCGAAGAGCCGTCAACGCCGACAACGACCCGCTGAAGGGTTTGGGCGACAAAGCCTGATGTCGTCACGCTGTGAACTCCTTGGATGGTTTGGCGGACCCCGCTGGTGCCCTCACAGTCGCTTCATTCGGATGGATGATGGTTCCCGCTTGCCCATTGAGAAGGCGCGCAGCGTCAGCTAGCTTTCCAATCGCTGCAGTCCCGCCAGTACCTTCGACAAACCGACACGCTGCGTCCACTTTGGGGCCCATCGACCCTGCGGCGAAGTTGTGCTGGCGGAGGGCTCCGACGCTGGTCTGCCCGATGGCCTGGGCGGTCGGTTTCCCGTAGTTACGCTGCACGTTGGCCACGTCAGTCAGGAGCAGGAGGACATCCGCGTGCAACTGTACGGCTAGTAGAGCGCTAGTGAGGTCCTTGTCGACGACCGCATCCACACCACGGAGTTCCCCGTCCATGAGCCGGACGACTGGAACTCCTCCGCCACCGGCACAGATGACGGTTCTGCCGTCGTCGAGGAGTGATCTGATCGCCTCCAGCTCGATGATGGCCGTTGGCTCGGGGGACGCGACAACCCGCCGCCAACTCGCACCGTCTTGTCGCATGGCCCAGTCATGGTGGCGAGTGAGCTCTCTCGCTTCGCGTGCTGAGTAGATCCGGCCGACAAACTTCGTCGGGGCCGAGAAGGCAGGGTCTCTCGGCATCGACCAGGGTGCGCGTCAAAAGGCAGACGGCTTCATGGCCCGGCGCGGCATACTCGACCGCCTCCAACAGCCAGTTTCCGATCAACCCCTGCGTTTCCGCAACGAGGGTGTCGAAAGGGTACGGGCGCGAGAGTGCGGGGTCGGCGGCACTCTCGAGCGCCAAGACGCCCACCTGGGGCCCGTTGCCGTGGGTGATCACGACATCGTGGTCCTTGACGAGCGGCGCCAGCGCTTCGGCGGCGGTCCGGATGTGGCCCTCCTGAATATCGGCGTCCGGCGCCTCGCCTCGCTCGAGCAGAGCGTTGCCACCGATGGCGACAACGATCTTCATGACGCCGCCACATCTGCGGGCACGCTCAGGGTGGCCACCATGACCGCCTTGATGGTGTGAGGGCGGTTCTCGGCATGCTCGAACGCAATCGAGGCGGGGGATTCGAACACCTCGTCAGTCACCTCGAGCGCGTCCAGCCCGAACTTCTCGTGGATCTCGTCTCGCAATGATCTCCTCAGGGATATGTCGCCCCGGCACGTGCGCTGGCGTCGTTTGGCGTCATGTCGATCTTGAGATCTGTGGGCTCAGCTCATCTAGGGACCAATGTCCTCAGGGGCAGGGACGTTGGTGGTCGATGGGCGGAGATTTCGATGGGCAGTTGCCGGTGGGTGCTCTTTCCTTCGATGGATGCCGTCACCGGCCCCAGGGACCTTGTGGGGGACGAATTTGTGCAATAGGGACCATGGTCCTCAGGGGTCCATACCATCGCCCCTACCGACGCCATCCCGAGTTCCATAACGTCAATGGCGTGTTCAACAGGTCGTTGCATCTGATCCGATACGAGAAGCAGTTATCCCGCACCTGCTGGGCTCCTCGAAGCGCACACGAAAGAGGTCAAGCTCGCATGACGTTTCAATTACATACCGTAGGACGCACCCGCGTTGTACGGAAAACCCGCCGGCTCGAAGAGGTCAACGAGTCCTTTGAGCCGACCGAGAAAGGTTCGGTAGATGGCCGCCTTGTCTTCGCCTCCCTCGGCTAGCGCTGATAGCAAGGCCAGCAAGCCGGGATCGACTATCGCTTCCGCGCAATCCGCTGTGCTTGAGGAGCTCAGCCAAAGCGAGTGCATCCTGCGACTTGAGGCGAATGGTATCGGTCGGGTGGCGGCCGTTCTCGATTGCCGCCCATACATCTGTCCGGTCAACTACGTGATCCATGAGGGGGCGATCGTGTTCCGCACCCGTAGGGGAAGTCACCTGCACATGGCGACCAACGATTCGTACGCTGCTCTGGAGATCGACAGCGCGGATTTTATGAATCACGAGGGTTGGACCGTGCTCGTGCAGGGCCGTTCCTCCCATGTGAGTGATCCGGTCGAAGCCATCGCGTTGGCCCAGGTGTGCGCCGCGCCATGGGCTGGCGAGGCCAGGGATTCCTTTGTGCGGATCCTTGTCGACGAGGTGCGAGGAGAGACGATCAGCCATCGATCCCCTTGCCTGACTGCCCGGTTCACGGTGAACGATGCGGACTTCGGGGGCGTGCAGAGTTCTCTCTCAGAGGGATGATCGAGGGGGAGAATGAACGTGTACGTCGACATCCTCTGGAGTGTTCTTGACGACTGGGTCGATGAGCTCAGCGGCGATGCGCTCATCGAATTCGCGCAAGTGTGTCGGGCACAGATGCTCGACGCTTCCCCCACCCGCGACAGCGCCTCGACGGCTCTGGCCGCTGAACTCTCCTATGACCGGGCCCTCATAAAGGTCTGCCAGGCGCACGGAATCGAAGTAATGCCCATGCGGTTCGAGCGCCCAAGTGCCGGGCGGGCTCGGCTCGAGAGTGAGCTCGTCGCGATCGGTATCGATCTCGTGGCGTCTTCGAGGAATCGCGGAACGGCCTAGCTCGGCGGGGTCTCTGGCATACCTTTGGCGGCGTTGAGCTTGGTGGCATAGATCGCCGCCTCAGTGCGACTCGACATCTTGAGCTTGCGCAGAAGTCCAGTGATGTAGTTCTTCACCGTGTGCTCGGCGAGGAACATGGTTTCCGCAATCTGTCGATTGGTTTGTCCCTCCGCAATGAGGTCGAGAATCCGTCGTTCCTGGGGCGTCAGAGCTTGGAGCTCAGGGTCCGCTTTGGGCGGGTTGGCGATGCGCTCGACGACCCGCGCCACAATCTTCGGATCCATCAGGCTCTCCCCGGCCGCAACGCGGTGCACGTCGTTGATGAGATCGCGAGCCTTGATCTGTTTCAGAACGTACCCGGCCGCCCCGGCCATCACGCTGGCGAAGATCGCCTCATCGTCGGCGAAGCTTGTGAGCATCAGGCAGATCAACTCGGGCATCATCGAGCGTGCGTCTCGACAGACCTCGATGCCGCTGCCGCCGCCCTCGAGGCGAACGTCGAGAATGGCGACGTCCGGCTTGGCTACGGCAATCCGGTCAATGGCTTCGGCCGCCGTGGCTGCTTCGCCGACCACCTCTATCTCGTCGTCCGACTCGAGCAGCAGTCGGATTCCTTCTCGGACCACCTCATGGTCGTCGAGGAGAAACACGCGGATCGTCATGCCGCCATTGTGCCAGTGTTGGCGGCCCCGGGCGTTCACCTCCCGGTCGCGTGGCCGGTCATTGGCGGGCCGCGCCGGAGTACCATCACGGTGTGCCGTATCACCGGATCCACGACCCCGGGAAGCTGGGTCGACTGATGGATGCCGTGCTCATGATCGAGGCTGATATCGAGCTCCCGGTCCTGCTGGGTCATCTGGTCGAAGAGGCGCGTGCCCTCGTCGGTTCCCGCTACGGCGCCCTCGGTGTGCTCAACGAGGCCCGAACAGGTCTCGAGCAGTTCCTGACGGTCGGACTGAGTGAGGCGGAGGAGCATGCCATCGGACCTCGGCCAACGGGTCGAGGCGTTCTCGGGCTGTTGATCACCGACCCCGCACCCCTTCGATTGCGCGAGCTCGGCGCACATGAGCTCAGTTTCGGGTTCCCTCCAAACCACCCGCCGATGAGATCCTTTCTCGGAGTGCCGATCCGGGCCAAAGGTCTGGTTTTTGGCAACCTGTATCTCACGGACAAGATCGGTGCGGAGGAGTTCACAGACGAGGATGTCGCTCTCGCTGAAGCCCTCGCTCTTGCTGCGGGTATTGCGATCGACAACACCCGTCTCCACGACCGCGTCCGGACGATCAGCGTGCTCGATGACCGAGAGCGGATTGGGCGTGACCTCCATGACAGGGTGGTGCAGCGGTTGTTCGCTGTCGGCATGGCCCTGCAGGGGGCCGCCCGTCTGCCCGATCTCGACCTCGTGCGAGAGCGGATCGACAAAGTCGTGGACGACCTCGATACCACCATCACCGAAATCCGCACCACGATCTTCGAACTCGGTGACAGCGCTTTGCCAGGTGGCATCCGCCAGGCTGTCGTCGCCCTGGCAGATGAGCTGGCACCCACGCTCGGAGTCCGTCCCGAGCTGACCTTTCGGGGTGCTGTCGACAACGCCATCCCTCAACAGACAGCCGACCATTTGCTGGCTGTCCTGCGCGAGATGCTTTCCAATGTCGGCAAGCATGCGCAAGCCACCCATGTCGTCGTCGTGTTGGTCGTTGACGACGACATCATTCTTGAAGTGGTCGACAATGGAGTCGGAATCGAATTTACTCCCGACGCGCCTGGTCATGGATTGGGGCTGACGAACCTTCGCAGCCGCGCCGAGAAGCTTGGTGGCGTGTTCGAGATTCAAACGGTTGCTGCAGGTGGCGCGAGAGCCACGTGGCGCGTCCCCATCTGACCCTCAGACGACTCCGGGTCACTTCAGGCGATGTCCAACGTCAACTCAACGGTGCCCCACTGAGGCGTTGACGACAGCAGAGCGAATCCTGCCTCCCGAAACACAGACAGCATCGTGGCGTCCTCGGACGACACCTTGGCTTTGAAACACGACACACCTTCCATCCTCGCTTCGTGTGCCAAACGGTAGAGGAGCTCCGTGGCAATGAAGTGATGCTGGTAGGCGTCGGCGACCACGAAGGCGACCTCGGCTTGCGCGTGATCACGAAGGCGGTCGTAGCGGCCCACGGCGATGAGCTTCCCGTCGACCTCGGCCACGAGAGCTACACGGTCCACACCGTCAACGCATGTCAGATGCGCAACCTCTTCCGCGCTCAAAACTGGGTGAGGGGAGAGGTAACGCAGGTACTTGGACTGGTCGGAGAGGCGGCCGTGGAATGCCTCGAGAGCGGGCCCGTCATCAGGGGAGATTGCGCGCACTCGAGCCGTGATCCCGTTACACAGGGAAATCACGTTCCCGTCCGGCGGTTGGCTGTCGGAACCGACGTCCATGTTCTCGACATTGCCAGAATCGAACCAGGTTGGGTAGGGAGCTTGGTCCGCTCTCGCTATGCCTTTGGTCCCGCCGCACGGATCGGTCGGCCGTCGCCGGCAATCGGGACTCCCTTCCCTGGTCCCCAGGACCTATGTCCCTAGCTTGCGGATGCCCTGACCCGGCAGGATCGGCACATGGCCACTCCCATCCAGCAGCGAGGCCCCTGAGGGCCAGGCCAAGGAGCTTCGGGTCGTTGTCGGCGTCGATGGCTCTGAGTGCGGCAGGGAAGCCCTTGAGTTTGCTGCCCTGAGGCGGCGCTGCGAGGTGCGATCCTCCACGTCGTGAGCGCGTACGAGGAGACCCCCTTCGTCACGGCGTGGCCGGTTGTTCCGCTCGGGTCCGACCAGGGGGCTGCCGGCGCCATCGTGGACGAGTCCTTGGCCCACGCGCAACTGGTCGAGCCTGAGATCGTGGGTAAGGGCGAAATTCGATTCGGCGTGCCTGGACGAGTCCTTGTCGAGACGAGTCGTGGCGCAACGTTGCTGGTGGTCGGGTCCCGTGGTCGAGGACGGGTTGCCAGCGCCCTTCTCGGATCCGTGTCTGACTATTGCGTGCATCACGCGGCGTGCGCCATCACGGTCGTCCGCTGAGCAATGCGGACATCTCTCGTCGACAGAGCGGCTAACACCGGTCCTGACATAACCGGCCCACCAGTCGGTGATGCACATGCGCTCGCGGAGATCGACGGCGTACTCGATCGGTGGTCAGCCCGACGGAGACTCGTTCGTCATCAGCAGGTTGAGGCTGAGGCTGAGCGACAGGAGATCATTCACCACGCGGAGGAACTGGCCAGCACAGTGATTCGTCCTTCACTCCAGGCCGTTGCGGAGAGGCTCAGATCCTGCGGTGGCGACGGCGCACTGGTGGAACGGACAAAGGATTCATTCCATGGTCTGCGCCTCACACTGTGGATGGCGCTCGATCGCCCGGTGACGGTTCTCGATCGTCCAGACCTCTTTCCCTATATCCGCCTCGATCTCGACGTGGCCCGGCGGATGTTCACCATCTGGGAGGGGGACATGTGGGAGCGACGGGGCTCCAGCCGAGCCACGGAGCCGTGGAAGCTGGACGACATCACGGGCCCGGTCGTCATCGAGAGGGTCATCGCCATCCTGCGCAGAGCCGCCGGTCACGACGTGCTCACATGATCAAGAAGAAGTCACAGCCGTCATAGAGCCCGCCTCTCGTCGGCGGATCGAAGAGTCAAGGAGACCGCTGCATGTCCGAGCGTGAAGAGCCAACGCTCACACGGAGAATCGTTGTCGGACTTGATGGCTCCGCCGGGTCGGTCAAGGCGCTGGACTGGGCCATCGCGGAGGCCACTCATGTCCCGGCCGTTCTTGAGCTCGCGACCGCATGGATGTTCCCTATGGCATTGGGTTATGTCTTCGCCGAGACGCCCGACGACGTTCGGCGGGAAGTGCGGCGGATCGCCGACATGTCCGTTTCGCACGTCTCTGAGGTCGCCCCGGATGTCGTCGTCCGATCCACATTGCGGGAGGCGGAAGCAGGACCAGCCCTCGTCGACCTGAGCGCCGGAGCCGATCTGCTGGTTGTCGGATCTCGAGGCCACGGCGGCATCCGTGAAATGCTGCTCGGCTCCGTGGGTACCTACTGCGCCCACCATGCCCGCTGCCCCATCGTCATCGTCCGCTAGGTCGAGCGTCGATTTCCCTTCTCAAGACCCGTTGCCGCGACGGGCGCCCTCTGACCTGGACGGCCTGCCTACTCTCAGTCGCGGGCTCTCCGTTGACCCGTGACACCAAGGTCATGGCCCATCGGGACCTTCCTCCCTATTGGCGGTCTGGCCTGCCGCTCACAATAGTGACATGACGCCGACCACCCACCCTGAAACGCCATCGGGTCCCTCTGACAGCACGGTCTCCGGCGCAGCGACTCCCAGCGCCGATCTCCCGGGCCCGGGCGACCTGGCCCGACGGGTCATCCACCGCCGCAACGAGCTCGGTCTACACCACCGAGGAGTTGGCAGAGCGTGTGGGCATCGATCCCACCTATCTCAAATACTTTGAGCGGAATGCTGACGCCCGCCTGAGTGCCGGCACCCTGAATCTCATCGCGCTCGTTCTGGACACGACCCCGATGGCGCTTACGGGGGGAGATATCGACCGCGCGCCAGGAAGAGGGAGAGCGGGACGCCATCCCTCTCTCGAAACTGCTGGCGAGGGAGCACTGTGACGCGCATCTGGCTGCAGGTGGTGTGGGCCGGATCGCCTTCTCGACGGAAAGAGGCCCCGTGGCGCTGCCCGTCAACTTCGAGTTCACGGACGGGGAGATCGTTCTGAGTACCGATGAGGCGAAGGCCGATCTCCTCGCCGCACAGTCCGTGATCGGATTCGAGATCGATCGAGTCGATGAGGCATTCAGCGAGGGCTGGAGTGTCCTCGTCAGCGGTCCGGCGCATCGGGTCCTTGATACCGATGAAGTGATGCGGCTGGAGTCGCTCGACCTCGAGGCATGGGCGGGCGGGGACCGCCATACCCTGGTGAAGATCACGCCCGTCACCGTGACCGGTCGTGTCATCGTTCACAATCCGGTTCCGGAAAACGACTGAACCATGCCCAGCGGACCTGAAATCGCATGCCTCAATGTCGTTCGGAACCACAAACTTCCTTCGAGAGCTTGCGGTGGAAAGCCGACGTGACCAGCCACGCATCGCCCGGCCTCGACCTGCAGGTACCCGCACCAGCTGGAGGCGATCAACCACGAAACACCGAGTTCGTGACCGGTTCAGGAGGCCAGCTGCCGGCTGACCCAGAATCCCTTGAATCAGCGAGAGCTTGAAGCAATCGATGCCTATTGGCGCGCCGCCAACTACTGCTCGGTTGGTCAGATCTATCTGATGGACAACCCGCTCCTCACGGAGCCCCTGCTTCCGCAACACGTGAAGCCTCGGCTCCTCGGTCATTTCGGAACAACGCCTGGGTTGAACCTGATCTATGCCCACCTCAATAGGGTGATCAAGGCGCGTGATCTGAACATGATGTACGTGATCGGACCGGGACACGGCGGCCCCGGGATCGTGGCCAACGCCTATCTCGAAGGTACCTATACCGAGGTCTACCCTCATATCGGCCAGGACGCCGACGGCCTTCGGAGACTCTTCCGCCAGTTCTCATTTCCAGGCGGGATCCCGAGCCATGTCGCGCCGCAGACCCCCGGATCGATCCACGAAGGTGGCGAACTCGGCTACTCGCTCGTGCACGCCTATGGCGCCGCTCTGGACAACCCCGATCTCGTCGTCGCGTGCGTCATCGGCGACGGAGAGGCGGAAACGGGTCCGTTGGCCGCGAGCTGGCACTCGAACAAGTTTCTCGACCCGGTCGGCGACGGTGCCGTCCTTCCCATCCTGCATCTCAACGGCTACAAGATCGCCAATCCGACCATCCTGGCCCGCCTGGGCGACGACGAGCTGACCAGCCTTCTCGTGGGCTACGGGCACCGCCCGATCTTCGTGAGGGGCGACGAGCCTTCCGACGTCCATCAGCAGCTCGCCGCCGCCCTCGACGACGCCCTCGGAGACATCGCCCGAATTCAAGGCAGCTGCACGCAGTGGCCGTGATCTCGTCCCGACCCGCCTGGCCGATGATCGTCCTGTGCACACCAAAGGGATGGACCTGCCCAAAGGAAGTCGATGGCATCAAGGTCGAAGGGACGTTCCGCGCCCATCAGGTGCCGGTGGCTGATGTCCGCACCAACCCCGGGCATCTCAAGATCCTCGAGGAGTGGCTCCAGAGCTATCGGCCACAGGAATTGTTCGACGAGTCGGGTCGGCTTCGCACGCCGCTAGGTGCTCTGGCGCCGACTGGGACGCGACGCATGAGCGCCAATCCACACGCCAATGGGGGATTGCTACTCCAGGACCTGGAGCTCCCTGACTTCCGTCAGTATGCAGTAACCGTCGAGACCCCGGGCGTCGCATCGGTCGAGCCGACACGGGTTCTGGGGAACTTCCTGCGCGATGTCATCAAGGCAAATCCATCGACGTTCCGGATCGTCGGTCCCGATGAGACGATTTCGAACCGCCTCGCCGCGGTGTTCGAAACGACCGATCGGGTCTGGGAGGCCGAGACACTGCCGGGGGACGAGTTTCTGGCCTCACAGGGTCGCGTGATGGAGGTGCTGAGTGAGCACCTCTGTGAAGGGTGGCTGGAGGGATATCTCCTGACTGGTCGTCATGGACTCTTCAATTGCTATGAGGCGTTCATCCACATCGTCGATTCAATGCTCAACCAGCACGCGAAATGGCTCAAGACGTCGAAGGAGATCCCGTGGCGTCGACCCATCGCCTCCCTCAACTACCTCCTGTCCAGCCACGTCTGGCGCCAAGACCACAACGGCTTCTCCCACCAGGATCCTGGGTTCATCGACCACCTCGTGAACAAGAAGCCTGGGATCGTCCGCGTCTACCTCCCGCCAGACGCCAACACGCTCCTCTCCGTGGCGGACCACTGCCTCCGGAGCCGCGACTACGTCAACCTGATCGTCGCTGGCAAGCAGCCGGCCTTGACCTATCTGACAATGGACGAAGCTGTTGACCACTGTGCCCGCGGATTGGGGATCTTCGAGTGGGCGAGTAACGACGGCGGAGATCTTCCCGACGTGGTTCTCGGATGTGCCGGTGACATCCCGACGCTTGAGACAGTCGCTGCAGCTGCAATCCTTCGCGAGACGATCCCCGACCTGAAGGTACGCGTTGTCAATGTCGTCGACTTGATGCGAATGTCCCATGAGACAGAGCACCCTCACGGGTTGCCCGAGGTCGAGTTCGACGGCCTGTTCACAAAGAACAGGCCGGTGATCTTTGCCTATCACGGGTATCCGTGGTTGATTCACCGCCTGGCCTATCGCCACACGAATCATCACAATTTCCACGTGCGTGGCTACAAGGAGGAAGGGACCACCACCACGCCGTTCGACATGGCGATGATGAACGAGTTGGACCGCTTTCATCTGGTCATGGACGTGATCGATCGCGTGCCGGGTCTTGCAGAGAAGGCCGCCCACATCCGCCAGCGGATGCAGGACGCCAGGCTCGATGCACGGGCGTACACCCGCGAGTACGGCGAGGATGATCCGTCGATCACTGACTGGATTTGGCGGCGTTAGAAGATGGATTCCGACGCCGATGCTCGCATCCGGAGCTTGTGATTCGTTCAGAGCGGCGCCCGGTTGCCTGCGCTGCTGCGAAACCGGTGAACTGTGGGTTTCGTCGGAGAGGTTGGCTGTTGCATGGTCGCCACCAGGTTTTTGCGCCAAGATAGAGAAGTGGCACAACCTCGGGACATCGAGGTGGCGGCCATTGCCCCCCAGCGCCTGTCCTCCCTCATTGGACGGACGCGCCTGAACGGCCTCCTCCATGCCGCAGAACAAGCACGGGAGGCACTCGGTGGAAGGCGAGTCTGGAACGTCAGCGCGACATCGGTCGGCGGGGGAGTCGCGGAGATGCTGCGCACCCTTGTCGGGTACTCCCTCGGGTGTGGGGTCGACACTCGCTGGGTGGTAATCGACGGCGATGAGGCCTTCTTCGATGTCACCAAGCGCCTGCACAATCGACTGCACGGGGTTGCTGGCGACACTGGGAGATTGGGCCGGTCCGAAGCCAACCACTACGAAGCAGTTGGGAACGAGAACGCAGCTGCACTGATCAACCGAATCAATGAGGATGACGTGGTCGTCTTGCACGACCCGCAGACCGTCGGTCTTGCCGAACCGCTCGCCGCACGGGGGGCTCGGGTCGTCTGGCGATGCCACATCGGGACAGAACGAAGGAATGCCTATACCGAGGAGGGCTGGAGCTTCCTACAGGGCTATTTGACGTCGTGTTGCGCGTATGTCTTTTCGCATTTGGGTTTCGTCCCGCAATTTCTCGCTGACGCCGACACCGCCATCATTGCGCCCTCAATCGACCCAGACTCGGCCAAGAATCGACGCCTTAGCAACGCCCAGGTACACGAGCTCTTGGTGAGGATCGGCCTCTTGGACGACGGCATCGTCTCCATGGCGCCGTCGGGGGCCGTTCTTGGGGGAGCGGGTCCCATAGCAACGGACGATCCGGTGGTTGTGCAAGTGTCACGCTGGGATCACCTCAAGGACATGCAGGGTGTTCTCGAGGGGTTTGCCAGGGCGTCAACGCGACAAGAAAATATACGACTTGCGCTCGTAGGTCCGGCGGTCGATGCCGTCTCCGATGATCCCGAAGGAGCAAAGGTCCTGCACGAGTGCCTGACCTGTTGGGAGAATCTTCCCCCGAAACAGCGGGGTGCCGTACGGTTGATCACACTGCCCATGGACGACCTAGAGCTCAATGCGCTCATGGTCAACGCGATCCAACGTCATGCAACAGTAGTCGTACAAAAGAGTCTGGAAGAAGGCTTCGGCCTTACTGTTGCAGAGGCCATGTGGAAGTCGCGTCCGGTCGTGGCATCTGCGATCGGGGGCATTGTCGACCAAGTGGCGCCCGGAACGGGGATTCTCCTCAGCGACCCGTCGGACCTGGACGCCTTCGCCAAGGCACTCGATGACCTCTTGGTGCAACCGGAGAAGATGGTGACCTTGGGACGCCGCGCCCGGGAGCGGATCCGGTCCAATTTCCTCAGTGACCGCCATCTCATTGACTACACGCGACTGATCGAGCATGTCACGCGGCTCTAACCGGTCGTTCCGACGTCGCTGACTTTCGTTTTGCAACTTTCGTCTCGCTTCTGCAGGCCTGCCCGAGTGAGGTCACTCCATATTGGCCAACAATCCACCGTGCTTGGGCTGGAGCAGCCCGGAACAGCTCGGCACCTACTCAAATCTTTCCGCGGAGCAGTTGACGGGGAACGGTGACAAAGGTCCCTAGGCGAAGGGACCATCGGCACTACGCAGGCTGTTGGCCTGGTGGGATCATCGGGGGACGAAACCAAGAGCCCCATGAAAGCTGGAGGTGCACTGATGTCAGTGAGGGTCGCCATAAATGGATTTGGCCGCACGGGTCGAGGTGTGCTCCGGGCGGCGATGAAGTCAACCAACGAGATCGAGGTGGTCGCAGTCAACGACCTCGGCGACCCGGAGGCCTTGGCCCGGCTCTTGGCCCGCGATTCCGTGCACGGACATTTCCCGGAACCGGTGTCGTTGGAGCGCGACAAGATGATGGTCGGCGCCATGGCGGTGACGATGGTGATGGAGTCGAAGCCCGACGCCCTGCCCTGGCGTGAGCTCGGGGTCGAGGTGGTCATTGAGAGCACAGGTAAGTTCACCAGTCGTGACAGGGCCGCGGCCCATTTGCATGCCGGAGCGAAGCGGGTGATCGTCTCGGCTCCTGCCAAGGACGTCGACGCGACGTTCGTCGTCGGCGTCAACGAGGACACCTTCGATTCAGAGCGCGACTTCGTCGTCTCCAACGCATCTTGCACGACGAACTGCCTCGCCGTCCTGGTCAAGGTGCTCGACGACGCGTTCGGGATGGAGGAGGGCTTCATGACCACCGTCCACGCCTACACCGACGACCAGCATCTTGTTGACGCGCTGCACAAGGACCCGCGTCGGGCGCGCGGCGGTGCGATCAATATCATCCCGACGACGACCGGTGCCGCTCGGGCCACTGGGCTCGTGGTTCCCGATGTGGCCGGACGGCTCGACGGTCTGTCGCTCCGGGTCCCTGTGCCCGATGGCTCGGTCACCGACCTCGTGGCCAACCTCCGTGAGACCCCGACGGTAACGGAGATCTGTGACGCCTACGCCGCAGCAGCAGAGTTCGGCCGTTTGGCCGGAGTGCTCGAGTACTCTGAGGATGACCTGGTTTCGACGGACATCATCGGATCCTCAGCCTCATGTATCTTCGACTCCAAGCTCACGATGGCAAGCGGTCACCTGGTCAAGGTGCTCGGTTGGTACGACAACGAGACCGGGTACTCCAACCGCCTCGTCGACCTCGCGAGCGTCGTCGGAGCGTCGTCGGAGCGCTAGAACTCCAGCGGGAAACCATCAGTCGGCCGCTCCCAACTCGCATGTGAACCTGCAGCAAGCAGCCAAACGGCTGCTCCATCTCCACACAGGAGCCCGTTCGTCGGGGGGTGGTACGACCTTGCGGCACCGGAGGTCTAGCTGAATGCGGCCGCCGAGCGTCCAAGAAGTCAGGAAGAAGGTCCCTCGCTGCTCCGAACAAGGTCCCTAGCTGCCTTACGGAAAGACTCGTCACAATCTTTCTTGTGACGAATCTTTCGTGGGCACCGATGGAGGAAATGCGGCCCTACTGCGTCGACCGATCTGCGATGCTCGATCTGTACTGGATTCCTCTGGGGGCAGGAGCCCAGGTCGTACGTGCGAGCGGCATGGCGTACGAGCGTTGGTCGGCCCTCATGCAGCACCGATCTCCACAGGACCTGTATCACTCCGCCCTGGTGGCGGTCGTCGATGGTGCTGCGACCGTGATCGAGATGACCCCCATCCCCGACTCTCGGGGGAGAACCGAGCGAGGAGTCGTTGCCGAAGGCCCGGTCGGCTGCAGGTCTGCTGGCCGCTTCCGCCACTTCCGCTACGAGATCCGGCGTTGGAGCGGAGGAGTGATTCCCGACCTTGCGAGCGCGGTGGGCAGCCCGGTTCATCTCTCATCCGACCGCGACCTGATTACGCAGGCGCTCGCCCTGGTGCCATCTGTCCCGGTGCCTGTTTGGGGCGGCGATGAGCTTCGAGCCGGCGAAATGTGGAACTCCAATTCGGTTGTCGCGTGGCTTCTGACTCGTATCGGCTTGGTTCAACGAGCCGGGCAGCCACCGAACCAAGGGAGGGCCCCGGGGTGGGATGCGGGACTGACGGTGGCGACGCGGCAGATGGCTGAGTCGCTGGCTATGAGCCGAGTGGCGCCATGAAGAGCGCGGTCGCCGGCGACCATGCCCTCGTCGCCCTGGCGTACGTCACGGCCTTTACCGCCCTTGCCGGCGGGGTAATGCTGGCGGTGCGTCCGGACGGATCGTTGCTACAGGCCAAGCTGTCGGCCCTTTACGGAAGTCCGTTCTCCGATTGGCGCGTGCCCGGGATTCTGCTGGCCGTCTTGGTCGGAGGGGGATTTCTGCTCACCGCAGAATGGCAGCGACGACGTTTGCTTCACGCACGCGAGCTCTCGATATTCGCTGGAGTGGGGCTGATCGCCTTCGAGGTGACCGAGTGGGTCTGGATCGGATTTCAACCGCTCGAGGCTGTCTTCGGGCTCGTGGGAGTCGCGGTCGCAATTCTCGCTGTTCGTCAGGAATCGTCCATGCCCCAACTACCAGAGGTTGAGAAAGAAGTACACAAGATGCCAAAACACGTTGGGAGTGCCAAGCCATGAGCACTGTGAAAGAAACGGCCCGGGAGTTTTTGTCCTATAAGAGAGTCGCAGTGACGGGAGTGTCGAGAACTCCTAAGGATCACGGCAGCAATGTCGTCTACAAGCGTCTGCGTGACCGGGGTTATGAGGTCTTCGCCGTCAATCCAAACGTAGAAGAAGTCGAGGGTGACCGTTGTTACCACGACCTGATGTCGATACCCGGAGGCGTGGACTGGGTGGTGATCGCCACGAAACCTGAGACGGCCGAGATGACGGTGCACGAGTGCGCTGAGCTTGGCATCAATCGAGTGTGGATGCACCGCGCCTTGGGGGCTGGGAGCGTGTCACCAGAAGGCGCCGAGTTTGGTCGGCAGCAGGGGATGACCGTAATTGCTGGAGGCTGTCCATGCATGTTCGACCCCACCGCAGATCCGGGGCACAAGGTGATGCGGGTCATGTGCTCGCTCACGGGAGCAATTCCGCGCCACGTCGAGAAAGGCTGATTCGATGGCGCCTGTTCGTGAATCCTCTCGCGTGACGAGGCTGGACGTTCAGGACGGCGAGGACTTGGCCATCCGGATGTTCCGTCCCCTCGGTGTTGTCCACTGACCCAACTAGGAGGACCGATGACTGCCGGTCTCGCTGTCGCCCTGACGGGCCTCATGGTGGTGGCATTGTGAGGCATGCCGTGGGCCCTGGCCATCGGAGTGATCATCTGGCTCGCCTCCGCCGCCGTCACGTTGGCAGGGTTGTTCTGGTCCCGGCAGGAGCCGCCAGAGCTCCGCCCTCGGTATTGGCCGATGCGATTCATGTTCATCCACGACAGGGTGCACGCCCAGTCGTAAGCAGCCTTGTTGGTGCCTCTCGTCGTCGCTGCGTCAGCCGCGCCGCAGTCTCCGTCTCGTCGACCCGATCACCTGACGAGCGGCCGGCTGGTTCTCAGCGTGGGCGAAGGGCGAGCTTTTCGGACTCTCGCAGGCCTATGAGCTCGTCGCCCCGGGGGAACCTCTTGTCGTCTGAATCGGCCGCCGGATGATCGTCGTGCCCAAGGCTCCCTCTTGAGTTGCCCGGGTAAGCCCTCCTCTTGACTCAAAAGCCCTGCGGAGTCGTCAACTGCGCGGCGATGCCGTCCAGGAGACGACGACGCTCGAGCTGAGAACGGCGACGCTCGAGCAGCCTCGTTCGGAGCGTGTCGCTGTCCGTCCCGGCGATCTCCGCGTCGAGCGCTCGTCGCGCCTTGCGCAGGACAGCGGACAGCTCTTCGGCGGCAACCAATCGAGATGCGGCTCTCTCAAGTCTCACCGACTCCTTCGGCCAACTCAGAAGAGTCCCTGCGCTCGTTCCGAAGGTCCGGTTCCACGGCGCGACCCGTCACCTTGTGCGGCACAATCTCAAAGACGCGGACTCCCGGCACCGTCACCATCGGATTCGGGAGGTTGGCCCCGAGCCGTGCGACGTCGTCGTACGGGACGATATGGGCGACTCCTTCTACCACCACGCTCCAGCCACTATGGCGAGACGCCATCGCCCCGTCGGTCTCGAAGGTCACCGGTGCACCGTCGAGATGAAATGCGGCCCATCCCACCCCGAGCCGGATCACGATTCCGCCTTTGATTACCCTGAAGTTCACGGGAATGACGTGGGGTGATGGATCACCGTTGATGGCGATACGTCCGATACCTGACGCGGCGGCGACGTTCGCCAGCCGCTTTCGGCATTCGTCCTCACCGAGGACTTCAGAACCTCTCGGATCGAGCTTCACGGATGACTCCTTCCTTGTCGTGATGTTGTCTTTTCGATTTGCCGGCGTTATTCAGCCATTTGCCCGTTGCAACGGTCTTGCTCGTGGGCTGCACTCCAACGGGCTGCTTCTCTCACGGCGAACTCAAGGGCACGATGGCCGAATGCTGATCCGTCAACTCCCCCCCTACCATTCGGCGCTCATCTGTTCCTTCGGTAGTTGGGTCACTCTGTCCCACGGCAACCTCCCAGAATCCTCGATGCCTCACCTC
The DNA here is from genome assembly GCA_963738135.1 of uncultured Acidimicrobiaceae bacterium. Lineage (GTDB taxonomy): Bacteria > Actinomycetota > Acidimicrobiia > Acidimicrobiales > RAAP-2 > Bog-473. The sequence goes on along the minus strand of CAVTVK010000004.1, from coordinate 732,487 downwards.
TCATCGTCCTTGGGGGTGCTTTCGTTCGCAGAGGGACGAAGGTCCTAAGGGACGGCGGTCCCGGCGTTGACGGGCCATTCGCGCCTTCGGACGCACGAAACGCGGTTCTCACCACGATGTGACCTCGTCGACGCAGGTGGCACGGTCGCCGAAACGCAAGAGGATGGATTTCTCGAGTGAGATCCGGATGGTCAATTCATCGGACGACGGTCGTCGTGCAGTGCCCGTGATGAATCACGTGTTCCGAAACCGACCCAAGCAGAGCGCCCATAATCTGGCCGCGTCCCCTGGTTCCAACCACGAGCGTCGACGCCTGCTTGCTGACATCGGACAGAACGTCTCTCGGGACGCCGTAGACGATTTTCCCCTTTGTCACGAGCTCGGCATGAGCTGCGTGGACTCTGTCCATCGCCGTGTGCACAACGGATTCGGCCCCTTCCTTGTCGAGAACAACTGGCGACACAATGCCGTATCCTGGGAGCCCGTTGTAGACGGTGACGATCTGCAGGATCGATCCGGTCGCGGTGGCTTGATTCGCGGCGTAATCGAGTGCTCGCAAAGAGCAGGGGGAGCCGTCTACGCCCACAACGATTCGAAGCTCGTCCGGCAAGTCTGATGTCGCGATCTGGTTACCCATTGGTTCCCGTGCTCCTTGGTTCTAAAGCGAAAAGGTGATCACAGCGCCCATCTTTCGGAGTGTGTGGTCGACATATCAGCCTCGTGAGATAACGGCCTGCACGGCGTCGAACGCTTCATTGATGTCGTGAAGGAATTCATGGACACCAACTCGTAGGGTCTCCGCAGTGCGAGCAGCGTCCAGGTAGGCGTCGCGGAGCTTCGAGGCGGCGACGGAATTCACATTGCGAGCCAGATCAAGTTGCTTTACGGTCCCGTCGCGGAGATCCAACTTGGCCAGATCGACTTGGACCTTGAGCTCGTCGATCCGAGTCCTCCAATCGTCGAGAATTCGCATGACCTCGTTGAAGTGCACCGTCTCTTCATCCGTCGTCTCGCCCGTTGGGTCGGTGATCTCTGAGCCTCTGGCGTTGTCGGACATCTCCATCCTCCTATTCGTCGTGCCTGATTTCGGTTCTTGTGGAAGTCGTGGCCGGTCCGTTCAGTAGCACCGTGCCACCGGTCTGCCAGTTCCACGATGGTGGTCGCCGACGTGTGAGTGCACGTCATTTAGCCGGTCGGACCGCGCGGGACGTATTTCGGCGAGCATGGGGGTGATGTCATCAAGAACGAACGGGTTCAAAGATGAACGCCCACTACGAACAGTGGTCGGCATCGACTCGGAGGTCTTCACCTGGCGCATCGAAATCTCCCTTTGGTCTACAGAACGTCGACGTCACAATTGGACCCTGTATGGAGTCCGGGTGGTAGAGAGAAAGGCCCTGACCGCTCGGGACCTAAGTCCTTGCCCAAAGGTGTGCAGTAGCGGAGGGTCAAACGGTGCTTGAAACCAAGTCCAAGGCGTCACATTGCATCCGTTTTGACGGGTCAGGGCTGGCCCCGACTCCTTGCGCAGACTTAAGATTGTGCCGGAGCCCCTGGGTCCATACGGCGCCCGCCAGCTCGCATTGCGGTCTCCATCAGCGCCGCCGCCAACAAGACGTCAGGATCGGCTGCCGGAATGATTGAAGGCGGGGCAAACCCCCCTCAACCCGGCAGGATCGTCCTGGCCGCAATCCAAAGAACGAACCGTTCAGGAGTCACTGACCGGTCAACATGCGTAGTGCGCCCTCGAGGTTCACTGAGGCCGCGTCATGCGAGGTGTCGATGACCCGCGCCGAGGGCCAAGGGTCCATCCCCGTTTCCATCATGTCTCTCACGGAGACTGTGGCCTCCGAAACATCGTCTCCGCGGTCCAGGCGCTGTCGGATCCGATCGGCTCCGACGGAATCGTCACACGTGCAGCAAATTGCAAAGAGTTCGTTTCCTGTCTCCTGAGCGACCTGGGCGGCCTTGGCGCGTTGCGTAGCGCTGACCCAGGAGGCATCGAGGATCACCGACTCCCCCTCCTCAAGATGCTCTCGGGCGGTCCTGAGAAGTTGCTCGTACACGGCAGCTCGGGCTGCGGGTGCATAACGATCGGGGTCCAAAGGTCGATGTTGTCGGACTTTGTCTGAGCGCAGGAGCACCCACCCGGTCTCGTCAGCCAGTCCAGCCGCAAGCGTGCTCTTCCCGGTTCCTGGGAGTCCTCCGACCAGCACAAGTGTCGACTGGGCACTCCGGAGGTGCCTGACGGCCAGCCCCTGGAGATCGTGAGCTGAATCAACTGCAGCAGCGTCCTGCTCGGAACGGAGGCATACGACCTTGGCTCGCACATATGCGCGCAACGCAATGTGGAGGTGCAGGAGAGTGGGAGGAAGTCGATGCCCCGAATGATGCTCGTACGCTTTTACGAACAGGTCGGCGGCGTCTGGTCTGCCAAGGCGCTCTAGGTCCATTGCCAAGAACGCAATGTCAGCGCAGACGTCATCCCAGCGCAGTCTGTCTGAGAATTCCAAGCAGTCCAGAATCCGGATTCCGTCGTCGAGGCAGTAAATGTCCGAGGCTTGCAGGTCTCCGTGGCCGTCACAGATGTGCCCGTGCGTAATTCGAGCCTCCAAGAGTGCGTGATGTTTGCTCAGCCAGCGATCAACGAGACTCCTGATTTCGATCTCGACCCCGGGATCCAATCTGGAGTGAACAAGCCGCGCTACCTCCTCAATGTTCTGTCTCCACTTCAGTGCGAGTGACGAAGGGCTCGCGGCCGCCGAGATCTCGGCAGACCGCGCCGCGGCTTCATGGAATGACGAGAGGACCGCCGCAACCAGGTCGAGCCACTTCTCAATCCCTTCATTTCGCAGCATGGATGCCAATTGACGATCTTCGGGGAGTGCCCGCATGACCACCATGTGGTCAACGGGCTCGCCATCCATGACAAGGTCGGCCACGCCGAGGTACACGTCTGGTGACAGTCGGCGATTGAGCTCAACCTCGCTGCGACAGTCCGCGAGACGAGCGACGCGTTCCGTGAAGTCCAGAAAGTCGAACCGGACGGGCTTGCGAATCTTGTAGACCCTGTCTCCGACGAAGACGAGGATCGAGATGTGGGTCTCGGCTATTCGCAACTGTGAATGTGCCCCATTCGTTGGCTCCATCACTCGGATCTCCCAGCATCCGCGGACTGAACGTCGGACATAGGATTCGTCCATGTGTGGCCTGTTGACCCCAACACGCCGGCCATTGTCATTCTTGAGCCATTCGACCGGCGGCACATGAGGTAGGGACGTTCTCCCAGCTGGAGCGGCACAGGGTCTCCTCGTGATTGCTTGGCAAAGTCGATTCAGCCGTCCGACTGATCCTCGCGGCCCGCCGTTGAAATTGACACAACGCGACGCTGCTCAGCAGGAGACAAACGTCACGTTCGTCGGGACCTTGGTCCCTAAGGAATCGGCGCTCAGCAAGCTCATACTTGCCTCATGACGGCGACAGAACTCAACCGACATCTGAGGCGACTCCACACCGCGTCCCGGACCACCTAGACCTAGCGAATCGGGGAACACCATGAGGGCACTTGTTTACGACGGACCGGGGCGCAAGTCTTGGAAAGACGTCCCGACCGCGACAATTCTGGACAATACAGATGCCGTTGTGCGCGTTGACTGCACCACCATCTGCGGGACGGATCTTCATATCCTCAAAGGGGACGTTCCCGAGGTCACGAAGGGTCGCATCCTCGGACATGAAGCCGTCGGAACGGTCGAGTCCATCGGCTCGTCGGTCGCCACGGTGGCGCCAGGCGATCGCGTCCTCGTTTCATGTATCAGCGCCTGTGGGAGATGCCGCTTCTGCCGTGACGGTCGTTACGGCCAGTGCCTTGGTGGAGGCGGTTGGATCCTGGGCCACCTCATCGACGGGACCCAAGCTGAGTACGTTCGGGTTCCCTTTGCCGATACCTCGACGTACCAGCTGCCGGCGGGAGCGAGCGATGAGGAGATCCTTATGCTCGCCGACATCCTGCCGACGTCGTACGAGGTCGGGGTCCTGAACGGTTGCGTGCAACCGGGCGACACCGTCGCCGTCGTTGGTGCCGGCCCCATCGGACTCTCTGCCATTGTCGGGGCCCGGCTCTATTCACCCAGCCACGTCATCGCGATAGACCTTGCCGATTCGAGGCTCGAGGCTGCCAAGCTGTTCGGCGCGGACCTGACCGTCAACAATGGTCGTGAAGATCCCGTCGCCGTCATCGAAGAGCTGACAGACGGCTTGGGTGTCGATGTCGCAATCGAAGCGGTCGGCGTGCCAGCCAGTTTCGAACTCTGCGTCGAGCTCGTTCGACCCGGAGGTCACGTCGCCAACATCGGCGTCCATGGTGCTCCCGCCACTTTGCACCTTGAGAAGGTGTGGACACGTGACGTAACCGTCACGACCGGGTTGGTCGACACCTATTCAACTCCGACCCTGCTTCGCCTCGTCGGCTCTCACCAGATCGATGCCGGTCGATTTGCCACTCATCACTTCGATCTTCACGACATGATGAAGGCGTATGACGTCTTCGAGCGGGCAGCGGACACGGGAGCGGTCAAAGTTGTCCTGAGCCGGTAGAGACCGCAAAGCGCACGGCGCCCCGAGTTCTCACTCCCGAGCGCGTCGATTCCTCAAGAGTCAACGAATCCTTTCGAGTGATGGCTCTACGACCTGGTATTCCAACGGGGAAGACTGACGTGATAGCCCTGACCCGACACTTTCCGCCCGATGAGTTGGATCTTGTTCGGGCCGCGGTGCTATCGCCGGAGGAGGTCCTGGCAGCTCTCGACAGCGGTCCAGAAGGGCTCACGCCCATCGAAGTGGCGCAGCGTCTTCGCCGGGGGGGGGGCCGGGGTCGTCATCTCGGCACAAAAGGGACTCTCGGCCTGACGGGACAGGACCAATGTCCCTGTCCCGTTCGGCGACAGAGCGGAGATGATGGGATCATGCCTAGGGGGACGGGTCGGAGCGACGACTCAGCGATCCATTTGCAGAGGGACGAGCTACGAGTCCCCGCAACGGTGGGCGACTTGGAGGGAGATCCTCCGTGCTGACGGCTCCCCCGAACTATCCGAACGATCTTGGAGCTGACGTCATCTTGTCGGGGGGTACTCACTGCAGCCTGCGTCCGATCCGACCCGAAGATGCGGAGGCGCTGGTCGAGTTTCATCGGCATCTCTCTTTGCGATCGACCTACCTGAGGTTCTTCACGGTTCATCCAACCCTTTCGGCGGCTGAAGTCGAGCGCTTCACCACTGTGGACTACGTGGACCGTTTGGCTCTCGTGGTCGAGACAGAGGGAAGGCTCATTGCCGTAGGTCGGTTCGACCGATGCGCCGGTACCCCAGAAGCCGAGGTCGCGTTCATCGTGGCCGATGGCTACCAGCACCACGGGATCGGGCCGCTGTTGCTTGACGAGCTCGCCCAGGCTGCGAGGGCTCGGGGTATCAGAACGTTCCTGGCAGAAACTCTTTGCGAGAATAAGGCGATGCTGGACGTGTTTCGTCACTCTGGCTTCGAGTTGTCAACGAAGATCGAGTACGGAACTGTCTGGCTGCGTTTCGGGATCGAGATGACGGAGTCCTACCGTGCTGCCCTGGCCACGAGGGACGAAAATCGGCGCATCATTCGTTGTCTGTCGAGCACAGCCAAAGGATCTCCTAAGTGCTGATTGTCGCCGGTCCATCGGGTGCCAATGAACACGACGGGGGCAGGTTCCATCCCGAGCAGCTGGGCAGGATCTTCTCCGTGATGGATGGAGTGCGCGACCTCCATCTCGATGATGACATCAACTACGTCGGCTCGCCCGAGGCGGAATTCGACGCGCTGACACGGGTGCACTCGATCAAGTATCTCGACGAGCTCGATCGCTTCTGCCGGCAGGGTGGGGGCGACCTCGACCCCGATACCTATGCCCAGACGGATTCTTTCAGCGCGGCGCGCCGAGCTGCTGGTGCCGGTCTTGAGGCGATCGCTGCCCTGGAGCGCAATGGTGAGGGCGTGGCCTTTGTCCCCGTTAGGCCACCCGGGCACCACGCCTTAACAGATCGTGCCATGGGTTTCTGTTTGCTGAACAACGTGGCCATCAGCGCTGCGGCGTTGGTGGCGAGGGGGCAGCGAGTGCTCATCATCGACTGGGACGTTCATCACGGCAATGGGACGCAATCCATCTTTTGGGATGATCCCAAGGTTTTGTACGTCTCGACCCATCAGTGGCCCCTATTCCCGGGCACTGGTAGAGCACAAGAAGTAGGAGGTCCCAATGCGCCCGGCCTCACCGTCAACATCCCGCTGCCACGAGGTGCGACCGGCGATATTGTTCGATCTGCTCTCGAGCAGGTCGCGCAGCCGGTGATCGATGGTTTCGTACCCGACTGGGTCCTGGTCTCTTGTGGCTTCGATGCCCACCGGGCCGACCCTCTGGGCGAACTCGCCCTCTCCACTGGGGATTTCGCGCAGCTCGCGCAACTTGTGAACTCCTTTGCACCTCGTCCCGGACGCCTCGCGTTGTTCCTTGAGGGGGGTTACAACGCCAGGGCATTGCGTACATCGGTTGCGGCCGTGCTCGGCAGCCTCCTCGACGTAACGGTAGATATCGAGGCTCCGACGTTTGGGGGGCCCGGGCGAGAGGCGGTTGCGTCCGCAGAGGTCGTTCAAAATGCTGTCACAGCAGCTCTTCGCTAAGGGGTGTGCAAAGGTGAATGCAATTGACAGCGTTGCGGTGGGGTTCGATGGTTCAGATGATTCGAAAGCCGCTCTTCTCTGGGCGGCCAGTCTCGCGTCCACGGTTCGTGCACGGCTGAAAGTCGTTCACGCCGTGGGTCTCTTGGAGCACGCGGGACTTTCGAGGTCCGCGGCTCCTCATCAGGAGATCGTGTTGGAGATCGCTGTCGGCGCCGGGATGCCGGCGACTGCGGTGGAGTGGCTCGTCGTCGACGGAGACCCGTGCTCCGCCCTGCTTCGAATGATCGATGCGCCAGACTCGGTTGACCTCATCGTTGTCGGATCGCGCGGGTCCGGAGAGCACTCCGGCTCGTTGTTGGGCAGTACCAGCCTCGAATTGGTCGAGCACTCCAGCATCCCCGTGGTCATCGTCCCTTCGGAAGGCCAGCGTGAAGAGACTGGCACTGGACACGCAGAGGCAACCTAAGTCCGACATTGCGAACAAAAGGCGATGGGCGCTGAGTCGGAAACTGACAGCTACCTGCGAACGAAACGTGCGAACGAAACGGCCGGGTGAGAACCGTCGGCCGGTGAGCGTCCCGCTGGCCACCGTGGACTTGCATGGGCATACCGATGCCGACTGGAGTTCGGGTCGACGGCCCTTCGAGACTCTGAGCTGCCATAGTGGTGCAAGGGTCAACCCCGGAGCTGTGGCGGTTCTCATGTCCATGCACCGCGTGCCCATGTACCGGGCATTTGCCTTGGTGACGGATAACGCACTCGTCCACTTGGGTCTTGTACGAGTCCGTCGTTCGCGCGAGTGACGGCACGCTCCCGTGACGTTGGAGGGCTAGGCGAGGGAGCGGTAGTGGTCTCGCCAAATCAACTTGTAGACCCGAGACCATCGCGGGATGGAACGCAGGACGGGAATGAACGGAAGGAAGATCAGGACGATCGTGAGCGCCATCATGATTGCCCACACCTCGAGGTCCGCGTTATCCGACGTCTTCATCGGCGGGACCTGGTAGAAGGCGGTGTACAGCCACAGCCACGCTTGGCCCGGATAGTTCCCGGTCTCGTTCATCATGCCCCACTGCGTGCCCTGCAGGTGTTGCGAACTCGCGATATTGGCCAAGTAGTTGCCATCGGCGATGAATAGCAGCGGCTTTGTGTAATCCGTATTGTAGAACTGTCCCTGGCCCAACAAAGCGCCATCGAGGCCACCTGTCTGGGCCATGGAGGTCAGGGAGCCGATCATCACGCCGACTGGTCCGTAGGGGCCGATGGTGACATGCAGTCGACCGTGGATGTCGGTGGCGTTAGCTACGGCCTTCTCGTAGTTCGTCGTCCAAGCGCTTTGCTGGGACGTCGATGCGCTTTCGTACGCGTCGATCGCTCGCTGGACATCCGGTTGATTCGGCAGCGTGCGGAGCGGCTTGATGACAAAATCCTGCGCCGTATCGATCGGCTGGTGCGCTCCGAACCATTGTGCGGGCTCGAAGAAACCAACGTGCTGAGTGACGTCGGGCGTGGCGTTGTAGGGCGGACCATAAGTAGCCACAGCACTCGTTCCGTCCAATTCGGTGGTGGCCGTCTGTGCGAAGTCGACGGGGCTGCTGGTCGACCAGGTCTTCAAGGTGACGGCCGGTTCGTCGGGCGAAGAGAACACGACGGTCAGCAGCAGGATCAGAACGCCGACCGCGAGAAGTGCGACAAAAGCCTCCTTCACAATGTCATATGGACGATAGGCTCCCTTCCATTCTCTGACGTCGCGATCCGAATTGAAGCGACGAGGCTTCTTCGGACTCATTCGACGACCTTCCCCGGGGTCGGTGCTTCCTCGGTGGATGGGCCGGCTTCACCTTCGTCGAACGGAGGGACGATTCCGCGACGACGGACCATGAGAACATGCAGGCCGGCGATAGCGACAACCGCAATGGGCAACAGCACGATGTGCCACATAAGCATCTGCCCGAAGTTGAGGACGTTCCACACGGCGCCGGCTCCCGTTGCGTTGATGCCGTCCTTGGCCTGCGTGGAGATCCATTGGGAGTCGAAATTCTGCTGGGACAGGTACCCGGTGAACGCGGCCGCAATGGAGGCGGCGAAGGAGATCACACCGGTCGCCCAGGTCAACTTGCGGTTTCCCCGCCATGCAGCCATGAAGAATTTGCCCCAGAGGTGGATGACCATGAAGAAGAAGAACGCCTCGACGCTCCACAGGTGGAGGGAGTTCACGAAGTGCCCGAGTCCCGACACATGCCACCAGCTCGGCCCCATGATGGCGAGCACGCATCCTGTAACGATGACCCAGGCGAGGCTCACGACTGTGAGCACACCGAAGACATAGATCCATGAAGCCATGTAGGCGGGCTGGCGGTCTGGGAGGAGGCGCTCGGGAGGGAAGGCGGAAGAAGCCGTGTTCCTGACCTTCGCCGTCCATTGGCGTGACTCTTCGTTCGTGGCCTCGTCCTGGACGGTCTCAATGTCGAGCGTCACTGATTCGGCCCCTTTCGTTTTGGAAAGGGAAGCAGGATCGCCAGAACAAAGACGGCGATCATCAGGATGATCACGACGAGGTTCGCGACCGAGATCTGAACAAATCCCCAATCGATGTAGTGACCGGAGCCGTTGAGGTTGATGACCGCCGCAATGAATGCACCAAATGGCATACGAGCACTCTGAAGCCCCAGGCCACTCCGAGCTAGGGACCAAGGTCCTGAGCTCAAGAGCCCCTTGGTCACCACTTGTGCAGATCGTTCGGGAGTCAGATCCCTCCCTATGCGCGAAGCCGACTCCGAAGCTGTTGCCGGGTGTACGGAGTTGGCCCGCATCTGGGTATCTCACGCCTGCTTGCGGCTCGAGACGTGAAGGAGGCGAAGAGCCAGCATTTATGCGGACTCTCCGCCCCCGAGGGTTTCGGCTGACGTCACCGACTTGCACAACTGTGGGCGCCGGCCTCGGAGGGTTGGCTGCCATGCACCAGGATTGTGTGACAATTCGGCACCATTGCGAGACGCCAGGAGAGCGTTGTCGTCAGCGACTTAGGGACCCACGGGCTTCATCGACGGCGTAGTAGAGCAGAACGTATCCGGCTAGGGGATCCGCCCACCACCACCCAAAGACCGCATTGAATATCAAGCCAGAAAGGACCGCCGTTGCCAAGATGCCGTCGATCAATGTGATACGCCCCTCGGCCCGCAGCACCGGGTTGTCCAGCGCAGCGCCGGTCCTCGCTTTACCGAAAGCGAGTGTGAACATCACTGCGGCGGTGACGCCGGTCCAGATGATGCCAAGTGGGCTGTGGTGCGGATGGAACCCGATGACGAGAACGACCGTGCTCTGGATGCCCAAGTAGACGGCCAGACCGACGAAGGCGAACCCGATCCAACGCATCGCCCGGTGCTGTCGTTCTTCGCTTACGTCCGCCAGTTCCCACAGGACGACGGTGGACGCACCAATCTCAATCAGGCTGTCCAGCCCGAATCCGGCGAGGGCAACGGATCGGGCCTGCATGGCGGCAACCGCCAGCACGAACACGCCCACGATGTTCCAGCCGAGCGTTGCCGCTTCCAGCTTGCGGCCCCGACTGAGAAGCCGAGCGTGAAGAGTCCGGTCCCCTGTCTCCGTCACCCAGCCAGTTTCTCAGACTCCGTAGATCCCAGCCGGGTGGTCTTCGAGCGGCGGGATGATTGGAGAATCCGCCACCACGAGCGGCAGGGAGCCGACCTCTTATTGCTGACTCCGATGGTGCGCTGTTGAGGCGTGTGGGTCGAACCCTTTGACCGCGGGATCGACGTGGATGATGGCGTCAGAGAGATTGGAGACGTGATGGAGGAGCTCGTGGTGGACCACTTCGGCGATCTCGTGTCCCCTCGTCACGGACTGCGACCCATCGACGCTCAGGCGCACCTGGGCCAGGAGTCGGTGTCCCATCCATCGCGCTCGGACCTCGGTCACTGCCGCGACGCCCTCCACGGTGGCCACGGTCTCTGAAATGCGAGCGACGATTGCCGGATCAACGGCGTCGAGCAGGCGCTGCCCAACGCTCCGAGCAGCTTGATAGCCGACTATCAAGATGGCGGCGGTGATGACCAAGCCAACCACGGCGTCGGCCCACTGTGCCCCGAGTGCCACGGCGATCGCACCGATGAGCACCAGTGACGATGTGATCCCATCAGTGCGGGCATGAATGCCGTCGGCCTCAAGGGCCGCGGATCCAATCCGTCGTCCAACCCGGATCCGGTACTGGGCGACCACCTCGTTGCCCACTGCGCCTACGACGGCGGCCACCATCACGATGGCGAGATGCGTGATCTTCTGCGGGTGGATCAGGCGGTCAATGGCCTCGTAGCCGGCGAAGGCTGCTGACCCGAAGATCAGAACCAGCACGAAGACCCCCGCGACATCTTCGGCCTTGCCGTAGCCATAGGTGAATCGAGAAGTCGGTGCTCGTCGTCCGAGCCGGAATGCCAGCCACAACGGCACCGCGGTCAATGCATCGGCCGCATTGTGCAATGTGTCGCCCAAGAGCGCCACCGAACCGCTGGTCACCACGACGAGGGCTTGGAAACCCGCCGTGATAAGCAGGATGGCCAGCGAGATCGCCACGGCCCGGATCCCGTCCCTGCTGCCTTCTAGTGCCTGGTCAAGCGAGTCCTTGGCGTCGTGAGTGTGAGGAGGGATCAGCCTTCTGATCGCACTCAGGAACCCTTTGGTGCGGTGGTCGTGGACATGCCCATGGTCGTGGTCATGTCTGTGGTCATCGCTGCCGTGCTGGTGGATTCTTGGTCCCTCGTCGTTCACGAACGCAGTCTTGTCGCCCCGCGGTCCGACGGCACATGGCAAAGGGTCTTCGTGGGCCGGCTGGGGTGCCACCGTACGGTCTGTCTATGAGTCAAGACCCATTGCCAGCCCCAAGCACTATGGGCAGGCCGAACGTGACAGGTCAGGTGCTCAGATCGATTCGCGGAACTCGGCACCAGCAGCAGTCACGGCCACGTTGTCCATGATGTCAATCACCGGGTCGATATCGAACTCGAGCCAGGTTGAGAATTTCGCCGGTGCGTCGGCCAGGCTCGCCGGGTTATCGGTTTCGACGACGGCGTAGCCACCTTGACCGTCCGTTCGGGCTAAGAACTGCAAGAAGTTCTGGTCGGCCGGAATCTGCCACTTGGCGAACGTGTCGAGCAGCTTCTTCCCGTCATCGTGGTTCTGCTGGGCCGTTCCGCCCGATCGCACCTTCCAACGCACAACGTATTTGGCCATTGATCTCTCCTGTCAGTTCGTCTGTCTGCTCCTGTGACGTGCTGTCGCACCGTAACCCTTATTGCAAGGTCCTGCTCGACCGACCGCGAAACCGCATCGAGCGGTTCGAGATGTTGCGGCAATTCAGGGGAAGGACCTGCCCCCGAATGCAGCGAGTGGAGGCGTAGCTCAGGGGGCACAGGCCTTCTGGCGCGTCAGCCCGGCCTTCGTTCTGTGAGACGAACGGTGACCGTATCGCCGACATCCTTTCCGATTTTCGAACGGATCTGAGCTTTGATCGGCAACTTGTGAGTGCCGTCACCGAGCGCCATGAAGGAGCTCTCGAAGGGCTCGCCGTCGACTGTGCCCCGCACCTTCACCAGGCCCTTCGTCCCGAAGTATTCGGCTGAACCCTCCATGACGACGTAAGTCCACCCACCTTTGCTGGGACTCTTCTGTAGTTCAGCCCGGAAGCGCTTGTTCATGCCTCAATCTTCTGCCGACATGCTGTCGTCGTCCAGCGCAGATGCACACGTTCGCCGGGAGGATGTCACACGAGTCCAGCCAAGGTGTCGGCGTGAACTGCGGCGACCACGAGAGCGTGTCATCAGGAAGGTTCTTGACCAAGGCCTCGTCGTTCCCCTCGCCCCAGGGGACGACGAGACGCCTATTCGGCCCGGTAGTTGCACGACTTTCTTCGGGAATCCTTCGTCTGCGCCCCACCCCGATGACGGAATGGCTGGGCCCTTTGGCATCACGAGCTTGGGTCGCGACCCGATGCTCGGAGATGGCGGAATAAAAGGGGCATCGCTTCTGAGGTCAACTTCACACCGGCCATCCAAAGAGACCCATCGGATCCCGTTTGTGAGGGCTTGTCGGGCAGAGCGAAAAGGATCATCGGGTTGCCTCAGATGCGTTTACTACGCCTCGTCCGAAGAGAGCACTCTCCAGCATGTAGAAGAACGCGATCACGGCGAAGAGAATGATGCTCAGCGTTGGCCACCCAAACGCCAATAAGGTAGCCGTGAGGTAGATCCAGGGCCCGGGGAGAAAGCTGCGAGAGATACCGGTCACCGTCTTCGCATCGGCATCGGCGCGCAGTAGCCGCCCACCCTTCGCTGCGTAGAACCACAACGCGTTGTAAGCGAGAGCGGTCAGCGTAAGGGTGAATCCGTAGGTCAGCGCGGCAGCTTCGAGCCCCGGACGATGGATGTTCTCGGCGACGAGTTTCGTCGGGAAGGGTACGAATGCCACAAGCATCAGGAAGACAACGTTGATCATCAAGAACGTGCGATCGACCTTGTCGATCTGCGCGAAGACCCCGTGGTGGTTCGCCCACATGATTCCGATCGTGAGGAAGCTCACCGCGTACGCCACATAGGACGGCCAGCCGTGGACCAGTGCCTTTCCCAGGGGGACCCCGGTGACATTTACGTTGAGGATGAGCAACGTGGCCGCTATGGCGAATACGCCGTCACTGAAGGTCTCGAGCCGCGCCGTCGTCACGGCGGCAGGCTAGCCCTGCCAGGGCCGACTACCAGCGGTCGCTTGAGCACAGCATTCGGGACAACCGAGAAATGCCTACGCGGGCGGACTGTGGATGCTCCCTACCGTCGGCAAGTGCATCGTCACAGACCCAGCGGAGAGTCATTTCGGTCCGACCGCCCTCCACAAGTCGTCGCCATATTCAAGGATCAGGCCGGAGGGCGCATCAGTGAGCAACTCGAAGTCGTACTCACCCGATTGATACCGCCAACGATCAAACGCCATCCGGGTGTAATGCTGGCGATTGACGACGACATCCAGTTCGGGGAACCGAACCCATGCAGCGGCAATGCTGGCCCCATGTCCGAGCTCGAGATCTAACCGACGAACAGGAATCGTATTCGTCGCAGGTGTCCAACCGAGATCAATGTCAGAACAGCCTTTGAGGTTCGGAGCGGCCGTCCCATTCAATTCCCAGTTCCCGAGCTGATCGGATCTGAGCTGAATCGTGCGAACTTCCATGGGGAGAGTGACACTGATGCTGCACGAGTTGGGCATCCACTCGCGGCCGCACAGGACGTCGTAGTCGATATGGCATGGCGTGCCCCCGAGAGGGAGTACGGCGAGCCCCCGCAATCGGCGATCGTCCTCTGTTTCGATCAGCCACGCGTGCTCACTGCTCGCCAGCAACGAACAGTGCCAGAGGATGTGGCGCACGAGCGACTTGCCTGTCACAGACGAACAGGCTGCCCCGTTTCGCTGAGGTCGTCCACCGCCCGGCCTGTTCGACGTGTCATCGAGGGCGGTCCGTTGCGACACGCGGCGCCTGCCCTCTACCGCAGGGACGGTGGGACGGGCAATCCGAGAAATGCCCTCACATCCACGTCGAAGCGGCCGGGAGCCTAGCGGTACTGGGTGGTTTTTCCGCTGAAGGTCTCATCTTGTACCCGATTGCCCAAGGTGGCCGGCAGGCCAAGCGGGGTCAGTACGTTGTCTCGCCCCCTACCGGCCGGTCAGTTCTTGACGGTAGTGCTGACGCCGGAACTGAAGGTGCTTCCGGCTGAGTTGAAGGCTTCGGACACAACGACATAGGGGCCGTTGGGAACCGTCGTGGTGTTCCAGCTGTACAACCATCCGTAGGAAGTCGACGTGGCCGTGCCGACCAAATGACCGGAGTAACCGTAGGAGCCACCGAAGAGATAGAACGCAACGCTGGTGGCGTTCGAGGCAGAGGCGTCCAAGTACGTCGATCCAGACAGCGTCGCCCCCTTCGCTGGGAGGAGAACGCTCGTCGTCGGGAGCGGATTCTTGACAGCAATGCCGACGCCCGAACTGAAGGTGCTTCCGGCTGAGTTGAAGGCTTCGGACACCACGACATAAGGGCCGTTGGGAACCGTCGTGGTGTTCCAGCTGTACAACCATCCGTAGAGGGTGGACGTCGCCGTGCCGACCAGATGGCCCGCAAAGCCGTAGGAGCCACCGAAGAGATAGAACTGGACGCTGGTGGCGTTCGAGGCAGTGGCATCCAGGTACGTCGATCCAGACAGCGTTGCCCCGCTGCTCGGGAGGATGACGCTGACCGAAGGCGCCAGATTCGACGGTGTGAGAGCGTAGAGATTGCCTGCCATATCGCCTTCGAACAACGTCCCTTCAGCGATGGAAGGAGGACCCAGGAACGGGCCGGTGCCGGCGTAGGTGAACACCGATGCACCATTCGCGGCCGAAAGGACCGCGATGTTGTTGCCCTCTCCCACGGCGACGACCCCGCCGGAATCGGCGGTCACGCCGGCGAGCGCAAAACCACCGTCCGTGTAGCAGTGCTGCCAGTTGAAGGCGCCAGTCGACGGGTTCAGGGAGTTCACGGTGCCCGTGCAGCCGCTGGTGGTTGCGTCGCCGACCACGTACAGAGCTGTTCCGTCGAACGCTGCGGACCCAACGTCACCGGCTCCATCCGTCGGATCGGCCCCGCCGATAGCAATAGGGGTTTCCCAGACGGGTCCCGACACCAGAGCGCCCCGCCCGAACGCGACGATACCGCGGCTGCTTCGCGGCGCAGTCCTGATTACTGCCTCAACGTTGGCATCACGTGGTCCGGATTGGCGGCGCTGGAAGTAGAGGAACGCGTACCGACGTTGTCGTTCGAGTCTTTTGGCGCGTTCATCGAAGGAGCTGCGCGACGTGCCGAGTCGGTCGGAGATACCGGCCCTAGTGCGCCTCAGAACTGGATCGGTGGTTTTGGAAGCAGCGACGATCACGTCTTGGTCACGCTGTACGCCATCAGCCTGGAGGCGACGACGAACTACAGCGAGAGGCTATGTTCCATTTTTGTAGAGGGAAATGCCTTTCGCGAGATCTGGCGTCACGACGGCATGGCACTGATGGAAATGCAGAACGATCAACCCGTGCCCACTGCGAAAGTGCACTTCGGACATTCCGACGGCATCACTACTCCGACTATCCGCGGCGGCCCGGAGGTCTATCCTCCCGATCACCAGCAGCCCTGCGAGCCGTGGCTCTTCGTGTTGCGAGAAGACGCCGGGAACTACCTGGTACCCCGACCACCAGCGCTCGGGTTGAACGGCAGTTTTGCAGTCTTCAAGATGGCCGAGACCGACGTGGTTGGCTTTGAAGAGTTTCTACAGTCGAAGAGGGATCAGATCGATCCCGAACTGCTGGCTGCAAAGTTGTGCGGGCGGTGGCGCAACGGCGTCCCTCTTGCGCTGTGGCCCAACACGGACAGCCCCCCAGGTGGGTCTCGCCCGAACAGTTGAACGATTTCGAGTATGTCCACACTGATGGAACGGGAGACCCGAAGGGGATCGACTGTCCAGTCGGCGCCCACATACGCCGCGTCAATCCACGAGGGTCACCCGTCGCTGGCCAAGGCCAGCCCGGCGGCAGTAACAATTCTCACCGGTTGAGTCGTCGCGCTCTGCCCTATGGGCCAACCTATGATCCGAGCAAGCCCTACGATGGCGTCGAGCGCGGAATGCTCTTTCATTTCATCAATTCGAATATCGAAAACCAGTATGAGTTCGTGATGCAACGTTGGATCAACGACAGCGAATTCGCTGGGGCCGTTAGGCTCGACCCAGAGTCAAAAGATCCCCTGACTGGTACGCAGGGCACGGCGGAGAGCATCTTCGTCATACCCGAGGGAGACGGGAGTCCGCCGATGAAGCTGACAGGTCTCTCAAACTTCGTGACGACCAAAGCCGCGGCCTATGTCTTTTTGCCGAGCATTACCGCCCTAAATTTCGCCGCCAACTTGTGAGAAGACCGCCCATCCGCCGCCCGGTCTCAGGCAAGGTCATCCCGCTCGGGTTCGAACGGGAATGGGGCGAAGCTGACCGCGCCAGAAACACGCTCTGTTTGGTGCTCTGCCCCTGGGGTCCCCGAGGCCGCAGATCTCTCTCGGAACGCTGCAACGACCGCAAAGGACATTCGCCGGATGGGCTGCGTCGTCAGACTCTCCCCGAGGATCGCGAGTCAGGCTCTCCCCGAGGATCGGGCCGGTGTTGGGATCCGGACGAAGCGGCTCCTGACCCGCCAAACGCCCGGCGGGCGTTCACGTAGGCTTCCCTGCACGGATTCAGCGTCACGAGGACGGGCAGATCATGGACAAACTGCCCGGCCGAAACGCGAAAGTCCTGCTGGAGAGGTGCGAGAGCGGCCGAATCGGACTCACTGCTAATGCGTTCGATTCAGGCACGTTATGCCTGGTAATCCCTACTAAGTAGTGCTCAGTTGCATCTGTTTGCGTCCGATTGAAGGACAGATTGAAGGACGAGCGACACAGTGCGAATGAGTCGCGTTGTGCACCCCGCTCTGCGCCCGTGTCGGGATGTTCAAGGGTCAGAGGGTCGGTTTCGCCGCCGCCGCTTCGGCGGCCCTCACGATCACTAGCTTCCCTCAAAGGTAGCCGGGGAGCCCTCTTTGCCGATGTCCAGTCGGACGCTGGCACCTGTCGCAGAACGGACCCAACCGCGCCAGACACCTGTCCATTGATGGGAACAACGAGTGAGCAATTGGGGCCGCCACATGACCTTGCCAGGGACAGCTAGGCGCGAGTATGTGTCGTGGCGAGCGCCGAACCAAGTTTGCGGCCGCAGGTACCGGTGGCACCCAGGGCGAGCTCGCCGGCAGCATCAGCGGTTATGCGGGGCAATCGCAAGCGAGACACGGGCCCTGAGCTTCCGACTGCGATCCGAGCTCCACCGGCTCGGTCTGCGCTTTCGCAAGGATCACCCCATTTCGATCGGCGCACGACGCATCCGACCCGACGTTGTCTTTACGCGCCGACGCCTCGCCGTGTTCATCGATGGGTGCTTCTGGCACCGATGCCCGCTCCACGGCGTGTCTCCACGCTCGAACCCCTGCTACTGGGGCCCGAAGCTCGATTGCAACGTCGCCCGCGACCGCCGGCAGACGAAGGAGCTTGAAGCGGCAGGGTGGCGGGTCCTCAGGATCTGGGAACACGAGAGGCCAGACGTAGCCGCTCTCCGCATCCGGCACCTGGTGGACATTGGCAGTAATCCTGGCGACTCCTGAGGTGCCGCCCACACCCGCTTGCCAGACTGGTAGCAGCCAACTCGTCGTCAGCTCAGCTCGCCGTGGTTGCCGGTGCGGATATGGATAGGAGGGCCATGCAAGCGGGCGGCGGTGCAGGGGATCGATGGGAGCGATACTTCGCCTGGAACGCTGCGCTTGCCGTAGTGGTCTACGGGCTCGATGCGAGCGGCCTTCCTGTCTACCTCGATCTGGAGGAGTCAATCCTCGAGAAGGTGGCCATCGAGGCGGGTGAGTTTGGCCCTGATGCTCGTGATGAGCTGTTAGATGCCGTAGGACCGACCCTCAATGCCCCAAGCCATCAGGCGGGGATGTTCGGAGGCCACCTTGCGAAGCTCGCTCGGTGGAACGTTGACAGCGGCGAGCCACCTCCTACCCTCGCGCTGCTTGCATTGCTGTCGCTTGCGGCTGAGGACATGCACGGCGGCGATGGCTTTGCTCCGCACGACTACTACAACCGTTTGATGCCCTTACTGGGCGTCGAGACCACTGTCGATAAGGACAGGGTTATTCGTTCGTATCGCGAGTGCTCAATGCAAATCTGGGGCTCTTTGAACGACTGGCTCGAGGGCCTTGACGGCGAGCGTGGCATGCCGACTGCATTCTCTCTTGGCAATAAGCACGTTGGGCTGCCGATCTCACAGGCTATCCTCCGCGCTACCGATCGAGATCGACTGCGAGAGTTCTTTACGGACTTTGGATTTGCACCGAGATCGCACGTCTCCCACCGCGACATGCAGGCGCTGCTTGGTGAATGGATCGGACGTACTCCCTCTCCAGCGAGCAATGCGATGCAGGCTCTCTGGCGACGCCCGGGGGCTCGCGATCGAATCGTCGAGGGCGCGTGCGGTTTGCTTGAAAGCTGGGATGGACCAACTCTCAGCGGACCTGGCAGCGCAGAGACCCGAGGAGCGCTAAGGGCTGTACCGATCCACCTCACCGCGCTTCTGCGCACGTTCCCCACAGCGACGCTTGAACTGAACTTCAGCGGTCCGATCAGTGACGATAGGGAGGTCACGCTCGAGCTTCTCGACGGGAGTGGCGAACCCATTGAGCCGCCTGTGGCAATCGAGTTGACGACAGACCGACGTTGGCGGCTCGTGGAGCCTGATCGGCTTGATCCAAGTTCGATCCTCGACGGGAGACTGAGGCTACGTGACGCTGCTGGCTTCGTCATGGAACGAAGGCCCCGTCGCGTCGTGGCACTAACCAAGGACGATCTGCTGCAGGTCTACTTCGAAGTAGAACGTGTTCCATTGGGTGAGACGTGTCTCATCCTCGCCCAGAACCAGCTCGCAGATACGATCGCCGAAGCACTCGCCATCATTGCGCGCCCTGGCTTCGTCGTCACTGACTCTCTTCAGGGACTTCCAAACGGATGGGCGTTGTTCTCAGAAGTGCAAGTGCTCGCGCCGCTTCCGGAAGTCCGACCTGACGGATCCAGATGGGACTTCGATCTGGAACTCAACGTGCTTCAACCCCTATCAACCTCCCAACTTATCCTCGAGGGGGGGCTTCGACTCCCCGGTCATGTCCGGAGATTCTCAACTCTCGCTCCTCCTGAGGTCCGCGCTGCCGCCGAGGAGGCGACATCGATCTCGCTCGAGGTCAGTCAGGTGCGCGCTATTGGGTCTTCGGTCGACCAAGTGACCCAGACGTTCATGGGAAGTGCGGCTGTCCTGTGCTTGGCTGACCTCGGGCTCCCCGATGGTGACTACGAGATCGTCGCGACCCGCAACAGGCCAGGCTCGAATGAGCCCTTAGACCGTCTTCGATTGCGGCTTCGATCCGCCGACCAGGTAAATCCAGCACCTCAGCTGCATCCTCCCCTTGCGCGAGAGTTCTCCAAGCCCGAAATTGCCGTGATCTCTGCATCCATATTTGACGGGCAGGGTTGGACCATGCGGGGCGCTGTCGTCAGCTTGGCCGGGGGCGAGGTCATCAGCCCGCGCCTAGTACCTCAGACTCAAGTCAGCGTCCCCGCGTGGTGGCAAGAGAGAGCCGCAACCAGAGACCACCAAGCGAGTGCCGAGCGAGTGGTCGTTCCTCCTGTGGTGCTTGATGACTGCTTTCGTACCGGTCGTCATGTCATCGTTCTTCCGACCTTCTACGGGAGTGCCACCGGGGCAACGTTCCAGGGCTATTGCCGCCAATGCGGCATCGTCAAGCGTTACCCGACCCGCTTTCGTCCGCGTGGGTCAGCGACCGAGCGAGCGCGCTACGTCCCACCACACTTCGAGCCCTCTGCGATCCCCGATGTCACTGCGGGATCTATCCCTCCAGACGTTGCCCTCGATGTCCTCAGCCACGATCGTGCAGGAAGCGCAAGAGCATTCGAGCGGCTCGCCCTGCAAATCGAGCCATCGCAACTCTTTGCGGATCGGTTCCTGCGCGGACTCGAAAGCCTCGGTCACATCGAGGTTCGCCGTGATCTTCGAACGCTGGCACCGCTGAGCTGGGAGATCGCACCATCGGCGCTCGCTCAAACACGCGAAGGAGTGTTCGCTCTGACTGGGTTTCGAAGTCGTCGTCTGTACGACGCACTCAAGAGCGCCGCTGCGGAGTTTGGCTTGCCGATGGAGTACTGCTCGCAAGCAGTCGCTCCCGACAGAATTCGTTTCAAAGAGTGCGATCTGGCCGGCGCCGAACGTCTCGCACGCTACGTGTTCGACGATACAGGCGTGACGCTCACAATCGTGCCGGAGGCCTCCCTCGCCGTTGCGCTCTTGCTCCCACCTCTCAGTGCGGTCATCGATGCCCTGCCTCGGTCGGCGATGACTGGGTTCCGGTCCGCAAATCGCTGGGACGAGCGTGTGGCCAGATGGGTGAGCGTCTCGGATGCTTCCGCTCCGGGTGCCTACCAGCTCCTAGGCGCGACAGTCACATACTGCATCCGCGACGCCACTGATGTTGCAAACGGCATGATGCGACGTGCAGACGCTCGATTTGTCAAACATGCCGCCTCCTTGCGCGCCGGGTTGCCTCTGCTCGGCTATGACGCTGAGACGGAGACTCTCTACGCCCCGCTTGGAGCTGAGCTACCCGGTCTCTACTCCCGCGCCGCTGTCTTCGCATCGGGCCTCCTGCCGAACGACGACGTGGAGCAACACCTAGTCAGCTATCCATCTATCCCCTCGGACCTGGCCGAGCATCTCGCAACCTTGATGATCAGCTAAAGAGGAGCATGACGTGACTCGGACCCCCCTCACTGTCTACCGCGACATCCGAGAGGCGTATCTCCGCTATGTGGATACGGCCTACTGGCTTCGCGACCCCGTACTAATGGAGGAGCGGCGCCGATTGCTTGAGCGTGGCGAAGCGATCTTCGCAGACCTGCTCCTCGAACCAGTACTTCCCTATGACGCCGAGACGGATCTTGAGCAGTTGGCCGAATCGATTGGACTTCAAGCAGAGACCGCAGACCTGGTCGGTGAAGCGCTCTTCGGTTCGTTTCGGAGACCCGGCGATGCGATCCGTTTGCGGCGTCACCAGGCAGAAGCACTGAGGCATTCCTTCTTGCCAGGAGACTCCGATGGTCGCAATGTGGTCGTGACGTCGGGCACCGGATCGGGGAAGACGGAGTCGTTCTTGCTGCCAGTTCTTGCCCGAATCGTCGACGAGGCGCTCGACTATTCGTCTGATCCTGAGCCCTTTCCCTGGTGGGACTCGCAGAATGGTGCGTGGGACTGCGTACGCCAGCCTGGTATGCGGCCACCTGCGACTCGAGCGCTGGTGCTCTACCCGACGAATGCGCTCGTAGAGGACCAAATCACTCGTCTGCGTCGAGCCACGCGCCTCCTCGCCGCCCGCGACGATCGCGCCCGGCTTTGGTTCGGCAGGTATACGGGCTCGACGCTTGGGAGCGGTAACCCGCCAACGCCCGGCCGATCTGGGCCTCGAGTTCGGGAGGTCGCTCAGGAGATCGGCTCAATGGTCACGGAGTTCGACCGGCTGGTTGCGGCCGGCGTCGATTCCGACCTTCTTGCCCAGTTCTCCGATCCACGCCAATCCGAGATGGTCAGCCGCTGGGACATGGTTGCTGCGCCCCCCGATGTCCTCGTAACCAACTTCTCCATGCTCAATGCCATGCTCATGCGCGATCTCGAGGACCCCCTATTCGACGCAACTCGGCGGTGGATCGACGATGGTGGAGTCTTCACGCTCGTCGTAGATGAGCTTCACCTCTACCGAGGTACCGCGGGGAGTGAGGTTGCCATGATCGTCCGCAATCTGCTGTCGCGCCTTGAGCTGGACCCAGACTCTCCGAACCTACGCTGCATCGCAACTAGTGCCTCGCTCGACGATGACAAGAGCGGGCTCGATTATCTTGAGGCCTTCTTCGGCGTCAACCGGCGATCCTTCTATGTGACCGCTGGGCAGCCGCGTCGACTCGAAGCCACGATACCGATCCCACGTGGAGCAGTGCTGGCGCTGGAGCGAGGTAATGAGAACCGTGAGCAGTCACTGCGTCACCTCGCCCGCGAGTTCAACCTGCCAGCGGCACTCGCCACGGCGTGCCGAAACGGAGAAGACCGGCCAAGAGCAACGAGGTTTGAAGCAATCGCAAGGCGACTCTTCGGTGAGGAGGATCCGGGTGGAGAGGGTATGGCCTGCGTGCTCGAGGCTCTCCAAGAGATCGAGGGCACTGCGGAGAGCATCTCGTTCCGTTCGCACATGTTCGCCCGAACTATGCGTGGCGTATGGGCTTGCACAAACCCGGATTGCGACCAGGTCGACCAGCCCCGATCGACTCCGGTCGGCCGGCTTTTCGGCATACCGACTTCGACATGCCGATGTGGTGGGCGTGTGCTTGAGCTTCTCTATTGCTTTGAATGTGGCGACGTCAGCTTCGGCGGATTTCTCGCTGGGACAGAGGGCGCAACGGCATTGCTCACCTCATCTCCGATCGAAGTGCCAGCGTCAAACGCCGACCTGGTGTTTCGCCGACCGCTCGGCTCGTACATCTGGTATCGACCAGGTGTGCTCACATCCGCAAGACGGTGGTCGCACGGAACTCCCGATGGCGGAAACGTCGAATTCACTTTCGTCGGTGCTTCCTGGGACCCGTTTCTGGGAGCTGTGACGCCAGGGGCCTCACCTCGGACGGGCGTGGTGATGGCGGTGAGTGGCGTTCCTGATGAGCCGGGCTGGCGCATTCCGGCCCTGCCTGAGAGGTGTCCACACTGTGACCTTCAGACGGGACGACAGGAGCTTCGACATTTCTTTCGCGGCATAGTCCGAAGCCCAATCCGTGCCCACACTGCCGGTCTCTCTCAAGCGACGCAGCTGCTCCTGTCACAGCTTCATCGCAGCATGGGAGACAACGCTTCGGACTCCCGAACAATCGTGTTTACCGACTCGCGAGACGATGCCGCTCGCACATCCGTTGGCGTCGAGCGGAATCACTTCCGCGATCTCGTCGCCAACTAATTCGCAGGCAACTGGAGGCACCTTCGCTTGATCGAGTCGCAATAGCCCGAATTGGCGTTGAAGACGAGACCAGTCTCAACCGGCCACAGCGTGCGGTCTTCGATGAGCTTCTCGACTCGCGATCCGGCGCTGATCCGCGCCTTTATGCGGCTGTCACTTGGGTCTTCAACCCCAGAGGACGTCACACGGATCGAGCTATTCGAGACAACTGAGGAGCAAATGGCCGGGCGGCGGGCATGGCCGGTTCTGCTTCAGCGCACGATGACGGAGCTCGTCGATCTGGGCATCAACCCCGCTGGTCCAAAGGCCTCGATGACAAGGCTGCTCGTCGATCGCAACCTACCCTGGAACCGCGTCCATCGCCCCCCACTCGAAGGGCTGTGGCTCACCCTCGCACCTGAGCTTACTGTTCACGACCTCGACCGCCAGCGAGAGTCACTCGCGACCGAGCTGGCGAGTTCGATCTTCGACCGCGCTGGACGCGACGTGGAATCGATTGGGATCGGATGGGTAGATGCCGCGATCGGAAGCGGCAGCTCGCCGATCCCATCTCATCTGACGGCGGAGGTCGTACGCGCCGTGATCCGCATCCTCGGCACCGCTCGCCGGTACGCAGGTGGCAATCCCAGCTCGGGAATGCCTAGAGCCGTGCGAGAGTATCTAGAGGCCGTAGCCAATCTGCAAGGGGTGAACCCAACTGACCTCTTTGACTTTGCAGAGACCGCGCTCGATCAGTCAGGTGTTGCACCCGGCTGGGTGCTCGCAACGGCCTCTGCAGACTCAAGGCTAGAGCTAGTCGTCGCGACGAGCGCACACCGATGGAACTGTCCGCGCTGCTCTCGCGTGCATCTCCACCACGCGGGAGGCATATGCACCGCTACTGGCTGCAATCGACCCCTCGACGCGAACCCGACACCAGCCCACGATGTGATGGATTACTACGGCTGGCTAGCATCGCTACCTCCTCGTCGACTTCATGTTGCCGAGCTAACCGGCCAAACAAAGCCACTCTCATTACAACGAGAGCGACAACGCCATTTTCGCGGGGCCTTGCTGCCGCCTCCTGACGAGAACTTCCTTACCACTCCGGTTGATGTGTTGAGCGTCACGACCACAATGGAGGTCGGAGTCGACATCGGTTCCCTGCGCTCGGTGATGATGGCGAATGTACCGCCACAGCGTTTCAACTACCAACAACGGGTTGGGCGAGCTGGGCGAGCCGGACAGGCCTTCTCCTACGCTTTGACCCTCGTACGCGATCGCAGTCACGATGAGTATTACTTCACCCACAGCGAGCGTATGACTGGCGAAGATCCCCCGCAGCCTTACCTAGACCTTGGGCGCGACCGCATCGTGAGGCGTGTTGCAGCAGCCGAACTCTTGCGTCGAGCATTTCGGACCTGCAGGCAACCACCGGTCAGAACCGGTGAGAGCCTTCATGGCACATTTGGTCGCACCGACGAGTGGCCGGAGCGCCGAGATGAGATTGTCGGGTGGCTGTCGCAGTCCAGCGACGTGCCGAACGTCGTCCGCCGCCTCGCCGCATACACCCAACTTGCACCACCGGCGGTGGACATTCTTGTTCAGTGGTGCCGAAGCTCGCTCGTCGGCTCTGTCCAGGCAGCTATCGACAACCCCTACTACAACCAGGACGAGCTGAGTGAACTGCTCGCGAAACGCCGGCGTTCTCCCCATGTTCGGGTTCCCCAGCACGGTTCGCTCCCTCTACGGTCGCTCAATCCGGCGACGACAACAGCTCGACGAATTCGCAATCACCGATCGAGCCCTGGATATGGCCATCTCGTCGTTTGCTCCCGGGGCACAGACCGTGAAGGAGGGATGGGTACACACAGCAGTTGGCTTTGCCGCCTACGATGTTGTTGGCCCTCAGGCCCGCCCGAAGGATCCGCTGGGCCCTGAAATCCCCATGCTCCGTTGCATCGAGTGTGGCACGGTCGACGTCGAAGTGGCAGGCGATGCTGAACCCTCCGTGTGCGCTATCTGCGGAACCCCACGACAGCGGGTTCCTCTACATCAGCCTCTGGGATTCCGGACTGACTACATCCCAGTCGACTTCGATGACCTGAACGAACCCGTATCAAGCGCTGGAAGCCCCCAGCTTGCAGTCAACCCCGAGGGGCGAGCATCGCCGAGCCCAATTGGCGCCATGTCGATCCGAGTGCTTGACCAGGCTGAGGTCGTCAAGGTGAACGACAATCGGGGGAACCTCTTCGAAGTGGTGCGTGCGTCGGATCGAAGCGTGGTCTGCGACGACGAGAGCCTCTACGAGGATGGATTTCGCGGCGGGTCGATGGAGCGACTCGCCTGCCGCCAATCGCGATTGGTGATGTGCGACCGACAGACGTGCTCGTGCTGACCCTTGACCGCCTAGCTCTGCAGAGTAGGGTGATCCCAACAAGCAAGGCTCTGATGCCGGCCGGCCTGTCCGCGATTTGGTCGTTTGCGGAGGTCCTGCGGCGCGGATGTCAGGTGACACTCGATGTCCACGCGGACGAACTCCAGGTTGGGCTACAACCCGCGTGGCTCAACGACGTTCGAAGTCAGCGGATCTTCATCGCTGACGCATTGGAGAATGGTGCCGGTTATGCGACTCAGCTCGGCCGACCTGAGAACCTCCAGGGAGTGCTCGCTGACATCCGCGGAGACCTGGCAACCCGCTTTAGTGCCCAAGCACACCAAGAGTGCACTGATTCTTGTCCTGACTGCTTGCGGAGCTACGACAACCGGAGACTGCACGGGGCTTTGGACTGGCGCCTTGCGCTAGACGTCGCCGATCTGGCAGCGGACCTGCCCCTCGATACGAGCCGGTGGCTCGATCGAGTCGACACGCTTGCGAGTTCCTTCGTACGTGCCTTCCGCGTCGTCGACTTCCAGGTGGAGGAGGTTGAGGGTGGTCTCTTTGCGATCTTCCGAGCTGACCGAAAACGGGGCGTCGTCGTTGGCCACCCTTTGTGGAGGCATGATGAGCAGTCCTTCAACCAGATACAGGCGGTGGCTTACGACTCGGCCGGGACCGACCTTGGAATTGCTGAGGTCGTGATGTCAGATGCGTGGGTACTACAGAGAATTCCAGCTCAAGTGTTCCACCATCTCTCTCGTGGTGCCTGAGCTTCCACAGCCCAACCCGGGGTCAATCGACTGGATCTCCCCAACGTTGGCGAATGACCTCATCGATTGCAGCTACCGTGTCGCGTGGCGGACTGATTCCGCGTCTCGGTCTCTCAGCCGGCCGAGCACCTTCTCTGAACTGGGCATCGTCGCGCACGGCGTCATGGAGGACGCAGGAAGGGCACTCTTCATGGATAGTGAAGACGAGATGCTGGAACGCTCAACGGTCGAAGGCTCATGGACGAGCCATGTCGAACGAGCCAGCCACGACCTCGCAAAGGCATGGGAACCTGCAACGCCACCTGTACCAGAAGAATGGCCCGGCTATCACCTGACCAAGGCGCGGGTCATCCGGCGCGCTCTGCGCCTTCGCAAGGTAGATGGATCGTCAGTTGACGAGCACCGAGCCCCCGTTCTCGTTGAACAGGAGCTTCGTGATGACGCTAATCGCTTGCGCGGTCGACCCGACCGAGTGGAAGGAGCCAAGAATGCTAGGCGAATCGTGGACCTCAAGATGGGTCTCAACCAGGCCGATCCCACCACGGCCCAGCTGCGACAATTGATGCTCTACGGGCATCTGGTCGAGGTTGCCACAGGCGACCGTGTCAGTGAGATCGCAGTTGAGGACGCCTCTGGTCGACGCTGGACACGTCCTCTCGATCACGATGAGGTCAACGCGCTTGTCGGCCAGGTCGAGTCAACTCGCAACAAATATGAGGCGGCTCGCGTCGGAGGGACGCTCGAGACCCTTGCGCTGCCGTCGAACGACGGTTGTCGCTGGTGTCCTTTTCGCGTGACGTGCGGGCCATATTGGAGGGCCCTTGAATCGACATGGAGCCACGGCTCTGTCCTCGGGCACATCGACAAGGTGTCACCAGGGGCAGACGGCTCGAACCTTGAGATAACGGCCGATAGCCCGATTGATTCCACCGGACCAGGGTGGATCGTGTCCTTGGCTCCCACCGAGACTGCGGTCGCCGGAAGTCAGATCGCCGTGGCCGGCGCCGAACTCACTGGGGCGGAACGACACCTCCGCTGGCGATGGTCAACCACGATGAGCGTCATCGCATAAGGTCTGACCAGGTGCGATTCGATCGATCACAGAGCGACTTGACGGTCGGCCGCCGATCGAGTGAGCTCTGCGTCATGCAATCCAACACGCCGGCGCAATGCGGTGAGTGACACCTCACGCAACAATGGCTCGATCGGAAATGGGGGCGTCGTACTCTCCCTCTTCACCGGCGCGGGAGGACTCGATCTAGGCCTCGAGGCAGCAGGGCTACAGACTGTCGCCTACATCGAGAGTGACGAGGACTGTCTCGCGACCTTGGAAATGAATCGACCTTCGTGGAAGCGCCTTGAGCCGTTTGATGCTGTGAGGGCTGCAAAGAGACTGCAACCGCGCGATACAGGATTGGAGCCTGGTGAGGTTGACATCCTCGCTGCCGGGCCTCCCTGCCAGCCTTTCTCCTATGCGGCCCAATGGCGCTCTTCTGGTCGCCGCGGCATGCAGGATGATCGCGCCGCAACAGTCCACGCGACCATCGGTTTCGTGAGAAGGTTCCAACCCAAGGTGCTGCTCATCGAAAACGTGGTGGGATTCGTTCGCTCAGATCACGGCGCAATGCGAGTGCTTCACCGTGGCCTTGAGAGGATCAACCGAGACCTTGGCTCAAGTTATGCGTTGCACCATCACGTCCTCGACGCAGCGGACTACGGAGTGCCCCAGCACCGTCGTCGAGCCATTGTGGTTGCAAGTCGAGATGGAAAGTTCCTAGAGCCGCCTGAAGCGACACACAGGAATCGCCCGATGCGGGCTTGGGACGCGATCGGCGATCTCCCCGATCCCGCCTCTGCGCTCATTCCTCTGGGCACCTGGGCCAGCGAGCTCCTACCCTCGATCCCAGAGGGCGCGAACTACCAGTGGCTGACCGCCCATGGAGGAGGAGAGGAGCTGTTCGGCTATCGCACCCGCTATTGGTCCTTCCTCCTAAAGCTCGCAAGAGATCGACCGTCATGGACGCTTTCGGCGAGCCCGGGACCGTCAACAGGCCCGTTCCACTGGAATAACCGGCAGCTGACTGTTCGTGAGCGACTTCGACTGCAGAGCTTCCCCGACGACTGGAGCCTCGCCGGTTCCGTGCGTTCGCAGCTACGGATGGCCGGAAACGCGACGCCGCCACTCCTAGCCGAGGTCATCGGCCACGCGATTGCGACCCAAATGCTCGGGATGCCGCCTCGTGAGCGCAAAGGACCCTCGCTCATCCGCCCTAGACGCAGAGCGATCCCGAGCCCGGCACAACCTCGACCGGTACCCTCGCAGCTGCGGTCCCTCATCGGTAAGAAGAATGCCCATCCAGGCGCAGGATCTGGACCATCCCCGAGACAACCCAACGGACCGAGCGAGCCCCCTGCCGGTTAGCGGACCCGACGCAGCGACGGCAATGCTCGATCGGGCATAATGAGTCCGCCACGCGGGTGTAGTTCAGAGGCAGAACACGAGCTTCCCAAGCTCGGAACGCCGGTTCGATTCCCGTCACCCGCTCCATTGTCGGCTCGCTTCCATTGCGAGCCGTGCCCGTTGTGAAGTGGCAACCGCTGGAGGCGACAGCCGGTTGGTGGAAGTGTGGGCCCCCGCAGAAATGGTGCTCAATGTGGGTTCGATGTAGTCCATGGCGTAACTCGGGGCGTGTGGCGAATCGAGGTCTGGCGCACTCGCCAGCAGGGAGATCCAGAGTGGGAAAACGATCCGCTCAGGCAGACCGCCGTGGGGCTATGTGGGCGGGCCAGCCCCGGAACTCTCGTACTGCTTCGGGAGAAGTGTCTCTCACTATTGGAAGCTAGGA
Source organism: uncultured Acidimicrobiaceae bacterium (assembly GCA_963738135.1). Classification (GTDB taxonomy): domain Bacteria; phylum Actinomycetota; class Acidimicrobiia; order Acidimicrobiales; family RAAP-2; genus Bog-473. The sequence continues at coordinate 703,100 of CAVTVK010000004.1, read as the reverse complement.
GCGCAATCGCCGTTCGCCTATGTCAACTGTTAACCCGCCGGGGTAGCTAAACGCACGAAGCTGGCGCGCTCGGAGGGTTCGACCCCCAATCTTTTGATCCGTAGTCAAACGCGGCAAGGCCGGCGTTCCGTTGTTGACGAAAGCACATCGATCTAAAAGGAGCCGGATGGCAAAGCAGTCCAAGATCGTGCACGGAGATGATCTTCTTTACCGATTCTTTCAAGACGCGTCGAATAAGGAGCCAGAACTCTTCGCCAAAGTTCCGCAGATGATGCTCGAAGCAATGGGCATCTGGCTGCCGCGTGAGGTCTACCGCGACTGGCCGGTCCTCCTTCCATGGGTTGTCAGGGATGCGAAATGCCGAGGAGACAAGGCAAAGGGCCTTCCTGACATGTGGGGCGCCCCGGACCAGCAGGGATACCTGCGGGACGACAATTCCCTCGTGAAGGGCCTCCCGCGGAGCCTGTCTGTAAAGACACCTAATGGCGGAAGCCTCAGTGGTGCACGCATGGGAAGCGAGTTCGTCGCGTCACACGTGTGGAGGAAGGTTCAGCACGCAGATCTAGCGAGCCGTATACCGATATTGAACTCGTTCGTGCCGAATCTGGTTTGGCTACCAGCCCAGGTGGCCAAATTGACGGACCGCGAAGGTGAGGTCGTGCAGAAGACCCTCCAATCCATGTCTTTCGCGATATATCGCCATGCTCCTGTTGCGCCACATCTCGAGGATCTGGTTGAAGAGGCGTGGGCGATGATGCCCGAGCCTCAGCCCATCGACGTGTCCGATTCGAACATCAACTGGTTTGAAATGACGGGCCAATTCTCGCAACTAGGAGCAAGAGGCTTAGGAGCGTCGTAGATGCGCTTGAGGACATCGAAGCCGGCCGACCACTAACGGGCAAAGTGGTGACGTCCCGCTACACGGCGGGACTGCCAGAGGTCGACCGGTCCGCCCGCCTTGCACTCCTCGCCTTACTGCGCCGCTACATTGCGGAACCAGCAACGTAGCCCCTCCGTTCCCGGTGGCGCCGGCGCCGGCCCAGCCCGGCCTGCGCGGCCGGATTAGGCTCGTCCTGAGGTGCACGCACAGGCACAATCGTCGGAGATGTTGTCTTCGAATTGTTCGCACTTGCATTATTCGCCTTTCTTTCCACCCCATCTAAGATTGGAAAGTGCCCGACGAATCCCCCTTAATCGAGCAGCTCGAGGTCGAACTCGAAGTCCGCGGCAGTGAGGTTGAGGAGCTTCAGCCTCGGTTCGCGGAGCTGATTCGGGCTGCAATCCCGCCGAACAAGACCTCGCCGGCTCTATTGCTTGAGACGGACGACAGAGCAGCGGCCGATGTGGCAAAAACGATCGACGACATAGATCGAGAGATGAGGAGAACGGTTTCAGTTCTGAAAGAGGTGGGTCTCGGTCGCGTCGGGGCTTGTCGCTACCGCAAGGTGACCCCTCCCCCCCCCCGGTATTGCGGTCCTTCGAGTTGAACTTGTGCATACGGCCAGGTTGTCAGGGTGACAACCGCTCGATCCCCAAGCCTCCGGACCGCGCCTGGTAGCGGAGCCGATCGTGCAGGCGGTCCGGTCCTTCTTCCCGAAATTCGACGACCTCGGGCCGGATCCGGTAACCGCCCCATCGAGGAGGGCGCGGTGGCCCCGTTTGCTCGGGGAACGCCTCGGCCAGCTCGGCCACCCGCTCTTCGAGCACCGCTCGACTCACAACCACCTCACTCTGGTGGCTTGCGACGGCGCTACGACGGGCCCCTGGCGGCCGCGACCGCCAGTAGGCGTCCGACTGATCGTCATCGACCACCTCCACTGCTCCAGTCACCCGGACCTGCCGATGCACAGGCAGGAACCAATGAAAGAGGGCAGCGGCAACTGGATTCGCCCTCAGGTCTCGACCCTTGTCGCTTTCCCGGTCGGTGTAGAAGACCAGACCTCGGTGATCGATACCTCGGAGCAGCACCATTCTGGAGGCTGGGCGCCCATCGGGCGTGGCTGTGGCAACTGCCATCGCCTCGGGCATGGGCTCGCCAGCGTCGCGCACCTCGAGCCATCGGGACAGCTGGGTCATCGGATCGGGATCGACGGACGCTTTGTCCATGGCCACAGTTTGCCGATCGGGTAGTGCGCCAGATTGAGATCGTGGAGGCCTGTCGCTCGAGGGCCTCATGGGCGGTCTCTTTGGCGCCAGGTGGGAGCACGCCCACCGGACCCAGTGCAAGGCGCGCCGGTGAGCCCTCGATCCCTCGAGCTGCGCTGGTTTCTACAGCTAGTGGTGGGCGGTCTGGAACGAGATTCGGGACCGGCGTCGATCCGGTGACCTCACGCTTTTCGGGTCGGTTCTTCAGTTTGGCGAAGAAACAACCTGAACAGCAATCGAAGCAGAAGGTCCTGTTCAGCGAACAGAAATCGAGGTTCGCCTCGTTGTCGCTGGCTGTTTCGTTCTGTTTCTCGTTCCTATGGGCACGCTATGGGCACGAAGGTTGACCAATCCAAAGTGATTTTGGGGTTGGTCTACGGGCGATTCAATCGAGCACAGAGCCAGCGGGCGATGTGGCCCGCGATCCCCAGCTCAGGTAGCTCGGCGCTGTTGACTGAACTTGACCGCGTTCACGACGAGCCGGACCACCAGACCCAAGAACAGCAGATCCAGCCACATCTGCCCCGTGACCACCAGACGGGCGGCCTCGCTCTTTGCAGTGACGTCTCCGAAGCCAACGGTCGTAAAGATGGTGGAGGAGAAGTACATGGCATCGGTGCGGCTGAGGGTTCCGGCGAAGGAAGCCTGATTTGCCCGAGCCATGAGGAAATACGTCGTCGCGAAGAGCAGCACGTAGAGGGGCACACTGAGTGCGAGCGCCTCAACGGCCCGGCTGATGGGGTGATCGGACCCAACGATCCTGCGGATCTGCCAAACGATGATTGCCACGAGCGCGAGGACTCCCACTGTGAGCTCCGCCACCGCCCCAGCATTTGAGCCGTGATCAAACGGGAGCAGGAAGTAGATGGTCACGACCAATGCGATCGTGAGACTTGTGCGCACGATTGCGACGATGGCGAGTCGTCTGCGACCTCGGAGTGCGAGGTCCCTAATTTGCGCTGGTTGTCCTGGCGCCTCAGTCGGCGACACGGCGGTTTCCTCCTCTGCCTGGACCATTCGTCAGGCTGTCTTGGCAGAGTGCTTCTGGAGCCGGTCAGCCACGAACATCACGACCACCCCGATGCCGACGCCAATCATGGTGAAGAGGACCCGCCGCCCCTCGGCGGCGTAGTCCGTCGGCTGGGGCAGGTCGGCAGCGATGAGCGCGGCACAGGCAATTGCTGCGGCGTAGTAGGCGTAGTTCACACCCTTGATGGCTATTCCGAGTCCGGCCAGAAGGATGATGATGACCTCCAGCGCGTGCTTGCTCCCGACCAGGATCAAGATCGGAATGGCTGCCGCAGCACCCATGGCTGCACCCACGAGGCGCTGCTCGCCGAAGAGCTTGGATTGTTCGAGGCTCGGCTTCATCGCGACAATGGTGGCGATGGGCATCCAGTCGGCGCTGGGCAGGTTCCCTCCGAAGGCGATGGCGGCGGAGGCTGCCAGGGCCAGGGACCGGATCAACGCGAAAAGGACGATCGGCCGGGTCCATTGCACCGGGGATTGGCTCCCTGGAGGTCCATGACCGGTGCGGGCCGCCATCTGCCCCTGCTCGCCACCCACACGACGAACATGAGGGCGATCCACGCCGCGGCCCCGACCAGCCAAGCCATGGCCTGATCCCAGGCGCTGATCTTGAGATGGCCTGTGTCATGCGTGGCCAGTGAGAGCACCACGAGGAACCAGACGTTGAGCAGCAGCCCGGCGGCGAATCGGTGGACCCCGAGCTTGACGGCGAAGCCGCATGCCAGTGTCACGGCGAAGACCGCAAGGACCACGAAGCCCCAGGCTTCATTTCCCACGTAGAAGCCGAATGCCGTCACGAGCGCGCCGAGCACAGCGAACGCGACATCCCTCCACCCGCTTGCGAATGGTTCCGCCCGGGTCACTCTGTGCCACCAAGAGGACGGCGAAGACGATGGGAACGAAGTACCTCTGTTCGTTCGTCTGGTCGATGAGGAACCACAGCAGGAACAAGGAGGGCCGCGACGGCGGCGCCGCTCTTGACGTTCAGCTTCTTGCCCTCAGCGGCGAACACCTTCTCTATCTGGCTCTTCGTCCAAATCCGAGCCATCAGACGTGCTCCAGGGCGCCTGGTCGATTGCCATCTCATCCTCCGCATAGGCCTTCGTGAGGCCTCATCGACTGCGACCTCTGGTTGAACGACCGGCAAGGTCGAGGCCACGGATCTCGTCCATCCTCCCGACTCGGGCAGGGCCGGGCATGTTTCGGGCCTTCACCCGTCCGTTCCGTGGTCTGGATTGACGGACACGAGCTCGACGCCAAGTTCCTGGACTCGCTCGATGAGCCCGAGAAGGTGCGCCTGATCCGTGACGTCGCCGGTCAGCACCGTCGTGCCCGCGAGCCGCTGCAACTGCATGCCGTCAAACAGGACTCCGAACGAATCGCCCAGCTCCCCGCGAAGGACGAGCCGGTACCTGCGAGGTTGCGCCCAGTTGTCGTCCATTTCGACGCAGCCTGACATCCGGTCAGGCGACCCGTCATCACCTTCGGCCGGATTCACCTAGGGGAGGTCTTGGCCACCCGACCAGACGTCGGTCCCACCCGGCCGCGCCCGACCAGTGTCACAGGCAATGAGCGACAGACGTGGAGCGGCGCTGCCGACGGGCGGCGTCCGTTGCGTTCGCCCTTGGACGCTTGCTAGAGGATGCCCAGTTCGCGGCTGCGTTCGAGCGCATCGGCCCGCGAGCGCACGGCGAGTTTCGGTAGATCGACCGAACGTGGCTATGGACCGTGGAATACGACACGTACAGTTCACGACCGATATCCCGCTCCGACAGATCGCTGCGCAGGAGCTTGAGCACCCCGAGTTCCCGCGGCGTCAGTTCGCCATCCTTGGATTGGGCGCGGCGGATCTGCGCTGGCCGCTCGAGGGTGGACAGTGTCTCGCCAGGATCCCCGGATCAGGGCACTGGTCGAGGACCGATCTCGCATCGGCTATCGCGGCCGTGGCCGCCTTGTGTTCGCCCAGGGCCCGAAGCACCGGCACCTGGCCAAGCAGCGCATGGGCCACCTGGAGGGGCTGGCCAAAGATCCGCGCCAGCGCCACGCCGTGCTCGATCAGCGGCAGCGCCTCCTCGGGCCTGCCACGCGCCGCCAGCGATGCCCCCACCGCCAGCGGAACGGTGCCGACGGCCTCCTCCGTGCCGTGCTCCCGTCCGAATTGGGACTGCCGACTCGGCCAGGATGCGCTGCTCGTGATGACGGCCCCGCTCGCCTGCAATCAGCGATCGATAGGCCAGCGACGATGTACCAGCCAGCCATTGGGCGCTCGCGGGCGCCAGCGCCGCCGCTTCCGCGAACCACTCGTCGGCCTCGTCACGCTCACCGTTGAAGTACAGGCCCACGCCAACCGCCCAGCACGCCAACGGCCGCCAAGGCGACCCGGGGCCCTCGAGTTCGACCGCCGCGGGCATGCTCCAGCTGGGCGCCGACATCTCCCCAAGGGAAGCCGGCCCGCAGCATCGTGAGGCTCGCCCGAGCGGAGCTGAAGCCGTCGCGGAGCGGTCCCGCGTCGAGATCGCCCAGCCGTTCGATCGCTGCGATAGCCCGCACCGCCTCCTCCTGCTTCGCAGACAGTGAAAGCACCCACGCCTGAATCAGGAGCAGATGCACCTCGCTGGTCAGTACCTCGATCGGGAAGCTGCCGCAGCCAGGCCAGGACGGTGTCGTACCTCCACGTGTTGGCGTACCTGATCCAGAAGGTCTCGATCAGCTCGACTGCTTCGGCGTACGCCTCGGCCGCTACAGCGTGCTGGATCGCCTCGTCGGTCGTCCCGTGATCACGATGCCAGGAGTAGGCGCGGCGGTGCAGCGCCGGGGCCAGGCCCGGCTCGCGCCGCTCGAGCTCCACCCGGAGCAGTTGCGCGAAGACGTGGTGAAAGCGGTACGACCCGGCCTCGTCGTCGAGCGGGACGAGGAACAGATTGCTCCGTGACAGCGCATCGAGCATCTCTGCCGAGCCCTCTTGTTCCATCACGGCATCACACAGAGGGCCCGTCAGTCGTTCGAGAATCGAAGCATGGAGCATCAGCGCCTGCGCCGGCGGATCATGCGCCTCAAGTACCTCCGTCACCAGGAAATCCACAACGTGGCGGTTCGACCCGCCAAATGTGCGCACAAGAGCGTGGCGGTCGGCGGCGGATTGCAGCGAGAGCGCAGCGAGATAGAGCCCCGCCGGCCATCCTTCCGTCTTCCCCAACAAGCCCTCGACATCTTCGGCTGTGAGGTCGAGCCCGAGGCGTCCGTTCAGGAATGCGTCCGCTTCCTCGTGAGTGAATCGCAGATCGGCGGCTCGTAGCTCGAGCAGCTCGCCGTGGGCGCGCAGACTCGCTACCGGCAGGCTTGGTTCTGTCCGGGTGGCGATTACCAGATGGAATCCTGGCGGCGCATGTTCGATGAACCACCGCACACTGGCGCGGGCTGGTTCGCTGGAAACCCGGTGGAAGTCGTCCAGGATCAGGGTCATCTCGCCTTGGCCGTCCAGCTCGTTGACCAGACGAGGCAGAACCAGATCAATGACCGGTGCCACGACAGAATGCAGCTGACGCCGATTTGGCGACGTCGGGGTTCGCGCGAGCGTAGAGCGCACCGATTGCATGCGACCACAGGACCACGGGATCGTTATCACCCTCGTCCAGCGTGAGCCACGCCACGGCTCGTCGAGCGGCCTCGGCCTCGTACCACGCCGAGAGAAGAGTGGTCTTCCCGAAGCCCGCCGGGCAAGCGACGAGAGTGAGCCTGCGGTCCGATCCATTCTCGAAGACCTCCATAAGGCGCTGGCGTGGGATCGCCAGTTCGCGCACCAGCCGGCGGCCGAGCTTCGTGCCCACCAGGGTCGGCTTCTCGACGCCCTCTTGCTCGCCATCGTCCGAAGCGGATTCCTGCAGTTCAGCGATGTCCAGTGGGGCCTCCGGCAGTCCCTGACGGACCTGACTGGATCGACTCTCGCTCATTCCCGGTAGAAACCCTCGTTGCGGCCACAACGCCCAGCCTGCCAGTTCAAACCTCCTAGGTCCATGGAAGAAAGTCCCTATTCCGAGGACCTCTGTCCTGGAAGTGCCCGAAATGGCGCGCTGGTTACCCATTGACGTAGCCAGCCCAGGCACGGTCACCTCCGAGGCCAGCCACATCCCGAGGCCGGCGCAATGGATTGGTTCGCCGGGCTTCGATGGACCAGGCACGTGCCCCATTCCGTGTCCGCACCCTTGACCCACTGCGAAACAGGACAGGTTTCCCCTAGGTGAATCCGCCGGCAGGTGATGACAGTTCGCCTACATAGGTGTGAACCTGGCGGATGACGGATCGAACGCTCTAGGTGTTCGAGTTGAATGCCAGGCGTTCGCCATTGTCGATAAGCAAAGTAGCGCCAACCGTCCACCGAATAGAATGGAGAAAGCATCATGGCCAAATCTGACCCAGTGTTTGTCTACGTCGGCACTTACCCGAGCGAGGTCGCTGCCCGAGCCGACTACGACGTCGTGAAGGACCTGCACGCCGCAGGAGCTGTCGGCACCTACGACGCTTCGGTGGTCACCAAGGACCCGGACGGCAAGGTCCACGTCAACAAGGACGAGACCTCGACCCGTCACGGAGCCTGGGGCGGAGCAGCTGTTGGGGCGCTTGTCGGCATCATCTTCCCACCGTCCGTAGTCGTCGGCGCAGCGGTTGGTGCGACGGTCGGTGGAGTGAGCGGTCACCTGTGGAAGGGCATGTCCCGGTCCGACGTGAAGGAGTTCGGGGACATCATCGACGCAGGGCAGGCTGCCCTGGTCATCGTCGGCGAGAGCACCATCGGAGATGCCATCGAGAAGGCCGACCTGAAAGCCGAGAAGCACGCGGCCAAGGAGCTCGACGTGAGCTCCAAGGACATTGACAAGGCGGTGCAAGAAACGGCGAACGAACTCAGCTGATTCTGCCTCATCACCGAGCTGGTACAACACACCTCGAACAACCAACTCAGAAGAAGGGCTCCATGACTTCTCCCGATAACCAACTCGTTGAAGAGATGTTCGTCCAAGTGGCCAGCGGCTCGAAGAGCTCAGACGGGTTGCTCACGCTGTCGGGTGTGTCGCCCGCCACCCTGTACTTTTCGGACCGCCCCGAACGAGTTGTCGGGCACATGACAAACGAGCAGTTCGTCGAGGGTTGGTCCCTGGGCGACAACAACTTCGCCGCCGACCCTCCGAATGCCGTTCTGTCCTACATCGACGCTGGAGACAACCGACCGGAGGATTGCGTTGTCGTGCTCAGTGAACCGAAGGCTGATACTGATTCGATTCGATACTCGTATCAGCTTCTCGAGGGTTCGCTGTCCCAATCGTCAGGTGCGTGCACTCTGTTTATCGACCCTCTAGGACGCCCGCTGTCGCCGGTCTCGATTGCGGGGATGCGTCGTCGGCAGCGGAGGCGAGGCTGAACGGTTCGGTCGCCGGTTGCGCAACGTAAGAGTCCATCATCGTTTTCCGTATCGCCGAGGCGGCGATGAATGTGCAGCTCCTAAAGGGAGGGTCTCAATGTCCACGTCAGTAGGTAGTGCCGCCGACTCGGCGGCAAGTGTCAAGGAGTTCGGGCAGCGGTGGTGGCTGCTTGCCGTATTCGGAGTCATTACGGTCGGATTCGGTATCGTCCTGACGTTCAAACCCGGCAAGTCGGTACATGCCATCGCCGTGATCATCGGTATCTGGCTGTTGATCCTCGGCGTCGTTCAGCTCATTCGGGCGATCGGTGCGTCGGGCGAGCGAATGGGGTTCGTGATCGTGGGACTCCTCGCGATTGTCATCGCACTCATCTTGTTGCACCACACCACCACGACTGTCGCTGTCCTCGGGTTCATCGTGGGAATCTTCTGGACCATTGGGGGCGTGACGGAGCTGTTTCACGGCTTCAGCGCGGACGATGGCGCCGTCAGTTGGCCGACCGTCATTCTGGGGCTGATTGCGACGATCATCGGGATCCTCTGCCTGGTCTACCCGTCCCTGTCCTTGTCGATCATCTGTGTGATCGTCGGACTCGGAATGATCGTCTACGGCATCGTCGAAGTAGCGGCAAGCCTCCAACTCCGCAAGGCAAATGAAGTCTGAGCGGTATCTCAGGTCCGGCGGCGAGTCCAGCCAATGGCAACCCGCTCTGACGCCACTGGAGATGCTCGAGAGCCAGTGGCTGAGCCCGGTGACGAGTTGGCTCTTCTGGAATCCCTTCGTCCCGTTTGCGATCCAACGGAGGAATGCGGATGATCTTGCCTATTTGGGTAGTTTTGGTGATCTCCGCAGTCGCCGTGGGGATTCACGCTGCTGTCCTCGCTTTGTCACCTGAAGCACCGCGTCAGAAAGATCCCGATCGCCATCGCACCTTGACCAGCGGGATGGCAAGAGTCCCGCGCGAGTGGGAGGACCAGGGCGGGGATTGGTGATATACGACCGACTTGTCTCCGATGTTGTCCAAGCAGTCGAGGCGACTGGCGCTGCCATCATGATCGTCGGGGCATCCTGGGCTTTGGTCGATTACGCAGTGTCGAGAGTTCGACGGACCGAGCGATCTCACGCCTATCGCCAGCTTCGGCAACGCATGGGTCAAGCGATTCTGCTGGGTCTCGAGATCCTCATCATTGGTGACATCGTTCGTACGATCATTGTCGATCCCACCATCGACAGTGTGACGGTGCTCGGGTTGGTCGTCCTAATCCGAATCGTGCTCAGTTTCTCTCTTGAGGTAGAGATCGACGGTGCATGGCCTTGGAACGCTCGGCGTCTCGAACTAACGAGAGGCACGGATGATCCGCCAGGCTTCTCGAGGCAAAAGAATGACTGACGCCAAAGTGAGCAAGGGCGGAATTGCAATCGTCGCCCTGGCCTCAGCCCAGTTCCTCATGGTGCTGGACCAATCGGTGATGAACGTGTCGATCAGCTCGCTGGTCCACGACTTCCATACGACCGTCACCACGATCCAGGCGGTGATCACCCTGTACTGCCTAGTCATGGCCATGTTGATCCTCACCGGGGCAAAGATCGGCGACATGATCGGTCGCCGACGGGCTTTCGTCATCGGGTTGATCATTTACGCCTGCGGCTCGTTGTTGACCGCACTCTCGCAGTCGGTGGCCACGCTTGCCCTGGGATGGTCGGTTCTCGAGGGCATCGGTGCCTCGCTCGTCTTCCCTGCGCTGGCGGCCTTGATTGCCGGCAACTTCGAGGGAACTCGACGCAAGGCTGCCTACGCGGTCATCGGTGGTGTCGCTGGAGCTGGCATCGCCGTCGGTCCCATCGTAGGCGGGTGGGCCACGACGGTGCTCACCTGGCGAGTCGTCTTCATCGGAGAGGTCTTCATTGCTGCCTTCATCCTGTTCATGACGCGCAAGGTGGCGGATGCTCCTCGCCCGGACCCACCGCCGAAACTCGACGTCGTCGGCTCGGTGCTGTCAGCCGCCGGCCTGGGGGTCTTTGTCTACGGCGTTCTGGAGTCGAGCACGTGGGGATGGCTCAAACCCAAGAACTCGCCGATCACCATCTTTGGCTTCTCGCTCACCATCTTCGTTATCGCAGCTGGATGTTTTCTGCTCTGGGCGTTCGTTGCGTGGCAGCGACACCGCGAAGCGACAAAGCGCGATCCTCTCGTCCATCTCTCTCTGGCGAAGATCCCACCAGTCCGATCCGGCGTCATCGGCCTGTTCAGCCAGAACCTGATCCTTATGGGCACCTTCTTCGTGGTCCCCCTGTACCTCCAGCTGGTGCTCGGACTCAGTGCGCTCGAGACCGGTATCAAGATGCTGCCCATCTCGATCACCATGTTCGTCACGGCCGCACTCGGCGCAAGGCTCTCGAGTCGGTTCTCGGTGCGCGCGATTGTCAGGACCGGACTCGTCGTGACGGTTGCCGGAGTGCTCATCCTGCTCTCGACCATCAAGCCCACCCTCGCCAACGCCGGATTCGCCCTCGGCATGGCCGTCTTGGGCATTGGAATGGGCCTGATGATCTCCCAGCTCGGTAATGTCATCCAGTCATCGGTCGAAGAGTCAGGCCGTAGCGAGGCGGGCGGATTGCAGTTCACGGGCCAGCAACTCGGCTCGGCTCTCGGGGTCGCCTTTATCGGCGCCATCGTGCTCACGGGACTCACCAGCACCTTCATATCCAATGTCCAGCACGATCCTCGCGTGAGTGCCGACGTGTCAGCCCAGGTGGGAGTCGAGGCGGGCTCCGGGCTCAATTTCGTCTCCTCGACACAGATCGAGAGCGCGGGGAAGAAAGCGGGCCTTGACCAGTCGACCACGGCGGCCGTAGTGGACGACTATGAGTCAGCCCAGCTCCGATCGCTCAAAGCAGGCCTTCTCGGTGCCGCTCTGCTCGCCCTCACTTCCCTCGGATTCACGAGAGAGCTACCCCATTCACGGCCTGCTCGTCGGAAGGCCACGGCGACACCAGTAGCCCATTGACGTAACTAGGCCAGGCACGTCAGCCGCCCGCCGGCCACGTTGCCGATGGCCGATGGGCAGCTTTCCCCTAGGTGAATCCGGCGGCAGGTGATGACAGTTCGCCTACACGGGTGTGACTGTCTATCCAGCACACTGAAAAGAGAAGAAATGACGACAGCTGTTGACCACCCGACCCGTGAGGAGCGTGCCGCAAGCGGGAAGGCCGCCCGAAAAGAGTTGCCGCGTGAACGCCACGCTGAATGGTCGATCGCCCAGCGAAAGCAAACGCCACTTGATCTCTTGGCGGAACAGGCAACGACTCGCGTTCCAGAACTCGTGCCGATCAGGTACGGGCGGATGGCAGCAACGCCATTTACCTACTATCGGGGTGCTGCGCTACCCATGGCCGCCGACCTGTCCACCGGGCCACGGACGGGTCTCGATGTCCAATTGTGCGGCGACGCCCATCTGTGCAACTTCGGAGGCTTTGCCTCGCCCGAAAGGGACCTGCTCTTCGACGTCAACGACTTCGACGAGACCGCACCAGGACCCTTCGAATGGGACCTCAAGCGCTTGGGCGCAAGCTTGGAAATAGCTGCCCGCAATCGTGAGTTCTCGGCCAAGACTGGTCGGAAATTGGTTACCAATTCGATGTCCTCCTATCGCGAGGCAATGCGTGAGTTCGCCAACATGTCCAATCTGGGGGTGTGGTACTCCCACCTGGACATGGCCGGTGTGGCCCAAAGGTGGGGTTCCGAAGTGAGTGGCGATGTTCTCGCGGGATTTCAGAAGACCGCCACCAAGGCAGAATCGAAGGATCAACTGAAGGCTCGAGAGAAGCTCACCGAGGTCGTCGATGGCGAGCTGTGTTTCCGGAGTGACCCCCCGTTGCTGGTTCGCCTGAGCGAACTCTCTGGCAACACTGAAGCTGGGCAGCTCCAGGACATGATTCACGAAGGCCTGCGCTCGTACCGACAGACCCTGATCGGGGACCGTCGTCACCTGCTCGAATCGTACGAGTTCGTCGACGCGGCTCGAAAGGTTGTCGGAGTCGGAAGCGTCGGTACTCGAGCCTGGGTCGCCCTCTTTAGGGGAAACGATGCCGACGACACCCTCATCCTCCAAATGAAGGAGGCCGAAGCCTCCGTATTGGAGCGATTCTGCAGCAAGAGTGATTTTGAGAGCCACGGCCAGCGAGTCGTCGAAGGCCAGCGATTTATGCAGGCAGCGAGCGACATTCTCTTAGGGTGGTACCGGGTCCCCGTCGGCCTGGACGGCAAGCCACACGACTACTACTTCCGCCAGTTGTGGGATTGGAAGGCCTCCGCTGACGTCGACAACATGGCTCCGGAGGCTCTTCTGGTCTACGCGAAGATGTGTGGCTGGGCACTGGCTCGGGCTCATGCACGATCCGGTGACCGCGTGGCCATTGCTTCGTACCTCGGGTCTGGTGACGCCTTCGACCGGGCTATGGCCGACTTCGCCGTCGCCTACGCCGACCAGAACGCGCTCGACCACCAGGCGCTCGTCGACGCAATCGCCGACGGCTCGGTGAAGGCAGAACTCGGTATCTAGTTCCAACTCTCGGCAAGGCGCGCACGTCAGGCCCCCTAACAGGGGTGGCAGGCGGTCGACTTCTCCAAGGCGTTCAGGTCCGATTCCGAGGGTATTTTCCGGCTCCTCATCAGGGCTTTTGTGAGCGACCCCTCGACCCCGGGGAAATAAATCCTCGAGCGCGGGGTCGAGGCTTGTCGCTACGGCAAGGCGACCCTCCCCGGGGTATTGCGGCTCTACGCCCGGAGGTGGCCCCCGCCGATCGCCTCAGTAGACGAGGGTGAGGCGCTCTTATGTGGCAGTGAGCCGGATGGCGCATGCACGCCATGTGAGACATCATGTCACTGCAATGGGCGGAAGCTTTATAGGAGGAACAGGTAGCGTCAACTTGCCGCACCAGCACCACCGCCAAACGACGTCAGCCGAATCTCGGCATCACCTTGACCGCCTCAACTTCTCAGAATCTCGACCTCTCACCATCTCATCCATCCATCCAACTTCTTCTTCTTGAAGAAGATTGAATGTTGAATGAGATTGATTGGAGGTGGTGGTGGTGAGGATGACTGGTCAACTGGGGTAAGTGTTGCCGGACCTCACCTGCTCGACGCTGTAGGAGTCGCCTCCTCGTGTCGTCGGGTGCTTGCGCAGCACGAGTCCGGCTGCGATCTCATCGACGTGGTTGGTCAGCATCACACCGACGCCCTGCGCACCGTTCGCCTGGACGATCCCAGCGCCGAAGACGTCACGGGCCGTGAACCGCTGCTCACCGAACTGGTCGAGCAGTGCCTGCAGCATCACTGCAAGGTCCGACTGTTCATCGTTCAGCATGTCTCGCTCGTGAGCGTTCTCACAGAACCCACTGATACCTGCACACTGAAGGACTCCACCGATCACGTGCTGCCACCGCTCGTACGAACCCCGCACTGCATCGTCCGGTATCGTCGGCCCTGGCATGCCGCACTGGAACCACCGACGGCACAGCACGAGACATGCCGACACGAGTGCTGCACGATTCTCCGTACCCCACTCGACCATTCCATCGGGATGACGCCATCTCACACCTTCCGACGGACCCTTGCGCATCATCGGATTCTCGACGGCTGCGTCGATCCGCACCCACACTGCACGTCGCTGCATCGACTTGCCCATGCGACCGTTGTTGGTCGACATCGTCCACGTCTGGTGCACTGGCACCACTTCCATGCTCGACGCACCGAGTACTCGACCGTCGTACTCGCCCGTGGTCGACGTCAGGATCGTCTCCAGCGTCGTACTGTTCACCGTCCCGGTGACGTTGTCGATGAAGATGGCGGGCGGAGCCTTGCGCAGTGCAGCGAACAGCTTCTTCTCCTGCTCGTTGCTCGACATGGTCCATGTGGTCGGCGTCACGAGTCCGCACCCTGGCAACAGTGCACACGCCAGCGTCATCGTCTTGCCGTGTCCAGGTCCAGGTGCGTCGAAGACGTGTAGCGGCGTCGGGCCGATGAGCGTCCGCACGAACGGCAGCAACATGCACGCCACCGTGTTCGCACGGTCGGCCTGCGACTTGAACGCCACGTCGCCCAGGTACTCGTCCACGAGCAGCTGCACAGCGTTCTTCACGTCGACCTCGCTCACCTCGTGCGGCACCTCGATGCCGTCGAGCGTCGGGGCGTAGTACGTCTTCGACTGCACGTCGTAGCCTGGCGCGTCGAGCACTCGACCATCCGACAGGAACACCGGCACCGTGACCACTCGCTCCAGCTTCGGCACTGCAGACTGGTCGGCTGCAGCTTCCATGATCGCACCGACCACCGTCATCGGAGCATTGGCGTAGCCTCGTGCGTTCCGCCACTGCGCCACCTCGGTGAGCCGAATCGCCAGCGCCTTCGGCGACAGTTCAGCGACCTTGCCGTCTTCCTGCACGACGCTGTACGTGTCACCGACCACGAAGACGTGATGGTGCGGAGCCTCCGCTCGTGCGAGCGCCTGCGCTGCCTTCTCGGCCACCTCGTACGTCGCACCGCTCGCCGGTAGCTCCTCTTTCACGAGCACCAGCGCAGCGTTCAGTACGTGCGGCTGCACGAGCACACCCAAATCCTTGCTGCACTTCGGGCACCATGCTCTGACCTTGCCGTACCGCTGCACGACCTCGGCGATCGCTCGACCGTCGCACTGGCACTTCTGGTCCGCCGCGTTGAACCACGTACGGTCACACCGCACGCCCAGCGCCTTGATCTCGGCGACCATGTCGTTCAGATCGACTGGCTCGACGTCTTCGTCCTCATCGAACCAGTCGTCCTCGTCCATCTCAAACCAGTTGCCTTCGGCGTCCTTCACTCGGATCATCGTCATGTCAGTCCACTCCAGTCGAGATGCCGACAGGCCATCCGTACTGCAGGAACACGCCGACGACCCATCACTTCACACGGCACGTTCGCAGGTACTCCGTCAACTGTTGCAGGCATTCCTAGCTCGCTTCCAATGTTGAGTAGTCCTGAAGTGAGTCCGCATCGGTTGCGTTCAACACCGCGGCGCACTTCATCGCACCCGCCTTGTCGTCGTCATACCGCAACCAATATGCGGTTCCGTTGGCCCATTCCGCATCCGTGAAGTTGGTGTCCTGCACTGTCCAACAGTCGCCGGCTTCGCCGGCATCACATACGCACGGTTCTACGATGTATCGCTGCGCCCAGTAGCGCTCCGAGTATTCGGTAAGCCATCGCTTTGCGTCATCCTCCGTAGTAAACGGACCACCGTTCGGCGGTTCGCTTACGGGCGGAGGACCAATATCAACGGGCCACGCGTGAACGTAAAACATCCCGTCATCACGCGGTCCGGAAAACAATGCTGCTATCTGTGTCTTCATGTGTTCATTCCTCTCAGTTCGTGTGCACCCGAGTGCGGGTGACACCATTCCGTTTCATATTTCGTTCGTACCATCACTAGGTGAGACCACGCGTGGCCGCAGTCCCTCATTTGCGGACGCTGCATCCGTCGTTGATGACTACCTGGACGTGCTTCGTCGGCCTGACTGATCCGCCAGCCGCAGTTGAGACAGAACCGGGGCCCTCGGGGCCGTCATCAGAGGTCCCCGTGAGGACAGGAAAGGACGGTACGGCCGTCCTTGCCGACGTATGTTCGCCATCCTTGGGCGAGTAGCTGCTCTGGCTCTGGGGGATCGGGATAGATCCGCCGCAAACAGTCCGGGCATGCCCGGTAGCGGATCTGGGCCTCTTCGGCCATGACGGCAAACCCGCGTAGTCGCTCGACGGCCAGGAGTCGACGGTCCTCAGACGGGACGCCGGGGACGAAGAGGCCCCCTTTCTCCGTCACGATCCCGTCGGCGATTAGTTGCTCGCATCGGGGAGCGATCCTCTCGACGTCCGGGGATGGTCCTCGCATGAGGTTTCCGGCCTCACATGACTCGACGACCGTCTTCGGCGGCCGGTCGTCCGGGTGGGCCCTCATGACTCGGCCGTTCCCGGCAAGGGCCTCGATGTCGGCGGTCATGTCGCCACCGCCAGCAGCTTCGCCCGGTCGATCCGATACACACCGGCCACGACCACGAGTCCCGGCAGTGTTCCGGCTCGTGCCTGTCGACGCAGGTGTTCCGGCGAGCACTGCAACAGCTGGGCTGTCTGCTCCAGCGTTAGCAGCGGCAGGTCGAGCAGCTGTGCTGGCGTCAGTTTCTCCTTGGTCGCCATCACACACCCGCCAACATCGCAGCGTGGTTGTTGACCTCGTACGTGAACGCCGTCGTGTCGAACACACGCAGCAGGATCGTCGCTCCATGCTCCTTGTTCACGCCGATGACTTCCAGAGCGCACGCCTCGTCGGCGCAGTGACCAGAGCACGCCAGCGCACCCAGCGTCGCCCACCCGTGATCGCACGTCGACAGACTGAGGACCACTCCCCACTCGTCATCGAGCAGCTGGGGAACGTCGATGTCCACCACTCCCGGCAGACGCCCAATGGCGTCCACGCACTTCCGCACTTCGTTCTTGAATCCCATGATGTCCCTCCGTGATGGAGAAGCCCATTGCAGGGACGGACATCAACGGGTCATGTGCCCGGTGCCACTCCAGGGGCGGTGCAAGGTCCGCAACTCACCTGGCCTTCAGCCTGTACTGCCGACCCACCTTGCGGATCGTGTTCCTCTACCTTGCCGAACCCGATGCGACAGGTCCGGCTCCATCCATTGTACCGGCCACTTCATGTCAGCCGCTTCCCGAGCCGGACCCGCTGCGACGGGTGCGACAGAGTCCATTGTATCGGCGCCAGCGTGCTGGACCTATCGAACCCGATGCGACTGGCCCGACGCAGTCCATTGTATCCGTGGACGTGTCGGACCGATGGAGCCGGGAGCGTTTACACGGGCGGGTACAGCAGCCGCTGCAGGGGCGTCACGTCGGGGTCGTTGACGTCGACCGGCCCGAAGATGCCGTCGGGCGGCAGCTCGTCGTTCGTCGGGTCGGAGCCGTAGCCGTACACGTCGAGCGGCTCGACGTCGAACGGCCGAACGAACTGCCACTGCGGCAGGACGGGATCGTCGCACCCGTCCCAGTACGGCACGTCCTCGTCGTCCCTCACGACGGCAGCAGTTCCACTTCGGCCATCTTGTCCGAACCGGCCAGGGTGGCGTGACGTCCGTACACCTCGCGGGCCATCCGGTCGGACTTCCACCGGCCAGAGGCGATGTCCTTCATCGGCACGCCAGCGTCGGCCATCGAGGTGGTCCAGTAGTGGCGCAGGCTCTTGAACGTCACGCCTCGCACATGCGCCAGTCCTCGCACCGACGTGAAGCCGTCCGTGAGGTGGTTCGGATTGACCGGCTTCGCACTGTTGCCGATGACGTAGTGCTCAGGCTGGCCAGGATCGAGCACCACCTTCAGGACCGCCATGTCCCTCGTGGACGGCTTGGCGTCGTAATGAGCATCGTTCTTGGTGTTCTCAATGAACACCTCGCCCCGCACTGCGACGGCCTGTCGCTCGACGTGGATGATGCCAGCGTCAAGGTCGACGTCGGACCACCGGAGGCCAGCGATCTCGCCACGACGTGCGCCAGTGGTGGCAGCGAGGCAGATGGCGGGCAGCATGTCGTGGCCGAACTGCTCGGCGGCATCCAACAGCTTGGGCAGCTGCTCGGGTGTGATCGTCTTGGCCTTCGACTTCGGTTGTGGTGGAGCCATGGCCCGCCCTGCTGTCGGTCCGACTTCGTAGCCACGACGGCCAGCGAAGGACAGAGCACTGCGAACGTCTGCGGCGAGGCGGTGCACCGACGAGTCCATCAGCCCGTCTCGGCTCCACTCGTCGTAGGCGTTCTCGATGTTCACCGACGTCAGGTCGGCCAGCCGGATTTCGCCCAAGGTCGGGATGATCCGGTGGTCGAGGCGACTGCGGGTGTCGT
Organism: uncultured Acidimicrobiaceae bacterium; assembly: GCA_963738135.1. GTDB lineage: Bacteria > Actinomycetota > Acidimicrobiia > Acidimicrobiales > RAAP-2 > Bog-473. The sequence goes on along the minus strand of CAVTVK010000004.1, from coordinate 684,582 downwards.
TCTTCTGGCGGCGTGACCACTCGACGCCACGAGCTGACCGGCCACGGTCGCACCACTCGTTCAGAAGGTCGCTGACGGTCCTGGCGGGCACTGGCGCTGCAGCTGCCGGTGGTTCGGCCACCAGCTGGGCGTACATCTCGTTCTTCCACCGTTCCGCCTGCTTGGCCGTCAGCTGCTGACCACGAGGTGACCGACGCCACACCTGGCGACCGTTGATCCGCACTCCGTAGTCCCACCGACCGGACCCTGGCGCTGTTTCCTTCAAGCTGCCAGCACCGTACCGACCAACCTTCTCGCCCACCTTGCGTCCGGCCATTGCTACCTCCCGCACCGCTGTAGCGTCTTCGGGTGCAAGTGTACCGGATTAACGGACGATTGAAGGACGGAGGTGTCCCGAAGTAGTCCGCAACCCTGTGAACTGCTGGAGAGGTGCGAGAGCGGCCGAATCGGAGTCACTGCTAATGAGTTGACCTGGGTAACCGGGTCCGAGGGTTCAAATCCCTCCCTCTCCGCTCGGGTGTCGGGCACGTGGTGCCCGACGATCCGGATGGTTGGCCCGCCCAGGTGGGTCTGCCGGGTTCCGTCGCCTCGACGGGACCCGGCCTGGTGCGAGGAGTGTGTGACGGCGTGGGCCTCTACTGGCTGCAGACTTTGGGGTGCCCGAAGAACCAGGTCGACTCCGACAAGCTGGAGGGCTATCTCGCTGCACAGGGGTACGGCCGCGCCCGGAGTGCCGACTCGGCCGATCTCGTCGTGGTCAACACGTGCGCCTTCATCGACGCCGCCCGCCAAGAGTCGATCGACACCGTTCTGACCCTGGCCGACCGTCGCCGGCCGGGCGCCCGCCTGGTCGTGACCGGCTGCATGGCGGAGCGCTACGGCGACGAGCTGCCGTGATGCCCTGCCCGAGGTCGACCTCGTGGCCGGCTTCGGTGCCGAGCTGACCGACGCGCTTCCGACGCCGACCCTCGCAGGTCCGTCCCCGTCGCCCTCACTTCCCGACCGCCCGCGGCCGGCCCTTGCGACGAATGGGTTCGACCTGTTGGAGCTGCCCCGCCCGGCGGCGCGTGCCCCCTGGGCCTACGTGAAGGTCGCCGAGGGCTGCGATCGCATCTGTGGCTTCTGTGCCATCCCGTCGTTCCGGGGCAAGCAGCGTTCGCGCTCGGTCGGTGACGTGCTGGCCGAGGTCGACGCGCTCGGCGCCGCCACCGACGGCGCTCCCACGCTGCGCGAGATCGTCCTCGTCGCCCAGGACCTCGCCTCCTACGGCCGGGACCGCTCGGGACCGGGTCGACGGAACCGCATTGCCAATGGCCCGTCGCCCATCGCCGCGCTCACGCGGGCCGTGTCGGCGCGGGTCGAGCGCACCCGGCTGCTCTACCTCTATCCCTCGGGCTTGACCGACGAGCTGATCGAGACCGTCCTCGCCACGGGCGTGCCCTACTTCGACCTCTCGCTGCAGCACGTGTCGCGTCCGTTGCTGGCCGGCATGCGCCGCTGGGGCGACGGCGATCGCTTCCTCACGCCGCATCGACGACATCAGGGCCGCTGACCCCGACGCCACCTTCCGCTCCTCGTTCATCCTCGGCTATCCGGGCGAGACCGAGCGCGACCACGACCTCCTGCTCGAATTCCTCACCGCGGCGCAGCTCGACTGGGCCGGCTTCTTCCCGTACTCCCGCGAGGACGGCACCCACGCCGCCGGCCTCGACGAGCAGGTGCCGGCACGAGCTCGCGCTCCGAGCGCTGCGCGAGTGCGCCGAGCTGCAGGACGCCATCACGGCCGCCAAGCGCGACGCGCTCATCGGCTCTACCCGCCGAGGTCCTCGTCGACGCTCCCGGGCAGGGCCGCACGGTGCACGAGGCGCCCGAGATCGACGGCATCGTGCATCTGCCAGCCGACCTTGCGGTGGGCAGCCTCGTCGACGTCGACCATCACCGGAGCGGAGGGACCCGACCTGTTCGCCGACCGCGTCCACCGATCCGGGAGCCGGTCAGAGCGGGCGTCGGCGTGGGAGCAGGCGACGGCGTGAGCGAGGCCACCCACGACCCCGCCGCCCGAGGCCGGAGTTCGCCTTCGGACCGAGCGCGCTGGTCACGCCGGCCAACGCCGTCACCGTGGCCCGCCTGCTGGCCGCGCCGGTCTACGTGCTGATGCTCGTCGCCTGGGGTGCCTCGTGGATCAACGTGGTCGCGGGCTTCCTGCTTGGCTGCGAGCGACGGGCTCGATGGCTACATGGCCCGCCGCCAGGGCACGACCCGCTCGGGTGCCTTCCTCGACCCCCTGGCCGACAAGGCGTGTGTCCTGGCCGCCATGATCACGCTCTGTGTCCAGGGCCACCTGCCGTGGTTGCCGGTGATCCTCATCACGGTCCGCGAGGTCGGCATGCAGGGCTACCGCTCCTGGGTCGGCCGGCGCGGCGTGTCCATCCCGGCCCGCAAGTCGGCCAAGATCAAGACGCTGGTGCAGGACCTGGCGATCGGCACGGTCATCATCCCGCCGCTGGCCCACCAGCACACGCTGCAGGTCGCCGCCATCTGGTTCGCCTGCGCGCTCGACGCTCTACACCGGTGCCGAGTACCTGCTCGACGGCCGGCGTGCGCTCCATCAGCCGGCCGCACCGTAAGGTCACCGCCGTGAGAATCGAGATCGTGGCGGTCGGGACCGAGTTGCTGCTGGGCCAGATCGCCGACACCAACTCCGCCTGGCTGGGCGAGCACCTGGCCGCCAACGGCGTGGCCTCCCACTTCCACCAGGCGGTGGGCGACAACCACGACCGCATCACGCTGGCCCTGCGCACGGCCCTGGCCCGGAGCGACGGCGTCATCATGTGCGGCGGGCTCGGGCCGACCCAGGACGACATCACCCGCGAGGCCATCGCCGAGGTCATGAACGTGCCCGCTGGTGCGCGACCAGGCCATCGTCGACGTCATCGCCGGCTTCTTCGAGGCCCGGGGCCGCACCATGACGGAGAACAACGCGCGCCAGGCCGACGTCCCGCAGGGGGCCGCCATCATCCCCCAGGTGGCCGGCACCGCGCCCGGCCTCATCTGCCCGGTCGGCAACAAGGTCGTCTACGCGGTCCCCGGCGTCCCCTACGAGATGGCCGAGATGTTCGAACGGGGCATCCTGCCCGACCTGCGCGCCCGCATGGCCGAGTCGGGCGAGGAGAGCGGCGTCATCGCCAGCCGCGTGCTGCGCACCTGGGGCGCCAGCGAGTCCGGGCTGGCCGAGTCCCTGCAGGACCGCATCGACGCGCTCGACGCCGCCGGCGAGGTCACGCTTGGCCTTCCTGGCGTCGGGCATCGAGGGGATCAAGGTGCGCATCACCGCCCGCGCCCGCACGCTCGAGGACGTCACCGCGCTGCTCGACAAGGAGGACGCCGAGGTGCGGCGCGCCATCGAGGAGCGGCTCGGCGACATCGTCTTCGGCGTCGATGACGAGTCGATGGAGGTCGCGGTGGCCGCCCGCCTCATCGCCGCCGGGCTGACCTTCGGCGTCGCCGAGTCGCTCACCGGTGGCCTCATCGCCTCCCGTCTCGTCAACGTGGCCGGCGCGTCGTCGTGGTTCCGCGGCGGCGTCGTCGCCTACGACTCGCAGGTCAAGTTCGACGTCCTGGGCGTGCCCACCGGGCCGGTCGTCACCGAGTCGGCCGCGGCGGCCATGGCCGAGGGTGCGGCCCGGGTGACCGGGGCCGACGTCGGGCTGGGCATCACCGGCGTCGCCGGGCCGGACGACCAGGAGGGCGTGGCGCCCGGGACGGTCTTCGTCGGCCTCCACCTCCCGGGCCAGCCGGCCCAGACCCGTGAGCTGCGGGTCCCCGGTGACAGGGAGCGCGTGCGCCAGTACGGGGCCATTTCGGCTCTTGACCTGCTCCGGCGCGCTCTGGACGCTCGTTCCGCCTGAGCACCCGCGTTCACAGGGGGCCCACAGGGGAGTCACACTGGACGGGCAAGCCACGGCGCGACCCTGTGCGCCAGGGAGGTACGGCCAAGTGAAGACGGACAACGGACCGCGGGTACTGGTGGTTGACGACGAACCTTCGATCGTCGATGCGGTGGCGACATCGCTGCGCTACGAGGGGTTCACGGTCGACGAGGCGATGACGGGGCGCAATGCCCTGGCCCGAGCCCAGGAGGATCCCCCCGACCTGGTCATCCTCGACGTCATGCTGCCCGACCTCGACGGCCTCGAGGTGACCCGACGGCTGCGCGCCGACGGGCTGCGGGTACCGGTCCTCTTCCTGACGGCCCGTGACACCCTGCAGGACAAGTTGGCCGGCCTCACGGTCGGAGGCGACGACTACGTGACCAAGCCCTTCGCTCTGGCCGAGGTGATCGCCCGGGTCCATGCCATCCTGCGCCGGACAGGGTACGAGCCCGAGGACGACGGGATCCTGCGTTTCTCGGACCTCGAGCTCGACGAGAGCGCGCACGAGGTTCGCCGCAGCGGGCACCCCATCAATCTCACCGCGACCGAGTTCAACCTCCTGCGCTACTTCATGCTCAATCCGCGCCACGTGCTCTCGAAGTCGCAGATCCTGGACCATGTCTGGCACTACGACTTCGGCGGCGACGGCAACGTCGTCGAGACCTACGTCAGCTACCTGCGCAAGAAGCTCGAGAAGTTCGGGCCGCCCCTCATCCACACCATCCGTCTCGTCGGGTACACCTTGCGCGAGCCGGAGTCGGCCAGCGGAGCGGCCTGAGTGTCACTCCGGCTGCGCTTGCTTGTCGCGGTCGGGCTGATCGCCATCGTGGCGCTGGTGGTGGCGGACTTCGCCACCTATTCGGCGCTGCGTTCCTCCCTGTACCAACAGGTCGATCAGCAGCTGGCACAACGTCGACCGGGAGTACCCGTCGTGGTGCAGACCGGGAATCCTGCCTGCCAGACGCCGCAAACCAGTCCGGGTGGGACAAGCCCCATCAATGACGGTGACGCGCCGACCGGGAATGGATTCGGTCGAAACGGTGAGGGCGGCCCCAACGTGTTCGGCATCTACTACAGCGCAGTTGTGAACCAGAGCGGCGCGATCCTCGACGGCCTCGAGTGCCCCGCGTATGTCGGGAGGCTGGCGTACCGGCCGCAGCTTCCCGATCCGATCACCGGCTTCTCGATGCAGCCCGACGGAACGCAGGAGGTCTACTTCACAACCGCTTCGATCGCCTCGGGCGGCCCGGCCTTCCGGGTCCGCGCCATCAAATCGCCCGACAACAGTGCGGTCGCCATCATCGCCCAGCCGCTCACGGATCAGAACAGCACGCTGCACACGCTCTTCCTCACCGAGCTGGCGGTCACGGCGGGTGCGCTCGTCCTTGCGCTCGCAGGCGGATGGTGGTTGGTCCGTCTGGGATTGCGTCCGCTCGAGGACGTGGAGCGCACTGCCGACTCCATCGCGGCGGGCGACCTCGACCAGCGCGTGCCCGGCGCGGACCAGCCCACCGAAGTAGGGCGGCTGGCCCGTGCCCTCAACGTGATGCTCGAGCGGATTCAGGCGGCGTTCTCGGCGCGGGTCGCTTCGGAGTCCCGCCTGCGTCAGAACGAGCAACATCTGCGCCAATTCGTCGCTGACGCCTCGCACGAATTGCGGACCCCCATCGCCGCGGTGTCGGCCTACGCCGAACTGTTCGAGCGGGGCGGTTCCCAGCACTCCGAGGACCTGCCGCGCATCGTCTCGGGCATTCGAACGGAGACGGCCCGCATGGACCGCTTGGTCAATGACCTCCTCACCCTGGCCCGTCTCGACGAGGGCGTGCCCATGGAGATGGCGCCCGTGGAATTGGTCGCCCTGGCTTCCGAGGCCGTACGCACGGCCACCGCGGTGGGGCCCGAGTGGCCCGTGCGATTCTCTGCGACCCGCCCGGTCGAGGTGACCGGCGACAAGGACCGCCTGCGCCAGGTCCTCGACAACCTGTTGGCCAACGTCCGGGCCCACACGCCGCCGGGAACCACCGCCACGGTGCACGTCGACCTCTTGGGCGATCAGGCACAGATCGAGGTACGTGACACCGGGCCGGGCATGCCCGACGAGGAAGCCCGACGCGTCTTCGAGCGCTTCTACCGTGCCGACCCGTCTCGGACCCGCACCGGTGGCGGCAGCGGGCTGGGCCTCTCCATCGTGGCTGCCATCGTCTCGGCTCATGGCGGGACGGTCTCGGCCGCCTCGTCACCCGGCGAGGGACTGGTGGTCACCGTCCTGATCCCGGTGAGTGCCGTCCGCCCGGAGCAGGACCCGGCTGCCGTGGGCCAGCCTTCCCCGCCCTCTTTCTGACCCCATCCCAGCCCACCCGACCCGCCCCACCCGACCCGCCCTGTTGCGGGGTCGGATTCGGATTCACACCGGAGCCACAGCCGGGTTTCACGGAGCCCGGAGACGGCACGGTCACCATGCCTCACATGACAGCCCTGGCTCCCTTCGAAGCCGACGTCGACCCCCGCCGCGTCCCACTGGACGTCGAGATCGTCGTGCCGGTCTACAACGAAGCGGCACAGCTGACTGAGCGCATCACGGCCCTGCGTACCTTCCTCGACGAAGCGTTCCCTTTCCGAGTGCTCGTCACCGTGGTCGACAACGCCAGCACGGACGACACCGACAAGGTGGCGCGCCACCTGGCCGCAACCATGCGCGGCGTGGCGGCCATGCACCTGCCCCGCAAGGGCCGAGGGTACGCGCTCCGCGCCGCCTGGTCGACGAGCGAGGCGCCGGTCGTCGCCTACATGGACGTCGACCTCTCGACCTCTCTCTCGGCGCTCCTTCCGCTCGTCGCTCCGTTGCTGTCCGGCCATCGCGACGTCGCCATCGGCTCCCGGCTGGCACCGGGCGCGCAGGTGGTGCGCGGTCCAAAGCGCGAGCTGATCTCGCGGGCGTACAACCTGCTGCTCAAATGCACACTCCGGGGTCGCTTCAGCGATGCCCAGTGCGGTTTCAAGGCCCTGCGTCGCGACGCGGCGGAGAAGCTGCTGCCGCTCATTGAGGACAACGAGTGGTTCTTCGACACCGAGTTGCTGGTGACGGCCGAGCGGCTGGGTCTGCGCATCGGCGAGGTGCCGGTGGATTGGGTCGACGACCCCGACTCCCGCGTGCGGATCGTGTCCACCGCCGCCGACGACCTTCGCGGCGTCTGGCGGATGCTGGTCCGGCGGCCCAAGGGCCTCCGCCGGATCCGCTCGAATGCGGTGACGGCGGACCAATTGATGCGCTTCGCCGGGGTGGGGGTCGTCTCCACGCTCGGCTACCTCTTCCTCTTCATCGCGTGGCGGCCCCTGCTGGGCGCATTCAGTGCCAATGCCGTCGCCATGGCCATCGCCACGCTCTTCAACACGGCGGTCCACCGTGAGCTCTCCCGTAGCACCGACGGGCAGGCTCGGCGCGGTCGGCTCTTCGCCGTCGCCGGAGGCCTGTATCTGGTGAGCCTGGCTCTGACGACGCTGGGGCTGGTCGTCGCCCACTGGATGGCCCCGACCGCCCTTCTCGCCGAGCTCGTGGCCCTCACCGTCGCCAACGTGCTCGCCGCCGTGTTCCGTTTCGCCGTGCTCCGCGCCTGGATCTTCCGCCCGAGTGCCCATCCCGGTACCGGCCCGATGGAGGTACCGAAATGACCGACCTGACGTCCACCCCCGACGCATCGGTGGGGGTCCTCGACCCGCCACGGCCGCCCGCAGCTCCACCGGCGCCGGCCGATGGGGCGACGCCACCGGCCTCACCACCTTGGCCTCCCGGCCCCCGTCGCGGTTGGCCGGCCCGCTTCGTGCGGGGTAAGGAGAGCGACGCGGCCTGGGTCCGTCCCGCCCTGCTCGCACTGCTGGCGGCGACCGCCATCCTCTATCTGTGGGATCTCGGCTCCAGCGGCTGGGCCAATTCCTTCTACTCGGCCGCCGTCCAGGCGGGCACGAAGAGCTGGAAGGCGATGCTCTTCGGATCGTCCGACTCCTCCAACTTCATCACTGTCGACAAGCCGCCGGCATTCTTGTGGCCGATGGAGATCTCGGCGCGGATCTTCGGACTGCACTCATGGAGCATGCTGGCCCCGCAGGCGCTCGAGGGCGTGGCCACGGTCGGTTTGGTGTACCTCTCGGTGCGACGGTGGTTCAGCGCGCAGGCCGCGCTCCTCGCCGGTGCAGTGGTGGCGCTCACCCCGGTAGGCCGCCATGATGTTCCGCTTCAACAACCCGGACGCCATGCTGGCGCTGCTACTGACCGCGGCGACCTATGCCACCATGCGCGGTCTCGAGAAGGCACAGACGAAGTGGTTGGTCCTCGCCGGCGCGCTGCTCGGATTCGGGTTCATCACCAAGATGATGCAGGCCTTCCTGATCCTCCCGGTCATCGTCGTCGTCTACCTCCTGGCCGCCCCGACCGGATGGTGGCGTCGGGTCTGGCAGACCCTTTTGATGAGTGTCGCAGTGGTGGTCGCCGCCGGGTGGTGGGTGGCCATCGTCGCGCTCACACCGGCAGCGGACCGGCCGTACGTCGGTGGATCGCAGAACAACAGCATCCTCAACCTGATCTTTGGTTACAACGGCTTCGGCCGACTCGACGGCAGCGAATCGGGCAGCGTGGGCGGCGGACGGGTCACCGGAAGCATGTGGGGCCCGACCGGCCTCACTCGTCTTTTCAATCCCGAGTTCGGGAACATGATGTCGTGGCTGCTGCCGGGCGCACTCGTCATGGGTGCCGTCCTGCTCGTCGTCACAGTGCGCGCTCGCCGCACCGATCGTGAGCGCGCGGGACTTCTGCTCTGGGGTGGCTCCCTCGTGAGTATCGGCCTGGTGATCAGCCTGGCCCAGGGGATCATCCATCCCTACTACACGGTGGCGCTGGCGCCACCGCTCGGCGCACTCGTTGGCATCGGCACGATGGGTCTGTGGGAGCGCCGGGCCTCCTGGGTCGGGCGCGCCGGACTCGCCGCGGGCCTGGCTGCGACGGTGGTGTGGAGTTACGTCCTGCTCGGCCGCACCTCCGACTGGTTCCCGTTCCTCCGTCCCTTCGTGGCCGTGGTGGGCGGACTGGGTGTCGTGGCCATTTTGGCCCTCCCGTTCTTGCGCAACCTCCCGAAATTCGCCGTCGCGCTGGTGGCCGCGCTCGGGTTCACTGCTGCGCTCGCCGCGCCGTTGTTCTCCACGGTGGCCACCGCAGCAGCGCCGCACAGCGGGGCGATCCCGTCGGTGACGCCGACCGCATCGAGCGGTTTCGGAGGCCCCGGTGGCGGCGGGTTCCCTGGCGGCGGGGGCTTCCCAGGTGGGGGAGCCGGCCGCACCTTCGGCGGCGCAGGCGGCTTTCCCGGCGGCACGCCGGGTGGAAGATTCCCCGGCGGCGGGAACTTCCCCGGCGCCGCTGGAGGCACCGGCACGGGAACCGGCACAGCGCCCTCGTTCGGCACTGGCGGCGGGTTCCGTCGGGGCGCCGGTTTCGGTGCGGGCGGCGGCCGGGCCGGCGCCGGCGGTGCCGGTGCAGGGTTCCTGAACTCCAGCCAGTCCAACGCGGCGCTGAACAAGGCGTTGCAGGCTGACGCCGGTACGTACACGTGGGCGGCCGCCACGGTGAACGCGAACAACGCGGCCGGCTATCAGCTGGGAAGCGGTGAGCCCGTCATGGCCATCGGCGGCTTCAACGGCACCGACCCGGCGCCGACGCTGGCCCAGTTCGAGAAGTACGTCGCAGAGGGCAAGATCCACTACTTCATCGCCAGCGGCGGTGGCGGCTTCAGTGGCGGCGGCGGCGGCGGCGTCGGCGGTGGTGGTGGCCTCGGCGGCTTCGGCGGTGGAGCAGCGAGCGGCTCGGACGACGGTTCGCAGATCACCTCATGGGTGAAGTCGCACTTCACGGCCGAGACGATCGGCGGTGTGACCGTCTACGACCTGAGCGGAGCGGCCTCGTCCTGACCGATCAGCCGAACAAGTCGTTCAGCCGAGCAGCTCGAGATAGCGCGCCAGCGTGCTGTCGTCGAAGGCGATGAACCGGATGAGCGTCACTTCGGTGTCCGCCGCGCGGGCCGTGTTCACGGCCACCTCGGCCGCCTGCCCCAACGGATAGCCGTAGACACCGGTGGAGATGGCGGGGAAGGCGACCGAACGCGCGCCGACCTGATCGGCCAGAGCGAGGGTGTTGCGGTAGCAGGCGGCGAGTGTCTCGCGCTCGCCGGCCGTCCCGCCCTGCCAGACCGGCCCGACCGTGTGGATGATGAAGCGCGCCCGCAGGTCGAACCCGTCGGTCACCACGGCGTGGCCGGGAGGGCACTCGCCGATGGCCCGGCAGGCCGTCTGCAGTCGCTCGGCCCCGGCGGCGCGGTGGATGGCGCCGTCGACACCACCGCCTCCCATCAGCCGACGATTGGCCGCGTTGACGACGGCATCGACCCGCTCGAGCGTGATGTCACCCAGCGCGGCCTGCAGCAGCGGCGGCACTGAGCGGGCTCCGGGCTCTGGGCTACCCAGCCGTGCTGGACGAGGAGGAGGCCGGGACCAGCTTGAGCAGCGAGACGGTGTGGGTCGGTGCGGTCTGGCTCTTGTTCTCGCCCCAGTTCGTGAAGGTCACCACGCCGTGGATGGCCGACGAGCCGCCGGAGGAGCCGGCGTTGGTCACCTCTTGGATCGGCAGGGGGCTCCCGCTGGCCGGGATGTAGAGGACGACGGGCACTTTGCCGCCGTTCTGGGTGGCGACCGATCCCTTGATCGCCGTGGCCTTCTGGCCGGACACCGTGGCGGCCTTGCCGAAGGTGTAGGGCCCGCCGATCTCGAGTTCCTTGGACACCTGCGAGGAGAGCAGCCCGCCGACGAGCTCGCCGAGGCTCTGGTTCGAGGTCGGGAACGACAGCCACTTGCCGGCGTACTTGGACGACTGCGCCTTGGTGAGGCCGATGACGTGCTGGAGCGCGACGTTGTTGCCCTGGACGTATCCAGTCGACCCGACGACGCGTGCGGTCATGCGCTCCGTGACGCCGTTGGTCTTGACCACGAGCGTCTGTGCGCCCGAGGTGGTGCCGGCGTCACCGGTCACGTCCAGCTCGGCCCCGTTCTGCTTGGCCACCGACGAGAAGTGCACGCCCTGGCTGCCGACGGCTTTCAGCGTGGCGTTGTACTGCGCGTTCGCACCGGTGGCGCCGCTCGAGGGCGGCGTCGTGGTCGTGGTCGTGCCGGCGGCGCCGGCGGGAGCGGCCGAGGCGGTCAGGCCGGCGAGGGCCAGCGCGGCCGAGGCGGTGAGCCCGGTGGTGACCGCGGCGATGCGGAAGGGGTTCTGGCGCAAGGGGTGCATGACCTTCACTCTCCTGGAGGCCCGGCACGGTGGCGCGGTGCGCGCCCACTCGGCCAGGGATGATTGACCACATCTTCCCACGTCCCCGGAACCGGCCGAGGTCGTCGGGACGCTTTCTTAGACCGCGCTTATCGAGCCGACCGAGATGGTGGCCTTGGGTGCCTCGGGGCGCACCTGCTCCCCCCATTTGGAATAGATGATGTGCTCGTCCGCGGTCCGCTTTCCCTTGGCGTCGACTGAGTCCTCTTCCACCGGGACGTGGGCCCCCTTGGCGCGCACGTAGAGGACGACGTGCTCGGACTTCTTGCCGAAGGTCTGGATCCCGTCGATGGCGTCGACTGCTTGGCCGCGCAGCGTGCGGGCGCGCCCGAGCGAGAGCGGGGCCTTGAGGGCCAGCTCCTTGGCGATGTCGGTGGAGCGGACGCCTTCGACGACCGGGGCGAAGGCCGTGTTGTCGGTGGAGAACTCGATCCACTGACCGGCGGCCTCCGTAGCTTGGGGTGAGCTGAGTCCGGCCAGATTCTCCAGGCCATCGGCATTGCCCTTGACGTAGGAGAGGCCTCCGATCACGAGGATGGAGATGGAGCCCTTGCCCATCGTGACGCTCTGGCTGGCCGAGGCCGGTCCGGCGTCGCCGCTCTCGACCAGCGAGACCTTGGCCGCCGTCGAGGCCGAGTCGTAGTGGACCGACCAGTCGTGGGTGGAGGCGAGGGCGTCCTTGTACAGGGCCGTTGCGGATGTGGTGGATGTGGCGCCGGCCGGTGTCGCCACGCCGTCGATCGCGGCTCCGACCACGCCCCACGAGTACGGCTCCAGCCAGAAGCACGGCGACCACGAGCCTTCTCGCCACCACCAGTCCTCCTCCTTGCCCTCTCCCGCCCGGCGAGTCGTCAGCTTGGCATGGACGCGTCATTGCTTCTGGTCGCCGATCCCTTCCGCCGGACGGCGTCCCGGCGGGGGGCCACGACCGTTCTCCGCCGCCAGGGATCGTGGGTCCACGTTCTACGAACACATGTTCGTTATGCTGCGAACCAGGCAGCCACGGCGGGTCGTCACACCCCCACCGTAGGGTCGCCACAGACGACATCACTCGGCACGACAACCACACAGCCAACAGCCACAGCCGCAGTCGGACAACGCAGACAGACAACAGAGCTAACAGAGCTAACAGAGAAGACAGACAGCAGAGGAGAGAGGGATGGCCGAAGCAGAACGGGAAAAGGCACTGGATGCCGCGCTGGGGCAGATCGAGAAGCAGTTCGGCAAGGGCTCGGTCATGCGCATGGGCGACAACCTCTCGATGAACATCGAGTCCATCCCCACCGGAGCCCTCTCCTTGGACTTGGCGCTGGGCATCGGCGGTCTGCCCCGCGGACGCATCGTCGAGATCTACGGTCCCGAGTCGTCGGGGAAGTCGACACTGGCCATGCACGCGGTGGCCGAAGCACAGCGCAACGGCGGCATCTGCGCCTACGTCGACGCCGAGCACGCCATGGACCCGGTCTACGCCCGGGCCATCGGGGTCAACGTCGACGACCTCTTGATTTCGCAGCCGGACACCGGTGAGCAGGCGCTCGAGATAGCCGACATGTTGATCCGCTCCGGGGCGCTCGACGTTCTCGTGATCGACTCGGTGGCGGCCCTGACGCCGCGGGCCGAGATCGAGGGGGAAATGGGGGACACCCACGTGGGCCTCCAGGCGCGGCTCATGTCCCAGGCGCTCCGGAAGCTGACCGGCACGCTGTCGAAGTCCAGCACCATCGCCATCTTCATCAACCAGCTGCGGGAGAAGATCGGCGTGATGTACGGGAGTCCCGAGGTCACCCCGGGCGGGCGGGCGTTGAAGTTCTACTCCTCCATCCGACTCGACATCCGCCGCATCGAGGCGATCAAGGACGGCGCCGACGTGGTCGGCAACCGGACCAGGGTCAAGGTCGTCAAGAACAAGTGCTCGGCGCCTTTCAAGCAGGCCGAGTTCGACATCATGTACGGCAAGGGCATCAGCCGCGAGGGGTCGCTCCTCGATGTCGCGGTCGATCTCGGGTTCGTCAAGAAGTCGGGCGCCTGGTTCACCTACGAGGGTGAGCAGCTCGGTCAGGGCCGCGAGAACGTGAAGACGTTCCTCATCGAGAACCCCCAGCTGATGGCCGAGATCGACGATCGTGTCCGCGAGTGCCTGGCTCCCAAGGAAGAGGACCTCTTGCTCCAGGACGCCCTCGACCCCGACGACGTCCCGATCTCGCTCGACTCCTAAGCCGCACCCCGCCTCTCACGGCGTCGAAGCCTCCGGACCCGCTCGCCTCCCCGGCCAATGGTCCGGGGTGCTTCGCGTCCGGACCACAATGGTGCGATGCCGGCCCGCGAATGGAAGCAACGGACCTATCGGATTTTGGATCGCTTCGTCCCCACCGTCCCGTTCCGCTACCTGCCACCGAAGCAGTCGGTGCGGTTGGCCTTCAATGTCGTGTTGGATCGTGAGCCCGACGCCGGCGGCGACGCCGAGTACGTCCAGAAGATCACCGACGGCGAGCTCTCCCGCCACGGTGTGGCCGAGGCGCTGGCCCACTCCGAGGAGTTCCGCCGCCGCGTGCCCATCGGCAACGTGCTGCTCTCCATGCACGTCAGCCGGAGCGAGTTCGTGGCCGGACTGCCGCGGGCGGCTCGTATCCTCGATTTGGGCGGCACCCATCAGGGCCTGCCCGATGGCGCGCTGGTGCACCTGGGCTATCCGTATCCCTTCGAGCGACTGGTGGTGGTCGATCTCCCGGTCGACGAGCGAGACACCATCTACCAGGGTGGCTCCACCGGTGAGCCGGTGCTCTCCGAGCTCGGCCCCGTGGAGTTCGCCTTCCACTCCATGGTCGATCTCGGGCGCTACGAGAGCGGGTCTTTCGATCTGGTCTACAGCGGCCAGTCCATTGAGCACGTCAGCGAGGAGGACGGGGACACGGTGGCGCGCGAGGCCTACCGGGTGCTGGCGCCCGGCGGCTGGTTCTGCCTCGACACGCCCAACGGGCCGGTGTGGCGCCTGCGGTCGGACGCGCTGATGAACCACGACCATCAGATCGAGTACGCCGCGGGCGAGCTCGTCTCCAAGTTGCAACGGGCCGGCTTCGAGGTCACCGAGTGCAAGGGTCTCAACCTGATGCAGCGCGGCGCGGCGGCCGGTGTTTTCGACGAGGCCGAGGCCAGTGCGTGCCCGGGAGTGTTCGCTGCGGCCGAGGATTGCCTACTGCTGGCGGTGGTGGCCCGCAAACCACTGCTGTGACGGGGGCCGGGCGCCTTCGGTCTTAGGGCGTCGTCGTCGCCATGATGGTGTTGGGCACCAACTCGACCCAGGTCTGTCCGGGCTGCATCGGGATCGGCACGCCGAAAGAGTTGACGTACTGCGTGGGCGAGCCCAGGGTGGATCGGTGCCAGGTCGCCGGGATGGCATAGCCGTTCCGGTAGATGACGGCGGTCCCGCTGGCGTCGGGATAGAGGTCGGACTGGACCTCTTTGCTGGTGAGGCCGCTTTCGACCCAGGGTCCGTAGCTGATCTGGACGTACTGCACGATGACGTTGGCGGCCTGGTTCTGCACGTTGTTTGCCAGCATGTCCGGCGTCGTCCCGTTGTAGAAGCGCAGAAAGGTGTCTGTCGCCTTGTTCCACTTCCAGGTGACGTTGGACGTCCCCGAGAAGTTGATGTTCACACTGGAGACGGCGGTCCCGCCCGGTGGAGTCGTGTCCGAATAGGTGAACAGAGGCTGCGGCGGTGTGTTCATGGTGGGGTGCGTGCCGTAGACGATGGCGGTCGACGTGTAGTCGGCGTCGGGCGACACGTGGCCGGCCGGGTGGATCATGAGCGCATTGCTGCTCCCGAGGTCGACGTTCACGATGGGCGACGCGTTGATGTTGGCGATCACGGGGTTGATGCCGCCGACGTGGGCGAGCAGGGGGTTGCCCAGCTGCCCGAGGATGCCGATGTCGACGTTGCGGGCCGAGCGGACGGGCCCGATCAGGGCCGCGTCCTGGCATTGGAACACTGCGGCGAAGCGGGTGATGCCGGCCTCGACGGGCTCTTCGAAGATGACGTCGGCCTTGTCGAGGCCCGACTGGGGGCGGCCGGCGGGATAGTTGTCGATCTTCACCGCCATGGCGGGCCGGCTCGGGACGGTGCCTCCCGGCGCCGGTTGGCCGGTCAACGGGCAGGCGGGGGGCGGGTCGGTGGACGTCGTGGTGGTGGGCTTGACCTTGGCCGCGGCCTTGGGGGTCGAGGGGGAGGAGGAGCAGGCGCTCAACAGCAGTCCGGTAAGCCCGACCACGGCCAGGCGCCCCCCAGGCGCGCCGGTGTCGCACCCCGAAACGTTCGGTCTGGAATTTCGCCATCGCTGGGCGAGATCGTACGAGGACGGGGGCCAAAAGTGGTGTCATGCCGGCCCCGGCGGGCCGGCGGTGGCGCGACGGCGGGCCGGCGGCGGGCGGTCGCGGGTGGAGAATCGTCAGGCGGAAGGGGTCCCGGCGGCGGTCCCGGCGCTGGCCGCCGCCCCGGTGTAGACCTCCGACCAGTTGCCGCTGGAGCTGCCGTGGGCCGTCGCCGGGCCCAGGCCGAAGCGGCCGTAGACGTTCTCCATGGCCCGGCGGATCACGTCGGTGACGCCGGGAATGGCAGGGACGACGACATTGGGCGGTATGGCCCCGGTGTTCCCGAGCAGCGAGACGAAGCTGGCCGAGCCGCTGGCCAGGACGCCCCCGCCGTTGCCCGGCGCTGTGTAATAGGTGATGTCGGACCAGTTGGCCTGGCCCGGGACAGGCGAGTGGGCCAACACGTCGCTGTTCTTCGGGCCGGGGAAGGACGGGACGTAGCGGTCGTACTCGCCGAGGATGACGGTGCTGAAGGTGTGGCCGTCGGTGAGGTTGCACCCGCTGTAGAACCACGAGGAGGCGTCGGTCACGACCATGTCGGCCTTGGCCCCGACGGACTGATACATGGAGCCGATGAGATTCGACTCGGGGTTGTTGACCGGGGCCTGGTCCCAGTTGACGGTCGTGAGTGCGGGTTGTTCGTGGGCGATCGGGTCCTCGGCCGCGTCCTTGTAACAGACCTCCAGGCGATTGGGGCCGACCGAGGTCGTCTGCAGGCGGATCTGGCGGTAGCAGGCATTGGCTCCGAGGAAGGCCAGGTTGACGCCGGCGGCGTTGGCCGCGGCGGCCCCTTGGCGCATGGGCGTGGACCAGTACTCGTCGTGGCCAAGACTGAAGAGGCAGCGATGGTTCATGAGCAGCTGTGGCCGCGTGTGCAGGTCCACGTCGGTCCAATAGGTCATGTCGAGACCGAGGCTCTCCAGGTGGAAGAGGAGCGGCAGCTCGTTGCCCACGAAGTCGGCCGCTCCCGAGGCCCAGGTCTGGGGGTAGGGGCGGTCGAAGGAGACGGCCCGGGCGCGGCCGTCGAACGAGCTGCGCCCTCTGCTGTCCGGCCCGTAGTAGAGGCTGTAGCTGCCCCAGAGGTTGTAGGCCTGCCAGGTGGTCACGCTGTTCTGCAGCACGTAGGCCGCTTTGGAGCTGTCGTCACGGATGGTCAGCGGGACGAACTGCTCCTCGCCGCTGTCACCGACCAGCTTCAAGAGGTAGCAACCGGGCAGCCAGTCTTTCGTGATGTTGAGCGAGAGCGTGGGCGACCACGGGCACGTCACCGTCCCGATGCCGGGCGTGATCACCGGCGCTGCCTGCACCTTGGCGGGGACGAAGTCGGTCTTGACCATGAGGCGACCGCCGAGGCCCTGGTAGTAGCCCATCCGATAGGCCTGGACCTGGACGGCGCGGGCGGTGCTGCTGACGAAGACGGCGACGTCGTCGCCCGGCACCGCGCTGACCTGGCTGGCGAACCCCTCGAGCGCGTGGTCGGGCTGGTTGAAGTTGCAGATCCAGTTGAGCGTGCCCCGCTTGGCGTTCTCGGCGATCAGCCAGGGTGCCGTCGGCACGATGACACCGCTGGCCAGTTTCTTGTTCACCGTTGCGACGTGTCCGGTGGCGGCGCGCTTGGCCTGGGCCGGTACGCGTGGCGAGGTATGCGTGCTGCTCAGGCGCTTGGCGCCGGCGAAGCCCACCGCGCCCACTGCTGAGAGTTGCAGGAACTGGCGGCGGTCCATGGGGCGCTCCGGAAGCGGCACTGGGTCTGCGGGGTCGGAGCCACCGTCCGGTGGGAGGGGCTGCACGGAAGAAGTTTACCCACGCACTCCCATTGCAGTTGGGGCGGAGGCCGGTGACGAGGGGGTCGCCGGTACCACCTACCATTCCTGCGTGAGTTGGGCCCGCTCCCTCCCGGCACCGCTGAGGCGGGTCTCGTCCCGCTTGGTGCACGCCGCCTGGGAGGGCGCGGCCGACCTCGGCGCGATCGGTCCCGACGACCCCCGGGGGCGCCGCTTCGGACACATGGGCGCCGGCGCCTGCCTCCTGTTCCCCCAGGGGGCGATCTACAACGAGCACCTGATCCACATCGGGTCCGAGTCCATCGTCGGGCCCGGCGCCTCCATTTCGGCGGGCATGGCGCCGGGACAGGTCATGCCGACCGATCCGGTCGTCTCCATCGGGAGCCGCACCCTCATCGGGAGGGGCTCGCACATCGTGGGTCATTGGGAGATCGTCATCGGGGACGACATCCAGACGGGGCCCTACGTCTACATCACGGACCAGAACCACACCTACGAGGACCCGGTGGAGCCCATCGGGCGGCAGTGGCCGACCGAAGCCCCGGTGCGCATCGGCTCGGGCAGCTGGCTGGGCGCCAACGCCGTCGTCCTCCCGGGGGCCCAGATCGGCGAGCACGTGGTGGTGGCCGCCGGCGCGGTGGTACGCGGCGAAGTGCCAGACCGCTGCGTCGTCGCCGGCGTCCCGGCGCGGATCGTCAAGCGTTGGGTGGAGGGCGCCGGCTGGGTCACCGAGAAGGACGTCGCACGACCATGACGGAGGTGCCCTCACCGTTTCTGGTGACGGTGAGCGGGCAGGACGGTCCAGGCATTTCGGAGCGCCTGTTTCGTGCGCTGGCCGAGTGCAGCGTCGAGGTGGACGACGTCGAGCAGGTGCGGGTCCACGGCCGGCTCTTGCTCTGCGTGGAGGCCGACGTCGTGCCGGCGCAGGTGGAACCCATGCGCGCCCTGTTGGAGAGCAGCTTCCTCGGGGCGGGGGTGGAGGTCGCGGTCGATCCGCTCGTGGAGGCAGCGATGGACGAGGCCGCCGAGGTCCATCTCGTCACCCTGCTGGCACCCGAGCTCGACGCGACGACGCTCGAGACGGTCACCGGGGCCATCGCGCGGTGCGACGGCAACATCGTGCGGATCGCGCGCTTGGCGGCGTACCCGGTGCACAGTTACGAGCTGTCGGTGGCTGGCGCTGATGTCGACAGGCTGCGTCGGGCACTGGCCGAGGCCGCGGCGCACTGCCAGGTCGATGTGGCGGTGCAAGCGGCGGGACTGCACCGGCGGGCCAAGCACCTGATTGTGCTCGATGCCGATTCGACCTTGCTGCAGGGAGAGATGATCGACCTGTTGGCGGAGCGGTGCGGCCGCGGCGAGCAGGTGGCCGCAGTGACGGCGGCAGCCATGGCGGGCGAGGTGGACTTCGCGGAGGCGCTGCGGCAACGGGTGCGGCTTCTGGCCGGCTTGCCCGAAACCGAATTGGACGCCGTGCGCGACGGCATCGTGTTGACACCGGGTGCACGCACCCTGGTGCGCACCCTCAAGCGGCTGGGCTACGCGCTTGCCGTGGTGAGTGGGGGCTTCACGCAACTGATCGGGCCCCTGGTGGACGAACTCGGCATCGACCATGTTGCGGCCAATGTCCTCATGGTGGAGGGGGGCGTGGTGACGGGCGAGCTGGACGGGCCCATCCTCGACCGGGCCGGGAAGGCGCTGGCCCTGGCCCGCTTTGCCGAGGCCGCGGGCGTGCCGTTGGCACGTACGATCGCGGTCGGTGACGGAGCCAATGACATCGACATGCTGGCGGCGGCCGGGCTCGGCATCGCGTTCAACGCCAAGCCGGTCGTCCGCGAAGCGGCCGACGCCGCGCTGAGCGTGCCCTACCTCGACGCCATCCTGTTCCTGCTGGGCATTTCGCGGCGCGAGGTAGAGCGGGCGGATCGGCTGGAAGAAGAAGGCTGCTTGTGACCATGCTGGCGCAGGGTGAGCAGGGCAAGGCGGCCGACAACCGTGGCGAGCGCCCGCTCCTGCGGGGCTGGCTGCACGCCGGCGCGTTCTTCGCCTGGCTGATCGGCGGACCCTTTCTGATCGTCGCCGGCCCCGACGTCACCGCGACCGCCGAACTGGCGATCTATGTCGCCGGCATGCTGGCCATGTTCGGCACCAGCGCCGCCTTTCATCGATTGCGCTGGTCCGCTCCGGCGTGGCGGCGCATGCGACGGGCGGATCACAGTGCGATCTTCATCGGGATCGCCGGGACGTGTACCGCCGTGGCCGGCCTGGCCTTGACCGGGTGGGCCGAGGTGCTCATCCTCACCCTGGTCTGGGCCGGCGCGTTCGCCGGCATCGCGCTCCGCCAGGCATTCCTGGACGCGCCGCAGTGGGTCGTCGCCATTCCCTACGTCGTCGTGGGCTGGTGCCCGATCATCGTGGCGCCGCAGCTGGTGCGCAGCTTGGGCTGGACCGGATTCGCGCTGATGCTGGCGGGGGGCCTGGCCTACACGGTCGGGGCGCTGGTGTACGCCCGCAAGCGACCGGACCCGTGGCCGCGTGTCTTCGGCTTTCACGAGGTGTTCCACGCCTGCACGCTGGTCGGCGCGGGGTTGTTCGCCTACCTCGTCGCGTTCATCGCACTGCCGCGTTACTAGGACGCGGTTGCACGGCGGCCTCGGCCCGCCGGCGCCGGCGCCGGCGACCCCGCCCGGGCGCCGGCCGTCACCCTCGTCCAGAGGGGAGAAGGGCGCGACGTCATGACCCGGCCCGTCGGGCCGACAAATTTGAGTTCCTCATTGGGGTTTCCGGACATGGCCCACTGTTTGCTGTGCACCCGATGATGGTGGTGCTCGCACAACAGCGCGAGGTTGTCGAGGTCGGTCCGTCCGTCGGGTTTCCAGGGCACGATGTGG
Source organism: uncultured Acidimicrobiaceae bacterium (assembly GCA_963738135.1). Taxonomy (GTDB): domain Bacteria; phylum Actinomycetota; class Acidimicrobiia; order Acidimicrobiales; family RAAP-2; genus Bog-473. The sequence goes on along the minus strand of CAVTVK010000004.1, from coordinate 664,250 downwards.
TGCACATTGGTGAACGTGACATTGGTACAGCCAGGGAAACGACAGTGCCGGTCCCGGCGCATGATCTCGCGCCGCTGGCTGGCACTCGGCCATCGCCGCGCCCGTCCCTCGTACATGGTGTGGCCGACGTCGTCGTCAACACCAATGGCGATGGTGGCGTCGCAGGCGATCCGCCGGACGGTCTCGCCGTCGATCAGGCCGCCTCGCTCGAGCTCACCGGCCAGAACGCTCTCCTCGCCGGCCTCGTCGACCAGGGTGGCCAGAGCTGTATGCAGGACGACGATGTACGGGTTCGCCGCCGCCGATTGAGCCCGGGGCTGACGAGCGAATGATCTCCCTGAAGGCGTCGCAGAGCCGCTGGTCCCAGGGCGTCTCTCCGTCGGAGGGCGCCTGGCGGGCCCGGGACTCGAGGCAGGCGCGCGCCTCGGCGTAGGACTCGGCCGGCAGCTGGACCGTCATGGTGCGGAACTGGTCGTTGAATCGCAAGAAGCGGCGAGCGTGATTCGATTGGGAACGGGCTGGCGAGTCGGTGCGGGTGGCCGTGGACCGGGCTACGTCGGCCAGCTCGCGCACGCTGCATTGGCGAGCCTGTTCACGCAACTCCCTGTCGGTCTCCGGCTTGGCTACATCAACGACGGCGCGCAGCTTGTCGAAGGAGATGGTTCCCTCGCAGAGCGCACCCAACAGGTGGGGGAGATCCGAGGCCAACTCGGCGACGTGGGTCAAGGACCGGGCCGTCGACGTCGAGACCCCGAAGCGCTCGGTGACCCAGCGTTCGGTGGACGTGGCCCCCTCGTCGCGAAACGACTGGGAACGTTCGACCTCGCCCAGGTGCGCGGCGATCTCCCCTTCGACGGCCGCTTTGGTGCGGAAGAGCTCCTCGAGGCGCTCGGTTCGCTCCTCGTTCGACAAGGCGGCGGCCGCGCTGATCACGGCGGCACCGGTGTTGGCGTTGCCGGTCGTGGCACGGGCACCGGCGCCGGTGCCGGTACGCAGCGGGGCGGTGTCGGAAGCTGTGTCGGGCATCGAGTTGAGAACGGTCCCGGCCGACGCCCGTGCGTCGCGACGTTCTCAGGGACCGATCACCCCGTCCGTCCGCAACGCCGTCAGTTCATCGGCACTCAGCCCGAGCTCGGTCGCCAGCACGTCATCGGTGTGCTCTCCGAGCCAGGGCACGCGGTCTCGGGCCCCTCGGCCACGTCGGCGAACTTCACCGGGAGCCCCGGGATCAGCACCGGTTGGGCGACACCGTCAGGGCGCGGGTGCTCGACGAGCATGTGGCGGCCCGCCAGGTGCGGATCGGCCACCACGTCCTCGTCGTTGGCCACCGGCCCGGCAACCAGTCCGGCCGCGTTCAGGGCGTCGCAGGCTTCCCGCTTCGTCATTGCACCGGCCCACGACTCGAGAGCGGGCCGGATGTCCGACTCGAGGTGGTCGAGCCAGCCCTGCGGTGTGGCGAAGCGCCCGTCGTCGGCCCACTCCGGCCGACCGATGGCACGGGCCAGGTCGGGCCATTGGTGCGCGCGCAGGACCTGCAGCATGAACCACCCGTCGGCGGCACGGAACCCGTGCAGGATGCCGGGCCACGGTGTCCCCATCGGCATCCCCATGGACCAGAAGTTGGGCACGACGTCGAGCACCGCCACCAGAGCGTCGAGCATGGCCACGTCCACGCGCTGACCCCGTCCGGTGCGGTCGCGCTGGCGCAGCGCGGCCTGGATGCCGATGACGGCGAAGAGCCCGCTCACGATGTCCCCCAGCCCGCCCATGGGTGAGCCGATCGGTGGCTGCCCCTCGGGACGCTTGAACTCGTAGGCGCCGCTCATGGCCTCGACGATGGAGGCCAGCGCGGGCCAGCCGGCGTAGGGAGACTCCGGAGTCCCGGCCGGCACCTGATGGCCGAAGCCCGAGATGGAGAGGTAGATCACCGCCGGGTGTGCTGCGGCCACGTCGTCGTAGCCCAGGCCCAGCCGCTCGACGGCGCCGGCGCGGAAGTTTTCGGCCACGACGTCGAAGCGCGGCGCCAGCCGCAGCACGAGGTCGCGCCCGGCCGGCTGCTTGAGGTCGACGACGACGGAGCGCTTGGACAGGTTGTTGCGCAGAAAGGTGGCGCCGACGCTGCGGCCGTCGGGATCGATCAGTGCCGGCGACGCGCTGCGACCGAGGTCGCCCGAGCCGGGCGACTCGATCTTGACCACCTCGGCGCCGAGACGCCCCAGTAACTGGGTGGCGTAGGGGAGCGCCTGCATCTGCTCGAGGGCGAGCACGCGGATGCCGTCGAGTGGTTTGCCCCATTGCGCCGCCTCCGGATTGACGACGTCACCGAGCCTCACGGGCCCTCCAGGCCGAGCATCGCAATGGCGTTGCCCCGCATGATCCGGTACACCTCCTCGTCGGAGCGATCGCGCACCAGTTGCTCGGCCACGGCCCGGGTGTCGGGCCAGGTGGAGTCGGTGTGGGGATAGTCCGTCTCGAAGGTCACGCGGTCGGCACCGATGACGTCGAGGGAGTCGAGGCCGTGCTGGTCGCGGAAGAAGCAGCCGTAGACCTGGCGGTGGAAGTAGGTGGACGGCGGCTCGAGGATGGTGTCCTTCACCCCGCCCCAGGCGCGGTGCTCGCGCCAGACGTCGTCGACACGCTCGAGGATGTAGGGCAGCCAGCCGATCTGCCCCTCCGAGTAGGCCAGGACGAGGCGCGGGAACCGGATGAGGACGCCGGAGAAGAGGAAATCGCACAGGGATGACATGGCGTTGCCGAAGCTGAGCGAGGCCGCGACGGCGACGGGCGCGTCGGCGGACGTCGCCGGCATTTTGGAGGACGAGCCGATATGCATGCACACCACCGTGCCGGTCTCCTCGCAGGCGGCGAAGAACGGGTCCCAGGTCCCGCTGTGGATGCTGGGCAGCCCGAGGTGAGGCGGGATCTCGCTGAAGCAGACGGCGCGTACACCGCGGGCAGCGTTCCGGCGGACCTCGGCGGCCGCCTTCCCGGCGTCCCACAACGGGATGATGCACAGCGGGAGTAATCGGCCGCCGCTGTCGCCGCACCACTCCTCGACCATGAAGTCGTTGTAGGCGACGACGCAGGCCTCGGCGAGCTCCTTGTCCTTGGCTTCCAGGAAGGTCTGGCCGCAGAATCGGGGGAAGGTCGGGAAGCACAGGCTGGCCTCGACCCAGTTGGCCTCGTTGTCGGCGATGCGGGGCTTCGGTTCGTAACAGCCCGGTCGCATCTCGTCGTAGGTGATGGGGGACATCGTCATGTCGTCGCGGTCGAACCCGACGGCGGCCACGTGGCGCTTGTTGATGTAGACGAGGTCCTCGTAGACCCAGCAGTCGGCCTGCGGTCCGTCGGGGTCGAAGGTCTGACGGTAGGTGCCGCCGCCGATGTGCTCCATCTCGCCGATGCCGCGGCGCTCCGACCTCGGGCCGCGGTCGCGGAAGCGGGCCGGTAGCCAGGTGTCCCACAGGTGGGGCGGCTCGACGATGTGGTCGTCGACGCTGATGATCTTCGGGAGCGGCGTGGTGCTCCCGAGTCGGGGGGTGGTGTCGTCGATCAGGTCGGTCATGATTGCTCCAGTGTGGCCGCGAAGGGGACGAGCGGCGCCAACGACTCCAACTCGCCTCGCACGGAGCGCTCGTCGCCGGCCCGGACCCGCAGCACGACCTCCGTGACGCCGAGCCCGGCGTAGTGCTCCAGCTTGCCCTGGTCGGCAATGGTCCCGAAGGGCACGACGGACAGGCCGGCCGGGTCGCGTCCGGCTTCGGTGGCCAGCGCGTGCAGACGCGGGATGGCGGCGGCCAGTCCGCTCCCGCCGATGGGGATCCAGCCGTCGGCGCTCTCGACCACGGCGTCGAACACCGCGTCGTTGGCCCCGCCGCCGACGAGGGTGCGCACGCGCGGCTGCTGCACGGGCTTGGGCCACGACCAGGTCAGCCCGAAGTCCACGAACTGGCCGTGGTACTCGGCCTGGTCGGCGGACCAGATGGCCTCCATGGCCGCCAGGTGCTCTCGCACCACGTGGTGGCGACGGGCCCAGTCGACACCGTGATCCTCCGCTTCGGTGCGGTTCCAGCCGAACCCGACACCCAGGGTCACCCGACCGCCCGAGAGGTGGTCGAGGGTGGCGACCTGCTTGGCCAGGAGGATGGGCTCGTGCTGGGCGGCCAGCAGGATGCCGGTGCCGAGTCCGATGCGGGAGGTGACGGCGGCGGCCGTGGACAACGCGACCAGCGGGTCGAGGCATCGCTTGTAGTCGTCGAGGCGCACGCCGCCGACGAGAGCGGGGGGCGTGTCCTCCTGCACCGGGAGGTGCGTGTGCTCGGGCAGATAGAGGCTGTCGAAGCCGAGTTCCTCGACCGCCACGGCGAGGACCGCCGGTGCCAGGTCGACGTCGGTCAGCGCGGCCGTGATGCCGAGCCGCACGGTCAGGACCCGGCGGCCGGGCGAGCGGCGAACTCGGCCAGGGTGCCGCTGCCGACGGCGGAGCCGAGCAACGCGCCGAAGGCGGCCTGTTCGCGGCGGTTCGCCTCGACGACGGCGTCTCGACGGGCGGCGCGCACGAGGGAGGCGCTGGCCCGGGTGGCGGCCCGTGGATGCGCGGCGATGCGCGCCGCCAGCGCGACCGTCTCGTCGAGGACGGTGCCCGCGTCGCACACCCTGAGCGCCAGGCCGAGCTCGACCAGCTCGGGCGCACTGACCCAGTCCGAAGTGAGCAGCACGCGCGCCGCCTGCTGCCACCCCATGAGCGCAGGAAAGAGGACGCTGCTGGCTGCCTCGGGAGGGACGCCCAGCTCGGCGAACGGCACGCGCAGCCGCGCCCCGGCGTCGACCAGGACGAGATTGCAATGGGGCAACAGCGTGAAGCCCAAGCCGACCGCGACGCCGTTGACCGCGGCGAGGAGCGGGACCGAGAGGTCGAGGAGGCACTCGAGCAGTCCCATGAAGCCCTGCCCGGCCCCCTCGACGGCGGTCCCGGTGGCGATGGCGGCCATTTCGGCCAGGTCCTGCCCGGAGGTGAAGGCGCTGCCTCTTCCGGTCAGCACGACGGCCCCGATCGTCTCGTCGCTGTCGGCGGCACGGAATGCGGCCGTGACCTCCCGGTACATGGTGGTGTCGAAGGCGTTGCGCACCTCGGGCCGGTTGAAGGCGATGACGCGGACGCCGGGTGCCGCCTCGTCGATCTCGATCCGGCTCTCCGGCATCAGGCCTTCTGGTCGTCGCCGGCGGCTGCCTTGGCCCGCTTGGCGATGACGCGTTCGGCCGTGAAGTTGAGCTCGGTGGAGAGCGGCCAGCCGATGTAGTGGGTGAGGTGCACGACGGCCTCGCGGACCTGCTCGACGGTCATTTCGTCGCGTTCGAGCGCGGCGTCGAACTGGATCTCGAGCAGGTTGCTCTTGTCCAGCGCGGCCAGGACGCCCATTGTCATCAGGCGCCGCTCCCGGACGCTCAACGCGTCGTCGGTCCAGACCGTTCCAAAGAGATGGTCCACCGTCATGTCCGAATAGCGGCCCGGGATGGTGTCGGGGTCGATGGTGAACCCGTACACCTCCTGCATCTTGGCGATGCCTGCCGCGCGCTTGTCCTCGTGCTCGCTCACTCGCGCTCCTTCTTCCATGGGGGCATCGGCGGGCCCGACCCTACCGAGGTCAGGAGGCCGATGACATCAGATGTCACCCTCGAAGCCGTAGATGCGGCCGCAACGCCGCTCGGCCAGGACGGCCAGGGGGAGGTCGACGCCGAGCTCCGCACCGAGCTCCAAAATGGTCGTCAGATCCTTGTGGGTGACCTCGGCGCCGGACCGCATGAGCCCGAGCAGCCCCTCGTCGGTATCCGCCGGCCATGGCGCGGCCGTGGTGCGGAACATCAGGCGGGTGGCCCCGCCGATGCGCTTGTCACTCTCCCGCGCCGCCTCGCCCAGCTTGAGCAGGTCGATGCCCGCCGCCTCGGCCAGCTCCTGGGCCTCGAACGCGGCCAACCACGAGCCGTAGGTGATGAGGTTCCGGGCCAGCTTGGCGGCGAGCCCGGCCCCGGGCGGGCCCATGTGGAGGACGAGGCAGCTCACCGCATTGAGGACCGGGCGCACCCGGTCGACCTCCTCTTCGGAGCCGCCGATCATGCACACGAGCTCGCCCGCCGCCGAGGCGTCCGGGCCGCCACTCACCCCGCAGTCGACCACGGTGATGCCCGTGGCCGAACCCTCGGCGCGCATCTCCAGCACGGTTGCGGTGGGAATGGTGCTCACGATGACGGCGGTGCTTTCCGCGGCCGCTCCGGCGAAGACGCCGTCGGGACCCTGCAGGACCTCTCGGACCTGGGCGTCGTTGAACACCACCACGAGGACGACGTCGCTGCGGGCGGCGAGCTCCGAGGGTGTCGCCGCCACATGGGCCCCCTCCCGAAACGGTGCGGTGGCCTCCTCACGGACGTCGCACACCGTCACGGGCATGCCGGCCCGGATCAACGAGGTGGCCAGTCCGGCACCCATGTCCCCGAGCCCGATGACCCCGACTCGCAGGGTCCCCTCACCTTCGATCTCCGGCACCTGGTCCGACCTCCCGATCTGACGCCACCAGCGTCCCTCCGAACGGGAAGGACCTAGAACTGGACAAGTGTCTGGACTATAGTTTGAACTGATGACCGAACAAAACGAGGCGGGGCCGGCGGAGCGCAACGACTACTCGGGCGCATTCGACCCCGGGTTCGACTACGAGGACCTGTCCAAGGAGGCCCTGGTCAGGCTGGTCCGGGAGTACGGCCTCATCGTGCACCTGCTGGATCGCTCCATGTGTGCCGCCATCGGTATGCGGTACGGGGCCGAGGCGGTCAAGGAGCTGGCGATCGAGGAGTGGGCCGGCGCCAGCCCCGTCTACGGCGACCGGCTGCGCCAGATCATGAACGTGGAGGGCGACGGCGTGTCGGCCATCTTCAAGGTGCTGCAGCTCGACCCCGGGTTCCCGCATCACTACATGGACGTGCACTACGAGCTCGTCGACGAGCGGCACGGCTTCTTCGAGCTGGCCTACTGCGGTGCGCTCATGGACGCCGAGCCCTTCGGGGACGCCATGGTGACGAACATGTGCCATCACATCGAGGACGGGACGTTCGACGTGACGGCGCAGGCGGTCAATCCCAAGGCGCACATCCGCCATGTGCACCGGCCGCCACGGGTCCCCGGTGACCGCGTGCCGCACTGTCGTTGGGAGATCGTCATTGAGGACGAGACCAACACGCTGCCCGAGAAGGACATCACCAAGATCACGCGCATGACGACGGCGGCGACGTTCACGTTCCCCGCCATGAAGGACGGGACGCCGCACATTCCGACGACGGGGACGGCATCGGGCGCATGAGCATGTTCGACCCCGTCGGCGACGGGCCGGCGGAGCAGCCGGGGCGCCGTCACCTCTCCGAGCGCCAGGCCGAGGTCATGGAGCGCCTCATCGTGGCGGCCGCCGACGAGGCGGAGGAGCGACCGTACGGCGAGATCTCGGTGCGGACGGTCGCCAAGCGGGCGGGACTGGCGCCGGCGACGGCGTACACGTATTTCTCCGGCAAGGACCATCTTCTGGCCGAGGTGCTGTGGCGGCGCATGCAGGCCTCCCCGAGCCTGGTCGACCTGACGCTGTCGCTGCCCGACCGCGTGGCCGAGACCGTCCGCACCATGGGTTTCGGCGCCATGGGCTCGCCGGCCGTGGCCGTGTGCACGACGGCGCTGCTGGGCGACGGCCCCGACGTCAAGCGTGTGCGCTCGCGGCTGGGCGCCGAGATCACGCGCCGGCTTGCGGCCGCGTTGGGCGCGGGGATCGACGTGGCCGTGCTCAACGTGCTGCAGGTCACCTACACCGGTGCCTTGCTGAGCGCCGGCATGGGCCACCTGGCCTTCGACGCCGTGCCGCCGTTGATGGCCGAGGCCACCGCACTGATGACATCGTCGGCGTCGGCGTCGCGTCGGCGTCGTCGTGACGACCGTGGCGCCGCTGGCCTATAGCCCCTACGACTACGGCATCCACGAGGACCCGTACCCGACGTACGCCCGGCTGCGTGCCGAAGCCCCCGTCTTCTACAACGAGGAGCTGGACTTCTTCGCCTACGCGCGCCACGCCGATGTGTTGGCGGCCTTCCGCGACGTCGACCACTACTCGAACGCCTACGGGGTCAGTCTCGACCCGGCCGCATTCGGGCCCGACGCGCACCGGGCCATGTCGTTCCTCGCGATGGACCCGCCGCGACACACCCGTATGAGGTCGATCGTCGGCAAGAGCTTCACGCCGCGCCGCGTGGCGGCCATGGAAGACGGCATCCGCGCGCTGACCCGCGCCCATGCGGGGCCGGCGCTCGAAGCCGGATCGTTCGACTTCATCGCCGACTTCGCCGGTCGGCTCCCGATGGACGTCATTTCCGAGCTGGTCGGTGTCCCCGGGTCGGACCGGGCCGAGGTCCGGCGCCTGGCCGACCTCCTGGTGCACCGCGAGGAGGGGATGAACGACATCCCGCCGGAGGGGTTGGAGGCGGCGCTGACCCTCGCCGGTTACTACGCCGACATGGTGTCCGATCGCCGGCGTCACGAGCGCGACGACCTGACCTGGTCACTGTTGCAGGCCGAGATCGACGGCGACCGCCTGAGCGACGACGAAGTGATCGGGTTCTTGTTCCTGCTGGTGGTGGCCGGCAACGAGACGACGACCAAGCTGCTGGGCAATGCCTGGTACTGGGGCTGGCGCAACCCGGACCAGCTGGCCAAGCCCCTGGCGGACCCGGCCCGTGTGGCGGACTGGGTGGAAGAGACCTTGCGCTACGACACCTCGACGCAGATGCTCGTCCGGGTGACGAGCCAGCCGGTGTGCGTCCAGGGCGTCGACATTGCGGCGGGCCGGCGCATCTTGCTCCTGCTGGGCTCGGCCAATCGTGACGAGGATGTCTTTGCGCGAGCCGGAGCGCTATGACCTCGACCGCCGGACCCAGGACCTGGTGAGCTTCGGCAGCGGGCGCCACTTCTGCATGGGGGCCGCGCTGGCCCGCATGGAGGCGCGCGTCGCGTTGACCGAGCTGGCGGCGCTGGTGCAGTCGTATGAGGTCGACGCGGCGGGGATCGAGCGGGTGCACTCCATCAACGTGCGCGGCTTCGCCGCGCTGCCGACGACGGTGACGCCGCGCTGATGCCGCGCTTCGAGCCGCATCCCGAGCGCCGGCCGACGGCGGTGACCGGCGCCTCGTCGGGCATCGGGGCCGAGACGGCCCGGTCGTTGGCCCGTGCCGGCCATCCTGTGGTGCTCGGCGCCCGCCGTGTCGAGGTCTGTGACGAGGTGGCCGCGTCCATCCGGGCCGAGGGCGGCGAGGCGGCCTCCATCCACCTCGACCTGGCCGACCCGTCCTCGGTGGACCGGTTCGCCAAAGAGGCCGAGGCGGCGTTCGGCCCGGTCGAGATCCTCGTGTCCAATGCCGCCAAGATCCAGCCCGGGACCGCACTCGAGACCAGCCCGGAGGATTTCGAAGAGGTCCTGCGCGTCAACATCGGTGGGGCACAGCGGCTGGTGCGCGCGTTCGGCGCCGGCATGGTGGCGCGCCGACGGGGTGACCTCATCTTCGTGACGTCCGACGTGGTGGCCCACCCCCGCCCCCGCATGTCCGCCTACGTGGCCTCCAAGTGGGGCCTCGAAGGCTTCGTCACCGCGCTGCAGATGGAGCTGGAGGGCACCGGCGTGCGCGCGGTGATCGTGCGGCCCGGCCCGACGCTGACGGGCATGGGCATGGACTGGGACCCCGACGTCACCGGCGAGGTACTGGCCGAATGGACGCGCTGGGGCCTGGCCCGGCACCCGGCCTTCCTGCGTCCCGAGGGGGTGGCGTCCGCGATCGCCCACGCAGTGGCCGCCCCGCGGGGGACCCACCTCAGCGTGGTCGAGGTCCAGCCGGAGGCGCCGATCACATCTCTGAGTTCGGAGGGAGCACCATGACCACGGAGACGAATTTGAGGGAACCGCCGCGCGCGTCGGGTGGCGAAGGCGAGAACGGCCACCTCGGCGAGCTCAGCCGCGACCCCATCGGCCTGATGGCGCGGGTGCGGGCCGAATGCGGCGACGTCGGGGAGTTCACCATTGCCGAACGCGACGTGGTCCTGTTGACGGGGGCAGACGCCAACGAGTTCTACTTCCGCGCGCCCGAGGAGCAACTGGACCAGGCCGAGGCCTACCCGTTCATGACGCCGATCTTCGGCAAGGGCGTCGTCTTCGACGCACCGCCCGAACGGCGCCGCGAGATGCTGCACAACCAGGCGTTGCGGGACAAGTTCATGCGGGGCCACGCCGCCACCATCTCGCACGAGGTGGAGCAGATGGTGGCCGGTTGGGACGACGAGGGCGAGATCGACCTGCTGGAGTGGTTCGCCGAGCTGACGATCTACACCTCGTCCGCCTGTCTGATCGGCCCGCGCTTCCGCAACGAGCTCGATGGCCGCTTCGCCCGGCTCTACCACGACCTCGAACAGGGCACCGATCCCATCGCCTATGTGGACCCGTACGCCGACATCGAGAGCTTCCGCCGGCGCGACGCGGCCCGGGTCTCGTTGGTGGAGCTCGTCGGGGGCATCATGGAGCGGCGGGCGGCGGCCCCGCCGGCGCCGGAAGGCACGGCCGAGGCCGAGGCCGACCTGCTCGACATCCTCATGTCGATCCGCGAGGAGGACGGCTCGCCGCGCTTCAGCGCCGACACCGTCACGGGCATGTTCATCTCCATGATGTTCGCCGGCCACCACACGACGTCGGGCACGGCCGCGTGGACGCTGATCGAGTTGCTCCGGCATCCCGAGGAAATGCAGGCGGTGAACACGGAGCTCGACGAGCTCTACGCCGACGGCTCGGAGGTGAGCTTCCAGGCCCTGCGGGAGATCCCGCACCTCGAGTCGGCGCTCAAGGAGGCGCTACGGCTGCACCCGCCCTTGATTCTGCTGTTGCGGGTCGCCATGGAGGACCTCTCCTACGGCGACTTCCGGATTGCCGCCGGCAAGTTCGTCGCGGCCAGTCCCGCCATCTGCAACCGGATCCCGGAGGACTTCCCGGACCCCGACGCCTTCGTGCCCTCCCGCTATCTCGAGCCGCGGGAGGAGGACCGGGCCAACCCGTGGACCTGGATCCCCTTCGGGGCCGGCCGGCACCGCTGCGTCGGGGCCGCCTTCGCCATGATGCAGCTGAAGGCCATCTTCTCCGTGCTGCTGCAGGGTTGGGAGTTCGAGGCGGCCCAGCCGCTGGACTCCTACCGCAACGACCACTCCAAAATGGTGGTGCAGCTCCAGCAGCCGTGCCGGGTGCGCTACCGGCGGCGTGCGGTGTCGGCACGATGAAGGTGGTCGTCGACCGCGACCTGTGCCAAGGACATGCCGCCTGCGAGGGCGAGGCACCCGAGGTCTTCTCGGTCTCCAAGAAAGGGGACCTCACGATCCTGCAGCCCGAACCGCCCGAGAGCCAACGTGCGGCCGTCGAGCTGGCCGTCAAGTACTGCCCCACCCACGCCCTGTCCATAGAGGAGGACTGACTGACCATGCCCGCCTATCCGTGTGCCGAGATGGAAGAGATGGTCGAGCGCTGGCTCGCCGCCAACCGCGCCGGCGAGGAGAAGAAGGACTGGAAGCACATGGCCGACCTCTACACCGAGGACGCCACGTACGGCTGGAACGTCGGGCCGAACGACGAGTTCATGGCCGTCGGGCGCGAGGAGATCCGTGAGATCGCACTCGGTATGGAGATGGCGGGTCTCGAAGGCTGGACGTACCCGTACCAGAAGGTCCTGATCGACGACTCCCAGGGAGAGATACTGGGCCTGTGGAAGCAGGTGGCCGACGCCACCAAGGCGGACGGCACGAACTACGAGATCGCCGGCCTCGGCGGCAGCTGGTTCCGCTACGCCGGGAACTTCCAGTGGTCGTGGCAGCGCGACTTCTTCGACGTCGGCAACGCCGGCGCGGTGTTCATGGCGATGATCACCGACGGCACGCTCCTCCCGGGCATGCAGCAGCGGATGGAGCGGGCCATGTCGGGTGAGCGGCTGCCCGGTCACTTCCGCCCGGGCGACGCCCCTGTCGGCCTGTGGGAGGTGCCGCCCGGCGCCTGACGCGTCAGGCCCGCACCGGGGAGGTTGTGACGGCGACGGCCACGCGATCGGCCAGCGCTCGTCGCGGCATCGCCCGCAGGTCCCTCGACGAGGGAGAACGGTGACGGCACATCCCGAAAGGCACGTGCAACGCTGGCCACGTGTCGACGAGGCGAAGATCCCTGCTCCTCGTCGTCGTGTCGATGGCGGCGGCCGTGGCGGCGGCCGGCTGTGCCCGCGGCGACACGCCGAAGGCCGACGGACACTCGGCGCTCCACCGTCTGGTCTCCACCACCACCACCACCACCACCACCACCACCCATCCACCACGCAGCCGCCCGTCACCCCCATGGTCTGGACGCCGTGCAACGGCAACCTGCAGTGCGGCACGCTCGTCGTCCCCCTCGACTACGCACACCCCGCTGGCCCCACCATCCCGATCGCCGTGGCCCGTCACCCGGCCGAGGTCCCCGCGGCACGCATCGGCACGCTCGTCATCGACCCGGGCGGCCCGGGCGTCTCGGGCATCGACGACATGGCCAACGAGCTCAGGGCCCTGACGCCGCAACTGCTCGACGACTTCGACATCGTCATGTTCGATCCGCGCGGCGTCGAGCGCAGCGATCCGGTCTCCTGTGGTAGCGGCACCAGCACGGGCAGCGCACCATCGGAACCCGCGCCGTCCACGCCGAGCCAGCAGGCGGTGACCATCGCGGGGCTCAGGCAGTTCGCCGCGGCGTGCGAGAAGAGCAGTCCGACGTTGCTGCCGTTCGTCGGTTCGGTGGACACCGCGCGTGACATGGATCGCCTCCGCCAGGCCGTCGGGGACAGCGATTTGACCTACATGGGGCAGTCCTACGGCACCCTGCTCGGCCTGACCTATGCCGCGCTGTTCCCGACCCACATCCGGGCCATGGTGCTCGACAGCGCGATCGACCCCGCGCTCTCCTTCGATCAGTTCACCGCTGGGCAGGCCGACGGCTTCGAGTCCATGCTCAACGCCTTCTTCAGCTGGTGCACCGGCAGCGCAGCCTGCCCGTGGCGACCGGGCGGCGACCCCACCGCCGCGCTCTTGGCGTTGCTCAGTGCGGCCGCAACGTCGCCGGCACCCGCCGGCGGTGGGGGTCATCTGGCCGGACCGGGACAGCTGTACGACGCGCTGCTCAACGACCTCTACTCGGAATCCGATTGGCCACAGCTCGGTGCGGCGCTCGCCGCAGATGCCATCGGGAACGGCGCGCCCGTCGTGGCCCAGTCCAACCACTACAACTCGACGGGCTCCAGCAACGCCGACCAGGCGGCGACCGCCATCGACTGCCTCGATCATCCCGTGTCGCGTGACCTGGCCTCCTACGGCGCGCTGGCCGAGTCGCTCAAGGCGACCGCCCCCGTCTTCGGCCCCCTGCTGGTATGGGGCGAGGCTTCATGCGCCGTCTGGCCTGTGCCGCCGACCCGGACCGTCGGGCCGGTGGCGGCACCCGGCTCGCCGCCCATCTTGGTGGTGGGGACCACCGACGACCCCGCCACGCCGTACGCCTGGGCGGTCAGCGTGAGCAAGGAGCTCGACAGTGGCGTCCTGCTGACGCACGAGGGTGACGACCACGTGGCCTACTTCTACAGCGCCTGCGTACGCGCCGACGTCCAGACGTATCTCGTCACCGGGCAGACCCCGCCCGCGGGCACGACCTGTCGCTCCTAGCTAGGGTGCCGTCACCTCGGTGCGGAGGGGTGGCCGACCTTCGACCGTCCTTGCGCTCGGGCGAAAGCGAGGACCCCGTGTGGGCACAGCTCATCATCATGCAGGTGAAGCCCGGCAAAGACGGCGACATCCCCCGTCTCTACGAGCTCCTCGAGGCGGCCGAGCAGCCCGGTTCGGGACTGGTACGCACCACGGGGGCTCGCGACCAGAACGATCCGAGCCGCCTCTACAACTTCGTGGTCTTCGAGAGCGAGGAGAAGGCGCGGGCGCGCGAACAGGATGCCCGCCGTCAGGAGTCACTGGCGGAGGTCCGTGCCCTCATGGGCGACATCCTCGACGGTCCGCCCGAGTTCGTCGACCTCGGGATCATCCACGACTGGGTGGGTTGATCTTCAGGTACTGGTGAAGCGGTAGGTCCCGCTCCCCACCGACAGCACCGCAACGCCGTCGACCGCCGACACCCCGGTCACACCCGCCGCCTGCGACGCCGGACCCCCACCCTCCCGCACGCGTGCCGGCGTGCTGGCCGGCAGACGAACCGTCGCCGCGGCGTTGGCGGGAACCGTCAACGCCATCGTCATGCCTTTGCCTCGTCGCTGCCAGGCGACCTGCACGGGTCCGGCGATCGTCGGCACCGACCCCCGGGCGTGCTCGAGGCCGGACGACGGCGGTGTGACGACCGCCCGGACCCGGCCGTTGGCATCGGGCTCGCCGAGGGTCACCCCGAGCAGGGTTTCCTGCATGGCCACCAGCGCGGAGGAGCCCCAGCCGTGCGAGAGAGAATCCCCTATGAGGTCGCTCGGCTTCCAGACCTCCCACGTGAAAGTCCCACCGGCCGCCACGATGTGGGCCCAGCCCGGCGTGGAGGCGTCGGTGAGCGTGTGCACCATCGCCTCGGGCATACCGGCCCCGGCCAGTCCGCGCAGCAGCTCGAGCCCGTGATTGGGCCCGACGTCGATGCCGAGACTCGCCACATAGCGGCCGACCACGGCGAGGTCGGAGGCCGGCACGACGCCGTAGGCCAGCGCCAGAGCGTTGGCCTCCTGCGAAGCGTGGCTGCTCGGCGCGCCACTGGCATCCACGCCGTCGACGTAGACGCCGTCGGACCGGCGCAGCACGGCGTTGACGGCGGCGGCCAGCTCGTCGGCCCGGGTTTGCCAGGTCTGCGTCGCGTCCGTGGCACTGGCCACGGACGCCAGCTGGGCCATCCGGCGCATGGCGTTCACGGCCAGGACGTTGCTGGCGGTGTCGGCCGCCACGGCGAGGTCGTAGCCGTAGACGGGGTCGCCGTTGTCGGTATCGGCCAGCCCGTACAGCAGGCCGGTTCCAGCCTGGCGGACGCTCCACAGGGAATTCACGGCTCCAAGCACGGAGTCGTAGAGCGCGAGCACCGTCGCGCGGTCGCCGGTCGAGGTGTAGTACCGCCACAGCCACTCCGGGTAGCGCGCCGTGCTCGTCCCGAAGGCGCGGGCGCCGTCCCCGTTGGGGTAGACCGCGTTGACCCGCCCATCGGGCCAGTAGCGGCTCTGCCCCCGGGACACGTCGCGTAAGGCCTGCCAGGTCATGTTCTGGTCGCCGTAGGCGCGCATGACGCCCTCGGACTCGTTGGCCCCGTCCCATAGGAACGGTCCCTTCTCGCGCGTAGGTGTGTCGACGAACTGCTCGTGGCAGCAGTACAGGCAGGAGCGGGCAGTGAGGCGCCAGACGGCGTTGAGCATGCGGTTGTCCGAGGAGAAGGTCGCGGTGGGGACGTCGGGCATGGCAGCGTGCCGCGTGAGCGCCACGACATTGTTGCCGCTGAGTGGCTGGCCCGCGGCTTCTATCTGCAGGTAACGGAAGCCGAAGAAGGTGAATGCTTCGAAGGCCTGGCTCCCTCCTCGCATGATGTACGACGATGAGAGGTTCGTCCCCTGTGTGCCGTGCAGCGTCGAGACCTGGCCGTCGGGATCGAGGAGATAGCCGGCCCGGATCGCCACGGTTGCCCCCGGCTCGCCCTGGGAGAAAACCACCCGCGGGCGTGCCGCGTACACGGCGCCGAAGTCCGCCACCACCGCGCCGCCCTGCACAGTGTGCAGACGGACCGGATGGACCGGTGTCTCCCGGATGGTGGTGCGTTGCGCGTAGATGCGGCTGAACGGCGCGGTGCCGGCCGGCCCGATGACGGTGACCGGCGACCACGCGCTGGCGTCGTAGCCGGGGCTCGACCATCCCTGGGGCTGCAGCCGCCCGTCCACCCATTCCACGAAGTCGCCGCCGTCGGCGTTGCGCTGCGGCGACGGCAACCATTCGGCCGGCAGCTCGCGCCACGTCGCGTCGGACCCGAAGACGGCCTGGCGGCCGTTGGTATACCGGATCGAGAGCTGGAAGAGCAGGCCGGGGGAGGAGGCCGGGCGTCCCTGCCCCGGCCCGTACCAGCGATGCAGCACGCCGATGGCGCTCCGCCTCCCCCGGTCACCGCTCCGGTGACGTCCACCGTGCGCATGTACTGCTCGTCTGGGTAGGAGAAGCTCGGCCAGGCGTCGACCGGCGACCCGTCGACGAACAGTCGGTACGTGTGGGCGGCGGAGAGGTACGCCGTGGCGCGGGCGACCGTGCCCGCCGGCGGTGTCACCTCGGTGCGGAGATACGTGACACGGTCCGGCTGCTGCGAGCTCCCGGCTGGGCGCAGCCATTGGGCCTTCCAATCGGCGGCGCGCAGCGCAGTCGTGAAGCGCGCCGGCGCCGACACCGGACCCCACCGGGCTCCCGGTCCTCGCGCCTGCGTCGTCCAGCGGTAGGCCGCGTCAGGGGCCAGCGACTGCCCGCCGTAGGGGACGAAGGCCTGTTCGCCCGAGCTCACGGGCCCGCTGTCCCAGACGACGCCGGTGTGACCGGCGTCGGTGCGCTTCACCACCACGCGGTAGGCGGTCTGTGCCGCCCCACGTCCGGTCGCCTGGAGCCTCCACGCGAAGTTGCAATCGTCCGGGTCGATCCCGATCGGATTGGTGAGGCCGTTGACGGTGAGTCCACCGCCTCGGAGCGGACCGGGTGGCGGCGCGGCGGTCTCGACCGACCTCACGACGCGGTCCGCCGCGCCAGCCGTGCTGGACACGGCTCCGTCGCACTACGGCAGCACCGGCCGGCGCCGGCGGCGACGCCCAGCGGAGGAGGCCAGGAAGGTACGGCGGCCGAAGCGGCTCACGAGGACGCCGATCACGCGGACCAGGTCGGCGCCACCGTCCGAGTAGTACACGTCGCCCGACGGAGTCACCGCCACGCCGACTGGCGTGGCCATTCGGGTGACCACCCAGCGGGTCCCGTTGCCCGCGCCGGCTGCGGTCGAGACCGGCAGCGCACCAGCGGCGGTGAAGAGCGTCGTCCGCTCGCATGGTTTGGCCGAGCAGCGCCCCCGGCGCTGCCGGGACGACACGGATCACGTGCATGGTGCCGTCCGTGACGAACAGTGCGCCGCGCTGGCTCACGGCCAGACCACGCGGGTCGTTGAGCTCGGCCGTGGTCCCGTTGGCAGGCAACCCATCGGCGAGGTAGGGCCCGTAGCTCCCCGTACCTCCCAGCACCACTCCTATGTCTCCCGTGCCGATCTCCGTCCCGAAGAAGGTCGCGCCAGCGGCTGGGGGTGCCAGGAGCACCGACTGGTCCCCGGCGTCGGCCACGAGCAGGTCGCCTGCGGCATCCACCGTGACGGCCACCGGGTTCCACAGCTGTGCGGAGACCATCGGCCCACCTTGTCCTGCGCTCCCGCAGACACCGGTACCGGCCACGGTGAAGAGATGGCCCGCGGTCATCGTCCGCCCGAAAAGCGTGACGTTGGCAGGCGGCAACACACGCACCCGGCAGTTGGCCGTATCGGCGATGAACAGGTCACCCGCCGCGTCGGCCGCCACGCCGGTGGGCTGGTCGAGATCGCTCGATGTGCCGGCCAGCCCGTCACCGCTGAAGCCGCCCTTGCCGGTGCCGGCCACCGTCACCACCCGATGTGACCCGGCCCGCAGCTCCTGCACACGCTGCGCCGTCGCTTCCGCGATGAAGACGTCGCCCCGGCGGTCGACCGCGACATCGCTCGGGTGTCCGATGGCGCCCACCCCGGTGCAGCTCCCCCCGGCCAACGTCGTGGCGCGCCCCGACCGGACGCGCAGACCGTCGAGTGCCCCGGTGCGGGCCGGCAGCACGAGCACGCGGCAGTGGCCCGTGTCGGCCACGAACAGATCGCCGGCCGAATCGAGCGCGATCCCAGCCGGTCGGTCGACCACGCCGGGTCCCAGCACAGTCCGTACCGACGGCGTCGACCCCGTCGTCCCGGCCGTCCCCGCCGCCCCCGCACCGCTCACCACCCCGATCACCCACGACATCCAGAGAACCCCGGCTAGGGCGACGACCGTACGGCGCACGGGGACATCATGCCGGTTGCGGCCGCGCCAAGCTCGGACGACGGCGCCATAGTGTGCGACGCAGACGCATCACATCGTCACATCGCCACATCGCCACCGACCGAGAGAGAAAAGGAACGACCATGGCCGCATCCGAAGAGGCCCTCACTGCCGGCAACATCACGTTCACCGGCTACGAGGGCGCTGCCGTCAACGCCTATCAGGCCCTTCCCACCGGCGACGGGCCCTTCCCGGGTGTCCTGGTCGTCCACCACCTCCCCGGGTGGGACTCGGGAACCAAGGAGATCGCCCGGCGCTTCGCCGCCGAGGGCTACAACGCGCTCTGCCCCAACCTCTACGCCCGCCAGGGCCTCGATGTCGATCCCGACGACGCCGCGGCGGCCACCCGCGAGGCGGGCGGCATCCCCGACGACCAGTTCGTGGGCGACGCCGAGGCCGCCGTGGCAGCGCTGCGGGCGCTGCCCACGTCCAACGGCAAGGTCGGCGTCATCGGCTACTGCTCCGGCGGGCGGCACTCGTTCCTGACCGCCGTCAGCGTGCCCGTCGACGCCGCAGTGGATTGCTACGGGGCCTTCGTGACCGGCACCGTCCCCGATGGCTTCCCGCTCAAGGTGACGCCGTTGGTCGACCGGACGCCGCAGCTGCAGTGCCCGCTCCTCGGCCTCTTCGGCAACGACGACCAGTTCCCGAGCCCCGAGCAGGTCGACGAGTTGGAGGAGGCGCTCAAGGCGGCGGGCAAGACGTACGAATTCCATCGCTACGACGGCGCCGGCCATGCGTTCTTCTCGGTTGAGCGGCCCGCCTACCGGCCCGAAGCCGCGGTCGACGGCTGGCAGCGGATCTTCGAGTGGTACGGCCGCTACCTGGCGGGGGCCTGACGATGTGCTCCTACCTCACCGTCGCCACTGAGATCGCCGGCAGCGCCAAGGGCCCCCGAGGCTGGATGCCCGTCACGTCGGCCAGTGTGTACTTCGATCATCCCTTCCACGCGCCCTTCGACCACACGCTCAACATCGACTTCGCCGACCCGGCGCGCGGCCCTGGTGCCCGGGTCGCCGTCGAGCTGAGCGCGGAATCGGCCCGCCGACTGGTCGAGAGCATCAACGAGGCGTTGGCCGCTGCAGGGGCCGCCGCCTTGTGACCACACCTACCGGCCCGGCGGCCGGCGTCCATCTGCCCTGGGCCCGCGTACCCGAAGCAGTGCGGACGTGGGCGGCCGGGGTCGGTGGTGGCCCGCCTGAAGCCACTCGCGACCTGCCGGGCGGGTTCTCGCCGGGTGCGACCACGGTGCTCGATTGTCCCGATGGCGCCATCTTCGTGAAGGCGGTCGGGGCCGGGCTGAACCCCGAGTCGCCGGAGTTCCATCGGCGCGAAGCGGTGGTGTCGGCCGCATTGCCGTTGGCGCCGGAGTTCCCACGGTTGCTCGGTGTCTATGACGACGGTGACTGGGTGGCGCTGGCGTTCGCGGCCATCGACGGCCGGCCCCCGGCTCATCCGTGGGACGAGCTCGAGCTGCGGGCCGCGGTGCGTGCCCTCAATGCGCTGCACCACGCCCTGACGCCCAACCCCGTGCCCGATGCGCCCCTGGCGGCCGACCGGCTGCAGCACCTCTTCGGCGGCTGGGCCGAGCTCGCGGCCCTGCCTGGTCCTCCCCGAACGCTCGACCCGTGGAGCGGACGCCACCTGGACCGGCTGGCCGAGCTCGAGTCGGGGTGGCCGGACGCGGTGGCGGGCTCGACGCTGCTCCACTGCGACGTGCGCTCCGACAACCTGCTCGTCACGAAGGACGGTGTCGTGTTCGTCGACTGGCCGCATGCCTGTGTCGGCGCCGCGATCTTCGACCTGGTGGCCTGGGCGCCGTCGGTGGCGCTGGAAGGCGGGCCCGGACCCGAGGAGCTCCTGTCCCTGTCCGCCCCCTCACCCGCTGTGGATCCCGCCGTCCTCGCCGTCCTGGTGGCCGCCTTCAGTGGTTTCTTGGTGCGCCACTCCCTGCAGCCGTCTCCGCCCGGGCTCCCGACGCTGCGCGCCTTCCAAGCCGCCCAGGGCGCGGTGGCGCTGGGCTGGCTCCAGCGACTTACCGGCTGGTGAACCAGTAGGTTCGGCCGAATGCGTTTCGGCCTGCAGATCCCCAACTTCACCACCGACGAGACACCGGGAGCCCTCTTCGAGGGGGTGGTCGCCCTGGCCGCCGCCGCCGAGGAGACGGGGTACGACTCGGTCTGGGTGATGGACCACTTCTACCAACTGCCACCGATGGGCGGTCCGACTCAGCCGATGCTCGACGCGTACACACTGCTGGGCGCACTGGCGACGCAGACGTCGCGCGTGCGGCTCGGCACCATGGTGACCGGCGTCACGTACCGCAACCCCGCGCACCTGGCCAAGATCGTCACGACGCTCGACGTCCTCAGCGCTGGACGGGCCATGCTCGGGATCGGCGCTGCCTGGTACGACGTGGAGCACGAGGGCCTCGGTTTCGATTTCCCGCCCGCCGGCGAGCGGCTGGATCGCCTTGAGGAGGCGTTGCAGATCTGCCGCGCCATGTTCATGGAGGAGGCACCGTCGTTCGACGGTCGCTATTACCGCATCCACGAAGCGCGCAACGTGCCGCGACCGGTGCAGCCGGGCGGCCCGCCCATCCTGATCGGCGGGGGCGGGGAGAAGCGGACCCTGCAGCTGGTGGCGCGTTACGCCGACATGATGAACATCTTCGGTGACGCTGCCACGGTGGCCCACAAGGTCGACGTCCTCCGCGGCCACTGCGGGGCGCTCGGGCGCGACCCAGCCGAGGTCACGGTGAGCCGGCTCAGCACGCTCGTCTTGACCGGCAGCGCGGAGGAGACGGCAACAACGCGGGACTTCCTCCGCGAGGTCACCGGAGAGGAACCGACGACATCCGACATCGGCACGCCGGACGAGCTGGTCGCCCGCGTCGAGGAACTTGCCGACGCGGGTGTTCAGTATTTCGTCTTCAACATGCCCACCGGCTCACCGGACACCGTGCGACAAGTCGGCGAGCTCCTGGTCACCCGATTCGGCAACTGAGCGCAGCGCGCTCTCCGGCTCACGCCGACTGCGCTCATGCTGCGCTCGGAGTAGCGGTCGCCGGAGGCGACGTCCCGGGCAGCAGTGCTACTTCTTGGGTGCGATCGCTACCTTGAGGTTCTCCAATGCCGCGTTGAGCTCGGCTAAGCGGTTCCGGCGCGCCGAGTCGGCCGAGGCGAGCTGTTCCCCGGTCGGGGTCTGACCACCGGAACGCATCAGGTGGTCCGCCTCGACGGCGAAGGCGAGGCCGCGCAGACTGTCCGCACAGCGCTTGGTCAACGCTCGGTGGGTGCCGTCGGGCGCCGCCGCGGCTGCGCGTTCGAGGCCGTCGACGGCATCGTCGACCTGCACGGCGACCGTTGCCCGATGTTGGGCGTCGTCGGCGTTCGTCTGCGAAAGGACAAGCTCGCGAGCCAGCTCGGCTCCGGTGATGGCGGGCCCGACCGAGCGGTCCCAGTCCGCTTCACGTCCCTGTCTGCGGGTGCGCCCGATCAGGAGGCCGACGAGGATCGCCGCCAGGGCGATGACGACGGCGAGGAGCACCCACCCCCAGGTCTTGGAACTTGACGTGCTCTTGGCGGCCACCGTTGTCGTGGTGGTGGAGCTCGACGTGGTCGTCGTCGGGCGGGCCCGGGTCGTGGTGGTGGAAGGGAGCGTGGTGGTCGTCGGGGCTGTCGTCGGCGGCTCCGTCGTGGTCGTCGGCGCCACGGTCGTTGTCGTCACAGGCGCCGCCGTGGTGGTGGTCGTATCCACCGCTGCGGCGGCTCCAGAAAAGACGCCGAGCGTGATCGGCGCGGCGGCCAGGGCGAGCACCAGCCCGCTGGCGCGGCGACGAGGGAGTGCCTTGGGATTCATGGGAGCAGCCTACGGTCGAGACCGAGCGTGGAACGGGATCATGGCCACTCGCCTGTGCCACCGGCTCGGTCCCCGCGGGCCGCTCCTGATCGTGGGGCGAGCCTCGACCGCGGATCCTTCATCCGCGGGTAGACCGTCCGGGTACCCTCGACGTCATCGACCGGAGGACGACATGCAACTCGATATCCACGTGCCCCGCTTCACCTGGCCCGGAGGGCCAGAGGCGATCGGGCCGACGTTCACCACACTGGCCCAGACTGCAGAAGCAATCGGCGTGCGCACCCTTTCGGTCATGGACCATTGGTTCCAGATGGAGATGTTGTGGCCGGCTGAAGAGCCGATGCTCGAGGGCTATTCGGCACTCTCTTTTGCAGCCGCCAAGACGCAGCGGCTGCGTTTCCGGCTCCTGGTCGGCGGTGTGACCTACCGCCATCCGGGTCTCCTGGCCAAGACCATCACCACGCTCGACGTCTTGTCGGGAGGGCGGGCCGAGCTCGGATTGGGGGCAGCGTGGTACGAGCGGGAGCACCGGGGGCTCGGTGTGCCCTTCCCGCCGTTGCGCGAACGCTATGAGAGGCTCGAGGAGACACTGCAGATCTGCTTCCAGATGTGGAGCGACGACAACGGCCCCTATGAGGGCGCCCACTACCAACTGGCCGAAACGCTCTGTTCTCCGAAACCGGTCAGCTCTCCCCGGCCACGGGTGCTGATCGGCGGCGGCGGCGAGCGCAAAACACTCCGACTCGTGGCCACCTACGCCGACGCCTGCAACATCATCGGGGACGTCGAAACCGTCGCGCACAAGGTCGATGTCCTGCGACGTCACTGCGACGTGGTAGGCCGTGATCTCGCCCAGATCGAGGTGACGGCCCTCATCGGGGTGGAGGACGATGCCGGACCAGACGCCATCATCCGCGAGGCTGAGGCGCTCCATCGTGCAGGCGTTCACGCCATCGTGATCCGTGCGGCGGGTCCCACACCGTCGGAGTGGCTCGAGCAGACGTGGGGGCCGGTCGTGCCGAGGCTCGCCGACCTGGTTTGAGAGGTCGTCCCAGGTGGTGCAATTCCTCAGTTATCTTGCAGGCGCGGGCCGCTAGCTCATCCGGAAGAGCAGGGGACTTTTAATCCCAAGGTGCCGGGATCGAGACCCGGGCGGCCCACCACAAAAAAAACAGGTCAGAAGCCGATACCGAGCGTCGGTCTCCTCATAATCCTGCGTCTTCTCCGTAGATCCCGACGGAGGACGCCCTTGGGTGCCCAACGAGGTGACCAAGCAGTTCATACGGATACGGCGAGCCGTTGGAACTGCATTCCGTCCGTCTCCACGATCTTCGGCGTTTCACCGCGACCCGTCTTCCGTCGGAAGGCGTACCGGTGCGGACGGCGAGGGGACGTCTGGGTCATGCGAATGCGGCGACGACCCTCGGCGTGTACGCGCACTTCGTCGAAGAATCCGATCGAGATGCCGCAGACAAGATCGGCTCGATATTGACTCAAGGTTCTGAAGGACGTTCCCTGAAGTAGCTCGGTACCGATTACCGGCGTCCGGAGGCGTATCCGTTTTAGCAGCGTTGCTTCAATATTCAAGCCAGCGCACTAATGAACCTCAGTGTCAATGCGTCTCGGGGGGATATCAGAACCGAAGCACGCGAAGACAACCACCAGCCACGCGCTGACGAAGATCATGCTTGCAATGACGTCGGTGGTCCAATGCACACCCAACTCAACCCGCGAGAACGCCACCGCCGCCACTGCCATTGCCGTCAGTGCCCACGCGAGGGTTCGGTAGCCCGATCTTGGAGTGATGGCCACCACCACGAAGGCCAACGTGGTGAAGACCAGAAGGGCGACGGCAGTGTGACCCGACGGCCACGACCAGCCGTGCGCCGAAACGAGCCGGAGATCTTGCGGTGGGCGGTCCCGCTCGACTGCGTATTTGGCCACAGTCACGCCACCGCTCTCCCCGGCCCAGGCGACGACAGCCAGAATCACGGCGGCGACGGGAAGGCGCCGGCGGAGAACAAGGAATACCAAGAGGATCCCGGTTGCGACGAGCGCGACCCACGAACCGAGCCAGGTCACGGCTTTCATGACCATGTTGAGGGCTGACGTCCGGTGAGCGACAACAAGCGAGGTCACGCGCCGGTCGAATGCATTGACCGAGGAGGAATGTTCAACCCCGACGCCGACGGCGATCAGGAGCCCGGTTAGGAAAGCCCATGCCAGGATCAGTGCAAGGGCCCGCTGATGCCAGTCGCGTGAAGCGATCGACACCGGCCATCCTCTCGGCGTCAGCGCCACACCGGAGTATCCCAGTTCGCCGGGTCGGTGTCAGGGCTTCAGCTCGTCTTCACTCGATACAAAGCAGGAGACAACGAGGACCGAATGGCCTTGAACTACCTGGGTTCGTGGTCTGTCATCGCCCAAAGCACACTTCGTTTTGATTGCCATTTGGGATTGCCAGATCCACCCCCGGGGTCAAAGGCGCTCGCTCTTGGTCGGCCGATCTCTCCAATAGGACCTAAGCGTCTCGACTGAGCACGAAGCGGAAAGCGAAGGCAACAAGAGCAGCCGCAAGCACAACGAAGATGGTGGCTTCGATGCCCTGGAATGCCCAGAACCGACCCGCTGGCTGGAAAGAGATCCATTGGTGATAGCCATGGGCCGCAAGACACCTTGGGGTGACGCCCTTCCCACCGAACGGACCGACTCGGCACACGGCGGGCACTTGGTCGAGGCTTATCCCGTCGCCGTAATAGTGGCCATTGGGCCCGATGAGGCCGCCCGAAAGGATCCACGCTCCCGACGGCGCCCCACTGTTGAAGGCAAGAGGGAATGTCTTTGTAACTGCCGCCAAGAAGTGCGGCCGGATGTAGATCCCTGTGACGATGCGGACGGCGAAGAAGGCGCCAAGGGTGGTAGCGATTCCAGGGAGCACTCGACGGAACATCGACCCGACCGCAAGTCCGAGGGCCACGGCGAACAAGGCATAGGCAACGGGCACAATTCCTTGGATATCGAAAGCGTTGAACCTGCCGCTCAAGGCGTTCTCTGGAGAGCGCCACCAACTCACGAGAACCGTCAGGGTTCCCGCCCAGCCGGCCGCCGCCACGAAGACCCACATGACGTTCGTGCTCAACCAATGTCGTCGAGTGACGCACTGTGTCCACACCAGGTTCTGGGTGCCTTCCTCGTACTCCTTGGCCACGAGAGGGGCTGCCCAGAAAGGGCGCCGAGCCGATCGTGGTCGTCATCGCCTGCGACATGACCCACGTTGAGCGCGATCAGTCAAGGATGGCGAATGAGCGACTGGCCGGACGTCAAGTCGAGGCGAGGATTCGTTCGTAGACGCGTCGAGTGGCGGGACTGGGCGAGACGCCGAGCTGCTCGCGTAGGCAGTCACCGAGCTGGGAGTAGACGTGGAGGGCTTCGGCGAGGTTGCCCTCGGCAGTAAGGGCCTCCATGAGGTGGCGGTAGCCGCTCTCTCGCAGCGGTGCGAGGCGGACGAGCTGACGACCAGCGCGCACGGCCCCGGCCAGCTCGGTCCCGCCGATGCCGAACTCGGTCGCCGCGTAGGCCTCAAGCGCTCGTAGGTGCAGGACTTCGAGCTGATGACGGACCTCATCGATCCACGACGCGTCCTCACCGGGGAGGAACGAGCGCTCGGCCACGAACAGGGCGGTGAGCGCCGGCCCCCAGGCTCTGGTCCATTGCTCCTGGACGACGGCGGACTCGGCTCGGTGAATAGCCTCGACCGCGGCCTCGAGGTCGACCCACGCCTCGCGCAGCCGCAACGACAGGGTGGAGCGACCCTCGACGGCATCGGGGCCGAAGACTCGTCGGAGCTTGGAGAGCAGGGGATTGAGCCGAGAGTCGACCGCCGCGGGGTCGGGATCGCGCCACAGAGCCTCCGCCAGCTCATCCCGTGCCACCGGGCGATGTCGGTTGACCACCAGGTAAGTGAATAGCAGCCGTCCTTGACGTCCCGGAAGATCCGTCTCGAGCCGCTCTCCATCGCACTCGATAGTCAATCGGCCACAGATCTGGATGCGTAACGGGCTCGGACACACCAAGGTCACGCCAATATCTTGGCAATACGCTGGCGACTAAGCGAAGAGGAGGACGAGCCGATGGCGAAGACGATCCGATGCGAGTGCGGCTTCGTGGCCCGCGGGGAGAGCGATGACCAGGTAATCGGAGTGATCCGGGGCCATATGGCCACTGACCACCCGGCCCTGCTCGATAGCGTCAGCACCAACGATCTGCGTAGCTGGATCCAAGCCGAATAGCGTCAACCGGAAGTTGCGTAGGGCGGCGACCTCGCGATCTGGACAGCCGCCGGAGAGTGTTCTCCTGACGTGAGGGCTTCCCCCATCACGATCGTCGGTCCCGCGGTGCCATGAGGCAGCGGCCTTGACAGACCTCCCCCACGACCTTGCCGATCTCAACCGTCGCCACTGACGCCAAGGTTGCGCCAACGTTCCCCCAAGGACTTCGTCGTAGAACTTGGACGAGGGTCGGCCAGCAGGGGAGGAAGGGCAGTGACAATTGGTACGAAGGATTCGAGCAGGTTCAGGACTGCCGACGGCCGAAGCGCCCTTGTGGATACATGGTGGCTGGCGTCGCATCTCGAGGACGCTGCGCTGCGAGTGGTGGAGGTCGACGTCAGTTCGGCTGCCTACGACGAGTGGCACATCGATGGTGCTGTCTTGTGGAACGTGTACTCGGACCTGAAGGACCCCGAGTACGGCCTGGTCGGACTGACCGCCCTTGAGGAGCTGGTCTCGCGTTCGGGGATCACACCGGAGTCGACGGTTGTCTTCTACGGTTACGCCCCCGCTTTGGGGTTCTGGCTGCTCACGCTCCTGGGGCACAGCGATGTTCGCCTCCTCGACTGTTCCCGGGATACCTGGCGGGCCGAAGGCCACCCCTGGACGACTGTCGTCTCGCGTTCATCTCCGGGCCGATACCACATCGGAAATGCCGACCCTCGGGTTCGCGCTGAACGCCGACTCGTCGAGGACGCCACCAATGACCCCGGGACCATCCTGGTCGACGTGCGGTCAGAAGCCGAGTTCGACGGCGAGCGGTTCTGGCCGTCGGGCGGCATGGAACCCGGGGGTCGGGCCGGGCACATACCCACCGCCGTCCACCAGCCCCTCGGAGACCTCTACGACGCTCGCGGCGCTTTCCGCTCACCTTCCGAGCTGCGCCAGCTGTTCTCCTCCCTGTCCTTCGACACCGAGCAGGAGCTGATCACCTACTGCACGATCGGAGGACGGGCCGCCACCGCCTGGTTCGTGCTCACCGAGCTCCTCGGACGTCAGAACGTCCGGGTCTATGACGGGTCGTGGGCCGAATGGGGACGCCTTCCCGACACCCCTGTCGAACAGTCGTTGTCGGGCTTCATCTCGCGAGCCCACCCTGATCGTTCCTCATATCACCCGAAGAAATAGCCAGGAGGAAATGTCATGTCAGCACTCATCCGCAAGAGTTTCGATGCGCCCGAGGAGGTGCGGCCATTCGAGGGTGGTAGCGGCCAGCTCGCCTTGGTGAACCTAGAAGCCGGTCCGGTAGGACGGGCCACTTTCAACCCTGGCTGGCGCTGGTCCGAACACGTCCAGCCCATCGCCAAGACCGACAGCTGCGAGGCCGCGCACAGCTGCTACTTCGTGTCTGGGCGCATGAAAGTCGTCACCGACGATGGCGAGGAGATGGAATACGGTCCCGGCGACTTCGCCATCATGGCCCCCGGCCACGACGCCTGGATCGTTGGTGACGAGCCGTGCGTCGTCGTCGACTGGCAAGGCTTCGCCGATTACGCCAAGGGTTGAACCCTCATCTCGACGACCTTCGGGCTGGTGCACGGCGCCTACGACGGTGCCCGGTGCTGGCCAAACCCATCATCGACGAGATCGAACGACGCGGCCACCACGATGGCCCAATGAACGCGTGGGGGCTCTTGACGATCAAGTCTCGAACGCGCTTTGCTACAGCCGCACGAGGTCGTGCTCGACGTGGGCTGCGGGTCCGGTGCGACGCTCGGGGCCGCCGGCAAAAAAACGGGCCGTGCAACAGAGATCGATCTGTCGAGACCGCTCGTGGAAATGGCCCAGCGCTGCGCTCGGGCGGCGGGAATCGAAAACGCCAACTTCATCATCGCTGCACGCGCAGACCAGCGACTTTGCGGCTGGGGCGTAACGCACGTAGCCGTCGTTGGGCAACGGGTCGCCATTCCGTACGTAGTCACCGGACGGTGGGAGTTCGAAACTTCGAGAGCAGTCTCGGCCTACGCGCCAAGGCTTGTCTGGTCGGTCAAGTCGATGCAGCGACCTCGCCGAATTCAAGCTTGCCCAGCGTCACGCCGGGATTTCCCCCTCGGGGTCATTGGTCATCGTTGGGGCACACAGAGGCCCTGGGGTCTAGGAGGGCGTTTCTGGGGGCGGCTCGTGCACGGCGGTCTCCCAGACCTTGCCGGACAGGCGCACGGCCACTACTCGGGAGACGGCAATGCCCACGGCCATGGAGGTGGCCCAGGTGAGAGCGGCGCCCCAGGTGACTTTGCGGTCCGCCGGTCCGCGAGGAGGGGGCTCGTGGCGCACCAGGCGCCAGACCATGGTGAGCAGGCGCTGGGTCACGAGGGCGGCCACCGCCATCGAGGCGGCGTTGACCACCTTCCAACCCAGGTCTTTCTGCTCGGGGCTGGCGTTGACGGGCTTGTGAGGCCTCCATGTGTGGTGGTAGCGAGCCTCCATCCGGCTCCAATGATGCCCTTTCTACCTCCGGGGTTTCAACTGTGGCCTCGGCTGAAGCCTCGGGTGAGATGGATACGAACTGGCTGCACCGGCACGACCCGGTGAACTCCACCGAGATTTCCCAGAACGCCCATGGACGGTGGGAAATTCTTGCGTGGTCCGGACCGGGGCGGATACCACCGCTTTCAGCGGGCGACTCACGGTGCGACCACTGCCCACAAACGGGATCTTTGGGGTACCGGAACAGATCGCGAATCATTTGGTTTCTCGGCGCGAAGGTCGACGCGAGCCGTCGATCGTCTGAGGCCCAGACGTGATCAACTCATCCATTCCCTCGGCCGTCTGGGACATTCAGGCCTAGTCGAGCACACCACTCGACCGAACCAAACGCTCTACTTCACAGTGCCGGAGCGTTCATATCTTGGCGATTGGGGGCCGGTGACACCAGGCCGGCAGCGATAGATCGCCCCAGCGAAGGGTTCAGTAACACGTTCATCCGGCTCGAGTTCAAACCATGAAGTCGTGATAGAGACGTCTCCTCTGTCAACTCCGCCGAAGGTGACAGACGTGGGATTCGATGACGGTCGGCCGAAGGGCGAGCAAGCGTCGATGTGGCAGCCGGGGGATGCTCCAGATCAGGAACTGGCCGCCGCCCCCACCATCGGGGCATTGAGGTGCATCGTGGCCTGCGAGCCAAAGAACGCGGCATCGCCATGGGTGAACACAGCGCCGTCTGACGCCACCAACCAATATCCCTGGCCGCTACCGGTGGGCGCCATCCCCACCACCGCAGCGTTGAGGCGCGTCGTGGCCTGCGAGCCGAAGAAGCTGGCGCCGCCGTAGGCAAATACTCCGCCGTCGGACGCCACCAGCCAGTACCCCTGCCCGGCGGGCGTCGCCGCCATCCCAACAACAGGGGCATTGAGATGAGTGCTGGCTTGCGAGCCAAAGAGGACGGCGTCTCCCTTTGCAAACACCGCACCGTTGGAGGCCACCAACCAATAGCCATTCCCATCGGTGCTCGTTGCAATGCCCACCACCGGGACCTCCAACGTTTGACCTCCCAACGAGCCGAAGAAGGCAGCGTCTCCATGGGCGAACACCCCACCGTCAGAAGCCACGAGCCAATAGCCCTTCCCATCGGGCGTGGCCGCCATCCCCATCACCGGGGCGTTGAGGTGAGTGGTGGCTTGGGAGCCGTAGAACCCGGCGTCGCCATGGGCGAACACCCCACCGTCAGAAGCCACGAGCCAATAGCCATTCCCATCGGGCGTGGCCGCCATCCCCATCACCGGAGCGTTGAGGTGAATGGTGGCTTGGGAGCCGTAGAACCCGGCGTTGAAGGCGAAGACACCGCCGTCTGCGGCGACTTCGCGGTAACCCTGCGAGGCGACCTCCGGGATCGTCACGGTGCGAGTGATGCTTGCCGAGGTTCCTCCGTTTCGGCTCACGGTCTGCCCCGTAAAGGCCTGCGTGGTCGAAGTGCCGCCCGAGTCGGTGACCGTCAAAGTGACGGCGTAGGAACCTGGGGCGCCGTAGGTATGGGTGAGGGTCGCTGTGGTGGCCACGGCGGTGCTGCCGTCTCCGAAGCTCCAGGCGTAGTTGGCGATGGTCCCGAAGTGAGCACTCGAGGCCGAGGCGTCGAAGGCAGTTGGGGAATCGGACGCTCCCGTTGTGGCTGCGAAGTCGGCCAAAGGCGCCTGGTCGGGGGTGATCGAGATGCCGAGAGGAGAATTCCCCACCGCAATAGCGCTCCCGGCGACCTCGGTCGCGAGATCGACCGGGGTCACGATGTCTGCACTTGCGCTACCCACGTACGCGGTCGTGCCGTCGGGCGTGATGAAGATGTCTGTGGGACCAGGTCCAACCCCAATGGCGGTGCCGACGGCGGTGGTGGCAGTGTCGATCGGGACCATGGTGCCAGCGCCGTTGTCGGCCACATAGGCCGTCGAACCGTCGGGCGTGATGGCGATGCTCTCGGGGTTGGCCCCCGCTGCGAGGGTGGTCGCGACGGTATTGGTGGCGGTGTCGATCACCGTCACCGTGTTGGAGCCGAAGTTGGTCACGAACGCCTTTGCGCCGTCGGGCGTGATGGCGATGCCGAAGGGCAGGGCGCCGACAGTGATGGTGTCGACGACGGTATTGGTGGCGGTGTCGATAGCGCTCACCGTGAGACCACTGTTGTTGGTCACGTACGCGGTCGTGCCGTTCGGGGTGATGGCGATTCCGAAGGGACTGTTGCCCACTGCGATAGTGGCGACGACGGCGTTGGTGGCGGTGTCGATCGCGCTCACCGTGTCGTCGCCCGAATTTGCCACATAGGCGGTCGAACCATCGGGGGTGATGGCGATGCCTTGGGGGCTCGTTCCCACCGTGACGGCATCGGCGACGGTGTCGGTGGCCGTGTCGATCGCGCTCACGGTGCCCGAGGTGAAGTTCGCGACGTACGCAGTCGTGCCGTCCGGAGTGATGGCAACTTCGGTCGGGCGGGTCCCGACCGTAATGGTGTTGACGACGGTGTTGGTGGCGACGTCGATCGCGCTCACCGTGCCCGAGAGGTTGTTGGCAACGAATGCCGTGGGCGAAGCCGTGGCCGCTCCTGCTGGCGGCGGGGTTGCGAGACCGGGGCCGATCAATCCGAGAATCAGGATGCCTATCGCGGCCCCCAGCGTTCCTCTCCGGCCCCTATTCAGTACATGATTGGCCCGCATGGGTCTCCTTCGTTCCTCCGGCGGCGCGACCGGAGGCGTCGTCGAGCGACACGAGCACCCGAGTTCGTTATCGGCATCAATTGAACTTTCCTTGAGCAGGACACGGTGCCAAGTCTGATCCCGCAGCACCTTCGGTCAGAGCTCACGAGGTCCTCCATCGAGATGCCGTCGGGGGCAAACTCCGGCCAGCAGGAAAGCGCAGTCGACGGGAGCCAACGATGGGGCCACAGTGGCTCTTTGAGAGAAGCCGGAGCTCCAGGTAAAGCCCTCTCCCGGGTGGTCGTGTTGGGCATGCATCGAGCCACGGTGCACTCCTGGCTGGCCCGTCCTCTGGTTGCCGAACGCCAAACTGCAGTGGGACTCGGATCCGCTACCATACGAACATATGTTCGCCTGGATGGACGACCTCAACGAGGACCAGCGAGCTGCTGTCAGCCACGATGGTGGACCGCTGCGGGTCCTTGCCGGTGCCGGAACGGGGAAGACGACGACCCTCTCTGCTCGAGTGGCGTGGTTGCTGGAGGCTGGAACGCCACCCGAACGCATTCTCCTGTTGACCTTCACCCGAAGGGCAGCACGGCAGATGTTGGATCGCACCAGTGCGATGTTGGCCGCCCAACAAAGGCACGGCTGCGCTGATCCGACGGCCGGCCGCGTGACGGGTGGAACATTTCACGCGGTGGCACACCGCACTCTGCGGAGATATTCGCAGGCGCTCGGTATTCCAGAAGGATTCTCAGTACTGGACCCTTCCGATGCAGCCGACGTCATTGACCTCGTTCGAGAGGAGGGCTGCTACGCGCAAACCTCGGGCCGTCGGTTCCCACGCAAGGCCCTGCTCCTCGACATCTATTCGCGAGCTGTCAATACTGGGCGGTCAATTTCGACGGTGACGGCATCAGTGGCCCCGTGGGCTACCGATCTCATCGAACAGATCATCGAGATATGCCGCGGCTACGTCGCCAGTAAACGGGCTGGAGGCATGCTTGACTTCGACGATCTCCTTTTGCTTTGGAGGGCAGCGGCTCTCGATGATCGATTGGGTCCTCGGCTTGCGAATTCCTTCGATCACATATTGGTTGACGAATACCAGGACGTGAACGAACTACAAGTGGATGTTCTGAAGGCGCTGCGCCGAACCGACCAACGAATCAGCATCGTCGGAGACGACGCGCAAGCGGTGTACTCCTTCCGAGCGGCCGAGCCGCGTCACATCTTGGATTTCGAACAAAGTTTTCCGGGAGCGCGGACTGTGATTCTCAACACGAACTACCGCTCGAACCAGCAGATTCTCGACGTGGCAAACAGTGTGGCTGCTGAAGCCCCAGAAGGATTCTCTGCTGTGCTGCAGGCCGCAAACGGTCAAGCCGGAACACGTCCCCGTCTCGTCAGATGCGCCGATGAGGATGCCCAGGTGTCGGCGGTCTGCGACCAGATACTTACGCTTCGAGAGGAAGGCCTTGCGCTCAGGGAGCAAGCGGTGCTGGTGCGCGCCGCTCACCACTCGAATCTCCTCGAACTGGAGCTTGGGCGCCGACGAATTCCCTATGTCAAGTACGGGGGTTTGCGGTTTGTCGAGGCCGCCCACGTAAAAGATTTGCTCGCAGCCTTCAGACTGGCCGACAACGCATCTGACTCGCTGGCGTGGTTCCGGCTCCTGCAACTCCACGACGGCGTCGGCCCAACCACTGCTCGGCGAACTTTGGCAGCCCTCGGCTTGAGCGATCCCGACGCCGACCCTGTGAGCCACGAACAGATCCTGGATCGATGGCCCAAGGCAGCCGAACTTCTGCCGGTCTGTTCTCGCTCGCAAGCCGACGGTCTTGTCGCGGCCCTCCCTCGGGGAGACGGTGATTTGGTCGCACACGCGGAGCGTCTTCGTGTCGTTCTCGTTCCTCTCATTGAGGCCAGATATCCCGATTCGAACGTTCGCCTCGTCGATCTGGATTCTCTCGTGGCTGGGGCCGCCAAGGCCTCGCGGCTCTCGGACATTGCAGCAGACTTTGCCCTGGAGCCTCCCCGTTCGACATCTGACCTTGCCGGCAATCCCACGATCGACGAGGACTGGCTGACGATCTCGACCATTCACTCAGCCAAGGGCCTCGAATGGAGGGCTGTGCACGTCCTCAACGCGACCGACGGAATGGTGCCGTCGGATATGGCACTGAGATCTTCGGAAGGTCTCGAAGAGGAGCGACGTGTCTTCTACGTGGCATTGACCCGTGCCCGTCAAGCGCTCCATGTCTACTTCCCGTTGCGCCATCACCATCGGCCCCGAGGTCGAGATGATTCCCACGGATGGGCACAACCTTCCCGATTCCTGTCCGCGCAGGTTCGGTCGAGATTTGACGAACTCGAAGTTGAACACGAGTTCGCCCCAAGGGCCTCGGACTCTGGAGCGGCAGATGGGTTCGGCAGAGTCGAGGCCGATCTCGAGTCGCTCTGGTCGTGAACGAGAAGTCGATGCAGAGTCCGCGTGCCCTAGCGGGACAACAACACTGGTCCGCGGTGGTTTTCCGCCAGACGTTCCGCTGTGACCTTGTCCGACAGTGGCATTCCGATCCCTATGGGAACCTCACAAAGCTGGTCGTTCCGGCACTGCGGGCACTCAACCACCCACCACCGATCCGAGCGCTGAAGGACCCTAGGGTTATGGCGTCTCGGCACGGTCCGACCCCCTGCTCTTTCGACAATGCATTGACAACAGCTGAAGGTTATCTGTGGGTCGCCTGTGGGACAAGGGGCGTCCCCAAAGGGGTCTTGCGAGTGCACGGTGATTGGGAGATCACCTGAAGCCAACGCGCGCCAGCGGTGCACGTGCGCCAGGTCGCTCCCAGCCGACATCTAGCCCGGTAGATCCTCCGGCCGTTTCTTGGCCAGTTGGCCGGACAAGAGGCCCGTGGATTGACCGACCTCGATCAGGTAACCATCCGGATCTCGCATATAGCAACGGATCTCGGGACCTCGATCGATTGGCGGCGTCACAAATTCTGCCCGCGCTCGCTCCATTCCCTGTAGCAAGCGTCGATGTCCGCGACCCGCAGATTTAAGAAGATCGAAGTCGTGTCGTCGGGTTCGTAATTGACTACCGAGATGCCGGGCTTGTCGGGCGTGGGCCCACCACCGGGGTTCATGATGATCCAGCTGTTGGCGAGCTTCACCATGCACGGGTTCTCCTCCAGAACCACCTGCCCGCCCAGGACGCGCGAATAGAAATCGCGTGATCGGGCGACTTTCCGAACTGTGATGAACAATGCCGCAATGATCCCCTCAGAGGGAGCCGGCAGATTCTCATAGTCAATATATGGAGACTCCTCTGCCATCACGTCATTCCCTTCGCTTGCGCTGGGCGACCGAGAACACCGACCGTCGACCTAGAGGACCGCCGGCCGTGAGCGTTGGCATTGCCACCACGTCGCCCTCGGAACTATGGCTACTGGGGATTGGTGCATCAGCCGTGCTCAAGTTTATTCCTTTTCACGAAGAGGTGTTGACCTGGGGCAATACAGAATCTCAAGGTGACGCGCATCTGTAACAGCGGATTCGCAGAATGGTTTGAGTGAAGCGGACCCTCGATAGGAGATGGCCATGCCGACCAACAAGCAGATCATTCAGGGCGCATACCAAGCCTTCGCTGAGGGAGACGTACCAAAGGTGCTGGCACTGATGGACGACAAGATCGAGTGGACAGAGGCGGAAGGCTTCCCACTCCACGGCACGTACGTCGGACCACAAGCGGTTATCGACGGTGTCTTCATGCGGCTCGGTGAAATCGGCCACGAGTTCACGGTTACCCCGACCCGATTCGTCGCCGAAGACGACACCGTGGTAGCGACCGGCACCTAGTCGTGGAAGCATCGCTCGACGGGAAGGCCAGCATTGGTACAGATGGCGCACGTCTGGACGTTTCGTGACGGCAAGGTCATCTCCATGCAGCAGCACGTGGATACGCTCAAAGTGCAGGAGCTGTCCGCCTGAGCGGACGCCCCTATTCCTGAGTCTTCGCCCCGGCCCGCGGTACGTTGGATGCACCGTCCACCGGGACCGTGCGCGTCACGCCACCCAAGCGGTCAAGCGTGGCACGAGGCTGGACGACCGACTGAATCCTTACGACGAAACACGGGGTGGTTGACATGCGCGAACTACAGGTACGGAAGTTCGTAGACGAGGTCTGGAACTGTCAAAACTACAAAGGGGCTGCCGATCTTTACGGCGAGACGTATGCGAATCCGTTTGGCACAGGTCCCGCGGCGAGAACCGAGCCCATCCGCCGATACCACCGTGCGTTTCCCGATCTCCATCTCGATATCGAGGACCTGATCGTGGCCGGTCACGAGGTCGTCTTGAGATGCACATTCCGAGGCACCGACACGGGGGGATACGTAGGCAGGCCTCCTACGGGGCGGGCAGTGGAGGAATGGGTGGTCAGCATCATGCACTTCGAGAACGACAAGGTCGTCCGGGAGTGGATTGGCGCCGACAAGCTCGGCCTGTTCATTCAGTTGGGCGTCCTCGACAGCCCGTGGTCTGACGAGTAAGCACGCCCGCGACCCTTTGAAGTCCAGTACCTGACCAGTACCCGTTCTGCTGATGTGCAGTGTCGGACGCACGCCGGCATCGATGCCTTTCGAAGCCGATGGGCGGAAATCCCGAGGCCTGGACCGTACAGCTCAAATTGTCCAGTCGCTGCCCTGTGGTCCCGGTCACGCCTCAAGCATGAGCGTCGCTGCGTGTCTCTGCCACGGGGAACGTCCCACTCTCCGCAGATCCACCGTCCTTCTCCTCACCAGTACGAAGGCCTGCTGTCGTATCCATCTGCTGAGCCAAACGAGGGAGCACGCGGTCGGGCAGGGTGGGACAATGCCTGTGTGAGCTACTTGGTCGCGGCGCCAGCCTCGGTGCACGTCCTGGGAACGGTGTGCGGGGTGACGCCCGACGATTCAATCATCGAGGTGCCCAGCGCAAGCCAGCGTCGACTGCTGGGGCTCCTGGCGGTCCATGCGCCGCGACAATTGCGAGCGGAGTGGCTCGCCGACGTACTGGGCGTCACAACTGGAGCGCTCAGGACGACGGTCTCACGCCTTCGCACGACCGTCGGGCCGGCCACTCTGCGCACGAGATTGTGTTTACCGCTCGATGATTTCCGCGATCACGGCGCCTTCGGACCCGAAGTAGCGGTGTCGGCGTCAGCATCGATTGTCGACCGTCTCGTTGGCCTGCTCGGACGTCAACCTTGAAGAGTGGCAATACGTCGTTGCCGACCATGAGGAATTTCCCAGACTTAATAGCCTGAGAAAGAAGTCGGAGAAAGAAGAAGGAGAGAACGTGTCATATCTGCAAGTGCATTTCTGGCCCGGTGGTACCGAGGAGCAGTACCAGGCGATGATCAAGGTGCTGCATCCCGAGAGCGGCTTGCCGCAGGGTCAACGTGCACACACCAGCGGTCCAACGGAGGGCGGCTACCTGATCTCAGTCGTCTGGGACTCGAAGGAGCAGAGCGAGGCCTTTATGAAGAACACGCTCTTACCGGCGTTGCCTGTTGACGGTGGATTCGCTGGGGCCCCGGAGGAACGCGTCGCTCAAGTCGCCCACGACTCGATCTGATCCGTTGCCCGATCCTGTGTTTGCCTTCTTCACTGAGGCCGCGCCAGTCAGGGTGTGGCACGCCCTGACTGACCCAGCGCAAACACGCACCTACCTCGAAGGCCTGGCGTTGCAATCAGACTGGATCGCTGGGGCAGCCATTGTCGCATCCTTTCGTGGGAAACCGACCGTGCTCGGCGAGGTCCTTTGCGTGCAAGCGCACCATCGGCTCTCGTATGTCATCCGGCCGCCAGAAGCCAGTGCGGTCTACCTGACATGGCTACTTCGGCGTCGGGAGGGGGGAAGTATCTGCAGGTTGCAGATCGACGAGTCCGACACATCAGACATTGCCGAGCTCGAAGATGTCTGGCTCCCGATTGTGGCCGGACTTCAGCGGTGTGTCGAAGCCCTGCCGGGAGCGTGATTTCGCGGATTCGAGTTCCGTCCGCCAGGTCGGGTTCGGAAGAATCGAATGCGGATCTTCCTACTGGTTTGCTACTGGAACTGATGGATTACTCGGATATCGGTGCTGTGAACTGGATCGGGACCGAATCTGAGCTGGTCTGATGCGATGGAGCGAACCACGTGGACAATCTGAGTAGCGCTTTGACTCCCAAGGTGCCGGGATCGAAACCCGGGCGGCCCACCACAGGGGTGTGTTGGTTCGGGTGACCCCGGAATTGCAATGCGGGAGATTTCTCTGACGCGTGCGTGGGTTGATGTTCGACACCTTTCGGCAAACCCGCCGCCGCCGGTGGTGAGCGAATGCTCAGGGAGTCCGACGTCCATTGCGACAGAGGGCACCCCCGGCTGACCTGGCCTGTTCTCTCACCGAGGGTCAGCGGGACCGTTCAGCAACGGCCTGCGACCTCGACCCTCTAGTTACCTACATCGGCCGGCCGGCGGGAGACGTCCGTTGCCTCCCCGACAGAGCCACAAAGGGCGACGGGCGCCGTCTCCTGCAGGCAACCGGGTCGTTCCGCGTCTCAGAAGTTGACCGTGCAGTAAAAGTTGACTTTGCAGCAATCCGTGAACACATCCGACAACAGAGTGTTGGAGCGCAACACTCTTATGGGGCCCCGCCAACACTCGCGCATCGTTCGATGTCGAATTGACGGTTCTGGTACAACGCCCGGGCGAAGAGCCTTCCGCCCTCGAATCAAGCAGAATTCCCTTCAATTCCGTGAATGTGAGGCGCCTGAGACCACTCGGAACTCTCAGAGGAATCGGATTGAGTGGCGACGTTGCCCTTCAAGTGATCCGATCCAAAATCACTCTTTACCATCATGTCTGGGTCTGTTAAGAGTAAAGGCCGAGAACCGAACTCGCTTGTTTGGTTCGGAAACGGGGAGTCCCATGTCGAATGGATCTCGAGCCTGGCGAGTCGGTGCCTGCGCAACCGCCATCATGGCTGCGGTATTGATCGGATCGAGTGGAGCCGGAGCGGCGACCGCCGGTTCGGGTGCTCAAAGCTCAGGGATCTTCCCGTCCCATCAGTGGTCGGGGGCAGGCTCAGGGAACTCTCATGCCGTCGCGCCCAGGACGCCAGGGCTCCAGGTGATCGCGTCGGGCCTCAATCAGCCCCACCACCTGACCATCGGGCCCGATGGGAACCTCTACGTGGCCGAGGCCGGCGACGGCGTCGTGGGTGCTGGGTGTCTGACCGGAGCGGAGGCCGCCTGTGCCAACAACTCGGGCACCATCGACCGCATCACGCCGCAGGGCGCGGTGACCCACGTGGTCACGGGGCTGCCCTCGGTGGGTAATCCCGGAGGCGGAGTCGCCAGCGCCGGAGTGTCCGATGTGCGGGTCGTGAACGGCAAGATCTACGCCGTCATCCAGAACCAGAACATCGACCCGACCACGGGCCTACAGACTTACGGTCCGGCCGGCGCCCTCCTCGGAGACCTTGTCAGCGCCCCGCTCAGTGGCGGTACGGCCACGTCAGTGGCGAGCTTCGGCCCCTATGAGGCGGCCAACAATCCTGACAAAGTCAACCCGCCCATCCCCGGTGAAGTGGCTATCGACAGCGATCCCTACGGCCTCGTGGCCTACAACGGTGGGTTCGCGGTGGCCGACGCCGCGGCCAACGACATCCTCTTCGTGAACGCGGCCGGCCAGATCTCGACCCTCGCCGTGCTCCCCTTGATCTCGGAGCCGACGAGCGGCGGACCGGTGATGGCCCAGCCCGTGCCGACCTCGTTGGCCGTCGGGCCGGACGGGGCCCTCTACGTCGGTGAACTGGGCGGAGCTAGCGCCAACGACGTGGGGGACGTCAACGTCTACCGCATCGCCCCTGGTGGGACGCCCACGGTCTACGCCAGTGGCCTCACCATGATCGGGAGCATCGCCTTCGACCAGGCCGGGCGGCTGCTTGTCATGGAGATCGACACGGCCGGAATCAATGACCCCTCTATGGGGCTGCCTGCCCCTGGGGCGATCATCAGGATCAATGCCGACGGCAGTCGGACCACCCTGGCCAGCGCCGGGCTCGAGTTCCCGCTCGGCATCACGGTGGCCAAGGACGGCTCGGTGTATGCCAGCAACTTCGGTGTGATCCCGGCCAGCGGGGGGCCCGTCCCCGGCGTCAGCGGCGAGGTCGTCCGGATCTCCGACCCGGATC
The DNA here is from genome assembly GCA_963738135.1 of uncultured Acidimicrobiaceae bacterium. Taxonomy (GTDB): domain Bacteria; phylum Actinomycetota; class Acidimicrobiia; order Acidimicrobiales; family RAAP-2; genus Bog-473. Next base: position 624,510 of record CAVTVK010000004.1, on the reverse strand, counting down.
CGGCCGGCCAGCTGGGCGCCAACCTGGGCGGGTATCGCCTGGCGGCCTCAGACGGTGGTGTGTTCACCTACGGCGCCTTCGGCTTCTACGGATCAATGGGAGGCACGCGCCTCAACCAGCCGGTGGTGGGGGTCGCCTCGAACCCGGTCGGACCTGGGTACTGGCTCGTTGCCTCCGACGGCGGAATCTTCAGCTTCGGAACGTCGGACTTCTACGGCTCGACCGGCGGAATGCATCTCAACAAGCCCATTGTGGGCATGGCTCCAACCCCTGACGGTCGGGGATACTGGCTCGTGGCATCCGACGGCGGGGTCTTCAGTTTTGGTGACGCCACCTTCCATGGGTCGACCGGGTCGATACATCTCAACAAGCCCATCGTCGGAATTTCGGCCACTCCAACTGGTGGTGGCTACGACCTGTTCGCCTCGGATGGGGGGGTGTTCACGTTCGGTGACGCGACATTCCACGGCTCGCATGGTGGAAGTCCCTTGAACGCGGCCGTCGTGGGCGGGGCGACGACTTCTACTGCAGGTGGCTACGACCTGTTCGCTGCCGACGGAGGCCTCTTCAACTATGGAGATGCCGGATTCTTCGGTTCGATGGGTGCGGTCCACCTGAACAAGCCCGTCGTCGGAGGTCAGATCACGCCTGACAGCGCTGGTTATCTGATGGCTGCGGCCGATGGCGGAATCTTCACCTTCGGCAATGCTCAGTTCGCCGGGTCGGCGGGCAGCCTCAAGTTGAACAAACCGGTGGTGGGAATCGGCTAGCGCTGGTCGCACAAAGCCGTCGGATCTAAGCCGTCGCGGGCCGATACGAGGCGAAGCGGGGCCACCATGGGGCCCACTCAAGTCGTCATGAGGACCGTGGGACAGCGACCCGCGACGCACGGTCAATGATCGAAATACGAGCGTCCTCCCGACTCAATCGCGTCTGCGACCCGACGAATTTCTTCATCCGGAACCAGAACATCGAGCCGGAACCGTGACACGCTCCGGTCGGTTTTTGATCATCAGCTGGGATGGCGGAGGCAACACCCCGTCGGCCCTCAATCTGGGCGCCCGTCTAGTTGTCTCGGGACACCGGGTGCGGCTCATGGGCTGGGACTCCATGGCAGCGCGAGCAGCTGCGGCTGGTTTGGAATTCGCACGCTACCCCTCGGTTCCACCGCCTCCGAAGGATCAGTCGCTCGACGTCGACTGGGACGCTCTCTCCAAGGTCGTGCTGCACGGGCGCGGGGCCAGGGATGACATCCTGGCGCAAGCGAAGGAATTCGAGCCGGATGTCCTCGTCTTGGACTGCATGATGGGCGCCGGATTCGATGCTGCGGGCATTCTCGGGATTCCCACGGCCGTCCTCGTTCACGTGATGTACGGACCTTTTCGGTACGAGTGGGGAGGAATGATGCTGGGGATTGACGTTGGTTCGGTCCTGGATTCGGCAGGCGCAGTGCTTGCACTCACTCCTCCGGGTTTGGACGCGCCGTGCAACCTGCCCCCCAATACGGCGTACGTGGGGCCGATCTCAAACCCGACGCTTCAGGAGGCGTTGCAGCCGCAACTGGCCGAGATCCTCGTCGTGTCGGGTGACCCATGGGTGCTCCTCAGTCTGGGCACGACACTCCAGGGGCAGGCCAAGGCGATCCCTCCCATTCTCGACGCGCTCGCCACGATGTCGGTACGCGTCGTCTTGACCCTGGCGGACGTACTGCCCACCGAGGCGTTCTCCGTCCCGCCGAACGTGATCGTCCAGGGTTACGTTCCCCACGAGCTGCTTTTGGGACAGATGCATGCCGTCATCTCGCACGGCGGACTCAGCACCGTGTCGAATGCCCTCGTGGCCGGTGTCCCCCTCTTGTGCATTCCACAGGGTCGCGAGCAACCCATCAATGCTGCCCGAGTGGAGGCCACTGGCGCAGGAAAGATGCTGGCAACCGACGCCTCTCCGTCGGAGATCGCCACAGCACTCGAGCAGATCCTTGAGGACAGCGAAGTTCGGAATGCCGCGCGCCGATTCGCCGAGAACGCCTCCCCTCTTGGTGGTGGTGAGTTCGCAACACAGCAAGTCATCGGTCTCTGGCGCGATGCGAAGGCGGCTTCTAGTCATAGGGGCTGAGATGACCGAGCGCGCTGCGTCGTTGACCCGGCACCCGTGCAGTGAGCGACCGTCTGGTTTGCAGCCACACGTGTAGCTCTGCGGTTTTGGATGGGTTCGCACATATATCCGCTGACCGGCTACCACCGCCCACAAGCACTCTCGTGAACCGAGTGATACCCCCATCGTCGGATCCCGAGGTGCCGGGCTCGAGACGCGACGGCTGAGAGCCTCGTATTGGGGCGAGGTGGCACACCCGCTCAGACGGGATCCTTGGAGGGACCCGGCGTGGCAAACCGTCAGCCTGGGATACACCGACAGGCGACACGACGCGAGGCGAGAGGACGGGCGCGAAGCGACCACCGGGTGGAGGAGTGGTCACAACGCCCCTGGGGCGGACGCCGGTAGCCTCGTTCGCCACCGCGTCTGTACCCGTCTGGCACAGCTCTAAAAATCACCCGATCGGGTGATCGCTGGGCAATGTGGCCGTCGCGAGGTCAGGAAACTGCGCAGTGGTGCGGCGATGTCTCTCGGCCGTCCGACAGCGTTGTCGACATCGGTCTCTACCCGGTCCCTCTCCGGGCATCTCGTCCTGCGGCGCCAGCCTCACGCGTCGCAATCTTTGGTGGACCGGGTCCTCGAGATCCTCTTGAACCGACCCCGGGCTCCGAAATATTCTGGCCTGGCTTCGGGTGGACGCTTGGACCAGTGGACGACCCGCAAGCCACCGTCCCGAGGGGTTCAGCGGCGCAAAGGAGGGCCACCAAAGAACAGACGCACCAAAAAAGAGGTTTCTCTAGACGTTCATCGCCATCGCCCCGTGTGAGGGGGCGGGCACATTTCTTTGTCGAGCAAGCAGGGGAGGCAAGTGATGATGGACACATTTAGCGTGACTTCTCGCGACTGCGGAGACAGTCGCATCTTCAGCCTTGTGGGGGAACTCGACGCAAGTACGAGTCGAGGGCTCGTTGAGTCTCTACAGGGACCGCCTGGTTCGTTGCTCGTCGTCGATCTTTCCGAGCTCAGCTTTATGGACTCCTCGGGACTGGGCGCCATTCACTTGGCAAGGCGCCTCGCAATCAAGGACGGCGGCATGCTCGTCGTGTGTCGGCCCCAACCAATCGTCCACCGGGTCCTTGAGCTCACCGGGCTCGACGTCTGGATCACGGATTGGGATCCGAAGTGGTCGGGCAACCCGGACACGGGCGCGTCGACGAAATCGCCTGGCTCCGACCCCGGCACCTGGTGAGGGGAGCCGGAAGACATCAGAAGAGAGACAGCTCCCCGGGCAGCGAGCGCTGAGAGGTCGCCGTTGCGCTCTCGCCCGTGTCAGCGGACGCGGATGCGCGTGAACGACCGGGTCCTCTGAGAAGCAGGGCACTACCCACCACGCTCACGACTGTTCCGTCCCGACAAAAGCCGACTAATATGATCGGATATAAAGTATTACCAGCGAGGAGGAGAGCCATGTCAGTCCGCGATGAAGTCCTTCAGGCCAACGAGGAATATGTCGGCTCCTTCGGCGAACGCTCGGCGCTGGCGCTGCCTCCGGCGCGCCGCTTCGCCATTCTCACCTGCATGGACGCCCGCCTCGATCCGGCGAAATACGCCGGCCTGAGTGAAGGCGACGCGCACGTCATCCGCAATGCAGGCGGACGGGCAAGCGACGACGCCATTCGATCGCTCGTGATTTCCTACAAACTGCTGGGGACCCAGGAGTGGTTCGTGATCCATCACACGAACTGCGGCATGGAGTTCTTCACCGATGAAGTGATCCGCGGTTTGCTGGCCAACAGCCTTGAAACGGCGGAATTGGGTCCCGATGGTTTCCGCGATGTCGGTTCCGGCCCCGGTTCCGCAGAGGCCAAGTACGTCGACTGGCTCACCATCAGCGACAATGCGGCGAGCGTGACCGAAGACGTCTCCCGTATCCGGGCCCACCCGCTCGTGCCGGGGCGGATCGCGATCTATGGCTACATCTATGACGTGACGACCGGTCGTCTCGTGGAGGTTCCCGATGCGACGAAGGCGGGGGAGCCCACCTGATCGGTCGGGAATCCGTTGGCCCGGTCGGGTGTTGACAAAGGAGAGTGTGCGCCGACGCGGGCGCGAAGACGACCGGGCCTGGCGGAAAAGAGGACCATCGATGACAACCACGTACGATTTCGCGGCCACGGCAGCCGACGGGAGCCGGGTGCCGTTGGCTGACTACGAGGGCAAGGTTCTCCTGATTGTGAACGTCGCCAGCAAGTGCGGGCTGACCCCGCAGTACGAGGGGTTGGAGTCGCTCTACCGGGACGACAAGGACCGCGGTTTCGAGATCCTCGGGTTCCCGACCAACCAGTTCAAGGAGCAGGAGCCTGGTACGAACGACGAGATCCAGTCGTTCTGCAAGACCACCTACGACGTCACGTTTCCGGTCTTCGCCAAAATCGACGTGAACGGGCCGGTTGCCGACCCTCTCTATGACTTCCTGCGTGCGCAGGCGCCCGGAGACTTCGGTCCTCAGTACGGCGAGTTCTACAAGGCCATCTCGAACATCCGACCCGAGGGGGAGGGGACAGACGAGGTGAAGTGGAACTTCACCAAGTTCCTCGTCGGACGTGACGGGGCTGTCATCAAGCGCTATGAGCCGCCCGTGCCACCTGCCGACATCAAGGCGGACCTTGAGCAGTACCTCTAAGCCGACACGCGCTCGCATCCTGACGCCGCTGCGATGACTCGGACTCCGCTGTCGATCCTCGACCTGGCTCCCATCAGGCGAGGCGAGACGGCCAGTGACAGCTTCGCGGCCAGCGTCGCCCTTGCGCAGAAGGCGGAGGAGTTGGGCTACGAGCGCGTCTGGTACGCCGAGCATCACAACATCGCGGGCATCGCCTCGTCGGCGACCAGCGTGTTGATCGCCCACATCGGAGCGCACACGACGACGATCCGTCTGGGCGCAGGTGGCGTGATGTTGCCCAACCACGCGCCATTGACCATCGCGGAGCAGTTCGGCACGCTCGAAGCGATGTACCCGGGGCGAATCGACCTCGGCCTGGGCCGGGCTCCGGGTTCGGATCAGAACACGATGTATGCGCTCCGCCGAGACCCGCGCTCGGCCGATACCTTTCCCCAGGACGTCCTCGAGCTGCAGGGCTACCTCTCCGGAGAGACCCGAGTGCGGGGCGTGGACGCCGTCCCCGGCAAGGGCTCGCATGTCCCGCTCTACATCCTGGGATCGTCTCTCTTCGGAGCGAAACTGGCCGCGGCGCTGGGGCTTCCCTACGCGTTCGCCTCCCATTTCGCTCCGGCCGCCCTCATGGAGGCGATCTCCGCGTACCGGGACGATTTCCGGCCGTCCGCACAGCTCGAGCGGCCATACCTTATGGTGGGAGTCAACGTCATCGCCGCCGACACCGAGGCCGCCGCCCGCGAGCAGCTGCAGGACATCCGGCGGATCCGGGCCGTCAGCCTGCACGGACGACGCCTCGGTGTCCAGGAGCAGGACGTCACCGACCAGCAGGCCGACGAACTGCTTGCGGCGGGCGTGGCGGTCCAGGTGGACCACATGCTGACGTACACCGCCGCCGGCACCCCGCGCGAGGTGCGTGACTACCTGGACGATTTCGTCCGGCTCACCGGTGCCGACGAGCTCATCACGGTGCACCAGGTCCCGAAGAGCGAAGGCCGCCTGCGCTCGGTCGTCCTGTTGGCCGAAGCGATGCAGGGCGTCTCTGCGTGAGGATTGGGATGGGCCTCGTCGCGCCCGCCGGCGCCTCCCCCGAGGTGACCGTCGAGCGGGATCCGATTTATAATCATTCCGATCGGATTTCCGCTCTTCGAGGAGGACAGCCGTGACCATCGATCAGTCAGTCCAACTTCGTTCCCGGCGCCTGACGGGCCGCATCGGGGCCGAGATCTCCGGGGTGGATCTTGCCCACATCGACGACGGTGACGTGGCCGCCATTCGCCACCAGCTGCTGGCGCACCGCGTCGTGTTCTTCCGCGACCAGTCCATTGGTTCGTCGGAACACCTGGCTCTCGCCTCTCGGCTCGGCCCGTTGACCCTGGGGCATCCCACGCTGCCCCAGCTCACCGAGGATCGCGAAGTCTTCGACCTCGATTCGATCGCCGGTGCCAGCGCCAACCACTGGCATACCGACGTCACGTTCGTCGACCGTCCACCGATCTTCTCGGTGCTGCGGGCGCTCATCATCCCCGAGGTGGGCGGCGACACCCTGTGGGCCAACACGGTGGCGGCCTACGGCGACCTGCCCGACGACCTGCGCCAGTTGGCCGACCGCCTGGTGGCGGTGCATTCCAACGGGCACGACTACGGCCGGGTGGACGTGGCCAAGATGCAGGGCAAGCTCCGCCCCGAGCAGCTCGCCCACCTGCAGGCGTTCGTCTCGGAGGTCTACGAGACCGAGCACCCGGTGGTGCGCCTCCACCCCGAGACGGGAGAGCCTGCGCTGCTGCTCGGTGGCTTCGCCCAGCGGCTGGTGGGCCACAGTCTCAGCGAGTCCCTCGATCTCATCCGCATCCTGCAGGCGTACGTCACCAGGCCGGAGAACATCGTGCGCTGGCACTGGCAGGAGGGTGACGTGGCCATCTGGGACAACCGCGCCACCCAGCACTACGCCATCGCCGACTACGGCACCGAACGCCGCAAGATGCAGCGGGTCACCACCGCCGGGTTCCCCGTCGTGGGCCTCGACGGCCAGACGAGCCAGGCACTGCAGGGCGACGCAGACCGGTACTACCTCGAAGCCTGAGCGACCGCCGGGCCATCGGGCCCGATGGGGCGAGGCGTTACGCCGGCTGTTGGCGCTCCAGCTCGGTGCGTTCCTCGACGTGTCCGTCGGCATGGCGGGCGAAACGACCGACGTGGCGCGGCTGCACCGGGTCGTCGGTAGGCCAGGGCCATCCCCCGAAGCCCGTGGACTGGTAGTCGAGGACAGCTTTCTCTATGCCGGCGCGATCGTTCATCACGAAGGGCCCGTACTGGGCGACCGGCTCACCGATGGGCCGGCCTTGCAGGATGAGCACTTCGGCGCCCGCTGGTCCTGCGGTCACGGTCACCGGCTCGTTCGGACGGACGACGACGCCGGTCGACTCGGTGACAGGGTGCTGTTCCACCGAGACCCCGCCCTCGAACACATAGAGCGTGCGGGTGGTATCGGCCGACGCCGCAGGCGGCACCACCCACCGGGCGAGAGGCTCGAGGACCAGGTGCCAGATGGCCAAATCGGAATCGGCGCGCGACGCGTAGGAGTCGGGCGGAGCCGCCAACGGACGAGCCCCCTCGATCGGCCCGGCGATCACCGTCAGTTCGCCCCGTCGGCCGTCGTCGTCGGCGAGCGCGAGGCGAGGGATCTCCTCGTCCCACAGCATCGTGAAGTAAGGGTCGACCATCTTGTCTTCCGACGGCAGGTTGAGCCAGATCTGAAAGAGCTCCGTGGTGTTGGGTCCCGTGCGGTCGAGCAGCGGAAACATCTCGCAGTGGACGATGCCCGCTCCGGCCGTCAGCCATTGGACGTCGCCGCGCCCGAACCGGGCCGTGGCGCCGAGCGAGTCGGAGTGGTCGATGAGCCCCTGCCGGACGAATGTCACCGTCTCGAATCCGCGGTGGGGGTGCTGGGGAAAGCCAGGCACGATGCTGCCGTGGTACATGCTCCACCCGTCGGAACCCGAGAAGTCCATGCCGATATCCCGGGCTTCGAGCGAAGCTGCGGGGCCCATGTGTTCGTTGGCTGCCGGGTAACGATCGAGGTGATGCACGCAGAACAGGAACGGGTCCGCCGTCCCCCATTGCCGGCCGAGCGGAACAGTCTGGAGAACTGGATCTGACATGCACTGCAGCCTAATGATCTTCGATCCAGATCGGCTCGGTGGTGACAATTCAGGGCACCGGTCATCTCTCGCGTGCTGACGATTTACGATCGGCTGCGCGACTTCCCGCGGGCCTCGCGGCATCGGTGAACCACTCGCCCCCTACTGCGCCGCCTCTCGCCTGCGATCGGCTCCGATCCTGTCTGCGATCGGGAACACGAACCACAGGGCCACGAAGCAACCGGTCACCAGGGCGGCGAGCAGTCCCGTCGGCCAGTTCAAGCCGACGAAGAGGAGAACCATCCAGACGGCGACGGACACGGCGAGCGCGACCATGCCCAGCCCGACAATCGCCTGCGTGTTGGCGTAGCGCAGCAGCCGCCCCTTCTCGTGTCGGCGGAATACCCAGCGGTGGTAGGCGACCGGACTCACGAGCAGAGCGATAGCCAAGGCTGCGCTGAGGAGACTTACCCGGTAGAGGGCTCGTTCCAGCGCATCGAGCTCCTTGAAGCGCATAGTGAACGGGAGGGAGAGCAGGAATCCGAACAGGACCTGCACACCAAGACCCGCCACCCTCAGTTCCTGGAGGAGGTCGCTCAGGTTGCGATTGTTCCGCTCTGCGGTCGATTCACCTGTCTCGCTTGCGCCGAGCTCGGATCCATCCATGCCGTCTCGAGTCCGTTCCTATGTCCTCCGGGATCTGTTTTGTCTGTACCCACCAATCTCCCGATCGACGCTCGAGCGTCTGTGAGGCTGTCCACGTGTGCGCCGAATGTGCGTGAGTAGATGACGACCCGTTGGGCACAGGTCGTGGTGGAAAGGGAGTGATCGAACATGTCAACAGAACCGAAGACCGTTCAAACTCGAGCAGATGGGCGACCACCCGAAGAGGCGACGAGCGAGAATCCAACAGAGCAGGCTCACGCCATCCTGAAGGACTCTGAGGACCGCCTGAAAGAAGGTGCAGGCCGGCCGGCGGGAAATGAAGCGTGAGCGTTGCTGGCATTCGATGGATAACGATTTGAAATCCGGGTAGAGGTATCGCAATGGCACTCTCTCGTCGATTCGCCCGTCCGTTGCTCGCGTCGATCTTTGTTGTGGGGGGATGGGATGCACTCTGGAATCCTGCGGGAAAGGCCAAGAAGGCCGAGGCAGTCACCGAACCCCTTGCTGAGAAGGCCGGCGTCAATAGCCTCGATACCGAGACATTCGTGCGCGTCAACGGTGCGGTGCAGATCGGCGCTGGGATTCTCTTAGCGGTCGGAAAATTCCGGAGACTCGCTGCGCTGGCTCTGATCGGTTCAATCGTTCCCACCACCTACGCCGGTCATCGGTTCTGGGAGGAGTCGGACCCGACCACCCGGAGCCAGCAAAAGATCCACTTCCTCAAGAACGTTGGTCTCTTGGGAGGGCTGATACTGGCCGCCTTCGACACCGAAGGCGAGCCGTCGTTGGCCTGGCGAGCGAAGCGGCAAGCACGACAACTCGAATCCGCCGTCTCAGTCGGCCGAGCGAGCGGCCACCAGAAAGTACATCGTGCCCGAAAGAGCCTCGCCCCTGCCGCGGACCTGGCATCGACGTCCGGTAAGCAGACGATCCGACGTGGGCGTGCCGTGAGCCGGCGTACCGGGCGGCGCCTCGGCGTCGCCAGTCATGAACTTGCTGAGAAGGTGACTCCCAGCCCCGAGGCGATCAGTCACGCCCATGAGGCGGTTGCCGAGGCAGTGAAGGGTTCGAGTGAAACAGCGAGTCACGTGGTTCAGCAGGCCGCCTCCTTCGTCTCCGACGCAGCTCGCCACCTCGAGCCACAGACTCGAAACGGTTCCCATCCAAAGGTCGAAGCGATCGTCCCCTATCTTGCATCTGGTGCGGAACGTACGACAGAGGCCCTGTCGAAGTTGCGGGAGCATCTGCCGACCGATTGAGCCCGAAACTTATTGCGAAGTTCATTTGAGGCGAGAGTCTCGCGGGAGGCGAACGACTGAAGGCTGACTGTTCGTTTCTTTTGCGGTCGTTTCATTTGCGGTCGCTTCATTCAATGCGGGCACGGACGACGTATCGCGGAATGTTGCCCGTTGACATGTGGTTTGCACGCGTTAGCCTTGGCGCTCATGCCAGGCAAGATGGATAAAGCCGCCGAAGTCGTTGGAGAAGCTGTCGGTAGCGTCGAAGCGGCTGCTGCGGAGGCCGGATCAAGAGTTCGGCAGGGTTTGAGTGAAGCGGCTACCGCGATTGGGTCTTCGAAGGCTGCTGGACGCGTCGAGAAGCAGGTCCGTCCCCTCAAGAAGGCTTCCGCAAAGAAGGCCAAGAGCATCAAGAAGACGGTCAAGAAGCAGGTGGGCGTCGCCAAGCGCAAGGCCACCTCTGCCAAGAAGACGGCCAAGAAGCGGGTCGCAGTCGCGAAGAAGACGGCCAAGAAGCGCGCTCCCGTCGCCAAGCGCAAGGCAACAGCAGCCAAGAAGACGGCCAAGAAGCAGGTTGGCGTCGCCAAGCGCAAAGTCACCGGGGCCAAGAAGACGGCCAAGAAGCAGGTTGCGTCGCCAAGCGCAAGTCACCGGGGCCAAGAAGACGGCCAAGAAGCGGGTCGCGGTCGCGAAGAAGACGGCCAAGAAGCGCGCTCCGTCGCGAAGCGCAAGGTCACTGGGGCCAAGAAGACCGCCAAGAAGCGGGCCGCGGGTGCCAAGAAGGCAGTGAAAAAGCAGACCACCGTCGCCAAGCGCAAGGCCACCTCTGCCAAGAAGACAGCCAAGAAACGGGCGACGGGGGTCAGGAAGGCCGCCAAGAAGCGGAGCTGACTTTCTCGTTCCGCATCGCCTGGGCACGCCCGCGATCGAGCCTGTAGACCGAGCAGACCCCGCGACACCGCTCTTGTGAACTTTGCTGGACGGGCGCAGCACAAGTCCGTTCGAAGATGAACGTGACGCGAACTCTTCGCGAACAGTTCGTTATCTGCCCAGCTAACGTACCGTGGCCATGGAACCCGCCAAGGATGAGATCGATCCCGTTGAGTTCCGGATGGCCCAACTCTTCGCGCTCGTGTCCGAGTCCCTGGCTGGAGCGACCGAGGCGCTGCTGACCAACGACGTTTCGACCGCCTTGAAGGTGGTGGAGGGCGACCAGGCGATCGACGATCTGGCGGCGGAGGTCGAACTCTTGGTGTGGGAGCAACTGGGCAACGAACCGGTGCCTTCGGCCACGCTGCGCCACCTGGTTGGCGTCCTTCTCATCGTGCCCGAGCTGGAGCGCAGCGGCGACCTGGCTGAGCACATCGCTCAGCGTGCCGCGAGCAATCTTGGGGTTGAGATGAGCCCGCTCAGTCGAGGCATTGTGCAGCGCATGGCCGAGGTCGCCCTCGAGATGTGGCGGGTCGCAGCTGACGCCTACGGCGACCGTGCGGCGGATGCCGCCTCACTCTCCGAGGACGACGAGGAGATCGACATCCTTCACGACCGGTTGACGGGCGAGGTCGCCGGCGGGGCCATGCCGCCTCAGACCGGCGCACAGGTCACGCTCCTGGCGCGGTTCTATGAGCGCATCGGGGACCACGCCGTGAATCTTGCTCGCCGGATCGAAATGCTGCACGGTGCGGCATGAGTACTCAGGCGGGACCGCGGAGCGCCGGAATTGATCAGAGGAAATTGAGGAGCTGACCCCATCCATCCATGCCGTCGGACAGTCTGATGCGCGCCGCCGCCTTCGCTCTGTCCGATACACGACTCATGGCGCATGAGTTCCCGCTCCATCGAGGCGGCGTTGCGTGTCCGGCATGCCCCACCCGGCGCCCATTAGCGTCAATGGTCGTCAGGTCGGACCCTGGGAGGGCATCGTGCAAACCGAAGCAGCTGTGTTGTGGGACCGTGAAGCGTGGAGCGTCGAGCCGATCGAGCTCGATCCCCCGAAGGAGGGCGAAGTCCTCATCAAGTTGGCGGCATCGGGCATGTGCCATTCGGACGAGCACCTGCTCACCGGCGACATGCCGGTCCCGCTTCCGGTCATCGGCGGCCACGAAGGCGCCGGAGTGGTCGAGGAGGTGGGTCCCGGTGTGACCGGCTTGGTGCCGGGCGACCACGTGGTGCTCGGATTCGTCCCCGCCTGCGGAAAGTGTCCTCCGTGCGCCACGGGGCACTCCAACCTGTGCGACGTCGGCGGCATTCTCATGACGGGCAAGCAACTCGACGGCACGGTGCGCCATCATGCCCGCGGCCAGGACGTCTCCACCATGGTCTGTCTCGGCACCTTCGCCCCGTACACGGTGGTCAACCAGGCGTCGTGCGTGAAGATCCTGGACGACATCCCGCTCGACAAGGCGTGCCTGGTCGGCTGCGGCGTCACCACCGGGTGGGGGTCAGCGGTCTACGCGGCAGACGTGCGGCCCGGCGACAATGTGGCGGTCATCGGCATCGGGGGCATCGGAGCCTCCGCCGTGCAGGGCGCTCGCATCGCGGGCGCCGAGACGATCTTCGCCATCGACCCCGTGCAGCTCAAGCGTGATCTGGCGCCCACCTTCGGTGCGACCCACACGGCGTCCTCCATTGAGGAGGCCTTCGGGCTGATTCAGCAGGAGACCTGGGGCCACATGTGCGACAAGGTGATCTGCGCCATGGGAGTCGGATCGGGGCCGCTGATGGACTCCATCCTCAACCTGGCCGCCAAGCGGGGCAGGGTCGTGGTCACGAACATTCATCCGTACAACGAGACGGCAGTGACGATGAACCTCATGATGCTCACGATCTACGAGAAGCAGGTCGTGGGCAGCATCTTCGGTTCGGCCAACATCCACTCGGATATCCCGAAGCTTCTGAAGCTCTACCGCAACGGGCTGCTCGACCTGGACTCCATGATCACCAACACCTACAAGCTCGGGGACATCAACCAGGGCTACCAGGACATGCGGGACGGCAAGAACATCCGGGGCGTCCTCATGTACGACGACTGACCGCTCCCGCGACGACGCGACTGCGCAGTGCGTCAGGCCGCGGCGCGCTGCGTACCCCAGATGTCGTTGCAGCGCTCGCAGACTTCCTCGGGGACCACACCGACCCGCATGAGCACGGCGAAGGCCTTGCACCCGAGGCACAGGCCGAAGGCGGACTCGAGGAGCGCCGCCGCGGCCAGCAGGCCGAGGAAGACCTCGGCGGCCGTCCAGTAGCCGAGGCCGGTCAGGATCAGCGCGGTTACGGAGAAGGCGACACCCATGCCCTGTGCGAAGCGCTTGGGCGGACCGGCGACCGGGCGTTCGGCGATGGGCAGGCGTGGCGTGACGACTCGGGTCACGAACTGTCCGAGCGGGCTGAGGGTCGGGCCGGTCAGCACCCGGGCCACGAAGCCAAAGGCGATGACGATCGTTGCCCAGCGCAGGTCGAAAGCGATGGTGAGCACGCACATGAGGACGACGCCGGCCGCCACCAGGCGGGCCGAGACCTCGTTGACGGGATTCGGGAACGAGAAGAGGGCACGGGCCCAGCTGGACGTGCCCGAAGACGTCATCTCGACGGCCATGACCTGCTCCTTTCCTGAAGTGTTGAAGCCCGACCATTTTAGTCGGGTTTTCGACGGAAGGAGCCGTGCGAGGCCAACGGCGGAGCCCGGGTTCAGGCCTCGGGCTGCGGAACCGGCTGGGGCGGCGGAGCCCCGACGTAGCGGGCGGCCGGTCGGATCAGGCGGTTGTGGGCGGCCTGTTCCATCACGTGGGTGCACCACCCGATCGTCCGCCCCGCTGCGAAGGTGGGCGTGAACATCTCACGCGGGATCCCGCAGGTGTGCATGACGACGCCGGCATAGAACTCCACGTTGGTGTAGAGCTGACGGCCCGGCTTCAACTCGGCCAGCACGTCCACCGTCGTGCGCTCGACGGACTGGGAGAACTCGACCAGCGGCCCCCCCAGCCGTTCTGTGACCGACCGCAGGAGGAGTGAGCGCGGATCGTCGGTCTTGTACACGCGGTGGCCGAAACCCATGATGCGATCGCCGCGTTCGACCGCTGCCCGGATGTAGGCCTCGGCCCGCTCGGGCGTGCCGATGGCATCGAGCATGTCGAGCGCCCGGCTCGGGGCGCCGCCGTGGAGCGGTCCCGACAGCGCGCCGATGGCCGCCACAATGGCGGCACCGAGATCGGCACCGGTCGACGTCACCACGCGGGCCGTGAAAGTCGACGCGTTGAACCCGTGGTCGATCGTCAGGATCATGTACTGCTCGATGGCGCGGGCATGCGACGGACTCGGTTCGCTGCCCGTGAGCATGAAGAGGTAGTTGGCGGCATGGCCGAGGTCGTCCCGTGGCTCCAGCGGCTCCTTCCCCTCACGCAGCCGGTACGCCGCCGCCAAAATCGTCGGCACGACCGCGCAGAGCCCCAAGGCCTGGTCGTAGAGCTCGTCAGCCTCGATGTCGTGGGTGGGTCGCCAACCCAGCTCCGCTCCGAGGAGGGACACGGCGGTGCGCAGCACGTCGAGCGGGGCGCCGCGCTGTGCGATGGAGGGCAGCACGGTGTGCAGGCCCGGCGGCAGGGCGCGGCGGCGGCGCACCTCGTCGCCGAAGAGGGCAGCCTCGCTCGCGTCGGGGAGCTCGCCACGAAACAACAGGTGCCAGACGTCCTCGAGCGAACGCTTCTCTGCGAGTTCGACCGCGGAGTACTGCCGGTAGTGGAAGAAGCCTTCCTTGCCACGTACGTCGCCGATGGTCGTCTCGGCCACCACCACGCCTTCGAGTCCGGCCGGGACGTCACCGCTCTCCTCGCCCGCGGGCCGAATGCGCGCCACCGCCATGAGGTCGCGCAAAGAAACCACGCCGACACAGTGGTCACCTTCGACGACGGGCAGATGGCGGTAATGGTGCGAGGTCAGGCTGGCCCAGGCAGCGTCGGCCCGCTCGTCGGGTCCCAGCACGTCGGGGCGGGATGTCATCCAGTGACGGACCTGCTCGCGGTCGGGATCGCCCTGTCCGGCCGCGGCCCGCAGCAGGTCACGTTCGGTGAGGATGCCCACCACCTTGCCGTCGTCGGTCACCACGACCGAGCCCGTGTCGGCCTGTTGCATCGCCCGGGCCGCCGTGGCCAGGCTGTCGCCGGCAGCGCACGTCACTGCGGGGGAGGTCATGAGATCACGCACGATGGTTTCCATGGATCCCACTATGACGCTCTTTCCCTGCGTCTGTAAACGTTGATCAAGTCAATGTAAGATCGGACCATGGAGCGCATGTTGAGCACGGAGGAGGCGGCCCGCCGACTGGGCGTCAAGGTGCCGACCCTCTACGCCTACGTCAGCCGCGGGCTGCTCGTGTCCCACCCGGATCCCGGCCGTCGGGGGAGCCTCTTCGACCTCGACGAGATCGAGGCATTGGCCGCACGCAGCCGGGGCGGGCGCCAGACGGCGACCCGCCTGGCCACCATCACGACGGCAGTGACGCAGCTCGACCAGAAGCTCGGACCGATCTACCGCGGCCGACCGGCCACCGACCTGGCCCTGACGGCCGCCTTCGAGGACGTGGCCGAACGGCTTTGGCAGAGCGAAGGCCCAGGGGACTGGGCCGCGCCCGATCTCGGTCCGTGCCCGTTGACCCCGACCCTCGAGCGCATGCGCTGGGCCATGGTCATGTGCGGTGCCACCGACCCGCTGCGTTCGGACCTGCGTCCGGCCGCCGTGGCCCGGGCCGCCCGTCGTGCCACCGCGGCGCTGACCGACGTCGTCGGACCGCGGCCCGACCGGGAAGACCCGGAGACCTCCATCGCGGCGAGGCTCTCCGCCCGCCTCACCGCATCCACCATGACGGCGACGGTGTCGAGCGCAGCTGGTCAGTCCCCTGTGGTGCCGACGGCCGCGGTGAACGCCGCACTCGTCCTCCTGGCCGACCACGAGCTCGCCACCTCGACGATGGCCGTGCGCGTGGCCGCTTCCGTACGTTCGGATCCCTACGACGCCTTCCTGGCCGGTCTCGCGACCTTGGCCGGGCCGTTGCACGGTGGCGCCAGCCAGCAGGCCTATGAGCTTCTCGTGGTGGCCGAGCGGGACGGCGTGGCGCGCGCGCTGAACGATGTGCTCCGCGAGCGCGGCAGGCTGCCCGGGTTCGGGCATGCCGTCTACAAGAGTGGTGACGCCCGCTTCGACGCGTTGTTGACCTTGGCCGAGCCCCTCCTCAGCAGAGAACGCCGTGCGATGCTCGACGAGGTCATCGCGCTGGCGGCCGCCCATGATGTGCCGCTCGCCAATTGCGACCTCGCCCTCGCCGCGCTCAGCTGGGGCACCGGCATGCCCCCGGACACCGGCCGCACGCTCTTCGCCGTGGCGCGCGTCGCGGGGTGGGCGGCCCACTACATGGAGGAGCTGACGGAGCGTCCGCTGCGCTTCCGGGTGCGGGCGGTCTACGCCGTCTGACCGGCGCCGACACGCCTGGTCGGCCGGGGCCGACGCGGCCGGGTCAGCCGGCGCCGACGACGATGGCGGATGGGTGGCCGCCAAGACGGAACGGGACACCGGGCTTGCCCGTGGCCAACGTGACGGGGATCAGCGTGCCCGCCTGTTGCGTGACCCATGCGGTCGAGCCGTCTCCGCTCAACGCGATTCCCTGCGCCACATCGGGGAGCGCCACCGGCAGCCCGACCGTCAGGCCGACAACGCTCACCGCCACGACGGCCGCGCCACCGCAGACGTAGGCCGTGGCGCCCGAGGGTGTGACGGCGATGCCGGTCGGGTTGAGCGGGAGTGCGATGGTACCGCCCGCGCGCAGGGTGGTCGGGTTGATCGCGGTGAGGGTCCGGTTGCCGAAGTTGCCCACCAGCACCTCGCCCGGAGCAGCGGCGATGGCCTGCGGCCCAGGCCCGACCGGAATGGCCGCGCCTGGCTGCAGGGTGGCGACGTCGATCGGTGTCACCGTGTCGCTGCCGTGGTTGGCGACGAACGCGGTCGAGGCACCCGACGCCGCGACCGACACGGTAATGGCAACAGGGTCCGACCCTACGGCGATCGGCTTACCCGCTTTCCATGTGCCCAGGTCGACAGGGGTCACGCTGTTCGAATCGAGGTTCGCCACCAGCGCCACGCCCTTGCCGCCGCTGCCGCCGGGGGCAACCGTCACTGCGTCGGGCTCCACGCCCACCGTGACTTGTCGCAACACCTGGTGCGTTGCGGCGTCGATCTCGTGCAGGTGGTCGTCCCCCTGGGTCACGACGAGCAGGTCCTGGCCGCCGGGCGCGTAGGCCAGTGCGGACGGAAGGCTGCCGACAGTGACCTTGGCCCCCGCGTGACGATGGGCCAGGTTGACCGGCGTCACGTCCATGCCCGGCAAGGTGACCGAAGCGCCTGTGGCCACCCAGGCCACGTTGCGGACGGATGCGCCGCCGACGGGTGTGCCACAGGCCGCCAGCGCAAGGGCGCCGGTGACGAGCGCGAGAGGCGGGAGCCAGCGGCGGCGCACGAGTGCCGCCCTAACCCCGCGCGCAGGCGGCGCCCGCCGGGCGTTCGGCTGCGCTCCAGCCGGCGGCGTTGCCCTCCGGCCAGAAGTCGCCGGTGACGTCGTCTTGCACATACGGCACGGGCGCCGGCTCGCCTGCGGCCAGCTGGCGCAGCGCGTCGAGCAGCGCGTCGACGTCGTCATCGGTCGTGCCGAGCCCGCAGCTCGCCCTGACCGCCCCCGGGATCCGACTGCGATCGCCGCGCTGCACGGCCTCCCGCGCCCTGTCCACCCCGTCGCGGCCGACGCCGA
This sequence comes from uncultured Acidimicrobiaceae bacterium, assembly GCA_963738135.1. GTDB lineage: Bacteria > Actinomycetota > Acidimicrobiia > Acidimicrobiales > RAAP-2 > Bog-473. The sequence continues at coordinate 606,909 of CAVTVK010000004.1, read as the reverse complement.
GCAGCCGGATCAGGTAGGGGTGGGCGCAGAAGCACCCGTGCCGGACGCCGATCCCGAACTCCGCGCTGAGGCGGGCCGCCACCAGGGCGTGGTGCATCCCGTCCACCGTGAACGTGGCCACTGCCAGCCCGTCCCGCTCACCCGACTCCGACCATGGTCCGAGCACGCGCACGCCGTCGACGGACCGCAAGCCCTCGTAGAGCCGGGTCGCGAGCTCGGCCTCGTGCGCCACGACGGTCTCCCACCCGATCCGCTCCAGCTCGTCCATCGCCGCCCCGAAGGCGACGGCACCGACGACGTTGGGGGAGCCGGCTTCCTCGCGCTCGGGCGGATCGGTCCAGATCACCTCGTCGAGGTCGACGAGGTCGACGGCGCCGCCGCCGGCCAGAAAGGGGTCGCCGTGCTCGAAGACGCCTCGTGGTCCGATGAGCGCGCCGGCGCCGAACGGCGCGTAGAGCTTGTGACCGCTGAAGGCCACGAAGTCGGGACCCGTGGGGAGGGGACGATGAGGCGCCAGCTGCGCCGCATCGAGCAGGACGGGGACGCCGCGGGCATGGGCCTCGGCACAGATCTCCTCCACCGGGGGGAGCCAGCCGGTGACGTTCGACGCTCCGGTCAGCGCGAGGAGGGCCGGCGGCCGTCCGTCCTCGAGGACCCGCACCACGTCCGCCGTCTCGAAGGTGCCGGTGGTGCCGCACTCCACCCAGCGCCGGTGCGCCACCCGCGCCCAGGGGAGCAGGTTGGCGTGGTGTTCGACCACCGTGGTGGCCACGACGTCGTCGGGGCCCAGGCCCAGCCGGTAGGCGAGATGGTTGATCGCCTCCGTGGTGTTGCGCACCAGGACGACGATGTCCTCACCGCCGGCTGGCCGCCGGGCGAACCGGTGCACGCTGTCGCGGGCTTCCTCGTACGCGGCCGTGGCGCGGCGTGACTTGTAGCCGGCTCCCCGGTGGACGCTGGAGTACCACGGCAAGAAGTCGGCGACCCGCTCCGCCACCGACTCCATGGCCGGCGTCGATGCGGCGCAATCGAGGTCACGGTACGGCCGCTCCACACCGTCGAGGCAGGGGACGGGGATGTGGGCGCCGACGAGCGGCGTCACGGCTGCCTCCTTGTGCACGCCTTCACACTAGGAAGTGCTGAGACAGAGGGGTATCCGGCGCTCAAATCAGTCCGGGGTCGTCTCCTTGGCGTCGGGCGGTCAGCACGACGATGTCGTCCGAGCTGCGCGTGTCGGAGGTCATGGCATCGATGACGAAGTCCGCCACCCGGCCGGGATCGCTGCTGGGGGAGGCGCGCAGCGACGTCTCGAGCAGGGCGAAGCGCTCGTCGAGATGGCTCCCGCGCCGCTCCACCAGGCCGTCCGTGAACATCACGAGGCAGCCCCGGTCCAGCAGGAACTCGTGGTCCTTGTAGTCGCAGTGCTGCACGCCCAGCGGTGGCCCTGGTGGCACGGGGAGCTCGACGGCCTGACCCGACTCGACGAGTACGGGGGAGGGATGGCCGGCGGAGGAGAGTGTGATCGACCCGGTCCGGGTGTCGAGGATGCCGACCAGAGCAGTGGCCAGGCGTCCTCCGACGCCGGCCAGGGAGACCCGGTTGAGCCGCTGCAGTGCCGCGCCGGGCGCCCGCTCTTCGAGCAGAAGCAGTCCCAGGGTGTGGCGCAGGCGACTCATGATCCGCGCCGCCCCGAGGTCGTGGCCCTCCACGTCCCCGACGACGAGGGCGACGAGGTGCTCGGTGATGGGCACGACGTCGTACCAGTCACCACCGACTTCGACGCCGACGCCCGCCGGCCGGTAGCGGGCCGCCACGTCCCACCCGCCGATGGCCGGGATGGCATCGGGCAGCAGGTGCCGCTGTAGCTCGTGCGATATCCGCCGTTCGCGGTCATAGGCCCGGGCCCTGATGACGACGGAGCTGACCTGTTCGGCCAGCTGCTCGGCCAGGCCGAGATCCTTCTCGGAGAAGCTGCGACCCGAGCCGGCGGAGACGAGGCTCACCGTTCCGAGGACCTGTTCGTCGCGTAGGCGGAGCGGCACCGTGACGTACGACGTGAAGCCGAGTGTCTTGAGGATGTCGAAATGGCGCTCGTCGCGACTGGCCTTGCGCAGGAAGTCGTCGTCGACTTTGGCGCTCCACATCGACCGGCCGCTGCGCATGACCTCCATGGCCGGATGGACGCCGTTGGGTTCGGGCGGGTAGGACGCCCGGAGCTCCTCGGTGAGCGCACGCTTCTCCGGGTCGGCGTGCCAGGCCGCCATCCGTCGCATCTGGCCGTCCTCGTCCACGATGTCGATCAGGCACAGGTCGGCCATGACGGGGACCGAGATCTGGGCCAGGCGCTCCACCATCTTTCGGTAGTCGACGACTTCGGAGAGCACCTGGGTGGCCAGGAGGAGAAATTCGTTGCGACGGCGGGCTTCGAGCAGTTCCTCGACGAGATGCTCACGCTCGGTCGCCTGCGCCGACGCGTGGAGCAGTTCTCCCAGGTGGTCGCCCACTGCATCCATGAGCTCGACGACGGAAGGGTCGCGCTCACGCGGGCGACGGCTCAGCATCTTCACGATCCCCACGCAGGCGCCGTGGTAGCGGACCGGGAAGGCGTAGGCGCTCTGCAGCCCGTCCTCCACCAGCGAGCCCGTCACGAAGCGCTGGTCGGCCACGAGATCGGCGATCCACAGGGGTTCGCCGTGCTCCGAGACCCACCGGGGGAGACCCCCGCTCCCGCTTGTCGGGTCGGCCGCCTTCTCCAACGCGAAGGCGGGCGCGACGCTCGGTGTGCGCGTCCAGACGTGTCGGCACACCAGCCTCTGGTTGGCCGAGAACGTCCACAGCGTCGTCACGTCCCAGTCGAGTCGCCGGCCCAGGGTCGACAGGAGCCGCTCGGCCGGGGGCTCGTCGATCGGGGCATCGGCGAGGATCTCGAGGAGCTCTGTCGTCAGCTCCGACCAGCGCTGCAACTTCTTCTCGTCGCGGGGGCGGATGATGCCCACGACCACGGGACCGACCAGCGGGTGGTCGAAGATACTGATGACCAACTCGGTGCGGACCTCTGTGCCGTCGGCGCGCTTGATGTCGACGTCGAGGGGGCGCCCGACGAGGTCCGGGGCCTGGGAACGCACGAACGCCCCGTAGTCGTCGCCCACCGTCGCGGTGAGGGAATCGGGTACGAGGTCGAAGACCGGTCGACCTATCAAGGCACCGCGGGGCCAGCCCAGCAAATCCTCGGCGGCTGCATTCACATAGCGAATCTGGCCCTGGTCGTCGGTGACCACGACCGCGTCGCGCAGCCCGTCGAGCACCAGCCGCACGCCTTGGATGGGCACGGTGGGCTCAATGCCTGCCGGTTCCGTCGCCACCTGCGCCACGGCCCGCACCGCCGCCCCGCTCGTCACGTCGACGTGCGCCGCCGCGACGTCGGATCGTGCCTCGGGACTGGTCGGCGGGCCGTTCCCGTCGCCGGCCGACAAGGGTCCCCCCGACAAGGGTAGGGAGAACCACACTGTCTTGCCGGGCCGGTCGCGCTGCATCTCGATGCCCCAGGTGTCGGCCAGCGCGCGCGACGATGTGCAAGCCGCGCCCGTGTGGCGCGTCCGCGACCTGTTCCGATGGCGCCGGGAACCCGCCGGCGCTGTCGCTGACCTCGACCCGCACGTGACCGCAATCGGGCGCGACGTGGACGACGACCTCGAACCCGGTTGCGGCGTGCTGCACAGCGTTGGTCGCCAGCTCCGAGAGCATCAGCACGAGCGCGTCCGAGTCTTCGCCCGGGGCGCCGGGGGGCAGCAGGCTGAGCAGGAACCGGCGCGCCTGGCCGACGGCCGCAGTCGTTGCCGGGAACCGGCGGGTGGCACCAGCCGGTGTGGTGATGGAGCGCATCTCGGCCGTGGCCTCTCCCCCCGTCGAATTGGGGCCGTTCATGCCGGTTGCCGTCCTTCTGCCCCTGCACCGCAACCCCTAAACAAGCTGGGACTGCGCGCCGTTCGCCGTCCGTCACCGCCAGGCACGATTCCGACGCTACCCTGCTGGTTTGTGGAGGAGCGCTATGAATCCGAGCTGACCCGGGCTTCAGCCGTCCTCGACGGCGTCGACCGCGCTCTCGAGCGCCTGAGCGAGGGCACCTACGGACAGTGCGAGACCTGCGGTGCACCGGTCCCCGATGCCGATCTCGAGCGTGACCCCTCCCGCACCTTCTGCGAGCAGCACCTCACCGTGGCCTGATCGGGCGCGGCCCCACAGGCGCCCGGCGCCGGGGTGCCCCAGTCGGGGCCCCCTGACGAGCCGGCGAACGTGAGCTTCTTGCTTCTTGCTTCCTGCTAGCCGGCGATCGTCAGCTTCTTGGCGGCGGCGAGACGGCTCGCCACGTCGGACCAGTTGACGACGTTCCACAGCGCGGCGAAGAAGTCGGCCTTCACGTTCTTGTACTGCAGATAGAAGGCGTGCTCCCAGGCGTCGAAGACGAGAAGCGGGACCGACCCGTTGCCGACATTGCCCTGGTGGTCGTAGACCTGCTCGACGATCAGTCGGCCGGCGAGAGGCTCGTAGGCCAGCACGCCCCAGCCCGAGCCCTGGATCGTCGACGTGGCCTGGGTGAAATGCGCCTTGAACTTGTCGAAGGAGCCGAAGTTCTCGTCGATGGCCGATCCCAGCGCGCCATCGGGCTTGTCGCCGCCGTCGGGGCTCTGGTTGTTCCAGAAGATGGAGTGCAGCACGTGGCCGGAGATGTGGAAGGCGAGCGTCTTCTCGAGCCCCACGATGGCGCCGAAGTCGTCCTTGTCGCGGGCGGCGGCCATCTTTTCGAGCGTCTGGTTGGCGCCGGTGACGTAGGCGGCGTGGTGCTTGTCGTGATGGAGCTCCATGATCTGTGCCGAGACGTGCGGCTCGAGTGCGGCGTAGTCGTACGGCAGGTCTGGGAGCGTGTACTCGGCCATGGTGATCTCCTCGGTGGGGGTCGTCGTGCGGTCGTCGTGGTCCTGCGTGCTGGACCATACCCGAAGGCGGCGATATCCCAACCCGGGATCCAACGGCCGTACGACCAGGCCCGAAGCTGCGACCAGACGCCGACCAGACGCGGGCCGAAGCTGCGACCGCACTGCGCCTGACGCCGGGGGGACACGGCCGCATCCCCCTCCGGCGGTACGCTTGCAGGAGTGAGCACGGACCCCAAGGACCGCTGGCTCGATCTGGGAACGTTCATCCGGGAGCAGCGGGGATCGGCCCGGCTCTCGCTGCGGCGGTTGTCCGAGTTGGCCGGGATCTCCAATCCGTACCTGAGCCAGATCGAGCGGGGGCTGCGCCGCCCGTCGGCCGAGATCCTCCAGCAGATCGCCAAGGCACTGCGCATCTCGGCCGAGACGCTCTACGTGCAGGCCGGGATCCTCGAGCCGCCGTCCGGAACGCCTGACCTGACCCGGGCCATCATGGCCGACCAGTCGATCAGCGAGGAGCAGAAGCAGGCCCTCGTGCGGATCTACCTCTCCTTCCGTCGCGAGTACGAGGACGAGTCGGGGGAGCCGAAACCGGGCGACGCCAGTGCGCCGGCCGAGGCCAGGACACCCGGCGCAACCGAGCCGCCCGCCCCGGCCGAGCACGCCTCCGCTTGAGCCGTCCAGGCACGCCCCGCAGGCCCGGCCGGAGCGATTTTCGCGGCCGCCGGTAGGCTCTCAACGCCATGCGCCGGCTCGCGGTCCTCTCCCTGCACACGTCACCCCTGGCCCAGCCGGGCACGGGCGACGGCGGTGGCATGAACGTCTACGTGCGGGAGCTGACCTCGGCCCTGGCCCGCTCCGACGTGGCCTGTGACGTGTTCACCAGGGCCTGGTCTCCGGATCTGCCGCCCGTCATCGACGTCGAGCCCGGTCTGCGGGTCCACTACGTCCCGGCCGGACCGCTCCACGCCGTGCCCAAGGAATCACTCCCCACGGTGGTCGACGAGTTCACGGCCCACGTGCTCGACCGCATGGCCGCCGCGCCCGCGGCCGGCGAGCTGCCCTACACCTCGGTGCACGCCAACTACTGGCTGTCCGGGCTCTCGGGGCATGTGATCAAGCACCAGCTGAACCTCCCTCTCGTGTGCACGTTCCACACCCTCGACCGCGTCAAGGCCGAGTCCGTGCCCGAGGAGGTGGAGGCCGACATGCCGCACCGCCGGGCCGAGGCCGAAGCGTCCATCATCGACTGCTCCGACGCCGTCCTGGCGTCCTGCACCGTCGAGGCGGAGCAGATCGCCTCGCTCTACGGCGGCGACCCCGGGCGCATCCGCATCGTGCCTCCCGGCGTGGACCACGCCTTCTTCGGTCCCGGCCACCGGCCGCAAGCCCGCCGCGCCCTCGGTCTGCCGCTCGACGGGCGGCTCCTCCTCTTCGTCGGTCGCATCCAACCGCTGAAGTGTGCGGACGCGGCGATCGAGACGCTGGCCGAGCTGCGCGAGAGCGGCGGGGAGCCGTATCGCCTCGTTGTCGTCGGTGGCCCGAGCGGCCCGCACGGGGAGAAGTCGCTGCAGAACCTCTACGACGTGGCCGACGCCCGCGGCGTGCGCCAGTACGTGCACTTCGTCGCACCCCAACCGCACGAGCTGCTGTCGTCCTACTACCGGGCGGCGGACGTGTGCATCGTGCCCAGCCGCTCCGAGTCCTTCGGCCTGGTGGCGCTGGAGGCGGCCGCCTGCGGGACCCCGATCGTCGCCTCGGCCGTCGGCGGGTTGACCACGCTCGTCGACCACGGGCACACCGGCTACCTGGTGGACGACCCCGACCCGGTGGCCTACGCCGCCGCCGTGCGCAAGGTCTTCGACGAGCCGCTGGCGGCCGAGCGGCTCTCCACCGCCTCGGTGCTGCGGGCCCGCCGTTATACCTGGCGCGCCGCGGCCCGCACCTTGGTCGAGCTGCACGACGAGCTGGCCTCGAGCCGTCTCGTCGAGTGCGGCTGAGCGCACCGTCCCGCCCCACCGACCGCCGCGCCATGCCGACCGTCGACCTCCCCGCCGACGAGGAGATGGCGGCCGCCGTCGCCTGCATCGACGCCTGGGCCGCACGCGAGCTGGCGGCGGACGGGCCCTTGGTGGCGGCCGAGCGCCAGGAGGTGACCGATCGCACCGCGTCGTTCCAGTGGTATCTCCGCTTCAAGGGCGACGAGAAGGACTTCATCACGGTGTGGTTCACCCTCAAGCAGCGCACGCTGTGGCACGAGGCGCAGTTCATGCCCGCACCCGAGGAGCACAAGGAGGAGGTCTTTGCGTACCTCCTGCGGCGCAACAGCCAGCTGTTCGGCATGTCGTTCGCGCTCGGTCCCGAGGACGCCGTGTACCTGGTCGGCCGGGTGCCGGCACGCCTCATCGACGACGACGAGCTGGACCGCATCGCCGGGGCGTCGGTGGTCTACACCGACGACCACTTCCCGACCGCCATGACCCTGGCCCACCCTTCGACCTACCGCCGCCGCCCCCGCCGCTGACGCGACGCCCGCGCGCTCGGTAACGTCGCGACCGTGCCCAACCTGCTCATTGTCGGTGGCGGGAAGATGGGGAGCGCTCTCCTCGGCGGCCTGCTCCGTTCGGGGTGGGCCGGTGCGGCCGACGTGGCCGTGGTGGAGCCGGCGGCGGAACGCCGCGAGGAGCTGGCCGAGGCCTTCCCGGGTGTGCGCCTCCTCCCCGCCCCCGAGGCCGGCCTGCTCGACGACGGCGGCGAGCGGATCGCCGGCGCCGTCCTGGCGGTGAAGCCCGATGTGGCGGAGGCGGCCTGCCGTGCCCTCGGCGCCACCGGGGTGACGCGCCTGCTCTCCATTGTGGCCGGGGTCCCTGCGGTGCGCCTCGAGTCCGCGCTCGGCGGTGAGCCGTCGGTCGTGCGGGCGATGCCCAACACGCCCGCCCTGGTGGGCGCCGGCGTGACCGCAATTTCGGGCGGGTCGTTCGCCACCTCGCGGGACCTGGCTTGGGCCGAGGACGTGCTCTCCGCCGTGGGGACGGTCGTCCGACTGCCCGAGCGCCTGCAAGATGCGGTGACCGGGCTCTCCGGCTCGGGCCCGGCCTACTTCTTCCTGGTCGCCGAGGCCCTCATGGAAGCGGGCGTCCAGATGGGGCTCTCGCGCGAGGTCAGCCGCACACTCGTGGTCGAGACCATGCGCGGCTCCGCCGCCCTGCTGCAGGAGACGGGCCGGGATCCCGAAGCCCTGCGTGCCATGGTGACCTCGCCGGCGGGGACGACCGCCGCCGGCATCCGGACCCTCGAGGCCCGCGCCGTGCGCTCTGCCTTCATGGAGGCGGTCGCGGCCGCCACCGAGCGATCGCGCAACCTGCAGCGCTGAGTGTCGACGTGACGAGTGAGCCCATGCGCACCGTCTTCTTCCTCTCCGACTTCGGCACCGCGGACGAATTCGCCGGCGTCGTGCACGCGGTCATTGCGGCGCGGGCGCCGGGGACCACCGTCATCGATCTGACGCATCACATCCCGCCCTTCGACGTGCGCGCGGGCAGTCACGCGCTGGTGCGGGCGGTACCCCATCTGGGACCCGGTGTCGTCCTTGCCGTCGTCGACCCCGGCGTCGGCACGGAGCGGCGCGGCATCGGCGTGCAGGTCGCGCTGCCCTCCGGCGCGTTGCTGGCCTTCGTCGGGCCGGACAACGGACTGCTGGTGGCGGCGGCCGAGGCGGCGGCCGAAGCACCGATCGCCCGGGTGGTCGAGCTGGCCCGCGGGGGAGCACCGCCCGACCGCGGCTGGACGTTCGACGGGCGCGATCTCTTCGCGCCGGCTGCGGCCGCCCTCTGTGCGGGCGCCGCGCTCGTCGACCTCGGAGAGCCGGTCGACCCGACGTCGTTGGTGCGCCTCGTGGGCGGGGTGGTGGAAGAGGGCCGCCTGCACGACGGGCGTGCCAGCCTGCGGACCGAGGTCACCTGGGTCGACAGGTTCGGCAACCTGCAGCTGGCGGCGACCGTGGCCGATGCCCGCGTCGCGGGCATCCCGTTGTCGGGGTGCGTCGAGTTGGCGGCCCGGATCGAGTCGGGACGCGAGGCGCCCGACGGGTTGCCGCATTCGCTGGTGCCCGACGGCGTACAGCTGCGCTGTGTCGACGCCTTCGGCCAGCTGCAGCAAGGGGAGTTCGGACTGCTGGTCGACGCCAACGGGCATCTCGCGGTGGTGGCCGGAGAGGCGTCGGCGGCCGGCTGGCTCAATGTCGTCGCAGGGGAGTTGCTCGTCCTGGCCTGGTGACGGCAGCGCCGCCAGGCGGTTTGGTGCGGCCTGGAGTGGCCTCGTACCATCCGACGCAGTGAACGACGAGCGGCGGAGTTCCGACGAGGCGGCCCCAGTGAGGCGGATCCCCGAGGCGACGGTGCTGCGGCTCCCGATCTACCAGCGGATCCTGCTCGAGCTGGTGCGGGGGGGCACCAGCACGGTCTCCTCGGAGCAGCTGGCCGACCTGGCCCGCGTCAACGCCGCCAAGGTGCGCAAGGACCTCTCGCTCCTGGGTTCGTTCGGCACCCGGGGCTCGGGCTACGACCCCGAGTTCCTGATCGCACAGATCGATCGTGCGCTCGGGGTGGACGAGAACTGGTCCGTGGCGGTGGTCGGCATCGGCAATCTGGGCCGCGCCCTGACCAACTCGGCCGGCTTCGCCTCACGGGGCTGCCAGGTCACGTCCCTCTACGACGTCGACCCGGCGGTGGTCGGAGAGGAGATCCGGAGCATGCGGGTGCGCCACATGGACGAGATCGCCACCCTGCGCCCCGCCGAGCGCCCTGACATCGGCGTGATCACGACGCCCGGCTGGGCCGCGCAGGGGGTGGCCGACCTGCTGGTGCGGGCCGGGGTGACCTCGCTGCTCAATTTCGCCCCGAGGGTGCTGACCGTTCCGTCCACCGTCCATCTCCGCTACGTGGACCTGTCCATCGAGCTGCAGGTCCTGGGGTTCTACCGGGCCCGCGACGAGGGCCGCGGGCCGGACAGGGCGCGCGCACCCATGATGGGGTCGGTCGGGCTCTCCCAGCGCTCGGAATTCGCCTGACGGCCGCGCGCGCCGGCGGCGACTGGCAATCTGGAGGTCCGGACCGGCACAATCGTGAGCCGACCCAGGAAGGAAACGAGTGTCCGTCGTCGTCATAGGGCTCCAGCACACCCAGGCCCCGTTGCCGCTCCTCGAGGCGGCGGCCGTCCCCGACGGCGACCTGCACAAGGCGCTCAGCGCGCTCAACCACCGTCGCAACGTGCAGGAGGCGGTCGTGCTCTCGACCTGCCTGCGCACCGAGGTGTACGCGGTGGTCGACCGCTTCCACGACGCCGTGGCGGAGATCTACGACGTCCTGTCCGAGCAGTCGCACCTCTCGGTGGAAGAGCTGTCGGCGCACGCCAGCGTCCGCTTCGACGACGACGTGACCGCCCATCTGTTCTCGGTGACCTCGGGCCTCGAGTCCGTCGTGACCGGCGAGACCGAGGTCGTCGGCCAGGTGCGCCGCGCCTTCGAGCGGGCCCAGGAGGAAGGCACCTGCGGCCCCATCCTCTCCGCGCTCTTCCGACACGCACTCCAGACGGGCAAGCGGGTGCGCACCGAGACCGGCATCTCGAAGGGGACCACTTCGTTCGCCTATGCCGCGGTGACCGTGGCCCGGGGGGAGGACAAGGCGGGACTGCGCGGCGCCCGCGTCGTCGTCGTCGGCGCGGGCGACATGGGCCTCGGCGTGTGTCGCGCCCTGTCGGACATTGAGCCCGATGACGCCCCGCAACGCGTCGTGGTCGTGAACCGTTCGGCCGCGCGGGCGCGGGACCTCGTGCGCCAGGCAGCGACCGGATCGTTCGAGATGCGGGCGGCGCCGCTCGAGCGCGTCGCCGCAAGAGCTGGTCGACGCCGACGTCGTCCTGAGCGCGGTGGCGGCCGAGTCCCACGTGCTCCAGGCGGAGGACTTCGACGGCGTCGCGGGACCACTCCTGGTGATCGACCTCGGGGTGCCGCGCAACGTCGATCCGGCGGTGGGCGGGCGCGAGGGCGTCACGCTGCTCGACATGGACACCTTGAGCGTCTCGGTGGCGCGGGCGCTGGGCGACCGCGCCGAGGAGTCGGTGGCCGCCCGAGACATCGTGACCGCCGAGGTCGACCGCTACCGCAGCGCCAGCCGCCAACGCGGCGCCGCCCCCATCATCGCGTCGTTGCGGTCCCACCTCGAGACGCTGCGGGTCGCCGAGCTGGAGCGCCATCGGGCGCAGCTGGCCGATCTGAGCGAGGAGGAGTGGGACCACGTGGACGCCGCCACGCGGTCCGCCCTGGCCAAGATGCTGCACGAGCCGACCATGCTCTTGAAGGAGACGGCCGGGACACCCCGCGGCGAGCGGCTCGTCGAGGCGTTGCGCCTCCTCTTCGACCTGTAGTCGGGGCCATGCGATAGTCGGGCCATGGGAACCATCCGCCTGGCCACCCGCGGCTCGCCGCTCGCCCTGCGCCAGACCGAGTTGGTCTCCGAGCTCCTGCGTCAGGCCCACCCCGGGCTCGAGGTCGAGCCACTCGTCGTGCGCACGCGGGGTGACCGGGACACCACCTCGCCTCTCGACGAGATCGGGGGCCAAGGCGTGTTCGTCACCGAGGTGGAGGCGGCGGTGGCCGAGGGGCGGGCCGATGCCGCCGTGCATTCGGCCAAGGACATGACCTCGGTCATGCCGGCCCATCTGGTGCTGGGCGCCATCCCGCTGCGGGCCGATCCGCGCGACGGCCTCGTGGGCGCCACCCTGGCCGGCCTGCCGGCCGGCGGCCTGGTGGCGACCGGATCGGCGCGGCGTCGGGCCCAACTGGCCGCACTCCGCCCCGACCTCGTGTTCGCCGACCTGCGCGGCAACATGGCCCGACGGGTCGCCGTCGTCGAAGAGGGAAGGGTCTCCGCCGTGGTCATCGCCGTGGCCGCCATGGAGCGCCTGGGTTGGGAGGGCAAGGTGAGCGACGTGCTCGACCCGGTCGACGTGTTGCCGCAGGCCGGTCAGGGCTGCATCGCGGTGCAATGCCGGGCGGACGACACGGGGCTGCGTGAGCTGGTCGGCGCCATCGACCACGAGCCGAGTCACCGGGCCCTGCGCGCCGAGCGCGCCGTCCTGGCCGCCGTAGGTGGCAGCTGCACGGTTCCCGTCGGCGCCTTCGCCGAGCTCGCAGCCGGGGGCCCGGTGCTCCGGGTCTCGGGACTCCTGGCCAGTGGCGACGGGCACACCGTGGTCCGCCTGACCCGGGAGGGCGAGGACCCCGAGGCTGTCGGCGCCGCGGTGGCACGGGCCCTCCTGGAAGGGGGTGGGGCTGCCATCGACGGCTTCGGCGGCCCGCCGGACGGCCCGCCGGATGCCGCGCCGGATGCCGCGCCGTGACGGTCTACCTGGTCGGTGCCGGCCCGGGTGACCCCGGCCTGCTGACCCGGCGGGGGGCCGCGCTGCTGGCCCGGGCCGACGTCGTCCTGCACGACCGGCTGGTCAGCCCCGCCGTGCTCGACCTGGTGCCCTCGTCGGCGCTCGTCCTCGACGTGGGCAAGGACCCCGAGACGCCGGCGGGAGGAGCGGGGCGGCAGGAGGAGATCGCGCGCCTGCTGGTCGAGCACGGTCGGGCGTCCGCCGTCGTAGTGCGACTGAAGGGTGGCGACCCCTTCCTCTTCGGCCGCGGCGGGGAAGAGGTGGAGGCCCTGGCGCAGGCGGGCGTCGCCTGGGAGGTGGTCCCGGGTGTGACGTCGGCCTTCGGCGTCCCCGCCGCCGCCGGCATCCCCGTGACCCAACGCGGCGTGGCGGCCTCGGTCACCGTCGTGACCGGCCGGGTCGGCCATTCGGACGGGACCAGCGAGCACGATTGGGAGGCGCTGGCCCGCGTCGGCGGGACGCTGGTGATCCTCATGGGTATGACCAACCGCGCCGCCATCGCCGCCGCCCTCATGCAGGGAGGCCGGGCACCCGACACGGCCGTCGCGGTCATTGCGCGCGGGACCACCCCGTCGCAACGGGTGGCGCGCACGACGCTGGCCGGACTGGCCGACGTCGATCTGGGGCCGCCGGCCGTCATTGTGGTGGGACCCGTGGCCGCGCTGGGCGTGCACGGCGCGCACGGCCTGCAGGGCGCGCCATCGGTGAGCGACGGCCCCTTGGCGGGCCGCACGGTGGTGGTGACGCGCGTGGGCGCACGCGCCCGGGGGCTCGTGGACGCGCTCGAGCGAGCGGGCGCGACGGCGTTGGAGTTGCCGCTCACCCGCCAGGTCGAGCCCGAGGACGGAGGTGCCGCGCTGCGGGCGGCCGCGGCCGGCGTGCAGGGCAACGACTGGGTCGTGTTGACCTCGGTCAACGCGGTGGACCGTTTCGTGGGTTCGTTGCGCGACGCGCGCGCACTGGGCGCCGTGCTGGTGGCCGCGGTCGGGCCGGCCACGGCCGACGCGCTCCGCCGAGCCGGCGTCGAGCCCGACCTGGTCCCAGCCGAGCACAGCGCGCGCGGACTCGTCGAGGCCTTCCCCGACCCGGCGGGCGCCGGCTCCGGACGCGTCCTCTTCCCGAGCGCCGACCTCGCCCCCGACACCATTCCCGAAGGACTCGGAGAGAAGGGCTGGGACGTCCGGCGCGTGGAGGCCTATCGCACCGTCCGGCGCGCCGCGCCCGAACCGGCGCTCCTGGAACGGGTGGCCGCCGCCGATGCACTGACGTTCACCGCCACCTCCAGCGTGCAGGCGTTCCTGGCCCTGCGCACGGCGGACGGCGATCCGGTGCGCGCGCCGGCGCATGTCGTGTGCATCGGCCCGACGACGGCTGCGGCGGCGCTCGCCGCCGGCTTCGACGGTGTGCACGAGGCCTGGGGCTCGTCGGCCCAAGGCATCGTGGACGAGCTGATCGGCGAGTTGGGCCCCCGGGGGGACGGCGGCCCGTAGGCTGGTCATATGGTCGACGCGGCGTCTGCGCCCAGTGGCGCCGGGTTCCCGGTGCGCCGCCTGCGCCGCCTGCGCCGCACACCGGCGCTGCGGCGGCTGGTCGCCGAGGCCCGCCTCGGCCCGGACGACCTCGTCGCCCCGCTGTTCGTGCGCGAGGACGCCACGGAGCCGGTCGCAATCGCATCCATGCCCGGAGAGATGCAGCATTCGCTCGACTCACTCGTGGTGGAGGCCAAGCGACTCGTCGCGCTCGGGTGTCCCTGGTCTCATCCTCTTCGGCGTGCCGGCCGGCAAGGACGCCCGGGGGAGCGGGGCCTGGGACCCGGACGGCGTCGTGCAGGTCGCGCTGCGCGCCGTGCGCAATGCGGTCGGTGACGAGCTCGTCCTCATGGCGGACCTGTGTCTCGACGAGTACACCGATCACGGGCACTGCGGCATCCTCGGCCCCGACGGCGAGGTGCTCAACGATCCGACGCTCGAGCTCTACCAGCGCATCGCGCTGGCGCAGGCCGACGCCGGCGCCGACGTGGTGGCGCCCAGCGGCATGATGGACGGCCAGGTGGCCGCCATCCGCGCTGCGCTCGACGGCGGCGGCCACGACCAGGTTGCCATCCTGGCCTACGCGTCCAAGTACGCCTCCGCCCTCTACGGTCCGTTCCGGGACGCCGTTGACGTCACCATCGCCGGCGGCGGTGACCGCCGCGCCTACCAGCAGGACCCGCGCAACGGGCGCGAGGCGCTGGCCGAAATTCAGCAGGACGTGGACGAGGGCGCCGACATGATCATGGTCAAGCCGGCCATGACGTCCCTCGACGTCCTGGCCACGGTGCGCCCCGCGGTGTCGGTCCCGCTGGCCGCCTACCACGTCAGCGGCGAGTTCGCGATGATCAAGGCGGCTGCGGCCGCGGGGTGGATCGACGGGCCCGCGGTGGCCCTCGAGCAGCTCACCGTCCTCAAGCGGGCCGGCGCCGACTTCATCCTGACCTACTTCGCCGCCGAGGTGGCCGAGGCACTCGGTGGCTGACGCCGTCCCGACGACGAACGCCGACTGGTTCGAACGGGCCCGGCGGGTCATTCCGGGTGGTGTGGACTCGCCCGTCCGCTCTTTCGCTTCTGTCGGGGGAACGCCGTACACGGTCGTCTCGGGTGAGGGCGCCTCCGTGGTCGATGCCGAGGGCAACCGCTATCTCGACATGGTGCAGTCCTACGGAGCCGTCCTGCTGGGGCACGCGCACCCGGTGGTCACGGCGGCGGTGGCGGCGGCGGCGGCGCGGGGCACCACGTTCGGCGCGCCGACGCCCGGCGAGGTGCTGCTGGCCGAGGCGATCTGCGCCCGCGTGCCCGGGTGCGAGCAGGTGCGCCTGGTCTCCTCGGGGACCGAGGCCGCCATGAGCGCGGTGCGTCTGGCCCGCGGCGCGACCGGGCGTGACCGGGTGATCAAGTTCGACGGCTGCTACCACGGCCACTCCGACGGCCTGCTGGCCGGCGGCGGCAGCGGTGTGGCCATGCTCGGCCTCCCGGGCTCGGTCGGGGTCTCCGCCGGAGCGGTGGCCGACACCGAGGTGGTTCCCTACAACGTGGTGCCCGAGATCGACCAGCGGGTGGCCTGCGTGATCGTCGAGCCGGTGGCGGCCAACATGAACCTCGTGGCACCCGAGCCCGGCTTTCTCGAGGGGCTGCGCACGGCGTGCAGCTCCGCCGGCGCCCTGCTCATCTTCGACGAGGTCATCACCGGCTTCCGGCTCGGAGCGGCGGGGGCCACCGGCTGGTCCGGCGTGACGCCTGACCTCTGGTGCTTCGGCAAGGTGATCGGGGGTGGGCTGCCGGTCGGAGCCTTCGGCGGGCGGCGGGCACTGCTGGCCGAGCTGGCACCCGGCGGTCCCGTCTATCAGGCCGGCACGCTGTCGGGGAACCCGCTCGCGACGGCGGCGGGGTTGGCCGTTCTCGACGCAGTCGGCCCGGCGGACTACGACGCACTGACGGGGCGGGCCGCGCTGTTCGCCAAGGACCTCGAAGCGGCGGTGGCGGGCGGAGGCCTGTCCGTCGCCGTCCCCGTGGTGGGACCACTGGTCGGGCTCTTCGTGGCGCCGGTCGACGCCGGTCCGATCTCCCTCCCGACCGACTACGAGAGCGCCCGGGCGATAGCCGCAGGCGACACCTACGCGCACTTCTTCCACGCCATGCTCCGTCGCGGCGTGGCGCTGGCGCCGGGTGCCTACGAGGTGATGTTCCCCGGCCTGGCCCACGACGACGCCGTCCTGGCCCGTGTGGTCGAGGCGGCGGGCGAGGCGGCGGCCGAAGTCGCCGGGTGAAGCCAGCGGGTCACCGCGGCCCGGCGATGGGCAGACTGAAGGCCATGCCCGAGCACGCCTGGCCCACTGCATTTCCCGCGCGTCGCCGGGGCGAAGGATGCGCCATGTGCGGGCCGGGCGCCGACGACACGCCGCACGGGCTGCGGATCTTCGAGGGCAGGTGGGCCGACGGGTACCTCGGTCGCCGTCCCGTTCGGCCCGGCTATGCCTATGTCATCTGGAAGGGCCGCCACGTCGCCGAGCCGACCGAGCTCTCGGCCGGGGAGACAGCGGGGTTCTGGTCCGAGGTGGCGCTGGTCGCGGGCGCCGTCGACGAGGAGTACCGGCCGGCGAAGATGAATTGGTTCAGCCTCGGCAACGGCGTGCCGCATCTGCACGTCCACCTGGTCCCTCGACCCCTCCACGACGCCCGGGCCGGCGGGCCGGTCGAATCGGAGGCGTTCGACTTCGCCGCCATCCCCGCCGTCGACGCCACGGAACTGGCGAGGGCCGCCGCCGCCCTGCGCGCTCGCTTGCAGGGCTGAGCGAGCGGCGTGGAGCGGTTGGCCGAGGGCCGCACGGCCGAGGTCTTCGCCTACGGCGAGGGGCGGGTGCTCAAGCTCGACCGCCCCGAGTGGAACGGCCTGTCCGTGTTCGAGGAAAGCGTGCTGACGATGCTGGCCGACGCCGGGTTGCCCGTCGCCCGGCCGCACGGCACGGCCACGGTCGACGGCCGCAGCGGCGTGGTCCTGGACCGGGTCGATGGTCCGTCGCTGTTGCAGGTGGTGACGTCCGCGGGACCCGAGGAGGTCGACCGCCTCGCCGGACAATTCGTCTCCCTCCAGCTGCTCTGCAACCGGACGACGGTCGCCGGCCTGCCCGACCTGGTGCCCCGGCTGCGCACCGAGGTCGAGGCGAGCGTGCCCGACGTCGGGCTGCGGACGGAGCTGCTGACGGAGCTGCCCACGCTGCTCGGACCACTGGACGATGACGGGCGGGGCGTCTGCCATTTCGATTTCCACCCCTCCAACGTGTTGGTCGGGCCCGACGGTTGGGTCGTGATCGACTGGCTCACCGTGGCGTCGGGGCCGTCGGCTGCAGACCTGGCCCGCACCCTGGTCCTGTGGGGGCAGCGGTCGACCGGGCCACTCGGACGCTTCCTGCGTGCCGTCCGTCGCGAGGGCCAGGCGCGGCGCGGCCTCGGGGACGATCGTCTCGACGCCTGGGTCCGCATCGTCGCGGCGGCGCGCGTGGCCGAAGGCTTCGAGGGCGCGGAGAGGGCGTGGCTCCTGCGGGTGGCGGGTGGTGCGGAGCGGCTGTTCGCCTGAGCGGCGTCGATCAGGCGGCGGGGTACTCGAGCCCGTCGGTGTCGGGCAGGAGGCGCGAGACGAGCTCCATGGCCCGGAAGCCGAGCTCAGCCGGCCCGGCCGCGTCGGGCCGCATGAGATTGGCCATGATGCGCAGGAGCTGGGTCATGAGCAGCTCGGAGCGCATGCCGAGGCCCACGCAGAGCCGCATGGCCTCGGGGTTCGAAATGAGGTGCACGAACGCCCGGGCCACCTTGTAATACGGACCGTAGGCCGCCGTCAGCTCGCGGTCGTACCCGGTCAGGGCGCGTTCGCCCTCACCGGTCAGAGCGTGTCCCAGGGCGGCTGCGGCCAGCCGGCCCGTCTCGTAGCCGTAGGCGATCCCCTCGCCGTTGAACGGGTTGATCGCCCCGCCGGCGTCGCCCGTGATCAGGACGTTCCCGCCGGCCCGCGGCCCCACCGAAAGGCCCATGGGCAGCTTGCCGCCGGTGGGCGGCCCGAGGCTCGTCTCGGGGCGGATCCCCCACGATGTCGGCACGAAGTCCACGAAGGCGTCCATGAGATGGCTCGTGTTGAGGCCCTTCCAACGCTGATCGGTCGAGAGCAGGCCGACGCCGACGTTCACCCGGCCATCGCCCATCGGGAAGATCCAGCCGTAGCCCGGGACGACATTGCCCTCGGCGTCGCGGATGTCGAGGTGCGACTCAATGAAGGGATCGGCATGGCGCTCCGAGCGGTAGTAGCCGCGCAACGCCATGCCCATGGGGAGGTCCCGCCGCCGCGTCGTCCCGAGCATGCGGCCGATCCGAGAGTTGGATCCGTCGGCCACCACGACGTAGCGGGCCTTGATGGTGCGGGTGCTCGTCGAGCCCTTCTCCTTGACCGTGACGCCGGTGAGCGTCGGGAGGGGGCCAGCCAACGGGGCCTTCTCGTCGACGACGGGGGCGGTCACCTCGGTGCCCTGCAGCAGGGTCGCCCCGGCCGCCTCTGCGTGCCCGGCCACCAGGCCGTCGAGGTCGTGCCGCGTGATGGTGTAGCCGTAGTCGGGGAAGTTCGGGTGTTCCGGCCAGCGCATGTCGATGGAGCGGCCGAAGCCGAAGGCGCGCAGGCCCTGGTAACGGTGGGAACCGGCCAACGCGCCTTCCAGGTTCATGTCCGCCAGTTGCCGGACGGCCCGGGGAGTGAGGCCGTCGCCGCACGTCTTCTCCCGGGGGAATTCCTTCTTCTCGACCACGACCACGTCCCAGCCGGCGTCGGCCAGCCAGTAGGCGCACGAGGCGCCGGAGGGCCCCGCGCCCACGATGACCACGTCGTGGACGGGCTCGGGGCTTCGGCGGGGCGTGGCCCGCGGCGCAGTCGCCCGGCGCGGGGCCCGGGTCGCCTTCTCCGCCGACTTGGCTGCCCCGGGGGTTGCCCCCTTCTTGGCGGCCGCCTTTGCGGGTGTCGCCTTCTTGGCGGCCGCCTTGGCGGGTGTCGCCTTCTTGGTCGCCGCCTGCTTCTTCGTCGGGGCCTTCGCCGTCCGCGCCGCCTTCTTGGGGGCGTCGGACCCGGGGGTCTCGTCGGGAGCCGTCACGCAGGCATCGTAGATCTCCCGCCGGGGCCTCTGACCAGCGGCGCGGATGTGCCCGGCAAAGGGGTCGCATGGTAGAAACGGAAGACAGTGGACCAGTACCTCCCGATCCTCATCCTCGGCGTGCTCGCTCTCGCTTTCACCGTCTTCTCGCTGGTGTCCTCGGCGGTACTGGCGCCGCGTAAGAAGCCGAGCGTGGCCAAGCTCGCACCCTACGAGTGCGGCATCGTCCCCGACGTGGAGCCGCCGCAGCGTTTCCCGGTGCGCTTCTACCTGGTGTCGATGATCTTCATCATCTTCGACATCGAGATCGTGTTCCTGTACCCCTGGGCGGTGGTCTTCCACCAGATCGCGACGTTCGGGCTCATCGAGGTGATCGTGTTCGCCGCGGTGGTCTTCGTGTCGTTCCTGTACCTCATCTCCAACGGGGCCCTGACGTGGGGTCCGGCGAAGACGTTGCAGCCAGGTATGCCGAGCCGCACGTCGGAGTCGACCATCACCCGGATCAGCGCGTCGAAGACCCCCGGTGAGGCGGCCTGAGCGATGGGGTTCGAGGACCTCCAGCACAATTTCCTGACCGGCCGGATCGAGGATCTGGTCAAGTGGGCCCGGCGCAACAGCGTCTGGCCGGCCACCTTCGGCCTCGCCTGCTGCGCCATTGAGATGATCTCTGTCGGGGCGGCCGACTACGACATCAGCCGGCTCGGCATGGAGGTCTTCCGGAGTTCGCCGCGACAGGCCGATCTGATGATCGTGGCCGGACGGGTCTCGCAGAAGATGGCCCCGGTACTTCGCCAGATCTACGACCAGATGATGGAACCCAAGTGGGTCATCTCCATGGGTGTCTGCGCGTCGACGGGAGGGATGTTCAACAACTACGCCATTGTGCAGGGAGTTGACCAGATCGTTCCGGTGGACGTCTACGCCCCCGGCTGCCCACCGTCGCCCGAGACGCTCCTGCACGCCATCTTGACGCTGCACGAGAAGATCCGCACCGGTGAGATCACCCGCCGGCCCGGATCCTCCGTCCCGGCAGGCGAGCAGGCGACCGGTGGCTGGGTGCCCACCGTCCCCGACGCCGTGCGGGTGGCCACGCCACGGTGAGCGGGACGACCCCGACGACCGCGCCGGTGGCCTCCCCTGCCAGTGTCCTCCCCGAGGTGCCGCGTCTGCCCGACCGTCTGGTCGATCAACTGGCCTTTCCCCACCGCGAGACCTACAAGCAGATGGTGGGAGCTTTTCGTGAGGCCGGCTTCGAGATGTGCAGCGACCTGTGCGCCGTCGACTACCTGACGCACCCCGGCCGCTCCCTGCCCGAAGGCATGACGGCTGAGCGCTTCGAGGTCGTCGTCAACCTGCTGTCGCTCTCTTCCCGCCAGCGTGTGCGCATCAGGGTACAGGTGCCTGAGTCGGATCCGACTGTCGACAGCGTGGTCGACGTCTACCCCGGTGTCGACTCCATGGAGCGCGAGGCCTACGACATGTTCGGGATCATCTTCGAGGATCACCCCGACATGACGCGCATCCTCATGCCCGACGACTGGGAGGGCCACCCCCTGCGCAAGGACTACGGGGTCGGGCGGGTGCCGGTGCAATTCAAGGAAGCGCCGGGCCCCCGATGACCGAACACGACGACGGCCACGACCTCGAACCCGAGGACCAGCAGGACGAGGCCGGCCTGGCGGCGCGTCACGAGGCCGAAGAGCAGGCCCTGGTCATGGAGACGTCGGAGGGCGACCAGGGCCTACGGTCCCGCACCACCACCAGCGCCGGCGAACTCCGCCAGGAGGTCGGCGCGGTCCTTCGTCTCCCTGAGGGCGGCTACGCGGATCCGGCTGACATCGACATCGAACGCCGTGACGACGAGACGACGATCATCAACATGGGGCCCCAACACCCCTCCACCCACGGCGTCCTGCGCCTCATGCTCGAGCTGGACGGCGAGACGATCCTGCGCACCAAGCCCATCATCGGCTACCTCCACACCGGCATGGAGAAGCAGGGGGAGGAGCTGACCTACGTCCAGGGCTCGACCAACGTGACCCGGATGGACTATCTGTCCCCGCTCCACAACGAGTTGGTCTTCTCACTGGCCACCGAGGCCCTCCTGGACGTGGAGACGCCACCGCGCGCCGTCTGGATCCGGATGCTCATGGTCGAGCTGAACCGGGTGTCGTCGCACCTGCTGTGGATGGCCACCAACGGAGGGGACCTCGGCTCCACCTCCATGCTGATCTACGGCTTCCGTGAGCGCGAGATGGTCCTCGCCTTCTTCGAGAAGGCGACCGGGCTGCGGATGAACTGCAACTACATCCGCCCCGGCGGCGTCGCGGCCGACCTGCCCGACGGCTGGGAGGACGACATCGACATCATCTGCGAGACGATTCTGGCCCGCACCTACGAGTACGACGAACTGCTGACCGGCCAGCCCATCTTCCGGGAGCGGACAGAGGCGGTCGGCAACATCTCGGCCGAGGAGGCGCTCGCGCTCTCGGTGACCGGGCCCATCCTGCGCTCCACCGGCGTGCCCTGGGACCTGCGGCGCACCATGCCCTACCTGGCCTACGACAAGCTCGACTTCGACGTGATCGTGGGTACCTACGGCGACAACTTCGACCGCTACTCGGTGCGCCTCAACGAGATCCGCGAGTCCATCAAGATGATCCGCCAGATCGCCGAGATGATGCCCCCCGGGGACTACCGCGTGCAGGACCGCAAGGTGACCCCGCCGCCCCGTGCCCGCATCGACGAGAGCATGGAGGCGCTGATCCACCACTTCAAGATCTTCACCGAGGGCTTCCGGGTTCCCGAAGGCGAGGTCTACGTGGCGGTCGAGTCTCCCCGGGGCGAGCTGGGCTGCTACATCGTCTCGGACGGGACCTCGAAGCCGTTCCGCATGCACATCCGTGCGCCGAGTTTCGTCAACCTGCAGGCCCTCCCGCTGCTCCTGCGCGGCGGCACCATGGCCGACGCGGTCGCTGTCATTTCGTCGGTCGACCCGGTCATGGGCGAGGTGGACCGGTGAGCCACCTCAACACCGACATCCGCACCCGGGCCGAGGAACTGGTCGCGCTCTATCCCGAGCCGCGCTCAGCACTCATCCCGCTGTGCCACCTGGCCCAGGAGCAGGACGGTTGGCTGCGTCCCGAGGCGGTGAGCGAGATCGCCGATCTGTGTGGCGTCACGGCGGCCGAGGTGCGGGGCACCGCGACCTTCTACGACATGTTGCACGTCGAGCCCGTCGGCACCTACGCCGTGGCGGTCTGCACCAACATCGCCTGCATGCTCGGCGGTGCGCTCGAGCTGTTGGAGCACGCCGAGGTGACGCTCGGTGTTCGTGCCGGCGGGACTACGCCCGACGGTCTCTTCACCCTCCACGAGGCGGAGTGCCTGGCCGATTGCGACAAGACGCCGTGCGTGCAGGTCAACCACCGCTACGTGGGAGCGCAGACGCCCGAGAGCTTCGACGCGCTGGTGGAGGATCTGCGCGCCGGCCGCCTGGCCGACACGGTGCCCGGCCACGGCACGCTCGTGCGGGTGCGCCGCACCGTCGGCCTGCAGGCCGACCCCACCGCCATCAGGACCGAGCGGGCCGCGGTGGCGCAGGAACAGGCCGCCCGGGCCGGCGCCGCGGCCGCCGCGCCGATGCGGAGAAGAAGGCCTGATGGCCCTCACCGACGCCCCCAAGATCATCACGGCGCGCCTCGGCTACGACGACTCCTTCACCCTCGAGCGCTATCTGGCCACCGGCGGGTACACCGGGCTGCGCAAGGCCCTGTCCCTGACGCCCGAGGCGGTGGCGGCCGAGGTCGACGCGGCCAGCCTGCTCGGCCGCGGCGGGGCGGGCTTCCCGGCCGGGCGCAAATGGTCGATGCTGCGCAAGAACCCGCTGACCTACCTGGTGATCAACGGTGACGAGTCCGAGCCGGCCACCTTCAAGGACCACATGCTCATTGAGGGCGACCCGCACCAGATCCTCGAGGGCGTGTTGATCTCGGCCTATGCGCTGCAGGTGACCCAGGCCTTCATCTACCTGCGGGGGGAGTTCGCGCTCGGACTGGAGCGCCTGCAGACCGCCTTGAACGAGGCCTACGCCCATGGCGCCGTGGGGAGCAACATCTTCGACTCGGGCTTTTCGCTCGACATCGTCGTGCACCCCGGCGCCGGCGCCTACATCTGCGGCGAGGAGACGGCGCTGCTCGAGTCGCTCGAGGGCAAGCGCGGCTTCCCGCGCATCAAGCCGCCGTTCTTCCCCGCCGCCATCGGCCTCTACGGCGAGCCCACGGTGGTCAACAACGTCGAGACGATGGCCAACATCCCCTGGATCGTGAACAACGGCGGTGCCGCGTTTGCCGCACTGGGTGCCGGTCGCTCCACCGGGACGCGCCTGTTCGCGCTGGCCGGTCACGTGCGCAAGCCCGGCAACTACGAGCTCGAGATGGTCAAGACCACGTTCCGTGACCTCATCTACGCCCCGGTGCTCGGCGGTGGCATCCGCGGCTCGAACACGCTCAAGGCGTTCATCCCCGGCGGCGTCTCGGCCCCGTGGTTCGGCCCGGACCAGGTGGACCTGGCGCTGGGTCAGGACGAGGTGGGCAACGCCGGCTCCATGCTCGGCTCGGGCTCGGTCGTCGTCATGGACTCGGCCACCTGCACGGTCCGTGCCGCCTGGCGCATCACCAAGTTCTTCTCCCGCGAGTCGTGCGGGCAGTGCACGCCGTGTCGCGAGGGGTCCGGCTGGCTGGAGCGCATCCTGTACCGAATTGAGAACGGCGGCGGGCGCGAGGAAGATCTGGACCTCCTCATGGACCTGTGCGACAACATCTCTCCCGGCGTGGTCTGGCCTCCGCAGCAGACGACGATCTGCGTCCTCGGGCCGTCGATCCCGTCGTCCATCGCATCGGGCATCCGCATGTTCCGCGACGAGTTCCTGGTGCACGTGAAGGAGGGGGGGTGTCCCTTTGACTGACACGGCCAGGACCAAGAGCCCGACCGACGCGCTGGCGAAGGACGCCGACGACGGGACGCACGCCTTCACCCTCGACGGGCGCGAGGTCAGTGCGCGCAAGGGCGAGCTGCTGATCGCCGCGGCCGAGCGGGCCGGGACCTACATCCCGCGCTTCTGCTACCACCCGCGTATGGAGCCCGTGGGCATGTGTCGCATGTGCCTGGTCGAGGTGGACGGCCCGCGCGGTGCCACGCTGCAGCCGGCCTGCTTCATTGAGGCCGGCGAGGGCATGGTGGTCGACACCACCTCGGAGAAGGTGAAGAAGGCACAGGACGGGGTGCTCGAGTTCCTCCTCGCCAACCACCCGTTGGACTGCCCGGTGTGCGACAAGGGCGGCGAGTGCCCGCTGCAGGACCAGACGCTGGCCTACGGCCCCGGCGAGACGCGCTTCATTGAGGAGAAGCGCCATTTCGAGAAGCCCATCGCCATCTCCGACCTCGTCCTGCTCGACCGCGAGCGCTGCATTCAGTGCGCCCGCTGCACCCGCTTCGCCTCGGACGTGGCCGGCGAGGCGCAGATCGACTTCTCCGGGCGCGGCGAGGGCGTCGAGGTAGCGACCTTCCCGACCGAGCCCTTCTCCTCCTACTTCAGCGGGAACACCGTGCAGATCTGCCCGGTCGGCGCGCTGACCGCCACGCCCTACCGCTTCACCGCCCGGCCCTGGGACCTCGATCAGGTCGAGTCCACCTGTACCGCCTGCTCCGTGGGGTGCCGGGTGGCCGTGCAGTCCTCGCAGAACCGCCTGACCCGGCTGCTCGGCATCGACTCGGAGCCGGTCAACCACGGCTGGCTCTGCGACAAGGGGCGCTTCAGCTTCGAGTCCGTGAACGGTGACGAGGTGGACAACGGCCCCCAGCCGACCGAGCTGGCGGACGAGGCCGTCGACGTGGTGCCCGCCACCGCGTCCCAGGTGGTCTCGCTCGGGGCCAGCCGCGGCCAGTTCCTCGGCGAGGCCCGCGAGACGGGTCGCTTCGAGCACGGTCGGTTGGTGGAGCCGCGCGTCCGCAAGGAGGGCGAGCTGGTCCCCGTCAGCTGGGGCGAGGCCCTGGCCGCCGCGGCGGCGGGCCTCACCGCCGCCACGAGTGCGGGCGGTGCCGCCGCGGTGGCCGTCATCGGGGGCGCACGCCTCACGAACGAGTCCGCCTACGCCTGGGCCAAGCTGGCCAAGGGTGTCATCGGCACCGACTCCGTCGACGCCCAGCTTGGCGACGGCCTGCCGGCGGAGCTGGTGCTGGGGCTGCCCCGGGCCACCATCGACGAGGCCTGCGCCGCGCCGGTGCTGCTCACTCTGGCCGGCGACCTGCGCGAGGAGCTGCCCGTGCTGTTCCTGCGCCTGCGCGAGGCCGTGGTCGGCGGCGACACGACACTGCTCGAAATCGCGCCCAGCCCCACTGCCCTCACCCCCTTGGCGTCGTCGTCGTTGCGCATCCGCCCGGGCGACGCGCCGCTGATGGCCCGCGCCCTGACCGGCGATGCCGCGGCCAGCACCGCGCTGCGCTCGCACCCGGAGGGTGCGTCGGTGACGACGGACCAGCTCGAGGCCGCCCGCGCCGTGCTGGCGGCGCACCCCGACGGCGACGGCGTGGTCGTCGTGGCCGGCCGGCCCTCCTATGCCGAATCGGGCGAGGTGGCGGCGGACGCGGTGCGGGCGCTGGCGGCAGCGCTGCCCAAGGCAACCTTCCTGCCGGCGCTGCGTCGCGGCAACGTCTTCGGCGCACTCGACATGGGACTGGCGCCGGGCATTCTCCCGGGCCGGGTCAGCCTCGATGCCGGCCGCGAGCGCTTCACCGCCGCCTGGGGCTCGGTGCCCGCCGCCGCCGGTCTCTCCACCGCAGAGATCCTCGGGTCCATGGCGGGCGAGCGTGACGACGGCAGCGCCGTGCGCGCGCTCGTCCTGCTCGGCGCCGACCCCCTGGACGACTTCCCCGACCGCGCCGTCGCCGCCAAGGCGCTGGGAGCCGGGCACTTCGTCGTGGCCGTCACCGGCCACCCGTCCGAGTCGGTCGACGCCCACGCCGACGTCGTGCTGCCCTGCGCGGTGACGCACGAGCGCGCCGGCACGACGACCAACATCGAGGGGCGGGTCAGCCGCCTCGGCCCCAAGCTCTCCGCGCCCGGCTTCGCCTGGCCCGACTGGATGATCGCCGCCGAGCTCGCCGTCGCCCTCGGGTCGGACCTCGGCCTGGCCAACGACAACGACCTCTCGGACGAGCTGACCCGGACGGCCCCGGCCTACGCGGGGCTGACCCAGGAGGTCCTCCACTCCGACGTGGCCCACGACGGGATCCTCGTACCGCTCACCGGGAACGAGAGCCACCGCGACGACGTCTCGCCGATCGACCCCATG
Organism: uncultured Acidimicrobiaceae bacterium; assembly: GCA_963738135.1. Taxonomy (GTDB): domain Bacteria; phylum Actinomycetota; class Acidimicrobiia; order Acidimicrobiales; family RAAP-2; genus Bog-473. Next base: position 580,528 of record CAVTVK010000004.1, on the reverse strand, counting down.
GCGCTGCCCGGTGTCGAGTCGGTGGAGCGCCAGGGTGCGCCGCCGCGCGTCGGCACGGGCACCAGCAGTCCCGCCTCCGAACACATGGCCGACTTGGGCAGCCCGCCGCCCCTGTTGGCCGGGACCGGTACCGGCGGCACCGAGCCGCTGCAGATCCCCAAGGTCGACAGCTACAGCCTGCGGCTGGTTTCGGGCCGCCGCCTCTACGACGCCGGCAGCTCGGTCACGGGCTCGCCGTCGCTCACGCCCCTCGTGCCGGTGCTCGTCGCGCGCGCCAATCCCTACGACCTCGACCGGCTCGGGGCCACGACGGGTGACCGCATCAAGGTGCGTTCGGCCCGGGGCGAGTTGACCCTGGCCGCCGAGTCCGACGAGGGCGTGGCCCGGGGCGTCGTCGCCATCGACTTCAACGTGCCCGGCGGCGAGAGCGCGCCCCCAACGCCGTGGCGACGCTCATCGACAGTCGCCAGCTGGTGACCGACGTGCGACTGGAGTCGGTGTGATCGCCGCCGCCGCCCTCCTGTCCAACTCGGCGCCGATCCTGACGCACAGCGCGGACGCCGGGAACGGCGACCCGCTCTTCTATTTCGGCCTCAACTGGGAGGTCTGGCTCATCGTCATCATCAAGTGCGTGGCCGCCTTCGTGGCGCTGCTCGTCGCCACGGCGCTGATGATCTGGTTCGAGCGCAAGGTGATCTCGGACATGCAGAGCCGGGTGGGGCCGAACCGGGCTGGGCCCTGGGGCCTGCTGCAGACGCTCGCCGACGGGACCAAGCTGATCTTCAAGGAGGACCTGCTGCCCGACCGGGCGGACTCCTTCGTGTTCAAGCTGGCGCCCTACCTCTCGGTGATCCCCGCCGTGCTTGTCTTCACCGTGGTTCCCATCGGTGGCGTCATCACCATTGGCAGCCACACCTTCGAGCTGCAGGTGGCCGACCCGCCCATGGGGATACTCCTCGTCCTCGCCATGTCGGGCATCGCCGTCTACGGCGTCATGCTGGCCGGCTGGTCCTCGGGGTCCAAGTACCCGCTGCTCGGATCGGTGCGGGCGTCGGCCCAGGTGATCTCCTACGAGGCCGCACTGGGCATGACCACGGTGATGGTGGTGCTGGTGACCGGTTCGCTGTCGACCCGGGCCATCGTGGCGTCGCAGTCGAACGGGTTCTGGAACTGGAACCTCATCCGGCTGGGCTTCCTGCCCTTCATCTTCTTCATGATCGCCATCACGGCCGAACTCACCCGGCCGCCCTTCGACCTCACCGAGGCGGACACGGAGCTGGTCGGCGGCTTCCACACCGAGTACTCGTCCATCCGCTTCGGCCTGTTCTACCTGGCGGAGTTCATGAACACCATCACGATGTCGGCCATTGTGGTGACACTGTTCTTCGGCGGCCCCAATGGCTACATCTTCCACATCCCCGGCGCGACCATCTACATGCCGATCATCTACTTCTTGTTGAAAACCGTTGCGTTCTGCTTCATCTACGTGTGGTTCCGTGCGGCCCTGCCGCGCCTGCGCTACGACCAGCTGATGGACCTGGGTTGGAAGCGCCTCATCCCGATGACCTTGGGGTGGTTGCTGTTGGTGGCTGCCATCGTCGCCTGGGGCTGGGCCGGTCTGTGGCTGGTGCCCGTCGTCGTGCTGGCCTCGTTCGTGCTCGTGCGGGCCAACAACATCGGTTCGGGCCGCGGTGAGGACGACCTCGTCATTCCGGTGGTCGGGAGCCGGGTGACCCGGGCGCCGCGGCTCTCGCCGGTGCCCGACCCCGTGTCGGGAGGGAAGGTCTGATGGGCGCAGGCGACGAGATCAAGGACCAGCTCTCCTTCCTGGGCGGCTTCAAGCTCACCTTCCAGCACCTGACCCGGCCGCGGGTCACGACCAAGTACCCCGACGAGAAGAAGCCCAAGCAGCCGCGCCAGCACGGACGCCACGTCCTCAACCGCTACGAGGACGGCATGGAGAAGTGCATCGGCTGCGAGCTGTGCGCCGGTGTGTGCCCCGCCGACTGCATCTATGTGCGCGGGCTCGACAACCCACCCGATCACCCGGTGTCGCCCGGGGAGCGCTACGGCTACGTCTACGAGATCAACTTCCTACGCTGCATCCACTGCGACATGTGCGTCGAGGCCTGCCCGACCGAGGCCATCACCGAGTCCAAGCTGTTCGAGTTCTCCTTCACCAACCGCTCCGACGCCATCTATACCAAGGAAGAGCTGGTGGTGAACGACGACGGCACCCCGAAGAAGCTCCCGTGGGAGGACTGGCGCGAGGGTGACGACCTGATGACGTCCGGCTGGATGCGCGCCACCGCCCCGTCGGGCAGCGCGGCCTACGAGGGCGAGGTCCAGTGGGAGGGAGAGCTGGGCTACGGCGTGCGCGCCCCCGAGGGCGGGCAGTCGGCGCACCGGGACGACGACGCCACCGGCTCCAAGCCACTGCGCGAGGTGCTCGAGGCCCATCTGCTCGACGAGGACATCCCCTTGGCCCACCGCGGCATGCAGGGCCGGATCTGGCGGGCCAAGGAAGGGGCGGCGGCCAACCGCAAGAAGATGGACGCCACCCGCACCCGCATGAAGGAGTTGCGGGCCTCTCGGAAGGCGGCCAAGGCGGAGGCCAAGGCCGACAAGGCTGAGGCCAAGGCCGACGAGACGAAGGCCGAGGCCGACCAGGCCGACGAGGCGGTGACCGGTGCCGTCGCGACCAGCGGCACCGAGGGGAGCGACTGACCCATGCTCCATGCCGTGCCACTCCTGGCTGCCACGCGCGCCACCTGGCCCGACATCTTGGTCTTCGCCGCCGCGGCGGCGGTCATCCTGGTCGGCGCGATCGGTGTCGTCACGTCCCGCAACCCCGTGCACGCCGCCCTCAGCCTGGTGATGACGCTCTTCGGCGTCGCCGTGCTGTTCATCGAGCAGGAGGCCGACTTCCTGGCCGCCGTGCAGATCATCGTCTACGCCGGCGCCATCGTCGTCCTCTTCCTCTTCGTCATCATGTTCCTCGGGGTGGACCGGGCCGAGGACACCTCGGTCGAGCCGCTCGTCGGCCAGCGTCCCCTCGCCGTCGTGGTCTCCCTCATCACGCTCGGCGGCGTCCTGGCCATGGCGGCCACGGCGCACTGGGTCACCGGCGCCAAGCAGGTGGTGGGGCCGATCCAGGGGCACGTCGCCGGCCCGACGTCGCCGGCGGGGGAGCCGGCCCAGCTGGGCAAGCAGCTCTTCACGACCTACCTGTTCGCCTTCGAGGCCACCGCGGCGCTCCTGGTCATCGCCGTGGTCGGGGCCGTGGTGCTGGCCCGCCGCCCGCCGACCGTGCACGCCGAGAACGAAGGCACCACCGAGAGCGAGCTGCCGGCATGAGCCTCTCGGGAGCCTGGTACATCGGCCTGGCCGCCATCGTCTTCACCATCGGCGCCATCGGGCTGCTGGTGCGGCGCAACGTCCTGATCATGTTCATGTGCATCGAACTGATGCTCAACGCGGCCAACCTGACCTTCGTCACCTTCGCCCGCATGCTCGACGACATCGGGGGACAGGCCATCGTGTTCTTCGTGCTCGTGGTGGCCGCGGCCGAGGTCGTGGTGGGCCTGGGCATCGTGGTGACCAACTTCCGCCGCCGCGAGACGACGGTGGCGGACGACCTGGACTCGCTGAAGGGCTGAACCGTGGTCCATCTCGCGTACCTCATGTTGCTGTTGCCCCTCGCGGGCTTTTTGATCCTCGTGACCATCGGCCGCCGTGTCGGCGACCCGGTGGCCGGCGTGATCGGCACGGTGGCCATCGGCGGCGCCTTCGTCGTGGCCTGCGTCGTGCTCGCCGGCTTGCTCGGCCTGCCCGACAACGGCCGGGTGGTGGTGGACAACTACTTCACTTGGTTCCAGGCGGGCGGACTGTCGGTCCCCGTGGGCACGCTGGTGGACCCGTTGTCCATGACGATGTGCATGTTCATCACCTTCGTCAGCGCGTTCATCCACCTGTACTCCATCGGCTACATGAAGGGGGATCGGGACTACACCAAGTTCTTCATCTACCTGAACCTCTTCGTCTTCTCCATGCTGCTGCTGGTGCTGGCGGACAATCTGCTGCTCACGTTCGTGGGCTGGGAGGGCGTGGGCGTCTGCTCCTACTGGCTCGTGGCGTTCTGGTTCCAGCGCGAGTCGGCGGCCTCGGCCGGCAAGAAGGCCTTCATCTACAACCGCATCGGTGACATCGGCTTCCTGCTCGCCATCTTCCTGATCTTCGAGCGGACCGGCACGATCCAGTACGAGAGCGGCCCGGGCGGGGGGATCTTCGGCCAGCTGCACCACCTCGACGGCGGCGTCGGCCTGGCCGCGGTGCTGCTCCTCTTCCTGGCCGCCGCCGGCAAGTCGGCCCAGATCCCATTGTTCAACTGGCTGCCCGACGCCATGGAGGGCCCGACCCCGGTCTCGGCCCTCATCCACGCCGCCACCATGGTGACGGCCGGCGTCTACCTGCTGTGCCGGATGAACCCGCTCCTGCACGTGACGGCCACGGGGTCCGAGATCATCGCCATCATCGGGGCCGTCACCGCGTTCGTGGCGGCCACCATCGCCTGCGCGCAACAGGACATCAAGAAGGTGCTCGCCTTCTCCACCGTCTCGCAGATCGGCTACATGATCCTCGCCGTCGGCACGGGCGCCTACATCGCCGCCGTCTTCCTCATGGTGGCGCACGCCTTCTACAAGGGCCTGCTCTTCCTGGGTGCGGGTTCGGTGATCCACGGGCTCCACGACGAGCAGGACCTCAAACGCATGGGCGCGTTGCGCCGCTACATGAGGTGGACCACCGTCACCTTCACCATCGGATTCCTGGCCATTGCGGGGATCCCACCGCTGTCGGGCTTCTGGGCCAAGGGCGACGTCCTCGACAACACGTTCGCCCACTTCAAGCCCTTGTGGGTCATCGGCCTCGTCACCGCCGTGCTCACCGCCTATTACATGAGCCGCCTGGAGATCCTCGCCTTCGGTGGCAAGGAGCGCTTCGACAAGGAGGGCCCGCACGGCGAGCCGGCGCTGCACACGCCCCACGAGTCGCCCTGGATCATGCGGATCCCGCTCATCGTCCTGTCGTTCTTCGCCTTCTTCGCCGGCGTGCTCGACCTGCCCTGGGTGCACACCGACAACCTCTCGAGCTTCCTGGCCCCGGTGTTCGCCGGCACGCTCTACAACGACAACCTGAGCGCCGGGCCCGAATGGGCGCTGGCGCTGGCCGACATCGCCGCGGCGTTCATCGGTGTGATCGTGGCCTGGTGGCTGTGGCGGGGCGACGAGGTGTACCAGCCGAAGTTGGAGCCGGCCTTCCTGCAGCGGGTCTGGTACTGGGACGACTTCTACGACACCGTCCTCGGGCGGCCGGCCCAGCGCCTGGCGACGTTCCTCGCCTGGGTCGTCGACGTCCGCATCATCGACGGAGCGGTCAACGGCACGGCCCAGCTGGCGAAGGCCACGGGAAGCGCCGCCCGCAAGCTCCAGACGGGCTACGCCCGCAACTACGCGCTGGGGATCGCCATCGGCATGGCGCTCATCATCGCCTTCATGCTGAGCCGGATGTGGTGGGGATGACGCATTCTCTCCCGTTCCTCACCCTGCTCATCCTGTTGCCGGCCATCGGGGCGGGCGCCCTGGGCCTGCTCAGCCTCGACAAGTCGTTGCCGCGCGAGCTCCCCTACGTGCTGGCCCTGATCGCCTCGCTGGTGACGGCCGTCATCGCGGTCACGGCCCTGATCACCATGAAGGTGCACGACGGCGGCTTCCAGCTGGTCTCCAACCACCAGTACACAGGCAGCAGCCTCGGGGTGCACTGGTACCTGGGGGTCGACGGCATCTCGATCTTCCTGGTGCTGCTGACCGCGCTGCTGTTCCCGCTCACCATCATCCTCGGGCGTAACCGCGAGAACCCGAGGGCGTACTTCGCCTGGATCCTCCTGTTGGAGGCGTCGGTGATGGGGAGCTTCCTGTCGCTCGACCTGATCGTGTTCTTCTTCATGTTCGAGCTGACGCTCGTGCCGGCGTACTTCATCATCGCCGGCTGGGGTCACCAACGGCGCGCCTACGCCGCCATCAAGTTCTTCCTCTACACGTTCCTCGGCTCGGCCTTCCTGCTGGTGGGGATCCTGGCCCTGGCCTTCATCCACCAGTCGCAGTACCACTACCTGACGTTCGAGCTCGGACCGCTGATGCAGACGCACCTGTCCTCGTCGACCGAGATCCTGCTCTTCCTCGCCTTCACGGCGGCCTTCGCGGTCAAGGCGCCGCTCTTCCCGTTCCACACCTGGTCGCCCGACGCCTACACCGAGGCGCCGGAGGAGGGCTCGGTGCTGCTGTCGGGCATTCTGGCCAAGCTCGGGACCTACGGCATCATCCGCTTCGACCTCAGCCTCTTCCCCCACGCCACGAAGACACTGGGCCCGCTCTTCTTGACGCTGGCGGTCATCGGCATCGTCTACGGCGCCATCGTGGCCTGCGCCCAGCGCGACCTGAAGCGCCTGGTCGCCTACTCCTCGCTGGCCGGGATCGGTTTCATCGCGCTGGGCAGCTTCGCGCTGAACCCCGAGGCCTTGTCCGGAGCCGTCCTGGCCATGCTCAACCACGGGCTCATCGTGGCGGCGCTTTTCATCCTCATCGGATTCATCTACCAGCGCCGAGGGACGTGGCAGACGGGCGAGCTGCGCGGGCTGCAGAAGGCCGCGCCCGTGATGGCGGCCGTCTTCACCGTGGTCATGCTGGCTTCCATCGGCGTGCCCGGCCTCAACGGGTTCGTCGGCGAGTTCCTCGTGCTCTCGGGAACCTTCATCACCCACCGCTGGTGGGCAGTGGTGGCCATGCTCGGCGTGATCGTGGCCGCCATCTATCTGCTCTGGGCCTACCAGCAGGTCTTTCACGGCGAGCCGCGGGAGGCCGACGAGAAGACTCGTGACCTCGTCCTGATCGAGCGCTTGGTGATGGCGCCCCTGATCATCCTGATCGTCTTCCTGGGCGTTTATCCCAAGCCGGTGCTCGACCGGATCAACCCGTCGGTCAATCAGCTCATTGCGCATGTCGAGTCGGCGACAGGCCACGCCCAGCCGTCGGTGGCGGTCCGGGGCGTGGAGGGAACCAAGTGATCACGTCCCTCCTCGCCGCCAAGCACGTGGTGGCCGCGCACGCGGCGTCGAACACCATCACGATGCCACCCATCCGCTGGCTGGCCATCCTGCCGCCGATCATCATGATCGGCGGGGCGGTCCTCCTGTTGGGAGTGGCTTCACTGGTGCGCCATCCGCTGCGGGTCCGCGTGGCCACCATCTCCACGGTGATCATCTCCGGCGGTGCGCTCGGCGTCGCTCTCTGGCAGTGGGCGGACGTGCAGCAACACGGGGCCCACACCTACGTGAAACAGGCGGTCGTCATGGACGGCTTCAGCGTGCTCATCACCATGCTGGTCGCCATCGCCATGCTGCTCAGCGCGCTGGTTGCGGACGGGTACCTGCGCCGGGAGGGCATGCACGGCGCCGAGTTCCACGTCCTGGCCATGGTGTCGGCTTCCGGCGCCATGTTGATGGGGATTGCCAACGACCTCATCATCGTGTTCCTCGGTCTGGAGATCCTCTCCATCGCCCTGTACGTGTTGACGGCTTTCAACTACAAGCGGGCCGCGTCGGGCGAGGCCGCGCTCAAGTACTTCATTCTGGGTGGGTTCTCCTCGGCGATCTTCATCTACGGCGTCGCGCTCACCTACGGCGCCACCGGTTCGACCAACCTGACGCAGATCTCGGACTTCCTGTCCAAGAACGTCGTCCTGACCAACGGCCTGCTGCTGGCGGGCCTGTCGCTGATGCTCGTCGGGTTCGCCTTCAAGATCGCCGCCGTGCCCTTCCACATGTGGACGCCCGACGTGTACCAGGGTGCCCCGTCACCGGTCACCGGGTTCATGGCGGCGGTGGCCAAGGCGGGCGCGTTCGCCGCGTTGCTGCGCGTCCTCTTCTCCTCGTTCGGGGTCGTCGAGACGGACTGGCGCCCGATCATCTACGGGCTGGCGGTTCTCTCGCTGGTGCTCGGTGCCTTCGTGGCCCTGCGCCAACGTGACGTGAAGCGCATGCTGGCGTACTCGTCCATCAATCACGCCGGGTTCATCCTCCTCGGGGTGTCCGCCGGGACGGCCCGGGGCGCCAGCGCCTCGCTCTACTACCTGTTCGTCTACATGTTCATGACCGTGGGCAGCTTCGCCATCGTGACGGTGCTCGGGCGCGAGGGCGATGGTGACCACGACATGGCGCGCTACCGCGGCCTGGCCCGCCGCCAGCCCGTGATGGCGCTCGCACTGGCGGTCCTGCTGCTGGCCCAGGCGGGCGCGCCCTTCACGACCGGCCTGTGGGCCAAGCTGCAGGTGGTCTTCGCGGCCGTCGAGCGCCGGCGAGGTGCCGTTGGGTGTCATCGCCATGGTCACCGCCGTGGTGGCGGCCTACTTCTACCTGCGGGTGGCGGTCCTCATGTATGCCGGTGGCGGGCAGGGCGAGGTCGAAGGTGGAAGCGGCGGCTCGGCGGCCCTGGGCGCCGAGGGCGGCATGACCGGTGGCGGCACGATCACGGCGGTGGGCCATGACAACGGCACCGGAGGCGGGTTGCCCTGGGCCACCCCGGCGGCGGCCGCCGGCACCGTGACCACGCTCAACGAGCAGATCCTGCTCGACGACGAGGCGTCCGCCCACGAAGACGGTGACGACGAAGGGGCGCCCGAGAGGGTGCCGGTGCCGGCGCTCAGCGGCCTGGCCATCGCCCTCTGCACCGGCGTGACGGTGCTCTTCGGCGTGTGGCCCCAGCCGCTCATCGACTTCGCCAACCACGCCACCTTGCTGTTCTTGCCCAAGTAGGGCCTCAGTCGCGGACGCTCTCCGCCTTGCCCCGCCGGATGGCGGCGACCAGTGCGGCGTGGTCCCGCTCGTTCTGATCGGCGTAGCGGCGGGCGAACCGGCGCATGGCCTTCGTGAAGACGTCGCCCTTGCCTATGTAGGCGTCGATGGCCTCGGGGTCGCCCGAGCGGGCGTGGGCCCGGGCCAGGGTGTTGCCGCAGGCGATGGCGAACTCCACCAGGACGGGGGCGATCAGGTCGGTGGTGGGGATCAGCTTCATGTCGCGGAACTGGCGCACGTAGAAATCACGCTCGCCCAGGGAGCCCCAGCCCACGAAGATGTCGGTGGCACTCTGCACCATCCGCTTGCCGGCGATCACCCGGGCGCCGTGGTTGTCGTGTCCGCTGGCGTAGGTGTAGGACTCGTACACGGACGGGCCGGCCTGCTTGCACTGCAAGAAGAGCGGGTCGCCCGTGGCGCTGCCCTCCAGCAGCACGAGGTACACCACCATGCCGACGCTGCCGACCCCGACGACCTGGCGGACGACGTCCACCGAAGTGAAGCGGTCGAACAGCCGGCGACGGTCCTCTTGCAGTGTGAGGCGGTAGCCCGCGAGCAGACCCTCCACGATGTCGCCCTGCTCGTCGTCGTCGAGCGTCACGCGCAGCGGGGGCTGGGGGGTGATGCGCGGCCGCCCGCGTCGCTCCGTCGTCAGCTTCTCGAAGGCGCCGCGGCTCGTCCGTGTCTCCTTCTTCTTCTCGAACTGGACCTTCACCTGGCCGCGGTCGGCGGGCTCGAAGTAGTCGATGAACTGATCGAAGCGCGTGCCCTCGTACCAGATGTCGAGGAGGGGCAACGTGGAGTAGTACCGCATCCTGTTCCGATAGGCGTCGATCGCCGCCGTCACCGCGGCGTCCGACTTGCTCGGCTTCACCCCGTTCTCCCGGGCCGCCACCACCAGGCTGGCGGCGAGGCGGGCGACGTCCCACTCGAAAGGGCCCGGCAGTGTCTCGTCGAAGTCGCGGAGGTCGAAATTGAGGTTCCGCTCCGGCGTGGCCCACAGCCCGAAGTTCAGGACGTGGGCATCGCCGCAGAGCTGGACCTCAATGCGGCTGTGCGGCCGAGAGGCCAGATCGGCCGCCATGACGGCCGCCGCACCCCGGTAGAAGTTCCACGGCGAGAGCGCCATGCGCTGGTGCCGGAGCGGGGCGAGCTCGGGCAGTCGGATCTCGTTCTGGGCCAGGATCGTGTCGATGGGGTCGTGCCCACGGGCCCGCTCGTCCCAGTCACCCAAGTCGGCCCGGGGGGCCAGGACCCGGGCCTGTCGCCCGATCTCGCGGCGCTCGTCGGCGGTGGCCGCGAGGTCGTGCCGGGCGGCCACCGTTGTGGACCCGTTGTGCAGGATGCTCAAGGCGTACCTCCCTCCCAGCTCTCGTTCCGTGCCCATCTTCGCCCAGGTCGGCGGGCCCCGGCACCAGCAGGCCGCCGGCGGGCTCCGCCGGAGGCTCGCCCGCCCCTGGTTTCTCCACCGGGCCACCGGGTCACCGGCCCAGCCGGCCCACGCCGCCGAGACCTCGAATGAATCGACAAGATCGGCGACGGGGTTGAGCGGAGCCGCCCGGCGAGCGGATCGACCCGGGCGGGATCCACTGCCCGAAGGCCGTGCCCCGCCGGGACCGACGCGACGCCGTGCGGCCTGATCCGGTCTGGCGCGCTGCAAAAAGAGAGGGCGGGGTGACTCCCAGACGACCTCGGTCACCCCGCCCGTACCCGCGATTGTGGTGGCAGGGTCAGTCTGGGTGTAGGGCCGTTCGAACCAATCAACGCAACGGGCCGACAACGCTCACCCGGTCTCCGCGGCTCACCCGGTCTGCGCGGCTCACCCGGTCTGTGCCGGGCTCACCCCAGCTTGCCGTAGTCCGTCGTTCGCCAGAGCTCCGGCGTCATGCGAAAGGCGACGTTGCCGGCCGCCTCGTCCGCCGGAGCGGCCACAGAGAGGTCGCCACCCTCGGCGCCGAGGTACCGGCGCCGGGTGAGACATGGTGCGGTGGACGATCACGTCGCTGCTCCTCGGACCAGCATCGGTCGCAGTCCTCACAGGGGCCGTTGTCGCCGCGGCTCTGGTGCACGCCCTCATGTCCGCAACGGGGGCAGCGGTCATCCGTCATGGACGCCGCCCGGCAGTCCCGGCCTCCTGCCGGGCGGCCGGGTCGTTTCCGGAAAGCTGCTGGGCGGCCAGGACCTCTTCGGGCACGGCCGGACCCGACCGCTTGGCACCGCCCGTCGTGAGGAGGCGGCCGATCACGGGGACTTCCGTCAGCGATTCGGCCCGCATGATCTGCACGACGACGGGCACGAACTGTTCCGCCGAGTCGAAGGCGATGTAGCGCGGCAGCCAGCGCGGCTCGTACTTGGCATTGAACCGCCAGAGCGTCTCTATCTGCAGGACCCCGGAGAGGCGGCGCAGCGCCCAGCGTTCCACCCGCTGGGTCACGCCGTCGCCGTTGTCGCCCTCCAGCACCGAACGCAGGGCGGCGAAGTTCAGGCTCAGGCCCTTCATTCCCATCCCCTTGAGATGCTCGATGGTCGAGCACAACGCGAAGTCGAGCAGCCCGTTGGGATGCTCGCCAGGATCGCGGCGCATGAGGTCCAGCGAGTAGCCGCCGATTGCTGGTGAAGGCACGAATTGGCACATGGCGACTGGCGCGCCGTCGGGCCCCTCCACGAGCGTGAGCAGCAGGCCCGTGTCCCGCCGGTCGAACAGGCGGCCCAGCATCATGGAGAAGCCCCGTTCCTGCTCACCGCGGCGGCTCTTGGCCATCAGCTCGGCCATGCGGGCGGCGTCGGCCGGATCGAGACGGGCGGGGTCCAGGAAGCGGACCGTGTAGCCGTAGCGCGCCACCCGGTTGACCGCCTGGCGCAACCCCTTCATCTTCCCGCCCTGCAGCGAGAACTCACGGGGGTCCACCACCGCCTCGTCGCCGATGTAAAGGAAACGCATGCCCGACGCCTGGTAGGTCGGAAGCCACTCCTCGCCCGCGCCCATGACGCCGAGGCCCCAACCGTTCCGGTCGACGTAGTTGCGGAACGAGTCCCACACGTGGGCGCGCTCGGAGAACGGCCCGATGGGGTCCGGGGAGACCAGGCAGACACCGCCGAACACGGCGTAGGCGACGAGGGAGTCGCGATGGAAGAACCATTGCTTGTCGTCGCGCAGCGCGAAGTAGTCGAGGGTGCCGGTGCCGTGCCGCCGGACGATGTCGCGCGCCCGTATCTCGGCGGCGCGCCGACCCATGGCGGCGCGTCCCGACGACAGGCGGCGATCGACGACCGGCCGGGTCAGCAGGTAGAGCGCCACCACGATGAGGCTGATGCCCATGGCCAGGAGGCTCACGGAGGCATAGCGGTCGATAGTGGGGGGGAAGGTCACCCAGTCGACCCCGACGAGCCGTTCGGCGGAACCGAGGAGGACATGGGGCCACCCGGGGAGCGGACGGTGGTGCACGTGACCGGCCACTTCCACGGCGAGGAAGCCGCCCAGTGTCGCCACCACGCCACCGACGGCGAGGATGACGAAGGCAGTGACGACGGTCCCGCGCTCGGTCTGGGCCCGGAAGCGCTCCCGTTGGACGATGAGCAGCGTCAGGACGCCGGCGCAGACGATCAGCGTGATGACATCGGCGGCGTGCAGGAGGTGCAGGGCGAGCGAGGCGATGAGCAGCAGCACGGCGACCAGCCACGAGCGGCGCTGCCCCCTGAGCACACCGCGGAGAGCATGATCATGCCGATTCCGGCGATGGCCGTCAGCGCCCCGGCCGCCTGCACCACGGCGATGGGGAGGTACTGCGCAATGAGATGGAGATGCTCGCGCAGGGGTGTCGTCACGGAGGAGAGCAGGTCGATGGCCCCGGCCACGAACAGAGACACCGCGGCGAGGCGTCGGATTCGGCGCGCCCGGATGTGGTCCGCCGCGACCTCGGGCGCCGGCGGCCATGACGCGCCGCCCGGCCAGCTGGCGGCGAGCTCGGCGTGGACCTCCGCCGCCTTGGAGCGACCCTTGACGACGGAGTCGGCGGTGACGAGCCGCTCGCCCATGGTGGCCAGTGGCAGGTCGGCCTCGGCCAGGAGCAGGCGGACGTGCAGCTCCGCCCCGGTCTCGATCTCGAGGGTCGACTCCTGGCGGTGGTGCAGAAAGGTGGGCGGCAGCCCGAGGCGACCCCGGTGCTCGTGCACGACCTCGGCAGTCGCGCCCGGGCAGGCGAAGAAGCCGGCGTCAAGGTGGGTCAGCTCGGGGACGAGCGCCCCGCCCACAATGACGCCCGAGACGCCTGACTCGACGGCGGCCCGCGTCGCGTCGAGTGCGTCCTCCCCGTCCAGTTCGAGGAGCTCGTGCGCGATGGGCCGTGTGCCCGACGGTCCACCGGCCCACGGCGCCGGGAGCCCCTCACCGCCGAGCGCCCGCCAGATGCCGCGCGACGTGATGGCGACGACGAGGGCCAGGACGGCCAGCAGGGCAACGGCGATCACCACGGTCACGATGACGCGCGAGGGCCAGGTGGCGCTGTAGGCCCGCTGGAGGGCGGTCTGTTGCCGGGGGGTGCGGAACACGCGCCCCAGCCCGTCCACCACGAACTCCACGCGCAGCAGCAGCGCGACGACGGCCAACGCCAGCGGCGGGGCCCACAGATAGCGGCGCAGGCGCCGATAGAGCACGCGGGAGGTGACGAAGCGGCGCGCCAGCCGGGGATCGTCGAGGCGCTCCATACCGGTCAGCCAGGGCCGGTCGTCGCTCGGCGCGGCGTCGACGGGGGGCTTCCCGTCGGGTCGGATCGTCCCGGAACGGACGAGGACCGTGCGCGTGCCGGCGCCCGTCTCGCACGCGAGGTCCACGCCGGCGCGTACCGTCACGCCGCTGCGTTCCAGCGCCTGGACCAGCGCGGGATCCCTTTCGGAGGCGGCCATGACGACAATGACCTGGGAGTCCGCCGCGCCGCGAAGGCAGCGAGTGCGTCGGTGAGATCCGGGTGCCTGCCGACGACTCCGGACGGGTCGTCGCTACACGCCGGGGCCACCAGCCGCCCGCAGAGGATCACGATGCCCGGTCCCTGCCACTCCTCCAGGCGCCGGGCGATGTCGCGACAGGCTGCACGAGAGCTGTCGGTGGGCTGGGGTGGGAGCAGCAGGTCCCCGACGACCTCGACCCGGCGGCCCAGCGCCACGGGGAGCGTCCGGTCACCATCGACCGTGTCGGCCGCCTCTCGTCCTACCCCAGTGTCGGGTTCGGCTCCCATTCCTCGTCCATCGTGTCACCTTCGGGGGTCTCGTCCCCTCCGCAATTCCCCGGAATTGTCCTTCCGGGGGGTGCGGGGGACGCCGTTAGGCTCCACCTTCGTGCCCCAGACCAGGACAGACGGCGACCGGATCAACTGGAGCTGGCGCGCCGCGGACGAGCCACACCTGCAGGGGCCTGCCGTCATCTTCGACATCGACGGCGTCCTGTCCGACGCCGCCGGCCGTCAGCACTTCCTCGACCAGGGCCAGCGGGACTGGACCTCGTTCTTCGAGGCCTGTGGTGACGATCCGGTGATTGAGGAGATCGCACGGCTGCTGGAACTCCTCGACCCGTCCCTGGCTGTCATCCTGCTCACCGGCCGTCCCCTCCGTGTCCAGCCCCAGACGCTGGCCTGGTTGCAGCGGTACGGGCTGCGGTGGGACCTCCTCGTCATGCGCTCGCGCGGTGACTACGCCCGGGTCACCGAGTTCAAGCAGTCGGTGGTGGAGGATCTCCGCGCGCAGGGTTTCGACCTGCGCCTCGCATTCGAGGACGATCCGTCGAACCACGCCATGTACGTGGCCGCCGGGGTGCCCTGCGTGTACATCCACTCCGGCTACTACGAGTAGCGCAGCTGCCGGGCCCACCCGGTCAGGAGGGCCAACCCGGCGAACACCAGGACCGGGAGATCACCCCAGTGGTCGTAGGGGGTGAAGCCCCGGCGCAACGCGACGGTGGCGAACAGCACCTGGCGCCGGCCGAGCGCGCTCCGCTGGACGACGACGCCGCGCTGGGTGACGACGGCGCTGAATCCGGTCGGTGCGGCCTGGACGAGGTCGCGCCCGGTCTCGACACTTTGGACGATCGCCGCCGCCATCTCCTGCGCGGGGACCTGCGAGGTGCTGTAGGACGACGTGTTGGTGGGCACGGCCAACAACTCCGCGCCCGCCCGCACCGACTGGTGGCTGCGGCCTGCGTAGAAGATCTCGAAGGACACGAGGAGACCCAATGGCGCTGCGGGGGTGCGCATGAAGCCTGTGGCATGACCGGGAACCGCGTCGACCGGCACGCCCGACAGATCGGCGAAGTGCGAGAAGAGGGAACGGAGCGGCACGTACTCGCCGAAGGGCACCCGGTGGACCTTCTCGAACACACCGACGATGTGGCCACTCGGCCCCCAGGCCACCACTTCGTTGCGGAACGAGGTGGCCGAAGCCGGTTCGGTCACCCCGACGAGCAACGTCGTGTGGAGTTGCCTGGCCAACCGGCTCAGCAGTGTTGCCTGCGCTGAGCCCGTCAGGGGACGGTGGAGCGCCACCACGTCCTCGGGCCACAGGACGAGGGTCGGCGGCGGGTGCGCGCGGTTCACGGCAGCCATCGCCGCCAACTGCGCGGAGAAGACCGAGCTCGGCGGGATCTCCGCCTTGCTC
Source organism: uncultured Acidimicrobiaceae bacterium (assembly GCA_963738135.1). Classification (GTDB taxonomy): domain Bacteria; phylum Actinomycetota; class Acidimicrobiia; order Acidimicrobiales; family RAAP-2; genus Bog-473. The sequence goes on along the minus strand of CAVTVK010000004.1, from coordinate 564,981 downwards.
ACGCCCCGTTGCCCACCGCCCTGGACGAGCGCCGCGTGCACCGTGCGCACAGGGGCACCGCCGTCGGGTGCGAGGGTGCCGGCGACGGCCAGCGCGGCGACCCCGCCGGCAACGACGACGCCACCGATGACCGAAGGCACGCCGATCTTGTCGCGGCGTGCCCACAGGGCCGCGCTCAGCGTGGCGACTGCGACCCCGCCGGCCCAGACAGCCGCAGTGATGAGGAGCGGGCCGCCGAGGCGAGCCAGCTCGACCAGGGGGCCGCGGGCCTGGCCCAGGAAGACCCCCCCGAGTGGCAGCCCGCCGAAGGGCCAGGTCAGACGCACGGCCTCAGCCAGGGTGCAGGCACCCACGAACGCCGGCGCCCGCCCCCGCCGGGGCGGGGTGGCTGCCGCCGCGGCGGCGAAGAAGACCGCCTCGACGAGGATGAGGACGACGGCGCCGTACCAGTTGAAGGCCCGGGCCCAGAACAGCCCGATCCCATAACAGCCCAGACCGGCGAGCCAACCGGACCAGATGCGGCTCCCGAGGGACAAGCCCGCCAAGCGCCAATACAGCAGCGCCGCACCGACGAGACCCAAGGGCCACCAGCCCCACGGAGGGAGTGAGAGTGCGAGCAGGACTCCCGCCGCGACCGAGGGGCCGACCAGGCCGCCCCGGCGCGGCAGGCCGCTCACGAGAGGGCTTGCGCGGCCGCTCGGCCGCTGGCGATGCAGGCGGGGATCCCCACGCCCCGATACGCCGCACCGGCGACGGTGATCCCGCCGAGACGCGCCAGTGCCGACTCGACACCGGCTGTGCGGAGGAGGTGGTGCACCCGGTACTGGGGAAAGGCGTCAGGGAATCGCACCACCCGTGCCGACACTGGTTCGCCGCGCAGGCCCATCAGCGCGCCGAGCTCCTCCCACGCCCGCTCTGCCACCTCCTCGTCGCTCCACCCTCCGGCGCGCCTGTCATCGACGCGCCCGAGCGAAGCGCGCAGGAGTGTCTCTCCGTCGCGATGGAGGTGCGGCCACTTGCGATCGAGGTAGGTACACGCCGTCACCGCCCACGGCTCTCGTCCCCTGTGGGCGCTGCGGCGGGGCACGAGGAATCCAGTCCCGTGCAGCGTCGGAGGAAGGTCATTGGTGCCCACACGGAACGTCACGAGCGCGACGGAGGCGTAGTCGATGGCGTCGAGCAGCCCGGCCACTTCCTCGTCGTGCGGCCGGAGCAGCGCCGCTGCGGCAGGCGCCGGCGTGGCCAACACCACGGCGTCGGCTTCGAAGAGGTGGCCCGCTGCCCGCAACGTCCAGCCGCCCGATGCTGCACGGGTGAGACGGTCGACAGGGGAGGAGAGGCGCACGTCCACCCCGCGCGCCCTGAGGCGGGCTGCCAGGGCGTTGACCAACGACGCCATGCCGCCGTTGAGAGCCCAGAAGAGCGGTGGCCCGAGGGGATCGGGCGCGGGCACCTCGGCGCGGAGGGCGCGCATGAGGCCGCCCCGCCGCTGCGCCGCTGCCAACAGGGGCGGGAAGGTCGCGGCGGCGGACATGTCGTCCACCGAGCCGGCGTGGATCCCACCGATGAGAGGGTCCACCAACATGTCCACGACGCGCTGGCCCAGTTTGCGTGCCACGAGGGGGCCGATGGCCCGGTCGCCGATCGGCCCGCGCGCGTCGGGTCGGGGCAGCACGGCGTCGCGGGCGAGACCCATCGTGCCCCGGAAGCCCACGATGCCGGAACGGGCCGTGGGCCAGAACCGGGTGGGGATCCCGAGGGCGTGCCCCTCGGGCAGCGTGCGCAGTCGACCCCGGGCCCAGACGGACGCACCGCGGGCGTCGATCGGCACGAGCGCGCCGGCCAGCCCCACCTCATGACACAAGTCGACCGCCTCGCGCCGGCGGCCGAGGAACCCGTCCGGGCCGAGGTCGACGACGCGTCCCCCGAGGTCTTCACTCTGCAGTGGTCCACCGAGCCGGGCGGATGCCTCCAGCACCGTGACATCCGCTGCGGCGGTCCCCTGCAGGGATCCGCTCGTCAGCTCCCAGGCCGCGGCCAGGCCGCTGATGCCACCGCCGACGACGAGCACGCGCCGGGCCGTCACGTCAGGGCGTTCCGTCGGCGGTGACGATCAGGTCGGCCAACGCGGCGATGAAGGCGGGGTCGTCGTTCAACGACGCCGTGCGGGCGTAGGCGAGGCCGCCGGACGCGGCGACGTGCGCCACTTCGACGTCGAGGTCGTAGAGGACCTCGAGGTGATCGGCCACGAACCCGATCGGACAGATGACGACGGCATCGGCGACATCATCGCCAGCCAGCTGACGGACGACGTCGCGCACGTCCGGCCCGAGCCAGGGCTCGGGGGTCCGTCCTGCGCTCTGCCAGGCCACCTGCCAGTCGTCGAGCCGCGCCGCCGTGGCAACGAGCCGGGCCGATTCGGCCAACTGTTCGGGGTAGGTGTCGCCACCCTCCCGGATGCGCTCGGGCAGCGAGTGCGCCGTGAAGATAACCCTGACCCGGCCGCTGACGGTGCCCAACGCGTCCTGCACCCGTGCCGCGAGCAGCGCGACAAGCGAGGGGTGGGCGTACCACGGTGCGACGGGCACGAAGGGTGTCGTCGCCCCGAGCGCAGCCTCGGCGCGCTCGATGTACTCCTGTGAGCCCAGGGACGATCCGTGAGGGGTCAGGACGAGACCGATGACCCGCTCCACGCCCGCGGCAGCCAAGCGCGCGGCCGCATCCTCGATGAGCGGATCGGTGTGCTTGGCGCCGAACGACACCTGGTAGTGGCCGGGTACGCGTTCGTCGAGCGTCGCGCGCACGGCATCGACCTGCGCCATGGTGCGGACGGTCAGAGGCGACACGCCGCCGATGGCGGCATATCGCCCCTGCAGCTCGGCCAGCTGTTCAGCAGTCGGCGGACGACCGCGCCGGATGCGCGTGTAAAAGGGGGCGATCTCCGCCGTGCTCGCCGGCGTCCCGTGCGCCATGAGCAGGACGCCCGTGGTCATGCGCGTGCGGTCTCCGCATGGACCAGTTCGACCACGGCAGCCAGGATGCCCGGATCCGACTCGGGCAGGACACCGTGACCCAGGTTGAAGACGTGGCCGGTGCCGGTGCCGTCATCGGCGGCAGCGAGAACGGATCCGGTCGCTGCCGCGACGACGGGCCAGGGCGCCAGACACAGCGCGGGGTCGAGGTTGCCCTGCAGGGCGTGTCCGGCACCGACGCGCCGGCGCGCCTCGTCGAGAGGAACGCGCCAGTCGACGCCCATCACGTCAGATCCGGCCGTGCCCATCAGCCCCAGCAGCTCCCCGGTGCCCACGCCGAACAGGATCGTCGGCACGCCGAGGTCGGCGATCCCCGCCAGCACGGCGCGCGTGGAGGGAAGGGCGAAGCGGGCGTACTCGCCGGGTGCGAGCGAGCCGGCCCAGCTGTCGAAGATCTGGACGGCCTGGGCGCCGGCCTCTATCTGTGCCCGGAGCGAGGCCACCGCCATGGCCGCCAGCCGATCGGTCAGCTGCTGCCAGAGGTCGGGATTCCCGTGCATCAACGCCTTCACCTTGGCGAAGGAACGGGAAGGCCCGCCCTCCACGGCGTAGCTGGCCACGGTGAAGGGCGCGCCGGCGAAGCCGATCAGGGCCACGCCCGATCCCTGGAGCTCCCGGCGAGCGAGGCGCACCGTCTCGGCGACATACGGGGCGTCGACTGCCGGATCGAAGGACCGAAGGCGCTCCAGGTCGGCCTCGCTGCGGAACGGTTCGGCCACCACCGGCCCTCGTCCCTGCTCCACGTCGACGCCGAAGCCGATGGCGTGCAAGGGGACGACGATGTCGGAGAAGAGGATGGCGGCATCCACGCCGTAGCGCCGCACCGGCTGCAGCGTGAGCTCGGCTGACAGGGAGGCGTCGCCGATAGCCGTCAAGATTGATCCAGCGCCGCGTGCGGCCCGGTATTCGGGCAGTGACCGGCCCGCCTGACGCATGAACCAGACGGGTGTGCGGGAGACCGGTTCCCGCAGACAGGCGCGCACGAGGTTCGGGCGCTCCTCTGCCGCTTGGCTCACCCGATCGGCTCTATGACGACGGCCGTCCCGTAAGCGCAGATCTCCGCCCAGTTCCCGCCCATCTCCGAGGTGTCGAACCGCATGGCGAGCACGGCATTGCCTCCGCGGGCCTCGGCCTCCTCCATGCGGTTGACGACGTCCTCGCGACTCAGCTGCAGGTTCTTGGTCATCCCCTTGAGCTCGCTCCCCGCCAGGGACTTGAAGGCCGCGCCGAACTGCGACCCACGTTGCGCGAGCGGACCGTGAGGCCGAAGACCTCGCCGAGCACGGACGTCACCTTGTACCCGGGGACGTCATTCATGGTCGAGATCAGCATGGCAATCCTTTCGGTCCGGCTCATCGTACGCGTCAGCACCCCGGCCTCCCGGGCGTGGTGAGCCGTCTAAACTGAACTGTTTCCCCGTGGGCCGGGGTGAGGAAGGGGAGCGGTGCCCGAACATCCCGATCTGCAGGATGAGCAGGAGTTCCTCAACCGCGCGTACGACGGCTTGGAGTTCATGCGGGGCGAAGCGCGCCTGATGCTGCAGGGCGTGCTCGACCTGGGCCGCGGCGGCACGTTCCAGTCGCGCACCGAGCGGGACATTGTGGTGCGCACCAGTTTGGCCCGCCTGGAACAACTCGACATTGGCGACCAGGCGCTCTACTTCGGCCGCATCGACCGGCTCCCGGAACCCGGGGCCGAGGCCGGGCCTGGGAACCCCTTGCTGGGCGAGTCCTTCCACATCGGTCGTCTCGCCGTGTCCGGCCCGGACCACGAGCCGCTGGTCGTCGACTGGCGCGCGCCCGTGGCGGAGCCCTTCTACCGGGCGACCGGCCTGGACCCGCAGGGGCTGGCCCGCCGGCGTCACCTGGCCGTCCGCGGCCGGGCCATCCTCGGACTGGAGGACGAGTACTTCGTCGACCCCGAGGGCCGCGCCGGCGCGCCCGCGCCGGCTGGTGCCGGGAGCGGGCAGTTCCGCGAGGGCGGGGAGCGCCTCCTGGCGGACGGCCTGGTCCTGGGCGGCCCCGGAGCGCTCCTGTCCGCCCTGGGCCAGGCCCGGACCGGCCAGATGGGGGACATCATCGGCACCATCCAGCGCGAGCAGGACGAGATCATCCGTTCGCCCCTGCCGGGCGTGCTCGTCGTGCAGGGCGGTCCGGGCACCGGAAAGACGGCGGTCGCTCTGCACCGAGCCGCCTACCTCCTCTACACCCACCGTTTCCCGCTGGAGCGCCAGGGCGTGCTCGTCGTCGGGCCGAACCCGTTGTTCCTGCGCTACATCGAGCAGGTGCTCCCGTCGCTGGGCGAGACCGGGGTGAGCCTGTCGACGGTGGCGGGACTGGTGCCGGAGGTGCGCGTCCGCGGCGTCGACGATCCGGCCGTGGCCAAGTTGAAAGGCGACGTGCGCATGGTCAAGGTGCTGGCACGCGCCGTCCGGACCCGGCAGCGGCCGCTCCGTCGCGACGTCGAAATTCCCTTCGGCGCCGGGGTGCTGCGCCTACGGGCCCGGTTGACCGAGGACATCGTGGGCATGGCCCGGCGTCGCCCGGGTACGCACAACGCCCGCCGGCGTTTCGTGGAATCGCAGGTCCTGCGCGCGCTGTCCGACGAGTACCGCGCCCGGCTCGGCCGGAGCGGGGTCGAGGGTGCCGACGACGCGCCCACGCCCGAGGAGCAGAAGGACCTCGCCCAGCGGTTGCGCCGGGTGCCCGAGGTCAGCGAGGCCCTCGACCGGATGTGGCCGCGCCTGTCGCCCCACGAATTCCTGCACGATCTCCTCGGCGCCAGCGCGCTGCTCGCCGCCGCAGGAAAGGGGATCCTGAGCGCAGCGGACGTCCAGCGCCTCTACCGGCCCCGCGGCTCGTCCCTCGAGACGGTGCAGTGGACGGTTGGTGACGCGGCGCTGATCGACGAGGCGCGGACCCTGCTCGGCCCCCGCCGTGGACGCCCCCCTCGGACGCGGGCCAAGCGGGCCGAGGAGGGAAACGCCTCGGAGATGGGATTCTGGCCGCAGGGGTTGGCGGCCTCGCCCGAGCCGGCGCCGACAGCGGTGGCCGCGTCCGAGGACGACATCCGCGCCTTCGGCCACATCGTGGTCGACGAGGTACAGGACCTCTCGCCCATGCAGCTGCGCATGCTGGCCCGGCGCTCGCTCTCGGGCTCCATGACCGTGGTCGGCGACATCGCGCAGGCCACGGGCCCCTGGGCTCCCGCCGGGTGGGATGACATCACCCGCTACCTGAGCCCGCAACGGCCGCCGCGCCTGGTGGAGCTGACGGTGAGCTATCGCACCCCGGCCGAGGTCGTGGACCTGGCCGCCCGGGTTCTGGCAGTTGCCGCGCCCGAGATCGCACCGCCGCGCCCCGTGCGCCAGTCGGGGTTCGCACCCCGCGTCGTGGCCACCAGCAGGGTCGGACTCGGTGCCACCCTGGCCGAGCTCGCCCGCCAAGAGGTGGCGGCGGTGGCGCCGGGCCGAGTGGCCGTGCTCGGCCCGACGGTGATGTTGCCCGAGTTGACCCGGGCGCTCGACGAGGCCGGACTGGACCCGATCGATCCGCGCGACCCCTCCGGGGACGGTCTGGCCGCCGGCCTGGTGGTGCTGCCCGCCGACGAGACGAACGGCCTCGAGTTCGATTCGGTGATCGTCGTGGAGCCCTCGCTGATCGCGGCCGTCGGCGACGATCTGGCGGGGGAAGCGCCGCCGGTCGCCACCACACGGGGATTGCGGACCCTCTACGTCGCTTTCACGAGACCGACCCGGCGGCTCACCGTGCTGCATGCCGAGGCGCTCCCCCTCGAGCTGCGCTGACCTGGGTCTTCGGACACCCGGTCGGGGCCACCGCGGCACCGCCTCTTGGTTGGCGTGGTCGCGGTCGGGTCGACTAGAAATTCATCTGTGACCCAGGCTCTCTCGGCGGAGGTCCCCGCTCCCCAAGGGAAGATCACCCACGACCGGCCTCCGATGCTGGCCATCGGCGTCATGATCTGGCTCGGGTCCGAGCTGATGTTCTTCAGCGGGCTGTTCGCCGCCTTCTTCACCATCCGGGCCAACACGGTCGGGCCCTGGCCGCCGGCAGGCACAGACCTCGACACCTTGCGTGCCGGTGCCTTCACCGTGGTCCTCGTGGCGTCCAGCTTCACCATGCAGCGGGCCGTGTTCCAGCTGGAGTGGCGCAAGCGGCGCTCAGCCCGGATCTGGATCGTCGCGACCCTGGTCCTCGGGGTGGCGTTCCTCGGGAACCAGGTCTTCGAATGGCTGTTCAGCCCGACGCGCTGGTACACCAACTCGTACGGCTCGCTCTTCTACATCATGTCCGGCCTGCACGGCCTGCACGTGTTCATCGGGTTGCTCGCCATGGTCTTCCTCCTCGGTCGCCTGCGTGGCGACAAGGGTGGCGATCCGGGCGAGCTCTCGGCCGTACAGGGGGTCTCCTACTACTGGCACTTCGTCGACATCGTCTGGGTCGGGCTCTACAGTTGCCTGTTCCTTCTCAAGTAGGCATGCGAGGCATGCGCGCACCACTCAAGAGGACGGTGACAAGTCGTTTCCTGTTGCCGGCGGGCCTCCTCTCGGTGGCCGGTCTGGCCTCGCTCGCGATGTTCTTCCCCGGCACCAATGCCGCTGCGAGCAGCCATGCGGACGCGACGCACGTCTCGATCAACCCGTCACGCGTGACGACGCGCGCCTGCGGCACGGTCAACGTCAAGGGCGTGACCAACGTCGTGCCCAATGCCGGGAACCCGTTCCTCAGCAATTCGAAGACGTGTCTCAACGGCCACCTCATCACCTACGGCAACACCGCCATCACCTACTCCAACCCGCCGCAGTCGTTCATCTCGGCGGGGCGCCTGTTGTTCGCCCAGACCTGCTCGAGCTGTCACGGCAACGAGGCCAACGGCGTCGGTCCCGACGGGCAGGCCACCATCGGTCCCAACCTGCAGGGCGTGGGCGCCGCCACCGTCGACTTCTGGGTGAGCACGGGTCGGATGCCCGCCACCGACGTCAAGGCGGTGGAGGCCGAGCGCAAGCCGTCCCGGCTGACGCCCGTGCAGGCACTGGAGCTGGCCGCGTGGGTCAACTCGCTCGACCCCTCTGTTCCCGCCGTGCCCAATCCGCACCTGTCCCACGCCAACCAGTCGGCCGGACAGAACCTGTTCTCGCTCAATTGCGCCGCCTGCCACACGATTGAGGGATCGGGCGACGCACTGGCCTTCGGCACCAACGCGCCGTCGTTGCAGAACCGCCAGGTGACCGCGCAGCAGATCGCGGAGGCGGTCCGCACGGGGCCGGCCAACATGCCGCGCTTCTCGGGCAACCTGACCGACGCCCAGGTGGCCGACATCACCTCGTATGTCACGGGCCGGCTGCAGCACCCGGAAAACCCCGGCGGGTTCGCGCTCGGTGGCGTCGGCCCCGTCGCTGAGGGGTTCGTCGCCCTCCTCATCGGGGTGGGCGGCCTGGCCCTCATTTGCTTCTGGATCGGGGAGCGTTCGTGAGCGACGAGGACCGCCAGCCCTCGCGGACGCGGGTCCCGATGCCGATCGCCGCGCTGAGCGACCCTCACATGGGCGACGCGGCCAAGAACCCGGACAAGATCGAGAAGCTGATTGCGGCGATTCTCTTCGTCGGCATCGTGTTCTTCGGTGTGGCGGGGGCCGCCTACTGGCAGAACTGGAACGACTGGATCTTCGGGGGTGCGCTGGGCGCCGGCCTCTTCGCCCTCGGCTTCGGACTCACCGCCTGGGGCAAGTACCTGATGCCTCAGGGTCCCTTCGTGGAGGAGCGTCACACGCTCGCCTCGACTCCCGAGGAGCGCGACGTCATGTCGGCCGCCCTGGTGGAGCGCTCGGCCCTGGTCGTCAAGCGACGCCGCATGCTCGGGGGGCTCTTCGCGGCGGGCGCCGGCGTCTTCACCATCGTCGCCGCCTTCCCGTTGATCCGATCCCTCGGCCCGGTGCCGGGGACCACCCTCGAGACCACCGGCTGGCGCAAGGGGACCGTCCTGGTGGACTCCAACGGCCGGCCGGTGCGAAAGAACACCCTCGTCGTCGGCGGCATCATGACCGTCTATCCGAAGGACACCGTGAACCCCCGGACCGGGTTCATCGACGACCAGGGCCAGGCGACCGACCAGACGGTCCTCATCAGGGTCTCGGACCAGCCGTTCACGACCGAGCCCGGGCGCGAGAATTGGACTCCCGACGGCTACGTCGCCTACTCCAAGGTGTGCACCCACCTGGGATGCCCCGTCGGCCTCTACGAGCAGGAGCTCGAGCTGCTCGTCTGCCCCTGCCACCAGTCCATGTTCAACGTGCGCAACGGCGCGGTGCCCCAGTTCGGGCCGGCGCCGCGGCCGCTGCCCCAGATGTACCTCGGCTACAACGACGACGGGAACCTCATCGCCATGGCACCATACGATCAGGCCATCGGGCCTGGTTTCTGGGAGCGGAACTCGTGAGCACCACCACCACCGCCAAGACCAAGCGCAGCGCCAGGGCGGCCATGGGCCCGTACGGACACGTGGGCAAGGTCGTCGGGGAGCTCGACGACAGGCTGGGCGTGGCCAAGGGCGGCCGCGTCTTCCTCGACAAGATCTTCCCGGACCACTGGTCCTTCATGCTGGGAGAGATCTCGCTCTACTCCTTCGTGGTGCTGCTGGCCACGGGAGTGTTCCTGTCGCTCTACTTCGTCCCCTCCACCCAGCAGGTCATCTACCACGGCAGCTACAAGCCGCTGGACGGCCAGTACGTCTCGGAGGCCTTCCGCTCGACCGTGAACATCTCCTTCGACGTGCGCGGCGGGATGCTGGTGCGCCAGATGCACCACTGGGCGGCCGACATCTTCACCGGGTCCATCGTCGTGCACATGGCCCGTATCTTCTTCACGGGCGCCTTCCGCAAGCCCCGGGAGCTGAACTGGCTCATCGGGATCACCATGCTGATCCTGGCCATCCTCGAAGGCTTCATCGGCTACTCGCTTCCCGACGACCTGATCTCGGGCACCGGGTTGCGCATCGGTTACTCCATCGCCGAGTCGATCCCCCTCGTCGGCAGCTACCTGGTGACCTTCCTGTGGGGTGGGCAGTTCCCCGGCACGGGCATCATTATTCCGCGCTTCTTCATCATTCACGTCCTGATCATCCCGCTCGTCCTGATCGGACTCCTTTCCGCCCACCTCGGCCTGCTGGTGCGCCAGAAGCACACCCAGTTCGCCGGTGAGGGGCGGACGGAGCACAACGTCGTCGGCTCGCCGATGTTCCCGACCTTCATGGCCAAGACCACCGGCTTCCTCTTCATGGTGACGGCGGGCACGGCCCTGCTCGGCGCCTTCGCCCAGATCAACCCCATCTGGCAGTTCGGCTCGTACGACGCGTCCAAGATCTCCTACGCCGTGCAGCCGGACTGGTACATGGGGTGGCTCGACGGCGCGCTGCGCATCATGCCGTCCTGGGAACTGGCCTTCTGGGGCCATACCGTCCCCCTCGAGGTCTTCCTGCCTGCCGTGGTGTTCCCCGGCCTGATCTTCACCCTCTGCATGCTGTGGCCCGCGCTCGAGGTCAGGGTGACCGGCGACAAGGAGTTGCACAACCTGCTGGACCGGCCGCGGGACAGACCCAAACGCACGGCCGCCGGCGTCGCTATCTTCGCCCTGTTGTTCACGCTCTTCGCGGCGAGCTCGACGGACGTCCTGGCCAACTTCTTCCATATCTCGCTCAACGTGGTGCTCTGGTTCTTCCGCTTCGCGGTCATCATCGTCCCGATCATCAGCGGTCTCGTCGCCTACCAGCTGTGCCGGGAGATGCAGGGCGTGCACGACATCGGGAAGCGCAAGCGCGCGGTGATCGTGCAACGCTCCGCGGAGGGTGAGTACTCGACCGTCCCCTCGGCGCCGCGGCCCGACGACGAGCGCGAGGAGCTCGAGCCCGAGCCCGTGCCGGTTCGCATCGACATCGAGCCGTTGAACAACGGCGGCATCCGTGAGCCGGAGAGCTCGCCCACGGGCGTTCGGCAGGTCAGCCGCTGAGCCCACGGCCGGGCCGGGCCACCGCGCGCGACCTCTGGGTCGCCGTCGAATCGATCCACGCCGTCACCTACTTCGCCCCGGAGTGCCGGAACGCGCTGCGTGACGCCGGGCTGCGGGGCTTCTGGTCCGGGTACTTCGCCGCCCGCGCCGCCCCCCTCGGCCGGGTGGGAGCCGGCCCGGTGGCCGCCGCCTTCTTCAATTTCCATCCCGCCATGGTGGCGAAGGCCGTGCCCGGGTGCTGGGTCCGCCGTGGCGCCCGAGGCGCTGTGCCGGGTGCGGGCCATCGCGGCGGCGGAGGCGCTCGGCCAGGTCTGCCGCACCGACTCCCGGTCGGCGCTGCTGGCCGCGCTGCCACTGCTGCGGCGCGCCGTGCAAGGATGCGACGGAGCCGGCCGAGTCATGGCGGCAGCCAACCGGTCGCTCTGGCCCCGCATTGCGCCGGCCTTGGGCACCGGGGGCCTGGGGGAGGTCTGGCAGGCGTGCACCACCCTGCGCGAACACCGCGGCGACGGGCATGTCGCCACGCTGGTGCTGCACGGCATCGGCGGGGTGGAGGCGCACGTGCTGGCGGCCGGGACCAAGGCGATCCCGGTCGAGGTGTTGCGGGACAACCGCGGCTGGAGCGGGTCCGAGTGGGAGCAGGCCTCGGCGGGGCTCACGGCCTCGGGCCTGCTCCATGCCGACGGCCGCGTCACCGATGCCGGTCGCACCTTGCACGGCCGGGTCGAGGAACTGACCGACGAGCTGGCCGAGCCCGCCTACGCGGCCCTCAGTGACCAGGCCCTCGAGGATCTGCTCGGCGCGCTCGGTGCCTGTGCCGCCGACGTGGCGGCGTCCGGACTGGTGCCTTTCCCCAACCCCATGGGGCTGCCGCGACAGCGCGGCGCGTTAGGCGGAACGAGAGGGCGGCCAGCCCGGCACCAGCGACAGCTCCTTGCACAGCTTGCGCGACGACACCATCTGGCCGGCGTACCGCACCGCCCCGGGGTCGTCACCCAGCCAGGCGGCCACCTCGCCGGCCACCTCGGGTGGCGCGGGCACGTGGCCGGCTCCCACCAGCACCTGGTCCATGCCGGAGGCCCGCATGGACTCCGTCAGGGTGAGGCCGGGGGCGATGGAGAAGGCCCAGACGCCCTGGGCCGCGAACTCCACGTGGCACATGTCGGTGACCCGGTGGAAGGCTGCCTTGGCCGCGGCGTAGGCCACGCCCCAGCCGCCGGCGCCGGCCGGCGCGGGCGGCGTGGTGAAGGCGGCCTCGGAGAGCATGTTGACCAGCCGGCCCTCGCCGCGCTCGAGCATGGCGGGCAGCAGCAGCTGGGTCAGGAGCAGCGGATGGAGGTAGTCGCCCACCAGGCAGCGTTCCGCCAGCTCGAGGGGCAGGTCCAGAATGCGGTCCATGGTGCCCGGCCCCTGGTAGATGGCGTTGTTCACGAGGATGTCGACCCGGCCCATCTCGGCCGATGCCACGGCCGCCACGCGCTCGACCGATGCCCGGTCCATGAGATCCATGGGCACGGCGAGGCAGGTCCGCCCCAGGGCCTCGATCTCTGCGGCCGTGCTGTCGAGGCTCCCGGCGATCGGCAGTGGTTCGTCGCGTGCGAGGCTGCTCGAGGCGTGCGCGCGACCGTCTCCCTCGTGCACGGTGCGGGCGGTGATGACCACGTCGCAGCCGCGCCGGGCCAGGGCCACGGCGGCACAGCGGCCGATGCCCCGGCTGGCGCCGGTGACGAGGGCGACCCGACGGGTCTCAGGCATCGACCACCTACATCATCCCGGCGATCTGGTGCCCGCCGTCGACGTTGAGCACCTGGCCGTTCACGTAGGCAGCGTCGTCGCTGCAGAGGAACACCACCACGCGGGCGATGTCGTCCGGTGTGCCCAGACGGCGCGTCGGGTTGGCCTCGGCCAGACGAACCTGCACGTCGGCCGGCACCTGGGTCGACGCGGTCTCGGTCAGGATGAACCCGGGGGCGATGGCGTTGGCCCTGATGCCGTCGCGGCCGTAGCGCACAGCCAGGTGGCGGGTCAGCTGGTTGAGCGCCGCCTTGGCGACCCCGTAGGCCACCCTGGTCGACTCACCGATGGTGCTCGTCCCCGATGAAATGGTGACGATGGAGCCACCACCGGAGTCCACCATCACCGGGATGGCGTGGCGCGCCAGGAGCAGGGCACCCCGCGTGGTGATCTCGATGGCGCGCTCCCAGACGCCGAGATCGACCCCGACGGCGTCGGTATCGAGCCGCGGGTGACTCCACGCCGCGTTGTGGTCGACCGCGTCGACCGTCCCGAACTCGGCCACGGCGCGCTCGACGAACGCAACGATCGACTCCTCGCGGCGGACGTCGCAGAGCAGGCCGACGGCACGACCTCCGGCACGTTCGACCTCGTCGGCCACCGACCCCGCTCCGTCGGCCGAGACGTCACCGATCACCACGGCGGCACCGGCGGCGGCCAGCCGGAGCGCAGTGGCCCGGCCGATGTCCGAGGCACCTCCGCTGACCAGGACGACCCTGTCCTCGAGCTGTCCCCCCGGCGGCGCCATCGGGCCACATCGTAGGAGGGTGCTGCACCGGTCACCATCCCGGTGCCCACGCGCGCGGGGAATTGGGCCGACGGCCGGCCGGCATGGGAGCATTTCGTCGTGCGGGTGCATCGCAGCTTCGCCTTCGTGGACGTCTCGGGGTTCACTGCCTTGACGGAGATGGAGGGTGACGAGCGTGCCGTGGACGTGCTGACCGCGTTCCGTTCTCTGCTGCGCGACATCTGCGCGCGCCGTGGCGTGCGGATCGCCAAGTGGCTGGGCGATGGCGTCATGCTCGTGTGCGTGGACACACGACCGCTCCTCGAGACCATCTTGGAACTGCACTACGTGGTCGGCGAGGTCGGAGCTGTCGAGACCGTCTCCATTCGGTCGGGGCTCACGTGCGGCGACGTGATCCTCATGGAGGGAGACGACTACATCGGTCACTGCGTGAACGTCGCCGCACGCCTGTGCGACCTGGCGTCGGCCGGTGAGGCGCTGGCGGCTCCCGCCGTCATGATCCATCTGCCGAGTTGGGGCCAGATCGTCTCGGAGACGCACGTCACCTTGCGCGGGGTCGAGAAGCCGGTACCCGCCTCGAGCATCCGGATGGCGGGGAGCGACGGGGACGGGTCCCACGACCCCATCTGCGGGCTCCCACTGACCGAGGACACGGCCCAGGAGATCGCGCACGACGTGCGCGGCCGCATGGTGCTGTTCTGCTCGCCGGGCTGCGTCGACACCTGGCGTCGCCGGCCGGCCCGCTCGCTCTCCCACTGACCCGGTTTCCTCTGTCGAAGGCCTGATCCGGCCCGTTCGGGCTCCCGAGTTTCCGTCTCAACATCCGTTGCGAATAGCCGATAGCAGAAGGAGGGACACGGGGAACCGAGGAACCAGGCATGCGACAACTCCCAGTACTCGACATGTCGTCCAACGTCACCACGTTCTGGCGCCGCTATGTGTACGTCGGCGTGCTCACGTACAGCCTGGGTGCCTTCGCCGTCCTGGCCTTCTCGCTGACCACGCCGGGCCCGCACCGCACGGCGTTGGTGGTCCTGAGCGGCCTCAGCCTGATCGCCTCCATGGGGCCGTTCCGGCTCCTCGGCCTGCGCCTCGTCGAGACCCGGTGGTCCAAGCTGTTCTTCACCTCTTGGGCCGCGTGCACCTTCGTGTTCATCGCCGTCGGCGCCGTCCTCGACGGCGGCGTACGGAGCCCCATCTCCTACTTCCTGATCCTCCCGATGCTCTTCGCCGGCCTGGCCTACTCCGCCGGCACGGTGACGTTCCTGGCCGCCTTCGGTGTCATCACGACGCTGGTGGTCAGCCTCCTGACCCCCGACCGCAGCTGGTCCACGGCCGCGTTCTTGGCCGTGGGGATGGTGATCGCCGGCGTGATCACGGCGGCAGCGGCGGCGAACCGGGACCGCCTCATGCGCCAACTGATGGCGGCGGCCAGCCTCGATGCACTCACCGGCTGTCTGAGCCGCGGCGCGTTCGAGGCCCGCCTGGACCACGAGTCACTCCTGGCGGAGCGCCACTACGCCACCTTCAGCGTCGTTGTGGCCGACGTCGACAACCTCAAGACCCTCAACGACGCCAACGGGCACCATTGCGGGGACCGCGCTCTGAAGCTCCTGGCCGGTGTGCTGCGTCGGACCGCCCGCGAGACGGACGTGGTCGGCCGACTCGGTGGTGACGAGTTCGCCCTCCTGCTGCACGAGACCGATGGGGAGGCGGCGATGGCCGCGGCCCACCGGTTACTGGGCGCGCTGCACGATGCCGCCGCCTCGGACTGGGTGACGGCCAGCATCGGGGTCAGTACGTGGCTCGGTCCCAACGACACGCCGGACGCGCTGCTGCGCCGGGCCGACGAGGCGCTCTACGCGGCAAAGCGATCCGGTCGCAACCGCGCGGCCGCATGGAAACCGCCGGTCACGGAACCACAGATGGGGCTGCAGCTCCTGCGGGCGCGCCCGCGACCCACGCCCCCCCGACTCGTCACCCCGGCGGCGGAGGCGGTGGGCTAAGCGGATCGCCTCGGGCTCACGCGGGCAGCTGCACGCTGCCATCCTCCGCCAGGTCCCAGCCAGGGTTGTGGGCCACCTCCCAAGGGTGGCCGTCAGGGTCGATGAAGATTCCCGAATAGCCGCCCCAGAACGTCTCCGCTCCCGGTCGGCCGATGGTGGCGCCGGCGGATCCGGCGTCCGCTAGCACGGCGTCGACCTCGGCGGGCGAGTCGACGTTGTAGGCCAGCGTCACGCCGCCCCACCCTCCCGTGTCCGTGACGGCACTGTCCTCGGCCAGCTTGTCCCGGTCCCACAGGGCCAGGACCATGCCGCCCGCTTGGAAGAAGATCACTTCGCCGTCCGGTGACTGACCCGACCACCCCAGCGCCTCGTAGAAGGCCCGGGCCCGGGCGAAGTCCGCCACGCCGAGCGTGATCACTGACACGCGATTGTCCATGCCCGCTTCTTACCCCGCTCGCGGCCGATCTTCGAGTCCCGCGCTTCGAGGATGGTCGCATCCTGACCGGCTTGACATGTGACTAAATGGTCACATATAATCAGGGCGTGGATGAGGTGTTCAAGGCGTTGGCCGACCCCACCCGGCGCGACTTGCTCGACGAGTTGTTCCGGGAGGACGGGCAAAGCCTGGGCATGTTGGAGGAGCGGTTCTCCATGACCCGCTTCGGCGTCATGAAGCACCTCAGGGTGCTCGAGGAGGCGGGGCTGGTGGTGACCAGGCGGCGAGGCCGCGAGAAGCTCCATTTCCTCAATCCGGTCCCCATCCGGCTCATCCACGACCGCTGGGTCAGCAAGTACGCCGAGCCCTGGGTGGCAGGGCTCAGTGAGATCAAGGAAAGACTGGAGAGCCAAATGGAAAAGGTGTACGAGATCTTCATCAAGACCACGCCCGAGCGGCTGTGGGAGGCGATCATCGACCCCGAGATCCGTGCCAAGTACAACTTCGGCGCCGCCGTCTATTCGGAGTGGAAGGTGGGGGCGCCCATCAGCGTCGACGTGGAGCGACACGGGGTGCACCTGGGCGAGGGCGAGGTGCTCGAGATCGACCCGCCGCGCCGCCTGGTCCACACCATGGCGGCGTTGTGGGGCGACGACGTGAAGGCCGAAGGCGTCTCGCGCGTGACCTGGGAGATCGAGACGGTAGGGGACGACTCGTGCCATCTGACCCTCACCCACGACCAGATGCGTGAGGGTGCCAACTCGCAGATCTACGGCGGCTGGCCGATGATCCTCTCGGGCCTCAAGACCTGGCTCGAGTCCGGTGAGCTGCTCACCACGCCCGGATCGATTCAGTACAGCTGAGGGGCGGGCGACCGATGCGGAAGCTGATCGTGATCGAGTTCCTGACGCTCGACGGCGTCATGCAGGGGCTCGGGTCACCCGACGAGGATCGGACGGGTGGGTTCACGCACGGTGGGTGGGGTGCACCCTACGGTGACGAGGTCCTGCAGTCCGCCGCACTCGAGGGCCTGCAGAGCACCAGCGCGTATCTGTTCGGGCGGCGCACCTACGAGAAGATGGTGGCGTTCTGGCCGCAGCAGCCCGACGCCAATCCGATGGCGGCGCACCTCAACGCCACGCCGAAGTACATCGCCACCCGCTCCCTGCAGGACGCGGACCTGACGTGGACCAACGCCCGGGTCCTCGGTGGGGACCTCGAATCGTCGCTGCACGCGGTGAAAGCCGAGGGCGACGGCACCATCGCCGTGCTCGGGAGCGGCGCGCTGGTCCAGCAACTCACGACCCTCGACCTCGTCGACGGGTATCGCATATTCCTGCATCCGTTGCTGCTCGGCAGTGGCAAACGACTGTTCAATCAGCTCGAACAGCCGCGGCCACTGCGACTGCTCAGCGCGGAGCCGACCAGTACCGGCGTCGTCATGCTCAGCTACGACCGTCTGTGAGAAGCGGGCATGACGCCCATCATCACGAACCAAGCCGATCATCACGAGCCAAGCCGATCATCACGAGCCAGAAGGAGATGCAATGACTGATACTGCACCGATCACCGGCCTGCACACCGTCGGGATACCGGTCACGGACCAGGGCCGGGCCCGGGCCTTCTACGAGAAACTCGGATTCGAGACGCGCCTCGACGTGCCGATGGGCGAGGGCGCCCGGTGGATCGAGGTGGCGCCCCCCGGCGCCTCCGTGTCCCTCGCGTTGGAGCAGGCCCGCCCCGAGCGACCGGCCGGAGTGGAGACCGGTGTCCGCTTCACCACGGGTGACGCCGACGCCACCAACGCTGCGTTGCGCGCCCGCGGCGTCGATGCGGACGACGTCCTGCGCTGGCCCGGTGTCCCGCCGATGTTCGTCTTCCGCGATCAGGACGGCAACGGGCTGGAGATCGTCGAAGGCTGAGCGCGGCGACGGCGGCCGCAGGCGGTCGTACGCCGACATGGCAAGGGTCAGCACACCCAGGCCGGCCCCGAGGGCGCACACACCGGCCCAGCCGTGCGTGCCGTAGAGCGCACCGGCGGCCAGTGAGCCGGCAGCGCCGCCGAGGAAATAGCAGACCATGTAGGCGCTGTTGATCCGGCTCCTGGCGTCGGGGCGCAGGGCGTAAATGACCGCCTGGTTGGTGATCTGCATGCCCTGGGTGCCCATGTCGAGCACGACGATGCCGACGATGAGTGCCGCCAGCGAGGTCCGGCCGAACCACAACAGGGCGAAGGAGCCGGCCAAGAGGACGCCGGCGGCAACCGTGGTGGCCGTGTGCCGAGCCGAGTCGGCCAGCTTGCCGGCGAGGTTGGCCGCAAAGATCCCGCCGGCCCCGACGAGGCCGAAGAGCCCGATGACCGCGTTGGAGTAGTGGTACGGCGCACCCGAGAGCAGGAAAGCGAGCGTGGTCCACAGAACGCTGAAGGCGGCGAAGGCACAGGCGCCGTGCCAGGCCCGCCGCCGGAGGACCGGTTCGGTCACCAGCAGCTGGAGCGACGATCCGACCAGCGTGGGGTAGCTGCGGTGCGGGCGGGCGCCCTCGGCGGGCAGGGCGCGCCAGAGCACCACGGCGAAGACGACCATCAGCGCGGCTGAGAACCAGTAGATGGCTCTCCACCCGGCGGCCTGGGTCACCAGGCCCGACACGGTGCGGGCCAGCAGGATGCCCAGCAGCAGGCCGGTCATGATGCGCGCCACGACGCGGCCCCGTCGCTCCTCGGGGGCCAGGTCCGCCGCGAACGGGATCATCACCTGACCGGCCACCGAGGCGCCGCCGACGAGGACGGAGGCCACGACGAAGAACCACAGCGTGGGGGCGAGCGCGCAGCCGATCAGGGCCAGGGCGCTCAGGCAGAAGAGACGGGTGACGAGCCCGCGCCGCGGGTGGAGGTCGCCGAGCGGGACGACCAGCAGCAGGCCGGCCGCGTACCCGATCTGGGTGGCCGTGATGATGGCCGAGGTCGGCCCGGGGCCCGAGTGGAACGTGCGGGAAACCTGGTGCAGGACAGGTTGCGCGTAGTAGAGGTTGGCCACCACCGCGCCGGTGGCCACTGCGATGAGAACGACGAGCTTTTGGGGGAGCTCGGGTGCGTGCGGCAGCGCGCCGGCGTCGGTCGTCTCCACCGGCTCAGGCTATCGGCGGCCTCCGCGGGGCCGGCCGGAGGCCGTGGTTCAGACGGTGCCGCCGCGCCGGCTCTCGGCGGTGACGCCCGTCAGCGCGGTCAGGATCAGCGGGACGCCGATGAAGAGCAGCCAGGTGCCGAACACCAGGGCGAGCACCGTCATGAAGGCGCCCATGCCGAGCACGAAGGGCCAGATGGAGGAGCCCGGGAACGAGTCGACCGTCCCGGCACCTTCCGCCATCTCGGCATCCTCGCGGTCCTCGGGTCGGTCGCCTGCGGCGTGGACCCTGCCCCAGTAGAAGTACTTGTGCCCGTGGAAGCGCTGGTGCCAGAAGAAGTAGTAGAGCCCGGGCAGGAAGCCGAGCAGCGTGGCCCCGAGCAGCATCACCCCGCCGCCGTCGTCGTAGCCCCAGAACCAGTAGACGAGCCCGACGATGCCGAAGAAGAGCCCGAGGAAGAGCAGGAAGAGCGACTCGATCCTCATACGCCCGCCGACACCTTTCCATTGCTCTTCCCGTTGCCGTTCGTGTGCGCCGAGCGGCCGTGCGGCACCGTCAACGCGTCCGGGTGGTTGTAGTCCCACGTGGGGCGCTCCGAGCGGATCGGCGGCAGGTGCGTGTAGTTGTGGTGCGGCGGCGGCGACGTGGTGAACCACTCCAGGGTGTGCGCGTCCCAGGGGTTGTTGCCGGCCGGGACCGGCTTGCGCCACGACACCCAGAAGTTCCAGAGCAGGAAGGCGAACGAGATGGCGATGATGAAGGCACCGACCGTCGAGACGACGTTGTAGCTCTGCCAGCCCAGGTTGGACGGGTAGCTGGCCACGCGGCGGGGCATGCCGAGCAGGCCCACCACGTACTGGGGCATGAAGGTGACCCAGAAGCCGATGAACATCAGCCAGAAGTGCCACTTGCCCAGGCTCTCCCGCAACATGCGGCCGAACATCTTGGGATACCAGTAGTAGACGCCGGCGAACCCGGCGAAGACGGCGGTGCCGAAGAGCACCTGGTGGAAGTGGGCCACCACGAAATAGGTGTCGTGGGTGGCGAAGTCGATCGGTGGCGACGCCAGCATGATGCCGGTGACGCCACCCATCAGGAAGGCGAACAGGAACCCGATGGAGAACAACATGGGCACGGTGAAGGTGAGTTGGCCGTGCCACATGGTGCCGATCCAGTTGAAGAACTTGATGCCCGTCGGGACGGCGATGAGCAGGCTCAGGAACGAGAAGAAGGGCAGCAGCACGGCACCGGTCGTGAACATGTGGTGGGCCCACACGCCGGTCGACAGCGCGGCGATGGCCATGGTGGCGAAGACCATGCCCTTGTACCCGAAGACCGGCTTGCGGGAGAAGACGGGCAGGATCTCGGTCACGATGCCGAAGAACGGCAGGGCGAGGATGTAGACCTCCGGATGGCCGAAGAACCAGAACAGGTTCTGCCACAGCAGCGGTGATCCGCACGAGGCCATGGGCGCGCCGTTGACGAGGTGGCAGCCCACCGCCGTGTAGATGTGGGTGCCGAAGTGGCGGTCGGCGAAGAGCATGATGAGCGCCGAGGTGAGCACCGGGAACGCGATCAGGATAAGGATCCCCGTCACCAGCATGTTCCAGGTGAAGATGGGCATGCGGAACATGGTCATGCCGGGCGCCCGCAGGTAGAAGATGGTCGCGCACAGGTTGACGCCGGTGAAGATGGCGGAGAACCCGGTGAGGGTGAGGGCCATGATCCAGAGGTCCGGGCCGGCCCCGGGGGAGCTGGTGGCACTCGAGAGCGGCGCGTAGGCCACCCAGCCGAACTGCGCGGCGCCGCCCGCCACGAAGAACGTCATCAGCATGGTGATGGACCCGGTCAGGAAGAGCCAGTAGCTCAACGCGTTGAGGCGCGGGAAGGCCATGTCGGGCGCCCCGATCTGCAGCGGCACCACGTAGTTGGCGAGGCCACCGAAGGCGACGGGGCCGGCGAAGAGGTACAGCATGATGCTGCCGTGCAGGGTGAAGAGGGCGTTGAACTGCCCGAAGCTCAGGAGCGACGAGTGCGGCGAGGTCAGCTGCAGCCGCATGATGAGGGCCATGACGCCCGAGAGGTAGAAGAGCGCGATGGCGGTGATCATGTAGCTCAGGCCGATGACCTTGTGGTCCGTCGAGGTCAGCCACTTGAGGATGCCCGTCGGCCCGTGGTCGTCGTGTCCGCCGTGCACCGGCTCGTGGCCGTCCCCGGGAACCGCAGGCGGCAGGTGGAGTGGTTCGTGCTCCTGGACGCCCGGTGGGGCGATGACGTCAGTCACCGTAGAGGAGACCTCCTGAATTGCCGGTGTTCCCGCTGCCGGAATTCCCAGAGTAGCTGGGCACGGTTCCGTTCTGGTTGGCATGCAGGGAGGCCGGGAGCTGGCCGATGGACGCGGGGTGGGCGGTCTGGAAGGCGCGGGTGGACCGCAGCCACACGCCGTACGCGGCGGGGGACACCGAGCGCACGTTGAAGAACATGATGGAGTGGTACAGCCCGCACAGCTGGGTGCACTGGCCGCGGTAGACGCCGTTGTGGAGGACGTTCAGGTCGAAGCTGGTCCAGTAGCCGGGACTGGCGTAGCGGCTGAAGTTGAACTCCGGCACGTAGAAGCCGTGCAGCACGTCGTAGGAGCGCAGGTAGAGGCGCGTCGTCTGCCCGGTCGGCACCACCATGGTGGGCGCGTCGGTGGTCTGGCCGATGACCTTGACACCGTTGGGGTACTCGAACTCCCAGCCCCACTGGAAGGCGTACACGTGGATGACGGTGCCGGGGTTGGGCTCGACCGCGGTGACCTTGTTCTCCACCACGACCGTCGCCCAGAACAGCCCGAGCACGATCAGGATCGGCATGACGGTGTAGAGGATCTCCGTGAGCGTGTGGTACTGCGTCTGCACGGGCAGGCTGTCGGAGTGCCGCCGGTAGCGGAAGATGGCCCAGCAGATGAGCAGCAGGGTGAAGCCGCCGACGATCAGGCCGGCGATGAAGAAGCCCTGCCAGAGGTGGAAGGTCGACCGGGCCTGGGAGGTGGCGCCCTTGTAGGCACCGAAGCTCGGGAGCTGGCAGCCGGTGAGGAGCAGGGCGCCCAGCCCGACCACCACGGCGGCCAGTCGACGACGTGGATTCTTGGCGCTCCGAGCTGGGGTTTCGGGTGTGTCGGAAGACGGGCTGGTCAGCGACGAGTCCACCGCGCCGACACTATCGAACCCGGCAAAAAAATTGGAAATCCCGGGCCGTGTTTCTCGGCCCCCACGGTCAGTGCGGTGTCAGTGCGGATGGGGGTGAGGCGTCGCCGCCGACTCGTTGGCGGCCCAGGTGAAGACGCCCCGCGCCATGGTGGAGGTGGCCCGGGCGGCCCGGGCGGCGAAGACCTCCTGGCGCGCCCGCTGCACGCCGGCGTCGTCGGGCTGGGCCAGCCAGGCGTGCTCGGCCAGGTGGCCGGCCAGCCGCAACGCCCCTTCGGCCGCCGCAGCGTCGGATTCGGGCGCTGCTTTGGCCGCGGCCAGCAACTCGAGGGCGCGGTCGGCCAGGGCACCGGGCCCCCCGGCCAACGCGGCCAGCTCGGCGGCCAGCGCGCGCTCGGGTGCCGGTTTGAGGGTGGCCGGGTTGCCGTCCCACCAGCCGCCGTATTGGCGCCACACACTGTGGACGATGAACTCGGGCTCGTCGTAGACCGGTTGGAGGAAGGGCCGGGCTTCCAGCGCGGCCGGGACGCGCACGGCGTGGATGGCGTCGTCCAGGCGCCCGCCCGCGTTCATGACCGCCAGGGTCTGGTCGACCAGGGAGTCCAGGAGGTCCGCCGTGTCGGTGAGGGCAGTACGGACGCGGTCGGCTCCGACGACGGGGAAGCCGTGTCCGGGGAGGAGGAACTCGGCCTCGAGCTCGAGCATGCGACGGAGAGCGGCCGCCCACTCCCGCGGGTAGCGCTGCACCTTCTGGGGGTTGCCGGCGTTGGGGGAGGCCCAGATGAAGAGGTCGCCGCAGCACAGCACACGGGTATCCGGCTGCCAGGTGACGGTGTGGTCGTCCGTCTCGCCCTTCTCGTGACGGAGCGAGAAGCCGCGGCCGCCCACGGCCAGCTCCAGCGAGTCGTGGTAGGTCCGGTCCGGGTAGCGGTACTCCGTCGGCCACTGCAGGTCGCTGAAGCCGAACTGCCGGCGGTTGATGATGGTGTTGTAACCGGCGGTGAAGATGTAGCGGTCGAAGCGGGCGGGCAGTGCGTGGTGGGCGATGACCTCGGGGGCGGCCCAGCCCTCGGCGGCGGCCTCCTCCTCCCAGACCGGCACCCCGAAGACGTGGTCGATGTGCCCGTGGGAGTAGACGGCGGTGTGCAGCCGGGCCGGGCTCCAGGTGCGTATGTCGTCGTGGACGATCTGGGCCAGCGGGGCACTGCCGGTGTCGACCAGGACGAGGCCGTCCTCGGTGGCGAACGACGAGACGTTGGCGAAGGAGGGGCAGAAGCCCACGCCGTCGGTGATCTCGACGAAGCCGCCGATGTGATCGACCGGGTGGAAGGTGGACGTCGAGACCTCGCCGTTCCAGAGCCGGTCGGCCACGGCGAGGACGTCAGATGGCATGGACCCGCCTGGGTTGGCGCGCGGCGGGAGAGGCCGGCGGCGTCAGGAGCCCGGCGTCTTCTCCTCGGCGGAGGGGGACGGCGTGTCGGCTGCGGGGGAGGTCGTGGTGATGGTCGTCTTGGTCGTGCCCTCGGCCTTCCCCTCGTCCATCCCCTTCTCGAATTGGTTCTTGGCCGAGCCGAGGTTGCGGGCCAGCTTGGGGATGGCGGCGCCACCGAAGAGGAGCACCACCAGGACGATGGCCACGATCAGCAGATCCGGTCCGAAAATGTCAGCGAGCATCTTGTTCTCCTTCACCTAAGTCCAGAGGTCGGTGAACTGGTATCAAGGTTAGACCCATTCCCGGGCCGGAGTTCCTCACACCCGGGAACGCCGGAAGGTATTCGGAGTCACCCCGTCAAGAGGATGCCCATCACCAGCGCGGCCACGCTGGCCAAGCCTCCGACCGCCCCCCAGAGGGCGAGGCCCTGCCTCGTGGTGGCGCGCTGGTGCAGCAGCACGCCCACCCCGGCCAGGAGGACCACGGCGATCTTGGCCATGAGCACGGCCTTCCAGACCGAGTCGTGGGCCGAGTAGTCGACCGCCGTGACGTTCCAGACGCCCGTGACCAGCAGGATCACGTAGGCGGGCCAGGCCAGGCGGGCGAAGGCCCGGGCGAGCGTCCCGGGGGCGTCGGGCCCCAGCCGGCGCGCCGGGCCCACCAGGCCGGCCATGACGATCTGGCCGCCCACCCACACCGTCGCCGCCAGGACGTGGAGCGTCAGGCGGATGGTGAGGGCGGTGGGGGCGAGCACCCCGACGCGCTCTACTTGCCTTGCCAGTTGGGCAAGCGCTTCTCGGCGAAGGCGACGGGTCCCTCCATGGCGTCGGCCGAGGTGAAGACGACGCCGACGGCCGCCCCGTTGATCTTCCAGCCCTCGGCCTCGGAGACCTCGGCGGCCTGCTTCATGACGCTCTTGGAGTAGCGCACGGCCAGCGGCGCGTTCTCTGCGATGCGGTCGGCCAGCGCCACGGCCTCCTCCACCACCACGGTCGCCGGCACGACCCGGTTGACGAGGCCGAGCTCGTAGGCCCGGGCGGCATCGATGGGATCACCGGTCATCGCCATTTCGAGGGCGACGGCGATGGGCAGCCGCTTGGGCATGCGGATGAGCCCCCCGGCGCCGGCGATGAGGCCGCGCTTGGCCTCGGGGATGCCGAACGTGGCGTGCTGGGCGGCGACCACCAGGTCGCACGCGAGCATGATCTCGAAGCCGCCGGCCAGGGCCGACCCGTTCACCGCGGCGATGATGGGCTTGGGAAAGTCGCGCTGGGTGAGCCCGCCGAAGCCTCCTTTGGCGTTCATGATGTCGCCGCCCTCGCCGCTGCTGAACGCCTTGAGGTCCATGCCAGCGCTGAAGGCCTTGTCGCCGCTTCCCGTGACCACGACCACCCAGCACTCGGGGTCCTCGGCCAACTCGTCCATGACCCCGGACATGGCCCGGCTCACGGCGCCGTTGATGGCGTTGCGCGCCTCGGGACGATTGATGGTGAGGATCTCGACATGCCCGCGGCGTTCCCGCAACACTTCGTCTGCCATGGTGCTCCCTTCGATGGCGCTCGCCGTGGGACGGCGTGGTCCGCCGAGGCTACCGAACGGGGTGCCCGAGCCCCGGGGCGAGCCCGGTCAGGCTGGGCCGGGCTCGCCGTCCTCGGCAGTGGCCGCACCCCCGCGCGACCCGGCCTCCGAAGGAACGCCGCCCGCAGTTCCGGTCGCTCCGTCGCGCTCCATCCGGCCGACCACCCCCGCCGACCAGACCTCGTTGCGCTTCGTGTAGGCGACGGTGAAGGCGAACAGCCCGCCGATGACCGTGACGGTGATGAACGGCGAGACGGCGAGGAAGGTCCCGGTGGGCAGCAGGTCGGCCAGGGTCAGGCGAGCCGAGGCCTCCACCACGAGGCCGATGCCCCACACCAAGGACAGCGTGCGAAAGGTGTGGCGCCCGATGGGGTGCTCGTGCAGCCGGTCGAAGGCGGACACCTTGTCCGGGTCCTTCCCGGCCGACAGGTAGCGGTTGACGTAGAAGAAGGCCGGACGGTCGTGCGTGTAGAGCGTCACGATGCAGGCCACGCCGATGAGCAGGGTGAAGAACCCGTCGCGCACCTTGAGCATGTAGTCGTTGCCGCCCAGCAGGGTGGAGGTGAGCACACCGAGCACGAAGCCCACCAGGACCAAGCCACCGACGACGTCGACGCTCCGCTGACGGGCGAACTGCAGGAGGATCCAAGCGACGGAGACGCAGCCGGCCACGATCAGCGCCTGGGTGTCGCTCTGCACGTGCCGGCGCACCAGGAAGTAGACGCCGATCGGCACGGCGCCGCCGAAGATCAGGCTGGGCAGGTGCTCGCGGACCGACGGGATCCCCGGTTGCCAGGCCGGCCCCGGCGGCGGGGCCGGTGCTCCCGCGGTGCCCCCGGGTCCATCCGGTGCCATGGCTCCAGGCTACTGCCGGAAATTGGTGATTTTCCCGCGTAGCATTGGAGCGTGACCTTCGTGGCCCACGTCCTCGAGTTCTTCCTCATCGCAGGCGTCGTCGTGGCGATCGGGGTGGCGGCCGCCTTCTTCATCGGGCGTCGCTACGTCCGCACGCACTGGCGCATGCTCCACGGGCATGTGGTGGTGCGCGGCGTCCTGGCCGTGCTGGCCGTCCTGGCGGCAGGCCGGGAGCGCTACGCCGGGCGGGCCACGCCCGAGGACCTCAGTCGGGGCGCGACGCCGCGGGTCCGCCGCCGCCTCCGGGTGGCGGTCGAGGACGCCGAGATCGCCGTGGCCCATGCCGAGTCGCGCGATGCCCCCGTGGCCGAGTTGCCGGCGGTCTGCCGCTCGCTGCACGGCGTGGCCGACGAGCTCGATGGCTTGCTGCGCCTTGAGCGGCGACTCCCGCCGGGCACGAGCAAGGCCGACGTGCGGCGCCAGGTGGCCGAGGTGATCGGTGCGGCTCGCGAGGTGCAGGCGGCGGCCCTGCGCGCCGGGAGCGACGCGACCGAGCCGCAAGTGCGCTCGCTCGTCCGCCATGCCCGCGACGAGGTCGACCTCGTCTCGACGGCGCTGGCCGCCATGCGCTCGGTCGCCCGCCCCCGCTGACCGCGCCGACCTCCGCCGACTCCCCAACCGGGTTGCCCGACCGGCCCGACCCGACCGGCCCGACCGGCCGCACCGGCACGACACGCACGACAGGCCCACCGGACACGGCCGTCCCGTGCGCCTGCCAAGCTGAACGGATGCCGCCCCCCGCGTCGCCCCGCCCGGCCGCGGGGCCCAGCCTCCTCGGCGAGGGCTTCGCGGTGGGAGTCGCCACGTCGGGCTACCAGGTCGAGGGCGGCTTCAACGGCGACGGCGAGCCCCACAACAACTGGGCCGCCTGGGAGGGTGCCGGGCGGGCGGCCCGCTCCGGCCTGGCCTGCGACTTCTGGCGCCATCCCGAAGAGGCGCTCGACCGCGCCGCAGCGATCGGTTGCAACGCCTTCCGCCTCTCGGTCGAGTGGGCCCGGTTGGAGCCGCAGCCCGGCGCCTTCGATGCGGCCGCGCTCGAGCGCTACGCCGAGATCCTCTCCCTCTGTGCGGCACGGGGCCTCGAGCCCATCGTCACGCTGCACCACTTCACCCATCCCTTCTGGCTCGGCGAGGAGTTCTGGTTGCGGCCCGCCTCACCCGACGTCTTTGCCCGTCACGTGGCCCGGGTGGTGCCGGCGCTGGCGCCGTACTGCCGGCGCTGGGTGACCATCAACGAGCCGAACATCGTGACCCTCATGGGCTGGATAGAGGGAGCGTGCCCGCCGGGACGGCGCATGGCCGTCTCCGACGCCTTCTGTGCGCTCGACAACCTCCTCACCGCGCACGTGCTGGCCGCCGATGTCGTGACGGGCATGCAGCCCGGGGCAGAGGTGACGGTCAACACGAGCTCGTCGTCGGTCTACGAGCACGACCGCATGCTGCTCGACCTGCTGCAGTTGCGCGAGGCCGGCGTCGACCACACGGACGTGGACCGCTACATCGACGAACGCCGGACGGTGCACGACGCCGCCTTTCCGCCGCGCCACGCCGGGGAGGCGGTCATCCGCCGGTTCTTCGCCGCGGTGTCCCCCTACGGCACGGTGCGCGAGCCCAACCGCGGTGCGGCCTGGTCGCGCCTGCGCAGCCGAACGCGCCGCCGTGCCCCCCGCCGCGTCGTCGACGCGGTGCATGCGTCGGCGCGACCGCGCGGCATCGACGCCGTCGGCTTCGACTGGTACGACCCGGTGGCCAGCCACGCCCTGCGCGTCCCGGGTCGACGGACACCGCAGGGCAGGCGGGACTGGGCGGTCAGCCGGAGCTACTGGGATGTCGAGTCGCACCCGGCCGCGCTGCGCGCCTGGTGCGTCACCGAGTCCGCGTTGCGGCCCGGCCTCCCACTGTGGGTGGTGGAGAACGGTATGGCGACGCGGACGCGGGACGGGCGCGCGGTGCCGCGCGAGGACGGCATGGACCGGCCCCGCTACGTGCGTGAACACCTGGGCGCGGTGGCCGACGCGGTGGCCGCCGGGGTGCCGGTGCGCGCCTACTTCCACTGGTCGCTGATGGACAACTACGAGTGGGGCACCTACGAGCCCCGCTACGGCCTCTTCGGGATCGACCGCAGCGACCCCACCGCGGTGCGGTTCATGGACACCGACGCCACGGGGGAGGACGCAGCCGGGGAGTTCGCCCGGGTCGTGGCCGGCTTGCGGTCCGGAGACCGTTCGGTGCTCGGCGGACCCGCCTGATCAGGCCGCGGCGTCGCCCTCGGGCGCTTCGTGCTCGCTCGGCCCCTCGATCTCGGCGTTTTCCTTGCGCCGGTGGCGCACCACCAGCACGACGATGAGGACGAGGATGAGGCCGAGCACGACGTCGGACGCGATGCCCGTCACCTTCTCCACGCTCTGCCCGACGAAGTAGCCGAGCAGGACGTAGAGCACGCCCCAGCACAGGCCGCCGGCGGCGTTGGCCGCCAGAAAGGTCCGGTAGTGCATGGAGGACAGGCCGGCCAACCCCGGGACCACGGCGCGCAGGAAGGCCGAGAAGCGGGCGACGAAGACCGCGACGGGTCCCCGCCGGTTGAGCTGGTCGAGCGCCGCGTCGAGGCCCTTCTGTCGTTTGCGCAGGGGCCCGAGCTGCAGCAGGCTCGGCCCCCAGCGCTCGCCCACGGCATAGCCCACCGAGTCGCCCACAATGGCGCAGACGACGACGACGGCCAGAATGGCCTCCAGGTTCACACCGCCCTTCGAAGCCAGGACGCCGCCGAGGATGGCGGCCGTCTCGCCGGGGAAGACGAAGCCGAGCATCACCGCGGCCTCCGCGAAGACGAGGAGACCGACGAGCAAGTAGGCCGGCCAGCCGTGCAGGGAGAGCAGCGGTTGGAGGAGGCGGTCGATCACGACGCGCACGCCGCCGGTCGGGCCCGGGCGACGTCGTGGGCCCGCGGCACGGCGTCGGTCAGTTCACGGCGCGCAGGGTGTACTCGCGCGGGGTGAGCTGGTGCCAGCGGTCGTCCACCTGGGCCATGAAGGTCTTGCCCTGGACCAGGTGGGTGAGGATGTCGGCCTGGCCCTGGGGCCGCGCCAGCATCCAGCTGTGACCCCCGGGCACCCAGAGCACCGGCGAGCGCGCAATGGTGGCGAACTCGAGCGCCGTGCTGCCGGGTGTGATGCGGTCGAAGCAGCCCCACTCGTTGAGGATCGGGATCTGCTGGGCGGCCAGATGGCGCACCTCGCTGCGCTGATCCACTCCCATGAGCATGCTGCCGATGGGCAGCGTCTGCGACATGGTGCGGATGTTCTGGCGCATGTCGGGCAGCACGGCGCGCACCGTCGAGTACATGCGACCGAGGAAGAGGTCGGGCAGGTCGAAGACGACTGCGGCCGCCATGTCGACCATGGGCGCCACGTCGGGGAGGAAGGGTGCCAGCACCGTGGGGAGCAGGCCGTGGCGCTCCTTCCAGCCGGGGGTGCTCACGCCGTCGCGGTAGATGAGACCGAGGGTCCGCCGCGGGTGATCGTGCGCGAACTGCACGGCCACTGCTCCGCCCATGGAGTGACCCAGCAGGACGACGGGCCCGGCGTCCACCTTGTGCACGACGGCCATCACCTGGTTGGCCAGGCTCTCCATGGAGACATCCGACCAGTCGAGGGAGTCGCTGCCGCCGAAGCCGGGCAGGCTCGGGTTGATGACCCGCCAGCCCAGCTGCTCGGCCAGCCGAGCGCTCTCGCGCCAGTACATGCCGCCGCCGGCGAAGTAGCCGTGGATGTTGACGGCCCAGATGGGGGGCGACCCGGGGCCGTCGGGACCGAAGGCGTCGACGTTGTCGGAGACGGCGAAGCGGAGGCGCCGACCCTCCACCATCATGGAGCTGGGGACCATCCGGATGGTCGGGCTCTTGCGGATCTTGCGTTCGTACTGGTCGCGCACGACCCCCAGGCCGTGCGGGGCGCGGCCGGCGTCGACCAGCTGGACGGGGGAAGGGCCGTCGGAAGGCGCGACGATGGCGCCCGAGATCTGCAGGGAGTCATCGGGCGGGGGGGTCGCCTTGGATCTGAAAAACCGAACCGCCATCCGCACTCCAGTCCCGCGCTCACCTGGCGCGACAACCCACCCCAACCGTAATTCCTGCGTGCCCACGGTATCCGAATCGGGCTGCGCCGCCGCCATCGCGCGTGCAACGGGGCCTGAGGGCTGCGACGATGGGCGAATGCACGCTGACATCGTCATTCGAGGGGGGACCGTGGTCGACGGCACCGGCGCCCCCGGTCACCCCGCCGACGTCGCCGTCACCGGCGGCCGTATCAGCGACATCGGCGCCAACCTGCAGGGCGACCGCGTCCTCGATGCGTCCGGCCAGGTCGTCAGCCCCGGCTTCGTCGACATCCACACCCACTACGACGCGCAGGTCTTCTGGGACCCGAACCTGACGCCTTCCTCCTTCCACGGGGTGACCTCGGTCATTGCGGGCAATTGCGGGTTCTCCATCGCGCCCATCCGCGCCGACGGCGTGCCGCTGCTGGCGCGCACCCTCCAGCACGTGGAGGACATGAGCTTCGACACCCTGGCCGCGGGTGTCCCGTGGAGCGAGTTCGAGACCTTCCCCCAGTATCTCGACGCGGTCGAGACCCGGGGCACCGCCCTCAACTTCGGGTGCTACGTCGGGCACACCGCGGTGCGCCTCTACGTGATGGGCGAGGACGCCTACGAGCGCCCGGCCACCGAGGACGAGATCGCGGTCATGCAGGCCGTGGTCGCCGACGCCATGGCGGCCGGCGCCGCCGGCTTCGCGTCCAGCGCGTCGCCGACCCACAACGGCGACAGCGGCCGGCCGGTGCCCTCGCGGGTGGCTGATCTGGCCGAGCTGCGCGCCCTGCTCGAGCCGGTCAAGCAGTGTGGACGCGGTGTGGTGGCCCTGCTGCCGGGCGGCGTCTTCTCCAACCAGGAGGTCTTCCGCCTCCAGCGCGAGGTCGGGCGTCCCTTCACCTGGACCGCGCTGCTCACGGTGAAGGGCTACCCGTACCACGAGAAGGTCGTGGCGGAGCACGACGCCGCCTGGGCCGAAGGGGTCGAGGTGTGGCCCCAGGTGTCGTGCCGGCCCCTGGTCTTCCAGATGAACCTCTCCGAGCCCTTCACACTCAACATGCGGCCGACCTTTGCCGCGCTGATGGGCAAGTCCAAGGCCGAGCGCATCGCCGCCTACCGCGACCCGTCGTGGCGGGCGACGGCGTGGGACGACGTGAGCGGCAAGGCCGGCGGTTTCCCCCTCAACTGGGCCTCCATTTCAGTGGCCGAGTCGCCTGCCCACCCCGAGCTCGCCGACCACCCGGTGGCCGTGCTGGCCGAAGAGCGGGGCTGCACGCCGCTCGACGTGATGCTCGACGTCTCCCTCGACGACGACCTCCAGGCGCGTTTCTGGTCGGTGCTGGCCAACGACGACCCCGAGGCCATCGCCTGGCTGCTGCCGCGTGACAACGTCCTGCTGGGTCTGGCCGATTCCGGGGCGCACGTCTCGCAGCTCTGCGATGCCTGCTTCTCGACCGACCTTCTCGGCAACTGGGTCCGCGAGCGCGGCGTCATGCCGCTGGAGCGGGCCATCCACAAACTGACCGGCGAGCCGGCCGGCGTCTACGGCCTGGCCGACCGGGGGACGGTCGAGGTGGGCAAGGCGGCCGACCTCTGTGTCTTCGACCCCGACACGGTGGGCCCCGGGCCGTTGCGGCGGGTGCGCGATTTCCCGGCCGACGGCGAGCGCCTCACCGCGGACGCGCCGGTGGGCATGACCCACACGGTGGTGAACGGCGTACCCATCCGGGTCGACGGTGCGCCGGCCGAGGAGGGCCTGGCCGCCCGCCCGGGAGTGGTGCTGCGCAGCTGAGCGGCCGAGCAACCGCCGCGCACCAACACACCATCGGCGCGAGTGCCCGTGGATCGGCCACGGACACTCGGATCGAGGCTCGGAAGGGGCACTCCATGACACGACTGCGCGTCGAACGGATCCTGTGCGACAACCCAGAATGCGTGATCTACGTCGACGAACTCGTGCGCGAGGACCCGGGCGAGGACGTCGAGTTGGTCGAGCACGTCCGCAGCCTCACCGCCGTGGAGATCGGCTGGGTGCGGATCGGGGACAGTGACTTCTGTCCGACGCACGCAGGGGGCACGGGATGAGTCGTGAGGGACGGGGGCGGGTCCGGGTTCGGGTCAGGTCACGTCGCGGCGGAACGTGGTGAAGTAGCCGACGGCCAGTGGCCCCAGGCCCCAGGCCAGCAGCACCAGACCGCCCTGCCACCAGGCCAGGAGGCGGAATGCGTTGGGCCCGTTTCCATCTCCGCCACCACCACCGCCGAAGCCCCGGGCGATGTCGCCGGCGAGCGCGGCGCCGGCCCCGTTGGGGAGCCAGTTGAGGTCGTAGTGGAAGATGGCCTTGGCCAGCGCGATGAGGATGCCCTCCAGGATCAGCGTTCCGCCGATGGTCAGCAGGATGGCGGCCACCTGGTTCTTGACCAGGGTTCCGAAACCCAGGCCGAAGAGGCCGAGCAGGACAGCTGACGCCAGCAGGCCGGGGATCACCGCGCCGACTTGATCGGTCACCTGGCCGGTGACACCGCCCAGGGCGGCGTTCCAGGGCAGTGCGACGGCGACGATGGCGACGAGGCCGAGGAGCGCGATGAAGAGGGACCACAGCGCGGTGGCGATGACCTTCGACAGCAGCACCCGGCTGCGCACCGGGACCAGGACGAGCGAGGTCGTGATGGTCTTCTGGCGATACTCGCTGGTGATGCACAGCACGCCGATGATCGGCGCCAGGACCTCAATGCCGAAGTAGCCCGCGCCCAGCAGTCTGCGACGCTGGCTGAGCGTCGAGACGTGGAAGAAGGCGTGTCCCGGGAAGCCCCCGGCGGACGCCAGCACGATCAGGATGCCCAGGACCGTCAGTGGAAGGGCCAGGGCGAAGGTGACCCACACGCCGGGCATGGTGCGCATCTTGAGGAGCTCGGCGCGCAGGGCGTTGATCACAGCGCCTCCGTCACGTCGCCGAAGCCCAACCCGGCGGTCAGGGAGAGGAAGACGGACTCGAGGTCGCCGCCCTCCTGTACCAGCTCGTGGAGGACGATCTGGTTGGAGGCCAGCAACGGCCCGACCTGCTCGGGCGTCACACCGTCCATGGCGATCTCGTCGTGGGTCAGCCGGCGGAAGGCGATGCCGGCCTGCGTGAGAATGCCGGCCAGGCGGTCGGCCTCGGGCGTGCGCGCCCGCATGACCATGCCCGTGATGCCCGCCGTGATCTCGTCGAGGGTGCCCTGGGCCTTGAGCTGCCCGAACGAGACGATGACCGCGTCGTCGATGGTCTGGGCCATCTCCGACAAGAGGTGGGAGGAGACGAGGACGGTGCGGCCCTCGCTCGCCAGGTAGCGCATGAAGTCGCGCAGCCAGGCGATGCCCTGGGGGTCGAGCCCGTTGGAGGGCTCGTCGAGGATGAGGACGTCGGGGTCGCCGATGAGCGCGGTGGCCAGCTCGAGCCGCTGGCGCATGCCCATGGAGAAGCCGCCGATCTTGCGCTTGGCATCGCCTGTCAGTCCGACCAGGCCGAGCACCTCGTCGGCCCGCTTGTCGTCATGGCCGCCGGCGCGCGCCGCCATGCGCAGGTGTGTACGGGCCCGGCGCGCCGGGTGGAAGCTGGTGGCCTCCAGCACGGCACCCACGCTCGAGGTGGGGTTCTGCAGGTCTTGGTAGTGGCGCCCGGCGATGGTCGCCGTCCCCGAAGTGGGATGCACGAGGCCGAGCAGCATGCGCAGCGTCGTCGTCTTGCCGGATCCGTTGGGGCCGAGAAAGCCGGTGACGCGCCCCGGTTCGACGGTGAACGACAGGTTGTCGACCGCCAGCACGGGGCCGAAGTGCTTGGAGAGTCCCCTGATCTCGATGGGCAGCCCGCGGGTGGTGGTGCCGGCCGTCATCGGGGGCGACCCTAGCGCGAGGGCCTACGGCGATTCGGTCAACCGCCGTGGCCCGAGTGCCGACCGAACGTCCTGGTCAGGCCGATGTGCGGCCCTCGACGAGCTGATCGGGCAGCAGCAGTCGCACCGACACCGCCAGCTCGTCGTAGACGCGGGCCATGGTCGACCAGCCGTTGACCCAGCCGACCAGGGCCGAGTACCAGACGTGGCCGATCATCCGGGCCCGATCGGACATGTCGGGCACGTCACGCTCACCCATCGCCCGCGAGATGATCCCTTCCATGAGCAGCGTGATCTGCTGCTGGCAACCCACCGCCGCCGGATCGGGCGAGGACAGCGAGGTGAAGACCGCGGTCACGAGCTTGGGTTGGCGACCCATGGCGCGCAGGGCGCGGTCGAGGACGTCGAGGACGCGGTCGGCGGGGTGCTCCCCGCGTGGCGGGTGCTGGCCGATCCGCGTATCGAGCAGCTCGACCCAGTGCACGAGAGTGGCCGCCAGCAGATGGTCCTTGCTGGTGAAGTAGCGGTACACCGTGCCCATGGCGACGTCGGCCCGTGCCGCGACATCGCGCATCTGCACGGCCTCGTAACCCCCCTCGAGACCCAACGCCATGGCGGCGTCGATCACGCGTTGGCGCCTGGCCTGCTGCGCGCGGGTGAGCGGGCGGGTCAGCGTCTGCTCCATCCCGACAGCGTATCCGCACCGCCACCTGGGTCTTCGGGGGTGGGACCGGTACGCTGGGCCGCCATGTCAGGACAGAAGCCCCGGGCGTGAGGCCACCGTCGTCGACCTCGACGCCTATGCGGAGCAGGTGGCCACCACCGACGGCCGGGTGCCGGGCGAGCGGGGGCGCCAGACCCGCCAGAGGCTGCTCGACGCGACCGTGGAGCTCCTGGCCACCACGTCGTGGCGGTCGGTCAAGGTCACCGACATCGCCCGCCAGGCCCAGACCTCGCCCGCGACCTTCTACCAGTACTTCGCCAATGTGGAGCAGGCGATTCAGGTGTTGGCCGAGGGCATGGTGGATCAAGCGGGCCAGTTGGCCGACCTGGTCGACGGGGACTGGTCCGAGGAGGCCAGCTGGGAGACCGCTCTGGCGGTGACCGAAGGCTTTCTCGGCTACTGGGAGGACAACCGCGCCGTCTTCCGGGTGGTCGACCTGGCGACCGAGGAGGGCGAGGGGCAGTTGCGGGGCATCCGGGTCCGGGCGCTGAACGCCGTGACCGTGGCGCTGGCCCAGGTGATCGCCACCGCGTCGCCCTCGCCCGAGGGCGGACCGGCCGGGGCCACCTGCTCGCCCGCCGGGGTCGATCCGATGGCCGTGGCCGGCACGTTGGTCGCCATGTTCGCCAGCGTGTCGGCGCACCGCTACGGCTTCGAGTTCTGGGGCATCCGGACGCGCCACCTGATCGACACGCAGGCGCGGACCCTGCACTGGGCCGTCACGGGCCGAGAGGCGCCACCGGCCGAGATGCCGGCCCGTGAGCGCACGAGACCGCGCACGGGGCCGGTGCTGGGCGGCGCCACGGCACGCCGCGGTGGCGCAGCGGCACGCCGCGGCCGCAACACACCCTGAGGGCGCGTCGTCGCGGCTACTTCAGCGCGACCGGATTGAGCGGCGTGCCGAGGCCCTGCGTGAGCGGCAGCGGGGTGGCGTCGAGCAGGAAGCTGTAGCGCCCGTCGGCAGCGCAGTCCTCGGCCAGCGCGTCGAGGACCCAGTTCTGGCCCTGGGTCAGACCCATCTCAACCAGGTGCAGGAGATGCACGGGCAGGTAGGCGTCCTCGTGCTGGCTCGGGTAGACCTCGAAGACCAAGGTGTCGGTGGCCACCGCGGCCACGTCGTGGTGGTGGAACCACTCGGCCGTCTCGATGGTCAGCCCCGGTGAGGGCCAGGTGTAGGCGACGAGGTCCCGCCGCTCCGGCGCGAGGTGCACCATCTGGCCCGTGCGGACGAGCACGATGTCGCCGGGCGCCAGCGTGACCCCGGCCAGCTCACGCGCCGCATCGAGGTCGCCCGGCATGATGGGATAGCCCGGCTCGAGCACGTCGCGTCCGAGGGCGCGGGCCACGTCGAGCAGGACACCCCGGCTCACCACCGAGCCGAGGCGGTGGATGCCGCAGCGGGCGGCCCCGTCGGCCGAGACCGTCGACGCGGCAAAACCGTTGTAGATCACGCCGCCGTAGCTGCTGTGGGCCAGTGCGTCCCAGTGCGTGGCGCACTGGGTGGCCAGGGTCAGAACGTCCTCGCTGAAGCAGACCCAGTCGGGTTGGTCTGCGTTGACCGGCTCGTTCACCTGGACCATGGTGCGGGTCGGGTTGACCCGCCCCTCGACGAATCCGAGCTGGATCCCCTCCGCCTCCGACAGGGGCAGCCCGAGCGCGAACGCACGTCCCGACACCACCGAGGCCGCCCCACGTCGCCGGGCGGCGTCGTCGATCAGATTGAGGGTGCCGACCTCGTCCTCGGGCCCCCACCGCCCCCAATTGCGCACCCGGGCGGCCATGTCGGTGAACACGGCGGGGACGGCCACGCGCGCACCTTACCGCCGGGCCCGGTTGTCCCCAACCGGGCGGGGGACGATACTGACGGGGCCAATAAAATGGCAGCAGCCTCAGGGAGGGATTGCCAATGACGACGGTGCGCGCAGCGGTCTGCACGGGGCTGAACGAGCCCTGGAAGACGGAAGAGATCGAGATCGACCCTCCGGGTAACCGCGAGGTCCGGGTGAAGATGGTCTGGTCGGGCATGTGCCACTCGGACGAGCACCTGCGCACGGGCGACATCAGCCAGACACCCGAGGTGCTCGAGATGATGGGCGTGAAGTCCATGTTCCCTGTGGTCGGCGGCCACGAGGGCTCCGGCATCGTCACCCAGGTCGGGACCAACGTGACGCAGGTGGCAGAGGGTGACCACGTCGCTGTGTCGTTCATACCCTCTTGTGGGACGTGTCACTGGTGCGCCTCCGGACGGCAGAACCTGTGTGATCTCGGGATGATGACGCTGGCGGGCGGCATGATCAGCGACGGCACCTACCGCTACCACCTGGCCGGCGAGGACCTGAACCGCATGGCGCAGCTCGGCACTTTCGCCGACGAGATGGTCGTGCACGAGAACTCGTTGGTGCGCATCAACCCGTGGGACAACATGAAGGCGGCCGCGCTCATCAGCTGCGGCATCGCCACGGGCTTCGGCTCCGCCGTCGACCGGGCCAAGGTGAGGCCGGGTGAGACCGTGGTGGTGATCGGCGTCCGGCGGTGTCGGCTCCGGCGCCATTCAGGGCGCCCGCATCGCCGGGGCGCGGCACATCATTGCGGTGGACCCGGTGCCCTTCAAGCTCGAGAAGGCCAAGGAGGTCGGCGCCACCCACACCGCTCCGTCCATCCTCGATGCCCAGATGATGCTCCCGGAGCTCACCATGGGCCGCAACGCCGACGTCGTCATCCTGACGCCGGGTGTGCTCAAGGGCGAGCTCATCGCCGGGGCGTGCGGCCTCGGGTCCAAGGACGCGCGGATCGTCGTGACGGCCATCGCACCGTTCGATCAGATGGACGTGCAGCTCAACCTGTTCAACCTGGCCATGTTCAACCAGGCGTTGCTGGGCACCGTGTTCGGCTCGCAGAGCCCGCGGGTGCAGGTGCCGAACCTGCTCAACCTCTTCGAGGCGGGCGAGCTCAAGATCGACGAGATCATCACGCAGGAATATTCACTCGACCAGGTCCAGCAGGGCTACGAGGACCAGGCGGCCGGCACCATCCTGCGCGGCGTCGTCAAGTTCGACAGCTGACGGGCTGAACAACTCGCCGGTGCCCCGTCGGGGCGCCGTCAGCCGAGGTGGCGGCTGAACCCTTCGGGGATCACCAGGTCGTCGGGGTTCAGCTGCGAGACGGAGCTGTGCCCGAGGCCGAGGAGCGCCGACTCCATGCCGCTGCGCATGATGTCGAGCACGTTCTCCACCCCGGCCTGCCCGTTGGCGGCGAGGCCCCACAGCGAGGCGCGGCCGATCATGACCGCCTTCGCGCCGAGGGCGAGCGCCTTCACGGCGTCGCCGCCGCGCCGGATGCCGCCGTCGAGGAGGACATCGATCTGGTCGCCCACCGCGGCGGCGACTGCGGGGAGGGCGCGGATGGTGGCGGGAGTGCCGTCGAGATTGTTGCCGCCGTGGTTCGACACGGAGATGGCACTGACGCCGGCATCCACGGCGCGCTTGGCGTCGTCGACCCGGCTCACGCCCTTCAACATGAAGGCGCCGCCCCACTGCTCCCGCAACCAGGCCACGTCGTCCCAGCTCGGCGGCGGCGTGCCCATCCACTCGCCGTAGGCGCCGAAGAAGGTCGGCCCCGCGTCGCCCTTGGGCACCATGTTCGGAGTCGTGAGGTCGGGCCATTTCCCTGTGCGGGCGAAGGAGAGCAGCCAGTGGGGGTGGGCCAGGGCTTCGGGGGCGAAGCGGAGCATCGCTCGCAGGTCCACGCTCTCGGGGATGGTGGGGCTGCCCCAATCGCGCCCGTGCGAGAAGGACCAGTCCAAGGTGGCGATCAGGCCGACGGCGCCGGCGGCGCGTGCCCGCTCGACCCGGGCGGCGATCTGGTCGCGCGTGCCGATCCAATAGATCTGGAAGAAGGTCTGCGGGTTGGCCGCCACGACGTCCTCGACCGGCATGCTGGCGAACGAGCTCAGGCCCATGGCGGTGCCGCGGGCCGCAGCGGCGGCGGCCATGGCGACCTCGCCTGCGGGGTGCACGGCCTGGACCCCGGTCGGCGAGATGAGCACGGGGAAGGAGATCTCCTGTCCCATCACCTTGGTGGCCAGGTCCCGGCTGCCGGCCAGGCCGGCCACGTGAGGAGCGAAGCCCAACTCTGAGTACGCGGTGACGTTGTCCTCGAGGGTGAGGCCGCGCTCGGAGCCGGCGATCAAGGCGCCGTACACCGACTTGGGCAGGCGCTTCTTGGCGCGCCGTTGGGCCTCGGCCACCGTCTCGAACCACTTGTTTGCCATCGCGAGCCTCTCGTGTTGCTCCGTCGCCCCGTCCGCACCGAGGCGCATCGGGAACAAGAAACTCTAGGCGCCCGGGTGCGTCGGACTCATCCGGCGGTTGGCGGGGCACCGGCGTAGGGTCGTCGCCATGCCTGAGTCTGTGCCCGAGTCCGAGACGGCCGCCCTCACGCCCGAACAGAAGGCCGAGCGTGCCTCCAGCTTCGGCGGGGCGGCCGCCCAGTACGACCGTTACCGTCAAGGCCCACCGCTCGCGGCCGTGGAATGGGTCATTCCGGAGCGCGTGCACACGGTCGTGGACCTCGGAGCCGGCACGGGTGCCCTGTCCCGGCTCCTGATCGACCGAGCCGATGAGGTGGTGGCGGTGGAGCCGGACGACCGCATGCGGGCGGTGCTGGCCGAGTCACTCCCTGGCCTGCGGGCGCTGGCGGGACGGGGTGAGTCGATGCCCCTGCCCGACGGCAGCGTGGACGTGGTGATGGCCTCGTCGTCCTGGCACTGGATGGACCCGGTCCCGACGCTGCTCGAAGTCGGCCGGATCCTCGTTCCCGGCGGCACCGTGGCCGCCGTGTGGTCGGGGCCCGACCCCGACACCGGATTGATCGCGCAGGCACAGGCGCTCCTGAGCGGCGACGGCTCCGCGGGCGTTGCGGGCATCGACGACCAGAGCCAAGCCGAGATGTCAGCGGCGTTGAACGACCGCAACGCGCTCACCCAGGCGCTCGAGATCCCTCCGGGTGTCCCGTTCGACCAACCCGAGCAGACCGTGTTCACCTGGGACGTGGCGCTGAACGCGGACGAGCTGATCGGGCTGTTGAGCACGTTCAGCTGGGTCATCCTCATGGAGGACGAGGCCCGCAACCGGCTCTTCGACACAGCGCGGCGGGTCCTGCGCGACGCACTCGGTGTGTCCGGCGACGTGACCGTCGACATCGGGTACCGGGCCGAAGCGTTCAAGGCGCGCCGCCACGACTGACGCGCCCGCACGCGGCTTTCTACGATTGGTCCGTGTCCAGCGCAATCCGACCGGCGACGGCAGACGACATTCAGGCGGTCCTGGCCTTCTGGTCGGACGCCGCGGAGCCGACGTCCACGGATTCGGCCGAGGCCCTCGCCGTCCTGCTGCGTCGTGATCCCGGGGCGTTGCTCCTGGCCGAGGAGCACGGTCGCGTTGTGGGGTCGGTCATCGCCGGGTGGGACGGCTGGCGCGGCTCCATCTATCGGCTGGCGGTCGGGCCGGGCCAACGCCGCCGCGGGCTCGGCCAGTCCCTCCTGCTGGCCGCGGAGGCCCGCCTGCGTGCTCTCGGTGCTCGGCGACTGCATGCGATCGTCGTCGGCTCCAACGACGACGCCGTGGCCTTCTGGACGGCGTCGGCGTGGGAGCATCAGGACGGACAGCTCCGGTTCGCCCGCGGAGATCCGACCGGGTGGTGATCAGTCCGGCGGTTCAACCCCTCTCCGTCGGGGACTGCAACGAGTCGCGCAGCGCCGGTGAGGACCAGACGCGGGAACGCCAGGTGATGCGTGGAATCAAGGGCACCAAGGTGCGCTCTCGCGCGCATCCGACCCAGACACCCGTGCCGTAGGCAACGTCGTCCGCGACGTGCACGGCGACGGCACGCGCCGGGTCGAAGCCCTGGTGGTCCGTCGCCCACTCGTGGAGCGCCGGGACGACCAGGGCCAGCACCGACGGGGCGCGGGTGCGACGGAAGGCCAGCCCGAGGATCAGCGCGGGTGACCAGGCGCGGGTCAACGAGGCCAGCGTCGGCAACGCGGCGCGGGTCGTGCCACCCCCGGCGATGTGCGCCGCCACGCCGACGGGGTCACGCACGAGACCGCGCAGGCGGTAGGCCAGGATGGCGATCGACGCCGACAGCGCAACCAGTGCGAGCACCGGCCGGCGCCGCAGCAGCAGCGTCCAGACAGCCAACGACCAGCCGGAAAGATGGGCCGGTGTCAGTGCCCCTCCGTGGCGTCGAGCCAGGGGGCCGGCGGTCGTCCCGTAGAAGGCCCGGCGAGCGAGAAACGCCCCCAGGGTGACGGGACCCTCGTGCGTGACCGTGCTCGACGGGACGTAGCGCACGTCCCACCCCGCCTCGGCGAGCCGCCAGACCAGGTCGACATCCTCCCCGCCGCGGAGCGCAGGGTCGAAGAGCTCCGGGCCGGCCGCCACGTCGGCGCGGACCACCAGGGCCGCGCTGGGGACGAAGGGGATGCGGCTGCCGGGCCGCACCGGGCCCTCCCGGTCGCCCCGGTCGAGCGACCCGCGCGCCGACTCGTAACGGGTGGGACCGCCGGCACGCACGATGCGCGGCGCGACCGCACCCACCAACGGGTCGTCGAATTGACCGAGCAGCGGCTCGAGCCACCCCTCGGCGGGCACGCAGTCGGAGTCCACGAACGCGACAAGCGCACCCTGTACCGCCGCCAGCCCGGCGTTGCGCGCGCCGGCCGGACCGGCGTTGACCGGCAGCCCCACGAAGACGGCGCCGTGCCGCTCGGCGATTTCCTTGGTCGCTCCAGCGTCCATCGACTCGTCGTCGACCACGATGCAGGCGACGCCCCCGAGTGCGGAGAGCAGCCGGTCGAGCTGTGCCGGCCTGTCCCGGACCGGCACGACGACCGTGACGTCGCCTTGTCGCAGGGAGCCGGCGGCGGCGTGGGGAGTGAAGGCGCCGGCCGACACCAGTCGGCGAGCCAGCAGCTGGGCCGGCCGGCGCGTCCCCACGGCGGTCCCGCTCCGCCAGCGCAGCAGCAGCTGGCGGGCCCGCTCGGTGATCCGGAAGAGGCGGAGCGGGCTGCCGCCGAGGAGCACCGTCCCTCCGTCGAATTCCCGCGTCGAGGCATCCTCGGTGAGGGTGAAGGATCCGGGCAACGGTGTGGTGGCTCGTGGTGGGGCAGGCCGCAGCGGCGACGGCATCCCGGGTGCGCTGGGCTGGGCCACCGCTCAATCTTGGCAGTCCGGGGCCGGGGATAGGCTGGGCCGGTGCCCAGAGGAGGTCGGGATGCTGGTTGAGGACCAAGACACCCAGGACGTCGAGGAGCTGTCCGACGAGGACGTCGATGAGCTCCTGGTGGAAGAGGTCTCCATCGACGGGATGTGCGGCGTCTATTGAGCGTGACCGAAGCGCAGCCCGCCCGTGCTGCGTTCGCTGTCGAGCAGGCGTGGCAGCTCAACCCTCAGGTGGCGTTGCGCGACGAGTCGTTCGGGGCGCTCGCCTACCACTACGGCAACCGCCGGCTCGTCTTTCTCGAAGTCGCGGACGCTGGTCGACCTTGTCTCGTCACTGCAGGACTACCCGAGCGCTGCGGATGCCATCGCTGCGTTGGTTCCCGAGGATCAGCACGCCTCCTATCGTCGTGCGCTGGCCCGGCTGGCAGTGTCGGAGGTGATCGATGTCCGCTGAGACGGCACCGCTGCCGTTGAAGGAGCAGTTCAGCCGCGGCCTCGACGCGCCCATCTGCCTCACTTGGGAGCTCACGTACGCCTGCAACCTTGCCTGCGTCCACTGCTTGAGCTCGTCGGGCCGACGCGACCCGGGCGAGCTCACCCCGGCCGAGGCCCGCGGCATCGTCGACGACATGGTCGACCTGCAGGTGTTCTACGTCAACATCGGCGGGGGCGAGCCGATGCTGCGTCCCGACTTCATGGACCTCGTCTCCTACGCGGTCGATCACAGGGTCGGCGTGAAGTTCTCCACCAACGGGACCAGGCTGACCGCAGAACGGGCTCGGCAGCTCGCCGCGCTCGACTACCTCGACGTCCAGATCAGCATCGACGGGGCCACGGCGGTGACCAACGACGTCTTGCGCGGCGACGGTTCGTACGCCGCCGCCCGCGCCGCCATGGACAACCTGGCGTCCGCCGACTTCGGAGCGTTCAAGATCAGCGTGGTCGTCACCCGCCAGAACGTCGAGGAGCTGGACGCGCTGGCCGCCGTCGCCGACTCGTACGGCGCCCAGCTCCGCCTGACCCGACTGCGGCCCTCGGGCCGCGCCGTCGACACCTGGGACACTTTGCACCCGACGGCGGCGCAGCAGCGCGCGCTCTACCACTGGCTGATCGAGCGCCCTGGCGTCTTGACGGGCGATTCCTTCTTCCACCTCTCTGCGCTCGGTGAGCCGCTCGACGGTCTGAACCTGTGTGGCGCGGGGCGGGTGGTGTGCCTGATCGACCCCGTCGGCGACGTCTACGCCTGTCCCTTCGTCATCGACCGCCAGTTCCTGGCCGGGAATGTACGTGACCCCGGTGGCTTTCCTGCCGTCTGGCGTGACTCGGCACTGTTCACCTCGCTGCGCGAGCCGCAGAGTGCCGGCGCCTGCGCGTCGTGTGGGTCCTTCGACGCCTGCCAGGGCGGCTGCATGGCGGCCAAGTTCTTCACCGGCCTGCCGCTCGACGGTCCGGACCCCGAGTGCGTGCACGGCCACGGCGAGACCGCGCTGGCGGCGCTGGGCGCCCGCCCGCAGGCCGCCATTGGCCACTCCAAGGTCGCCCGGGACGGCACGCCGCTCCCGGTGCCCACGCCCGTCCGCTTCCGCTCGCCGGCCCGCGCCTGAGAGCGTGGATCTGGCCGGCGCCACCTGGACCCAGGTGGAGGCGACCGGGGCACGCTCGGTGCTGGCGGTCCCGTTGGGCTCGCTCGAGCAACACGGACCCCATTTGCCGCTCGACACCGACACGCGGATCGCCAACGCCATAGCGGTCGGACTGGCGAGGCGCCGCGCTGGCGTCGCCGTGGCGCCCGCCGTGGCCTACGGAGCCAGCGGCGAGCACGCCGATTTTCCCGGGCACGCTGCTCGTCGGCCATGCCGTGCTGGCGGACCTTCTCGTGGAGCTGGTGCGCTCCGCCCGCCGTTCCTTCGCCGGCGTGGTGTTCGTCAATGCGCACGGCGGTAACGAGGAGGCACTCCTGGTGGTCGAGCGCCGGTGCGCCGACGAGGGCGATGACGTACTGGTGTGGCGCGCCATGTCCCCAGGCGGCGATGCGCACGCCGGCCGGACCGAGACCTCGCTGCTGCTGGCCATCGACGCCGCCGCGGTGCGCCTCCACCTGGCCGAACCGGGTCGTACCGAGCCGATCGCCACCTTGCTGCCCCGTCTGCGCGCCGAGGGAGTGCGACCGGTATCGTCCAACGGCGTGCTGGGCGATCCCACGGGGGCGAGCGTCGAAGAAGGCCTGGCGTTGCTCGACGACCTCGTGTGCGACCTGGCCGCGGCCGTGTCGGC
Source organism: uncultured Acidimicrobiaceae bacterium (assembly GCA_963738135.1). Lineage (GTDB taxonomy): Bacteria > Actinomycetota > Acidimicrobiia > Acidimicrobiales > RAAP-2 > Bog-473. The sequence continues at coordinate 520,533 of CAVTVK010000004.1, read as the reverse complement.
GTACTGGTCGCCATCGTGAGCCCGGTCGCCGTCGTCACCGGCGCCGGGCGGGGGATGGGTGCCGCGACCGTGGACGCGCTCGTCGCGGCCGGGTGGCAGGTGGTGGCTGTCGACCGCTCTGCCGACGAGCCGGCCTTGGACTACGCCTTGTCCACCAAGGCTGACCTGGAAGAGGTGGCCGGGCGCCATGGCGACGCCGTGCGCGCGGTGGTGGGGGACGTGCGCAGTGCGTCGGACATGCGCGCCGCGGTGGACGAGGCCGTGACCCACTTCGGGGGCCTGCAGGCGGCCGTCGCCGCGGCCGGCGTGATCAGCGGCGGTCCACCGGCGTGGGAGATTCCCGACGCGCAGTGGGACGTGCAATTCGACGTCAATGTCAAGGGCGTCCGACACCTGGTCGCCGCCGCGGTGCCGGCGCTGCTGCAGAACGCGACACCGCGACAGGGACGCGTGGTGGCCGTGTCGTCGACGGCGGGAGTGCTCGGGCTTGCCGCGCCTCAGCGCGTACAGCGCGTCCAAGCACGCAGTCATCGGCTTCACCCGTTCCCTGGCGGCCGACCTCGGTGGCAGTGGGATCACCGCCAACGTGGTGTGCCCGGGCTCGACCAAAGGGCCGATGCTCGACGCATCGGCTTCCGTGTACGGCCTGGCGTCGACCGACGAATTCGCCGCCCACCACCTGGTGCAGCGCCTGCTCGAGCCGACGGAGCCGGCCGCGTTGATCGCCTGGTTGTGCGGCCCGGCGTCGTCGGGCTTGACCGGAGCGGTCCTGCCGGTCGACGGTGGCATGACCGCTTCGTGAACGACAGGAGGAACCCATGGCCGAGTGCACCCATCTGGACCAGATCGCCGAGGTGGAGCCCGCAGACGCCCGCCGGCTGCGGCGAGTGCATGAAGATCGGTGGTACCTGGCTGCACCTGCGCCTGTGCCTCTCCTGCGGGGAGGTCAACTGCTGCGACTCATCGCCCAACAAGCACGCCACGAAACACTTCCACGCATCGGGCCACCCGCTCGTCCAGTCCTTCCAGCCCGGCGAAGACTGGGTCTGGTGCTACGTCGACGAAGTCGCGGTCGAGCTCACCTAGCCGCTCTGCCCGTAGGTGGTGTCGCGCTGCTCGGTGCGGCTCGATCCGACCGCGGCGACCGCTCGACGGAGGTCCACCACCAGCGCAGGGACGGTTGCCGCGCTGCCGGCGTGGACGGTGGCGTGCAGCGAGTCCGGCCGGTTCTGCCGGTCGAGGTACCAGCCCTCGGCGGCCAGGTGCTCGCCCACTGCGAAGATGTCGAGGGCGTCGGGATCGCGGGCTCCGAACGCCAGCACCGTCGCCGGGGGGTCGCCGCGCACCTCGAGGCCCGCAATGGACTCGATGCCGGCCCGTAGTGCCAGGGCGGCGTCGTGCGCGGTGCGCGTCGAGCTCGAGGTACCCGTCGCGGCCGATGTGCATCAGTGCGGCCCAGGCTGCGGCGACCGGCCCGGCCGGCCGGGTGCCGGCCATGGCCGTCGAGGCGTAGAACCCGCCCAACCAGTCGGTGGTCACGAACAACTGCTTGCGGGCCAGCTCGTGCGTTCGGTACAGGATGACCGAGACACCCTTCGACGCGTAGCCGTACTTGTGGACGTCGGCCGACATGGATGTGACGCCGGGGAGCCGGAAATCGAAGGGCTCGTCTACCCGGCCGAGCTCGGCCAGGAAGGGAAGCAGGAAGCCGCCCATGCAGGCGTCGACGTGGCACAGGATGTCGCGCTCCAGTGCCAGCGCCGCGATGTCGGCAATGGGATCGATCACGCCCTGGGGGTAGGTCGGGGCCGACCCCACCACCATGATCGTCTCGTCGGTGCAGGCGTCGGCCAGCGCCTCGGCCCGGACGCGGAAGTCCGCGTCCACCGGCACGCGGACCAGTTCGACGTCGAAGTAGTCGGCCGCCTTGGTGAAGGCGGCGTGCGCGCTCTCGGCCGCCACCACCTGCGGTCGCTCCAGGCCCCGGTCGCGCCCGACGTCGCGGGCCGTCTTGACCGCCTGCAGGAGGCTCTCGGTGCCACCCGAGGTCAGATACCCCTCGACGGCGCCGCCGGCAGCGGGGTCGTCGGCACCGAGCAGCGACGCGGTGTTGGAGACGATGTCGTGCTGCATGACGCCGATGCTCGGGAAGGCCAGGACGTTGAGGCCGTTCTCGGCGCTGTAGAGCGCCAGCGCATCCGAGAGGAGCTCGTGCACGTCGTCACCCGCCGAGTAGACGAGGCTGAAGACGCGACCGCCCCGCCAGTCCTGATCGTCCTGCTTCATGGTGATGAGGCGCTGCATGACCTCGCCGCGTGGGAGACCATGGGCCGACATGGGCGTGTGGGGGAAGGTCGCCATATACCGTTCTTACTCCACCTACGGTGGTCCCATGACCGAACGGCGCGAAAGCAGCCACACCGAACGGCGTGAGTTCATCAGTGCGATGGCGAAGCAGCGAAAGCTGCTGGTGCTGACCGTGCGAGGCCTCTCGGAGGAGCAGATTCGGCTGCGCCCCACGGCGAGTGCACTCTGCCTCGGGGGCCTGCTCGCGCACGTGACGACGGTGGAAGAGAGCTGGTCCAACTTCATCACCCAGGGTTCCTCGGCCATCGGGCGGAGCCGATCCGACCAGCCTCCCTCATCACGACGCCAGCTTCGCGGTGACAAGTGACGAGACGCTGCGGACCTTGCTCGAGCGTTACGACGAGACGGCCCGGTCGACCAACGAGCTGGTCATGACGCTGCCGTCCCTCGATCTCTCGCACCCGCTGCCCGAGGCACCGTGGTTCAAAGCGGGCGCGTCATGGTCGGCGCGGCGCGTGCTCCTCCACATCATCGCCGAGACCGCCCAGCACGCCGGCCACGCCGACATCATCCGGGAGGCGATCGACGGAGCCAAGACGATGGGCTGAAAGCCCCAGCCGGACTGCCGTGGCGGCAGGTCGGGCGCGTCAAGGTCGGCCGCGACGGGCAGCAGCGTCAGATTACGAGCTCCAGATGATGGCCTGGGGCTCGGTGTAGGCCAACAGCCCGTAGTCGCCCCCGTCGCGCCCGACGCCCGACATCTTGAAGCCGCCGAAGGGTGCGTCATGGTGGCGCTGCGCAGTGTTGATCCCGACGTGACCGGCCTGCAGTCGCTTGGCCACCCGCAAGGCACGGCCTCCGTCCTTGGAGAAGACGTAGTCGTACAGCCCGAACTCGGTGTCGTTGGCGATGGCGATGCCCTCCTCCTCGTCGTCGAAGGGGATCATGGTGATGACCGGGCCGAAGATCTCCTCCCGCGCCACGCGCATGGTGTTGTCGCCGGTGATCAGGGTCGGCGCCACGTAGAAGCCGGTGGGCAGGTCCGTCGGGCGCTCGCCGCCTATGACGATCTCGCCGCCATCCTCGATCGCCGTCTGGATGTGCGCCTCAATGCGTCCCCGCTGCGCCGCCGAGATGACGGGTCCGATGATGGTGGCGGTGTCGGTCGGGTCGCCCACCTTGAGGTAGCCCGCCATCTGCACGAGCCCGTCGCGGACCTGGTCGAAGATGCTGCGGTGCACCACTGCGCGCGTCGGCGCGGTGCAGATCTGCCCCGAGTGGAAGGACCACGTGGAGCCGATGCAGCCGATGGCCCCCTTCACGTCGGCGTCCTCGAAGACCACACAGGCGCCCTTGCCGCCGAGCTCGAGCAGGGTGCGCTTCATGGTGCGCGCCGCTTGCTCGCCGATCTTCACCCCGACCTGGGTCGAGCCCGTGAAGCTGACGCAGTCGACGTCGTCGGAATCCACCAAGGCGGCGGAGGAGGCCGGGCCGTTGCCGTTGACCAGGTTGACGACACCCGGCGGGAAGCCCACGTCGTTGAGGATCCGGACGAGCTCCACAATGGCCAGCGGATCCTGGGGCGCCGGCTTCACCACGACGGTGTTGCCGGCGGCCAGCGCCGGCGCCACCTTGCCGGCCATGTTGACCATGGGAAAGTTGTAGGAGGTGATGCAGGCCACCACACCGAGCGGCTGGCGGTTGACCATGGCTCCGATGATGCCGCCCGGCGCCAACGGCGTCGCCGTTGCGGTCTGGGGGACGAGCGGCGTCTGGAGTACCGCGCGCGGGTCGCGGGCGTAGCGCTCGAAGCGGTCGGCGGCCACCGGCACCTGCATGCGCGAGCCGACGGTCGCCGTCGCCCCCGTCTCGGCGATCACCAGCGGCAGCAGCTCGGCCGACTTGGCCCGAATGGCCGCCGCGGCCTCCCGCATGAGCGCGCCGCGCTCGTCGGCCGACCAGTCCGCCCACCCCGGCTGCGCCTCCTTGGCCGCCGCGGCCGCCGCCTGGGCGTCGTCGGCGCTGGCATTGGGGGCCAGCCCGACGATCTCCTCGGTGGCAGGGTTGACGATCTCGTAGGTCCCGTCTGACGCGTCGACCCACTTGCCCCCGATGAGGAGCTGGTGCTCGTTGCGCTGGGTGGTCTCGGCCATGTCTGCTCCCGACTCGGGTGCCGCCAGCCGATCTGACGGCGCGTCACATTCAACCCCGCCCGGATGGGGGTCCGCCAAAGCCCCAGCCCACACCTCGTCGCAGGGTCAGGGCGGGTGGCGCCCCAGAGGTCTTCGCGCCCCTTCCCCCGCCCGACGGCACCGGCGCCCACCTGCCCCGATGGGACCGGGATCCGACTTCCTGAGAGAATCCTGGGCGCAGTGGAGCGCCTGGGTGGGAACAATCCCCTCATTTATGACTTTTGTCACTTCGCAAGGCCCCATGACCTGTGGGATTCTCTCAATTGGAAAAACGTCCTCGGGGGAGTGAACGGAGTCGGTCATGAGTAGGCCAACCGAAAAGGTCCCTACCCCCGCACGCCCCGGTGAGGAAGGTCGAGTCCCCGTCGCCACGCAATCCGTCTCTGGGATCGTGGGCAGCACCATCCTGGGCAGTGCCGACGTGGCCCGAGCAAGGGAGCGCCGCCGCCTCGCCCGTCTGCGCCGTCTGGTGGCGGTCGCCGCCCTCGTCCTCGGCTGGGTGGTCATCCGCCGAGTCAGCGGCCACGGCATCTTCCCGACCGTCCACCTGCCGCACGGACTGGGCACGATGATCCCGATCATCCTCATCGTCTCCATGTTGGGCGTCGTCATGCTGGCCCCGCTCCTGGCCGCCGGCCGGTCGCCGCACACGCTCATCCGGCCGGGTGAGACCCAGGTGGGGCTCGAAGACCTGGTGGGGATCGATCCCATCAAGGCCGAGGTGGTGCGCTCCATCAACCTGTTCCTGGCCCACAAGACCTTCCGCGACGCCATGGGAGGATCGGCGCGGCGCGGCGTGCTCTTCGAGGGGCCGCCCGGCACTGGCAAGACCTTCGTGGCCAAGGCGATGGCCAAGGAGGCCAACGTCCCCTTCCTCTTCGTGTCCGCGTCCGCCTTCCAGTCCATGTACTACGGGCAGACGAACCGCAAGATCCGGTCCTTCTTCAAGCAGCTGCGCAAGCACGCCAGCAAGGAGGGGGGCGCCATCGGCTTCATTGAGGAGATCGACGCCATCGGTGCCACCCGGCGCGGCATGGGGGGCAGTGGCGGGGCCGAGGGCGTCTCGGGCGTCGTCAATGAGCTCCTCGTGCAGCTGCAGTCCTTCGACACACCGACCCGGGGCCAGCGGGTGGCCTGGGCCTGGATCGACCTCCTCAACCGGTACCTGCCCGACGGGAGCAAGCTGCACAAGCCGGCCGTCGTTCCGGCCAACGTGCTGGTGGTGGGTGCCACCAATCGCAAGGACGACCTCGACCCGGCGCTGATCCGCCCGGGTCGCTTCGACCGCACCATCTACTTCGGTCTGCCGGGGCGCCGTGCCCGGGGCGACATCGTCGCCTACTACCTCGGCAAGAAGGCGCACGCGGCCGATCTCGACGAGCACGGCGCCGTCGACATCGTCGCCGGCATGACGTTCGGCTACTCCCCGGCCGCGCTGGAACGCCTCATGGACGAGGCGCTCGTGATCGCGCTGACGCACGGTCGCTCGGCCATGACCCTGTCCGACGTGTCCGAAGCCAAGATGCTGGTGGAGCTCGGTGTCACCGACGAGACGATCTACACGCCGAACGAGCGCGACCGCGTGGCCACTCACGAGGCGGGCCATGCCACGGTGGCGTACTTCGTCGGCCAGACGCGCCAGCTCGACGTGCTCTCCATCGTGAAGCGCCGCGACTCGCTCGGCCTGTTGCAGCACTCCGACACCGAGGAGCGCTTCACGCAAAGCAGCGAGGAGCTCCGCGCGCTGCTGCAGATCGCCATGGGCGGCATGGTGGCCGAAGAGCATTGGTTCGACGAGGTGTCGACCGGTCCCGCCTCCGACCTCGCGGCCGCCACCTCCATCGGGGCCCAGATGATCGGGGCCTGCGGCATGGGCACCTCGCTCATATCTGTCGCCGCCGCCGGCAACGGCTACCTCGAGGGGAGCCTCGTCGACAAGGTGCTCGGTGACAAGGCAGCCCGGGCCGAGCTCGACACGCTCCTGATGGGGAGCTGCGACGCGGCGAAGGACATCGTGTCCACGCATCCCGGGGTGGTCGAGGCACTGCGCGACGCCCTGCTCGAGCGCGACGAGCTCGTGGGCTCCGAGATCACCGAGGTGATCGAAACGGCACTCAACGCTCCCGAGCCGGCGGCCATCGCAGAGCTGCGCCCATCGGGCACGACCGGCGGCCGCGCCTGATCAACCTCACTGGCGCGGGGCGGGCTTCCCGCTCCGCGTCGACGACGTGCGAGCCAGCCACCGGATGTCGCCCCGTCTCGGGTCGCGCCCGGCTGGTCAGCCCGACGTGGCGAGTGCGGCGGCGATGGCGGAGCCGGTCGGTGAGGAATTCAGGTAGGGCTCCGGTGCGTGGGCGCGCTGCCCGTTGTCGATCACGAGCTCCTCGACCCTCGGCCCGAAGTGGTCGGCCAGGCAGGTCTCGCAGGCCTTGTCGTTCAACGCGCGGACGTTGACCCAGCGTTGTACCGAGCCGGGCCAGACGCCCTGGCCGTCGACCGGAGCAGGCTCGAGGGCGTTGTAGACCAACGGCACGGCCAGCGGCGAGCCGAGCGTGACGAAGGTGTGGACGGGCCAATCGTCGTGTTGGGCCAACGCGGAGTAGGACAGGACGGTGCCCAGGGAGTGCGCCACCAGGACGCGCGTGTCGTCTCTGATCTCGGCCTCAATGCGGGCGCGCAGCCTGTCGCGTAGATCGGTCTCGGACAGCATGGCCGTTGCCAGGTCGACGGTGCGTTCGAACATCGCGTCACCGGCGGCCTGGGACAGCGACGCGATGGCGTCCCCGTCCAGCTCCGTGAGCATGTCGGCGACGCCGGCCCGGGACTGCTCCCGTTGCCGGTCCTCGTCGCTGCCGGGATGGTGCCGGAAGAGGTCGCCGTAGAAGCAGACGTCGACGTCGTCGGCCTCGATCTGCACACCGTGGTGCCAGAGCCCGTCGCGCACCGCCGGCAGCCAGCGGGCCTTCAGCTCGTTGGGCCCCCACAACTCGTTGAAGGCCCCGTGGACGATGACGATCCGTGCCATGAGCCTCAGCCTGTCAGGTGTGCCGTGTCGTTGTAGCCGCGAACGATCCAACGCTCGGGCGTCACCACCAGGCGCGAAATGGAGGCGTTGTCGGGGCCCATGAAGGCAAAGGGGGCCGAGCTGCTGGCCTGCGCCAAGATCTCGCCGATGGCCGCGCCGTGGCTGAAGGCGACCACGCGGCCGCCGGGATGCGCAGCGGCGATTCGCTCCACGGCGCGCCGCAGGCGGCCCCCGAAGACCCGGCGTGATTCGGCGCCGGGGATCACGTCCCAGCGCTGCTCGGCCATGACCTGGGTGAAGAGAGGATCTCCGTCGGCCGACTTCATCCGCAGGATGCCGCCCTCCCACTCCCCGAGGAACACTTCGCGCAGATCGGCCTCGACCACCGGCGCCAGACCGCACCGGGCCACCAGGGGTGCGGCCGTCTGTGCCGTGCGCCGCAGCGTTGTCACGTAGAGCGCATCGAAGGGCTCCTGGGCCAGGCGCAGGGCCACCTGCTCGGCTTGGTGGCGTCCGGCCTCCGAGAGCGGCGGGTCGCCCTGGCCCTCCACCAGCTCGAAGGTCTCGCCTTCCAGGGAGTCGGCCGAGGCGCCATGGCGGACGAGCCAGATCTCTGTCGATCCGGGCGGACCCACGTAGGGCCGCTGGCTGAAGCTGCGGGGCGACGTCACGATCGCTCAGCCGGTCGCTGTCCGCGCAGCCGATCCGAGACGTACAGCGCCGGGCGGGTCAGCGCGGCGCGGGTCAGCAGAGCCGTGCGGGTCAGAGCGGCGCGTGCAGCTCGGGTGGGCCGTGGTCGTCGTCGTCCTCGACGACCTCGGCGTCGATGATGCTGGGATCGTCCGCGTACGGCGCGCGTCTGCCGGCTGCGGCTTGTCCTGGGCCCGGCCCCCAACCAGCCGGCCCGGCACCACCCGGTCCGGTGAATGTCGCGAAGAAGGCACCCGGGGCCTGCATGAACTGCACCCCGAACGGGCGTCCGGCGTCGGGCCCGAGTTTCGCCCAGTGCGGCAGGGCCCGGCGGTAGACCACGTAGTACTGCGCGCAGAGCGTCACGCCCAGGTAGAGGAGGAAGCTCGCCCCCTCCAGCCCGGCCGCCCCGGCGTGGCTCTGCCCGGTGTCGCCGACGAAGTGCACCAACAGGGACACCAACCACAGCGACATCGTGACGGCATTGCCCTGCCGGAGCACCCAGTTGTCGGTCGACCACACCCGCATGGAGAGGCCGCGCAGAATGCCGAGACCGATGGCGCCGATGGCGAGGGTCCCCACCACCCAGAGCCAGGCGGAGGACGAGACGTGGTGATCGCCCGCGTACGACAACATCTCGAAGAGGCCGATGACCCCGATCACCACCGGAAGACGGGGTTGGAACACCCGCGGCACGGGCCGGACCCTGACCTGGCGCAACAGCACCAGAATGAGGATCACAGCTCCCAGCGCGTAAGAGAAGAACGACACCGCCCTTCAGCCTATGGCTGCCGCCGCCTCAACGGTTCAGCAGGGGGCCCACTTCGACGCCGAATCGGGCCGTCTGCTCGCAGAATTCCTCCGCGCTGCGGGCCATGAAACGCACCTGCAGGTGGTTCACGCCCATGTCGACCAGCTCGCGCAGCGAGGAGGCCACCTCGTCGGCCCCACCCGACAGGACCCAGCCCGGCAGATCCCAGCCCGAGCCACCAGACGAGAGGTAGATGGGCTCCACGATGGTGCCCATGTCCAGCGGTACCCCGCCGCGCAGCTCCTCGCGCAGCTCACGCAGCCGGGCGATCTGCCCCGGCAGGTCGCGCCGGCGTGTGCCCTGGGGGAGCCAGCCGTCCCCGAAGGCAGCCGTTCGCCGGATGGCCGCCGGCGAGGACCCGCCGATCCAGATCGGTGGGCGGGGCTGGCGCGCCGGACGCGGCGCGACACCCATGTCCCGGGCGGGGAAGCGCGGCCCGGGCAGATCGGGGAACTCGTCGGTGAAGGCGCGGGCCAGCGCGGAGACGGCCTCGTCGGTATGGCGGCCCCGCTCGGCGAAGTCTCCCGTCAGGAGCTCGTACTCCTCGGGCACGTGCCCCGCACCGACGCCGACGATGAGCCGGCCGCCGGACAGATGGTCGAGCGTGGAGAGCTCCTTGGCGGCGCGCAGCGGGTGGCGCTGGGCGAGGATCAGGACGTGGGACAGGAGGTGGGTCTGCGTCGTCACCGCGGCCAACCAACCCAACGTCGCGGTCGTGTCGTACCAGATGGTGCCCATGGCGTCGGCCAGCCGGCGCGGAATGGCGGTGTGATCGCACACCCCGAGGTAGAAGAAGCCGGCCTCGTCCGCCACCCGGGCGATGCGGGCCAGCTCGGCCGGACCGGCCTCCTTCTCCCATTCCGCCACGTACAGGGTCGACTGCGACTGAATGGGGAGCTGCATGCCGTAGACGACCTCCCCCTCGGGGACGGTGCGCACGACGTCGGTCGGAATGAGGGCAGGGTCGGTCATGGGGCGGGACTCCGATCAGGCGAGGACGTGCTTCATGCGGTCGCTCCGGCGTAGGCGGCCAGCGCGGTGGCGTGTGCTGCGGGGGTGCCGAAGGTGGTGGAGTGCAGTCGCGCCCGCTTGAGGTGCAGGTGGAGCGGCACCTCCCACGTGAAGCCCATGCCCCCGTGGACCTGTATGGCCGACCGGGCGTTGCCCAGTGCGGCCTCGTCGGCCAGCAGCTTGGCGCCCCGGACGGATCGGTCCACCAATTGCGTCGGCGTGCAACCGGCCCCCGCCGCCTCGGCCGCGACGACGTCGGGCGCGTCGGCCAGACAGGCGGCCGCATGCACCGCGGCGCGAGCGACCTCGGAGCGCACGAGCATGTCGGCGCACATGTGCTTGATGGCCTGGAAGGTGCCGATCGGCGTGCCGAACTGCTGGCGTTCCTTGGCGTAGGCCACGGCGAGCTCCAGCGTGGCGGCGGCGTGGCCCACCTGCAGCGCCGCGGTGAGCAACGCTCCGTCGCGCCAGAGCGCGCCGTCGTCGCCGGGCACCGGCTCGCCAGCCGGCGGCGCGGCGACGCGCCACAGCGGCGTCAGCGGGTCGAGCGGTGCTTCCACGCGCGTCGCGCCCACGACCTCGACCGGGGCCAGCAGCCGTGCCGGCCCGCCGCCGGCGTCGAAGACGAGCAGCGCGTCCAGTGCCGCCAGGTGTTCGACGAGCACGGGCCCGGACCCGTTGCAGTGGGTGCCCACCTGCACCCGTCCCTCGGCCGCGCCGTCGAGTAGGCCGGCGCGCGCCGCCAGGAAGGTCCCGACGAGCGGCCCCGGGACGAGGGCGCGCCCGAGCTCCTCGAAGACGACCACGGCCTCGGCCATGGAGAGCCCGGTGCCGGCGGGCTCGGGCAGCGTGAGGGCGAAGACGCCCGTCTCGCCGAGCGCCGCCCAGTCGTCGCCGTCGATGACGACCGCGTCGCCCTCCCGGGCGCGCAGGTGCTCGAGCGGGAGGCGCCCCGCCACCATGGCCCGGATGCCGTCGGCCAGCTCGCGCTGGTCCTCGCCGACGCGGAAGTCCATCAGCGCCGCGCCTTGGGCAGTCCGAGGATGCGTTCCGCCACGATGTTGCGTTGCACCTGCGAGGTGCCGGCCGCGATCGTCAGTGAGATGGACTTGAACCAGGCGGCCAACTGCTCGGCGTTGCCGAGGGGCGTCCCGTCGGGCCCGTCCAGGGGGTCGGCACTCAACGCGGCCCGGTCCAGGATCTCCATGGCCAGGTCGCTCAGGCTCTGCGCGTGCTCGGAGAACGAGAGCTTGAAGACCGAACCACCGATGCCGGGGATGCCGGTCTGCGCCGCCTCCGAGACGTTGCGCTTGGTCAGGGCCCACAGCGCGTCGAAGGCGGCCACCAGGTGACCGAACCGGCGCGCCACCCCGGCGTCGTCGAGCGCGCCCAGGCGCGCCGCCAGGCGCGCCAACTCGCCCAGGAGCCGCATGCACTCGAGCAGCTCGCCGACGAAGGCCGTGCCCCGCTCGAAGGACAGCGTGACCATGGTCACGCGCCAGCCGTCGTTCTCGTCGCCCACGCGGTTGGCGACGGGCACCCGCACCTCGTTCAAGAACAGCTCGGCGAACTCCGTGGTCCCGCCGATGGTGCGCAAGGGACGGATCTCAATGCCGGGCGCGTCCATGGGCATGATCAGCCAGGTGATGCCGCGGTTGCGCTCCTCACCGGTCCGCACCAGCAGCTCGCAGAAGTCGGCCACCTCCGCGTGCGACGTCCAGATCTTCGAGCCGGTCACCACGTAGTCGTCGCCGTCGCGCACGGCGCGCGTGCGCAATGAGGCAAGGTCACTGCCGGCATCGGGCTCGCTGAAGCCCTGGCACCACACCTCCTCGCCGCGCAGGATGGCCGGGAGGTAGCGCTCCTTCTGGGCCGCTGTGCCCTCGGCGATGATGGTCGGCCCGGCATGCAACAGGCCGACGAAGTTGACGCCCACGTAGGGAGCGCCGGCCCGCTCGCACTCCTCTTTGAAGATCAGCTGCTCCACCGGCGACGAACCGCGCCCGCCACCCTCGGCCGGCCAGTCCACGCCGGCGTAGCCCGCCTGGAACAACACTCGCTGCCACGCCAGGTCGTAGGCCCGGCGCGCCGGCCAGTCGTCATGTGGCGGTGGCGCCCCGACGCCGGGCAGCGTGGTGGCCAACCAGGCACGGAGCTCCTGACGGAAGGCCTGCTCCGGCGCGGTGTAGCGAAGGTCCATGCGGCAGGTGCGACGGCGGACGCAGATCAGGCGGGAAGGTCGAGACCGAACAGCTTGATCGCGTTGCCCCGCACGATCTTGCGGCGTTGCTCGTCGGTGAGGTTCGCCATCTGCTCCTCGGCGATCTCTCTGGTGCGGGGCCAGGTCGAATCCGAGTGCGGGTAGTCCGACTCGTACGTGATGTTGTCCTCGCCGATCTCGTCGACCGAGCGCAGCCCGTGGGCGTCGTCGAAGAAGCAGCCCCACACATGGTCCCTGAAGTAGCTCGACGGCTTTTCCGGGACGATGTCGGCCACCCCGCCCCAGCCGCGGTTGTCCTCCCAGACGCGGTCGGCACGCTCCAAGATGTAGGGGATCCACCCGATCTGGCCCTCCGAGTACGCCACCTTCAGCCCTGGGATGCGCACGAAGACGCCACTGAACAGGTAGTCGACGAGGGAGAAGGTGGCGTTGGTGTGTGTCAGCGTCGAGCCGACGGCGGGCGGGGCGTCGGCGGACGTCGACGGCATCTTCGACGAGCTGCCGATGTGCATGTTCACGATGGTCTGCGTCTCGGCGCAGGCCCGGAAGAAGGGATCCCAGTAGTGGTCGGGGTCGTGCACGCTCGGCAGGCCGAGGAACGGCGGGATCTCGCTGAAACATACGGCGCGTACGCCGCGGGCGGCGTTGCGCCGGACCTCCTCCGCTGCCAGTTCGGCGTCCCAGAGGGGAATGAGGCAGAGGGGGATCAGACGGCCGCCCGAGTCGCCGCACCACTCCTCGACCATCCAGTCGTTGTAGGCCTGAATGCAGAGCAGGCCGAGCTCCTTGTCCTTGGCCTCGGTGAAGGTCTGGCCGCAGAAGCGGGGAAACGTCGGGAAGCACAGCGCGGCCTCAATGTGGTTGACATCCATGTCGTCCAGGCGGGGCTTCACCTCGTAGGAGCCCGGACGCATGTCCTCGTAGGTGACGCCCTTCATGGTCACCTCGTCGCGGGGGACGCCGACGGCGGAGTCGACGCGCAGCAGCGGGCGCTTGAGGTCCTCGTAGTACCACCAGTCGACCGGGACTCCTTCGGAGCCGGGCTTCACCTTGAGCGACCCACCTCGATACTCCACCTCGGGCATGGGGGCGCGCACGATCCGGGGCCCCACCTCGGCGTACTTGGAGGGGAGGCGGTCCTGCCACACATTGGGCGGTTCGACCACGTGGTCGTCGACCGAGATGATCATCGGCAGGGGTTCAGGCATGGGCATCGAGCGTAGCCCGCACCTGACGAGGCGTCAGATACGTCGAGCAGGTCAGATACGTCGAGCAGGTCGTCGGTTCCCCCGGGCTTCGGTCCGGGCGGGGTCGCGGGGTTAGCTGGCCACGCCGACGATCGGCTTGTTGAGGTGGATGCTCCCGGTCGAGCCGAAGAACGGCGGCACGCCACCGGTGCCGGGGAACGAGAAGATCCCGCCGTCGGATCCGGCGAGGTAGTAGCCGCCCTCCACGGTGGTCATCCCGACGATCGGCTTGTTGAGCGTCAGTGACCCGGTGGAACCGTAGAACGGCAGCGCGGCCGACCCGCTCGAGGGGTAGCTGAAGATGCTGCCGTCAGAGGCCACCAGGTAGTAGCCGCCGCTCACGGGCGCCGCCATCCCGACGATGGGCCTGTTCAGGGCCAGTGACCCCGTCGAGCCGTAGAACGGGGCATCGCCGTAACTGAAGATCCCGCCGTCGGAGGCCACCAGCCAGTAGCCCCTTCCGTCGGGTGTGGCGGCCATGCCCACGATCGGCTTGTTGAGGTGGATGCTCCCGGCCGAGCCATAGAACTGGGCGTCGCCGTAGCTGAAGATCCCGCCGTCGGAGGCCACCAGCCAGTACCCGGCGCCGTCCGGCGTCACGGCCATCCCGACGACCGGCTTGTTCAGGTGGATGCCGCCGGTGGAGCCGAAGAACTGGGCCGACCCGTACGTGAAGATGCCCCCGTCGGAGGCCACGAGGTCGTAGCCGTCGCCGGCCGGCATGACGCCCATGCCCACGACCGGCGCGTTGAGCGTCAAGCTTCCGGCCGAGCCGAGGAAGGGCGCACCCGGTCCGTAGCTGAAGATGCCTCCGTCGCTGGCGACGAAGCGGTATCCAGAGCGGGCGATGGGGGCACTGACGGCGAACGCGTTGAAGCTGCTCACGCTGCTGGAGCCCGACCCGACCGCCATGCAGGTGCCATCGGTCACGCAGGAGACCCCCGTCAGCGTCGTCGTCAGCGACCCGCCGTCCGGTGTGTTCGGAACGGTGGACCATGCGGTGCCGTCCCAGTCGGCCACAACGCTGCTGGAGGTCGATCCGGTGCCTGATCCCACCGCGGTGCATGACGTCATGCTGATGCACGCAACGCCGCCGAGCGTGACCGGCGACGTCTGCGGGGTGCTGGAGTCGATCGACCACGCAGTCCCGTTCCAGGTCTCGATGAGGCCGCGGTTGCCGGTCGTCGGGTTGAACGTGTTCAGGCCCACGGCCTTGCAGAAGCCCTGTCCGGCGCAGGACACCGACGACAGCGCGCTGCCGGTTCCCGTGGTCGGCGCCGGTGTGGCCAGGACCGTCCAGGCGGAGCCGTTCCAGATCAGCGAGAAGGGCGCACCGGCGTTCGAGTTGGCATTGCCGTCTCCGACCGCCATGCACCAGGTGGCGCTCACGCAATCCATGCCCGTCGCCTCGGTGACGGCGGGTGCTCCGGACGCCGGCGGCGTGGCTGCCGTCTGGGGCGACCACGAGGTGCCGTTCCACTGGAAGGCGTCCACTGTCGTCACGTTGCCGGGTTGCGCGAAGTAGGTCCCCAGCGTTTCGCAGAGCGTGGCCGACACGCACGAGACCGAAAACAGGGCCGAGCCCGTCGCTCCGGATGGGGTCGTCATGCCTGTCGTGGCGACGGCCCACGTGGAGCCGTTCCAGGTCATCGCCACGGGCGGCGTCCCGTTGTTGAGCACGTTGCCGACCGCCATGCAGAAACTGGTGCCGACACACGACACCGAACGCAGACCGGACTCGACCACCGATGCGTAGGGGTTGGGCACGACCGCCCAGGACGTCCCGTTCCACTGCTCCGTGAGGGCCCCTCCTCCGGCGTTCTCGCTCTGGATTCCGACGGCGACACAGAACGTCGTCGTCGTGCACGAGGTGGCCTCCAACGCGCTCGGCACGGTGCCGGCCGCCGCACTCGTCGTGGTCCAGGCGGTGGCGCCGACGAGGGGTGGCGACGTCGTTGCGCCGGCTCCGCCCGGCTGCGCCAGCACGCCCGCCGCTGGAAGGGCCGTGGCCGCGCCGACGGCAAGCACACACAACAGAGACCGCATCCGGAACATGTCGTCCTCCCCACTCCCTGAACCCGGCGGGGCACGATAGCCCCGTCGCTCAGGGTGCGCCCAGGGTCAGAAGGAGCGCGGGACGTTCTTCACGCCGGCGACGTGCCCGTCAGAACACCTCGTCGAAGAGGTCGACCATGGCCTGCCAGGACCGCCGGTCCGTCGGCTCGTGGTAGGCGATGCCGGGAAAGGTGTCCGGCGAGGCGAGCGTGTTGGTGAAGGAGTGCACGGCACCGCCGTACACGTTGAGCTCCCAATCGACCCCGCCGGCCCGCATCTCCTCCTCGAAGGCGCGCCGCTCGTCCTGATGCACCATGGGGTCGTCGGCGCCGATGAGGGCGAGCACCTTGCCGGTGATGTTGCGGGCGTCCTCGGGGTGCACGGTGGACAGCCCCGAGTGGAAGCCGACGACGGCCTTGAGGTCGGCGCCGCCGCGGGCCAGCTCGAGGGAGAGCGTGCCGCCGAAGCAGAAGCCGATGGCGGCCAGGCGGTCGGGGTCCGTGCGCGGTTCGGCTCGGAGGAGGTCGAGCCCCGCCGTCCCGACGGCATAGGCGCGCGGTGGGTCGGCCCGAAGCTCGCCGATCCGGCCCATCATCTCGTTGCGGTCACCGATCGGCTTCCCGCCACCGTGGTAGTCGAGCGCGAAGGCGACGTAACCGAGCTCGTCGGCGATCCGCGTCGCCCGGGACCGGGCGTGGTCGTCGAGCCCCGGGCCCTCGTGGCAGACCAGGACACCGGGTCGCTGGTCGGTGCCGTCGGGCAGGGCGAGGGTACCGATCATGGTGCGGCCGTCGGCTTCGTACGTGATGTCGCGGGTGGTGGCCATGGGTGCACCGTATCGCCCGCCCGTTGCACGCCATACTGGCGGCGATGCGCGGGAACCCTGGTCAGCGGCTGCAATTGGGATTGGTGGCCGCCCTCGCAGCGCCGCTGGTGCTCGCGGCGTGCGGTTCGAGCTCCCCGACGCCGACCTCGCCGCGCCAGACGTCGACCACGACGACCGCCGCCGCGGCGGCCTCCACCACGACGACCACGACGGCCAGCACCGGCCCGTTGCGTGTGGGCGCGGCCATCGCCCTCCCGTTCTCGGCGGACCGGGTGACGGCGGCCGAGAGTCCCGACGGCGCCGTGTTCGCGGCCCCGCAGGACCCGGCCAGCCCGTCACCCTCCGTGGCCTGGGTGGTCGACGGCAACGGCCCGGCCCAGATCGCCGAGCACGTGCCGACCGGCATCGCCGGCGTGGCGGCCGACCCCACCAACTTCTACGTGGCGACCTATGCGACGGTCTTCGCCTACAACCGCACCAGCGGGGACCAGGACGGGCAGTGGAACATGCCCGCGGTGCCGAAGGCGAACAGCTCGAACAACGACCTGGTCGCCATCGCGGCCGCCAACGGCTCGGTCTTCGTCTCGGTGACGCGGGGCAACAACGTCAGCGTCTACAGCATCAATCCCGGGTCCAGCACCGCACCGCACCTCGTCGTCACCGGGCTGGGTGACGCCATCGGGTCCGACGGTTCCATCTACTACGAGCGCACGGATCATCGTCTGGCGGCGCGGCGCCCCGACGGCGCCACCGCGCTCGGCCCGGCGCTGGCCGACAAGCCCAACGGCCTGGGCGGTGGCGTGCAGTATCTCGACGAGATCGCCGGCGGCGCGGTCTGGGTCAGCGAGCCCGCAGGCCAGGGCCTCGATGCGACCTTCAGCACCTACGACGCCGCCACGCTCCACCCGCTCGGGTCCTTCCAGGGTTCGGTGACGAGCGTCGTCGTGGACTCCACGTCGGGCGCGCTGGCGCTCGAGTCTTCCGGCAGCAATCCCGCCTGCCCGCAGGCCTCGCCGTCCACGCCGACCTCGTGCGTGTTCAACATCGTGCCGCAGGGCTCGGTCAGCAACGCCGTGGGCGTGGGCTCGGCCGTCACGCTCATCGGGCCCAATCCGGCCGTCATCGCCTCGGACACGAGCACGGGCCAGTTCGACCTCCTGCGCCTGTCCTGAATCAGCCTCTGCACCCGTCCTGCATCAGCCTGTCCTGCATCAGCCTGTCCTGCATCAGCCTGTCCTGCATCAGTACGACATCGACACGCCGCCGTTGGGGCTGAGCAGCTGTCCCGTCACGTAGCTGCTGGCATCCGAGGCGAGATACAGCACGGCGTAGGCGATCTCGGCCGTCTCGCCGACGCGCCGGAGCGGGGAGAAGCGCGCCATGGGCGTCAGCGTGGCGGCCTTGGCCTCCTCGTTCACGGTGCCGTCGGGGTTCGTGTAGTAGCGCGCCGTCATGTTGGTCGGGATGAAGCCGGGCGCCACCGAGTTGACCCGCACGCCGTGCTTCCCGACCTCGAACGCCATCGACTGGGTGAGCTGCGCCACGCCGGCCTTGGTGATGGCGTACGGACCGACGCCCGGTGCCGGCGCCAGGACCGCCGATGAGCTCATGTTGATGATGGAGCCGCCGCGCTGGGCCACCATCACCTTTCCGGCGGCCTGGCATCCGTACAGCACACCCTTGAGGTTCACCGCCAGAATGCGGTCGAACTCGTCGGGGTCGACGTCGATGATGGGGCTGTCGATCATGATGCCGGCGATGTTGCACATGACGTGCAGGCCGCCGTGGCGTGCCGCAATGTTCTGCACGAGCACTTCGGCCGCGCCCCGCGCCGCCACGTTGAGCTCCGCGCTCTCGGCGCGGCCGCCCTGGCCGAGGATGCCGGCCGCCGTCTCGGACGCGGTGGCGCCGTTGATGTCCGCGCAGACGACGGTGGCGCCGGCGCCGGCCAACACCTCGGCCGTCGAGCGTCCGATGCCGCTCCCGGCCCCGGTGACGAGGGCCACCCGGCCCGTGAGATCGAACGCATGTCGCACACTCTGGGCCGTTTCCATCGGGGCACCCTATGCCGCGACGCCCTCCAGCGCGAGCAGCGCGCGCTTGACGGTCAGCCCGCCGCCGTAGCCACCGATGCCGTTGCTCGCCAGCACGCGGTGGCAGGGCACGATGATGGCGATCGGGTTGCGGCCGTTCGCTTGGCCGACGGCCCGCGGTCCCTTGGGACGCCCGACCCGGCGGGCCAGTTCGCCGTAGCTGATGGTTTCGCCGTAGGGGATGCGCGACAGCTCGGCCCAGACCTCGCGTTGGAACGGCGTGCCGTCGAGTTCCATGCGGAGGTCGAATTCGGTGCGCTCGCCGGCGAAGTACTCCTGCAGCTGTGTCGCCGCCTCCTTCAAGACGGGCGACTCCTCGTCCCGACGTCCGAGTCCGCCGCCGTTCGGGAGCCGGAGCCCGATCAGCACGTCGCCGTCGCACTCCAGGACGATCTGCCCGATCGGGGTGTCCACCGGCATGGTGGCGGTGAGGTTGTGGGCGGTGAGGTTGGTGGGCGTTGTAGGGGTGGTGGTCATGCGGCTTGTCCTTTCGTTCGTCGGGTGGGGAGTTGCGCTGTGGCGGCGGCGGGCATCGCCCACAAGTGGGCCATGGCGTAACTGCGCCAGGGCCGCCAGTGTTCGGTGAGCTCGCGCAGGTGGACCGGGTCGTCGGGCAGGCCGAGCGCGACCGCCGCCCGCCGGATCCCGAGATCCGTCGGCATGAAGGCGTCGGGGTCGCGCAGCGCGCGCATGGCGACGTACTCCGCCGTCCAGGGGCCGATGCCGGGCAGCGCGACGAGCGAGCGCCGCAATTCCACCGGATCGGCGCCGGGGTCGATGACCACGTCGCCCGCGTCGACCGCCCGGGCCAACGCCACCAGGGCCCGCCGCCGGCCCGCCGGCATGGAGAAGGCACCCGGCGCGCGCTCGGCCAGTTCCACCAGCGCGGCCGGCGTCGGGAAGAGGTGGGTCACGGCGCCGACCGGAGCGGGCAGCGGCACGCCGGCGGCGTGCACCAGTCGCCCGGCCACGGTACGCGCGCCGGGGACCGAGACCTGTTGGCCGATGACGGCGCGCATGGCGAGCTCGAAGCCGTCGGCGGCACCCGGCACGCGGCGCCCGGGACCGCGCCGCACCAGGCCGCCCACGAGAGGGTCGTCGCGCAGGGCCTCCCAGATGGCGACGGGATCGGCATCGAGGTCGAGCAGCTGGCGGCAGCGGGCCACGGCCGTGTGCAGGTCGCGCAGGTCTTCCAGCACGAGCTCGCCCTCCACGTAGGCGGGGCCGCCGCTGCCGCCGCTGCCGCCGCTGCCGCCGCTGCCGGCGGAGCCGGAGCCGGAGCCGGAGCCGGGGTCGTCGCTCTCCGGCGCGCGCAGCGTGACGATGCCGTGCCCGTGGGGCAGGCGCAGGCTGCGGCGGTAGGAGACCCCGTCGAATTCCTCGACGCCCGACAGGGCCCGCAGGCCGAGGAAGTCGAGCACCGACGCCGGGTCGAAAGGCTGCCGGCACGGCAGGCGAAGCCGGATGGCCTGGGTGGGCGGCTCCCGGCGGGCGCGCTTTCCCTGCGCCGTGCGCGCGGCGCGGGACCGCAGCCCGCTCGGCGTGTCGGCGAAGGTCTGGCGCACGGTGTCGTTGCACTGGCGCACGCTGGAGAAGCCGGCGGCGAAGGCGACGTGGGTGATCGGGAGAGCGGTCGTCTCGAGCAGGACGCGCGCCGTCTGGCTGCGCTGCGCCCGGGCCAGGGCCAGTGGCCCGGTACCCACCTCCGCCGTGATGAGGCGGTTGAGCTGGCGGGAGCTGTAGCCCAGACGGCCGGCCAGCCCGACGACGCCCTCGCGGTCGACGACGCCGTCGCGGATCAGGCGCATGGCGCGGGCGACGACGTCCGCCCGGATGTTCCATTCGGGCGAGCCCGGCGTGGCGTCGGGGCGGCAGCGCAGGCAGGCGCGGAAGCCGGCCTGCTGGGCCGCCGCCGCGGTGGCGTAGAAGCGCATGTTCTCGCGCTTGGGGGTGCGGGCCGGGCAGCTCGGGCGGCAGTAGATCCCGGTGGAGGTGACGGCACAGAAGAACTGGCCGTCGAAGCGGGCGTCCTTGCTCTGCGCCGCCTGGTAGCAGCGGTCCGGGTCCTCCATCACGGGAGCCAGCGTGGCACGCGGCTGTGACGATTACTGGCGGGAATCGGACATTGCCGTGACCCCCCGGGCGGCCGGCCGAACCTATCGTTGGGCATGGCCGAACCTGAGGTCTTTGACTGGGACGAGTGGGAGAACGGCAAGGCGTACCAGCTGTCGAACGACGAGCTGGTCGGCGCCCTGCTCAGTGAGGTGAGCGCGCTACGCCAGCGTGTGAAGGCCCTCGAGGAACGTCCGCCGGGCTGACCGCCCAACCTGACCCGAATCAGCCCGCCCGGAGCTGGGCCAGCACCAACCGGCGGTGGGTGGCGGCGTCGCCCCAGGCCCGCGAGAGCGCCCACGTCTGCTTCAAGAAGAAATGCAGGTCGCACTCCCAGGTGTAGCCGATCGCCCCGTGCACCTGCAGGGACACCGTGGCCGCCAGGTCGGCGGCGTCGGAGGCCATGGCCTTGGCCATGGAGGCGTCGTGGGAGAGCGTGGGCTGGGCCGTGGCCAGCGACCAGGCGGCGCGGTACGTGGCGGGCCGGGCGAACTCGAGTGCCACCCTGGCGTTGGCCAGGAGGTGCTTGACGGCCTGGAAGCTGCCGATCGGTTTGCCGAACTGGTGGCGCTCCTTGGCGTAGGCCGCGCTCAGCGAGAGCATGCGCTCGGCCAGGCCGATGAGCAACGCGGCGGTCCCGGCGGCGGCGCGGTCGGCCAACAGTGCCACCGCCGCCTCGGCGGCGACGCCGTAGGCCAGGAGGGTGTCCGAGGCCAGGGGCCAGTGCACGGTGGACAGGTCGCGCGAGGCGCTCAGCGCGGGCGTCCGGAACGCGGTGCACGAGGCCGCCGGCACGGCGTGCAGCTGCCAGCCCGAATCGAGGTCGCGCACGGCCAGCAGGAGCAGCTCCGCGTCGCGGGCGCCCACGACACGCGGCGTGCGCAAGGGTCCCGTCGGGCGCCACCTCCGTCGGCGACACGATGCCGTCGGGCGTGAGATCGATGCCGCCGACGGCGACGCTCACGTCGTCCCGCACCAGCGCGGCGAGCGCGGCCGCGGCGGCGGGATCGGGCAGCAGCGCGGCGAGGGTGGGCGCGGCGAGCGCGGCCGTTTCGAGGAGGGGCTCGGGCAGCCCGGCCCGCCCCGCCTCCTCGAGGATGCCCACCAGGTCGACGTCGCTCAGGCCGAGGCCGTCGGCGGCCTCGGGCACCACGGTCGCCGGCGCCCCGAGCTCGGCCAGCACGGCCCAGCGGTTCTGCGACAGCGCAGCACGGCCGTCCTCGTCGGCCAGTTCGAAGGCGCGCAGGGCGTCCGGGGTGCACTCGGTGTCGAGGACCGTGCGCACGCCCTCGCGCAGCTCGTCCTGCTCCTCGGTGAAGGCGAAGTCCACGGCCCGCTGCCCTCTCAGCCCCGGGGCAGCCCGAGCAGCCGCTCGGCCACCACGTTGCGCTGGATCTCGTTGGTGCCGGCGTAGATGGGGCCGGCGAGCGAGAAGAGATAACCGTCGAGCCATTCGCCCGGTGCGCCCGCCGCCAGGAGCTCGGCGTCGGGGCCGAGCAGGTCGAGCGCGGCGCGGTGGATCGCCACGTCGGTCTCGGACCAGAAGATCTTGTTGCAGCTGGCCTCGGGGCCCACGGCGTGACCGCGCGCCACGCGCGAGGCCGTCCAGTAGGTGTGCAGCTTGTAGGCCTCGGCGTCCATATGGGCCTGCGCCACCGCGTCGGCGGACGCGGCGGGGCCGCCGCGCGACGCGTAGAGCTGCAGGAGGCGGTCGGCGGCCTCGGTGTAGCGGGCCGGCGAACGCAGGGAGAGGCCGCGCTCGGACCCGGCGGTGGCCATGGCGACGGACCAGCCGGCGCCGACCTCACCCAGCACCTGGTCCTCGGGGATCTCGACGTTGTCGAAGAAGATCTCGGCGAAGCCCGTCTCGCCGTCGATCTGGGGAATCGGGCGGACGGTCACGCCGGGTGAGTCCATGGCGACGAGGAAGTAGGTCAGCCCGCGGTGGCGTTCCGCCTCGGGGTCGGTGCGGAAGATACCGAAGCACCACTCGGCGAACGCGCCGCGGCTGGCCCACGTCTTCTGGCCGTTCAGGATCCAGCCGCCATCGTGCGCCGTGTCGCGGGACGCCCGCGAGCGGATGCCGGCGAGGTCGCTGCCGGCGTCGGGCTCGGACCAGCCCTGGCACCAGATCTCGTCACCGGCCGCCATCGGCGGGAGATAGCGCGCCTTCTGGGCCTCCGTCCCGTACTCGAGCATGGTCGGCGCCAGCAGGAAGATGCCGTTCTGGCTCACCCGCTTGGGGGCCCGGGCCCGGTAGTACTCCTCTTCGAACACGAGCCACTCGAAGATGCCGACGTCGCGCCCGCCGTACTCGGTCGGCCAGCTCACGACGGACCAGCGGTCCTCGAACATGGTGCGCTCCCAGGCGCGGTGCGCTTCGAAGCCTGCGGCGGTATCGAGGGAGGGGAGGGGGTCGGTGGGGACGTGCGCGGCCAGCCACGCCCGCGCCTCGGCCCGGAAGGCCTCCTGCTCGGGGCTGAAGGTCAGGTCCATGACGCAGGGAATCTTCCACAGCGCCCACGCCGGTGCCAACGGCGGCTGGGTCGGCGGCGCCGGACGAGAGCCGTCCGAACCCTGCCTGCGAGGAGCGTGTCTGGCGGCCGACCTGATTCGGGGTCAGAATTGCCCCCTTATGCCCAACGCCGTGATCGTCGACGCCGTCCGTACCCCGGTGGGCCGCCGCGGGGGCCGCCTGTCCGGGTGGCACGCCACCGACCTGGCGGCCCAGCCGCTGGCCGCCCTGCTGGCCCGCAACGACCTGGACCCCTCCCTGGTGGAGGACGTGATCATGGGCTGCACCATGACGGTCGGCGAGCAGGCCATGAACATCGCCCGCAACGCCGCCCTGGCCGCCGGATTCCCCGAATCCGTCCCCGGCACCACGGTCGACCGCCAGTGCGGCTCGGCCCAGCAGGCCATCCACTTCGCCGCCCAGGCCGTCATGTCGGGGGCCATGGACGTGGCCATCGGCGCCGGCGTGGAGTCGATGAGCAGGGTCCCCATCGGCTCGACGACCGAGCCGGGGCCGGGCGAGGCGTACGGCCCGCTCTACAAGGCCCGCTACGAGCTGATCCATCAGGGCGAGTGCGCCGAGGAGATCGCCCGACGCTGGAAGGTCACCCGTGAAGAGATGGACGAGTTCGCGTTGCGCTCGCATCAGCGGGCGGCCCACGCGGCCGACGAGGGTCGCTTCGCCCACGAGGTCGTGCCGCTCGAGGCGCGCGTGCACCCCGACGTGCCCGGCGCGGCCGACGTGCGCGGCGTGTTCTCCGCCGATGAGGGCGTGCGCCGCGACACGTCGCTCGAAAAGCTGGCCCACCTGAAGCCGGCGTTCTCGGAGACGGGGAGCGTGACGGCGGGGACGTCATCGCAGATCTCGGACGGCGCCGCCGCCGTGCTGATCATGAGCGAGGAGCGGGCATCGTCGCTGGGTCTGCGGCCCCGGGCGCGCTTTCACACGTTCGCCGTGGCCGCCAACGATCCCGAGATCATGCTCACGGCCGTCATTCCGGCCACCGAGCTGGTGCTGAGCAAGGCCAAGCTGACGCTCGACGACATGGACGTGGTGGAGATCAACGAGGCGTTCGCCTCGGTCGTCCTGGCCTGGCAGCACGAGTACGAGCCGGACATGGCGAAGGTGAATCCCAACGGCGGCGCCATCGCCATCGGCCATCCCACGGGCTGCTCGGGCGCCCGCCTCATGGCGACGCTGCTGAACGAGATGGAGCGCACCGGCGCGCGCTACGGACTGCAGACCATGTGCGAGGGCGGCGGGCAGGCCAACGCCACCATCTTGGAGCGGATCGGCTGATGGCGCCCACGACGAGGGTCCCGGCCATTGCGGGGTGGTTCACGACGGGCGACGGCGAGGACGGCGCGGCAGCGGCCCTGCTCGGGTCGCGCTGCGCCGAGTGCGGCACCTACGCCTTCCCGGCCGAGTCGCGCTACTGCGGGAACCCCGACTGCGGGTCGACCACCTTCGAGACGGTCGAGCTCTCGCGGCGGGGGCGCATCTGGTCCTACACCGACGCCCGCTACCAACCACCCGCCCCCTACGTTGCGGCCGATCCCTACGTCCCCTTCTGCCTGGCCGCCGTGGAGCTGGCGGCGGAGAAGCTGGTGGTCATGGGCCAGGTGGTGCCCGGCGTCACGGTGGACGACCTCACCGTGGGCGACGAGGTCGAGCTGGTCATCGACACCTTGTACACCGAGGACGGCTGCGACTACCTGGTGTGGAAGTGGCGCCCGGTCGGCGCCGGGTCGACCACCGCCGGATCGACCGGCGGGGAGGCCTGAGCATGTCCGACGACAAGAAGGTGGCGGTCCTCGGTGCCGGCATGCACGAGTGGGGCAAGTGGGGAAGACCCTTCGTGGAATACGGCGTGGCCGCCGCCCGCGACGCCATGGCCGACGCCGGCCTGGGCTGGCGCGACATGCAGTTCGTCTCGGGCGCCGACACCATCCGCAACGGCTACCCGGGCTTCGTGTCGGGGGCGACGTTCGCCCAGGCCCTGGGCTGGACCGGAGCCCGCGTCTCGAGCGTCTACGCCGCCTGCGCATCGGGCGCGGTGGCGATCGCCAACGCGCGGGCGCAGATCCTGGCCGGGCTCTGCGACGTCGCGCTGGTGGTGGGCGCCGACACGACGCCCAAGGGCTTCTTCGCGCCGGTCGGCGGCGGCGAGCGCAAGGACGACCCGGACTGGCTGCGCTTCCATCTCATGGGCGCGACCAACCCGACCTACTTCGGCCTGTACGCCCGCCGGCGCATGGACCGTTTCGGCGCGACCGAGGAGGACTTCGCACAGGTCAAGGTGAAGAACGCGCGGCACGGGCTGGCCAACCCCTACGCCCGCTACCGCAAGGAGGTGACCGTCGACGAAGTCCTGGCCTCGCCCATGGTGGCGGACCCGCTGCGCCTGCTGGAGATCTGCGCCACCTCCGACGGAGGCGCCGCGCTCGTCCTGACCTCCATGGAGTTCGCCCGCCGCCACGCCGGCGGCGCCCAGCCGCTCGTCACCATCGACGCCGTCTCCACGGTGACGCCCACCTTCCCCAACACCGTGATCGAGATGCCGAACTTCTCGACCGACTCGGCCGCGGCGACCGGTGGGCCCGACGCGGCGGTGGCTGCCGCGGGCTTCCGGCCTTCCATCGCCACGGCGGCCTACGCCGAGGCCGGGATCGGCCCCGAGGACCTCAGCCTCGCCGAGGTCTACGACCTCTCGTCCGCCCTCGAGCTCGACTGGTACGAGGACATCGGCCTGTGTGGGGAGGGCGAGGCGGAGAAATTGCTGCGCGACGGCGCCACCACGCTGGGGGGCCGGGTGCCGGTCAACCCCTCGGGTGGCCTCTCGTGCTTCGGCGAGGCCATCCCGGCCCAGGCCATCGCCCAGGTGTGCGAGTGCGTCTGGCAGCTCCGGGGCACCGCAGCGGGGCACCAGGTGGAAGGGGCCCGGGTGGCCGTGACGGCCAATCAGGGCCTGTTCGGGCACGGTTCGTCGGTCCTCCTGAGTCGCTGAAACCCAGGTAGCGGGAAAGTTCGGGCCGGCGGGGCCGCATTGTGTGTGAGCCCGGTGGTTTCGGGTATTGGCAGGGCTGACGCCGCACGCGGGCGTTGCCTGCTTAGGCTGGCGAACGCGTGGGTCGTCTGACTTCGGGGTCGACGCGGGACGGCCCCTGATAGGAGGAGACCACTGCATGTTGGCCACTGATGCGACCGAACTGCGTGACGACAAGACGCGGCGAAGAGGAGCTGAGAGCGCGATGGAGGACCAGAACCACGACCGGGGCGGGAACGGCTCGGACGAGGTACTCAAGGCGCTCGACGAGTTGGAATCCGTGCTCCGTGAGAACGCCGAGAGCGAACGCCTGCTGGCACACCGCATCGCCGAGGTGCGCCTGGCTCGACAGAACGGTCGGGAATGGAAGGCCATCCTCGGGGACGAGGACGAGCCCGGCACCGTGCAGCTGGTGAGCACGATCCTGCGCCGCCAGTCCGAGGCCAGCGGGTATCTCCGTCGGGAACTGGTGGTGGCGCTGCGCGCCGAGGGTCAGAGCATACCGAGCATCGCCCATCTCTTCGGCGTGACGCACCAGCGGGTGTCGAACCTGCTGCGCCGCGTCGCCCAGGGCAATGCGGCCGCCGCGGCGGCCAACGGCGACAGCGCGTAGGCGTTTTCGCACCAAGAGCGCTCAGGCGCTCCAGCTGCAACGGGCTCAGGCGCTCCAGCCGCGCAGTACGGCGTCGGCCTCCGTCATGACGGCGCCGACGATGTCGGCCACCGTGGGCAACGACTCGATCACCCCCACGACCTGACCCGTCGGCAGCACGCCCACGTCGGTCTGCCCTTCGACCAGCGCGGCCTTCGTCATGACGGGCGCGTTGGCCGCCATGACGACCTGGGCCCACGTGAGCTCGTTGCCCTCCTTCATGGCGCGCCCCTCCCGGAGCAGCGAGGCGAAGGTGGCGCCCGTCTCCTGGCGGAAGCGGTAGGCGCTGCGCAGCGCCCGGGGCAGGGAGCGCAGCCACGACTGTGACTCCAGGTGGTCGACCAGGTCCGTGCGCACGACGCGCTGCGGCGCGCCGTCGACCTTGGTCGTGACCACGGTGCCCGTCACCGGCGTCCCGAGGTAGAGCGCCTTCACCGCGTCCGGGACCCGGCTCTCGGCCGACAGCAGGAAGCGGGTCCCCATGGCCACGCCGGCCGCGCCGTAGGAGAGGGCGGCCACCAGGCCGCGCCCGTTGTAGAAGCCGCCGGCCCCGAGGACGAGCACGCGCTCGCCCACGGCGTCGACCACCTGCGGGAGCAGCAGGGTCGTCGGAACGGTGCCCGTGTGCCCGCCCCCCTCGCCGCCCTGGGCGATGACGGCGTCGACGCCCCACTCGGCCACCTTCTCGGCGTGGCGGCGCGCGCCGACGGTGGGCATGACGAAGAGGCCCGCCTCCTTGCAGCGGGTGACCAGGGCCGCATTGGGCGCCTGGGCGAAGCTGGCCACCCGGGCCCCGGTCTCGATCATGAGCTCGATGCGCTCGTGGACGTCAGCGACGTCGGTGCGCAGGTTGACGCCGAAGGGGCCGCCGGTGCGGCTGCGCACCTCGGCGATGGCGACGGCGAGCTCGTCGAGGCTCATGGTGGCCGAGGCCAGGATCCCGAGCCCGCCCGCCTCGGTGGTGGCCGCCACCAGGCGAGGGCCGGCCACCCAGCCCATGCCGGTCTGCACCAGCGGATAGCGCACACCGAGGCGCTCGCAGAGCTCGGTGTGCAGCGCCGGGTGCAACGGCGCGGGCGCTCCGGTCGCGGCCTCGGCGCTCAGCTCTTCACCTCGCGGTCGCGCAGCGAGCCCGGGTCGAGCACGACGCGGATGAGCTCGAGTTCCCCGGGTGTGGGCAGGCGGGTCTCGGCCACGTCGTCGGGGATGGCGAGCGCGAAGCCGGTGGCGGTCACGATCTCGTCGACGGTGACACCGGGGTGGTGCGAGCGCAGGCGCATGGTGCGGTCGGGCGTCTCGAAGTCGAACACGCCGAGGTTCGAGACGACGCGGCCGATGGCATGGAAGCGGGTGGCGCCGGGACCGGCGGCGGCGGCGCGGGCGTAGCCCACGCCGCTGACCACGTCGACCTGCTCGACGAAGGTACGCACGGTGTGGTCGGGCACCCAGTAGCTGGTGGGGTGGTTGACCGAATTGCCCGGCGCGCCGCGCACGCCGACCAGCTGCACTTTGGGCTTCGCGTGGGGGCCGATGGCCGAGATGTTCTGGTTGCCCGTGCGGTCGATCTGGCTGGCCATCATCATCATGTTGCGCCGGCCGGACCACACGACGTCGAAGACGCTGCGATACGGCATGGCCGCCTCGCGCACCAGCTCGGCCGGGCGTGTGGCGATAGGCGGCGCACCGACCATCAGCGCGGCCTCGCCGTCGGTGAGCACGATGTCGGGCGAGAAGGTTCGCTTGGCCAACCGGGCCCCGAGGGACGGGATGGTGCCGAACGGGCTGACCATGACCTCGCCGGCCTCGCGCCAGACCTCCGCGCAGGCGATGACACACGACTCGGCCCGCGTCACGCCGGGGTCGCTCACTGGTTCGCCCTTCTCATTGGGCCTGCCGTTCGGCCACGTGGGCCCGGTACTCGTCGTCACCGACGAACACGTAGCGGTTGGCGAAGGCCTCCCACTCGGCGGCGTCGGCCGCCGTGCCGGCGTACTCCTTCTGGAAGGCCTCGTCGCGCCCGTAGTCCGGCGGGTTGGCCGTGAAATGCGCGCCGCCGGGCGCCTCGGCCACGCCGTCGACCAGCATGCGGTGGATGGGCACGGTCGAGATCGAGTCGCCCTCGCCGACCAGCGCGCCGTTGTCGACGATGGCCTCGGTGGTCATGAAGCGCCGCTCGGCCGCCCCGAGGAAGAGCGGGTCGAAGAAGACGTCGGGGCTGCGCACCTGGCCGTTGCCGGCGGTGTCGGCCCGATTGGTGTGGACGATGGCGGCATCGAGATGGAGGGCAGGCATGGCGACCAGCTCGACGTCGGCGTCGGCCGGGTCGGCCAGGTACGGGTGGCCGGCGCCGTAGGGGGAACGCACCAGTTGCAGGTCGGGGTTGATGGTGAGGACGTCGGAGCCGAGGCCGGCCCGCGTGGGGAGGAACGGGACGCGCCAGGACGCCGCCTGCAGACCGAGGAAGAACATCCCCTCGTCCACCTCCATGACCTCGACCCGGCCGTGCTGGCGCGCGGCGCGCCAGTGCGGGTCGAGCGCGATGGAGTCGAGCGTGACGAACCCGCACACGACCTTGCGCACCTTTCCGGTGGCGCAGAGCAGCCCGACGTCGGGTCCGCCGTAGGCCACGACGGTGAGATCGGCCAGGTCCGAGCGGCAGATGGCCCGCACGGCGGCCATCGGCTTGCGGCGCGAGCCCCAGCCGCCTATGCCGATCGTCATGCCCGAGCGGAGCTCGCCGACGATGTCGTCGATGGTGGTGCGCTTGTCGCTCACTGGTTCACTTTGCGATCACTGGGAGGTGTCGGCGTCGCGCTTCTCGACGAAGGCGGCCCGCTGCTCGTCGGCCACGCCACGCACGTGGAGCTCGTAGGTGAAGCCCTGCTCGAAGCGGTAGCTGCGCTTCACGTCGACGGGGTCGATGCCGTTGAGCGATTCCTTGGCCCGGCGGATGATGGTCGGGCTCTTGGTGGCGATGTCGGCGGCCAGCTCGAGCGCCGCCGCACGGAGGCGGTCCGGTGGCACCACGGCGGCGATTGCACCGTACGTGGCGAGCTCGGCGGCGGTGACGGGCTTGGCCGTGTAGACCATCTTGCGCATGGCGTGCTGGGGTACCAGCCGGGCCAGGTGGGTGGCGGCTCCGAGCGCGCCGCGGTCGACCTCGGGCAGCCCGAAGGTGGCGTCCTCGGAGGCGATGACCATGTCGGCATTGCCGGCGAGCCCGATGCCGCCGCCGAGGCAGAAGCCCTGCACGGCGGCGATCACGGGAACCTCGCAGTCGTAGACGGCCGCGAAGGCGGCGGCACAGCCCCGGTTGACCCCGACGAGCGCCTCGTCGCCCTTGGCGTTGATCTCCTTGATGTCGACGCCGGCGCAGAAGCCGCGCCCGGTCGCCCGCAGGACGGCCACCCGGTTGGTGGGCACCCGGCCGGCCGCAATGAGGGCATCGGCCAGTTCGAACCAGCCCGCCACGTCGAGCGCGTTGACCGGCGGGTGGTCGATGACCACCTCGGCGATCCCGTCGTGCTCCTGAATCACTTCGATCGGCATGCGGACGCGGACTCTCCTCGGTTGGGGCCCTGACGCCGCGTCAGAAACCCCGAGGGAACTTAGGCCAGCGTGCCCCGGCCCGGCCAGCGCGGGCGACGGACGGGCCGGGTCGTCCCGTGGGCCGTGCCGTAGGGTTTGCGCGGTGACCCAGCCTGTCTACGACTTCAGCGAGCGTGTCGTGGTCGTGACGGGAGGATCCCGTGGGGTCGGAGCCGGGATCGTGGCGGCGTTCGCCGCGGCCGGCGCGCACGTCGTGGCCTGCGGGCGTCACGAGGCCGAGGTCGACGGGGCGGTCTTCGTCACGGCCGACGTCCGGAAGCCGCCCGAGGCCGAACGGGTGATCGCCAAGGCGGTCGAACACTTCGGCCGCCTTGACGTGTTGATCAACAACGCAGGGGGGTCGCCGCACGTGCAGGCCGCCGATGCGTCGCCGCGCTTCGTGGAGGCCATCGTCAATCTGAACCTGCTGGCGCCGCTGTGGTGCGCCCAGTCGGCCCACAAGGTGATGGCCGTGCAGGAGGACGGCGGCGCCATCGTCAACATCTCCAGCGTCTCGGGCACGCGCCCGTCGCCCGGGGCGTCCGCCTACGGCGCGGCGAAGGCGGGCCTCATCAACCTGACGGCGACGTTGGCCGTCGAGTGGGCCCCCTTGGTCCGGGTCAACTGCGTCACCGCCGGCCTGCTCGACACCGGTGCCGGCGACGACTTCTACGGCGGGCCCGAGGGCATGGAACGGGCGGCCGCCACCGTGCCGGCCGGCCGCATGGGCACGCCGGCGGACGTGGCCGAGG
Organism: uncultured Acidimicrobiaceae bacterium; assembly: GCA_963738135.1. Taxonomy (GTDB): domain Bacteria; phylum Actinomycetota; class Acidimicrobiia; order Acidimicrobiales; family RAAP-2; genus Bog-473. The sequence continues at coordinate 489,390 of CAVTVK010000004.1, read as the reverse complement.
CGTGCCTGTACCTCACGAGCTCCGCCGCCTCGTACGTCACCGGGGCCAACCTGGTCGTGCACGGCGGTGGGGAGCCACCGCCGTTCCTGGGGGCCGTGGCCGGGTCCTGAACTCCAGTTCGAAAGGCCTCGGAGGGCCTCTTTCTCCTGGTCTCTTCCCGGATCGTCTTGAGGTCGGACTCTGTTCGGATAGGGGCAAACGGCGGATCAGCTGCTAGACAGAGCGACCGTGAAATTGGCGGTTCCCACCGAGACCCGTCCGGGAGAGCGGCGGGTCGCCCTCGTCCCCGACGTGGTCAGGAAGCTGGTCGGCGCGGGCTGGGAGGTCTGCGTGCAGGCCGGCGCCGGCACCGAGGCGGCATTCAGCGACCGCGCCTACACCGACGCCGGCGCCATCGTGGCGCCTGACGCTGCGTCGACGCTGTCGGGCGCCGACTTGGTGGTGCGGGTCAACCCACCGAGCGCCGAGGACGCGGCGGCGATGCCCGATGGGGCGGCGCTGCTCAGCTTCTTCGGGGTGGCCCAGGCCTCCGACGCCGTGCGCGCCCTGGCCGCCAAGAAGGCGACGGTCTTCAGCTTCGACCTCTTGCCGCGCATCAGCCGGGCCCAGGGCATGGACGCCTTGAGCTCACAGGCGACGGTGTCGGGGTACAGAGCAGGGTTGACCGCGGCCGAGCACCTGGCCAAGTTCTTCCCGATGTTCATGACGGCGGCCGGCACGGTGCCGCCGGCCAAGGTGCTCGTGATGGGTGTCGGCGTAGCCGGCCTCCAATCCATCGCCACGGCGCGCCGGTTGGGTGCGGTGGTCAAGGCCTACGACGTCCGCGCCGCCGCCAAGGAGGAGGCCGAGAGCCTCGGCGCCACCTTCGTCGACACCGGCGTCTCGGCCGAGGGCACCGGCGGCTACGCCCGCGAGCTCACCCCCGAAGAACTCGATCGCCAGCGCGCCGCTCTCGCCGAAGAGGTCGGGCGCTCCGACGTCGTCATCACCACCGCCGCGGTGCCGGGACGCAAGGCGCCCGTGCTGGTGACCACGTCGATGGTCGAGGGGATGGTCGAGGGTGCCGTCGTCGTCGACATGGCGGCGGACCAGGGAGGCAACTGCGAACTCACCAAGGCGGGCGAGGTGGTCAACCACAACGGCGTCCACGTGGTCGGCATGGCCAATCCGCCCTCGGGCATGCCGACGCACGCCAGCTTCCTCTTCGCCCGCAACGTGGCCAACGTGCTCGGGCTCATGGGCCCCGAGGGCGCGCTCACCCCGGACTGGGACGACGAGATCGTGGCCGGCATGTGCGTGCTGCGCGACGGCGCCGCGGTGACGCCCGCGGCGGTCGAGCTGCTGGGCGGGACACCGGGCGGGCCGGGCGGGACACAAGCCGGGACACAAGGCGGGACACAAGGAGCGCAGTCGTGATCCACCTGTTGTTGGAGTCGACGCCGACGGGGTCGACCACCGGGATCGTCGAGTACCTGACCATCTTCGTCCTGGCGGCCTTCGTCGGGATCGAAGTCGTCTCCAAGGTGCCGAGCATCTTGCACACCCCTTTGATGTCGGGGTCCAACGCCATCCACGGCATCGTGTTGGTAGGCGCGTTGACCATCATGGGCGAAGCACACGGAGCGGCCGAGGTCACGCTCGGCTTCCTCGCCGTCTTCCTGGCCACTCTGAACGTGGTGGGCGGCTTCGTCGTGACCGACCGCATGCTCGAGATGTTCAAGGGCAAGCCCGGCGACCGGGCCAAGGGACCGCTGGCCAAGGCCCAGGTCGCCAAGGCGGAAGACGCCGCACCGTCGGGGTCCGCACCGACGGGGCCTGCACCGTCGGGGTCCGGGGCGTCCGGGGCGTCCGGGTCCGCAGCGACTGAGCCCAACGGGGGCGCCGCCTGATGCTGGCCGTCTCCTTCACCCTGACGACCGCGCGCGACCTGGCCTACCTGATCGCCATCGCCGGGTTCATCGTCGCCCTCAAGGGGCTCAGCTCGCCTCGCCACGCCCGCCTCGGCAACCTCGTCGGCGCGGGGGCGGCCACTCTCGCCATCGCCATGACCTTCACGCTGCCGTCGTTGCGCCATTCGGGCTGGAACCTGGTGTTGGCACTGATCGCCATGGCACTCGGCGCGGCCATCGCCGTGCCGGTGGCCCGGTTCGTGAAGATGACGGCGATGCCCCAGCTCGTCGCCATCTTCAACGGCGTGGGCGGGGGGGCAGCGGCGCTCATCTCCATCGTCGAGCTGCTGCACCTGCACTCGCTCGGGCTCGAGCCGGCCGTCTACGTCACCGCCGAGGTGCTCCTGGGCGTGCTCATCGGGTCGGTGTCCTTCTCGGGCAGCGCCATCGCCTTCATCAAGCTCCAAGAGCTGATCACCGGCCGGCCGATCACCTACCCGGGCCAGCAGATCATCAACGCGCTGGTGGGCGGGGCCATCGGGGTCATGGTGATCCTCGCCCTGGTCACCGGGAGCATCGTCTACGTCTGGATCATCTTGGTGCTGGCCCTGGCGCTCGGGGTGATCTTCGTGCTCCCCATCGGGGGCGCCGACGTGCCGGTGCTGATCTCTTTGCTCAATTCGTTCACCGGCCTCGCCGTGGCGGCCTCGGGCTTCGTGCTCGACAGCGACCTGCTGATCGTGGCCGGCACCCTGGTCGGCGCCTCGGGCATCATCCTCACCCGCCTCATGAGCAGCGCCATGGGCCGCTCATTGCCCAACATCTTGTTCAGCGCCTTCGGCTCGGTCATCACGGCGACGGGTGGCGAGGAGGGCGATGCCGCCCGCCCGGTGCGGACCGGGACGCCCGACGACGTCGGGGTGCTGCTCGCCTACGCCCGCAAGGTCGTCATCATCCCCGGCTACGGCCTCGCGGTGGCCCAGGCGCAGCACACCGTGCGCGAGCTGGCCGATGCGCTCACCGAGCGCGGCGTCGAGACGTTCTTCGCCATCCACCCCGTGGCGGGCCGCATGCCGGGACACATGAACGTGCTCTTGGCCGAGGCCAATGTTCCCTACGACGAGCTCAAGGAGATGGACGAGGCCAATCCCGAGATGGCCACGGCCGACGTGGCGCTCGTCGTGGGCGCCAACGACACCGTCAACCCGGCGGCCAAGTCGACGCCCGGCAGCCCCATCTACGGCATGCCGATCATCCACGCCGACGAGGCCGAGAACATCATCTTTCTCAAGCGCTCCATGCGGCCCGGCTTCGCCGGCATCGACAACGACCTGCTCTACGACCCCAAGACCACCATGCTCTTCGGGGACGCCAAGGACACCCTGCAGAAACTGGTGGCGGCGGTCGGCGAGGCCTGAGCCGGGTCAGAGCCGGGCCGAGAGCCCGGCCGGCATCTCGCACCGACCACTTCCTGGGCCGGGATCCCCGCTGCCTGGCGGTGGAGCCGACACCCTGACCAGGCCATCCAGAGGGTCCCCGGTAGCGTAAAGCAAGGCATGGACGGCGACAGCGGCACGCACGGCGAACGGGAGGAGCACAGCCGGTTCCCGCTCGCCGTCCGCTCCCAGCGGGTGCTCCAGATACTCCTCGGCCTGTTCTGGATCCTCGATGCCGCGTTGCAGTTCCAGCCCTTCATGTTCGGCAATGGGTTCGTACAGGACAACATCCTGGCCAACGCCGCCGGGCAGCCCTTCGTCCTGGGCGACTTCATCACGCACATCGGGAACTTCGTGGCGCCGGACGTCGCGGTGTGGAACACGTTCTTCGCGCTGATCCAGCTCTTCATCGGCGTCGGCCTGCTTTTCCGGGGCACGGTCCGCCCGGCCCTTGCGGTGTCGTTCGTCTGGGTGTTGGGCGTCTGGGTCATCGGCGAGGGCCTGGGCATGGTCCTCACTGGCACAGCCACCGCCCTGACCGGCGCCCCCGGCTCTGTGCTCCTCTACGGCCTCATCGGCCTGATGGCCTGGCCCCGGCCACCGCGGCGCTGGCCGGTCGATTGGAGCGATCGCCCGGCAGGCGTGGCCACGTCGGCGGCGGCCCAGGGGATCGGCCGCTCCGTCACGCCGCTGGCGGTGTGGGCCGGGTACTGGTCGCTGGCCGCCGTCCTGTTCCTGCTGCCGGCCAACCGAACGCCGACCTCGACCCAGAGTGCCATCGGGGGCATGGCCGATGTGGTGCCGGCGTGGTACGCCCATTTCCTCAACAGTCTGGCCAACCTGTTCTCCGCCACCGGAACCCAGACCGCGTGGATCCTGGCTGCCGTGTCCGTCACCATCGGTCTCGGTCCGCTCTTGGCGCGGCGACCGGATTGGTTCCTGGCCGCGGGCGCCCTGCTGTCCTTCCTCATGTGGATCGTCGGCCAGGGGCTGGCGGGCAACGTCTTCAGCGGCTCGGACACCGATCCGAACACCGGTCCGCTGGTGATCCTGCTGGCTGCGGCCATGGTGCCGACGGTGATTGCCTCCAAGGAGGCCTGGCGTTCGCCGGCAGGCGAGATCCTGCGGCGCAGCCCCGCGTCGGCAGTCCTCGGCATCGCGGCGCTCGGCGCCGGGCTCGCCGTCAGCGCCAGCTACCCCGCCGTGGCAGCCGAGTCGACCCACGACGCAATGGCGGGCATGGTCATGGACGGGAGCAACGCGGCGGTCGCGACGACGCATCCGGCGACTACCAGCGGCTGCGTGCCGCATCAGAACGGCCTGAAGATCTCGGGCCTCCTTCTGGCCAACACGCCGTACATGATCATGAGCGGCAAGAACGGCATGGACATGAACGGGGCGGACGCCAGCGCGGCGGCCGGGTTCAACACCACGACGCCCGGCTGGCACTACGACGGCCCCGCCCTGCCACAGGCCGATGCGAGCCAACTGCTGGCCGACGGCAACAACGGACCCAACGACATCTACATGGCCGAGAGCGGCTGCGCGCCCAGCCTGACGGCGGCCGACCAGATCGGCGCCGTGCAGTACGTGCAGGCGACCAGCGCGGCCGTGTCTGGCTATGCCACGCCGGCCGCGGCGGTCGCCGCGGGGTACGAGCCGGCGTCGCCGACGGACTACCCGGTCGTGACCTACGTGAATCCGAGCATCGTGGCGGCCAATGCGGCGGCGCAACGGACGCTCGACCCCCAGCATGTCGACGGGCTCGTCTACGCCTCCACGCCGTCGGGCGGCGACGTGCTCGTCGCCGCCATGTACATCCTCCCCGCCACCGAGCCGAAAGTGCCCATGCCCTACGGCGCGCTCGTGCAGTGGCACCGGCGGACGCAGGTATGCGGCCCGGCCACCCCGTCGCCCACCATGCCCTTCGACATCACCGGCTTCCCGCCGTGCGCCAGCGGCACCGTGCTGCAGCCGACGCCCTACGTCTCCTTGGTGTGGCAGGTCCCGGTGGCCGGGGGCCCGCTCGCCATTCAGCCCCCGGACATCCAGATCGTGGAGGCCACCGTGATGCAGCAGAGCGGCACCTCCGTGGCAGCGCGGGGCTGAGCGCGATCGGGCACGCCGACCCTTCGGGGCGGGTGCCGGCGCGGCGGTTCAACGCGGCGCGATGGTGTCCACGGCCGCCAGCACGTCGTCACCGGGGCGCCAGGCGCCCGCCGCAACGTTGCCCTCGACCTGCTCGGGCCGGGTCGCGCCAGCGATGACCGAGGCGATGGCGGGGCGCGAGAGCAGCCAGCCGAAGGCCAGGTCGAGCACGCTGTGGTCCTCCCGCTCGGCCAGTTCGTCGAGGTCGGCCACAGCAGCCAGCCGCTCGTCGGAGAGCTGGCTCTTCGCGCCATCGCCCATCGCGGCCAGGCGGGTGCCCTCGGGCGGCGGCTGGCCGGCGCGGTATTTTCCGCTGAGCAGCCCGCTGGCCAACGGGAAGAAGGGCAGGAACGCCACGCCCGCGCGGTCGCACCACTCGAGGACCCCGTCCTCGGGCTCGCGGTAGAGGATGTTGTAGTGGTTCTGCACGCTGACGAACCCGGGGTTGCCGTCCGGAGTCGCGGCCGCGGCCTCGCTCAGCATGGCCACATCGAAGTTGGAACAGCCGAACTCGCGGACCTTGCCCTCGGCGACCAGCTCGCTCAGTGCGCCGATGGTCTCGGCGATCGGCGTCTTCTGGTCGGGGATGTGCTGCTGGTAGAGGTCGATGCGATCGGTGCCGAGCCGCGTGAGGCTGTCCTCGACGGCGGTGCGGATGTAGGCGGGGGACGCCCCGCCCTCGTGCCCCTCGTAGGGGGCACCGAACTTGGTGGCCAGGACGATCTCGTCCCGTCGGGGGCCGAGCGCCTCGCCCAGGTAGGTCTCGCTCTTGGCCCCGCCGTAGATGTCGGCGGTGTCGAAGAAGTTGATGCCGGCATCGAGCGCGGCGTTCACCACCGCGGTCGTTTCCTTCCGGCCGATGCGCATACCGAAGTTGTTGCAGCCCAGGCCGACGACGCTGACCTCCAACGAGCCGATCGTGCGTGTCTCCATCGGGAGACTCCCTTCCCACAGCCGGTCTCCTGCGGGCGGACCGGGTCGGCAGTACTGTACCGGCGAGCTCAGGTTGGGGAACCAAGTCGCAACGAGGAGGCCGCAATGGCAGCAGGCGCAGTTGACGTGACGATCGCAGCAACGCCGGACGAGGTCTGGAAGAAGGTGGGCGACTTCGGCGGTGTCGCCGAGTTCTTCCCCGGCATCGAGTCGTTCCGCGTGGAGGGTGAGGACCGCATCATCGGCATGTTCGGCATGGAGATCCGCGAGCGGCTGCTGGCCCGCGACGAGGAGAGCCGCGTCCTGACCTACTCGGTCGTCGACGGCGTGCCGATCGAGAGCCACACCGCCATCATTTCGGTCGAGCCCGACGGCGCAGGGTCCAAGGTGATCTGGGCCTACAACGTGACCCCCGACGAGATGGCGCCGATCTTCGGCGACACCTACAAGGGTGCGCTGGCTGCGTTGGAGAACGGTTTCTCGTAGGCCCGACCAGGCAATGCGTGCGCGCGATGGCGCCGCGCCTACCCTGACCCGGTGGACCTAGGCGCGGCGGACGCACCGGTTGGCCCGACACCCCCGGTGCAACCCCAGACCCCGACGCCGCGACCGCTGAGCGAGGACGTGCCGCGCATCTACCCGCGGCGCCTGCCTGAACCCACGCACCGCGAGCTGCTCCGGCGCAGCCGGACCATCGCCAAGGTGGTGGCGATCCATTTCACCCCGACGGCCTTCCGTCAGCTCCGCACCATCCGCCAGGGCCCGCTCCCGGCGGCCCAACTGGCCCGGCCGCTGCGCAAGAGCTTTCAGGACCTGGGCGGGACCTTCATGAAGTTCGGCCAGATCATTGCCTCGTCGCCGGGCATGTTCGGTGACGACGTGGCCGACGAGTTCCGTGCCTGCCTCGACACGGGCCCGCCAGTGCCCTTCCCCGACGTGCGCCAGAGGGTGGAGGAGGATCTCGGCCGGTCCCTGCGCGACGCCTTCGCCGAGTTCGAGCCCGAGCCGATCGGCACCGCCTCCATCGCCGTCGTACACCGGGCCCGCCTGTTGGACGGGCGCACGGTGGCGGTCAAGGTGCTGCGGCCGGGCATCGAGCACACCGTCGCCACGGACCTCGACCTCATGCAGCCGCTGCTCGAGATCCTGGTGCGCCAGACCGGTGACCAGATGGCGGGCTCCACCCTCCAGTTGCTCGACGGCTTCCGGGTGCAGATCGGCGAGGAGATGGACCTGCGCAACGAGGCGCGCTCGCTGCTGCACTTCCGCCGGTTGCAGACCGAGTTCGACCTGAAGCTGATGGCGGTGCCCGAGCCCTACTTGGAGCTCTCCGGCCGCAACGTGCTGACCATGGAGTTCTTCGACGGGGTCCCCATCGACGATCTCGCCCGCGTGGCCGACCTGGGCTTCGATCCCACCCCGCTGGTCCAGGAGGTGATGCGGGCCTTCTTCCTGACCACCGTGCGCTGGGGCGCCTTCCACGGCGACGTGCATGCCGGCAACATGATGCTGCTGCGCGACGGACGCATCGGCGTCATCGACTGGGGGATCGTGGGCCGGCTCGACCCATCGACGCACCGCTTCTTCATTTCGCTGCTCTCGGCCGCCATGGGCGACGAGACGGCCTGGCCGGTGGTGACCAAGCACATCACCGACGTCTACGGGCCCGCCATCGGGGAGGCCGTCGGCCTCTCCGGCGACGACCTCACCGGATTCGTCCGCTCCATCATGGAACCAGCGCTGACCCGCCCCTTCGGGGAGGTCAGCCTGGCGGGCATCATGCAGACGATCCAGTTGCAGATGGCCAAGGCGCAAGGCGTGGAGGCCCACCAGCGCAGCGTGCGGGCGATCCTTCGCCGGCTACGGACGCAGCGCAAGGTGCGGCGCATGGCCGACCAGTCGGGCGGCCTCATGTCCGACTTCGACCGGGGGACGTTCCTCCTCGCCAAGCAGCTGATGTACTTCGAGCGCTACGGCCGCATGTTCGTGTCGGAGGTGCCGATTCTCAACGACCGGGACTTCATTGCGCAGCTGCTTGCCGGTGTCGACCTGTCCGGCCTGGGCTGACGGTCCGAACCTGGCACGAAACTGGAATCTGTTCTAGTTTCACCCCGGGCCCGCTGGGGCCCACCAACACGGGGAGGTGACATGGCAGAGGATGCGGTGATCTACCGCTCCGACCACGTCCTGGAGTATCCCTATGTGCGCTCGGTGGGCCCGGTCGTGGGGGCCTTCCTCACCGGGCTGCGCGACGGCAAGGTCGTCGGCACCCGGGGCACCGGCGGGCGTGTCATTGTGCCGCCGACGGAGTACGACCCCGAGACCGGGGAGGAGACCGACGGCGTGGTGGAGGTCGGGCCCGAGGGCACGGTCACCACCTGGTCCTGGGTGGCGCACCCCCGGCCCAAGCATCCTCTGCAGGAGCCCTTCGCCTGGGTGCTCGTGCAGTTCGACGGTGCCGACACCGCGTTCCTGCACGTCCTTTCGGCCGCGAGCCCCGACAAGGTCTCGACCGGCATGCGGGTGCGGCCAGAGTTCGCCCCCGAGGACGAGCGCGTCGGGCACGTCAAGGACATCAGCCACTTCGTGGCAGTCGGAGGTGCGGCGTGAGCGAGCGCGAGCCGGTGACGATGATGGCGGCGACCACGCGCCTCGACTTCAATTTCACTGCCGGCGTGGCCATGAGCAAGAACCTGCACGGCTACGAACAGGGCAAGTTCATCGGGCAGCGCTGTCCCAAGTGCAAGAAGGTGTACGTGCCGTCGCGCGGCTCGTGCCCGACCGATGGCCTGCCCACCGACGAAGTCGTCGAACTGCCCAACACCGGGACCGTGACCACCTACTGCGTTGTCAACGTGCCCTTTGCCGGCCAGTCGATCGAGATCCCCTACATCTGCGGCCAGATCCTGTTGGACGGGGCCAACCTGTCGTTCATGGGCCTCATTCAGGAGATCCCGACCGACGAGATCCGCATGGGCATGCGGGTCGAGGCCGTCTGGGTCGCGCCCGAGGAGCTTGGGCCGACGTTGGCCTCGGTCAAGTACTTCCGTCCCACCGGCGAGCCCGACGCCGACTACGAGACCTACAAGGAGTATCTATGAGCGAGTTCCCCGGGCTCGTGTCGGGCCGCCGGCCCGTCGGGGTGGTCTCCTTCGCCCAGTACGACAACGTACGTCGCGAGGATGCCCGCAACGAGGTCGAGATGCTCATGCCGGTCGTGGCCGAGGTGTTCGGCAACATCGGCATCACCAAGGACGACGTCGGTTTCATCTGCTCGGGCTCGACCGACTACCTGATCGGCGGACCGTTCTCCTTCGTGGCGGCGCTCGACGCCGTCGGGGTGTGGCCGCCCCGGGCCGAGTCACACGTCGAGATGGACGGCGCCTGGGCGCTCTACGAGGCCTGGGTTCTGTTGCAGGAGGGCGAGATCGACGCGGCCCTCGTCTACGGCTTCGGACGTTCGTCCATGGGCGACCTCTCCGAGATCATGTCCGTACAGCTCGACCCGTACTACCTTGCACCGCTGTGGCCGGACCCGACCTCCTTGGCCGCGCTGCAGGCGCAGGCTCTCATCGACAAGGGAACGGCCAGCGAAGCCGACTTCGCCGCGGTCGCCAGCCGCTCCCGGCGGGCCGCGCTCTCGAACCCCAAGGCCCAAGTCGCCTACGACCGTTCCCCCGAGCAGTTGTTGGCCGAGGACTACGAGGTGGCGCCCTTGCGCCGACACGCCCTGCCGCCGCTCACCGACGGCTGTGCGGCCATCGTCCTGGCCGCGGGTGAGCGGGCCTACGAGCTGTGCGAGCGTCCGGCCTTCATCACCGGCATCGACCACCGCATCGAGACCCACTCGGTGGGTGCCCGTGACCTCGCGATCTCGCCCTCGGCCAAGCTGGCGGGGGAGAAGGCCGGAGTCGGATCCAAGAAGGTCGACGTGGCCGAGTTGCACGCGCCCTACGCCCACCAGGAGCTCATCCTCGCCGAGGCCCTGGGCCTGGGCGAAGGGGTCGACATCAACCCTTCGGGTGGCGCGCTGGCGGCCAACCCGATGATGTCGGCCGGGCTCATCCGCATCGGCGAGTCGGCCCAGCGCATCTGGTCGGGTGAGGCCGACCGGGCGGTGTCCCACGCCACGTCGGGGCCGTGCCTGCAGCAGAACCTGGTCTGCGTCCTGGAAGGAGTCTGATGGCGGAGCGTTGCGCAGTCATCGGTGTGGGTCAGACCGTGGCCAAGTCCAAGCGGGAAGACGTGTCGATCGCGGGCCTGGTGCGCGAGGCAGCGCGGGCGGCGCTCGAAGACGCGGAGCTGACGTTCGCCGACATCGACGCCGTGGTCGTCGGCAAGGCCCCCGACATGTTCGAGGGCGTCATGATGCCAGAGCTCTACCTGGCGCCTGCGCTCGGCGCGGTGGGCAAGCCGATGTTCCGGGTCCACACCGCCGGCTCGGTCGGCGGCTCGACGGCCATTGTGGCGTCGCACCTGGTGGCCTCGGGGATCCACGAGCGTGTGCTCACGGTGGCCTTCGAAAAGCAGAGCGACTCCGACGCCATGTGGGCCCTTTCGGTGCCCCAGCCCTTCTCCGCCCCGCTCCTCGCCGGTGCCGGCGGGTACTTCGCACCGATCATCCGGGCCTACATGTACCGCTCGGGCGCGCCGCGTGACATCGGGATGATGGTGGCGGTCAAGGACCGGCTGCACGCGTTGAAGAACCCTTACGCGCACCTGCACCTGCCCGACATCTCCATGCAGATGGTGGAGGAGTCGATCATGTTGTGGGACCCGCTGCACTATCTCGAGTCGTGCCCCTCATCCGACGGCGCGGCCGCCATGGTCATCGGCTCGGAGAAGGCCGCCGGTGCGGCGACGGCGGCCACCGGGCGGCCACCCGCCTGGATCCACGGCATGGCCATGCGCTCGGAGCCAACGATGTTCGCCGGTCGCGACCAGGTGAACCCGCAAGCAGGCCGGGACTGCGCCGCCGACCTCTACCGCCAGGCCGGCATCACGAACCCGCGGGCCGACTTCGACATGGCCGAGGTCTACGTACCCTTCAGCTGGTACGAGCCGATGTGGCTCGAGAACCTCGGGTTCTGCCCGGAGGGCGAGGGCTGGAAGCTGACCCAGGCCGGTGCAACGTCGATGATCGAGGGCGGGGACATCCCGTGGAACTGCTCGGGTGGCGTGCTCTCGTCCAACCCGATCGGCGCGTCGGGGATGCTGCGCTTCCTCGAGACCGCTCTGCAGGTGCGCGGGATGGCCGGGGAGCACCAGGTGCCCGACGCCCGGCGTGCCCTCGGACAGGCCTACGGTGGTGGCTCCCAGTTCTTCGCCATGTGGGTCGTCAGCGCCGACAAACCCTGAGGCGATCGGCCCTGCCGGTATGCTCGGCGGAGCCAAGCCCAGCCCTGACCAGGAGGTCTCCGTGAAGGTCGTCGTGGACTTCGACGAGTGTGCCAGCAATGCCGTCTGCATGGGGATCCTGCCTGAGGTCTTCGAGGTGCGGGACGACGGCTATCTGTACGTGCTCAACGAGAACCCGCCCGAGGAATTCCGCGAGCGCCTGCGCGAGGCGGTCAACGGCTGCCCGACCGGCGCCATCTCCATAGAGGAAGACTGACGCCCGGTCCTTTTCCTGCATCCCGCCGACGCCCGGGATGCGCCGCCACACCGCATGACTGATCCGTCCACCCCGCCCCGGGCGCGCTTCGCGCCGTCACCCACCGGGTACTTCCACGTCGGCAGCGCGCGGGCGGCGCTCTTCAACTGGTTGTTCGTGCGCCAGCACGGCGGCACGTTCATTCTGCGCATTGAGGACACCGACGAGGCGCGCAACCGCCCCGAGTGGACCGACGGGATCATCACCGCTCTCGACTGGCTCGGCATGTCCCCCGACGAGGGTCCTTTCTTCCAGTCGGTGCAGGAGGCGTCGCACGCGGCGGCGATCGAGGCGCTGTGGGACAGCGGCGCGCTGTACGCGTGTGCCTGCACGCGGGAGGAGATCGACGAGAGGACGCGGCAACGGGCCGCGGCGGGCGACCCGACACCGGGCTACGACGGGCACTGCCGCAATCTGGGATTGCCCCGGGGCAACGGGCGGGCCCTGCGCTTCCGGACCCCCGACGAGGGCGTGGTCGAGGTGCACGACCTCGTGCGCGGTGACGTGGAGTTCCCCCAGCGCGCGCTCGAGGACTTCATCTGCGTGAAGGGGAACGGCAAGCCGCTGTTCGTTCTGGCCAACGCGGTGGACGACCGGACGATGGCGATCTCGCACGTGATCCGCGGCGAGGACCAGCTGCCGACCACGCCGCGCCAGATCATGCTGTGGGGAGCGCTCAACGGGGCCGAGGGCGTGGACCTCGCACTGCCGGCCTATGCCCACCTGCCGCTGTTGGTGAACGAACGGGGGAAGAAGCTCTCCAAGCGGCGCGACCCGGTGGCGGTCGAGATGTACCGCGAGCAGGGCTACCTTCCGGCGGCCTTCCGCAACTACCTGGCCCTGCTCGGGTGGAGCCCCGGTGACGAGGAGATCGTGTCGCTGGACGTGATCCTGGAGCGCTTCCGGCTGGAGGACGTGCAGCGGTCACCGGCCTTCTTCGACGTCAAGAAGCTCTCGCACATGAACGGGGTCTACCTGCGCGCCCTGTCGGTGGGCGAGTTCGTGGCGGCGGCCCGCCCGTGGGTCGATCCGGTGCCGGGGGAGTGGGCCCCCGGGGGCTGGCGTGATCCCGACACCGGCACGCCGGCCGTCGCCCCGCCGGCCTGGGCTCCGGAGCGCTTCGACGCCGCGGTGTTCGCCGCGCTGGCCGAAGTGACCCAGGAGCGGGTCACCGTCCTCGGCGAGGTACCCGAGTTGGTGGACTTCCTCTTCCTTGCAGACGCACCCGACGACCCCGACAGCTGGCAGAAGGCGATCGCCGGCGACGAGGGCGCGGCCCAGATCTTGGCCGCCGCTCTGTCCGCCTACGCGGTGTGCCCCTGGGACAAAGAGGCGCTGCACGAGGTGACCCTGGCCATCGCCGACACAGTTGGACGCAAGCTGGGCAAGGCGCAGGCGCCCATCCGGGTCGCCGTCATGGGCCGCACCCGCGGCCTGCCGTTGTTCGACTCGCTGGCCGTGCTGGGCCGGAGCGAGACCTGCCGCCGACTGGATGTCGCGCTGGCCCGCCTGACGCCCGGCCCCTGATGCTGCTCGCACCCTTCCGCTGGGCGCTGCGCATTGCGGCCCTCGTCCTGGCGGCGATCGTTCTCTATTTCGGCGTCACCCTCGTGCAGGTGTGGCTGACCTCGCGCCAGTACGACCCGCACCAGGCGGGGGCCATCGTGGTGATGGGCGCGGCGCAGTACGACTGCGTGCCCTCGCCGGACCTGCGGGCGCGGCTGAACCAGGCGGCGATCCTCTACCACCAGGGGTACGCCCCGCTGATCGTGGTGACGGGCAACAAGAAGCCGGGGGACAAGTGCACCGAGTCGCAATCGGGTGCGATGTATCTCGAGGATGTCAAGGGCGTGCCCAAGTCCGCGATCCTCGAGGCGGGGGGCGACGACAGCTACCAGAACATCGGGGAGGCGCAGCCGGCGCTTCTAGCACACGGGGCCAAGGTCGTGCTCGTCACGACTGATCCCTTCCACGAAGCCCGTTCCATGGCAATCGCTTCCGATCTGTCGCTGACGCCGTCACCGACGCCGACCCAGTCCTCACCGATCACGGGCTGGTCGACGGTGCCGTATTTCGTGAAGGAGGCGATCGGCGTGGGGTTCGGCCGCATCATCGGCTACAACCACCTGGAGTGGTTGCACGAGGCCTGAGCGGCGTCGTCAGCCGGGCACGGTCGATGTGGTGGTCGAGGTAGTCACCGGCGCCGGCGGGGTCTTGAAGGTGATCCGCACGACCGTGCCCAGCCCCTGGGCGGTCCCGACACCGAGAATGCAGGTGGCGTGTCCGGCCGTTCCGCAGTACCCGTCGCCGATGATCCCGGTGGTCAACCGGTAGCGGGAGCTGAACGTGCCCTTGGCACTGACCCGGAGGGCGAGAGCGTGCGTGATGTCGCAGTGAGCAGTGTCCGTGGCGGGATCCACGTGGCCTCGGACCATGGCGGTGCACTCGACGACGAACCAGGTTGCGGACTTGCCGGCGGAGGATTTCGGGAGGCCGTGGCCGCTCACGATCACCGTCTCGCCCGCCTTGAGACCCTGGCCGGGGGTCACCTTGACGGAGAGACCTGCAGTGCCGGCCCAGGCCGGAAGGGCCGGTACGGCCGCGCCGACCGCCCCTGCCAGGGCGACTAGCGCTACGGACCACCGGTGCATGCCGAGGACCTCCGAACCCGGTTCTCCCCGGGGAGACCCGGGCGCTGCATCTTTCCACCGGACACCCCGGGATACAACGCGCCCCAGCCCAGCCAGCAGGGCGAACTTCCGCCACGGGCCTCTCGGCTAATCTGACTGCCCACCCATTCGGGGGTGGTGTAATCGGCAACACGACTGGTTCTGGTCCAGTTATTGAGGGTTCGAGTCCTTCCCCCCGAGCACCGGCGTCCTCCATACGTGTCATGGAGATCACCGCTCGGCCCCATCGTCTAGAGGCCTAGGACACCACCCTCTCAAGGTGGCGACACGGGTTCGAATCCCGTTGGGGCTGCTCAGGAATTTTGCGAAGAATGCCCAGTTCAATAGGCTTTATGTTCTAACCACTCGGCACCGCTCGCTACCGGTCGATTTCCGAAACTGCCCGAATTTATCGCATGGATATTGCACAGGTGCCGCACGAATTCTGACGCCACCCGGTGCAGGTGGTGCGCTCTGGACGGGGGCTAGGTGGTGCCGGTGGGTCCTGGTGGCGGCGGAGCGGTACGGGCCGGACGTTACGGTTTAGATACCAGGGGAACAGCCCTGGTCGTGATCGAACGAGGAGGTGGTTGACGTGTCCCCTAGCTGCCAAGCAATAGGAGGACTCAACCATGCCCCAGTTGGATTACGACTGGACCGCAGCAGCTAAGTACCTAGGAACATCCGAGCGACACGTTCAACGCCTCTGGGCTGAACGCAAGATCGCGGGACATAAGGTCGGGCGCTTCGTTCGATTCGCTCAACGTGACCTAGACGAGTACGCCGCGCGCCACCGGCAGGAGGCGATCCGGTGAGTCCCGGCGAGGACCTCTACGGCATGACGATCCCTCTGGGGTTCAAGATCGTTTCGGCCACCGAAGCTGCCGACCTCTTCCAGGGCCTACTGGAGGAGGTCGATCCGGCCACCGATTGGAGTGTCGGCGACATTGGGTTGATTTTCAGCGAGGACCAGGACACGGGCGAGCACTCCACGGCGGTCAGCCGTGATGCTGACTACGTTCAGGCGTTGTTCGCCGCCCCAGGGCCGATCACGGCCGGGATGACGTTGCCCGAACACAAATTTCTTCCCGTCTTCATCCCCGGCTGGGCGGGTGAGGACTGGGACCGGCTGGGTGAGGTCAGGCCAACTGTCGACCCGGAGCCGAGGCTTCGTCGGCGAGACAGCGACGAGACGTGAGCAGCCTCAATAACCGAGGCTGGAGCAGTAGGGACCAGAACAAGGCGCTCAGCGATCTTAACGAACTGCTGAACCTCGTCGTCGGCATGTACGAAGACGTGGCGGACGCCATCTGCCGCAACCGCTACAGCCCGGGTGTGAAGACACGTCGGCCTGGTGAACTCGGCGAGATGGCGGGGACGCAACCACCGGTGACGGACCCAACGGGTGAAGACGCCGCGTGGCACGAGGAAATTGACGATGTCATCGACCGCAAGGTCAGAGCGATGGCTCGCACCATCGGCCATGTTCGCAACAGCGCGCGCTGGATGGCGGATCAATCAGCCCGGCGAACCGCCGAAGTCGAAGCAGAGGAGCACAACAGAACAATCTGCCGAGCCTGTCGCACCGGCGGACACTCGCGACTGATCCGGGAATACTGCCGAACGTGCTACGACCGATGGGCCTATCTGCGACGCCCGAACCGAATCACCTTTGAGAAGCAGCGTCGGGCCGAACTGGGTATTCCCGAGATTCCAACAGCCGAATCGGGGGCCGAGACAACACGACCTGGAGTTTCAGAGGATTCTCCAACACCCTCCAGTAAAATGGGGTTGTACGGGGATGTTGAAATCTCTGTAGAGGGATCTCCCGGTCAGATTCCCTACACGCTCGCCCCATCCCCGCCCGCCGAAAGCAACGACGAGATTCGTCGCGCCCAAGAGTCATAAGGATCCATCGTGGAACAAACTCCCGTGACAATCTCGATCAAGGGCACGGCCGACCAAGTCGCCATTGCATGGGCGGGCATGCTGCGCGCCTTCGCCGAGGAGTCGGTCACAGCCGACCACCCGCTCGCGCCGGTGCGGCGATTGCGCTCTGTTCGCGACCAAGAAGCGCCCTGCCGCACGTCCTAGCCCACAAATAGAGAAACCGCCCAATGGCCTGCCAGCCGGGCGGTTTCTCAATGTTCAACGAGGTTTGCGTCATGAATAGTAACAGCGCGGAGCAGGTTCGGTGACCGCAGACAAAAAGACAATTTTGGACCAGTGTGACAGCTGGGCATCGGTTCCAATGTGGGCACTCCACCACTCGGAGATGACGCACCACGCCTTGCGCGTGTACGCCCTTCTCATCGGGAAGTGCGACAAGCGGACTGGCGAGACATATCCCCATAAACGAAAGACACTTGCCGGAGAGTGTCGAATCAGCGAAAAGTCTTTCGATCGCGCTGTTTCGGTATTGAAGACCATTGGCTGTGTGGAGGTCCTGCAACAGAAGCGGGCAATCCTTGACGAACAGGGCAAACATCGTCAGATGAAGGATGGGCGACCGATCTACTGGTGGTCCGCTGCGAAATACCGGGTGAACCTGAAGTCTCCAAGTGGTATGGACAAATCTGACGACACCCCTGCAGTCATGGTTGTCGACAGGTGTAGTCAGGGATGTCCGCAGGGTGTCGTCACCGATGACCAAAAGTGTTCAAGAGCATTTGATCAAGAGCCTTCTTCCATAGCTCTCTCCGACGCTTCGCAAGCGAAGCCGCCGCGAGAGGACAAGATCTATCAAGGCGAACTACAGAGACTTCTACAGGGTCGATCGCTGCCCAAGACCGTTCCATGCGACCCGTTGAGTTTTGCACGATTCATGCAGCAGATGTCTCGGGAGTGCTATGGCGCGACGCGTGAGCTGCATCTCATTACGGTGACCAACTACAACGAGGTGAAGCGCTACTGCAAGGAGATCGCCGAATCTCTTGTGGCCAGCCACAAGTCCGTAGATCCCGCGTACATCTACGCATTTGCGTTCTACTACCGGGACTACCTCGAACACGACCGACACCAGACACCGAAGCCCATTTCCTTCTCGAAAGGGTGGGATGACGAACCGTTCTGGGCTGCTGACGAGTTCATGGACCGGGTCGATGAATACCGAAAAGCGCTTATTGACGACCCCCATCGGCCCTTGGGATGCAACTACATCTGGTCGAAGCCTCCGACGGACCCGGCTCCTGAATAACATGGCGCAATGCCAGGTGCAATTCTTGCTGATGCGTTCGTTGACGGCGTCGCAGTAGCCGCCGGATTTGCCACAATTCTTGGAACGATCGTCCTGCTTCTGCCGCCGGTTCGGAAGTTCCTCAGTAGATGGAGAATCTTCTATCCATGGATCTTGACCAAGAAGGAACTTCTACAGCAGGAGGAGGATCGACTAGAGCAGGCTGTCGTCAAAACAAAGATCGATAGCAAGAAGACCGCTGTTTTGACCTTCGAATTGGTGTGGGTTAGCTCGGGCGTTGAAGTGGTGGTCCGCAACAAAGGGCAGTGTGAGGCGCGCAACGTCATTGTCCTTGGTGAGCGAAGCCCTCGATACTGGGAGATCGATGACGCCGGAAAGACGGTGATTTTCAAAGAAGTGGGAGAGTTCGACGTTATTACGCCAGGGGAGTCTGAACGGACTTTTCCTGCGAGCATCGAGGCCTACCAAATCCAGGGTGGAAATAGTTCCAACGGCAATTGGCTCGTCCGTGCGAACTGGGATGACGATGCCGGCGAACATCGAGACCGCGAATACGTAGCAAGACGAGCGCCCGAGGAACCATCGCGTTCTCAATGACGCTGCGTGTTCCCGTTGAACGCGATCATGCAGCGCGGTCACGGCAATCACGTTGAGCAATCATGCTCACGAGGGTTCTATTAGGAACCCCTCGTGAGTACGCGCATTTGGTCAAAGCCCGTTGTGAAGCCAAACCTCCTGAAAGCTCTCACCCGACACGTTGGTTGGATACGCCAGGATGTGCAGATTGTCGCTCGCGGGCGGATAGAAGATGCCATCTGAGTCCATTGTCAACCCGACAAACGGCAGCTGGCTGAACGCATACGCGGTGGTGCCAATGTATGACCTGGCAAAGGTGAACGACATCTTGCCGAAGTCGGGAAGTGGGCCGGTACAGTTCCAACACCCACCTGGTCGCTCAATGATGAATTCGGTTGTTGTTAGATCCGGAATCAGGTTCGTGTTGGTGTAGACAAAATTGGCACAGCTGACTGGCGTGGAGGAATTCGGTGGCGTGATGCTCATGGCGAATCGAGCTGAGATGTGGCCAAGCCAGGTCACGCTGGCTGCGACTGTTGAACCCGGCGTTGGGTTACAGCCCGCTCCAGTGAGCACGTTGTTCGAAGCCTGTCCGCCCATACCTGTTGAATTCACGTATTGGTACCAGGCATAATACTTTTGATGACCGCTTGGCGGACTGAGTGATTCCGCAGTACCGATTTGAAGCAGGCTCGGATATTTGCTTCCGCCATATTCAGGCAAGCCGGGGTATTGACTCAACTCGGCCCCCCCGATACCGATCCACATGTCGACTGTTCCGGGTCCAGTTATAGGGGGAACGACCCAGTGAGCAACCACCTCGCTGTAAGTGTTGTGTCCCCAGTCGACGTAGCCGGACCACGATGGAGTACCAGCGTGTCCGACACTCGCCGCGCCCGATGGGGTTCCGCTCAAGAGCGACACTCCCATGATCAATGAGAATCCCAGCAGCAGCTTGCCAACACTGTGTCGCACTTGGCACCCCGATCGCCTATTTGCAATATCGGTTCTCTAGCACGCTTACGGCTCGGATGCTTGGACCTAAACGTGCATGCCAAGCCGATTTGCGCCATTAACGCCATCAGTCCGCAAAACGCACGATACGCAGGGATTTCCGTACTAACACCACCCTGTGAAGGTGGCGCTAATCGCAGGTAAGCCGCTATTTCCTATCCGTCCATGCGTTCACCACGCGTCACGGGTGCGCCATTGCGCCATTTCACCCAACGAGGCACGCATGAATCACGCTCCTGGCATACCAGTTGAACCCGGCGAGATGCTCGCACTCAAGCACGGCATGCACAGCGAATCATTGGTCAACTTGCGAGCCGAGCAACTGCGCCCACGCATCATCGACGCGGCCCCGTGGGTCGCTGATCCTGCATACAACGGGACGCTGGAGCTGTACTGCCGAGCACTGGCCACCGCGCTAATGGGCTTGGAGTACATCGCCCAGGTGGCAGACGAGAAGGGCTACGGAAAGATCGTTCCACGGACAATCGAGACGGTCAACGCCAGCACGAACACGGCGGCAAGGCTTGGAACGCTGCTCGGACTAGATCCGCGAGCCAAGGCCAAGATCCAAAGTCTCGCCGCCAGTACGGAGTCATCCCGTGCCGGGCTGGATCGCCTGGTCGAACGGGGCCGGCAGATCCGTGAGAAGCGGGCAGCGGACGAGCAGCTCAAGGACGAACTGCGGGATTAATCCCAGCCACCAGCGTCTTCGTTCAGAGCGTCGACTACACGTTGATGCGAGAAGTCTAAGGATGCGGCCACGGCGGACACCGTCGACCAGAAACACAAACGAGGAACGCCGGTCCGAACCCTGAGGCCGACGGCGTCGTGGATAATCATCCACCGCATGGACCAGAACCCTGGTCGCGGCTCGGGTAGGTCGTGCAGCGTCAGGAGGAACCCGGTAGCGATGACCACGGCGCAGACGAGCCAGAAGATAACCCCGGCGGCCAGGACCCACGGCGTGCCGCCGGACGACAGAACGATGGCACCCACAACGATCGTGGCTATCGCGAGGAGGCCCACGCGCAAGGCCCATACGGCAATCTTCCAGTGTCCGTTTCGCTGCAGCTCGGTCGGCTCGTCCATACCAAGACGGTACCGCTGCGTGACCTTGAGAGCCGCCTAGAAGCCCGTCTAGCGGCTTCAAACAGCGAACTGCACCCATTCCTGCGGCGCTAAATCGTACGAATTCTTGACCTACATGTTTGCAACCACACGATTCGACCACCGAAAGGACGCGTCAATGCCTCACGTACTGCCGGGAACGGGTTATGCACTCGACCATCTCGACCCCGAAACCAACGTCCGCGCGGTAATTCCATTGTTCAGCTGGTTGGTTGACGTGGTGCCGAGTAACCATCATCCATTGGGCGGCGTTACCGATCCACACTGAAGGTGAAAGCGCCATCCCTCGTGAGCCACCAAACATGTCTTGCCGAATCCATGTAAGAAGTCGATTCCATCACTGAAGGTGATGTAAGCGACGACGAGAAACATCATGACGAGCAGGACAGTCGCCAGCACGGTACGGCCCACGCGAGGCGGTGCAAACTTGGCTGCAACTAATTGCACCGCTGGAAGTGGTTGCACCGCTGGAGGAGGTTGCACCGCTGGAGGTGGTTGCAAAGCTGGCGGGAAACCGTCCTCTTCCATTGACCAAGACATTGGCCGGCTCCTTTGGCCTATGAGCTGATAGGTGCTCTTCACCTTGCGTCGCCTCGCCCTTGGCCTTCACGAGCTCCACTAGCAGTCGCCTGCCTGTTGCGCACCATAAGTGGCTTGAGAGACTGTGAACTGGCTACCGTCCGGCGAGTCCAGTTGTTGGATCAGGTTGCTGCATGAGAAGGCCTGAGTTTGGAGATATTCCTTCGCCGCTTGCACAGCCTCGGCGTTCCAATCCACCGTGAGGCTATTGACGGCGACAGTCGCATCGTTGACCGAGTCCACTACCAGCCGACGAGTCCAGTTGGTCAATGAGACCCTGCTGCGAAAACGCCTCCGTGCTCAGGTACTGGTGGGCTTCCTCTACTGCACTCTGCTGCTGCTGCGTCAGAGCGGGAGCAGTCGGGGCGGCGGAGCAGTGGTCGTGGTGGGCGGCGCAGTCTGTGGCGCTGCCGCCGCGTTCTTTTGCACTTGCTTACCAATTGCTACCTCTTCGGTATGAGCCGAATTGTACTCCTGCTGAACGTTATGAACCTTCCCGCAGGTGCCTTTCATTGCGGATTTCCTTGTTCAGGGTCGCTACTTGTCTTGCAGAGAGTCGAACGCGAAACGTCACTTTACGACTGCTTTGACTGACAAATCTCGGGGTAGGTGGTGGCGTCGATGAGTATGTGGTGCACATGAAATTAAAGAGATAGTACGTGGCTTGAGCAGCGTTCATGACGCGCCCATTCGTATTTATGTGCTGTATTCCGTACCACTGGCTAGGCGTAATCGTGATGGTGATTGTCTCGCCCTTCGACGTGGAGGCGCCCACGGGTGACGCTACGAACCCGAGGCAGGTCGCGACCCACGGTGAGCAGACCGACAAGGAGTGAGCCCGTTGCGCCACGAGGGTGCGGACGGACAGGTAATTCCGCGGTGCTCACTTCAAGTTCCTTTCGCCAGAAGGGCCGCCCACCAGCACGCTAGACCACCCGGCCTACTGAGGACGAGGGCCTTAAGTCACATTAGGAAGGGCTACACCCCACCGTCCAGGAGTGCGCCCGTTGCTACTCAGGATCGCGAAGCAAGACCGGTGGCGTTTCTTACCCGAGCCCGGCCGTCATTGGTGCGGACGCCCACCGTCCTGGCACATTGAGTCGCCTATCCACGTTGTGCCGTTCGGGCAGCGTCGTCACACCTTATTCCCACCCCCAAACCTCCCGGCGATGTTGCAGAGTCGCAACCATGACCCTCCTTCCGGATGGTCATAGCTTTCGGAAAAGTGCACGCTTCCATGTCAACTATCGGAGGGTCCATTACTTGTCTGAGAACTATGTTCAGCAACGCCTGGGAGATCTCATGTGTCGCTCCAGATCGGCTACGTCATGTGTAACTCCGTGGGCCTCCAACAGAATCGGCTTCAACGGCCGGCCAGATCGCCTCAGAAATTTATGAAACCTCATCCTTGAGGGTTAGTGCGTATTCAAACGGTCTGAAGCCGGCTTATAGCGTGCCTTGAAAATTGAGACCTATGAATGGCCATGATTCCGTGTGACCCATGAACTGTCGATCCCCCGGAACCCCATGGATTGTGAGGGGACGATGACCCATCGAGCTGTCAAGCAGCCAGGGGGACTGGTCGTCCGAAGGCCGGTTGACGACTAGTCAGGCGATGAGAGAGTGGGGGAGTCGCCTCTGGCTTGGTGCTGGATGCCGGCTTTCTGGCCCATTTTCGCTGGTTCGACGTTCGAGTCCCCAGGCGCCCACTGTTGGAAGTCGACACCAAGGAAGGCAGAGGGGCGCGAAGCGGCCGGAAGCCGGACACAGGGAGGGAGGGCGCCCACCAAGGGCGACCGACCGACCGGCTTGGGGAAGGGAGGAGCGGATTGGCCGAGACACAAGCCGGACACGGGAGCGAGGAGCCGCCCCATACAGAGCGGGGTGCCCCGAGTAGTGCTGCGAGCAGTGCTCCGAACACCAAGGTGGGGACCGTGCTCTCTGAAGCTTACAAGAAAAGCCCGGCCTGCCGGCCGGGCCGTTCTCGTCATTACTCGCAAAAGGCCCAGCGGTTGTCGCATGGTGCTTCGGCGAGAGCTTCACAAGGCTCTAACGACAAGTCGTTCCTGGAACGTTGCCTCGCGGTCGATTATGAGCAGGAGTCGAACGTTCTTTGAAAATCGTTTCTCACTTGATTCAATGTTCCAGGCGCCTGACCGCTTGGGGATGTCGACACAGTGAGGGTGAGACCGTCAGTTTCTAACGTAGTTGTTGAGGTGCAAAGTACGTATTCGCCCCAGCCTGACGTGCTTACGAAGACTTGGTCCCAATCGGCAGTCATTGTCGCGAATGCGTTGCCACTCCAATCGCTCCGATTGCCGGCATTGCTACACGTAAAGGTGACGGAGTTCGGGATTGACCCGGAGTTTGCTGGGCAACCCGAAGTTTGCTCCGAACGGATCGCCGAAGCTGTCTCGTCATAGACGTAACCGACATTGACGCATGGCGTAAAGTTGAACCCCGTATTTCCAAAAAGGGGCTGAACGTTCGGCACACAGTAGTTGTCCGCAGCGGAATATGGCACCGTGTAGGCAGGCTTCTGATACCAGGACTGGTTGCGACCTTGATTGCAGCCCCAGAGTTGGACCTTGGTCCCGTTGCCCGAAATCGTCCCACCGTCGGCGTCAAGACACCAGTTGTTGTACGCGTTATGAATCGTCCCGTCGGGATTCATGATCCATCGTTGATTAGCGCCACCATTACAGTCCCACAGATGGACGATCGTTCCATAGGAGTGGATCGTGTTCAGATCGGCGTCGAGGCAGCGTCCACTGACCTGGTTGCGAATGGTGCCGTCCGATCCGATCACCCAGTTCTGGTTGGCGCCGCCCCAGCAGTCATAGAGCGTCACAGACGTTCCGTTGCCGCCAATCTGCTGAGCGTTGGCATCGAGACAACGAACGCTCGCAAGGTTGCGTAGCTCTGCAGCTGTGCCACTTGGCTGTGGCGTTGGCTGGGGCGCCGGGGCGGGCGACGAACTTCCACATTGCGGAATACCGGGACTGAACGCCGCCACGGCAGGCGTACTCACCCACCAGTCAGCGACATAGCCGCCAGAAGTCAGCTGATCCCAGATGCTTTCTGTACTGGGGGATCCCGTCGTCGCGTAGGTACCACCTCGGACCTGGCAGTTGATGTACAAAGTCGCGCCATTGGCCAGATGACTGACAATACTGGCCGATGTTGACGGACTCGAACGGACGTTGAGGCCGTTCGACCCACTTCCAACGACCGAGTATGGGCCGGCGGCGGCCGAGGCTTCTGAGGCCGCAACCGCCAGCGACACGGTGACGATTGCGGCCACCAAAAGAATTTGCGTGAGCACAACACGTAGGACACGTTTCACGACTCTCCTCCTTTTCCAGCCAGACATCGCGCTGGAGGCGACATCTAGCTCTAACGTTCCAATCCGTGTTGATCTTGAGCCGTCAAAGTCCCAGAAGGCAGAGGGAGGATTACCCGTCCAGCAGGGGGAGAATTACCCCTATTCCGAACCTTTGCTTCGTCGCTGACCGGGTGGCGAAACTCGGCGGTTGAATTTACCGAGCAACGAAACAGCCCCAGCCTGGTTACGCCCGAGCGGGGCCGTCTCGCTGCTTGCAGCGTGCCGTCGAAGACGAGGATTCACCGACTCCATCGTCCACCCTGCATCCTCGCTGGCCCGTATCGCTAAGGCTCGCATAGAGGCGGACCCAGGACGTCTATCTCGTGTCTTCGTCTGCGCCGTGCTCGAAGACGAGGCGAGCGAGCTCCGCTCGGCGTCGGTGTCCGGTCTTGTCACGGATGCGATCGAGATGTGATCGCACGGTGCTCACGCTAATGAACAATCGCTCTGCGATATCGGCATCAGTCTCGCCATCCGCAAGTAGGGAGAGAATTTCCCGTTCTCTGGGCGAGAGGGCAAAATTGCTTGCCCGGTCCTGGTCACGAGTATCTCTGAGAAGGTAGGCCGCGAGCACTGGCGACACGTAAGTTCCACCGGCTGCGATGGTTGTAATCGCCTTTGAGATCTCATCTTCCTCTGACGACTTGGTCAGATACCCACACGCCCCAGCGGCGATGGCGTCAACGACATGCTTGCGATCATCCGATGCCGAGATGACGAGAATGGCATCGTTTTGGGACTTGACTCTGCTCACCGCGTCGGAGCCCTGACAATCCGGGAGATGGAGGTCGAGGATCACGACATCGACATCCTCGTAGCCGATGTCCTCGAGTTCCCCGACGCTTCCCACCGCGGCAACCAGCTCCAGCCCTGGTGCCCGTTCGATGACTTGGACGAGGCCTTGACGGTAGAGAGGGTGATCCTCGATGATCGCTACGCGGATGGCTTTGGCGCCCACAACCCAATCCTCGTGCCGCGGCCCGGTGTCGAGGAGATATCTGCCCGGCCGCCGACGTCTGCCATTCGACGAACGATGGAATTGTCGATCCCGAACCCGCTGTTCGGCGCCGATGGGTCAAACCCTGCCCCTTGGTCCCTTATGGTCACTTCGATGCCGTCATGCGCTGACGCGGCTCGCACCACCACCCGAGAGACTCCTGCGTGCTTGGCTGTATTTGTGAGTGCTTCCCGTGATGCATCTCGAAGAGCTTCGGCCACTGACGATTCTGGTTCGCCTTCGATTTCGACCGTCACGAGTTCGACGTTGAGCCCACGGTCGGCGAATTCGTCGGCAAGCTCTTCGAGCCCCACGACCAGTCGTGTCGTTGGCCGTTCTTCGCCGGCGATGGCCCGACGCAACGTGGCTGCCTCTTTGCGAGCTTGGCGCCGAAGGTCGTCAGGATCGAGATCGTAGGAGGCGATGGCCTCAAGCGTCTGGAGGGCCGAATCGTGCAAACGGCGATGTTCGTGATTGCGAGCCTCCTCGGCGGCCGCCCGCGCCCCTTCTTCGACAGCTTTCTGCCGGGCGTCGTCCAGATCACCGGCCAGGTGACGAACAAGGCGAACCATCCCCGCGGCGACGGCGAAGAACCCCGGGTAGCTCAGCGTGTTGGCGACCGCGCTCGCCGCGCTGCCTGAGCCAGAGCCGATCGACTCCCGGGTCGTCGCCGCATAGGCGGTTGCGAGCGAAGCCGAAATACCGGCGCCCTCACGCATGTCGAGACTGGTCGCCGCTCCGAGGGCGCTGCCGACCGTTAGCGGCAGCATCCAATTGACCGACGTCGTGCGGTCGGCAGGGTGCGTGGCCCAGCCCAGAGCCACGAGGCCTGGGCCCCGAACACAGCGTCGACTCGGGCGGTAGTCATGTCGTGGCAGCCTCGGCTGAAGTCCCGCTTGGCCATCCAGGCCAACTCGGCGAGGGACGCGACTCCAACCGCGATTGCAAGCTTTGGACGGCGGTAGGTGGAGCGAGCGGTGAGCACACAGGTGAAGCCCTGCACAACATGGACGACCCGGACGGCCAAGAGCGTGACATGAGGACTCGCTCGATTCCCGGTCGGGCAGTCTCAAAGAGGTAGTACTACCCATACCGTCTTCAAGCTGGGCTTTCATAATGGAAGCAAAATGTATCTGCTAGATACTTCAATGACCACCGGATATCTGGAAGCCGACAATTCGCTGCTACTGGCTGGGCTGGAGCGGGCGGCCGCGTTGGCCAACATCCAGGTGGTGACGGACAAGGAAACCGCCACGCTGTCGCTGCGAAGCGCAGGGTCAGGCCTACCTGATCCCCGTCTCGACATCGCCATCGACTTCGATTGCATCGTAATTTCGATGAATCAGCAACCCTCTCCTTCGTCGTGGGCGGCGATCTATAGCCTCCTCGGCCACCTCGCTGAGACGGTTCCTCGCCGTACTGACGCGAACAAAGCGCACACTGCAGCAGAGTAAGGAAGCTGGCGTGCATGCCGAGCTACAAGGGCGGCCGAGGCGCGACGATCGGGCATCCATAAAGGAAGCGCATGAGACGATCGAGGGTCAGGCCTTGCTGTTCCGACTCGACGAGGCGCGCCAGTCCCTTCGACGGCGACCATGTCGTCATCGTGTCCGCACAATTGCCCACAACAAAGGGGTAATGGTCCCCCTGCTTTCTTCTGGTCCGAATCCTCACTGTGGACCTAGCGGTGGTTCCGACACCACCAGGCCGATTGGACCGACACAGCGTCGGTGACCAGGGAGGAAACAGAATGTTCAGCATCCGCGGTATCCGCAAGATCCGTCCTGTGTCGCCTGTCTCATCCTTCTGGCGTACCGTTCTGCGTCTCAGTGCGACAATGCTCGGGCTTGGAGCACTGCTGTCGATCCTGGTGGTGGGCACGCTCCCGGCATCTGCTGCCACCCAGGGTGACACGCTGAGTTACAACCCTGGAGCAGCCGGACAGTGCACCTGGGAAGCTGAGGTGCAGTTTCACAATTACACGGGCACTTACATCAATACGCTCGGAGGCAACGGCAACGCGATGTACTGGGGGGTCAACGCAGCGGCCCACGGATGGACGGTGACCACGCAGCCCACCGTAAACTCGATCGTAGTCTTCCAGCCGGGAGTCGACGGCGCGGGATCGGTAGGACACGTCGCATGGGTCACTTCGGTCTCCGGTAACTACATCTCCGTCGTCGAGATGGACTTCCCGAATCCCTACGTCGTGAGCATCCGGAACAACGTCGACGGCCTCAAGGCTGGCGTTGCCTACATTCTTCCGGCGAACGCACCAACAACGGGCTCGCCCGAGGTCGCCTTCCAAGCCAACACAAGCAATCTGTGGACGGTCGGATCTGACAACCACGGAACCTGGAACCTCGGGATGCGCTCTGGTACGAGCCCGAGCATTGCTCGGCTGGCCAACGGCAACTACGAGGTGGCCTTCCAGGCCAACACTGGCCAACTGTGGGTCGGCGGACCGGGAGGGTTCCAGAATACCGGCCTCGGAATGTATGCGGGTTCGAGCCCAAGCATCACTGGGCTGACCAACGGCAGCTACGAGGTGGCCTTCCAGGCCAACACCGGGAGTCTGTGGACAGTCGGATCTGACAGCCACGGAACCTGGAACCTCGGGATGTACGGGGGAACGAGCCCGAGCATCACGGGACTGACCAACGGCAGCTACCAAGTAGCCTTCCAGGCCAACACTGGCCAACTGTGGCGCGGCGGACCGGGAGGGTTCCAGAATACCGGCCTCGGAATGTATGCGGGTTCGAGCCCAAGCATCACCGGGCTGACCAACGGCAGCTACGAGGTGGCCTTCCAGGCCAACACCGGGAGTCTGTGGACAGTCGGATCTGACAGCCACGGAACCTGGAACCTCGGGATGTACGGGGGAACGAGCCCGAGCATCACGGGACTGACCAACGGCAGCTACGAGGTGGCCTTCCAAGCCAACACCGGGAGTCTGTGGACAATCGGATCTGACAGCCACGGGGCCTGGAACCTCGGGATGCACGCGGGAACGAGCCCGAGCATCACCGGGTTCTCCAACGGCAGCTACCAAGTGACCTTCCAGGCCAACACTGGCCAACTGTGGTTCGGCGGACCGGGGGGCTTCCAGAACACGGGCCTCGGGATGGCGGCGGGAACGAGCCCGAGCATTTGAAGCATGGCCAGCTTGAAGGGTTTATCAGTTCCATTGATCAACGAAGAGTGGGTGGACGGTTTCGTCCACCCACTCTTCGTGCGCCAAGAGGCCGAGGGACCATCCGTTCTAAAGATCCGCAGGTGGCGCTCGACCCAGATACCGCGAGGCTTGGAGGTCCTCCTTGGGAGCGCGGTAATTCACGACGTGCAGCAGGAGACCCTCGGATGTCGTATATGGCATCGTGCTCGTGTTGATCACGATGTCATGGACAACGATCAGATCCGCACCGGCGGGGCACATTCGGAAATGCCGGACTTCATTCGTTGTGTATTCAACAGATGCGCCGGCCCCGGTCATCCCCTTCACTTCGACATGCTTCTCTTCAGACCCACCCTGCTTGCGGCACACCAAATCGAAGGGCTTCCCGAGGGGCTTGATGTCATTCCAACCGAGGGACTTCATATGTTGGGTCGCCAGCGCAACGCGTGATCCTCAACGGCCTTCCTAAACACCGGATCTTGCGGATGGCTCGGACCGCCCTCTTCGGAAACATTGTCGAGTTCACTGGGTTCAGGCACCGCAACGGTGTCGGACAGGTCGGGAACCAGGTCACCTACGCTAAGTCCCAGCGTGGCGAGAAGCTCGCCTGGATCGCCACTGGCAACTCTTCCGCGACCCTGTGCGATGCCCGACAATCTCATGCTGTCTGTGCCAACAGGTCCGAGTGGTCCCGAGGCGTTGGCTGAGATTCGAGCCTCCCCCAGGGGCACATGTCCGAATCTCCATGGGTAGATGACCAAACCTTGCTCTATCTCATCGGGCCAGTGGGGAGCGCTTCCCTCGCAGATCGGGACGGCCATCTGGGAGACAATGACGTTCAGATCACCATGGCTCCAAGCATCGAGTCCGCCCTTTTCGCGGGGTCCCCCGGAATCGTGCCTGTAGCCGAACACGACGAAGGGGATCCGACACCGTTGTCCTCCTTGTCGGTTCGTCGTCTGTTCCCTATGACAACGGGGTTGATGCCCCCGAGCATATTCTCGGGAGGTTCGGATCCTGGCCTGAGAGTCTTTCTCGTTGCCCTCTTGGTCGCCCAACTGAACGCCAGCCAGGTGGTTGAATGTGGTGTCCGGACGGCGGTGGTCGGCAAGACACGACCAGTTAGGGGCGCATGTGGGGGCAGAGCAGGAAGTCACCGATCCAAGTGCGGTCGAGGCAGCTCTCGACGAATTCTCGGCAATCGGGCGTGAAGCATTTCTCGGAAAATACGGTTTTGGCCGCGCCCAAAAGTTTGTTATCGAGCGTGATGGCCGTCGGTTCGACGCCAAGGCAGTCCTTGGGGCTGCTCGCGGATATCAGTTTCCCGATCGTGGTCCGCTGCGAAGCAGCGACATCGAAAGCACCGATGCCTCTGTTCGCCAACCGCTTGAGAACCTCGGATTTGCGGTGGGGGTCCTAAGTGCCGGCTTCGGAGACGTACTCCAAGAGATACTCGCCGAACTCTCTCGACGTGAGATGGGGCAAGGGTTCGATGGTGCTCACCTAGATGAACTGGTGGCCCGAACCGGGCCGCATGAAATCGAAGGCCTTGTTCCGAAGGGATGGTCAGTCAAGGGACGCACCGGAATCGGAACACCGGCTGACGTTCCTTGGATTGGGATCTTCTCACCAGCGGGAGGCAGTACGGCCCAAGAGGGCCTCTACTTGGTGTATCTGTTTGCAAAGGATGGCTCGGCGGTCTACCTGAGCCTGAATCAAGGCACTGAACAACTGGCTCAACCCGAAGTTGCCCTCCGGAAGCGAGTTCTTGACATTCGGACCATCGTCGGTGCGCAACCGGACCTTGAGGTCCAGCCTGACCTGAAGTCGACGAATCTGCGGCCTAAGAAGTACGAGTGGGGGTCGGCGCTCGCTGTCCGGTATGGAAGCGACTCCATTCCACAGGCTGAGTCACTTCAATCAGACCTAGAGCGGATGACGGGCCTATTGGAGTCTGCGCTGACGAGCGGCATCTCCTTTGATCCGAAAATCGAGCCGACTCACCTCTTGTTCAAATGGAACTCAGATGTCGAGCGAGAGACGGTGGCTGTGCACCGGGAGATTTCCGAAGTTGAGGGGCAGGTTTGGTGGGGACGTTTCGCACAACCTGGAGCCCCGAAGGTGTCCACCCAGAAGGTTGCACAGCTTCAAAGTCAGATCGCGACGGGGGTGCCGACATTCGCGTTTCTCTACCGGAGAGGAAGCATCTGGCGGACTCTCGTTCACAAAGCCACTGACACTGCGCCGGATCAGGATGAGGACCCGCGCTTTCCGCAGTATTACTCACCCGAAGACTGTAATTTCTTCGTTCTTCTCAGTGATTTCGTAGAGCTACCGCATGATTGGGCGATGGAGCATCTTATTCTGGCCAGCAAGCCCGATCCGGATTCGCTTCAGGGTGCGCTCACCAACACAACGAACCCACTTTATGTCTTTGAGCGATTTGACCCGCAGCCTGAGTTCGTACGATCCGTGGAGAATGTGTGGCGGGAAATAGCTGACAAGTCCCAACAGCTCATGACGGCTGCGCAGCCGCTTTCAGAACTCGACTCCCAGGCGTTGATTCAGATCGCGAAGGTGAGCGAATCAATGATCTCCCGAGTTCCCGGCGAGAATCCGGAGAGCAACCCCGACGCAATGCGGGGCGCCATCTACAGAATCTGGAACGACCTTGTCGAGACGGGCGAAACGACGGTCGAACCCGACGTTCAGTTCGCCTACACGCTCGTTGAGCGGTTGATCACCGGAGTGGCGGTCAGGTCCAATCCCCTGCGGCTGTACTTCGACGACCGTGATCAGGCGGCGAAACCTTGGACAGCACTCGAGACCGCTGCACTCCTCAATCAATGGCTCTTTCAAGCGAATCCCAAGCAATGGGATCTCTCGGAGAATCTCAAGTCGATGAATGCAGGTGACCAAGGCACTTGGTTGGTTACCTCATACAGGACGGAGATAGCGGTCGGGGACCTCGTCGCTCTCTGGCAGGCGGGGGCGCAAGCGGGCGTATATGCGTTTGGCCGAATAAGTGGTGAGCCATTCCTCAGCGACAAGCCCAGTTGGCGACCCGACAATGTCGGGGGCGAGCAGGAGTGGATCGTTCCATACATTCTGACTGACAAGCTCAGTGAACCGCTTTATCGGCGAGACCTTGTGAGCCATCCTGTGCTGAAGAATCTGGCGGTGATCAGGTTCGCCAATGCCACCAACTTTCGAGTGACAGATGAGGAGTGGAACGCCATGGCATCCCTTGCTGGAGAGATCGGAGTCCTTCCCCAACCGCCATCATTTGACATCGATCTGGTCAAAGAGGCGGTGGCAGCCAAGCATCTCATCATCGAAGGAGACGTCATCGGAGCCGTCGTCGCCGCATTGAACAGCAGGAAGCACGTCGTTCTTACGGGCCCACCGGGCACAGCGAAGACGACGCTCGCCGAGGCCGTGGCCATGGCGGCTAACCGCGCTGGCTTGAATGCGGGCTACACCTTGACGACGGCCACCTCTGACTGGACGACCTTCGAGACGATTGGCGGTCTACGACCAACTCCATCGAATCAGCTCGAGTTCTCTAAGGGCCAGTTTCTCCAGGCGATCTCGGACAATCACTGGTTGCTTGTGGACGAGATGAACCGTTCCAATTTCGACAGGGCGTTTGGACAGCTCTTCACGGTGTTGTCGGGCCAATCCGTCGTGTTGCCCTATAGGGACCCGGCGTCGGGCAAACCCATAAGGCTTACTTCAGACACCTCCGCCCGCGATCACAGTTTTCATCAGGTAGTGGTGCCCGACGAATGGCGGATGATCGCCACCATGAATGTCTTCGACAAATCTCTGCTGTTTGAGATGTCGTTCGCTCTCATGCGCAGATTTGCCTTCATCGAAGTACCGGCTCCCCGTCAGGATACCTATGAGCGGTTGATCATCAGAGAAGCCGGTGACGACTCTGGGGTCGCCGATCACGTGCTCGATCTGCTTCGTCCGCTTTTCCCCCTTAGATCGCTCAAGGAACTTGGCCCGGCACTGTTTATGGACATGTCGAGGTTTGCTCGAGAGAGACTCTCGATGGGGGAGATCGACGATGGAGACTTGCGATTTCAAGTCTTCTACAGCTACCTGCTTCCTCAATTTGAAGGCATTAACGATCTGCAGGCAAAAGAGTTGCACAAGATCATGAAACCACTCGTCGGTGTATCTGGAAAGGACAAGCTTCCTGCGACGCTCCAAGATGTCCTCGGTGTCGACCTGGGACTTAGAGTCAAAGTTGTCGAGGTCCTAGAGGATCTCGACGAGGACTCTTTGTAGAAGTCGAGTCAACTGTGAAAAGCGTTCCCTGGATTCGTTCGGCCGCCATCGAGGCGGTCCGCGATCGAATCTGGAAGTACCTGTCTCAGAGCTCCGTGTCGGAGAAGTTCCTCGAGGCGTCGGCACTCTTGCAAATGGACGAGGCCGACCTCATGGCGTTGGGCCGTATTCACTTCGTCCTATCGGACGAAG
This sequence comes from uncultured Acidimicrobiaceae bacterium, assembly GCA_963738135.1. GTDB lineage: Bacteria > Actinomycetota > Acidimicrobiia > Acidimicrobiales > RAAP-2 > Bog-473. The sequence goes on along the minus strand of CAVTVK010000004.1, from coordinate 456,121 downwards.
TTGGTCGGCTGCTGGAGGACCTTCCGTATTTGATCCGGCGATTGCCAACTGTCTCAATCGCCGAAGAGGAGCGAAGCTACGAACGGATTCGAGGTGCCATCCAGTGGCCCGCGACGATTGCTGCGAGGGCCACTGGCGAACCTCCGAATCTTTTTGTGACCCGGCCGGCCGAGCGCGCGTATCAGACGCCAGAGAATGAGCTGCTGACATTCTTGCTCAAGTCGATCAGGACGCTGGGATCCAGACCGCCTGGAGCGAGTCGACAAGCCTAGAGACCGGCCTGCTAGTAGCAAACCGTACGAGCGAAGCGACTCGGTGGCTGCAGAATCGGATGGTGAGTAGCGTCGAAGCAATTACCCCTACGCTGCGCTCAATTGCGAGGATTCGCTCTGGGCGTCACCGTCGGCGATTCCAGCCGGCGTTGGACGCGTTCGCCGTGTACCAAGACCTTGTGGCGCACTTGGATGAGCGAGCTATTCGAGACGTGATTGAGAATCGAGGCATCGTCACCAGAAGTGACCCGACTCTCTACGAACTCTGGTGTCTCTTCAACGTGATCGACGCCTTGACTCAAGAAGGCTGGGACCTCGATCCACTCGGTGTGTTTGGCGGCAAGGTGCGCCTCACGGGACATCGCGACGACGTCTTGATTGATGTCGTGTATCAAGAGGCACCAAAGAAACTTCGGCTTGACTCCGGCTACGTCGAGCCTCTCAAGCGTCACGGATTCACGGGAGTCGCGGATCTGATACCCGACATCGTCCTGCGATTGCATGACGGCGGAACTGACAGGTGGTTAGTCATCGAAGCCAAAATGGGGACTGAGGCGGGTCTCGGTGAGTACTGTCGGCGGGCTTTGAGCGATCTCTTGGGATACCAACAGGCCTTCGCAACCGCGCTGGCGGACTGTGAGGTTCCAATTGGACTCGGGATTGCCTGGGGCGCGAGTCTGGTCCCGCAACCCGGTGCCCTCTTGCTATGTACGCCGGATCACATACCTGAGGCGGTTGCGATGTTCACTGACTCCGCCATTCGAGGATGAACTCTTTAGCCGACGCAGCTGCGATTCGTGAAGGGATCCGCTGAGCCAGCTAGGTGTCAATGCCGAGATTTTTCCCCTCACTGAGGTATCTTCGACCAGATGACTACGGTCGCCGACCGCTATGAACTTGGCGAGCAGCTCGGTGCGGGTGGGATGGCGACGGTCTGGCGGGCTTGGGACGTGCGCCTCGAATGGGCGGTGGCGATCAAGTTTCTCTCTCCCGCGCTAGCGGCGGATTCGGGGTTTCACGCTCGGTTTCAGCGAGAGGCCAAGCAGGTCGCAGGTTTGAACCACCCGAATATCGTCACCATCTTTGACTTCGGATCAGACGACGATAACGGGCCCTACCTTGTCATGGAGCTTGTCGACGGGGAGTCTTTAGCTCAACGCTTGAACCGGCTCGTGAGGCTCAGCCCTGAGGTCACTGTAGAGATCTGTCAATCCGTCCTGGCCGGGCTTTCCGAAGCACATCGTGCGTCCATAGAGACATAAAGCCTTCAAACGTGTTGTTAAGTCGCTCTGGCCAAACCAAGGTGGCGGACTTCGGAGTAGCGCGGTCCTTAGGCGATCAACCGTTCTGGCACGGATGCTAACGATACGACAAAATCCAGATATGCCCGACGTAGCGGACCTCCCAGTCATCACCGTTTCTCGTGGATCCGTGTTCCCAGGCGAGACTTCCCAAGAATCGCACATCGTCATAGATGATTGGTCACCATCGATTCAATACTTCGTGGGCAGAAACGGCACCGGGAAATCGCGGACGGCGCGTGCGATAGCAACGCAGCTGAGCGGACTTTATCTGTCAACTGATCGTCTAACCGGATTGATGAGCTTCGACAATTATGGTTGGACCTCCGTTCCCAACATGGATCAGTACAAAGGGATTCCCTTGAGCGACTCGGACCGCCAACAAGCCATTGGGTTCTCTCGTCGGACCGGCTCGGCTGTGGAAGAGCTGTATCGCCTCAAGGACGAACCGGCTGTGTTGCTGAGAGTGGCTGCCTTTGTACGTCGGGCGCTCGGCCGAACCATTGAGATGAGAGAGACGGCGGGATTTCTGGATCCATATGTTCGAGTGGGAAACGTTGACTACTCGCTTCTCCGTGACGAAGGTCACGGACTTCGTGAGCTGGTCGTTCTGCTGACCGCAACGTATCTGTCCGATTGGAACCTTCTAGTCGTCGACGAACCTGAACTCCATCTTCATCCCTCGATGGTTCAACTGTGGATGACGGAGCTTGAACGCAGGTGTGCAGCAACAGGATCTCGCGCAGTCGTGGTGACCCACGAGCCACTGCTGCTAAGGCCGACCTCCTCCGAGGATCTGCGAGCAGTGTGGCATTTTGACGTGAGTCAGAGTCCGACCACAATTGCGAGCCACATTGACGACTCGGAAATCGGCCGGGTTTCAGCTTCGCTGAGACAGAACCCTGAACTAGTCAGTCAACTAGTTTTTGCTCCACGCCCCGTTCTTGTGGAAGGAGTCACCGATTTAGCGGGCCTATCTACAGCACTCTTGCGAACCAAGCCCGCCGAAGTCGTCGCGCAAACGCAACTCGTAGATTGCGGTGGAAGTGGTGGCGTGGCGTTGTGGTTTGAGATTGCCAAGTCAATGGGGCTTGATGTTAGGGCTGTAGCCGACCTTGATGCATGTTTCGCATCAGAAGTTCAACGCGTAATGGATGCATCACCCACGGTGATTGATTGCTACAGGTCCGATCTTCACACTGAACCGCCGACAACTGCTCGTGTTCTCCGCGACCTGTATCCCGCAATGAACGCTGAGGAGGTTCCAGCAGATCCGAAATCTCGCGCAAAATGGTTAGCGCGCGCGCCGGAACCGGATTCTGGCTGGGCGTCTCGCCGTGATGAGCTTCTCCGCATTTGGCGAGATGAGGGTATGTGGCTCCATCCCCAGGGAACTCTTGAAGATGTGCTCGGAATCGAAGATAAGGGACGCGAACAGGCCGAACGTGCCACGCAAGCGCCAGGCGCGATCGATCAGGTTGCCAACTGGGCTGCGTTTGAACTTGACCCGCAAGGCGACATAGGGATTTTGCTTGGCGCAGCCGTGGAAGCCATTGCTCATCGAATAATGGAAGCCCTACGGGTCGATCCCTCGAGTGAGTTCAACGCCCCTGTAGGCGCGACGTCCGAGAGTGATTCGCGTCTGGTCAACGTTGTATACCGGGGCGGCGGAATTCACCGACTTACCGTTCTGCAGCCCGAAGAATACGAGGGATACTGGACGGAATTCTCACGCGATACGACATCGAATCAGTTGAGCCTGAATCCGCCGGAAGAGTCGGCTGGAGTCTGATCGGGATTCTATGGCTACCGACTGGAGCGGGATTGACGTAACCACCGCTGCGGCACTTGCAGTAGCGACCGTAGTTCTCTGGCCCAACGTCCCCGCCCGCGGCGAGTGGCTCCTCCGTCTTCCGGTGGCGCCGGCGGCCTGGCGCTCCGTGGCCCGGCGTCGCCGTGCCGTGGCGCCGTGCGCGGCGGTAACGGCCCGGAAGCGTCGCGCAGGCCACGAAGCGGGCGCCGCCGCGGGGCGCCGCGCACCAGGAGACGGGGCGCCGGCGCCACCGGGAAACGGAGGGCACCGCGGCGCAGGCGGGGGCGGGGCGGTCCTAAAAGTAAATCGGCGGGGGCTTTAGTGGATTCTAGTTTGCGACAGTGATGGCGATCCCGCTGCTGTAGGCGCTGTTGCCCGCGGCGTCGGTGGCCAGGCTCTGCAGCGTGTAGGTGCCGTCGGGAACACTCGTCGTGTTCCAGCTGTCGAGGTAGCCGTAGATGGTTGGTGTTGCCGTTCCGACGACCGTCTGGCTGTAGGACCCACCGGTGATCACGAATTGGACCTTGGAGATTTTGACCCCGTTCGAGGCCGACGCAACGGCACCGAGAAGGGCACTTGCGCCCTGGACGCTCGCCCCAGTCGAAGGAATGACGACCGCAGTGGATGGCGGAGGGTTATTCACAGTGATGGCGATCCCGCTGCTGTAGGCGCTGTTGCCCGCGGCGTCGGTGGCCAGGCTCTGCAGCGTGTAGGTGCCGTCGGGAACACTCGTCGTGTTCCAGCTGTCGAGGTAGCCGTAGATGGTTGGTGTTGCCGTTCCGACGACCGTCTGGCTGTAGGACCCACCGGTGATCACGAATTGGACCTTGGAGATTTTGACCCCGTTCGAGGCCGACGCAACGGCACCGAGAAGGGCACTTGCGCCCTGGACGCTCGCCCCAGTCGAAGGAATGACGACCGCAGTGGATGGCGGAGGGTTATTCACAGTGATGGCGATCCCGCTGCTGTAGGCGCTGTTGCCCGCGGCGTCGGTGGCCAGGCTCTGCAGCGTGTAGGTGCCGTCGGGAACACTCGTCGTGTTCCAGCTGTCGAGGTAGCCGTAGATGGTTGGTGTTGCCGTTCCGACGACCGTCTGGCTGTAGGACCCACCGGTGATCACGAATTGGACCTTGGAGATTTTGACCCCGTTCGAGGCCGACGCAACGGCACCGAGAAGGGCACTTGCGCCCTGGACGCTCGCCCCAGTCGAAGGAATGACGACCGCAGTGGATGGCGGAGGGTTATTCACAGTGAATGTCTGTGACGCAACCGCTGACGGTCCGCCGTCTCTACTCATTGTCTTTCCGGTGAAAACCTGAGTCGTTGAGGTTCCCGCCGCGTCAGTCTCGGTGACGGTGCCCTTATAGGTTCCGGGGGAAGCATAGGTATGGGTAATCGTGGCCGACGACCCACTGGCTAGCTGCCCATCACCAAAGTTCCACGCATAACTCGTGATTGGACTACTGGGCGCAATAGATGCAGAGGCATCTAGCGTCACTGGTTCACCCGCCACCGGACTACTCGATGCACGAGATGGCGAGGCATCTAGCGTTACAAGGTGGCTAGTGGGCACAAATGTGGCTGATGTGCCTTGCGTCGCAGGTCCACTGGCGAGTCCCGGCACGATCGACAGAGCGGCTTGTGGAGCCTGGTCAGGCGCAACAACGATGTCATCGGCATTTCTTCCAACTGGCGTGGGGCCTGCCACGACCGAGTTCGTGGCAGTGTCGATTGAGTACACAAATGAATTCGCGGTCCCATCGTTCAAGACGCTTGTCACGAGAACGGTTTGACCGTCGGGCGTTATGGCGATGCCATCTGAGTCCTCGCCAGAAGGCTCGCCGACGGGTATCGAGGCGACATTCGTGTTTGTGGTCGTGTCAATGACGCTCACAAATCCGCTGCCAGAGTTCGCCACATAAGCGGTTTGTCCGTCAGGCGTTATGGCGATGCGATAGGGACTCACTCCCACATCGATCGTGCCGATGACCGCTTCTGTAGTCGCATCGATCACACTTACGGTGCCGTCTCCCCGATTCAGTACATAGATCATTTTCCCGTCGGGGGTGATGGCAATTCCAAAAGGATTGTTGCCAACCGTGATCTGTCCAGCGAGGGAATCAGTGACCGCATTGATCACACTGACCGTGGGAGCGCCCTGGTCTGTGACGTAGACGGTGTTGCCATCTGGCGAGACCGCAATGTCCGTGGGGTCAGGACCGGCTGGGATCGGATTGCCGACGACTGTATTAGTCGCCGTGTCGATCATGATGACGGTGTTGGTCCCTTCATTGTCCACATAGGCAATCGATCCATCAGGGCTGATTGCGATACCAAAGGGAGTAGTGCCCGAGGGTCCAGCGCCATCCAAAATCGGGCTTCCAACCAGTGAGTTCGTTGCCGTGTCCAAGACACTTACGGTGTTGTCTGTGCTGTCGGAAAAGTATCCGAACTTGCCATCCGGGGTTAGAGCAATTCTGTAACCAGGTGATCCCACTGCGATTGGGCTACCTTCCGTCGTGTCAGTCACAGTGTCGATAAGGCTCAACGTTCCATCATTTGTATTTAGGACGTACGCCAATGGAGGAGTGCCCGAAGCGGCGGACGCGGTGTTGGCCGTTGCCATTGCAAGTCCGAACGAGGACGCCATCACCCCGAGACACACGAGCGAACTCATTGTCAGCGTGTACCTGTACCTAGCGTTATGGCACATTCAGGAATCCCACCTCAACTATCGGGCCGGCTCGGTTCAGACCTGCGTTGAGACTAGTTCGGTAGCATCCAAAGGGGGGTGAACCCGGATCTGCGGCGAGGAGGAACTGCGGCATCGGGCGGGGTTGGGTAGATCCTATTCGCCATCGGCAGGTCTGCCAGCGTTGGCGTCTTCTGCATCGAACATCGGTTGGAACCAATCAACGAGCTTGACAAGCCCTGAATCGGAGGGGACTGGATTGTCGGTAATGAACCGCGCCTCCAAAAACTGACTCCAGTATGCCTCGCCCGTTCGACGAGGGTGGTTAGCCAACCAAGAATCGAAAAACGTGTCGACTATGTCGTAGTGGTGCGTGTGAATGAATGGGTCCCACGTCGCCCGAAGGTTCTCATGATCTGCCCCAGGTCGACAGATGATCTCTGTCTGCTCCGTTGCGCGATCTTCAATTTCACCCACCCAGACTTGAGTAGATCAATGGCCTCAACGTCTATTCGCCGACCCATGGACTCCGGGCCGGGCATTTCAGCTTGATGAGAGTCCAAGCATCGAAAAAGTTCAGCTACGACCTCTAGTCGCGCCGTTCGCCGATAGTGCTTCTGTCGGCATGGGGCTGAGCGTCGGGTCGCGGTTCTACTTAGTGGGCCGTGGCCTGCGCTCCCCTTCAGTTATTGGGCCGCTCTGACCGACTTGAGGTTGGATCGGCCACGGGTGGTGCAGTCCGGTCTATGGTCCGAACTCGATGCCTAAACGCACCAACGAGCGCCAGCAGATCATCGAGATGCTCAAAACCCTGACGGCGGCACCGAACTGCACGGTTACGCCATCCATGATGCTGCGCGACGCTGTCACCGGCACGGAGCGAGAAGTTGACGTTGTAGCCGACTATGTCGTTGACGGCGATCACTTCATCCAAAGCTTTGAAGTCACGTCTACAGCTCGTAGGTCCGACGTAACGTGGGTCGAGCAGATGTTGCGCAAGCATGAAAATCTGATCACCGACCGATTGATTCTGGTTTCTTGGGGAGGCTTCACTGCCAACGCGAAACGATTAGCCGAAAGGAATCCCAGGGTCGTCTTGGTTACACCTCAACTGCGGAAGGGACCAAATGGTCCCGAGGTGAAACGGCTGCGCTCGGCCACTGTTCGGCTTACTTACGAGAAGGTCATATTTGTGGTGATCTCCCCAAGCGGAGATGGACTGCGCGTAATTGTTGAGCCGAATCACCATGTATTCAGAGGTGACAGGACGCTTGTCGGAACCGCATATGAACTGACACAGCCAATGCTACAGTCACCAGCCGTTTTCCGCACCACTATGGAAGAACTAGTCAAACACGATAAGTCCGAAGAGCTAACAGCATTCTCGCTTGAAGTAACAATCCTCCCCGATGCCGATCTCTACCTACACCAGTTTGAAGCTGACGAACTTCACCGCCTTGTCAGCGTTGAGATTTACGGACCGTTCAAACAGGTAGCGCAACCGTTTGCGATGGAGATCAGAGAGTTCGGAACTCAACGATTCGCTTACGCAAGAGAGGAAATCATGGGAGTGAATCATCTAGTCGTAGCCAGCCTGGACCACTCGGATGAGGTGGTTGGTCTGATCACGAAGATGCAAGAGGTCACCGGACGACCAGCAGCCACCGAGGCAACGATGTATAGAAACACCCCAGCGATCGGCCCTGAGTAGAGCGGGTTACATTTACCGCGCATGAACCACGAACTCCTGCAGTCCCGTCAGACCCTTTAGGTGGTCGGGACAGGCCCACACTCGCCACCAGCGGTCGCCTCGGGGCGAAAACCCAGCGACCGGTCCAGGACGGCTGCTCAGGGCAATGGTTGGCCTGGAGATTCCGGTCGTACACCATCTGCCAGCACCGTCCGGCCTCGGAGATGACGCCGGGGCAGGGTTCACCTGGGCGCGGCATCGTCCTGGCTGGCTGACATTCGGTGAATGAAGTCCGTCCACGGCGGTGGCGGCGCATCTTTGTCCCAACCAATAGCGACCGCTTCTGCGGCGAGTCCTGCTATCGGGATCTCTACTCCGCGGTCGATGATGTCCGGGGCGGCATTTGCAAAGGCCATCGCGTATTGCGTGTACGCGGCGGTCATCACCCGCTGATCTCTGTGAGTGAATGACATATGTCTGAGCATGTTGCTACACCACATGTAGACGAGAAACCAGCGGACCAATCCAGACTCGTCATCAAAATCAACCGACTCCGCATACTCACGGTGATGATGAACTACCGGTACGAGCAGAACGCTTTGGCCAAGCGGTGCGTCGTAGTGCATTGTCCCGGCCGACTCAATCTCAATCGGGAAGGAGTTTAGGAGGGCTGACAGCATCACGATGTTGTAATCGGGAGCTAGCTCAAGCGCGAATTTGTGTGCAGAGTTGAAGAACCGAGCCGTGGGTTCCGGCGGCGCACCGCCTAAAAGGAACTCGTAGAACCACCGCAAGGGATGCGGCCAGGTCTCTCCGAAGTATGGGAGTTCCACCAGATGACCGAACGTCTCGTCAGCGACCTGGGCGTCCGCGTCCGTATGCGACTGATTGGCGCTTTCGCATCTTCACCTTTTTTCGCATTCGCCCAGTCTGACAGGCCAGTGGTTGATGACGCAGCACCGCCCTGCCTCGGAGATGAAGACTTACCTTCCACTACGATCGCACGATTCGAGGGAGAAGGGGCTGTTTATATGGCAATTTCCGACAAGAAGCGGGCACAGCTCCTGGCAGATGCCGCACCAGCGCTGCACGATGGCGAGGAGGTCCTCGACCTCACGACGGGGGTCGCACACGTCAAGCGGATGGGATCGGACTCCACACGACGGGCCACGATCCTCGTTACCGACCGCCGGGTGGTGGTCTTCTCGAAGAAGTTGGGCGGCTACGACGTGCAGGACTATGCCTACGGGCTACTCACCGGCGTCGACTACAAGAAGGGCATGACCAGCGGTCACATCGACCTGCGGGCCAGCGGTGACTCAGCCAATGTGAAGCAGGTCGAGAAGGATGACGTAGAGCGGATCGCACAGGCGATCCGACACAAGATGGCGGCATCGCACCCAACGGCAGCCGCGCCAGCACCAGCACCAGCACCAGCTCCAGCACCAGCTACTCCTGACTTCGCCGAAGAGATGCGGAAGCTAGCCGCCCTTCGAGACGATGGACTGCTCACCGAGGATGAGTTTCAGGCCAGGCGGTCGAAACTGCTTGAGTCCTAGGCGCAACTGACCTAAAGGGCCAACGCGAGCGCCCTGTCACGCTGAGCGTCAGCGTCCTGGTAAGGCTCAACTGATATCAGGTTGGAGTGCCCACCGCGGTACTTGAGTTCGGCACTTGTGGCGCCTGCTTGACCAAACCAGGTCAGACCAGAAACTCTGAGGTCATGAAATCGTAGATCGGTGCGGTCAATCGTTTGACGCGCGCGTGCCCAGATCCGCGAGAGCGTCCGATGCGCGAGCGGCAGGTCATTGCTGCCGGGGAAAAGCCACGCAGTCTTCGCCTTCCCCACATGGTCCCTAAGGTACTCGGTCAGCGCTTCGACAACGTAGGGCGGAAGATGGACTGTCCGCTCTCCAGCCTCCGACTTGGGCGGTCCTAGCGTCGTCCGACACGTTTCTCTAGCCAGGGTCCATGACCGCTCGACGGTGACGGCTCCTGCCTTCAGGTCGATGTCGTTGCGCTTTAGGGCGAGAATTTCGCTCATTCGCAGGCTGCCCCATGCCGCGAGCATGATGGCGCAGCGGTACTCATCGGGAACGGCATCGATCGCAGCCTGACACTCTTCCTTTGTGGCTGACTGCTTCTTCCGAGATGGTTCACGGCTAGCGCCGTCGATTGCGCAGGGCGAGTCCGTAAGCTTCTTCGCGGAGTTAAAGATGGTGGCAAGTAGCCGGTAGGCACCCGCCGCCGTCGACTTGTGTTGTGCCTTGAGCTTGTAGAACCAGACTTCGACTTGTTCTTCCGTAATGTCGGACAGCTCAAGATCGCCAAACGTGGGGAACAGGTGACGGGTCAGCAGACCCCGGTACTTATCCTCAGTCGTGGGCCGGATGTCTTCACGTTCGACGCCCCTGGCGAGCCAGCCGTTGGCGTACTCGCGGAAGGTCACATCTCCCGACGTGGCCTCGGTGCCGGGTTCGACCCACGTCCCTTGGGCGATGGCGGATCGGGTGACGGCGAAATAATCCTCGATCACCTTCGGCTTGGTATTGGGCGGGAAGGTCTTCGGGTAACGCTTGCCGTTGTGTGCGTAGGTCGCCTGGATCGACTTGGTTTTCGGCAGGACGCGGACAGCGCCCCATGAGCGACGAGGCTTACGCTTTTTCCTAGGCTTGGTCGCGGACTGAGCTGGCATGTCGTCACCCTTTCCGCGACAGCGGCACCGTATTGCACAGGTATCGTACACTGTGTCAGATATATCCGCTGACCTGCGAAAACCACCACCCTCTCAAGGTGGCGACACGGGTTCGAATCCCGTTGGGGCTGCAAAGTGGGCTTGACCCCATCTAGTGGACCGCGCTTATGACAATGCGGCCTGGTGGATGTGGGTTGAGTGTAGATCCTCGAATTCAATCGGGGTCAGGTAGTTCAGGGCGCTGTGGCGCCGGGCCACGTTGTAGAAATTCTCGATGTAGTCGGCCATGCCGACGGCCAGTTGGAGGTTTGTGCGCCAACGTTGTCGATTGAGAAGCTCAATTTGCATGGAGCCCCAAGCCATTGACCCCGTTTGGGCGACAGGCGTTAGAAGAGTTGGGTCGTGAGCTACCAGGAGGCCGGCCCTGGCCATCGTCGCCACGAGCGCTGGAACTGCCGTCCTCGCAGGCTGACTCCCCGCTCGCTCGCCCCCAGAGTCGGTGACCCTCGGTAGTAATCGAGACTGAAGAGTCAGGGTAGCGTCGCGAGACCCAACCTCAGGGAGAGATCGGTGAACGACCGGCTCGATGTGTTCATGCGGAACACCGACGCGTTCTCGTGGTACCTGGAGAAAGACCCCGGCCTTCGCGCAACGATCATGGCCGTGACCTGGCTCGACCGGTCCCCGGACTTCAAAGCACTTGAGGCGCGACTCGACCGAGCCACCCGGCTGGCACCACGCTTCCGCCAGCGCCCGGTGGACCCACCAGCTCGATTGGCGAACCCACGCTGGATCGACACGGACTTCGACCTCTCCCTGCACCTTCGGCGCCTCGATGCCCCCAGACCGCATACGCCAGCCACGGTGCTCGATTTCGCTCGGCACGAAGCAATGACGGGCTTCGATCGATCACGACCGTTGTGGCAGTTCACCCTCATCGAGCACCTGAGGGGCGGGGGGGCGGCCTTCCTGATGAAGGTCCACCACTCGTTGACCGACGGCATCGGGGGAATGCAGCTGGCGTTTCTGCTGTTTGAGACCACTCAGGAGTCCCAGGCGGCCGACGACCAGCCAATGCAGGAGATGAATGAACGGGTCCCGGGAACTGCCGAGCTGGTTCGAGAGTCGCTCGCGTACGACTGGCACCGGGTCTTCGAGACGCTTCGCCATGGACTCTCCGGTGCAATCCCCGCGACCCTCCACGTCGCCCGGGACCCATTGCATGCAACTACTGAAGCGATGGCAACAGCACGCTCCGTCGCTCATTTTGTAGCGCCGGTCAGACAGACGCTGTCACCGATGATGACCGACCGCAGCCTCGACCGACGCTTGGCCATGCTCGCTGTTGGCCTCGACGACCTGAAGGAGGCGGCCAAGTCGGTCGGCGGCACCCTCAACGACGCCTTCGTGGCCGCTGTTACCGGTGGGTTACGGCGCTACCACGAGCGCCATGGTGCCCACGTGGAGGATCTTCGTATTACCTTGCCCATCTCGATCCGCAAGGAGGACGACCCTCCGGGAGGAAATCGGATCACGCTCGAGCGATTTGCAGTGCCAGTCGGACTCGCGGATCCTGCGGAACGCATACGGCGCACCGGCGAACGGTGCAGAGCAGCTCGAGACGATCGGGCGTTACCGCTCAGCGATGCGATCGCCGGCACTTTGAACCTTCTGCCATCGAATGTGGTTGGCAGCATGCTCAAGCACGTTGACTTCGTGGCCAGCAACGTGCCGGGCGTCAACGTGCCGATCTACCTGGCAGGGGCTCTCGTATCGGGATACTTCGTCTTCGGGCCGACGACCGGCTCGGCGGTGAACGTGACCCTTATCACCTATTGCGGAACCTGTTGCGTGGGCTTCAACATGGACGCCGCGGCCGTGCCCGACCACGGTGTGCTGATGGAGTGCTTTCGCCAAGGATTCGAGGAAGTTCTCGCGCTAGCGGGAGACCACCATCTGGTCCAAATGCCATTCCAAGGACCGGCTGGTCGGAGGGCCCGGGGGCCTCGGGGCGACACGTAGGCGAGGCATGTTTGCGATGACTTTCGGTTTGTAACGACAAACTCAGCGCGATGTCAGGCCATTCCAAGCTTCCACATCTCACTATCTTGATACTTAGCGGGACCTGAACGCCGTCCCTCCGCACGCCGGGATATGGGCACTTCGGCCTCAATCTGCCGGGGCTCATGTGCGATCGATCTCCAGGCGTGCGACGGCACACTGCACGGGGCAATATTGGCGGTCATGAGCGACGTCGAATGGGAGCTGCGCGAGGTGGGTCCGGTCGATGCCGAGCGCACCGTCTTGTTGTTTCCTGGGGGAATGTGCAGCGCGGGTTCGTTCGCCGAGGTCATGGCCGAACCGAGTCTCGCGAGCATGCGGTTGGTCGCTGCCACGTTGCCGGGGCATGCGGGAGCGCCGCCGCCGGACGATTACACCGTTGAGAACTATGCGCGACTCGCGACCGAGTTGGCGAAACAGGTCGGCGCGGACGTTGTGGTGGGCTTCAGTATGGGTGCGTCCGTTGCATTCGAGATGGTGGTGTCGGGCAATTTCACCGGGCCGATCGTCCTGCTCGGAATCAGTCTCTCGCTCAAAGACGAGGCAGCGTTCTTCCGTGCGATCGTGAAGCTCGGAAGTGTATTCGGTCGCTTGCCCAGTTCGCTGCTGGCGAAGGGCGCGGCCTCGATGGTCAAGCGCGTCCCGGTATCGCCCGAACGTCAGAAAGAATTGCGCGATGACTTTCGGAGGAACGTTCCGCAACAAACGCGCCATGCGTTGAGCGAGTACGTACGCTGGCTGCCGAAGTACGACGATCCGGCAGAGCGGCTGTGCCACGCAGCGGTACCGTCCTGGGTCATGCACGCCGAAAAAGGTGACGGCGGGCTGACCGATCACGAACGCCGCACGCTGGAAGGGTGTCCGCAGGTGCAGCTCGTCACTATCCCCGGAGCAGTCTTTTTCTTGCCGAACGAGGTACCGGACCAGATTGCGGTGGTCATCGTCGAGGCCGTCCGGCAGGCGAGCTCGGCTGCTTGACGCACCGCCTTGTCCGCCGATCTGGCAAGAAGAGTCTTGTAACTCGGCGACCTGGGTGTGTCGATACCGATTATGTCCGAGGCAGCCCCAGATGCTGGGACAGTGGGACACTTCGGCTCAAGGTTGGCATCACTGGCGGGACGGCGATCAGGCGGCGGACGGTCCATTGCTAGCTACCCGGCGTTGCGGGGCCGTAGCCGGTGACCGTCGTCATCGTGGAGGGACCTGGCGTCGATCCGACCGGCACGAATCCCACCCAGGTACACATGCCCCACATCAGTAGATGAGGTTCATTGCGAGAGTTTGCCTACCATTTGAGGCGTGACCTCTATCCGGGACGCAGCTCCGGCTGATGCTGGTTCAATCGCGGAGATTGTCAACTCATTGTTGTCATCCGCGACGATTGAGTGGAGAGACGAGCCCTACACCGTGGACGCAATATTGGAATGGATGGCGGCACATGATTGCGTCGTAGTCGCTGAGCATGAGTGCGAGGTAGTGGGTCTGGCCGCATTTGGTCCTTTTCGAGACATCGCCAAGTGGCCTGGATATCGGTTCACAGTCGAGAACACCATTCACGTACGGGAGGACCACTGGGGCAAGGGCGTCGGTAAGGCCCTGATGAAGAACCTGATCGAAATTGCTAGGAAGCGAGGAAACCACTCGATCATCGCTGCTATCGACTCTACAAACGACGAGTCGATCCGACTTCATGAACGACTCGGCTTCGTCGAAGTGGCGCGGTTGCCGGAAGTGGGCGCGAAGTTTGGTGAATGGTTGGACCTTGTGCTCCTGGAGCTACTGCTTGACGATCGCAATACACCGGGCGAAAAATGAACCCCACTCTCTCGATTGGAGGGTTTTGACACGCCACCCACCTTCGGGTGCGCGCCTTCGCCGGCACAGTGGCGCACCTCTGTGGATCGAGACACATTGCGGAACGGCGGGTGGTGTAGACCACCTGCCGGAAGCGGGGAACGGGTTCGCTGACCTCGAAGAGGATCAAGTCCCTGACGTCTGGTGCGATTGTCGGCCGCTCGTGAGTCAGGACTTTCTGGCGGACAGCTCAGCGATCTGAGCGCGGGCCGCGTCAATCAGCTCGGCGTTGGTGTGAGCGTGCCCCCAGAGCCCCCAGCCACCTTCGACTGCTTCGGTGAGGAGCACCCAGACTCGCTTCGCATATCCAGGGTCGGCTGCGGCCTTCGTGACGAGGTCTGTGAACTGCTCCACCACCGCGAGCTGCTTTTCCCGGTCGAGCGCGCCTGTGTTCGTGAGCACCTGGACCCGGATGTAGTTGCTCTCGCCATCGACGTTGGAGAGGGAGCTTTCAGGGAGGTCGTGGATGAAACCCGCCGTGTTCTGCCGGAACATCGGGATGTCTGGCACCTGCTCGATGGTCATCAGGGTCCCGGCGAGCTCTGCGGCCAGTGAGTGGGGATCGGCGAAGGTTCCCGCCGACGCGTACACATCGATCATTGGCATGGTTGTTCCCTCTCTTCTATGTATGACAACCTACATAGAGTATCCGGAACTATGGAGACGTGCATAGTGTCGGGGCACAAGGAGTGTGAACGCTGATTTTGCGTAACCGAGGAGAACCAGTGAGCCCACGCGAGAACGTACGTTCCAACATGGTGGACGGAGCCGTGATTCTCTTGGCCACCCAGGGTGTAGAAGGCACGTCGTTCAAGGAAGTCCTCGACGTCGCAAACGCGCCCCGAGGATCGGTGTACCACCACTTCCCGGGAGGTAAGTCCGAGTTGCTCCACGCGGCACTCGATCGGGCCAGCGGGAGGGCTCTTGAGGTTATGGAGGCGACCCGTGGACAGAGCGCTCTTAAGGTCCTCGAGCACTTTCTCGCTCTCTGGCAAGCCCTCCTCGACTATTCCCAGCTCGGTGCGGGGTGCGCGGTCGTCTCCGTCACCGTGGCCGGTCCCGAGGGCGACATTCTCGACCACGTCGGCGCCATCTTCCGCACCTGGACCGACCAGCTCGCCGAACTCTTCGTCGTCGGCGGCATGGCCGAGGACGTTGCGCACCGGATGGCCACGGTCACCATCGCCGCGACCGAAGGGGCGGTCATCCTCTCCCGGGCCGAGCAGAGCAGAACCCCGTTCGACGAAGTGGCGAGCACGCTTATGGACTTGATTCGGGGGCAATGGTGACCGTCGAGTCCCTGCCTCTTCGGGGTCGCGAAGAAGAGCTGGTCGTCATCGAAGATCGGCTCCGAGAGGTGAGCGCCGGCACCGGCGGAGCCATCGTCATGGAAGGCGGCGCGGGGGTCGGCAAGACCAAGTTCATCGATGCCTCCATGCAGCTGGCAAGCGATCTGGGATTTCGTGTCGGCCGAGGGGGTCCTCGAGCCATACCGGACAGGTCCGACCGAACTCGAGGCTCTCTTCGACGCATCGAGCCGTCACCAGCACTTAGCGTTCATTTCGAGAGCAAGTAGAGAGGAGGAGCAATGACTTCAGCGTCTCGGTTCGGAGAGTCGGTGCCAGTGCGCACTCTCGCTGACGGATATGAGATTCCAACGCTGGCTCTTGGTGTGTGGCAGACCCCCGAGGGCACCCAGACCAAGGACGCCGTCCGTTGGGCACTTGATTTGGGCTATCGCCATATCGACACTGCCCAGGGCTACGGGAACGAGCAGAGCGTAGGCGAGGGCTTCCGCCAAAGCGGCCTGGACCGCGACCAGGTCTTCATCACGACAAAGTTCCACCCAGGCGCAAAAGACCCGGTTCGTGAAATCGAGGGGAGCCTCCAGCGCTTGCGGCTCGAGTACGTGGACCTCTACTTGGTGCATTGGCCCCAAGGTGGACCAACCTGGGCTTGGCCCGGTATGGAGCGGGCGCAGAGCCTCGGCTATGCGCGCTCGATAGGCGTGTCGAACTTCGACACGAACGAGCTCGAGCAGGTTTTTGCCGCCGCTACCTCGATTCCCGTTGCCAACCAGATCAACCTCAACCCCTTCAGCTATCGCAAGGACCTGGTCGAGGAGAATCGGCGCCGCCATCTGGCCACCGAGGCTTACAGTCCCCTTGGCACCGGACGTCATCTCGGCAACCCGCGAGTGCAAGAGATCGCCGACCGCGTCGGACGATCGACGTCGCAGGTCCTGATCCGCTGGGGCCTCCAGCACGACTTCGTCGTGTTGCCCAAGTCCACCCATCGCGAGCGAATCGCCGAAAACGTCAGCGCCCTTGGCTTCTCGCTTTCGGATGCCGAGATGGCCGAGCTCGATGAGCTTGACGGAGGCTCGCGCCCGGGAGCTGCGCTCGAGCACAAGTGGTGGTGAGCGACGACTGGAACTCCGCGTTGTCAATCACCCGTTCAAGCGATGCCCTCCCCCCTTGTTCCGTGCATGCTGACCAAGCCGGCCGGCGGCTGATGAGCCGAGGGCAGCGCGAGGCGCTGGAAGGGAATGGCGAGCCTGCTCGACGAAGTCAGAGACGAACACAGAGGACCCGATCGCGCGCCAACCCGCCTGCTAAACGTGACCGAAAGAGAGTGACGAACAGATGACGTACGCCGACCTGCCGAACCTACGAGTGGAGTCAGAGGGAGGACTGGGCTTCGCCTACCGCGACACCGGTGGCGAGGGACGTCCGGTTGTTCTGCTCCAGCACTTCCGAGGCAATCTGGACAACTGGGACCCCGCGCTGATCGATGACCTGGCTGCCAATAGGCGGGTGATCACGTTCGACTACGAGGGTGTCGCAGGGTCCGAGGGGAACGTGGCTCACACGATGGCCGAGACAGCGGTGAGTTCCCTGAGATTTCTCGACGCCATGAACCTCGACCAAGTCGACCTTCTCGGCTTCTCGATCGGGAGTTTCGTTGCACAGGAGATTGCCTTGACTCGCCCGTCGCTGGTCAGCAGAGTGGTTCTTGCGTCGGCGGCACCGAAGGGTGGCCCCGACATGCACGGTTGGGCTGCCGAGGTCATCGGCGCGGTTGGCAGGCCGGAGACGTCTCCGGACGACTACGTCAGCGTCTTCTTTTCACCTTCGGAGGCGAGCACGAAGGCGGGAGGAGAGGCGCTCGGTCGGATGTACGCCCGCACCGAGGACCGCGACATTTCGACCAGCTGGGAGTGTCGCTTGGCCCAGTACGACGCGGTGTGCGAGTGGGGCATGCCGAATCACGGCATTCTTGAGCGGGTCGAAGCCATCGAGGTGCCCGTTTTCGTCGCGAACGGCGACAGCGACCCGATGATCCTCCCTCGCTACTCGTACCTGCTCGCTGGGCTTCTGCCCGACGCAAGGCTCAAGATCTACCCCGATGCAGCGCACGGGTTCTTGTTCCAGCACCACAGCGAGTTCGCGGCGGACGTGAGCAACTTCTTGAACTCGTGAGAGGAACGAACATCAGCCAGCTGATCATACGTGATCGCCTGTGTGTGCGATTAGGAATGGCGCGAGGTCCGCGCCAACAGCGCTACCCAAGGATGGAGGGAAATGGCCGATCAGCCTTCTGAAATCGTTACCTACTTTCGGGTCTGCGATGGAACACGGGTCCGGTACGCAGACACCAAGGCGGACTCTGACTCGGTCATCCTCATGTTGGCGCCGTGGCCAGAGACCCTCTGGGCGTACCGGCGGGTCTGGGCTCGGATCAGCGCCGTCGGGCGAGTCGTTGCGCTTGACATGCCCGGATTCGGCCACTCCGACCAGCCCGAGAGATTGATCGCACCCGACGCCATGGGTGACTTCCTGGCTCACTTGATCGACGAGTGGGGCCTAGGCGCGCCGCACATCGTCGGGCCCGACGTCGGGACGGCGGCTGCCCTCTTCCTGGCGGCGAAGGCACCGGAAAAGGTCACCAGCCTGTCGATTGGAGGAGGAGCTGTCACCATTCCGATCGCGGCAGGGGGCGCCCTCGAAGCGGTGATCGGGGCTCCCAGCCTGGATGACGTCCGTCAGTTCGACGCTCGAGTGAACATCAGCGCGGCTGACGAAAGCGCTGCGCCGCAAGCTACCGAGCCTGAGGTGCACGAGGACTACGTGAGCGCATACGACTTGGGTCGGTTCGCAGAATCCGCTCGTTTTGTTCGACACTATCCAGAGCAG
Source organism: uncultured Acidimicrobiaceae bacterium (assembly GCA_963738135.1). Classification (GTDB taxonomy): domain Bacteria; phylum Actinomycetota; class Acidimicrobiia; order Acidimicrobiales; family RAAP-2; genus Bog-473. Next base: position 437,547 of record CAVTVK010000004.1, on the reverse strand, counting down.
AACAAGGTAGTGCGAGAGTTTCTGCCGTCGATTCAGGTTCCCGCTCTGATTCTCGCAGGGGAACACGACGACCTCGTGCCGTGGTCGAACAATCAGTTCTTGGCGGATACCATGCCGAACAGCGTGGCCCACCGACTCGACGCCGGTCACTTTGCGTGGGAAGAAGCCGCAGGCGAGTACGGACGCCTCGTTTCCGAGTGGATCGCCGGAGGGTACAAGAAGTACACAGGTTAAGCGCCACGTTCGCCCACAACGAAGGAGCAGACCAGCTTGAAGATCGCAATTGCTGGCGGTCACGGCCAAATCGCCCTCCGGCTTACAGCGCTGTTGGTGGCCCGAGGCGACGGCGTTGTCGGTCTGATTCGCAACCCCGATCATGCATCCGATGTCCGTCAGGCAGGGGGGTCAGCTGTGGTCTGTGACTTGGAGCGGGCCAGCGCCGAGGAACTCGCGGCTGCCATCGAAGGCTCGGACGCCGCCGTCTTCGCCGCCGGAGCTGGCCCCGGAAGTGGGGCAAAGCGCAAAGTGACGATGGACCGGGACGGCGCGGTCAAGCTGCTTCGAGCCGCGACATCTTCGAGTGTCGACCGCTACTTGATGGTGAGCGGGGCCGGCGTCGAGAACCCTCCGAGTGGCCACGAGGTCTTCGAGGTCTACCTGCGGGCCAAAGCAGAAGCCGACGCGGCGGTGGAAGCCAGCGATCTGGACTGGACGATTCTCCGGCCGGGTAGGTTGACTGACGACACCGGGACCGGCAAAGTCCGCATCGAGACGACGCCATTCAGTGGTCCCGTCCCGCGTGACGACGTCGCAGCTGTCCTCGCCGCGCTCCTTCCTGACAGGCGTAGCAGGAGCCGGATCCTCTACTTGAGTTCAGGTTCCAACCCGATCGGCGAAGCACTCAGTGCGTTACCCGTCCAACAGGTTCCTGCGGCCCGGCCGTCCCAGGTCGAGGCATGAGAGTTACTTCCGAAGGCATTGCCACAGTCCTCTGAGTGGTCACGGTACCGACTGAACACGCAAGATCCGCGGAGCCGGAAGGCGGGAGCGGTTTCGACCTTTCCCGGTCGAGGTCCGGACCTGCCTGTCGTTTGACGCGCTAGCCGGCTGCGGATCTGATTATCGCTGCGAATTGCGTTGGGTCGTCCAGCATCAGGTTGTGATGCGCGTTGGGGAAGACAGTAAGGGTGCTGTGCGGAATGTCCTGATGGAGTGCGTCGGCAACGCTCAAATTGAGGTTGGGATCCCGAGCACCCCAGACGATGTGAACAGGAACCTCGAGGGACGCGAGGCTAGGCACGCGGGCCGCATCGTTCGTCACCGCAGAGAACAGATTGCCCGCGAACGACCGAAGCGGCCCCAGAGTGCTGGGTTTGGCGAGGAACTGCTGGGTGAAGAGGGGACTGAACTTCCGAGCAGTTGAACGGCTGGCAATGAAGGTCGACTCCTGCCAAGTGAGCAGATCTGCGAGGAGACGGGGATCGTGTGACAACCCGTTCATCAGACTGTTGAGTCCGTAAGCAGTGCCGGGTGGAAGCGGTCCGAGCGAAGACGCGATCGGCCACTGACCTAGCGCGAGGATGCCAGCAAGAGCCGGCGGTCCGGATCCCGCCACAGGGGCGTAGAAGCCGTTTGAGAGGATGATCGAAGCGACGTGACCGGGGTGATCAAGAGACCAGTTGAGTACCGCCGGCACACTCGCGTCGTGTGACACGAGGACAACCCGGCCGAGGTGGAGGCCTTGGATCACCGCATTGAGATCCTGTTCCTGGCCGGCGAAGGTGTAGGAGTAGTGGGCAGGTTTGCTAGACCGTCCCCACCCCAGGAAATCGAAGGTCACGACCTCACGCCCCGTGAGTAGAGGTACGACGCGGTCATACAGGTGGTGGTTGTCCGGGAAGCCATGGCTGAGCACGATCGCGGGACCGCGACCGGGATGAACGTATGCGGCGATCCGGGAACCGGCGCGTGGGATCCACACCAGCTTCGTGGACGGCGGTGATGACGAGACCGGTGTTGTAGAAGAAGCCCGTACTGAAGTTGCCGGAGCTGTGACCGCGATCGTTGCCGCGACGATCGCAGTGAGGGTGATCAGAGTCGTCACTGCAATGACCCGAAGCCGGCCGCGGCGATGGTCTGGGCGCCCGTCGCGGGCTTGCCAAGACACCAAAGATCGCAACACATCGGGGCGCATCGGCCACCTCCTTCGAGGTTTGGTTTGGCGGTGGCTTTATTTTATAAAGAGAACACTCTAGAAAGTCAAGGGTTGTCACTAGATTATCTAAAGTGTAAGCTCTGAGAATGCGTTCCTACGACCAGTACTGCGCCCTCGCCAAAGCCCTCGACGTGGTCGGAGACCGGTGGACCCTCCTCATCGTGCGCGAGCTGCTGGTTCGCCCCTCGCGTTACAGCGAGCTCCAAGACGGCCTGACAGGCATCGCCACCAACCTCCTCGCCGAGCGGTTGCGCCAGCTCGAGGGTGCGGGGGTCATTCGTCGTGACGCAGAGAGCCGCTACGAGCTCACCGATCGGGGTCGAAAGCTGGGGACGGCCGTGCACGAGCTCGTCCGCTGGGGCGCGCCGTTGATGCTCGCAGGACAGGGCACCGACGCGTTTCGAGCTCGGTGGCTCGAGCTTCCGTTGGATTTGATGTTCGGTGGCATAGACCCGCAGCGGCCCAACATCCAGATCGAACTCCGGACCGGAGACGAGCTGCTGACGCTGACGTCAGCGGCCGGCAGAGTGGAGGTGCGCACTGGTCCCGCGCCGTCGCCCGACGTCGTCGTCACCGGACGGCCCGAGCTCATTGTCGGACTGATGTCGGGTGCCCTCGACGCGGACGTCGCCATCAGCCAAGGCGTGAGCATCCTCGGCGATTTCGCCGATGTCGAGCGGTTGCGTCGAGACGACTGGCTCACACCAGCCACTGACGACAGTCCTCCCCGCCGAACGAGGAATTCGCCTGAGGATAACGAGTGTCCGCTTGACCCTGAGATGCCGCCTACCAATGCTTGAAAGGACACACTCCCATGACTGAGACAGCGCTGGCCCCTCGTGATCGCCTCGTCGAGACGCCGATCGGCTCTCTCTTCGTACGCGAGATCGCTGGTGATGATCCGCCGATCATCCTCATGCACGGGTTCCCTGACGATCACAACATCTACGAGAGGCTCTTGCCGTTGCTGAGCCCGAGACGCGCGGTCGCCTTCGATTGGTCCGGCTACGGTCGATCCGATCGCTCCGAGCTCGGGGGATTCTCCTTGAAAGAGCATGTCTCCGAACTGGAAGCTCTGCTCGACCAACTCGGCATAGAGCGAGCGATACTGGTCGGCCACGACGCCTCTGGGCCCGACGCTGTCGCGTTCGCTGTCGCACACCCACAACGGGTCACCCATCTCGTGCTCCTCAACACGATCTTCGGTCACTTGCCTGCACTTGAGCTTCCAGAGATGATCCGACTCCTTGCCGACCCGGATCTGATTCAGCTTGCCGACGCGATGATCAATGACGACGCGCAGCGTCTCTGGCTGCTGCAGTTCACTGCCGATCAGTGGGGCATGGACGCCCTCGACCCGCAGGGTGTCGCTGTGCGATCAATCCTGCCGCAGTTCTTCGGCAACGCGGATCAACCTGACGCCCTTGCGGCTATTCGCGCCTGGACGGCCCGTCTGTTCGAGTCGCTGAGCGAGCAGGACAAGCTTGTCGACAGCGGTGCACTCGCTGATTTGGAGGTTCCTGTCTCGATCATCTTTGGTGGATCGGATCGTTACTTGCACCAGTCTCTGGCACGCGAGATCGCCGGCCTGTTCACCCACCCGTCACTTCAGATCGTGCCCGACGCTTCGCACTGGCCGCAGCACGATCAACCCCAGGTCGTGGCAGATCTCCTGGCCGAAGTTGCGAGTACGCAATGCCAGTGACCATCCTCGAACGACAGTACGCAACCGGCCTTTCCAAGCGCCACATAGAGGAAGCCCTTGTGGCCGCCGGCCTGGACCTCAACGAGCTGCAGCGTGGGGATCTCGCACCCCTCGAAGATTTTCACACCATGGGTCGAATCGCGACCAGCCAACTCGCCGAGCTTTCTGGGATCGAGCGCAACGACGAGGTGCTCGACGCCGGTAGCGGCGTTGGTGGCACTGCCCGCTATCTCGCCGACCAATTTGGCTGCCGGGTCACGGCCGTCGATCTCACTCAGGAGTACTGCAACACGTCACGTTGGCTCAACGAGCTGGTTGGGTTGGACGCCCGCATCTCGGTGCATCACGGTGATGTCACGAATCTGCCGTTTCCCCCGGCCAGTTTCACCGTTGTGATGAGCCAACACGTCCAGATGAACGTGGCCGACAAGACCCGCCTGTACGACGAGGCCCGTCGCGTGCTGCGACCACGAGGGCGGCTTGCCATCTGGGACATCCTCGCTGGCACGCCGGGCCAGCTCACCTTCCCGCTTCCGTGGGCTGATCAGCCAGCGCTGAGCTACCTCACCTCCGGTGACCAGCTGCGGGCCACGATCGAATCTGCCGGCTTCGCAGTTACCCACTGGAATGACAGGACCGAGGAAGCGGCAACGATCATGGAGATCCTCCTGTCCGTTCCTCCGGGCACGCTCGGATTGCACATATTCGTCGACAACTTTGTCGAAAAGGCGAACAACCTCGTTCGCGGCCTTTCCAGCGGTCGGCTCCGCGCGGTGCAGGCCATCGTCGAGGCCAGATCGTGAAGTCCTCTGCGTACCTATCAGGGTCCACTAAAGAGACGATCCTTCCTGACCGGCACCGGACGGTAAAGGGATCCACGATGAGGACGAGAGTCAGTAAGCGCATTGATCTTTCGGTGGTTACCTTCAATAGCCGGTCCGATTTCGAATCGACGAGAACTCGCTTCGACGAGCGGATCCCATTGCTCGACCCGAGCGTCACGGTCGCCCTTGTGAGCTCGCAGGCAGCATGGTCAGAAGTGGAAGCCGCCATCACGCCGACACTCGGTTCCTCAGGGTTCCTGGCCGTCTCCCGACTCGACCAAGGGGCGCTCATGAGCCTGCGCGGCAGCGACTTGCATGCGACGCAGTACCTCGTCGGGAACCCACTGATTGCAGCCGAGGTCATCGGCAGCGTGCGCAACGGCTCGCTGTTCGCCCCGTTTCAAGCGGCCATCTATGAGGACCAAAGTGGCGTGCACGTCTCCTACATGCTTCCTTCGAGCCTGTTCGCCTCCTTGGACCGTCGTGGTCTAACTGCCATCGGAGAGCGACTGGACGCCAAGATCGAGGACACTGTGGCCGGGGTATGCGAAGTGGTTTGACCCCTCGCCTGCGGGATGCCGCAGAAATCAGACCAAAACGCCTTCAGCTGCACCTTGGACGATCTTGGGCCCAACTCTGAATCGGGCAATATTTCTCTGTAAGTGCAAGAGTGAACCCCAAAGGGGGTCTTGATGGCGCACACGATTCGGCACCTCACGGGGACGGCGAAGCCGGGCCCGCCCAACGATCGACCCCCGGCGCCTGCTGCGCCTCCGCCGCCGCGCTGGCGCATGTGGATCCTGCCGGCGGGGATCCTCATCACGCTGCTGCTGTTCTTGATTCCCCACATGACGAGTACGACGACCAAGAGCTTCACCTATTCGAAGTTCTTGTCCGAGGTCACCTCGGGCCATGTGAGCACGGCCTCGGTCAACCCGGGCGGCGCCATCACCGGCACGCTCAAGGGGGGCGACCACTACACGAGCCAGATCCCGACAGCCATCGACGACCAGCAACTGGCCCCGACGCTCAAAGCCCATCACGTCAACGTCACCGGCGTCGGCGCTGGCTCAGCGCTTTTGACCGACCTGCTCTCCTTCCTTCCCCTGGTGCTCTTCGTCGCCTTTTTCATCTGGATCGGGCGCAGGAACTCCAAGCAGCTCTCCAGAGGGATCATGGGCATCGGAGGGTCCAAGGCCAAGGTCTATGACGAGGAGAAGCCCGCGACCCGCTTCAGCGACATCGCCGGGTACGAGGGCTCCAAACGTGAGGTGTCAGAAGTCGTCGACTTCTTGAGCCATCCCGATCGTTACGCCCGCGCGGGCGCCGTCGGTCCACCGCGGGGTCTTGATGGTCGGTCCACCGGGAACGGGCAAGACGCTAATGGCCCGGGCCGTGGCCGGCGAGGCGGGCGTGCCCTTCCTCGCCCTCACCGGGTCGAGCTTCGTCGAGCTGTTCGTCGGCGTCGGGGCATCACGGGTGAGAGACCTCTTCGCCGATGCCCGCAAGCGGGCCCCTTCCATCATCTTCATCGACGAGATCGACGCCATCGGCCAGCGCCGGGGCGGCTCGGCCTTCGGTTCCAACGACGAACGCGAGCAGACCCTCAACCAGCTTCTGGCCGAGATGGACGGCTTCGACCCCACCACCGGGGTGGTGGTCATGGCCGCCACCAACCGCCCCGAGATCCTCGACCCCGCGTTGTTGCGCCCTGGTCGCTTCGATCGTGAGGTGGAGATCCCGCTGCCCAATCAGGCCGAGCGGGCCGCCATCTTGGCCGTCCACGTCAAGGGCAAGCACCTGGCCCCCGACGTCGACTTCAACGCCGTCGCCAGGGCCACGCCGGGGTTCTCCGGAGCGGACCTGGCCAATCTGATCAACGAGGCGGCCATCGTGGCCATCCGCGACAACCGCGACACCATCTACGCCGCCGACATCGACGAGGCGAGGGATCGCGTCCTGCTCGGGCGCCGCGACGGGTCCAATGCGCTTCTCCCCGAAGAGAAGCAGTCCGTGGCCATCCACGAATCAGGGCACGCGCTCGTTGCCTTTCTCTCAGAGCACGCCGACCCGGTGGCCAAGATCACGATCCTGCCCGCCGGCCGGGCCCTCGGTGTCACCGAGCAGCTCCCGGTCGACGAGCGACACCTCTATTCGGAGAGCTATCTGCTCGATTCTCTCGCTGTGCGCCTGGGCGGGCGCGCCTCGGAGAACCTCGTCATCGGTGAAGCCTCGACCGGCGCCGCCAACGACCTCGCCAGTGCCACCCAGCTGGCCATCAAAATGGTGACCGAGTGGGGCCTGTCCCCGCGGCTCGGGCCCATTGGCTACGGGTCCGAGCAGCTCAACGGACAGGCCGGGCCCGTGTTCGCCCAGGAGCGACCCTATGCCGAGGGCACCCAGGAGGTCATCGATCAAGAAGTGAGCCGCTTGCTCGGCGAAGCCGAGGACAGGGCTCGGGTGCTGCTCTCCAACAACCGAGCCGCACTCGACGCCGTCATCGCCGCTCTCCTCGAGAAGGAGACGATCTCGGGAGACGACCTCAGCGAGATCGTCGATCGGATCCGAGGTCAGGCGGGCGGCCGCGAGCCCGTTGCCGCGGTGGCGTCGCCCTCGAAGGCGATGCCAGATCGTTGAGGTTCGCCGTTCTATCGCAGCGTGCCTCTCACGTTCAGTTCGATCCCTCAGAAATCCCACGAGACCGGAGTCAGGCGGTCGGAACTGTCTGCCTCGCCGGAGCGGAACAACGGATCCCGTCACCCCAGGTAGGTTGCCGAATCACCGCTGTAGGCGTACTCCCCGACCCCGAACGTCTCGACCCACCTAGCAAGGTCCGTGTGTAAGGGACTCTTGGACGGAAGCAACGACACTGAGCAAGACACGGAGCTCGGCCTGCTACGTACGGCCGACCAACGGGACGAGCCCTCGTGCCGCGATGAGGAAACCGATCATGGTGTCGACGATCCCCAGATCTCCGGGCATGCCCAGCTGAGCGTCAGCGCGCGGGCGGTCCGAGGGGAATACTGGAGGTGATGAACTCGACGCCAAACGATCGCTCGACTGAAATGCCGCCTCAGAAGTCGCTCGACGACTACCGCCGCGAGCGGGGTGAGGGCTGGCAGTGGGCCCGCGCCCAGACGGAGCGCTGCCCCCAGTGTGGCGAGGACGCGTCCTCCATCGACCACGCTCAGCTTGGCAACGCGCTTCTCGAAGCGGCTGGAGCCTGGCGGGCCTTCCTGACGAGCGCGGACGAACGGTATCTCCGGACTTGCCCAGGGCCCGGCATTTTCTCCCCCTTGCAGTACGGCGCACACGTTCGTGACATCCAGCGTGTGTACGGCGACCGCATCCTCCTCATGGTGCGCGAGGAGAATCCCGTCTTCCCGCAATTCAATCCCAATGAAGCGGCGTGGGCGGGCTACAACCAACTCGAGGCCGACCAGCTCGCGGAGGACCTCCACACGCAGGCGAATCGGTTGGCCGACATTCTCGAGGAGCTGCAACCCGACGACTGGTCGCGCACGATGATCCGGGATGGAGGATCAGACGGGGTCTTCGAGTTCACGGTGGCCGGACTGGCGAGCTATGCGGCGCACGAGGCGCGCCACCACCTCCTCGACGCCAACGGCACGTTGGCACCACAGCTGAATTGAGCAGTCGGACGGAGCGAGCCATGGATGTGCAGAACGCTGTCGCGCTGTCGGCCAAGTTGGAGGATCTCGAGGCGAGGCTCCGGCATCTTGAGGACCACGTGGCCCTCTTGCGGCTCGTCTGCAGCTGGGGTCCGGCCGTCGACACCGGCAGGAGTGCCGAGGCTGCTGCACTCTTCGACGAAGACGGGGTTCTCGAGTCGGACCTCTCCCTCCTCGAGGGTCCAGCCGGCGTGTCGGCCATGGTCGAGAGCGAGGGACAGCAAGCACTCATCCGTCAGGGGTGCGCTCACGTGCAGAGTGCACCAGTCGTCACGATCGAGGGTGACACAGCGGTCGTGATCACTTACTCGCAGGTATTTCTTCATGGCGAGCACGAACATCGGGTCTGGCGCGTGTCGGCCAACCATTGGGAGTGCCGCCGGACACCTGCCGGATGGAGGCTGACCAGGCGGGTGAACCGCGTCATTGACGGTTCGCCCAGACCGCATGAAGTTCTCGGCCAGGTGTTCGAGTCCGGATCCTGACGTCGTCGAGGGCTGGACACCTCCCCGACAGGAAAGACCTCAGCTGCGGGCAGATCCCGATGCCCCGGCGCGCTCGGCGAGGGCCTTGGCGATGTAGGGAAGTTCTGGCAGTTCGGGCCGACCGCCCTTGAGCTCATAGAAGTTCGCACTTCGCATCAGCCACACAGTGTGATTGAGCAACTCGATCGCTTCATCGTCTGACGGCACTTCCCTGATGACCGGGCCGAACATGGAGGGACCTCGACCGCTGTCGAGGCGGAGGGTCGGTACCCCGAACGCCCCCGTCTCCTCCACTAACGTCTCGTGCTCAGTCCGAACGGTCTGCCACGAGGCATCGTCGCCCACGGCCCGCTCGTAGAGGTCGGGGTCGAGACCGATCTCACTGAGCGCAGCGCGGATAGTGGTAGGGAGTGACAGATCTTCGAGTTCGTAGAAGTACCGTCGACCGATCGCCGCGTAGAAGCTGCCACAGGCCCGATGGCCCTCGGTCTCTCGCACCAGGACACTCGTGCGCAACGCGGGAGCCGACTTCGAACGACACGGATCGAAGGCGTCGTAGTCACCTTCGAAGTTGTTCAACTCGAGGCAGAAGACCCCCCATTGGAGCTCGAGCCTCTCCAATTCCTGAAGCCGCAGAGCCCAGCGCGAGGTTTGGTAGCACCAGGGGCACCGTGGGTCGAACGAGAACTGGATCGCTTCTGACATGTCGTCATCGTAGGGGTGGACGCGTCTTCAGCACTCGTTGCGGTGGTCGACGACGTGATCCCAGAGCATCCTCCGGACTCGCCCGTCGACGTCCCGAGTGGGTGCGTTAGGATTTGGCAGGAGCAAACGAGATCGAAAGAACCTTTGTGCCAGCGGCACTCAGGGAGCTGGCGTCGTTGACTGCGATGAAACACGGGTGAGTCGAGTCACAGATCCCGTCACCGACCTTTCCAGTGGTGATGTGCATCGTGAAATGCCCATGGCCTGTGGGATCGGGATGAAGTAAACCCGCGTTGGCGAAGGTACAACCCGCCGAACTGCCGCTTGAAATGTCGACGTGCGCGCATTCGAGAATGTTGATGACCTTGCCGGCGGTATAGCCGCTCCACCGGACGGTCACTGCTTCGCCATTCGTGAGGTTGTGGTTCGGTGACACTGCCGCCTTGAGGTGGACCACAGGGACCGGAGGGACTGCAATGGCCACTCCATGCGACCCCCGTGCAAGGTCCAATGTCATCTTCGTGACCGGACTCCGTCCATCTTTGGCCAGGTGAGAGCTGGTCTGCCGATTGCCGGCGAGGTAGGTCTTGAAGAAGTCGGTCGTGGTGTGGATCACCGTCGGTGCTGTTCGTGGGTCCTGCCCACCCGCTGCGTCATGGGAGCCACTCACGAGAGTGAGAAGGCCCTTCGGTCCCCGCGCCTCGTTGTAAATCAGCGGAGCGCTCCGATACGGGATCAGTTGGTCCGCCGTGCCATGGACAATGAGGAGCGGCGGCGCTTTCGAGAAGTCGTAGTGACCGGGAGGAAACCCCTCGGTGGTACCGGCCATCACGACCGCCGCCTTCACCCTGGAGTCCAGGCAGCAGGTGTTCGCCACCAGGCCGAGCGTGGAGACCGCTCCGTTGGAGTGTCCCGCGGCGCCGATCTCCTGGGAGTTGACCAAACCCGACAGGGTCCCAGTAGGAAGGAGCGAGTCGGAGAGCACGGAGTCGATTACGTCACTCATGTCCTTGGGCTGGTTCACCACATCGCCTGCGTCGGGGCCACCAGGAACATTGCCGTTCGACAGCGGAAATAGGGGCGCCGCCACGACGAATCCCTGCGAAGCCCAAGCGGCGAGCAAGTTCATGTAGCCCTGAGGGGTCCCGCCGAGACCGTGGGCGAAGACAATCAGGGGGTAGGGCCCAGCAGCCTTGTCCGGTGCCGCACCCGGTGTCGGTTCGGCGCCGGCGGGACCGGTGGACGGATAGAGGATCGTCGTCACGAGGGTCCGCGTTGGCAACTCTGGGCTTCCGCTCCAGGCCGGCGTCGCGCGGTGTGTGTCAACGAAGGTGTCTGTCACAACTCCGACCGGGTACTTTGCCTCCACCGTCGGGGTGCCGCCTCCCGCCGCGCCAACTCCGACCAAGGCCGTCAAGACCGACCCGCACAGCAGCACGCTGATTGGAACCAGCCATTTCTGGCCCCTCACGTGCCGGGCCTCTGATCACGTGGAGTATCCGAAAAGACGCCGAGGGCCTCGGCAACCGACTTGCCTCGAGAAACGAATTGCATGGCGTAGGGTACTGCGGAGCGAGCCGTTCTTACTGAAGTCTGTTGCTGATTGATACCCACCTGGGCCAGGGTGTCATTCGCAGGAGAAGCCGACACCCGCACGTCAGCGGCGACGCTGGCGGATCGAAGGGCGGCGGCTGCGGGCCGGACTGGCGTGGGTCATGGCGAGGAGCGGACTGCGCCTGGTGCTGGCCTTCCCCAGGCCTCGCCAGTCGAGATCCCGATTCGGCCGGGCGTGCGTGTTCGTAGCTCTCGGACAAGTCGCTGTGGCCATCGGAGGCCGAGGAAGAGGTCAAGACACGCTGAATGTCAGGCCGGTCATCGGGAACGTCTCAGGCCCGTTCGTGTAACTGATTTCGACGCCGTACTCCAGCTGTGTCGGAACATCGCTGGCCTTGGCATACCCGTTGGCAACTTCCCACTGGAGGATTGCTGCGAGGTCTACCGATCCCGAGGTGACCTGGGTGTCACGGAAGAACATGTACTCACAGGTGGACTCAACCGCAGCGCTGCAGTTGTGGCCATTGGCCAAGAACGTGTACCCCACTCCGTCAATCGTCACTGGTGTCTTGGCCTGGCTAGGCCAAAACGCGTTGTCCCCGGCCCACTGATTCCAGACCATGGTCTCGTTTTCCCAAGTGTCCGTCCACAGGTCGTAGGACGCATCCCATCCGCCGCCCGAGGGATACACCTCTGAGAACGTGGACGTGATCGAGCCAGCTGGATAGCCACTGATCGGCCTTGTCGGAACTCCGTTGTTGCGCCCACCAATGTCGTACTCGGTGTTGGGATAGGTCTCGACCTGGCCCTGGACATTGGGCTGGTTCGACGTGGCGTACCAGGAAGACTGATTGCAGACGTTGATGGTCTGAGGGCCGTGCGATCCCGACCAGGCGTCGTTGTCCACCCACCAAAAGCCACCGTCGCCGGGGTCGATGTTGTCAGTCCCAGTTGCTTCAGAGCTTGAGAAGGAGGGGTTTGCGCAGTTGCCGCCCGATGCAGGTGTGGAGATCGTGGTCGTCGTTGTCGGCGGAAGAGTGGTCGTGGTGGTCGGCTGAGTCGTCGTGGAACTCGGGTCCGTCGTCGTGGTGGTCGTGCTCCCGCCATCAGAACAGCTCACCGTCTCCGAAGACTGGTCAACGCTCGAGTTCGACAGCTGCTGATCGTTCGGGCAAGCAACGGTGCCGCTGCCGCCAGAGGTAAGTGTGAACGTCGGTAATCCGCTCGACGAGGCGAATGCAGCTGCGGGTGCCGCGACTGCCACGACTGCTGCACCGGCGACGAACCAACGCATCTTGCGCCAAGGGTATTTGTGCATGGTGTCTCCTTCTGTGTGCTCTGCTCGTCAGCCGGATCAACTCGGACTTCTCTGTCTCCACTGTCTCGAACGCCGTAAGGGGAACTACGAGCGTCATCTCATCGAAAGCCAAGAGGTAGATTTGTGGGACCCGCGCAGCATCAGTCTTACCCGCTGAGGATCGGCCAACCCGCAGTGGGTGACGGGAAGGTGAACTGTTCACTTCGCCGCATCAGCGACCTGAGGAAACTCTCAGATCGCGTCACAGTTCACACTCAACGTGCACCCGATCTTCGAGTCAGGCTCTAGAAGCTTGTGGCACTTTGCCCTGCGACTGTCCGACATCGCGGGTTAGTGCGACCGCCTACCTGAATCCCTCTGCTCTGAGACTTCGACGCCCAGTGGGGCGGATCTCCCGCGGACTCATGGGAGTGACCCATCCGTTCTCTCGATGCTGGTTGCTCCCATGTCCATCAGACGGTGTTGAGGTAGGCGCGGCACCTCGAGCCTTATGCCTGGTTGCCGCCTGGTCCTCGCTCGGTCAGTTCGCGGAACTCTTCGGGAACTCGATCGGCCGCGGAAAGCGCGACAGTGGCGTAACCGACGGCAGTCCGTCCGAACTTGTCCCGAATTGCATCAATGGACCGGTCCACCCCCCATCTGGAGGCTTCGACGACGAATCCACGTGGGGTGCCCAAATTTTGCCGCACATTGGTGGAATCGAGGGGTAGCTCGAGCTGCAAGGAATGGTCTGGGTGCAAGTTGGAGACGGAAACAGCGATGAGCGTGATTTCTCGTTCTCGCTCGTTGTCGAGGATGGCCGAGTGGGCGAGCCTTTCAGCCACCTCAGTCAACGTGAGCGTGGTCGAGATCGCAACGGACAGCGTGACAGACCGGGTCACAGAGCGCAGGTGAGGGAAGCGGACCCGTACGGTCACTGTCCGACCGGCCAAGGTTGCCTTTCGCAGGCGACCGGCAACCCTGTCGACCAGGTAGCCGAGCGTCTCTCGGATGAGTTCCGGAGTTGGATCCCGCCGTCCGAGGGCGGCCTGCGCACCCATTGACTTCGACCGGGCCGGCGTCTCCACTGCCCGCGCATCGACATTGGCTGAGAGAGCGGCCAGCTTTGTCCCGGCAGCCTGACCGAGCAGGCTGCCCAGGATCGGGCTGCCGGCACTGGCCAATTGCCCGATAGTGGAGATCCCGGCCTGCTGCAGGCGGCGTTCTGTCGTTGGGCCGACGCCCCATATCAGCCCGATGGGAAGGGGTTCGAGAAAGCTGCTCTCGTCGCCCGGTTCCACGGCGACGAGTCCGTCAGGCTTGGCCGCCTGTGACGCCACCTTGGCGAGGTGCTTCGTGCGGGCCACGCCAACCGACAAAGGCAGACCGATCTCTTCGCGAACCCGTCGGCGGATGGCTGCCGCTATCTCAGTGGGCGCTCCGAAAAGATGGACGGCGCCGGCAACGTCGAGGAATGCCTCATCTATCGACACCCGCTCGACTCGGGGGGTGAAGTCATGAAAGACAGATACAACGTCGTCGCCAAACTGCTGGTAGCGCCCGAAGTGGCCGCCCACGAAAAGGAGATCACCGCAAAGCTGACGGGCCCGCCAGGCTGGCATGCCGCCGCGGACGCCGTAGCTCCTGGCTTCATACGATGCCGCCAGCACCACACTGCCGCCCACGGCGATGGGCCGGTTCCGCAGCGAGGGGTCCAACAGTTGCTCGACTGACGCGTAGAAGGCATCGAGATCGGCATGCAGGATCGTCGCTCGCCCGGCCGGCGGAGGCTCCACCTGTGCTCACTGTAGACGAACATATGTTCGTATTCCAGGGGGAGTACCATCCGGTCCCGGGCGGGAATTCCCCAGTATCGAAATGCGATGTGCGGGGATGCGGTTGCGGACGTGCATCGCGGCGATGACCGCCCCGAACGCCGCGGCAAAAGCGCCTCTTGCTGCAGGCGGACGGCCCGATCATCACCTGGCCGGGCTGTACAAATCCGCCGCGGTCGCGGTGGAACAGCCGCTCCGATCTCACTGGCGATGCTCTGTGCCCTCGACGACACCCATCTCTCCTTGGAGTCGGCTGATTGCAACGGTCAATCGCGAAGGATCTTGGCGAGCCGCGGCGCGTCGAACAGAACGCTCGAGTCGAGTGGGCGTCCGTCGAGCCAGGCCGCCGGCGTTCCTTGTGGATCCTCGTCCTGGTAGAGCTCCTCGCGTCTCAGCACCCAAGGCTCGTATCGAGCTCCTTGTATTCCGGAAACAAAGTTCGAGTCGCGAAGGCCGACTTGTGCTCCGAGTCCCACGAGGTCGCTCTTCGTGAAGCCGCCCGTCCCCTCCGGCGGTTGCGCGGCGAACAGGGCCTTCCGGAGCTCGTCAAAGCGATCCGCCTCCGCCGCAAGGGCGAGAGCGTTGTCGGCTCGCACCGACTCCGGGCCCAGAAAGCAGCGCATCCGATATTCAACGGCCAATTCACCGACACCTACAGCGGCCATGACGTGCGCGCCATTCATCTCTTCGAACTGTCGGCAGTAAGGACACTGCGGGTCCTCGAAGAGGATCATGCTCCTTCTCGCGTTGGTCCTCCCGACGATGACGCCACCTTGTGGCGTGTGTCCACTTGGCGCAGCCACGCCATCAGTCGTCATTGTCGTCTCCCTTCATTCGGGGTCGGAACTATCAGAGAGCAATCGGAGCGACACTAGAGCCAATGCGGATGCGCACGCTTCGACGTACCCGCGCCACCTCGCCGATCAGTCTGGCGCACTCGGCCTGCAGGCGGGTCAGGACGTCCCGAATATCGTGGCGGTGAACATAATGCGATGTGTGCCGACCGTCCTCGTCGGTGCATTCACTTCAGCGCCAGTTGCGGTCGGCCCGGGGGACCTCGTCGGTCCGGCCCTCTGTGGCTATCCGGAGTCGGCACCATCGCCGTCGGTCGCGATACATGTGACCGTTGACGGCGACCAACCCTGGCTCCTGAATGATGACATAAGGCATGCCTCAGCTCGATACGTACTCGAATGTCGGGACAGTGGAATACTGAGTCATGCCCTCGAGGGTCGCTCGGCAGGGGTACCACTCGATAACGCCTCGCATCGTCGTCGAGGATGTGGCCGCGCAGGTCGACTTTCTTCGGGAGGTATTCGGAGCAACGGGATCTATTGATCCCGGGCGCCCCGCCGAGATAGTGATCGGGAACTCGCTGGTGATGGTCTCACCGGCGATCGAGCGTGATCCGTTCCCGGCCTTCTTGTACGTGTATGTCGATGATGCGGACGACGCCTACCGCCGGGCGCTCGATGCTGGCGCCGACTCGCTGGAAGAACCTCTCGAAACGCCATACGGCGACCGTCGGGCCATGGTGCGTGATCCGTTCGGCAACATATTCCAGATGGCCCATCAGGTTAGGTAGAGCGCTGCCGTGCACCGGGTGTTCAGACTCTGGGTCGACGTTGCTCCACTCTCTTCGATCTCACGCCGTTGCGACCGGTTGCCACGTGACGGGTTGACGGGTTGACGGGTTGACGGGTTCCTAGAAACTCCCGTGACGTTGCAGGACAAACGAGCTGCCAAATTCTCTGCCCGATGCGAGCCGGTGATGGGCCCGCCGCCGCCTCGTGCCCAAGCTCGCTCTGTAGACCGTGGCCCTGGCCGGCTGGAGCCTCGGCAGAGCTCCGAGAATGTTCATCCCTCGGCTGATCCCGCGTGCCTCTCTCGCCAAGTCGGTGACCTGAGAAACCGGAAAAGGAGGGCTGATCTGGATTGTCAAAACCGTTGGGAGCGGACAGCGCTGATCAGTCCAGTCACCCCGTCGTCAGTGTTGGCGCTCTCGTTGCCGGTCGGCGCGGCCCCGGTCTTCACGACAGTGTCGAGCGCCGAGGGGCCCCCATGGTCCGAGGTCTTTCCGTTCGTCCTCTCGTGTTCCGTTGTATTCCAAATCCCAGACGGTCTGCGGCCCACCACGGTGTCCACGACGTTGTCTGCCGGGACCCGGTACGTATGGGCCGTCAAAGTCATCCAGACCCACCTCGGAGGTGATCTGGGATACTGATCCACCCGGTGTACCAACGGATGAAGAACGCAAGGTTCAGCGAATCATGCCCCCATTAGACGTGAACGAAAACCCCGAGGTCTATTACGAGGGTCAGTACTGGAACAACCTCGACTGCACGAACCGGATGATCAACCGCCGAATCTCCGGTGACGAGTCGGTCAACTGGTGGAGACATTTCGCCAGCAGAACCGGGAAGGTTTTCGAGCGAGCGCTCATCTTGAACTGCGGGAATGGCTGGGTTGAGCGCGAGATGCTCGATGGAGGACTGATCAGAGAGGCCATCGGCATTGATTACTCCGAAACCCTTCTCGATGAGGCGAGATGTCTGGCCGAAGGTCGGCGCATTCGCTACGTTCAGACGAACGTCAACTCGGACGCGCTCCCTGTGGGGCACTTCGACCTGGTTGTGAACCACGCTGCCGCTCACCACGTGATGCGGCTCGACCGAGTGTTCAGGAGCATTTGTCAACTCCTGCCCGAGGATGGGTGGTTCATATCGTTCGACTATGTCGGACCGCACAGGAACCAGTATTCCTTCGACGCCTGGGATCAGGCCAGCAAAGTGAACGAGACCCTTCCTGAACAGGTCCGGCAGTCAATGGCCTATCCGTTGCTGGATCTGTTCGTACAGGTTGATCCGACCGAAGCGGTGCATTCCGAACTCATTGTTGAGACCCTGCGTCGGTATTTCCACGTTGACGAATTTGTTCCGCTGGGTGGAGCACTTGCTTATCCGGTTCTCACGCACAATGCGCAACTCTTTGGCGTGGATCGTGGTGAACGTGAACACTGGGGTCAAGTCGTTCTGGACCGCGATGCTGAGTACCTTTCCGAGAATCCACAATCGGCTCTCTTCGCGTACTTCACTGCGCAGCCCAACAAGAAGGTCCTTTCCAATGAAGCGGCCTTGACCGGATGGGAAGTCGCGGAGAATGTGCGGGAAGCGCAGGCGGTTCAGAACGGTGGGAAGTACTACGAGCCGTCAGTGCTCGGCGCCCTCTCGTGGGAGTTGTATGGCCTCCAGGCCGCCAACCGCGATCTCCACCGAGAGCTGGACACCATTCGGAGCAGCTTTCTGTATTCCCAATTGACGAGAGTCTTGGCTGCCCCTCTGGCTCGCCGACTCTTGCAAACCAGGCTCGTCAGGTCACTCAGGATGGGCAGAGTCCCTCCCGAGTAGTGCCTCGTCTGCCTTCAGCAGGCCGGCACGACACCGAAGCCGAGACCGGGTGGTCGGCTGGGGTACGGCGCCCTAACCTCTTCATTGAGGAGGCAATCATGGAAGACGTGGCCGAGCTGATCGCACGAATAAGTGGGGAGCTAGGTCCGCACGCCTCGGATGAACAGATAAGCGCGAAGGTGCTCGAGGCCATTGAGGTGCTGCCCGAATCGGATCGGTCACAGGTGCTCGAGCAACTGGTGAAGGGGATTAGTTCGGGCCAACTCCGCCGTCTCGGTAAGGAAGTGGACGCTGATCGCCAAGAGCATGGCAGCGAGAGCATGCCGAATGGCGAAAACGGCCCGTAATCAAGCCCTGGGATCGTCCGCTGGTCGCGCGGTCGACGCACTCTGGAAGGTGAGTGACGGATACCATGTGTCCGTTTCACGGCCAGGAGGGGAATGCAACGACCCTCTCGGTAAGAAGCAACACTCTGAGCCGTCTGATCTAAGGATTATCGATCGCCGAGATGATGTACCGCTTGACGTCGGCAGACTGAATCGGCGGCGAATCGGATTCCGGCTGTCCAGCTCCTCGGAAGATGAGCAGATGTTCCTCCGTGTCCCACCGTTCGAAGATGTTGATCCGGCTGGGGTCAATCGGATCGGCTGCCTGCACGAAGTCGAGGCATCCAGTGGCTTGACGGGCTTGGCCGACGACATCCGCGTTGGCAGCGAGAAATGCTGCTCGGTGGGAGGGATCAACGGTCAAATGGCCGGCGATTATCAGCATGCTCGGTCCTGCTGTAGTTCGATCGTGTTTCCGGCCGGATCGTTGATCCAAATCTGAACCGTTCCTGCTCCCTGCACAGCTCGCTCGTAGGGGATCTCGCGCTCCTCGAGTTCCGCTATGGCCTCGTCAAGGTCCTCCACCGCGACACAAAAGTGGTTTCCCGTTGAGTCGATCTGAGTCCCCCGGGGTGGAGCACCTACGACGTGCAACTCTTGATCGGAAACGTCGTACCAGTGGCCCGGGATGCCCGGGATCTCGGGACGTTCCTTCGAGCCCAGTCCGAAGACACCATCGTAGAACGACACCATCTCGGCCAGTGGGGTGTCATTGCAGTTCACCGACACGTGGTGAAACCTCGTGATCTTCACTCGTTGCCCTCCGTTTGTAGCCGCCTCCAAGATCGACCGCCTCCTGGAACCGTGCGGCAGTCGTCGGTCGATCCCAGCGTGGTTCATCTGGCGAGAACGGACTCGTGAATGCCCTTAGGGAGATGGATCCCGCCACATCGTCGTCACGGCAGGTCCGCCACCAGGAACCTCGAATGTACCGTAGACGGCAAAGCCAACGGACTCGTATCGACCAAGGTTGGCAGGATTGGTTGATTCCAGGTAAGCGGGCATGTGTGCGGCATCGACCCGAGCGAGGTTGTCAGCGAGCAACCCCATCCCAAGACCCGAGCCGCGATGATCAGTGTGGGTGGCGAGCAGGCTGAGGTAGTAGTGGTCCTGATCTCGAGGGTGAGCCACCTCAAAGCGATCAAAGACGTCCATGACCAACTGGGCTCGTGTACCGAGCATTTCTTCGAGCATCGGTTCCAGCAACGCCTCGTCAGACTCGCTGAGTTCAGAGCAACCAGGAGGTACCCACAGTGAGACGGCCTCATAGGCCGGAGTCGTCCAAACCCACTGACGCGGAAGCGCGCTTCCGATGAGGAGTCGGAACCAGGCTTCGTGTTGGGCCTTACGCCGCTCCGGATCCGCAAACGCCCACCCCCATACGGGATCAAGGAAGAACGCCTCGGCGAGAGTTCTCGCGATCTCGTCAGTGTCCTCGAGATTCGCAATGCGAGCCTGCATTTCCGACCCCCGCTGTCGTCGCTTCATGAGGAGACTGAATAAAGGTAGTGCAGGCCAACTCCGACGGTTGCGCTCTCACCTCCATCTTGTGGACACGGACCGACGAGCGGGAAACTCCACAACCTTGTGGGCCAGGTCCGATCGTCGCGAGCGAGATCGGTGGCAGCACCAGTTTCGGCTGAGTGCTACCCGGGTAGAACAGTAGCTATCCATGTCGAACGTTGTGCATGACCACGATGAACGCCCGACGGCGCTCCGGACGCGGATCAGTGCGAGCTGGACCGGAGTGGTCGTCGCAGCGTTCGTCCTGGTCTTGCTGGTCGTCTTCATCGCCCAAAACACGCAACGCTCGTCGGTCAACTTCCTGTGGTTTCATGGCACAGCGCCCACGGCGGTGGTGCTCCTGATCGCGGCCGCGGCAGGCGCACTGGTCGTCATCATCGTGGCCGTTGCCCGCATTGTGCAGCTCCGGCGGGCTGCGTTTCACCCAGAGGCATCTGCGTCTCACCCAGAGGCATAGAGTCCAGACCGCGACCCCGGTGACGGCTCCCCGCGAGGTGGAAAGATTCGATCTGGCTGTCATCGGATCCGGGTCTGGCGGTGTCGTCATTCCGGAAGACCTCGACGGCCGACGAGCAGCTCTTATCGAGTCGGGCGCTTTCGGGGGAACGTGCGTCAATCGCGGCTGCATTCCGAGCAAGATGTTCGTCCACACAGCGGATGTGGCCATGACCATCCGGCAAGCGTCTCAGTTGGGGATCCAAGCGAGAATTTGAAGCGGTACATTGGCCCGCCATCCGGGGCCGGGTCCTGCAACGGATCAAAACCGTCTCGACCAAGGGGAGAAAGGGCCGTGTCGAGTCGACGGACGTGACGCTGTTCGAGGGGCACGCTCAGTTTGCAGGTCCCCACGAGCTGGTCGTGGATGACCGAGTCCATATAGCAGCCGATCAGATCGTCATCGCCACGGGCGGCCGACCATTCGTTCCGGCGGTCGTACGGAGCGCGGACGTCGAATTCCACACGTCGGACACGATCATGTGGATCGAGGAGCTGCCGGCGAGCATGGTGATCCTTGGTGGGGGATACGTCGCCGCCGAGCTCGCGCACGTGTTCTCGAGCCTTGGGGTCGACATCACGCTCGTCACGATGGCTCCGTCTCTGGTGGAGACTCTCGACGCCGAGATCGCAAGACGTTTCACGGCCAATGTCGAAAAGCGCTGGAAAGTCCATCTCAGCGCCTCGGTGGCAGCGGTCGAGGCCCACGGTTCTGAGACCGTTCTTGAGCTTGAGGACGGAAGCCGAGTCAGTGGAGAGACGCTGTTGGTCGCAACGGGACGGCGACCGAACACCGACGGTCTCGCTCTCGAATTGGCTGGCGTTGTCGTCCGTGACGACGGTCACGTCATTGTGGACGACTTCGGCCAGGCCGCGCCAGGCGTCTGGGCGCTCGGGGATGTGAGCTCGCCCTTCGAGCTCAAACACGTCGCAAATGCCGAGGCGCGGACAATCGCCCACAACATCTCCCACCCCGACGATCCACGGCGACTTCCCCATGAGTGGGTCCCCTCAGCCGTGTTCAGCCATCCTCAGATCGCCTCAGTTGGGGCACGCTCCCAAGATCTCGAAGGCCGGCACTACGTGGAGGCCATTGAGGAATACAGCGATACCGCTCTTGGGTGGGCTCTCAGGGACAAAGACGGTTTTTGCAAGGTCTATGCCGATCCCGCAACGGGGACCCTTCTCGGTGCCCACATTCTTGGCCCCGATGCCTCGCTGCTCATTGCACCACTCATACAGGCGATGGCGCACGGCCAGCGAGTCGCTGACGTGGCCAGAGGTCAATACTGGATTCACCCAGCCCTCGGTGAGGTGGTGGAAAACGCGCTCTTGAAGCTCCCCCTGGACGACAAGGTGGAATCCGGACAGATGCACTGACGCTTCAAGACGGCTCATGCGGAATGCGACGGCGCGCAAAAAAATATCGTTCGCCACGCTCGTGCTGCGTTCGGTAGTGGTCGCATCCGGGTATGGGGCTCATCGTGGTTGCCATCAAGAACTACAGCTGGAAGGTGATCGCCTTGGGGTCCGGAGCCATTGCCGGCCTCGTCACGCAGCGCTGTCTGGAGGCAGTCTGGAAGGGTGTGCGTCACCAGGCTCCGCCGCCGCGCCCGGCTGATCGTCGCGCCGCCTGGTCGGATGCGTTGAGTTGGGCGATCGCCACGGGAGTGGGCGCCGGAGTCGCGAGACTCGTGGCAATCCGTACGGCTGCACGGGTGTGGGAGGCGACGATCCACGAAGCACCTCCAGAGCCTGGACTCGAAGCCTGAGGAGCATTCGACTGCCTGATGCAGACACGAGCGTCCTTGCGACGAATGCATTCTGATCTCAAGCGTGAGCGATCACGACCAGGCGCGTTTACTGGGAGGCGAGAATTGCCGCTACCTCTGCGACGGGGTCGCGCACGACCGGACCGGTGGCCGTCACCTCCGCCCTGACGATGCTTCCGTTGAAGGCGAACGGTGCTTCGTAGTCGCCTCCGATCGCGGGGCCCCATTCGTAGCCACACGTGAGCCCGATCATCACTTCGTTGAAGGCCACCGGAGTGAAGCGTTTCACCTCGCCGGATCCGACCACCACGCCGTCCTGTACGAGCGTGGCCTTGCCTCCCAGCGCCTCGTCCTTCTCGAACCGGAAGGCCACCTCGTGGCGACCCGAACCAAGCGCGGTGTCGGCTGCCACCTCGTAGAGACGCTGGCCGTGCAGGTTGTGCACATAGCGCAGCCTGCCGTCGTGCACGTGGAAGGACCATCCGCCGAGGGCGCAGCCGAGGGCGAGGAGGGTTCCGTCCGGCACGACGCCGTCGGGGACCTCCACGGTGAGGCCGATTTCGTGGGACCGGTTGCGGGTGTCGACGGCCACCCACTCCGGGACCGGAGCGCCGCCTTGAAAATAGCGATAGGTCGCCTGGAGTCGTCGGTGGTCGTGCTTGTGTGCGATGACCTCGAGCACGCGGTTGTCGAGCGGAAGCACATCATTGCGCCGTGCCTCCTCCCACCAGAGGGCAACTAGCTCGGCGACCCTCTCGGGGAACTCGGCGGCCCGATCGCGTGACTCCGACACGTCCTCGGCCACCCGGTAGAGCTCCCACACGTCCTCGTCCCATGGCGCGTTGGCCCGCAGACCGTCGCCGTAGATCGGGCCGACCGGATGGTAGGCCACCGCCTTCCACCCGTCGTGATAGATCGCTCGTGAACCGAGCATCTCGAAGTGCTGGGTGAGGTGCCGACCCGCCTCCTTCTCTCCTCCTTCGCCGAGCACATGGGCGAAGCTGGTCCCATCGAGGTGCGACTGGATAACGCCTTCGATCTCGACTGGCGGAGCGATGCCGACCAACTCGAGCAGCGTCGGCGCGATGTCGATTGCATGCGCGTACTGCCGGCGTAGGCCTCCGCCCGCGGTGGCCCGCCGGTCAGTCGGCAGGCGGACGATGCATGGGTCCGCTACGCCGCCCTCGTGAACCTCGCGCTTCCAGCGCTTGAACGGGGTGTTCCCCGCCATGGTCCACCCCCACGGATAGTTGTTGTGGTTCCGCGGGCCACCGATCTCATCGATACGGTCGTACATTTCGTCGACACTGGCGCCCTCGAAATTCGACAGCCGGCCCTCGTTGATCGTTCCGTCTTTGCCGCCCTCGGAGCTGGCCCCGTTGTCCGAGACGATGACCACTGCCGTGTCGTCGGCGTCACCCAGGTCCTCAATGAAAGCGAGCACCCGGCCGATCTGCTCGTCGGTGTAGGACAAGAAGGCGGCAAAACACTCCATAAACCGCTCGGCCAGCGTCCGCTCGCGTTCGTCGAGCGTCTCCCAGGCGGGGACCCACGGTGGGCGCGGCGTCAACACGGTTCCCTCCGGCACGATGCCAGAGGCCAGCTGCCGGGTGAACGTTTCCTCGCGCCAGGCGTCCCAGCCCTTGGCGAAGCGACCCTTGTAGTGCTCGATCCACTCGGCCGGGGCATGGTGGGGGGAGTGACAGGCGCCCGTGGCGAAGTACAAGAAGAAGGGCAACTCGTCGTCCACCGCGCGCAAGTCGCCCAGGTACTCGATGGCCCGGTCGGCCAGATCGGCGCTGAGGTGGTAGCCCTCGGCGATCGAGCACGGCGGGCGCACGGCGTGGTTGTCGTGGTACAGCGCGGGGACGAATTGGTGGGTCTCGCCGCCGTGGAAGCCGTACCAGCGGTCGAAGCCGCGCCCAAGGGGCCAGGTCGCCCTTGAGTTCGCCATGTTGGTCTCGCCCTCCGGGCTCAGGTGCCATTTGCCAACCGCATACGTGGCATACCCGGTCTCCCGCAACATCTCGGAAAGGAACCCGTTCTCGCGGGGCGGCCTCCCCCAATAGCCGGGGAACCCGGAAGCCAGGTCGGCCACCCGGCCCATTCCGCTGCGATGGTGATTGCGGCCGGTAAGAAGGCACGCCCGCGTCGGCGAGCACAGTGCAGTCGTGTGAAAATTGGTCAGTCGCACGCCCTCGGCGGCGACGGCGTCGATGAAGGGGGTCTCGATGTCGGACCCGTAGCATCCGAGCTGAGCAAACCCGACGTCGTCGAGCACGATCAGCACCACGTTGGGCGCATTTTCAGGCGGCGCTGGCAGTGGCGGCCACCACGGCTCCGAGTCGCGCCAGTCGTTGCCGATCCTTCCCTGGAATTCGATCCGTCCCACGAGCTCGCTCCCCAATTTCGTCGGTGTGCCGAGAGCTTGGCATTTCGGACGCACCAGGTGAAATGGCGCCTCGTCAGCCCAACCTTTGATCAATTTTTCGATCTGTCGCCCAACCAGCAACCCCACTTTCAGGAGAGCCTAAAGATCACGGTCCGGACAGACGAGACCTTTTGAGTTGTGCCGTCCGCAGGCCACGTGCCGAGGTCGACGTGGAAATTGGGACCGGCGAAGGGGGAGCAAAACATGGTCACCGAGGAGGAGTGGTCTGGGGAGGTCGCGCGCTCGGCCCGCTTCCGCTTGATCAGTCCGATCATCGCCCTCGGCGCCTTCGGCGCCATCTTCGTCCCGTGCATGATGGCGGGCCAGGCGCTGGCTTCGGGGATCTACGCCGACCTCCTGGCGGTCGGCATCATCATGGCGCTCATGTTGCCGTTGGCCTTCGTGCTGGTCGTCTTGGGTGAGCGCCAGCAACGGCGCACCGACGAGAAGGTCCGCGGACTGAACACCGAGTTGAGCACCGCCGTCGCCGACGCCGACCGCTTGAATGCGGAGCTCAGCGCCGCGATGTCGGATGCCGACCACCAGGCCCAGGTCCGTGACGCCCAGGTGCAACGTCAGCGCTTCGAAAGTCGCCTGGCCAACGCACTCGACATGGCCGAGGGCGAGCCCGAGGTAATTGAAGTCATCGAACGATCATTCTCCAGCGTGTTGCCCGATGCTCCCGCCGAACTCCTCCTGGCTGACAACAGTCACGCGCACCTCCATCGCATGGCCGCCGTCGGTCCCGACGGGAAGCCACCGAGTTGCGGTGTCGACTCGCCGGACCGTTGCCCGGCGGCGCGACGGGCGCAGATTCAAGAGTTCATGGACAGTGACCACCTCGACGCCTGCCCCAAGCTGCGCAACCGCCCCGAAGGCCGGCTGTCTGCCCTTTGCGTACCCGTTTCGATCATGGGGCGCACGGTGGGTGTGATCCATGCCACGGGCGAGCCCGGGGCGAAGGTGGACGACGATCACGTGGACGATCTGGCCACACTGGCCAAGTTGGCCGGGGCGCGCATCGGACTGCTCAGAGTCATGGCCGAGACACAGTTGCAGGCTTCGACCGACACCCTCACCGGCCTACTCAATCGTCGATCGTTCTCCGAACGGGTCGCCGCCATCCCTGCTCACCTCCACCCTGTGACGATGGCGATGGCCGACCTCGACCACTTCAAGGTCCTGAACGACACCTATGGGCATGAAACGGGAGACCGGGCGCTGCGACTCTTCTCGCGTGTCCTGCGAGACACCCTGCGCACCAGTGACGTCGCATCGCGCTACGGAGGCGAGGAATTCGCCATCGCCTTCCCGGACTGCTCAGCCGTCGATGCGACCCGAGCGCTGAACACCGTCCGCTCCCAGCTCGACGCCGCCATCACCGTCGGCGGACTCCCCAAGTTCACCGTGAGCTTCGGCGTCACGGAGTGCGAGCCAGGCGAGGAACTCGCTGCCATCCTCCGCCGGGCTGACGACGCTCTGATGCAGGCCAAACACGAGGGACGTGACCGCGTCGTGCTGCACGACGCCGACGGGCGAGGCAGGGGCTGTTCCGAGCGATGGCCGGGGAGGAGTGATCTCGCTGCTCGACGAGAATCTGCAGCCGGTCGAATGACGATGAGAGATTCTGTTGCAGCGGACGGTCCTCGCGGTTCTGGCAACCGCCACGCTCGGCGTGTCGGCCATCGCCGCGTCGCCATCACCGAGTGGAGCATCGACGGCGGGTGGGACGGCCACCATGGCTCTCGACGAGGACTTGGCTGGATTCAACATCAACACGTCGGCGGCCTCGGAGTTGACCCTGCAGGAGATCATGAACATGGTGTGGCCACAGGCCTTCATCGTGAACAACAAGCTGCAACCGATCCTGAACAGCCAGCTCCTGGTGACCGCCCGCGTCACCAGCCAGAGCCCACAGACCGTGGTCTACACGTTGAACCCGAAGGCGGTCTGGTCAGACGGGACACCGATCACGGCGGACGACTTCATCTACAACTGGCAGGCGCAGAGCGGGAACCCGGCCTACACCGATCTCGGCGGCCAACCCTACGATGCGGCGTCGACGGCCGGCTACAGCCAGATCCAGTCGGTCGTCGGCTCGGATCCCTCGGGGGGTGCTGCCTGTGCCTCCGGGAGTGCTGCGGACCGCAACGCCGGGCTGTGTCCGAACGGGCGCACGATCACGGTGACCTTCAAGCCGTCCTTTGCCGACTGGCGAGTCGATCTACACGAACATCGTCCCTGCTCACATTGCACGCACGGTTGGCTGGAACACGGGCTTTACCGGCCCGGCCCAGGTCATTTCGGGCAGTTGGTTCAAAATCCAGAGCTACGACGCCGGCCAGTCGGTCGTCCTGACCCGCAACCCGAAGTACTGGGGCACTCCGGCCAAGCTGAACAAACTCGTCTTCCAGTTCTTCTCGGACTGACAACCAGCTCGTGCCGGCACTGCAGAACAAGGAGATCAACATCCTCAACCCGTCGACGGTGAACCTCTCCATCGTGCAGACGGCCAACCAGGTGCCGAACACGACGAAGGTCACGCTGCCCGGTCTCGAGTTCGAGCACTTCGACTTCAACCAGGCCGACCCCTACTTGGCCAAGCTGCAGGTTCGTGAGGCCATGGCTCATGGCGTGAACCGCCGATCCATCATCGCCCGCACCGTCGGCCAGATCTCCAAGGGCATCACCCCGTTGGGGAGTCGCATGCTGGTGCCCTCGCAAAAGGGCTACGACGCCACCGGGTACGCCTACAACCCAGGCCTCTCGCGCAGCCTGCTGCAAAAGTTGGGATTCAAGAAGGGCTCGGACGGCTACTTCCAGCCCGATTACGGGCCGCAGAAGGGCAAGGATCTGACGTTCACCATCAGTGCGACGTCGGGGAACAGCATCCGTTCGCAGACGGAGGTCCTGTTTCAGGCCCAGATGAAGGCGATCGGGATCAAGATCAACGTCCAGAACTACCGACGCCGAAACCTTCGGGAACAACCTCCCGGCCGGGATCTACCAGATCGCCGAGTTCGCCTGGTTCACCACGCCGTTCGTCTCGGGGAACCAGCCCATCTACTGCTCCTACACCAACAGCGCGATGTGCGGATTCAACTGGACGCACTCGGCCAACGCCACAAGTCGATGCACTCATGAGCCAAGGCTCGGCGGCTCGCAGCGCGTCCACAGAGGTGAGTGACTACAACAAGGCCGACCGGATCTTGTGGCAGACCATGGTCACCCTGCCGCTGTACCAAACGCCGCAGTTCTACGCCTGGTCGAACAACCTGAGGGGCGTGTTGCCCAATACCTCGAGCGTGGGCGTGACCTGGAACGCCGAGAACTGGAGCATCTCTTCCTGAGCAAAGCAGAGCCGAGGACTGGGGCATCTCTTCCTGAGCAAAGCGCCCAGAGCTCACCGGGTGCAGTCGGCATCCAACGGAGCCAGGCGTCGAGCACGCGGCGGGCCGCCCCCCAGGGCCACTCGAGCGTGAAGAGCGTGATGGCTTCAGGAATGGGACGGCTGCCAAACCCGAACGATGTGACGACGCCGAAGTTCCCGCCGCCCCCGCCGCGGCAGGCCCAGTACAGATCCTCGTCCTGCCCGGGCCCGCACCGCCGCAAGACCCCGTCCGCCGACACGATCTCGACGGTCAGGAGCTGATCGCACGTGAGCCCGTAGCCCTCGAGAACACTCCGACCCCACCGCCGAGCGCGAGGCCGGCGATCCCCACCGTGGGACACGAGCCGCCGGGCACGAGGAGACCCTGCGCCGCCAGCTGGCTGTAGGCATCGATGAGGACGGTGCCGGCTCCCACCGTGGCGAGCTTTCGACCGGCCCCGCCGACCGCGCCGTCCACCGAGACCTGGTCCATGTTCGTGACGTCGATGACCAGACCAGGACAGGACGAGTAGCCGCCGTAGCTGTGCCCGCCCGAGCGCGCCACCACTTCCACGTTGTGTTCTCGCGCGAAAGCGAGGCACCGCTGATCCGGCGTCACTGGGCGATGGCCGTGTAGGACGGAGTTGTACAGGTGCCCGGCCGCCGCGTAACCGTTGTCACCCGGGTGGAGCAGGGTGACCCACGAGAGAGGCGGCCAGTTCTGACCAATCGGGCGGGCCATGACCCGTCGTGGACGATGGGGAGGTGCCACCGCCGGCGCCCGAGGAGTCCGGATTCGTACCGGAGCACCCCGCCACCGCGCCGCCCGCGATCACCCCGCTTCCGACCACGGTGGCCCCACGCAGGAAGGTACGTCGATCCATCAACCCCGAGCCGCCCCGATCACCATGCGAGCTGCCCGGCCATGGTGCTCGAGGCTACGTCAACCGATCGTCACCCAGCGGTTGCCACCGCATTGCCGTTGGCCTTCAAGGTCACCTCGACGTTGCCACGAGTGGCGTTGGAGTAGGGGCACACCTCATGGGCCGCAGCCACGATCGAGACGGCGAGCTCGGGATCGTCGATTCCCGGAAGGGAGACATCGAGTCCGACGGCGACATTGAATCCACGGTTCTCGGTGGTGATGAGGCTGACCTCTGACTCGATGGACACTGCGCCGAGATCCACCTTCTCCCGACGTCCGACGACGCCGAGCGCTCCTTCGAAGCAGGCGGCGTAGCCCACGGCGAAGAGCTGCTCGGGGTTCGTCCCTCCACCGTCCCCGCCCATTTCGACGGGGGTGCGGAGTTGAAGATCGAGTTGCCCGTCGCTGGTGACCCCGTGCCCCTGGTCCCGCCCACCCGTCACGTGGGCTTGCGCTGTGTACAACGATTTGGCCATGGTCCGACTCCTCTCGAGCGCCCCTGCAGGTCGCTGTCTGGCGAGCCTCCCGGGTTGTCTTGCCTCCGTCCAATGTAAGGCGAGGAGGTCAAGGGACGTCTCGTTCTCCCGTCGGATGCAAGAGAAACGGACTCGCGAACGGAAATCATCTGATTCGCTCCGATGGGACATGCCCCGAGGGCGGTCCCGCCCCCCTCAGAACCCCAGATCGACCACGGGTCGCTCCAAAGGGTTGAGGTTGATCGCACGCAGCGCCGGGGCGAGCTGGTCGTCGGAGAGCCCGGCCAAGTAGCCGTCGAGGGTGCGCTCGAAGTTGGCGATGCCACCTTCGATGCCCTCTGCGAGCCGCATGTACTCGAAGCCCTTGTTGTGCAGGCCCTTTTGCTGGCGGGGCAGGTTGGAGAAGTCCTGGGTGGGGATGGGCGGGACCCTCGGGTCGTCGTGGGCCCAGATTTGTGGTGGGCCGGGCGCTTTGGGCTCTTGACCTTGGGGGTAACGGGTGAGGGACCAGATCTCCATGAGGGTCTCTTCTGGTCCCAAGGGCCGGAACCGATAGGCGCTGGCACTCGAGTACATGGGGAGCACGAAGTAGTGGGGGAAGCAGTAGTACATCGTCTCGCCGATGCCCTGGGCCACCAGCTCGTTGAGGTCGGGGATGCTCGAGCCCCTCTCGCTGTGCCAGGCCACCACGGCGTCGTTGAGCGTGCGGTGCCAGGTCTCCATGGCCTCTTGGGGGTCGCTGCTCAGCGCCATGGTGCGCTGGCGCTCGGCCACGGCCACGTCGTTGGCATGGACCATGCCGGCCATGCCCTCGCTCATGACCCGCAGATAGTGCAGCTCGGCGTCGACGAAGACGGCGGGGTCGAAAGAGCCCGGGTCCTTGGGGGCGAAGCGCTTGGGGATGACCAGCTCGGGATGGGTCTCGATCACGTGGTACTGCTCCAAGAAGGCCTCTTGGGCCAGCTTCCAGTTGGCCGGGAGCCTGAAGGCATGCCACCACTCGGTGCGCATGGCCTCGACCTTCCAGGCGTCGCAGATGGAGGCGAAGGGCTCGATGCAGTCGCGCAACGGCGGGGCGGAGGGGTCCAGGTTGATCCAGGCGCAGCCGCCCCAGACCTCGCAGCGCACCGGGACCAGGTCGATGTCGCCCTTCTCGAGGTTGTGCGCCGAGAACGACCTGGCCTTCGAGACAAAGGTGTTGGCCCCGTCGAGGCCGTAGCACCAGCCGTGGAAGGGGCAGGTGAAGCCGCTCTTGAGGGTGCCGCGGCCCTCTATGACCTTGACGCCGCGGTGGCGGCACGAGTTCTCGAAGGCGCGCACCCCGTCGTCGGTGCGCACCACCACGACGGAGCGGTCCAAGATCTCGTACTCGACGAAGTCGCGCGCCGCGGGGATCTCCTCGAGCCGACAGGCCATCTGCCACACCCGGGGCCACAGCCGCTCGGCCTCGAGGGCGAAGAACTCGGGGTCGTAGTAGCGCTCCTTGGGGATCCGGTCGGGGACCTCGACCCCGTGGGGGACGCCGAGGGGTGAGCCTTGGTGGTCGATGGTCATGGCGTGGTCCTTGCCTTCTTGCGGTGCACCGGAGCCCACGTCGTGCATCTGCGGCCGATTCACGCCTGCACCATTTGCTACGAGACCGTAGTGTCATGGCATGCAGACGCAAGAGCTCGAAGGAAAAGTGGCCGTCGTCACCGGCGGCGCGGGCGGCATCGGGAAGGCCACGGCCGAATTGCTCGTCGCCGAAGGGGCCAGCGTGGTGATCGGCGACGTCGACGCGGAGGCCGGGCAGGAGCTGGCCGACAGCATCGGCGACGCGGCCGCCTTCAAGCAGACGGACGTCAGCGAGGCGGACCAGGTCCAGGCGCTGGTCGACTTCGCCGTGGAGCGGTTCGGCGGCCTGGACATCATGTTCAACAATGCCGGGATCGGGAGCCCGCTCAAGCGGTTCCTGCCCGACGACCTCGAGGACTTCTCCCGCATCATGAACGTGAACCTGTTCGGCGTGATCGTCGGCTCGCAGCGTGCGGGGCGGTACATGAAGGACCACGGCGGGGGATCGATCATCAACAACGCGTCGATCGCCGCCATCAACGCGGGTACGGGCATGATTTCGTACCGGGCGTCCAAGGCGGCCATCGCCCACGCCAGCAAGTGCATGGCCATCGACCTGGCGCCCTACGGCATCAGGGTCAACTGCCTGACGCCGGCGCACATCCGCACCGGGCATCACGACCTACGAGATGGGTCCGGTCCTGCGCTACATGCAGCCGCTGGAGCGGGAGGCGCAGCCCGAGGACGTGGCCAATGCCGTCGTTTGGCTGTCCAGCGACCGTGCGGCGCAGGTGACCGGCATCGTGCTGCCCATCGACGGCGGGACCACGGCGGGGCCGCCCTACGCGCAGACGAAGCTGATCATGTCGACGCTGCGGCCTCCGGAGGGCGAGGGCACCTCTCCGTCCTGACGTGAGCGGCCGGGCCATGCTCCTCAGCTGACTGGTGTGAACTCGAGGTTGAGGCGTTCGAGGCCGCGCAGGAAGAAGGTCGGGAGGTACTCGTAGCGCCGGGCGCCCGCCGGACCGTGGTGCTCCTCCGAAATGGCGATGTTGGCCGTGCGGTCGAGGAAGCGGTTGATGGTGACCCGGCCCTCGGCCCGGGCCAGGGGCGCGCCGGCGCAGGTGTGGATGCCGTGCCCGAACGCGATGTGCTGACGGGCGTTCGGGCGGTCGATGTCGAACTCGTAGGGGTTGTCGAACACCCGGGGGTCCCGGTTGCAGGCACCGGGGATGAGCATGAGCGAGGCACCGGCCGGGATGTCGACGCCGCCGAGCTGCGTGGCGACTCGCGCCATCCGGAACTGCGTGCGCAGCGGGCTCTCGAGCCGAAGGGTCTCCTCAATGAAGTTGGGGATCTGCTCGCGGTCCGTCCCGCACGCTCGCCTGGAGGTCGGGCCGCTCGCCCAGCATGCGCAGGGCGAAGGAGAGCAGGCGCACCGTGGTCTCCTGGCCCGCCGGCGAAGAGGTTGGCGGCGATGAGGGCGGCGTCCTTGGCCTCGGGGGTCGAGCCGTCCGGGAACGTCGCAGTCGGCCAGGCCCGTCAGGACGTCGTTGCGCGGGGCACGGCGGCGATCCTCGATGTAGTCGTTGAAGCGCTCGTAGAGGAACTCGAGCGGCTTGTGGCCCACGTCCTGGTGCGCGGTCGACAGCCGCTCGCGGAAGAGGGAGTGGTCGGACTCGGGCACGCCCTCGAGGTCGGCGATGACCGTGAGGGTGAACGGCTCGGCGTAGGCGCCGACCATCTCGAACGAGCCCGTCTTCGAAGAAGCCGTCGATCAGCCGGTCGGCGAACTGCCACATGAAGTCCTCGTTCTCCTTGAGGCGCTTCGGTGTGATGAGCCGCATGAGGAGGTGGCGGTGTGCCGTGTGGTTCGGCGGGTCGAACGAGGGCAGCTGGTCGCTGAACGGCAGCTCGTCGCGGTACTTCACGATGATGTCGCTGACGTCGTCGCCCTCCATGGGTGCGGAGAACTTGACGAACGACCCGCAGACGACGTTGCACGACGAGTAGGTCCCCGAAGGCAGGTCGTTCTCGGGGAACGTGGCCGGGTCGCTGTAGATCGCCATGGCCTCGGGGTGGCCGGTGATCATGTACATGCCGAAGTGCGGCTCCCGCCACACCGGTCCTTGCTCCCGCACCCAGTCGAAGTAGGGGTACGGATCATCCTGGATCGCCCGATCCGTGATGAAGTTGGCCTTCTCGAACTCACTCATGCGTCTTCATCCGATCCTTCATCCGAAGCCTACGATCGACCCATGGGCATCGAAATCGACATCGACCGCGACGTGTGCATGGGGTCGGGCAACTGCGTGTACGCCGCGCCGGGTGTTTTCGAGCTCGACGACGATTCCATTGCGCGCGTCGTCGACCCGGCTGCCTCGCCCGAGGACGACGATCGTCACGGCGGCGCGCCAGTGCCCGACCCACGCCATCACCGTGCGACGTGATGGCGTGGTGCTGGCGTAGGACTCGCACCGTCATCGACGCGGGCGTGCCGTGGCCGGCGCTGGCGGCGTGCCGGGCGGCCACGTAGCCGAAGACCATGGTGTTGGCGATGCTGGCTCCCGGGCCCAGGTAGTGGCGGCCCATGACGGTGGCGGTGCCGTTGCCGGTGGCGTAGAGGCCGGCGATCGACCGGCCGTCCTGATCGACGACCTGTGCGTTCTCGTCGGTGAGGAGGCCGCCGCACGTGCCGATGTCGCCGGGCACGACCTGGCAGGCGTAGAACGGGGCCTCGTCGATGGGCCCGAGGCAGGGGTGGACCTTGTGGTTCGGGTCACCCAGGGCCCGGTTGTAGGCGGATTCGCCCCGCCCGTAGTCGGGGTCGACGCCGCGCTCGGCGTTCTCGTTGAAGCGCTCGACGGTCTCGGCCAGGCCGGTGGGATCGATCCCGCACATGAACGGCGAGGTCCTTCAGCGTCCAGGCCTGCTTCAGCATGCCGCTCTTGAGCAGCTTGCGCGGGAACCGTCCCGGCGAGGAGCGCTGGTGCGCGTAGCGCTTCCGGTAGCGGTCGTCGAAGATCAGCCAGCACGGGACCGCCTTGCTGGTCTTGTCGCGGGCGTACATCTCCTTGCCGACTTCCATGTAGGAGTTGGACTCGTTCACGAACCGGCTTCCCGCCGCGTCGACGTACATGGTGCGCGGCCGCTGACGGGCCTGGTCGAGCGTCGACTGCCCGAAGCGTCCCGTCCGGGGTGACGGCAGCCACCACGCCTCGTCCATCAGGTCGGTCTGAGCGCCGATGGCCATGGCAGCTCCGGATGGCGTCGCCGGTGTCGCCCGGGTTCGAGATCGACCACTTGGCCTGGTTGGGCTGGTCGCCGCCGTACTCGACTCGCATGTCGCGGTTGTGGGCGAAGCCGCCGGCGGCCAGCAGCACGCCTTGGCGGGCCCGCACCAGCACCGGGACGCCGTTGCGTACCGTGCGCACGCCGACGACACGGCCGTCCTCCACGATCAGCTCCTCCAGCGGCGCCTCGGTCCAGATCGGGATACCCCGGTCGAGTGCGATCCGCAGCATCTGCGCGATCAGCGAGGCACCGTTGGTGAGCAGGTCCTGGCGGCGCAGGCGGGCGGCGTAGGTCCGCATGACCACCCGGGCCGAGACGGCGAAGGCGCGCAGGCTGCGGTTGTAGTGCGAGAGCGAGCGGGCCTCGTTGGTCATCACCGCCAGCCCGAGGCTCTTGGCCAAGCCGGGCTGCAGCTTCGGGAGCCACTCGCCGAGGACGTGCCCGTCGTACGGCACCGGCTCAATGCCGCGACCGTTGTCGTGCCCGCCCTTGGCGTTCGAGTAGTAGTCGCTGTAGCCGGGGCAGTAGACGAACCGGACGCCGCAGTCCTGGAGGAACGAGACCATCTCGGGACCGGCCGTGAGGAAGGCGTGGCGCCGTTCGAAGGAGGAGCACGGCCCGACGTCGCCCACGACGGCCTCGAAGTGGGCCATGGCGTCCTCGTAGGAGTCGGGGATGCCGTCCGCGTCCATGACCGGGTTGTTCGGGACCCAGGCGATGCCGCCGGACATGCAGGTCGAGCCCCCGATGCGCTCCTGCTTCTCGAGCACGAGGGCACTCGCCCCGGCGTCGTCGGCGGCCAGCGCGGCCACCATGCCGCCGCCGCCCGACCCGACGATCACGAGGTCGACGGTGGTGTCCCACGTGGTCATGTCACCCTCCCCGACCTCCCGACGCCTGCTGTGCCTCGAACGGAGCAAGCTAGCAGGATCCGTTGACGATTGCTACGAAGCCGAAGTAATCTGCCCGGCACCACACGAGGATCGGGTGGGGAAAGTGAAGCGGGGAAGATGACCGGTCACGCAAGTTCGCTGACGTACCCGTCCGATGGTCTCGGAGCGCCGAAGGATCGGCACGTGGGGCCGCTCCTCGATTCGGGGCTCCCGGCCGACGTCGAGGTGTTCTCGGCCGACGACCACATCTCGCTGGCCGTCGACATCTTCTACGAGCGCTTGCCCGAGAACCTCAAGGAGCAGGCGCCGCGAGTCATGAACGTCGACGGCGGCTGGGTGCTCGGCATGGGTGGGAAGTCGATCCTCGTGCGTGAGTTCATTGAAGTCCTGACGCATGTACGACCCCGTGTCCGGGTCGCACACGGGCGACGTGGAGGCCCGTCTCGCCGCGCTGGAGTCCGAGGGTGTGACCAAGGAGCTGGCCTTCCCGAACTCCGTCCTGGCCCTGTTCGGCTGGCCGGACAAGGACATGCGAGAGCGCTGCTTCCGCATCTACAACGAGCACATCGCCGAGGTGCAGGAGCGCTCCAACAACCGCATCTACGGGGTCGGGCTGATCAACTGGTGGGATGCCGAAGGAGCCCGGAGGACCCTGCGAGAGCTGAAGGGACTCGGGCTGAAGACCTTCCTCATGCCGCTGTCGCCGGGCAAGGACGACGACGGCAAGCCGATCGACTTCGGCAGCATCGCCATGGACGGTGTATGGGAGGCGATCGAGGAGTCGAACGGTGCCGGTGTCGCACCACATCGGTGAGAGCATCGCCGTCGTCGCCCAACGAGTTCAACCCCGTCATCCTCGGCATGTTGCAATCCGTGGCCCCGTTCCGAGATCTGTTCGGCAAGTACGTGCTCGGGGGCGTCCTGGACCGCCACCCCGGCCTACGCGTGGGATGGTTCGAGGGTGGCATCAACTGGGTGCCCTCGGCGCTGCAGGACGCCGAGCACATCAGCGCGTCGTTCCGGCACAGCGCCAACCTGCAGATGCGGCACGAGCCCCGGTACTACTGGGAGCACAACATGTGCGCCTCGTTCATGGTGGACCCGCTCGGGCTCGACCTGGTCGACCGCATCGGCGTCGACAAGGTCATGTGGTCCACGGACTTTCCGCACAACGAGAGCACCTACGGCTACAGCAGCGAGTCGCTGAAGTCCGTGGTGGACGCGGTCGGCGTCGAGGCTGCGACCTCTATCGTGAGCGACAACATCAAGCGCTACCTCGGGGTGGAGGACTGATGCCCGCCGGGTTGATGGCCAAAGCCCCGCCGGCGACCATCCCTGCCTCGCCGGACTTCGCCCGCATGCAACGCGAGCGGATGGAGCGGATGCACGCGATCATGCAGAAGCAGGGTCTGGACGCCCTCGTGCTGCTCGGCAACACGAACGTCGCCTACGCGACGGGCGCCATCTGGCCGTTGGGCGATTCGGGGCGGGCCAACTTCGAGCAGCCGGTCGCCGTCGTGCTGGCAGACGACGACTGGCCCCATCTCTTCACCCCCGTGCGAGAGGACGACCGCCTGCGCGAGAAGATGCCGGCGGATCACCTGCACGGCCCCGTCTACCTCGATTTCGACGAGGGCGTGCAGCTCTTCGCCACCCAGCTCGGTGGGCTGGTGCCGAGCGCGGCGGTGATCGCCATGGACGAATGGACGAACGCGCTGCGCCGGGAGCAGTCGATCCTGTTCGCCTCCGGCGCGCCCAAGGACGCGGGGCGGGTGATCAGCACGGCCAAGGCCTCCAAGACGCCCGACGAGCTGTCGGCCATGCGCGAGGGCCTGCGCATCACGGAGCAGGCCATCGCCGACGTGCAGGCCAAGATCGCGCCCGGCGTGCGTCAGACCGACCTGACCGCGACGTTCCTGCGCACGATCTTCGAAGCCGGCGCCGACGCCAACATCCTCGACCCGATCTGGCAGGTGATGCCCGACCGGATGGAGGAGGGCCCGTGGACGACGACGGGCCACCTGGCCTGCCCATTGCTCTCGACCGAGCGCGAACTGGTCGAGGGCGACGTGCTGTGGGTCGACCTCGGCATCAGCTACGCCGGGTTCCACTCCGACTTCGGACGGACCTGGGTGGTGGGGCGCGAGCCCAGCGCCCGCGAGCACGCCCAGTACGAGCAGTGGCAGGTCGATCATGGGCGCCGTCCTCGACGTCACCAAGGCCGGGGCGACAGCCGCCGATCTCACGGCCGCGGCGATCGGTGCCGCCGGTGGCACGAAGCCGTGGATGCCGCACTTCTACCTCGGCCACGGGCTGGGGATCGACAGCGCCGAAATGCCCTATGTCGGGAGCGATATCGGCGAGGCCTTCGATGCCTCGTTGGTCCTCGTGGACGGCATGGTGCTGGTGCTCGAGCCGATCGTGTGGGACGACGGCGCCGCCGGGTACCGCTCCGAGGAAGTGCTCCGCATCACGGAGGTCGGTTGGGAACCGATGACCGACTACTCCTACGACCCGTTCTAGAGGATCCCATGACCGTCGTTGAGATACTCCCTGATGACGCCGCCCTCCGCCGGGCGCGCCGCGCCCGCGTGCTCGACGCCATGGAGGCCGCCGACGTCGATTTCCTCATCGTCGGCCGCGAGGGGAACGCGCGCTATGTCTCGGGTGCGCCGCGGTTGTGGACGGCGGGCTCACGGGCCTTCGGTCCGGGCTGCGTCTTCGTGCGGGCCAACGGCGCGGTGCATCTGCTGAGCACGTGGGACGAGGGCATTCCCGAGGAGATCCCGCACGAGAACCTGTACGGCATCACGTTCAACGCCATGAACTTCGTGACGGTGTTGTCGAACATCGCGGGCGCGGCCACCGCCAAGCGGGTCGCCACGGACTCCATGTCCGGTTCGTCGGCCAACCTGCTGCCCAAGGCCTTCCCGGCGGCCGAGTTCATCGACGGCGAGCCGATGCTGCGCCGGATCCGCCGGGTCAAGAGCCCCGAGGAGGTCGAGGCCATCCGGGCGTCGGTGCGCGTGGCCGAGGAGGCGCTCGCCGCGGCCACCGAGGCGTTGGTGCCCGGCGTGACCGAGCGGCAGCTGACCGCGATCTTCATGGAGGGCATGGCGGCGGCGGGGGTCACCACTCCGTCCGGACAGGACGTGGCCTGGATCACATCGCGCCAGGATCCCTGGCGCCGCACCAACCGCGATACACCCGTGCGGGACGGAGACCTGGTGGCCTTCGAGGCCGGCGTCGTCCTCGGGGGCTATGCCGGGGAGGTGGGCCGGACCCACGCGGTGCGCGAGGGAGGTCACATTGACTCCGAGCTGGCCCAGCGCACCGGCGCCCTGTGGGGGCGCCTCCTCGACGCCTGCCGGGTCGGGGCGCCGCTGACCGATCTCCTCGCCGCGTACGACGCCGCGGGTGTCCCGCAGCCGCCCATGCCGGTGGCTCGGGGGCTGGGGCTCGGTTTCGACCTTCCGCTCGTCACGCACGCGCTTCCCCTCACGGCCGGCGAGCAGCACATTGAGGCGGGCATGGTCTTCGCGTTGACCGGCTACGTCTGGAAGGAAGGGGTCGGCGCCCTGTACGTGCAGGAGCCGATCGTCACCACCGAATCGGGGCCCGTGTCCCTGTCGACAACGCCATTGCACGAACAAGGAGCCTGACGACGTGAGCGCCGCCGATGTCCCACCGGCCGAGGAGATCATCCTCTACGAGAAGGATCCGGCGACGCGGATCGCCACCATCACGCTCAACCGCCCGGACCAGCTCAACATCCCGACCATCGCGGCCCGGCGCCGCTACGCAGACCTGATCTTCAAGGCCAGCATCGACGACGACGTCAAGGTCCTGGTGGTGCGCGGGATCGGGGACCATCTCGGGACCGGAGCCGATCTGGACGAGCTGATGGCCAAGCGCGAGGCGGGCACCGCCCTCCACGAGGAGTTCGGGATCGGGGAGGACGAGGACGTCACCATGCCCGGCCCGCGCTCGTACCGCGCCGGCGCGTCGTTGCTGCACTGGTACGGCAACCCGCAGTCCGGCTGCCGCACGCTGCAGGACTTCAAGAAGATCAGCATCCTGGAGGTCAAGGGCTACTGCTACGGCTGGCACTTCTACCAGGCGGCCGACGCCGACATGGTGATCTCGTCCGACGACGCGTTGTTCGGGCATCCCGCCTTCCGCTATGTCGGCTACGCGCCGCGCATGTGGCAGTGGGCGATGATGATGGGGCTGCGCAAGTTCCAGGAGATGGTGTTCACCGGCCGGCCGTTCACCGCCGAGCAGATGTACGAGTGCAACTTCGTGAACAGCGTCGTCCCACGGGCGGACCTCGAAGCGGAGACCGCCAAGTACGCCTCCGCCTGTTCGCGGACGCGGCCCACCGACACCGTGTTCATGCAGAAGGTCTTCTTCGAGGTGATGAAGCAGCACCAGGGCGAGTACATGGGCAGCCTGCTCAGCGCCTGGCTCGAGTCCATGGGCGGGCAACTCCGGGAGGACGACAACGGCGGTCGCGCCACCTTGAGCAAGGAGACCATGGACGCCGGCCTCAACGTCGCCGTCAAGGACAACGACGACCAGTTCCCTCCCGAATGGCGGCTGAGCCGTTCCGGGCGCCGCCGTCCGGCGGCCGACTGACCGTGCCCGAGACAGAGGCGGACGGCGCGGCCGACCGGGCCGCGCCGCCGCTCTCCGGCTTCCGCGTCGTCGACCTGTCGACCTGGATCGCCGGCGCCTACTGCACGAAGCTGCTGGCCGACGGCGGCGCGGAGATCGTCAAGGTCGAGGCACCCGGCGGCGACCCGTTGCGGCGGTGGTCCGCCTCGGGGGCGGCGATCCCGGCGGACGACGACGGCGCGCTGTTCAACTTCCTCGGTGCGTCCAAGCGCAGCGTCGTGGTCGACGGTGCGGACGCCGCCGGGCTCGACTCCCTGCACGCGCTGTTGGACTCGGCCGCCGCCGTGGTCTGGTCGAAGGGCTCGTCGTTGTCCGAGCAGGCATCGCTGGACCCGCGGGAGCTGCTGCGCGCCCATCCGCACTTGGTCGTCACGTCGATCACGCCGTTCGGTCTCGAGGGCCCCTGGAGTGACAAGCCGGCGACCGAATTCACGCTCCAGGCCTGGTCCGGGGGGATCGTCGGACTGGCGCGCGGCAGGCCGGATCGTCCACCGGTGTTCGTCGGCGGCCAAGTCGGGGAGTGGCTCGCCGGCCTCTACGGCGCCATCGGGACGCTGGCGGCGCGCCGGCGCGCCGCGGGCGCGGGGGATCTCGTCGACGTCTCCATGCTCGAGGTGCTGGCGATGACCCTCACCTATTACCCGGTGACCTTCAACGACCAACTGGGTCGGCCGATGCGCCGAAAGCGGTTCGTGGCGACGCCGGGCGTCGGGGCGGCCAGCGACGGGCTCGTCGGGCTCGGGTGCGGGACCGGGCAGCAGTGGTTGGACTTCTGTGTGTTGGTGGGGCACCCCGAATGGATGGAGGACCAGTCGCTGTTCCTCGACCGCACCGCGTTGACCCCCACCATCGACGCCTGGATCGCGGACCGCACGGTCGAGGAGGTGCTGGAGGAAGCCTCGGCCTTCCGGATCCCCAACGCGCCCATCACCAACGGAGCGAATGCCGCCACCTGGGCCCACTTCCGGGAGCGGGGGACGTTCGTGGCCAACCCAAAGGACGGCACGACGAACCCCGGTCCGCCCTTCCGGCTGGGGACGGGCAGCCTCCGGCCACCGGAGCCGGCACCCCGCCTGGGAGAGTTGCCGATCGAGGAGGCGGTGACGCCGGCGCAGCCGGCGCAGCGCCGCTGCGCAGGGCGCGTCCCGGGAGTTGCCATTCGAGGGCCTGCGGGTCCTGGACATGACGTCGTTCTGGGCGGGACCCCTCGCGGGCCACACCCTGGCGCTCCTCGGTGCCGAGGTCATCCACCTGGAGTCCGCCACCCGTCCGGACGGGGCCCGCCTCGTCGGCGGTGTCCCGCAGACGGAGGACCAGTACTGGGAACGAGGACCGATCTTCGCCGCCCTGAACACGAACAAGAAGAGCCTGACCGTCAACCTGAGCGAGCCCAGCGGTCTCGAGCTGGTGCGGCGCGTCATCGGCACGTGCGACGTGGTCGTCGAGAACTACACGCCACGGGTGCTGGACCAGCTGGGCCTCGACTTCGAGTCGCTGCGCCCGGAGCGACCGGACCTCATTCTGCTGCGGATGCCCGGGTTCGGACTGGACGGGCCGGGACGCGACCTGTCGGCCTTCGCCTTCGTCATCGAGGACGCCGCCGGCCTCACCTGGCTCACCGGGCATCCGGACCTGCTGCCGTTCGAGCCCTACTGCGTCGGTGATCCCAATGCGGGGCTGCACGCGCTCTACGGCTTGCTCCTCGCCCTCGAGCACCGGGATCGGACGGGTGAAGGCGGACTGGTGGAAGCGGCCATGGTCGACGCCGCGCTCAACATCGCGGCCGAGCAACCGATCGAGTACTCGGCCTACGGCTCCCTGCTCGAACGGGCCGGGAACCGCGGTCCCACGGCAGCCCCGCAGAACCTGTACAAGGTCGCCGGCCCCGACGAGCGCGGGCGCGACGACGGCTGGGTCGCCATCGCCGTCGCCACCGACGAGCAGTGGAGCGCCTTGCGGTCCGCACTGGGCGAGCCGGCGTGGGCCGCCGACCCCGCGCTGGCGACCAGGGCCGGCCGGCGGCGCGCGCACGACCGGATCGACTCGCTGCTGGGGGAGTGGTGCCGCGCCCGCTCGGCGGACGAGATCGTCAGCGCCCTGTGGGAGGCCGGCGTGCCCGTCGGCAGGGTGATGCAGCCCCACGAGCAGCCCGACCTGCCCCAGCTGGCGGCGCGGGGCTTCTTCGAGGAGATCGACCATCCGGTGATCGGCACCTCC
Source organism: uncultured Acidimicrobiaceae bacterium (assembly GCA_963738135.1). Taxonomy (GTDB): domain Bacteria; phylum Actinomycetota; class Acidimicrobiia; order Acidimicrobiales; family RAAP-2; genus Bog-473. Next base: position 395,814 of record CAVTVK010000004.1, on the reverse strand, counting down.
CGCTACAGCACGTTGCCGATGCGCTTCTCTCGGGGACCCGAGCAGGTCCACCACCGCCATGCACCGCTGCTCGGTGAGCACAACGGCGAGCTCCTCACCGCCCTGGGTCTCACCGCGGCCGAACAGGCGGTACTCGAAGCCGACGGGATCATCGGCGGCACCCTGGCGCAGGGCACCTGAGCGGCTGACGCGAGAGCCGTATCCTGAGGCGATGGGTTTCCAGAAAGCTCCCTTCGATGTCGTCGAGGCGTCCCGTCGCGTCTGGTTGGAGCGTTGGGAGCCCGAGGCCGCGTCGGGCATGGCGGTGTACACGGCCGTCCTCCGCTCCTATCAACTGCTGAACGACCAGGTGAACGGCGTCATGCGCCATCACGACCTCACGTTCGCCCGCTACGAGGTGTTGGCCTGGTTGGCCATGGACCCCGAGTCCTCCCTGGCCCTGAGTTGGATCAGCAAGACCTTGAGGATCCCGCCGGCCACGGTCACGAACATCATCGACAAGCTCGAGGGCGACAAGCTCGTGCGCCGCGTGCCGCACCCTTCCGACGCGCGCACCACGCTCGCGGTGATCACGGCCCGCGGTGAGCGGGTGGCAACCGAGGCCACGCGGGACCTGAACGCCACCGTGTACACGTGTATCGGCCTGTCCGAGACCAAGCGGGGCCGCCTACTCGACCTCCTGGCCGAGCTGCGCGCAAGCGGGAACGAGTTCGACATCGAGCACTCCGACGAGGTCATCGAAGAAGTCGGATCCCGCCAGGCGCACAAGCGCGGGACTCGCGGTGGCAACGGCCGGTTCGAGGTGGCATAGCGGACCTCCGCCGGGCACGGCGGGCCAGGTCGCTCCCGGCGGCAGCCCGCGAACACCCTCTCGGTAGGGTGGGGGTTCGGGTGCGAGTCGCTCCCGCTAGGTTCCCCGATGACCCCTAGCCGCCCCCTGAGTCGCCCCTGAGTTCCGGGCGAACGGAAGAGAGAGACACCGTGGAGTCAAGTGACATCGTGACGGCTTCGTCCGCCGGCCTGACGGACGAGTCCGGGCCCGACCCGAGGCGGTGGGGGATCCTCGCCGTCGTCATCGTGGCGCAGTTGATGATCGTGCTCGACGCGTCGATCGTCACCATCGCCCTCCCGTCGGCGCAACACGCCCTCGGTATCTCGACAGCGAACCGCCAGTGGGTGATCACGGCCTACACCTTGGCGTTCGGGGGCTTCCTGCTCCTCGGTGGCCGCATCGCCGACTTCTGGGGTCGGAAGCGGGTGTTCGTGGTCGGGTTGCTCGGCTTCGCCGCCGCATCGGCCCTCGGCGGCCTGGCCGTCGACCAAGTCATGCTGTTCGCCGCCCGGGCCCTTCAGGGCGGCTTCGCGGCACTGATGGCACCCGCCGCCCTGTCCATCCTGACCATCACCTTCCAGCACGACGCCAAAGAGCGGGCGCAGGCGTTCGGCGCCTACGGGGCGGTGTCGGGCGCCGGCGGCGCCATCGGCGTCCTCCTCGGGGGCGTGCTCACCGAGTACGCCTCGTGGCGTTGGTGCCTGCTCGTCAACGTGCCGATCGCCGTCCTCGCCTCCATCGGGGCGGTCCTCATCGTGCACGAGAGCAGGGCCTCGGGCTCCACCAAGTACGACGTACCGGGCGCATTGCTCTCCACGCTGGGCCTGGTCAGCCTCGTCTACGGCTTCACCAAGGCGGAGAGTGACGGCTGGAGCGCCACCATCACCATCGTGTTGCTGCTCGTCGCCGTGGTCCTCCTGGCGGCGTTCGTGATCCTCGAGACGAAGACCAGCCACCCGTTGCTGCCGCTGCGGGTGGTGCGCGACCGGAACCGGGGCGGTGCATTCCTGGCCTCCTTGCTCACCGGCGCCGGGCTCTTCGCCATGTTCGTCTTCTTGAGCTACTACCTGCAGAGCGTGCTGCACTACTCGGCGCTCAAAGCAGGGCTCGCCTTCCTGCCTTTTGCGTTCGGCATCATTCTGGCTGCGGGCGCATCGTCCAGTCTCGTCCCGCGGATCGGGCCGAGGATTCCGATGACGGTCGGACTCCTGGTCGCTGCGGGCGGCTTGGCCTGGCTGACACAGATCGGGGTGCAGAGCGATTTCTGGGTGCACGTCGCTCCGCAGGAGATCTTGATGAGCCTGGGCCTGGGCCTGGCCTTCCCGGCCTTCAGCAGTACCGCGCTCATACGGGTCGGTGACCGGGACGCGGGCGTGGCCAGTGCGCTGGTCAACACCACGCAGCAGATCGGTGGCTCACTCGGCACGGCGCTGCTCAATACCTTGGCGGCGACCGCGACCGCCAGTTACATCGTCGCCCACGGGGCCTCGGCCTCCCAGGCCGGTGTCGTCCATGGGTTTGCCGTGGCCTTCGCGGTCGGTGCCGGCTTCCTCGCACTGGGAGCCATCGTGAGTGCCGTGCTCATCTCCGCCGGGCCGGCCGAGGTCTCGACAGCCGAGGTCTCGACTGCGGAGGGAGCGGCAGCCGGAGTGGGAGGCTGACGCATGACCCCCGGGCAGTCCGTGGGGCTGCCCAGCCCGGATCCGTTGCCGGTGATCGCCACCGGGGTCCGGCTCCCTTGGGACGATGTGGTCGAAGACCCGGTGGCGACCCTGGCGGACGCCCGGTCACGGCTGGGTGACACCTTTGTCGTGGACAGCGGCGACGATCGGTATCTCTTCCTCTTCTCGCCCCTGGGCGTCACCGCGTTGTACGGCCTGCCAGAGGAGACGGCAAGCAAGGGTGTGGCCGACTGGCGAATGCTCCGGCGCAAGCTGCCCGACGAGGTGTTCGCCGGCCGCAGGGTGCTGCCGCACCAGCTGTTCGGGCGGGAGGACGTCGCCGCCTACCTGCGCAACGTGGAGCTGGCGGTCGAGACCGCGGCCGACGAACTGGGCCCGGACGGCGAGGTGGACCTCTTCTCGCTCAGCCGGCGCCTGGGCCACCGGGTCGGTCTGGCCTCCTGGGGCGGCCCGGGCTCGGCCGAGGGCGAGCGCTTCGAGACCCTGACCCGAGCCTTCGATCAGCTCGACGGTTCGGAGTCCTTCGTGCACCCCGACGCCATGGCACGCGTGGCCGCCACCGACAAGGCCGAGGAGCGCGCCGCGCTGGCCGAGGTCACGGCGCAGCTCGGGCTCGGGCTCGTGCGAGGACGGGCGAGTGAGAACCGGGCCGACGGCGGATACGCGCTCTTCGATCGGGTCGTCGACGCGTGGAGCGACGCGGAACCCGAGCAGGCGGCCACGGGGATCTGCCTCGACATCACCCTCATCCACGTCGCGTCCATGTCCAACCTGTTCGCCGCGCTGGGCTGGCATCTCGTCGATCTGATCGAGCATCCCGACGAAGCCGAACAGGTGCGGCTCGGCAATACCGGCCTGGCCGAGACCTGCGCACTCGAGTCGACACGGATGGCGCAGCGCTCCATCATGGCCCGCTTCACCCTCGCCCCGTTCACCATCGACCTCGAGGAAGGCCCGCTCGAGATCCCTTCGGGCATGACCGTTGCCACTCTGCTCCCGCTGACCAATCGCAGCGCGGCGCCGGGGCTCGACCGCTGGGAACCGGCGCGATGGAACCGTCGGAGGCTGCGCACACCGAACGGGTTGGCTGCAGCAGAGCTCGTGACGGTGTTCGGACACGGTGGACACTCCTGCCCGGCGCGCCCCTTCTCCTTGGCGGCCATGACGCTGACCTCGCGGCGCCTGTTCAGCCAGTTCCGCTGGGAGCCGTCCTGGTCGCAGCATCCGGATCCGGTCCCCGCCCAGATAGGTGGCGTGGCACGCGCTGCCGCGCCGTGTCGTGCCCGCTACCGGCGGCGATGAAAGCCAGGAGCGCATGACTGACGAACATGTGGAGACCGAGGCCGCGGAGGGAACGGCGGTGCGGGTTGCGCTCTGGAGAGCCATGCACGTCCAGGTCGATCCGCCGCCCCACGTCCTCGAGGACGAAGTGGGATTGCAGCTGGCTGCGCCCGACGACGACTGGCGCCGACGACCGGATATGGACCCGGACGGCACGCGATGGTTCCGGGCCGGCATCGTCGCCCGCGCCCGCTTCGTCGAAGACCTGGTGGCCGAGCAGGCGAAGCGAGGCGTGACCCAGTACGTCATTCTGGGCGCGGGCCTCGACACCTTCGCCCAGAGGAGACCGGAACTGGCGTCACGTCTCCGGATCTTCGAGGTCGACCAACCCGGCCCGCAAGCCTGGAAGCAACGACGTCTCGTCGAGCTCGGCTTCGGTGTGCCGGAGTGGTTGCGGCTGGTGCCGGTCGACTTCGAGGGAGGGGGATCATGGTGGGATCAACTTGTCGCGGCAGACTTCGATCGGACGCGACCGGCCGTCATCGTCTCGACCGGCGTGACGCTCTACCTCACCAAGGAAGCCAACGCCGCCACGTTGCGCCAGATCGCTGCGCTCGCTCCCGGATCGACACTCGCCATGACCTTTCTCTTGCCGTCGGAACAGGTCGACGATGCCCTGCGGCCCGGGTTCGAGGCGGCTGAGAAGGGTGCCCGCGCGGCCGGGACTCCCTTCGTCAGCTTCTACACGCCGGACGAAATGACGGAGCTGGCGGTTCAGGCCGGATTCCGGGAGGCCCACCACATTGCCGCGGCGGCGCTGAACGAGCGCTACTTCGCCGAACGGACGGACGGCCTGCGGACGGCGCGGGGAGAGGAACTGCTGGTCACGGCGACCTGAGCCGGTCCTGCCCGGTGACGCTCCGTGAATGCCCCGGGGCTGGGAAGTGTGTCACTGTGTCGGCCGGCGCGGCCGACGGTGGCTGCAGTTCCGCGGAGAGAGAATGCCAAAGAGCCTTGTCACCCCCATGGTCGGCGCACTGCTGCTCAGTGCCATTGCGGTCGTCGCCGGCACCGGACCAGCGTCAGCTGCGGCGACAGCGCCGTCGCAAGCGGTCACCGCCACGACGATCCGGGTTGGTGTCCCGTACGTCGACCTGGCCGCCGTGCGGCAGTTCGGCATCACCCTGGACCAAGGCAGCTTCCCCGACGCGTACAAGGCGATCATTGCGAATCTGAATGCGCAGGGCGGTATCAACGGTCGCAAGCTGGTGCCGTACCTGGTGGCCGTGAACCCCGTCGGGACGGGGCCCGCCATCACGGCCTGCACGCAGCTCGCCGAGGACGACTCCGTCTTCGTCGCCATTGCGCCGCAGCAGGCAGACTGCTTCTTGCAGCAACATCATGTGCCGACCATTTCGGGGATGTTCCAGGAGGTCGAGTCCTCGGGGGGCACCCCCAACTTCACCCTGCTCCCGCCGCCGGCGGCCTACGACCCGTTGCAGCTCGCGGTCCTGGACCACCGCGGTGTCTTCAAGGGCAAGAAGGTGGGACTCTTCGCCGGCGAGGAGTCCGATGGAGCCGAGTTGAAGGTCGTCCAGTCGTCGCTGAAGTCGTTGGGGGTCCATGTCGCAGAGAGCGCAGTCGACGGCGCACCGCAGAGCGACGAGGTGGCCACCAACCAGCAGGCCGCGCTCATTGCCCAGCGCTTCCAGCAGGCGGGCGTCAACGAGGTGATCGCCGTCGGGACCGCGGCCACCGTGTGGCCCGAGTCGCTGCAGGCGAACGAGAGCACCTACCTGCCGCCGTGGATCGCCACGGACGAGTCCGGCTTGGAGAGCGCGACACTCGGATCGTCCATTCAGCCGAAGTATCTCGAGAACGTCCTGACGACGAGTCCCGTCCCCTCGAACTACACGCTTTGGCACACGCCTGCGGTCCAGGCGTGCGATCGCGTGGTGCACAAGGCCTACCCCTCGCTCAAGATCACGCCGCCGACGGATCCCCTGACCGGTTCGGACCAGACCTTCTACGCCGTGGAATCGGCCTGCTTGAACATCGACCTGTTCGCCACGATCGCCAAGGCGGCTGGGAAGAACCTGACCTGGTCGACGTTCACCCACGCCGGCTACGCGCTCAGGAATGCGGCCATTCCCGGATCGGGCGCACCGGTCTCCTTCGCCCCCGGCCGGCCCTACGCGCTCGGCCCGGTGTACCTCGTGACCTTCGACAAGGCGAAGAACGTGCTGCAGTTCGCCGACTCCGCCGCCACGAAGTAGGCGCCGGCGGCGTGCCGGACTACAGCGGGAAAGCGTGTTCCCCCTCGGCGAGAAGGGGCTCGACGTCGCGAGGGAGAACGACCCCAGCCGTCTCGGCTGCCCGCGTGGCCTTTTCGTAACGAGCCAGGTACTCGTCGCGGCTGCCGTAGAGCGCGCGGACCTTCTCTTCGGGAAAGCTCTCGTGGTGCCCGACGAGCCGAGCGAAGATGTCGGGCGACTGCTGTATGGCGCTGTTGTGCCCCAACGGGACCTCCACCTGCGGCAGCCTGATACCGCCGCGGGCGATGTCGTGGTCGTCCCGCACGATCGCCGGCGGCTCACCGGCGAAGGTGATGCGTGGCTGGACGGGCGGGGGAGTGCCGTCGCTGCAGCCAGGCCTGCAGATGATGCAGGGCCGCGTCGACCACCGGCGCCATGGAGACCTGGTTGATGGCCTGCATGGACTCGTCGTCCAGCGGAATGGCGAACCCGAAGTCCCGCTGCATGCGAGGTGAGGACGACGCCATGGCGGGCAGCGAGACGTGGGATGCGCCGGCGACCTCCCAGTAACGGAAGCGGTCGGTGTCCGGCTGGCGGACCGGGTAGCAGGACGCGGCCTCGCACTCGGTGTTGAGCACCATGACGGGAATGCCGAGATCGTCGCGCAGCAGGTGCAGGCCTTCAGGGATCCGAGGTCCGGCGTCGGCGGCGGCCCCTGCGACGGTCATGACTTCGCCACCGACCTCGCAGCGGGGTACCGCCGCCGAAGTACATCACGAAGAAGAAGGCATCGAAGCGGCGGGTCAGGGGCTGCACGCCGTTGAGGTACGAGGCCAGCCGGGCCGCTGATTGCGAGGCACCCTGGGCGACGATCCGGCGCACCTGCAGGCCGCCCATGAGGTCGAGGTCGCCTCGGGGTCGATCGGGCGCCACCAGGTTCGCGATCTGGGTGTAGATGTCGAACGAGTAGTCGTCGCTGGGGATCGACAGCGAGCCGTAGCGCTCCGGATCCCAGTCGCGCAGGCCCTGTGGGTTGTCCGGTTGGCCGTGGATCCCGACCCGCTGGACGGAGGCGGCCACGTAGGCGTAGCCGTTCTCGAAGACCTCGGGACTGTCGCCACCAGTGAAGTTCTCGTAGCCGGCGGTGACGTTGTTCCACAACACGACCACTGTCCCGTTGAAGGCGGCGGCATCGGCGGGACGCATGACGACCATGCGCGTCGTGTAGGCGGTGCGCCCCACCGGTTCCACAGACCAACGACCGTCCCGCTCCAGCTCGGTGCCGGGGACGGGCCCGAAGCGGTCCGCATCCCCCTCCACGAAGTACTCGTCGGCGCGGTAGCCCACCGCGTCGAGATCCGCCGTGGGCAGCCCGAAGGGCCATCCCCTGCCTCCGGTGATCGGTCCTCTCACGTTCGCTCATGTCGTCTCCATTCGTCGTGCCCGAGCGCCGGTCCGCAGCTCGCGCTTGAGGACCTTGCCCGAGGGGTTCCTCGGCAGCGCCTCGATGAACGTGACCTCTTTGGGGACCTTGAACCGCGCCAATTGGGCCTGGCAGTGCGCAATGAGCGCGTCGGGCGTGGCGTCGACGCCCGGGCGGAGCGCCACGAAGGCCACGGGCACCTCGCCCCAACGCGCATCGGGGCGGCCGACGACGGCTGCTTCGAGGACCGAATCGTGTTCGTAGAGCACACGCTCGATTTCGGAGCTGGCGATGTTCTCGCCACCCGAGACGATCATGTCCTTCAACCGGTCGACGATGAAGAGGTAGCCGTCCTCGTCGCGGACGCCGATGTCGCCCGAGTGGAACCAGCCCCCGGTGAAGGCGGCCGCCGTGGCCTCCTCGTCCCGCCAGTACCCCTTGAAGACCTTGGGCCCCCGCATGACGATCTCCCCCTGCTCCCCGGCGGGCACCGAGCGTCCGTCCTCGTCCCAGAGGTCGAGCTCGAGGTACAGGCAGGGCCGCCCCACGGAGCCGAGCTTGGTGATGATGCTGTCGCGATCGAGGAACGTGTCGCCAGAGACGGTCTCGGTCATGCCGTAGGCGTCGGCGAACCAGGCCGAGGGGAAGACGCGTTGAATCCGCTCAATCAGCGGGATGGGCATCTTTTCGCCCCCGTTGATGACGACCCGAATGGACGAAAGATCCCGCTGCGCAATATCGGGCAGTGCCATGATGGCGTTGACCATCGCCGGCGCCAGCCACACCGCGGTGACACGTGAGCGCTCGACTTCGTCGACGACGGCGGCCGCATCGAAGGCACGATGGACGATCGTCGTGGCGCCGGCGGCAATGAGCGAGGTCGTCGTCAGGTCGAGCGCACCGACGTGGTAGAGCGGGCCGCAGGCCAGGCCGAGGTCGTGGCTCGTGAAGCCGAACTCGACGATATGCGCCAGGTTCTTCCAGGCCAGATTGGCGTGGGTGAGCATGACGCCCTTGGGGCGGCCCGTGGTCCCTGAGGTGTACATCAACCGGTGGACATCGTCCCCGGCGGCGGCCACCAGGGCCGGCTCCTCCCCCTCGGTGCTGCGCCGAAGGTCGGCCATGCTCACCCAGCCCGGCCGGTCGGAGGGCGCAATGCCGACCCGGACCAACCCGCCGCCGCCGTCGGAGCCGGAGCCGCCGCCCAGCCCGCCGGCGGCCTCGTCAGCCAGCGGGAGCAGGGCTGCGTCACAGACCAGTGCCCGCGCCCCCGAGTGTTCGAGGATGTAGCGCACCTCGGGAGCGGCGAGCCGCCAGTTGATCGGCATGGCGATGGCACCCACGTGGTTGGCGGCGAAGAGCGCCTCGAGGAATTCCGGGCAGTTGTACGAGAGGATCGCCACCACGTCGCCGGGCCCGACCCCCCACCCGGCCAGTCCGCCGGCCAGCGCCGCGACGCGGTTCGCCATCTCTCCGTAGGTGATCGCCTCGTTCTCGAAGAGCGTGAACACCTTGTCCGGCATCCGTCGGGCGTGATGCGCCAGCACGTTGCACCAATTCACGTCGCCCGCAGCCATCGGCGCGGTGGTCACGAGCGCGGCCCGGCGCCGTGCGGGAACGTCTCGGAAGTCACTGGCAACACGACGGTCGGCTCCTTACTCATCCGTGCGCAAATGTCGGCGTGGCGCGGCGGCGCAACGACCGATCGACCTTCGCCAAAAGCGTGGCGCCCACCGGCGGCCCGCTAGTGTCCCACTCAATGACACGGGCGGAAGCCACCGGTGACTCTCGGCGCAAGGCGAACTGGGAAGCGCGCTACCAGGCGATCATCGACACGTCGGCCGGCGTGTTCGCGCGAGGTGGATACCACGCGACTGGCATCACCGAGCTGTGCGTCGCGAACGATCTCGGCAAGGGCGCTCTGTACCACTACATCGGCTCGAAGGAGGACCTGCTCGCCGCCATCCACGACCGGGTGATGGACGAGGTGATGCTCGGTGCCGACCGTGTGGCGGAGGCAGGTGGGTCGCCGTCGCGACAGCTGGCGATGCTCGGCGAGGAGCTGCTCGACGTCATCCACCGCTACCCCGATCACGTGTGGGTGTTCCTGCACGAGTTCCCGGCGCTCACCGGAGAACGGGCTGAGCAGTTCCGACTGCGTCGCCGGGCCTACGAGCAGAGGGTCGAGGCCGTGCTGCAGGCCGGTGTCGACGCCGGCGAGTTCCGTGACCTCGAGCCCCGGCTGACCGCCATGGCGTGGTTCGGCATGCACAACTACACGTACCTGTGGCTCAAGCCGGGCGGTGAGCTCTCGGCACGCGACGTGGCGAAGCCGTTCGCGGACATCTTCATGCAGGGCATCACGAAGCCCGCTGCCGATCCGCACCGGTAACAGCCTTCACGGGGCGGAGTACCCGCCATCGACCACGAGCGCCGATCCGGTCGTCCAGCTGGACCCTTCACCGGCCAGGTAGGCGTAGGCGCCCACGAGGTCCGTTGCCGTGCCGAGACCGAGCGGATGGCGTGCCGCCACCGCGTCGAGGGCCTCCGGCGGCAGGTCGTCGTGAATGGCCGACCGGAACGTGCCGGGGCACACACAGTTGACGCGGATCCCGTCGCGGGCGTATTCGACGGCGGCGACCTTGGCCAGCTGAATGACGGCCGCCTTGGTGGCGCAGTAGGGGGCCGCGTGCGACCATGCGGTCAGGCCGGAGACCGACGCGGTGAGAATGATGGAGCCCGCATGCTGGGGACGCATCACGCCAACCGCGGCACGGATGCCGTTCACGGCACCGAGGACGTTGACCCGGAAGGCCCGTTCCCAATCCTCCGTCGTCAGGTTGTGGATGCGGCCGTTGGGTGAGAGCACGCCGGCGTTGCTGATCAGTACATCGAGCCGGCCGAAGCGCCGCACCGTCTGCGCCACAACTGCCTCGACCTGGTCGTAGTCACTGACGTCCGCCAGCATGGTCTCGACCGCACCGTCCACAGGCCCGAGTCCGGCCACCGTGGCGTCGAGCGTGTCAGCGCTCACGTCGCTCAGCATGAGATCGGTCGCGGGCTCGCCGGCGAGCTGCTTCGACACGGCGGCACCGAGTGCCCCGCCCGCGCCGATGATCGCCACGACCCGTTGCGTCGTCGTCATACCAACAAGTATCCGCCGTCGACGCTCAGTACGGTGCCGGTGATGAAGGCGGACGCGTCGGAGGCCAGGAATTGATAGGCGGCGGCAAGATCGGTGGAGGTGCCCCAGCGTCGCTGCGCCGTGTGGCCGGTGATGGCCGCCGAGAGCTTCGGGTTGTGCACCCATTCCTCGGCGAGGGGCGACTCGAACCACCCCGGCGCCACGACGTTGACCGTGATGCCGGCGGGAGCGAGGTCGAGCGCCAGGCCCTTGGCGACGCCGACCAGCCCGGCCTTGGACGCGCTGTAGGCGGACAGCCCCTTGCGCGGCCGCTCGCCGAGGACGGACCCGGTGAAGATGAGGCGCCCGCCCTCACCCATGACCCGGGCCGCCGCGCGCGCACCCAGGAACGAGCCGGTCAGGTTGACCTCAATGACCTCACGCCACGTGGAGGCTTCGGTCTCGCGTGGACCGGCCACCACCGGCGAGATCCCGGCGTTGCAGATCCAGGCGTCGAGGCCGCCCCACTCGGCCACTGCGGCGTCGGCCACCGCTTCGTTGAAGTCCTCGTCGGTCACGTCACCGCTCAGCACCATGGACGAGCCCGGGAGGGCCGCCGCGACCGCCTTCAGATCACGTTCCGTCCGGGCGACGAGGGCCACGGAGGCACCGGCCTGCGAGAAGGCATGGGCGAGCAGGGCACCGAGCCCGCGGCTGGCGCCGGTGATGACCACCCGCTTGCCCGAGACAACCCCCGGCCCAGGGAACGACTCGGGTATCTCGATCTGCTCGATCATCGTTTCCCTCACGTTGTACCGACCAGTACAGTACACGTTCGATGACCGTCGATTTCCCGGCTCCCTCGCCCTTTTCGCTGGTCGACCTGCTCGAGATGCAGCGCCGCATGCTGCTGATACGCGGCTTCGAGGAGCGGGTGGCCGCGCTCTACCGGGACGGCGAGGTCCCCGGTTTCGTCCACCTCTCCACCGGGCAGGAGGCGACGGCCGTCGGCGCCTGCTGGCCGCTCGGGGCGGCCGACGTCATCACGTCGACCCATCGGGGCCACGGCCACTGTCTGGCCAAGGGCCTGGAGCCGGCCGGCATGTTCGCCGAGCTGATGGGCAAGGACCAGGGCACCAACCGGGGGCGCGGCGGCTCCATGCACATCGCCGACCCCAAGCTCGGCATCTTCGGCGCCAACGGGATCGTGGCGGCGGGCGTGCCGATCGCCGCGGGGGCCGCCACGGCGGCGCAACTCCGGGGTGACGGCAGTGTGACGGTGGCTTTTTTCGGCGACGGCGCGGTGGCGCAGGGCGCCTTCCATGAAGCGGTGAACCTCGCCGCCGTCTGGAAGCTGCCGGTGATCTTCTTCTGCGAGAACAACGGCTATGCCGAGTTCTCCCCGGCTTCCACCCAACATGCGGCGTCACTGGAGCACCGGGCAGCCGGCTACGGCATTCCCTACGGTGCCGTGGACGGCAACGACGTCGTGGCGACGGCGTCCGCCATGGAACACGTGGTCGACATGGTGCGTGGCGGTGGGCCGTTCGTGGTGGAGGCCACGACCTACCGCTGGCACGGCCACTACGAGGGCGATCCCGAGCGCTACCGCTCGGCGGACGAGGTCGAGGAGTGGCGCGCCCGCGATCCTCTGCTCGTGCACGAGGCCGCGCTGCGGCAGGCAGGCGTCAAGGACGACGAGCTCAAGGCGCTGGAGGCGACGATCACCGCGCTGCTCGACGGCGCGGTCGAGGCGGCGCGCCGGCTGGCCAGCCCCGCCCCGGAGACCGTGACGGACTTCGTCGTGCGGGCGCGGGCGGCGCGGCCGGAACCGGAGCCCCCGGCCGAGGATGCGCCGGTGTTCCGCACCATGGACGCCGTCCGCTCCGCCCTGGCCATTGAGCTGGCCGAGGACGACCGCGTGTTCCTCGCCGGCGTCGACGTGGGCGTCGGTGGCAACGTCTTCGGGCTCACGCGTGGGCTGGCCGAGGAGTTCCCGGGGCGGGTGCGGGACACGCCCATCTCCGAGACGGCGATCATGGGACTCGGTGTCGGGTCGGCCATGGCCGGCATGCGCCCCGTGGTCGAGCTCATGTACCTCGACTTCATCGGGGTCTGCTTCGACCAGTTGCTCAACCAGGCCGCCAAGCTCCCCTTCATGACCGGGGGCGCGGCGGAGATGGCACTGACCGTGCGCACCCAGTTCGGCGCCGGCCGCTCGTCGGGCAGCCAGCATTCGCAGAGCCTGGAGGCGCTGCTGGCCCACATCCCGGGGTTGACCGTGGTCATGCCGTCCACACCAGCAGACACCTACGGCCTGTTGCGGGCCTCCGTGCAGGACCCCAACCCCGTGGTCTTCATTGAGAACCGTCTGCTCTACGGCATGAAGGGCCCGCAACCGCCGCCCGACCACGTGCTCCCCATCGGGAAGTCCGCCGTGGTGCGCCCCGGCAGCGATATCACCGTCGTGTCGGTCTCCCGCATGGTGCACGAGGCGCTGGCCGCCGCGGTCACGCTCCAAGCCGAGGGCATCTCGGTCGAGGTCATCGATCTCCGGACGGTGGCGCCGCTCGACATGGAGCCGATCCTGGCCTCGGTGCACAAGACGAGCCGGCTGCTGATTGCGCACGAGGCGGTCGTGCCGTTCGGCTTCGGCGCCGAGATAGCGGCGACCGTGGCCCGCGAGGGCTTCTGGGATCTCGATGCGCCGATTGAGCGCATCGGCGCAGCCCCGACGCCGCCGCCCTATGCGCCCGATCTCGAACGGGCCTGGTTGCCCGATCGGGAGGACATCACCACCGCCTTGCGCCGGCTGGCGGCGGTGTAGCGACGCCGACCGGGGTCGCCCTCGTTCAGCAACCCAGCTGCCGGGCGATGACGAGATGCTGTATTTCGTTCGTCCCCTCGCCGATCTCGAGCACCTTGGCGTCGCAGTAGAAGCGGGCCACCGGCGTCTCGAGCATGTAGCCGAGGCCGCCGTGGATCTGGACCGCCTCCGACGCCGCCCAGGCCGCCACCCGGCTGGCCTTGAGTTTCGCCATGGCCGCCTCCTTCTGGAAGGGCTGGCCGTCGTCGCGCAGCGAGGCGGCGCGGTAGGTGAGCCACCGGGCGGCCTCGAGCTCCGTGGCGATGTCGGCCAGCTTGAACTGCACCGCCTGGAAGGACGAGATCGGTTGCCCGAACTGGTGACGCTCACGGGCGTAGGCGGTGGCCATGTCGAGGACGGCCTGGGTCAGGCTCAGGGAGAGGGCCGCGATGGAGATCCGTCCGACCTCCAGCGTGCGCAGGAACTGCCCGAGCCCGAGGTTCGGATCGCCGAGGAGGTGCTCGTCGGGCACCCAGACGTCGTCGAAGTACAGCTCGCGGGTGTCGAGGCCGCGCCAGCCGATGCCGCGCATCTTCGGGCCCATCGTGAAGCCGGGTGTGTTGTTCTCGACCACCAGGCTGGCGAAGCCCTCGCGGCCGTCGATCGGGTCTGTGCGGGCCAGCAGGGTGACGCCGAACGACATGTCGGTCCCGGCATTGGAGATGAAGGTCTTGCGTCCGTTGATCAGCCACCCGCCGCCGCGCCGTTCGGCCCGGGTGCGGATGCCGCGGGCGTCGGAGCCGGCGTCGGGCTCGGTGAGCCCGAACGCGCCGAGCGCGCGTCCCTCGGCCAGCGGGCGCAGCCAGCGCTCGCGCTGGTCGTCGCTCCCGAACAGGAGGAGAGGGAGAGAGCCGATGGTGACGTGGGCCTGCCACGCGGCGGCGACGGACTGGTCGGCCCGGCCGATCTGCTCCATGGCGGCGACGAAGCCGACGGTCGACATGCCGATGCCCCCCCACTGCTCGGGGACGAGCAGGCCGAGGAGGCCGAGCGCACCCATTTCGCGCAGGAGGTCGGTCGGGCAACGGGCCTCCTCCCAGGCCAGCGGGGCCCGCGCCGCGATCTCGCGCTGGGCGAAATCGCGGCAGAGCCCGACGAGGTCGCGTTCGGTCTCGTTGAGTGAGAAGTCCATCGATCGGCCTCCGTCAGTCCGTCAGTCCGTCAGTCCGTGAGTCCGTGAGTCCGTGAGTCCGCCGGCCCGTCGTCACTGCTCGGGGTGCAGATGGGCCAGGAACGAGGTCGACCAGTCGGGAAGGTCACGCGGCACGACGTAGCCCTCCTCGCCCATGATCTCGTCCCAGTGCTCGGCCACCTCCTCGATCGGTGGGCTGCCGTGGCGACGTACCCCGGGGTGGAGGCGATGAAGATGCGGGCGAACCGGCCGGCGCCGGCGGCGAACAGCTCCCCGTTGACCGGGCAGGCCTCGTGGGCCAGGAAGGCCACCAGCGGCGCCACCCGGCCCGGTGCCATGGGCGACGTCGTGTCGTTCTCGTCGGCGTCCGGTCCGGCCATGCGCGTCATCGCCGCAGGCGCGATGAGATTGACCTTTATGCCGTGGGCCTCGCTCATGGTGGCGATGCTGCGCGTCAGCCCGATGACGCCGCCCTTGGCCGTGGCGTAGGAGAGGTTCTTGGGCAGGCCGAAGACCCCAGACGACGTCGTCATGACGATGCGGCCGTAGCCCTGGTCGACCATGGTGGGCCACGCCGCCCGCGTGGTGTTGAAGGACCCCAGGACGTGGACGGCGAGGTGCCGCTGCAGGTTCTCCGCGTCGACATCGGGGAGCCCGCCCCACTGCATGATGCCGGCGTTGTTGATCAGGATGTCGAGTCGGCCGAACCGCTCGAGGGTTGCCGCGACCAGCGCCTCCGCGCCCTCCGGCAAGGAGATGTCGTGCTCGTCGGCCAGTGCCGCGCCGCCCGTCGCCCTCGATCGTGGCGGCCACGGTGGCCGCCACCGCGCCGTCGGCTCCGGCGCCCTGTATGGAGCCCCCGAGGTCGTTGACGACGACGCCCGCACCCCGGCTGGCGAGGAGCAGCGCATAGGCGCGGCCGATGCCGCGGCCGGCGCCGGTGACGACCGCGACGCGTCCTTCGAAACCGTGTACGTCCACGTCCTGGTCGACCCCGCCCTCCGCTGGTGTCGGTTGCGCGAGCGGTCTAGTTCGCCGACGGCACCGCAGCAAGCGGCGCCTGGAACCCGAGGAGGTCGCCGAGCGTGCCGCCGACCATGGCGGCGCGCTCGTCGTCGGGCACGCCCTCGAACAGCCGGCTCATGAGCTGCTTGCTGCCGCGGAAGGTGCCTTCGGCGTGCGGGTAGTCGTTGCCCCAGACGATCGACGACAGCCCGGTGATGTGGCGGCAGGCCACCGCGACGGGGTCGTCCTGGAACGACACGTGGAATTGGCGCCTGACGTACTCGCTCGGCATGAGCGGGTAGGGCCACTTCTCGTTCAGCCGGAAGAGCCGGGCGATCCCGTTCTGCTCGGTGGCGGGCACCTCGTCGTCCCAGACCCCGAGCCACCAGTCGGCGTCCTGGCCGATGCCGGTGATCCAGCACTTGTCCATGCTGCCCACCAACGAGGCCAGCCAGTGCGCGTTGAATTCGATCAGGGCGAAGTGGAGATCGGGATAACGCTCGGCCACGCCGCCGCCGATGAGCTCGCAGATGAGCTGCTGGGGCACGATGGTGCTGTAGATCGCCTGGGTGACCATGCGCTTGGAGGCCGACTTCTCGGTCACGGGCTGGTTGACCTCGGCGGCGTTCTGCATGACGACCTTCAGGGTGGTCGAGGTGGGGTCGTTGACCTTGATCCCTCCGGTCTGGGTGTGGAAGAACACGTGGAGGCCGGCGGCCTGCGTGGCGGCCCAGACGGGATCGAGGTTCCGGGAGTAGTAGGGCAGGGGCGGCGTCGCCGGCAGGAGGATGGCCCGGAAGCCGAGGGCGGCGGCCCGCTCGATCTCCACCACGGCGTCGTCGATGTCCGTCAGCGGGATGGGCGCGGTCGGCGCCAGGCGAGAGAAGTACGGCCCGAACCGCTCGGCGACGTAGTCGTTGTAGACGCGGGCATGGGCGATGGAGAGCTCGTGGTCGTCGGAGTAGAGACCGAACAGGGACAGGTTCGGGTGCATGACCCCGACATCGACGCCGTCGGCGTTGAGATCCTCCAGGACGATTTCGGGGTCGCCCTCGGGCATGCGGCCATCCGTCTGCCGGTAGCGCGAGATGGTCCACCCCTCGAAGCCGGGCGTGTGCAGCCGGCGGAACTTGGTGGCGCCGCCCTCGACCAGCGGCTCGATCTCGAAATCGTCCTCCCACACGCCGCGGTCCCGCAGGTTCTTCGGGAGGCGCGTGACGAAGAGGTCGGTGGGTTCGAGGATGTGCCCGTCGGCGGAGATGACAAGTTGCTTCTCTGTCATGGTTGTGCCCTTCCTACGCGGGGACGCAAGATCGATGTCCGTGCGCGCGCGGACGCGGTACTCTCACCATCGATTGTAGACCAACCGGTCGGTACAGACAACGCCGCCCAGGCGTCGCGGTGCGGCGGCGAGAAGGAGATGAGGGCATGAGCAAGCGGTGGAAGCAGCGCCCGCCCGGCTCGACATGGGGCGACTGGGGCGACGACGACGAACTGGGGCGCATCAACCTGCTCACACCCGACAAGGTTCTCCAGGGCGTACGCGAGGTGGAGGCGGGCATCAGCTTCTGTCTCAGCCTGCCGCTCGACTATCCCGGCGGGACCGCGCTGAACCAACGGCGTTACCCGCCGGTGATTTCGCCGACCGAGGACATGAATGGCAACCCGGACACCTTCTACAACATCGCGATGAGCAGCATGGAGAAATTCGGCGATCCCAAATACGTGGACGTCTGGGCGGACGACGTGGTGACGCTCTCGCTGCAGTACTCGACGCAGTGGGACTCGCTGGCCCATGTCGGGGCCGAGTTCGACGCCGACGGCGACGGCGTCGAAGAGGCGGTGTACTACAACGGCTACCGCGCCGGTGAGGACCTCGTCGGTCCGCAGCCCGACGCCGCCGGCGACGGCGGACGGCACCGCTGCTTCGCTCACCATCTCGGCCTGGAGCACATGGCCGCCGCCGGGGTGCAGGGACGGGGCGTCCTGGTCGATCTGGCCCACCACCTCGGCCACGAGTGGCGTGGCGTCGACCGCAAGACCCTGGAGGAGATCATGGCGGCCGACGACGTGGTCGTCGAGCCGGGAGACATGTTGCTGCTCCATACCGGCTTCGCCACCGAGGTCCTGCGCTGGGAACGCAATCCCGACCCGGTGAAGATCCACACGCTCTGCTCGTATCTCGACGCACGCGATCCGTCGCTCCTGGAGTGGATCGCCGACTCGCAGATCTCCGCGCTCGTGGCGGACAACTACGCGGTGGAAGGCATGGTGGGCAAGGACCGCGACGAGAGTCGGCACTCCTTCCTCCCCATCCACAACCTCTGCCTCTTCAAGCTCGGCGTCCCGCTCGGCGAGATGTGGTACCTGGACGAGTTGGCGGCCTGGCTGCGCGAGCACAACCGGAGCCGGTTCCTGCTCACGGCACCGCCGTTGCGGCTCCCCGGCGTGGTCGGCTCGCCGCTGACGCCGGTGGCGACCGTCTGAGTCAGGCTCCCGGAGCGGGCTGTTCCCCGCACCCCGAGAAATTGAAGGCCTCGTAGTCGGTCTCTTTGACCTTGGCGATGTCCGCCAGCAACTTCGGTCGTCCCGCTGAGTTCAGCAGGTACTTGCGGGGCTTCCCGGGGATGTTCGTCCCGAAGTAGTAACTGCTCTCCCCGAAGGCCGGGGCCTTGGTCGCCCAGCGGTCCACCATCGCGGTCCACTTCTCCTCAGCGGCCTCGGAGACCTCAATGGCTTCGCAGCCCTTCTCCCGTACCTGCACCAGCGCCTCGGTCACGAACTCCACCTGGTCGCCGTTGTAGCGGGGGTTGTTGCCGGCGGCGGCGTGGGGACCACCGGGGAAGAAGAAGTTGGGGAACCCGGCCGTCTGAATCCCGAGGAACGTCTTGGGACCGTCGGCCCAGTGGTCCATCAGCGCCCGGCCGCCGCGGCCGCGGATGCCCATGCGGGCCAGCGCCCCGGTGCCGAAATCGAAGCCGGTGGCCCAGACGATGATGTCGAACTCCCGATGGGTGTCGGTGGTCTCAATGCCCTCGGCGGTCACCTTGACCATGGGCGTCGCCTGGAGGTCGACCAGCTCGACGTGAGGCTTGTTGTAGACCTCGAAGTAGGCGGTGACGAAGGGTGGGCGCTTCTCGCCGAAGCGGTGATCCTTGGGGATGAGCCTGTCGGCCGTGGCGGGGTCCTCGACGATGCCCCGGATCTTGTCGGCCAGGAAGGCACACCACGCCGCGTTGGCCTCGCCGTCGAACATCACGTCGCTGTAGTTGCTGGTCAGCTTCGAGAAGCCACGGCTCCGCCACATCGACTCGAAGAACGCGGTGCGCTCTTTTTCGGTGTCGTCGAAGGCGGCACGGTCGTGCGGCACGTGGAGGAACCCGCTCGGTGACGTGTTCAACGTGGCGCGGATCGACTCGAAGTCTTTCCGCAGCTGCGCCTGCTCGTCAGGCGTGATGGGCGCGTTGTTCAGCGGCGTGCACCAGTTGGGCGAGCGCTGCAACACCGTCACCGACGCCGCCGTCTCGGCAATGACCGGAATGATCTGCACCCCGCTCGAACCGGTCCCGACGACGGCGACCCGCTTGTCGGTGAAGTCGACGGGTGCGTCGGGCCACAGCCCGGTGTGATGCGACTCGCCGCCGAACGCCTCCCGGCCGGGCACGTCGGGAAAGAAGGGAATGGAGAGGACGCCGGTGGCGGCCACGAAGTGGTGCGCCCGCACGACGGTGCCGGTGTCGTCGGTCACTGTCCACAGCGCGGCAAGCTCGTCGTACTCGGCCGACGTCACGCGAGCGCCGAAGCGCATGTGGCGCCGGAGGTCGAACCGGTCCACCACGTGGTTCAGGTAGCGCTCGGTCTCAGGCTGCTCGGCGAAATGCTCCCGCCATTGCCAGTCCTCGAAGAGCTCCCGGGAGAACAGGTAGGCGTACGTGTAGCTCTCCGAGTCGAAGCGTGCGCCCGGGTAGCGATTCCAGTACCAGGTGCCGCCGACGCCGTGGCCCGCCTCGAGCAGCTGCACGGAGAAACCCGCTTCCCGGGCCAGGTAGAGCTGGTAGATACCGGTGATGCCCCCGCCGACGACGAGCACGTCGACATCGGCGACGGGCCGGCTCCTCGTGTCCTCAGATGCGGCTTCGGGGGATGTCATGCGCCTCCGGGGATGTGCCGGTCACGGGCCCGTGCTGCCCACGGGCCTCCACAGCATGCGCCGGAGCGGGAACCGAGCCCACGGAGCGCATTGTACCGACCGGTTAGTATATGTTCACGTTTGTGCCTGTCCCGGGCACGAGGAGGCTCGGCAGATGGCAGTCCTGACGACGGGAGACCTGGCCGCCGGGGACGACGCGCGTCGTGGGTGAGGTGGCCGGACCCAGCGGGCCCCGGGTGGCGATCGTCACCGGCGGCGCCTCGGGAATCGGGCTCGCCATCAGCGAACGGCTGGCCGCCGACGGCATGGCGGTCGCCGTGTTCGACCGCGAGGGGGAGGCGGCCGAGCAGGCCGCCGGCGAGATCGCCGGCGCAGGGGACCGGGCGCTGGCCGTGACCGTCGACGTGACGGACCGCGAGCAGATCGACGCGGGCGTGGCGCGGGTCCGGGGCGAGCTCGGCCCACCGACGGTGCTGGTCAACAACGCCGGCGTCCACGCGGTCGATCCTTTCCTCAAGATCACGCCCGAGAAGTGGCAGCACCTTCTCGATGTGAACCTGACCGGGACGTTCAACTGCTGCCAGGCTGTGGTGCCTGACATGGTGGAGGAGGGCTGGGGTCGCATCGTGAACATCTCGTCGTCGAGTGCCCACAGCGGGCAGCAGTTCATGGCGCACTACGTGGCGGCCAAGGCGGGCGTGATCGGCTTCACGAAGTCGCTCGCCCTCGAGCTCGGGCCGAAGGGGATCACGGTCAACACGATCCCGCCCGGATTCATCGACACGCCGATGCTGCGGCGCCAGGAGAGCAAGGGTCTCCTGGGCGAGGGCGTCGAGCATCACGAGGCGTTGACGCCGGTACGGCGGATCGGTCGTCCCGACGACGTCGCCGCCATGTGTGCCTTCCTCGTGCGCGACGAGGCGAGCTACATCACCGGCCAGGTCCTGGGGGTCAACGGTGGCCGCAACACCTGAGTCGCCGCGGCTGACACCGCTCCCGCCGAGTGCGTGGTCGAAGCCGGCTGGCGCGGCATTGGCACCGCTGCTGCCCCCGACCGGGCGGCCCAAGGGCGAGAACCGTCCGAAGGGACTGAACGCGCTGGGCGTGCTGGCCCGGTACCCGGAGCTCTCCCTGGCCTACAACACGTTCAGCGGTCAGATCATGTACGGGTCGTCGCTCTCGGCACGACACCGCGAGCTGCTGGTGCTGCGTGTCGCCGCGGTGCGAGACGCCGAGTACATGTGGCGACAGCACGTCGCCAGTGCCGCAGACAACGGGGTCGATCCGGATGAAGTCGCTCGTGTCGCTGCGGGACCGGATGCTCCAGAATGGTCCGACGCTCGAGCGCGCGCTGATCCGAGCCGTCGACGAACTCCTGGGCGACGCGCTCGTCAGCGACGAGACATGGTCGACGCTGAGCAGCGCCCTCCCCGAACGCGAGCTGATGGACGTCGTCTTCACGGTGGGCGCCTATGACACCCTGGCCATGGCACTCCGGTCGTTCGCGGTTCCACTGGACGACGATCTGCGGCCGACATGACCAACGAGACACCGCGCCGCTCACCCCTCGGCGTCCCCCACGGGGTCGAGGTCCCCGACCGGATCCCCAAGGAGCGCTACTACGACCCCGAGTTCTTCGCCCTCGAGGCCGAGCGCCTGTGGCCCCGGGTGTGGCAGATGGCCTGTCGGCTCGAGGAGATCCCGCGCGTCGCGCGACTTCGTCGAGTACGAGATCTTGGACCGCTCCGTCGTGGTGGTGCGCACCGACGACGAGGTGCGCGCCTTCGAGAACTCGTGCCGCCACCGCGGCGTCAAGGTCATAGAGGGCCGCGGCACCCTCAAGAGCGGCTTCACCTGCCCCTTCCACGGCTGGTGCTACGGCCTCGACGGGGCCAACACCTTTGTCTCGAAGGCCAGGTCGTTCTCGGCGCACAACCTCGAGAAGGGCGACATCGACCTGGTCCCGGTGCGCTGCGAGGTCTGGGGCGGCTGCGCCTGGATCAACCTGGACCCCTCCGCCCCGCCGTTGCGCGACTGCATCGAGCCCTTCGCCTCCATCTGCGACGCCTGGAAGGTCGAGGCCATGCGCACCGAGTGGTGGCATGCCTTCAGGCTCCCGGCCAACTGGAAGCTGGCCCAAGAGGCCTTCTTGGAGCAGTACCACGTGATCGAGACCCATCCCGAGCTGGTCATCCCCAAGCGCTTCGCCCCCAAGGACCCGGGCTCTTTCGACCCCGCCGTCTTCGTCGACGCCGAGCTGCACTATCTGCGGGTCATGAGCGAGGGCATGGCCGGCATGGTCCATGCCAACGACGTGGCCGTGGCCGAGCGCCAGCGCACCATGGCGCTGAGCAGCGACCCCCAAGAGGCCATGGAGACCTGGCACCGCACGCTCAACGACGCCGTGGTGGCCTGGCACAGCGAGAGGGGCTCGAGCATCCCCGACCTCAACGAGCTGGTGGCCCAGGGCATCGGCGAGACGATGTACTACTGCTTCCCCCACTACTTCGTGCTCCCCATGTACTCGAGTGCCAGCGCCTATCGGTTCCGGCCCTTGGGACCAGAAGAGACCCTCATGGAGATCTGGTCCCTCACCCGTTACCCCCAAGGTCAAGAGCCCAAAGCGCCCGGCCCACCACAAATCTGGGCCCACGACGACCCGAGGGTCCCGCCCATCCCCACCCAGGACTTCTCCAACCTGCCCCGCCAGCAAAAGGGCCTGCACAACAAGGGCTTCGAGTACATGCGGCTCGCAGAGGGCATCGAAGGTGGCATCGCCAACTTCGAGCGCACCCTCGACGGCTACTTGGCCGGGCTCTCCGACGACCAGCTCGCCCCGGCGCTGCGTGCGATCAACCTCAACCCTTTGGAGCGACCCGTGGTCGATCTGGGGTTCTGAGGGGGGGCGGCGTGATCGAAGAGGCAGAGGAACGACCATGAGCACGACGTTCGCGGAGGTCTCCGAGGGAGTGCGGGCCGCCCTGGCCGTGTACACCCAGGCGCTGGACGACGGCCGGACCGATGACGTGGTGGCCACCTTCTGCCCCGATGGTGTCTGCGAGATCCCGGGTATGGGCACGCACGCCGGGCACGACGCCCTCCGTCAGGCGTACACGAAGTGGGCGCCACGACGCCCGCAGCGCCACCTCGTGCTCAACACCGTCATCGAGACCTGGAGTGACGACGAGGCCACCGCGGTGAGCGATGTCGTCTTCATCCTCCTGGGCGAGGGCGGATGGGACATACAGCTCGTCGGTCGCTACAACGACGTGCTCCACCGTGACGGGACACTCTGGCGATTCCATCATCGTGCGGCCACCTTCGTGGCCGGGCCGCCCCCACGCGAGGAGACACCATGACCGACGCCTTCGACGACGCCCGCGACTACGGTGCCCTGGACTTCTTCCGGGGCACGGAGACGGTGGACGATCCCTATCCGTACTTCGACTGGCTGCGTGACCAGTGTCCCGTCCGCCGCGAGCCTGCCCACGGCGTGTACATGGTGACCGGGTACGAGGAAGCCTTCGCCGTGTACACGGATCCCGACACGTTCTCGTCCTGCAATTCCGTCACCGGTCCGTTCCCGGGCTTCCCCGTTCCGCTCGAGGGGCGGGAGGACGTCAGTCGCCTCATTGCCGAGCACCGGGGCGAGTTGCCGTTCAGTGACCAGATCATCACCATGGATCCCCCCGAGCACTACGACCACCGGCACCTCCTCATGCGCCAGCTCACACCGAAGCGGTTGAAGGAGAACGAGGACTTCGTGTGGCGGCTGGCCGATCGTCAGATCGACGAGCTCATGGGGGGCGACGAGCCGGAGCTCATGACGGGGTACGCCAACCCATTCGCCATGTTCGTCATCGCCGACCTGCTCGGTGTCCCGGAGGCTGATCACGAGGAATTCCGTACCGCCCTGTCGCGCCAGAACGGGGGCGGCGGGGTCGGCAGCACGAAGTCCGAAATGCCGCAGAACCCACTGGAGTGGCTCTACGACCGGTTCAGCCTCTACATCGAAGATCGTCGGCGGGCCCCGCGCGACGACGTCCTGACCGCACTGGCCACCACGAGATTCCCCAACGGCGATCTGCCGGAGGTCATCGACGTCGTCCGCGTGGCCACCAACGTCTTCGCGGCCGGCCAGGAGACGACCGTCCGGCTTCTCGGCACCGCCCTGCAGCTCATTGGGGAACGCCCGGACCTGCAGCGGCTGCTCCGCGAGCGGCGCGACCTCATTCCGAGCTTCGTCGAGGAGACGCTGCGCATGGAGGCGCCGGTCAAGGGCGATTTCCGGCTGGCGCGCTGCCCGGCGACCGTCGGCGGCGTCGACATCCCTGCGGGCGTCACGCTGATGGTGCTGAACGGCGCCGCCAACCGCGATCCGCGCCGGTTCTCGGACCCGAACGAGTTCCGGCTCGAGCGCGACAACGCGCGCGAGCACCTCGCCTTCGGTCGCGGCGTGCACAGCTGTCCGGGGGGCCCACTGGCCCGGTTGGAGACCAGGGTCAGCATCGAACGGCTCCTCGACCGCACGACGAACATCGGCATCTCCGAGGAGCACCACGGGCCACCCGACGCCCGCCGATATCACTACATGCCGACCTATATTCTCCGGGGCCTGACCCGGCTCCACCTTGAGCTCACACCTGCCCAGCCGGCGTCGTGAAACCGGGGGAGTGCCGGACCGTGGAACAGAGCCGAACCGTGGAACACAGGAGTGCCAGATGATCTTCAACGTGGTCAAGCAGCCGGTCCGCGCCAAGTACGCCGACGAGTTCCCGTCGCTGATCGCGGGCTACATAGCGGCTTCACGGGCCGAGCCGGGCAACCTCTTCTTCGATTGGTGCCGGAGTGCCGACGACCCCAACCTCTGGTTCCTCATCGAGGGCTTCCGCGACGCCGAAGCGGGCGAGGCACACGTGTCGTCGGAGCACTTCAAGGCCGCCATGACCGAGATGCCCCGTTTTCTCGCTGCCGCCCCGGAGATCATCCACGTCGAGACGCCCGGTGAGGGGTGGGGCGCGGTGAGCGAGGGTTCCTGACGAACCGGTTCGAGCTACTCCTCGAGCAGATCGGGCTGGACCGACACGATCCATTCGTACAGCGGCTGGAACGCCCGCCACCCGGCCATGGACGGACCGACCTGACCAGCGGTCTTCTTCGCCTGATCGGGATCGATGAGCACGGGCCTGCCGGCGGCCTCCGCCAGCAATTGCGCCTGGCACGTGCGCTCCATCGTGATGAACCACCATGCCGCTTCGTCCACGGACGTCTGACCGACGGTGAGCAGCCCGTGGTTCGACAGGATGACGGCCTTGTTCGCGCCGAGGGCGTGGGCCAGGCGCTTGCCTTCCTCCAGATCGAGCACGACGCCGGTGTAGTCGTCGAAGAGGGAGTGGTCGCCGTAGAACGCGCAGGCATCCTGGGTCAGCGGATCGAGCAGCCGGCGCAACGAAGACCATGACTTGCCGTGCACGGAATGCGCATGCGCCGCCGCCACGACGTCCGGTCGCGCCGCGTGCACCTGCGAATGGATGGCAAAGGCCGCCAAGTTCACGGGCCAATTGCCGTCGACGACCGCACCCTGGTCGTTGACCAGAATGAGGTCCTTCACGCGGATCATCTTGAAGTTCATGCCGAACGGGTTGACCCAGAAGTGGTCCGACAGCTCGGGGTCCCGGGCGGTGATGTGACCGGCGATGCCCTCGTCGAACCCGAAATGCCCGAACAGGCGAAAGGCGGCGGCCAGGCGTTGCTTGCGGTGCCGACGCTCGTCTTCGGGGCTGTCGAACGAGGGAAACGTCACCGGAAGACGGTCAGACGGCACCCGCTCATCCTAAGACAGGGTCCACTGAAAGACAACGAAGGACGCCACCCGACCCTCACATGGGGCGGAAGTACGGCAGCGTGATCTCGTCGGAGGCCCGGTGGAACTCGACGGCGACGGGCAGGTCCACGCAGAGCGCCTCGGGCTCGCAGCCGATGACCGCGCTCAACATCCAGAAACCCTCGTCCAGTCGGATCACCGCCGGCGCGTAGGGAACCCGGAACGAGGGATCGGGTGGCCGCCACACCACCGTCCAGCTGTACAGGGCGCCGTTCCCCGCGCTCTCCTCCCACGCGGGCGAGGTCGCGTGGCAGGAGGCGCACACGCTGAACGCGGCCAGGCCGCGGAAGGAGCATTCGGCGCAACGTTGGTAGAGCAAGGTGTGGCGCCGGCAGCCGTCCCAGTACTGGCGACCGTGCTGGCCCGGACGGGGGACCGGGATTCCTTCGACCTGGGGCAGCAGGAGGCTCACGGGCGCTCCGTCCCGAGGAGGAGGACGTCGCAGAAGAGCGCACCCGCGCCGCCGTTCGAGCACAGGGCGACCTCCGCACCGTCGACCTGGCTCGAGGTGCACGTGCCGCGCAGCTGCTCGGTCGCCCGGACGACCCGCTGGAGTTGCTGGGCGTTGATCCCCGGGTGGCTGAACGACATCGTCCCGCCGTCGGTGGTCACGGGAAAGGTGCCGCCCGGTCCGATGTGGCCGTCCTGCACGAACGGCCCGCCCTCCCCGGGCCCGCAGAAGCCGAATGCTTCGAGCTGCCTGATGATCTCGAAGGAGAACGGGTCGTAGAGCTCCAGCACGTCGACATCGACGGTTGAGAGACCGGCCATGGCGAACGCGTTGCGGGCGGCCCGGGCGCCGACGAGTCCGGCCGGAAAGGAGTCGGCCCTGGGCTGCCAGTCCCAGACCGGCGCCACCGACGTAGGCGGGCCCGAAGGAGTCGCTCGCCCCGCCGAGGATCCACACGGGAGCGCCGCCGTGGCCGGCGCGCTCTGCCCTGGTGAGGACGACGGCGCAGCCTCCCTCCGTCGTTGTGGCGCAGTCGAGCAGGTGGAAGGGATCGGCGATCATGCGCGAGGCCAAAATGTCCTCGGGGGAGAACGGCCCTTTCCCGGAGTACACGGCATCGGGATTGGCATGCCCGTTGGTGCGGATCACGGCGGCGACGGCGGCCATCTGCTCCGGTGTGGTGCCGTAGGTGAGCATGTGCCGCCGCGCCATGAGAGCGAATTCGGCCGCGGTGAACAGCCCGTAGCCGACGACGAGCTCGTTGGCCGGGCGGGTCCAGGGTGCGGTGGAGGCCCGGTCGGAGTGCACACCGGCACCGCCGGCGGCGACGAGCACCACCTCGCATTGGCCGGTGGTGATCAGCGCTGCGGCGTCGAGGAGTGCGGGAATGCCCAACGAGCTGGGTCGCCTGGTACACGGTCCGAGTCCCAGCTGAAGGGCGATCTGCGCGCAGTCCGTCCCCACGACTCCGTCGACCTCGCGCGGTGCGACGCCGGCGTCGGCCAGCGCTCCGAGCGCACCCACCAGGGCGATGGACGTCGAGTCGTGGCCCGGCAGGGCCCTGGCCTGCACGGTGTTGCAGACGCCGGCGATGGCCACGTTGGCGAAAGGGTGTGGTGCCGGGACCGTCACGAGAGGATTGTCTCAATCGTTGGGCGGTGCGGTCCAAAGCTGCCGAGCTATCGTGCCGACGCTCCACCTGGCCTGGGTCAGATGTGCAGACCGCCGCATGCAGCGGCGCGGCACACGTCTCCTTCGTCCAGAGCGCTATCGACCGGCTGGAGCCAGGAGCAGGCGCGGCTGCGCCGCGGCCATGGCATCCGCCCGCAGGTACTCGATCGTCTGGCGGTAGGAGCCCGTCAGGCTGTCCTCGCGATAGCTGAGGTCGTTCTCGACGCAAAAGGCCTTCACAATGCCCTGGGCCCGGGACAAGTTCGGACGAGGCATGCTCGGGAACAGGTGGTGCTCGATCTGGAAGTTGAGGCCACCGAGGGCCACGTTGGTGAACCAGCCGCCCGCCACGTTGCGGGAGGTCATGACCTGGCGGCGGACGAAGCTCAGTCCCTGGTCGGGATCGACCAGCGGCATCCCCTTGTGGTTGGGGGCGAAGCTGCACCCGAGGTAGACGGAGAAGACAGCTTGCTGAATGGCGATGAACGCCACTGCCTTGAGCGGGGAGAGGACCCAGAACACGCAGGCGAGGTAGAGGGCGGCGTGCATACCGAGGAGCGCGGCCTCCACGAATGCGGCCCTGTCGCGCTGGCGGACCAGCCGCTGCACGCCCAGCACGTAGATGCCCGTGCTGCGCAGGATCATGAGCGGGAAGAACAACGGCGCCTGCCACTTCGTCATGAATCGCGCCGTGCGGCCCGGCGCGTTCGGCCTGCACGACTCCTCGCGGCGCGGCAACGGGGGCCGCACTGACATCGGGATCGCGACCGATTTCGTTCGGGTGCGCGTGATGTGCGCTGTGCTTCGGAACCCACCACCCGAAACTCATTCCGATCAACACGTTTCCCACGGCAAGTCCGAGGAATCGGTTGGCCCGCCTCGACCTGAACACCTCTTGATGGCCTGCGTCGTGTCCGACGAAGCCGAGCTGGGTGAAGGCCAGGCCCAGGAATCCGGCGACGCCGAGCGCCCACCACGAGCTCCCGATGAGGATCAAGGCGGCGAAGCCCAGCGCGAACGCCAAGACGGTCAGCGGGATCATGAGGCTGTAGTAACCGAAACGGCGGTCGAGCAGGCCGGCCTCGCGTACCTTTCTGGCCAGGACGCCGAAGTCCGCCGCGGTCGTTTCGGTGGTGGCCGTTGGCACAGTTTCCGTTCCCCGCAATCGTGTCGAGCGCTACCGGGGTCCGGGGCAACACTGTGTGTCAGTCCGTGGCCCAGACTCTAGACCCCCTCTCGGCCCCCTATGGAGCGGAACCGGCGGGGATGGCCGCCAGCGGCCACCCGGCTCAGCCGGCAGGTGTGCCGGAGCCTCCGAATTGCCCGATCACGGTCTCCCCGAAGGCGGCCAACGTCTCGGGCGCGGCAAAGTCGCAGAACCAGGCGTACACCCGCTCGACGCCACGTTCCTGCAGCGCGCCGAAGTAGTCGACCAGCTCGGGAGCGGTGCCGACCACCGGGGTTGCCCCGAAGCGCCGTCGCGCCGTCGCCTCGATCTCGTCGCGCGAGCCCGAAGACGGAACGAAGGCCACCTGGACCTGCAGCGAGCAGCGGGCGCTCCCCGAGAGTGGGCGCATCTCGTCGAGCCGGTCCACGATGTGCGTGTGCACGTTCCACCAGTCGGCATGGGCGGCGACCAGCCGCATCGTCCCCTTGCTCGCCCCACCGATGACGATCGGAATCTTTCCGACCGGACCGGGTTGCTGTTGGGCGCCGCGGAGGGTGAAGTGTTCGCCCTCGTAGTCGAGGGTCTCGCCTGCCCACAGCGCGGTGATGATCTCGAGCGATTCCCCCAGCCGGCTCAGCCGCGCCTTCGCCTCGGGTGAACCGATGCCGAATGTACCGCATTTCGTCGACCACCGAACCCCAGCCGATCCCGAGCTCGAACCTGCCTCCGGAGGCGTGGTCGATGGAGACGGCCTCACGGGCCAGGACGGCCGGATGCCGGAACGAGTCGCAAAGGACGAGCGACCCGACCCGGAGCCGCTCCGTCTGGCCGGCCAGCCAGGTGCTCGTGATCATCGCCTCGAACATGGGCTGGCTCTCTGCGAGCGGCGGGGCCATGTGATCCATGTTGGCAATGCCGTCGAACCCGGCCGCCTCCGCGGCGCGGGCCCGCGTCACCATCTGGTCCATGGTCAGCCGCATCTGGGGCAGATAGAGCCAGAACTCGAGCGGACTGTTCACAGGCAAACTCCTCGTCAGCATGCAGCCGGGGTCGGCGTGGACAGCGCCATGGGTCCAACTGACGCGCCACCCCGAGGATATCTATGGTTCTCTTGCCGGCAACAACCCGTCCGGTCTCGGCGACGAGGAGGACAATGAAGGCTGTACGCAGTGTGGACGGTGGAGTGGCTGTCGTCGAGCTCGACGAGCCGCCGGGCACCGGTGAGGTGCTCGACATGCGGGCGACGAGCATCTGCGGCTCCGACCTGAGCTACATCCGCTTCGGGAGCCGGTCCATCCTGGGGCACGAGCTCGCCGGAACGAGGGAGGACGGCACTGCCGTCGTCGTCGAGGCCATCTACGGCTGCATGGAGTGCGCGCAGTGTGCCCGAGGCGCGTACAACCTCTGCCCGACTCACGGGCAGCGGGCTCTGGGCATCAGCGCCGATGGGGGAATGGCCGAGCAGTTCCGGGCGCCGACGGCCCGGCTGGTCCCCCTGCCGCCCGGTTTCGACGTGCGTGACGCGTCGGTCGTGGAGCCGGCCGCCGTGTCGTGGCATGCACTCCGCCTCGCCGGAACCGGTCCGGACACGCGGGTCGCGGTGGTCGGCGCCGGCGCGCTCGGGTTGCTCGCCGTGTCCGGCGCCCGTCAGGTTCGGCGCGGACTCGGTCACGCTCGAGGCCCGCCACCCGTACCAGAAGGAGGCGGGAGAGCGCCTGGGTGCTCGGATCGGTGCCGACGGGGTCTACGACGTCGTCGTCGAGGCAGCGGGGACCGAGGCGAGCTTGGCGACGTGCGGCGAGCTCGTCGCGCCCGGCGGGACGATCGTCGTCCTCGGCGTGCACTTCGGTCCCGTGCAGTTGGACTGGATGCCGCTGTTCCACAAGGAGGCCAGGGTGATTCCGTCGCTCGGGTACTGCGCCCACGACGGCGGGCGCGAGATGGAGGACGCCGCCGCCATGCTGGCCGACGACCCCGACATCGCCCGTACCCTCATCACGCATCGCTTTCCCATCGAGGACGCTGCCGAGGCGTTCCGGGTCGCGTCCGAGCGGGCGAGCGGGGCGGTCCGCGTGGTGATCGAGCCGTCATGAACGCGGCGGATCAGTTCCACGTCGGCATCGTCGTCGACGACCTCGACGCCGCCATGGCCGATCTCTCCGCCCTCTTCGGGTACGGGTGGTGCCCGAAGCTCGAAGTCAGCACTCCCGTTCTGCTCCCCGACGGCGAGACCACGCTCGACCTCGTGTTCACCTACTCGACGGCCGCGCCACGGGTGGAGGTGATCCGGAGCATCCCCGGGACGCTCTGGACGCCGGCGCCCGCGTCGGGCATCCACCACCTCGGGTACTGGTCCGACGACGTGGTTGCCGATGCGGCGGCCTTGACGGAGCGGGGGTATGCCGCCGAAGCGTCCGGCGTCCGCCCGGACGGCACCGCGGTCTGGGCGTATCACCGCAACGCGCGCGGACCTCGGATCGAGCTCGTCAGCCGCGACATCGCCGCGGGCCTGGCGCAGTACTGGGCCTCCGGTGCGACGTGAGGAGGTTAGGCCGGCATCAGCGCTACTCGGTCACCGACGATTCTCGGACGCCGGCGGAAACGTGCCCTGCAGCCCGATGCTGTTCAGCACGCCGGCGAGACACAGGTAGCCCCCGACGACGAACAGCAACTCGAAGATCTCGGCGGGCGTGAAGTGCGCCGCCAGATCCGCCCAGGTCGCGTCCCCGACTCCGTGGTCATCGATGATCTCGTCGACCGCCGTCAACAGGGTCCGTTCCAACGGCGCCCATACCGCCGCCGCCGGGCCTTCGGTGACCGCGTCGATCTGTGACGCGGTGAGGCCGGCGTCCCCGCCCATCCGGCTGTGCTGGGCCCACTCGTACCCCGAGCGGGTGCGCCAGGCCACCCGCAGGATCAGCAGCTCGCGGTGGATCTCGCTCAGCCTGGCGTCCTCGCTGGCCAACATCTCGGTGAAGGGAAGCCACGCGGCGCTCAGCGGGAGGTGATGGGCGAACATCTCGAGCACGATCGGCATGGGGGGCGCGTCAGGGGCCCCGGACAGGTAACGATCGGGTCGGCGCAGGAACCGCAGCAAGGTGGTGCGGGTGGCCTCGTCCCACTCGGCGAACGGGACCGGTGAGAGCCGCGGTTGGTCAGGGGAAGAGGGAGGCATGGGTCCTTTCAGAGCACCGTGGCGATGCTCTTGTACGGGTGCAGACGCTCGTCCTCGGGATCGAGGTCCGTCACCAAGATGTCGATCCGGTCCAGCGGGAGGCAGCGTGCCACCCCGGTCCGGCCCAGTTTCGTGTGGTCGACGGCGAGCACGATGTCGCCGCTCACGCCGGCCAACGCCAGCTTCACGTCGGCTTCCTCCAGCGTCTCCTCGGTCGTCCCCTCGGGCGTGCAGCCCACCGCGGAGAGGAACAGCCGCTGCAGCAAGAGGTCACGGGCGGCCCGCACGGCCAGCGGCCCGACCAGGCTGTCCGTCCGCTCGTCGTGTTGCCCGCCGCTCAGCAGGACCGTGACCCCGGGCCGGTCCCGCAGCGCGCCGAACGCTTCGAGGCCGTTCGTCGCCACCGTGAGCTGGCGGGCGCCGGCGACGGAGGTGGCCAGCCGTTGCAGCGTCGACGAGGCGTCCAGGCCGACCGCGCCGGACTCGGGGACGAGGGGGAGCAGCTTGGCCGCAATGCGCTCCTTGGCCCGGGCCTGCACGCCGTGGCGCTCCGAGAAACGCTGTGGCCCCAGCGCCAGCGCGCCGCCGCGCACCCGACGGACCCGGCCCTGTTCGGCCAGGACGTCGAGATCCCGCCGAATCGTCATCTCGCTCACGTCGAGGTTCGCGGCCAGGTCGCTCACCCGGACCCGGCCGCGGGTGTCGACCTCGTGGCAGATGCGCTCGAGCCGATTGATCGTGTCGATGCTCATTCCTTCGCGCTCCCGCGATCGTGTTGCGCTCCCGATCGGCTGGACGCCGCAATGGTCCACATGTTCGAAGTTGTTCTATCGTACATTGAAGGACGTATGTATCGACCTCACGTCGAGCTCGTGGATCAAGGGCGCTCCGGCGCGGCGAGCGCCTGTCGCAGCTGGGGCCCCGCCGCATCCAACCAGGTCGTGATGGCGACGCCGGCTTCCTCCAGCTCACTCTCGGTGACGTAGAGGCCCCGGGTGGGCAGGGTCGCGCCGAGTTCCACCAGCACCGGACGGAGGTGCACCTCGACGGCGAGGGCGTGGTGGGCGCCGGCGCCGGTCATGACCGGGACGACGGTGACACCCCGTAGGTCGGACGTGCTGAACCAGTCGAGGAAGGACTTGAGCAGTCCCGGTGTAGCTGGCCTTGTAGGTCGGGGAGGCCACGACGACCAGCGCACAGGACCGGATCCCGTCGACGGCCCCCTGCACGCCGGACGAGGACCAGTCGAACAGCCGCGGGCCCAACCCGGCGAGGTCGATCCTGAGCATGTCCGTACCGTCGAGTCCCGCTGCGGCGGCGGCGGCCGTCGCGACCTGCGTCGCCAGATCGAGCGTGCGCGACTGCGCTTTGGGGTTGCCCACCACGAGGCCGACCGTCGGCATGGCGTTGATCAGCCGAGGGTGGCGACGACCTGGGGCAGGTCGACGATGGTCCGGATGCCCGGCTCCGCCGCGCAGACGAAGGGAATGGCGTTCACGGGACGGTGCGCCGTCAGGCCGGGCGAGGTCGCCGCCCACTCGTCCGGTGGCACCGGGAAGCGGATGTCGATGTCCAGCGGTGTGTCGCCCCTGACGAGCAGGTGCCAGCCCGTCTCGCGCAGGTCCCAGGCGGGTTCGACATCGCTCGTCAGGTACCAGTTGGCGCTGAAGGTCACCAGCGGCTGGCCGCCCCGCATGCCGTGGACCTGCATCCGCTGGGCGCCGATGGTCCCGGCCTGCAGGTGACCCGCGGCCACGTCCACGTCCTGGCGGGCGGTCGCCACCTGTCCCGTCGCCTCGACCGCGTCCAGCGGGAGCGACAGCGCCTCGGCGAGCACCTCGAGCGAGCCGGCGAAGGAGGCACCGCCATGTGCCTCGACACCTCTCGGGTCGAAGGTTCCGGGGTCGCGCCCGAACCCCATGAGGTCGAAGATCAACTCCGGTGAGTTGCGCGACGACATGTCGGCGAACTCCTCAATCAGGAGGTGATCGAGGCGCCGCTGCAACGAGGTCAGGACGAGCGGCATGGCCTCGGTGATGAACCCCGGGCTCGAGCCCGTGCTGTGCAGCGAGGATCCCCCCTGGGAGCACGCCTCCTCAATCCGGCGGCGGGTCTCGGCGTCGAGCCGGGCCGGGTTGTGGAACTCGCTCCGTGTCGACACCACGTTCACGCCCGACCCGAGCAGTCGGCACAGCACGTCCACGTCCACCCTGTCGGCCATGTAGAGCACGCAGTCCGGCTGCAGGGCGAGGATCTCGTCCACGTCACGCGTGGCCAGCACGCCGGTGGGCTCGGTGCCGCACAGCTCGCCCGCATCGCGCCCGGCCTTGTCCTCTGCATACACGTACAGCCCCACCAGGTCGAGGTTCGGATGTCCGATGACGGCCCGCAGGGAGTGCGATCCGATGTTCCCCGTGGCCCACTGCACCACTCTGTAGCGATCAGCTCTGTCGCGATCAGCGCTCATGCCGTCCTCCCTACCGTCCGGTCCAGCGGGCCGGTCGTCTCTCCGCGAAGGCCCGCGCGCCTTCTTGTGAGTCGTCGGAACGGAAGACCGTGTCGACCAGCTCGCGCTGCAGCGGCCAGACCTCGTCCTCGGACCGTCCTGGAGCCAGGCGCAACACGCGCTTGACCGCCTCGATGCCGAGCGGCGCGTTGCGGGCGATGGTGGCCGCCAGCTCCAGCGCCGTGTCGAGCGCCTGTCCCGGCTCGCACATGCGCACGATGAGGCCGTGGTCGAGCGCGGCCTGGGCGGACAGCGGCTCGCCGGTCAGGGCCATCTCAGTGACGAGCGACTGGGGCAGGTGGCGGGGCAGCCGCAGCAGAGCGCCGCCACCGGGGAAGAGCCCGAACTTGACCTCAGGCGAGCCGAACCTGGCCTCGCGCGAGGCGACGAGCAGGTCGGCGACGAGGGCCAGCTCCAGCCCGCCCCCGACCGCCACCCCTTCGATCGCCGCAATGAGCGGCTTGCGGCACCCGTTGCGGAAGATGTCGTCGATGCTCTCGGGCAGCCCGTCCCGGGCGAAGGCCTTCAGGTCCATGCCGGCGCTGAACGTGCCGCCGGCTCCGGTCAGGACCCCGACGCGCAGTCCGTCGTCTGCGTCCAGGGTGGACAGAGCCGAGAGGACGCCGCGCGACATGTCCGAGTCGATGGCGTTCTTGACCTCGGGCCGCCGCAGCGTGATGACGAGGAGGTCGCCCCTCCGTACCGTCGTGACGGCGTCAGCCACGAGCGCACGACCGGAATTCCGCCTGGGCCGGGGTCATGGGACGAGCACCGGCAGCTTCTCCCAACCCCGCACCGTCGAGGTCCGCGCCTGTATCGCGTTGGCCGTGTCGATCGACCACTCCGGGAAGCGCTTCAGGAGCTCTTCGAGTGCGACGCGCGCCTCGAGTCGCGCCAGGTGTGCGCCCAGGCAGAAGTGCAGGCCGTAGCCGAAGCTCAGGTGGCGCTGGGCCTTGCGGAAGATGTCGAACGTGTCGGGATCGGGAAATTCCCGCTCGTCACGGTTGGCCGACGCGTTGAGGAGCACCATGACGCTCCCGGCGGGCACGGTCTGGCCGTGATGCTCCACGTCCTTCGTCACGTAGCGGGACTGGACGGGGGAGGGTGGTTCGTACCGCAGGCACTCCTCGACGGCGGCCGGAATCAGCGACGGATCGTCCACCAGCGCCCGGCGCTGCTGGGGGTGCTCGGCCAGGAGCTTGCCGGCCCAGCCGATGAGGCGCGTCGTCGTCTCGTTTCCGGCCCCCGAGAGCAGGCCGATGTAGCCCAGGATCTCGTCGCGGGTCAGGGTGCGCACCGTGCCGTCCACGTCGGTGAACTCCGCCGTGAGCAACTCGGTCATCAGGTCGTCGGAGGGGTGCTCGGCCCGCCAGTCGATGTAGGCGCCGTAGTCCGCGTCGGTCTGGCCGCCCGCCGTGATGTCGACCTCTGGCATCACGCCTTCTTCGAGGCGCAGTCCCTCGTCGATGTGCTGACGGATCGCCTGCTGGTCCTCCTCGGGAATGCCGAGCAGCATGCCGATGGTGCGCATCGGGATCTCGGTGCCCAGGTCGAGAATGAAGTCGAAGCCGCCCTGGCCGACCAGAGGATCCAACGTGCGTGCCGCGTAGTCCCGGACCTGTGGCTCTATGGCTGCCATGCGCCGGGGCGTGAAGACGCGGCTCATGATGCCCCGATGGAGGTCGTGATCGGGCGGGTCCTCGAAGATGAACAAGCCGGGGGGCATCTCCATCTCGGCCTTGATGATCTCGAGCACCGAGCCCTTGGCCGAGCTGTAGGTCTGCCACTCGACCGAGGCGCGCTCCACGTCCTCGTAACGGCTGACGGCGTAGAACTCGTACTTCTCGTTGTAATAGAGCGGAGCCTCGTCCCGCAGCCGCTTCCAGACCGGGTAGGGGTCGGCGTCGATCCCGAAGTCGTAGGGGTCGTAGTACGGCGCGGGCGCCATGGTCGCCATGTCGTCATCCCTTTCCAGCTTTGCGAGCGGACGGGCCCCACCTTCTCGTGGGCCGCCGATCGAAAGTATCATTATTGTGTGGAAAGAGGGCCATTCTCAAAATGCGACGCCGCAGGAGCGCCGGTCCGGTGGTGAGACCTCCGCCAGAACACACGGTGCCGGAACCCACGGTGCCCGAACACACGGTGCCCGAACCCACGGTGCCCGAACCCACGGTGCCCGAACACAGCGTCTGGGCCTCCATCCCCGCCATGCTCGACGACGCGGCAGCCGAATTCGGCGACCGGGTGGCCGTGCGCGACGGGGTGACGGACCTGTCCTACGCGCAGCTGGCCGAAGCAGCACGCGGCTTCGGCGCCGCGCTGGTCGCGGCCGGGGTCGAGCCGGGCGAGCGGGTGGCGGTCTGGTGTGGCAACTGCGCCGAGTGGACGGTGGCGGCGCTCGGCCTGTTCGCCGCCGGAGCCGTCCTGGTCCCCATCAACACGCGGTTCAAGGGTGCCGAGGCCGCGGTCGTCCTCTCGCGGAGCAGGGCCCGCGTGCTCGTCACGGTGACCGACTTCCTCGGCACCGACTACGTCGCCATGCTCGAGGACAACGGCTCCCCTCTGCCGGACCTGCAGACGATCGTCGCCGCGAGAGGCGTCGCCACCGGGAGGGCAGTGTCCTGGCGCGACTTCTTGGCGGACGCCACTGCGGCTTCCCGGACCGAGGTGGCGCGGCGCAGCGCCGCACTGGGACCCGACGATCCCTCCGACATCCTCTTCACGTCCGGGACCACCGGCGTCCCGAAGGGTGTCGTCATGACGCACGGCCGCACCCTCATTGTCGCCACGGACTGGGTGGCCATGACCGGCCTCGGTGCCGGGGACGTCTACCTGCAGGTGAATCCCTACTTCCACATGTTCGGCCTCAAGGCGGGCATCCTGGCCAGCATCGCCGCCGGCGCCACCATGCTCCCCGAGCCCGTGTTCGACGTCGATCGCGTCCTGGCCCGTGTCGCCGCCGAGCGCGTCACCGTGCTCCCAGGTCCGCCGACGCTGTACCAGTCGATCCTCGACCACCCACAACGAAGGGAGCACGATCTCTCGTCGCTGCGCGTGGCGGTGACCGGCGCGGCGGACATCCCGGTCGAACTGATCCGCCGGGTGCACGACGAGCTGCCCTTCTCGAAGATCGTCACCGGCTACGGGCTGACGGAGGCCGGCACGGCGTGCGCCACGTCCGCGGAGGACGATGCCGAGGCGGTTGCCACCACGGTCGGCCGTCCGCGTCCCGGCTTCGAGCTGCGCATCGTCCGCGACGACGGCGACGTCGAGATCGGACAAGCCGGCGAGGTGCTGCTCCGGGGCGGCAGCATCATGGCGGGGTATCTCGACGATCCCGAGGAGACGGCAAAGACGCTCTCCGCGGACGGGTGGTTGCGCACAGGTGACCTCGGTGTGGTGGACGAAGCTGGCCGGCTCCGAATCGTCGGCCGTGTCAAGGACATGTTCATCGTCGGCGGCTTCAACGCGTACCCGGCCGAGATCGAGAACGCATTGTTGCGGCACCCGGCCGTGCAGCAGGTCGCGGTGATCGGCATTCCCGACCGTCGGCTGGGCGAGGTGGGCATGGCCTACGTCGTCGCGTCGGCCGACGTCTCGGGCGACGACATCATCGAATGGAGCCGGGGCGAAATGGCCAACTACAAGGTGCCCCGGGTCGTGGAGATGGTCGGCGCGCTGCCGCTGAACGCCACGGGGAAGGTGCTCAAGGATGTGCTCCGGGAGCAGGCCGTGAGCCGGCTGGGTCGCGACGTCCCATGACGACCGACACGAAGGGGCCGACGCCACCCGCCGGCCTCACCGCCCTCGAGGGCCTGCGCGTGATCGAGATGGGAGTCTGGGTCGCCGCGCCGTCGGCCGGCGCGCTCCTCGCGGACTGGGGGGCCGATGTCATCAAGGTGGAGCCGCCCAACGGTGATCCGATGCGCAGCGCCTTCGGCTCCCTGGGCATCGGCAAGGACTTCCCCAACCCGGCGTTCGCGCAGGACAACCGGGGCAAGCGCAGCATGGTCCTCGACCTGCGCCGGGTCGAGTCCCGGGCGTCGCTCGAGGAACTGCTCTCGACGGCGGACGTCTTTCTCACCAACCTGCGTCCCGACGCGCTCGACAGCCTCGACCTCGAGCCGGCGACCACCCTGGAGCGCCACCCCCGGCTGGTCTACTGCAGCGTCAGTGGGTACGGCCTCCGGGGCGAGGACCGCAACCGGCCGGCCTACGACATCGGGGCTTTCTGGGCCCGCTCCGGTCTCTCCGTCCAGCTGGCCAACAGCGAGGGAGTCCCGCTCAACGCCCGCGGCGGCATAGGGGACCACATCAGTGGGCTGGCCGCCCTTGCCGGCCTCCTGGCCGCCGTGCTCGAGCAGCGCCACACCGGGCGCGGGCGCGTGGTCGAGGTGTCACTCCTGCGGACCGGGACCTACGTGCTCGGATGGGACCTCAGCCTGCAGGAGACCGTCGGCAAGGTGGCCAAGGCCGAGGCGCGCCACTCCAACCAGACCCCGCTCATGAACTCCTACCGGACGAAGGACGGCCGTTGGCTCTTCTTCACGGGGCTGGAGGCCGACCGACACATCGACCCCGTGCTGCGGGCGCTGGGCCGGCCGGAGCTGCGTGCCGACCCTCGCTTCGCCGACGCCCGCGCCCTCCGTCAGAACCGCACCGAGGTCATCGCCGTCCTCGACGCCATTGTGGCGGAGCGCACGCTTGCGGAGTGGGCAGAGTGTCTCGACGGCGAGGGCGTCTGGTGGGCCCCCGCCCAGGGGCCGGCCGACGTACTCGCGGATCCCCAGCTCTCCGCCAACGACGGCTTTCTCGCACTCAACGAGGTCGACGGGACGACGCGACGGTCGATCAACGGCCCGGTGAGCTTCTCGGACCTCCCCGTCGAGAGCGCGGCCCCGGCGCCGCTGCTCGGCGAGCACACCGACGAGGTCCTGGCCGAGCTGGCGGCGGAGCGCCGGGGCGGGGCCGAGGAGCCGGCTCAGACCTGACCGCGGGCCCGGGCCAGCAGGCCCCGGGCGATGACGATGCGTTGAATCTCGTTGGTCCCCTCACCGATGATCATCAACGGCGCATCGCGGTAGTAGCGCTCGACCGGGAACTCGGTGGTGTAGCCGACGCCACCGTGGATCCGCATGGCCTCGGTGCTGATCTCCAGCGCCGTCTCGCTGGCGAACAGCTTGGCCATGCCGGCCTCGACGTCGCAGCGGAGTCCATTGGCGCGCCGCTCGGCGGCATTGCGGGTGAGCAGCCGGGCGGCCTCCAGCTTGGTTGCCATATCGGCCAGCTTCAGCTGAATTGCCTGGTGTTCGCCGATCACCTTGCCCATCGTCTCGCGCTGCAGACTGTAGGCCAGCGCGGCGTCGAAGGCCGCCCGGGCCACGCCGACCGCCCGCGCTGCGATGTTGATGCGGCCCACCTCGAGCACGCCGAGGATCTGGGGCAGGCCGCGCCCCAGCTCGCCGACGACGTTCGCCGCCGGGATGCGGTGGTCCGTGTACGCCATCTCGACCGTCTCGACGCCGCGGTAGCCCAGCTTGCCCATGTGCTTGCTCACCGCGATGCCCTCGAAGCGCGGACCGGGCTCCTTCTCCACGATGAAGGCGGTGATGCCCTCCTCGGCCCGGGCCGCCAGCGCCACGATGGACGCCCGTTCCCCGTTGGTCACCCAGGCCTTGCTCCCGTTCAACAGGTACTCGTCACCGTCGCGTTGCGCCCGGCACGAGATGTTGCGGGTGTCGCTCCCGGCGTCGGGCTCGGAGAGCGAGAGGGCGCCGCGCCGTTCGCCCGTTGCCATGGCCGGAAGCCAGCGCTGCTTCTGCTCCTCCGTGCCGTGCGTGAGGAGCAGCGTGGCCGCCATGGTGTGGGTGTTCACGATGCCCGTCAGGCTCATCCAGCCGTAGGCCAGCTCTTCGATGATCCCGATGTAGGTGAGCAGGTCGAGGCCGAGGCCGCCGTACTCCTCGGGGATGGTGACGCCGAAGAGGCCGAGCTCGCGCATCTGCTCGACGATGGTCTCGGGAAAGGTGTCGGACCGCTCGAGGTCTGAGGCGACGGGGATGACCTCGCGCGCCACGAAACGGCGCACCGTCTCGATGATCTCGGACCGGACGTCCTCGTCGGTCGCCCCGACGTTCGGGCTGGTCATGGCGCTGATAACCCTACACTTCCTGGGTGTTGACGCCGAATCTCAATTCGGAGAAGAATGTTTCCCAATGGCAGCGAGCCTCATGCATCACGGGCTCGAAGCGGTCGCCGAGGAACTTCCCGATCATGTGGCGGTCCTGGCCGGCGACGATCGCTGGACCTACGGGGAACTCGACCGCGCGGCCAACGCGCTGGCGGAGTATCTCGCGGGTCGCGGCGTCGGGCAGGGCGACCGTGTGGCGGTGATGACGTCGAACCGGCCTGAGTTCGTCGTCACTGTCCATGCCGCCAGCAAGCTCGGCGCAGCACCGGTGATGCTCAACTCTTCCTGGAAGGCGTTCGAGGTCGGCACGGCCATAGGCCTGACCGCACCCCGCTACGGCGTGGCCGACGGCGCCGGGGTGGCCCTGCTGGCCGAGCACCTCGGTGAGGACGCCGTGCTGAATCTCGATGACGCCGCCTGCCGCGGGCGTCATCGACCGGGCCAGCAACGCGGCACGGCCGGCGGTCGCCGTGCAGGACACCGCCGACGCCGTCTTCGTCTTCAGCTCCGGGACGACCGACCGTCCGAAGGCGGTGCGCCACACCCACTGCTCCATCGACCTCGGGACGCAGCACTGGGTGACCGCTCTGGGCCTCGGTCCCGACGACCGGTTCCAGGTGGCGACCCCGCCGTCGCACATCCTCGGCTTGTTGAACCTGCTGGCCGCGGCCTCGGCGGGTGCCACCGTGCGCCTGCACCGGCGCTTCGACCTCGACCAGGAGCTCCGCTGCATTCAGGACGAGCGCATGACGCTCGAGATGGCAGTCGC
Organism: uncultured Acidimicrobiaceae bacterium; assembly: GCA_963738135.1. Lineage (GTDB taxonomy): Bacteria > Actinomycetota > Acidimicrobiia > Acidimicrobiales > RAAP-2 > Bog-473. The sequence goes on along the minus strand of CAVTVK010000004.1, from coordinate 354,751 downwards.
CCCGATCGCCCTGGCCATGGCCAACCACCCGGCACTCGAGGATTACGACCTCTCGTCGTTGCGTTACGTCATGTGGGGCGCCACCCCGATCACGCCGAGCGTGGCGGAGCGAGTGTCGGCCCGCACGGGGGTGCGCTGGCTGCCCGCCTACGGCACGAGCGAAGTACCCGTGATCGCGGCGAACCCGGTGGAGGAGCCGGATCGGTGGCGCCTCGATTCCGCCGGGCTCGCGGTCGGCGACGTCACGCTGCGCGTCGTCGACCTCGACACCGGAGACGTCCTCCCCCCGGGCGAGGTGGGTGAGATTCAGGTCGACAGCGACTCCGCCATGGCCGGCTACCTGCCGGACGAGGCCACCGCCGACGCCTTCGCCGACGGTTGGTACCGGACCGGCGACGTCGGGTGGCTCGAGCCCGAAGGCTGGGTGCATCTGACCGATCGCTGCAAGGAGATGATCAAGGTCAGCGGCTTTCAGGTCGCCCCGGCCGAGATAGAGGCCGTACTGCACGGTCACCCTGCGGTCATCGACTGCGCGGTCTTCGGCGTGCCCGACGAGCGGGCCGGTGAGGTGCCGGTGGCGGCAGTCCATGTGACGTCGGGGTCCGACGCCACCGCGGAGGACCTGGAGCGGCTGGTCGCCGACACGCTGGCCACGTACAAGCGAGTGCACCGCGTCGTCCTGGTCGAATCCATTCCCCGGACCCCGTCGGGCAAGGTACTGCGACGGACGCTCCGGGACGAGTGGGCACCGACCTTCGCTGCGGTGCCCTCCGACTGATGGACGTCCGCCTCTCACCGGAGCAGGTGGCTTTGCGTGACGCCGCGGCACAGGTGGTCGACCGCCTCGGCGTGCACGGCGTCGCCGCGCTCGACGACCGCGAGCGGGCCATGAAACTCGACGCCGCGGTCAGCGCGTCCGGCTGGCGTGAGCTGCGCACCGCAACGGACGACGGGCACAGCCCGTGGGCGTCGGCGGTCGAGGTCGCTCTGGTCGCCGAGGAGTTGGGGCGGGGCCTCGCCGACGCGCCGTTTCTCGGTGCGACCATGGCCGCCGAACTGCGTCGCCTCGCCGGTGCACCGCCCGCCACCGACCCCGAGACGGTCGCCCTTTGCGAGGACCTCGGGGAGCCCGTCACGGTCACCGACGGCCGAGTCCACGCCGGCGCCTTGGCGCCCGACGCATCCACGGCGTCGTCGGCCCTGGTGTTGGTCGACGACATGGACGGATGCACCATCGGTGCGGTTGTACTCCATCCCGCATGGACGGCGGCCGATCTCACGCGACCCATCGCAGGCGCGCCCGCCCCGGGAACGGTCACTCCCGTGGAGGGGCAGTCCCGTCCGCTCAGATCCGACGATGTGGCGGCGTGGACCAGCCTGGGCCTGGCCGCCACCAGCGCGGACCTGGTCGGCGTCATGCGCGGTGCCTTAACACTTGCGACCGATTACGCCCGCGAGCGCCGGCAGTACGGCTCGGCCATCGGATCGTTCCAGGCGCTGCAGCACCTGCTGGCCGACGCCCTCGTCGCCATGGAGGGCTCCCGGAGCATCGCGCTCCATGCGGCGTGGGCAGTCGACGCGCTCCCCGGACCCGATGCCTTGGCCGCGGCGTCGGCGGCCAAGGCCTACTGCGCCCGCGCCGCCCGCGGTGTGCGAGACGGCCATTCAGGTGCACGGTGGCGTCGGCAACACCTGGGACTGCCTGGCCCACGTCTTCCTCCGCCGCGCCCTGTTCTCCAGCGACGTCTTCGGCGGGGTCGGGCCCAACCTGGCGCGGGTGCTGGCCGCCCGCACCATCGGAGCCGATCATGGACTTCGCTGATTCCCCCGAGGAGCTCGCGTTCCGCCTCCGCCTGCGGGCGTGGCTGCGCGACAACAACCCCGGTCTCCCGGCGTCGTCGACTGCCGACGAGTACTGGGACGGCCAGGCCGCCTGGCACCAGACGCTCTACGACGCCGGCTTCTTCGGTCTGTCCTGGCCCACCGAGGTGGGCGGGCATGGATTGCCCAGCGTGTACGAGGTGATCCTCGACGAGGAGCTGACCACCGCGGGATCGCCGCCGCGGCCGAGCGTCGGCTATCTGGTGCAGGGACTCCTGCGGCACGGGAACGAGGAGGTGCGGCGCCGCTTCCTCCCGGGACTGGTGAACGGCAGGGAACGCTGGTGCCAGGGCTTCAGCGAACCCGACGCCGGGTCCGACCTGGCGTCGTTGCGGACGCGGGCGGTCAGGGACGGGTCGGACTACGTGATCAGCGGCCACAAGGTGTGGACGAGCTACTCGGATGCCGCGGACTGGTGCCTCGTGCTGGCACGGACGGACGCCGCTGTCCCGAAGCACCGCGGCATCTCCGCCTTCGTCGTGCCCATGCGCCAAGCCGGCATAGAGCAGCGCCCGCTACAGATGATCAACGGGATCACCCGTGAGTTCGGCGAGGTGCTCTTCGACGGTGCCCGGGTCGATGCCGCGAACATGGTCGGCGAGCCTGGTGAAGGCTGGCGGCTGGCCATGACGGTCGTCAGCCACGAGCGCGAGCCCGGTGAGCTCGGGTACGTGGCGCGCTACGGCAAGCTCGTCAACGAACTGGTGGACGTCGTGCGGGAGGATCCCGGGCGCTTCGGGCCCGAGCCGTTGCGCGATCTGGCCTGGGCCCTGGTGGAGACCGACATGCTGCAGTGTCACGTCAGCCGCCGTCTCTCGGACCGTCTGAGTGGTCTCACGCACGGTCCCGAGGGCTCCGTGGACAAGCTCCTCATGACCGCGGCGGAACAGGCGGTGGGTCATGCCGCACTCTCCGTCGGCGGCGCCGTGCGAGCCGACGGCGGGGACACCTGGCTGAAGGTGTACCTCTACAGTCGGGCCCAGAGCGTCATGGGGGGCACGTCGCAGATACAGCGCAATCTCATCGCCGGCCGAATCCTGGAGCTACCCACATCATGAGCACCTACGACCTGCCCGAGGAGCTGCAGGTTCGCTCGGACGGCCCCGTCCGCGTCATCACGCTGAACCGACCCGACGACCTCAATGCGACCAACCACGTCCTGCACGCGGGGCTGGCGTCGCTGTTCCCGCAGCTCGACGCCGACGCCGAGGCGCGGGCGGCCGTCATCACGGGCTCCGGCCGCGCCTTCTCGGCCGGCGGCGACTTCAACTATCTCGACGAGCTCAGCAAGGATGCGGCCCTGCGCTCCGTGACCCTCACGCACGGCCGGCAGATCGTCACTGGCATGGTCGGGTGCCGCGTGCCGATCGTCGCCGCTGTGAACGGTCCGGCGGTCGGGCTCGGCTGCAGCCTCGTCGCGCTTTCGGACATCGTGTTCATGGCTGCGAGCGCGCACCTGGCCGATCCCCACGTGCTCCTCGGGCTGGTGGCGGCCGACGGTGGGCCCGTGGTGTGGCCGCTGCTCACCAGCCTGCAGTTGGCCAAGGAGTACGCGCTGACGGGGGACCGCATTCCGGCGGAGCGGGCGGCCGCCATCGGCCTGGTCAATCACGTCTGTCCCGACGACGAGGTGCTGGACCAGGCCATGGCCTGTGCGCACCGGATCGCCAAACTGCCCCAGGGCGCGGTCGAGGACACGAAGCGCATCATCAACATCCAGTTGGAGCGCGCCGTCCTGGCCTCACTTGACTTCGCGCTGAGCGCGGAGGACCGGTCGTTCACGACGCCCGAGCTCCGGGCCAACGTTCAGCGGGCACTCTCGTCGCAGCGCGCCAAGGCGAAGGAGAAGTAGCGCCGCGCCGCGTCAGGCGGGAGGAGCGCCGGCCCGGTGCTGCGCCGCCCTGGCGGCCAGCCAGCCGCCGAGTGCCTCCCCGGCGGACAGCACGTGCGCTTCGGCGATGGCGCGGGCGGCCGGCGCATCGCCACGCGTCATCGCTTCGAGAAGCGCAGCATGCTCCTGCTTGCTCCGCTTCTCCGCTTCGGGGAAGAGCTCGAAGTAGTTGCCCGGCACGACGCGCACCGCCTGACGCAGGAAGGTGAGCAGGCGCGGGGAGCGGGCCGCCAGGTTCAGGGCCCGATGGAAGCGGCGGTTGGCAGCCACCACATCGTGCGAGCCCTCGATGGCCTCGGCCAGCTCCGCCAGCTCGGCCAGTTCGGCCGACGTCATGCGGGCGGTCGCCATCTCGGCCGCTTTGCCGACCAGGGCAGCGAGGACGGCGAAGTTGTCGACGGCGTCCTGCGGCGTGATGCCGACGACCGCCATACCGCTGCGGGGGGTGATCTCCACGAGGCCCTCGTAGGAGAGCTCGAGCAGGGCCTCTCGTACGGGGGTGCGACTGATTCCGAACTCGGTGGTCAGCCGATCGAGGTCCAGCCGGTCTCCGGGCTGGAGCCGGCCGGTCAGGATCCGGTCGCGTAGCTCGTTGGCCGCCTGGGCCCGGACGGTGGTCGTGACAAGTTTGATATCTGAAATATTACATATTAAGTTCGGTCCTTGCCCGAAAGGGGGAGCGAATGGCCAAGAGAAACCGGCAGATGGCGCTGGTGGGGTTCATGCAGGCCGGGAACGCCACCGTCTACTCCGGATCGTGGCGCCACCCCGCCACCGAGCACGGGTTCCTGAAGGCGAGCTACTACGAGAAGCTGGGACGGACGCTCGAAGACGGGTGCTTCGACCTCATGTTCTTCGACGACCGCCTGGCCATGCCCGGCATCTACGGCGGATCCGTGGCCGAGGCCGTACGGACCGGGGCCCGCCCGGTGAAGCTCGACCTCAGCATCGTGCTCGGAATCGTGGCCGCCGCGACCAGGAACATCGGGCTCGGCGCCACGTACTCGACGACCTACTACTCGCCGTACCACGTCGCTCGGACCTTCGCGACCCTCGACCACCTGTCGGGAGGCCGGGCAGCCTGGAACGTCGTCACGTCGGTCAATGACGGCGAGGCCCTGAACTACGGCTTGAAAGAGCACCTCGCCCACGACGCGCGTTACGACCGCGCCGACGAGTTCCTCCAGGCGACGACCGGCCTGTGGGACAGCTGGGACGACGACGCGCTGGTGCTCGACCGTGAGACGCCGGTCTTCGCCGATCCCGACAAGGTGCACGAGCTCAACTACGCGGGGGAGTGGTTCGACGTGCGCGGCCCTCTGACCGTGCCCCGGAGCCCGCAGGGCCGGCCCGTGCTCATGCAGGCGGGATCGTCGGGCCGTGGCCGGGAGTTCGCGGCGAAATGGGCGGAGTTGATCTTCACCGGCGACCCCGGCCTCGAGATCGCTCGCGCGCACTACAAGGACCAGAAAGAGAAGATCGGCGAGCAGGGCAGGGATCCCGACTCCATCAAGATGTGCCCGATGGCGTACACGGTCGTCGGGGAGTCCAAAGCCCATGCGGAAGAGCGTGAGCAGCTCTTCTTGAACGACCTGGTCGATCCCATGGCATCGCTCACGCTTCTCTCCGAGTTGATGAACTACGACTTCTCCGGCTTGTCGCTCGACGCGCCCATCACCGATGACCTCATTGCGTCCGTCTCGGGCATCCGAGGGCTCGTCCAGAACATCAAGGCCCACATCGGCGGTGACACGGTGACGCTGGGCGACCTGGCGGGACACCGGGCCACCCTCCTGCAGGGGCCACGCTTCGTCGGCACCGGCCCGGACATCGCCGACCAGATGGAGGAGTGGTTCGACAGCGGCGCCTGTGACGGCTTCGTCATCGCCGCCACGCACTCGCCCGGTGCCTACGAGGACGTCGTCCGCCTGGTGGTGCCCGAGCTCCAGCGTCGGGGCGTCTTCCGCGACCGCTACACCGGCTCGACGTTGCGGGGGCATCTCGGGCTCGAGCGTCCCGAGTCAGTCCACGGTGCCTGACCCGGCCCGACCGTTGGAGGGCCTCCGGGTGGTCGATGCCGCCACGTTGGCCGCCGGGCCCATGGTGGCCACGGCGCTCGGGGAGTTCGGTGCCGAGGTGATCAAGGTGGAGCAGCCCGGGTCGGGGGATCCGCTCCGGACCTGGGGCCCGCAGAAGGACGGCATCGGGCTGTTCTGGAAGAGCGTCGGTCGCAACAAGCGCTGTGTGACGCTCGACCTGCGCGATGCAGAAGGGCAGGAGGTCTTTCACCGCCTGCTCGACGTGAGCGACGTCCTGGTGGTCAACAATCGCCCCAGCGCGTTGGCGCGGTGGGGCCTCGACTACGAGTCGGTGCACAAGGCGCACCCGCAACTCGTCATGCTCCACGTCAGCGGCTACGGCGGCGGCGGGCCCGCCAGCGATCGCCCTGGTTTCGGCACACTCGCCGAGGCCATGAGCGGGTTCGCCCATGTCACGGGGCAGCTCGACGGCCCGCCGACGTTGCCCCCGTTCTTCCTGGCCGACGGCGTCGCGGCCCAGTCGGCCACGTTCGCCGTGATGATGGCGCTCTACCATCGCGACCTGCACGAGGGCTCGGGCCAGCTGATCGACGTGAACCTGGTGGAGCCGCTGGCCCGCCTGATCGAGACCTCCACGCTGGCCTACAGCCACCTCGGGATCGTCATGGGCCGCACGGGGAACCGGCTCGACGCCAGTGCCCCGCGCAACGCGTACCGGACGGCGGACGGACGCTGGGTCGCTCTCTCCAGTGCGTCGCGCAACATCGTGATGCGCCTCTATCGTGCGGTCGACCGGCCGGAGCTGGCAGAGGACGAGGACTACGTCGACCCCATCCGCCGCCAGGCGCACGGGGACGAGATCGACGGCATTGTGGCGGAATGGATCCGCGTCCGCTCGCTCGAGGACGTCATGCAGGTGTTCGAGGAAGCCGACGTGGCTGCCGCCCCTGTGTACGACGCCGAGCAGCTGCTCGCCGACGAGCACCTCCGGGCGCGGGGCACGTTCCTGAGGGTGGATGACCCCGACCTCGGGCGAATGACGGTCCAGGCTCCCGTGGCATGGCTGAGCGAGACCCCGGGGCGTGTCGACTATCTCGGGCGGGGCGTCGGGGCGGACAACGACGCCGTCTATGGCGACTTGCTCGGCCTCGACGCCGCACGCCGCGCGGCGTTGCGGGACGCCGGGATCATCTGAGCCGACGAGCAAGGAGCATCATGCGCGCACCACGAGCCCGACGTTCGGAGCTGGCGACACCGGCGAGCAACGAGCGCATGTGTCAGAAGGCGGCCTCGTCGGGGGCGGACCTCGTGTTCCTCGACCTCGAGGACGCCTGCGCGCCATCGGCCAAGGAGGCGGCACGGTCCATCGCCGTGGGCGCGCTGACGGGGCAGGACTGGGGCAGGACCGTGCGGGCCGTTCGAATCAACGGCATCGACACGCCCTGGTGCCATGGCGACATCGTCGAGGTCGTCACCGGCGCCCGGGAAGCCGTCGACGTGCTGATCGTGCCCAAGGTGCGACGCGCGCGCGACGTCTGGTGGGTCGACGTGCTGCTCACCCAACTGGAGGCAAAGCTGGGGCTGTCTCGTCCCATCGGGCTCGAGGTCCTGATTGAGGAGGCGGAGGGCCTGGCCAACGCGCTCGAGATCGCCCAGGCCAGTGAGCGGCTGGAGGCGTTGATCTTCGGGGCGGGCGACCTCTCCGCGTCGTTGCGGGCGCGGGTCGACGGCAACTTCGATCCTGTCGTCGACTACCCGGGGGACTTCTGGCACTTCGCCCGCGCGCAGGTGCTCACCGCGGCTCGGGCCGCCATGATCGATGCCATCGACGCGCCCTATCCGGCCTACCTGGACCCCGAGGGTTACCGGCGGGCCGCGCTGCAGGCGAGCGCGCTGGGTTTCGACGGCAAGTGGGCCATCCATCCGGACCAGGTGCCCATCGCCAACGAGGTGTTCGCGCCGACTCCCTCCGAGGTGGCGGAGGCCCGGGAGGCTCTGGACACCTACCGCGCCGCCGAGGCCGGCGGTGTCGGGGCCATCGGTCGCGACGGAAAGCTGGTCGACGCGGCGCATATGCGGCTGGCCGCCAACACACTGCACAAGGCGGCGCTGTCCGCCGAGGCAGAGGGGCCCGACGACCGCCTGGCGTGAGGGAAGACACCCCCGGAAGCTGGATGAGAGACCCCTCGATCGCCGGCGAATCGACTCGGAGCATTGCACCGAGCGAACCGTTCGATCTCCGTTCCGTGCGTCGCTGCCCGGTCTTCGCTATCCGCTCTTTCCTTTTGGCTCTCTTCGAGCCTGTCGACGTTCGGCCTCAGTCTTGAGGCATTCGAGCCCGGTCTCGAGCGATCGTTGCAGCTTTCGCTTCATCGTTCGCGGGAAGAGGGAAGCGAGCAGCCCCTCCCAGGATTCGGTGGATCGCACCACCGTCCCATGAGGCCCCGGGTCGATCGTGAACTCGTGCAGCGCTGGGATGCGAAGAGTCTGGCCAGACCACCCCAAGGTGCGGGGTGGCTTCACTTCTCGAAACACAGACGAGATCGTGAGCGAACTCGCCTTCCAGCGAAACGATGTTCCTTCCGCCAGGGGGCCCTTCATGTGGGCCCTCTTCACGGCGGAGTTCCAACTTGGCCATCGATCGACGTCGACGAGCACCGCCCAGATGGTTTCGGGCTCGGCGTCTACGACGGTTTCGCTGGTAGCGACGACAGGTGCACGATTGTTGACCTCCATGTTCGACTGCTCCTCGTGAGGGAATCAACCACAACCGAACGCGACGCCTGAGCTCGGCTCATGCGGATCATCGGGTGATGACGACCGGGCATGGCGCGTTCCTGACGACGTAGTCGGACACTGATCCGAGAAGGGCCCGTTTGATGCCTCCCCGACCGCGCGACCCGATGACGATCGCTGCGGCGCCCACATCCTCCGCGATCCTGCACAGTGCTGGGCCCGGTTCACCCTCGATCACTGCGACTTCGACTGCGTCCGGCAGGGATCCGTGCTCCCGGAGCGCCGAGATCGTCGCGTCGACGGCGGCCGTACTCTGCACGTGCGCAACCTGCCGCTGCTCGTCGAGCTCGTCCGGCGTCAGACTCGGTGCGGCATGGCCTGTGGCGTCGTCGGCCAACGAAGGATCGGGACCGTCGGTGACCGACGCGACGAGCACCCTGTCTCCCGGCTTGAGGATCGCAAGCCCTGCCACTCCCGCCTGTATGGCAAGTTCCGAGCCGTCGGTGCACACAACGAGGGTCTTCATCAGGCTCAGGGTAGCAATGAGCGAATCGGTCCGAAGCGCCGCGCCGGGAAGTGCCCTCCCCCCTCCCGTTCGAGTCCGATGCCGTGGTTGAGATCAGCTGCGTCGCGATTCTGTACACCACCGAGCCGGCGTTCAGCCACTGCAAGGTGGGGCGGTCGAACTCGATTCCCGGCACAATGGAAGCATGGATCTCGAGAGCGCGGCGCAGGAGCTCTATGGGTTGGCCCCAAACCGATTCACGGCGGCTCGAGACGCAAAAGCATCTGAAGCTCGCCAAGCGGGCCAGACGGAGCTGGCGTCCTCGTTGAAGAAGCTTCGCAAGCCTTCTGTCGGCGCCTGGCTGGCGAACCTCCTTGTGCTCGAACAGCCAGGAGATGTGAAGCGTTTGATCGATTTGGGCAAGGAGCTTCGAGCCCCGAAGCGCAACCTCGAAGGTGAGCAGATTCGAAAGGTGTCGAAGGAGAAGGGCGACGCCGTCTCCCAGCTCGTGCGAGATGCAGGGTCGAGGGCTTCTCAACTGAGCCAGTCGGTGTCGGCGGCTGCACTGCAGGAGCTCGAAGCGACCCTTGAGGCTGCATTTGCGGATCCACAGGCCGCCGAGGTCCTCCTTGCGGGCCGGTTGACGGTCGGCTTGCACTATTCAGGACTCGGCTTCGCCCCGCAGACACAAGCTGGGCCGGCATCACGCGCCAAGGGCTCTGCGTCTGCTGGGAACTCTCGATCAGCGACCGATCGAGCAGCCGCAAAGCGCAACGCGGAGAAGGCGGACCGCGAGGCGGAGGAGGCCGATGCCCGAGTGGACCAGGCGAGACGAGCCGTCGCGGAGGCTGCCGATGAACTGACACGGCTCAAGTCGGCCGAAGCGCTGGCGGTACGACGGTCCAAGGAAGCTCACGCCTGGGCCTCAGCAGCGAAGAAACGGCTCAACAAACTGGGCTGACGCAGAGCCGAGTTCGCTGCCAGGTCGGCGTCCGTGTCGGACCGCCGGGCCTGGGCGTGCATCGAACTCCCTCAGCTCGTCAGCTCACGGTGCTCCAGACAGGCCCAGCTCCGGAGCCGATCACTCTGAATTGAACCAATGGCCACTTCAGTGCGGCCTGCCGCTGGCAGCGCGCTCGGACGCCGTTCGCTAAATTTCGCCTCTATGTGGCCCAGGGTTGACGGCCTCCGAGCTTTCTCCCTCGGAAGGCCAGGAGAGATGCAAGCCCGTCTGACCAGTGCAGCTTTGTCGGGCGAGAAGATTGCTACTGGGGCGCTGCTCCAGCAGGAATATCACGATCAGCTGGAACAAGTGGAGCTCCCAGGTGAGATCCAAGTGATCCTCGGGTCAGGAGGTGGTGTCGCAGCCATCGTCGAGGTCACGCGAGTCGAGACGCATCGATTTATCGATGTGCCCTGGGAGTTCGCACGCGACGAAGGTGAGGGGTTCACGTCGATCGAGCAGTGGCGATCAGGACACCGGGCTTACTACGAGAAGGAAGGCGTCAACGTTGCCGACGACTCTAAGTTCGTGTGTGTTTGGTTTCGCATCGTCGCGGACGAAAAAAGTGCGGACAAACAGGACAGCGTCAGCAGCCAGACGAATTGAGTACCCCGTCTATGCGATCGAGCCCCTCAGATCGCGTTCCTTGTGGAACGCTATGGGGAATGGACCGTCATGAAAGTGGTCCCGAGCCCTCGAGGCTGGCACCTGTTACGTTGCGCGAGGGGTTCACACATGCCCACGGCTCCGGTCGTGGGTGTCGAAGACTCTTGACATTTGGTCACGTCTCCTCCCCATGAGGTCATCGCGACGGGCGCCTCAGCGCCTCCGTTGCCTGGCTGATGTGTGTGCATTCGCCGCATGCTGCCGACACGCGGCTGCATCGTTGAGGACAAAGGAGACCCGCCGTGATTGCTGTCTATGTGAAGCCCGAGACGCTGACCGTTGAGCAGTACAACAAGGCCCGCAAGGCTTTGGCATCCTCTGGAGCAAACCTGGAAGGGCGCAAGCACCACTCGTGCTTCGGGGAAGACGGGCAGCTCATGGTCTTCGAGATCTGGGATTCCCAGGAGAACTACGAAGCCTTCGGCAAATTCCTCATGCCCATTCTCCAAGAAGCCGGGATCGTCCCATCGACGCAGGACATCATGCGAGTAGAGAACCTCGAGCAGTAGGGCGACGCCGGCTCGTCCTCCCGGCGGCCGAGGATGAGGAAGACGGCTGCGGCGGCCATTGCGGGAGACTCAGGCCGGCCGGGTACGCATCTGTCTACTGAATTCCGCGGGCGCCCGGAGCAATGGCCTGACGTACGAGTTCGATCACCCAGCTGATGCCGCGCGTGGCCTCGGTGGGGTCCAAGTGCCAGTCCACGACCATGCGCTCGTAGCTGGCGACGCTCCACAGCACGTCGAGGACGGCTGCGGCAAGCGTGCGGTCGTCGTCGGACCACGTGCCGGCGCGGGTGGCGACGGCGGCCAGAAGGGCGTCGTGCTGGCGTTGCTTCGCGTCGAGCAACGTCGGATCGAGCGGCTGGCGCGCGTCGGATGGGTACGACGAGACGTGGGCGAAGATGCGCGCCGTCACGTCCGCCACGTCCTCGAGCCGCATGCCGCGCAGGTCGATCCCCGCTTGGTCTTCGAACTCGTGCATCACGGCGTCGTGCAGACCCTGCTCGTTGGTGAAGTGACGGTAGACGGTGCGCTCGTTGACCCCTGCCTTCTCGGCCACCGCCCGGATGGTCAAGCCATGCCAGTCCCGCACGGACGAACCGTGGAGCAGCTCGGACCCGGCCGCAATGATGCGGGCCCGCGTCTCTGCGGCCCCTTGGCGCCGCAAGGTGCTGTCGTATTGCCGACGCGTCGCCGCCGGCAGGGTCCGTTGCGTGCTGTGTCTCGGCTGGAGGGCGGTCACCGTGAGGCCAGCTCGGCCGGCCTCACGTGGTGAACACCGGGAGCGTCTCCCAGCCCCGCACGGTCGACGTGGGGGAGAGTCGCGCGTTGTCCATGTCGACCTCCCATTCGGGGATCCGGGTCAGCACTTCCTCGAGAGCGATGCACCCCTCCATGCGAGCGAGCGCCGCCCCCATGCACAAGTGAATGCCGTTGCCGAAGGTGAGGTGCCGCCCGTCGTTTCGATGGATGTCGAAGCTGTCGCCGTTGGGGAAGCGACGGTCATCCCGATTGGCCGATCCGAGGAGGAAGAGCATCACGCTTCCCGCCGGGACCGGCGTTCCGTGGACGACGAGATCTTGGCGTGCCACGCACCGTCCGACGTGTGGCGCCGGCGATTCGTATCGCAGGATCTCCTCAATGGCATTCGGGATCAGGGAGGGATCGGCGACGAGCTCAGCCCGCTGGTCCGGGTGGTCGGCCAGAACCTTGGCGGTCCATCCGATCAGGCGCGTCGTCGTCTCGTTCCCAGCGCCGGCGAGCACCTCTAGGTACGTGAGCAGTTCGTTGCGCGTCAGTTTGCGCACCGTGTCGGTTTCGTCCACGAACTCGACGTTCAAGAGCTCGGTCATGATGTCGTCCGAGGGATGCTCGGCCCTCCATTCCACGTAGTCGGCGAACAGCTCGCCGGTCACGAAGTTCTCCGTCACCCGCATCGGCTCGCCTTCCTTGGTGCGGAGGCTGGCATCAACGTGATCGCGGACCAGTTCCTGGTCGCTCTCGGGAATGCCGAGGAGCATGCTGATCACCCGCATGGGCATCTGGGCGCCCAGATCGGCGATGAAGTCGAACCGATCCTGTCCCACCAGCGGGTCGAGGCTGAGCGCGGAGAATTCGCGGATCTTCGGCTCCAGCTCGGCAACGCGCCGTGGGGTGAAGGCGCGCGAGAGCAGCCGACGATGGATCGTGTGCGTGGGAGGATCCTCGAAGATGATGACGCCGGGCGGCATCTCGATGTCCGCCTTGATCAACTCGATGATCCCGCCCTTGCCGGAGATGTAGGTCTGGGCGTCGAGCAGGCCCTTCTCCACGTCGGCGAAGTGGCTCACGGCGAAGAAGTCGTGCGTGTCGTTGTAGTAGACGGGCGCTTCCTCGCGCAGCCGCCGGTAGACGGGGTAGGGGTCGGCGTTGATGCCGACGTCGTAGGTGTCGTAGTAGACGTCGCTTGTGCTGCTGGTCGTGGTCACGGCGTACCCCCGGAAGTATTGGTGTCAGCACTATGACACCAAATGCGGGACAGGGTCGAAGGCCAGGTGGGGGGCATGATTCGGACCGCTTGCAGGTGCAGATCCGTTCCTGAAAACGCTCTTCTCATCTGCAGAGAGCAGTGCTACCATCAACCCGTCAGCGAACGCCACGCCGAGAGGACCGCACTCATGCCACGTTGGCCCAAGCCACCCGAGGGCAGCTGGACGGAGCATTTCGAGCTCGGGACCGAGCCGATGAATTACGAGGACTCCATTTCTCAGGAGTTCTTCGAATTGGAGCGCGAGGCCGTCTTCAAGCGGGCCTGGCTCAACGTGGGCCGGGTCGAGCAGGTGCCGCGCACGGGGAGCTACTTCACCAAGGAGCTCGCCGTCGCCAAGACCTCGGTTGTCATCGTCAAGGGGAAGGACGGCGAGGTCCGAGCCTTCTACAACATGTGCCGGCACCGCGGGAACAAGCTGGTCTGGAACGACTACCCCAAAGAGGAGACGAGCGGGACGACCCGCCAGTTCGTCTGCAAGTACCACGCCTGGCGCTACGACCTCGACGGCGCGTGCTCGTTCGTCCAGCAGGAGCAGGAGTTCTTCGATCTCGACAAAGCGGACTACGGCCTCGTCCCGGTGCACTGCGACGTGTGGGCGGGATTCATCTTCATCAACTTGGCCAAGGAGCCGGAGCAGTCGCTGCGCGACTTCCTCGGGCCGATGGTCACCAAACTGGAGAACTATCCATTCCACCTGCAAAGCGAGCGTTACTTCTACCGCGCCAACGTGAAGAGCAACTGGAAGCTCTACATGGACGCCTTCCAGGAGTTCTACCACGCGCCAATTCTCCACGCGAAGCAGTCACCGCCCGACTGGTCGGCCGCCGCCGCGCAGGCCGGATTCGAGGCGCCGGCCTACAAGATCGACGGCCCACACCGCCTGGTGAGCACCGCCGGGATCCATCCGTGGAACCTGCCCGAGAACATGGTCAAGCCCATAGACACGCTCACGCGCAGCGGGCTCTTCGGGCCTTGGGACGGTCCCGACCTCGGTTATGACCAGAAGGACGCCGGGATCAACCCTGCCGGCTGTGACCCCTGGGGTCTCGACTCGTTCCAGCTCTGGCCGAACTTCACCATTCTCGTCTGGCAGCAGAGCTGGTACCTCACCTACCACTACTGGCCCGTCGCACCAAACGAGCACGTGTTCGAGGGGACGCTGTACTTCGTCCCGGCCAAGAACGCCCGGGAACGGGTGGCACACGAGAACGCCGCCGTCACGTTCAAAGAGTTCGGGCTCCAGGACGCCAACACGCTCGAAGCCACGCAGACGATGCTCGAGTCACGGGTGATCGAGCGCTTCCCCCTGATGGACCAGGAGGTGCTTTGCCGCCACATGCACAAGGTGGCGCAGGAATGGGTGGACGACTACAAGAAGCAGCAGCACGCGGAGGTATGACGCAGATGGAGACGACCCTGTTGCCGAGTGCGTTCTCCGATCTCGAGCCGTTCGCAGCCAAGTGGTGTCTGCCGAGCGAGCGCGAGCGGTACGCCACGCGGCTGGCCAGCACCATGGACGAGATGCAGGCGCTCTACGACGCCGCCATGCCGCGTGCCGACGCGGCCATGACCTACCTCGACCAATTCCCTCTCGAGGACATGCCGCCAGACGGGGTGAACCTGCTCCATCTGCTCTACTCCATGATCATGGTGTCGTTCCCGGTCGAGTGCTGGGGGCAGCCGCGGGTGCCCGACTCCGGCGCCGCCTACCTCGATCTCCTCGTCGAGCCCGGGCCCTGAACCGCCCGTCTTGACCCGATTTGACCCGGCCTGGCGACGCGCGCCGGGCCGGGACTGATCACATCGCCTCGTACTCGACGGTCACGTCCTGGCCGAGGGGCAGGCTCTGACAGGTCAGGACCCAGCCCTCCTCGACTTCCTCCGGCGTCAAGGCGTTGTTGGCCCGCATGCGGACCGACCCTTCCTTCAGGTAGGCCATGCAGGTGGCGCAGTTGCCGGCCTCGCAGGAGAACGGAGGCCGCAGGCCGCCTCGTCGGGCCGTCTCGAGCAGAGTGTCACCTGGCTGGTAGCGGACGACGGCCGTCTTGCCACCGAGCAGCACGGTCACTTCGTCGGGTACGACCTCTGCGTCGCTGGCGCCGGCAGTGCCGGCTGCGCCGGCAGCGGCAGACTCGTCGATCAGGGCGTCCGTCTTCTCTTGCTCCTGCACCAGGAAGCGCTCAATGAAGATGCGGTCCTGCTCGACGCCGAGACTCTGCAGCGACGACTCGACGACGTCCATGAACGGGCCCGGGCCACAGACGTAGAAATCGGCGTCGGTGCGGGTCCGCACGAAGTCGGTGATGACCTCGGGCGTCAAGAACCCCCCGTCGGAGTCGATGTGGTGCCTGATCTCCAGCCTGTCGCCGTGGGTACCCTGCAACGCCTTCAGCGCGCCGTCGAAGATGACCGACCCGCGGTCGCGGTTGGCGTAGAGGAGACGAACCGGGCGTCGCGTCTCCGCCAGCACGTGTTTGGTGATGGACATGACCGGCGTGATGCCGCTGCCGCCGCAGAAGCCGAAGACGGGTCGCTCCGAATCCTGCGGGCAGAAGACGCCCGCCGGCTTCGTCACTTCGATGACGTCCCCCGCCGTGAGGTTGTCCAGGAACCAGTTGGAGACGAGCCCGCCCTCCACGCGCTTGACGGTGACGGTCAGGTCACGGTCGGTCGCGGGCGCGCTCGACATGGAGTACGAGCGCAGTTGCTCGTCGCCGTCGATGTGCACCCGGAAGGTGCAGAACTGCCCGGGCCGGTAGCTGAAGGTCTCCGCCAAGGCGTCGGGCACGTCCAGGACGAACGAGCTGGCGTCAGGAGTCTCGTTGATGACCCGGGCGACGCGGAGGGGGTGATACCCGTGCTGGCGTAGGACCGGGTCGTGACCGGTCACCGCGCCGCCGTGGGGCCTACTGGGGCGTCGGCCACGCGACGGACTTGGTCTCGAGGTACTGGTCGAACCCGGCGAGCCCGTTCTGGCGGCCGATGCCGCTGTGCTTGTAACCCCCGAAGGGCATGTCCGCCTGACCGATCGGCATGCCACCGTTGACTGCGAACGTCCCGGTCCGGATGCGCTCAGCGACGGCCAGCGAACGTTCCAGGGAGCCGGAGAAGACGCCGCCGGAGAGCCCGTACACGCTGTCGTTGGCGATCCGTACGGCGTCATCGTCCTCATCGAAGGGGATCACCACCAGGACCGGCCCGAAGATCTCCTCCTGGGCGATCGTCATGGCGTTGTCGACGTCGGTGAAGAGCGTGGGCTCGACGTACCAGCCCTTCGGGAGATCGGCCGGTCGTCCGCCACCGAGCGCGAGCGTCGCCCCTTCGTCGACTCCCTTCTGAATGTATCCGAGCACGCGCTCGCGCTGCTTGGCCGAGACGAGCGGCCCCATGAGGACGTCGGGGCGCTGCGGGTCTCCGTAGGCGACCGAGGACAGCGTGGCGCGCAGGATCTCGACGCCTTCTTCGTAGCGCGAGCGGGGGAGGAGCATGCGGGTCTGTATCGCGCACCCCTGCCCGCCGTGGAAGCACACGGCGATCCCGGAGGGCACGGAGGTGGCGAAGTCGGCGTCGTCGAGCACGATGGTCGCCGACTTGCCGCCGAGTTCCAGGAACGTGCGCTTGAGTGTGGCGCCGCCCTTCTCCATGATCCGCTTGCCCACGGCCGTCGATCCGGTGAACGAAATGAGGTCGACCTTTGGTGACAACGTCAGCTCCTCGCCGACCAGATGGTCGGACGACGTGACCACGTTGAGGACGCCGCTGGGGAAGTCGGTCTGCTCGCCGACGAGGCGGCCGATCCGGGTGGCGTTCCACGGTGTGTCCGGTGCCGGCTTGAGCACCACGGTATTCCCGGTGGCCAGTGCCTGACCGAGTTTGTTCAGTGTCACCTCGACGGGAAAATTCCACGGCACGATGGCGCCGACGACGCCGATCGGCTCCTTCCAGACCTGGCGCGTGTTCGCCGTCCCCCGGCGGTCGACGATGGGGCTCAGGTCGGTCCGCCACGGGTAGTCGTCGATGAGCTTGATCGGGTAGCGCAGCGCGCCGTCGAGCGGGATGTCGAGCTGGTTGGCGTGGGTCGTCAGACGCGGGCAGCCCACCTCCAGAATGAGCTCTTCGCGCAGCTCCTCCCGCTCCCTCTCGAGTGCGTCCTGTAGTTGGGACAGGCAGCGCTTGCGCAGGTCCCGGTTGGTGGACCAGTCGGTCTCGTCGAAGGCGCGCCGGGCGCCGTCGATGGCCCGGTGCATGTCGGCGCTCGAGCCGTCGGCTACCTGGCCGAGGACCTCCTCGGTGGCGGGGTTCACGTTGTCGAAGGTCCGGCCCGTGTCGGACTCCACGAGCTTGCCGTTCACGAGCATCCGCTCTTCGTGACCCGCCGCTGCCGTCATGTCCGACCCCCGTCTCGTCAGGGTCTCTCAAGAAGTGGAAACCCGATTATCAAAAAGTGCCATCAGCATAATCGAGCGATCACCGGGCCGCCCCGCTGAGACCGTCAGAGAGGGAAGGCGGCGGGCAGCGCGGCGCGGGACACGATGTCGGCTCCCAGTCGACGGGTGAGCGTGCTCCCGGCGCCCAGCAGCTGGTCCAGAAGGATGGTGCGCCGGATGGAGCGGTGGAGCGGGTGCTCGGTGGTGAATCCGATCCCGGCCAGCACCTGTTGGCAGTGGCGGGCGGTGACCCGGGCCGACCGGCCCGCCAACGCTTTGCCCATGGCGGCCGTCACGGGGGAGGGATCGTCCCACGCCGCGTCGAGCAGGGCGGCGGCGGCTTCGAGTGCGACGAGACTCTCGGCCAGCCGGTGGCGGACGGCCTGGAAGGTCGCGATGGGGCGACCGAACTGCTCGCGTTCGAGCGCATGGGTGCGGGCCAGGTCGAGCATCGTGCGGCCCGCGCCGACCAGCTCGTGTCCCAGCGCGAGGTGCCCGAGCGCCAGGGCGGAAGCCCAGTCGGCTGGCGTGCGGTGCGCTGCTGTGACGTCGATTTCTCCCGCGACCTCGAACAGGGCCAGCGCCGGGTCGATGCCCTGCACCTTCCGGCGCTGCACCTGGCCCGGGTCGATGGCGCAGGTCGTCCGGCCTCCGGACTCCCCCTCGGCCACGACGAGCACGGTGTCGCAGCGGTCGAGCGCCGCGGTGGCCAGCCCCTGCACCCTGCAACGATCTCCGAGCAGGCGGCCCGGCGCCCCGGTTCGGCGGAGCAACGGCAGCACGACGGCGGTGCGATCGCTCTGCACGCCGAGGGCGTCGGCCAGCAGCACATCGAGTGCCGCCGAGGCGGTGGTCGTCGCTCCCAGGTTCTCGAAGAGCACGGCCACCGCCGTACGGCGGTCGTCCACCAGCGCGTCCCGCCAACCCAGGTCGTCGAGTGTCGCGTCGAGCGCGGCGCCGTCGGTGGTCTCCGTGGCATGGCGGACGCCGTTGGCGAAGATGGCGCGCTCCGCCGTCTCCATCAGCGGTCGGCTCCGAGGTCGAGGAGGCGGCGGGCGATGATGTTGCGCTGGATCTCCGCGCTGCCCCCGTAAATGGTGGCGGCGCGGGAATAGAGGAACTCGGCCCGCCACCGTTGGCTGACGGGGTCGTCCCCGAGCGCGACCTGGTCGCCGAGGCCCTCTGCGACCAGGTCGAACACCGCCTGCTCGGCCGTCGCCACCAGCACCTTGTCGACGGAGGTCTCGGCGCCGAGCGACTCTCCCGCGGCCAGCCTGCGCTGGGTGGCGCGCGAGCGGGCGCGGAAGGCCCACAACAGCTCGGTGGCCTCGCCGACGGCGGTGGGGTCGAGGCTGCCGGCGGGGGCGACGGCGACCAGTTGCGCCAGCCGTCGCTGCAGGAAGGAGGCGCGGTGCCAGAGCGCCGTGCTGCGCTCATAGGGGAGAAGGTCCATGGCGATGGACCATCCGCCGTCCACCTCGCCGAGGACGCGGTCGAGCGGCACGATGGCGTCGTCGAAGAAGACCTCGCAGAACTCGCGGGCGCCGTGCATGGTCTCGATCGGCCGGACCGTGATGCCGGGAGTGTCCATGTCGACGAACAACGCGGTGATCCCCCTGTGGGCGGACTCTGGCGTGCCGGTGCGGGTCAGGAGCACGCACCGCTGCGCGTACTGGGCCAGGCTGGTCCACACCTTCTGGCCGCTGACCCTCCACCCATCGTCGGTCCGCACGGCCCGGCAGGCGAGGGAGGCCAGATTGCTCCCGGTCCCCGGCTCGGAGAACCCCTGGCACCAGATCTCCTCGCCGCGCAGGAGCCGCGGCACCATCGCCGCGGCCAGATCGGGCGGCGCGTAGTCGATCATCGTCGGCGCCAGCACCTCGGGCATGGAGTAGATGCCGGGCTCGACGAGGTCGCGGGCGGTCAGCACCTCGCCGAGATACGCCCGCAGGAGGTTCGATCCGCCCAGCCCGCCCACGCGGGCGGGCCAGCCCATGCGCATGAAGCCGGCGTCGTAGGTCAGTCGCAGCACCCTTCGCAGCTGCGCCATCTGCTGGTCGAGGGTCCCCACGCCCTCGTAGGCGGGTGCCAGCTCGCCCTCGTGCGCGTCCAACCAGTCGTCGACGGCGGCCTTGAACTCGGGGAGCTCCATCGCGCGCCCGGCCTAGTCGGTATCGGCCGAGGGGGCGGGCCGGGTCGGGTCGTGCGGCTTCCCGGAGTCGCGTGCGCCGCTGCGCCGGAGGAAGGTCATCGACCGGGTGTGGAGCCGCCAACCCTGCGCCGTCCGTCGGTACGAATCGGTGTAGTAGCCGATGCGCATGGCATGGGTTGTCTGTTCGACGAAGCACAGCGTCTGTTGCCCTGTCCCCGTATCCTTGTCCAGCTCCAGGACCGGCGTGCCGGTCAGGAAGAGGCCCTTCGGCGCGGCCCGCACCAGCTCAGGGAAGTCCGTGAGCGCGTAGGTGTCACCGAACGCGCTGTAGCTCCCGTCGGGGGTGAAGACGTCGATGACGGCGTCGATGTCGTCCCGGGTCATGCCGATGGCGTAGCGCGCCAAGAGCTGCTCGATCTCCGTGACGTCCGCGATCTGGGACGGATCCATTGGCGCGCTCTCCCTGGTCCTCTCGTGGGTGATCAGGCGTTCCGCCGGGAACCTTGCTCGGCCACGATAACAGCATTCTCCAAAATCGTAAGTGGCTCTCTGCGCCTCACGCGCCAGCGGGAAGGAGTGGGCGATGGGGGAGCGCCGGTGAAAGTGTCTTTGCGGATTTTCGTCGCTATGCCTCTCGTCCTGGGGAGAGTCCTACTCTCAAATTCGTACAGAGTCGTTAAGCTGAGAAGATGTCCGTCGACGATCCCACCGCAGGCTCGACCGCCACCACCGAACCGGTCCGACGGCGGGACCTCGCGGTGGCGCGGTCCCTCGATTCGGCCCGGCTGCGGAGCGAGGGACGGGTGCAGCGCTTCCTCGATGCCGGCTTCGAGCTGCTGGCCCGGGCCGAATCCGGCAAGGAGTTCACGGTCCAGGAGGTGGTGGACCGCTCGGGGCAGTCGCTGCGCAGCTTCTACCAGTACTTCGCGGGCAAGCACGAGCTCCTGCTCGCCCTCTTCGACGAGGCCATCCTGTCGACGGCCGACCGCCTCGAGGAGCAGATCGAGCGCGGGAGCACGCCCCTCGAGCGCCTGCACACCTTCGTGGTCGAGTACTACCGCATGTGCCTGCCTGCGCCCAAGGGGCGCCCGTCCAAGAACAACCCCACTCCGGTGATGGCCGAGTTCTGTCATCAGCTCCTCACCGCGCACCAGACCGAGGCGTCCCGGGCGTTCGTTCCCCTCGTGACATTGCTCGAGAAGGTGCTCGACGAGGCCGCCGAGGCGGGGACCATCCGCGCCGGGCTCGACCACGCCGATGTCGCCGGCGTCATCCTGTCGACGATCATGTTCAACGCCGCCTACGCCTACACGATCAGCGGCAACGAGGGCACCCGGGACGGGGAGCACGCGGCCGCCCAGCTCTGGGAGTTCCTGTCGGCCGGCATCGTGCTGCGCCCGGGCGCCTGAGGCAGAAGAGGGATCTCAGGCGCGCAGGGACGGAGCGATCGCGGCGAGGAACTCGCGCGTCCGTTCGGCTGATGCCTTCAGTGCCTCCCGGTCGTCCCCCAACGGCACGATGCGGGCGTTGAAGTCGGTGAGACCGGCGTCGGCGAAGCGGCGCAACCGCTTCTCCATCGTGGACTCGCTGCCGCAGACGAGAACGTCGCCGATGCTGTTGGCGTCGCCGTGCTCCATCAGCTTGACGTAGTTCGGGGATGCCTCCACCTCGCTGAGGGTGCGGTTCGTGCGCGCCACGGCGGCCTCGATCTCGTCGTCGCGACACAGGCACACGGGGACCCCGGCCAGAATCCGTGGCGCCGGGCGGCCTGCCGCCTCGGCCGCCTTCGTGATGGTCGGGACCACGTGTGACCCGATCGTGCGCTCGTCGGCCAACCACAACGTGGTGCCTGCCGCCCTCTCGCCGGCGAGCTGCAACATGACCGGACCGAGGGCCGCAATCATGACGGGCGTCGGCGCGATGTCGGTGACGTCGAGGGGGTTGCGGATCGTGAAGAGTTCGTTCTGCACCTCGACGAGTCCCGGTCCGCGCAGTGCCTGGTCCAGCACGTCGAGGTAGCAGCGCATGGTCGTGGCCTGGCGCTCGTAGGGCAGCCCGAGCATGTCCCGGATGATCCAGTGGTGCGAAACGCCCAGCCCCAGTGTGAAGCGGCCTTCGCACACGGCCTGGTTGGAGAGTGCCTGCTGGGCCAGCACGATGGGGTGGCGCGGTTGGAGCGGGACGATGGCCGTGCCGACCTCGATCCTCGTCGTGGCGGCGCCGATGAGGGTGGCCGCCGTCATGACGTCGAACTCGTCGGGGATCTGCGGCGTCCAGACCGAGTCCAGCCCGGCCTCGTCGGCCCAGCGGGCGTCAGCCTGGAGTTTCTCCACCTTGGTCGCGTACCGGCCCCGGTCGGCACTCACCTGAAGACCGATGCGCATGGGGCCCCTTTCCGTGTGGAAACGATGTTCTCAGAAACAGTACATCTTGCTATCGCCAGCTGCTAGGGACGCTTGACAGGATTTTGCACTGTCAATAACATCCCAGCACTCTACCGGTGCCCGTGCAGGCTGGCAGGGGTGCGATCGAAGGGGAGGCCGGCATGGAGAGCGACCGTCGCAGATGAGCCGTGTCGCTGTTGTCACGGGTGGCGGGTCGGGCATGGGTCGAGCCATCTGTCGGCGGCTGGCCGACGAGGGACGAAAGGTCGGTGTCCTCGACATCGACGGCGACGCGGCCGCCGCCGTCGCCCGGGAGATCACGTCCTCCGGTGGGGCTGCCCAGGCGGTGCCGGTCGATGTGAGCGACCGGGCGGCCATCGAGGCGGCCCTCGACGAAGTCCGGTCCGCCTTCGGCCGGGTGGAGATCATGGTGACCAGCGCCGGGATCGAGGGTTTCGAGGATTTCCTCGCCATCAGCGCCGAGGCCTGGGACCGGATGATGGCGGTCAACCTCACGGGAACCTTCCACTGTCTCCAGGCTGTCGTGCCCGACATGATGGAGGCCGGATGGGGACGCATCGTGACCATCTCGTCGTCGTCGGCCCAGTCGGGGACCAGGCGGATGGCCCACTACGTCGCCTCCAAGGGTGGCGTCATCGCGTTCACCAAGGCGCTGGCCCTCGACCTGGCGCCGCACCGCATCACGGTGAACACAATCCCCCCGGGGGTGATCGACACGCCGATGATGCGGCGGCCCATCGAGGCGGGCACCATGAACGAGGACCAGGTCAAGGCGCGGGCCCCGCTGGGCAGGCTCGGCACGGCCGAGGACATCGCGGTCACCTGCGCCTTCCTGTGCTCCGAAGAGGCGGGCTACATCACGGGTCAGCAGATCAACGTGAACGGCGGCTGGTACCTGTGACCGCCACCGCTCCATGAGCTCGCTCGTCACCACGAAGAAGCTCGGCGCGACGGTGGGCGCCGAGGTCGTGGGGCTCGACCGGGAGGCCCTGTTGCGGGACGAGGCGCTGCCGGCCGCGTGCATGGACGCGCTGGAGGAGCACGGGGTCCTCGTCTTCCGGGAGCTGCACATCGACGACGCGACGCAGATTGCCTTCTCCAAGATGCTCGACGACGTGGGGAAGTCCGAGCCGGCTGCGCCACCCTCCATCTACATCGTCTCGCTCGACCCGGCGAAGAGCCGCACGGCTGACTACACCCGGGGGACATTCCATTGGCACATCGACGGTGCGCAGGACGACGTCCCGACGAAGGCCACCATGCTGAGCGCACACGCCATCGCCGCCTCCGGCGGGGAGACGGAATTCGCCAGCACCTACGCGGCCTATGACGGCCTCGGTGACGTCGAGCGCCAGGAGTGCGACCGTCTCCGTGTCGTGCACACCTTCGAGGCCTCGCAGCGACTGGTGAACCCGGACCCCTCCCCCGAGGAGCTGGCGCGTTGGCGGGAGAAGCCGGACAAGGAACATCCATTGGTCTGGCGGCACCGTTCCGGTCGCCGCTCACTGGTGATCGGCGCCTCCGCCGCGCGCGTCGTCGGTATGGGCGAGCAGCAGGGCGAATCGCTCCTGGCCGATCTGTTGGCCCGCGCGACCGTGCCCGAGCGGGTCTACCGGCACGAGTGGGAGGCGGGCGACCTGGTGCTGTGGGACAACACCGGCGTGATGCACCGTGCCTGCCCCTACGACCCCTCGTCCGCCCGCGAGATGCACCGCACCACCATCCGCGGCGACGAGCCGATCGGATAGGAGAGCCCAATGAGTGACGTCATCATCCTGCGCGCCGACCGCTGGCTGAATGTGCTGAGCGGAGAGGTGCACTCGCCGGCCGTGCTCGTGATCGACGGCAACCAGATCGTGGGCGTCAACCCGGCCGAGCTGCCGACCACCGCGACCGAGCTCGACCTCGGTGACGTGACGCTGCTCCCCGGCCTCATGGACATGGAGCTCAACATGCTCATCGGGGGACCGGGGGGACCCGACGGGCTGCCCGACCCGATGCACGGCGTGAAGGACTCGCCGGTCTACCGGACGCTGCGCGGCGCGGTGAATTGCCGGACGACGCTGCTGGCCGGGTTCACGACGGTGCGCAACCTGGGCCTCATGGTCTACACGGCCGGCTTCCTGCTCGACGTGGACCTGGCCCGTGCCGTCGACCAGGGCTGGTTCCCCGGCCCGCGCATCTTCCCCGCCGGCCACGCCATCACCCCCACCGGTGGGCACCTCGACCCCACCATGTTCCAGGGCCTGGCGCCGGGCATCATGCCGCAGAGCGTGGAGTCGGGCATCGCCAACGGCGTGGCGGAGGTGCGCAAGTCGGTCCGCTACCAGATGAAGTACGGGGCCAAGCTCATCAAGATCTCGGCGTCGGGCGGCGTGATGTCGTTCAGCTCGGCGGCCGGTGCGCAGCAGTATTCCGACGAGGAGCTCGAGGCCATCGTCGACGAGGCGCACCGCAACGGCCTGCGTGTGGCCGCCCATGCCCACGGCGACTCCGGCATCCGGGCCTGCATCCGGGCAGGGGTCGACTGCATCGAGCACGGGTCGCTGGCGAGCGACGACACCATCGACCTCATGGCGCGCTCGGGCACGTTCCTGGTCGGCACCACGGCCCTGGCCGATCACATGGCCATCGACCGCATCCACCCGATCCTGCAGAAGAAGGCGGCCGAGATCTTCCCGCAGGCCCGCCAGATGTTCGCCAAGGCGCTGTCGGCGGGTGTCAAGATCGCGTGCGGCTCCGACGCACCTGCCATCCCGCACGGGACGCAGGCGGATGAGCTCATCGCCATGGTGGACCGGGGCATGACGCCGACCCAGGCGCTGCAGGCGGCCACGCTCACCAGCGCCGACCTGGTGGAGCGGTCCCACGACCTCGGGCAGCTCACCGCGGGATACCTGGCCGATGTCATCGCGGTCCCCGGGGACCCCACCGAGGACATCACGGCAACCAAGCACGTCAGCTTCGTGATGAAGGACGGCCAGGTCTACAAGGGCGGCTGATCACCCCGCCGACGCGGCGGAGTTGATAGAGATGTGCATTCTCGCCGAAGATCCTGCGGGGGCAAGCCCGCCCGCTGGGCAGAACCGGTCCAGGCGACAGAGCAGAAGGAAGGTGTGAGCGTGACGCACGTGATCCTGGGGGACCTGAGCGTCTCCTCCGTCAACATGGCGCTGCTGATCCTCCGGGTGGCGGTCGGAGTCGTCTTCCTGGCCCACGGCATCAACCACATCTACGGGGGTGGCAAGATCGCCGGCACGGCGCGCTGGTTCGAGTCGCTCGGCATGAAGCCGGGGATCCTCCACGCCTGGATGGCCAGCCTGGTCGAGGTGGCGGCGGGCGCCGCCCTCGTGCTTGGTCTGTTCACACCGATCGCGGCGGCCGGCGTCGTCGGCGTCATGCTCGTGGCCTTCATCACCAACCACATGAAGAACGGCTTCTTCATCTTCCGGCCCGGCGAGGGCTACGAGTACGTCATGACGCTGACCCTCGTCGCCATCGCCATCGGCACCGTCGGGCCCGGCCAATGGAGCATCGACGGGCACGTCAGCGCCCTGCAGGACCTGTGGGGCTGGCCCGGCTTCGGTATCGCGGTCGGTGCGGGCGGCCTGGGTGCCGCCGGCCTCCTCGGTGCCTACTGGCGACCGGAGAAGCCGGCGGCGGCCGACAACAGCTGAACCCGAGACGGCCGGGTCGTCAGTCCCAGCTGCGGTTGAGCAGGAACCCGGCTGCTGCGTTGGCCGGCGGGAACGCGTTGGTGATCCCCGAGCTGACGTAGCCGACGTCGCTGATCAGTGTGATGCCCGAGATCGCCGCCGCCGCGTCGCTGCAGAGGAAGACCAGCGGGTAGGCCTGCTCGAGCGGGGTCGACGCCTCGATGCCCGCCTCCTCGCGGAAGTCGGCGCCGAAGCCGAGCCACATCTCCGCGTTGGCCTGGGCCAGTGGGGTGTCGGTCGGGCCGGGGCAGATGGCGTTGATACGGATGCCCTGCTTGAGCAGCGGGAAGGCCTCGCGGGCGACGTAGGCGCAGACGGCCTGCTTGGAGTGGAAGTAGTCGGCGTAGCCGTGCTCCACCGCCCAGGCCGAGCCGGAGTCGAAGTCGGGGGTGTCGAGGTAGTCCTTCAGCTCGGCGAGGCTGGACTCCCAGCCGAGGCCGGCGGCCGACGAGATGAAGCCGATGGCCGAGCCGCGCGGCAGCATGTTGCCGGCCAGCATGCGGTTGATCAGGTGACGGTGGCCGACGAAGTTGATCTTCTCGATCCCGGGCGTCCCGTCGGCGACACCGGCACAGGAGAGGAGCGCGTGGACGGGACCGCCGCACTCGTCCACCGCGGCGTCGATGGAGGCCTCCTCGGCCAGGTTGACGTGGATGGCCTTGGCGCCGGGCAGCTTCACCTCGGCGAAGTCCATGACGACGACCTCGGCACCGGCGTCCTGCACCAGCTGGGCCGCAGCCGCGCCCATGCCGGTGGCGCCTCCGACCACCAGGACTCGCTTCCCGTCGTAGCGGAATGCATCGAACGTTGACATGTGTCTCCTCCTGACAAACAAACAAACAAACGAATAGAACGAGTGAACCCGAGACGAACGAATGCGAAAGACCGACGCGCCTACCCGACGACGGAGCGAACCTTGAGGTCCACGATGGTATCCCAGTCGATGCCGACCTCTTCGAGGATGGCATCGCCGTGCTCGTTGAATTCGGGCGCCCGTCGCACCGGCGACGGTTCCCCGCCGAACTGCACGGGTGACGCCACCATCTGGAAGGCGGTGCCGCTCGCGGTCTCGCAGTCCTGCATGTAGCCGTTGGCGATGCTCTGCGGGTCGGCGGCGCACTCGAGCGTGTCCTGCACGACGCACCATTGGCCGGTGAAGTCGGCCAGCCGCTCGCGCCACTCGGCCACCGTGTGCTCGGCGAACGCCTCTTCCATGAGCGCCTGGGCCTGCAGGCTGTTCTCCACCAACCCGGCGTGATCGGCGAAGCGCGGGTCGGTCCCGAGCTCGGCCCGGCCCACCGCCACGCAGAGCTCGGCCCAGTACCGGCTGGCCTGGAGGCAGCAGAAGGAGAGGGAGCGCTCGTCCTTGGTCTGGTAGTTGCGCACCAGCGGGTTCAGCCGCGGCGCGTTGGACGGCGGGCCGCCCCACGGCGTGTTGCTGACGAGTGAGAGGGCGAAGGCCTGGCCCATGGCCCACATGCCGGTGCCGAGCAGCGAGACGTCGACCGTCGTCGCCTCGCCCGTCCGCTCGCGGTGGAACAGCGCGCCCATGATGCCGCCGGCGATGGTCATGGCGCCGATGGAGTCGCCGAAGCCGGGCCCCGGGGGGCCGACGAGCCGGTCCTGGTCGGTGGGGGTCGCCCCGAGGGAGACACCGGCGCGGAACCAGAAGGACAGGGAGTCGTACGATCCCTTGTCGGCGTCCGGGCCACGCTCGCCCTGCCCCGTGCCGGCGACGTAGATGATGTTCGGGTTGTGCGCGCGGATGTCCTCGGGCTCGATGCTGAGCTTCTTGCGCACTCGCGGCAGCTTGTTGGTCAGGAACACGTCCGCCGTGGCAACAAGTTTGTAGAGGACGTCGAGGCCCTCGGGCGTGGAGAGGTCGAGGGCCAGGCTGCGCTTGCCCCGGTTGGAGTGCTCCAGCAGGGCGTGCACGTCTCCTTTGATGGACACCACACCGGTGGCGGCCAGGCCGCGCATGGCGTCACCCCGCTCGATCGGCTCGATCTTGATCACGTCGGCGCCCCAATCGGCCAGGAGCGCCGAGGCCGCAGGCACGAAGGTGTGCTCGGCCACTTCGAGGACGCGTACGCCCTCCATCACTGCGGTCACCAAATCCCTCCCTCTGTTCGCCCTACCCGGGGGCAATCCCAGCGCACGACGAATCCTGAAACTGACATCGACGTCGACAATAGCCTTGTGCCTGACGGGACCGCCTCCCTGATCCGCCGGACCTCAACCCGGAGGCGTCACCTGCAGCAGCACCTTGCCCACGGCCCGCCCGTCGGCGACCTGGCGCAGAGCGGCCGCCACGTCGTCCAGCTCGAACTCGGCCCCGATGAGGGGCGCGGCGCGGCCTTCGGCCAGGAGCGCCAGGAGCTCGCGGTCGTTGCGGGCCATGTCTGCCGGCTGATGGGAGGCGAAGTCCCGGAACTGGAACCCGAGGATGTGGATGCCCTTGAGCAGCACCAGGTTCAGGGGGATGCGGGGGATGGTGCCGGCGGCGTAGCCGACGGTGACGAAGCGGCCGCCGTAGTGCAGCGAGCGGAGGGCCGGTTCGGCCAGGTCGCCCCCGACCGGGTCGATCACGACATCGGCGCCGCCCGGCAGGGCATCGCGCAGCGCCTGGCGCAGGTCGCCGGCGCGGTGGCCGATCAGCCGATCGGCGCCGCAGGCCTTCGCCGCCTGGAGCTTCTCCGGGGTCGACGCGATGGCAGTCACGGTGGCCCCCATGGCGGCGCCGAGCTGCACTGCGGCTGAGCCGACGCCTCCCCCGGCGCCCAACACGACGAGCTCCTCGCCGGGCTGCAGGGCCGCCACCGATCGCAGCACGTGGTACGCCGTCTTGTAGGCGACCCCGAACGCGGCAGCCACGCGGTCGTCCACCTCGTCGGGGATCGGCGTGAGCGCGCCGGCGCCGACCACCACCTCGTCGGCGAACGCGCCGACGAAGCAGGAGCCGAACACGCGCTGGCCGACGGCCACGTGTTCGACGCCGTCACCGGCCTCACTGACGACCCCGGCGAACTCGCTGCCCGTCACGAAGGGAAGGGGAGCGGACATCTGGTACGTGTTGGCGATCACCAGGAGGTCGGGAAAGTTGATGGCACCAACGTGGACGCGGACCTTGGCCTCACCAGGGCCGACTGTGGGTGACGGGATGTCGGTCACCGTGACGACCTCGGGCTCTCCGTAGGCGGAGCACAACGCGGCGCGCATGCAGCTGACGCTTACGCCGACACCGAATAGTCGGTGGACTCGGCCAGGTCGGCTGCCGACTGCATGAGGTCGAGCACGACAGCGCCGAACGCCTGGAGCTTCTCGTCGTTTCCGGCCCGTTGGAATCCCTGCTCCAGCACGACGGCAAGCTTCCACTTGGCCAGCACGCAGTAGTAGTCGATGTCGTCGACCTGGCGGCCCGACGTGGAGGCGTAGTGCGCCAGGACCTCGTCGCGCGACGGCATGCCCGTCATGTCGACGTACCCGCCCGTCTTGTCCTCGTCGGTGGTCGTGTCGTCGGGCCAGGACTGCACGACCCAGCCCAGGTCGAGCTTGGGGTCGCCGACGGTGCCCATCTCCCAGTCGACGATGGCGGCCAGCCGCGCCGGTGCCCCGTTCTCGAACATGACATTGGCGAACTGGTAGTCGCCGTGCATCAGTCCGGGGATGTAGTCGATCGGCCGGTGCGCGCGCAGCCACGCCGCCGCCTCGTCGAAGCCGGGGAGGTCGCGGCCCTTGATGCGCTCGAGGAACGCGGTCCAGCGGTCCACCTGGCGCTCGTGGAAACCCTCGGGCCGACCGAGGTCCGCCAGCCCCTTGGCCTGCCAGTCGACGTTGCCCAACAGGGCGATCCCCTCGACCAGCTGGAAGGCGAGCCCGCGTCTCGCATCGAGGTCGGTGTCGAAGGGAGCGGGCCACTGGCGCCGGGTCGACATGGGGGACCAGCCGTCCACGAAGCCCATGACGTAGAAGGTGCGCCCGAGCACCGATTGGTCGGTGCACACGGCGATCGCCTCGGTGTGGGGCACGTTCGTGCCCGTCAGCGCCTCGATGATGCGCCATTCGCGCACGATGCCGTCGTCTCGTGACGACGGGGCACTCAGAGGGGGGATGCGCATGGCGCCGTGCAGGTCGCCCCGGCGCAGCTCGTAGATCTCGTTCTGGCTCCCACCGGAGATGTACTGGTGCTCGAGCGGCGCACCGACGCCCAGGCCTTGCGAGTCCAGCCAGGCGGTCAGCTTGTCGACGTCGGCGATCATCGGCTCGTCGCCGACGGATTCGGACTCTTCGGTCACGCTCACAGGTTCCCTACCTCCAACTCCATGTACTGGCCGTACTTCGCCTTGGCCGCTTCCTGTCGCTTGGGCAACCACTGGGTGGGCCAGATGTCGTCGCTCTCCTTGTAGTCGCGCAGCACCTGGCGGGCGACGGTGACCTTGTGCACCTCCGTCGGGCCGTCGGCCAGGCCCATCACGGCAGCGCCGTGCACCATGCCCATGAATGGCATCTCGTTGGTGGTGCCGAGGGCGCCGTGGATCTGCATGGCGCGCCAGGCGATGTCGTGCAGCACGGTGGGCATGACCACCTTCGCCGTCGCGATGTCCTTGCGCACCCGCTTGTAGTCGTTGTACTTGTCGATCTCCCAGGCGGTGTAGAGCACGAAGATCCGAAACTGAATGAGCTGGGCGTAGGAGTCGGCGATGTAGCCCTGCACGAACTGCTTGTCCGCCAGCTTGCTGCCGGCGGTCTCTCGGCTCAAGGCGCGCTCGCACATCATGTCGATGGCCTTCTGGGCCATGCCGATCGTGCGCATGGCGTGATGGATCCGCCCGCCCCCGAGACGGGTCTGGGCGATCACGAAGGCCTGGCCCTCGCCACCCAGGAGCGCCTCCTCGGGCACCCGCACGTCCTCGTAGTGGATCAAGGCGTGCGAACCCTCGTTGACCGGCTCGCCGAAGAGGCCGACATTGCGAACGATGTTGACACCGGGCGTGTCGGTGGGCACCAGGAACATGGACATGCCCTTGTACGGGCTGACGTCGGTGTTGGTGACGGCCATGACGATGAGGAACGAAGCCGTCTTGGCGTTGGACGAGAAGTACTTCCATCCGTTGATGACCCACTCGTCGCCGTCCTTGATCGCCTGTGTCTTGAACAGCGTGGGATCGGCGCCCGCGTGCGGCTCGGTCATGGAGTAGCTGGAGAAGCACTCGCCGTTGAGCAGCGGCTGCAGGTAGCGCTCCTTCTGCTGGTCGGTGCCGTAGTGGGCGATGATCTCCGCGTTGCCGGTGTCGGGTGCCTGGCAGCCGAACACCACCGACGCCCACTGCGACCGGCCCAGGATCTCGTTGAGCAGTGCGAGCTTCAGTTGCCCGAAGCCCTGCCCGCCCAGTTCGGGCCCGAGGTGCGTGGCCCACAGGCCCTGACGTCGCACCTCTTCTTTCAACGGGTCGATCGCCTCGCGGCGCTTTCCTTCCAGCGGCACGAATTGCATGTGCGGGAACACGAGGTCCAGCGGCTCGACCTCCTCGCGCACGAACTGGTCCACCCAGTCGAGCTTCGCCTGGTACTCAGGATCGGTTTCGAAGTCCCACGCCATGTGCAACCCTCCCTCGGTCGGGTTTCAGAATATGATTCTGGCTATCAAGAACGCAATACCATCCTCTTCGGCCGAAGCGTCGTCGGCCGAAGCGTCGCCGTCCGACGATGTCGCCGGCCGGATCGTCCGCCGCACCCTGTCCAAGCGGGAGGACCAGTACGCCAACGAGGTGCGGCGCCTGCTCGATGCCGCGCTCGAGGTGATCCGTCGCTGCGGCACCTCGTCGCGGCCCAGGGTGGCCGACATCGTCGCCGAGGCGGGCCTCTCCAACGACGCCTTCTACCGCCACTTCCGTTCGAAGGATGCCCTGGTCACGGCCATTCTTGAGGATGGGGGCGAGCGCCTGCAGAGCTACCTGGCCTACCAGATGGCCAAGGAGGCGACGCCGGAGGGCCAGGTGCGGCGCTGGGTCCGGGGCGTCCTGGCCCAGGCCGACAAGGACATTGCGGCGACCACCCTGGCGGTGCTGTGGAACGCCAGTGCGCTGGGTGGGGGACCAGCGGCGGGGCGCCACTTCGCCAGCGCCCCGCTCTCGTCCCTTTTGCGCGAGCCCTTCGCTGCCCTCGGCAGTGCGGCGCCGGAGCTCGACGCGGCGCTGGCCGCCCACGCCACACTCGGCCTGTTGTCGGATTGCCTCTGGCGGCAGGCCGAGCCGACGCGGGCCGAGGTTGAGCGCGTCGCAGCCTTCTGCCTGCGCGCCACTGCGACGGACGCGTCGGCCTCTAGGCGAACTCTTCGGGCACCCAGCTCGGGGCGCGCTTCTCCATGAAGGCCAGCATCCCCTCGCGCGGTTCGGGTGACTCGGCCAGGGCCCAGAACATGGTCTGGTAGTCGATGAGGCCGTAGCGCTCGTTGAGCATCCGTTTCACGTGCATGCGCGCCATCGGAGGGCTCTGCAGGATCTCCCTCACCGCCTGGAGCGCGGCGTCCCGGAGCTGTTCGTGCGGCACCAGCCGCGAGATCACGCCGATCCGTTGCGCCTCGGCGGCATCGAAGCGCCGGGCGGACAACAGGAGATCGCGGGCCACCGCCAGTCCGACGTGCGCCGGCAGGACCGCGGCGTACGTGGCATCGGGGATACCTCGCAGCAGCTCCGGCACCCGGAAGGTGGCCCGGTCACTCGCGACGGCGATGTCGGCCAACATGGCGATCAGCAGGCCGCCGGCCTGGCAGATCCCGTTCACCGCGGCGACCACCGGGGCACGGCTGTCCCTGATGGTCAGGAAAGGCAGGATGTCGTGCCCGATGTCCGGCGTGGGTTCGTCGCCGGGGTCTGAGCGGCCCCCCAGATCCCCTCCCGGCGCGAAGACGTCGCCGGTGCCGGTGATGATGAGGGCCGCCAGGTCCGGATCGTCGTTCACGATGCCGACAGCCCGCTTGATACCGAAGTACATCGCCGGGGTGAACGCGTTTCTCGCCTGGGGCCGGTCGATCACACACCAGGCGACCGCACCCTCGCGCTCGAAGCGCAGCCCCGCCGCGCCGAGTTCCTCTGACACGCGCGCCCTCCTTCGTCCGTTGCCTGCCGGGCGACACTACCGGTCGTCGTGCGCGGGTCGCCGGTGACGTCGCCGCACCGGAACGGCTACAGGGGAGCGAGACGGGCGATGAGTTCGTCGAAATACGCCTCCATCGCGCCCGCGAGGTCGACCCGCTCGGGGTCGGTGAACCACTGGTACTCCACCCCCATGATCGTGGCCACGACCTCGAGCGCGATCTGATCGACGTCGACGTCGTCGCGGACGCGTCCCTGCAGCTTCTCGTCGGAGAGCAGCGCGCGCACGAACTGCCGGCCCGTCTCGTACCGCTCGACGAAGAAGTCGTGCAGCGGGTCGTCCGCGTCGAAACTCTCGGTACCGAGGACGAGGTAGAGCCTGGTGAGGATGGCGGTCTCCACGTTGTGCCGGCCGATGTCGCGCAGGCTGGAGAGCGTCAGCTCCAACGGGAAGGCTCTGTCCGGGTCGATGGCCTCCATGCGATCGCGCTCGGCCACGACCTCCCGCAGCAGTCGTTCCTTCGTCCCGAAGTAATAGAGGAGCCCCGTTGCCGTCATCCCCACCCGGTCGGCCAGCGCCGCCACGCCCGTGCCTCGATAGCCCTTCGCGGCGAAGAGCTCGACCGCGGCGTCGATGATCTGCTGCCGCCGCAGGTCGCCGCGGGGCTGCCGGTTGTGCTCGTCGGCGCCTGCGTTCTCCCCGAACGGGGCGCCGCCTCGGCGCCCGGACCGCGGTCGTTCCCGCTGATCGTCCGCTCGACTGGGCATGGGGTCATTGGACCCGGAGTCGCGCGCGTGGCGTCAAAAGCCCTGCTCCGCCTGGCGGCACCGGCGGAGAGAGGACTCGTGGAGGACCAGTCAGCAGGCTCAGAATTCCACGGGCCTGACCGTCCGGCGGCGGCGTTCGAGCGTAGAGTCGCTCTCCTCCTCGGACATTGGACCGATCGGTACCCCTTGCGGACGGCCGGGAAATTTCTTATAGTCCTCAAAAATCACATTCTCGTCACATCAGAGCGCGAGTACGGGGGCAGTGAATTGGCGAATGTCAATACGTTGGTCGGGGCGCTGACGTTTGAAGAGAAGGCTGATTCTCGTCGCAGGAGAGGACCTTGTGTCCACCGCTGCAGCCGATCGCCCCGGCATCTCCACGGTGCGCTGCGTGCCCCGACCATCAACCTGCAGCGGTCGCTGCGACATCGTGATCGGTCGATCATCGGATGACAGCGGAGGCAGTTGCACCGCGCAGGTGCACGACGCCGCCAGCGGGAGAGAGCAGGAGAGGGAGCCGTCATGTTGCACAACGTCCAATCGGTGAGGGAAAGAGCAGGGAGGGAGCCCAGCGGGCGGCTCTCCCGAAAAGGAGGGGCCATGAGCACCCGAACAACAATCTGGGCCGGAGCAGCGGCCCTCGTCACTGCACTGGGATCGCTGGTCGTCATCAGTCCGACCGGGGCAGGGGCGTCGAGCCCGGCGGACCAGGGCGTCACGGCCAAGACCATCAGCGTCGGACTGCCGTACGTGAACTTCGCGGCCTTGCGGAGCCTCGGGGTCACCATCGACGACGGCAGCTTTCCCAACGCCTACAACGGCGTCATCGGCATGATCAACGCACATGGGGGAGTCAACGGTCGCAAGCTTGTCCTCCACACGGTCGAGATGAACCCATCAGTGCCGGCCGAGGCGACGTCGTCGTGCACCCAGCTGACCGAGGACGACAAGGTCTTCATCTCGATCTCCCCCGTCTTCCCGGACTGCTACCAGCAGACGCACGGCACGCCGGTGATCGCCGGCTCGTTGCCGGGCGCGTTGCCGGCCGACGCCCCGCCTGACTTCGCGCTCATTCCGCCCGACGCGAACTTTGATCCGCTTCAGCTTGCCGCCTTCAAGAAGGAGGGCGCCTTCAAGGGCAAGAAGGTCGCAATCTTCTACGGTGCCGACACGGACGCCCCCGAGGTGAAGGTCGTGCAGGACTCCCTCAAGAAATTGGGCGTGCCCGTCGTCCTCACCGCAGAGGACAGCGTGCAGGCGACCGACGCCGTGGCGTCCGACCAGGAAGTCCAGTCGATCTCCCAGCGCTTCCAGAACGCCGGGGTGAACGTGGTCATCGGCGTCGGTGGCTCCGGTTCGACAACCTGGCCGCGGGCCCAGTTCGACAATCAGAGCACGTACAAGCCCACGTACATCGCCACCAGTGAGTCGTCGCTCATTTCGTACGTGGCGTCGACCAAGGGCGCCAATCCGTACCTCAAGTACGTGCTGGCGGCGAGCACGGCGCCCACCGCCTACCAGCAGTGGAAGGATCCGGCGATCCAGAAATGCGTCGCCGCGGTCAAGAAGGCCTACCCGTCGGACAAGATCACACCACCCGTGAACCCCACCAGCCCGGGCGCCGGCAACAGCACCGACACGACGTATCAGTCGGTGATCGAGGCCTGCCAGTACATGGCCCTGTTCGACGACATCGCCGCGGCCGCCGGCAAGAACCTCACGGTGGCGAGCTTTACCAAGGCGGGCTATGCGTTGAAGAACGCCAACATCCCGGGGATCGGGCCCGTCTCGTTCGGTCCCGGAAAGGCCTACGCCACCGGTCCGGTGACGATCTACAAGTACGACTCCACGAGCAAGACGCTCGTACCTGCGTCAAGCTCTGGGAAGTGATCCCGGCCGGCCCCACCCCTGCATCGACTGACCTGGTGCATCGCCGCGGGCGGGGGTGGGGCCGGGACCGGATATCGGACGTGCGGTGAGCGAGCCCACCGCCAGGGGCCCGGCGGCGACCGAACCTCTCGGGGCCTTGAGCACGGCCGATCTGGCGCATCTCGTCGTCGATTCGGCCGCCGAGCGCCAGAGGGAGGCGTCGTCGCCGCCGGAGGTCGTGTTCCCCGAGGACATGTTGCCGGGGGCCGGCGAGGAGCAGACGACGCTGCGCGACGGCTTGCGCAAGGCCGGCTCCCGCGCCTTCATCACCCTGGCCATCATCGTCACGCTGGACAACCTCCAGACCTCGGGGCTCGCCGTTCTCGCTCCGAACATCCAGTCGTCGTTTCACGTCTCGACCGGCGCCATCACCTTCGTGGCCGGCATCTCGGGCGGCTTCCTGGTCCTGGGGATCGTTCCCATGGGATGGTTGGCGGACCGCTTCCGCCGCCCACCCATCATCGGGTGGGCCACGTTCGCCTTCGGGTTGATGGTGCTGGCGACCGGTTTCGCCATCAACATCTTCGTGTTCTTCCTGGCCCGTTTCGGTGCCGGCATCTCGCAGGCGAGCACCAACAGCGTGCACGGGTCCTTGCTGGCCGATGCCTATCCGATCAATGTACGGGGTCGGCTCTATGCCGCCATGGGGATGGGAAGCGGCGCCGCCATGGCGCTCAGCCCGGTGCTGGTGGGACTCATTGCGACGCAGGTCGGCGGTCCGAACGGTTGGCGCTGGGCCTTCTACCTCCTCGCGATTCCGATCCTGGTGGTCGCCATCTTCGCCTTCCGGATCCCCGAGCCGCCGCGCGGACAGTACGAGAAGAAGGACGTGTTGGGCGACGTCATCGGGGACCCGCGCCCGGCCGCCCCGTCGCTGGAGGCGGCGTTCGAGCGGATCATGCGGATCCGCACCATCAAGACTGTCCTCATCGCCTTCTCGGCGATCGGGTTCGGCCTGTTCACCGTCCCGGTGCTGGGGAACCTCTACCTGAAGCAGCGCTTCGGGCTCGATGCGTTCCAGCGCGGGCTGATCGGCACCATCGGGAGCGTCGGTGTGCTGGTGGCGCTGCCCCTCGTCGGCCGCCACTACGACCGCCTCTACCGCAAGGACCCGGCGAAGGCCCTGTCGCTGATCGGCAAGGTCGTCCTGCCGGTGGCCTTCCTCGTCCCGATCCAGTACTTCATGCCGAACGCAGTGCTCTGGGCGATCTTCAGCGTCCCGACGGCGGTGCTCCTGCTCACCGGGTTCTCCATGATCGCGCCCGTCCTCACCTCGGTGGCGCCCTATCGCCTGCGGGGCATGGTCGGCGCGGTGGGCGGCATCTACGTCTTCTTCGTCGGCGCCACCGGCGGGGCGATCCTGGCTGCGTTGCTCGACAGTGCCTTCGGCGTGCGCGCCACCGTCCTCATCATCATGATCCCCTCCACCCTCTTCGGGGCCTTCATGATCATCCGGAGCGCGCATTTCATCCGCAACGACCTCTCGCTCGTGGTGGTCGAGCTCCAGGAGGAGCTCGAAGAGCACAAACGCCAGGAGGCCGACCCCGAGCAGATCCCGGTTCTCCAGCTGAGCAACGTCGACTTCAGCTACGGGCACGTGCAGATCCTCTTCGGCGTGAACTTCGAAGTGAAGAAGGGTGAGGTGCTGGCCCTCCTCGGGACCAACGGCGCCGGGAAGTCGACGGCGTTGAACGTCGCAGCCGGACTGGAAACTCCCGCACGCGGTGTCGTCCGCCTCAACGGCCGGGACATCACCTACACCACTCCGGAGCAGCGCTCACGGCTGGGCATCCACCTCCTGCCCGGCGGCAAGGGCGTGTTCGGACCGATGACGGTGGCGGAGAACCTCGAAATGGGTGGTTTCGTCTACCGCTCCGATCGGGACGAGCTTCGGCGGAGGACCGACCGGGTCTACGAGCTCTTCCCGGCCCTGAACGATCGCCGCAGCGAGCGGGCCGACTCGCTCTCGGGGGGGCAGCAGCAGATGCTGGCGTTGGCCATCGCCATGCTGCATGACCCCGCCATCCTCATGATCGACGAGCTCTCCCTCGGCCTGGCCCCGATCATCGTGCAGGAGCTCATTGAGGTGGTCGACGGCCTGAAGGCGGCCGGCGTGACCTTGATCATCGTCGAGCAGTCCCTGAACGTGGCGGCCGCCATCGCCGATCGGGCCGTCTTCCTCGAGAAGGGACGCGTGCGCTTCGCGGGCCAGATCCGGGACCTGATGGAACGAGACGACCTGGCACGGGCGGTGTTCCTCGGGGGCCAGGAAGCCGACTGACGATGCTCGCCGTCACCTGGTTGAACAGTCAGATCGTCTTCGACGGGATCGTCCAGGGGCTGGGCGTCGCCGTCATTGCCGTCGGCGTGGTGCTCGTCTATCGCGCCACCCGGATCATCAACTTCGCAGTCGGCAACATGGGCGTGGTCGGGGCCGCCATCCTGTCGCTCCTGGTGGTGCAGTACCACGTGCCGTTCTGGCTGGGTCTCGCCATCGCGCTCGTCACGGGGCTGGCGTTCGGGGCGGTCGTCGACATGGCCATCATCCGGCGGCTGCGCAAGTCACCGCGCGTCGTCGTGCTGGTGGCAACCATCGGCGTCTCGCAGCTCGCGGCGGCCATCGCCATCAAGATCCCGACCCCGACCACCCTCAGCATCCACTACCCGAGCGCGATCAACGGCATCTGGACAGTGGCCGGCGTCAACGTCCGAGGGTCGGACCTCTCGATCCTCATCATCGTCCCCATCACCCTCATCGCCTTGACGTGGTTCCTCGACCGCACGACGCTCGGCCGCACCGTCAAAGCCTGTGCCAGCAATCCCCGGCTGGCCCGCCTGTCGAGCATCAGCCCGAAGATGGTCTCGACCTTGGTCTGGGCCTTGGCGGCGGGTCTGTCCACGCTGTCGGTCATCCTCATCGCCGGGCAGAGCGGGGCCGCGGGCGACCTGACGACCCTCGGGCCGCAGACGCTGTCGCTGGCCCTGGTCGCCGCGGTGATCGGCGGCATGACGTCGTTCCGCCGCACGATCGTCGCCAGCGTCGCCATCGGGCTGCTCCAGAGCATCGTGAACTTCAACTTCATCGATCGGCCGGGGCTCATCAACCTGTTGCTGTTGATCATCGTGGTGGTGGCGGTCCTCTTCAACCGGGAGCGGACGGACGAGAGCGAGGTATTTGCCTTCACCCCCAGAGCGCGGCCCATCCCGGCGCGCCTGCAGTCCTCCCGCTGGGCCCGCAACGTGAACAAGAGCGGGATCGTCTTGTTGGCCGCCATCGCCATCGTGCTCCCGCTGATCTTCACCCGACCGTCGACCCAGCAGACCTTCACCGAGGTGCTCGCCTTCGCCATCTGTGCGACGTCGCTGACCGTGCTCACGGGTTGGTTGGGTCAGCTGTCACTGGGCCAGATGGCTTTCGCCGGCCTGGGCGCCCTCTTCGCCGCACGCCTGGTGGAGGGGGGAGTGCCCTTCTGGCCGGCCATCGTCGCCACCACCGCGGGTTCTGCCGTCTTGGCCACGATCCTCGGGATCAGCTCGCTGCGGGTGAAGGGTCTCTACCTCGCTGTCGTCACCTTCGTCTTCGCGCTCGCGGCGCAGCAGTACTTCTTCGGCCTGGGCATCCTGAGCGGCGGGTCCTCGGACGGATCCGACCTACCGTTCGTTCCGGGCAAGCTCATCTCGCTGTCTTTCCCGGGTCAGCGGACCTACTACTACGTCGTCCTCGTCGTTCTGGCCGTGGTCCTCCTGGTCGCCAACCGTTTCCGCGACAGCGGCGTCGGTCGTTCCATCATGGCGGTGCGCGACAACGAGAACGCAGCCGCCGCTTACCGGGTGCGTCCGGTCTGGGAGAAGATCCGTGCGTTCGCCATTGCGGGGGCGTTGGCCGGCATGGGCGGCGCCCTGCTCAGCGGCGCCTACTCCAACGTGGCCTTCGGCGGACCGGGGAGCTTCTTCGTCGTTGACATGTCACTGAGCCTGGTCGCCATGGTGGTCATCGGCGGCATGGGCTCGGTGACAGCGGCGGTCATCGGCGCCGTGTGGGTGATCGGGATCCCTGCACTGGCGCCCAACAACCAGGTCCTCGGCCTGCTGACGTCGAGTATCGGGCTGTTGGCGGTTCTGCTCTACTTCCCCCGGGGCCTCATGCAGATCGCCTACGACGCCAGGGACGCGCTGTTGTCCTGGGCGGATCGACGGTACGGCAAGGAGGTCGTTGCCCCCGCACCGAGCGC
The DNA here is from genome assembly GCA_963738135.1 of uncultured Acidimicrobiaceae bacterium. Taxonomy (GTDB): domain Bacteria; phylum Actinomycetota; class Acidimicrobiia; order Acidimicrobiales; family RAAP-2; genus Bog-473. The sequence goes on along the minus strand of CAVTVK010000004.1, from coordinate 314,775 downwards.
CGCCGCACCAGCAGCCCTGCCCGAGCCCGACCGTCGTGCGACGGAGGTCCCGACACTCGCAGTCTCCGATCTGCGGGTCACCTTCGGTGGCAACACCGCCGTGGACGGGGTCACCGTCCGCGTCGGCGCACACGAGATCGTCGGGCTCATCGGGAGCAACGGCGCCGGCAAGTCGACGCTCATGAATGCGATCGGCGGCTTCGTTCCGGCCTCGGGATCGGTGCGACTCGGCGACGAGGAGGTGGGCAACAGGGCGCCCTCCTACCGCGCCGGGTTGGGCCTGGGTCGGACGTTCCAGTCGGCCACGCTGTTCCCGGAGTTGACGGTGACCGAAACGCTCCTGGTTGCGTTGGAGGGCAAGGGCAAGACAGGTCTGCTGTCCACGGCACTCGCGCTGCCGCGGGCGACGCGCCGGAACCGGGCCGACCGGGCGGCCGTCGGGGATCTCGTCGATCTACTCGGCCTGGGGTCCTACCGGGACCACTACATCGCCGACCTCTCGACCGGAACCCGGCGGGTGGTCGAATTGGCCGGCCTGCTGGCGCTCGACGCCAAGGTGCTCTGCCTCGACGAACCCACCGCAGGGCTGGCGCAACGCGAAACGGAGGCCTTCGGCCCCCTCATCGTCACCGTCCGGCGGCAACTCAGTGCCTCGGTCCTCCTCATTGAGCACGACATGCCCCTCATCATGGGCATCAGCGACCGGGTGTACTGCCTCGAGACCGGCAGGGTCATTGCCGAGGGTGCGCCCGCTGCGGTGCGCGACAACCCGCGGGTGATCGCCAGCTACCTCGGCACCGACGAACGGGCCATCAACCGCAGCGGCGCGGTGGGGTCGGACGCGCCGCAATCGGCCGGCGTCATCGGGGCCGCCGCCCCCACTGCCCTCGGGTCCGAGCCGAACCCGGCCTGAAGGCGCAGTAACGTCCGGTCCGATCATCCATCGGGGAGGACGCGCGCCATGACAGTGGGGATCGTGACCGGAGCAGCCCGCGGCATGGGAGCGGCGTGCGCGACACGGGTCGCCGACATGGTCGACGTTCTCCTCATGGTCGATCGTGACGAGGTGCTTCTGGCCACCCAGGCGGACATGCTGGCGGCGGAGGGCCGTCGGGCCCAGGTGGAGCCATTCGTCCTCGACGTGAAGGATCCCGGCGGCATCGCCCGCCTCGCCGGCCGGGTCGCCGAGCTCGGCCCGCTCCGTGCGGTCGCCCACGCGGCGGGTGTCTCGCCGACCATGACCGACTGGCGGGACATTCTCCAGATCAACCTGGTCGGCACGGCTCGGCTCGTCGAAGCCTGCCGTGTGCTCGCCACCCCAGGTACCGCCGTTGTCTGCTTCGCGTCCGTGGCCGCGCTGCTGGCGCTGGGGCCGGAGGACGTCCCCGCCGACACCGTGCTGGACGACCCGCTGGCCGACGGCTTCCTCCAGAAGGTCCACGCGGCCGTCGGTCCCGAGATCGAGGACCCCGGCATGGCCTATACCTGGAGCAAACGCGGCGTGCATCGGTTGGTGCGGCGGGAGGCCGTGCCCTTCGGTCAGGTCGGTGCCCGCATCTGCTCGGTGACGCCGGGCATCATCGACACGCCCATGGGGCGTCAGGAAGCGGAGGCCCGCGGCACCAATGACCTGCTCGTCTCGCTGTCTGCCATCAAACGTGAGGGGCGACCTGAGGAGGTTGCCGCGGCTGCGGCCTTCCTTCTCTCCGACGAGGCGAGCTTCATCACCGGGATCGACGTCCCCGTCGACGGCGGGGTGGTGGCGGCCATTCGCGGAGGAGGGGTGGTGCTGACATGACCCACGCCGTGAACGTCAAGGGCCTGCTCGATCCGGAACTGCGGCCGGTCCTCGACGCGTTCGAGCTCCCAGCCATCGACGCCGAGGGCGTGGCAGCCATGCGGTCGGCCTCGTTCGTCTCGCCTGATCTCTCCGACGCGGTGACGCGCACCGATGACGTGGTTCCCGGTGATGCACCCGTACCCGTCCGGGTGCACCGGCCGAAGGATGTGGAGGGCCTCCTCCCCGCCATCGTCACCATCCATGGTGGCGGGTACGTCATCGGGTCCTACGACATGGACAGCCCGCTGCTCGACCGCTGGTGCCCCAACCTCGGGGTCGTCGGCGTCTCCGTCGAGTACCGCCTCGCACCCGAGACCAGCTTCCCCGGACCGATCGAGGACTGCTACGCGGCACTGCGTTGGACCTACGACCACGCACACAAACTCGGTATCGACAAGGAACGGATCGGCATCTACGGGCTCAGCGCCGGGGGCGGGCTGGCCGCCGCGCTGGCCCTGCTGGCCCGCGACCGCGGTGAAGTCCCGGTGGCGTTCGTCCTGCTCGACTGCCCCATGCTCGACGACCGCCAACGCACGCCGTCCATTGAGGCCGAGGGCCTCTATGTATGGGGAGCTGCTTCCAACGAATTCGGTTGGCGCTCCTATCTCGGTGAGCTCTACGGCTCCGACGACGTACCGGCCTACGCCGCCGCGGCTCGGGCGACCGACCTGGCCGAACTGCCGCCGACCTGCGTGATCGTGGGCTCCATCGACGGCTTCCGTGACGAGGACATCGACTACGCCCAGCGACTCAACCAGGCCGGGGTGGCCTGCGAGCTCCATGTCATCGCCGGGTTGCCGCACGCCTACCTCTTGGTTCCGGGCGCGGCCGCGGTCAGGTTGGCCATGCACAGCATGGACGACTGGCTGGCCCGTCAGCTGGCCCAGCTCAGCGCCGGCTGAAGGAGGGGAGCGGATGCAGCGCGCCCTGACGGATCAGAGCGCGCCGGCAGCGCCGGAACGGGCGCGGATCATGGCGTCCTGCACGAAGGAGGCCGCCAGTTGGCCGTCGCCGCGGAAGATGTCGCCCAGTCCGTAGCTGCGACCATGCCCGGCGTACGAGCTCCGCTGCTGCAACAGGTGCCACTCGGCCGCCGGGCAGCGCTCATGAAAGGTCAGGGTGTGGCTGAGGACGCCGGTCGACAGCGTCCGGTGGGCCTGAGCCTGGCCGACGCCGGCGTGGGGACGCATGGCCGTCCCGATGAGAAAGCCGTCCGTCGAGTAGGCCACGAGGGCCTGATCGGTAGCGGGATCGTCGGGCGCGTCCACGAATCGGACCCAGGCATCGAGCTCGGGTGGCCCGACCAGCTCGGGATCGCTGAGGTCGACGTCGCCGACGATGAGGATTTCCCAGGCGCCCTCGCCCCGCACCGTGCCCCCCGTCTCGTCGGGACCTGCAACCGAGCGCGGTCTGTCGGCGTGCCGGATCACGTCCGGCTCTTGCGCGCTGAGGAGGACCAGGGAGCGCGTGACCAGCGTCTCGCCCTGGCTGATGGTGACCGTGCTGCTCGCGACGGAACGACCGCTGTGCATCCGGTCGACCACTATGTCCAGCGGTGTCTCGGGCGACGCACCTCGGGCGAAGATCGTGTGGATCGTCTTCACCGCCTTTCCCTCCTGACCGGCCAGCGCCGCCATCACGGATTGGGCCAGCAGTTGCCCGCCGAACACGACCCCGTGCGTGGAGCTCAGGTTGTCCGCCCTGTAGCGGTCGGAGCCGACCTCTTCGAGCACGAGCGCGTCGACGAAGGCAGAGATGGTGAACATGGGGGTCTCGATTCTCCTCTGGGGCGGGCGGGCCTCCACTGTGGCACCGCGAGCCCGTCGGCCAGCCGAAAACGAGGATCCTACAGTCGTTTTTGACGGCGACGTCAAAGTCAGATACCCTCCCGAAGAGAGGCTTCCCAGGCACGCGTCCCGCCATATTCGGCAGTGCCGCCGTCCTGCCCTGGGTGATCCGGACGACGAGAGGATGACGACCGTGAGTGACGCAGTGAAGGTCAACCCCGAGCAGCGGATGCTGATCGGCGGCAAGCTCGTCGACGCCGATTCGGGCAAGACCTTCGACAACGTGAACCCGGCGACGGAGGAGGTCATCGGCCAGGTCGCCGACGCCTCGAACGCAGAGATGCAGCGGGCCATCGACGGCTCCCGGCGGGCTTTCGACGAGACCGACTGGTCGACGAACCACGCCTTCCGCAAGCGCTGCCTCGAGCAGCTCCACGACGCGCTGCAGGGCGAGCAGGAGGAGTTGCGCGAGCAGCTCATCCTCGAGGTCGGCTGCCCTCGCATGACGACGAATGGCCCGCAGCTGGACGCGCCGCTCGGTGACGCGCTGTCCTGGCCGGCCAAGATGATCGACGAGTTCGAGTGGGAGACGGTCCTGCCCGACGCGATCAGCCTGCAGGGCTCGCTCGACTCGCGACGGATCTGGCGGGAGCCCGTCGGCGTGGTCGGCGCCATCGTTCCCTGGAACTTCCCCTTCGAGGTGACGTCGCACAAGCTGGGCCAGGCACTGGCCACCGGCAACACGGTCGTGCTGAAGCCCGCCCCCGATACGCCGTGGAATGCCACGTTCCTCGGGCGACTGATTGCCGAGCAGACCGACATCCCGCCGGGCGTCGTCAACATCGTCACGTCGTCGGACCACCTCATCGGCGAGGAGCTCACGCTGTCGCCCAAGGTCGACATGATTTCGTTCACGGGCTCGACTGCGGTGGGCCAGCGCATCATGGAGAAGGGCGCCGCCACCATGAAGCGCACATTCCTCGAGCTGGGCGGGAAGTCGGCAACGATCGTCCTCGAGGACGCCGATCTCGGCTTTGCCACCATGATGGGCATGGGCGCCTGCTTCCATGCCGGACAGGGCTGCGCCATTCAGACGCGGATGCTCCTGCCCCGTTCCCGCTACGAGGAGGGCGTCGAGACCTTGAAGGGGCTGTTTGCCGCCGTGCCCTACGGCGACCCGCAGCGGCCCGACGTCATCATGGGGCCGGTCATTTCCTCGAAGCAGCGGGAGCGGGTGTTGGGGCTCATTGAGAAGGGGAAGGCCGAAGGCGCCACGCTCGCCGTCGGCGGAGGTCGCCCGTCGGGGGATGAGTTCGCCAAGGGCTGGTGGGTCGAGCCGACGCTGTTCACCGACGTCGACAACTCCATGACGATCGCCCAGCAGGAGATCTTCGGCCCGGTGCTCGTCGTGATCCCCTACGACACCGAGGACGACGCGGTGCGCATCGCCAACGACTCAAAGTACGGGCTGTCGGGCGGTGTGTTCTCCGGGTCGGTGGAGCACTCGCTGGCGGTGGCCAAGCGCATCCGCACCGGCGGTCTGAGCATCAACGGCGGTGCCCCCTACGGACCGGACCTGCCCTTCGGTGGCTACAAGCACAGCGGTATCGGGCGCCAGAACGGCGTGGCGGGATTCGAGCAGTACCTCGAGGTCAAGTCGCTGGCGTGGCCCGCGGCCTGACGGGGGAGGTCCCGACGTGACCGTCACCAGCGAGTCGGAGGTTTACTACGACCCCTACGACTTCGAGATCGACGCCGATCCGTACCCTGTCTGGAAGCGCCTGCGTGACGAGGCGCCGCTCTACTGGAACGAGAAATACGAGTTCTTCGCGTTGAGTCGCTGGGCCGACGTCGATGCCGCCATGCTCGACTGGAAGACGTACATCTCGGGGCGCGGCTCGGTCCTCGAGATCATCAAGGCCGGCGTTGAAATCCCACCGGGGTCCATTCTCTTCGAGGACCCGCCGAACCACGACGTCCATCGCGGCCTGCTCTCACGTGTCTTCACGCCGAAAAAGATGCAGGCGCTCGAACCCCAGGTGCGCGCCTTCTGCGCCCAGGTGCTCGACCCGCTCGTCGGCACGGGCGGCTTCGACTTCATCGCCGACCTGGGCAAGTTCATGCCGATGCGGGTGATCGGGATGCTTCTCGGCATCCCCGAGGCGGACCAGGAGGCGATCCGCGACCGGCTCGACGACGGACTACGCCTCGACGAGGGCGTGCCGAACGAGGCCCAGTACGACGGCACCGCTCAATTCGAGGTGTTCTCCGACTACATCACCTGGCGCGCGGAGAACCCCTCCGACGATCTCATGACCGAACTGCTCAACGCCGAGTTCGAGGACCACACTGGCGTCAGTCGCACGCTCACCCACGAAGAGGTGCTCGGCTACGTCGGCCTCCTGGCCGGCGCCGGGAACGAGACCACTACCCGGCTCATCGGATTCACGGGCGAGGTCCTCGGCCGGCACCCCGATCAGCGTGCCGACTTGGTCGCGGACCGCTCGCTCATTCCGAACGCGATCGAGGAGCTGTTGCGCTACGAGTCGCCCTCGCCGGTCCAGTCGCGCTACGTCACGCGCGACGTCGAGCTCCACGGCCGCACCGTGCCCGAAGGCAGCATCATGGTGCTTCTCAACGGCTCAGCCAACCGGGACGAACGCCACTTCCCCGACGGTGATCAGTTCGACATCCACCGCGGCATCGGCCGGCATCAGGCTTTCGGCTACGGCATCCACCTCTGCCTCGGCATGGCGCTGGCTCGCCTCGAGGGGCGGGTGGCGCTCGACGAGGTGCTGAACCGGTTCCCCGAGTGGGAGGTCGACTACGACGCGGCCGAGAGGGCGCGGACGTCGACGGTGCGGGGCTGGGAGACACTGCCGGTGCGCACGGCGTGACGCGGCCGGTCGGAGAGGAGACGGAAACACGATGAACTTCGACGACATGATCATGGTCAGCATCGACGACCACATGATCGAGCCACCCGACATGTACGAGAACCACGTGCCGAAGAAGTGGCTCGACGACGCGCCCAAGGTCGTGCATGACAAGGACGGAATCGACCGTTGGGTTTTCCAGGGAGAGAGGACGAGCACCTCCTTCGGCATGTCGGCCACGGTGGGCTGGCCCTCGGCCGAATGGGGTTTCAATCCCGGCTCCTACACGGAATTGCGGCCCGGCTGCTTCGACGTGCACGAGCGGGTGCGGGACATGAACGCCAACGGCGTGCTCGGCTCTATGTGCTTCCCGACCATGGCCGGGTGGAACGCGCGGACCTTCTCCGAGGCGAGCGACAAGGAGATCGCCCTCGTCATGCTCCAGGCCTACAACGACTGGGCCATCGACGAGTGGTGCGGGGAGTATCCGGGTCGCTTCATTCCGCTCGGGATCGTCCCCATGTGGGACATCGATGCCGCTGTGGCCGAGGTGCGGCGTATCGCCAGGAAGGGCTGCCGGTCCATCAGCTTCCTCGAGACGCCACATGTGCAGGGTTTCCCCAGCTTCCTTTCCGGACACTGGGACCCGATGCTCGCCGCCCTCAGCGACGAGAACATGGTGCTCTCGCTTCACATCGGCGCCGGCTTCAACGTCATCCAGAAGGCCGAGGAGGCGCCTGTCGATCACCTGATGGTGCTGGCCTGCCAGATCAGCGCCATCACCGCCCAGGACCTCCTCTTTGGTCCCACGCTTCGGCGCTTTCCCGACCTCAAGGTCGCGCTCTCCGAAGGTGGCATCGGCTGGATCCCCTTCTATTTCGACCGGATCGATCGGCACTTCACGAATCAGGAGTGGCTGCAGGGCGACTTCGGCGGCAAGCTCCCGTCTGAGGTGTTCCGCGAGCACATCCTGGCCTGTTTCATCACCGACCCGTCGGGCTTGCTGCTGCGTGACCGCATCGGCATCGAAGGCATCGCCTGGGAGTGCGACTACCCGCACACCGACACGACGTGGCCCAAGTCGCCCGAGTTCGCCTGGAAGGAATTTCAGGACGCCGGGTGCGCCGACGCGGAGATCCACAAGATCACCTGGGAGAACGCATGCCGTTTCTACGGCTGGGATCCCTTCGCACACACGAACAAGGAGCAGGCGACGGTGCGCGCGCTCCGGGCCTCGACGCCGGACGTCGATGTCACCCGCATGCCCAAGGACGAGTGGCGGCGCCGCAACGAAGCCGCGGGTATCGGCGTCGTGAGCGCGGCGGTCTAGCCTCACCGCACCGGTCAACCCATGCAGACGACACACGCAGTGAGGCGCCGCGCGCCCGAAAGGATCAAAGAGCCACGTGACTGAGCGCCAGGGAGCCCCATGCTCCTGAACCTGAGCGAAGACCAGCAATTCTTCCGCGAGACCACCGATCGCTTCTTGACAGAGCAGGCGTCACCGGACGCCCTCCGGCAACTCCGCGACGACCCGATCGGCTTCGACCCGAACTCCTGGCGCCGCGGCGCCGAGCTCGGGTGGACCTCGCTGCTTGTGAGTGAGGAGCACGGTGGCGGCACAATCAGCGACTCCGGCCTGATGGACGCCAGCCTGGTCGCCTACGAGTTCGGTCGCCACGCGGCACCGGGGCCGTTGGGCGTCGTCAACGTGGTCGCGGCCACCTTGAACGACCGCGACGCGGCGCCTGAGGTCCTCGCTGGCCTTCTCTCCGGCCAGAACATCGCCACATGGTGCGCGCCGCCCTTCGGCCAGGACAGGTGGCAGCCGACGGTCGAGGTCACGCGGCGAGGATCGGACCTCGTCCTGCGCGGCGAGGTGCGGGTGGTCGAGTCGGCCACCCAGGCCGACCACCTACTCGTCACCTGCTCCGACCAGGGTGGCGTCACCCAAGTCCTCGTGCCGGCGACGACGCCCGGCGTCTCGACGGCGCCGATGCAGACGGTCGACCTCACCCGGCGCTTCGGCATCGTGACGTTCGACGGGGTCACCGTCCCCGCCGCAGCAATCGTCGGGGCCGCCGCCGGCGCCACCGCAGACGTCCACCTGCAGTTCGAGCGCTGGATCGTGCTGCTCAACGCGGAGTCGGTGGGCGCCATGCAGGCGGCTTTCGACATGACGGTCGAGTGGGCCTTCGACCGCTACTCCTTCGGGCGGCCGCTGGCGTCGTACCAGGCGCTCAAGCACCGCTTTGCCGACATGCTCATGTGGCTCGAGTCGAGCCACGCCACCAGCGACGCCGCCTGCGCAGCCGTGGCCGCCGGCGACCCCGACGCCGCCGAGCTGGTCAGCGCGGCCAAGGCCTACATCGGCGAGTACGGGGCCGAGCTGGTGCAGGATTGCACGCAGATGCACGGAGGCATAGGGGTGACGTTCGAGCACGACCTCCATCTGTTCCTGCGGCGCGTGACCGTCAACCGAGCCCTGGCGGGCACGCCGTCGGACCACCGGCAGCGGATTGCCGCGTTGATCGACGCACGAGAAGGAGCGGCCGCGTGAGCGCGTTGCGAGCAGAGCCAATTGGAGGAGCTGGAGAGCCTCGCGGACTTCCGACAGCGGGCCCGTTCCTACATCCGGTCCAACCTTCGGCAGGTCACCCCCGAGGAGATGCGGTGGGAGCGCAACGGCACCACCGACGAGGTGGAGCTGGCCGTCGTCGCCCGGGACCGTGAGCTCCAACGCATGCTGTTCGAGGCTGGCCTGGCGGGCATCTGCTTTCCCCGCGAGTACGGCGGGCAGGGCCTGACGCACGAGCACCAGAACGTGTTCAACGAGGAAATCGCGGGGTACGAGTATCCCTTGCGTTTCCAGGTGCCGACGCTGTCGCCGTGCGCCGCCGTCATCCTCGAGTTCGGGACGGAAGACCAGAAGCGGCGCCATATCCCCGCCATCTTGAAAGGTGAGGCGCTCTGGATGCAGTTCCTTTCCGAGCCCAGTGGCGGTTCCGACGTGGCCGGCGCTCTGACCACCGCAGTGCGAGACGGTGAGCAGTGGGTGCTCAACGGCTCCAAGGTCTGGACGTCGGGGGCGTGGTGGTCCGACTGGGGACTGTGCTTGGCCCGGACCAACTGGGACCAGCCGAAGCACCGCGGGCTCACGGTGTTCATGCTGCCCATCCACCAGCCCAACGTCGAGGTGCACCGGATCGAGATGAACAACGGCTCTCGGGAGTTCTGCCAGGAGTTCCTGACCGACGTCATCGTCCCCGACACAGATCGCATCGGCGCGGTGGACGAGGGCTGGACCGTCGGCACCCGCTGGATGTTCCACGAGCGCATGCTCTACAACTCCCCCTACGTGACCGAACCCGTCGGGATGGCCCACGGCAGCCAAGATGCCAAGATCGTCTACGACATCGCTCGGGCCCACGGCCTGCTGAATGACGCCTCGGCGCTCGCCAACGTCGGCGAAGCACGAATGCTCGAGATCGTGGTCGGCCAATTGGCCGAGCGCGTCGGCGAGGGCATCCGGTCGGGCCGCATGTCGGATCAGGCGGCCGGGCTCGTCCGCTTGTTCAAGGGCACCTCGGTCTCACGGACCGTCACCCTGGCCTTCGACACCGCCGGCGCCGCCGGTGCGGCCTGGACCGAGGACGACCCCGCCGCGATGGCCGGGATCAACTTCTTGATGCGCCAGGCCGGGAGCATCGGAGGCGGCACGACCGAAATGGCCCGCAACGTCATCAGTGAGCGGGTGTTGGCCATGCCGCGGGAGCGCCGCCTGGACAAGGACGTCGCCTTCCGCGACGTGCCGCGCGGGCGCTCAGCCAACACCTAGCCGTCCGCCGTCCGCCGTCCGCCGTCCGATCCGCCATCCGGCGCCGAAAAATCGAGGAGTCCATTCGTGCCCACCGCAAAGATCAACGGGCTGTCGCTCGCGTACGAGCTGATCGGGGACACGGGACAGCCTTGGGTCATCACGCCCGGTGGGCGATTCACCAAGGAGTCAGCGGGCGTCCGACAGCTGGCGCAGCTCCTGGTCGAGCAGGGGAACCGGGTGCTCATCTGGGACCGTCCCAACTGTGGCGAGTCCGACGTGTGCTTCGAAGGTTCGTCCGAGTCCGCCATGCAGGCCGACGCGTTGGCTGGATTGCTGACACACCTCGACATGACGCCGGCGATCATCGCCGGCGGCTCGGGCGGTGCCCGCGTCTCGTTGCTCACCGCCGCACGTCATCCCGAGACGTCGGCGGGTCTCGCCATCTGGTGGATCAGCGGCGGGATCTTCGGCCTCCTTTCGTTGGCGACGCACTATTGCGGCGGATCGGTGGGTGCGGCCTGGATGCACGGTATGGAGGCGGTGGCAGATTTACCCGAGTGGGCCGAGGTGCAGGAGCTGAATCCGTCCAACCGGGATCGGTTCCTTTCCCAGGACCGGGCCGAGTTCATCGCCACGATGGAGCGCTGGATGCTGGCCTACTGTCCCCGGGACGACGAGCCGGTGCCCGGTCTGCCCGAATCCGACGCCCGCGCTCTCGGCATCCCCGCGCTCGTTTTCCGCAGCGGCGAGAGCGACCCGCACCACACGAGGGCGACCTCGGAGGCGCTGGCCGCCATCCTGCCTAATTCGCGTCTGGTCGAGCCCCCATGGGGCGACCGCGAGTGGATCGAGCGCGGCGAGGCCAGGGAGGAAGGGCTCTTCGCCCGCTGGACCCTCCTGGCTCCGCAACTCTTGGAGTGGAAGGCAGAAGTTCTGGGCTGACCGCCCGATTCCGCGCGCTCCCACCCGGCGAGCGGGACCGTTCTCCTGCCGATGGAGCCTCTCGACTTCGCGGCGTCGATCTCGAACGAACAGATCCCCGCACTTCTCGACGAGCTGCTTCGTCGGAGGGCCGTTCTCGAGTACGCCATCGATCTCCTTTCCCGCGAGGTTGAGCGACGTCGGGACTACCGCCACAAGGCGGGACACCACAATCGGGGCCTGCGCGGCCGGGCCGTTCGGCGCGTCTGCACAGGTCCCGATTGACCTTCGTCGGCGCTATCCGGAAAAGTGGACGAAGGACCATGGGCGTCACACTTCGTCCCGATGAACTACGTGCGCAGGACGCTCAGCATGTGGCTCGCCGCGGATTCGAAACGCTTGATATCACCGAATGATCGGGCGATGAGCATGGCTCCTTCGAGACTGCTCACGATCGCACGTGCCTCGCTGAGTGGGGATCCAGCGAACCTCATTGCACCACCCTCACGACCCTGACGTAGCACGCGGGACAGCCAGGCCTCGTTCTTTTCGAAGAAGTCGGTGACCGCGACCTGCATTCCCGCAGAGAGGGTCTCGTACTCAGCCGCCAACATTCCGCACAAGCACATCCTCTGATTTCTCAGGACGTCGGAGTAGAGATCGGCGTAGGCCTCGAGCTTGCGAATCGGCGTGGCCCCGGACTCGTCGATCTCCGTGAGTGCTTCGAGAAATCGGATCGCATAGCGAGCGATGAGAGCCTCCCCAAGTTCCGATTTGCTCGGAAAGTGGTAGTGCAGAGCGGCATTGGTCAGTTCCAGTTCTCCCGCCACGTCGGCGTAGCTGAAGGCATTGAACCCGCGGACCTGGACGAGTTTCTCCGCTGCATCCAAAATCTGATTCGGGGTGTCGGTTCCGCCCTGCTGCACCTGCCGCATTCAGCGCAGCCTCGTCGCACTTCGCATGACGTGAGAATACCACTTGATTTCTACTTACTAGTAGGTAGGCTAGATGTACTGGGCCATCCGACGAAGAGATCGCGACGCTCCAGGACAGCGTTGTAGAGCCTTCCTTCGTCGAAGGGCCCCGAGAAGAAAGGGGGCACGCATGGCCCGGAAAATGATTGACTGCCGAAAGGTTCCCAGCGACATTGGCTGCACTCTGACCATCGCCGGGACCGAAGAAGAAACGCTCGATGCCGCCGTGGCGCACGCCGTTGCCAAGCATGGACATGCAGACACACCGGAGCTCAGGGACATGCTCCGCTCCGGCTTGGAGGACGTCTCACCGGCTCTGGCGTAGCGATCTCGAGGTCGGACCATGGACCCCATCGAGATCGTCGAAGCATTTAGTGCGGCGTGGGGGAGACATGACCTCGACGCCACGCTGGCGCTGGTCACCGACGACGTCGTCTTCGAGTCGACTGCGCCGAGTCCCGATGGCACCCACTTCGAGGGTCGCGACTCCGTTCGCCGCGCCTGGCAGCCCATCTTCGATGACAACGACGCGATCTTCGAGGCCGAAGAGATTTTCTCGACGACCAACCGGGTCGTGCAACGTTGGCGTTACTCCTGGCTGGGTGGCCACGTTCGAGGGGTCGACGTGTTCCGGACTCGTGACGGACTTGTGGCCGAGAAGCTCTCGTACGTCAAAGGCTGACGAACGGAGGTGCCCGTTGCCGGGAGCGACCTCCTAGCTCAGCAGGCTCGCCACGATATTGATCGCGAAGGCCAACATCACGGCTCCGAAGACGAAGGACAGCAGTGCGTGCGCGAGGGCGATCCTGCGAATCGGCTTCGTCGTGAGGTTGGTGTCCGAGACCTGGAATGTCATGCCGATCGTGAAGGCGAGGTACGCAAAATCGAGATAGGCCGGCGGATCCTTCTCATTGAAGTCAACTCCGCCCTCAGCTCCTTGATAGTGAGAACGCGCGTAGCGGAGCATGAAAATCGTATGCACCGTCGCCCAAGAGAGGACGACGCTCAGAAGTCCAATTGTGATCAGGTACGCCTTCGTTCCACCGTGTGACTCCCCGGCCTTGAGGAGAAGCAGTCCGACTGCACCCAGCAGCGCCACGCCTGCGACGAGAACGAGCGCTTCAGCAAGACCAGCGCTTGGATCCTCCAGCTTCGCATGACGCCGGGTTGCGGCAGCATCCAAGCCACCGACGATCGTCCAGGTCCAGACCAGGTAGCAGATGGCGGCAACGTCCCAGCCAATCAGGATGGCGGCCTGCCAACCGACGACCAAGACGGCGATGAAGCCGCCGATCACACCCACCAATCCGGCAACCGAGCAACGAGCCCCTACCGTGTCGAACATGCGCACGTCCTGACTGCACGATTGTTCACTCCTCCTGAAGGGTACCGTCGCTGCATTCACGGGGGGGACCAAAGAGCCCAGAACGCCCTCGGACCAACACTCCGGATCGACGCGATGGCCGCCAACGTTTCTCGCCTGACTCAGATGTGCGTCGACGCGGCGCTCGACCCTGAGGTGGAACGTTTTCAGTCGGCGACGAGGTCTTCGGCCTGCTCGGAGTGCGAAGCCGTCGCGGCGGGTTCGGGGAGACCCAGCGCGTTGACGAAGAGCGTGGCCAGCTGCTCGACGCCGAGGTCGAAGTCGCAATCCACGAGGTCTTGCACGAACCACATCTCAGGAAAGCGGTAGGTCATGGCACCGAGCCCGGCTGCGGCGATCGCTGGGTCGAGACGCTTGTCGGCGAGCCCGTGTTGTTGGAGGCGACGGATGGAGTCGGCGATCTGCGCCGACGAGACGTGGTGGCGCTCGTTGCGGAAGGCGCGCAGGGTCTCGTCGAAGCGCGATACCTGTTCGATCACCCCCATGATGCGGGCCTCATCGCGATAGCTCTCGAAGTTCCGCCTGATCCCCTCGTGGATCCTCTCGTACGGCGAAGCGGTCGAATGCGAGTCCAGAATGACGCTGTAGAGCGGTTCGCTGAGGCGCTGCTCGACTTCGGCCGCCACCTCTCGAAAGACTTCCTCTTTCGATTCGAAGTAGTGGTAGAAGGAGCCGTGAGAGAGGCCGGCTCGTTCCGCAATGTCGGAGATCCGGGCGTCGAGGAAGCCGTCTTGCTCGAAGACCTCTTTTGCTGCGGCGAGAAGGCGCGCCCGTGTCTCGACGCCCTTGCGGGACCGGGGACCGCTCGGCTTCTCGCCCCCGAGTGGCGGCGTCGTCGGTGTCGACACTGGCTTTTCCTTCTCGGCGGGATCCGGTGACGGTGGCATCAAGATACCGTTGCCCTCGTCGGGAAGTGGTGGACTGGCGTTGCGGCCGTCATCCGATCATGCATCCTTCCGTTGCAACAGCAGCACGCCTGACGGCGTCCCTCCGCCCGAGGTGACCACGGCCGTCTTGGCTCCCGCCACCTGGCGCTCGCCGGCGTCATGACGCAACTGACGAACCGCCTCGTACAGGAAGCCGAATCCGTGCGTCCGTCCCTCGGAGAGCTGCCCGCCGTGCGGGTTGACCGGGAGGTCGCCGTCGAGCGCGATGCGGCGCCCGCCGTCGAGCCAGTCGTACGCCTCGCCGAACCCGCAGAACCCAAGTCCCTCGAGCCACGAGATGGCGTTGAAGGTGAACCCGTCGTAGACCAGCGCCACGTCGACCTCCGACGGCTGCACACCCGTCCGAGTCCACAGATGCGCGGCCTGCCCGATGACCTGAGGCTCGTGGGTCAACGTGTCCTGGTCCCACGACACGCGTTCGAGGATCTGTGTGCCCACAGCCTCAATGCGGATGGCCGGGTGGGGGAGGTCGTCGGCCACTGAGGCGGCGGAGACGATGACGGCGATGGACCCATCGCACGGCACGTCACAGTCGTAGAGCCCGAACGGTGATGTGATGGGCCGCGCCGAGAGGTAATCGTCCATCGTCATCGGGTCCCGGTAGATAGCGGCCGGGTTCAGCGCCGCGTTCCGCCGACCATTGACCGCAATCAACCCGAGCATCTCGCGCGGAGCACCGTAACGGTGGAGGTACTGGTTTGCGTTCATGGCGATCCAGTTGGCGGCGGAAATGGCGCCGAAGGGGGCCCGCCATTCACGGAACGGACCCGAGACACGTTCGGCCCGGCGCTCGCCGGCATCACCGTTTCCCATCGCGGCCTGCGTGGACCGTGCTGCCACTACGGCGAAAGTGGACTCCCACACGGTGCGGAAACAGAGGACGTGGCGACACAGACCCGAAGCCACCGCCATGGCGGCGGCAATCACGGAGCCACCGGGCCCGGGGAGATCGCCGCCCCCGTTGATCCAGGTCGGGTGGATGCGCAGGGCTTCTTCGATCGCGGCTGGCGCCGCCTTCGCTCATTCCTCCGCCGCTCATGCCGGGGTACGTCGACAAACCGTCGATGTCGTCCAGCGTCAACCCTGCGTCGGCGACTGCTTCGAGGCAGGCGTCGACGGCCAGGGAGAGCGGATCGACCATCAGCCGGCGCCCGAAGGTGGAACGGCCGATCCCACTGAGGACCGCCCGGTGCTCGAAGCGTTCGTCACTCAGGGGGCGCGGGGGAGCGGCCGCACCGGTTCCTCGACGCGGTCGACCGGGTCGACCGAGCCCGTGAGCTCGAAGAGCGGCAGCCACACGTCCTCTTGTTGGAGGAACTGGACCCTCACTTCCTGGCCGATCTGGACGTCGCCCGGTTCACAGCCCACGACGTTCGTCGTGAGGTGCACCTGCGCGTCCTCAGCCAGCGCGACGTTGGCGATCACATACGGCGGGTCGAGGTCAGGCAGCCAGCGGTGGGCGTTGACCGTGAAGCCGACGACGGTGCCACGGCCCGACACCGCGGTGGGCTTCGACGACCGGCTACGGCAGTAGGGGCAGATGGGCACCGGCGGATGGACCAGCCGACCGCAGTCGCTGCAGCCCTGAATGCGGAGGGTGCCGTCGGCGCCTGAGGTCCAGAACCAGTCGTTGGCCGGGGTCAGCTCGGGGAGGGGTCGCATCACGTCGCCCCGCTGCATCGCAGCAACAGAACGTGGGGACTTGCCCCAGTATTGACATCGACGTCGCAATCGAACACGTCGCCATGTTACGTGCCGGGGCCAGTCTTGCCCGAGCCGGCCCCGATCCGGCCCCGGATCCGGCCCCGCCCGGCCCCGAAACTCCCAGACGAACCGCTCTTGGTGCCGGCGCTGACGGTCGGGAACGTCCGTGTCTGGGGCTCGCCATAAGATCCCCGGCGACATGACTCCACCCTCGCCAGACCTGCGTCACATCGGGCATTGGATGTCTGGCCGCGCCGTTGCCGGCGCCTCCGGCCGGACCGCGCCGGTCTACGACCCTGCCCGGGGACTGCAGACCGCAGAGGTGGCCTTGGCCTCGCCGGCCGAGGTCGACGCGGTGGTGGCCTCCGCCGTCGAGGCGTCCCACGATTGGCGCTCCTCCTCGCTGACCAGACGCGCCAGCCTGCTGTTCCGTCTGCGCGAGTTGCTCGATGCGAGTCGAGACGAGCTCGCGGCGGCTGTCACCCGTGAGCACGGCAAGGTGCTCGAAGACGCGCGAGGCGAGGTGGCGCGCGGCATCGAGAACGTCGAGTTCGCCTGTGGCATCCCGAACCTGATGAAGGGGTCGTCCAATTCGGAGGTCTCGACGGGCATCGATATCCGCACCGTGCTCGAGCCGATGGGCGTTGTGGCCGGCATCACGCCGTTCAATTTCCCGATCATGGTGCCGATGTGGATGATGGCCAACGCCATTGCCTGCGGGAACTGCTTCGTGCTGAAGCCTTCCGAAAAGGACCCCTCGGCCTCGCTGGTCTTGGCCGACATCGTGCAGCGGGCCGGCTTCCCCGACGGGGTCTTCAGCGTGGTGCAGGGCGATCGCGAGGCGGTCGAGACGCTGCTGGCGCACCCTGACGTGTCGGCCATCTCGTTCGTCGGCAGCACCCCGGTGGCGCGCCACATCTACGAAACAGGGACGCACCACGGCAAGCGAGTCCAGGCGCTTGGCGGCGCCAAGAACCACATGGTCGTGATGCCGGATGCCGACATCGACGCCGCGGCCGACGCTGCGGTGTCTGCCGCCTACGGGTCCGCCGGGGAACGGTGCATGGCGATCTCGGTTGTCGTCGCCGTGGGACCCGTCGCCGATCCGCTCATCGATGCCATCGCCAGACGGATTCCCGACGTCGTCGTCGGTGCGGGCGACGACCAGTCGTCCATGATGGGCCCGCTGATCACCGCAGAGCATCGCGACCGCGTGCAG
Source organism: uncultured Acidimicrobiaceae bacterium (assembly GCA_963738135.1). GTDB lineage: Bacteria > Actinomycetota > Acidimicrobiia > Acidimicrobiales > RAAP-2 > Bog-473. The sequence goes on along the minus strand of CAVTVK010000004.1, from coordinate 297,303 downwards.
TCCTACGTCGAGCGTGCCGCCGACGAGGGGGCCAAGGTGGTGGTCGACGGTGCGCACAGCCCACGAGAGGATGGTTTCTTCGTCGGCTGCTCCCTCCTCGACGATGTGAAGCCCGGCATGCGCGTCTACGACGACGAGATCTTCGGCCCCGTGCTCAGCGTGGTGCGGGTCCCGACCTTCGATGAAGCGCTCTCGCTCGTCAACGACAACCCCTACGGCAACGGCACGGCCCTTTACACCCGGGACGGCGGCATTGCGCGGCGCTTCGAACGCGAGATCCAGGTCGGGCATGGTCGGCATCAACGTGCCGATCCCCGTTCCGGTCGCAGCACACTCTTTCGGCGGATGGAAGGCCTCCATCTTCGGCGACTCCTCCATCTACGGCCCGGACGGCATCCGCTTCTACACGCGGCCCAAGGTCGTCACCTCGCGGTGGCCCGACCCCGGCCCGACCAGCATGGAGCTGCACTTCCCGACCAATCGCTGACCTCTCCGCGCCCGCCTTCACCGCGGCGTAGATTGGGGAAAAGTCCGCTGTGAACAGGTAATTCGTCCGGCGGCGGGGCGGCCGAGCTGGCCAGTTGTATGACATTGACGTCATAGTCAAAATCGCATAGTCTCTTCACTATGCCGAGAGTTTGCGATTTCCCCGTTTTCGACGCCGACAACCACTTCTACGAGACCAGGGACTCGTTCACGAGGCACCTGCCCGATCGTTACAAGGGCGCCATCGACTATGTCGAGCTGCGACGGCCGGACGAAGATCATGATCCGTGGCACGGTGAGCGAGTACATCCCGAACCCGACCTTCGAGGTCGTGGCCCGGCCCGGTGCCCAGGAGGAGTACTTCCGCAACGGCAATCCCGAGGGCAAGACCTACCGCGAGGTGATCGGTGAGCCCATGCGGAGCATTCCGGCCTTCCAGCGCCCCGAGCCCCGCATCGAGGTGATGAACGAGCTCGGCGTCGACCGGTCGCTCATGTTCCCCACGTTGGCCAGCCTTCTGGAAGAGCGCATGCGCGACGACCCCGAACTGACGCATGCGGCGATCCACTCGCTGAACGAGTGGATGTACGAGGAATGGCGCTTCAACTACGAGGACCGGATCTTCGCCACGCCGGTCATCACGCTTCCCGATCGTCGAGAAGGCGATCGAAGAACTCGAGTGGGCTGTGGAGCGAGGGGCCAAGACCGTCCTCATTCGCCCTGCGCCCGTGCCCGGCTTCCGCGGCTCGCGCTCGTTCGGCTATCCCGAGTTCGACCCGTTCTGGCAGGCCGTCGTGGATGCCGACATTCTCGTGTCGATGCATTCCTCGGACAGCGGATACACGCGGTACACGAACGACTGGACCGGACCGAGTGAGATGTTGCCGTTCCGGCTCGACGCCTTCACCTACATGACCGGCGGTCACCGGCCCATTCAGGACACCATGGCTGCGCTTCGTGTGCCACGGCGTGTTCGCACGTTTCCCCGATCTCCGGATCGCCTCCATTGAGGCTGGTGGGGAGTGGATCAGGGGCTTCGTCAACCACCTCGGCGACACCTACAAGAAGATGCCGAACGCCTTCGACGGGGACCCGGTCGAGCAGTTCAAGCACAACGTCTACGTCAGCCCGTTCCACGAGGACGACCTCGGGGAGATCATCGACGTGATCGGTGCGGACCACGTCCTGTTCGGTTCCGACTGGCCGCACCCCGAGGGTCTGGCCGAGCCGTGCAGCTACGTCGACCACCTCCCCGAAGGTCTCTCCGACGAGGACGTGCGGAACATCATGGGCGGCAATCTGGCCCGCATCATGCGCGTCGAGCAGGCCGCTGCCGCCGTTTGAGCCGGGTCACGTCGCCGCACGGCCGACCGCGGCGCCGCGCACGGGCCATGGTGTGTCCTGGGCACGAACGGCAAGGTGCGCCGACCCGTTTCTAACAGTAGGGTCACCTCCAGAACGACACGCTTCACTCGTCAAGGAGCCGCCACATGACTGACTACAAGTTCGTGACGTACGAGACGCTCGACTCGGGGAAGGTCGCGCGCATCATGCTCAACCGTCCCGAGGCGCGTAACGCCCAGAACCGCGGGCTCCTCGTCGATCTGAACGACGCCTTCCTCGAGGCCGAGGCGGACGACGAGGTCCGAGTCGTGATCCTGGGTGGCATGGGCCCGATGTTCTCCTCCGGCCACGACATGGGTTCCAAGGTCTCCATGGAGGAGGGGATGCCGGGGCCGAACCAGCACCACACTCGGAAGATCAACGGCGCGACGCGCAAGGGCGCCGAGAGCCTCATGCTCCAGGAGTGGCACTACTACTTCGAGAACACTCGCCGTTGGCGCAATCTGCGCAAGATCACCATCGGGCAGGCGCACGGGGACGTGTACGCGGCCGGCTTGATGCTTCTGTGGGCCTGCGACCTCATCGTCTGCGCCGAGGGCACCCGTTTTGCCGATGTGGTGGGAACCCGACTGGGCATGTGCGGGACGGAGTACTTCGCCCACCCGTGGGAATTCGGGCCGCGCAAGGCCAAGGAGCTGCTTCTGACCGGCGACTCCATCGATGCCGAAGAGGCGCACGGCCTCGGCATGGTCAGCAAGATCTTCCCCGCCGAGGACCTGACCCAGAGGACGGAGGAGTTCGCAGAGCGGATCGCCGTCCTGCCCTCGGTCACCTCGCTGCTTGGTCAAGGAAGCCGTGAACCAGAGCGTGGACAACATGGGCTTCTACAACGCCCTCAACGCGTGCTTCACCCTGCACGAGCTCAACCACTCGCACTGGGCCCAGGTCAATGACGACGGGTACCCCGTCGCCAAGGAGGACAGCGGGCTCCCGAACTGGAAGAACGCTCCACCGATCGTCCCCGCCGTCAAGGACAAGGTCCGAGCCGACTCCTGACCGGCACGCGGCACCCGTGGCACCCACGGAGGGTGGCCTCGGGCCGCCTGCACGGCGAGCGCAGGCCATGACGTGATGGCACGCGATGCCGCGACTCCGGTCGCGTCGCGTGCGGATGCCGAGCCTGTCCTCCGACGCGCTCCCTTCTCGGACAACCCGCAGGTGGGTGCACGCGGGCAGCGAACCAGGCAACGCATTCTGGACGCCGCGCTGCAAGCTCTTCGGGGACGAAGGCTTCCATCAGTGCAGCATCGCCCGCATCAGTGAGCAGGCCAGTTGCTCGAGAGTCGCCTTCTATCAGTACTTCTCCGGGAAAGAAGACGTCTTCAGCAGCCTGGCTGGCCAGGTCGCTCGTCAGATCAGTGCGTCCACGGAGGCGATCGACCCGCTCACGCCCGAGGCGAGCGGCTGGGAAGGCCTGCGTTCCTGGGTCAGCCGCTATGGGGACATCCATGCCCGCTATGGGCCGATCTTCCAAGCCCTTCCGGTGGTGCTGGAGGAGGACGACGGGTTGACCAGCGCCGTCGTCCGCCTCCGGAATGAGAGCGTGGCCCGGATTCGCTCGAAGCTCTCGACCAGCGATGTGCCTCCCCGTCAGCTCGATGAGTTGCTCGCGCTGTTGCTGACCTGCCTGGCCCGGACGCTCGACGATGCCGCCACCCTCCGCACGGTTGTCCCGCAGGAGTACTCGAGGGAACGCGTCGAGGTCGCCGTCACCGACGTCATGCACCGATCACTCTTCGGTCGCAGCGAGGTCAATGTGCACGCCGGTCCCCGCACGCACGCCCCCCGCGTGGCGTTCGGACCGGTCGTGCGCGACATGCTGGGAAAGGAGGAAGCCATCCGATCCGGGACGGACCGGCGGCCCGCGCTCACGGCGCTGGTGGAGAACGGACGCGATGTCTTCGTCCAGCGGGGCTATCACGCCACCCGCGTGGACGACCTGGCCGCCGCGGCCGGAGTCTCCCACGGTGTCTTCTACCGCTACTTCGAGAACAAGGACCAACTGGCCATGGTGCTGACGGTGCAAGCGATGCGCGCCGTCGCCGATGCCTTCGTCGAGATCCCCGATCTGGCGAGCCAGGACGGCTCGGAGCTGCGCCGGTGGCTCCGGCGCTACAACAGTGCGCAATCAGGGGAAGCGGCCATGATCCGCGTCTGGGTCGATGGGGCGCTCGACGATGCGAGGCTCCGCTCCCTCTCCGCGTCGGCGCTGGACTGGGGGCGCCGTCAGATGGTGCGCGTCCTCGGCGCCCGCGGCTTCGGAGACGTGGACGTGGAGGCCGTCGTGATGGTGGCGCTGCTAGGCGCCTTCGGAGCGCAGCGGCGCGGTGGAAGCGGAGTCGACGCAGCAGCGCACATCGTCCAGCGGGGGCTGTTCGGCCGCCCTGGTCGGCAGTGATGCCGACGCCTTCGCTCCTGCTGCATCCCAGGTCAACGGCTATTTCGGTCGTCGTGCACGATGCCGTCCGCATCGTTAGTATCTGAATCGACGTCGATGTCAGAAACGCCCCGGCGGAGCCGGCCGGTGAGAAGGGGACCGCAGGCATGCTCCAATTCGTGATCGCCGGACTGGTGCTGGGAGGGATCTATGCGATCTGCTCCGCCGGCCTGGTCATCACCTACACGGCTTCGGGGATCCTGAACTTCGCCTTCGGCGCCATCGCCTTCTTCATTGCCCGCTTCTACTACTTCCTCAACACGCAGCACACGTGGTCGATCCTGCCCGCGGCGCTCCTCTCCATTCTGGTGGCCGCGCCCGCTTTGGGGGTATTCCTCTACTTCGCCCTCTTCCGGCACTTGCGCCTGTCCTCGCCCATGATCAAGGTGGTGGCGACGATCGGCCTCTTGGTGGCCATCCCGGCGCTGGCCGTGTTGATCTTCGGCAATCAGGCCATTCAGTCGGCCCCCGGGCTGGCACCGCAGCCGGTCGCCGTCTACCAGGTCTTCGGCGTTGCGGTCACGCTCGATCAGGTCATCGTCTACGCGTGCGTCCTCGCCACGGTGATCGCCGGCGCGCTGATCCTGCGCTACACCGACGTCGGCCTCAAGGTGCGAGCGATGGTCGACTCACCGGCGATGACCGACCTGTCAGGGACGAATCCCACCTTCATCTCCGTCGGAGTGTGGGCCGTCAGCACCCTCTTTGCCGGTCTGGCCGGCGTGCTGGCCGCTCCCATCGTCGGGCTCGATCCCGACAAGTTCACCATCCTCATCGCCGCCTCGTTCGCCGCCGTGGTGGCAGCGCGGCTTCGGAGCCTCACGGTCGCGGTCGTCGTGGCCCTCCTCATGGGCATCGCCACCTCACTCATTGAGGGTTACCTGCCTCCTTCGAGCTCGTGGACGACGGAGTTCATCGACGCCGTGCCGTTCATTGTCGTCGCCGTCGTCCTCGTCTACGAGCTGCTCCGCCGGGGGCGGGTCGGCGAGACGGACGGCTGGGGTGGCGCGCTGGACCGCGCCATCACGCCACAGGGCGAGAGCCGTCTGGCCGGTTCCACCAGCAATGTCGTCGAGTCCGCCTCGCTCGGCTTCTTCGGCCGCTACGCCGGCCCGGTGCTCCTCATTGCGGCCGTCGGCGTCGTGCCCCTGATCGTGCAGGGCTACTGGGTCGGCGTGATGGCGGCCGGATTCGCGTACGCCGTCATCCTCCTCTCGTGGACCATCGTCACAGGTGAGGGCGGCATGCTCTGGCTCTGTCAGATCACCTTCGCCGGTGTGGGGGCGCTGACCACCGCCCAACTGGCCAACAACCACGGGTGGCCGGTTCTGCTGGCCGTCCTCGCCGGCGGCGTCATTGCCTTGCTGATGGGTGTCGTCGTCGGACTGTTGAGTATCCGCCTCGGCGATCTCTACGTCGCTCTTGTGACGCTGACCTTCGGGCTTCTGATGGAGAACCTCGTCTTCACCTTGCCCAGCTTCGTGAACCAAGGACTGGGTCTCACCCTCAATCGACCCGGTTTCGCCACGTCTGATCGCGCCTTCGCCTATCTCTGTTTGGCGGCCTTCGTGATCATTGCGCTCTTCATCGTCAACTTCCGACGATCGACCACCGGACTGGCCCTCAACGCGGCGCGCTGGAGCGAGGCGGGCGCCAAGACGTCCGGAATCAGCGTCGTGCAGCAGAAGGTCATCGCAGGGGCGCTCGCCGCCCTGATCGCGGGGATCGGGGGAGGGCTGTTCGCCCTGTCCCAGACGACCTTCCAGCCCAGCGAGTTCGCCACGTTCGAAGGCGTCGTCTGGCTGGCCGTGCTGGTGACGTGGGGTGTGCGCTCGAACGCGGCCGCGCTGTTGGGAGGGGTCTCGCTGGCGTTGCTCCCCGCGATCACCCAGAACTACCTCCCGACCTGGACGTCAAACGTGACGCCCGTGCTGTTCGGGCTCGGAGCGGTGTCGGCGGCCAAGTACCCCGACGGCGTGCTGGCCGAACAGAGCCGCCGGCTCCGGCGCCTGGTGCTCCACGTGCGGCCCCGACAGGACGGCACGGACATGGCAGACCTGAGCCTCATCGCCCCCGACGTCGGGACAAGTGACGACGACGCGCGTGGCGGAGCAGATCTCGTGATGCCGGCCTCCAGCGACGATGCAGCGGCCGGCGTACTGGCCGGCGTGCCGGGCCGGGGAGAGGGAGCCGCCCTGGCGGCCCAGGAGATCACGGTCCGCTTCGGAGGACTCACCGCCCTCTCCGACAGTGAGCCTCGAGGTGCAACCAGGACAGATCGCCGGCCTGGTCGGGCCCAATGGCGCCGGAAAGTCGACCCTGCTCGCTGTCCTCTCTGGCCTCCTCCGACCCAACGGCGGCAGGGTGCATCTGCACGGTGACGACGTCACCAACGCGTCGTGCCGGGCGCGGGCGAGGAAGGGGTTGGCCCGCACGTTCCAGCAGCCCGAGCTCTTCATGGGACTCACCGTGCGTGAGCACCTCCAACTCGCCCATCGCGCCCGGGTGGCCCCGACTCGGCTCTGGCGCGACATGCTCGATCCGCGCTCGCTGCTCCCGCCCGGGAAGGAGGAGAGCGAGCGGGTGGACGAACTGCTCGAGCTGTTGCGGCTCACCAGGGTGGAGAAGGCGCCCGTGGCCGCGCTGCCACTCGGCATCCTGCGGCTGGTCGAGGTCGGGAGGGCTCTGGCCAGCGAGCCGAACGTGCTCCTGCTCGACGAGCCGCTCTCCGGTCTCGACATGAGGGCGTCGGAGAACCTGTTGGCGGTCTTCCGCCAGATCGCCGACCAAACGGACCACCAGGTCTCACTGATCATGGTGGAGCACGACGTGGCCGCCGTCCTGTCGCTGTCCGACATCGTGTTCGTGCTCGACTTCGGTGAGCGCATCGCCGTCAGGGAGCCCCGAGGAGATCCGCAACGACCCCGCAGTGCGCGCCGCCTACCTCGGGGACACCGACCCGGAGCCGGGTCCGCCCGCCGAGCCGGCGCCCCGCAGGGGAGACTCGGCATGACCGCAGAGCCTCTCCTCAGGGTCGAGGACCTCGATGTGCGCTATGGATCGTCGCGCGCTTTGTTCGGCGTCTCCCTCGCAGTGGAGCCGGGCACCGTCCTGGCCGTCCTGGGCGCCAACGGCGCGGGCAAGAGCACGCTGGCACGCGCGATCTCGGGGTTGGTGCCCACGACCACCGGTCGCGTCTTCTTCGACGGGCGCGAGATCACCGGACAGCCGGCGCACCGCATCCGGAAGCTCGGCCTGACCTACATCCCGGAAGGGCGGGGCATCTTCCCCGGCCTCTCCGTGGTCGAAAACCTGCGGATGGCCGTGGCCCAGGAGAGCCGACAGGAGCGCGCCGCCGCCATCGACCGGGCCATCGACCGCTTTCCCGTGCTCGGCCAGCGCCGGGCGCAGCGGGCGGGCAGTCTGTCCGGTGGCGAGCAGCAGATGCTCGCCCTGGCCCGGGCGCTCGCCGTCTCGCCCAAGCTGGTGATCGCCGACGAGATGTCGCTCGGTCTGGCGCCCATCGTCACCGAGTCCGTGTTCCAGGCTCTGGAAGAGGCCCGGAGCTCGGGCATCACCATCGTGCTCACCGAGCAGTTCGTCCACCGTGCCCTCTCCATGGCGGACACCTGCGTGATCCTGATGCGCGGTCAGGTGGGCTGGTACGGCCCTGCGGCGGGGGCGGGACAGGAGGTCATCGACCGCTACCTCGGCGATGCCGAGCCCGCGACCCCTGCTGCGGCAGGTGGTTAGCTAAAGTAACGAACGGTCATTACAACACACGGGCGTTGGCTCAGTGTATGACCCCGAGAGAGGGATCTCCTGGCAGGGATCCGGGGAGGCATTTGAGACCGTGCAGACAGCGATGAAGCAAGGCGGAACGACGCGGAAGCGTCGGAACATCACGTCGGTTGCGCTGACCATGATTGCAGGGCTGCCGTTGCTCCTGGTCGGCACGAGCGCCGTCACCGCGGCGCCGGCCGGCGCGGCGCCGGCGCCGATCACCATCGCCTACATCACCGACCTCACCGGTCAGGGTGGGTCGCAGAACTCGACCTCGCCGTCCGGCTTCAAGGCACGGATCGCCCTGCAGAACGCCCAAGGCGGCGTGAACGGACACAAGCTGGTCCCGCTGGTGATCGACGACCAGACGAACCCGAGCGAGATCGCGACGGCCGTGCAGAGCGCCATCTCCAAGGGCGCCTTCGGCATCGTCTCCCAGAGCCCGCTGATGTTCCTGGCGGCCAAGTACCCGCAGCAGGCCGGCATGCCGGTGACCGGCACGTACGACGACGGCCCGGAATGGGGACAGCAGCCGTACACCAACATGTTCGCCGCCGACAACGGCAGCGTCGATCCGAAGTACCCGGTCAACACGCAGCTCGGTGACCTCTTCAAGAAGCTGGGCGGGACCGTCCTGGGCGCGTACGGCTACAGCATCTCGCCGTCGTCCAGCCGGGCCGCCATCGGAACGGCCGAATCGTTCAAACATGCGGGCGGCAAGGTCGGCGTGCTCGACACGACGGTGCCGTTCGGTGGCGTCGACTTCACCAGTGAGGCGCTGGTGGCGAAGAAGAACAACGTCAACGCGATCTCACCCGCCATGGACGCCGACTCCAACTACGCACTGGCCACCGCCCTGAAGCAGGCCGGCGTGAAGATCAAGGCGGCGATCTACGCAACGGGGTACCAGCCGGACGTGATCAAGTCCCCGGCCTGGAAGACCCTGCAGGGCGGCTACTTCCTCTCCCTCTTCCGCCCCTTCTCGCTGCCCAACGCCGGCACGCAGCAGATGCAGGCCGCCATGCAGAAGTACGCCGGCTTCTCCAAGACCGATTTCCCGAACCTGGGCCAGTACGAGTCGTGGGCCGGAGCCGACCTCATGATCAAGGGCTTGCAGATGGCGGGACCCAACCCGACCCGCGCCGCCGTGATCAAGGATCTGCGCGGGCTCAAGTCCTACAACGTCAACGGGTTGCTCCCTGTCACTCACAACTACTCGACGAACTTCGGGCACAATCCGCCGCAGACCTGCGCCTGGATCATGAAGGCGGTCCCGAACGGGTTCACGGCCATCTCCTCGCAGCCCTCGTGCGGAAAGGACCTCCCGGGGACGTCGACGGCGAGCTAGCGCGATGCGGTCGCTCCCTGACCGCGCAGAACGATGAACCGCCGGCGTGCTCCGCACGCCGGCGGTTTGCTGTCACGACGGCGTGTCAACCCGGTTCGAGTGCAACGGGCTAGCGCAGCCGCCATTCCGGGCGAGAGACGGTGCCCCGGAAGATGTCCTGGCCGCCGGCGACGTTGTCGAAGAGAGTGCCGAGCCCCACGAGCGTCGACACCTGCGCAAGCGCCTCGCGCCGGCCGAGCTCGTGGGTCATCCAGATGGCGCGCAAGGTGCCCTGAATGGCCATGACCGGAGCTGATGCGATCGCCTTGGCCACCCAAAGGGCCCGCTCGAGGAGCTCCGGCGCGGGCACGATCTCCGAGACCAGGCCCATCTGATGGGCCCGCTGCGCCGACATGCGCTCCCAGGCCCCGAGGAGCATCATCCGGAGCACCTCACCCAGGGGGAGTTTCTGCAGGAGGTGGGCCGACTCGAAGCCCGCCACCATCCCGTAGGTCACGTGGGGATCGAAGAACGTCGCGTGCTCGGCCGCGATGATGATGTCCGACTCGCCCAGCATGTAGAGCGCGCCACCGCACGCCATGCCGTTGACCGCGGCGACGATGGGCTTCCAGAGGTCGTTCGTCTTCGGGTTGATATTGACCCCGGGGTCGTTGTACATGAACGGTGTCGACACCGGTCCGGATTCGCTCTGCATTTTGAACCGGTTCTCGTCATTGGCGAGATAGTTGTTCTCGATCGCCTCGGCCCGGTCGATTCCCGTGCAGAAGGCCTCGTCGCCCGCTCCGGACAGCACGACGGCTCTCACATCGTCGTTGCGGCGCAGGCCCCGCCACAGTTCGCGAAGCTCCGCCTGCATCTTCTGGTTGAACGCGTTGTGCACCTCTGGACGATTCATGGTGACGACGCGCCACGCCGTCCTCCTCCTCGTACAGCAGCGTCTCAAACGTCACCCAAAGTCCCCTTGGTCGCGTGCACCCAGGGCAACTGGGCCGGCTCATCGATCCACACTAGCGACGGTGTCGCTCCTACTCCGATGGCGTCAGTCGGCGGCCGGGAGGTCATGGAGGACGGACACGCGCTGGTCGTCGAAGCTCAGCAGGTGCTGCAGCGGTTTGGACTCCGGCAGGGCATCCTCGTAGCTCCAGGCGATGTCGCGCAGCACGGCGTCCCGTCGACGACGGCGTTCCAGTACGTCGCCGTGCCCTTGTACGGGCAGTAGGTCTGGAGCTGACTCCGCGTCAGCTCGGTCTGGACGAACCGCGGATGGACGTAGAGGCGCGGCTCGAGCGCCGTCTCGTACACGACCATCGTCTCGGTTGTGTCCACCAGGGTGGCGCCGGCCGCCTCCACGCGGAGCCGGCGACTGGAACGCAGGCAGTCCACCCGATGGTACGGGATTCCGCGGATGTCCGAAGAGCTGCTCGTCCTCTTCGAACCACTGGTCGACGGCAGTCCCACGGCACGGTCACATAGCCGCGGCACGTCCCGCTCGTCCTCCGTCGCAAGGTCGGTCACGTCGTGAGCCGGGAACGCGAAGGTCGGCGGCCGTCCCGGCCGGTGCAGCAGCACGACGCGTTCGCTGTCGATCAGGGTCCGCCCGTTCTTGGTGGCCCTGACGCGGCGACGGAACGGCTCGATGTACGACACGTTCTCCGGCATGGAGACGGTGAAGCGACCGGCGGGTCTGGCACTGAGTGGTCCGCGACCGGTCGTGAGGCTCATAGCGCGGTGCGGGCGTCCATCGGGCCCTTCGCGCCGGCGGGGAGCGGTCGCACCATGGCATCGACGGAGAAGGACGCCACGAGTGAGCCGTCGAGGTCGTAGACCCGGTTCTCCGCATGCGTCGTGCCCGTTCCGGCGAACGTCGAGAGATGGCGGTAGAGCAGCCATTGGTCTGCCTTGACCGGAGCGTGGAGCGACAGGCTGATGCTGTTGATCGCCATGGAGAGCGTGGAGTGCGCCTGGTCCTGGCTGACGCCCGCGTGAGGCCGCAGCGCGGCGGCAATCGACATGTGGCCCGTGAATTGGGCCACCAGGCCGGCGTGGATGGGCTGATCCGCCGGGAGCTCGCGGAAGCGAACCCAGGCGTCCAGCGACGGGCGGCCCCGGCGGCAGGTCGGGATCGTTCGAGTACGCGGCGTCGACCACCCTGATATCGCGACCGGTCACCCCCATATCGTACGGTTCGCATTCGTAAGGCCCCGCGACGTCCGGAGGGTCGGCGGCGTGCCGCACGACGTCGTCGGACGGCACATCGAGGAGCAGCGTGCCGGCGGCACAGAGCTGCGCCCGCTGGAACACCTGGACCGCCAAGCCGGAGAAGGTGCGTCCGGAGGTCAGCTCCACCAGCTCGAGCCGGAGCGGCTCACGGGCATCGGCCGCCCGGAGGAAGATCATGGTGGCCGAGACGACGCGGCGGTCTGGGGCGTGCCGGCAGGAGGCGACGATGGCCTGCCCGAGCATCTGGCTGCCCTCCACGACGGGCCGCCGCTCGTCGCTGCGGGCGACGGTGACGAAGGTGAGGCCCTCGTCGGTGGGGCGCACGTCCATGACGTCGACGAGGTGTGTCGGCATCGCCCCAGGTCGGGAACCGCTTCACGGTCACGTCGCGGGCGGCGTCTCCCGCGGCCTCGTCGGTGACCTCGACTCGCACCAGGTCCTGGTCGAACGCGGCGTAACCGGCAAGCTCCCCTAGGGGTTCCTCGTGACGAAGGCAACCGGAAAGACCCTCGAGCCCGGGTCGGACCGATGTCGGCCACGGGGAAGTAGAGGACGGGCAGCTGACCGGGTGCTTCGGCGCAGAGGCAGGCGTCGGACTGGGCCACGACCTGGCCCTCCCACCAGGCGCTCGCTCGATACGGGTAACGCTCGACGTGCATATCCAACTGAGGAGGGCTCAGCTCTCCCCGGCGGCGCGACCCGCCACGGTCACGGACGGGATGGCGACCGCGCCACCGTGGCGCAGGACTGTGTCCACGACGGTGATCAGGTCCTCAATGCCCACGAAGGAGCCACTCATGTAGTTGCGTGCGAACCACACGGGCATCACGTCGGCCGCCAGTTCCTGATCCCAGTCGTCGGCGAACCCCGGCGTCGAGTCGCCCTCGCCACCCATGCACTCACCGACCACGACCCGGGTGAATCCCACCGTCGGGTGCTCGCCCCGCCAGGCCTCGACCAGCTTGTCCAGGGCCGCCTTGCTCACGGCGTAGGCACCCAGACCGGGCCACGGGGGCGTCACGGATGCGCTCACCGACGAGAGGTAGACCGCGGTGCCGGAGGACTCGGTGAGGAACGGGAGCGCGGCGGCCGTCATCAGCGAAGCGCCGATCACGTTCGTATCGAAGACCCGCCTCCACGTTTCCGCGTCCATATCGGCGAGTCGGGCCAGGGGGCCGATGCCCGGCGCATACACGAGGGCGTCGATGCCACCGAGGCCCTCCGCGGCCTGCTGTACCGCCTGCTGGCAGGACGCGGAGCTGGTCACGTCGCATGTGACCGCCAGCGTTCCGGGTCCGGCCTCCCGGGCGGCACCCTCGAGGCGCTGCTGTCGGCGCGCCAGGAGGGCAGTCTTCGCCCCCCGCTGGGCGAGCCCGATGCCGATGCACCGCCCCAGACCGCTCGATGCTCCTACGACGACCGTTCGCAACGCCCCTCCTTCGCTTCGCTGACGGTGATGTTAGACAGCCTGGCCCGGTATCGCCTCGGAGCGCCCCTCCTGCCCTTGGTGTCTCTTGGGTCTGGTGGACGTGACGTGCTCGGGGCGGACCCGGCCGACAGGCGGCAGGGTCCGCCGACGAGGCGCCAAGTGACGCGAGTGTTAGTGAACCGCCGCTGCACGCTGACGACCCGATGGCGCGCCGCAGCCCCGCCGGAGCGGGGCTGCAACGTTGCCACCTGGTGGGTCCGAGCGATGCGACCCCGCCCCGGGGGGTGAGGGGGGAACGCGGGGCCGAATCGCTAAGGACGACATTGACATCCGGTCGTTACAACACCATTGCAATCGGCGCGCTCCCGGATGGGGAATCCGTAAAAAGAACGTAAGCGCCACCCCTGCGCCAGCGGCCGGTGGGTCCACCGGTCCACCGCCGCCGATCCGGCCACCGGTCACCGCCACGGGTCCAGCCAGGGTCCCGCCCAGGGTCCCGTCCAGGCGGGCGAATGTTCGAAGTTGTACACTCACACAAAAGAGATCATGGAGCGAGCCACATGAACACGCCCGTGCACCTCGCGGTCGAGCATCTCGGCGCCTCTGCGCTCGGACTGGGGGAGCGCCGCCCGCGCCTGTCGTGGCGCCTGCCGCCCGGCGCGGTTCGGCAGGACGCCTACGCCATTGAGGTCGACGGCCGAGCTCTGGAACGGGTCGAGTCCGCTGATTGCATCCTGGTCCCGTGGCCCGCCACACCGCTGTCGTCCCGGCAGCGCGTCGTGTGGCGGGTCAAGGTCTGGACCGACGGGGTGGAGAGCGACTGGTCGGCGCCGGCCTGGTTCGAGACCGGACTGCTCGACCCTTCCGACTGGATTGCGCGCTGGATCGAGCCCGTTGAGACGGCCCGTTCCGCCCACGTGCTGCGGCACGTGTTCCGACTCGATGCGCCGGCATCCGACGCCAGGCTCTACGCCACGGCGCACGGGGTCTACGAGACCTTCCTCAACGGCCGGCGTGTCGGTGATACGGAGTTGGCGCCGGGCTACACGAGTTACCCCACCACCTTGCACGTCCAGGTCTACGACGTCGGCGCGCTGCTGGTGGCGGGCGACAACACATGGGAGGTCGTCCTCTCGGACGGATGGTGGCGAGGACGCACGGGGTTCTTCCAGAGCATGGACGGCTTCGGCAGTACGCTCGGCTTCCTCGGCCAGCTCCACGCTGGCGACGCCGTGGTCAGCTCTGGGCCCGAATGGATGTCGGCCACCGGGCCGCTCCTGAGCGCGGACCTCATGGCGGGGCAGATCGAGGACCACCGGATCAAGCACGGGGAGTGGCTGGCCGTCACGGTGGCCGACCACGACCTGGGGCCGCTGGCCTATTCGCCCGCACCGCCCACGCGCCGGGTGGAGGAGCTCCGTCCCGTGGCCGTCACCCGCCCCAGTCCCGATCGCCAGGTCGTCGATCTCGGGCAGAACATCAACGGCTGGCTGCGGCTCAGCGACATCGGACCGGAGGGTACCGAGCTCACGATCGTGCACGGCGAGTTTCTCGATTCCCGGAGCGACGTCACACAGGACCACCTCACGCCCGACTTCTTCGGCGGCGACAAGCAGGTCGGCATGATCGATCGCGTGGTCGCCGCGGGGACGCCGGGAGAGACCTTCGAACCGCGGCACACGACCCACGGCTTCCAGTATCGCGCGCATCGAGGGCCATCCCGGCCGCCTCACGCCCGACGACGTGACCGGCGTGGTCGTCCACACCGACCTGCGCCGGACTGGGTGGTTCCGCTGCAGCGACGAGCGGCTCAACCGTCTCCACGACATCACCGAATGGTCGTTCCGCGACAACGCATGCGAAATCCCGACGGACTGCCCACAACGCGAGCGGGCTGGCTGGACGGGCGACTGGCAGCTCTTCGTCCCGACCGGCGCCTTCCTCTACGACGTCGCCGGCTTCTCGCTCAAATGGCTGCGCGACGTCGCGGCCGAGCAGCTCGACGATGGCCGGATCATCAATTACTCGCCGGACCCGCTCCGCCAGCGCGCGGACACAACGGTGATGTGGCTACACATGCAGGGATCGTCGGGGTGGGGCGATGCGATCGTAATGGTCCCTTGGGAGATGTGGCGGGCGTACGGCGATCACGACGTGCTGGCCGAGTTCTGGCCGTCCATGGTCCGCTGGATCGACTTCGCTGAGACGGCGGCACGCTCGCATCGTCACGAGAGCCGTGTGGAGGCCCGTCGCGAGCCGGCACCGCACGAGCAGTTCATCTGGGACGGGACGTATCACTGGGGCGAGTGGCTCGAGCCGGGTGCGCAGGCCCACGATCACGTCAAGCTCGACCAGGGGGCCGTGGGGACAGCATTCCTGCAGCACTCCGCTGCGCTGGCCGCACGCATCGGCCGGATGCTCGGCCACGACACTGAAGCGGCGCGCTTGGACGAGCTAGCTGCGCATGTGCTCGAGGCCTGGCGGGCAGAGTTCATCGGGCCCGACGGCGCTCTGACGCCGGATACGCAGGCCAACCACGTGCGCGCCCTGGCGTTCGGCCTCGTGCCCGAGGATCTCCGCGCGCAGGCGGCGGCGCGGCTGGTGGGCCTCGATCCGTGAGGCCGACACGCATCTGGGCACCGGGTTCCTGGCGACGCCGTACCTGCTTGCCGATGCTGGCCGACACCGGCCACCTGTCGGTGGCCTACGAGCGTCCTGCTGCAGGACACGCCGCCCTCGTGGTTGGCCATGGTCGAGCGCGGGGCGACGACGGTCTGGGAGGCGTGGGAGGGCATCGACGAAGAGGGTCGGCCCGCACGAGTCGCTGAATCACTACAGCAAGGGAGCGGTGATCTCGTTCCTGCACAACTACGTCGCCGGCATCAGGCTGCTCGACGACCACCAGGCCTATCGGCGATTCCGGGTCGAGCCGCGGCCCGGGGGAGGGCTCACGTGGGCCGAAGCCGTGCACGACTCGCCCTACGGTCGTATCGAGTCGGCGTGGCATGTCGACGGGTCGACGCTTCGCCTGACGGTGACCGCGCCACCCGGGACGGTGGCCGAGGTCGTGTTGCCGGACGGGTCACTGTGCGGACCAGGGGCCAGGCACCGTGACCTACGGGTGCGCTCTGCCCTGATACGTGCCGTCCCCTGGTTTTGGCCCAATGCAATCGTTAGCATGACGACCGGCGCACGGCTGAGGTCGTGCGGAAAGGGGGGACGATGTCCAAGACCGCGATCATCTCGGTGGACGGCCACGTCCGGGCTTCTCGGAGCGACTACCGGAACTACGTCGAGAGCGCTTCCTCGACGCGTTCGACGCCTGGGCCAGTGCAGAGGAGGCCGCCGGCGCGCCCGAGAGCGGCAATCTGAGCGCGGGACTCGATCCGACGTCGCAATGGGATTCCGACCTGCGCCTGAAGGACATGGAGAGTCAGGGCGTGGTGGCCGAGGTGCTCTTCCCGAACGGGCTGCCCTTCCAGTCGAGGCCGGCCGACGACGTTGGCTCGTTCACCGACCCCGAGATCGATCGCCAGGCGCGGCTGGCCTACAACCGCTGGCTGGCCGACTTCTGCGCGCAGACGCCGGGCCGCCGCGCCGGACAGGCGCTGATCTCGTTCGACGATGTCGATCTGCGCCGTGGAGGACATCCACTGGGCCAGGGAGCACGGCCTGGGCGGCGTCATGATGCCGGCGCTGCTGCCGGGCGGGACCTTCTTCTTCGACCCTGCACTCGACCCGGTCTGGGCAGCATGTGTGGAGGTCGGCCTGCCCATCAGTCAACACGGCGGCTCGGGGACACCGACGTATGGACCTCCCGGCTTCGCCGCCATCATGACGCTGGCCCTCGAGCACTCGTTCTACTCCGGCCGCTCCCTCTGGCAGATGATCCTGGGCGGCGTCTTCGAGCGCTTCCCGGATCTGTCCATCGCGTTCGTTGAGACCGAGGCCGATTGGATCGCGCCGGCTATCCGCAAGCTGGACCGTCGGCTGCAGTGGGGAGACGACTGGACCGGATGGGCCCAGACGCTGCAGCGCATGCGCCAGTTCAACGGGTCGGCGCGTGAGTACTGGGCGGCCAACTGCTTCGCCGGTATCTCACCCTTCACCGAGGACCAGGTTCCGCTCGAGGAACTGGCGCGGCCCAGTGCCGAGTACGAGCCGTTTGCCATCGGATGTGACAACGCCATGTTCGGTGTCGACTATCCGCATTTTGAATCGGTCTTCCCCGAGACGAACGTCCGCGTCCAGGCACTGGTGCAGCACCCCAGCATCAGTGCCGACGTCTCCCGCAAGATCCTGTGCGAGAACGCGGCGGGGCTGTACGGATTCGACCTCGGGCAACTGGCGGGCGACATCGAGCGGGTTGGCTTCGAGGTCGACGGGCCGCCCGTCCCGGATCGTCGCTGAGCGCAGGCCCATCTGGGCCTCAGTCGAGGCCGTTGTGCCGGGCCACCTGGCCCAGCCATCGTGCCGAAGGCTTCACCGTGCGGGCGAAGTTCTCCCGGTCGACCGCGATGAGACCGAACGTCTTGGCGTAGCCGGCGTTCCACTCGAAGTTGTCGAGCAGCGTCCAGTGCAGGTAGCCGCGCACGTCGACTCCGTCCGCGATTGCCAGCGCCAGACCCTCGAGCGCGGCACGGGTGTAGGCGAGTCGTGCCGTGTCGTCGCCGGTCGCCATCCCGTTCTCGGTGACGAGCACGGGCACCCCGGCGTGCTCGGCGGCGAGCCGGACCGTGTGGCCGAGTGCCTCGGGGTAGACCTCCCAGCCGGTCTGCATCGTGTCGACGTCATCCGCAACGGGGAGCTGACCATCGGGTCCGATGCGGACTCGGGAGTAGGTCTGGACCCCGACGAAGTCATCGTCGGCCGACACGGCGAGCCAGTCGGTCTGCGCCAACCGTCGTGCTTCGCGCCACCGTTCCTCTCCACCTTCCGCGGGCTGCAAGTCGACGAGCGCCAAGGTCCATCCCGTCCTGATGCCGCCGCTGGTCGATTTGATTGCTCGCGCCGCCAGCCGATGTGCCGTGCCCATGCGCTCCACGTCGGCGGCCACAATCCCCATGCGGTAGCGCCGCGGATCGAAGCCCCCGACGCCCCCGACGCCACCGAGGCCTGCAGCAACAGGCTCGGGACTCTGTGAGCGGTCCCCCGCGCCCATGGCAAGGGCGCCCGTACTCCGCATCATCGCCATGAGGTTGGGCTCGTTCAGCGTGCAGACCCATGACAGGAGATCACCGAAGTGCTGGGTCGCACGGGCGGCATAGTCGGCAAAGCGCTCTGGTGCATCGTCCGCGTTCCAGCCGCCTCTGCCCGCCATCCAGCGCGGGACCGTGAAGTGGTTGTAGGTCACTACAGGGGTGACGCCCCGGTTCAGGCAGCTCTCGATCATCCTCTTGTAGTGGTCGAGCGCAGCGCCCGAATAAAAGCCGGGTTCGGGTTCGATTCGTGACCACTCGAGAGAGAATCGGTATGCGTTGAGCCCCAGTTCGGCGAGCGTTGCAATGTCTTCGGGATACCGGTGGTAGTGGTCACACGCGTCGCCGGAGGGCTCGTTGAACGTGGAGTTCTCGGCCCATTCCATCGGCCACATGTCGGCATTGACATTGCCGCCCTCGACCTGATGGCCCGCCGTCGCCGCGCCCCAGAGGAAGCCGTCTGGAAAAGATGTCACTGCGGTTCCTCCTGCCCAACGCCGACCGGGAGCCCGCAGTGTGACACGCCGGTCTGGATGCTGCAAAGCTTTGCATCAGCCAATCGGGGTCACTCATGAACGTCTAGCGTGCGCCCATGGCCGAACCGCGACGGCTGCAATTCGATCCGATCGCCGAGGCCCAGCGTCAGTGGGGATCGCACGGCTGGGCGGATCAGGCGCCGGGCATGGCGGTCGTGACCTCCATCATGCGACTGCAGCAGATCTTCCTTGCCCGGGCCGACGCCGTCCTGCGACCACTCGGGCTGACGTTCGCTCGCTACGAAGTGCTCATGTTGCTCTCGTTCTCTCGCAACGGCGCCCTGCCACTGGGCAAGATCGGCGAGCGCCTGCAGGTCAACGCCGCCAGCGTGACGAACGCCGTCGATCGCCTCGAGGCAGGCGGCCTCGTCACCCGGCGCTCGAACCCGGATGACGGGAGGGGAACACTCGCCCGTCTGACCGCGGTGGGACGGCGCCGGGCCGCCGCGGCGACGGAGGCCATGAATGAGCAGGTCTTCGCCGACATCGGCCTGTCGGCGCCCTCTGTATCAAGCCTTTTCGCCCTGCTCGCCGACCTGCGCCGGTCTGCCGGCGACTTCCGGTAGAGGGGCTGGAAAATAGTTTGATGTTGAACTAATATTCGCCCGTGGCAGATCGTGCGGCCTGGCAGGAGGAGTTCGACCGTTCGCCTCGGCGGGAGGCACGCTTCGAGACGATGTCGGGCGTGCCGGTCGAGCCGGTGTATGGGCCGGAAGGCTCCGAGTTGCCGGGACAGTACCCGTACACGCGGGGGCCCTATGCCTCCATGTACCGCTCCCGTCTGTGGACGATGCGCCAGTTCGCCGGTTTCGGCTCCGCCGCCGATACGAACGGGCGGTTCAAGGAGTTGCTGCGGGCCGGCGGCGACGGGTTGTCGACCGCGTTCGACATGCCGACCCTGCTCGGTCGCGATTCGGACGACCCCTGGGCCAGAGGAGAGGTCGGACGGGCGGGCGTCGCCATCGACACCCTCGAGGACATGGAGACGCTGTTCTCCGGCATCGACCTGGGGAAGGTGTCGACCTCCATGACGATCAATTCGCCCGCCGCCCCGGTGCTCGCCATGTACGTGGGCGTGGCCGATCGGACCGGTGTCGACAGGGCTGCTCTCTCGGGCACGCTCCAGAACGACATCCTGAAGGAGTATCAGGCTCAGAAGGAATATGTGTTCCCGCCCCGGCCTTCCGTTCGTCTCGTCACCGACGTGATGCGGTTTTGCTCGGCCGAGTTGCCCCGTTGGCATCCTGTTTCGGTATCGGGCTACCACATCCGCGAGGCAGGCTCGACGGCAGCGCAGGAACTCGCCTTCACGCTGGCGAACGGGTTTGCCTACGTCGAGGCAGCCATCGCCGCCGGCATGGCGGTAGACGAATTCGCACCCCGACTCAGCTTCTTCTTCAACGCCCACAGCGATTTCTTCGAGGAGATCGCCAAATACCGGGCAGCTCGTCGCCTCTGGGCGCGGTGGATGCGCGAGCGCTACGGGGCGGCGGACGGGAGGTCGTGCCAGTTGCGGTTCCACACCCAGACTGCCGGCGTTTCGCTGACCGCCCAGCAACCAGAGGTCAACCTGGTTCGGGTGGCGCTCGAAGCGTTGGCCGGGGTCCTGGGCGGAACCCAGAGCTTGCACACGGACGCCTTCGACGAGGCGCTCGCTCTCCCGACTGAGCATGCGGCCCGCCTGGCCCTGCGAACGCAGCAGGTCATTGCCGAAGAGTCCGGGGTGGTCCACGTGGCGGATCCGCTGGGCGGTTCGTGGTTCGTCGAGGCGCTCACCGACGAATTGGAACGCCAGGCGCAGGAAATCTTCGCGCACGTGGACCAGGCCGGATCCGGGTCGATGTTCGAGGGAGTCATCACCTCCATCGACGACGGGTGGTTCGTCGCGGAGATCGCGGACGCCGCGTACGCGTTCCAATCGAAACTCGCCAAGGAAGAGTGGACGATGGTCGGGGTCAACGGATACGTCGAGGAAGACGGCGTCGCCCCCTCCACGTTGACCATCGGTGCTGACGTCGAGATGGAACAGTTGGACCGACTGGCCGCCATCAAGCACTCGCGGGACGACGACGCCGTTCGCCACTCGCTCGCCCGGATTGTCAAAGATGCGTCGGATCCGACGGTGAACCTGATGCCGGCGCTGATAGAGGCGGCGCGCGTTCACGTGAGCGTGGGCGAGTCCATGCGAGCCCTCGAGTCGGTCTTCGGGTCGTACACCGAGCGGCACGTCGCCTGATCCGCGGACGGCCCTCCGTCCCGTCGGAGCACGACAGCAGTGTTCGTCGCCGATGACGGCGGGGTGTGGGTCATGCCCCCGCGGAGCATCCGCCGCCGCAGCCTCGATCTGGTCCGACGCGCGCAGGTCGCAGCGGTGCACGTACATTCTCAATCCTGTACATTGCAATTCTCCGCCGGTGGACAGGAGAAACGCATGCGCGCCGGGCTGCCGGTGCTGCACGAGATGATCGCTGATACGTCTGGGAGCCCGGCAACGAACCGCAATTCCGTCAGAGAAATCAGAGAAGAGGAGGGCACAGTGGCCGACGACGAGAAGTTCGAGGCGTCTCGTGCGATGCGCCGGGCGATGTTGGGCGCCGACTACGTCGATCGTCAGACGGCCGACCCCAATGCGGCCATGAGGGAGTTCTCCGACTATCTCACCGCCATGGCGTGGGGGGTATGGACGCGCGGTGGGGCGCTGAGCACCCGCGACCGGAGCCTGGTCGTCCTCGCCATGACGGCGGCGCTCGGCCGTATGGACGAGTTCCGCTTGCACGTCGGGGCCCGGTCGCGGACCGGGGTCACCGACGACGAGCTCGACGAGCTGCTCTTCCAGATCGCGGCGTATTGCGGCGCGCCCGCCGGGGTCTCAGCCCGGAGATCGCTGCTGGCCGTACGGGCCGAAGAGCAGACGGAGGCGTAGGCATGGCGACCGTCGGTTTCGTCGGCCTCGGCAACATGGGCAGCGTTCTGGCGGCGAATCTTGTCGGAGCGGGACACGATCTCGTCAGCCACGACGTCGCGGGACCGCATCGGAGTCCGCAAGGAGCCGATTTCGTCGCCGACGTCGACCAGCTCGCTGGCCTCGCCGACATCGTCGTCCTGAGTCTTCCTGACGGCAGCGCGGCCGGAGCGGTGGCGCGGACCATCGCCGCGACCCGCGGCGCCGCACGGCTCACGTCATCGACACGTCGACGGTCGGCGTTGCGGCGGCCCGGGCGACGGACGAGCTCCTGGCGGCAGCCGGAGTCGGCTACGTCGACGCACCGGTCTCCGGTGGCATCGCAGGAGCGCGGGCGCGCACGCTGTTCGTCATGTACGCGGGTTCGGACGCGGCGTGCGAGGCGGCCGAGCCGGTCCTGGCTGGACTCAGTGACCGCCATCGCCGGGTCGGCGATCGACCGGGCATGGCCCAGGCGCTGAAGTTGGCCAACAACTTCCTCTCGGCCGCGGCCCTGGCGGCGACGAGTGAGGCCATCGCGTTCGGCCTCTCCGTCGGGCTCGACATGGCAACCATGCTGCAGGTCATCGATGACTCGAGCGGGCACAGTGCGGCAACCCGCGACAAGTTCCCGGATCACGTGCTCACGCGGCGCTATGCAGCCGGGTTCACCAACTCGCTCATGTCAAAGGACCTGAAGCTGTATCTGGGAGCCGTTCTGGCCCAGGGCACACCTTCGGTCCTCGGGGACGTCACCGAGTCAGTCTGGGAGAAGTTCGCCGACGAGGAGCCGGGAGCGGATTTCACCCGTATCTACCCGTTCGTCGAACGGGGATGATCGACCATTGCTCGCTGCCAGCGCCGACGCCAGGACCGCCGACGGTGGCGACCCACCAGGCGAAGAGAGGCGACCAAGACCGAGCGTCGCGTAGCCTCGACCTGACGGTGAACGGATGGCTCTGGAGTTGGAGGTAGAACCGATGCGTGTTGTTGTCGACTTCGACCTGTGCGAGAGCAACGCGCTCTGCATGGGACTGGCCCCGGAGGTCTTCGAGGTACGGGACGACGATCTCCTCTATGTCCTCGACGAAAACCCACCCGAGGAGCTGCGCGAAAAGATAGAGGCAGCCGTGCGTACCTGTCCCAAGAACGCCATCTCCATCGTCGACTGAGCCAGCCCCCATGCGAGGACTGGCTCAGTCACGGTGTACTACTGGACGGTGGTGGTGCCGGGGATGTCCGTACCGCACCAAGGCTGGCTCGACACGGCGACGAAGCCGCTCTTCTCGGCTTTCATGTACCACCCGCACGACTTGGGCAGGTCCTTGCCGAAGTCGTTCGTAAAGTTGATCGACTGCGGCAGCAGGCCGTTGCCGTTGTAGCTCTTGATGCTTCGCAGGTCCTTGATCACGGTGGCGTGCGATGCATTGGGTCCGGCCATCTGCAACCCCTTGATCATGAGGTCGGCCCCGAGCCACGACTCGTACTGGGCGAAGGACGGGAAGTCGGTCTTGCTGAAGTGGGCGTACTTCTCGAGGGCCGACTGCATCTGCTGCGTCCCGGCGTTCGGCAGCGAGAACGGGCGGAACTCGGTTTCGAAGTAGCCACCCTGCACCGCCTTCCAGGCGGGAGTGCCGATCACGTCGGGCTCGTAACCCGTCGGAAAGACCATGACCTTCGGCTTGACACCCTCCTGCTGCAGCGCGGTCGCCAGGGCGTTGTTCGAGTTGTTGTCGAGCCCGGCGTAGTACGCGTTGCAGCCCTTCTGCTTGGCCGTAAGCGCCGGGGTTGTCATGGCCACCGAGCCGAAGGGGATGGACGTGTCGAGCACGCCCGCCTTGCCCCCGGCGTGCACGAACGAGAGGTTCGTGCCGATGGCGGACCGGCTGGACGAAGGAGAGATCCCGTACCCGTACGAGCAGACGACCGTGCCGCCATGCGCCTTCATGAAGGCGCCGATGGAGGTGTTGACCGGGTACTTGTCGTTGAGGCTCCCCACGTCCGAGGCGAACATGTTCGTGAAGGGCTGCTGACCCCACTCCGGCCCGTCGAAGAAGCCACCAGTGACGGGCATGCCCGCCTGCTGTGGGTACTTGTCACCGAGGAAGAAGAGAGGGCTGATCGACACGATGCCAGCCGGGTTCTTCGAGAGGGCGTCCTGCACGGCCGTCGTGATCTGCGTCGGGCTGGTCTGGTCGTCGAGGACGACGCCATTGATCTTGTGACCGGCGATGCCGCCCTGGGCGTTCTGCAGGGCGACGCGGGCGTTGAAGCCGGCTGGCGCCTCGCTGAATTCCGATGACCCTTGGCCCGTGAGCGAGGTGATCATCACGATGGTGATGGGCGAGCCGGATGCCGTTGCCGCACCGGCGACTCCGCCGGCCAGGCTCGTCACACCGACGCCTGCGGTGAAGGCGAGTGCCGCGAGCCCCAACCTGCCCCTGTGTCCCCCCAAGGCTTTCCTCATGTGTTGTCCTTTCCTCCCCAAGAAATGCGACTCGATGCCAAATCGAGTCCCTAGGCATACACGCTGCGGAGTATGCAATGACAGTCAGGCCCCCGCGACCTGCAGTAACGCGTCGGCGACCCGCTCCGGCTCGGTGATCATCAGGTCGTGTCCGGTATCGATGTCCCAGAGCCGGCCTTCGGCCCGGGCCGCCGCGAGCAGATCCGGATCTCTGGTCGCCAGCGTCGAGGTGCACACGATGTGGAACTGTGGGATGGCCCACAGGGCGGCCTCGTTTGCCAGCTTGAGAGGCTGCTCGAAGCAGATCCAGGGATGCGCCGTCAGCCGCTCGGCCATCCAGGCCAGGTCGTCGGGGTCGGTGACGCCGTAGAGCAGCCCGGCGTCGGGAGCGGGGAGAAGGACCAGCTCCATGCCGTCGACGACCTCGCCGAAGGGACGAACGGCGCCAATGACGGGACCCGCGACATCGACGAGCGACTGTCCGTTGGTGGGATTGGCGGCGTCGAGGAACACCAGGCGGCCGATCCGCTCCGGTACGCGATCGGCCGTGCCCGTGATCACCATCCCGCCGTAGCTGTGGCCCACCAGAATGACGTCGCGTAGGTCCTCGAATTGAAGGACCGCCGCAATGTCCTCAATGTGGCGATACAGGTCCACCTCGGCATTGAGCAGGTGCGCACGCTCGCCGAGGCCAGTCATCGTCGGCGCGTAGACCACGTTGCCCTCGGCTTGCAGGAGACGGGCCACCCGCTGATAGCACCAGCCCCCATGGCCGCCGCCGTGCACGAGCACGTACGTCGCCATTGCACCACCCTCCCCGCACCGTCGTTCCGGCGGACGCCCTCGCGCGTGTCGCTCACGGTAACACTGCGCCCTCGATTCGAGGCGGCTCGTTTTCGGGAGCTCGCAGGGCGTGGTCAACCTTGTCATGGTAGCGATAACATCCCAGGTCGCATAGGATGCCGGCCATGCGCCGCACCTCCTTCAACGATGGCTGGACTGTCGGGACGAAGTCCAACTCCTTCGCGGAGTTGATCACCGGACCGGGCACGTCGCCAGCGCAGGTGACGCTGCCCCACGACGCCATCATCGGCGCCGAGCGATCGCCCGCCGGGAGTGCCGCGACAGCGTTCTTCCCCGGTGGGAGCTGGGAGTACAAGAAGTCGTTCGAGCTTGCAGCCGAGGACGCGGGGAGCGCCGTCATTCTCGAATTCGAAGGCGTCTATCGGGACGCGCGGGTGCACGTGAACGACACCTTGGTGGCCCACCGACCCGGCGGTTACTCGGACTTCACCGTCCAGGTCGACCATCTGCTCCGCGTCGGCAGCCCCAACGAGGTGAAGGTCGAAGCGCGATCGCACGATGACAGCCGCTGGTACTCGGGCGGCGGTATCTACCGCAGTGTCTGGCTCCTGCAAGGCGGCCGGGTCCACCTGGTGCCCGGTGGCCTGCAAGTGGTGACGCCGGAGATCGACGACGACCTGGCCGTCGTCGCCGTCAGCGCCGGGGTGGAGAACCAGTCCATCGGGCTGTCGAGTGCGGTGTTGCGGCTGGAGATCGTCGACGCGGACGGCAACAGGGTGGCCGAAGCCGAAGCGCCGGTCACCACCCTTCCCGGTGACACCCTCACGGCGCGGCAACGGCTCTGCATCGGGAGCCCAAGGCGCTGGAGTCCAGACGATCCCTCCCTGTACATCTGCCGCGCCAGTCTGCTGGAGGGGGAGGAGGTCCTCGACGAGGAGTGGACGACGTTCGGGATCCGGTCCTTGACGGTGGACCCGGTGCGGGGGCTGCGCATCAACGGGGAGCCGGTGCTCCTCCGCGGGGCCTGTGTCCACCATGACAACGGCCCACTCGGTGCCGCCACGATCGGCCGCGCTGAAGTGCGCAGGGTCGAGCTCCTGAAGCAGGCGGGATTCAACGCCATCAGAAGCGCACACAACCCCTTGAGCAAGCCCATGCTCGAGGCCTGCGACCGTCTCGGGGTGCTCGTCATGGATGAGGCCTTCGACATGTGGATGCAACCCAAGAGCGAACACGACTACGCGCTGCGGTTTCCGGACTGGTGGGAGGCGGATGTGGAAGCCATGGTCCGTAAGGACTTCAACCATCCCAGTGTGATCCTCTACAGCATCGGCAACGAGATCCCCGAGGCGGGGACGCCGATGGGCGCCCGCGTGGGGCGGGCGTTGGCAGAGAAGATCCGGTCGCTCGACACCACGCGCTTCGTCACCGAGGCCATCAGCGGGCTGCTGGTCGGCGGTGCTGAGCTCTTCGCCCAACTGGCCGAGGGACGCCGCCAGGACGCCGAGGAACCGGGCGGCGAGACGAGTGTGAACACCGCTATGACCCACATCGCCGATCGGCTCAACGACCTCATGCGGGCGCCCGTCGTCGCCACGAACTCGGCCCAGACGGCCTCCTATCTCGACGTCGTCGGATACAACTACATGGAATCGCGCTTCGCCACCGACGGCGAGCTCTATCCGAACCGGGTGATCGTCGGCAGCGAGACCCATCCTGCCTCCATCGACAAGGGTTGGGCCGCGGTCCGCCGGGACCCGTACGTGATCGGCGACTTCACCTGGACGGGATGGGACTACCTGGGTGAAGCTGGAATCGGTCGCACGGTCTACGGCACAGCTGACCCGGCGCGGGGCATGCAGTCGTTCCACGGCGAGTACCCGTACCGGACAGCCTGGTGTGGCGACATCGACATCACCGGCCATCGCCGCCCCCAGTCGTACTACCGCGAGATCGTCTTCGGATTGCGGAGGGACCCCTACCTCGCCGTGCAGCCGCCCGAACACCACGGCGCGGTGGCCACGGGCACCCCGTGGAGCTGGAGCGACGTGGTGTCGAGTTGGAGCTGGCCCGGCCACGAGGGAGCGCCGGTGACGGTGGAGGTCTACGCCGACGCCGACGAGGTGGCGCTGCTGGTGAACGGCCGCCCGGTCGGCCGGGAGGCCAGCGGCGCCGGGCAGCGCTTCCGGTCGATCTTCGAGACCACCTACGAACCGGGCCGGCTGGAGTCGGTCGCCTGGCGCAACGGTTCCGAGATCGGCCGCACGACGCTGCAGTCCGCGTCCGAGACGGTGCTGCTCGATGTCGTCGTTGAGCGCTCCGTCATTGCCGCCGACCCCGAGGACCTGGCCTTCGTGACCCTCCGGCTCGTCGATGACGGGGGAGTGCTGCACGTGACGCACGACCGTCGGATCGAGGTGCAGGTCGAGGGGCCCGGCCTCCTCCAGGCCTTGGGCAGTGCGAACCCCGCCTCAGAGGATTGCTTCACGGCGACGGGCTGCACCACCTTCGGCGGCCGCGCCCTGGCCATCGTCCGACCGACAGGCGAGGGGCGCATCACACTCCGCGCCGAGGCGGAAGGGTGCGAACCGCGGCAGGTCGAGATCGATGCTCGCGCCTGAGCGCGGTCGGGGCCGACCGTGACCTGGGAAATGCGCTGGCATCCCTTTCGCGGTCAGTGGGTCCTCTTTACCTCCCACCGCGATGCCCGCCCCTGGATCGGCGAGATCGACGCCCCGGAGGAGTTAGCCGTTCCCGTGAGCAACGCCCTGGCGCCACTGGGCACGCGCGTGGACGGGGCTAACCCCGACTACCGCGGCGTGTACTGGTTCACCAACGACCTCCCTGTCTTCTCGCCCGATGCACCGGAGCCCGGTCCCGCCGACGACGTCTACCGGACACGCCGCGCGCTCGGCACGGCCGAGGTCGTCTGCTACCACCACGACCCCAACCGGTCCCTGGCCGATCTGACCGACGACGAGATGGTGGCGATCGTCGCCACCTGGCGCAGCCGGACGGACGTGCTCCAGACACTGGACGGCGTGGCGCACGTCCTCATCTTCGAGAACAGGGGTGCGATGGTCGGCACGTCCAATCCCCACCCGCATTGTCAGATCTACGCCGGGTCGATGGTCTACGCCACCATGGCCCGGGAGGCGGTGGTGGCCCACGAACACCACCGGGTGACTGGGCGCTCGCTCCTGGCCGACGTGATCGACCGAGAGGCGGACGGCCCCCGGGTCATCAGCGACGGCGACCACTTCTTCGCCTGCGTGCCCTGGTTCGCGCAGTATGCCTACGAGGTGGTCGTCCTGCCCCGGCGGTCGGTCACGTCACTGGTCGATCTCGACGAGGACGAGTGCCGTTCGCTGGCACTCGTCTTGCGCGATGTGGTGCGGCGCTACGACGCGCTGTGGGGCTTTCGGCTCCCCTACGTCCTGGCGGTGCACCAGGCGCCCGTGGGCGATCATCCGCACTACCCCTTTCACCTGGAGCTGCACCCTCCCCTCCGGGCCCCGGGCCTCCGCAAGCACCTGGCCGGGCCCGAGGTGGGCGGAGGGTCCATGACCAACGAGTCGGACCCCGACGAGAAGGCGGAGGAGCTTCGTGCCGCCATCGCCTGAAGAGGCCCGTCAGCTGCTCTGCGCGCTCGGCGACCACGTGCGCCACCTCGTCGTCGCAGCCCGCGGCATGGACATGGCAACAGTGGCGGGGGAGACGGTGGCCGACACGATCTACGCCATCGACCGTGTCGCCGACGACGCACTGCTGCAGTGGTTCGAGGAGCACTGGCCCGACGTCCTGGTGGTCTCGGAGGGGCTCGACGAGGCGGTGCTCGTCGGGAGCGCTGCGCCATGGACGGTCATCGTCGACACGATCGACGGGACGCGCGGCCTCATGTACGACAAGCGGCCGGCCTGGTGCCTGGCCGCAGCGGCTCCGCCGGGTGGCGGTCTGGCGGACGTCGCTGCGGCGGCCATGACCGAACTTCCCACCGTCAAGCAGGGCGCAGCCGACCAACTGAGCGCCACCCGAGGCAGGGGATTGCGCGCCGAGCGCGTCGACCTCGCGCACGGGGATCGGGCGGACATCAGGGTGCGGCCATCCGCCGCAACCGACCTCGATCACAGCTTCAGCGGGCTGGCGAAGTTCTTCCTCCCGGGCAAGGTGGCCCTGGCAACACTGGAGGCGCAGTTGTTCGAGCGGCTCGGCGAGCGTCACGTCTTCGATGACGAGTACCTCTCGACCGGCGGCCAACTCCACGAGCTGATCACGGGCCGGGATCGTTTCGTCGCCGATCTGCGCCCGCTCGTGACCAACAACGGTCTGGCCTGTCATCCCTACGACGTGTGCACCGCTCTGTTACTCGAGGAGGTCGGCGGTGTGGTCACCGATCCCTGGGGGGATCCGTTGGCTGTGCCCTTGGACAACGTGTCGCCGGTCGCCTGGGTGGGCTATGCCAACGAGGCACTGGCGGCGCGGATCGGTCCGGTGTTGGCGGACCTCGCGGACGGGCTGCGTGCGCGGTAGGGCGCCCGGACGTCTCGATCTCCTCGGCGGCGTGGCCGACTACTCCGGCGCGCTCGTCCTGGAGATGGCGACTCGGCGGGGGACCGAGGTCGTGGCGTCTCCCGACGACGCGTTCGTCGTGGGACCGGTCACGATTTCGACGGGCGAACTCGCCGAGCTGGCCGCATTGACCTTCGAGGAGGTCCGGCGGGAGCTCGCAAGGTGGCCTCGGTGGACGCACTACGTCGTCGGTGTCGCCCTCGTGCTCGTGCGTCACGGCGCGATCGAGCCACCCCGCGTGCGGCTCGACATCAGCTCGGACCTCCCGGCATCCGTCGGCGTCGCCTCTAGCGCCGCGCTCGAGGTGGCGACGGCCCGGGCCCTGGGCGCGGGGACCATCGATCCCCTCCACTTGGCCGCGTTGTGCCAGGAGGCCGAGAATCGTGTGGTGGGTGCGCCCTGCGGCATCATGGATCAGGTCGCAGTGGTGCTGGGGACGCCCGCCGCGGTGTTGCCGATCCTGTGCCGGCCGGCGTCGGTGGCGGCCTCGGTGCCCGTGCCGGCGGGGCTCGAGGTCGTCGGGTGGCCGACAGGAATGCCGCACGACGTCGGCGGCGCGGCGTACGCACGGGCTCGGGCGGCGGCCTTCATGGGCAAGCGGATGGTGGAGCACGCGACAGGGCGCACATGGCCCTGGGTGAGCCAGCTGCCGCATGCCGCCGTGAAGGAACTCCCGACAGTGCTCGAGGGCGGTGTCTTCCTCGAGCGATGCGGCAGCACGGATGACAACGTCACGGCCGTCCGACCGGACGAGACGTATCCGGTCCGGGCCGCCACGGCGTTCGGGGTCGAGGAGCACATGCGCGCGGTGACCGCGTTGACGACACTGGTGGAGGACGAACCATCGCGGTTGGGCCCCTTGCTCGCGGCCAGTCAGCAGGGTTACGACGCCATGGGCCTCGGGCATCCGGCCGCGACGGCGATCCTGCAGGAGGCATCGGAGCGACCCGGCGTCTACGGCGCCCGCTCGAGCGGCGGTGGCTGCGGCGGCACCGTGGTCGTGGTGTGCGAGCGCGGTGCATTGGACGACGTGGAGGGTCTGATCCGCTGAAGGCCCGACCCGGTGTCTGATCGCTCAGGCCGACCGTGCGGTGCTGGCGCGTTCGACGAGCGCCGCCGGGACCACGACGTGGCGAACCACCGATTCGCCATCAGCGAGCGAGAGCAGGAGCTCGACGCTGCGCCGACCGACCTCGCCGAAGTCCTGGCGGATCGTCGTGAGCGGCGGCAGGAAGTAGCCCGACTCCGGTGTGTCATCGAATCCCACCACGCTCACGTCGTCGGGCACGCGGCGACCGGCGTCGTGCAGGCCCCGAATCACCCCGAGCGCCGTCTGGTCGTTGGCGGCGAAGACGGCGGTCACGTCGGCATCACGGGCCAGGCGTACACCCGCGTCGTAGCCCCGTCGGGCGCTCCAGTCCCCGGCCACGGAGCGACCGAGGGGAGCAGGGTACGCCCGTAGGGCATCGGACCAGCCCCGCGTCCGGGCGGTGGCGTCGATCCAGGTCTGGGGGCCGGCGACGTGATGCACCGTGCGGTGCCCGAGGTCGAGGAGGTGCCGCGTGGCGATGCGGGCGCCGTCGCACTGGTCGATCGTCACGGTCGGCGCGCCGATGGCGGGGTCGCCGCCGACGACGACAAGGGGCATGTCGCCGTCGAGCCGGGTCACGGCCTCGACGATGCGCCGAACGGGCGCGACGACGATCACGCCCTGCACGTGGGAAGCCCGCAGCCGGTCGAGCGTGGAAGCCATGTCGTTCCCGCTTCGGTTGAGTGTCACGAAGCTGAGGACGTGGCCCGCCTCCCGCGCCGCCGCCTCAATGCCGAAGAGCATGTGCGAGGGGCCGAACTGCTCGGTTTCGACGGCCATGACCCCCAGGGTCCGCGATCGCCCGCCGGCCAACACCCGCGCCGCCGTGTTGGCCTGGTACCCGAGCTCGCGCACCGCTTGCTCGACCCGGAGCCGCGTCTCGTCGGTGACGCCGGCGAACCCGTTCAGGACCCGGGATACAGTCATGACGGACACGCCGGCGTGCGCGGCGACGTCGGCCATGACGGCGCGGCGGAGAGGTGCGTCGCCCGTCATGCGTCCGCGTAGTCGAACCAGTCGAAGGCGGCCTGCCCGCCGACGGCGTACATCCCGATCATGCGGCCGAGGAAACCACCGGTCACCTCGGAAGAGAGGTAGCGGCCGTCCAGCCGGGCGAGCGTTTGGGCGGTGCCGTCGTCGAAGCCGAGAGACACCGCGTCCGGCCCGTGCACGTCCGGACCCGTCTCCACGAACAGGACGACGGGACCGGCCGGACGGGGAGCAGTTCCGACGACGGTGTTGTTGGGCCCCGCGCAGGCCCGCGCCACCACGTACTCGCCAACGAGGGCCACGTCGTAGTGCGCGGAGCCGTCGAGCCAGACGGTCAGGCCGGCCTCTCCGGACGGACCCGTCTCGACGCATGCGCTGATCCGGCAATGGTGGTGTTGCTGGCGACGGCCCACGAAGGCCGGCTCCGGCGCGTTCAGGCTCGCCTTGCCGCCGCGGAGGACGAGCCAGCCCGGGCGCGTCGTCAGCGAGCTCACTGCGCCGGGGGGCCGGCGGATGCCCACCCAGTGATGCCCCAGGTCGGGCCCGTCGAAGTCCTCCCTTCCGGGCACCGAGAGATCGTCGCTCGGTTCCGTGTCCGCGGTCATCTCCAACGCGGGGTCGCCCGGCACGGGCCAGCCGTCTTCCCACCGCACGGGGACCAGGAAGGTCTCGCGACCGATGGTGTGAAAGCCGGGGCCGATTCCCCTGGGACGCACGCCGAGCAGAACCATCCACCACGACCCGTCGGGGGCCTCGACGAGGTCGGCGTGCCCGGTGTTCTGAATCGGTGAATCGGTGCTGCGGTGCGTGAGGATGGGGTTGGCTGGCGCTCCCTGCCAGGGCCCGAGGGGCGAGGGCCCGCGGGCGATCGACACGCAGTGCCCGCCGTGCGTCCCTCCTTCGGCGATGAGCAAGTACCACGTGCCGTCACGCTCGTAGAGGTGCGGTGCCTCGGGATATTGCAGTCCCGTGCCCGACCACGTGAGGTCGGGCCCCTTCAGGAGCGCACCCGTTTCGGTGTCGATGGGGGAGCGGGCGATGCCACCCAGGCCCGAGAAGTGCACCCAGCAGTTCCCGTCGGCGTCCCAGGCGAGGTCGGGGTCGATGCCCGGAAGAGGCACGGCAACTGGATCCGACCAAGACCCGACGGGGTCCTCGCTCGTCACGAGGAACGTCTTCGCGCCGGTGGAGCCGACGTTTGTCGTGATCATGAAGAACCGTCCGTCGCGGTGGCGAATGGTCGGGGCGTAGATCCCGAGCGACGACCAGTCATGGGTCGCCGTCAGGTCGAGTTGGGACGGGCGATCGAGCACATTGCCGATCAGCGTCCAGTCCACCAGGTTCGACGATCGGAAGATCGGGACGCCGGGGGAATAGATGAACGAAGACGTCACCAGGAAGTACTCGTTACCGACCCGGCACACGCTGGGGTCCGGGTGGAAACCCGGGATGACAGGATTTCGGTACGTCACGGAGCGGCTCTGGCGACGGCGTCGGCATAGGCCTCACGGATCGCCGTCCGGTCCACGCCGGCTTCGGGTTCGATCGTCTCGCCGCGACTCAGCCCCCACGCCTGTACAACCTCGGCGAAGTCGCTCCCGTGGAAGAGCGCGGCGGCCTGGACCGCGGCGCCACCGGCAACGAGGTCGTCGTCGGCGGGAACGTGGACGGCACGCCCGGTGAGGTCGGCTACGACCCGCCGGTACGCCGCGCTGCGGGCGGCACCTCCGACGAGGAACAAGGTTCCCTGCTCCGTCTCCGGCCTGAGTGTGTCCGCACCGGCGAGGAGGTTGCAGACCACGCCTTCGACGGCGGCGCGGGCGAACTGCGCCGGGGTCACATCGGTGCGCAAGCCGGTCAGCATGCCCGCGGCGTCCGGCCGGTTCGGCGTCCGCTCACCGTCGAGATAGGGGACGAGCACCAGGCCGCCTGCTCCAGCGGGCGCCGCGAGCGCGAGCTCGTCGAACCGCGCATGGTCGATGCCGAGCAACCGCGTCACCGTGTCGGTGACCTTGGTGGCGTTCATGGTGCAGACCAGGGGGAGGTAGCGGCCGGTGGCGTCAGCGAAGCCCGCCACCGTTCCCGTGGGATCGGCCGATGCCTCGTCCGAGACCGTGCATGCCGTGCCGCTCGTCCCGAGGCTGAGGGCGAGGTCGCCGGGCCGAAGGCCCAGACCGAGTGCGGCGGCCATGTTGTCGCCCGTCCCGGGAGCCACCGAAATGCCCGTGTCCGCCCACTCCCCAGCCAGGGCATCCGGCGCCAGGACTTCGGGGAGGGCCGCGTCCCAGTCGACGTCTTCGCTCACGAGTTGGAGAAGGTCCATCCGGTAGCGCTCCTCACGGGGCGACCAGTACCCCGTCCCCGACGCGTCACCCCGGTCGGTGGTCCGACGGCCCGTGAGCCGGAAGGTCAGCCAGTCGTGTGGGAGCAGGATGGAGGCCACCCGCCGGAAGGTCTCCGGCTCGCAGCGGTGCAGCCAGTGCAACTTGGTGATCGTGAAGCTCGGGACGGGGACGCTCCCGCACGCGGCCGCCCACTCCGCCCCGCCACCCTGCAGTGCAGTCAGCAGCTGGTCGGTGTCCACGGAGGACTCGGTGTCGTTCCAGAGCTTGGCGGGACGCAGGGCCTCGCCGTCGTCACCGAGGACAACGAGCCCGTGCTGCTGTGCGGCGATCGCAATAGCGGAGGGTGTGTACGACGCGCCCACGCCGGCCTGGGCGCAGGCCGCATCGAACGCGGCCGCCCACATGGAGGGATGCTGCTCGCTACGCGGCGGAGAGGTGGGCGCATGGGTGGCACGACCCGACGCCACGATCGCGCCACTGTCGGCGTCGCGGACCTGCACCTTGCAGGCGGACGTGGACGAGTCCACCCCGACCACGAAGGCCACTAGCGGACCCCGAGCAGCAACTCCGTGACGAGTTGGTCCAGTCGTTCGTGACCGTACCCCTGCGCCGCCAGCGCCTCCTCGTCGTAGGTCGCGGCCAGAAGTGCGTCGAGCCCGCCGGCCGGGGCAGTCGGCACCCCGAGCTCCGCCACCTTGGCCACGCGGAGGGCGTCCTGAATCTCGAGGTCCTCGTGGAAGCGTCGCGCCTTGTCGGCCAACACGAGGTACGTCCGCATGCAGCCGCGGGCGAAGTCCCACACACCGTCGGCGTCCTCTGTGCGGTATGGATGCGCGTCGAAATGTCGCATGCCGTCCCACTCGGACTCCTCCAGGAGCTTGACCACGTAGAAGGCGTCGCGGATACCCTCGGAGCCGAAGCGGAAGTCCTGGTCGAACTTGCCGATCCGTTGCGCGTTGAGGTCGATGTGGAAGAGCTTGCCCTGCCAGAGGGCCTGGGCCACGGCCTGCGAGAACGAGAGCCCGCTCATCGTCTCGTGAGCGAACTCCGGGTTGAGCCCGACCATCTCGGGTCGTTCGAGCCTCCCGATGAAGGCCAGTGCGTGTCCGACGGTCGGGAGGAGGATGTCACCGCGGGGTTCGTTCGGCTTGGGCTCCAGCGCAATGCGCAGTCGAAGGTCTCGGGACTCGATGTGCTCGCAGACGAGGTCGATCGCCTCCTTGTAACGGTCCAAGGCCAATCGGACGTCCTTGGCGGCTTCCGCCTCCATCCCCTCGCGACCGCCCCAGAGGACGAATGTCTCCGCGCCGAGCTCGGTCCCGAGTTCGGCCGCCTCGCAGGCCTTCTTGACCGAAAGTCTGCGCACTTGAGGATCGTTGGCCGTGAACGCGCCCTCCTTGAAGACCGGCCGCCAGAAGAGGTTCGTCGTGACCATGGGCACGTGCATGCCGGTTGTGTCGAGGGCGCGCCGAAATCGCTTGAGGATATGGTCGCGCTCGTTGGCCGAGGAGCCGTAGGGGATGAGGTCGTTGTCGTGGAAGCTCACGCCGTAGGCGCCGAGATCGGCGAGCCGCTGCACGGTGTCGACCGGGTCGAGCGGCGCGCGCACCTCGGTGCCGAAGGGGTCACGGCCCGGGTTCCCCACGGTCCAGAGCCCGAAAGTGAAGTGGTCTTCCGGTCGCGGTGTGAAGGGATCGGTCATGGTCCTCCTGTCGTGGCGACGCCCGGGCTTCCCGCATTGACGCCCCAACGTTGTCCCAGGCAGACACCGATGATAGCGTTATCAGCGGACCCAGTCTCCCGGAACGGAAGGGACCCCATGTCTCGTCGCGGCGCCTGCTGCTCCCGGTGGGAGGAAGCCTCGGAAGCCAGGTCCCTGCAGTGACCCGCTGGGGCGTCATCGGCCCGGGCATCATCGCCACGGGATTTGCCGAAGCAATGCAATGGGCCGACGGGGGCCGCATCACGGCCGTGGCCTCACGGTCGGCCGAGCGGGCCGAGGCCTTCGGCGACCGGTTCGACATCCCCACCCGCTACGGGGACTACGCCGCGCTCGCCACCGATCCGGACATCGACGTGGTGTACGTGGCAACGCCCCACTCGCGCCATGAAGTCGACACGATCGGCCTCCTGCAAGCCGGAAAGCACGTCTTGTGCGAGAAGCCGTTGGCCCTCAACGCCCGCCAGGCCGCGCGCATGGCGGATGAAGCAAGAAGCCGGGGGCTGTTCCTCATGGAGGCGATCTGGAGTCGGTTCCTCCCGGCCTACCGGTTCCTCGTCGAGATTCTCGGCGAGGGTCGCATCGGGGCGCCGCTCCTCGTGGAGGCCGATTTTGGATTCCGTCGTCCGGTGGATCCGGACCATCGGCACTTCGCTCCCTCTCTCGGCGGCGGTGCCCTGCTGGACCTCGGGATCTACCCCATTCAGCTGTGCACCCTCGTGCTGGGCCCGATCGAGCGCGTCGTGGCCGACGGAGTCGTGGGAGAGACCGGCGTCGACGAGGTCGTCACCGCGCTGCTGCATCACGGGGAGGATCGGCTGGGTGTGATCAAGGCGGCCTTGCGGGTGGGCATGACGTGTACCGCCCGGATCGCCGGGACCGAGGGCGCCATCGACCTCCCGGCCATGATGCACTGTCCCCACTCGCTCACGGTCTCGAGCACCGCCGGCGTCGAGCACATCGACGCCTCGTACGAGGGGAACGGGCTCCGGTTCGAGATCGACGAAGTGCACCGGTGCCTCGCGGCAGGGCGCACCGAGAGCACCGTCGTCCCACTGGACGAGTCCATCGCACTGGCCACGACACTCGACGCCATCCGGGGCGAGCTGGGTGTGGTCTATCCCGGCGAATGACCTTCGGTTCGGCTCGCTACCGGAGCCGGTAGAGCACCTCGCCGGCGTCCGGGACGACGAGCGTCCCGGGGTCGGTG
Organism: uncultured Acidimicrobiaceae bacterium; assembly: GCA_963738135.1. GTDB lineage: Bacteria > Actinomycetota > Acidimicrobiia > Acidimicrobiales > RAAP-2 > Bog-473. Next base: position 260,326 of record CAVTVK010000004.1, on the reverse strand, counting down.
GCCCAGGCGCCCGGATCGACGTCCTCAGGTGCGAGGTAGCTGAGGTTGGCCCGTCGCACGACGCCCTCGGGAATGCCAGTGGCCAGAGTGACCCGGACGCGCTGCCTCTCGCCTGCCGCCGGATCGTAGGTCCCGGCTCCGAACAGATGCGTGGAGTGCGCCAGCTCGCCCAGCGGCACGTCGCAGTAGCGGTCCCATTGGGCCAGGAAGAAGTCGCGGCAGTGATACCCGATTTCCACCAGCCGGGGGTGCATGGCGGCAATCTCGGTGATGTGCGGCGCGTACAGGACCGCCTCGCCGCCATCGGCGACCACGGGCTCCACCTTGTAGAAGCCCTTGGCCCCCGTCCACAGGTCGGGGTAGCGGTTCGGGACGATCGAGAGCACCCGCTGCACCGGGTGGTCGAGGTACTCCACGTGTGATTCGGCCGCCACGGCAGCCGCGGCAGCCCAGGCGGAATCCGGCTCACCGAACGACAGTGACTCCAGGCCGCCGCTCTCGCGGTCCACGACCACGCACAGTGCATGGCGCTCACCGCCGACGAGTTCCGCCGCCGCATCCACCAATGCCCGCACCGGCGTGATTCCACGAGTGCCGATGATGGAGCTGCTCGTGATGAGCGCGCCGAGCCAGTGCGTGACGTCGATCATCTCCTGGCCGGACAGGCCGGGGAAGAGGTACTTGTTCCCTCCCGAGAAGCCGATGACCTCGTGGGGAAGCACAGGGCCCACAAGCAGCGTCACGTCGCTCTCGACGACAAGTCGGTTGATGCGTACGTCGATGGCATTGTGCAGCCGACCCTCGGAGAGATCCGTGACGAGCTCCGCCGACAGGCTTCCGACGTGGGTGTAGGTGTCGTCGTCCCACCAGGCGTGGTTCACGACGCGCATGGACGTCTGTCCCACGAGGGCGCTCATAGCCACGTCGGACATCGGCGCGTGCGTGCCGAGGGCGACCACCGCGGTGGAGGAACGAGCCCGATCGCCGACTCCTTCCTCAATGGCCTGCAGGAGGAGTGGGAGCGGGCACTTCCGCGTGCCGTCGGGGATGACCGTGCACAACGAGCGTCCGGCGAGGTCCAGCCCGGCTATCTGCGCGCGCACGAACGACGTCACCTCCTCCGGGTCGAGGACGTGCCCTGAACCTCCCAGCGACACGGTCACTCTGTTGTCCCCAGCATCGAAGGCCCCTCGGTTGTCAACCTCCCCAGCATGCACGCCACGTCGGTGGCGAACGCGCTGTCACCGAGCGCCATCCGGCTGAGCTCCAGCAGGCTGCTTCGGGACACGGCGGGGCGGAGGTCGCCGGCGATCAGGTCTTCGAGGCCGGGAAGCAAGGCACCCCGGACTGGCACCCTGGCAGTTGCCGCGATCCAGATCGCGGCCACCTTGGCGAACCGGTCGGTCCCGAGTCCTCGTTCCCGACGGGCGTGCACGACGGGCAGCAGGCGCTGGGGTAGCTTGCTCGACCCGTCGGCGCCCACCTGCGCGCACCTGTGACCGAGCGCTGGGTTGGCGAACCGTCGCAATGCCTCCTCGGCGAACGCCGCCGGGTGCAGGGTTGCCGGAAAGTCGGCTACCTCGAGCGTGTCGTCGACCATATCCCGGACGAACCGGGAGACGGTCGGGTCCGCCACGGCATCGGCGATCGTGGCGCAGCCGACCAGCAGACCGCCGTAGGCCGCAGCGGAATGCGGAGCGTTGAGGAGCCAGAGCTTGCGACGCTCGAACGGCGCGACATCGTCGACCAGCTGCACACCCACGTCCGCCAACCACTCGAGCCCGTCCACCGAACGGATGAACCAGGTGCGGTGCCGCTCTGCCACGACAGCGCCCTCGTCCCTGAGGCCCAGAGCGTTCGCGACGTCGTCCAGGTCGGCCCCCGTAGGCGCTGGGACCATCCGGTCGACCACCGAGCTGGGGAAGCGCACCTCGCGGGCGATCCAAGGGACCAGTGCGGAGTCGAGCCGGGCGGCCGCATGGAGGACCCGGGCCCGCAGGATGCCGCCGTTGTCGAGGAGGTTGTCGAGCGACGCGAAGACCGGAGGCGCTATCCCTTCGTGGCGGCGCTGCTGCAGCGCGCGGGCGATCAGTGCCGGTGCCGGCACGCCGGTGTCCTGGTAGCCCTTCTCGGTGATGGTCAACGTCACGAGCTGTGTCGTGGGGGCCGTCATCGCCGCGAGCGCGGCGGCCGGTCCCGTTTCGATGGAGGCCAGCGCACCGACTACCTGGAGCGTCTGATCCATACCGGGCTCCCGTACGCCCACCGTGAAGAGCCCGTCCTGAGGCGCGAGTTGCTGCTGCGCCCGACGACTCCGGATGGAGACGCCCCTGACCATGGCGGGCCGGCCCCTCCGCAGCAGCTCGTCGGCGTAGACCGCGAGATGCGCCCGGGCGAATGCTCCGAATCCGAGATGCGCGATCGCCGGTGGGGCGGCGCGGTCGTAGTCCGGCAGAGCCCGTGCATGCGCGTGCGCCACCGTGCGCGTGCTCAGGCGTTGCTGTCCGGTGCCCCTCATCCGTCACCTCGGAATTCGCGGGTCGCCGTGTAGGGTCGGTCGTCGTGCGGCGCGAGCAGCGGGCGACGATCCTCGACGTTGCGGCACGCGCCGGTGTCCACGCCGCCACCGTGTCGCGCACCGTCAACGTCCCGGAAAAGGTGGCTCCGGAGACACGCTTGCGGGTCGAAGCCGCCATACGCGAGCTCGGCTTCGTCCCCAATCGTGCCGCGCGCGGCCTGATCACCGGCCGTACCGGCAACGTCGCGGTGATCGTTCCCGATATCACCAACCCACACTTCGCGTCGCTGGTGCGCTCGGTGGAGCGGTCGGCCCGACAGAGCGATCTGCAAATCCTCCTCGTCGATACCGGCGAACACCCGGACGAGGAAGTACGCGCAGTGGAGTCGCTGGCTCACGAAGTGGACGGGTTCGTCGTCGTGTCGCCCCGCCGGCTGCATCGCTCCCTCGGTTCCCTGGGATCCACGCCAGCGGTCTTCGTCAACCGTCCCGTGCCCCAGCACGCCTCCATCCTGCTGCGGACCGCTCCGGCGGTGGCGCGCGCGTTGGAGCACCTGGCCGGCCTGGGCCATACCCGCATGGCGTTCCTGCGTGGACCGAGCGGGTCGTGGGCGTCCGCGGAGCGCGGGTCCGCCGTGCGACGTTCCGTCGCGAGCACGGGAATGGAGTTGGTCGAGCTGAAGGGGAGCGAACCGACTTTCGAGGCGGCCTCGGCATTCGTACCAGAGATCGTGGAGAGCGCGGTCACCGCCGTGCTCGCCTTCAACGACCAAATGGCGATCGGCGTGGTTGCGGGTCTGCGCACGCTCGGGATCTCCGTCCCCGACGACATCAGTGTCGTGGGATTCGACGACGTACCGATGGCGGCCATGGTGGCGCCACCGCTCACGACCATCAGCCTGCCGAGCGACGAGGTCGGCTCCGTTGCCATGGCCATGCTCGGCGAAGGCCCCGCGAAAAAAGAGCTCTTCGGGAACTTCGTGGTCAGGCATTCGACGGCACGCGTCAGGTAGCGCCGAGCCAGCGCCGTCGTAGATCGTGTGCGGCCATCTTCGGCCGCCGTTCCCGGGTGAACACGCCCTTCTTGTTGCCGTCGACGCGCATGAACGAAGGGCCGGTCGCGAAGTCGGCGAAGTTCCAGACGTGCTCGCCCACCACCGCCTCGGAGCGATCGAAGACCCGGTGATACGTGTCGAGCAGCGCCACCTGGTACTCCTCGCTCCAGATGCTGCCGTCGGTGGTGTGAAGGCCGGACATGGTGTCGGCGCCGTACTCCGTCACGATGATGGGCTTGGCGTGCCTGGACGCCCAGGCTTGCAGCTCGGCCTCGAGGCCGAGCTCGGCGGCGAGGAGGTCTCCCGGTTCCACGTACCAGCCGTAGTAGCGGTTGAGCATGACGACATCCGCCAGCTCGGTCACGGTGCAGGTGTCGGGGAGCGCGAACATCATGTTGACGAACCCCACCGGCCGGCTGGGATCCGCCTCCCGTGCCGCCCGGAACAACGGCTCGAAGTAGGCGCGGCCGGCGTCGGTGTGGGACTCGGGTTCGTTGGCCAGACTCCAAAGCACGACACAGGGATGGTTCTTGTCCCGCGCGATCAGCTCCTCAATGGCTCGGCGATGCACGAGCTGCGTGACGTCACTGATCGTCTCCTCGGAATAGGTCGTCCGGGGTCCACCGAGGAACATCCCGCCCCCCACGCCGAGGTTGAGGCCGACCGCTGCCGTCTCGTCGATGACCACGATGCCCTGGCGGTCAGCGTGCTCGAGCACTTCCTCGGCGTATGGATAGTGCGAGGTGCGGAAGGAGTTGGCGCCGATCCACGCCAGCAGCGAGAAGTCGTGCACCATGGCGGCATCGTCGTGACCGCGGCCGTGTACGTTCAGATCCTCATGCTTGCCAAACCCGCGGAAGTAGAACGGCTCGCCATTGATGAGGAATTGCGTGCCTTGGACTGCCACGGTGCGGATGCCGACCGGGAGTGTGTAGCGGTCGACGACCACCCCGTCGTCGACGAGTTCCGCCTCGAGGTCATAGAGGTACCCGCGACCCGGTCTCCAGAGCTCCGGTCTCGGCACGCGCAGAATGCCGGCGTGCCCCTCCCACGCGGCGACCTCTGCGCCCTCGGCGTCCCGTAGCCGCACGCGGACGGTGGGCCCATCGGCCTGGGCGACCGCCACCGCATAGCGGACCACGCCGGTCCCCTCGTCGATGTCGGTGACCACGGTCAGGTCGGCGATGTGGGCAGATGGTGTCGTGTACAGCCAGACACTGCGATGCAGGCCCGCATAGTTGAAGAAGTCGTGGTACTGCCGCTGGCGTCGGGTCCCATCCGGTAGCACTTCGACGATGCCCGGTGGAAGGGACTCCCAGGTGAGCTCGTTGTTCACGACGACGGTGAGCCGGCATTCCTCACCCGGGACCACGAACTCGGTGACGTCGGCCTCGAAGGGCGTGTATCCGCCCTCGTGCTCGCCGACGCAGGAGTGTCCGACCCAGGCCCTGGCTCGGTGGGTGGCCGCGTCCAAGCGTAGGACCACGCGCTGGCCGGTCCAACCACGCGGGATGAAGACATGACGCTGGTACCACACGTCACCGACGTGATCGTGCACGTTCGGATCAGCCAGCACATCGTTGAAGCTGCTCGGGACCGGCATTCGCCGGGCGTCGGGCAGCGCCGACTGCCACCAGCGCTCGACTCGTCCGATTCCGGCCGCATCGGCCCCGAAATCCCAAATGCCATCGAGCCGCTTGGTCTCGCGCGTGCTGGTGTCCTGTGGTCGCAACATCGTGTCTCCCGGGTTCTTCTCGTTCAGGCGCTCATCGCTGTCCGGCGAGCAGTCGGACCACGACCTCCGCGACGTCGGCCGGCGTGTCGGCGTCGGCGTCGGAGTCGGTGTCGACGGTTGCGGTGGCCACCTCTCCGTACAGATCGGACCGTTCGTCAGCCATTGCGGCGAGGGTCTCGGCGGGCATGTCCCCGAACAGCGGACGGTGATCGCCGGGGCGGACCCGGCCCGCCAAGCTCGAAGGTCGGGCGCGCTGCCACACGACTACGTTCCCCGCCAGGGCAGCGCGCACGACGGGATCGAGGACGACCCCGGCGGGAGCGGCCAGCACGGACGCCGTGTCGTCACGCAGGACACGCAGCACGGCCTCCGATTCGAGGGACCGGTAGGCGGCTTCGCCGCCCTCTTCCCAGAGCTCTCGGACGGTCTTGCCGGTTTCGCGCGCGATCACGACGTCCACGTCGACGAACACCCGTCCGATGCGCGTCGCCACCAGCGCGCCGACGGTCGATTTGCCCGACCCCATCAGCCCCACCAACACCACCTGCCTCATCCGTCGACCCGGAACGCTCTTGCGGCGAGATTGAGGGCCAGATCCTCTGCGGTCTCCGCGGCGTCCTCCTCCGTCATTCGGTGCTCGCCGACGAGCCCGGCCAGGTAGCCGGCATTCAACCGTCGGGCGACGTCATGACGCGCCGGAATCGACAACAGCGACCGGGCGTCGTCGTTGAAACCGACTGTGTTGGCGAATCCCGCCGTCTCGACGACCGACTGGTAGAAGCGCCGGATACCTTCGGGGCTATCGAAGAACCACCACGGCGGTCCGAGCCGCAGCGCGGGATAGTGCCCGGCCAGCGGGGCCAGTTCGCGGCTGTACGTGGTCTCGTCGAGGGTGTACACGACGACGGTCAGGTGTGGCTCGTTGCCGAACCGGTCGAGGAGCGGTTTGAGGCCGCCCACGTAGTCGGCCGCCCGCGGGATGTCGGCTCCCTGGTCGGGGCCGAACCGGGCGGCCACCGTCGGGTTGTGATCGCGCCAGGCACCGGCGTGGATCTGCAAGACGAGACCGTCGTCCATGCTCATCGCCGCCATCTCGACCAGCATCTGCGCGCGGAACAGCTCGGAGTCTCCGGGCCGTCCCTTCGCCGCCATGATCCTGCCGAAGAGGTCTTCGGCCTGCCGGGGAGACAGGTCTGCCGTGGCGGCCGAAGGGTGCCCGTGGTCCGACGCGGTCGCTCCCACCGCAACAAACGCGGCGCGACGGATCCGCAGCGCTTCGAGGATAGCGGGACCACTGGGACGTGTCCTCGCCCGTGAGTTCGCCCAGAGTCGCGACATGCGCATGGAATCCGGGCCGGTCGGGGTCGACGACGTCGTCCGGACGGAAGGTCGGGACGATCCTGCCGCCCCAACCGGATTGGCGGAGCCGAGTGTGGGCGTCGAGAGGGTCCAGTGCTCCATCGGTGGTGGCGAGATAGGTGATGTCGAAGCGCTCGAAGAGCGCACGAGGTCGGAAGTCCTCCTGCGTCAAGCGCGCCGAGACCTCGTCGTACACCGCATCGGCGTTTTGGGCCCCGAGTGGCTCCACCACGCCGAAGACCTCCTGCAGTGTGTGGTCGAGCCAGAGCTTGGACGGCGTGCCGCGGAAGAGGGCATAGCGCGTGCCCAGGGCACGCCAAATCTGCCTGCCGTCCGTTTCTCTCGGTGCGCCGTCGCTCCGTTGCACTCCGAGCGACTCGAGAGGGACGCCCTGGCTGTAGAGCATGCGTAGGACGTAGTGGTCCTTGGTCACGAGCTCCGCCGCCGGGTCGTGGAAGGCCGCGTCGTCGGCCAGGGCCGCCGGGTCACAGTGCCCGTGGGGGCTCACGATGGGAAGCGTCCTCGTTCCTTCGTACAAGGCTCGCGCGACCCGGCGGACGCCGGCGTCGGCAGGCAGGAGTCGGTCCTGGTGGAGCATGATGCAAAGCTTTGCAGAGCCAACCCTGCGCTGCCAGGTGCTGCGCCATGTGGGAACGGGGGGGCGGTGTATTTGTGCCTGCGCGGGTCGGCCCGGTAATATTGACGTCGAAGTTGAAAACGAGCCGTCCGCCCCGTGCTGCGAGGGCGCGCTGCGGTCCCGTCCTCATGGAGGTGGTCATGCCCAAGCCCATTGTCGACTTTCCCGTCTTCGACGCCGACAACCACATGTACGAGACGACGGACGCCTTCACGAAGTTCCTGCCTCCCGAGTACTCGGGGCTGATCAAGTACGTGGAAGTCAACGGCCGCACGAAGATCGCGGTGCGCAACATGATCTCGGAGTACATCCCCAACCCGACGTTCAACGTGGTGGGCCGGCCGGGCGCGTCGGAAGAGCTCTTCAAGCACGGCAACCCTGAGGGGAAGTCGCGTCGCGAGCTGATGGGGGATCCGATCCGCTCGCCGGAGGCGTTCTTCTCGCCCGAACCGCGGCTGGCCCTCATGGACGAACTCGGGCTCGACCGTGCGCTCATGTGGCCGACGCTGGCCAGCTTGCTCGAGGAGCGCCTGGCCGACGATCCCATCGCAACGCACGTCGTCGTGCACGCGCTCAACCAGTGGATGCACGAGCATTGGACCTTCAACTACGAGGGTCGGATCTTTGCCTCCCCGGTCATCACGCTGCCTATCGTCGACGAGGCGATCAAGGAGCTCGAATGGGTTGTCGAGCGTGGCGCCAAGCTCATCCTCATCAGGCCGGCCCCGGTGCCCGGCTATCGCGGGTATCGCTCGTTCGCGCTGCCGGAGTTCGACCCCTTCTGGCAGCGAGTGACAGAGCTCGACGTCGCGGTCGGTATGCACGCCTCGGACGACGGCCTCACCCGCTACTACAACCAGTGGGAGGGCACGCACGGAGGGGAGCATTTGCCTTTCGCCGGGCGCAGATCCGCCTTCCTCGACATTGCGCACACGCAGGGCCGGGGCATCTTCGACACCGTGGCGTCATTGATCGGCCACGGCCTCTTGAGCCGGTTCCCGTCCTTACGCATACTCCCGGTGGAGAACGGCTCGGCCTGGGTGCGTCCGCTCATCGACGCCATGGGACGGTCCTACGCGCACGAGCCGTCGATCTACGACGAGGATCCCCTCATGGTGCTGAAGCGCAACATCTGGGTCCACCCGTTCCACGAGGAGGACCCGCGCGGCCTGATCCAATTGGTCGGTGCGGACCGGGTCGTGTTCGGGTCGGACTATCCGCACATTGAGGGGATGTCGGAGCCGCTCTCCTACGTCGACGAGCTCGAGGGCTTGTCCCACGACGAGATTGCGAAGGTGATGGGCGGCAACCTCGCCGAGGTCATGAAGCTGCCCTTCGCCGCCTAGAGCCGCCGCCCCGCCGGCTACGCCTCGTGGCGGCAGGCCCGACCTCCAACCCGGATGGGGTGCTCACGGACCCGTCTCAGGATTCTTTCTGAAACGCATGTTTTGGGTCGGAAGCAGCTGCGGGCGAGACGGATGGGTGTGACCGCCAGCGGCAAGGCCAACAACCCACTCGTCGTGACGCTGAGCGACGACGCCTCCATGAGCCCGTCCGCTCCGTTGGCGTGCGCCACTACGTTCTTCTCCATGCCGTCGCTCACGGGGATCACCGCCACGGGTGGCGGGACGGGACAGCCACGACGAGCCCCGTCACCGACGGCTGGACGAGCTGAGCTGCTCGCTCCGTACCAGCGGCGCCCGATCCCCGGACGCCGCACTCAGATGTAGTCGCTGCGGCGCATCCACACCAGCGTCGCCCAGCCCCAGATCGGCGGCAGGTAGGCGGTGCAGAAGCGTTCGATGAAGACGGCGGCCACGGCCTGATCCTGCGGAATGCCCGCGGCTGTCAGTCCCGCGATCAGCCCGACTTCGATGACACCGGCACCGCCCGGGATGGGAACGGCGCCACCGATCATGGCGGCCAGGGTCAGCACCACAATGAGGGTGGCGAAGCTGGCGTGCTCACCCACCGCGTGGAGGGACGCCCCGAGACACAGGGCGATGAAGACCTGGCTGCCCAGGGATCCGCCCAGCACATAGAAGATCTTGCGGGGCTCCACGGCGATGGCCTTGACGTCGTTCCAGATCGTGACCAGGTGCGGCCGGGCCTTCTCGTTTGCCAGCCGCCGCACTCGAGGCACGAGAGTCACCACCGCCACGAGGATGGCGACGACCAGAACGACGATGAGAATGATCCACACGATGCCCTCATGGCTCCCGGTGTCGCTTGCCGCGGGCTTGTGGAAGTCGCCCACGGCAAACGGGAGGCAGAGCAGGAACAACGCTCCCTTGACCACCCAACTCGCAGTGCCGGCGATCGCCCCCGAGCTGATGGCAGCCGGCGCATCCAACCCCTGACGCTGGAAGAAGCGCACGCGGACACCGAAGACGGCGGCGTCACCGCCGACGAAGGACGTGAACATGTTCGAGGTCTCCAGGGCGACGCAACGCCCGAACGGCAGCGGGCCCATGACGGCACCGGTCAGGGCCCAAGCGCCCGTGACCACGGGGAGTTGTCCCAGGACGAAGGCCGCCGCAACCCAACCCCAGGCGGCGCCCCGGATGACGCTCAGCGAGCCTGAGGCGTCGGTCAGGACACCGATGATCAGCCACAGCCCGACGAGGCTGCCCACGACCATCAAGAGGTTGGGCCAACTGATGCGCTTCGCCTCGACGAGCTTCGGTACCTCCACCCCGGCGGCGGTGGCGAGCGCCTCCCGCAGCGACTTGAGGAAACCCTTCTCTGCCCGGGCCAGGCGTTCGGTCTCGGGGTCGAGTGTGGAGCGTTGCAGGCGGGTCAGAACAGCCTGGATCGTGTTCGTGTCGAGGACGCGGCACGTGGCGGCGACGGTGCGTTCGACGCCGACCACCACCGCCACCGCCGCCACGGCGGCCGCCAGGTCGCGATCGGTGCGCATGGCGGGGGCCGACGACGACGCACGTCGGAAATCGCGCAGTAGTGGACCCTGTGACGTGGCGAGCACCGTCTCCGGGCTCAGCGCACCATGGGAGATTCCGGCCTGACGCAACACAAGCACGGCGTGGAGGAACTCGTCGACATCGTCGTCGCGTACCTCCTCGCTCTTTACATCTGAGAGCCGACGCCCTTCGGGCAGCCGCGTCGACGAGCGCGGCGTCGCGGGCCGGCCCGCAACGCCCTGCCGCCACGATCTCGGGAACGCGCACGCCGGCGTGTGCGGCGAGAAAGGTGAGGTAGGCCTCGTGCTCCACCTGTTGCAGCCGATTGATCACGAGCGTCGGTCCCGAATCGCGGTAGATGCAGAAACGCCAGACCTTGCGCAGCCACTGGGCGTCGGCGGCGTCGCGCCCGTAGACCGCCAATTCAATGGTGCGGCCCTTCGTGTCCGTGCCCGCGAACGATGCCACGCCCCACTCCTGGCGCGCCATGGAGCCGACTCCGTGTACCTCGACCTGCAGGTCACGCACGGAGTCAGTCACCTCGGACGCCGATGGCAGCCCGTTCGGCGCGCCCATGGCCAGGTGGCAGGCCGCCGCCGTGCCCCACCCGACGAGCACGGCGGCAATGACACCGAGTGGCAGCCCATAGGAGCCCACGACCGCGCAGAGCCCGGCGAGCGCGAGAGCACCGATGACGATGCGGTGCATCGGCCGGCTCAGGTAGGGCAGCCCGGCCAGGGCGACCGCGGTGGCGACCGCCAACTGCAGAATGGGGAAACGCGGGTCGAAGCCTGAGAAGACCGGAATCGGCGGACGCCCGGCGGCGGGGCCCAACCACGCGTCGAGCAGGAGGCACACCAGGAGGGCCGCCAGCCCGGCCACCCCCATCTGCCGGACGGCCGCCAGTCGGGGCACGAGAAGCCCGATCAGGACCAGGGCGACGATGACGCCGATGGAGCCGACGAACCAGAGCGCGGTGATCAGCCACTGCATGCCCGTGGGCGGCGGAGTGAGGAGCTCGGTCACGTGGATCTCCACCGACGTGTTGGCCTGGACCAGCGGCACGCAGATGACGACCAGCACAGTGGCGATTGCGACCCGTACGACGTCCGAGGCGCGCCGCCGGGTGGTGCCTCCGCCATGGGGTCCGAGGAGCATGGAGCGCACCCTCTGGCTCCATGACGTCCGGACGACACCACCCGGAACGGACGTCAGCTCGGTGACGGTGGACGTGGCCGAACCCATGACCTTCATGTCGGAAGGACCTGCCGTGGTCTTGTGATCTCGGGCCACACCAGGGGATACATCGACGCCATCTTGTCCGGTTCGGCCTCCGCCGCCTGGGAGGGGAGTGTAAAGCTCTAAATACGATTGACTTAGTCGGGTTTACCGCTTAGCCTCCTCGGGGTGCGTCCCCCTACCCTGCGGCAGCTCGTCGACCCCCAAGAGGTGGCCAGCCGCCTCGCTCCGGCCGTCGACTGGCCGGGAGCGCTCGACACCGAGCGCCGCTCGTGGCGTTTGATGGCCCGGACGCCCGACTTCGACGCCTGGCTGATCGCCTGGCCGAGCGGTGGAAGAGTGGAGCTCCATGACCACGGAACCTCCACCGGAGCGGTGAGCGTGATCCGGGGAACCCTGGTGGAGGCGGTACCGCGGCGCGATGCCACCGGACGACTCTCCCTTGTCCGTCACGAGCTGCACGCGGGCTCCACCCTCGGCTTCGGTGCGGGCCATGTGCACGATGTGACCAACGAGTCCGGCGGGCACGCGCTCAGCTTGCACGTCTACAGCCCCGCCCTGACTTCCATGACCTTCTACGCGGTCGCCGGGGCGCAGCTGGTCGTGCGCGAGGTCGCCTGGTCCGACGACGGGAGTGGCGAGTTCGGGCCCGTCGAGGACACAGGGGAGGCGGCGCTGGGCCACGCGTCATTGGGTTCTGCGGCCGTCGCTCAGTGACCGGTCGTAGCACCGACGACCTGTTGGCTCAGGCTCGCACCCGCATCAGGCGGGTCGAGCCCGACGAACTCGAGGCGCTGCGTGACGATGGCGCCCTGGTGGTCGACATCCGGCCGGCCGCCCAACGCGCCGCCGAGGGCGAACTCGGCTTCGGGCTCGTTGTGGAGCGCAACGTGCTCGAGTGGCGCTTCGACCTGACCGGAAGCCACTCCTTGGCGGAAGTGACCGGCTACGACCAGCCCGTGGTGGTGGTGTGCTCGGAGGGCTACGCCTCGAGCCTGGCGGCAGATTCGCTCCACCAGCTGGGTTTCACCAGGGCAGGGGATCTGACCGGTGGCTACCAAGCCTGGCGCCGCTGGCGTGATGCGATGGAGTCGTCGACAGCCACAGACACCAGGACGTAGGCACGTAGGGAATCCCGAGCCGGCCGCGGCCCGTACATCCGGTGGACGGCGCCTCCCACTGGGGGAAGCTGCCCACCAGGGTTGGAGCCCTGCGGGAACCGATGGACATCGCATGACGACGATCGGCGCCGAGCTGGCGACGACAGAGCCGGTCAGGACCCAGCCCACTGCAGCGCGTCGCCGCCTCGCGTTCGTCTCCCCGGGGACGCTGGGCATCGCCGCCGCCACGGGCCTGGTCGTCTTCGAAGCCGTCGACGCGCTCGTGGGCTCGCACGGCCTGGGTGCGACGCTGGCGGCCGGTTGGGCCCAGCTCGTCGCGCCCGGTTTCGTCGTCCTCGTGCTGGCCGCCCTCGCCTGCGAGCGCCTGTGGCCGGCGGAACGCCGTCCCTTCCTGGCTCGAGGCCACGTGCAAGATGCGTCGTATTTTCTCCTGTACATCTTGGCCATCGCGCCGTTCATGACATTGCTGAGCGTCGGCAGCGCCGTCATCCTGCGCGGCCACGCCTCGCTGGCTGCAGGCCACATGGACGGCACACTGGCCGCGTTGGACCGTCGTCGTCGCCACGTTGTTGGCCATGGACCTGTGCAACTGGCTGGCCCATTGGGGCGATCACCGCTTCGGCGCGCTGTGGCGCATTCACGCGCTGCACCACTCGCAGGAAGAGCTGAGCGTCCTCACGTCCTTCCGCGCCCACCCGCTCATGCACACCAACGGGTTCTTGCTGGCCACGGTGCCCGTGCTCCTTCTCACGGGGGCGCATCCGCTGGCGCCAGTGCTGATCACCGTCTACGTCTGCCTCGGCACCCTCCCGCATACCAATGTGCCCTGGTCCTACGGGCCGCTCGGTCGCGTGCTGGTGAGCCCCGCCTACCACCGGCTCCACCACGCGGTCGAAGGGCGCCAAGGCTCCAACCTCGGCATCGTGCTCACCGTGTGGGACGTGCTGGCCGGCATGGCGCGCTTCCCCCAGAAGAGCGCCGTCCCCTGTGCCACCGGGCTTGCCGGCCGGCCCGTCTTCGTGGAACAGGCCGTGGCCGAAAACGGTCCGAGCACCCCGGCGCGCCTCATGGCGCGTCAGCTGGCGCAGCCGTTTACGACCGGGTGAAGCGAGGGGCCGCCTGGCCACTGAGGCGGCCGACCGGCAGCAGGCGGCCGCAGGCCACCAGGGCGATTGCCTGAGCCGGGCCTACCACCAGGGCCCCGGGGTCGGAGCCCGAGCCGGAGGACCAATCCATGTCGTCCGCCTGCAGCACCACGCCGCTGCAGGTCGACCCCGAAGAGGTTGGGCGCATCCGCAGGTGCCCCGTCCGTCACCAGTCCGAGCACCGAGCGGATGCGGTGCTCGGGTACGTACCGATCCAATGGGACCGCCTCCACGATGTCGAGTCCGTGGATCACACAATGGATCAGCGCTCCGTCCACCCCGCCGCCCGGCGGCTGCCACTCGTGGAGCACCGGGGAGCGGAGGTCGGCCAGTAACACGGCAGTGGGGAGCGCACCGTCGCGTGCCGCCACCACATCAGAGAGCCGCGTGAAGTCGCCACCGACCGCCGCCAGCTCCGCCATGAAGGCGGGCCCGTCGTAGCGTGCCGGCATGGTCATGTGCGCCACGACCTCGCGGGTGCGCCAGCCCTGGCAGAGCGAGGGCGAGTCCCATACCGCAGGATCGGCAGCCTGCAGGAGGTCGGCCAGTGCCGTGTACTCGTCGGCGATGTCCTCGGCCGTGCTCGTGTTCGTGCTCACGCGCGACCAGCCCGGCAACATACGAAGCGAAGCGGTCGAGTGAGGTCGAGAAACCCGCCTGAGCCTCGGGGGCCAGGAACGCCTCTGGCACGTAGGTCTGATGGATCCGGACCTCGGTGCGCTCCGGGCCGAGCGCCATGAACTCGGAGCGCACCCGCATGCCCGAGTGCGACTCGGTCCACACCAGCAGTTCTGGCGCGCGCACCTCGTCGAAGACGGCTCGTGTGGGGTACTCGCTGCCATCGGCGTCGTTGACCATGACTGTCTCGAAGACACCGCCGGGACGAGGGTCGAGCGTGATGCGGTCCCGCGGTGCGCTCACTCCCGTCGGCCCCCAGAAGTGGGCGAGATGATCGGGATCGGTCATGCAAGCGAAGACGAGCTCGCGTGGCGCGTCGAAGACCCGGCTGAAGTGCAGCTCGCCATGCTCAGCCACGAGCCCGACCCGTTCGCTTCTTCGCCGGTTGCAGGTCGTCCAGCAGTGCGTCGAGCTTGTCGAAGCGCTCGTCCCACAGGCGCCGGTTCGTGGTGATCCAGTCCAGCGCGTCGTCGAGCGCGCCGGCCTCAAGATGGCAGGGCCGGAACTGTGCGTCGCGGCGCCGCGAGATCAGGCCGCTGTGCTCCAACACCTTGAGGTGCTTTGAGATCCCAGGCAGCGAGATGGCGAACGGCGCGGCGAGCTCGGTGACAGTGGCGTCGCCCCGGGCCAACCGGCTCACGATGGCGCGCCGTGTGGGGTCCGCCAACGCGGCAAAGGCCGCATTGAGGGTGTCATCAGCCCTTCTCGTCATGCCATGTAGTTAACTCTTTAGTTAGTTAGCTGTCAAGTTAAATATTGCTGTGGTGATGCTACCGTTTGTCCAGGCGGGACCGCCTTTCGCCGTCACCACCACCGACGAGAGGAAAGCGCTCGTGCTCTTGCAGGTCATTAATGGGACCACCCGGGAGGGTCGCTTCAGCGAGCGGGTTGCGGCCTGGGTCATGCGCCGACTCGCGCCAGCACGACGCGTTCGATCTCGAGCTGGTGGACCTGCGGGATCACCCGTTACCGTTCTTCGACGCCGATCCCCCGATTCGGACGGGGCGTGACTACGCCGACGAGGCCGTCACCCGTTTCAGCCGGGTCATTGACCGAGCCGACGGTTACGTGATCCTCACGGCGGAGTACAACCACGGGTACCCAGCCGTCTTGAAGAACGCGCTCGACTCCACCTTCGTCGAGTGGCGCCGCAAGCCCGTCGCCTATGTCGGGTGGGGTAACACCGGCGGGGCGCGGGCGATCGAGCAACTGCGGGCGGTGGCCGTCGAATTCGAGATGGCACCGCTGCGCCATGCCGTGCACGTGTTGCCCGACGTGTTCATCGCGTTGCGCCAGGCACCGGATCAAGCCGACGTCTCACCCTTCGCTCCCCTCGAGCCCAGGCTCGACATGCTGGCCGACGACCTGGCGTGGTGGATGCGCGCCCTCGCGTCGGCGCGGGCCGCCGGCGGGTAAACCGCCGGGATGGAGAATCCCCTTGCCGTGTTACGCGCCTCAGTCGATCGATTGCACGAACTCGCGGGCGGGTTGGACGAGGCCCAACTCGTGTCGCAGTCCTATTGCGACGACTGGTCGATCGCCCAGGTCCTGTCCCACCTCGGCTCGGGCGCGGTGATCTCGCTCCGGAGCCTGCAGGACATCCGGGCGGGGACCGCGACGCCGGATGATTTCAACCGGTCGGTCTGGGACGAGTGGAACGCCAAGACGCCCCGAGCCCAGGGCGACGACGCCTTGGTGGCCGACGAAGCCCTCACGGAGGCGCTCGAGGCGGTGGACCAGAGCGAGCGGGCGGGGCTGCTTTTCCCGATGGGACCGATGAACCTGGGCTTCGACGACATGGTCGGCCTGCGGCTCAACGAGCACGCCCTCCACACGTGGGACATCGCCGTCGCCATCGACGACACCGCCCGCCTGCCGCCCGACGCCACCGCGTTGGTCGTCGACAACCTCTCGCTGATCGCACGGTTCAGCGGACGGCCGGACGGTCACGACCGGACCCTCGCCGTCCGTACCACAGACCCCGGTCGGGACCTCGCCCTTCGGCTCTCGGCGGACGGCGTGGAGCTCACCAGCGGCGATCCTCGGCAGGAGCCCGATGTGGAGTTGCCCGCCGAAGCCTTCTGTCGGCTGGTCTACGGCCGGCTCGACCCCGACCACACGCCCCCTGTCGGCGGAGACGCTGCCCTGGTGGCGGGGCTGCGCGCCGTCTTCCCGGGGCCATGAGCGCCGCGGTGCCACCTGTTCGTCTTGTCACGAGACAGGGGAGGTAGCCCGGGGCGCCAGGCCCACCGCGCTCCGCGCCCGGGCGCGCAGCCCGTGCCCCAAGACGAGATGCAGAAAGAGCATTTTGGAGCGGCGGGCCCAGCTATCAGTCAAGGCGTAGTTGAACTGGTAGTCGGTGAGGTTCATCTGGGTCAACGGCCAAGTGACCGACAGGAGTTGCCGCATGGCGTCGCCACGCCGGCCGCGGCTCGGGAGGGGGAACAGTCCGACCGGTGCGTCGAGGCCCGCCCGGTGAGCCATCGCAAGTGCGGCGCCGACGACCGGAACACAGCGCGCGGCCCGGGCCACGGCCAGGACGCGGTCCCAGTCGACGGCGCAGCCGTGGTCCTCGGCGTGCCCGACGATCATCGCCAGGTCGGCCATCCACACCATCCGCACGAACCGGTGGTGCGGCTTCCCGGCATGGGCCGCCAGCACGACGAGCTCCTCGGCGGGGGGCAATCCGAACGCGGGCGTGCCGGCGCATTCGAGCGGCTGCCGTTTGGCCCAAAGGCTCTCGGGATCGAGTGCCGTCGCCCGTTCAGAGGGTTCTTCCAGCCCATAGTGGATTTCGAGCAAGAAAGAAGGAACTCCGCGATGGGCCAACACGGTGTCGTAGTGGTCACCGTCACCGGCGCGCGTCACCTGCCACCCGGCACGGTCGAGGGCCGCCAGGGCGCGCTGGTGATCGGCCCGAGGCAACAGCAGGTCGATGTCGTCCATTGGACGCAAGCCCGGTTCGGGGTAGCGCGCCGCCACTGCAGGCCCCTTGAAGACGACAGGCTCCAGTCCCACATCGGTCAGCGGACGAACGGCGAGAGCGACTGCACGAGGGAGCAGCAGGAGTGCCTCCATCTTGAAGGCGTCGGCCATGTCGGCCAAGGTGTCTCGGTCGGGGCCAAGAGCGTCCAACGAGCCCGCCGCGGCGAGCGCCCGCCAGAGCAGCCCGCCGATCCGCTGGTCCGAGGCGGCGCGCACCGCCCAGGCCGGGTCAGCCCCTCCGGCAAGGGCTCGTCGTATTGCGGCCGGATCTGGATCCCGGCGACAGGCCTCCCACAACAGGGTGGCCGTCCATTCGGTCACGGTCGCCCTGACGTCGCCCATGCGATCATCATTGCCGTCCGGTGGTTGCCGGCTACGCACGAATCCAGGGTGCAATGGGTATTGCAGCCGTGCAGATTCGGATGCATCGTGCGGGTTCTCGCAGGTCTCTCGGGACTTTGCCGGGCGTTCGGTCTCTCGCGCGGTGGCGTTGGGTTCCCGGTAACGGATAAAGTGAGTCCACTCACAGGCGAGTGAGGGACGGCGGTAGAAATGCACTCAGAAGAGACTCAGGGTGATGCGGCGGCATCGCGGGCCATTTCGGGAGAGGCCTATCTCTCGAGGCGCCAAGCCCTCGGGCGCATGGGTGCGCTCGCTACTGCTGGCGCGGCCGCCTGGGTGGTGCCGGAGATTCTGACCGCCAAGCCCGCAGGTGGCGCCACGCTTTCGTCGCCAGGTGTGGTGACAGGCGTGTCCAGCGAAGATGGCGCGTTCGGGGCGCCGGCGCCAACCGGTTCGGGCACCGGCAAGGGCCAGTCGGGCTCTCTCGCCTTCACGGGGCTCAACATCCAGCGCGACGCCGAGATCGGGGCGGCGCTGCTGGCCGGCGGATGGGCCCTCCACCACTGGGCCAGCCGCACCACCACCCCCCCGGCGAAGGGTCCGGGCGCGCCTGCCTGATCGATGGGGCCGGATCGCGGGTGGGTGCATCGCACCCCGAACATGAGGGCGCTGTCCTACCGCTTCGCGGTGCGCACTGACGACGAGGGTGTTGGTCGCGAGGTTGGTGCGGCGCTGGCCGGGTTGCGGGATCGCTCTGAGACGGCAGCCGCCGACCACTGGTATTCGCTGACGGCCGCAGACGCGCCCACCGGCACAGTCGACGTGACGCGCGACGAGGAGGTACTGGCACTCGGGCAACAGCCAGGGGATGCCCTCGGATGGGTGGTGTGGGACCTGAATCGTGCCGCAGCGGAAACGGGCGCCGACCACCTCCTGTTCCACAGCGGCGCGGTCGAGGCCAAGGGCACCGGCGTCCTGCTTCCGGGTGCGTCAGGGTCGGGCAAATCGACTCTCGTGGCCGGGCTGGCCCGCGCTGGGCTCGGGTATCTCACCGACGAGCTGGCTGCCCTGCACATGGCGAGCGGAGAGCTGCTGCCGTACCCAAAGCCGATCACCGTGAAGCCCGGGAGCTTCGCCGTGCTCTCCGACATCGGCCCCAGCTCTCGGCTTGTTCCCGAGTCCGGCCCCTTGACGGGCCAGGAGTGGCAGGTGGCAGTCGGGGAGGGCACCGGACTCGAGATCGCTACTTCCTGCGCTCCCGGGTTCGTCATCCTTCCCCGTTACGAGGCCGGAGCCGAAACCACGTTGACGCCGCTCTCGGACACTCAGGCGTTCTTCGCCCTGGCGGTGAACGCCGTCAACCTCGTCGCCCACGGATCCGTCGGGACCAGTGCCCTCGGCCGCCTGGCGCGGGACTGCCAGTGCTTCTCCCTCGTCTTCTCGGACCTCGCGGTGGCATGCCGCGCCGTCCTCGACGTGGTGATGGGCGGCACAACCCGAGTTCCGGCAGCAGCGGGCGGCCCGGGAGGTGCAGGACGTGTCCCCTGAGTCCTTGCACCCTGGGTGGCCCGATGAGAGCTCGCGGCCCGTGCGCCGAGAAGGCGCTGCCGCAGTGGAATTGGACGAAAACGTCGCCGTCTACGACGACGTCGGCCAGCTCCTGATCATGCTCAACTCGAGCGCAGCTGTCATTTGGGAGTGCTGCGACGGAACGACGACGCTCGACGACATGGTGCGCCAGCTGGCGGCGTCGCACCCGGATCATGCGGCCGAAATCGGTGAGGACGTTCGCGAGACGGTCCGCAAGCTGTGCGAGCTGGGACTGGTGGTCGACGCCGAAGCCGGATGAGTTGCCGCGCCGGCCGGCGTTGGGGAGGATGGGGTGTGCCCCTCGTCCACCTCACGCACGAAGCCAGCCCGGACGAGGTCGCTGCGCTCGTCGGGCGTGACGGCGCCGTGATCGTGGACGCGGTTGCGCCCGAGGCGCTCCTGCAGCGCATCGAGAGTGAGCTCGCTCCGTACCTGGAGGCAACCCCGACCGGGCCGGACGACTTCAGCGGGGACCACACACGGCGCACGGGCTCGTTGATCGCGCGCTCGCCCGGGTGTCGTGAACTCGTCATGCACCCTTTGGCCCTCGGCACGGCGCGCACGTTCCTGGGCCACGCCACCAACGTGCAGCTGCATCTGACTCAGGCAATTGCCATCGGGCCTGGGGAGACCCCGCAGCCCATCCACCGCGACCAGTGGGCCTTTGACTTCTTTCCCTTCCCCTCGGGTTACGAGGTCCAGTGCAACACCATCTGGGCGTTGACCGACTTCACGGAGGAGAACGGCGCCACCCGCATTGTGCCGGGCAGCAACCTGCAAGAAGACCGTCAGTCTTTCGGCCATGACGACACCGAACCGGCGACGATGGAGCGCGGTTCGGTGCTCTTCTACTCGGGCAGCGTGTACCACGGCGGCGGGGCCAACCACTCCGACACCACCCGCATCGGGTTGAACATCACCTACAACGTGGCCTGGCTACGCCAGGAGGAGAACCAGTACCTCTCCGTGCCACGTGAGGTGGCCGAGACGCTTCCGACCGATCTCTTGCGGGTGATGGGCTACGACCGGGGCGCGTACGCGCTCGGGTACATCGACGACCTGCGCGACCCGATTGAGGCGGTGCGCCCCGGCATCGGCAGGGCCGGGTTCGGTACTGGCGCGTAGCAGCGATCTCTCCGCCGGAGCGGAATGCACCGCCGGTGCGATCAGTCGATTCCCCGGTGGGCACCACTACCGTGGGTGCCGTGCCGGTAGAGATCAGGCAGGCGGAAATCGATGACCACGACGAGCTCTACATGGCATTCAGCCGAATCGTCGGCGCCGGAGAGGGATTCCCCCAGCGACCCCCACTGACCCGGGAGGATTTCGACGACTACTGGATACGTCCTGCGGCGGCCGTGTCCGTGGCCCGTTTCGGCGGCTACCTGATCGGCGCTTCCTACATCAAGCCCAACTTCGTCGGGCGGGCCGCCCACATCGCCAACGCCGGCTATTTCGTGCTGGCGCCCTACCGGCGTACGGGGGTGGGGCGGTCGCTGGTGGAGCATTCGCTGCAGGAGGCGCGCCGACTCGGCTTTGACGCCATGATGTTCAACCTGGTCTTCGAGTCCAATTCCGCCCGCACCATGTATCGCCAGCTCGGCTTCGACGAGGTGGGGCGCGTTCCGCATGCGGTCGAAGGCGAGGACGCTGTCATCTATTGGCGCAGCCTGCAGGACATCGCGCCGTGAGCAGCAGCGACGTCACCGTGACGCAACACGGCGAGCACGTCGCGGTCGTGTGCCTGCACCGGCCGCCTAACAACTACTTCGACACCGGGCTCATCGCAGACGTGGCCACGTCCTACGAAGAGCTTGACCAATCGGGCTGGTGCCGGGCCATCGTGCTGGCCTCGGAGGGACGTCATTTCTGTGCCGGGCTGGACTTCGCCGGCAACGCCGGCCAGGACATCGCCGCGCTCTACGGGGCCGCGCTGCGCCTCTTCGCCGCCCCCTTGCCTGTCGTGGCGGCGGTGCAGGGAGCCGCCATCGGCGGTGGTTGCGGGCTCGCATTGTCGGCCGACTTCCGCGTCGCGACCGCGCAGAGCCGCTTCAGCGCCAACTTCGCCCGTCTGGGTTTCCACCACGGCTTCGCGCTGACGGTCACGTTGCCGGCAGTGGTCGGCCGCCAGGCGGCGACGGACCTCCTCCTGACTGGACGCCGCGTCGGGGGCGAGCAGGCGCGGGCGCTCGGCCTCTGCGACCGGCTGGTCGACGAGGACGACCTGCCGGCGCAGGCCATCGCCTATGCCGACGAACTGGCAGCCGCCGCACCGCTGGCCGTCCGCTCCATCCGGGCCACCCTGCGCCAGGGCCTGGTGGAGGAAGCACGATCGGCCATGGAGCGCGAGTGCGCCGAGCAGACTCGGTTGCGCGAGTCGGCCGACTTCGCCGAGGGCGTGCGCGCCGCGGCGGACCGACGCGACCCCTCCTTCCGCGGAGCGTAGGCGTGCGCGCGCCCGTCAGCCACGAGCGGAACTCGTCCTTCTCCTGGAGCGCGCACGCCGGGCCGTTCCGCGCCATCACGGAGGCGCAGGCCCGGCAGTACGACGAAAACGGGTTCTTCGTGTTGGAGGACGCGCTCACGCCGGCGGAGGTGGAAGCGCTCGTGGCGGCCATCGACCCCTTCGAGGAACGAGGAGCCGACGCGCTGCGCGAGCTGCAGGGAGGGCGGTTCTTCATTGCCCGGGCCGACGAGATCACCTTTACGACGCACCTGGTGCTGCAGTCGCCGGTCCTGCGGGAATTCACTCGCTCTCCGGTGCTGACCGACCTGTGCGCCGATCTGATCGGGACCGACGTGCGGCTCTACTGGGACCAGGCCGTCTACAAGAAGCCGGGGACCGAGTCCCCGTTCCCCTGGCACCAGGACAACGGGTACGCCTTCGTGGAGCCCCAGCAATACCTCACCTGCTGGGTGGCGCTCACAGATGCCACCGAGGAGAACGGCTGCCCGTGGGTCGTGCCGGGTCTGCACCGGCGCGGCACGCTGGCCCACGAGTACTCCGACATCGGCTTCGTCTGCCTGCGCGACCCGGCGGACGCCGTGGCAGTACAGGCCCGCTCCGGCAGCATCGTGGTGTTCTCGTCGCTGACACCGCACTCGACCGGTCCAAACCTGACCGGCGCGGTGCGCAAGGCGTACATCGTGCAGTACGCACCGGACGGGGCCATGGTGCTGCGGCCCGGGCCGGATGGCGCAACGCAGCGCGTGGCGGCCGACGACGAGGAACGCCAGTACGTGGTGTTGCGCGGCGGTCAGCCGGTCACGCATTAGTGGCGCCAGCACCCGATGGTCTTTCCGCTCTTCCCGCACCGCCGCCGCGCCCTGCCTGGGCCACTGGAGCGGCCTGCCGATCATGACGGTCGACGCCGTGACGGTGCCCCCCCGGCTCCACGAACAAACCGGCGTTCTTCCGTGGCGACACCGTGTGATTCGGTGACGCCACTGGTGGGCACCTGAGCACACGCCAGAATCCGGCGCGCACGGCGAAGGCCGGTTGCGTCCGCAGTAGGGTGCAGGCATCACCACGATCTGAGACGGCACCAAGGGGGTCCCATGCCACATACCGCACCCGTGCAGGATTGGGCAACTGACTTCGACGTCCTCGACCCGCGCTACGTCACCGACCCGTTCAACATTTGGGACGAGCTGCGCCAGAGCTGTCCCATCGCACACACCGACCGCCGGAAGAGCAGCTGGTTGCCCACCCGCTATGACGACGTCACCGAGATTGCGCACGACATCGCGCACTTCAGCTCGCTCAAGGTCGCGGTCATCCCCGGCGACGAGGACGAGGACCCCAATGCCGACTTCGACGGTCCGAACCTCGAATACGGTCTGCCCCCGATTTCGGCGGATCCGCCGCTGCACACCTGGACGCGTCGGCTGTTGCTGCCCTGGTTCTCGCACAAGCGTGTCGACAGCTACGTGCCACTCACCCGCGAGCTCTGCCGTGGTCTGCTCGACCGCTTCGCCGCTCAGGGCCACGCCGATGCCGCCGCCGACTACGCGCAGCAGATTCCCGTGCGGGTCATCGCCCGGATTCTCGGTGTGTCCACCGACCTGTCCGACACCTTCACCGGTTGGGTGCGCGACGTGCTTGAATTCGCGGACGACGCCGAGCGGCGCCAGCATGGGGCCGAGGGACTACTCAACTACTTCCTTGGGCAACTCGAGGAGCGGCGCCAGCACCCCGGCGACGACCTCCTGAGCGAGCTGCTCACCACCGAGGTCGAGGGGAAGCCGGTCGACGACGGCATCGTGCTGGGGATGGCGGCGCTGGTCCTGATCGCCGGGGTCGACACGACGTGGAGCGCTATCGGATCCTCGCTGTGGCACCTGGCGGCGCACCCCGATGACCGAAAGCGCCTGGCGGCCGAACCCGAGCTCATGCCGACCGCGGTCGAGGAACTGCTGCGGGCCTACTCGCCGGTGACGATGGCCCGCGAGGTCACAGAGGACATCGAGTACAAGGGCTGCCCAATGAAGGCAGGGGACAAGGTCCTGATGAACTTCCCGGCGGCCAATCGTGACCCCGAGGCTTTTGAGCAGCCCGACGTGGTGCAGCTGGACCGTGCACACAACCGCCATGTGGCGTTCGGCTCGGGCATCCACCGCTGTGCGGGTTCGAACCTGGCGCGTATGGAATTACAGGTCGCACTCGAGGAGTGGATGGCTCGCATCCCGGAGTTCTCACTGGCCGAAGGCCAGGAGATCACCTGGGCAGGCGGACAGGTGCGCGGACCACGTATCCTGCCCGTCATATTCCCATGAAGATCCGCGTCGACCCCGACAAGTGCCAAGGCCATGCCCGCTGCTATGGCCTCGCGCCCGAGATCTTCGACGTTGACGACTACGGGCAGGCTTCGGTCATCCTGGACGTGATCCCGCCCGAGCTGGAGGAGAAGGCCCGGCTGGCCGTGGCCAACTGTCCCGAGTACGCCATCGAGATCATCAGCGAGTAGCTCCCTCCCGAGCGGGCGCCCCCGTAGGGAGGCGCATCCGGCCCGGGAGGGTCGGCCCTGTTCAGGCCGCAGTCAGTGCGAGCGCCTGTTCTTCGACCACCTCGACGTCGTCAGTCTCGGGGCGCCCCCGCTTGATGAGGGTGAAGGCGCTGACGGCGGCCACCGCCAGCACGATCGCGCTGAAGGTGAAGGCGGTGGTGTACCCATGGATGGCGCCGGCGGTCTGCGAGGCCACCGACTTCCCGTGAGCCGCCACGTAGGACACCGTCGCGGTGGTCGCGATCGTGTTGATCAGCGCGGCCCCCAGGGTGCCTCCGGTCTGCTGCGTGGTGTTGACCAGTGCGCTCGCCACGCCGGCGTCGCCCGGACTCACTCCGATGAGGGCCGTGCTGCTCATGGCCACGAAGGACAGACCCATGCCGAGGCTCACGATCACCTCGGCCGGCAAGACGGTGCTGACGTAGGCGGAGTGCACGTCGAGCGTCGTGAAAAGGGCCAGCCCGGCCGTTGCCAGGAGGAGGCCGCCGCCCATGACCCATCGCGGCCCGAATCGGGGCAGGAATCGGCTGGCCAGCGTGGCACCGGTGATGATGCCCAGGGAGAAGGGCACGAAGGCGAAGCCCGACTTCAAGGCGGAGTACCCCAAGGTGCCTTGGAAGTAGTAGGTCAGCGACAGGAATGTGCCGAGCATGGCCACCCCCACCAGGAGCGAGGCCAGGAAGGATCCACCGCGATTCCGCTCGAGCACGACCCGCAGGGGGAGGAGGGGGTGCGCGACACGCTGCTCGATAAGCACGAAGGCCACGAGCAACACGGCGGCGATAGCGAACAACGTAACGGTGACGGACGAACCCCAGCCGTCGGTGCCGGCCTTGGTGAACCCGTACACGAGGGCGAGCAGGCCGCCGGTGACAGTGATCGCACCGGGCAGGTCGTAGCCGTGGTTGGCCGACGCCCGACTTTCGGTGACGTAGCGGAACGCCGCCACGGCTGCCACGATGGCGATCGGCACATTGATGAGAAGCGTCCAGCGCCACGAGGCGAACTCGGTCAGGAAGCCGCCAAGGATGAGGCCGATGGCCGCTCCGCCGCCGGCGATGCCTCCGTAGACGGCGAAGGCTCGAGCTCGCTCCTTGGGCTCGGTGAACGCCACGGTGAGCAACGAGAGGGCGGCGGGCGCCATGACGGCTGCGAAGGCCCCCTGAAGGGCGCGGGCGCTGAAGAGCATGGCCGAGTTCTCGGCCAGGCCGCCCAGCGCCGAGGCCGCGGCGAAGCCCACCAGGCTGATCACGAACATCCGTTTGCGCCCGAAGTAGTCGGCGATCCGACCGCCCAGCAGCAGAAGGCTGGCGAAGGACAACGTGTAGGCCGTCAGCATCCACTGACGGTTGGCCGTCGAGATGTGAAGGGCGCGCTGGGCGGACGGCAGGGCAATGATCACCACGGAGGCGTCGAGCACCACCATGAGCTGGGCGACGGCGATGATGGCCAGGGCCCGGAAGCGCTTGGGGTCGAGACCAGGTCCGGCTCCGGTCGCCTGGTCGGGGAATTCGAGGGTCGAGGTCATGGTGGTCTCCGTGTCCAAAGAGGTCCGTGCCGACCGCTCCGCCTCGCCGCCCTGACCTGGAAGGTCTAGTTTTTTCGACTGAGATGGCTTACAATCGGAATCGGAGTTCTGGTTCCATTTAGACTATACGGAACCTGAGTTCCGTTTGTCAACGGGGGAGGAGCGATTTTCTGTGGAACTGACTTCGAAAGTAGAAGCGGGGTGTGACGAGCCGGAGGCCACCGCCGCGCGTCCCCTGCGCGCCGACGCCCTGCGCAATCGGGCTCGGATTCTCGAAGCCGCCGAGAATGTCTTCGCCGTCGAGGGAATCGAGGTCCCGGTCGACCTGATCGCCGAGAAGGCGGGGGTGGGTGTGGGGACGCTCTACCGCCACTTCCCGACCAAGGAGAAGCTCTGCGAGGCTGTCCTCCTCGAGCGGCTCTCGGCCCTGACCGTGGACGCCCAGGCGTTGGCGGACGCCGATGACCCTGCCGCAGCCTTCTTCGGTTTCCTCTCCCATGTCGTCGAGGAAGGTGTGGCCAAGCGCGATCTCATGGTTGCGGTCATGGGCGCCGGAGTGGAGTTCGAGCAGGCGGCCGCTCCAGTCAAGCAAGGCCTCCACGAAGCCATCGGAGCGCTTCTGCAGAGGGCGCAGGATGCTGGTGCCGTCCGGCGGGACGTGACGCCGACCGCTGTGCTCTCCCTGATCGGTGCGACGTGTCAGGCGACCGCGCACAGCGATGCTGCGCCACCTTGCGATCTCCTGACCATCGTGTGCGACGGGCTGCGCGCGCAGGGCGTATCTCCCGCCTGACCGAGTCCGCAGGCTCAATCCTGCAACGCTCGCTGAGTCGCCCGACAGCGGGCCTCACCCGGCGCGTGGAAGCCCTTGGATTCAGCGCCTGCGTTGGGCCTGGACGAGAGGAAGGCCAAAGGGCACGAATGCAACGATGGCGGCGATCAGTGCCAGAAAGGCGCCCCACGACCAGCTGAAGCCGGCCGGCTTGAGGAGGAAGCCCACTACCACGAGAGCGAGATTGACTCCGGTGAGGAGGGTCAGAAGCTGATCCTTGGACAGCCGTCCCTGTTGAGCGAGGTCACCGACGCCGAACGCGGTGATCAGGACGTAGAGCACCAGCACGATGCAGTCAAGCACCGCTATGAACAACCAGCCGTGGACGCGGAGGCCATCGACAGAGAAGGGGCCAAGGCTGTACCAAGGTAGCCAGAACGAAACCAGGAGCACCAAGGTGGCAGGACCGATGACCCGCTCCTTGCTGTTCAGAGCGTTCAGCCTTTGGCGCGACTTCGTCACTGGCTTGGGCTTCGGGCGCATGGTGACGGGCGGCCTGATGGCAGCGCCGCACTTGGGACACAGTGCGGTCCCCGGAGGCACCTCTACCAGGCAGCGGGAGCAAGCAGGCAACGGCCAACCTCCTTCCGGTTGTCATCGACGCGTCGCACCAGGCTACAGGCCGAACCGGGAGCCCCTTGTCCCGAACCGGAACGAGTCGCGCGCACAGAGTCACGACATTGGCGGACATGTCCTGTGCACGGCGAGCCATCTCTCTTGACGCCGATACACGTTGACGCCGGATACCGACGTCTCGGACCGCGCAGATGCCCGCCTTGTCCCGGTTCGGAACGGCCCCGTCCGTGGGCGACATGGGCTCCATTCGATCCGCACCCCGCCGACACTGCGGGGGGCGTTCAAGTCGATCCGGAATTTGGTCGACATTGACCGCAGGGCCTGTGGTGCGCCCCAATCGAGGCTGGAACCGAATCTGGAGGATGGACCATGGAGGAACGCCGACGAGCAGAACGCCAGTCCGCCGTGTGGATGGGTTCCTGCCGCGTGGAGGGCGAATCCACCCACCAGTGGCGGGATTGCGGGGTCTTCGACTTCTCGACGCTCGGAGTGGGGATGGACTTTCGCCACCCGGCCCCATCCGAACTGGCCGGTCGTCGGATCTCCATGCGTCTTCCGGTCGGTGATTCCATGGACCTGACGGTCACGGGTGAAGTGCGAAATGTGAAACCCGGTCCCGATGGGATCGTGCGACTCGGCGTCGAATTCCTCGGCCTGTCCGAGGCGGAGCTCTACATTGTCGACCTGCTGGAAATCGGTTCCGTGAACAGTGAGCTGGTCTGACTGACCGTCGTCCCCGCGGCGCAGTCGGGTGTCGCGGCGACGCCGAGCGTCGTCACGGACTTGGGATGCGGATGCGTGCGCGACCAGTTACGGGATGGTCGCGACAGAGCGTCACTACCAAGCGAGTTCGCCCTCGTCCTCCTGAAAGCTGCCGGTGGGGCCATCTCTGTCGATCGTCGCCATGCGCACGATGACCTCCGCCCCCTTCTCGACCGGCTGGCCCGCGCCGCTGAAGGGAGTGAGATCGGTCGCAGTGAAGCCCGGCTCGACTGCATTGAATTTGATGTCCGGCAGCGTCTTGGCGTACTGGACAGTGAGCATCGACACGGCGGCCTTACTCGCGCCGTACACGATCGAGGGAAAGTGAAATTGGCGTCGCTCGGGATTGGTGACAGCCCAGAACGAGCCCAGGGCGCTCGACACGTTGACCACGACGGGGTTCTCGGACTTCTGCAGGAGTGGGAGCGCTGCCTGGGTCACACGGATGAGACCGATCGCATTGGTGTCGAACACCTCGAGCGCGACCGGACCGCTGACGTCAGCCGTCGAGCTCACGCCCGCGTTGTTGATGAGGATGTCAAGGCGACCCTCGCGTCGATCGATGACACGTAGGGCGCTCTCCACTGACGCGTCGTCCGTGACATCGAGCTGCACGAACTGACCCCCCAGCTCGGATGCAGCGGCCTCTCCGCGTTCGGAACTACGCGCGCCCATGTACACGGTATGTCCCTCAGCGATGAGTCGACGGGCAGTCTCGTAGCCCAGTCCCTTGTTGGCTCCGGTGATCAACGTCACCGTCACGTCTCGACCTCCATTGGGGGTGAGAGAGCGATTGCGCACCCCGTTCCTCCAGAGTCGCATAGATTTGCGGTGTGTCGCGGAGGCTCGACAGGTCCTGGTCCGTGCTTGTCAGCCATCAAACGACGGATGCCAGTCGTTGTGTGGACATCTTCTCGCGGCCGGACGGAACCTACGGGTTTGAAGAGTTTCGACGAGATCCTGAAGATCTGGGCGTCTGGACTCCCGT
Source organism: uncultured Acidimicrobiaceae bacterium (assembly GCA_963738135.1). GTDB lineage: Bacteria > Actinomycetota > Acidimicrobiia > Acidimicrobiales > RAAP-2 > Bog-473. The sequence continues at coordinate 231,309 of CAVTVK010000004.1, read as the reverse complement.
CGGCTACTTTTCGAATCGCGCCTATCAGACTCATAGCGATGCCATCGCTGCTGCAAACGGAACCGTGCCGTGGCTTGCCCAGCTCCTCGGAGACTGACCCGCCGGGCTTGCGTGACCGATTCGGCGCCTGCGGAGCGCAGGATTCCCGCGGTTTTGTGGCAGGGCCGAGGTGTCGCCGGGGCGTACACTCCCTCTCAGCCAATGCGTTGCTCGGGCTTCAGACGGAGGTAACTACATGTTCGTCCATCACGTCGTGGCACCACCATGTTAGCCAGCGCCGGAGCGACTTTCGGGGGCGTCATCGGATTCATCGTCTGGATCTTGATCATGGTCTGGATCTACAACATCGCCAAGCGCAAGGGTCGCCATGCCTTTGGCTGGCTCGTCCTTGGCTTCTTCTTTTCGATCATCACGCTGATCGTGCTGCTGTTGCTCCCTTCAAAGCGCACGACCAACGCCCGCTGACCGGCTCTCATCCTGGCGGGGCAATCGGGGGCGTCTCTGACTTGCAGCGCGCGTAGTGGCGCACCTCGGGGTGGGGAGCACTCGTCAGCGAGCGAAGCGCCACCGTGTCGCTCCGTTGGGTTCGGCAGTGCTCAGGCCCACCACGGTGTCGAACGTGAACCGGTACAGATGCCAAGGCGGAGGGCCGGCACTCGGAGCGCTGAACGGTGCGGTGAACGCGTCGCCGGCGACCTCAGCGGGCCACCCCAGGTTCCGGTAGATTCCCGCCACCTGTTCCAAGGTCGCAGGCCCGGTTTCTCGGCTCGCTGTCCCGTCGAGCGTCAAGTCGATTCCTGGAAGCTTGACCGCAATGGTGCAGGCGCTCATTCTCCTCAGGTCCTGTGACTTGCGGGTGCGAGGCCCGCTCGTGAAATAGAGGTCGCCGTCGTGCCACACTGCGCCGATGCCTGCCGCGTGCGGCCGACCGTCTGGCCGGACCGTACACAGGAAGAAACCGGCAAGGGGTCCTTTCGGGCCGTGCACGAGTTGTTCATGCGCTCGTTCCCACGGCACCGTGGGGTTTTCGTAGCGGTCAAGATTTACGGTTTCAATGGGTTGGCGATCAGTCATCTCTTCAATGCCCCCTGCGCCGATGTGCCGAATGTCTGTCTCTGCCGTACCCCGTCAGTCAACCTTTATGCAGGGGCGACGTCGAAGACCAACGGAAGGTGGTCCGACCCCCGGGGAGGAGGACCTCATCACGTCGATCAGGGTCGACCCAAGGGGTCGATCGAACTGTGCAGCGAGAGCCCGCCATCGCACTCGAGTGTCTGGCCCGTCACCCATTCCATGCCGTGGAGGGCCATGATCGACTGAGCGATGTCGCCCGCCTCGCCGAGTCGGCCCAGCGCCGTACGGCCTGCCACGCCCACCAGCCAGGGTGAGCTCTCGGCCGTCGAGGGCCCTCGTCCGAGCATCGGTGTCCGTGTCACTCCGGGTGCCACCGCATTGACTCTGATGCCGAGCTCGCCCCACTCGACCGCAGCAACCCGCACCAGCATGGACAACGCCGCCTTCGACGCGCAGTAGAGCCCCATGGTCCGATCGGCCAGCCGTGCGCTGATGCTCGAGACGACGACGAAGGAGCCGGCTGCCCGATGCTCGTGTACGGCGCCGACCCACGCCCGCATGCAGAGCCACGGGCCGCGTGTATTGACCCGAATGACTCGATCGAACGCATCCGGGTCGGCTTCGGTGAGCAGGCCGGAATGACCGACTCCGGCTGTGACGGTGATGAAGGCGGGGACACCCCAGCGCATGCGGGTCACGCCGACGGCGTCGTCGATGGCGTCGGGCTCGGTGATGTCGCAGGTCACATCGTGGGAGCCCGCGATATCCCAGGTCACCGTCGTGGTGCCGTCGGCCCTGTAGGCCTCGGCCAGAGCGGCGCCGATGCCCGACCCGCCACCGATCACGAGCGCAACCGGCCCGGACTCGTCACTCATTGGACTCCCTTCCACATCAGTCGGCTCAAACCGTAACGGGCTGGCAGTGCCAAACTCGGGGTTTCGGAACTCTCTTGCTCGGAGGCTGAGTGGTGAAGTGCACGACTCTGCGATGACGACACCGGAGGGCGGTGTGCCGCATTGGCGGGTGGCCATCATCGGGGCGGGGGCCGGCGGCCTCGGGCTGGCCATCCGGCTCGTCAAGTCGCGCCGCAGGGACTTCGTCCTGTTCGAGGGCTCCGACGGCATCGGTGGCACCTGGCGCAGCAACACCTACCCGGGAGCGGCCTGCGACGTGCCCTCGCACCTCTACTCGTACTCCTTCGCACGCAAGCCCGACTGGAGCAAGACGTACGCCGACCAACCCGAGATTCTGCGGTACTTGGAAGCGTGTGCCGAGCGCTTCGGCATCACCGACCACGTGCGGGCCCACACCCGCATCACGTCGGCGCACTGGCAGGAAGGAGCGAAGCGCTGGCACCTGACCGACGCGGCGGGGAAGCGGTACGAGGCCGACGTGCTCGTCAGTGCGGTCGGCACCTTTGCGACGCCGTCGATTCCGGATATCACCGGGCTCGGCTCGTTCAAGGGGCCCTGCTTCCATTCGGCCCGGTGGGAGCACGAGCATGACCTGACGGGCCGTCGGGTGGCGGTCATCGGGACGGGTGCGAGCGCGGCGCAGATCATCCCCGAGCTGGCCAAGGTGGCGGAGGCCGTGGACGTCTACCAGCGCACGCCCCAGTGGATCCTGCCCCGTTCGGACAAGCCGTTCACCGACGAAGAGAAGCGCCGGTTCGCCCGCAACCCAATTGCGGCGCGTCGCCACCGCCGCGAGCTCTATTGGGCCTTTGAGAACACCATTGCGTTCCGCCACGGCGAGGCCGGCGCCGAGCAACTGAAGGCAATTGCGCTCAGCCACATCGACTACCGCATCAAGGACGACGAGCTGCGCAGCAAGCTGACGCCCGCGTACCCCTTCGGGTGCAAGCGCACACTGGTGTGCAGCGACTTCTACAAGGCCGTGCTGCGTGACAACGTCGAACTGGTCACCGAACGAATCGAGCGGATCACCCCGGGCTCCATCGTGACCGTCGAGGGCCGGGAGCGCCCGGTGGATGCCATTGTGCTGGCCACCGGGTTCAAGGCGACCGAATACCTCGAGGGGATCGACGTCGTCGGCGTGGGTGGTCGCCGCCTTCACGACGACTGGTCCGAAGTGGCCCACGCCTACATCGGCCTGACCGTGTCGGGCTACCCCAACTTCTTCATGCTCTACGGGCCGAACACCAACCAGGGCGGCAACTCCATCATCGTGATCCTCGAGGCACAGGCGACCTACGTCCTGGGCGCGCTGCGGGCCATGCGGCGGCGCAGGACCCGCGCCGTCGATGTCCGGCGCGAGGTCATGGACGACTACAACCGGGAACTGCAAGAGGCGCTCGACGGGACCATCTGGAGCGACGGGTGCCAGAGCTACTTCAAGAACGCCAACGGCAAAATCGCCACGCAACTGCCCCAGACCTCCAGGTGGTACGCCCAACGGACGAAGCGCTTCCGGATGCGGGAGTATGTCCGTTCATGAAAGCAGCGGTGTACTACGAGACCGGAGCGCCCGACGTGTTCCGCTATGAGGACGTGCCGGATCCCGACGTTGGGCCGGGCGACGTCCTGATCGATGTCGAGGCGATCAGCATCGAGGGCGGTGACACCCTCAACCGCTTGGGCGGCGACCTGGCTCGGGTGCCCCATGTCGTCGGGTATCAGTGCGCAGGCACGGTGGCCGAGGTGGGCGACAGCGTGCAGGAATTCGCGGTGGGGGACCGCGCCGTCACGGTGGGGCTCGACGGATCGCACGCGGCGCGACGGACCGCCCCGGCGAGCTTCGCCTGGAAGATTCCCGATACCGTCTCCACCGACGACGCCGCGTGTGTCCCGGTCCCGTTCGGCACGGCCGACGACTGCTTGTTCGAGTTCGGCCGCCTGCAGGCGGGTGAAACGGCTCTGATCCATGCCGGAGCGGGCGGCGTCGGTATCGCGGCCATTCAGATGGCGAAACGGGCGGGCGCCCGGGTTTTCGCCACTGCATCGAGCGACGACCGGTTGGAGCGGTTGAAAGAGCTCGGCCTGGACGAGGGCATCAACTATGTGAGCCACGACTTCGTCGCCGAAGCGCGTCGCCTCACCGACGGACGCGGCGTGGACGTCGTGGTGGACTCCGTGGGCGGGGTGACGCTGCAGGGGAGCGTCGACGTCCTGGCCTATCGGGGACGCTGCGTGACTGTCGGTGACGCCGGGAGGACGGCGGCGGAGCAGCTCGACATCTCCACTCTGCGCGGCAACAACCAGACGCTGTCGGGGTACTTCCTGGGGGCGGAGCTCCTCATGTCACCGCGGCCGCATGCCTTGATCGCCGGCCTCCTCGAGAGCATCGGCCGCGGCGAACTGAAGGTCGTCATCGACCGGATCTTCCCCCTCTCCGACGCGGCCGGCGCCCACGCCTACATCGAGAGTCGGCAGGCCTTCGGCCGCGTCCTGCTCGCCCCCTGACGGAGCCGGCGCGTCGAAGGTCCGGGCTCATCGCACTGGCCGAGCGCGGCGTTCGCTCCTGGGCCGTCCGGCTCTCGCCTTCCGTGCACGGGGTCGGTGACCACGGGTTCGTCCCGATCCTGATCGGCGCCGCACGCGAGAGGGGAGTCTCGGCCTTCGTCGGCGAGGGCACCAACCGCTGGCCGGGCGTGCACCGGCTCGACGCGGCGCGGCTGTTCAGACTGGCCGTCGAATCTGCGCCGGCAGGCTCACGCTGGCACGGGGTCGGAGACCAAGGCGTGCCCTTTCGCTCCATTGCGGAGGTCATCGGCCGTCATCTCGGTGTGCCGGTGCAGAGCATTCCCGCCGAGGAGCGGACGCGCACTTCGGCTTCCTGGGCGCCCTGGTGCAGGTTGACAACCCGACGTCGAACTCACTGACGCGGGAACGTCTTGGGTGGGAGCCGGCGGAAGTCGGCCTGCTCGCGGACCTTGACGAAGGGCACTACTTCGTCTGGACCACCGACGAAGGAACTGCAGTCGGACCGGCTAGAGGTCGGAGTCGCGCATCCCGTACACTCTCTCCCCGGCCCGTTGAGTCCACAGAGGGCTCGGTGACCTGAGGCAGACGTAAGGGACGGAATGAAGATCGCGATTGTCGGAACGGGAGCCATGGGCTCGGTGTACGCCAGCCTCCTCGGCAAGGCCGGGCACGAGGTGTGGGCCATCGACACGTGGCAGGAGCACGTGGAGGCCATCGCCGCCTCCGGGCTGACGGTGTCAGGGGCCAGCGGCAGCTTCGTCGTCGACAACCTGCATGTCGGGCGGACTCCCCGCGATGCCGGGACGTGTGACGTCTGGGTCATCGCCACCAAGGCAGCGGACGTCGACGAAGCGGCGGAGGCGATCGCACCGCTGCTCGGGCGCGACAGCGTGGTGATGGCCTTCCAGAACGGGCTCGGAGCGGGGGAGCGGGTGGCCCGGCGCATCCCCGAGGACCACATCGTGATCGGCATCGCCGAAGGGTTCGGGTCGTCGATCCCGGAGCCGGGGCATGTGCATCACGAAGGCATGCGGTTGATCCGCATCGGCGAAATGAATGGCGGCCTGACTGATCGCGTACAGCACATTGAACAGGCCTGGCGCGATGCCGGCTTCAACGTCAAGGCCTTCGCCGACGTGCATCTGATGATTTGGGAGAAATTTCTCTGCAACGTGACGCTGAGCGCTCCGTGCGCCGTCTTCGATGTCACGGTGGGCGAGCTCATGGCGAATCCGGAGACCTGGGAGGTCGCGCTGGGATGCACCGCGGAGGCCTACCGGCTCGGCCTCGCCAGGGGCGTCCAATTTCCATTCGAGGACCCGCTGCGCTACGTGACGGACTTCGCCACCACCATTCCCAATGCCAGCCCGTCGATGCGCCTCGACCATCTCGCCCGCCGGCGGTCGGAGATCGATGTCATCAACGGCCAGGTCGTAACCCTGAGCCGTGAACTCGGCCTGGACACGCCATACAACGAGACCCTGTGTGCCGTAATGCGCGGTCGCGAGTCCACCTTCGCCTGAGCCCTGTCTTGCCGCTCGTCACCTGGCGGGTGGCGATAGCCTCTGGCGGTCCGCTGCCGGTCGGTGGGACCGGGGGTCGGTGATGCGAGAGAGGGATCCATCGAGAACGCGGCGAGGGCTACCCGGGGCAGTGGGTGCCGTCGTCGTGCTCGGCAGCGCGGTGGCCCTTGGTCTCGCGGCACCCGTCGGTGCCGCCACCACGCCGATTCCGGTCACCCACGCCAGCATGAGCAGCCGAGGAGTCACGGCCGACACCATCAACGTGGTCTTCCCGATCATCTCCTTCAGCAGCATCGAGGGCGAGTTCGAGATCAAGTCCGACGCCGAATACGGAGAGCAGAGCAGGGCCATTCACCTCTTCGTCGACCAGGTCAACGACGCCGGGGGCATCAACGGCCGGAAGATCAATCCCATGATTGTGGGCTTCGACCCGACGAACCCCGACGAGCAGCGATCGCTGTGCAAGCAGTGGACACAGGGCAGCCCGCCCGTCTTCGCCGTTCTCGACGGGCTCGGCACGTTCCAGGGGGTCGACCAGCTGTGCATCACGCGGGAGGGGCACACGCCGATGCTCTCCCAGTGGACGACCACGACCAACTGGACGAACCTCGGCGCGCCGTACCTGTGGTGGACGGGCCCGGACCAGGCGTCCGTCCTGGCCGCCACCGTCGCCTGGGGCCGCAGCACGGGGCGTCTCGGGCATGGCACGAAGGTGGGCGTGGTGGTCTCCGACGAGGTGAGTGACCAGGACGCGCTGAAGTCCGCGCTTCTGCCCGACCTGAAGAAGATCGGTGTCGACCCCCAGGTCGTGACAATCACGGCGGACGTGGGCGAGACCGCCAGCACGGACTCCGACGCCACGCTGGCCGTCGAACGACTGAAGGCCGCAGGGGTGCAATCGGTCATCCCCCTTCTGCCCGAGAACGCCTTCACCCCGTACGTCGGTGCCGAGACATCGCAGAACTATTTCCCCAAGCTGCTTCTGAGCGACTATCAGTCCGAGATCGAGGTCGCTCTCGGGCTCATTCCGATCCCCTACGAGAAGGCGCTCAACGGACAGGAAGGCGTGACGGCCGAGACGCTGGGTGGAATCGACCTGCCCGTCGCGGAGTCGCACGGCGGCTACGACCCCGGAGTGCGCAGCTGCTGGACGGAATGGCACAAGGCCTACCCCCAGACGCCGAAGGGCAACATCAACGACGACATCGAAGAACAGGGTCCTGTGCAGGGGTGGTGTCAGGAGATCCGCCTCTTTGCGACGGCGGCGTCCAAGGCGGGCAAGAACCTCAATCGACGGACGTTCGTCGAGGCGATGGCACACACGACGAACTTCCCGGGCGGGTACTCGCCCGTCCTGAGCTACGGCCCGCACACGTTCTCGGGACCGACGCAGTACCAGGTCGTCGAGGTCCATGACAACCATCCGCCGACGACGCAGTGCAAGCGTGGACCGCCGCCGGCACCGGCGGCAGGCGTCTGCTGGGTGGTCGTGCAGAGGTGGAGGCCGTTGCCGTGAGACCGGTGGTCAGTGGTCGGCTGAGCCCACCCTCCGACGCGCCGGCCCGGGGAGAGCGGAGCGAAGAGGTCGCCCACCTCGGTGGGATCGTGGTGGAGCAGATCCTGAGCGGAGCACTCGACTCACCGGTCGCGTACAACCAGGATCACGACGAGTGGGTGGTGGTCCTCGACGGCGAAGCCACGTTGGTCGTGGGCGACGAGACGCTCCGCCTGGTCGCCGGCGACTGGGTGCTCTTGCCCGCGCACCAGCCGCACCGATTGCTGGAGACTGCATCCGGCACGCGCTGGCTCGCGGTCCGTGCCGCCCCGCCCTCCCAGCCCTAGCCCGGAGAAGGGTCGACGGCTCCGCTGGCGGGGGTCCGTTCCACTGAGAGTGGTTCGGGTGTTCATCCGTGCGATCGCACGAGTCGATACGCCGTGATCTCCTCGGTGAATCCCTTCAATGCGAGAGGCGCCCGGCGCTCGAAGCGAAACCCACCGCCACACGCGTGGTGGACCGCTGCGGACACCACGGCCGTCGAGGGCTCGGCCACACCGACGAGCCGAGCGGCCAGATTCACGTCGGGGCCGTAGAGGTCGCCGAACACCGAGGCCATCTCTCCGGTTGCCAGTCCCACTCTGACGGGCGGGAGTCCGCCGCCGCCGGCGTCGATCAGATCGAGCGCGATCCGGCAGGCGTCCGCGGCAGACTCGGTGACGAACATGGCCTCGTCACCGATGGTCTTGACGATCTGGCCATGACCTCCGGACACGACCTCCGAGGTGCGCTGATCGAACTCGACCAGGACATCGGTGAGCTCGCGCAGTGACCAGGACGCCGTCGCCGTCGTGTACCCGACCAGGTCGACGAACCCGACGGTGCGCTCGACCGTCACGACGGATCGCTCGGGATCCGTGGACCACATCCGTTCGGCGACGGCGACGATCTGGCGCCGGAGGACCGCATCGAGCGTGGCGATGAAGTTCGGAAGCATGGTGTCGGTGATCTCGGCGTATTCCTTGACGACGTCGACGTAGCGCTTGCCGGCGGCGCGGCGCGGCAGCTCCACCTGCAGGCGGAAAATGCCGACGAGCGTCTCGGCCAGCCGCGTCATGGTGTTGCCGGTCACCCGCGCCAGCTGCAGCGTGGCCTCCTCGCCGAGCAGATCGTTGTGGGCGCCGGCCAGGAGTCGGACGCTCGCCGCCTCGTTGGCCGTCACGGGGAAGTCGGGATCGGTCGAGAGGCCGACGGCGGTCATGAGCCGCAGCGTCGTGGGCCAATCGAGCGCTGCCGCGGTGGCCACCACGTGCAGTGGGAGCGGTCCCCGGGGACGCAGGGTCATGTCGAGCGCCAATTCCCCGAGGTTCGGTGCCCTGGACACGTCCTCGAGGGTGGCCCCCACGCTCAGGACGTAGCCGAGCAATTCCAGGCGTTCCGCTGCATCCGGTGCTTCGGGGTCGTAGAGGCCCAGACGTACCAGCTCGTCCGAGTCTGGCGCCTGCCGGTCGTCGGTCATTGCTCCAGCTTGCCCGCCGCGTCAGGGGGCCGCCCCGTGAAGGGATCAGGACCGGGTGGACTTGACGGCCAGTTTCTCGTGGCGCAAGGTCGCCCAGCGCAGCTTGACGAGCACGCGAATGGCCCACCAGCCCGGGTCGATCTCACCCTTGGCCATCGACATCCGACTCGATGTCGTCACCGCGTGGTGGTTGTTGTGGAGTCCCTCGCCGGCAACCAACCAGGCCAGCCACTGGTTGTTGGTGGCCAGATTGTCGTGCGGCCGCTTGCCCCACTTGTGCCCGATGCCGTTGATCGCGCCCCCGCCCAGCAGATAGACGGAGGCATGGACTGCCGCCGCAATCAGCGCGATCTCCCAGCCGAACAGTGCGACGAGGAGGGCCACGCCGAGCGCCAAGCCCACCAGCGCGTGATTGAACACGACCTTGTCCCAACGGTCTTCCGGCAGGTCCTTGGCGTAGCGGGCGACCTGTTCGGGATTGCGGGAGACCCGCCGGTACAGCACGGCGTTGCCGAATTGCACCAGGGAGTAGCCGAACACCACCGGCGAGTGCGGGTCGCCCTCCTTGTCGGTGTGGGCATGGTGCTTGCGGTGCACCGCCACCCATTGCCTGGGCCGGGTCCCCGTCGACATCCAGATGACGAAGCGGCACGCAAAGGTCACCGATGGCCGCAGGGTGATCGCCTTGTGTGCCAAGGCCCGGTGCAGGTACACCGTCGTGACGATGAAGGAAATCTGCGAGGTGACCAGCCCGATCAGGACGGCCTCCAGGACCGCGACCGCTGGCACGTCCTTGACTCTAGCCGAGGTCCACCCGTGAAAATCTACAGACCGGCGACGTGAGGCACGTTCCCGCCCAGCCGAGGGAGTGGAGCAGGCTCTCCGCCGAGCGGGCCTCAACGACACGGGAGTCCCGGGTGAGGTCGTGCTCGGCCTCGAGCCCGGGCGTGCAACGCAGGGTGGAGGGCACGTTCACGGCGTGATCCGATCGTGTGGGCTGGTCCAGTTGCGCGTGAGCCGGTCATGCCCTGTTGACGCCGATCGGCGCGATCAGCGGCAGCACGTCACGCGGATCGACGGGCTCTGCGCGTCGAGGACCCGGCTCGGCGCACAGAGCCCTGATCCGCCCGCCCAGCCTGATCGAAGTCCTCCAAGCTGCAGTCATGTCCGAGGCGCCGGACGAGAGGCGGGCGAGCATGGCGCCTCCGTCCTGGACGGTGGCGAGATTCGGGTGGGCGCGCGCCTCGGGACGGTACGGTTCTGCATGTGGTCCGAGAGGAGCCGTTGGCGAGCGTAGGCCGGCGCATCGGGGCCTTGGCCCTGACCGTGCTGTTGTTGGTGGCGACCCTCGTCGTGGGGTGGCTCGTCTGGAGCGTCTTCGAGTGGCGTCAGGGTCGGACGCCCAGCTACCGGCTCCTCGGGCTGCGCGTGGTCCGGCAGGGCGATCGGCGCCCGATCGGCCTGGGGCGGTCGTTCCTCCGGAGTGGGATTTGCTGCCCCGTGCTGGTCGTCCCCACGGTGGTCATCGGAGCGGTGGTCCTCCTTTGCTTTGCGTTCGGGGCGTCGCCGCCGGACGGCCTGTTCAGCGAGCCGCGCCGCGCCCCCTGGGACGTCCTCACGACCACGACGGTGCTCGACGAGCGCGTCCGCCCGCCGGCGCCGCCCCCGGTCTCGGTCCGGCCCATCGACCCGATCGATCTCTCCGGCATGACGGGGTCGGAGCCGCCGCGGACGAACGGGCACGCCCTGAATTTGAGCGGCTGCCGGCCCATGCGGGCAGGCAGCGGCGCTCCACACCGAGGTCACGGCCTCTTGACGTGCGCCCACAACGCGTTAGTGTTCACTAACATGTCGGACGGTGACCGAGACGGAGAGGACGACACCAGACCTGCTGGCCGTGTTGGCCGAGCCCAACCGGAGGCGGCTCCTCGAGCTGTTGCGAGGGGGCGAGCACACGGTCACCGAGCTGGCGGTGCAGTTTTCGGTCACCCGTCCCGCCATCTCCCAGCACCTGGGCGTGCTGGCCGCTGCCGGCCTGGTGGAGGTCCGGCAGGACGGCCGGTTCCGCCGCTACCGGCACAATCCCGCCGGCATGGCGGCGTTGCGCAGCACCTTGGACGCCTTCTGGACATCCGAGCTCGAGCAACTCGCGGTTGCCGAACCGCCCGAGAAAGGAAACCCGCATGACGATTGAGAAGTCGGTCCTTGTTCCTCTGAACGCCGACCAGACGTTCGCGCTGTTGACGGAGCCCGAGCGGCTCCGACGTTGGCAGACCGTGGCGGCGCGGGTCGACCTCCGGGCCGGCGGCGAGTTCCGCTGGACGGTGGTGCCGGGCGGGAACGCGGGCGGCACCTTCGTCGAGGTCGACCCCGGGAAACGGCTGGTCTACACCTGGGGCTGGGAGGGCGACGATGAGCAGCCGCCCGGGACCTCGACCGTGACCATCACGCTGGAACCGGCGGAGGGCGGGACGAGTGTGCGCCTGGTCCACGAGGGTCTGACCCCCGAACAGGAGGAGGGCCACAACGGCGGGTGGGACCACTTCATGGAGCGACTGGTCCTGGCCGGGCGCGACGGGGACGCCGGGCTCGAGCCCTGGGCCGTGCGGGATGCCGAGGCATGGGACCAGCTGAGTGCGGCCGAGGCCTCTCTGGCGATGTGCAGCTTCGTCCTGCGACATATGGGACCAGGCGACGGGAAGGCGCAGACGCCGTGCGCCAAGTACGACGTCGACCAACTCACGACGCATCTCGCCGGATCGCTGGTGGGTCTCGGTGGGTGTGTGGGCGTGCAGGTGGTGGCAGACGAGGACGCGGCGCACGAGGTGCGCATCGCCAATCTGGCGCAACCCGTGCTGGAGGGTTGGCGCCGTCACGGCATCGACGGCATGGTCACGCTCGGGCACGGTGAGATCCCCGCTGAGGTCGCGTCACGGATCCTGTCCATGGAGTTGCTGGTGCACGCCTGGGACTTCGCCCGCGCGACGGGACAGGAGATCCCCGCCAACGACGGTCTCTGCACCTACGTGCTCGCCCTGGCCAAAGACGGCCTCATCCAGCCCGCGCTGCGCGACGGGGAGAGCTTCGCTGCGGAGGTGGTGACGGCCGCCGGCGCCGACCCCATGGACGAGCTGGTCGCCTACACCGGCCGCCGGCCCTGACTCAGCCGGCCGAGTTCCCCCGCCAGCGACGCTCGAAGGGCAGCCTCCAGGTCCGCGGCGCAATCAGCTCGTTGATGGACGGCGGTCCCCAGCTGCCCTGCGGGTACGGCTCCACGGGGGGAGGGTGCTCCAACAAAGGCGTCGACACTTCCCACAAGCGCTCGATGCCTTCGGCTGTGTTGAACAGCGTGTGGTCCCCGATCATGGCGTCGTGGATGAGGCGCTCATAGGCCTCGAGAACGTCCGCGTCCTGCCCGGTCTCGTGCAGGGCGAACTGCAGGCTGAGCTTCTCGAGCTTCATGCCGGGCCCGGGCTTCTTCCCGTAGAAGGACAGGGACAGCTTGGACGAGTCGGCCAAGTCGAATGTGAGGTGGTCGGGTCCCTGGGCGCCGACTCCGGAGTCGTCGGGGAACATCGACTTGGGAGGCTCGCGGAACGCGATGGAGATGATGCGCTCGCCGCCGCCGAGCTTCTTGCCGGTGCGCAGGTAAAACGGTACGTCGGCCCAGCGCCAGTTGTCGATCTCCACCTTCAGCGCCACGAAGGTCTCGGTGTCGGAGTCTTCGGCCACGCCGGGGATGTCCCGGTACCCCTCATACTGGCCCCGCACCACCTGCGTCACGTCGACCGGTTGCATGGAGCGGAAGACCTTGTTCTTCTCCTCGTTGATGGGGCCGGCCGAGAGCGCCGTCGGCGGCTCCATGGCCATGAAGCCCAGGATCTGGAAGAGGTGGGTCACCACCATGTCCTTGAAGGCGCCGGTTGCCTCGTAGAAGGCGACGCGGTCGTCCACCCCGAGCGTCTCGGGCACGTCGATCTGGACATGGTCGATGTGGTCCCGGTTCCAGATCGGCTCGAAGAGGCCGTTGGCGAAGCGGAAGGCCAGGATGTTCTGGGCGGCCTCCTTCCCGAGGAAGTGGTCGATGCGGAAGATCTGTTCCTCGTCGAAGACATGGTGCAGCATGTCGTTCAGCGCCACCGCGCTGGCCAGGTCGGTGCCGAAGGGCTTCTCCATGACCACCCGCGATCGCTCGACCAGCTTGGCGTCGGAGATCATCTGGAGCACGGAGCGGTCGGCCGCCGGTGGAACGCTCAGGTAGTGCAGTCGCCGCGGCTCGCCGCCCATGTCGGTCTCGGTCTTGCCGACGTGCTCGGCCAATGCATCAGCGCCGGCCGAGGTGGAGCAGAAGGTGAGCCGCTTCTCGAAATTGGCCCACTGCCGCAGCGAGATCTTGTCCGTCGAGAACTCGTCGACTGCGTGACGCGCCAGGTGGCGGAACTCCTCGTCGGTCAACGTGCTTGTCGAGCTACCGACAATGCGGTAGTCGGGCATCATCCCCGTCATGGCCAGGTGCAGCAGGCCGGGAAGCAGCTTGCGCGCCGCCAGGTCCCCGGTGGCGCCGAACAGGATGATGACGTGCGGCTCGATCTGGTAGCCGGGGGCCGCCGAGTCCACCGTCTCGCTCTGGTCGACGACCTCGGTCACGCGGGCCTCCGCTCGTTGAGTTCGGAAACGTTGGCCCCCATGATCTTCGGCACCGACTCGTAGGGGAGCTTTTGCAGCTCGGTCACCCAGTCGGTCGGCTCGGGCAGTCCTTCGATGTGCGGCCAGTCCGATCCGAAGATCACCCGGTCGTCCCCCATGAGGTCGACGATCTCGCCGACGTCGTCCTCCCAGAACGGGTTGATCCACACGTTGCGGCGGATGGTGAGGACCGGGTCCTCGGAGAAGTAGCCCGGCATGCGCCGGGTGGTCGTGCGCAGCTTGGCAAAGAGGGGAGCGAGGAACTCCGAGCCGTTCTCGACCGACGCCACGCGCACATTGGGGAAGCGTTCGAAGAGCTTCTCGAGCAGGAGTGTGGCCAGGAAGTCGTGGGCCGCCCGCTCAATGGCGAACATCTTGATGCTCGGCCGGGACGGGCCGGCGCGGAACGAGGCGGAGAAGCCGTCCGGCGCGTAGCCGTTGGAGGACAGCCCGGCATCGCCGGCGTGCACCACCACTGTGATGCCGGCCTCGTTGACGCGGGCCCAGAAGGGGTCGAACACGTCGTCGGCCGGTGACCGTGGTCCACCGACCGTGATGGGCGCCGCCGCCCGCATCACGATGGCCCGGGCATCCTGGTCGAGCGCCCACTCCAGTTCGCGCACCGCCTCGTCCACGTCGGCCAGCGAGATGTAGGGCGCGGCGAAGATCCGGTCCGCATACGCCATGCCCCAGTCCTCGGCCAGCCAGCGGTTGAAGGCGCGGAACAGCAGCACGACCGCGCCCGGGTCGTGCTTGAGCGCCTCCTCGTAGAGCATGCCGAGAGTCGGGAAGAGCCAGATCTTGGAGAGGTTCTGCGCGTCCATGGTGGCCAGGCGGGCGTCGCGGTCCCGGTACTCGGGGCGGATGGGCTCGGGTTTGCCCATCAACTCGTGCATGGGACGACCGTCGGGATTGCCCCGGAAGTAGTCGACCAGCGCACCGGCCGGCGCCACCGGGTTGAAAGTCGGATTGGTCACCGCCCGGCTGACCCGGCCGCCTAGCGCGTGGTAGCGCCGACCGTTCACTTCGACCCACTCGATCACCCGTGGCCCGAGCTTCGGATCGAGGTGGCGGGAGAACGCGTCGAGCGCCTCGTAATAGTGGTTGTCAGCGTCGAAGACGGGCGAGTCGACAGCGTGCATGGTCAGCCTTCCGCGAGCGTGCGCAACATCCAAGACTCTATTGGCTGCGGGTCGGCGGTCCCGCCGCCGTGTGGGCCGTCCCGACGGGGTCGACCGCCCAGCCAGGGGCCTCACCCCAGCGCTCCCCGTACACCAGCTCGGGGAGCGGGCGCCGGCGCACTGGCCCGTGATGGCCTTGCGGCCGTCCCAGGGTGATGGTGGCCATGATCTCGGTCTCCTCGGGGATGTGCAACAACGCCCGCAACTCGGCGTCCGCCGCGAACTGCCAGTTCGTCATCACACCGCCGAAACCGAGAGCGCGGGCGGCCAGCAGAAGGTTCTGGCAGGCGGGATAGACCGATGCACCGTCGCTGTAGCTGCTGGCGTGGCGATAGCGCGTGAAGCAGGCCAGCACGAGCACGGGGACGGACTCGTACGTGTCGACGTAGTGCTGCATGGTGCGGGCCATGCGCGCCTTGGGGGAGTCGGCCCGGGTCCCCGATCCGCTGTCGTACCCGTCCGCCTCCCGCTTGGCGGCCCAGAATCGGCGCGCCCCTCTCCGATCACCCGCTTGGCCTCCTGCGCCACGGGCCCCTCGGTGAGGACGATGAAGCGGAAGGGCTGGCGGTTCGACCCACTCGGCGCCCGGGTGGCGGCGAAGAGGATGTCACGCAGCGCCTCGTCCGGCACGGGCTCGTCGGTGTAGCGCCGGATGGCCCGCGTGGTGAGCAGCCCGTCGTAGAGCGAGATCTCCTCCGGTCTTCTGCCCGCAGTCCCCGGCACGACGGCGACCCTACCAATGACCCTGTGGCTCGTTGCCCTGCGGCCGGGAAGCTGAGGACGGGAGGGCCGCGGCCTTCGGCGGAGCGGAGTCGGCTAGGTTGCGCCGCCGTGCCCGGCCAGCCCTCCCCCCTTCGTGTGGCCGCGCTGGTCGTCGCCACCATCGGCGCGACGGTGCTCTTCGTCCCGCCAGGCGCTGCCGGTGCCGCTGCGAATCCAGCGGTGGCGAGCGTTCCGGCGCTGACCTTTCTCCACGTCGTGACGCCGACGAGCGGCCCCGACGCCACCCCGTACCTGGCCGACACCGCCGGGCGCCAGATCCTGCTGCACGGCGCGGCGGCGGTCGGAATGGAGGACGTCGCCTACCCGGGCGCCAACGGCGGCCCCGCCATCTTCCCCGTCGCGCCGTCGGCGTACGACGCGCTGTGCCCGAAGGCGTCCGCGCTGATCCCCCAGCCGCCGCTCTGCGAGGTCCAGGCCTCGCGCACCGCCTTCGCGCAGTCGACCGAACCGGGGAGCGGGGACGACTTCGCACAGATGCGCGCCCTCGGGTTCAACGTGGTCCGCCTGGTGCTCAATTGGAGCCAGTTGGAGCCCACGGCGGGCACCTATTCGGCGACATACCTGAACCGGGTGGCACAGGTGGTCGGGTGGGCGCGCCAACAGGGCATCTACGTGATCCTCGACATGCACCAGGACCAATACTCGCGCTACATCGTGCCGGCCAAGAAGGGGACAGCGCCCTCGGACTGCACGCCTTCGGGCGGGAGTGACGGCGCCCCCGCCTGGGCAGTGCAGAGTGACGGCAAGGCGGCGTGCGCCATGTTCGGCATCGACGAGCTGAACCCGGCAGAGTCCGCCGCCTTCGCCAACTTCTGGCAGGACTCGACGGTCGCGGGCCCCAAGGGCCAGGCCCCCGGCGCGGGGCTGCAGGACCACTACATCGGCGGGCTGGCCGCGCTGGCGCAGCGGTTCCAGGGCAACGCCGCCGTCCTGGGCTACGAGCTCATGAACGAACCGCAGCCGGGGTCCACCGGCTCGACGCCGGCCGGCAACGGGTACCAGGCCAGCAGCCAGGACCTCTATCCCTTCTACACGCGGGCCATCGAGGCGTTGACGGGGGTGCGCGACGGACGGCCCACCTGCCCGGCCGACGCGCCGACATCGCTCACGAATTCGTGCGCGTACCCGCGGCTGGCGTCGGTCGGCCGGCAGCAGGTCTTCTACGAGCCGATCGCCTACCGGAACCTGGTGGACTTCTCGGTGCAGGTGTCCGCACCGTTCTCGTCCTACCCCAACCTCGTGTTCGCACCGCACGTCTACACCTATGCGTTCACGGTGGAGCAGGACCTGCTTGGCCTGCCGGCCAAACCAGGCGGGTACCCGCCGAACTTCACCTTCGGCTACCAGACCGCCGAGTCAGAGGCGCAAGCGATGCACTCGGCGGTGCTGGTGACGGAGTTCGGGGACGCATCGAGCACCGACGCCACCATCCTCTCCAACGAGCTCGCCGCGCAGGATGCGACACAGACCGGCGGCACCCTGTGGGCCTGGAAGGGGCTGGCCAAGGTCGCGGGGACGTGCTGGTGCACGCGCTGGCAGCATTCGAGCTTCCAGACGACGTCCAACGGGACGCCCGGCAAAGGCAATCCGAAGGCGGCGCCCTCGGCTGCCGATCTCCTCATCCCGAGCCGGCAACGTTTGCTGATGCGGGTGTCGCCGACGGCCACGGCCGGGCGCCTCGGCGCGTACGCCTACGACCCGGCCAGCCGCACGTTCGCAATGGTCGCGACGTCGACCGCGGCGGGACGGAGTGGTGACCGCCAGACCGACACGGTGCTTTCCATTCCCTCGACTGTCCACGGTGCGGTCCATGTGACCGGCGCCGCGGCGATCGACGCGGTCCTGAGCCGCCCTGATGGGAGCCGGCTGGCCTACGTCAGGACAACGGTCGCCGGGTCGGCCCCCTACGGCGTCACCGTTGGTCCGGCGTCGGCGTCCCTGACCGCCAAGGTGGCGACGGAAGCGTCGAGCCCGTTGCAGCCGATCAGCGAGCCCGTGGCGCGGGCCATGGCCGAGAGCGCGCTCGACACCGAGGCGCACTCGCCCAACGCCACCATTCGCTCGACGGCGCAGCTCGTCCAAGGGCTGGCCGGCATCGTCCTGGGGACGACTGATCCCATCGGGGCGCCCTCGTCCTGACCCCGGACCCGGACCCGGACGGTCGGGCAGGCCCACGGGCCCGCAACGCCGGCTGCGTCCATGGTTGAATGGACCATGTTCTACGTGCTCATCTTCAGCTTGGCGGCGGTGCTGTTGATCGTCGCGTTCTTCACCGCCATGTCGCGTCGCCGCAGGAACCTCGCCGCTGAAGAAGTGCAGGGGAGCCCAACGCACGCCCCACATTCGGCGCACGGCACCCACGCGGATGCGGCGACGCGCCGGAATCGCAAAGCCAAGCGCGCGCAGTCACAACACGACCGGCGCAAGCACCACTAGGTCCGTTCGGCGCCTCGTTCCCGCCACGGGACGCGGAGAAGCGGGGCCGAAAGCCCCGCTTCTCTCACTGCGCGGTCGGTGTCGGAATTGGTCAGCCGAGATAGTTGAAGATCGGGCCGACGGCGTCGTCGATCTTGAGTATGGGAGAGACCGTGAACGTCATGTACTGCGAGTAGGCCAGCGCGGTCTCGTAGGCGGCGCCCATGTCGTCATCGTCGGCGATCGTGAAGCCGCCGGACCCGTCGACCTTGACGTAGTTGGCGATCTCCCCCGGCCCTGCGCCGCGCTTCCCGAACTCGTCCATAACGGCTTTCACTTCGGACTTCGCCATGTGCGGCTTCAACGTGTACTCCGTGATGAATAGCATGCTGCACCTTCTCTCATTAGGGCCACGCGGCTCGGGGTGAGCCCGCGGCCAGTTCTTCGACGGTACCCCCGTTGCACCCGCCGCCACCGATTCGGCTCAGGCCCCTCTCAGACACGGAAAAGGCGAGCGCCGACACCGCTCGCCACTCCCATCGCGAACGTCAGGGCGCGCACCTCAGCGGGCAGCCGTTGAACGCCCGGTTGACAGACCGGGGGGCGCGCATGCTCGGGACCGGGCCTCAGACGCGTCGAGCGCGACGGCTCTCACATCGAACCCGAGATCTGCGAGCTGGAGCCGCTATCTCGATTCGGCCGCTGCGCCGTCGGTCAGAGGGCGGGAAGACGAGGCTCTCCGAGCCCGCTGGACGAATCCGTAAGACTCGAGCCATAGAGAGAGAGGCGTGATCGGGCATGCGCTGCCAACGGGTTGACTAGCGGGATGGCACGACGCAACGGATCGAGCGGGATATCCCCATTTACGCTCCATGACCTGGAGGCGGCGGTCACCGCGTCATGGTCCATCGAGACATGCGACCCCACCGACGAGAAGGACTGGACGCCGGACAACCCTTCCTTGGGTCAGTGCGCGGTGACGGCGCTGGTCATCCACGACCTGCTCGGTGGCGAGCTGCTGGAGGCCGAGGTGCACCAAGCGGACGGCTCGCGGCAGGGCTTCCATTACTGGAACAGGCTGGCCGGCGTGGACATCGACCTCACGCGTGCGACAATTCGCGAACGGCGAGCATGTGCAGCCGCCCCGCCTCGTCGAACGGCTGCCGTCCGAGCCATGGCTGGCACAGGACAAGTACATCGTCTTCCGAAACCGCTGTCCGAGCGGCGCTGCACCTCCCCGCGCTCGGGGATTGACCCCGTGCTGCTACCTCGAGTCAGCAGGGACGCGGTCGAAGTAGAGATCTGGATGGCGCTCGTCTTCGAGGAGCCCTGAGATCCCCTCGCGGGCGTAGGCGATGTGCAGGTCGATGCGGTGCACCAGCAGTTCGGCCCGGCTGACCGAGCCCGGCACGGCCCGGCTGGCCTCTGCCACCACTGTGCCGGTCGGCGCCACAATGCGGCTCGCTCCGAGAAGTGTCGAGGTGGAATGGGAGCCGACCTGGTTCGCCTGCACCCACCACTGGCTGTTCGTCAGCGCGATGGCGGGGTACAGGAGGTCCCAGGCGTTCGCCCCCTCTATCTCGTAGGCCGCGGGGGCCAGGACGAGGCGCGCCCCGCGCAGCGCCAGCGTCCGGGCCACCTCGGGGAAGTCGCCGTCGAAGCAGACCACCAGTCCAACCGTCCCGAGGGCAGGGTCGTCGAACGTGGTCAGCCGGTTGCCCGGGGTGAAGACGGACGGCTCCAGCGTTGGCGGATACAGGTGCGCCTTGCGGTGCCAGGCCGCCAGCTCGCCGCGAGGATTGAAGACGAGAGCGGTGTCGTAGATGCGGCCGCCCTCGCCCAGCTCGGGCACGGTGCCGGCGGCCAGCCACATGTCGCGCCGTTGCGCCGCCTCGGCCAGCTGCGCCGAGCGCGGTCCATCGCGCGGTTCGGCGTCGGCCCGAGCGTCACGACCGAGCGTCTCGGGGTCGTAGCCGCACGACCAGAGCTCCGGGAGCACCAGGAGCTCGACGCCGCGCGACGCCGCATCGTCCATCATGCCGAGCGCCACGCTCATGTTCTCGCGTGGCTCCCCTGGTGTGGCCAGCCATTGAGCCACACCGACCAGAAGATCTCGCTTCACGTCGGGTACCTGGATTCCCACCTCTTGTACTGCGCTGTGCCGCTCACCCTACGGAGGCAAGGTTCGCAGCCGGTTTCCCGTACGTGAATGCACTGTTACAAGACAGTCGCCGGACCCATGGATGGAGCGGGCTGTCGGTTCAGGCCGTGCCGGGGGACGCCATGATGGTGACCAGGTCGTAGAGCACATGCGCGGCGGCGATCGCCGTCACCTCGGCGTGGTCGTAGGCGGGGGAGACCTCCACCACGTCGCCACCCACCACGGCGGCCGGCCGCAGGCCCCGCACCAGCGCCAGGAGCTCGCGGCTGGTCAAACCACCCGCCTCGGGGGTGCCCGTGCCCGGCGCGTGGGCCGGGTCGAGCACGTCGATGTCGACTGACACGTACACGGGCGCGTCGCCCACCGCGGCCAGTACCCGGCGCAGCACCTCCGACACCCCTCGTTCCGCTACATCGTCGGTCGTGATCTGCGTGAACCCCATGGAGCTGTCGTCGGTGAGATCGGCGTCGGAGTACAGCGGGCCGCGCAGCCCCACATGCACGCTGCGGTCGCGCAGGAGGAGGCCTTCCTCCCAAGCGCGCCGAAACGGCGTGCCATGGGTGAAGCGCTGCCCGAAGTAGGAGTCCCACGTGTCGAGATGGGCGTCGAAGTGCACCAGGGCGAGGGCTCCGTGCCGGCGCGCCGTGGCCCGCAGGAGCGGCAGCGCGATTGGTGTGATCTCCGCCGATGGCCACCAGCCGTCCGCCGTCCTGCAGGAGCGCGTCGGCCGCGGCCTCGATCTGGGCCACCGCCTCCTCCGGGCTGAAGGGCGTGCAGGCGATGTCGCCGGCGTCGACCACCTGGGCCAGCTCGAAGGGCAGCGCCTCGAGGGCGGGGTGGTACGGCCGCAACAGGCGCGAGCCCTGGCGCACGGCGGCGGGACCGAAGCGGGCGCCGGGCCGGTAGCTGGTGCCGCC
Organism: uncultured Acidimicrobiaceae bacterium; assembly: GCA_963738135.1. Taxonomy (GTDB): domain Bacteria; phylum Actinomycetota; class Acidimicrobiia; order Acidimicrobiales; family RAAP-2; genus Bog-473. The sequence goes on along the minus strand of CAVTVK010000004.1, from coordinate 210,112 downwards.
GTCGAAGGGCACGCCGACCAGCGCGATGTCCCAGCGGTCCACCTGGTCCGCCCGAGGCAGCCGGGCAAAGGTCGCGAGTCCGGCGAAACGGGGGACCTGGCCGGCGTCGGCGGGACCGACGCTTCCCGGTCCCTCGGCCTCGGCCATCAGTCGTCGATGGCCTGGTAGACGAGGGCCCGAAGCTGGGCTCGGAACGGGTAGGCCGCTGAAGGGAAGAGTTGGGTCATGAAGACGGCGAACAGGTCCTCGGCCGGATCTACCCAGAAGGCGGTGCTGGCCGCCCCACCCCAGTAGAACTCGCCGCCCGAACCGGCCATGGCGGTGGCCGCCGGTCCGAGGCCGACGGCGAAGCCCAGGCCGAAGCCGACACCCTCGAAGTTGGCCTCGCCGAACCCTCCGACCGCCATGTCCTGCAACGTGGCCCCGCCGGGGAAGTGGTTGACCGTCATGAGCTCCAGGGTCTTGCGCCCCAGGACCCGCCGGCCGTCGAGTTGACCGCCATTGGCCAGCATTTGGCAAAAGGCCACGTAGTCGTGGGTGGTCGAGACCAGCCCGCCTGCGCCCGACAGGTAGGACCGGGGGCGTTTGATGGAGTTGGCGAACGGGCCTTCCATGAGGCGGGGAGTATTCGCGGGTCGGTACTGGTAGCAGGCCGCCAACCGGGGCAGCGACCCTTCCGGGACGAAGAAACCCGTGTCTCCCATGCCCAGCGGCTCGAAGAGCTCGCGCCGCAGGTACTCGTCCAGGGTCAGGCCCGACAGGATCTCGACCAGCCGGCCCACAATGTCTGTCGAGATCCCGTAGTTCCAGCGGGTTCCCGGGTGGAACTTGAGTGGGTGCTCAGCCAGGAGAGCCGTGACGCTTTCGAGGGTTTGTGGGCCCTCCAGAGCGGCCCGGGCCTCGTTGAACGCGGCATCGATGGGGTTGCCGGGCATCAGGCCGCCGGGCAGTCCGGTCGTGTGCATGAGGACGTCGCGCATGTTCATCGGGCGTTCTGGCTTGACCAGGCTGACCGAGCCGTCGTCGCCCACCAGGCCCACCTGCAAGGTGCGCCACTCGGGGATGTAGCGGTGCACCGGGTCGAGGAGCTGGAACATGCCCCTTTCGTAGAGCTGCATGAGTGCGACCGAGGCGATGGGCTTGGTCATGGAGTAGATGCGGAATATGGCGTCGTCGGCCATCGGCTTCTGCGCCTCGCGGTCCATGAGCCCGAGGGAGCGGTGATAGGCGACATGGCCGCCCCGCACCACGGTGATCTGGCACCCGGCGATCTTTCCGGGCTCGACGTAGGTGGAGCCGAAGTGCTCGGTGATGCGCTCCAGGCGCACGTCGCTCATCCCGGCTGCATCAGGTTCGATCTTCATCCGCACCCCTTCCATGCTTCATCCGCACCCCTTCCATGGCCCGGTCCTCTCCATGGCCCGGTCCTCTGTTGTACCGAATGCAGCCCGGGACATCTCTCGGCACCTCGCAACGATTGGCTGAGGGTTTCTGACAACGCAGGCCGGTTCGTCCTTCTACTGCTCGGCGCTCTCCTTCTTCAGCTTCTGGTCGCGCAGGTACGCCGCCGTCCCCTCCAGGAAGGCGGCGACGTCCTTCTCCTTGTTGGCGGTCACGCCGTGGAACCACTCGGGCACGTAGACCTGGGCGGCGCCCGACTCGAGGCCCGCCAGAATGGCATCGACGCAGACCGAGACCGGCTCCGCCGCCACCGGCAGGTCCGGCACGTCGTTGTCGGGCAACGTGAAGAGCTCGGTGTCGATGACGCCCGGATAGACCACCATCACCTTGATGCCGCTGTCCCACAGGTCGACGGCCATGGCCTCGGAAAAGGCGGTGAGCGCCGCTTTCGAGGCGTCGTACGCCGCCTCGCCGGGGGCACTGAGCTTGGCGGCGATCGACGAGACGTTCACGATGGTGCCCGAGCCGCGGGTCAGCATCTGGGGGAGCAGGTCGTAAGTCAGGCGCATCGGCGACAGGTAGTTGATGTGCATGACGGCGGTGATGGTGTCGATGTCGAGCGCCGTGGTGTGGCGGCGCTTCGGGATGCCGGCGTTGTTGACAAGGAGGTCGACGCCGCCGAAGGCGTCGAGCACGTCCACGGCCAGCTTGTCCACCGCGTCGGGGTCGGCGAGGTTGGTCACCCACATCCGGCTGTCGGGGGAGTGCTTCATGCAGCGCTCCAGTACCTCGGAGAGCAGCTCGGCCCGGCGGGCGCAGATGCCGACGACGGCACCCCGCTCGGCCAGGGCCTCGGCCAGCCCGGCCCCGATGCCCGACGATCCTCCGGTCACCAGCGTGCGGCACCCCTGCAGGTCCAGCGCCATCATCCACCCCACTTTCGTTCCGTTCGAATCGCTTCTCACCTTAGGCACAGGCGGCCTGCGGCGACCATTGACACTTTGTTGACGCAGGGCGTCCACGCGTTCACATCGGGTTCACGGACGTGCCGCCACCATGGATTCATGGCAGATCTTCTCGTGGTCGTCAGCGTCGTGGCGTTCATCGCCGCGTTCTTGGGCTACATCTGGCTCTTGGAGCGGGTATGAGCGTCGTCCAAGGGCTCTTGCTCGGCATCTCCGTGTTGGTGTTCCTCTACCTAGGGGTCGCCATGTTCAAGCCCGAATGGTTCTGATCTGATGGGCTACTTCTGGACCATCGTCGTCCTCCTCGTCCTGTTGGCCCTGGCCTGGCGATACCTGGGCGCGTACATGGTGGCCGTCTTCGAGGGAAGGCTGCACTTCCTCGGCTTCATTGAGCGGCCCATCTATCGGCTCCTCGGCACCAGTCCGGAGAAGGAGCAGACCTGGAAGCGCTACGCCGGCTCCGTCGTCGTGTTCTCGGGTCTCTCCATCGGAATCACCTACGCCATCCTCCGCCTCCAGGGCTCGCTGCCGTGGAACCCGCAACACTTCGGCGCCGTGGGTCCCGCGTTGTCGTGGAACACGGCCACGTCGTTCGTGACCAACACCAACTGGCAGAACTACGGCGGCGAAGAGACGATGTCCTACCTCTCGCAGATGTGTTCGCTGACCGTGCAGCAGTTCGTGACGCCCGCCGTCGGCATTGCGGCCGCCCTGGTCATCATTCGCGGCTTCTCCAAGAAGGGGTCTCCAACCGTCGGCAATTTCTGGGTCGACGTCACCCGCGCCCTGCTCTACGTGCTCACTCCCATCGCCATCGTCGGTGGACTGATCTTCGTGGGCCAGGGCGCGATCGACACGCTGGGCGGTCCAGTCAACATCCACAACTCGCTCAATGGGGTCTCACAGACGATCGCCCTCGGTCCAGTTGGCTTCATGGAGTCCATCAAGCAACTGGGTACCAACGGCGGTGGATTCTTCAACATCAACTCGGCCCATCCCTTCGAGAACCCGACCGGTCTGACCAACCTCCTCTCTATCTTCCTGCTGCTGTGCATCCCGGTCGCATTGACCTACGTCTTCGGGAAGATGGTCGGGGCTCTTCGGCAGGGCGTGGCCGTGCTGGCCGCCATGTTCATCATCTTCGGTGCCTGGGTCGCGATCTCGTCAGTCTCGGAGCACCAGGCCAACCCGGCCGTGCAGGCCGCCGGCCTCGTCCACCAGCCGACGGGAAACACGACGGGTAAGGAGGTCCGCTTCGGGGTCCCGAGCTCGGCGCTCTTCGGGGTGGCCTCCACTTCGACGTCCACCGGGTCGGCCAACTCCGCCTACGACTCCTTCACGCCAATCGGCGGCGGCATGAACCTCACCGGCATGATGCTTGGCGAAGTGACTCCCGGCGGCGTGGGCAGCGGGCTGTACACAATCTTGATCTACGCCATCATCGCGGTCTTCATCGGCGGGCTGATGGTTGGCCGGACGCCGGAGTATCTAGGGAAAAAGATTCAGGCCACGGAGGTGAAGCTCGCCGGCCTGGGTACCATTGTGATGCCGATCACTGTGCTGGTTATCACGGCGCTCGCCGTGGGCACCCACGCCGGACAGGCCGGGCCCGAGAACGGCGGTCCGCACGGCTTCTCCGAGATCCTCTACGCCCTCACGTCGCAGGGCAACAACAACGGGTCCGCCTTCGGTGGCCTCACCGGCAACACTCCCTTCTACAACATCCTCGGCGGCATCGCCATGCTCATCGGGCGCTTCGGGATCATGATCCCGGCCATCGCGTTGGGTGGCGTTTTGGCGGCCAAGAACGTTGTAACCGCTGGCGCCGGCACCTTCCGCTCCGACAATCCCATGTTTGTCGGCCTGCTGATCGGCGTCATCATCATCGTCGGCGGCCTGACGTTCTTCCCCGCCGTGTCTCTCGGTCCGATCGTCGAGCAGTTCAGTCACGGAAAGTTCTTCTAAATGACCACCGTCATCGCCACTGACGCCCCGCCTCCCTCCCCAGCGCCGCACGGCGTGGCGGAGTCCCGGGGCCTCTTCGACCCTGAGATCCTGCGGGAGGCCCTCGCTGGTTCCGTGACCAAGCTCGATCCGCGGGTGCAGCTCAAGAACCCGGTCATGTTCGTGGTGCTGATCGGCTCGGTCATCACCTTGATCGAGTCCATCGCTCATGGCGGCATCTTCAACTGGTCGATCACGGTCTGGCTGTTCCTCACCGTGCTCTTCGCCAACTTCGCCGAGGCCATGGCCGAGGGCAGGGGCAAGGCACAGGCGCTCGCACTCCGCAAGATGCGCTCGGAGACCATGGCCCGGCGACTCTTGCCCGACGGCACCGAAGAGCTGGTGCCGGCCGCCGCGTTGGCCAAGGGCGACCTCGTGGTCTGCGAGCCCGGCGATCACGTCCCCTCCGACGGAGAGATCGTGGAGGGAGTGGCCTCGGTCGACGAGTCGGCCATCACGGGTGAGTCGGCCCCGGTCATCCGCGAGTCCGGCGGCGACCGCTCGGCCGTGACCGGCGGCACCACCGTGCTCTCGGACCGGATCGTCGTGCGCATCACCGCCGAGGCCGGTCAGACCTTCTTGGACCGGATGATCGCCCTGGTCGAAGGAGCCAACCGCCAGAAGACCCCCAACGAGATCGCCCTGACCATCCTCTTGGCCGTGCTCACCATCATCTTCCTCCCCGTCGTGGTCGTCCTGCAGCCCTTTGCCCAGTTCGCCGGGGGGACCGTGTCGGTGGTGATCCTGGTCTCGCTGCTTGTCTGCCTCATCCCGACCACCATCGGCGCATTGCTCTCCGCCATCGGCATCGCCGGTATGGACCGCCTGGTGCAGCGCAACGTACTGGCCATGAGCGGCCGGGCCGTCGAGGCGGCGGGAGACGTGCAGACGCTGCTGCTGGACAAGACAGGCACCATCACCCTGGGCAACCGCATGGCCTCGGACTTCTTTCCCGCTAGTGGCCACACCGAGGAGGAGGTCGCCAGTGCGGCGCAGTTGGCCTCCCTGGCCGACGAAACGCCCGAGGGACGCTCCATCGTGGTCCTGGCCAAAGATCGCTTCGGCCTGCGCGAGCGCGAGCTCTCAGGTCCCCATGAGTTCGTTCCGTTCTCGGCCACTACCCGCATGTCAGGCCTCAACGTCGACGGACACCAGATCCGCAAGGGAGCCGCCGAGGCGGTGCGCCAATGGGTGCTCGACCAGGGCGGCACCACCCCCGAAGGCCTGCAGGAGATCGTGGACCGCATCGCTCGGCAGGGCTCGACACCTCTCGTCGTGGCCGAGGACGCCAACATCCTCGGTGTTATCGAGCTCAAGGATGTCGTGAAGTCAGGGATCAAGGAGCGTTTCGCCGAGCTGCGCGCCGCTGGTATCCGCACGGTGATGATCACTGGTGACAACCCGCTCACGGCAGCTGCCATCGCTCAGGAGGCCGGCGTCGACGACTTCCTGGCCGAGGCCACTCCAGAGAACAAGATGGAGCTCATCAAGGCCGAGCAGGAGGGCGGCAAGCTCGTGGCCATGACGGGCGACGGCACGAACGACGCGCCCGCCTTGGCGCAGGCCGACGTGGGCGTCGCCATGAATACCGGGACCACGGCCGCCAAGGAAGCCGGCAACATGGTCGACCTCGACTCCAACCCCACCAAGCTGATCGACGTCGTCGAGATCGGCAAGCAGCTGCTCATCACCCGGGGTTCGCTGACGACGTTTTCCATCGCCAACGACGTGGCCAAGTACTTTGCCATCATCCCGGCGCTGTTTGTGGTGATCTACCCCCAGCTCCACTCGCTGAACATCATGCACCTCCACAGCGCTGAGAGCGCGGTGCTGTCCGCCGTCATCTTCAACGCGCTGGTCATCGTGGCTCTGATCCCCCTCGCCCTGCGCGGCGTGAAGTGGCGTCCCTCGGGTGCGGCAGCGATCCTGCGCCGCAATGTGTTCATCTACGGCGTCGGCGGGATCATCGCCCCCTTCATCTTCATCAAGTTGATCGACCTCGTCATCGTGGCGTTGCACGCCTACTAAGGACCTTTCATCATGCTCACTCAATTCCGCCGCAGCGCCATCTTCTGCATCATCTGCCTGGTTCTCTTCGGTCTCGTCTTTCCTCTGCTGGGCGTGGGGCTGTCCCAGCTCTTCTTCAAGCACCAGGCCGACGGCTCCATCACCGCCAATGGCTCTACCCTGATCGGGCAGAACTGGGCCCAGGCCAAGTGCCCGGGCCACCTGCCTGGAAGCTGTGTCTTCCAGGGCCGGCCGGACGCGCTCGGGCCCTACTCCAACGCCAACTCGAAGACGCCCAACCCGGCCGGTCACCCCGGTGACGACCCGCTGACGGCCAACGGGGTGGCCGGTGAATCGGGCGCGACGAACCTAGGTCCACGCTCGCAGGAACTGCTCGACTACACGAAGACGCTGATCGCCTACTGGCACCGGCGCGGCGTGAATCCCACCTCGGATCTGGTCACGACCTCCGGCAGCGGCATCGACCCGGACATCACCCCGCAGGACGCGCAAGCCGAGATCCCGATGGTGGCCCGCGCCACAGGTCTTTCGCCCGCGACACTCCAACATGTCATCAGCCAGCAGACGACCGGCATGCAGCTTGGATTCCTCGGCTCGCCCTACGTCAATGTGCTCCAGCTCAACGAGGCCCTGGCCAAGCTGAAGACATGAGGTGCGCCACCACCGCCATCGCGGCGTTGGTGCCACGGCAACGGTCGCGGACAGCTGGTGACATTCAATCGGTCGTCTCGTTCGAGCGACCTTGGGTCCGCACAGACGTCGTCCTTGTCGATGGGACTGGCGCAGTCTGCTTCCTCGGCCGGTGGCGTGCCCGGATCGCCTCGGAGCGCGTGTTCGCTCGAGGGCACTCCATCCTTCGAGCGCGGCGTGCTGCTCATGCGCAACCCGCTCTACTCGTTCGCCGTCCCGGAATGAACGTCGGGGACCAGTTGATAGCCGACGCCCGGAATGGTCTTGAGCATCCGTCCCTCTTCGTCACCCATCTTCTTGCGCAGCCGGTGGGTGTACACGCGGACGTAGTTGGACTCGGCGCCGTAACCGGGACCCCAGACGTCCTTGAGGATCATGTGGTGCGTGCAGACCTTGCCGGCGTGCCGGGCCAGGTAGGCCAGGAGCTCGAACTCCTTGGCCGTGAGTTGCAACGGCTTGCCCGAGAGCGTCGCCATGTGATGGACCAGATCGACGTCGAGGTCGCCCACGTCGAGAGAAGCGGACTTCGAAGTCCCTTCACTGTGGGCGGCGGCATGCCGCAGCGCAACCCGCAGCCGCGCCTCGAGCTCGGCCATGCCGAACGGCTTGGTGACGAAGTCGTCGGCCCCGCTGTCGAGGGCCTCCACCTTGCGGCGCTCGTCGCCGTAGGCGGACAGCACCACGATGGGCACGTCGGAGAACTCACGGATCCGGCGGCAGACTTCCAGGCCGTCGAGGTCGGGCAGGCCGAGGTCGAGGATGACCAGGTCCGGCGCGGCCAGCGCCACCTGGTTGACCGCCTCCGTGCCCGAGTGTGCGAGGAGCACCTCGTCCCCGCGGGCCGTCAGGCCGATCCGCAATGCCTTGAGCAACGATGGATCGTCGTCGACAACGAGGACCTTGGTCATGGCATGGCTTCAGACCGTCGCCGCGATGCGGGTCTCCGCCGGGACGGTGAAGACGATGCGGGCGCCGTGCGCCACGTCGGTGTCGATCCAGATGAGCCCACCGTGCGCCTCGACGAAGGCCTTGGCGATAGCCAAGCCGAGCCCGGCGCGGCCACCCCCGCCGTTCTGGCTGAACATTTCGAAGACGCTCTCACGGGATTCCCGAGCGATTCCGGGGCCGTCGTCGGCCACGGCGATCTCGACCAGCGCCGCCTGTCCGGGAACTCGTCGCGCTGCGACACGGATGAGGCTGCTCGCTGGGGAGATGCGTTCGGCGTTCTCGAGCACGTTGGCCAGGACCTGGCTCATCAGGACGCGATCGAGGTGCAGCAGGGGCAGATCCGACGGCTCCTCGACCCTCACGCGACCAGGCGTCACGATGCCGCCGAGCAGGGCCAGTGCCTCGTCGACCAGGTCGCGGAAGCTGACGGTCGTCGGCCGGAGCTCGAGCGCCCCGGCCTCCAGGCGGGTCATGTCGAGGAGGTTGCTCACGAGCCGGGCCAGACGGTCCGACTGCAGCTCAATCAGCTCGAGCAGCTCAGCTCGGTCTTGGGAGCTCAGGTGTGCGTCGACCTGACGCATGCTGGAAACGGCGGTCTTGATGGAGGCCAGCGGGGTACGCAGGTCGTGCGAGGCCGCGCCCATCAGCGCCCGGCGCCAACGGTCGATCTCCTCGAGCAGGCGGGCCCGCAACGCCTGTTCGCTCAGCTGGGCCCGGTCGACGGCCAGCGCGGCCTGGTTGGCGAAGGTGCCGAGCAGGCTGCGTTCGTGTTCCACCAGCTGGACGTCCTGGAGCACCAGCATCCCGACCGGCCGAAGGTTGACGACGAGCGCCACCGAGACCCGACGCGGGCTGGCGTCGTCGAGCAACCCGAGGGACCGTGCCTGTCCGCCGCCGGACGTCAGGGAGGTGACGTCGGCTTCCGTCAGGGATTGGCCCGCAGTCGCTGCAACTTGCAGCGTGGTGGCCGCTCCCAGTTCGACCGCGTCCGGGTCGGGCAGCACCAACGCGGTCCAACGCGGCACGAAGACGGACTGCACGGTGGCGACCATGTGGGTCAACAGCTCCGACAGCGTGAGGTCACCGATCAGCGCCTGCGACAAGTCGTACAGCCGTTCGGACTCCTGGGTCCGGTGTTCCGCCTCTTCCCGGGCGCTGCGCAGCTTGGCGACGACCTGGGACACAACGAGCACGACGACGGCGTAGACGACGAGCGCGGTCCAGTCCTCGGGCGAGCGGACCGTCAGGGTGCCGTAAGGGGGAAGGAAGAAGAGGTCGTAGACGAGGAACCCGGTCAGTGCGCCCACGATGCCGGGCAGGAGGCCGCCGATGACGACGCCCACCAGAACGGGCAAGACGAACACCAACGCCGGGATGGTCGTGCTCAGATGGGCCCGGAAAGGAAGCAGGAGCGCCAGGAGCGCACCGAGGCTGGCCAAGGTGGCGACGATGCCCAGCGCGGCGCGCTGGTACGTTGCCTTGGGAACCAGCCCGTTTGGTCTGACCTGCGTCACAGCTTTTCCGTCCTTCGGAGCGTCATTGGAGTGTACCGACGCCGTAGCGGGATCCGACGAAACATGGTGAATGCATGAACTTGGGCACAGGTGAGGAAGAGGGCGTACGCCCGACGGGGAAGTTCAGGGTCTACCTCGGCGCGGCGGCGGGTGTGGGCAAGACGTGCGCCATGCTCGACGAGGGATGGCGGCGGTTCCAGCGCGGTGCGGACGTGGTGATCGGCTTCGTCGAGACGCACAAGCGCCCCTACACCGTGGAGCAGATCCGGGACCTCCCGGTGGTGCCGCGAAAAAAGGTCCGTTACCGCGACGCGGACTGGGAGGAGATGGACGTCGACGCGGTCATTGCCCGAAAGCCAAAGGTGGTTCTGATCGACGAACTGGCCCACACCAACGTGCCGGGCTCAGGTCGCCACGAGAAGCGGTGGGAGGACGTCCTCGAAATTCTCGATTCGGGCATCGCCGTGATCACGACGGTCAACGTCCAGCACATCGAATCGCTGGCCGACGCCGTCGAGCGGATCACCGGCGTCGGGGTCCGCGAGCGGGTACCCGATTGGGTGGTGCGACGAGCCGATCAGCTCGAGCTGATCGATTCGTCAGCCGACCAGCTCCGCCGCCGCATGCTGCACGGGAACATCTACCCGGAGCCCAAGGTCCCCGCCGCCCTGAACGGATTTTTCCGAGCGGAGAATCTCGCCGCGCTCCGCGAGCTCTCCCTGCGTTTCGTCGCCGACGAGACCGAGGAGGAGATACTCGAGTACCTGCGATCCAAGGGGGCGGCGGGAGAGTTGTGGGAGACGACCGAACGCATCATGGTGGCCGTGACGGGGGCACCCGGGAACGCGGCGGTGATCAGGCGGGCGGCCCGCATCGCGGCGCGGGTCAAGGCGCCGCTGATCGCCATCCATGTGGTCTCGGGCGATGCCGAGGCCTCGAAGGGAAGCACCGCCGATCTGGAAGAGCTGGTGACAGCGGTCGGCGGCACGTGGCAATCGGTGGAGGCGGACGACGTGGCAAAGACGATCTTCAGCGCCGCGGTGGACCAGCAGATCACCCAGATCGTCGTCGGGACGTCGCGGCTCACGCGCTGGCAGTCCATGACGCGGGGATCGGTCATACAGCAGATCCTGCGCATGGCGTCCGAGAACGACATCGACTTGCACGTCATTGCCCGCCGGGACGACGCGAAAGAACCCACGTCCGGAGGTGACGACGGCGGCTAAGAGCCCGACAGGTCGGCGAAGGCGGCATCGGCCGCGGTGCGTGCCGCCTGCTGCATGCAGCGGTTCAGGTGCGCAAGCGCCTTGGCCCGCCGGGGGTCGCGGGCCAGGTACTTGGCGACCGCCACCGGGTCGGCTGATCCGTCCGGCTTGCTCAGGGAGAACACGGCCTGATCCACGATGTGCTCATCGGGACGATCGCTGATGCCCCGGTAGACGGACCAGTCGACACCTGCGGCCGCACACACCTCGGCCACGCCGGCTGCTTCCATGTCGACGGCGCCGAAGCCGCGCTCGACGATGGGGCGCCACACGCCGTCGTCGTCGAAGAGGCCGTCGGTCGTCATGAGCGCGCCGGAGGCCCGCCGTGGCGCGATCGGATGCGTGCTGAACACGGGACCGTCGGGGTAGAGCTGTACCCGTTCGGGCACCATGAGCGCGCCCGACGGGGAGCGCGGGATCGAGCCCGCCGGCGATCCCGATGACCATGACATGGTCAATCGATCCGGCCGAGAGAGCGAGGCGGGTGGCGTCGCGAGCGAGGGCAGGCCCCATCCCGGTCACCAGGGTGCCGACCCACCACACGCCGGCGGACCCGGCGTGGGAGAACACGGCGTCGTCTGGTGTCGCCGTCAACCCGAAGGATTTCACGATTGCCTTGAGTTCGGGCTGCATCGGGGCGAGTACCGCCACCCGTTTCGTCGTGGCTGTCACACCGTCATCATGCCTGATCGTTGACTAGCGTGGGCGGCCCAGTCAGCGAGAGAGGAGTGTCGATGCCCAGCGCCGAACAGGTCGTCCGTGATTTCTGCGCCGCCGCGAGCACGCGGGACCCTCAAGTACTGCGTGCCTTCTTCTCGGAGGACATCGTCTACCACAACATCCCGATGGCGCCGGCAGAAGGGATCGAAGCCACCATGGCGGTCATCGACATGTTCGTGGGGATGTGCGAGGCCCTGGAGTTCCAGGTGCATCACCTGGCCAGCGACGGCGCCACTGTGCTCACCGAGCGGACCGACGTCTTCACCATCAAGGGCAAGTCCGCCCCCCTGCCCGTCATGGGTGCCTTCCACGTCGTCGACGGGAAGATCACCGCATGGCGGGACTACTTCGACATGGCGCAAGTGACGGCCATGTTCGAAGCCGGGTAGCGCACGCTTCTCAGTAGCTGTGGCACTCCCCGGGGCCGTCCGGGGGACCTTGGCCGTGGGCGGCTTCCCAGGCCAACTGGACCGAGAGTGGTGCGCTGCCGGCGGTGGGGTAGCCGTCGAAATGATGCCACTCGAGGATCCCGAAGTATCCGGCGTAAGGGTCGTTGCGACCGCCCTCTTCGCAGCGGGCGGTGGCCATCCATGCCGCCGGAATGGTCTGCTGCTGGGCCGCGACGGCCTGGAAGAACGCCAGGTCCTTGTAGAAGATGAGGGCGTTGTAGAAGGCGGCCAATTGGGCCGCCTCGACTGCGTTGGCGTAGGTCGCGACCTGCGCGACCTGTCGCGCCTCGGAGTAGGACATCAACGTGTCGTTGAGGTGCACCGCGTGGTGCGCCTCGGCGCCCTGGTGCGTGGCGACCGCCTGGTGGCGGGTGGCCTGCGCCCAGGCGGGATCGCTGCTCAAGAGCGACATGAGTACAGCTGGAACGGCAACAACAATGACGGCGACCGCCGTCGTGAGTGCTATGCGGATCCGCACGGCACCTCCCTTCGTCGGGCGCGCGTCGTGACGCGCGCCAGGCTCTGCTCGGTGTAGGCGGGCTCCGGCCATTGCATTCGCGCCCCGAACGGCGAGCGGGAAGGCGTCGTCCGTTCTGGCTTGTCGCCGCAGGGTGTGCGGCCGGTTGTGTACAGCCCTTCGGTTCGTGGTGCTCGGTGGGGTCCTCAATTCAGGGTCCCGGCGGGCGGGACCTCTCGACGGTTCGGTCTTTACAGTCCGCAGACGTGACGGGTCGTCCACGGCTCCCAGCCGCGCTGGGAGTAGAGCTTGAGTGCGGCCGCGTCCTGTACCGACGGCGGGTAGTCCTGTGCCGGCGAGGGCAAACCCGTCAGGCCCGTCCACGTGCCGAGTTGGAACTGGTAGGCGCCCCCGTTGCCGACGGAGTAGTCGTTGCCGGACTCATGCTGACGGATGCAGGCCCAGTCGGGTGTGTTCGTGCTGGTGGCATCGGCGCCGCCGCCCGAAGGAACGGGCGCCGGCGCCGGCGTGACGACCGCCGGGGTGGGCGCCGCCGCCGCTGCTGCAGCCGCAGCTGCTGCGCGGCTGCTTCGCCGCAGCTGCCTTCGCGGCAGCTTGCTGCTGTTGCTGCAACGCAAGCGACTTCAGGTAGGCCACTTCGGTCAGGTACGTCTTTTCCTGCCCGAGCTCGACCGCGTTGGCGTAGTTCACCAACTGGGCCACGTTGCGCGCTTGGGCGTACGACATCAATTTGTCGTCGATCTTCACCGGGACCCGGTGTTGACTGATCGCTTCGTGGCGGGTCATCCGCGCCGAAGCTGCTGAGGTACTGCTGAAGAACGCGAAAAAGATCGCGGGTATAGCGATGACGGCAACCACCGTCCCTAGTGCAATGCGGATCCGCACGGCACCTCCCTTCGTCGGACGCGCTGGTGAGGCGCGCCAGGCTCTGCTCGGTGTAGGCGGGCTCCGGCCATTGCATTCGCGCCCCGAACGGAGAGCAGGAAGGCGTCGTCCGTTCTGGCTTATCGCCGCAGGGTGTGCGGCCGGTTGTGTACAGCCCCTGGATTGATGCTGGGTGTCGTCCTCAATTCACAGTCCCCGTCGGCCCGCATGGCGGGCGCGTCGAGGTCTCTCTCCGTCTGAATGTGCCGAGTTGGCCAGGTGCTTACCGTATACAGCTCGAACTCTGTCCTGAGCTTGCATTAGAAAGACCAATTCGGATTAGTGGAATGCAATCTACAGGATGGCTGTTCGAACCCGTGTTCGGCGGTCCGTTCAGGCGTCTGACCTGGGAGTTTGGGGTGCGCATTTGTGACGGGATTCACAAAGTCCCTGGTCGGATGGCCGCATTTAGGTCAATAGTCGTCGTAAATTTGCCGTTAATTTCCAGAAAAAGCGGCTGACCAGTAGTAACGCTCATTCCGTCAAGACATTCAGAGTGCCCCGGTCGCGCTCTGCACGGCCCATTGCGCCGCTTTGGGTCCCCAGTAGGGTCCCCAGCCGGATGGATGCGACGAGGAGGTCACCGGTGGCATCGAGCGTCAAAGTCGCCGAACGGGACCGCTACACCGTGGCGGGACTGCTGCGCCGTCTGGCGGGTCAGCACCCAGACAGCGAGATGCTCGTCCAGGGGGACGAGCGGCGCACCTGGTCCGAGGAGTTCGACGCCGCCTGTCGCGTGGCGCAGGCGGCGACGCGAGAAGGTCTCGGCGCCGGCGACCGCATTGCGTTTCTCGACCGCAACGGCATCGCGTATTTCGACTTCCTGTTCGGCGGGTCGTTCATCGGTGCGGTGAACGTTGCAGTCAACTGGCGGCTGGCGCCGGCCGAAATGGCGGCCATCATCGATGACTCGGCCGCTCCGATCCTGGCGATGCACTCGGACTACCTGCCGGCGCTCGCGGGCATGGCAAGCGGCTTGCCCTCGGTTCGGCGCATCGTGGTCTTCGGTGACGACGCGGCGGCATGCACTGATGCGCGTGCGCAGTCGTTCGGCGAGTGGGTCGCGGGCGCTCCCGCCGAGGACCCCGGTCACGTTGGCCGGCCGGACGACGTCAGCATGCAGCTCTACACCTCCGGGACGACCGGGCTGCCCAAGGGAGTGATGCTGACCAACGCCAACCTGTCCACCGCGATCTCCGAAGCCGGCGTCACGTTCTCCATCGGTGACGACACCGTGAGCCTGGTCGCCATGCCGCTCTTTCACATCGGCGGATCGGGTTGGGCGTTGTGTGCCATGTCCCGGGGTGGGCGGTCGATCATCCTGCGCGATGTCGACCCGACCCTGCTTCTGGAGTCGATCGCCGTCGAGCGGATCACCGAGATGTTCGTCGTCCCTGCCGTCCTCATGCTTCTTTTGGCAACGCCCACACTGAGGGACACCGACCTCTCGAGCCTCCGGATCATCTTCTACGGCGCATCCCCAATCTCGGAAGATGTGCTGGTCAAGTGCATGACGACCTTCGGATGCGCCTTCTGCCAGGTCTACGGGATGACCGAGACCACCGGCGCCATCACGGCCCTCCAGTTCGAGGATCACGATCCTGATGGCCCGCGGCGCGGCCTCCTCCGCTCGGCCGGCAGGCCGCATGCATCCGTCGCACTGCGGGTCGTCGATCCCGACACCCGGAAGGATGCCGAGCTCGGTGCGGTGGGCGAGGTGTGGACCCGATCGGCGTACAACATGGTGGGCTACTGGCGGAAGCCCGAAGAGACGTCGGCGACGATTGATGCCGACGGCTGGCTCCGCACCGGGGACGCCGGGTACTTCGACGCCGACGGATACCTGTATCTGCACGACCGCATCAAGGACATGATCGTCAGTGGGGGAGAGAACATCTACCCCGCCGAAGTGGAGAACGTCCTCCTCTCGCACGTCGCCGTCGTCGACGCCGCAGTCATCGGCGTGCCCGATGCCAAGTGGGGTGAAACGGTCAAGGCCATCGTGGTGTTGGCTGCGGGGCAGACGCTCGACGAAGCGGGAGTGATCGCGCACTGCCGTGACGCGCTGGCGCATTACAAGTGCCCCACCTCGGTCGATGCCACGGATGCCCTGCCGCGCAACCCGTCGGGCAAGATCCTCAAGCGCGAATTGCGGGCGCCCTACTGGGTCGGCCAGGCACGTTCGATCAGTTAACACGTTCGATCAATTGAGAGGGCACGCGTCTCGGCGACGTGTGCCCTCTTCAAAGCTCTCCGACGCGGCGGAGGATCCCATGGGCCACGGGCGGACGATCCCCGATACCGCGCTGGCGCCGGTGTGGCTACTTCTTCTTCGAGTCGGACGTGCCGCTGTGCACGGCGTCCTTCACTTTCTCGCCAGCCTCCTTCAGGTGGCCGACGACCTGGTCAACCTTGCCTTCGGTCTCCATGGGCTTGTCACCGGTAGCGCGCCCGACGACATCCTTCGCCTTGCCTCGCGCCGTCTGCGCCTTGTTCTTCGCCTTGTCCTCGAGTGCCATGTGGGGCTTCCCTTCGTTGGTCGTCCATGCTGCATACCCAGATGAGGTCCTTCGAACCGGCCGGTGCGCCTGCCGGTGCTACCCGAACGTGAAGTCGTAGGCCTCGACCCCGGGTGAGACCGTCAACGTGAGCTGGCCGGTCTGCAGCACGGTTCCCGAAAACAGCGTGTAGAGCTTGGGTATGCCCGAGACCGGCACGGTCGTCAGGTGTCTGCCGTTGTACGACACACCGACGGTACCCTCACCGCTCATCACCAGGTAGACGTCGTCCGCGGTGAACTGCAGTCCGAGGGTGGCGTCAATTCCGGCCGTCGCCTCCTCGTTGTGCACGGTCCAGGTGCCACCGAACGCCAGGCTGTTCGAAGGGATGGTGGACGGTGGGTGGTACACGATCGCCTTGTTCGGCACCACGGCGGTGCCGACCGCGTTCTCGAGGCGCTCGTTGCCCACGTAGCTCTCGGGCGTGATGTTGTTGGTCGGCGTCTTGTCCGGCACGTCGGTACGGGCCGGGAGATTGGTGATGCCGTTGGCGCCGAGGAGCATCCTGATGTTGTCCTCCATTGTGGAGTAGCCGCCCTCTCCGAAGTCGTAGGCGCGCACGGTGCCGTCCGGGTCGATCAGGTACTCCGCCGGCCAATACTCGTTGTTGTAGGCGTCCCAGGTGGCCAGGTTGTCGTCCACTGCCACGGGGTAGTTGATGTTGAGACCGCCCGCGGCGTTCTCGACATTGGAGACCACGTGCTCGAAGGCGAATTCGGGTGCCGACACCCCGACCACCACCAGTCCGTCGTTCTTGTAGTCGTTGTACAAGCCCTCCACGTGGGGGAGCGCACGCTGGCAGTTGATGCACGAATACGTCCAGAAGTCGATCAGGACCACCTTGCCGCGCAGTGCGCTGAGCGACAGGGGCTTGTCGCCCGGCGTGTTGAACCAGGCCGTGATCCCCGTGAAGTTGGGGGCCCGGCCCAGGTTCGGCAGGTTCGTCTTGCTGGCCATGAAGACCGAAGGCTTCCGCGACGGCGCGGATGAGGTGGAGGGCGCCGTCGTCGTGGTCGTCGTCGTTGCTCCCGCCACAAGGTGGCCGCTCTGCGAGTTGCCCTGGTCGGTCGTGGCGCAGGTCGCCTTCCTTCCTTCGAGCCGGGCGTTGGCGGCGGCGAACTGGTTCTGGTGCTCGCCGCTCAGGTGCTGCAGCTGCGTACAGACGGAACCGCTCGATTCGACATGGTCTTCCAGTGCGCTCGTGTAGCCCGGCACGTCGCGCTGGAGAGCACCGAGCCAGTTGAACGCGATGGCCAGTGTGGCGACGCCCAGCACCACGCCGGCCACCTTTCGGACTGTGGGCAGGTGGCTCCGTAGCGAGGACCAGGACGTCGTGGCGCGCTGGGCCACGACCGCCAGGATGAGCAGAGGCACGGTGACGCCGAGGGCATAGAACAGGGTGACCAGAAGCGAGGTCGCGCCGACGTGATGGTGCGCGGCTGCCACCGAGATGGCGGTGAGGACCGGTCCGGCGCAGGGCACGAAGACGAGGCCGAGGCTCAACCCCAGAACGAAGCCTCCTCCTTCGTTGGCGTAACGAGAGGCGCCGAGCCGCGGCGAAAGGCCGCTCGATGACCTCGCCGATCTTGGGGATGAGCAGGCCGATGGAAAGGAGGCCGAGCAGCGCGACGCCCAGCCAGAACAACAGGTCCTGGGGGAGGTGAAGGAACCCGAGCAAGGAGCTGGCGAACAGCACCGAGATGCTGAAGCTCACCACCAGCCCGGCGATGATCACGTAGGGGCGCCACTTGCTGCCTCCCGTCGAACCACCGGCCATCACGACTGGGATGACGGGGACGATGCAGGGGGAGAGTCCGGTGATCAGCCCACCGAGGAACGCGACGACGAGGAGCTCACCCATAGGAGTCGCTCAATTGCGTTCCTTCAGCGGGCACGGGTGCTTCTCCTTCTGGGGCGTTCTGTGATGAAGCTAGTGGCCTGCCTGCCGAGAGAGGCATCGCCCCTCCGGAATGACGGCAGGGCTGCAGCACTGCAGACTGTGTAACGGTGATCAACGAGAACTGGATTTACCTGGGGACCGCAATCGGCGCTGCCGGCGCCGCCGTGTACCTGCGGGACACCCTCCGAGGTACGACGAAGCCCAACCGGGTGACGTGGCTTCTCTGGGCCGTCGCGCCTCTGCTCGCCACCGCCGTGGAGGTCTCGGAGGGAGTGCGCCTTCAGGCCCTGCCCACCTTCATGGTGGGCTTCATGCCCCTGCTGATCTTCATCGCCTCGTTCCACAACTCAGCCTCGGTCTGGAAGGTCCGCCGGATCGACTACGCCTGTGGCGCGGTCTCGCTCGTCGGCACCATCGTGTGGCTCATCACCCGCAACGGAGTGCTGGCCATATCGGCCGCCATCGCCGCCGACTTCCTGGCCGGCGTGCCCACCCTGATGAAGAGCTGGACCCACCCCGAGACCGAGACGGTGCACACGTATATCGGTGCCGTCATCAGCATGGTCATCCTCTTGCTCACGGTGGATCACTGGACCTTCGACGTGGTCGCCTTCCCGGTCTTCGTCGTCTTCATGGGCACGATCCAGTCGATCCTCGTGGGTCTCGAGCCAGGCCCGCGCCTACGGCGGGCCCGTCACGTGGCTCCCGCGGCGGATGTGGTCGCGCCGGCGGAGGGTATGACGCGTTGAGATCCGCGGGCTGGTAGGAAAGCACCCAGAACCGCCACCGAAGGGAGCGACCCGTGCCGCAGGCCCATGTCAACGGAATCGACATCGAGTACGTCACCGATGGCGATCCCTCGGATCCACCGCTGCTCCTCGTCATGGGGCTGGGTGCGCAGCTGATCGCCTGGCCGGAGGGCTTCGTCGAGGGGCTGCGACGGCGCGGCTTCTTTCTCATCCGCTTCGACAATCGCGACAGTGGGTTGTCCTCGAAGTTCGAGGGACTGCCGGACGTGGCCGCCCTGTTCACCGGCACTGACCTCTCCTCGGTCTCCTACCGAATTGAGGACATGGCGGACGACGCCGCCGCACTGCTCGTGGAGTTGGGCATCACCCAGGCCCACGTGGTCGGCGCGTCCATGGGAGGCATGATCACCCAAGCCCTGGTCATCAACCACCCGGAGCTCTTCCTCAGTGCCACCTCCATCATGTCCACCACGGGCGACCGCGCCGTGGGCGCGCCGACCGGCGAGGCGATGACGGCGTTGTTGCGCCCCGTGGCCACGAGCCGCGAAGAGGCGATCGAGGCGAGCGTGGAGGGGAGCCTCGTCATCGGCTCACCCGGATATCCGACCGACGAGGGCATCTTGCGGGAGCGGGCGGCTGCGGCGTACGACCGCTGCTATTGCCCCGAGGGCACGGCGCGTCAGCTCGGCGCCATCCTCGGCTCACCCGACCGTACGGTGGGGCTGCACGGTGTGCGCATCCCCTTTCTCGTCGTGCACGGTGAGGCCGACCCGCTCGTCACTCCCAGCGGCGGCGAAGCGACGGCGGCCGCCGTGCCGGGATCCAGGCTGCTCACCCTTCCGGGTATGGGCCATGACCTGCCCGAGGTGTTGTGGGACACCGTCATCGACGCCATCGTTTCCACGACGGAGCTGGCCGCCGTCTGAATCGACCTCAGGAATCCAGCGTGTTCGCCGCCGCGACCGACGCCAGCCAAGCGGCGCTCGGCTTGGGCGTCCGAGCGAACGTGGTGCGGTCGACCTCGACGATCCCGAACTTCGGCTTGTAGCCCAGGGCCCACTCGAAGTTGTCGAGCAGCGACCAGTACGTGTAGCCCCGCACATCGACTCCGTCGGCGATGGCCTGCAGCACGCCGACGAGCGCCTGTCGGACGTAGTCGACGCGTTGCGCGTCGTCAGTGGTGCCGATGCCGTTCTCGGTCACGAGCAGCGGAACAGAGCCGCCCGTGTAGTCCCACGCCCGCCGCAGGCAATGGCCGAGCGAAGCCGGGTAGAACTCATAGCCCATGTCGAGAATGGGCACGCCGTCCTCGTAGCCGGCCCAGCCGTGGGGGCCGATCAACATGCGCGTATAGACCTGCACCCCGAGGAAGTCGTCCCCATCGGTGGCGTCGAGAAAGACGTCTTCGGCGTGGTGCCGGATGCTCTCGAGTTTCTCGTCGCCCCCGGGGGACAATTGGTAGTCGGTCATGGACAGGGTCAGGCCGACCGGGACGCCCGGCGCCCCGGCGCGGATGATCTCGACGGCGACCCGGTGTGCCGCCGCAAAGCGGTCCGCCACGGCCCGCGAGAGGGCCAGGTCCTTCTTTCCCGGCGGGAACATCCCGGCGTGCCAGCCCATGGTGGCCACGATGTTCGGCTCGTTGACCGTGCAGGCCCGGGTCATGACGTCGCCCAGCGCCTCGGTCACGACACCGCACAGGCGGCCGAAGCGCTCGACGGCGAGGTCTTTCTCCCAGCCACCCTGGGCCGAAAGCCACTGGGGCGTGCTGAAGTGGTGGAACGTCACGACCGGGTCGATGCCGCGCTGTCGCAGCGCGAGGCATTGGTTTCGGTAGTGCGCCAGCGCTGCCCGGGAGAACTCCCCCTCCGCCGGCTCGACGCGGCTCCATTCCACCGAGAAGCGGTAGTTGTCGAACCCGAGCGCAGCCACCAGGTCCACATCCTCTTCCCAACGGTTCCACGAGTCGCAGCAGTCCCCGGACGGCTCGGCGCACCCGGAGCCCGGCCTGTGCTCGAAAGCCCACCAGTCGTTGTTGGTGTTGCCCCCCTCAATCTGGTGCGCGGCGGTGGCCGTGCCCCACGTGAACCCCGCCGGGAACTCCTGTCCCGGTCCCTTCCCGGCCATTGGCGTGTCCTCCGCTCGTGTTGGGCTTGTGTTGGACTCCCGAACGGCAAGGTATCGTTCCCTGACAATGACGTCATATTCAACTCCGACGACTGACGTCCCCGATTCGGAGCGGACGGGGACGGGCGCTGGTGCCACCGTGCCGGCGCCCATGGTGGAGGCACACGGGCTCGTCAAGCGTTTCGGCGATTTCGTCGCCGTCGACGGGGTCGATTTCAGCATCGCCAAGGGCGAGTCGTTCGGCTTCCTCGGGCCCAACGGGGCCGGCAAGACGTCGACCATGAGGATGATCTCTTGCATCAGCCCGCTCAGCGGCGGCACCCTCAGCGTGTTGGGGATGGACCCGTCCAAGGACGGTCCCCGCATCCGCTCGCGCATGGGTCTCGTGCCCCAGGAGGACTCGCTGGACCTGGAGCTGACGGTCCTCGACAACCTGATGATCTACGGGCGCTACTTCGACATGCCCAAGAAGGTGATCCGCGAGCGGGCCGAGCAGCTCCTCGACTTCGCCCAATTGACCGAGCGGGCCAATGACCGGGTCGACCCCCTCTCCGGGGGCATGAAGCGGCGCCTCACCATCGCCCGGGCACTCATCTCCGATCCCGATCTGCTCATCCTCGACGAGCCGACGACCGGTCTCGACCCACAGGCCCGCCATCTGCTCTGGGATCGCCTGTACAGGCTCAAGCAGGACGGGGTGACGCTGGTGATCACCACGCACTACATGGATGAGGCGGAGCAGCTCTGTGACCGTCTCGTCGTCATGGACAAGGGCCGGTTCGCCGCCGAAGGCTCGCCGCGGCAGCTGATTGAGGAGTACTCGACCAAAG
The DNA here is from genome assembly GCA_963738135.1 of uncultured Acidimicrobiaceae bacterium. Lineage (GTDB taxonomy): Bacteria > Actinomycetota > Acidimicrobiia > Acidimicrobiales > RAAP-2 > Bog-473. The sequence continues at coordinate 188,562 of CAVTVK010000004.1, read as the reverse complement.
AGGTGGTCGAGCTGCGCTTCGCGCCGGGCCAGCACGAAGAGGTGGCGCCCTCGCTGGCGCAGCTGGCCGAGCGCCAGGAGGTGCTGCCCGACCGCATCCTCCTCTATACCGACGATGGCGACGCCGCGCTGGCCGAGGTCGCCCGTATGGGCCACGTCGCCCGGGCCACGCTCGTTCGGCGGTCGACGCTCGAGGACGTCTTCCTGCGCCTCACCGGCCGCTCCCTGGTCGACTGATCCGATGACCGCAGTGAGCGACGCGGCGACGCCGCGAGGCTCCACGCTCTTCGGGCACGGGGAGGAGTGGGAGTCGCCCCGATTCGCCACCCCGATGTGGCTGCGGGCCGCCCGCTACTGGGGCTACCAGTACAGGCGGACCTGGCGCAGCTCCGTGGCGACCAGCTTTCTGATCCCGGTGCTGTACCTGGCCGCCATGGGCGTCGCCCTCGGCTCACTGATCGACAAGCACTCGCACGGGGTCGACGGCGTGACGCTACGTGGCGTTCCTGGCGCCCGGCCTCCTGGCCGGCACGTGCATGCAGATCGGCACGAACGACGCCACCTACCCGGTGATGGGCGCCATCAAATGGGTGCGCACCTATTTCGCCCAACTGGCGGGACCGCTCAGCGTCTACGACGTGCTGCTCGGGCACCTGGCCTGGATCGCGGCGCGCCTCGCCATCGTGAGCTCCATCTACCTGACCGTGATGGCGATCTTCGGGGTTGTCTACTCCCCGTGGGCCATCTTGGCCCTTCCCGCCGCCGTTCTGACCGGCATGGCCTTCGCCGGGCCCGTCAGCGCATTCGCTGCCACGCAGGACAAGGACTCCTCTTTCTCGACCCTGTACCGGTTCGCCATCATCCCGATGTTCCTCTTTTCGGGGACCTTCTTCCCGATTTCGCAGCTGCCGACGTGGCTCGAAGTCGTGGCCTACTGCACGCCGCTGTACCACGGCGTCACGCTGTGCCGCGATCTGACGCTCGGGCAGGTGAGTTGGGCCGATTTCGGGCATGCCGCCTACCTGGCCGCGCTGCTCGGCGCGGGCTATGCGGTCGGTCGGCGGACCTTCGCCAAGAAGTTGGTGGTCTGAGGCCGTGACACACCTCCACGGGTACGGGCACTGCCCTGGACCAGCGGTCCCCCGGGGTGGCGGCACGCATCACGCCCCTGGCCCTCCTGGGGGGGCGCCATGCCACCCGGGTGCTCGAGCGGAACATCCTCGTCTACCGGCGCTCCTGGATCTTCATCATCTCGGGGTTCTTCGAGCCGCTCTTCTACCTGCTCTCCATCGGAGTGGGGCTGTCACACCTGGTCGGGCCCATCAACGTGGACGGCCGTGAGATCCCCTACACCGCCTTCGTGGCACCCGGCCTCCTGGCCTCGTCCGCCATGAACGGCGCCATGCTCGATTCGACCTTCCTCGTCTTCTTCAAGCTGAAGATCGCCAAGACCTACGACGCCATGCTCTCGACGCCCCTGAGTGTCACGGACGTGGCGCTGGGCGAGCTCAGCTGGTGCGTCATCCGGGGAGCGCTCTATTCGGGCGCGTTCCTGGCCATCATGGCGATCCTCGGCTACATCGTCTCGCCGTGGGCCATCCTGTGCTGGCCGGCCGCCGTGCTCATCAGCCTGGCCTTCGCCTCGGCCGGCATGGCCGGCACCACCTACATGCGGACGTGGCAGGACTTCGACATGGTCTCGCTGGCCTTCATCCCTCTCTTCCTCTTCTCCGCCACCTTCTACCCTCTGACCGTGTACCCGGGCTGGCTGCAGGCCGTCGTGCGTGTGACCCCCTTGTACCAGGGGGTGGTGCTGTGTCGGGCGGCCGACCTGGGCATCTGGGCGTGGACCCTCCTGCTCCATATCGCCTACCTGCTAGCAATGGCGGTGGTCGGGGTCGTCATCACCCGGCGGCGCCTCGGAGCGCTGCTCCTGCCGTAACGGTCCACCCCGGTCGGCCGGTACCGTAAGGGCCGATTTTCCCGATCGCCAGAGGACCGCACCCAATGAACATCGTCGTCAGCAACGTCAAGGGCGGGGTCGGCAAGACCACGACCTCCGTCTACCTGGCCGCCGCGGCGGCCCGGCGCGGCCGCGGTCCGGTGCTGCTCGTCGACGCCGACCCCCAGGGCTCGACAGCCGAGTGGTACGAGGTCGACCCCCTCGAGGGCGTCGACCTCGTCGAGGGTCCCTCCGTCCGGACCGTGACCAAGGCCATGAGCCGCGAAGACGGCATCGTCGTGGTCGACACCCCGCCCGGGGAAGGCAACGTCGTGCAGGCCGCGCTGGGCCGGGCGGACGCGGTCGTCATCCCCACCCGGGCCGGCGGTGTCGAGCCCAACCGCGTGGTCACCACGTTGGAGATGACACCCAGCGATGTCCCTGCCGGGGTCGTGATCTGTTCGGCCCGCCTCGGTACGAATGATCTCGATGCGACGGTCGAATGGTGGACCGAGCTGAAGGTGCCGGTCTGGGGCATCGTCCCCGAGCGCGTCTCCATCGCCACCGGCCCTGCGGCGTCCCTCTCGAGCGAGGGTCTGGAGCACTACGGCAAGGTGTTGAAGAAGGCGACCGCCAAAGGTCGCTGACCGGCGTGCTCAGCGAGCAGAGACGGCCTGCAGCTCGGCGTGGAACCGGCTGTCGACCCAGGCCACCGGCGCCCTACCGCGCAGCTGTCCTGTGAGCTCGGAGAGGAACCAGCGGCGCACCGCCACGCTCGTGGGGGACGCGGGCAGGGTCAGGAGTCGCTGCGACAGCCCGAACTCGTCGACCTCGTCGAGCATGGCGCCGTAGAATTCGACGGCCGACAGGGCCGACTGCGGCAGCTCGAGCGTCCAGTCGAAGAACTCGACCTTGTTGTCGACGGCCGTCTGCCACATATCGTCCATCCCCGGTCCGAAGCCGTTGAAACGGGTGCCGATCTGGGACACCAGGACCGAGAGACGCTCGGGAAGATGCGGTGCGTCGGGCGTGCTCGCGACGCGCTCCTTCATCAGACGCAGCTCGCGGAACAGAGCTTCGTACTCCTCGCTCGACTTCTGCAGGAGCGCGACCGGTATCCCGACCAGGCGAACGGTGGTGAGGTGTGACTCGTCCGGGTCGCCGTGGAGATCGGATCGCGTGATGCCGGTGAGGTCGAAGCGGAAGCTCCCGTCGGAGACGCTGGTGGGGGCGACCGGGAAGTCGACCGGGAGCTCGAACCACACGATCTTGCCGCCGTCGACCGCCTGGACCCCCCAGTCCGACGCCAAGGTGTCGAACAACGTGAGACCCCGACCGGTCGCCGCGTCCCTGCCGTACTCCTTGATGGACGGAAAGGCGGGGTTGCCGTCGGCGACGTCGACCCGGATGCGGTCCGGCAGAGTGTGGAGCGTGATGCACATCGGAGTCGCCGCGTGCAGTACCGCATTGGTCACCAGCTCGGAGGTGAGGAGGGCGGCGAATCCGGTCACCTCGGCCGGAAGGTCGCGCAGGTGCGCCGCGACCCAGTGGCGCGCGACGGGTGTGCTTTCCACCACCGGTTCGAGGTGCAGTGTTGACATGCCATCACGTGACGTACCCACTGGCGGGGCAGTTATGCGCCCTTGCCCGAGACCGGTGTAGTTGAGGCAGAGGACCACGACGTCGTCGGTGCGTTCCTCGACGCTCAACATGGACGCGAAGGTCACGGCGGGATGGTCGGGCCAGCCGGCGCGCGCAACGACGGTTGCCGTCGTGGCCAATCGTTCCATCCCGTGCGTGATGACCTCGCCACGACGCTCAATCAGCCCGTCCGAGTACATGATGAGCGAGTCGCCGCGGTCGAGGACGAGTTCGTCCCGGGGTCGGAGCGCGCCACTCAAACCGGCCGCGATGAGCAGCGTGCGCTGCATGGGGCAGAACGTGGCGCTGCCGTCGGCGCGCACGACGAGCGGCGGCGGGTGACCGGCGTTGCTCAGGACGACCCGACCCGTCGAGGGGGTGATCGTCCCGACGACCGCGGTGACGACCCTGTCCTCAATGAGGGTGTCGAACAGGAGATCCAACGACGAGAGCACCTCTGTCGGTGACTGGCCGGAGACCGCGTAGGCGCGGATCGCACTGCGCACCTGACCCATGAGGGCGGCCGCCGGCGCACCCTTGCCCATGACATCGCCCACGCTGAAGAAGACGGAGTCGTTGCTGAGCTCGAAGACGTCGTACCAGTCACCTCCGGCGTAGGTCCCGGCGACCCCCGCCCGATACTCGGCGTCGAGCAGGAGCCCCGCGACGTCGGGGAGCGAATCCGGGAGGACGGCGCGTTGCAGCACGTCCGCCACGACGTGCTCCCGCTGGAACCGCGTGGCGTTGGACAGGGCGACCCCGGCCCGGCTCGCCACCTCGGTGGCCAGGGAGACGTCGTCCGCCTCGAAGATCCGGCCCGGCCCGTCCACGAAGGTCATCACTCCGATGACCTCGCCGTTGGCGGTCAGCGGCACGGACAGAGCCGTGGAGACACCCGGCGGCTCGCCGTCCCCCTGACCGGCATGGAGCGGCGCCAGCTGGGTGCGGCCGGTGCGGAAGGCGACGGCCGCCGGGGCGTCGGAACCGAAGGGGAGGATGTCGCGCCCGCCGTTGTCGGCGCCCACGCGTGGTGGCGATGCCGGACCGGGTTCGCGCACATCGAGCCGGACGAGCCCGCTCTCCCCGGGCACCTGGACCGAGCACGAGTCGGCCAGCCGGCCTTCCACCAAGCTCATGGTGCGTCGGATCACGGTCGTGGGCTCGAGGCTCGAGCTCAGGAGCCGGGTCACCTCCGAAAGGAGCGACAGCCGCTCGCGCCCCGCCTCCGCGTCGCGCAGCGCCTCCCGTTCGTGCTCGAACACCTGGGCGCGTTCCAAGGCCTGCGCGGTCAGCCCCGCCAACGTCGACAGGAAACGCAGATCGGGCTCGCTCGGCTCGGGTTGCGCGACGAAGGCGAGCGACAGCACCCCGAGCGGACCGCCACTGCCGATGAGGGGCTCGCTGACGATCGTCACGGGTTTCGGAAGTTCGTGCAAGACCCGGGCCACGATCTCGGTCTCGAGATTCTCGTGCACGTCCGAGTCGTCGGCGATGCCGGCGATGACGGTCCGGCCTCGGGTCAAGCTGGCCCCGGCGTGGCTCCCCTGGAGCGGCACCATGGTGCGGGCAAGGAGCGCGGGGTGCCCGCTGCTGGCCAGGCACGCCAGCCCGCGCTGACTGTCAGCCGGAATGCGCACCACCGCAGACTGGGCGCCCAACGCGCGACGGCCTCCGGCGATGGCGGCATGGGCCACGTCGCCCGGCGTCGTGGCGGCCGCCAGCGCGGAACTGAGCTGATGCAGATGTTGACTGCGTTCCAGGTTGACGAACTCTGTCAAGGTGAGCCGGGCCCGCTCGACGGCCTGCGCCGCCGCGCCGGTGATGGTGAAGAGAAAGGTGCGGTCGGGCTCGGAGATCTCGCGGTCGTCATCCCAGTGCACGACGACCGCGCCGATGGTGTGGTCCGACACGACCAGCGGGATGATGGCGAGCGCCCGGAACCGGCTCGAATTGAGCGACGCGTAGATGTCTGGGCGATCGCGCTGCAGGTCGGCGATGGTCTCGGAGAAGAAGGCGACGTTCTGACCCAGAACCGGCCCGTCCGCCTGCAACGAAGTCAGCACCCCGTCGACCGGGTCGTCGGGGTCGTACCCGAAGCGGCGCAGCGTGTGCAGGACGCCGCGCTCGTGCAGGAGGGCGAAGGTCGAAGCGTCTACGCCCAATTCGTCGCGCATGGCGGCGAACACGGCGTCGGCCACCTGGGCGGGGTCGGCCGCGGTCGTGAGGGCCCGCGCCATGGTCTGCATCCGTTGTGCCGTCTCGGCCGCGACGCGTCGTCGCCTCTCGTTGCGGGTTTCAGAGCGGGCAGTCCACAGCTGCGCGTTGCGCTGGCCGCGCAGATAGGAGATCCACATGGCCACCGCCGTCGCGGCCAGCATCGTCACCACGCGCAGCGTGTGGTTCAGCTGCCCGTAACTGTGTGGGGGCGTGCTGATGACGAGGGCGAAGAAGGCCACCAAGATGCCGACCAGGGCCACCCGAGACGGGCGGGCGAAGGGGGCGGCGATGAAGGGGGAGAGCGCGAGGAGCCCGATCAGCGAGACGTTCCCGCCGAACACGGCGAAGAGGATGGCCATCGTGGAGGCCCAGACCAGGGCGAGGAGCGTGGCCACTGCCTCCGACCTGTCGACGCGGGCGCTCCGAGGAGTGGTCGAAAGCTGCTCGTCTCCTGTTTCGGGCACTGCTTCCCCCTGGTCGGCGGGCTCCTCGACAAACGCTATTCCCCTGGCCGGACGGCCAGATGTCGCACCCGCCGCCCACTGGGGTTGTCCTGCAACTCCGTACCCAGGCGTGACTGGGGGGAAACCCCGGTGTCTTGCTGGAGGTTTAGCTTCACACTCGGGTGGCTATAGAACGTTTGGCCAATCGGCATTGCACCTCGTCCTCGGGGTGGCGGAGGATGAGCCCACGGGAGGGCGGAGTGGATCAGGACTTTCAGATAGAGGAGCGGGCGGGCTCGACGCCGCCGGTGATCGCGGTCAGCGGCGAGATCGACGTCGCGACGGCCCCGCAGCTGCGCGAATGCATTCACGGCGTGATCGCGCGGGGTGAGGCGACGGTCGTGCTGGATCTCCTCGGGGTGACCTTCCTGGACTCCACGGCGCTGGGCGTCCTCGTCGGGGCCCTCAAACGTTGCCGTGAGCTGGGTGGGGAACTGCACGTCGTGGTCGCAGATCCACGGATCGTCAAGATCTTCGAGATCACCGGGCTCACCAGTGTCTTCACCATCGCCGACTCGCTGGAATCGGCTGGAGCGACGTGACGGAAACCACCGACCGGCTCGAGAGCGGCGATCGCATCGAGCTGAAGTTTCCGGCGCGCGGGGACCTCATCGTGTTGGCGCGGCTGGTCACGAGCGCCATCTCGGCGCGGGCCGGATTCGACATCGAGGAGCTGGAAGACCTGCGGCTGGCGGTCGGCGAGCTCTGCCTCCTGACCCTGCAGGGGAGCGATTCCCAGCACGGTGACCTCCGCCTCGAGCTCAGCGTGCTGGGCGACGCCATTGAGGTCGACTGCACCCTTGAGCGGGCCGCAGTGGCCAAGGCCCCGGCGCCCGAGGCGGACGAGGTCGCCCGCCTGAGCGAGCAGATCCTCGACGCACTGGTCGACGAGCACGGAAGAGAGAGCCGGGACGGGTCAGCCCGCGCCTGGCTCCGCAAGCGGCGGGGGGGGCATGCGGAGTGACGGAGGGCCGGGAAGTCGATCCCGGGCCGCTGTCGGACGCCGCCGAAACTGACCGTCCCGCGCTCGATCCGGCCGCACGTGAGGAGCTGATCACCGCCAACCTCGGTTTGGCCCATCAGCTGGCCCGACGCTTCCTCCACCGGGGCGAGCCGCTGGACGATCTCGTGCAGGTGGCGTCGGTGGCGCTGGTCAAGTCGGTCGACCGTTTCGACCCTTCGCGCGGTGTTGACTTCGCCGCCTTTGCGACCCGGACGATCATCGGCGAGCTCAAGCGCCATTTCCGTGACAAGGGCTGGGCCGTGCGCGCCAGCCGCCGGGTCCAGGAGCTCTACCTCGAGCTCGGGCATGCCACGGGTGCACTGGTGCAGCAACTCGGCCGCAATCCGACGGTGGCCGAGCTGGCCGAGGCCACCGGGGCGAGCGAGGAAGCGGTCATTGAGGCCATCGAAGCCGGCCAGGGGTATCGGGCCGCCTCCATCGACGCGTCGGAGAGCGAGGACGACCCGTTGTCGGCGCGTTTGGGCGAGGAGGACGGCAACTACCACTCGGTGGAGGACCGGGCCCTGCTGGGCCCGGCGCTGGCCACCCTGCCGGAGCGGGAGCAATCGATCCTCCGTATGCGCTTCGTCGAGGGCCTGACCCAGTCGGAGATCGCGGCGGCCGTCGGGGTGAGCCAGATGCACGTCTCCCGTCTGCTGACCTCGAGCCTGCAGAAGCTGCGCGACGGGATCGGGCAGACCGAAGCCAACCGTCGCTGATCGGCGACGAAATCGGGCTCCGAATGGCCCGCTAGGCACGTAATCCGTGGACGGGAGAGAATCCCGGGTCCGAGAAGGGAGGATTCTCCGGAAAGTCTGGAGAAATTCCGCCGGGCGTGAGTATGGTGCAGGCCAGTCATTTGGAACGACGCACCAGTCCTGGAACGAACGGAGCGCTCATGGTCCATCTCGATGCTGCACTGGCCAAGGAAAAGGACCCCGGCGACAAAGGCCTCAAGAGTGGGGCTCTCGGGCTGTTCTCGTCCGTGGTCGTGGGGGTGGCGTCGACGGCACCCGCGTACAGTCTGGCGGCCACGCTCGGGTTCGTCGTCATCGCCATCAACGGACTGCAGGCGCCGATCATCTCCATCCTCGCCTTCGTCCCGATGCTGTTCGTCTCTTACGCCTACAAGGAGCTGAACAACGCGGACCCCGATTGCGGTACCACGTTCACGTGGGCCACCCGAGCCTTCGGGCCTCGGACGGGGTGGTTCGGCGGGTGGGGCATCGTGGCGGCCGACATCCTCGTGATGGCGAGCCTGGCGCAGATCGCCGGGCAGTACGTCTTCCTGCTCTTCGGCGCCAACGGCATCGGTTCCAACCCGTCCAGTGGCTGGGTGCTTCTGGTCGGGATCCTCTGGATCGTCGTGATGACCGCCATCTGTTACGTGGGCGTCGAGATCTCGGCCAACATGCAGAAGGTCCTCCTCGGGATCGAGCTGACGGTCCTGCTCATCTTCGCAATCGTCGCCCTCGCCAAGGTCGGCGCGGGGAAGGCGCCGCCCGGGCATCTGACGCCTGCCGCGCAGTGGTTCAATCCGTTCGACCATTTGAGCTTCACCAGTTTCATGATCGGGTTCACGCTCATGTTGTTCATCTACTGGGGCTGGGACACCTCGGTCTCGGTGAACGAGGAAACCAAGGATTCGACCCGCACGCCCGGGCGGGCGGCGGTGCTGTCGACGCTCATCCTGCTCGCCACGTACGCCATCGTGATCGTCGCCTCCCAGTCCTACGCCGGCGTCGGCACCACGGGCATCGGCCTGGGCAACCCGGACAATTCGGGCGACGTCATCAATTCGCTGGGCACATCGGTGTTCGGCAGCTCGGGGATCGGGTGGTTCATGATCAAGCTGTTGCTGTTGATGGTGCTCAGCTCTGCGGCAGCGTCGACGCAGACCACCATTCTGCCGACGGCGCGGACGACGTTGTCGATGGCTGCGTACAAGGCGATCCCGGACGCATTCGGCAAAGTGCACAAGCGCTTCCTCACGCCCACGACGTCGACGGTGGCGATGGGCGCCGTCTCCATTGCGCTATACGTCGCCATGAACTACCTCTCGAACGGGAGCAGTGTGATCGGCGACTCGGTCTCCGCCCTCGGGGCCATGATCGCCTTCTATTACGGGCTCACCGGATTCACTTGTGTCTGGTTCTACCGCAAGAGCCTGACGGAGAGCGCCCGCTCCTTCTGGCTGCGCGGCATTCTCCCGTTGCTCGGCGGACTCATCCTCTGGTTCTGCATGGTGTGGTTCATTTGGTACAACTGGATCACCCCGAGCAACAGCTACACGACCTGGACCTTCCCAGGGACGCACCGGGTGATCGGTGGGGTTTTCGTCCTCATCGTCGCAGCCGTGGTGCTCGGCGTCGTTCTGATGTTCGTCTACGCAGCTGTCCGACCCGACTTCTTCCGCGGCAAGACACTCAACCGCGACACGCCGACTCGGGTGCCCGACGACATCGGCGTGCCCGTCGGGTTGTTCGGCATCGAGCCTTTCCCTGACGCGGATGGACATGCCAAGCACGAGCCCGCCGGATCCTCCGAGCCCACCGGGTCTGCGTAGCTCCGAGCCCACCGGGTCTGCGGCGCTGCGAGCGGAGCCACCACGTGATCCGGTAGACCGTGGCGGAGGCCCGGAGTGGCCCGGACACGACGACACGTGGAGGCTCCATGACGAACAGACTGGACGGGACGGTCGCACTCGTGACCGGCGCCAGCAGTGGCATCGGCGAGGCGACGGCGGTTGCGCTGGCCGACGAAGGCGCCCGGGTGGCACTCGTCGCCAGGCGGCGTGACCGCCTCGAGGTCTTGGCTGAGCGCATTGGTTCCGGCAGGGCCCTGGCGATCGAGGCGGACATCACGGACCAGGCCCAGGCCGAAGACGCCGTCAGCAGCGCGGTGGCGCGAATTGGGCCGACTGGACGTGCTGGTGAACAACGCCGGCGTGATGCTGTTGGGGCCGATCGTGGGCGCGCCGGTCGAGGAGTGGCAGCGCATGGTCAATTTGAATGTGCTGGGCCTCCTCTACTGCACCCATGCCGCGCTGCCGCACCTGCTGGCGGCGGCCGAGGACGAGCCGCGCTCGGTGGCCGATGTCGTCAACGTGAGCTCGGTGGCGGGGCGGGTGGCCCGGCTCAACAGCGGCGTGTACAACGCCACCAAGCACGGCGTTGGCGCCTTCAGCGAATCGCTCCGCCAGGAGGTCACGGCCAGGCACGTCCGCGTGACGCTCATTGAGCCCGGAGCCGTCGCAACCGAGCTCGCCTCCCACAACCGGGCCGAGATCCTCGAAGGCATGGCTCAGACGTTCGGCGGCATTGAGATCATGCAGTCGCAGGACATCGCGGAAAGCATCCGCTACGCCGTGACCCAGCCACGCCGCGTCGCCGTCAACGAAATCCTGATCAGGCCGACCGAGCAGGAGCGCTGAGCGATGGATCTCGAGCTGGCCGGCAAGACCGTCCTGATCACCGGGGGTACCGACGGACTGGGGCTGGCCTTGGCCACGCAGCTGGCCAGGGAGGGCGCAGCCGTCGCCGTGTGCGGCCGTGACGAGGACAGGCTCCGTTCGGCGGAAGAAGCCGTGCGCGAAGCCGGCGGCGACGTGCTGGCCCTGCGGGCCGACGTCTCGGACGCCCGCGACCTCGAGGCGTTCGTCGAGGCCGCCGTCTCGCGCTGGGGCCACATCGACGGGGTGGTCCACAATGCCGGACGGTCCTCGGGTGGCTCCATCGAGACGTTGGACGACGCGGCCTGGGAGTCCGACCTCCAACTCAAGCTGATGGCCTCGGTGCGGCTCACCCGGCTGGCTGCTCCACACCTGCGGGCCAGCAGCGGCGCCGTCGTGTTCACGCTGGCCGTGTCGGCCAAGGCACCGGGTGCGTCCAGCGAGCCGAGCTCGGTGACCCGCGCCGCGGGGATGGCGTTGATGAAGGCACTCTCGAAGGAGCTCGCGCCGGACGACATCCGGGTCAACGCCATCCTCATCGGGCTCATCGAGAGCGGGCAATGGGTCCGCATGGCCGCGAACGCGGGAATCGGGATGGGCGAGTTCTACGAGCGCTTCGCCGCCGATGCGGCAATTCCGCTCGGCCGCTTCGGTCGGGCCGCCGAGTTCGCCGACCTCGGCTGCTTCCTGCTGTCGTCGCGCGCCTCGTATCTGACCGGGACGGCGATCAACCTCGACGGGGGACTGTCTCCGGCGGTGTGAGCTTCAGTTGTAGCCCTCGGTCTGGGTGGTGTCGCCCGACCCGGCCGGCTCGAGGCCGACGGTGAAGCCGTCGATCATGTCCAGACGGGTGAGGGCATCAACGTGAGGGCGGCCGTCGCCGCCCCACTTGGCCTGGGCGGCCCGCCGGGCCGATGCCATGTCCTCGGCCACGACGAACACCACTTCGTGGTCCTCGCCCATCCGGCCCGCTCCGAGCTCACCACCCAGGAATGCCGCGAAGAGGTGCACGCGCGGCATCGTAGCGAGTACGAAGGGACCTATGAGTCCAGACAAACTGCAGGGAAGCACCATCGTCGTCACCGGGGTCACGGGACAGGTGGCGCGACCGTTGGCGACTGCCCTGGCCCGCGACAACCGGGTCATCGGTGCGGCCCGTTTCACCGACGCCGCGGCGCGGGCCCAGCTCGAGGCCTCCGGCGTCGAGTGCGTGCCGGTCGACCTGGTGTCCGGCGACCTGGGCGGACTGCCCCAGGACGCCGAGTACGTCCTCCACTTCGCCGTGGCCAAGACCAACGACTGGGAAAAGGACCTGGCCGCCAACAGCGGAGGCCTCGCGTACCTCATGGAGCATCACCAGGACGCCCGCGCCTTCCTGCACTGCTCGTCCACCGCCGTCTACAAGCCGGAGGGGCACCGCGTCTTCGACGAGGACGGGCCGCTCGGGGACAACCACGGCGTCTGGCCGTTCCTCCGCACCTACAGCATCTGCAAGATCGCCGCCGAGGGAACGGCCCGCTGGGCTGCGGAGCGATACGGACTCCCGACCACGATCGCCCGGTTGTCCGTGCCCTATGGCGACAACGGCGGCTGGCCGGCGATCCACCTGCACATGATGCTGAACGGCTCGGCCATTCCGGTGCACGTGGACGCGCCGAGCGTCTATCACCCACTCCACGCGGACGACATCCTGGCCATGGTGCCGCGCCTGCTGGCGGCCGCGTCCGTGCCGGCGGTGACGGTCAACTGGGGCGGGAGCGAGCCGGTCAGCATTGAGGAGTGGTGCACCTACCTCGCCGGCCTGGCCGGAACAGAGGCGCGCTTCGAGCCCACGGCGCAGACGATCGACAGCGTGCAGATCGACACGACCCGCATGCACGAGCTGGCGGGGCCGACCGGCGTCCCTTGGCGCGAGGGCATGCGCCGGATGGCCAAGGCCCTGCATCCCGACCTGGTGCAGTGAGCGCGGACCCGGCCGGGGTCCCCCGCTCGGTCCGTTTCGTCCTGTGCGATCCCGAGGCAGAGCCCGCCACGGAGCTGCTGGCGGCCATGCGGGTCGAGCTCGTCGGCGCGTACGACAACGCAAGCCGTCTGGACAATCCACCGCTGCTGCCGGCGGAGCTGCGTCCGCCCACCGGCGCCTACTACGTCGGGTACAGCGGCACCGAGGCCGTGGCCGGCGGAGGGCTTCGCCGCCTGACGGACGGGGTGGCGGAGATCAAACGGATGTACGTACGCCCCGACGCCCGCTCGCGCGGGGTGGCGGCACAGCTCCTGGGCGCGCTCGAGGAAGCGGCCCGTGTTCTCGGGTATGCGTCCGTCCGACTCGATACGGGCCCCAAACAGCCGCACGCCCAGCGGCTGTACCGCGCCGCGGGGTATGGCGAGATCGCCGCCTACAACGACAATCCCTTCGCCTGTTTCTGGGGAGAGAAGCGCCTGACCTGAGCCCCGGAGCGACCTGATCGGCTCGGCCGCGTTGGCGCTGCGCCGGCTCTGGTTCCCACGCACGCAGGCGGTCAGAAGGTCCAGACCTCCACGACCTGCCCCGTCTCGGGCACCCCGCCGGTCCCCTCGTAGGTGGCACGGGCGGCCTCGTTGTCGTGGTCGGTGATCACCCACATGCCGTAGCAGCCGGCCTCGCGGGCCAGGGCGGCGAGGCGTTCGGTCAGCGCGGACCCGACGCCCCGCCGGCGGAAGGGCTCGTCGACGGCGAGCTCGTAGAGGAACATCTCTGTGCCCTTGTCGGGGTGGGTGACCTCCACCCCGCTGACGAACCCCACGGGTCGCCCGTCCTCGTAGGCGATCAGTAGGTGGTGCCCGTCCTCGGCGAGGAAGCGGTCCGTGGCGTCGGGCCGAGTCGGTCCGTCGAACAGATGGGAGGCCGCCGCGACGAGTCCGTCCTCACCGGGGCGGAGCACCCGGATCTCCACGGGTCAGGATCTGCGAGGCCGCGCCTGGAGCGCCGCCCAGGCCATGACCAGCTGCAGGGGGAGGCGACCCCAGGCGACGGCCCTGCTGTCGGACGGACCGCTGTTGCGGCCGGTTCCCGCATCGAGCGCCATCTGGACGTTGGCCGGGAAGACGGCAGCCAGCGTGGCCAGGCTGGCGGCAGGTGCCCAGCGCGTGCGCCGGATGAGGCCGGCGGCGCACACGAGCTCCAGCACGCCGCTCGCGTAGATCAGGTTGGTGTGGTGCTCCTCGGGGATGGCGCGCGGCATGATCGACGCGAAGGACCCGGGGCGGACCAGGTGCACGATCCCGCTTCCCGCGAAGAGGGCGGCGAGCGCAACGGGAGCGCGACGTCGGAGGCGAACCATGAGCGGGACTGTACTGTGGCGGCGTGCCTACCCAAGTGACGATCGTCGGCGGCGGCAGCTACCAGTGGGGCCCGGAGTTGATGGCGGACCTCTTCGGGACCCCCGCCCTCGCCGGCATGCACCTGGTGCTCGAGGACATCGACCCGGCGCCGTTGCCCAAAATGGAGGCCTTGGCCCACAAGCTGAACGAGGCCATGGACGCCAAGGCGACGATCGCCACCACCACCGACCTCCATGCGTCCCTCGACGGGGCCGACTTCGTCATCGTGTGCATCTCGACCGGCGGCTTCCGCTCCATGGCGGTGGACCTCGACGTCCCGGCCACCCACGGCATCACCCAGACGGTGGGGGACACGGTCGGTCCGGGCGGCATCAATCGGGCCCTGCGGAACGTCCCGGTGCTCGTCGGCATCGGCAAGGCGATGGAGGAGCGCTGTCCCGACGCCTGGCTCTTCAACATCACCAACCCGATGACGGCGTTGACCCGCGCGGTGTGCCGCGAGACCAGCATCAAGACGGTCGGCCTCTGCCACGAGGTGGGCAACTTCTGCATGGACATGGCCATCGCCCTGGGTCGGCCCTTCGAGGCGGTCAGCGCCTCGGTGACGGGCGTCAACCACTTCCCCGTCCTGACCTCGCTCGAGGTGGACGGCGCTGACGGCTTCGCGGCGCTGCGCAACCTGGTCGACGAGGTCGGCGGCCTGACCGCGCTGACCCCGTACGCCGGCCGCCCCGAGGCCGACAAGTTCTCCAAGCTCGATTTCGCCCAGCGGCATCTCTTCAAGCTGACGCTGCTCGAGCGCTGGGGCACCTTCCCGGCGGCCGGTGACCGCCATATCGCCGAGTTCGTCTCGTTCGCCCTGACACCCGAGTCCGCATGGGGCGCGGCCTACAACATCGACCTGAGTCCCATTGCACGGCGCGAGCAACACCAGGCCGAATACGTCGCCGATGTCGACGCCTGGCTGGCCGGGACCAAGACCCTGCAGACCTGGCAGTCCGGCGAGCTGCCCTCGCCGATGATTGAGGCCATGCTCACCGGCGAGCCGTTCGAGGCCCCGGTGAACATCCCCAACGTCGGGCAGGCCGTCGGGATGCCCGCCGACGCGGTGATCGAGTCGATCTGCGTCATCGACGGCGACGGCATCCGCGGCCGCGACAAGACTGCTCTGCCCACCCCCTACGACGAGATCGTCCGCCGCCACGTCGCCACGCAGGAGCTCACCGTCGAGGCGGCGCTGCGCGGCGATCGCACGCTGGCGGGGGAGGCCTTCGCGCTCGACCCACTGGCGGGGCGGGGCGATCTGCACACGACTGACGCCATGGTCGACGAGCTCCTCTCCGGCACGGCGGAGTGGCTGCCCCAGTTCGCCGCACGCTGAGCCTGACGTCGGGAGGGACGCGCATGCGCATCGGATTCATCGGCCTCGGGGCCATGGGCCTGCCCATGGCGGGCCACCTCGTCGCGGCCGGCCATGACGTGAGCGTCGCCTCGCGCAGCCGGGGGCCGATCGACGCGGTGGTGGCGCAGGGCGCGGCCGACGGCGGTTCGCCGCTCGGCGTGGCGCAAGCCTCGGACATCGTCATGTTGTGCGTGCCCAATTCGCCCGAGGTCATTGAGGTGATCGACGCCATGCTGCCGGCGCTCGGTCCGGGCAAGACGGTCATCGACACCTCCACCATCGATCCCGAGGTGGAGCGGGCGCAGCACTCCCGCGTCGGGGAGACCGGGGCGCGCTACCTCGATGCGCCACTCTCAGGAGGTACGGGCGGCGCGCAGAAGGGCACGCTCACCCTGATGGTCGGCGGGGACGCCGCCACGTTGGCCGAGGTCGAGCCGGCGGTCGATCCCTTCGCCGGTCTCGTGGTGCACGTCGGCGGTCCGGGCATGGGCCAGGTGGTCAAGCTCTGCAACCAGGTGATCTACGCGGCGCAGATGACGGCGACGGCCGAGGCGACCGCCATGGCGTTGCGCTCCGGCGTCGACATGGAGAAGCTGTTCCAAGTCCTGACCCACGCAACCGGCGACTGTGTCGCGGTGCGGACCCGCCTGCCCGTGCCCGGGGTCATCCCCGAGAGCCCGGCATCGAACGGGTGGCAGCCCGGCTTCATGACCGACCTCATGGCCAAGGACCTCGACCTCGCCATGGCCTACGCGGCGCGTTGCGGTGTGCCCGTGCCGACGACGGCGACGGCGCGGCAGCTGCTGACGGCCAGCAGCTCGGCCGGCTACGGGCGCGAGGACTTCTCCGCAGTGGCCAAGGTCGTGCTGGCGCTGGCCGGCGGCCAATGACGAGCGGCCTGCCCACTCCGGCACTCGTCCTCGCGGCCGACCACCGCGCCCGGGCCGTGCTGACGACGGAGAACTGGGCCGAGTTCTTCGGGTCGCTGGCGCAGGCGCTGCCCTCGTGCGACGGGATCCTCGCCACCGCGCAGCCGCTGACGGGGTTGGCCGAGGCGGGCCACCTGACCGCCCGGCACCGCACCTACCTCTCCATCAACCGCACGGGTCTTGCCGGCTCGGCCTTCGAGCTGGACGACCGCCTGATCGCCAGCGTGCCGCGGGCGGCCGCCGACGGCTGGTCGGGCGTCAAGCACATGACCCGGATCGACATGGACGACCCCCTCACGGCGGCAGCGCTCGAGCTCCTGGGCCAGGTGCTCGAGGAAGCGAGCCAGGCGGGGCTCGAGGCGCTGATCGAGCCGCTGCTGTGGGACAAGGGGCGCATCCGTCGCGACACCGACGGCATCGTGCTGGCGTCGATCATCGCCCATGACATGGGCGCACCGGTGATCAAGGTCCCCGTGCCCGCGGCGCCGCCGGGCGCCGAGCGCCAGCGCGCCGTGGCGCGGGTGGTGGCCAGCGTGAGCGTGCCCGTCCTCTTCCTGGGCGGCCCGCGTGCCGCGGCCGGCCGCGCCCACATCCTCGACGAGGTGCGCGACGTGATGGAGGGAGGGGGAGCGGGCATGGCCATGGGCCGCACCATCTACCAGGACCCGGACCCGGCCGAGGTGGCCGGGCTGGTGCATGCGCTGGTGCACGACCGGTGATCCTCACCATCGATTTCGGCACCTCGGTCACCAAGGTCGGCCTGTGGGGCGACGAGGGTCTGGTGGCGCTGGCCCGCTCGGAGCTGACGACCACCTATCCGCAGGTCGGCTGGACGGAGCAGGACCCGTTGCGCTGGTGGACGTCGCTCGTGATCGCCTGTGCGGAGGCGCGGGCCCAGGCGCCGCTCGCCTTCGGCGCGGTCGACGTGGTGTCGTGCTCGGGCGCCCGGCAGACCTTCGTCCCCGTCGGCGCGGGGGGCGACCCGATCGGCAAGGGCATCCTGTGGTCGGACCACCGGGCCGCCACCGCGGCGCGGACGCTGGCCGAGCGCATGGGCGGCGACGACATCAACCGGGCCCGGACCGGCATCCCCCTCGACGCCGGTGCCGTGGCGGCGAAGCTGGCCTGGCTGGCCGAGCACCAACCCGAGCGCATTGCGGCCGCCCACGTCCTCCTGTCGCCGCGGGACTTCATCGTCTACCGGATGACGGACCAGCTGGTGACAGACGCCACGTTCGCCTCGCGGAGCGGCCTCTACGACTTCGACGGGAACGCCGTGCGAGAGTTGGCCGGGCCCGCGCTGGGGAAGCTCCCGAGCGTCGTGCCCTCCGACACCGTCGTGGGCCAGCTCAAACCCGTGCCTGCGGCCGAGCTCGGGTTGCGGCCCGGGGTCCCGATCGTCATCGGCGCCGGGGACCGGCAGTGCGAGGTGCTGGGCTCCGGCGCGTCCGAGCACCACCCCATGGTGAGCTGGGGCACGACGGCAAACGTGTCGGTGCCGGTGCAGGAGCGCCCCGTGCCCTCACCCGCCGGTGCGGTGGTCACCCGCGGCGCGGACGGCGGATGGTTGCTCGAGGGTGGGTTGTCCGCTGCCGGCACCTTCCTGGCCTGGCTCGGCCGCCTCACGGGCCGCAGCACCGAGGAGCTGGGGCGCCTGGCTGCCGAGAGCGGCCCGGGAGCGCGCGGCGTGGTCGCCGTGCCGTGGCTGGACGGCGCCCGCGCCCCGTGGTGGCGCGACGACGCCCGGGCCGGCTTCATGGGTTTGGGCGCCGCGCACGGCGCGGCGGACATGGCACGGGCCGTGGTGGAGTCCGTCGCCTGGGACGTGGCGCGGATGATGGAGGTGGTCACGGTCGGGCGTCTCGGGGGATCGACCGCGGAGGGGGTGACGCTCGGCGGTGCCGGGTCGGGGCTTCCGGTATGGGTCGAGGTCCTCACGTCCGTGCTCGGGCTGCCGGCGCTGCGCCACCGGTCGGGCGAGGCGGCCTCGGCCGGAGCGGCGCTTCTGGCCGGGAAGGCACTGGGTATGGGGCTCACGCTCGACCAGCTCGACCCCGTGGAGGCCGTGATCGAGCCCAGCCCGACGGCCGTCGAGCTCTACCGAAGCCTGCGGCCGCGGGTCGATCACATCGCCGCAGCGGTGCTGGCCGCCACCGAGTCGCTCCCGGGATCCGACCCACTGGTGCCCTGACCGTGCGCGTCGAGCTGGCCTACGGCCGCCACGGGACGGCCGTCGAGGTTCCCGACGGCTCCGAGGTCATCGCTCCGCTGGACGAACCCGGCCTGCCGGACGAGGCCGCGTCCATCACATCGGCACTGCGGCACCCACTGGGCGGACCACCGCTGGACGAGCTCGCGGACGGCGCGGCGAAGGTCGCAGTGGTGTTCCCCGACCTGACGCGCCCCATGCCCAATCGCACCGTGCTCCCACCGCTCCTGGCCGAGCTCGCCCGCTGCGGGGTGCCCGACGACCGCGTCACACTGCTGTGTGCCACCGGCACCCACCGGCAGGCCACGACGGACGAGATGCTGGAGCTCGTCGGTCCGGCCATCGTCGGCCGCTATGCCATCGTCGACCACGACGCCATGAGCGGTGCGCATGTGGCCGTGGGCACCGTCGACGGGACGCCGATCCTGCTGCAGCGCGACTACGTCGAGGCCGACCTCCGCCTGGTCACGGGCTTCGTCGAGCCGCACTTCTTCGCCGGCTTCAGTGGCGGGCCGAAGGCGGTGTGCCCGGGACTGGCCTCCGGCGCGACCATCCTGGAGGCCCATCATCCGCGCCGCATCGCCGACGGGCGGGCCACATTCGTGACCCGGGCCGGCAACCCGGTGCACGACTTCGTTCGGGCCGCCACCGCGCTGGCCCCGCCACACCTGTCGCTCGATGTCGCCATCAACCGCGCCCGCCAGGTGACGGCCGTCTTCGCCGGCCCCCTGCCCGCGGCGCACGACGCCGCCTGTGCCCATGTGCAGTCCGCCGCCGTGCGCACCGTCGAGGCGCCCTTCGACCTCGTGGTGTCGACGAACGGCGGGTACCCCCTCGACCGCAACTTGTACCAGGCGGTCAAGGGCATGGCCGCCGCCGAACGCATCGTGCGCCCGGGAGGGATCATCGTCATGGCGGCCGCCTGCGAGGACGGCGTGCCCGCCGACGGCGCCTTCGCCCGCCTCCTGGCCTCGGCGCGGGAGCCGGCCGACCTGGCCGATGCGGCGGGGGCGCCCGAGCTCGACCGCTGGCAGGCCCAGGTCCTCGGGCGCGTGCTGGCCCGAGCCGAGGTGCACCTGTACGCCGAAGGACTCGACGGGGCGGCGGGCCTGGGTGCGCTGCTGTCCGTCGCACCCTCGCTGGACGGGGCGGTGCGCGCCGCGCTCGAACGCCTCGGACCGGCCGCGCGGGTGGCCGTCATGCCCGAAGGCCCCCTCACGGTGGCGACCGTGGGCGTTCCTGCCTGAGGCGGCGACGGGTTCGTCCGGCTCCGATTCCGGGCGGAGCTCCTGCTCGCCGTGGTTCAACGTCCGTTTGACAGAAAGTGCAACTTTCTCAGGCAATTTCCAACCTTCACAGGTAGCCTGCAGTCGTGTCACAGGCGGATACGGCAAGGCCGAAAGGGTCCAAGGAAACGCGCGCGGTGAAAACGCCCCTCCTCGACTTGGTGGAGGGCGGGTGCCCGGTGATGGCTGCGCCGGACGCATTGTCGGGCGACACCGTCTACTACTGGGACTATCTGCACCTCGACTACCTGCTGAACGCTCAGACGCCGAAGAGCGCACAGGCCGGCGAACTCATTCACGACGAGTACTTCTTCATCGTCGTGCACCAGACGTACGAGCTCTGGTTCAAGCAGATCCTCGTCGAGCTCGACTCCGTGATGTCGACGATGGCGCAGGAGCGCATTCCAGAGATCGAGCTCGGGACCGTCCTGGCCAGACTGCGCCGCATCAACGTGATTCAGCGCCTGCTCGTCGCCCAGATGGACGTGCTCGAGACGCTGACCCCGCTCGACTTCCTCGACTTCCGCTCGTACCTGATGCCGGCATCGGGCTTCCAGAGCGTGCAGTTCCGTCTCATAGAGAACACGTTCGGCCTGCTGGACCGGGACCGCCTGAAGGTCGAGGGGCACGACTACGTGGCGACGCTGCGCGAGGACCACGCCGACATGGTGCGCTTGTCCGAACTGGCGCCCTCGCTCTTCGATCTCATCGAGCGATGGCTGGCCCGTCTGCCCTTCCTGCGGTCGGAAGGCTACGACTTCGTGGCCGGTTACCAGGAGGCCGCCGCGGCAATGCACGCGCTGGGCCGGGCCGGGATCGAGGCCCGGTCGGAACTCGGTGGGGAGGCACGGGCCAAGCAGCTGGAGGCCTTCGAGAGCAGCACCCGCCGGTTCGACGTGGTCTTCGACAAGGCGGGGTGGGAGCAAGAAGTGCGCGAAGGAGGGCGCCGGTTCTCCCATGAGGCGTTCATGGCCGCCCTCTTCATCAGCCTCTACCGGGAGGAGCCGATCCTCCAGGTCCCGTTCCAGATCCTCGAGACCCTCATCGACCTCGACGAGACGCTGACCCTCTGGCGGCAGCGGCACGCGCTCATGGCCCACCGGATGCTCGGGCGCTTGGTCGGATCGGCCGGAAGTGGCTACGCGTACCTGGACGAGACGGCGCAGCGGTACACGCCGTTCAAGGACCTCTTCGAGGTGTCGACCTACCTCCTGCCCAGGGTGGACCGGCCGCCGTTGCCCGAATCGCCCTTGCGCCGTCCCGACGGCGACGCCTGGTAGGACGCGGCCCGGTGACCCCTCGAACGGGCGCGGTGCGCGGGGTCGAGGAGCGCCGGGGTTCGACGGCGTCGGGCGCGGAGAAGGACACCGCCTCGTCGGATCGCCGTCCCATGCTCGCCATCGTGTACGGCGAAGGCTCGACCTCGCCCTTCTCGCTCTCCGAATCGGCCCGGGCGATGTGCGACATCGCGTGGATCATCGATTCGAGCCGGCTCGACGACGCCTTGCTGGTGCGGCTCCTGCGCAAGCTCGGGCCGACCGTCGACGTCGCCGGACTGACCGAGGACGAGGCGGCCCAGTCGGTGCGCGCCCTGCAGCCCGACGGGATCGTCGCCTACGCCGACGGCCAAATGGCCTCGGCCGCGGCGCTGGCGGCGCGCCTGGGACTCGACTATCACGACGGAAGGGTGTCGGCGCGGCTGCTCGACAAGGTCGCGCAGCGCGCCGCCCTGCGCGACGGAGGGCTGCCCGTGCCTACCTGCATCGCCGTGCCGGGCCGTCCCTCGCCCGCCGCCATCGATGCGCTGGTGGAGGCCGTCGAATTCCCGGTGGTGGTGAAGCCGCGGCAGGGGGCTGCCAGCCGGGACACCCACATGGTGCGCGACGTCGCTGAGCTTCGAATGATCATTGCGGCGCTGTCGACCGACGATGCGGACTCGACCATGGTGATCGAGTCGTACATGGTGGGCGCATCGCCTCCGCCCAGCGAACAGTTCAGCGACTACGTGTCCGTGGAGAGTGTCGTGGTGGACGGCACCGTCAGCCACCTCGCGGTCACGGGCCGCCTGCCGCAGGCGGAGCCGTTCCGCGAGACGGGCCTCGTCATCCCCACCGACTTCGACCCGTCCCTGGTGGAGGACATGTTGCAGGTCGCGACCGAAGCCATTGCGGCGGTGGGCGTTCGAATCGGCTGTCTGCACACCGAAATCAAGGTGACCGACAAGGGACCGCGCGTGATCGAGGTCAATGGCCGCCTCGGTGGGTTCGTCCCCCAGGTGCTCAAACTCGCGTCGCCCACCACCGACCTGTTCGAGATCTCGCGCCGGGTGGCCCTCGGGGAGCGCCTGGCGTTCCAGGACCTGGTGCCGACCACCGCCATCGGGTACGTCATCGCCCACCAGCCGCCGATCGGGGCCGAGCGCGTGGCGAGCGTCGACGGGCTCGACCGGCTGGCGGCCTATCCGGGCGTCGACGCCGTGGCGCTCAGCCGTCCACCGGGCGACGCGGTCGACTGGCGCAAGGGGAGCCACGAGTACGTCTTCTCAGTTCTGGGCACCGTGCCCACCCACCAGGACATGCGGGCGCTGCAGCAGTTCGTCGCCGACGAGGTCACGGTGACGTACGCCTGACCGAGGCCCGGGGCGAGGCGTCCGCACCTTCCCTGACGCCGGTGTCAGAGATAGAGTCCCCAGCCGGTGACCGACGATCCGCTGTTCGACTTCGCCGTCCCGGAGGATCTCCTGCGGGAGGCGGTCTCCCAGGTCAAGGACGCCGAGGTCGTGGCCGACCTGGAGATCATGCCCGGCACGGGCGAGGGCAAGCCGCCCGCACTCATCGGCATCCTGAAGAGCTCGGGCTACGCCCCCCTGGTCCTCCTGACGGCGGCGGCACTGGTGCCGGGCACGTTCGGCAACGGGATCGCCCTCATCGGCAAGAACCTCGAGACCTCGTTCCACATGTCCAACGCGTCCTTGGGCGCCGTCGCCTTCATCGCCCAGGTGTCCCAGCTCCTCTGGGCCGTCCCCCTGGCCGTCTGGGCCGACCGCGGCAGCCGCAAGGTCGTGGCGGCGGTCGCCCTGCTGATCTTCGCCGTGTTCGGCGGCCTGATGGCCCTGTCGCCCAACGTCTGGTGGTTCGCCTTCCTGTACCTCGCCGCGTCCGTGGGCACCGGGGTCAACAACACGGTGCACAACTCGTACCTGTCCGACGCCTACCCGACCGAGTCGCGCGGACGGATCTTCAGTTGGCACAACCTGTCCGACCCGCTCTCGCAGACCGATCGGGATCCTGATCTTCGGCTATGTGGTGACGGTCTCGCACAACTGGCGCTACGGCCTGCTGGTGGCGTTGGCCGGCATTCCGCTCGGCCTCGCCCTCTTCACGCTGCGCGAGCCCGAGAAGGGAGCCAACGAGAGCAGCCACATCCTCAAGGCCTCGGGCATGGACCTCCACAGCCAGCAGGAGAAGGCCCCCCGCGTCCTGCTCGGCTCTGCGGTGACCAGGCTGCTGCGGGTTCGCTCCCTCTATTTCGAGTTGGTGGCCGTGGCCATCCTCGGGTTCGCCGGGACCGGCGCGCCCCTCTTCGGCAACCTGTTCTTCATCGACAAGTTCCACCTCGACACGGCCTCACGCAGCGAGGTGTACGCCATCATCGGCCTGGCCGCCTTCCTCGGGCTCCCGCTGGCCTATGTCTTCGGCGATCGCTATTTCCGCCGCGCCCCGCAGCGGCCGCTCGTCATCGCCGGCATCTGCATCACGGCCTACGGCGGGCTGTTCGTCCTGTCGCTCTACGTACCCCAGCTCTGGATGTGCGTGACCCTGCAGTTCCTGGCCGCCGCGGCGGTCTCTCCGCTGGCCATCTGCATCTTCCTCACGCTGGCGGCGACCGCGCCGCCCGAGATGCGCACCATCTGCTTCGCCATGTTCGGGGTGTACTCGCTCGTCTTCGGCGGCTTCACGGGCTCGGTCCTGCTGGGAGCGATCTCCGACGCCATCGGGGGCCTGCACGGCATCATCGTGGCCCTCACCATCATCTTCCCGGTCTGCGCCGTCGGCGGGCTGCTGCTCGTCATCGGGTCGCGCAGCGTGCGGCGTGACATCACGCTCGTCATTGAGGACGTCATCGAGCGCTACGCCGAGGGCAAGCGGCGCCAGGCCGGCGGGGAGATCCCGGCGCTGCAGATCCACAACCTCGACTTCTTCTACGGCACCAATCAGGTCCTCTTCGACGTCAACCTCGAGATCGAGCAGGGCGAGATGGTGGCGTTGCTCGGGACGAACGGCGCCGGCAAGTCCACCCTGCTGCGGGCCGTCTCGGGGCTGTCCCATCCGCACCGTGGGGTAGTGCGGCTCTTCGGTATGAACTCGACGTACCTGGAGCCCGAGCAGATCATCGACGAGGGCGTGGCCCTGCTGGTGGGGGGAAAGATGACGTTCCCCGGGCTCAGCGTGCGCGACAACCTGCGCATCGGGGGGCATACCCTGCGGCGGGACCGGGCCAAGGCGCAGGCCGCGCACGAGGAGGCGCTGGCCGCCTTCCCCGAGCTGCTGGCCCGGCTCGACCAGCCGGCGGGCACGCTCTCGGGCGGCGAGCAGCAGATGCTCGCACTGTCGCGGGTCATGATGACCGGCCCACGGCTCTTGATGATCGACGAGCTCGCCCTCGGCCTCGCCCCGATGACGGTGGAGCGGTTGATGGCGATGGTACGGCGCATCAACGATTCGGGTACCACGGTGATTCTGGTGGAGCAGAGCCTGAACCGCGCGCTGAGCCTGGCCGAACGGTGCTTCTTCATGGAGCGCGGCGAGATCCGCTTCGACGGTCCCACAGCCGAACTCATGGCGCGCGACGACCTCCTGCGTCCCGTCTTCCTCGGCACCGCGGCCGCCGGGCTGTCGTAGCCGCGGTGCTCGCCTTCTCTGCCCCCAACTTCGTCCTCGTCCAGGGCGTCTTCTACGGGCTGGGCTACGGGCTCTTGGCCTTGGGCCTGGTGCTCGTCTACCGCACCAACCGGGTCCTGAACTTCGCCCAGGGCCAGATCGGCGTCATCGCCGCCGTGTTCCTGGTCAAGCTGACGGCGGACTTCCACTTCAACTACTGGTTCGCCCTGGTGCTCTCCATCGGGCTGGCCGCGCTCACCGGGGCGCTGTCCGAGCTCCTCCTGCGCCGGCTGTTCAGTCGCCCCGCGTTCTGGTGATGGTGGCCACCATCGGGTTGAGCTACGTCCTGCTGGCCTTGACCGCGCTGCCCATTCATCCGGCCGTCCAACCTCTACAAGCCGGTGCCGGTTCCCTTCGACCTTTCGTTCTCACTCGGCCCGTTCATCATCACGCCCACGGAGGTGATGACCCTCATTGTGGCGCCCATCGTGACGGCGGTCCTGGTGCTGGCCGTCCGGTTCACCTCGTGGGGACTGGCCATGCGCGCCATGTCCGAGAACGCGGACTCCGCCCGTCTGTCCGGTGTCTGGATCCGCCGCACCTCCACGCTGACGTGGACCGTGGCCGGCGCGCTGTCGGCCTTCACGGCCATCCTCAACGCACCCAACCAGACCAGCGCCCTGACCCAGGCGCTCTCGCCCGACCTGCTCCTCTACGCGCTGACCGCGGCGCTCATCGGCGCCATGGTCAACCTGACGGTGGCCTTCATCGCCGGCATCGGCATGGGTCTCTTCCTCGAGATCCTCGAGTGGAACGTTCCCTCGCCCGCCAAGCAGCAGTTCATCATCTTCGTCGTCGTCATGGTCGTCCTGCTGGTGCGTGTCGGGGCCCTGCGCAAGGGCGCGCGGACGGGGGAGCGCAGCACCTGGCAACACGGCGCTGCGACCACCATGCGGACCGGCGTGGACCAGCTCCGCCGCCGGGTCTCGACCACCGGCATCTGGCTCACCGTCGGCGTCGCCATCCTGCTGCCCTTCGTGCTCTCCGTCGGCAACAACGTGCTGTTCAGCCAGATCTGTATCTTCGCCGTCATCGCGCTGAGCCTGACCATGTTGACCGGGTGGGCGGGCCAGGTCTCGCTCGGCCAGTTCGGCCTGGTGGCCGTGGGCGCCCTGGTGGCCGTGCACCTCGGCACCTCTTTGCCCCTGCCCATCGTGATGCTCTACGGCGGCGTGGTGACGGCGCTGGTGGCCATCCTCGTCGGGCTGCCCGCGCTGCGGATGCCGGGCCTCTTCCTGGCCGTGACGACGCTGGCCTTCGCCATCTTCATGCAGAGCGCGGTGCTGGCCACGCCCTGCTTCTCGCGTGCCGGGCATCCACAAGACCCTGTGCACGGGACTGCCTGACCCCGGCTACACGTTCATCGGAAGGCCTTCGCTGTTCGGCATCAGCCTGGCCTCCCAGAAGTCCTTTGCCCTCTTCTCGCTGGGCGTGCTGCTGCTGTCCGTGTTCATGGTGCGGATCTGGCGAGACAAGGGCGTGGCGCGCCGCCTCGTGGCGGTACGCGACAACGAGCTCACCGCGGCGGCCATGGGGATCCCGATCCTGCGCACCAAGCTCATGGCCTTCGGTCTCTCGGGCTTCATGGCGGGCTACGCGGGGGTGTGCTTCGCCTTCGCCACCCAGCAGCTCAACAACACCGACATCACGTTCGACCCCACGACATCCTTCGTGATCATCTCCATGGTGGTGATCGGCGGTCTCGGCTCCATTCCCGGGGCCATTCTCGGCGCCCTCTACCTCGAGGGCCTGCCCGCGCTGTTCGGTGCCAACCAGACGATCCAGTTCATCACCAGTGGCCTGGGGCTGATCCTCTTCATCTTGTACCTGCCCGGGGGCCTGGCGGAATTGCTGCACCGTTCCGGCGACGCGGTGACCCTGGGCATCCGGACCGCGCAGGAGCGGATCAGCGCACGGCGGGCCGGCCCTCCGGTCACGCCCACCTTGGTCACCGACGGGGCCGAGCAGTGACCGCGGCCGTCACGAGCCCTGAGCCGGCGCATCCCGCCCGGCTGACGGTAGAGGACCTGCAGGTGCGGTTCGGGGGCGTGCACGCGCTCAACGGGGTGACGTTCGAGGCGGTGCCGGGATCGATCGTGGGCCTGATCGGGGCCAACGGCTCGGGCAAGACGACCACGCTCGACGTGATCTCGGGGCTGGTGCCACCGCAGTCCGGCCGGGTGCGTCTGGACGACGTCGACCTGACCGAGTACCTGCCCGAGGAGCGGCTCAGCATCGGCATGGTGCGCTCCTTCCAGGACTGCCGGCTGTTCCCGGAACTGACCGTGCTCGACGTCCTGCTCTTGAGCGAGGACGCCCGCCAGGAGGTGGCCGTGCTCTCGACCACACTTCGCCTCCCCTGGGCGCGCCGGACCGAGCGCCGCAAGCTGCAGGCGGTAGACCAGGTCATCGCCGCCTTCGGCCTGGAACGTTTCCGACACCACCGCACGGCGGAGCTGTCCACCGGGACGCGCCGGGTGGTCGACCTCGCCTCCGTCGTCCTGGCCAAGCCGCGCCTCTTGCTGCTCGACGAGCCCACGGCCGGCATCGCCCAACGCGAGGCCGAGGCCTTCATTCCTTTGCTCCGGCGGATCCACGAGGTGGCTGACACCACCATCATTCTGGTGGAGCACGACGTGCCCCTGGTCTTCGAGCTGTGCTCGACCGTCGTGGTCATGGAGCTCGGCCGCGTGGTGGCCGCCGGGCCGCCCGAAGTGATCCGCGCTGACTCCAGGGCGCTGGCCGCCTACCTTGGTGCGAGCGACGAGGCCCTGATGGCGTCAGGTCCGATAGGGGAGGGCGGCGGTGCAGACCGTCGTCAAGGAGGGTGAGCATGGAAGCGAACATGGAGGTTCACGCGCCCCGGAGGGCGGCGTTCCATCCCCTGGCACCGTTGGGGCGGTCCTGGCGGCGGCTGCGCCGGCGCCCCCGCGCCATGCAGGTGCGCACGGCGCTCATCATCGTCGCCATCGTCATCGGGCTGGTCGCCTGGCTCGTCCTGGCCCCCGCTGACACGCCCGGCGGATCGAGCAGCGCCGGTGCGGCCGAAGTGGCGTCGAGCACCAGCGCCACGCCGCCCGGCCAGGCCAGCACGAGCACCCGGGGCGTCAGCGCGACGAGCATCAACGTGGTCTTCCCCGTCGTGGCCATCAACAGCCTGGCCGGCAAGGAGGGCTTCGCAGAGGACAAGGAGTACAACGAGCAGATCCCGACGATCCATCTCTTCGTCAACAAGATCAACAACGCCGGCGGCATCAACGGCCGAAAGATCAATCCGATCATCGTGCAGTTCGACCCGACGAGCAACGCCAACATGCAGTCGCTGTGCCGGCAGTGGACGCAGGGGAGTCCGGAGGTCTTCGCCGTGGTCGACGGGGTCGGCACCTGGGAGGGGGACAACCAGCTCTGCGTCGCGCAGCAGGGCCAGACCCCGCTCCTCAGCGCCTGGTCCACCACCACGAACTGGACCAACCTGGCCTCGCCCTACCTGTGGTGGACCGGTGCGGACATGGCGCCCGTGCTGGCGGCCGTGGTGCAGTGGGGGGTCAGCTCGGGCCGACTCGGCCATGGCAAGAAGGTCGGTGTGGTCGTGTCGGACCAGGCAGCCGACCAGGATGCGCTGAACAAATTCATGCTGCCCGACCTGAAGAAGGCGGGCATCACGCCGGTCGTCCAGACGGTGGCCGGCAGCGCGGACCAGACCGCGACGACGAACTCGGACGCACAGTTGGCCGTCGAGAAGTTCAAGGCCGCCGGTGTGCAGTCGGTGATCCCGATGCTCCCCGAGAACGCGTTCTTCCCCTACATCGGGGCCGAGAACTCCCAGAAGTACTTCCCGCAGCTCCTGCTGAGCGACTACCAGTCCTCCATTGAGGTGGCACTGGGACTCATCCCCGTCCCCTACGAGCAGGCCCTCAACGGGCAGGAGGGCGTGACGACGGAGACGCTGGGCGGCATCGACGACAACCGACCGCAGAGCCAGGGTGGCTACGACCCCGGTGTGCGCTCCTGCTACGCCACGTGGCACGCCTACCACCCGAAGCCGATTCCGGGCACCCTCTACTTCTACATTGAGGAGCAGGGCCCGATTCAGGCTTGGTGCGGTGCCATCGGGCTCTTCGCCACCGCAGCCAAGGACGCCGGCAAGAACCTGAACCGGCGGACGTTCGTGCAGGCGATGTCGAAGATCACGAACTATCCGGGCACGCTCTCACCGGTCTGGACCTTCGGGCCGGACAAGTTCTACGGCCCGACGCAGTACCAGGTGGTGAAGGTGCACAACAACGTGCCCCAGACCGCGCAGTGCAAGCATCCCAAGGCTCCCAAGGCGCAGGGCACCTGCTGGGTCACGGTGCAGCCGTTCAAGCCCCTGCCGGCGACGGCGGGCTGACGGCGCCCTTCCCGGGTGCTCCGCTTCAGGCGATCATCGTCGGGCTCGGCGCTCGTCCCTCCACAATGTCCTCGAAGCGCGTCGTGATGGCGCCCTCGAGCTCGGGGTGCGTGAGGATGTAGAAGGTGTTGGTGCGGACGGCGTCGATGACGCGGTCCGCCACCGCCGTGGCCGCAATGCCACTGTCGACCATGTCCTGCACCACGCCGCGCAGCGCGGCCGCGCCCTCCACGTCCCGGTCGGGCGCCCAGTCGGGTCGGTTGCGCTCGGACTCGGCGATGCGTGTCCGCACGAAGCCGGGGCAGAGGACGGACACGCCGATGGGGGAGCCGACCGCCTGCAGGTCCTTGAAGAGCGTCTCCGAGATGGCCACCACCGCCTGCTTGGTGGCGTTGTAGGGGCCGAGGAACGGGGCCGCGATGAGCCCGGCGATGGACGCCGTGTTCACCATGTGGCCCTCGCCCTGCTCCATCAAGAGGGGCGTGAAGGTGCGCATCCCGTGGATGACGCCCCAGAGGTTGACGCCGAGGATCCAGCGCCAGTCCTCCTCGGTGACCTCCCAGATGGGGCCACCCAAGCCGATGCCGGCGTTGTTGTGGACGAGGTGCACGGCGCCGAAGCGATCGAGGGCCCGGTCGCGCAGCGTCTGCACCGACGCGCCGTCGGAGACGTCGGTCACCACGCCGAGTGCTTCGGTGCCCGTGCTCGTCAGCTCGTCCACCGCCTCCTTGAGCGGGCCCTCCTCGATGTCGCCCAGCACGATCTTCATGCCCTCGGCGCCGGCCCGGTCCGCCACGGCGCGGCCGATGCCGCTGGCGCCGCCGGTGATCACCGCCACCTTGCCCTGCAGGTTCTCCATCGGGCCCTCCCGTTTCGTGCCGGCTCTCGACGTGTTGCTGCAGTCAACCACGACACCGCGCACGCGGCCAGCGCCGGCGCGCGGCCCCTGCGACGGCGCCCCATGCTCGACGCCGGGGCGATGACCCTCAGACGGGAGCGACGGCGCGGTGCCGGTGCAGATGCTCGGCGCCGGCGGACGACACCGCAATCAGCTGTCCGCGCCCGGGCACGTGCCGACGGGTGATGAAACCCCGGTCGTTGGCGTCCTCCCAGACGGGCAGGCGGGGGCACGACGTGCGCCACACCTCCATGACCTCGTCGTAGGGGCGTGGCGTCGGGCCGACCCATTCGAGCAGGTCGAGGATCAGGGTATCGACGATGTCGTCCGGCACGTCCTGCATTGTCGCGCCGTCAGAGGAGGGAGAAGGTCCCCGCCTGGACCAGGACCAGTACTCCGACGCAGCACAACAGGATGGGGACGGCGAGGTGTCCCAGGCGCAACATGGTCCCCCGGGCCTTGGGATGGCGGCCCCCGGTGAGGATGAGCCAGGTGACGAGGGCCTCGCCGACGAGGAAGACGGCCACAGTGGCGCCGATGTTGGTCGCCCCACCGACCCGGAAGAGCGGGATGTAGACGGCGAGGTTGTCGCCGCCGGCGGCGATGGTGACGAGGGCGCTCGCCGTCAGGCTCCGGCCCACGGCGCGCTGCCTCGGGGTTCCTGCGCCAGCGCCGGTGCGTCGCCTCGGTCGCCGGGGCCGACTCGCCCGCTTCACCCGCCTCACCCTCCTGGCCCTGGCGCACGCGGGCCAGACCGACCAGGCCACGGACGCCGATGGCGAGAGGCACCAGCCCGAGGAGCCCTATCACGGCGGAGGAGAACTCGAAGAGCACGGCCGCCGCCGCCGCAGAAGCCGTCACCAGCACCACGAAGCCGACGACCTGGCCGGCCGCAATGCGGTGCGCACGCGCCACCGGAGCGCCGGCCACCATGGCCATGGTCACCACGCAGTTGTCGACGTTGGTCCCGACGAACGCGACAGCGGCGACGCCGAGATCGGCCCCCAGGCCGGCGGACAACGGGGCCGTCAGCTCGCGGGCAGCGGCATGGCCGGGCCGAAGGGCTTGTCGCCCCGCAGCGTGACCCGGTGTGCGTAGCGCGCCGCGGTCCCGTAGTCGTCGAGCGCGTAGTGCAGCGTGGCGCGGTTGTCCCAGAAGGCGACCGATCCGGCGCGCCAGCGGAAGCGGCAGGTGTATTCGGGTTTCACGCAATGGTGGTAGAGCATCTCGAGGATGGCGCTGCTCTCGTTGTCCGACAAGCCCAACACGGTGCGGGTGAATTGCCGGTTGACGAAGAGGCCGTTGCGTCCCGTCTCGGGGTGGGTCCGCACGACCGGATGCAAGGAGGGCAACAGCGTGTCCCGCCAGGTGCCGTCCCACTCGTAGCCGCCGCGCTCGGCCACGTCCGCGGCGAACCAGGGGTCGTGGTGAATGGCGATCAACTGGTCGCACATGGCACGCACCGGCGGGGCGAGCCCGTCGTAGGCGTCCTGGAGGCTGGCCCACATGGTGTCGCCGCCGACCTCTGGCGACTCGAGCATGTAGAGGATGGATCCCATGGCCGGCGTTTGCAGAAAAGTGACGTCGGTGTGCCACCAGCTGGCCCGGTCCACCTTGCCGTCGATGGCGAGCACCTCGGGGCTCTCGTCGATGGAGGGCAGCACGGGATGGGCCTCGGTCACGGTCCCGAACTGGCGGGCGAAGGCGGCCTGTTGCTCGGCCGACAGGGTCTGGTCGCGGAAGAAGATGACGTGATGCGTGTTCAGCGCCTCCCGGACCGCGGCCACCGCCTCCGGCGCCAGGGGATGGGCGATGTCCACGCCGGCGATCTCCGCACCGATGGTGGGCGAGAGCGGGTGGACGCTGACGGAGGTGGCGAGGGTCACCGCCCAATTCTGCCCGAGTCGGATCGGCGGCGTCGACGGGGGCCTACATTGGCCCCGCCAGCCGCGCGCATCACCAGAAAGGGCCGTCCATGAGCCAAGACACCGGGGGTCTCGTCCTGACCCCGCCGGCCCGCAACTACTCGTCGTGGTACCAGTGGATGACCCGCCTGGCCGCCACGGTCCACGAGGACCCTCTGCCCGAGCACGACCCGGCGGACATTCCGGCCTGGGTGGCGCGCCGGCGGCTCCGCCTGGCCGAGCTGCTCGGGCCCGAGCCGACACCGGTTCCGCTCAATCTCGAGACCCTCGAATCGGAGGCCTGTGACGGCTACCGGCGGGACAAGATCGTCTTCGACACCGAGGACACCATGTCGGTCCCGGCCTACCTCCTGGTGCCCGACGACCGCCAGGACGGGCCGCCAGGCCCCGCCGTCCTGGCCGCGCACGGGCACGGGCCGGGCAAGACGCAGGTCGTCGGGCTGGAGCACACCGACATGCCCAACGCCGACTACGGCCTGCAACTGGTCCGACGCGGCTACGTCGTGCTGGCGCCCGACCTGCGCTGTTTCGGTGAGCGTCTGGACTGGAATCCCGAGGACCACTACGCCTGCGACACGAACCTCGTGCACGCCGCCATGGCAGGTTGGAACCCGTTGGCCCAGAACATCTGGGATCTGCGGCGTTCGCTCGACGTGTTGGAGCAACACCCGCTCGTCGACCGGGACCGCCTGGGCATGGTCGGCATCTCCTACGGCGGCACCGTCACGCTCTTCACCGCTGCTGTCGACAGCCGCGTGGCGGCCTGTGTGGTGAGCGGGTACTTCTCCTCGTGGGCCGAGAGCCACAAAATGCCGTGGAACATGTGCGGCTCGCAGATCGTGTTCGGCATGCTGGGGCGTTTGGAGCACGAGGATCTCGGCGCGCTCGTCGCGCCACGACCGATGCTCGTCGAGTCAGGCACCGAGGACATGCTGTTCCCCTTCGCCACGGCGGCGGAGTCCGTGCGCCGGACGCGCCTCGTCTACGAACAGCTGGGTGCGGGTGACCGGCTGGTCCACGACGTCTTCGAAGGCGGGCACCAGTGGCACGGCACCGAGGCCCTGCCTTTCCTCGATCGCTGGCTCGGCCGGTCCGGGTCCTGAGAGTCCACAGTCCCGAGACTTGACTCAGTCGTGCGGATCAGCGTCGGGTCTCCGCGCTTCGGCGGCCGTGCGCAGCACCTGGTCGAGCGAGTGCCGGTGCGTCCGGTGCGTCCGGCGCGTCCGGTGCGGCCGGTGCGTCACGATCCTCGGCTGCGTTCCCGCCCGGTAGCGGGGCATTGGGCGCCACGACGGTCTGTTCTGTGGCGCGCTCGTGCCCACGCTGACGCCAGCCCCGCCGCGAGGCCCCGCTCCGCTTGCGCCCGCCCGTCACCCCCGGCGCGCCACTACAGGAAGGCGCGCAGCACGTTGGCGAACGCCGCAGCCAGCACGACCGTTCCGTGCACGTCCCTCTCGGTCGGGACGGAGACGGGGTGGGCCGTGGGCACGTTCATGAGCGACAGGACGGCCGAGACCGGGGTGCCCGGTCCGAGATAGATGTGCGACGCCACCTGTTGGAGGATCGAGCTGGTGCCGGTGGGGTTCGAGATCATGGAGCTCACCGACAACTGGCCCGTGGCCAACTGGCCCAGGTTCGAGTGCGGGTCCACCATGTGCAGGTCCACACCGACGTAGTGGCTGACGGGGATTCCGAGGTGGTCGAGCCCGGCGATGATGACGGAGGGCGTGTGCAGGTTGAGCGTGCCCAACGGGACGGTGCCGCCGTCCGCCAGGGGCAGCCCGAGCGACTTGGGGATCTGCAGAACGTTGGTGTGCCCGCCCACGTTGTGGAAGACGAAGACCTGTTCGCTGTGATCGGGGCCCTTGACGATGGCCAGGAGGTCGTTCTGCCCCCGGGCCAGCAGCGAGGCGGACACGCCGACGTGGTGCACCGCGTGATCGATGCGGTAGAGGCTGTAACCGACATAGGAGGCCACCATCAGAATGAGCGCGACGAGCGCCGACCCGCTGGCGATCAAGATGCGCTTCAAGGTCCACCGACGGTTCCGGCGCGGTCCGGACGCCCGGGGGGCCGGGCCTGCGTCCCCCACGGCAACAGCTATCGTCACGCGCCCCTCCTCCAGTGCCCCCGGCCCCCGCCCGGCACCCCCGATCTCCGTGCCCGCAACCTACGGAGCGGCCATTGCCCCGCCGTTGCCTGCCGGGTTCGATGTGGTTGCCGTGGCCGCGTTGTCGCCGCCGTCCTGTCAGCCATGCTTGTCCCATGGCAACGGGACGTGGTCGACCGCGGAACCCTCGGGGCGCGTCGTTGGTGCGCTACACGTCACCCGACGAGGACAGCGCCCGCTGGTGGGACTTTCCCTTCCGCCCTGGCGACATCGTGGTGAGCACCCGCTCCAAGTCGGGCACGACCTGGGTCCAGATGATTTGCCTGCTGCTCCTCTTCGGCTCCCCCGAGCTGCCCGATCATCTTGGTCGGCTCTCGCCGTGGCTGGACTGGTTGGTGCGGCCCAAAGAAGACGTCTTCGCTGACCTGGCGGCGCAGACGCACCGGCGCGTCATCAAGACCCACACCCCGCTCGACGGCGTCCCTCTCGATGGGCGTGCCACCTACATCGTCGTCGGACGCCACCCGCTCGATGTCGCGGTCTCCCTCTATCACCACAGCAACAACATCGATCGCGGCCGCATGGCCGAGCTCACGGGCCAAGCCGACATCGCCCGCCCGCCCAAACCTCCGCTGCACGAGTGGCTGCTGGGGTTCATCGATTGGGAGGGCGACCCCCGCGCCTGGCTCGACACCCTGCCGGGGGCGATGCTGCACCTCTCCGACGCCTGGACACGCCGTGGCGCGGACAATGTCGTGCTGGTGCACTACGACGATCTCCTGTCGGATCTGGACGGTGCGATGCGACGGCTCGCCGACCGGCTCGCGGTCTCCGCCGACGAGGGGAGCTGGCCGGCGCTGGTGCAGGCGGCCACCTTCGAGTCGATGCGGGCCGGTGTTCCGGCGCCCGACGCCGGACTGCACGTGCTGAAGGATCCGGCGGCGTTCTTCCGGCACGGCACGTCGGGCGAGGGTCGGGCGCTCCTGAGCGACGGCGAGTTCGCGCACTACCGCGACCGCGTCGCGGCCATGGCTCCGGACGACCTGCTGGCCTGGCTGCAACGAGACCGGGAGAGTTGAGCGTGGCCATCGTGCCCGACGACAAGGATTGGACGTGGGTGCTCGAGCGTCCCTGTCCCGAGTGCGGATTCGACGCGGCGACCGTGTGGCCGGAGTCCGTGGCCGCGTTGCTGCGGGCCAACGCGGCGTCGTGGGAGCGCGTGCTGCGGCAACCCGACGACGTGGTGCGACGGCGTCCCGCCGCAGACCGCTGGGCGCCGTTGGAGTACGCCTGTCACGTGCGCGATGTGTGCACGCTCTATCACGAACGGCTGACGCTCATGTTGCGCGAGGACGACCCGCTGTACCCGAACTGGGACCAGGACGTGACGGCGATCGAGCAGCGCTACGCCGAGCAGCACCCGGCCGTCGTGGCCGTGCAACTGCGGGAGGCCGCCGCCGGGTTGGCCGATGCCTTCGAGGGCGTGCAGGGCGAACAATGGCGCCGGTCAGGCAGGCGGAGCGACGGCGCCCGCTTCGACATCGCGGGCTTCAGCCGCTACTTGCTGCACGACCCGGTCCACCACCTCTACGACGTCACCGGGCAGCGGGCGTCCTGACCCCGCCCACGGCGGCGATCTTCAATCAGGGAGGAGTCGGGCTGAGTCGGGCTCGAGGTAGACGATGGCCTGGGGGATCGTCCGCAGGGCCGAGGCCGGGCAGGAGGTGGAGATCGGTCCGGTCAACGCCATTGCCACCGGAACGGCCTTGCGCGTCTCGGGGACGATGGCCAGCACGCGGGCCGCCCGGAGCAGGGCGGGGATGGTCACCGTGATGGCCTCCCTCGGCACGTCGTCCAGCCCGGCGAAGTGGCCCTCGTTGACCTGCTGCAATCGGCAGGCTGCCTCCAATTCGACCACCTTGACGTCGAGGGGGTCGGCGAAGTCCGCCACCGGGGGGTCGTTGAAGGCCAGGTGGCCGTTCTCGCCCACCCCGAGGCAGCACAGGTCGAGCGGATGCTGCTGCAGGAGATCGGTGTAGCGGCGACACTCGGCCTCGGCGTCTCCGAGACCCTCCACATAGTGGGCGGCCTTGGGGCGGGCCGGCTCCACAATGCGCTCACGTATCCAGCGCTGGAATCCCGCCGGGTGGTCCGGTCCCACCCCCACGTATTCGTCCATGTGGAACACCACGGTGTCAGCCCAGGGCACGCCCTGGGTCTCGTGCACCAGGGCATGGACGAAGGCGAGTTGGGAGTTGCCCGTGGCGAACATCACGTTGGCCGTTCCCCGGGCGGCCACGGCGGCCAGCATGACCGTGAGCGCCTCGTCGGCCGCGGCGCGGGCCATGGCGGAGACATCGGCCAGGACGCGCACGTTGGCGCCGTCAATGTTGCGGGACCCGATGCGCACGGCGTTCAGCATGCCAGGCGCCGCCTCGGCCAGACTGGACCGGTGCGCGACGTCGAGCTTCCCGGGCCGGCCCACCGGGAGGCGGCGTGGACGGCGGTGCGGCGCTACCTCGCCGTGACACCTGTGGTGGATGCGCCCCAGCTGGGTGCCTCCGTCATCGGTCAAACTCGAGACGCTGCAGCCCACCGGATCGTTCAAGGTGCGCGGCGGGTTGGCAGCCGTGTCCGCAACGCTGACGGAACACCCGGGGCGCGCCGTGGTGGCCTCGTCGGCCGGCAACCACGGTCTGGGGCTGGCGTTCGCGGCGTCCAAACTCGGCGCCGCCGTCACCGTGGTGGTGCCCACGGGCGCCTCCGCGGCCAAGGTGTCGGCCCTGCAGCAGTTCGAAGTACGCCTCGTCCTGCACGGAGAGGGCTATCGCGAGGCCGAGACGCACGCCCTCGAGCTGGCTGGTCGGGACGGCAGTCGCTACGTATCGCCCTACAACGACCCCGACGTCATCGCCGGGCAGGCGACCCTGGCCCGGGAGCTGCTCGAGCAGGTGCCCGGGCTCGGGACCGTGGTCGTGCCCTGCGGCGGCGGCGGGCTGCTGGCGGGCGTCATCCTGGGCCTGGAGGGAACGGGCGTGCGCGTGATCGGGATCGAGTCGGAGGCCTCCCCGTCCATGAGCACGGCGCTGGCCGCCGGGGGCATCGTCCCCATTGAGGTGGAGCCGACCGTGGCCGACGGGCTGGCGGGCAACCTCGAGCCCGGTGCGGTGACCGTGGGTGTGGCACTCGCCCACGGCGTCGACGTCCTCACCGTGAGCGAGGCCGACATCCGCTCTGCCATGGCCTTCTCGGCTTCCAAAATGGGCCTCGTGCTCGAAGGGGCGGGTGCCGTAGGGGTGGCGGCCCTGCGGGCGGGCGTGGTGACCCCCAATGCCGAAGGAGGGCAGACGGTCGTGTTGCTGACCGGGCGTAACGTGGCCCCGAATCTGTTGTCGGAGGTGCTTCATTCCTGAGGTCAGCGCCCACGGCGCCACGCTGCACTACGAGGTCGTCGGCGACGGCGAGCCGCTCCTCCTCATTGCGGGCTGCGGTCAGCCGGCCGTCGCCTGGCACCTGTCCCTGGTGCCCGCCCTGGTGGCGGCGGGCTACCAGGTCGCCACATTCGACAACCGCGGGGTCGCAGCCCTCCTCCTCCCCACCGGGGCCCTACAGCGTGGAGGGCATGGCCGCCGACACCCTGGCGCTGCTCGACGACCTCGGTTGGGTGGACCCGGTGCGCATCGCCGGGCACTCCATGGGCGGGTGGATCGCCGAGACGCTGGTGCTCGACCAGCCCGAACGGGTCCGGTCCGCCGCGCTCATGGGCAGCGCCAACGCGCCGACGGCCTGGGAAGTGGCCATCACCACGGTCGAGCGTGACCTGGCCCGCCTCGACTACGACCTGCCGCCACTCTTCTACGCCACCGAGACCCTGCGCTACCTGCCGATTGCCGACATTCAGGACAACGAGGTCGTCAGCACCTGGCTGGCCATGATGGGCGATCTCGAGGTGTGGCCCAACCCCGGGCGCCTGGGGCAGTACGAGGCCGCCCTGGCCTGGTCGACCGACCCGGCCCGCACCACGCGGTGGCCCGAGGTGCGCGTGCCGTGCCTCGTGCTCGCCTTCGAGCACGACGTCGACTCGCCGCCGCGGTACGCCCGCCGGGCGGCCGAGTCCATCCCGGGCTGTGCGTACCGCGAGGTGGCCGGCTCCGGGCACATCGGCATCCTCACCCATGCCGAGGCCGTGGCGGCCTTCCTCGTCGAGTTCTTCGAGCGACACTGAGCATCGCGCCCCGCCGAGGGCGCGGCCTCAGTGCCCGAAGCTCAGATACTGATGCACCGCGCCGACGCAGGCCGATCCCTCGCCGACGGCGCCTGCCACCCGCTTGGTGGAGCCCGAACGCACGTCGCCCACGGCGAAGAGCCCGGGATGGCTCGTCTCGAACGGAAGCGGGAGGCGGTTCTGGGCTGCCCAGCGCTCGTCGAGGTCCTCCGCGCCGAGGGCGCGGTCCGTCAGCACGAAGCCGCGGTCGTCGAGCTTGGCGCACCCCGAGATCCACTCCGACGTCGGATCGGCCCCGATGAAGGAGAAGAGCCCCGTGCAGGGGACCTCCGTCGTCCCGCTCGCGTCGGTGATCGCCACGGCCTGCAGGTCGCGCTCGCCCACGAGCCCGGTGATCTGCGCCTCGGTCCGCACGCTGATGCGGGGGTGCCTGTCGATGCGGTCGGTGAGGTAGTGCGACATGCTCTTGCCGAGATCGGCGGCGCGGATGACGATGGTCACCGATGAGCAGGTATCGGAGAGGAACATCGCCGCCTGGCCGGCCGAGTTCCCACCGCCGACGACGATCACCGGCTCGGCACCGCACTGGCGCCGTTCCATTTCCGTTGCGGCGTAGTACACGCTGGTGCCCTCGAACTCGTCGAGCCGGTCGACGGGGAGGCGCCGGTAGCGGGCACCGCTGGCGACGATGACGGCCCGGGCGGCCAACTCCGTACCGTCGGACAGACCGAGGATCAAGTGACCGGCCTCCTCCCGCAGGGATGTGGCCTCGCAGGGTGCG
This sequence comes from uncultured Acidimicrobiaceae bacterium, assembly GCA_963738135.1. Classification (GTDB taxonomy): domain Bacteria; phylum Actinomycetota; class Acidimicrobiia; order Acidimicrobiales; family RAAP-2; genus Bog-473. Next base: position 149,390 of record CAVTVK010000004.1, on the reverse strand, counting down.
GTCAACGAGGCCCCGAACTTCTCGGCCTGAATCATCGCCCGCCGGGTCAGGTCGCCGCCCGAGATCCCGGTGGGGAAGCCGAGGTAGTTCTCGATCCGCGAGCTCGCCCCGGCCTGGCCGCCGACGGCGAACTTCTCGAGTCCGAGCGTGCGCAGTCCCTCGGAGGCGCCGTACACCGAGGCGGCGAGGCCGGCGGGCCCGCCGCCGACGACAACGAGATCGAAGCAGCGGTCGGGCAGGCTCTGCACCGTGAGGCCCAAGTACTCGGCCAGCGAGCCCGGAGTGGGGCGCCGCAGGACTGATCCTGAGGTGATGACGACGGGCAGCTCGCCGGGGTCGATGCCGAACTGCTGGAGGAGGGTCTCCACGGCCGGATCGCTGTCCGGGTCGAGCCACTCGTAGGGGATGCCGGAGCGCGCCACGAACTCGCGCAGCCGTTGACAGTCCGGACAGAACCGGGATCCGATGATCCGGGTGGATGCCGACGCGCCGCTGAGGAGGACCGCCCGCCGGGCCATGAGGGCGACCAAAATCGTGTCGCCGAGCCCGGGGTCGGTGGCAATGAGCCGGCGGAGGGCGTCCCGCGGCACCACGATCACCTCACCGGGCTCCACCGCACGAGCGGACACGAAGACGCGCATGCCGGTGAGCAGGTTGAGCTCGCCGATGAACTTTCCCGGTCCGTGCTCCGCGACGATCTGCTCCTGGTCGCCGTCGTGGGTCACGATCTCGATCGTCCCCGACACCACGACGTTGAAGTCGTAGGTCACGTCACCTTCGCGGAAGAGGTACTCGCCGGCGGCGACCGGGCGCCGCGTCCCCAGCTGGTCCAAGACGGCCAGGTCGGCATCGGTCAAAGTCGGAAAGGCGGTCTCGAAGTCATCGGCCATGGTCGGGCCTCCTCAGTGGATTGGTGCACATGGATCTGCGGCACGTGAGGGAGATGGTTGGATCACCCTACGGGTGCGTCAGTCGCGTTCGGGCGGGCCGGACCAGTCCGAGTGCGGGTCGGAGGCCGGGAAGGAGTCCTCCTCCTGTCTGTCGAGGTACCCGTCGCCTGCCGGTTCGGCCTCGTCCCCTTCGACCTCGTCCGACTCGTCCTGTGGTGTCGCGCTCACGTCGATGCGCCCTTTCCATCGAAAGTGCCAGGTCCTGGTAGATGGACTACACCTTGCCAATTGGCCGCGCAAGGCCGCGCCGCACCTCAAGAGGGGGGACGTGGCGTCTCCCAGTCGATCGTCGCTCTGGCCGCATCGCCGGGGTGTTCGTGCAGCCAGCGCCGGGCGAAAGGGCACCAGGGCACCACGGTCAAGTCGTCGGCCTCGGCCCGGGCCAGGGCTTTTCGGACCAGCCGGCCACCGAAGCCGTGCCCGCCCCACTCCTCGGGAACGGCGGTGTGGATCAGGATCATCCGGGCGCCGTCGATGCGGTAGACGAGCTCGGCCTCGGCGTCGCCCCCCCGGATCACGAAGCGGCTGGTGGCGGTGTCGTCGACGACCGGCTGCGTCGTCGGCGGGAATCGTCATGGTCGCTCCTCCCGGTTTGCTGCGCTGGTATGCCCGCCACCCTAAGGGTGTAAGAAACACGAGCATGAGCGGACCGGTCGCCACCGACGACGCGGCACCGGTGCCCGGGCCTCGCGGACGAGGCCGAGGGCCCGGTCGTCGAGCTCGCCCCGGGTCGCCTGACCCAGGTGGGCGTCGTTGCCGGTGCGCCGGGTCCTGCCGCAACGGCCGCGCCGCACCGTGGGGTCCTGGTGCTTCCTCGATCACGTGGGCCCCGTCCGGGTCGAGCCGGGCGTGTCGTTCGGCATCGGGCCCCATCCCCACATGGGCCTCCAGACGGTGACGTGGCTCCTGGCCGGTGAGCTGCTGCACCTCGACAGCCTGGGTTCCGAGCAGCTCATCCGGCCCGGTCAGCTGAACCTCATGACCGCGGGTCACGGGGTGTCCCATGCCGAGGAAGACCCGGCCCGGGCCGAGGCGGTCCATGCCGTCCAGCTCTGGGTGGCCCAGCCGGCCAGCACCCGCGACGGCCCTGCGGCGTTCGAGCACCACGCCGACCTGCCACGCCTCGAACTCGACCATGCGGAGGGGATCGTGCTCGTCGGCGCCTTCGGTGGAGCGGACTCGCCGGCCCGGAGAGACACCGAGCACATGGGGGTGGAGCTCACCGCTGCGGGGCCCCAGCACGACGGTGCCGCTGCGCCCGGACTACGAACATGCACTGGTGGTCCTGCAGGGCAGCGTCGCCGTTGACGGCGTGGCGGTGGAGCCCGGTGTCCTGGCCTACCTCGGTTTGGGACGGGACCAGTGCCGGCTCGAGGTCGATGCGCCGGCGCGGGCGTTGCTGCTCGGGGGCGTGCCGTTTCCCGAACCGATCCTCATGTGGTGGAATTTCGTCGGCCGCAGCCGCGAGGAGCTCTCCGAGGCCAGGAGCCAGTGGTCGGCGGACGACGGCCGTTTCGGCCGTGTCCGGTCGTCGTTGCAGCGGATCGAGGTGGGAGCACCTCCCTGGGAGTGAGCTACCAGTCGCCCCAGCCCGGAGGGCTGACGGTGCCGGTGATGCCGCGGGGGTCAACGGGCAGTCGGGTCGCTCCCGCCTCGTAGACGGCGAAGCAGAGCCGGAGGACGTCGGTCGCCTCGGCGGCGGTCATGGCGGCCGCCGTCCCGTGGACGAGGGCGTCGATGAAGTGCTGGGACGACCGGGCGAAGCCGGTGCCCCAGTCGGCATCGATGTCCGTGTACTCCGTTGTCGTGATTTCGCTCGCCGTCCCCGTGAACACCATCACGGGGGCGAGGTCGAGCATCTCGCCGGTGGCCCGGGTCACCCAGATCTGCCCCTCGTCGCCGGTGATCTCGAAGAACTCGTCGGCCCCGTAGTACTTCGAGCGCATGTAGAAGTTGGGGGCGTACTGGACCTCCATGGTGCCCAGCACGCTCGGGTCCTCGTACTCGAAGATGACGGCGCAGGGCTCGAAGAACAAGTCGCGCCGGCGCACGACGGCCTGCACCGAGGTGATGTCCATGTCGAGCAGCCACAGCGCCATGGCGTACTTGTGCACCATGTCGTCGAAGAGGTGCCCGCCCGCGCTGCGCTTGTCGAGTCGCCAGCCGTAGCCCTCGGGGCGCAGCGACGACTGGAAGGGCGAGGTGGTCTGGCCCACCAGCGTGCGGATGCGCAGCGACGTCGGCTTGCCGATGGCACCCTGGGCGACGAGCCGCTTGGCCAGTTCGAGCGGGGGATAGTGGACGAAGCATTCGCTGATGCGGAGCGTGCGTCCCACCCGCTCGGCGACCGCCCCCATCTCCACCGCGTCCTCGACCGAGTTGGCCACCGGCTTCTGCACCGAGACGTGCTTACCGGCCTCGAGGGCCGCGATCACGTGGTCGTGGTGCATGTGGGTCGGCGTCAGGATCTCGACGGCGTCGATCGAGTCGTCCGCCAGCAGGTCGGACAGGTCGGCGTAGTACGACTGGGCGCCCCACTCCTTGGCGGCTTGGCGACCGACCTCCTCGTCGGTGTCGCAGACGGCCACGATGTCGCAGCGAGGGTCCTCGACGTACCCCCGCACGTTCATTGCCGCGATGTTGCCGGCGCCCAGCACGCCCAGCCGGACCTGTGTCCATCAGACCTCCCTTGGGCCGACGACGCCGCTCACGTGTCCGTTCCGAATGCGCCCCCGTCCCGGGCGGTGGAGATCTGATTGTCGTCATAACCCAGGACGTCGCGCAAGACGGCCTCGGTGTGCTGACCGACCGTGGGCGCCTTGGCGGGATGCGGCAAGCTCCTCGCCGACGAAGTGCAGCGGCGTGAAGAGCTGGTCCGCCCCCATCTCCGCAGCGGGCAGAAGCGGGAAGCGGTCGGCGAACTGGGGATCGTCGAGCAATGTCTTGGGCGTGTTGACCGGAGCGATCGGCGTGTTGACCCGGCCTCCGAACTCGAGCCACTCCGCCGCCGTCTTGGTGCGGAAGATGTCGCGCAGCTCGCGCTGGAGCTCCCGGTTGCCCCGGGCGTGGTCCGCGTACTTGGACCCGGGCCAGCGCTCGAAGAGGTCGACGCGGTCGACGGCTTCGCAGAAGTTCTTCCAGAACGCCTGCTCCGATGCCATGAAGAGGACGTGGCGCGCATCGGCCGTCTCGTAGACCTGGTAGCGCACGCCCTCGACCATGCCCGCGGTGCCCGGGGCGCGGCGCTCGTAGTTGTCCGCCTTGTTGCCGGTCACCTCGGACTCGGGGCGCTCGTAGGCGCGCCAGGTCTCGCTGCGCAGCCAGTCCATGGCGGCGGCGGCGTCGGACTGCGCCACGTCGAGGTAGGAGCCCTCGCCGGTCTCCCGGGCCCGGATCACGGCCGCCAGGATGCCCAGCGCGCCGAAGAGCGGACCGGCGTGGATCCCGATGGACGACGTGCTCCGGAATGTAGGTGAACCCTTCGTCGTCGGTGGCGACGTTGACGATGCCGGCCCAGGTGTCGTAGGCCACGCCGTGGCTCGGGTAGTCGCGGTAGGGGCCGGTCATGCCGTAGCCCGAGATGGTGCAGAAGACGATCTTGGGGTTGATGGCACGGAGGTCGTCGAACCCCACCCCACGCCGGGCGAGTGATCCCGGGCGCATGGCCTCCACGACGACGTCGGCGGTGGCGGCCAGCTCCTTCATGATGCCGACGCCCGCCTCGGTGCGCAGGTCGAGGACCAGCGAGCGCTTGCCCCGGTTGAGATGGAGGTGCATGAGCGAGGTGCCCTCCACGATCGGCCACGTCATCTCGCGGATGTAGTCACCGGCGGGGGGCTCGATCTTGATCACGTCGGCGCCCAGGTCGACCAGGGCGGTCGTGATCTGCGCCGGCCCGAGGGCCGAGCCCTCGATGATGCGCAATCCGTGCAGTGGCGGCGTCGTCGCCATCGGACCTCCCGTCGTCAAAGGGCGGATCGTAGCGGCAGCCGACCCGGGCACCGGGAGCCGCACCTCGCCATACTGGGGCGGTGCAGACGGACGCCCTCGATGACGCCCTCGCGGTTTTTGCCGCCACCGCGCCCAGCTACGGCTCCATCGGCCTGGCCAACCACGGGCCTATGGCCGTCGAGGCGCTGGCCCACCTGGGCAGGTCTGACGCCATACCGGGCTGGGTGGCCAACTACCGGCGGCGCCTCGATGAGGCGCCGCCTCCGGCGCGGCCGCTGACCGAGGCCGACTGGCCCGACGCGCTCGGGCAGGACAAGCGCTTTCCGGAATGGCTGGCGCTCTTCGAGCGCGAGATCGCCGATCGTCCCGTGGCCGCCGTGGCGGGGGAGTGGGTGCCGCGCCTGCTCCCCGGCTCCGTCGGTGCGGCGACGCACGGGCTCATCCGCACCGGTCACGCGTTGCGCGCGCTCGGCGGCGCCGACACGCCGCCCCGGCGCCTGGAGGTTGCCAATGGCCTGGCCTTCTGGGCGGCGAGCTATCAGGAATTGCCGGGACCGCCACTGCTGATCGGGCATGAAGGGGTCGCCGACGCGCTGGCGGACCTGCCCTACCTCGCGGAGGACGCACCGCGCCCGGCCCTGATCAGCGACCGGGTGGCCGCGGTGGCCGACATCGCCGACGAATTCGAACAAGGGGTGGCGTCGCTGGGCTGGACGGGCGGTGCGGTGGACCTCCTCGACCAGCTGGCCAGCGGCGGCTCGGCGGCCTACCTGCGCAACGCGGACGGGGGCGGCGCGATCGGCCTGCTGCACGCGGTGACCTCGCCGCTGTCCTGCGAGCTGGTGCTGCCCTGGCTGGCCGAAGAGGATCGGGACGCCGCCCTGGGCTACGTCTGGCAGGCCGCGGCGGCCCTGCACGTCGCCTACGACATCGACCGGATCGGCCCCGTCGCCTCCGACGCGCCCCCGTCCGCCGCTGCCCTGGTGGATCGGGCCTTGGCCTCCGGCGACGAGCACGCCATCAAGCTGACCGAGGCGGCGCTGCGCAGTTTCGGGCGCAGCGGTGACGCCGTGCTCCTGTCGGCCGCCGCCGACGCCTGCGACCGCCTCTGAGGAGGACGCCCCGCAGGGCGCGTCACCGGGTCCGTTGGTAGGTTCGGCCGCATGGAATACCGCACGCTTGGAAGAACCGGCCTCAAGGTCAGTCCCCTCTGCCTCGGGGCGATGATGTTCGGGTCGTTCGGCAACACCGACCACGACGACTCCATCCGCATCATCCACGCCGCACTGGACGCCGGCGTCAACTTCGTCGACACGGCCGACGTCTACTCGTTCGGCGAGTCCGAGGAGATCGTCGGCAAGGCGCTGGCGCAGACCAAGCGACACCGGGTGGTGCTGGCCACGAAGGTTCATGGCCAGATGGGCCAGGATCCAAACGCACAGGGGAACTCACGGCGCTGGATCATGGCGGCGTGCGACAACAGCCTGCGCCGGCTCGGCGTCGACTACATCGACATCTACCAGATCCACCGGCCCTCACCCGAGACCGACGTCGACGAAACCCTCGGCGCGCTGACCGATCTGGTGCGCGCCGGCAAGATCCGCTACTTCGGCAGCTCGACCTTCCCCGCACACGAGATCGTCGAGGCGCAGTGGGTGGCCGAGCGCCGGGCCCGGGAACGCTTTGTCACCGAGCAGCCGCCGTATTCCATTCTGGTGCGCAGCATTGAGAAGGACGTGCTGCCCACGTGCCAGAAGTACGGCATGGGCGTGCTGTCGTGGAGTCCGCTGGCGGGGGGCTGGCTCTCGGGCGCGTTCGGGCCGGGCAAGGAGAACACCAGCCGCCGCGCCACTTTCCTGCCCCACCACTACGACCTGGAGGTGCCCGGGAACCGGGCCAAGCTCGAGGCGCTCACCCAGCTGATCGAACTGGCCGACGGCGCCGGCCTCTCGCTCATTGAGCTGGCCCTCGGCTTCGTGCTCGAGCACCCGGGCGTGACGTCGCCCATCATCGGACCGCGCACCATGGAACACCTGCAGTCGCAGCTGCCGGCCCTGGAGCTCCGCCTCAGCCCGGACGTGCTCGACCGCATCGACGAGATCGTGGCGCCCGGCACCGACCTCAACGACACCGATGTCGGCTGGGTCCCGGCTGCCATCGCTGACCCGTCGCTCCGCCGACGCCCTCGCTGAGGCCGCCGCCCGGCGAGACCGCCGCCCCGCTGAGACCGCCGACCCGGTGAGGGAGCCGCCCCCGGTGTGGGAGGCCCGCAGCGGGCGCGCCGACTGTTAGGAGTCCGAGCGCGCCGACTCTTCAGCGCTCCACGAGCGCCACGTTGCGCCCCATCGTCTGGCGGTTCGCCATGGACTGGAGGGCCCCGGGAAGATCTTCGAATGCAACCGCGCTCCCGACGACCGGACGCAGGCTGCCGTTCAGGATCAGCTCGAGGATCCGGGCGTGGACGCGTTCCCCGTCGGCGTGCGATGGGAAGTTGTAGCCGCTCAGTCCCTTGAGTGCCGCGGGATCGTCCACGTAGGCATGGCACACCCCGTAGAGGGAGAAGTTCCCGAACAGGACCGGCCGCGGCACGATGCCTTCGTCCTCCGCTTCGATGCCCGACGCGAATCCAACCAGGAGGTGGCGGCCGTTGAACGCCATGCACTGGAAGGTCTTGGTCGTCACCTCTCCTCCGACGGAGTCGAACGCCACGTCGACACCGCGCCCGTCCGTCGCCAGCAGCACCGCCTCCACGAAATCGCTCTCCGTGTAATTGATCGTGACCGCAGCGCCCAATGATCGGCACAGCTCGAGCTTGGCGTCGGAGCCGGCCGTCGCGATGACCCGGGCGCCGGCCACGCTGGCGAGCTGGACCGCGGCCGAGCCGACCCCACCGGCAGCGGCGTGAATCAACACGGTTTCGCCGGCCTGGACCTTGGCCCTTTCGTGCAGGGCGAGCCACGACAGATGGAAGGGGAAATAGACAGCCGCCGCCGCGGTGTCGGCCAACTCGGACGCTGGCGGCATCTCGAATGCCATGGCACTGGGGCCGACCGCGAACTCCGCGTAGCCGCCGAACGCGCCGCCCGGAATGGCGACCACCCGCTTGCCGATCCACTCGTCGGCGCCCGTCCCGACGCCCACGACCTCGCCCAACACCTCCATACCGGGGATGTACGGGAGGGGCGGGCGCACGGTGCGGTACCGACCGCGTACGCCGTCGACGTCGTTGAAGTTGAGGGTCGTGGCCGCGACACGCACGAGCACCTCACCCGGGCCGGGGGAGGGCGCCGGCACCTCGTCGAGCTGCAGCGCCTCCGACGGCTCGCCGAACTCGTGCACACGCCACGCCTTCACGGCAGAAGACTGTTTCACAATCCGACGAGCAGGTCTCGGGCCGGCCGCCTTGGCTACGGTGGCGTGCCGAGAGGTTCGAGACGGGGGAGCGATCTGGTGCCGACGCGACGCGACGTGCTCAAGGGCGGCGGGAGCGCGGTCCTCATGGGTCTGGCCGGTTCCGCCGTCGCCGGCGAGGCGCTCGGGACGGGGGCTCCCGCCGGCGCCACCGAAGCCTCTGCGGCCGTGTTGGGACCGGCGGCGCGGGTGCCGATGCCGAGCGCGTCGGCCTGGACCTCATGGCGCACGGCGCCGGTGACGCTGCAGATGGGTGGCGGCACCAACCTGGTGGTGTGCAGCGTCGAGACGTCCGATCAGGGTGGGGTCAATCTCGACTACGTGACGCTGGCCTGAACCGGTCGTTCACTCGCCGCTCGCGTCTGCACGGTCGAGCAAGGCACGCAACGACGCGCCGGCCCGCTCTCCGACCTCCACCGGGTCGAGTGCATGGAGGATGTCGGAGAACACCTCGATACCGAGTGGTGCCGTCGTGCCGGTGGCGGTCACGTCCGCCAGGAGCGCGGCCAGGGGTAATTCGCCCTCGCCCGGGAGCAGCCGCTCGTGCAAGGTCGCGTGCATCGGCTCGGGCTCGGGTGTCGCCGGCGCGTCGCACAACTGAATGCCGAGAATCGACGCGCCGGGAATGGAGCGCAGAAGTTCGCTGTCCGGACGACTGCGGAAGTAGTGCCAGGCGTCGAGCATGAGGCCACCGTTGGGGCGATCGGCGGCACGGACGACCTGCCAGGCGGTCGCCAGGTCGGGAATCCGAGACCAGGGGAGGAACTCCAGGTGGACCAGCAAGCCGTGATCCGAGGCCCGGTCGCACAGTCCGGCGAACGCGGCAGCCGCGTCATCGAGCGACCACGAGCCGCCGAAGACGTCCACCGCATTGAGCGAGCGTGCCCCGACTCCATCCGCCACTGTGAACAACTCGGACTCGGCGAAGCGGAAGATCAGCTCCCGGTCGTGCTCGGGCGGAATGTGGACGTCGGACGCACCGGGAAGCCACCACCAGGCGGGGTCGAGCTCAGCCACCGACAGGCCGTGGTCGGCCAGCAGCAGGCGGATGTCGCGGTCGCACCATCCCTCGTCGCGCGCCACCTGGTAGTCGCGCCCCCAGAGGGAGAGCCCGGAGAATTCACCGGCCGCCGCCGCTGCCACTCGCTCCCGGAACGAGATGTCGCTCCGCAGCGTGCCCGAGCAGAGCACGGAGTCGCGCCCGCCGAGGGTCATCGGCCCGCCCAGGGGCTCCACGGTCCGGCGGCGACGGCCCACTGTGCACATCGGCTTCTGGTCACTATCGTTCCCCCCGTGCCCGAGAACCGTACCGGAGCCCGGGTCCGGAGCTCATGAGGTCGACGACGCCCGTGCCGAGGCTCGTTCTGCGCGACGCCACCGTGGTCGATGCCGACGGTGCCCGTCCCCGTACCACGGTGGTGATCGAGGACCGTCGCATCACCACGGTGCGCACCGGCGCCGCCGGCGCCAGCGTGGAGACCGGTCCCGCCGACCGCGTGGTCGATCTCGACGGGCGCACGGTGATGCCGGGAATGGTGAGCAGCCATTTCCATGCCACCTACAACGAGCTCGGCTCCAAGACGGCCCCCTTCGGTCTTGAGGAGCCGCCGGCCCTGCAGGCGGTGCGGGCGGCGCATCATCTTGAGCTGCTGCTGCGCAGTGGGTTCACCGGCGCGGTGAGTGCGGGCGCGCCCTTTGCCATCGACGCGTCCATGAAGGCGGCCATCGCCGAAGGCCTCTTCCCGGGCCCTCGGCTGATGGCCGGCAGCCGGGACGTCAGCACGACGGGGCATGCGGGCGACAAGAGCTTTCCCTGGTACTGGGACGTCGGGGCCCACGGTGCCATCAACCGGTCCGACGGTCCCGACGGCTTCCGGCTGGCCGTACGCGAGGAGATCAAGCAGGGGGCCGAGATCATCAAGATGTTCGTGACGGGCGGTCACGGGACGGTTGCGCCGAGCGAACAGACCGAAATGAGCCCCGAGGAGATCACGGCAGGGATACAGGCGGCGCATCAGCGGGGCGTGCTGGTGCGTGGCCACATCGCCAACCGCGAGGCCATCCACATGGCGCTCGATGCCGGTATCGACGTGATCGACCATGGCGACGGGATGGACGCCATGGCCATCGAGCGGATGGTCGAGCTCGGGACCTTCCTCGTACCGAGCCAGCTCTTCCCCGTCCGCTTCTCCGAGCTGATGGGAGGCGGTGGTCTCGGATTCACCGCCGCCATGGCCGAGGACATCGAGCGGGCGCTCGCCATGCTGCCCAAGGCCAACGAGGCTGGGGTGAAGCTCCTGTGCGGGGACGACTACGGCGCCATCAGCCTGCCCCACGGCCGCTACGCCGACGAGCTCGAGTTCTACGTCAAGGAAGCGGGGATCCTGCCTCTCGATGTGATCCGCTGGGCCACCCGCAACGGGGCCGAGCTGATGGGCCGGGCCCACGAGCTCGGGTCGGTGCGCGAGGGCTACCTGGCCGATCTGTTGGTGGTCGACGGCAACCCTCTCGTCGACATCGGCATCCTGCAGGACCAGGCCAGACTTCTGGCGGTGATGAAGGGCGGCACCCTGGTGCGGGACGACCTCGCCACCCTCGCGGCCGCCTGAGGAGGTCACTACCCTCCCAGCATGATCATCATCGCCGGCTCTCTCAGCTTCGACCCCTCGGACCGCGACGACGTCCTCGCCAGCCTGGCCGAGGTCACCGAGGCGAGCCGGCGTGACGCCGGCTGCCTCGACTACTTCTGGGGCGAGGACCTCGAGTCGCCCAACACCTTCCGGTTCTTCGAGCGCTGGGAGTCGCAAGAGCTGCTCGACGCCCATCTGGCCCGGCCGCACGAGGTCGCCTTCGGCGAGCGCAACCTGCAGCGCATCACGGGAGCGACCGCCGGCTTCTACGAGGCGACTCCGACCAGGCCCACCATGCCCGCCGCGGGCTGAGCCCGACGCCCGCTCGTCGACGGGCGCTTGCTGCGGCCCGTCTCACTGCGGCGCGAAGAACCGCGGCGGTGATCCGCTCGGCACGCTGGCGCCGTTCGTGCGCGCCTCTTGCATATGGCCGAGGTCGACCCAGTACGGCAGGATCGCCGGTGCCAGATAGTCACCGCCCCCGCCGGGTTGCACGTCGAAGTGGCTGCCGTCGCTCTCGCGCACGGGGACGCCGTCGAGATTCTCCGTGTAGGTGCCGCCGGGGCAGACGTAAGAGTTCAGGTCCTGCACGTAGACCTCGCCCGGGTGCTGGGCTGCGACCTCGTGCAGCAGCGCGTTGTAGGCGTCCTGCCGGGCTGGGCTGTCCTGGGGCCAGGGGGAACCGTCGGGCTGCTCGCCGGTGCTCTGGCAGGGCTTCGTCTCGAGGACCATGAGCGCGCCATGGGCCGTGGCGATCTGCATCGGGATCCCGATCATGGCCACGCCGCGGATCCCGTCGAGTGCGGGTAGGTAGCCGAGCGTGGCGCCCTTGCGCGGAGCGTCGGGAGAGACGCGAACAACCACCTGTGGAGGCTACCGGGGGCAGGGGGTCCTCAGGGGTGCATCCAGCACCGAGACCCGCCGGCGACCCGGCGTCGGTATAGTCAGCGGCCACTGCGCCAAGGGGGGTGTCGATGTCTTGGATCTACGGGCACGATCAGATCGTGCCCAAGACGGGATTTGTTCGTGCCGGCCTGGTTGCACTGGTCGCGCTGTTCCCGTTGACGCTTGTCACCCAACAGGTGGCCGGCGCCGCCACCTCGGACGTGACGTTCCACACCGCAGCAACCCTGACCGGGCCGATCACGACGGGACAGGTCATCGAGCCGATCTCCGCCCAAACGCCCGACCTGGCCGCTAACGGCTACGTCGAGCAGGAGTTTTTTGCCGCCGGGACGGCGACCGCGTTCAAGGCCGACTCACGGCCGAGCGACGGGAAGTGGACGATCACGCCGACGACGTCGGCGGCGTACAAGACCAGGATCCTGGTGCGACGACCGACGGACCCGGCCCACTTCAATGGGACGGTGGTGGTCGAGTGGCTGAACGTGACAGCCGGGGAATCGGATCCCGATTGGATCTACCTGAACCCGATGTTGATGCGTGATGGCTACGCGTACGTCGGCGTCTCGGCTCAGGAGCTGGGCGTCGACGGCGGGAAGTCCATCATCGGCTCGCTCACCGGATCAGGAGGGCTGGTCAGCAAGGAGCCGACCCGGTACGCATCGCTGCACCACCCCGGTGACCAATACGCCCAGGACATCTTCGCGCAGATCGGGCAAGCCCTCCGGGCGCCCCACCCGATGGCGTTGGGTGGCCTGAAGCCGAAACATATGGTTGCCGCGGGCGAGTCCCTAGCGGCTATCTATCTGACGACGTTTGCGGACGCGGTGCAGCCCCGGACCGACACCTTCGACGGGATCTTCCTGCATAGCCGCTTTGGGTTCGGTGCCTCTCTCGGGTCGTCCGTCGGCTCCAATGCGGGGCCGGGCAATCTGCGTATCCGCACCGATCTCAAGGTGCCGGTCTTCATGGCCGAGACCCAGACCGACGTGATGCAGTTCGGGTATGCCCTGGCGCAACAGCCCAACACGGACAAGATCCGCACTTGGGAGATGGCCGGCACGTCGCACGCCGACCAGTATCAGCTGGGTAGTATCCCTGCCAGCGTCATCGGCTGCACTAGCCCCATCAATGCAGGCCCGATGCACTCGGTGGTCCAAGCAGCTTTCACCGGCTTCGACAAGTGGGTCGTCGACAGCAGGCCACCCCCAAGTGCACCCCCCTTCCACCTGGCGAGCACGAATCCGGTGACGCTGGCCCTCGACCCGCACGGAAATGTGATCGGAGGTGTCCGGACCCCGGCAGTCGACGTACCGGTCTCTAGCCTCAGCGGCGCACCGCCCACCGGCGCGACGACGGTCTGCCAATACTTCGGGTCCACTGGCGCGTTCACCCCGCCCCAACTGGCCAGCCTTTACGGGACCAAGAGCAACTACATCGCCGCCTACACGAAGAGCCTGAACAAGGCCATCGCCTCGGGGTACATCCTCAGCGCCGACAAGCCCTCGCTCCTGGCGCAGGCGGAGCAGGTGCAGTTCCCCGCCTCGTAGTCGTCCGCGATTCGCTCCGCCCGATGGGCCCTACGGGCGCGGCCGCAGCTCGGCGTAGCCGTTGCGGATGGCCAGAGCACTGCCGCTCGTTGCTTCCAGTGCGCAGCGGTCTTGATCGAGCGCGTAGATCCGTATCGTGAGGTCCCGGCCGAGAAAGGCGGGAGAGGCGAACCGGACGGAGAACCGCCGCAGTCGTGAGGGGTCGTCTGCGCACACGTTCCGCACCACGGCTCTGGCGCATAGGGCCATCGTGCAGAGGCCGTGGACGAAGGCGCCCTCGAAGCCGCTGCGCTGCGCCGCCTCGTCGTCGAAGTGATGGATCGAGAAGTCGCCCGACACCTCGGCGTAGCGCCGTGCCATCTCGAGGTCGACGCGCACGACCTCCTCGGCCAGGGCATCCTGCGCATCGTCACGGACCATGGCGTGACCCGGCAGATGCGGTCCCGTCTCGTCGGCCGTGGTGCCGAGCAACACCGTCGTCCACCATTGCTCGGCGACGAGCTGTTCCCGGGCGTCGAACGTCCTGTGCAGCAACGTGACCCGGAGATTGTCTTTGGTGGGCTTGGCGCTGTGGAGCTCGACGAGCGACCGCAGGTGCTCTCCGGGCACGATGGGACGATGGAGCACCAGGTCGTGTTGGCCATGGACGCCACCTCGTGCTGCCGCGAACACCGATGCGGGGACGAGCTCCAGAATAGAGGGAAGCTGCGCGCGGTACGTCTGGGTGGCGATGGCGGTGGGGGGCAGGGCGGAACCGTCGACGTAGCGTGGGTTGTCGTCGAGCGTCGCACGGGCGAAGGCGGCCGCCATGTCGGCGTCGAGTACGAGATCGAACGGTCCCGTTCGATCTCCGGCCCTCAGCACGTCGCTGGGCATCGAACCGGCGTAGTCAGATCCGGGAGTTCGCCAACGCTGCGAACGCGGACGGTGGCCCGCTCGACACCCGGCGCAGGATGTCCGACGCGCACACCGCTGCTGATCCCGTCGAAGTGTCGACCTCCACGTCGTACACGCCCGGATCGTGCACCGCGCGCTCCCAGCGGATCACGATGGAGGGGACACCGCCACCAGGCTCGCTCGTCACGTAGCCACCGTCGCCGGCACCGCCGGCCGGCACCGCGTCCCGCCGGGTCATGATCACCTCGACCGGGCATCGCACACCGACGAAATAGGCCGGCAGCCCGGCCAGTTCCGCGGCCACCTTGCCCAGGATGCCCAGCGGCTCCGAGTAGTCGTCGTGATGGCCGACGTCGACGACGACGTTGAGCCCCGCACGACTCCACGCTGCGACCGTCGCGTACAACGAGTCGAACAAGATGACGACGGAAGGCTCGAGGTCCGGCCGCTCCCCGCCCGGGCGCAACCCGATGCCGGGCCGGAACTCCGCCGGGATGGCGTCCGCCAACGCGTCGACGCCCAGGTTGAGCCACGGCCCGCCGGCCGCGGATCGCTGCAGTGCCCGGGCGATGCTCGACTTCCCCGACCGGGGCGTCCCGTTGAGGACGACGACCGTGCCGGGCGGCGGCGCCACCGCGCTCATGACCGGATCTCCTGCACGGTCCTGGCGCTCACGTCGACTCGGTAGATCACGTCGTGCGGGTGTCCGAAGGCCAGCGCCTCTGCGGCCCGCACGTCCAGGAGGTTCCGCAGCAACATCCGTCCGATCATCTCGTGCGACACCAGCAACGGCCGGGCCGCCCCGGAACCGGCGATCACGTCCAACGCGGCATGGGCCCTGACGTCCCCGTCGGCGTAGCTCTCGCCGTCGGGGAATCGCCACCGGTACTTGTCCTCGGCGCGCCGGGACAGTTCGCCGGGGAACGCCGCCTCAACCTGCTCGGCCTCCAGCCCGGCCATGGCGCCGTGATGGATCTCGGCGAGCTCCTCCACCGTGACGACCGGCAGCCCGAGTGCGGAGGCGTACACCTGGGCCGAGGCCAGAGCACGTCCGAGCGGGCTCGAGAAGACGGCGTTGATGGGCAGTCTGCGCAGCCGCTCCGCCACCCGCTGCACCTCCTCCCGCCCCTCGGCAGTGAGTGGCGCATCGAGCTGTCCGTGGCGACGGCCCTCCCGATTCCACTCGGTCTCCCCGTGGCGGGCCAGAAAGACCTCTTCCATCACGTCGTGGGGCACGGCAGAGTCTTACCGCTCCCACAGGCCCGACTTGACCGGACGCTCAGACCTTTTCCTGCGTCGGCATCGTCTGGTGCGTCGGCACGGGGTAGACCGGCATGGCCGAGTCGGGCGCCACCGTCAGCATGGACGCCTCCGTGCAGCCCTCCGCCATGATGGTGGCCACGGTGTCCTTGGAGGTGCTGGGCAGGTTGGGCACGGTCGGATCGCTGCGACGCGGATGGAGTGTCGAGGTCAGGTCGCCGGCAGTGTGGCGGCGCCAGGCCGAGATGTTGGGTGCCTTCACCCCGAAGCGCTCCTCCAGGAAGCGCAGCTGCGAGGTGTGGTCGAACACCTCGGACGCCACGTGGCCCCCCCGGCTGAAGGGGGAGAGGACGAGCATCGGGACCCGGAAGCCCATGCCGACCGGGCCGACCATGCCATCGGCGGCACTCGGCAGGGGCGAGACCGTGACGTACTCCCCGGCCGTGCCGTGCGGCGCCACCGGGGGCGGCACGTGGTCGAAGAAGCCGTCGTTCTCGTCGTACATGTGGAAGAGCACGGTCTTGGACCACACCTCCGGATTCGCCACCAGCGCCGCCAGCACCTGGCTGGTCAACCACTCGCCGAGGGCAGGCGGCGACGACGGGTGCTCGTCGTAGCCGGCGGGCGGGATGATCCAGCTGACCGAAGGCAGCGTCCCCGCATTGATGTCACTGACGAATTCACTCGGGTACTGCGGTAGAAAGGCCTTCTGGTACAGCGGCGACGAGGGGTCCTGGTACTGGCTGAAGTACGGGAGGATGGCGTCACTGAGGATGCCGTGCTGCTTCTGGAACGTCGGCTCGTAGATGGTGCCGGTCGGGTTGTAGACCTTCCAGCTGACCCCGGCGTCCTCCAGCACCTCGGGCATGGTGTCCCAGTGCACGCTGCCGATGGCGTCGGGCGACCCGTTCGTGACGAGCACCGGCCCGCCCGCCGCGCCCGTCGGATCGATGGTGCCCGAGAGCGCCATGAGCCGATTCGGGTGCGTCGGCCCCAGCACCGAGCAGTGGTAGTTGTCGCACAGCGTGAAGGCGTCGGCCAGCGCGTAGTAGAAGGGGATGTCCTGCCGGCGGTAGTAACCCATGGTGAGGACGCCGTGCTCGGGTCCCTGGAACACGTCCTTGACGTGCGTGCTGACGAAGGCGGCGTTGGTGCCGCGTGTGCCAGCTGAGGTGCTCGCCCGGCCAGCTGTGGTCGAGGTCGTTGGTGCATTCGCCGATGCCCGACGAGGTGTCGAGGTGGAAGGGGAGCAGCGTCTTGTCGCGTCCACCGGGCCAGGCCTGGGCGAAGTTCCCGAGCTTGCCGTGCGGCCGGTCGTCGAAGCCCCGGACGCCTGGATACGTGCCGTAGTAGTGGTCGAACGAGCGGTTCTCCTGCATGAGGAACACGACGTGCTCGATGGCCCCGAGATCCGAGCCGGCCGGCTTGGTGCGCGCCGC
Source organism: uncultured Acidimicrobiaceae bacterium (assembly GCA_963738135.1). Taxonomy (GTDB): domain Bacteria; phylum Actinomycetota; class Acidimicrobiia; order Acidimicrobiales; family RAAP-2; genus Bog-473. The sequence goes on along the minus strand of CAVTVK010000004.1, from coordinate 132,399 downwards.
GAACTGCGCCATGGCGGCACCGGCCCGGTCACCCCGGCTCGCCGCGGCCAGGATCGTCGCACCGCCGGCCGCCAGCGCGCCGGCCAGCAGCGCGCGGCGATCGAAGCGCGAGCGGTCGAAAGAGCTGTTGGACGTCATACGGCCTCCCCGGTCATGTTCCCTCCCCAGTCGTACGGCTTCCCACGTCGTACGGCTTCCCACGTCGTACGACTTGCCATGTCATACGGCTTCCACGAGCGCAGCGTCGTTGTTGCGAACGCTCCCCACCCGTGGCCCCACCGGGTGGTGTACCACGGTTCCGGCGGGTGGCGGGCGCAACAGTGCTCGTAGTTCCTCGATGTCCTCGTTGGCCGGGTCGAGCCACACGTCGAAGATGGCAGGGTCGAGGATCACCGGCATCCGGTCGTGAATGCCCGACATGTCTGCCCCGGCCGGCGAGGTGATCACGGTGCAGCTCCTGATCAGCGGTGCGTCGGGGCCGCCGTTCTTGTCGCGCCAGCGCTCGGCCAGCCCGGCGAAGGCCAGCGGCTGCCCGTCGGCCCGGCTGAAGTAGTGCGGCTGCTTGGCGCCGGTCTTCGTCTTGTGCCACTCGTAGAAGCCGTCGGCGGGGACGATGATGCGCCGCTCCCGGAAGGCCTCGCGGAACGAGGCCCGTGTGGCCACGGTCTCGCTGCGCGCGTTGAAGAGCCGGCTGCCCGACTTGGCGTCCTTGGACCACCAGGGGATGAGGCCCCAGCGGAAATTCATGAGGATCCGCTCCGGCTCGCCGCCCTCTTCCGCCGGACCCTGCTGTGGCGGGCGGGCCGGGCGGTCACGCACGCCGAGTACGGCGTCAGTCGGGGCGACGTTCCAGCTGGGGGCGTGCTCCCCGTCGGCGCCCTTGGCCAGGTTGGCCTGGAAATAGCGGGCGATCTTGGCCGGGGGCGTGTAGAGAGCGAAGCGGCCACACATGCGGGCTGCATTGTGGCCCAGCGGGGTGTCTGAAGGGCGTTCGGCTCGCTGAGCTGGGGGTTCGGCTCTCTGAGCAGACCGCACACGCCCTGGCTAAGGTGCGAACATATGTTCGCTTTCCCTGCCAGTGACCCGTCGCCCCCTCGTTCCCGGGAGCTCCCGGCCGGGTTGGCCGACCGGATCCGGCCCACCACGCCGGTGGCCGGGCGGACCCTGCCGGTGCCCCCGCCCCTGGCCCCCCTCTTCCCGGCCGGCTCCCTGCGCCGGGGCACGACCACCACGGTGACGGGGGCGCCCGGGCACGGCGCCACCACCCTGGCCCTGGCCCTCATGGCGGCGGCCTCGGCCGCCGGGAGCTGGTGTGCCGTCGTGGGCCTGGCCGACCCGGGGGTGGTGGCCGCCGCCGGCCTCGGGCTCGATCTGCGCCGGGTCGTCTTCGTCCCCCACCCCGGCAACGGGTGGGCCGAGGCGGCCGGCGACCTCCTCTCGGGGGTCGACGCCGTCCTGATCCGCCCGCCCGGCCGGGCTCGACTGACCGCGGCGCGCCACCTGACGGCGCGTGCCCGCGAGCGCCAGGCCGCGCTGGTGGTCCTGCTCGAGGGCTCCGGCGCCTGGCCGGAGGGCGGCGATCTGGCCCTCTCGGTCGGGGCGGTCGAGTGGGAGGGCGTCGGGCGCGGTCATGGGCACCTGCAGGGCCGCCGGGCCGAGGTGCGGGTCAGCGGGCGCCGGGGCGCCGGCCGGGTCAGCGAGTGCTCGCTCTGGCTCCCCGCCTGCTCGGGTGCCGTCGAGGGAGCCGACGAAGAAGGGGACACGGCAGACGGGGACAAGAAGGACGGGGACAAGAAGGACGGGGACAAGAAGGACGGGGACGTGCAGGGCGGAGCGGACAGGCGCGGGCCGGCGGGAGCCGATCCCGGTGACGGGCCGGAGGCGGCCTGAGCGGAGCGGTGGAGAAGACGTGGTGGAACGGTTGGTCGTCATCTGGTGTCCCGAGCTCCTTCAGGAGGGGGCGAAGGGGGAGGAAGCCCGGCGGTTCGCCCGCGTCCTGCAGCAGGCGGGCGAGCTCTGCCCGTGGGTCCATCCGGTCCGCCTCGGGGTCGGCGCGCTGCCCGCCCGCGGGCCGGCCCGGTTCTTCGGTGGCGAGGAGGCGGTGGCGGCGCGCCTGGCCGCCATCGTGGGCGAGGAGGTCGCCATCGGCGTGGCCGACGGGCTCTTCGCGGCCATACTCGCCGCCCGTTCGGGGCTGATCGTCCCGCCCGGGGGGACGGCCGACTTCCTCGGCCCCTGGTCGGTGGCCACGCTGGCCCGTCCCGACCTGGCCGTCACCTTGCAGCGGCTGGGGGTGACCACCCTGGCCCAGCTGGCCGCCCTGCCCGCGGCGAGCATCTCGGACCGCTTCGGGGCGGACGCCGCCGTCTGCCACGCGGTGGCCCGGGGGGAGAACGGGGAGCTGGCCGGGCTGCGCGACCGCGGCATCGAGCGGCGGCTGCGGGTGGCCCGGGGCGAGGACCCCGACCGGGGCCCCGACGTCCCGCCCCCGCCTTCCCAGCCCGGCTTTTTCGGCGGGTCCTCCGAGGCCGACAACCGGGCCGCCCGCTCCTTCGTCCGTGTGCAAGAGCGCCTGGGGGTGGAGGCCGTGGTGATGGGCCGGCTGCGCGGCGGGCGGGATCCGGCCGGCCAGTCCGTGCTGCTGCCCTGGGGCAGCCCCGAGGCCGAGGCGCCGCCGGCCGGCGCGCCGTGGCCGGGGCAGGTCCCCCCGCCGGCACCGACCGACGTGTTGCGGGTCCCGCTGCGTGCCGAGCTGGCCGACGCCGCCGGCCGTGCCGTCGCGGTGAGCGGGCGGGGGCTGCTCACCGGGGGGATCGAGCGGCTGTCGGTCGCGGGTGGTCCCTGGCAGCCGGTCCTCGGGTGGGCCGGCCCCTGGCCGGTCACCGAGCGCTGGTGGTCGGTGCGCCGGCACCGGGCCCGGCTGCAGGTGGTCACCGTCGAAGGGGTGGCGCGTCTGCTGTGCACCGAGCGGGGGCAGTGGTGGATTGAAGCGGTCTACGACTGATGGCCGAGGCCTACGCCGAGCTGCATGCCCACTCGGGGTTCAGCTTCCTCGATGGCAGCAGCGACCCCGAGGAGCTGGTGGCCGAGGCGGACCGGCTCGGGCTGGACGCGCTGGCGTTGACGGACCATCACGGCTTCTACGGGGTGGTGCGCTTCGCCGAGGCGGCGCGGGTGTGCGGGCTGCCGACCGTCTTCGGCTCCGAGGTGACGCTGGCGCCGGCCAGCGCGCGCACCGGCGAGCCCGATCCGACGGGCGCGCATCTCGTCCTGCTGGCCCGGGACCCCGAGGGCTACGCGCGCCTCTCGAGCGTGCTGGCCGACGCGCACCTGGCGGGCGGGGAGAAGGGCAAGCCCGTCTTCACCCTCGACGCGCTGGCCCGCGCCGCGGGGGACCACTGGCTGGTGCTCAGTGGCTGCCGGAAGGGGGCGGTCCCCGCCGCGCTGATGGATGCGGGGCCCCGGGCGGCCTCCCGGGAGGTGGGGCGCCTCGTCGACGCGTTCGGGCGCGTCAACGTCGCGTTGGAGCTGTGGGACCACGGGGACCCGCTCGACACGGCGCGCAACGACGCACTGGCCCGCCTTGCCGTCGAGTGGGACGTGGACGCCGTGGCCACCAACAACGTGCACTACGCCACGCCAGGCGGCTTCAGGCTGGCTACCACGCTCGCCGCCGTGCGGGCGCGGCGTCCTCTGGTCGAGCTGGAGGGCTGGCTTCCTTCGGCTCCGGCGGCCTGCCTGCGCTCCGCCGCCGAGCAGACCCGGCGCTTCGCCCGCTGGCCCGGTGTGGTCGCGCGTGCCGCCGAGCTCGGGCGCGCCTGCGCCTTCGACCTGCGCCTCGTGGCACCGCGGCTGCCCGACTTTCCCGTCCCCACCGGCATGGACGAGCAGGGCTATCTGCGCCAGCTGGTCATCGAAGGGGCGACGGCGCGCTACGGGCCGCCCGGGGCCGAGCGGGTGCCAGGCGCCTGGAAACAGATCGAGCACGAGCTCGCGGTGATCGGCCAACTGGGTTTCGCCGGCTACTTCCTCGTGGTGTGGGACATCGCGCAGGTGTGCCGGCGGCTCGACATCTACTGCCAGGGGCGCGGCTCGGCGGCCAACTCGGCCGTCTGTTACGCGCTCGGCGTGACCAACGTCGACGCCGTCGATCTCGGGCTGTTGTTCGAGCGCTTTCTCTCGCCGGCGCGTGACGGGCCGCCGGACATCGACGTGGACATCGAGTCGGAGCGACGCGAAGAGGTCATTCAGTACGTGTACGAGCGCTACGGCCGCCGCCACGCGGCCCAGGTGGCCAACGTCATCACGTACCGGCCGCGCTCGGCCGTGCGCGACGTGGGCAAGGCGTTCGGTTTCACGCAGGAGCAGGTGGACGCCTGGTCGGCCGGCATCGACGCGGGGCACGGGCGCGGCATCTCGTCCGCGGCCGCCGTGGAGGAGGTGTCCGAGGCCCAGGGCGGGGGCGTGCCGCCGCTGGTGGCCGAGCTGGCAGCCGAGGTGCTGGACCGCCCGCGCCATCTCGGCATCCACTCGGCCGGCATGGTGCTGTGCGACCGGCCGGTGGTCGAGGTGTGCCCGGTGGAGTGGGGACGTATGCCGGGGCGAAGCGTGCTGCAGTGGGACAAGGACGACTGCGCCGCCATCGGGCTGGTGAAGTTCGACCTGCTCGGCCTCGGCATGCTCGAGGCGCTGCACCGCATGGTCGACCTGGTGCACGCCTTCTACGGCGTGGAGGTCGACCTAGGGCAGCTGCCCCAGGAGGACGCGGTCTACGACCTGTTGTGCCGGGCCGACACGGTCGGGGTCTTCCAGGTCGAGAGCCGGGCCCAGATGGGGACCCTGCCCCGGGTGCGGCCGCGCAACTTCTACGACATCGCCATTGAGGTGGCGCTCATCCGGCCCGGCCCCATTCAGGGCCACGCGGTGAACCCCTACATCCGCCGGCGCCGGGGCGAGGAGGAGGTCACCTACCTGCACCCGCTGCTCGAGCCGATCCTCAGGCGCACGCTCGGGGTCCCGCTCTTCCAGGAGCAGCTGATGGAGATGGCGGTGGCCATCGCCGGCTTCAGCGCAGCCGACGCCGACGAGCTGCGCCAGGCCATGGCGGCCAAGCGCTCAGCGGCACGGATGGAGAAGATGCGGGCGCGGCTCTTCGACGGCATGGCGGCGCGCGGCGTGACGGGCGCCGTGGCGGACCAGGTCTTCGACGCGCTGGCCGCCTTCGCCAACTTCGGCTTCCCCGAGTCGCACTCGGTGTCGTTCGCCCACCTGGTGTACTCCTCGGCCTGGTTGAAGCTGCACTACCCGGCGGCATTCACCGCGGGGCTCCTGAACTCGCAGCCCATGGGCTTCTGGTCGCCCCAGTCGCTGGTGGCCGACGCTCGCCGGCACGGGGTGCGCGTGCGCCGGCCGCACGTGAACCGCTCCGAGGTGGGGGCGGCGCTCGAGCGCGGCGGGCCGGGGGAGGCGGTGCTGCGCCTCGGGCTGGGGTCGGTGCGCGGGGTGGGCGATCGCCACGGCGGCGCGCATCGTGGCGGGTCGTCCCTGGACCGGGGGCGAGGACCTGGTGCGCCGGGCGGCGGCGACCCAGGCGCAGCTCGAGACGCTGGCCGCCGCCGGCGCGCTCGACCCCGAGGCGCCCGAGCCCGAGTCCGGGAGCGGGGGGAGGACGGAGAGGGCAGCGGTACGACGGCCTCCCGACGCCGGCTGGTGTGGGCGGCCGGCGCGGCGGCCCAGGGCACGCCGGATCGCCTGCCGGGGGTGGTGGTGGGAGCCGACGCACCGCCGCTGCCGGCGCCCAGCCCCTACGACGCGGTGGGCGACGACCTGTGGGCGCTGGGGCTGGCGCCCGAGCGCACGGCCATGCATCTCGCCCGGGAACGGCTCGAGGCCATGGACGTGCGGACGGCCGTCGCGCTGGAGGCGTGCGATGACGGCGAGCGGGCCTCCGTGGCCGGCGTGGTGACGCACCGCCAGCATCCCGAGACGGCCCGGGGCGCGGTCTTCGTCAATCTGGAGGACGAGACGGGCCACGTGAACGTGGTCTTCTCCCGCGGGGCCTGGGCCCGCTGGAAGCACGTGGCCCGCCACGCGCCCGTGCTGCTGATCCGCGGGCGCGTGCGCAAGGGGCAGGGGGCGGTCAGCTTCGACGCCGAGCGGGTGGAGGTGCTGGTGGTGGGGACGGCGGTGCCGGCCAGCCGGGACTTCCGGTAGGAACCGGGTCGCACGCTCGTTCCACTCCGGGCACTGTCCGGGCACTGTCCGGGCACCGTCCCGATCGACACCTGGCAGACTGCGGTGGGACGAGCAAGGGAGCACATCCATGATCCGAGTGTCCGTGTTCTATCCGGCGACCGAGGGCGCGTCGTTCGACCACGACTACTACCGGGAGAAGCACGTCCCGCTCGTCGTGCGCACATGGTCACCCGTGAGCGCCGAGATCGACAAGGGTGTCGACGGCCCGTATGTGGCCGCCGTGCACGTGACCTTCGAGTCCCTCGACGCCCTCCACCAGGCCATGGCGGCAGAGGGCACGGCGGACGTCCTCGCCGACGTCGCCAACTACACGACCATCGCGCCCGTGCTGCAGACGAGCGAGATCGTCGGCTGACCATTCATTGAGGAGCGAGACACCATGCTGCTGAAGGGCCTGAACCATGTCGCCGTCATCACCAACGACGCCTCTCGCCTGAACGACTTCTACACGGACGTCTTCGACGCCGAGATCCTCCGGGACGGAGCCGAGCCCCCCGGCAGCGACGGCCCGCGCCTCTCCATCATCAAGATCGGCGACTGGGCCGAGCTCAACGTCTTCCAGATGGAGGGGAACACCGAGGCCGACCGTCAGGTGCCGATGTTCGGGCGGGGCCGCCTCGACCATCTCGCCCTGCAGGCGGCATCCCTGCCCGACTTCGAGGAGATCCGCCGGCGGCTCGTGGCCCGCGGCGCGGCGGACGACTTCGTCACCGACTTCGGGCCGATGCTCAGCCTGTTCTTCCGGGATCCCGACGGCCTCGAGTGCGAGGTGCTGCGTCGAGAACCCCGACGCGGTTCCGGGCACGTTCAACCCGCCGGGCACCAGGGCGGCGCGGTTCTCCTGAGCGGATCGGCGAAACCACCGGTGGATGACATCGAGGCGATCAAGCAGCTGAAGGCCCGCTACTTCCGGACGATGGACACCAAGGACTGGGCCGGCATGCGCCGGGTCTTCGCCGACGATGTCGTCATGGATACGACGGCGTCGGGCGGTGGCGTGGTCAGCGGCGCGGACGAGTTCTTGGAGTTCCTGCAGCAGACGCTGGCCGATGCCGTCACCGTGCACCAGGGCCACATGCCCGAGATCACCGCTCACCTCAGCTACGACGGCCACTGGTATCTGGGCGCTGCACGACGACATCGTGTGGCCGGACGGCACCCGCATGCAGGGCGACGGCCACTATCACGAGACCTATGCGCTGGTCGAGGGGGAGTGGCGCATCGCGTCCTCGACCCTGACCCGCCTGCGGATGGACCTCACCGGTCCCGAGTCCTAGGCGGCAGGCGCGCCGAGTGCCGCCGCGATCTCGTCGATTGCGGCCTGCTCGGCTTCGCTCACATCCTGACCGTGCTCCCGGTGGGCGGCCGCGACTCGCTGCGACAGCGTGACGATGAAGCGGCGATATTCGTCCGACCTCTTCCGGGGTCGACTTGGTCCCCAGCAGCGCCACGGCGTCACGCAGGTGCTGCAGGCGTGCTCCTTGAGCTCCTCGGGGGAGTGGTAGTGCGTGTGGTCCCGCTCGGGCTTTGCCGCGACGATGGCGTCGAGGAGCTCGCTCTTGCCGTGCTGCTGGCGGGCCTCCACGTAGGCCTTGGCCATGGCGACGGTCTCGCGGAACGATCCACCTCGCTGAGCGGTGACCACGATCAGCCCCGCGCTCGGGGGTGCTTCGAGGATCAGCTGCCACTCCTCAGTCGTGAAATCTGACTTCGAGGTCATTCCTGCTCTCCGATCGCCGTCTTTGCTCGACGCTCGCACCGTAGCGTGCCCCGGCCGGTCGACGACCTCGGCGTAGCGACAGTACCGGTCGGACCTCTCCTTCGTCGGGCGTCTCGACTAGTTGAACTGGTCGACGTGCTGCACTCGCCCCTCGTTCTTGGTGAAGAGCACGTCGTTGTATCCCTGCCCGGGGCCGACCATCTCGAAGGTCAGTGGCGGCACGAACGAGAGGTAGAGCGCCCGGCGGCCGTCGGCGTGCGGGTCCTCGGGCGGCGGCGCGGCGTGCAGCGTGTGGCCGAAGTGCACGGTGACGTCGCCGGGCTCGGTGGTGAGCGCCACGACGGCATGCTCCTCGGCTTCACGCGGCGCTCGGGAGCCGGGATGTGCCCCGGTGCGAGCCCGGGATCATCTGGAGCTGTCCGGTCTCTGCCGTGGCGGCATCGAGCTGGATCCCGACGTTGAGCATGGGGCACTTGACGGGGTGGCCGCCCATGCCGCAATCGCGATGCCAGGGCAGGTCGGCCAGTCCGCCGGAAGACCCCGGCACCTTGATGACGACACCGTTGCCGTCGAGGCGATCGCAGGCGTCGCGTAGATCCTCCCCACCAAGGGCGGCGATGCGCGACGAAGCGGGGGTCGGCACCCAGGGCGGCGATCCGGTCAGATCCCTCGTTGAGGTAGTTGACCCGGTTGCACACCTCGCGCCCGTCGACGGTCGTCCACCACGACTTCCGGTCGTCGGGTCTCGCCCGGTCGACCGCCACCGCGACGTCGGCGGTGAGCGAGCCGATCTCGGCGGCGTCGAGGACGCCACGGAGATGCACGAAGCCGACTCGGTGCAGGAAGTCCCGGACGTCCGCAACGGGGTCGTCGAGGCGAAAGCTCCGGGTGGGATCGAGGGCGCGTCCCGCATCGTCCTCGATGCGGGACGGGCGATGCGAGGTCGAACAAGACCTGCCCGCTGAAGGCGACGCGCAGCGGGGGCTCCCAGCGCGCCACCTGCCCGAAGTTGCCCTGCAGGACAGTGAGCTGCTCGGCGTAGAGCAGGGCGAAGCAGGTCTTGAGCTCCCAGACGAAGGCGCACCAGGCATCGGGCGAGAGTTCGACCACGGTCTGCGCGTTGTCCGTGCCGGGCTGGACGGAGAACGACCGTCCTTCGGGCACGTAGGTGTAGGCCCTCCCATCGGTCAGCTGAAACCCGAGTGGACGGACAGCGTCGGCATCGCTGTCGGAGAAGATCGCTCCTCGGCCTTTGACGAGCGAGGGGAGTTCTTCTTGGTGGAACCAATCGAAGTCAATCGGTCCGAACCGCTGCAGGTTCACAGCCGAAAATGTAGCAGCGGGGACCCACTGCAACACGGGCCACGAGGGAGTCGTGCTCTCCGACGAAGCCATGGAGCAGGTCGCGGTGCTCGTCTCGCCAACGGGGCGAATCGGAAGAATGCAGCCTCGTCCGTGGCGCCGCAGTGAGCGCCCGCGCACTGCCCCGTAGCCGTCCGACGTATCCCCGCGCCCCAGTCCGTCGGTTGCAACACTGGGAGAGATGACATCGCTCGACCCGCTCGCGTGGCACGACTTCTTCGTGGGGTCGATGGGTGCTTCGGCGGCGCTCACGGGCCTGCTCTTTGTGGCGATCTCGATCAATCTGCAGGAGATCCTCAAATATCCCAACCTGCCCGGCCGAGCGGCGGGCAGCCTGGGGGTCTTGGTCTCGGCCCTCGTGATCGCCGGGTGCGGGTTGGCCCCGAGTCAGAGCCATGTCGCTCTGGGATTGGAGGTCACCGTCGTGGGGGGCGTGGTCGCGTTCCAAGCCGTCTGGGTCACGGTACGCAACCGAGCGGCGGACGATGAGTTCTCGTGGCGGATCGAGCGCATGCTGACGCTGCTCCTTCCCGGTGCCCTCTTTCTCGCCGGTGGCCTCAGCCTCCTGGCCGGTGGCGGCGGGGGGCTCTATTGGATCTTTGCGGCCACCGTTCTCGCCTTCGTGGTGTCGGCCATCAACGCCTGGGTGCTCTTGGTCGAGGTCCTCCGCTAGCCCTTCCGTGGCCGCGACGCACACGCCGGCCCCCGGGCGAGGAACTCACGCCAGGCGGGCGCCGACCAGGTTCTCGAGCGTCTCCGACAGCCGCCGCTGCACGTCACGGTCGGCCACCAACCCGTCGCCTGTCACCATGTCGCTCGTCACCGGGAGAGCAACACACGCTGGTTCGACGATGTGTGCGCCCACATAGCCGAGCACCCTGCGCAGGGACTCGTGCGTGTGGGGTGCGCCCCGCACGGCGACGTTCACCCACGCCACGGGCTTGGTGTAGATCGATCCCGGTTGATCATCCCCAACCGTCCAATCGAGAAGATTCTTGAACGAGCCCGGAAGATCACCGGCGTACTCGGGAGTGGAGAACAGCACCGCATCGGACGCCCGTATGTGGTGGCGGAGATCGACGACGGCCGGAGGCAGGGGATCCGAATCGAAGTCGGGGTTGAAGGCGGGGAGCGAGGCCGTTCCCTCGTAGAAGGTTGCCCGGATACCGTCTGGCGCGGCGCGAAGGGCCGTGCGGAGGGCCGCGGAGTTGGTCGATCCGTTGCGCAGACTGCCTGACACCAAGAGCACATGGCACATCTCGGTCACGAGGTGTGCAACCACACGGCGCTGCTCGGCATTCCGCCTCAATCCCCGCGTGGGTTACCGGCGCCTCATCGGCCTCAGCTCAGAGCCCGAGGAGGTCGAGGAGCCACGTGGGCCCCACCACATCGGCACCGAGTGCCTCAGCCCGCCGCCTCAGCTCGCGATCCGCCGTGACCAGGGTGACCGTGTGGTCGGGTGCCCGCGCCACGACATCGACCAGCGCATCGTCGCCACTGCCGCTGGCATGCATCACCGTGACACCGTCGGCATCGCCGCTGGGCGCACCCCGGCGAGCCTGGCCTTCGAGGATCACGACGACCGGTGAGTCGATCTTGCCCGAAGTGACGGCTGCCCGGAGCTGGTGGACGAACGCGCGGGCTGCACCTTCTCGGTCCTTCCACCAACCCGTTGGACGAGATCCGACCACGTTGGCTGCGTCAACGAGGAGCACGCGGCCAGTCTGTCCGGTGTAGCGAGACCGAGGCGGAGGATGCCGTCAGGCTCGATGTCGTCGTCCCGCGTTGGCCGAAATGGGGCCGGTGGTGTCGCGGAATTCGCCGCCTGCGCCGCCGGGAGCGGCAGAGAGAACGGCACTGTGATCACCCGGGCCGGCGCACGCGCGTGGCGAACTGCGCACACCGTCGGCTGGGCTCCCCGCCACAAAAGTGGTCGGATGCGGGAAGGCACACAGCCGGGTGATCGCCAGTTGCGCGGCGTCCAGCCCGGATACCGCCTGCAGGGAGACGGCGGCTTTCCCACCAACCAGGGAGTCCCTGGCGCGGTCAAACGTGGTGGGAGAAAATTCACCTCGACGGGGAGGCGTGCTGTGCCCAGCGACGCGGACATCCGTCATCGGGACCGGCTGCGAGGCCGGTCCGACGGTCAAAGGCGGAGAAGCCGTCTCGGTGGTGGGCACACTCTTCTTCTCGCCCCCTCGTGGAGCGGGCTTGACGGTCCTGCGTCATTTCTTTGCCGGAATTGTGTGTCCCGGTGCAATCGAGTGGGGCAACACGCATGCCACCGCGCGCTCAGGTGACGACGAGACCCCGGCCGGTGATCAGCGGGAGATCGAGCGCGGTGACCAGACCGGGTGGCGCCGCGATCACCGCCGGCACGGCGTTGACGAGCCGCATGGCCGTCGCCTTCAGTCCAGCCGTGTTGTGGTCGCCGTCGGTACCCATGAGTTGCAGGTCGAGGGTGTAGTTCGGCTCGCCCTTGATCTCCACGCGGTAACAGCCTTGCCCGGCCGGCTGCGGCCACGTCGCGCCGAGATCGTCGCGCAATCGTGTCACGTGCTCGAGCACGACCACGGCGCGGTCGCCGACCATGCCGCGTACCTCGAAGTGCAGCCCGGCGGCAGTGCCTTTCTTTATGGTGCCGGCGTCCACATCGAAGTCCTCCGGTGCGGCCTCCCGCTCGTACCACTCGGTCACATCGGTCAGGGTCACGCCGAGGCCGGCGGCGATCTGGCGCACCACGGAGCCCCAGGCCATGGTGAGGACGCCCGGGGTGAGGAGGAAGGGCACCTCGTCCATGGCGCCGCCGAAACCCATGATCCCGAAGAGCACCATGGGCTGGTTGTACGTGTTGTAGTTCAGGACCTCGGAGCAGCGGACCTCTTCGATGCGCTCGCTGACGCCGGAGAGGACGAGCGGGAGGGCGTCGTTGGCAAACCCCGGATCGACGCCGTTGACGAAGATCGAGACGCCCGCCTTCTCCGCCGCGGCGATGACGGGCGCCGCCATGGGATCGTCGGGCGCCGGGTACTGCAGCATCACTGGGCTGGACGAGACCACGTTGATGCCCGCAGCCAGGAAGCGCTCGAGATCCTGCAGCGCCTCGAAGATGCGGTCGTCGGCCATGGCAGTGTGCACGATGCAGTCGGGCTTGAGGGCGAGCAGGGCGTCGAAGTCGCTCGTCGCCGCCACGCCGAAGGTGCTGGTGAGGCCGGCCAACTCTCCGGCGTCGTGACCCACCTTGTCGGGGTTGGATACGTAGACCCCGGCCAGCTGTAGGTCGGGGTGGGCGTGGATCCCCGCCAGGGAATGACGCCCGACGTTGCCGGTGCTCCACTGCACGACGCGGTACGGCATGTCGAACTCCTTCGAGGTCGGAGGTGTTTAGAGGTCGGGAATGGGGAACTCGAGGTTGGGCGACTGCAGACCGCCGTCCACCTCGATGATCTTGCCGGTGACGTAGGCGCCGGCCGGAGATGCCAGATACAGGATCGCCGATGCGATGTCGTCCACGTGACCCAGTCGCTTCAGGGGGGTGGCGTCCTCCATGGCCGTGCGCAGCTCGTCGCTCGACATGACGATGTCGAGGGCGGAGGTCGCGGTCGAGCCGACGCCGATGGCGTTGACCCGGATGCGCGGCGCCAGGTCGCGCGAGGCCAACCGGGTGTACTGCTCGAGGGCGCCCTTCACCGTGCCGTACCCCACGTAGCCGCGGCCGGCCACGTGCCCCATGACCGACGAGATGCTGACGATGGCACCGCCCGGGTGGTCGCCCTCGAGCATGCGCGGGACGCCGGCCCGGATCAGAGCGTGCCCCGCCGAGACGTTGAACCGGAAGGCCTCCTCAAGGAACCTGGGCGACGTGTCGAGCAGCGGCCGCGGCATCGTCCCGCCCATGTTGTTCACGATGATGTCGAGACGCCCCAACTCGGTGAAGGCGGTCTCGGCCAGCGATGCCATGAGGTCGAAGTCGGTGAGGTCGCCCGGCACGACAATGGCGCGTCGGCCGACCGCCTCGACCTGCTTGGCCACGGCGCGCAGCTGCTCCTCCGTGCGGGCGGCCAGTACGACGTCGGCCCCCGCCTCGGCGAGCGCCACCGCGGTGGCGGCGCCGATGCCGCGCCCGCTGGCGGTGACGATGGCGACCTGGTCGGTGACGAGGAATCGATCGAGGATCATCCGGCGAATGTAGTTGGCCCTCCCCGAAGGCGCGCTGAGCGGTTCAGGCCGGGTCGGATCCGCCGGAAGCGCCCTGTTCCCGGTCGCCGCCGGCCGACCCGATCCGCGCCATCAGGGTGGCCCAGCCCATCTGGTCCTCCAGGACGGGGAACGGCTTCGGAAGGACCTTCGCCTTGACCTCGTCGGGCAGGCTCAGGTCGCCGCCGGTGTGCCCGACGCTGAACACGCGTTCGGGTCGGGCGCGCCCGATCATGGCGGCGGCCCACCGCGCAGATCGCGGTGAAGCGGGAGCCGAATCCGTTGAGGAAGGCCAGATGGACGAACATCCAGACGATGAATCCCGGAAAGCCGCTGAGGCGCAATCCGCGCACGCTCACGATGGCCTTGAAGCGGCCGATGGCGGCGGCGCTCCCGAGGTCGCGGTACTTGAACGGCACGCTCTCGCCTCCCTTCAGCCTGCGTTTGATCGTGTTGGCGGCGTGCAGGCCTCCCTGCATCGCGACCTCGCACACCCCGGGGAGGTTGTCGAGGGTCGCCATGTCGCCGATGGCGAAGACCTCGGGGTGCCCGGGCAGGCTGAGGTCGGGGAGGACGGCGATACGCCCGGCGCGATCGGTCTCGGCGCCCGTGGCTTCCGCCAGCAGGCCGGCGAGCGGCGAGGCCTGGACGCCCGCGGCCCAGATGACCGTGCCGCAGTCGACGCGGCCGGTCTCGCCCTCCGCGCTCTCGGTGTTGACGCCGAACGGATCGACGCCCACGACGCGCAGCCCCATGCGCAGCTCGACTCCCATCTTCTCGAGCTCTTTGCGGGCGCGAGCCGAAAGCTCGCCGCCGAAGGTGGCCAGCGGCTCCTTGCCGCCGTCGACCAGGATCACGCGGACAGCGGCGGGATCGATGGTGCGGAAGTCCTTCCTGAGGCTGCGGTAGGCGAGCTCGCGGATCTGCCCGGCCAGCTCCACGCCGGTCGGGCCGCCGCCGACGATGACGAAAGTCATCCAGAACCGCTGCAGCGCCTGGTCGGAGAGGTTCTCGGCGATTTCGAGCGCGCCGTAGACACGCCGGCGAAGCTCCATGGCGTCGTCGATCGTCTTCATGCCGGGAGCGATCATGGCGAATTCGTCGTGCCCGAAGTACGACTGCCCGGCCCCGGCGGCGACGATCAGGCTGTCGTAGGCGTACTCGGCGACTTCGCCCGGCAGGGAGGTCGTGTGCACGATACGCCGGTCCAGATCGAAGCCGGTCACCCCGGAGAGGACGACGTTGACGTTCTGGCGCTTGCGCAGGATGTGCCGTAGTACGGGCGAGATCGCACCCGGCGACAGGATCCCGGTGGCCACCTGGTAGAGCAGGGGCTGGAAGAGGTGGTGGTTGCGCCGGTCGATGAGCGTGATGTCGATTTCGGACCTGGCGAGCAGACGGGTGGCGGGCAGACCGCCGAACCCGCCGCCGACGACGACGACGCGGTGACGTTGCGTTGCGCTCACGACGGCTCCTTTCGTGGAGAAGCTACGGGTTCGCCCCCAGGGTACGACGTCGTCGTCCGTCGGGTCGGGGTCAGGCCAACCGCTCCGTGAGATGCTCGCCGACCCTGATGGCGTTGGCCATGGCGGTCAGTGCGGGGTTCACTGCGCCGATGCTCGGGAAGAAGCTCGTGTCGACCACGTAAAGGTTGTCGAGCTCGTGGGCTTTGCAGTTCGCGTCGAGCACGGAGGTGTGCGGGTCGTTGCCGAAGCGGCACGTGCCGGCCTGGTGGGCCACTCCGGCCACCGGGATGTCCATCGACATGTAGAAGTTCTTGTGCAGCACGTGGTGCGATGCCAGGCCGACGTGGTTCAGGATCTTCTTCAGCTCGCCGTAGAGGCGGTCCGCCTCCTTGTCGTTCGTCGCCGTGTAGGCCAGGTGCACATTGCCCTCGCCGTCGAGCGTCACCCGATTGTCGGGCCGGGGGAGGTCCTCGGTGGTGAGCCAGAAGTCCACGGCGTGGGCGGAGACGTCGGCCAGGCTCCAGTGGGGCGCGAGCAGGGTGAGGTGGGGCTCCTCCCCCTTCATGGCCTCGGCGTTGGACTTGCCGACCATCTGGATGTTGCCAAGGGGAAAGTCGAAGTCGGGGCCGCTGAAGTAGAAGTCGTTCAGCCCGAGCGTCTTCTGGAAGGCGGTCTCGTTGGGCTCCGCCGCCAGCGCGACCACCGCCTTGGAGTTGTGGAACATGTAGTTGCGCCCGACCTGGTCCGAGCCGTTGGCCAATCCGTGCGGATGGGCGTCACTCGCCGAGGACAGCAGCAACCGGGCGCTGTTGGTAGCCCCAGCCGAGACCACAACGATGTCGGCGGCAAAGAGCTCTTCGGCGCTCCCGTGCTGGGTGACCACGCCGGTGACCGTGCGGCCGCCGGCGTCGGTCTGCAGGCGCGTCACCTCATGGTCCACCAGCAGGGTGACGTTCGGGTGCTGCAGAGCGGGGAGGACGGCGATGGTCTCGGCATCGGCCTTGGCGTGCACCAGGCAGGGGTACCCGTCGCACCAGGTGCAGCGGATGCAGGTGCTCGTTGGGGAGTTGGCCTCGTCGAGGAGGATGCCGCAGGGCGCGTTGAAGGGGTGGTAGCCGGCCTTCTCGAGGTCGTCGTGGATCTGCTGGATCCGCGGCTCGTGGCTGACGGCGGGGAATGGGTACTGGCGGCTCCAGGCGCCCTCGGTCGGGTCTTCTCCGTGCTTGCCATGGACCTGGTAGAGCCACTCCGCCTTCGTATACCACGGCTCGAAGTCCTCGTAGGAGACGGGCCAGGCGGGGGAAATGCCGTCGGCGTGCGTGAGGTCACCGAAATCGCCGGGCCGCAGGCGGTAGAGCGCGGCGCCGTAGAGCTTGGTCGCGCCCCCGACGTTGTAGTGAACCCCGGGCTGGAACGAGTTGCCGGCCTTGTCCTGCCACGAGTCGGACGAGACGTAGCGACCCTTTATGAAGACGGCCTCGGGATCCCAGTTCTCTTTCTCCCGGGGCAGGAAGTCGCCCCTCTCCAGCAACAGGATCCGCTTTCCCGAGGGGGCCAGGGTGTGGGCCAGGGTTCCTCCGCCTGCACCTGTTCCCACGATGATGACGTCATAGTGCTCGGCCATTGAGGCCTCCTGACTCAGGTCGCCCGTTTCGGCGGCGGGGCTTCGTTTTTCCAGATGGGCGGGTGGACGAGATGGTCAGAGCTGCGGCACCGAGGCGCTTTCGGCCTCGATCAGCCGGCCCACAGCGTCGATGAGTGCCAGGTGAGTGAAGGCCTGGGGGAAGTTGCCGAGGTGTTCGCCGGTCGCGGCGTCGATCTCCTCGGCATAGAGATGCAACGGACCGGCGAACGCCAGCAGCTTCTTGCACAGGGCACGGGCACGCTCCTGCTCGCCGATCATGGCGAGCGCCGTCACCAGCCAGAACGAGCAGATCGTGAACGTGCCTTCCTTGCCCTCGAATCCCGTATCGGTCGAGTCCACCTTGTAGCGCAGGACCAACCCGTCCTCGGTCAGCTCGTCGGCGATGGCGAGCACCGTGGCTCGCACGCGCTCGTCGTCCGCCGGCAGGAACTCCATGATCGGGATCAACAGGAGGGACGCGTCAAGCTCCTCGTTGCCGTAGTGCTGGCGGAAGCGACCGTTGGCATCGACGCCCTGGTCGAGGATCTCGGCCTTCAGCTCGTCGGCCGCCGTGCGCCACCTTTCGGCTCGCGTCGTGGTCCTGGCGGGTCCGGGCCATGTCGGCGCCGCGGTCCATGGCCACCCAGCACAAGACCTTGGAGGCGGTGAACTGCTGGGGATCACCCCGGATCTCCCAGATGCCCTGGTCCGGGTCGCCCGAGTGGGTGATAGCTGACTCGACAAAACCGGACACGCCCTCCCAGACGGGGTTGACGATCTGCGCGGCGCCCTTACGGAGGTGGATGTCGACGGCATCGAGGAGCATCCCCCAGACGTCGTTCTGGTGCTGGTCCCACGCTCCGTTGCCTACCCGTACGGGCCGGGAGTTCCGCCAGCCCGAAAGATGGTCGAGGGTGGACTCGCTGAGATCCTTGCGACCGTCGATGCCGTACATGATCTGCAGGTTGAATTCGCCACCTCCCCCGGCCACCGCCTCGAGCACGAAGGCGAAGTACTCCAGCGCCTCCCAGTCGAAGCCGAGCCGGTACAGCGACCGCAGCATGAACGAGGAGTCGCGGATCCAGGTGTAGCGATAGTCCCAGTTGCGTGCCCCACCGGGGGTCTCGGGCAGCGACGTGGTGGAGGCCGCCATGATGGCGCCGCTAGGGGCGTAGCTCAGGCCCTTGAGCGTCAATGCGCTGCGCTCCATGTAGACCCGCCATGGATGGTCGGGGAACGTGCCGTTGGAGAGCCATCCCCTCCAGTAGCTCACCGTCGCCGCCAATTGCGCCTGGGCCTCCTCCAGGTCGGTGGGTTGGCCATCTGACCACGACAGCGAGACAAAGGCACTCTCGCCCTTCCCTAGTGTCGAGCGGCCGTAGCAACGGGCGCCCGCCGCTCCGAGGCGAATCGACGACGTGACGGTCAGCACCGGGTCACCGGCCGGGGGGCGGCCGGTCATGACCTCATAGCCGTCCCCCTCGTAGGCCCACATGCCGGTCTGGGCCCCGTACTCGAAGACGGGTACTGCGTTGATGACCACTTCGACGTTGCCCTCTATGCACGTGGCCAACCGCAGGAGGGTGCCACTTGCTGCGACGTCGCCAGGGGAGCGCCGATAGTCGGCGCGCCGAGCACCCTCCTCCACCGGCTGCACCACCAGCAGGTCCTGAACGAGCAGCCACCCACTCGGGGTGTGCCAGGTGGTTTCCAGCACCATTGTCCCGGGGATGTAGCGCCGCTGATGCGGCACCTTGGTGTTCATCGGAGCAAATCGGAAGTTGCCGGCGGTTCGGTCCAGGACGGCGCCGAAGACGCTTGGAGAGTCCGGTCGGGGCAAGCACAACCACTCGATGGAACCATCCGGCGCCACCAGACAGTTGTTCTCACAGTCTGAGAGGAACCCGTAGTCGGCGATGGGAGGGAAGCTCTCGGCCAGACTGACTTCTGCGTCTTCGGTCACCCCTAGATCGTAGGCACGCCCCGCCCCGATCGGCATCACCCGATCGGGATGAGTCTCGGCACTCGGGAGCGACAACCGCCGCCTTCCGTGACCACGAGGTAGTCCGGCGGGTGACCATCGGGTAATCCGTGGGGTTCTTCGGGACGGCCCGGATCATCAATCGCTTTCGGTCGTCCCGCTCGGTACGGTAGGACGTCGCTCGAGAAGCGCCCTCGGGCGCGCCTGGAAGGTGTCACATGACTGACGAATTGCAAGGCAAGGTCGCAATCGTGACCGGAGGCAACACGGGGATCGGCAAGGCGGTGGTGCTGGCCCTGGCCGAGAAGGGCGCGAGTGTCGTCATCGACTACGTCTCCAACGAGCAGGCCACGGAAGAGCTCGAGCGCAAGATCGCCAGCCTCGGTGAGGCGGCCACTGCTGTGGACGCAGACGTCTCCAAGGTCGAGGACCTGCAGCGGATGATCGACACGGCGGTCTCCGCCTACGGCCGACTCGACATCATGGTCAACAACGCCGGCATCGAAACCCGCACGTCAGTTCTCGAGACGACGGAGGATCAGTACGAGAAGGTCCTCGCCATCAACCTGAAGAGCGCGTTCTTCGGTACCCAGTTGGCCGCGAAGCAGATGATCGCCCAGGGAGGCGGCGGCCGCATCATCAACATGACGTCGGTCCACGAGGACTGGCCCATGCCCGGCAACACCCCCTACTGCCTGTCCAAGGGCGGCATGCGCATGCTGACGCGTACGGCTGGCGTGGAGCTGGCCCCCCACAACATCTGCGTCGTCGGCGTCGGCCCCGGCGCGGTGGACACGCCGATCAACGCGCAGACAGTCGCCGACCCCGCCGCGCTGGCCAAGCTGAACAGCGCCATTCCCATCGGCCGCCTGGCCGAGCCCGAGGAGATCGCCTCGGTGGTGGCCTTCCTCGCCGGCGACGGGGCTAGCTACATAGCGGCGACGACCATCTTCGTTGACGGCGGCATCATGCAGAGCAGCCCGGGACTCTGATCAATGGCGGACATGCTGATCGTGGCCGGCACCTTCACCGTCGACCCGGACCGGCGCGCCGAGTTCCTGGAAAGCCGGATTGAGGGGATCCACACCTCTCGCGGGGAGCAGGGGTGCCTGCAGTACGCCATGAGTGCCGACGCCGTCGATCCCTCGGTCGTTCGTCTTTTCGAGATCTGGTCGTCCCGGGCCGACTTGCAGGCCCACCTCGAGCGCGCCCGATCGGCGGCGCCGGCAGAGGGCGGTGTGCCCGTCCTCGGGGCCGATCTGAAGATGTACGTGCACGCCGAGGAGCAAGCCTTCGGCGTGTAGACGGCGCCGATCACGGCGCGGGCCCGTTCCGAGGGGTCCTTGACGCAGTGTCCCCGACCGAACCAGGGTGGCGTCGTGGTCCGCTCCCTCAGCAACACGGACCCGGCGCTGCGCCGCTGTTGGCATCCGGTGGCCCGCTCCGCGGAGGTCACCGAACAGCCCCTCGGTGCGATGCTGCTGGGCGAGTCATGGGTCCTCTACCGCTCGGGCGGTGACGTGCGAGCTTTTGCCGACCGTTGTCCGCACCGGCACTGTCCGTTGACCCTTGGCCACTGCGAGGGCGGCGTGCTGCAGTGCGCCTATCACGGGTGGCGCTTCGACGAGGATGGCCGTTGCATCGAGATACCGGCACTGGGCGCCGGAGCGACGCTGCCCCCCACAGCGCGGCTCACGCCCGCCTGGGGCGTGACCGAGGCCCATGGCATCGTTTTCCTCGCGCCCGAGACGCCCATCGCCCCGCTCGGTGCCATCCCAGAAGCCGATGATCCGGCGTTCCTGGAGGGCCGGCTCCCGACCTTGCGGACCCGCGGGTCGGCAGGGCTGCTGGCGGACAATTTCCTGGACATCGCGCACTTCCCGTTCGTCCACGCCGGCACGTTCGGCACCGATGAGTCGGCCGAGATCGCGCCATTTGCGGTCGCCCGTGACGGCTGGTCGTTCACCGCGGCCCACGAGCACCCCTTCGCCCACCGCGAGGACCCCGGGGTGGCGGCGGGGCGACGCCCGCTGGTACAGACGAGGCGCCTGACCTACCAGCTCTACGCGCCGTTCCACCTCAAACTCCGTATCGACTTCGTCGACGCGGGCGGCTCCAACGTCATCGGATTCTTCATCCAGCCGGAGACCGACGAGTCCTGCCGCCTGTTCACCACCCTCTGGCGCGACGACCTTGACGGCGATGCAGAACGCATGGCCGAGGCGGTGGAGTTCGAGCTCGAGGTGCTGCGCGAGGATCTCCGTATTCAAGAGGCGTACCACGAGCTCGAGCTCCCGCTGGACCCCACCGCCGAGGTCCACACCAGGGCTGATCGCGCGACGCTCGAGTTGCGCCGCGTGCTGGGCGACCTGGTGTCCGCGGTCGAGGAGGACCCCGAATGACGGCCGTCACCGTTGTCGACCACCCGGTCCTGGCGCACCGACTGGCCCAGCTGCGGGACCGACACACCAGCGGCGACACCTTCCGCCAGCTGGTCTCTGAGCTGTCCGGATTTCTGGCCTACGAAGCGCTGCGTGACCTCGGCACCGAGGACGTGACCGTCGATACACCCGTGGCCGACAACGCGCCGGCGCGGCGTGTAGGTGAGGTCGTGCTGCTGGTGCCGATCCTGCGCGCGGGCCTCGGCATGATCCAGGCGATCCAGGAGATCGTGCCGCTGACCGAGGTGGCGCACGTCGGTCTCCGCCGGAACGAGTCCACGCTCCGTTCCGAGGTCTACCTGAATCGCTTGCCCGTGGACCTGAGTGGTCGACGGGTGATCGTCTGTGATCCCATGCTCGCCACGGGTGGCTCGCTCGGACAGGTGTGCGAGCTGGTGCGAGAGCGCGGCGCGGCCCAGATCTTTGCGCTCTGCATCCTGGCCTCCGAACCGGGCCTCGCCGCGTTCGGGGGTCAGCACCCGGGCGTGCAGGTGTATTGCGCTGCCGTCGACCCGGAGCTCAATGACAGCGGGTTCATCGTGCCCGGGCTAGGGGACGCCGGGGACCGTCTCTTCGGGCCACCGGATTGATGCAGATCAGGACTCAGTTGCAGAAGACCACCGTCGAACCTGCAGCCGCCTCGGCCCCCGGGGTCGGCACGGTCTTCACCAACGGCTGAAGTGCGGCTGGGTCCGAGAAGCACAACGTGACGTTCTGTCCGACGGTAAATCCAACGTGATGCATCGTTGCCGTTGCTTGCGCCCAGGACTCCCCGAGCACGTTCGGCACGATGACGTCGCCCGCGACGGACTGTGCGTGGTTCGTGCCCGCAGCCGGCTTGAGGTAGACGATGGTCGTGCTTGTCGTCCGTGCCGCTCGAGGGGCACGGCCTGCGGTCGCGCTGCACCCAGCGGCCAGCAGGCCCACCACGGCACACGCCACGAACTTGCGCACGTCCCTACGTTCCCACCAATCGAGTCGGTGAACCAGTGCCCGGACGACTCCGGGCGACCACTCCGTTTCCTTACAGGCCGATGTCCTCGTGCCACACCTCGGGGTTGGCCGCGATGAAGTCACCCAGCAGCTCCACGCACTCGGCGATCGTCGAGGAGAACGACGCGGCAGCCGTGCTCGGCGACCCAGGCGTGGCCGCCCTCGAAGTTGCGCGCCTCGCCGATCACCACCGTGCCGATCCCGAACTGACGCAGGAGGCCGCTGCAGTACCAGCACGGCGAGAGGGTCGTGACCATGACGCAGTCGGGATAGTCGCGCCGACGACCCGCGGCCCGGAATGCTGCGGTCTCAGCATGCATGGAGGGATCACCGTCCTGGACGCGCCGGTTGTGGCCGCGGCCGAGCAAGGTGCCGTCGGCGTGGAAGAGCGCGGCGCCGATCGGGATGCCACCCTCGGAGACGCCGTGGCGCGCCTCGGCCACGGCGACGGCGAGCATCTCGCTCACCAGGGCTTCGCTGAGGGGTTCGGCGGGCGGCATAAGCTCGGAGCGAAGACCCATGTCCACGGCCGCCGATCGTACCTACACGACCACCGTGGGGAGCCAGGAGATGGAGCTCCCTCTCGTCGCGCTTTCCGACCAGCTGACGCATCGCGCTGCTCATCACGGTCGACTGGGGGGTCGCCTTCGCCGAGACAGCGGGGCGCGAGCTGGCCGAGCTGATGCGTCCCGACGCAACCCGAGATCGTCGTCTCCGTGGCCACCATGGGCATCCCGCTGGCCATCGAGGCGAGCCGCGCGCTCGGGCTCGACGACTACGTGATCCTGCACAAGACGCCGAAGATCCACCTGGGTGAGTCGTGGGCCGAGCCGGTGTACTCCATCACGACGGACACGCCGCAGCGGCTGCGCATGGACCCGGCCCGGGTCGAGGCCGTGCGAGGCCGACGCGTCGCCGTGGTCGACGACGTCATCTCGACCGGTGCCTCGCTGTACTCCGCCCTGCGCCTGGTTCGCCGCATGGAGGCGGAGCCGGTCGTCATCGGGACGCTCATGACCGAGGGTGGCGCCTGGAAGCGTGCACTTGGCGAAGACGCGGCACCTGGTCCGCACGCTCGGCAGCATGCCGTTGTTCCATCCCGATTCCTCCGGGGGGCTCGTCGAAGACTGGGACTGACCGTGGGCGGCTCAGACCGCCGCCAGCAGCCCCTCTTCCCGCAGCAGCTGTTCCTGCGCGTCGGCCTGACGCGAAAGCTTGCCGCGAGCCAACAGGAAGTAGGCGGCGCCACCGACGCCCATCCCGAGGAAGATGCTGAAGTCGGCTCCGTTGTTGTGGTACGTCACCTCGTTCAACCAGTGCGGGAGGCTGAACGTGGCGGACAGGCCCGAGAAGGCGGCGAACATCCCGATCACCTGGGCGACGATGGCGGGCCAGAAGACGCCGCCGGAGTTCCAGTACAGCGAGGTCGGCCCCGTGTTCTGCAGCTCGCTCGGCACGTAGCGGAAGCGACGGAGCGCCCAGTCGACCAGGAAGATGGCGCACCACGGCGCGATCCAGACGATCACGACGTCGACGAAGTCTTCCAGGTACGTGGTGAACGACGAGCTGAAGATGGCGTACATGGTGACGCCCAACGCAATGACGCAGTCGATGATCACGGCGTGATAGCGCTTCACGGGGAGGCCGATCGCCTGCAGCGTGACTCCCGACGAATACATGTCGAGGCTGTTGATGGCGAACAGCTGCACGATGGCGAAGATGAGGAAGACGACGACGAACCAGGCTGGAATGAAGCTCTGGTGGGCGAAGGGCAGAAGGCCGCCAGAGCCCGTCCCGATGTTCAGGAGGAACGTCCCCACCACGGCACCGAGGGTCATGATCAGGATCTCGGGCACCGCCGTTCCGAGGAAGACCCAGCCGACGAGGCCCTTCTTTGACGTGTCCGGAGGGCAGTAGCGGGTGTAGTCGTTGCCGCACTCGGTCCAGCCGAGGCCGCTGAGCGCGATGGTGAAGGCCAGGCCGGCCAGGTAGAGCTGCCATCCCGCGCCGTGGTGGACGGCGTTCAGCTGGGCGTGGGGGATGGCGAAGCCGAGGAGGACCGCGAACAGCACGACGAAGGGCACGATGAGGAGGCGCAGCGTCTTGACGATCGCCGCGTGCCCGAGGAAGGGGAGGATGCCCTGAATGAGCACCGCCACGACCACCAGAATCACCTTGGCCGGGTCGCCCGGGTTGAACCCGCCCTTGACCATCAGCACCAGGCTGGCGCCGACGATGAGGATCAGGCCCTCGACCTCGAAGCCGATCTGGGTGATCCAGTTGAAGAAGGAGATGGGCCGCGACCCGTTGGGGCCGAACGGCGCCCGGTTGATGGCAAAGACCGATGTGCCGGCATCCGGTCCCTGCAGCGAGCACAGTCCGAGCAGCAGGAAGGACAGGTTGCCGATGATGATGAGGGAGAGCGCCTGCGCAAAGGTGAACCCGAAGGTCATCAGAATGGCGCCGTAAATGAAGTACTCGACCTGGACGCTGGCTCCGGCCCACATGCCGAAGATGTCCTTCGGCCGAGCCCACCGCTCGCTGACCGGGATGAAGTCGATCCCGTGCTGCTCGACGGTGAAGGGATCCTCCACCGCCGGCTCATGGATGATGGCCAGGTCCTCGGCAATCGCCACCGTCAGTACCTCCTTGTCGTCGCCTCCGCGGAGGCGCGGACACGCCCCGAAGGGCGACCGGAGGTCGGGCTCGTGGCCCAGGCTGCCCCCCGGCAGCCGCCTTCGGTCTCGCGTCCACGCACCCACCTGTCAGGTCCCGGTGCACGTCCCTGGCGAGCGACCGAAGGTGTGTCGGCCCACACAATGTGGGACGGCGGGCCCCCGGGTCAAGTGGGTGCCGTGAATGGTCGTGAACTGCGCCCACCGGCGCCCGGAGCGGGGGCCGTTCAGGCTCCTGTGCCCGGAGCAGGGGCCGTTCAGGCTCCGAGCTCGCCCCGCATGAACTCGACGGCCTTGTTCTGCATGTCGCGGGCCTGCTGCTCAATGAAGCGCTCGACGATCGGCCCGGCACCGAAGATCTTGACCCGGGCGTCGAGGAGAGAACGTCTCGAGCGTGCTGTTCGCCCTCACGGGCCAGGGCGATGCGGCCGTCGATCTGGGTCTTGTTGGCCATGGTGCCCGGCGTCATGGTGAACGTGGTGGTCGTGGTGGCCGGGTCGTAGGTGCTCACCTCGGTGGTGACCACCTCCTCGCCGAAGATCTTGCGGACGGGGCCCGGCATGTTGGGCCGCTGCCCGTAGCGCAGCGTGCGTACCAGGCCGCTGGTGAGGTCGCCCTCCTGTGAGACGACCTCGGCCGAGGTGGAGCCCGAGCGCGTCGCAGGTGCATGCGGACGGTGAAATCCGGGTCGTAGTAGAGGGCCCAGAATGCCTCGGGCTCGCAGTCCCAGGTGTAGTCGAGGGAGAGCTTCATGGCGTCAGGTCGAAGAGCATGTGGTGGCCGAGGTCGCCGACCAGGTCGATGATGATGTGCATGGTGGCGACCTCCCAGCGGCCGTCGGGCCGGGTGTAGGTGTGCCGGTAGCGTCCGGCGATCACCGGTTGCAGGGCCAGCTCGCCCGGCACGGCCTGCAGCACCGTGAAGTAGGAGCGGCTCGACGCCGACGCGCCGTCGTCGGCCACGTCGACCATCACGTTGGTCATCACGTGCTTCGTCTTGGGCGTCCCGTCCTCGTAGCGCCGGGTCGTGCGCCCGTAGAGGGCCTCAATGGCTTCGCGGCCCGACACCGCGTCGCCGAACCCTTCGAAGGTCAGGGTGGCGTGGGCGAAGACCTCGGCCACGCCGGCGAAGTCGCCGGCGTCGATCCGCTCGGCGTAGGTGTAGATCAGCTTGGTGATCGCCTCGGCCGCCGTCTCCTGCACGGACGCGATTGTGGCACCGATCACTGGCCGAGGAGGCGCCCCATGGCTCCGGCCAGCCGGCTCGGGCGGCCGCGCCGGGTCTCGCTGCGGTCGGCCAGCTTCATCGTCCACAGCCCGGCGTTCACGCCGAGCCAGCGCAGGGGCTCGGGCTCCCAGCGGGGCGAGACGTGCCCGACCCAGGGCAGCCGGGTCAGCGGCGTGTCGGCCCCGGTGATCAGGTCGGCCAGCGTGCGCCCGGCCAGGTTGGTCGTCGAGACGCCGTCGCCGACGTAGCCGCCGGCCCAGGCCAGGCCGGTGGCCCGGTCGAGGCCCACCGAGGAGTGCCAGTCGCGCGGGATGCCGAGCGGCCCGCCCCAGGCGTGGGTGAAGCGGGCGTCCGCCACCTCCGGGAAGAGCTCGGCCAGCGTCTGGCGCAGCAGCGCGTGCACCGCCGGCTCGCTGTCGAAGGCGGACGAGATGGTCGAGCCGAAGTGGTACGGCGCTCCCCGCCCCCCGAAGGCGATGCGGTCATCGGCTGTGCGCTGCCCGTAAATGATCATGTGGCGGTGGTCGGCGAAGGTGGCCCGGCTCTCGAGCCCCGCCTGCGCCCAGAAGTCGGCGCCGAGGGGCTCGGTCGCCACCATGAGGGAGTACACCGGGACGAGGGCACGCTCCAGCCCGGGCAGGGTCGCCGTCCAGGCCTCGGTGGCGCGCACCACGAACTCCGCCCGCACGGTCCCGCCGCGTCGTGCGCACCGACGGGCGATCGCCCGCCTCACCGGCATCGATGGCGAGCACCTCGGTGTGCTCGTAGATCTGCACGCCGTGCCGCTCGACCGCGTCGGCCAGCCCGCGGGCCAGGAGCGCCGGCTGCACCACGGCGCAGTGGGGCGTGAACGTCGCGCCGAGCGCGCCCGCCGCGCCGATGACGCTCGCGCGTCTCGTCGGGACCGAGCCAGCGCACGTCGTCCTCGCCGAACCCCAGCGCCCGCGCCTCGTCGACCTCGGCCAGTCGCCCGCGCCCGCTGGGCCTCGCTGCGCACCAGGTCGACCGAGCCACCTTTGACGAACTGGCAGTCGATACCCTCGCTCGCCGCGCTGGCCCCGACGATGTCGACCGTCTCCTGCATGGCGCGGCGCATCGCCCGCATCGCCTCGAGCCCGTGCTGGCGGGCCAGGGCGGCGTCGGAGGTGGCGAAGAGGGCGGAGCACCAGCCGCCGTTGCGCCCCGACGCCCCGAAGCCGGCCACCTCGCGCTCGAGGACGACGACGCGCAGGGAGGGGTCGGCCTGCGCCAGCGCGTGGGCGGTCCACAGGCCGGTGAAGCCGGCGCCGACGATGCAGACGTCGACGTCGAGGTCCTCGGTGAGCGCAGGGCGCGGCGGCAGCGGGACCGGGATGCTCTCCCACCACAGGGAGAGCCGCTGGTAGCCCGATGTCGGCCCCCTCCGCTAGGCCCTGCCCGAGCCCCATGCCGCTCGCGCCCCGGGCGCCTTCCTCGACGACTGTTCGACCGAGGCCCGCCCGACGCCCCGCTTCGGTCAGCACTTCGCGCAGCGTGGCGGCGATGAAGTCGATCTCCTCCTGGCCGCAGATGAGAGGCGGCGACAGCTGCACGACCGGGTCGCCGCGGTCGTCGGCCCGGCAGATCAGCCCCGCCTCGAACAGTGCGCCCGACAGGAAGCCGCGCAGCAGTCGCTCGGACTCCTCGTCGTCGAAGGAGAGGCGCGTCTCCTTGTCCTTGACGAGCTCAATCCCGTAGAAGAAGCCGGCGCCCTCGCACGTTGCCCACGATGGGCAGGTCCAACAGCCCGTCCAGAGCGCTGCGGAACGACGGCCTCCGTCGACTGCACGTGCTGCAGGATCTGCTCGCCCTCGAAGACGTCCAGGTTGGCCAGCGCCACGGCGCAGCTGACCGGGTGGCCGGCGAACGTGAACCCGTGCAGGAAGGACGCGCCCGGCTCGAGGAAGGGCTCCATGAGGCGGTCCGAGGCGATCATCGCTCCCAGGGGCGCGTAGCCCGAGGTCAGGCCCTTGGCCACCGTGATGATGTCGGGCTGGTAGCCGTAGCGCATCGCTCCGAACCAGTGGCCGAGGCGGCCGAAGGCGCAGATGACCTCGTCGGAGACGAGCAGCACGCCGTGGCGGTCGCAGATCTCGCGCACGCGCTCGAAGTAGCCCGGGAGGCGGCGGGAAGCAGCCGCCTGCGTTCTGCACCGGCTCGAGGTAACACCGCCGCCACCGTGTCGGAGCCCTCGCGCTCAATGGCCCGCTCGATCTCGTCGGCGGCCCACTGCCCGAACGCCACCTCGTCGTCGGCGAAGATCTCGGCCCGGTAGAAGTTGGTGTTGGGCACCTTGATCGCGCCGGGCACCAGCGGCTCGAACGGGGTGCGCAGTTCCGGGATGCCTGTGATGGACAGCGCGCCCATGGAGGTGCCGTGGTAGGCGATGGAGCGGCTGATGACCTTCGTCCGCTGCGGCTGCCCCATGATGCGGAAGTACTGGCGTGCCAGCTTCCAGGCCGACTCCACCGCCTCGGAGCCGCCGGTGGTGAAGAAGACGCGGTTGAGGTCGCCGGGCGCGTAGCTGGCCACCCGCTCCGCCAGCTCGATGGCGCGGGGGTGGGCGTAGGTCCACAGCGGGAAGTAGGCGAGCTGCCGGCCTGCTTGGCGCCCGCCTCGGCCAGCTCCATGCGGCCGTGGCCGAGCTGCGACGTGAACAGGCCGGCCAGACCGTCGAGGTAGCGTCTTCCCGTGCTGGTCCCACACGTAGGCACCCTCGCCGCGCACGATCACCGGCACCTCGTGGGTTTCGTAGGTGCCCATGCGGCTGAAGTGCATCCACAGATTGCGCCGCGCCTGATCGCTCAGGTTCGAATTTTCCGGACTGGTGCTCATTGTTCCTCCGCGTTGGGGTCGGGGTCGCTCATCGCGTGCCCCAGGTATAGGTCTGCTTGGCCAACTTCAGGTACAGGAAGGTCTCGGTGGCGCGCACGCCCGGAATGGAGCGCACGGAGTCGTTGAGGACGTGCAGCAGGCGCTCGTCGTCCTCGCAGACGATCTCGACCAGAATGTCGAACGAGCCGGCGCACATCACGACGTAGTCGACCTCCTGCATGGCCGACAGCTTCTCGGCCACCTTGCGCGAGTCGCCCTCGACGGTGATCCCGACCATGGCCTGGCGGGTGAAGCCGAGCTGCAGCGGGTCGGTGACCGCGACGATCTGCATGATGCCCGACTCCCGGAGGCGCTGGACACGGCGGCGGACCGCCGCCTCGGACAGCCCGACCGCTTCGGCGATGGCACCGTAGGGCTGGCGCCCGTCCCGCTGCAGCGCCTCGATGATGGCCCGGTTGGGAGCGTCCAGAAGCGCGCTCGTCGCCTGCACCGGATCGTTCTGGAGGCCCGCCTCCGCCGACTCCTCGGCGTCGGGCATGTCACACCTCTCTTCGGTCGTCGCTGCGGGGGGCGAGCCCCGATCTGCAGAATTGTGTCATCTTCAGGACCCCAGTCAAGCAGAATTCGTCACATTAGGGTCCCAATCCTGCGGAAACGCTTGTTGGAAGCGTGATCTTCTGTGATCCTGTAGTCAAGGCCCAGGCAAGGAAAGGAGCCGCATGCGCAAGCTGCAGAACTTCGTCGGGGGCGCCTACCGCGACGCCGAGGACGGGCCCAGTGCACCCCTGATCAATCCCAGCACGGGCGAGCCCTTCGCCGAGGCTCCCGTCTCGGGGGCCGCCGACATCGACCACGCCCTTCGGGTGGCGGCGGACGCCTTCACCTCGTGGCGGCGCACCACCCCTTCCGAGCGGAGCCTGGCCCTCATCCGGATCGCCGACGCACTGGAGGCCCGGGCAGAAGACCTCGTCCGGGCCGAGTGCGAGAACACCGGCAAGCCCTTCCAGCTCACCATGGACGAGGAGATCCCGCCCATGGTCGACCAGATCCGCTTCTTCGCCGGCGCCGCCCGCAACCTGCAGGGCCTGGCGGCGGCGGAGTACATGGCCGGCCACACGTCCTTCGTCCGGCGCGAGCCGCTCGGGGTGTGCGGCGCCGTCACGCCCTGGAACTACCCGATGATGATGGCGGTGTGGAAGTTCGCGCCGGCCCTCGCCGCGGGGAACACCATGGTGCTCAAGCCGTCGGACACGACCCCCGTCACCTCGCTGCTGATGGCCGAGATCATGGCCGAGCACCTCCCGCCCGGCGTGTTCAACGTCGTCTGCGGTGATCGCGACACCGGTCGGGCCCTTGTCGTGCACGAGACGCCCGCCATGGTGTCGGTCACCGGCTCCGTGCGCGCCGGCATGGAGGTCGCCGCGGCGGCAGCGCCCACGCTCAAGCGGGTGCACCTCGAGCTGGGCGGCAAGGCGCCCGTCATCGTGTTCGACGACGCCGACCCCGCCGCGGCGGCCGAGGGCATCGCCGGCGCCGGATACTTCAACGCCGGGCAGGACTGCACGGCCGCCACCCGCGTCCTGGCCGAGCCGCGGGTGCACGAAGCGCTTGCTGGCGGCGCTGGTCGAGCAGGCCGAGGGCACGACGGTCGGCGGCACCGACAACGAGGATGCCGACTACGGGCCTCTCAACAACGCGAACCAACTCGAGCGCGTCCGCGGCTTCCTCGAGCGCACGCCGGCCCACGCGTCGGTGGCGACGGGCGGGGCGCAGGTGGGCGAGCGTGGGTACTGCTTCGCGCCGACGGTCGTGGCCGGGCTGCGGCAGGACGACGAGCTCGTGCAGTCCGAGGTGTTCGGGCCGGTCATCACCGTGCAGGAGTTCAGCGACGAGGCGGAGGCGCTGCAGTGGGCCAACGGGGTGGAGTACGGCCTGGCCTCGTCGGTCTGGACGCGTGATCACGGCCGGGCCATGCGCATGGCGCGGGATCTCGACTTCGGCTGCGTGTGGATCAACACGCATATTCCATTGGTGGCCGAAATGCCGCACGGCGGGTTCAAGCGCTCCGGCTACGGCAAGGACCTGTCCATGTACGGGTTCGAGGACTACACCCGGGTCAAGCACGTCATGAGCAATATCGAGGAGTAGCGCATGATCATCGGAGTCCCCAGCGAGGTGAAGACCGACGAGTGGCGGGTGGCGCTGACGCCGGCCGGCGTGCGCGAGCTCACCTCGGCCGGCCACACCGTCCACGTGCAGAAGGGTGCAGGCGACGGCTCGTCCATGCCCGACGCCGACTTCGTCCGCACCGGGGCGAAGATCGTCGACTCCGCCGAGGACGTGTGGTCGTCGGCGGACCTCGTCTGCAAGGTGAAGGAGCCGATCGCCGAGGAGTTCCCGCTGCTCGGTGCCCGGAAGGACCAGACACTCTTTACGTACCTGCACCTGGCCGCCTCACGCGAGTGCACCGACGCGCTGGTCGCGGCCGGCAACGTCGCCATTGCCTACGAGACCGTGCGCCACGAGGACAACACGCTGCCCCTGCTGGCACCCATGAGCGAGGTGGCGGGCCGTATGGCCCCGCTCATGGGTGCCCACCACCTCATGCGGCCGGGCGGCGGGCGCGGTGTGCTGGTGTCGGGCGTCCCCGGTGTGCGCTGCGCGCGGGTCGTCGTCATCGGCGCCGGGGTGGCCGGCTTCGCCGCCGCCACCATCGCCGTCGGCATGCACTCGGAGGTCTTCGTCCTCGACCGCAACCTCGACCGGTTGCGCGAGGTCGACCACCACTTCCGCGGCGCGCTCGAGACGATCGCCTCCTCCGAGCACGCCATTGAGGAGGTCTGCCTCGACGCCGACATCGTCATCGGCGCCGTGCTCGTCGTCGGGTGCTCGCGCCCCCCGCCTGGTCTCCGACGCACTGGTCGAGCAGATGCGACCCGGCTCGGTGCTGGTCGACATCGCGGTGGACCAGGGCGGCTGCTTCGAGTCGACGAGGCCAACCACGCACTCGCACCCCACCTTCGAGGTGCACGGCTCGGTCTTCTACTGCGTGGCCAACATGCCGGGCGCGGTGCCGCACACCTCGACCCATGCGCTGGCCAACGCCACGCTGCCCTACGTGCTGAACATCGCCAACCAGGGCTGGCAGCAAGCAGTGCGGCGCGATCCCGCGCTGGCCGAAGGCGTGAACGTGGTCGACGGGAAGATCGTCTACCAGCCCGTGGCTGACGCCCACGGCCTGGGGTTCACTCCATTGGCAACCTTGTTGGGCTGATCCCCACTCGACTCGGATGGTCAAGGGTGAGGCGCTCCGTCCGACGAGGGTCAGATACGTTCTAAAGACTCGGGCCCGCTGGGAGCCACAGGCGGCGCTCTCCTTCGGAGAGAAGGTGCGTGACATCGAGGATGTTCGTTCGATTCGAATCAAGAGCAGGGAGAAGGCCACATGTCTGACGCACGCACATTCATCATCGTCGGCGCCAGCCTGGCAGGCGCCAAGGCGGCGCAGACGCTGCGCGACGAGGGCTTCGAGGGAAAGGTCATCCTGCTAGGCGACGAACCGGTTCGCCCGTACGAACGGCCGCCGCTCTCGAAGGAATACCTGCAGGGCAAAGCGGGAACCGACAAGGTCTTCGTCCACGACGAGGGCTACTACGCGGCGCACGACATCGACCTCCGCATGTCGACCCATGTGCAGTCGCTCAATACCATCGCACGGGAGGTCGTGCTCGCCTCCGGGGAACACCTCGCGTACGACGCGGTGCTGCTGACGACCGGTGCGGAACCGCGCCGCCTGACGGTGCCCGGGTCCGATCTCGACGGCCTGCGCACGCTGCGGACCCTGGCCGACTCGGATCAACTGCAGGCGGCCATACGGGCCGCCGGCCGTGTCGTCATCATCGGTGGCGGGTGGATCGGCTGCGAGGTGGCAGCGTCGGCCCGGCAGCTCGGCGCGGACGTCGCAGTGATCGAAGGCGGACAGCTGCCCCTGGAGCGCGTGCTCGGGCCCGAGCTCGGTGCGTTCTACCGGGATGTCCACGCCGAGCACGGTGTCGAGTGGCACTTCGGCAGCGGGGTGGAAGAGTTCCGGGGCTCCCAACGCGCCGAAGAGGTCGAGCTCGCCGACGGCACCGTCGTGTCCGGCGACCTGTTCGTCGTGGGCGTGGGAGTGATCCCTCGGATCTCCCTGGCCGAGGACGCCGGGCTCACCATCGAGAACGGCGTCGTCACCGACGAGTTTCTCCAGACCAGCGTCCCCGGAGTCTTCGCCGCCGGGGACTTGGCCGATGCCTGGCACCCGCTGTTCCAGACACGGATCCGGCTCGAGCACTGGTCGGCGGCGCTCAACCAGGGACCGGTGGCCGCCAAGAACATGCTCGGCCAGCAGGTGCCGTACGAGAAGGTCCCGTACTTCTTCTCCGACCAGTACGACGTCGGCATGGAGTACTCGGGCTACGCCCCGACGTGGGACCAGGTCGTCTATCGCGGCGATCCGGCCAGCCGCGAGTTCATCGCCTTCTGGCTGAAGGACGGCCGCCTGGCCGCCGGCATGAACGTGAACACCTGGGACGTGAACGACGCCATCGCCGCCATCGTCGCCTCGCGGAAGCCCGTCGACGCCGACCGGCTGCGCGACCCGGACATCGAGCTGGCCAAGGTGGTGCAGTAGCTGCACCACCGGGCTGGTCAGCCCAGCTGTGAGCCCACCACCGAGACGAACGACACCATCTCGCCGGGGTAGCCCCCGAGGTTGTGCGTCATGGCCAGGCCGCGGTCGGTCGTGGCGATCTGCCGGTCCGCCGGGGCTTCGCCGCGCATCTGCAGCCAGCACTCGAAGAACATGCGCAGGCCCGAGGCGCCGACCGGGTGCCCGAAGGACTTCAATCCGCCGTCGGGGTTGATCGGCAGGTCGCCGTCGAGGTCGAACGTGCCGGCGAGGACCTCCTTCCAGGCGGTGCCCCGCGGCGCGAAGCCGAGGTCCTCCATCAGCACCAGCTCGGTCGGCGTGAAGCAGTCGTGCACCTCGGCCATGGCCAGCTGCCGGCGGGGATCGGTGATGCCCGCCTGCGCGTAGGCGTCCGCCGCCGCCGCCTCGCACTCGGGGAAGTGCGTGTAGTCGTAGCCGGGGTCGATGAGACCGGAACCGCTCCCGGCGACGAACGACAGCGCCTTGATGTAGATCGGCTTGTCCGTGTACTTGTGCGCATCCTCCGCCCGCACCACGATGGCGGCGGCCGCGCCGTCGGCCACGCCGGCACAGTCGAAGACGCCGAGCGTGCCCGCCAACCGGGGCGAGCCGAGCGCGGTCTCCTTGGTGATCTCGCGTCGGAACTGGGCCCTCGGGTTGCGCGCGCCGTTGTGGTGGTTCTTCACCGCAATGGATGCCAGGACATCCGCCATGGTCTCCTCGTCAACGCCGTACTTCTGCCCGTAGGCCGGCGCCACCATGGAGAACATCGCCGCCGCCGTCAGTGTGCGCGCCGTGCCGTCGCCTGGGGGATTCATGGCGTTGAGCCCCTGATACCCGCTGTCCTTGACCTTCTCCGCGCCGACGGCCATGGCCACGTCGTAGGCGCCCGAGGCCACGGCGTACACCGCTCCGCGCAGCGCCTCGGAGCCCGTGGTGCAGTAGTTCTCGACCCGAGTCACCGGCTTGTTGTGCAGCTGCAGCGGCCGGGCCAGCGTGATGCCGCTCATGCCGCTCTGCGCCGTGCCGAACCAGTAGGCGTCGACGTCGTCCTTGGTCACGCCGGCCGACGCGAAGGCCTCGGTGCTGGCGTCGACGATCAGGTCGTCGAGACCCTTGTCCCACAGCTCGGCGAACTTCGTGCAGCCCATGCCGACGATGGCGACCTTGTCGTGGATGCCGTGCGAGCCCATCAGGCCTCTCCTCCCGTGCGCACTGCGACGGCGCGCCTTCCAGAAGTAGTCGTGAATGCCGTCGGCGCTGAACAGCCGGCGGAACGTCATCTCGACCCGGCTGCCGGCGCGGATCTCGTCGGGATCGGCATCGGTCAGCTCGACCGGGTAGCGGCCGCCCCCGTCGAAGTCCACGACGGCGAACACGATGGGCGGGCTCGGCGAGTAGGCCAGGCGGTCGATGGTCGAGGTCACCACCGTGCCGGTGGCGTCCGCCATGGCGACCGGCTCCATGTCGTCCACCGCGCCGCCCTCCATGGAGATCCGCGAGGGCGGCAGATGCACGGCGCCCGAGCTCCGGTCCTTCGAGCCGACGAAGCCGAACTTCCATTCCTCGTTGCGATAGGCGGCGGTGCTCGACACCCGTGCCGGCTCGGGACGTCGGGGCGGCTCGGGCTGCAGCTGCCCGCGCCAGGCCAGGAACTTGGAATAGGGGAGCGGGGCGCCGTTGGCCACCTGTGCGGCGACGGGCCGTGCCGGGCGCCAGCCGGCCAGTGCCGTCGGTCGTGCGCAGCACCACAGCGTCGGCGCCGTCGGCCAGGTGGAGCGCCACCACCGCCGTTCCCGCGGGCGCGCCCGAAGCGCCCAGGGACTCGAGCGCTCCGGCGAGCACCAGGAGCGGGTGGGCCGTGCCGCTCTGGCCCACGCTTGAGGCAAGGTCGTCGGCGACGACCGACTCGCCGAGTCCCAACTTCTTGAGCAGCCCGGAGACCGCTCGCCCGTGCATGCCGGTGACCACCAGGCACCCGACGTCGCCGGCCTCCAGCCCGGCCGACTTCAGGGCTCTGGCCAGGGCGTCTTGACCCAGCGCCAGGTAGCGGTTCTCGCCGAAGCGCTCCTCCCACAGCCTGGAGGTGCGGTCGCCGGGCGTCCGCCAGCGGTCGGTGAATTCGTCGGTCGCCGAGGCGGTGGCCACCAGCTCGGCGACCACGTCGGGCCCCTCGCCGACCAGCACCGCAGCACCCGCAGTCCCCTCCGGCGGACTCGTCGGCGCTCGTGGGCAGGCCGTCGCGCAGGTCCCCGGCGACCACCAGGTTCGTCCCGCCGCCACGGAGAGCTGCAATTAGGCAGCCCATCCCTGAACGCAGTGCTCCCCCGAAGTCGTAGGCGCCGACGTCCCCGGGTAGGCGCAATGCGGCCGCAATGGCAGTTGCATTGGTCTTGTCGAGGTAGGCGGGTACGGCTGTGGCGAACCAGAGCGTTTCGGGGCTGTGACCAGGGGCGGAGCGCAGGGCCAGGCGGGCCGCCTCGACCCCGAGGGTGGTGGTGTCCTCGTCGTGGGAGGCCACGGCCCGGGTGCCCTTGCCGCCACCGCTCCCCATGAAGTCCTTGATGTCCGGCCGGGCCAGCCGCCGATAGGGCACGTATCCCGCTGCACTGAGGATGCCTCGCACGGCGGATGAGCCTAACTGGTTGCCGAAAGGAGGTCTGACGGGTCGTCAGATCACGCCCCGACCAGGCGAAACAGGGCAAACTGTCTCCTATGGCGGACCCGCCGGTTCCTGACAGCCCGCCCCCGCCCGCCGGGGGATCCTGGTGCCCTGACCGAGCGGGTGGCCGACGCCGATCGGGACCGGACCGTGACCCAGCTCAGGGAGCACGTGGTCGAGGGCCGCCTGACGCTCGACGAGTTCTCGGACCGGGTGGGGCGGCGCTCCAGGCCAGGACCCGGGGCGATCTCGTCGCCGTCATGGCCGACCTGCCCCAGACGACCCAGGTCGCTCGAGAGCCTGCCGGAGCCCGCGACCGCCTCGCCCAGGAAGAGGCGGCGCTGGCACGTCGCCGTCATGAGCGGCCACAGCACCAAGGGCCGCTGGCGCATCAGCGGGAAGACGAACGCCGTGGCGGTGATGGGCGGCTGCGACATGGACCTGCGGCGGGCCGAGATCGAGGGTCCAGAGATCGAGATCACCGCCGTGGCCTTCTGGGGCGGCATCGACATCCTCGTGCCCGAGGGGTTCGACGTGGAGCTGCGCGGCTTCTCGTTCATGGGCGGCCGCGACCTTCGGCTGCGCGACGTGCCCATCGTGCCGGGCTCGCCTC
Source organism: uncultured Acidimicrobiaceae bacterium (assembly GCA_963738135.1). Classification (GTDB taxonomy): domain Bacteria; phylum Actinomycetota; class Acidimicrobiia; order Acidimicrobiales; family RAAP-2; genus Bog-473. The sequence goes on along the minus strand of CAVTVK010000004.1, from coordinate 95,643 downwards.
GGATCGTCGTGCGTGGCTTCGCCATCATGGGAGGCATCGACGTCAAGAGCCGTCCGAACCGGTCGGCTAAGCGGCTCGCCCGCGGTTCGGCGCCAACTGCGATCGCAACGGCCGACCCCGTCGCCGATCCCACCAAGCTGGCCGCGCTCGAAAACGACATCCGGCGCGACCTTCCGTCCGACGGCACCGTCACCATCCTCTTCTGCGACATGGTCGACTACGCCGGCATGACCGAGCGGCTCGGCGATCAGGCCTCCCGTGAAGTCCTGCGTGAGCACCACCGCATTGTGCGCGACGCCATCGCACGTCATGGCGGCCGCGAAATCAACGTCCAGGGCGACGGATTCATGGTGGCGTTCGGTGGCGTGGCCCGCGCCCTGCGCTGTGCCATCGACATTCAGCGCGCCGTTCTGGCCTACGTCCCCGCCGACGGCAGTGAGACCATCGCGGTCCACATCGGCGTCCACACCGGCGACGCCATGGACGAGGGCGACGACTACCTCGGGCACACGGTCATCGTGGCGAGCCGGTTGGCCGATGTCGCCGGCGCCGGCGAGATCCTCGTGTCGTCCCTTTCCGAGCAACTCGTCCAGGGCTCCGGCGAGTTCACCTTCGACGGCCACCGCGAGACGCGGCTCAAGGGGATGGCGCGGGCGCAGCTGTCCGCCACCCTCGCCTGGACGGCGTGACCCGGTGGACTCGCCGAGGACTCTGGCGCGCCGCCGGCCTCTACGACCCGCGCGACCCGGACGCGGCCGAGCGGCTCGCCCTCCTCGAGTACCTGACCGAACGCGGGGCCACCGATCGAGCAGATGATCGAGGCCCACCAGATGGGAACGCTGCCCGGCGTGGCGGGCGACCTGGTGACGCAGGGCCGGACCGACATGATCACGGTGGCGGAGCTGGCGAGCCGCTGCGGCCTGTCCACGTCGCGTGTCATGCGGGCCTTGTTGGCCGCCGGCATCCCGGCGCAGAACGAGACCGAGGTCCCCGCCGACCTGAGCTCGCTCATGGCGTGCCTTCGAGCAGGGAGCGGCCCTCATGGGGGAGGAGGCGATCCTCGCCTTCACGAGGGTGCTCGGTGCCGCCGCCATCAATGTGGCCGAGGCGGCCATCGCCCTGTTCTTTGCGGAGCTGGGGCCCGGGACGGTGCGCGAGGGGCCCGACGAGCTCGCCCGGGCCCGCCTAGCCGAGGCGGCCACGACCGCCTTCACCCGCGGTGCCGGACGTGCTGGCGTCTCTTGGTGATGGACGCCTTCGAGCGGGCACAGCGCCGGGCCGAGGCGGCCCGGTCCTGGCTGGCTTCCAACGCTTCCGCCGACGGCGAATTCGAAGGCCCGACCGAGGTCGTTGCCCTCGGTTTCGTCGACCTGGTGGGTTCGACGGCCTGGGCCCAGACCCTGCACCTGCGCGACCAGAGCCTGGCGCTGACCCGGTTCGAGTCGGCCGCGTGGACGAGTGCCGTTCTGTCCGGCGGCCGGGTCATCAAGACGATCGGCGACGAGGTCTTCTTCGCCGCCCCGACGGCGGAGGCCGCCTGCCGCATCGGGATCGAGGTCGTGCCGGGCGGCCGCTCGGGATGACGTCCTGCCACCGGCCCGCGGCGCCGTCGGGATCGGCCTCGCCACCCCCCGGGAAGGCGACTATTTCGGGCCGCTCGTGAACCTGCTTGTCCCGCCTCGTGAAGGCCGGCCCTCCAGGCGAGATCGTGGCGACCGAGGCGGTGGCCGCAGATCTGCCGCCCGAGCGGTGGACGATCCGACCGCTCGAGCCGGCCGCACTCCGAGGCATTGAGGAACCTGTCCGGGCGTACACCGTCCGTCCTCGCCCGCCTTCCGACTGAGGCGGTCCGGGGTCCCTGCTCGGTTAACACCCTGCCCAGCAGCGTTAACACTCGATCCACCAGGCGTGTCGTGTCGTGAGGACACCAGGTGTAAACGGTGCTGCACTGAAGAACGGCGGAGGCGCCCGGGGTATCGGAGACGGGCGCCGCCCTTCGGCAGTGCTTCTCAGCGTCGAGTTCCATCGTCCTCCCAAGGAACCACCCCGTGCCGGCGCAGTCGCCAAGCGGTGCGATCCTGAGCGAGCGGCCCACGGCAGCTTCCCGTCCTGCGCCGCTCCTACCCACCAGACGGCAGGCGTTCCGTTCCTGGTACGCCCGCCTGTCCTCGGAGCGGGCTCGGCGGGCGGTGGTCCACCCGTCTTACCCAGGCGAAGCACGTCGGGGGCCGGCAGGCGACCAAACGTGAACCGGGACCCGAAAGGGAGGCGATGGGCGATCGTAGGGCCGTTCCTGGCGCTGGCATTCTCCGGGGACCCACCACCGGGCTGCCACCATTCTGCGCCCGCCGATGTAAACACCCAGAGTTACTGTTAACGAATCATGGCGACGACGAAGTCCACCGTTGTTGGCATCCGGCTCGATCACGAGCGCCGGGCCTGGGTCGAGGCCGAGGCGGCGCGCCTCGGAGTCTCGGTCCGGGGCCTGTTCGAGGGAATGATCGACGAGGCCCGTGCGGAGGAATCGGAGAGTGCTGCGCACGTCGCGATGATTCCGGGCTCGGCCACCGACCCGGCGGCCATGACGTCGACCGTCGCCGCATCAGACCAGGAAGAACGAATGAAGACCGGAGCGCCGGGCAGCGTCGACGCCGAGTCGCCGCCGCCGCCGCGTCGAACGCCTGCAGCGCCGTCGGTCCCGGGTCTGGGACTCGTGACCGGGATCCCTGGCGGCATCGCTCGCGGGGCCTTTTCGCTGACGGCCAATCTGATCGAGGCGAGCGGTCGCTGTGCGGCGAACAGACTAGTCAGCTGCGCGTTAACGCGACGCTGGGTCGATCGTCCGCTGTAAACACCTGCGCTCCGCCGGCACGAACCAAGTCGAATTGCCGCGTGCCTTCTGATTGCTAATTGTTTCACGAGGAACACACCGTTCTCTTTTGAGTCGATTGGTTTCACAACTTCGAAGAGCGAGCGGTCGACGTTTTGCCAACGAACAATGCGGGTGCGACCGGTACCAACGCTTGAGTCGAAGAAGCAAACAGAGTCTCCATCGATGACTGTGTCGACCGAGGTTCCGGGAGTGGTGGTGGGTCTGGAGCTCACACACCGCGTGCATGAAGAAGCGAGAAATCCCACGATTTCGGACATCCCAGCAGTCCGAAAAATCGCACAGGTCAAAGGGAAGCCGGACTGAAACGGAACGTCGGCGATGGACAGCCGAGGAGACCGAAAGAAAGTGAAGCGCCGGGACTCGCACTGCGGGATGCTGCAGCCGATCCTGCGACGGAGCGCGTCGAGTTGCATTTGTCTTCCTTCGACGGATGCAGTTTCGCGCCGTGTTTGGCCGAGTTATCAGGTCCTTTGTCGCGTCCGGCGTACTCGAATGAAATCCTGGATGACGGAATCGGCATGTCAGAGACGTATCCCACGGTTCTTCGAAGAGGGTGACCGCCGTGCCAATCGCAGCACTTCGTAGTGGGAGCAGTCGCAGGGTGTGCCCTATGATGTCGGCCTAATCTGACGCCTCGTCAGATCCGGTCGCGGTCATGTGGAGGCAGCAAATGGAGTTCGAGTTCTCGCCCGAGCAACTGGCCTTTGTGAAGGAGGTCGAGAGCTTTCTCGATGCCAACGACGATCCCGACGTGTTCGACCTGACCCGGGAGAACATGGCGCAGATCGTCGACACGCCGAAGAGGCGAGCCTTCATGGCCTCCATGGGCGAGCGGGGCTGGCTCGGCATGACCTGGCCCAAGGAGTACGGCGGATCCGAGGGGGAGGGTATCTATGAGTACCTTCTCAACGAGCAGTTGGCCGGACGGGGAGGACCCCAGATCGGCAAGGGCGTGGGCATTGTCGGCAAGACGATCATCCGGCACGGCAACGAGCGGATGAAGGCCGAGTTCCTGCCCAAAATCCTGCGCAACGAGGTCGAGTTCGCCGTCGGCTACTCCGAGCCCAATGCCGGCTCTGACGCAGCCTCCATGCAGCTGAAGGCCACCCGGGACGACGGTGGCTGGATCCTGAACGGACAGAAGACATGGACCACCTCCGCCCATTTCGCGGAGTGGTACTGGGTGGGCGGGCGCACCGACCCCGACTCCAAGCACGCTGGCATCACGCTGTTCCTCGTCCCGATCGACCAGCCGGGCATCACGGTGAACGCCATCTGGACGATGGGGGACGAACGCACCAACGAGGTGTTCCTCAACGACGTCTTCGTGCCCGACGACTACGTCGTCGGCGAGGTGGGCCGAGGGTTCCAGTACATATCGGAGGCGCTCGACCTCGAGCGCTTCACCATGTTCACCCTCTCGCCCATGCAGCAGCGCTTCGAGCTGCTTGTCGAGTACGTGCGGACGACGGTGCGCGACGGCGTGCCGTTGAAGGACGACCCGGTGATCCGCCAGCGCCTGGCCCAGCTGGCGACCCAGCTGGAGGTGGCCCGGGTCATGGGGCTCAAGTTCGTCTTCGAGTCGTCCAAGGGCGGTGCGGCGCCGACGGCGGAGGCCTCCGAGTACAAGCTGTTCGCCACAGAGCTCTCCAAGCGCCTGGCCAACGCCTCAATGGACATCGCCGGTCCCGGCAGCCAGCTGCGGGTCAAGACCGAAGAGGCGCCGATGGCCGGCCGCTCCGAGTCGACCTACCGCTACACAGTGATCGACACCATCGGCGGCGGCGCGTCGGAGATCCAGAAGAACATCATCGCCCGGCGCAAACTCGGTCTGCCGAAGAACTTCTGAGATGAAGTCGGTCTCTCCTGCGAGCGGGCCCCTCGACGGGGTCGTCGTGCTCGACCTCTCGACGGTCGGGCCGGCGGCGCGCTGCACGCGCCTGCTGGCCGACTACGGCGCCTTGGTGGTGAAAGTCGGGCCGGTGCCGACGGCCGATGCCGCGCCGATCGTCCCGCAGTTCTTCGCCTACAGCGGGCACCGTGGCATGCGCCGGATGCTGGTGGACCTGAAGGATGCGGACGGGCGAGAGGCGTTCCTGTCACTCGCAGGAGCCGCTGACGTGGTGGTCGAGAGCTTCCGACCCGGCGTCGTCGACCGCTTGGGCGTGGGGTACGCCGCAGTCTCGGAGCGCAATCCCGGAGTGGTCTACTGCTCCACGAGTGGCTACGGCCAGGACGGGCCGGCGTCGCAGTGGGCCGGCCACGACATCGACTACCTGGCGGTGGGTGGCTTCCTGGCCATGAGCACGCCGGGTGTCGGAGGTGCGCCGCCGTTGCCGGGAGCGACGGTGGCCGATGCCGCGGCCGGCGGCATGCAAGCGGCGCTGGCAGTCACGGCGGCGCTGGCGGGACGGGCCACCACGGGACGCGGTGCGTATCTCGACGTCTCGGTCGCGGAAGGCGTGCTGTGGCTGACGTCGTTGTCCATCGACGAGCAACTGGCGCTGGGCGGCGAGATCCAGCCGGGTCACGACATCCTGTCCGGCCGGTATGCCTGTTACGGCGTCTACGCGGGATCGGACGGAAAGTGGTTGGCGGTCGGTGCGATCGAGGCCAAGTTCTTCGCCAATCTGTGCAGCGCTCTGGGGCTGGGTGAGCTGTCTGGTCTGCAGCTTGACGATTCGGCGCAGGATCGGATCAGGGCAGCCTTCGCGGCGGCCTTCGCCGAGCGACCCCGTGACGAGTGGGTCGCGCGGCTGGCCGGGGCCGACACGTGCGTCGCACCGGTGCTCGAGATCTCCGAGGTCGCTGCATCCCCGCATTTCGTGGCCCGGGGTGTGGTTTCGTCGGCGGTGCATCCGACGGAAGGGGAACTGTCGCAGCTGACGCCCTTGTTGGCCGGCATGGAGCGCCCTGAGGCTGGGACGACGGTGCAGCTGCCGGACATGACGCATACAGACACGGAGCACCTCTTGAAGGAGGCCGGTGTGGACGGTGAAACGGTGGCCCGCTGGGTGGCCCGGAAAGTGGTCGCATGACGGACGACGGCGATTCGGCGGCCCTGGCCGAGATGCGCGATCGCATCGGCAAGGAGCAGTACCACGAAGTTGGGGAGTTCCCCGTCGAGCGCTCCTATGTCTGGACCTCGTGCGCCTCGGTTGAGAACGGAAACCCTCTCTACTGGGACGACGCAGTCGCGCGGGAGCTGACGGACGGGCCGGTGGCGCCGCCGTCGATGGTCTCCGTCTGGTTCCGGCCCCACCACTGGGCGCCGGGGCGGACGCAGGAGGCGCTGCCGCTGCAGGTCCACTTCGACCTGAAGGCTGCGCTGGGGTTGCCCGAGGCGGTCATGACCGACAACACCATTGAGTTCCACACGCCGGTTCGCATGGGCGACGTGTTGCGGACCCACCAGGTGCTCCGCTCGGTGAGCGACGAGAAGACGACCAAGCTCGGTACCGGCCGCTTCTGGGTGATCGACGTCGTCTACACCAACCAGGACGGCGAGCTGGTGGCGGTCGAGTCCTACACAGGCTTCGGCTACCGCCGAGGAGAGGCGCCAGCATCGTGAGCATCTCTGTTGTCATGCCCCAATTGCTCTTGGATGACGTCAGTGTCGGGGAGTCGTTGCCGACGCTCGACTACGACGTCACGGCGACGACGGTCGTCCTCGGCGCATTGGCCACGCGTGACTGGCGCCCGATGCACCACGACAAGGATTTCGCCGTCGAACGCAACGGGACGCAGGACATCTTCTTGAACACCCCCAATCAGGCGGCCTGGTTCGAGCGCTACATGACCGACTGGACGGGCCCGCACGGCCGGCTGGCCCGCGTGACGTTCCGCATGAAGGGCTCGGTCTTTCCCGGCGACACCATGTCGTTGACTGGCGTGGTGGAGTCGACATCGGTGGATGAGGTCGGCTGCGGCTTCGTCGCGGTGGCGGTGACCTTGTCGGTCGACGGCGACGTGAAGACCACCTGCGCCGCCCGTATCGCCTTGCCCCGGAGCGCCGACGACAACCCGTGGGCACGGCGGGGCGATCAGTGGCGGCCGTCGCCGTGAGTCGGACTTTGTGTATGTCTGTGCCCGTGAGCCCTCGAGCAGGAGAGTACTTGCATGTTGGACCTTGATTTCGACCAAGAACAAGAGCTGCTGCGCCAGACGGTGCGCGACGTCCTGGGGCGGCATTGCCCGCTCGATGTAGTCCGGAAGATGGAGGACGACGCCGTCGGTTATCCCGCGGCACTGTGGACGCAGCTCGGTGAGCTCGATTTGATCGGCTTGCTGCTCCCCGAGGAATACGGGGGATCGGGGATGTCCCTCATTGAGGGTGTTGCCCTCTACGAAGAGCTGGGGCGGGCGTTGGCACCGACGCCCCACTTCGTCAGCGCCGTCATGGGCGGCGGAGTCCTGGCCACCGGCAGTGAGGCCCAGCGGGAGGAGTGGCTGCGGCCGGTGGCTTCCGGTGAGGCCATCGTGACCCCGGCCTGGCTCGAGCCCGAGAATGGATTTTCGTCGCGTGGCGTGGAGGCCCGCGCCGAGGCCGACGGCGCTGGGTTCCGGATCAACGGGCTCAAGCGTCACGTCGCATACGCCTCGTCGGCGGACCGGCTCATCGTGTTAGCCCGCACGGGTGACGCCCCAGATGCGGTTGACCTGTTCCTGGTCGACCCGAAAGCAAGCGGAGTCACGCTGCGCCAGCAGTTCAGCATCGCGTCCGACACGCAGTACGAGGTCACGCTGTCCAACGTTGCCGTGAGTGAGGCTGACCGCATTGGTCCGGCCCAGAGCGGCTGGGCGACCTGGCAGCAGGTACTCGAGCCTGCCTTGGTCCTTTTGGCGGCCCAGGCAGTGGGCGGCGCCCGCTATGCCCTCGAGATCACGACGCAGTACGCCAAGGATCGCCACCAATTCGACAAGCCGCTCGGGGCCTTCCAGGCGCTGGCCCACTATTTGGCTGATGCCGTGACCAATCTCGATGGTGCGGAACAGCTCGTGCACGAAGCGGCCTGGGCGGGTGCGACCGGACGGTCCCTCGAGTCGTTGGCGCCGATGGCCAAGCTGTTCGCCTGCTCGACCTTCCGCGACATCACCGCCATGGCGCAACAGCTCTTCGGCGGCATCGGGTTTACGCTGGACTTCGAGATCCAGCTGTACTTCCGACGAGCCAAGCAACAGCAGCTGATGTGGGCCAACGACCGTGTGCTCGAAAACGCGGTGGCGGCTTCGCTCTTCGACTGAACCCGTCGAACCGCTGGGTTCGCCCGGCCTGCCGCGATGCTTCTGTCTAGAGCCCCTCGTGGAAAGCGAACCTGATCGTCACGTTGGCGTCAGGTACTGCGTTTCGTACTCGTGGGCAAGCTCACCCAGGGCTCGTGCCCCGTCCCCGATGAACGACGACCCGTGCATCAAGGCCAGGACCGTCGGATGCAAATCGCCCAAGCCGCGGATGACAGCCGCCGTATCGGGAGCCAGAGCCGTGCTTCGGAATATCGCCTCTGCCTCCATGGCAGGCGAAACGATGTCGTCTGAAGTGAGCGCCGGTCCATTTCCCAGATGGGTGAACAGGTCGCCACAAAGCAGCGTTCCCGTGGTCTCCTCGTAGAGGACCCGCGCCTCCCATCCGTGAGGGACGTGCGGCGTATCGAGATGCCGCATCCGCTTCCCGCCAAGGTCGATGACCTCACCGTGGGCAAGCGCCCTCGGCGGGCGGTCGGCCAGATCATTGAGGGACACCAAGCAGCCCATCGTCCCGTGGGCGACCTGCGCTTGAGGCGCAACCTCGAGCCATTGATTCATCGAGCCGCATTCGTCGGACTCCACGTGGCCGAAGGTGATCCAACGGAGGCTTTCCAAAGGGAGGAGACTTCGTACGGCTTCGGAGACGAGCGGGAACATGGCCCGCGGTCCCGTGTGGAACAACAGGGGCTCTTCAGCGACGACGAGGAATTGGTTGAAGGTGAATCCGGCTGGGGGCGCAATTTCGGCTACCCAGGTGGACAACCGGTAGATGCCGTCTGCGATTTCGTCGACCGTGGTCTGCACGAGAAAGGAACCTCCTGGTTCGTGGCGAAGCCACTAGCGCCGAAGGGTGCGAATGGCGAGTTGCCAGGGGCCGCTCAGCAGGTGCTCATGGTACTCGGGCTCGAGGAATCGCTGCTCGGAAGCCTCGGGCCCATCCCAGATCACGATCACGGCACGACTCACTGGCCTTGGCGAGGTCGATCGGCTTTTGGGTATCTCAATGCGCTGGGAGGCGATCTCGTTGCTCCGGTGACGAGATCCTGGAAGACGCACGAAGCATGAACAGCCTTTTTCGACCCCGGCCTTTGCTGAACTGACCGACACGTGTCCTATCGGCCAGCGTGAAGACGCGAGCGCCTTCGTCGCGCGACGAGTCAGAACAATGCCTGCTCAGAATGGGCCTAACGCCTGCTGCTCGGGAATGCGTCGTCGGGGGAGCCCCCTACGACAGGGATTCGTCGAGTTCGCCGAGGGAGCGGATCAGCTCGAGGTTGGCCGAATAGTCGACTGGGCAGGCAATAACCGAGACCGTGTCGTCGGCGAGGGCGGTGTTCAGGGTCGGAAGAAGCTGTTCGGGCGATGTGATCTGGTAGCCGGCCGCTCCGAAACTCTGGGCGTACGCAACGAAGTCGGGATTCCCGAACGTGGTGTCAACGTGGCGGCCGAGTTCGAGATCCATTTTCCAGCTGATCAGACCGTAGGCATCGTCGACCCAGACAAGGATGACCATGGGGATCCGTTCCCGCAACGCGGTCTCGATCTCCTGGGAGTTCATGAGAAAGCCCCCGTCACCGGTGGCGACGAGCACCCGCGCGTCGGGTCGGGCGATCTTGGCCCCGATGGCACCGGGGAGGCTCCAGGCCATCGTCGAGAGGCCGTTCGAAATGAGGCACGTGTTGGGCGCAAAGGTGGGGTAGAGGCGGGCCATCCACATCTTGAGCGCGCCGGTGTCGACGAGCACGATGTCCTCCCGACCCATGGCCGCCCGCGTGTCAGCCACGACGCGAGCCGGTGCCATGGGGAACCTGTCATCGGCACTCCCTTGCGCCAACTCCTGGGACAGGAGGCCGCGGATCTGCAGCTTCATGGTGTGATTCTCGAAGTGACAGTCCAGGGCGGACCCCAGGGCATCGAGGCTGTGACCGATTTCCGCCTGCAGTCCTACGGCGACGTTGTAGTGGCGGTCGACCTCAGCCGGAAAACGGTGGATGTGGATGATCTTCTTGTCACCTCGAGGATTGATGCGAACGGGGTCGAACTCCTGGAGCTCGTAGCCGACCGTGACGATGACATCGGCCTGATCGAATCCGAAGTTCACATAGTCGTGCCGCATGAATCCGATCGCACCGAGGGCCTGGGGGTGGTCATCGGGAAACACGCCCTTGCCGTGGAACGTCGTGGCCACCGAGACCCCCAATGTCTCGGCAAACCGGATCAGTGATGGCCCGGCGTTGGCTCGGGCTGCGCCATGGCCGGCCAGGACGATCGGATTGGACGCCGCCTTGAGTATCGATGCAGCTCGAGCCACCTGGCTCGGGGATGGTTCGTCGGGCCGGGGGACGTTGACTTCAAGCGGCCTTGCGTCGTCCGGAGCCGCAGCGCTCTCGATGTCTTCGGGCACAGCAAGGTAGACGGCGCCGGGCCGCTCTGTCTGCGCGAGTTTGAAGGCCTTCCTGATCATCTCGGGTGCGGCCTCCCGCGTTGCGACGAGGGCTGACCACTTCGTGACGGGAGCAAACATCGGCACCAGGTCGACACCCTGGTGGGACTCCTTGAAGCTCCGATTCATTCCGACCTGGGCGGAGAGGGCGACCAGCGGCGTCGAGTTGGTCGTGGCATCGGCGACGCCGAGGAGCAGATTGATTGCGCCGGGACCAAGGGTGGCGGAACAGACTCCCGCTCGACCACTGATCCTTCCGTACGTCTCGGCCATGAAGGAGGCCCCTTGTTCGTGCCGGACGAGAACGAAACGAATCGATGAACGAGACAGGGCGTCCACCAGGTGAATGTTCTCTTCTCCGGGTATCCCGAACACATGGGTCACGCCTTCGCGTTCGAGGCACTCGACCATGAGGTCGGCCACGAGGGGCTGAGAGTCGGGCACTTGTCATCCTCTTCCCGTTCGCAGACATCTGAACGACCGCTCGAGTCGCGGGCTGCGCGTCAGGGCGAAAATACGTTTGTGCACCCCGCCCGTCAAGGCTGGAACCTTCCAGACGAGTCGGCGACGAGGTCCGTGAGCGCGTTCGCCTCATCCGGGTCGAAATGATGCCCACCGACGACTCTCCGAAAGGCGCAGCTCGTCACGCGTGGTCGCCAAAGGAGTTGTTCGATGGCCTCCTGAACGTCACGATGGACTGCCCGGCGCGTCCCTGCCCAGGCGGCGTTGTTCGATGGTGAGGCAACGGTTCTCTACGTAGAGCAATCCCGCGTCCTCTGCAATGGTGCGTGCCTCGTCCGATGCGATGTCCAACTGCAGCCACAAGGCTGTCGCTCCGGCGGTGACGGCTTGGCGGGCAATGTCGGCGGCCTGCGATGAGGGTCTGAACACGTCGACCAAGCCAATGTGCTCGGGGACGTCCGCCAAGCGGCGATAGACGCGCTCGCCGAGGATATTCCCGGCGTGGGGGTTGATGGGGATGATCCTCCAGCCGTGTCGCTGCATATGGCGTGGAACGGAGTGAGCGGCCTTGATGGTTGCAGTGCTCGCACCGACCACCGTGATCGTGTCGTAGCTGCTCAGGATCTGCTCAACGACGTCATCGGTGTCGGTCACCACGATGCACGGTAGCGGCCGGCACCAGAGAAATATCCGGCGACGAACAGGACCAATGGAGGGCGGGATTCGGGAGAATGTCCTTGTCGAGCGGAACGTGTCAGGACCCACGCGAGTTGGCCTTGGCCTGCCCGTTCGCTCCGAACCGCCGGTAATCTCCGATCGCCGACTCATGGAGGTGACACCCTGACCGACGACCTCATCCGGGTCGAAGACCTCGCCCCGGCAGCTCGCAGGCACCGGACCGTGGGGCCTCGTCGCTTGAGCCGGTGCTCTTGATCAGACCCGTGCACGGTTGGACCTGACGTGGGATCCGACACGCTCGACATCGAGGACGCCCGGCGAGTGGCGTTGGCCGCCCAGGGGCTGCGAGGCGCCCGCGTGACGAAAGGTGGTGTGCCGGCCGCGCTGCGCCGGCTCGGCGCAGTGCAACTCGACACCATCTCGGTCCTGGCGCGCTCACACGAGCTGGTGGCGTATGCGCGCTCCGGCGCGATTGGACGCAAGCGAGTGGAGCAGGCCTACTGGGGCCCAAAGAGCGAGACCTTCGAGTACTGGTCGCACGCCGCCTGCGTGCTGCCGCTCGAGGACTGGCCGGCCTACGCGTTCAAGCGCCGGGCCAGGCGCGAAAAAGGCAAGCGGTGGCACGTGTTGGAGGAGCGGGACAAGAGCTGCAACGAGGTGCTGGCGCGTCTGCGCGGTGAGGGCCCGCTCACGGCCAACGAGCTCGGGGGCGCCAAGAAGGGGGGTCCATGGTGGGACTGGTCCGAGACCAAGATCGCAGCCGAGTGGCTCCTCGACATCGGGGAACTCGTCTGCCGCGAGCGACGGGGTTTCGCCCGCGTGTACGACCTGGCCGAGCGCGCCATTCCGTCTGACCTTCTGGACCAGGATTGGACCGACGAGGAGTGCGCCGTGCGGCTGGTCATGGCGGCGGCGCGTTCGCTGGGCGTGGCGACGGAGGCGGACCTCGCCGTGTACCACGGCGTGCCACGTACGCTGGTCCGCCGAGTGCTGGACTCGTCCGAGTTGACGGAGGTCTCGGTGGCTGGGTGGAAGCAGGCCGCCTATGCCGACCCCGGCGCGCTCAGCGCGGTGGGCACCCGGATGCGGGGCCGGACAGTCATGCTTTCGCCGTTCGACTCCCTCATTTGGTATCGGGAGCGTCTCGAGCGCCTGTTCGACCTGCGCCACCGGCTCGAGGCCTACACGCCGAAGGAGAAGCGCATCTACGGTTACTTCGCCATGCCCGTGCTCGACGGGACCCGCATTGTCGGATTGGTCGATCCGGGCCGGCGGGGCGAGACGCTGGTGGCGAAACAGGTGACGCTGCTGCGTCCGGACGCGGCGGCGCCGGTGGCACGGGCGCTGGTCGACGCGGCGTCATGGGTTGGCTGCACGGTCTGCGAGGTCGAGCGGGTGGAACCGGCGTCGGAGCGAGATGGTGTCTTGGCGGCGACGGCCTCGGCCTTCGCCGGCTGACAATCGCTACGTCGTCCCACGCTCGGCGATCTGCTCGAACGCCTTCAGGTTGCCGCCGTAGGGCCCCGTCTGATCCGGGTGGTGGATGACGAACTGGTCGAAGCCGAGTTCAGCGTAGGGGCCGGCCAGGTCGTCGAACTGGTCCACCGAAGTGATGACCGGCTCGGTTGGCGTGAACAAGACCACTTTGCCTATCCCTGATGGCTCCCGGCCTTCGGAGCGGCAGGCCAGATCGAGGAGGGGGAGTTGGTGTCTGACCGCACCGAGCAGAGCCTCCGGCGTGCGCGGCCCGGCCCCGGTCGGACCCACGGTCACCCAGTCTCGCCCGTGACGGGCAGCGAGGCGCATGCCCTTGGAGCCGCCCGCGGCGATGGTCAGGGGAAGGGGCCGCTGCAACGCGCCCGGTGTGCTCGGCGCTTCGTCGGCCCGGTAGTGCGCTGTGGTCATGGAGGTCCGTGTGGTCGGCTCGCCATCGACGATCGGCTGGAGCACCTGCAGGAACTCCTCGAAGCGCGCCAGGCGCTCCGCCGGCGTCCACGGTTCCTGCCCGAGCGCGGTGGCGTCGGGCCCAACGCTGCCGGGTCCGAGTCCGAGGTCCAGGCGGCCGGCGCTCAGGTCATCGAGCGCGAGCGCGTCCCGGGCGAGCGTGACGGGATGGCGGAAGTTCGGCGTGGCCACCAGGGTGCCGAGCCGGACGCGCTCGGTGACGGCGGCCGCGGCGGCCAGCACGGGCACGGCCGCGTGCCACGGCCCATCGGGCATCCCACCCCAGCGAACATGGTCATAGGTCCAGGCCGTGTGGAATCCGGCCCGGTCCGCCCACTCCCACTGTCGGCGGGCCTCGGACCAGCGGTCCGACGGCAGGATCACGAGACCGACGCGCACGGCCTTCAACCTACCTGGGACGTTACGTTGTGGCCGTGGCCAACGAAAAGGAAACGAAGCGGTGGAATGACGATCAGTGGGTGGCGGCCTGGCCCAAGCGGGAGCGCCTCACCGAGGCCCTGACGCCCCATCTCCTTGCGGCGGCCCACGTCGAGGCGGGCCAGCGGGTCTGCGACATCGGGTGCGGCGGGGGCGCCCAGACGATCGCCCTGGCGCGGGCGGTGGGGTCGCGGGGCCAGATAATCGGGTTCGACATCTCCGCGCCGCTCCTGGAGCTGGCCCGGCGCGGGCAGAGGAGGCTGGAGCGACGAACGTCGAGTTCGTGGTCATGGACGTGCAGACAGGGGGCCTGGGCCCGGAGACCTTCGATGTGGCCGTCAGCCAGCTCGGCGTGATGTTCTTCGACGAACCAACGGCGGCGTTCGGCGCAATCCGTTCCGGACTGCGGCCGGGGGGGCGCCTCGTCTTCGCCTGCTGGCAGTGGGTCGAGAAGAATCCATGGCATACGGGCACCGTGCTGCGGCCGTTCGTCCCGCCGCCCCGGCTGCCCGAGCCGGGCAAGAGCCCGGTGGGCCCGTTCAGTCTGGGCGACGACGAGTACGTCCGCGATGTCCTCGGTGGGGCCGGATTCGGTGGCGTGGTGAGCACCGGGCACGAGATCACCGTCCGGGCGCCGGCGAGCGCCGTGGTCGACCGCTCGCTGTTCGGATTCATGGGGGTCGCCCCCGAGCGGATGGACGAGGTCGAGACGGCGATCGACGAGCATCTCGAACAGTTCGCCGTCGGGGAGGGCGGGTACGAGTACCCGCTGGCCTTCCGGGTCTACGAGGCCGTCAACGGCTGATGCCGGGGTCCGGGTACAGCGGCACGCCGCTGCCCAAGAAGCTCGGAATCGTGGACGGGACGACGGTGGCGCTGATCGGTGCGCCGCCGGGGGTCGTCGACGGGCTGCCGGGCGGGGTGGCGGTGAAGCGCCAGGCCCGCGGCAAGGCGGACGTGGTGGTGGCCTTCTTCACGGAACGGAGTGACTTCGAGCGCCGCATCGACACGCTGGGCCAGATGATCTTCCCGGCCGGAGGTCTATGGGTGGCCTGGCCCAAGAGGGCCTCGGGTGTGGTGACCACCATGGACGAGAACGTCGTGCGGGCGGTGGCGCTGCCGATGGGGCTGGTCGACAACAAGGTCTGCGCCATCGACGAGACGTGGTCAGGTCTGCGTGTCGTGTGGCGGCGGGAACGGCGCTAGAAGCGCTCTCCGGGAAGGCCTCACTTCGAACGGGGAACCTGGAAGTAACAGGTCCCCCGGACGAGGACCGTGCCCTCCTCGTTCAGGACGCGTGCATCGGCTATGGCCATCGCCCTGCCCTTGCGCACGATCTCACTGAGCACCGTGTAGGTGCCGCCGACCTGAACGGCGTGGAGGTATTCGACGTTGAGGGAGACGGTGGGTGCGGACGGGGCATCGATCAGCGGCATCAGAGCCGCTCCGCATGACTCGTCGATGACCGTGGCGATGATGCCGCCGTGGACGCTCCCAAAGGGATTCGCCATATCAGGTGACGGTGCCCAGGACATTTCTGCGTGACCGTCTCGCGAGGAGAGGAACTTCCATCGACCCGGACTCTCGGCGTACGGCGCTGGCATGTGTGTCTTTCGCTCCTCAATCGGTGAAAGCACGCATACTGCCCGATCGGCGCTCGTTGCGACAGTTCGAGGTCCACCGAGAGTTCCTGCTCGCCGCGCACTCTTCTTCGCGCGTCCGTGGGCAGACGTTCCAGTGCCGCGGGGCGGATCGCACGCACGGTGATCGGAACTGGTTCCCGCGATCGGATGTCGTACCCCTTGTCGGCGACTTCTTCGAAGACTCTCGATGCGGGGAAAGGATGATGGAGCCAGGCGACGAACTCGTGCGACCGTCTACCGATCTTCCGAACACGACAGCACAAGGACGTCCGTCCGGACAGCGCGAGGCTTCGACAATCGAATGGAATCGACACCTTCCTCTGCCTTTCCCGTCGTGCACGCGGGTTGGTTTGTTCATGCCCGTGACGGGTACGCGCATTGCAACGGAGTGAAAGGGGTTGTCATGATCGGTGCCGGCGGTCTTGTCGTAAGCATCATCGCCTTTGCAGTCGGTGCGATTCTCGATTGGGCAGTCACGGAGCCGTACCAACACGGTTTCAACGTCAACAAGGTGGGCTGGATCCTGATGGTCGTCGGCGTCGTTGGTGCCGTGCTGTCAGTGATCGTGATGGTCGTCGGCAACACCCGCCGCGGCCACACTGTCGTGGACGATGGCCGCGGAAACGTTGTTCGCCGCGTCGACTCCACCTACTAGGTCGCGGCGTCAAACCTCTGGGCAACCTGGCATCGCAAAACGAGGGCGCAGTCCCGCTGGCCATTCTCACGAAGTTGCTCACCTGACCGTCTAGAAGAAGCCGAGACGCGACAGCGGCCAGATCCGTATGTCGACTTCCCCCACAATGGTGGACTCGCGGATCGGACCCCAGTACCGGCTGTCGCACGACTGCGGCCGGTTGTCGCCCATGACGTAGACCTCTCCGGGCGGCACGCGATACGGCTGGCGCAGGGCGAAGGCGTTGTTCGATGGTCCCGGATAGGTGTCGTGCCGGACCTCCGGCGGCAGGAACGGCTCGGGGAGCAGACGACCATTGATGTAGACGTTCCCGTCGTGCAGCGAGATGGTCTCGCCTGGAAGGCCGATGACTCGCTTCACGAGGTCCGACACCGGCGGCCCGGCGCAATTCTCGTTGGATGGGGTGGTGAACACCACGATATTGCCGCGGTCGACACCGTGGAAGTGATAGCTCAATTTGTCGACCACGATCCGGTCGCCGATCTTCAGCGTCGGTTCCATGGAGCCAGACGGTATGGAGTACGTGGCGACGACGAACGTCCGCAGCAACACAGCGACGAGGATGGCCACGACCACGACGCCGACGAGTTCGACCAGAAAGCGGCCTGAGGGCTTCCCATCGCTCTCGTCCTTCGCCTCGGCCGGGGCGTGTGCATCCGGATCCGGGGCCTCCGCCGCCTGCTCGTCGCCTTCCATGTCGTGAGAAAGTATGACCTGGACACCCGGACGCGGTGGCACACCGGGAGGGGTGTCACGCCCCCGGGGCAAGATGGTTGCGTGGTCAGAGCGGTCATCTTCGACTTCTACGGCACCCTTGCCCATTTCGCCGACACCGACGTCTCGAATTACGAGACGGTGTTCGCCGCCCATGGCTACACTCCGGAGAGAGCCCTCTTCGACGACTACTTCTCCCGCTACAACGGAGTCGAGCACGGCGAGCACTCGGTCAGCGAGGAGACATACGAGTCCTGGGTGCGACTGCGCCTGCGCGATCTCACGAGCGCCTGCGGCGTGCCGGATCCGGACGTGGACAACCTCATCGAGGCCCTGCGGGCGTCGGATCAGGGGGCGATGGAGCCCTACCGCGAAGCCGTCGCGACACTGTCGTCCCTCCGCAAGGCCGGGTTGGCCATAGGCGTCTGCTCGAACTGGGGCTGGGAGCTCGACGCGTTCCTCGACCAGGTCGGCGTGCTGGAGTTCGTCGACGTCGGGATCACCTCGGCCCGCGCCGGCGCGCGGAAGCCGCACCCGGTTATCTACGACGCGTCGGTCACGGCGCTGGGCCTCGACCCTTCCGAGGTCGTCTTCGTCGGCGACTCGTGGGAGCCCGACGTGCGGGGACCGCGGCGGCACGGCATGACGTCCGTGCACGTCTGGCGTCAGGAGGAGCGACGAGGCCAGCAGCCACCGGTGCTCGAACCCGGCGATTACCGGATCGGCGACCTGACGGGTGTCCTCGAGATCGTCGGGGCGTTAGATTCCGGCCGGCCAGCGGTCGGTGAGCACCCGGGGCGTCCATTCCGGCCATAAGAGCGCTGCCCACGGCAAAGCCGTGGCTGAATGTGGCGACTGTGCGCGGGCCGGTGCGCTGCGCGTTGTCGTACACGCTGGAGGTGTCGGCCAGCACGATGGCGTCGGCCACCAGCGGCCAGAGCCTGCTATAGCGCCCGCGGATCTTCTCCTCCGGAACGGCATGTCCGCCGGCTTCGACGCGAGATGCGACGCGGGCGACGGCCAGGTCTTCGGGGACCATCACGACGTGGAGCGCCGTGTAGTAGCCCGCGGTGTTCGCTGCCCGGAGCAGGTCGAGTTTCGAGGGATGGGAGAACACGGTCTCGGCGATGAACGGCTCGCGTCGTGCAAGGAGGGCCTCACGGGTCGCCGCCGCAACGCGGGCCGCCTCGTAGGAGCGGGCCTCGGCGTCGTCGGGCCAGCGTTGCCGGGCGATGACGTCGGCGTTGACGAACCTCGCGTGGGGAGGAGCGGGGCCAGGGTGAGCCGTACGAAGGTCGACTTGCCTGCTCCATTGGGCCCGACCACGAGGTCGAGTCGCACGCGTTGTCCTCAGGCGCCCGGTTGTCAGTCCAAGGGGGCCGTCGTGCCGTCCGGGTCGTACCGCACCAGGCGGCCGTCGTCGTCGAGGGCAACGGTCGGCACCCCCTGGGCGACGAGCACATCGCCGTAGTGCGCGGTGCGGAGGCGCTCGGCGATGGCGGCGTCCGTCTCCGCGTTGGCGACCAATCGCTCCTCTGCGGTGAGGTCGGTCAGGGCCAATGTTCCCTCCAGCGCCGCCTCGACACGGCGGCGGGCGGTGGAGTGATGGGTCGAAACCGTGCGCCCCACCCGGGCCCAGTGATCGAGCTGCTGCTTGGTGGAGCGGCTGTGGCGCGCCCCTTCCACTGCCGCTGCATCGACGAGATCGGCGGCGAAGCGGGTGACCCTGTCTGCAGCCATGCCGGACCTCCTGGCTCGTTTCGTTACGAAACAAGTGTAACAGTCTGTTACGCGACTTCCCCTACCGGGGGGCGCCCATTTTCGGCCAGGCCGGCAGCCAGGGCTTTTCGATCCTCGTCAGTGAGCAGGGTGAAGCGGATGTCCGATCGGCCGAGCGGTCGCCACCAGACCACGTCGTCGCAGGCCCAGGCCTCGGCCCGCAGCCCGACCTTCGTGACCTTCCCGGTCGCCGTTTGGGGCAGCGAGGGTGAGACCCTGACGTAGCGGGGCACCCACTTCGGGCCCAGGTCCGGCTGCTCGGTCAGCCAGGCGGCAAAGGCGTCGGGGTCGAACTCCTTGTCCGGCACCAACTCGACAGCCACCATGACCTGGTCGCCGGCGCCCGAGGCCGTGTCGGGGACCGGGTAGACGGCGGCCACCGCCAGGTCGGGATGGCGAGAGATGATCGATTCGACCGGGCCGGCCGCGAAGTTCTCGGAGTCGACCCGCAGCCAGTCCCCGGTCCGGCCGGCGAAGTAGAAGAAGCCGTCGGCGTCGACGTAGCCGAGGTCGCCGGTCCAGTACCAGCCGCGGCGCAACCGCTCCTGCTCGGCATCGTCACGTCGGTAGTAGCCCTCGAAGCTGCCCCGCCCGCTGCGGTTCACGATCTCGCCGATGGCCGCGCCCGCGTTGAGCAGGCGCCCTTCCTCGTCGAAGTCGGCCGGTGGGCTCTCCTCACCCGTCTCGGGACTCATGACGGCGAGATCGACGCCGGCGGCCGGCTTGCCCAGCGCGCCCTTGGGCATCCCGAGCACGGGATTGATCGCCGCGCCGCCTTCGCTCTGGCCGTAGCCCTCAATGAGGTAGCACCCGAAGCGCTTGTAGAAACGGTCGCGGTCGCGCACCGAGGCCTCGGTGCCGAACGCGCTCCGGAGCGTGTTCTCGGCGTCGTCGGGCCGCTCGGGGGTAGCCAGGATGTAGGCGATCGCCTTCCCCACGTAGCTGAACTTGGTGGCGCCGTAGCGGCGCACGTCGTCGAGGAAGGCCGAGGCGCTGAAACGCGGGCGGGTGGCGATGGCCGCGCCCATCATGACGGCCGGTCCCCACAGCGCCATCAACGCGTTGCCGTGGAACAGCGGCATCGGGCAGTAGCACACGTCCTCGGACGTGTAGCCGAAGCCGGGGCCCGCCACCTCGGCAATGGCGGCCAGCCGACCCTGGGTGCAGCGCACCGCTTTGGGCACGCCCGTGGTCCCCGACGTGAAGATGAGGAGGAAGAGAGCGCTCTCGTCGACAGCGTCCGCGTTCGCAAGGAGATCCTTGGCCCCATCGCCGTCGGCATGCTGCGCGAGGAGATCGTGGTAGCGGTCGGTGCCGACGATGAGGATCTTGTTGCTGTCCAGCCCGAGGTCCAGGCCCTGCAGCAGGGCGGCGCCTTCTTCGTCGGTCACGATCATGGCGCAGTCGGTGGCCCGAACGTCGGCGGCGAGCGCCTCACCCCGCCGTGTCGGGTTGATGCCGACCTTGGCCGCACCGGCAAGCGCGGCGCCATTCAGCCAGAAGAGATATTCGGCGCCGTTGGGGAGGAGCAGGCCGACGTGCGGCTTGCCGCCATCGAACAGGGACTTGGCCAGGGCGCCCCGCGTGGCGCCCTCCTGCACGGCCTGACGCCAGGTCCAGCGGCCGTCACCGTCCATGACCGCGACGCGGTCGTCCTCGGCGCGATCGGCCAGCAGGGACGCGACGGTCGTCACGGCAGCGCCCATCCCGGCGTCCGCCGCACCAGGCTGCGGTCGAGCGCGTCGACGCTGCTCACGCCGCAGAGCGCCATGGTGCGCCGCAGCTCGGTCTCGTACCAGCGGAGCAGCCCCGCCACACCCTCGGCCCCGCCCGTGGCCACGGCCCACAGTGACGGGCGCCCGACGAGGGCCGCCCTGGCCCCGAGGGCCAGCGCCTTCACCACGTCGGGGGCGCGGCGCACGCCGCCGTCCACGTAGACCTCGGCCCGCCCGGACACGGCGTCGACGACCTCGGCCAAAATGTCGGCAGTGGCGGGCGCGTCGGCGAGCTGGCGGGCACCGTGATTGGATACCACGACGCCGGCCGCCCCGGCGTCCACGCAGCGCACGGCGTCGTCGGCTCGCTGCACGCCCTTGACCACGACGGGCAGCTCGCTCAGCCCGGCCAGCCAGCCGATGTCGTCGGGAGTGAGCGCCGGCTCGAACTCGTTGGTCACCACAGCCATGAAGCCACCCTCGCGTGCGCTCTCGGTGCTGTCACCGACCAGGTTGGGCAGGGCGAGGTCGTCCGGAAGGTGCACGCCGATGCGCCACTCCCGCAGGCGGAGCCCCGAGACGGGGGCATCGACGGTCAGCACGAGGGCGCGGTAGCCGTGGGCGGCCGCCCGGCGGACCAGCTCCTCCGTGCGAGCCCGCTCCCTGAGTATGTAGATCTGCATCCAGCGGGTGGCGTCGGGCGTGGCGGCGGCCACGTCCTCGAGCGGGCAGGTGGCGAGCGAGGAAAGGATCAGGAGCGCGCCCGCCTCGGCGGCGCCGCGGGCAGTGGCCACCTCGCCCTCCGCATGGGCCAGCCCCTGCAGGGCCGTGGGGGCGATGGCGACCGGAGAGCTGACGGGGCTGCCGAGCAGGGTGGTGGCGGTGGAGACCTCGGCGATCCCGGCCAGGACGTGGGGGTGCAGCTGCCAGTGGCTCCAGGCCTCGACGTTGCCCCGCAGCAGGCGTTCGTCGTCAGCGCCCCCCGAGTAGTAGGCGTAGGCCATTTCGCCGATGGCGCGCCGGGCCTCACGCTCCAGGTCTTCGAGGGACAGGTCGGTGACCAGGGGTGACGTGGGAGTCACCGTGGCAGGGATGTGCTCGGGCGCATCGGTCCTGGCAGGATGAGCAGGCACGGGCCGCATGGTAGGCGCGCCCGTACGGTGGACACCCGGAGGTGCCGTGCGTTTCTCGTATGCCGAGTCGATGACAGACCCGTCCTTCTACGTCCCGCTCGCCCGGGCGGCCGAGGCGGCCGGCTTCGACTCCATGGTGGTGCCCGACAGCATCTGTTACCCCGAGGTGTCCGACACGACGTACCCCTTCAACCCCGACGGGACGAGGGAGTTCCTCGAGGACAAGCCCTTCTTGGAGCCGTTTTCTCTCATTCCGGCCATGGGCGCACTGACCGAGCGCCTGCGTTTCGTGACTTTCGTGATCAAGCTGCCCATCCGCCAACCGGTGCTCGTCACCAAGCAGGTGAGCTCGACCGCCGTGCTGACCAACAACCGGCTGCTGCTCGGCGTCGGCACCAGCCCCTGGCCCGAGGACTACGAGATCTGCGGCGTGCCCTGGGAGCGTCGGGGGAAGCGGATGGACGAGGAGATCGCCATCATGCGCGGCCTGATGGCCGGCGGCTTCTTCGAGTTCCACGGCGAGGTCTTCGACGTGCCGTCCATCAAGATGTGCCCGACACCGAGTGCACCGGTGCCGATCCTCATCGGGGGCCACCACGAGGCGGCGCTGCAGCGCGCCGCCGTCGACGGAGACGGCTGGCTGCACGGTGGGGGAGACCCGGCCGACCTACCGGGGTTGCTGGCGCGGCTGGCCGAGCTGCGTCAACAGCACGGGACCGAGGACAAGCCGTTCGAGGTGCACGTGATCTCGCTCGACGCCTACACGGTCGACGGGGTGCGCCGGTTGGAGGAGCTCGGCGTCACTGATGTCATCGTGGGCTTCCGCTGGCCCTACGGCGTCGAGCAGGACACCGAGGCGCTGGCGACGAAGGTCGACAACCTCACCCGCTTCGCCGACGACGTCATCGCCAAGGTTCGTTGAGAGGGAGGGACATGACCGACGCACCGCTGAACGCCCGCCAGCTGGGCCTCAAATCCCGGGCCGCAGTGACCGCCGGAGACCGCGAGGGCTGGTTGAGCCTGTTCGCCGACGACGCCTTCGTGCAGGACCCCATCGGCCCTTCGCCTTTCGACCCCGAGGGCCAGGGGCACCACGGGCGCAGCGCCATCGCTGCGTTCTACGACACGGTCATCGCCTCGAGCGAGGCCATCGACTTCGAGATCACCGAGTCGTATCTCTGCGGCGACGAGGTCGCCGACGTCGGGATCATACGCACCACGCTGGCCGGTGGCACCCATCAGGCCGTCGTGCACGGCGTCTACACCTACAGGACCGACGGCGCAGGCAAGATCGCCTCGCTGCGCGCCTACTGGGAGTTCGACGGGCTCGAAATGGTGGACCTCGGGAGTTGAGCGGGCGCGTCATGGTCCGCGAGGGCCTCTTCAGCGACGGCGAGCAACCGGCCCTGCTGGGCACGCGCTGTGGCGCGTGCGGGTCGGTGCACTTCCCGCGGGCCGACGCCTGTACCTACTGCGCCACCGAGGCCCCCGAGTCCGTGGAACTCTCGCGCCGGGGCACCCTGTGGGCCTGGACGGCAGTGACGGCCCCGCCACCGGGTTACGACGGCGAGGTGCCCTTCGGCATCGGCGTGGTCGAACTGCCCGAAGGGGTCCGCGTCATCTCCCGCCTGACCGAGAGCGACCCGGGAGCATTGGCGGAGGGCCAGTCGATGGAGCTGCGCATCGTGCCGTTGCACCGGGACGAGACGGGGAACGACGTGGTGACCTACGCCTTCGCACCGGTGCCGGCATGACCGGCGTGACCGTGGCCGGCGTCGGCCTGCACCCCTTCGGCCGCTTCGACGGAGTCTCGACCACGGACATGGGTGTCGTCGCGGTGCGCGCAGCCCTGCGCGAGGCGGGGATCGGCAAGGGCGACTTCCAGGCCGCCTTCTGCGGCACGGCGTACGGCGGGGTGGCGACGGGCCACAAGGTGCTGAGCCGTCTCGGCATGACGGGCATGCCCATCGTCGATGTCGAGGCCGGGTGCGCGTCGGGTGGTGCCGCGCTCATGCTGGCGGCAGCGGCCATCCGGGCCGGGCAGTACGACACCGTGCTCGTGTTCGGCACCGAGAAGATGCCCCGGGGCATCATCCGCTCCTCCTTCTTCGAACCCTGGCAGGAGGAGGCGGGACTGGCCGCGACGCCGGCCTTCTTCGGCCTGCGGGCCCAGCGCCTCTGCCTCACGTCGGGCGTGACCAAGGACCACCTGGCCCGGGTCGTGGTGAAGAACCGCCGCAACGGAGCGTCGAACCCCGATGCCATGTACCAGAAGGAGACGACGGCGGAGGCGGTGCTGGGATCACGAGTCGTCTGCGAGCCGCTGCACCTCTTCATGCTGTGCTCGCCCAACGAGGGCGCTGCCGCGCTGGTCCTGCGCCGCGCCGACCTGGCGGCACCGTCGGGCGTCAACCTGGCCGCCGCCGTGCTGCGCTCGCACATTCCCGGCTCGGTGTTGAGCGAGTCGACCCCGCTGGCCGGCCTGGCGCACGACGACGCCCCGGCGCCCACGACGCTGGCCGCCAGCGACGCCTACGAAGAGGCCGGCCTCGGTCCCTCCGATCTGCATGTGGTGGAGTGCCAGGACACTGACGCCGCGCGCGAGTTGGGTTCGTGCGAGGAGCTCCGTCTCTGCGAGCCCGGCGGGTCGGCGGCGTTGCTCGATTCGGGCGCGACGGAGTTGGGCGGCCGCCTCCCGGTCAACCCGAGCGGGGGACTGCTGTCCAAGGGCGAGCCACTCGGCGCCTCCGCCCTCGGTCAGGTGGTCGAGTTGGTGCGCCAGCTGCGGGGCGAGTGCGGGCCGCGTCAGGTCGAGGGCGCCCGGGTCGCGTTGTCGCACACGGTCGGCCGAGGGGCCAACGCCGGCGTGGTGATCCTGACGCGCTGACAGCGCCGGCTTCCGTTCCCGCCGAGGTGCTACGAATGCAGCTGTCGAGAGCATCCCGGGCACGCGGAGATGCCGACGACGAGGAGTGGAGGGGCGAACGCACAATGCGACGACGGTTGGGGCCCCGGAGGATCGATTGGCTCGTGCGCTTCCTCGCTGCTGCTGTCCCCCTCTTGGGCGCGGGATTGGGAACTCAGGTTCCCGCCGCAGCAGCCGCCGCCGCCGCCAACGCTCCGGCCGCGCCGGGTTCCACGCATGGCATCGCGGGCTGGACTGCGGTCACGAGCGTCGACGAGAACACGCTTGTCGCCGGCGAGGGTGTGGCGACGGTCAACGCTGGTCAGGGCGCCGTGGAGCTGTACCGAGGGATCCAGTCGATACCGAGCGCGTTGCAGGCGCAAGGGTGGGGCCACATCGGAGACCCCGATTCGGTCCATGGATACGTGTTCGACGCCTATCAAGGTCCCAGTTCCGGAACGACGAAGATGTTTCTCGCCACGACCCCGTCTGGTCAGAGCTTCCAGTACCTCCACACCCTCGTGCCTGGCGAGCTGTACAACAACTCGTTCACCACCATCACGCCCGACACCCAATGGATGGTCGCCGGTGAGTGGGAGACGATGAGCCACCTGCAGATCTACCCGACACCTCTGCTCAACCACAGGACGCCGCCCCATGGCGGATCGCTCCCGCTCGCTGGGTACATCCGGCTCGACCACAAGGTGAACGACATTCAGGGTTGTGACTTCGTGTCTCCAGTGAGGCTGGTCTGCGCCTCCGACGACGACTCTCGAACTCTCTTTCCAAACGAGAAGCCGCTGCTGGAGGTCGACCTGCCGAGGTCACTGCACGGCAACAGCGTGCGGGCACACGTCGTCGATCTGGGATCGATCCCGCAAGAGAGCAGCTGTGCGGGCACTTTCGAAGCAGAAGGAGTCGACTTCGACCCATCGACCGGCATCTTGCGGGTGGAGGTGATCCAGCCGGGCTCCTGCATTCTCCACACGACCGTCTACGAATACGAACAGGCCGGCGCACGCAGATGACGCTCGACGGTCGGAGGAGGACCGGCGAAAGCCGGGACGCTCAGGAAGGCGTGACGCCCCGCGCTCCGTAGAACGGCGCACCGAAAGCGAAGACACCTCCGTCGGAGCTGGCGATCCAGTATCCACCGTTAGCCGGGTCCTCGGCGATGCCGACGGCCGGCTCCGCCAGGTGCTGCCCCGCCATCGACCCGTCGAACGGCTCGTTGTAGCTGAAGACGCCCCCGTCAGAGGCGACCAATCGGTAGCCGGTTCCGCTGGGAGCGCTCTCCATGCCGACAACGGGCGCGCGCAGGTGGAGCATGGCAGCGGAACCATAGAACGGCGCATCGAAGGCGAAGACACTGCCGTCCCGGCCGATGAGCCAGTACCCGCCCGTCGCACGATCGACCGTCATGCCCACGATGGGCTGATTGAGAGGACGCCCTCCCATCGATCCGTCGTAGTGGGCGTCACCGAACGCGAAGACACCCCCGTCGGCACCGACGAGCCAGTAGCCCCCGTCATCGGGCGTGAGCGCCATTGCCACGATGGGAGCGTTCAAGGTGAGCCCGGCCGCCGAACCGTAGAACGGCGCATTGATGGAGAAGACCCCACCGTCAGCCGCGGCGAAGTAGTAGGAGTCGACGTTTGCCTGGCTGGAGACGGCTCCCATGCCCACGATGGGGGCATGGGGATCGGTCAGGAGAAAGCTCGGGTCGTCGACCGCATGATGCGGTCCCTGCGACAGGACGGCGGCGCTGTTGGTGAAAGTGAGATAGCCGCCGTCGGGATTCGGATCCGCTTGGATGCCGACGAACGCGGTGTGGCAGTCGGGAACCACGACCGTCCCGCTGAAGTTGTAGGTGGTGCCCTCGCTGTCGTGCGCTGCGAGCTGCACGTCGTAGCTGCCGGGATACACGTGGAACAGGGCGGCGATGCCGTTGGTCAGCGAGACCTGTCCCCCGTAGGGGACTCCGTTCGGGCCAAGCGCCCAGGCCGACAGTGTGCCCGACGACGCTCAGGACTGGCCCGACGGGTGAAGTGAGTACCGCCTGGATCGAACCGAATCCGACGTCGTAGCAGGAAGGTGTGATCGAAACCACCCCGTTGCTCGGGGTCGCGGCCGTCGCCTCTCGAGGGGACAGGCCGATCACCAGCATGTTCGCGACGACGGCAAGGATGACCGCCAGGGCGGCCACCCTCCGGTTCGATCGTTTCCTCGAGACCGCCACCAGTCCTCCTCAACAACACGACAACGACGACTGCCTACTGGGCTGGGGTCGGTGTTGCAAGCGCCCGGTTCCGGTCCCGGAGGACCAACGTGGGATCGGGGGAGTCAGGCGGCGCTGAGCTGGGCGACGATGGCGCCGCTGTCGATCCATACCTGCTCGCGACGGATGAGCCCGTCGCGGAAGCCGAAGACGTGGAGAATGCCGAAGCTGACCCGGCGGCCGTTGCCGGGAAGGCCGAGGAATTCGCCGATGACCGAGCCGGTCATGGTCTGCTCGAGGACCATCGTGTCGCCGTCGAAGAAGCGGTGCCGCGGCTCTTCGGACTCGGTCCGAAAGGTGGCCGTGAGGAAGCGGTAGAAGTCCCGGGCCTCGTCCTTGCCCGTGCGGGGCGAGCCCGGAAAACCGACGGCGTCATGGACGATGTCGTCGGTGTAGACGGCCACGGCGCCCTCGACGTCACCGGCACCCTCGGCCTCGAGGTGCTGCTCCACGATGGCAATCATCTCGTCCTGCCGCATTGACCTGCTCCTTTGCCTTGCATCGGTTCTATCGAGTATCTGCGATTGGTGTATCATGATGAGATGAGTCTCTCACGTCAAGACCCATCTCTCACGAAGGGGCCGCGGACCAACCAGAAGGCTCGGACCCGTGCCGCCCTGCTGCAGGCGGCCAGCGATCTCTTTGCCGAGGGCAGATCCCCGTCCATGCCCGAGGCGGCGGCCCGTGCGCTGGTCTCGGTGGCGACGGCATATCGCTACTTCTCCTCGGCCGAGGACCTCTGGTGGGAGGCGACGGTTGCCGGTGCGTTCCAACGGGTGGTGCAGGAGACCGTGGAGCAGACCCGGGCGGCCGGGTCCGATCCCCAGGCTCGGCTGGAGGCGGCAGTGCGGAGCAACGGCTTCGTCATGATCGACGATCAGGCCCCGTTCCGCCGGATCGCCCAGATCGCCCTCGAACAGTGGTTCCGCCAGCGCGAGGCGGGCGACGCCCAGCGCGTTCCGACCCGGGCAGGACGGCGCAACACTGTGATCGGCGAGGTGCTGAGCCCACTGGCCGGCACCCTCCCGGAGGAGGACCTCGACCGGATCGGTCACGCGCTGGGCCTCGTCTTCGGCACGGAGGCCATGATCGCGTTGATCGATGCCGTGGGCCTCGACGCGCCGGCGGCGAAGAGCACCCTGCTCGATGCCGGCCGCTGGCTTCTCTCCGGCGCGCTCGCCGAGTTACAGGACGGCGCTGCTTAGGATTGCTCCGTGCGATCGGCCGGGGAACCCCTGACACCGGATCCCGTCTGGGTCGACGACATGCAGATCCGCATGCTCGCCCCCTCTGAAGCGGCTCGGCTGGGCGATGCCGTGCGGGAGGTCTACGGCGAGACGTATCCCGTGCTCTGGACCTACGACGCCGACGAGGTGGCTCGGCGGATCTCCGCCGGCCTCTTGATCTCAGCCATCGCCGAGACGGCCGACGGCAAGCTGCTCTGCCATTCGGGTCTCTCGCTCGAAGCTCCCGACGATGTCGTTGGTCATGCCGGTCAGGCATTGACGCTTCCGGCGGCTCGGGGACGGCACATCTTCACGTCCGTGAAGCGGTATCTCGTCGACGTGGGCCGCGGCACGCGGCCTTGTCGGCATGTACAGCGAGGCCACTGCCGCCCATCCCTACAGTCAGCAGGCTCTGCTCGATCTTGGTGGGCACGAGACCGGTTTCATGCTCGGTTTCATCCCCGAGTCGGTCGACAACAATGCCGCATCGGCATCGCGGCCGGGCCGCCAGTCGGCCGCCTTGTTCTTTCTGCGTCTGCGGCCGGGCCAAGAGCGGATCCTCTATGCGCCGAACCGTCATCGTGAGATCGTGCGCGACACGATCGAGATCTGTGACTTCCGGTCCCGGCTCGCCGAGGCACCGCTCCGCATCGATCTTCCCCCGACCTCGGGACTCCATGTCGAGAGAGACGCCGGTGACAACGTCGCAGTCCTGACCGTGAGCCAGCCCGGAGACGACCTCGCGCCGCAGGTCGACGCCGAGCGCGCTCGGCTGTTCGCACAGGGTGTCGACGCCCTGTACGTGGACCTCCCACTCGACCGGCCCGAGTCGGCCCATGTGAGCGATGCACTCGAAGACCTCGACCTCTCCTACTCGGGGATCTTTCCCAACAATCAGGCCGCCGGGGACGTGCTCCGGCTGCAGTGCCTGCGCGATGCCACCGCGTGGTGCCACGACGTCGCGGTGGCCTCTCCCCACGGCACCGCGCTGCTGGAGTACGTGATCGCCGACATGAAGGCGGCGGGCCAGGCGGTGACGCGGACCGGAACCGCGTCGCAACGAACGGACGATCCGCGCCCTCCGGGCGAAACCGTCCCGTTGGTGGCTCTGCGATAGACCGACAGGCGCGTCCCGTCTCCGGAGCAACGCGCCGTGCGCCGTGCGGTCGGCTGATTGAGCTAAAACGCCTAGCCGAGTCGGCGCAGCACGTCGGGCAGCTCGGTCAGCGTGCGGATCACCGCATCGGGCCGCGGCCCGTCGTCGGGGAACAGCACCGAGCCGTCGCGGTCGAGCCACACCCCGCGCCACCCTGCGTTGTGCGCGCCGGCCACATCGTTGACCGGATGATCGCCGACGAGCACGCAGACCTCGGGCCCGACGCCGAGCTCGCGCTGCACCACCTCGAAGATGCCCTGGTCGGGCTTCGCCACGCGGTGGTCCTGTGCGAAGACCACCGACTCGAAGTACGACGCCAGCCCCACCGTCTCGGGCAGCCGGCTCCCGTTGGAGAGCAGTCCCAGGCGGTAGTCGGCGCGCAAGGCGTCGAGGGTCGGGATCGTGTCGGGGAACAGGGCGGGGTCGCGGTCCCGGTGGGTGAAATACGAGCTCCCCAACTCCCGCGCCAGCACGCCGTCGGCAACCTCGTCCCCGCCCTCCGCGGCGCGTCGGCGCGCCAACGTGCGGGCGAAGCCGAGCACGCGCAGCTCGGCCAGCGACCACACGTCGGGGGACTCGACCGCCACGTCCGCCCGGTCCGCCTGCAGGTCCTCCCATCGCAACGCGTCGGCGAAGGGACCGGGCCGGGCGGCGCGCAGCTCGGCGGCCGTCGCGACCAGCGCGTCGCGCATGACCCGCTCGAAATCCCACAGCGTCTGGTCCCCGTCGAAAAGGACGGCCTCGATCACGGGGCGAGGAGGACCAGCTTGCCGAACTTGGCGCCGGCGGCGAAGCGGTCGTAGGCGGCCTGCGCCTCGGCGAGGGGGAAGGTCTCCCGTACCGGGACCTGCAGGCGCCCGGCGACCAACGCCGGCAACACGTGCGCCGCCACGTCGGCGGCCACGTCGGCCTTCTCACGCCGGCTCCGGGCGCGCAGGGTGGAGCCGCCGATGCGGATGCGCTTCTGCATGAGCTGCATGAGCTCGACCTCCATGCTGCCCCCGCCCCCGACGCCGATCACCACCACACGACCCCAGGTGGCGAGGTGGGGCAGCGCGTTGCTCAGGCTGGGCGCCCCCACCAGCTCGAGCACCACGTCGTAGGGGGCCTGCGCCGCCTCGTCACCCGGAGCGAGCACCACATCGGCGCCGAGTGCGGCCACCGCGTCGCGCCGTTCGGGGTCGCGCACCGTGGCCGTCACCGTGGCGCCGGCCTGCGCGGCCAGCTGCACGCCCGCGGTTCCGACGCCACCCGCCGCGCCCGACACGAGCACCCGCTCGCCCATCTGGAGGCCGGCCTGGCGGAAGAGGGCGTCGTAGGCGGTCGTGAAGACCTCGGGGAAGCCGCCGGCCTCCGTCCACGACAGGCCGTCCGGCACGCGCAACGCGTGTGTCTCGTCGACGTAGGCCAGAGTGGCCTGGGCCCCGCCGCCCACCACGGCCATGACCCGGTCGCCGGGACCGAACAGTGTCACTTGGCGCCCGGCGGCCACCACCTCGCCGGCGAACTCCATGCCGGGGATGTCGGCCGGCCACCCGGGCGGCGCTGGATAGAAGCCGGCCCGCTGCACCAGATCCGCCGCATTCAAACCGGCCGCCCGTACTTCCACCAATAGCTCGGTATCTCCGGGAACGGGGTCGCTCCCGCTCCTCCCAGTGCAGCTGGCCCTCTCGGATCACGGCGGCGTGCATGCGGGTCACCCTACGCGGCCCGGCACGCCGTCATCGGTGCCCGGTAGGGTCAGGCGCATGGCTCTCTACGACATCCCCATCCACACGCTCCAGGGCGACGACGCCACGCTGGGCGACTACAAGGGCAAGACCCTGCTGGTGGTCAACGTCGCATCGAAGTGCGGCCTCACCCCGCAGTACGAGGGGCTCGAGCGCCTGCAGAAGACCTACGGCGACCGGGACTTCTCCGTCATCGGCTTCCCGTGCAACCAGTTCCTGGGTCAGGAGCCCGGCACCGCGGAGGAGATCGCCCAGTTCTGCTCGGCCACCTACGGCGTGACCTTCCCGCTCATGGAGAAGATCGACGTGAACGGCGACGACCGCAGCCCGATCTACGCCGAGCTGACCGAGAAGAAGGACGCCGAGGGCAACGCCGGCGACATCACGTGGAACTTCGAGAAGTTCCTCGTGTCTCCCAAGGGTGACGTCGTGGCGCGCTACCGGCCCCAGGTGGAGCCGGAGGACCCGGCGATCATCGGTGACATCGAGGCGCAGCTGACCGCTTGATGCCGCCGCACCCCGCCCCGGCGGGGTTCGCCGCGTCCATCTTCGACATGGACGGGCTTCTCATCGATTCCGAGATCCTCTGGCACGAGGCCGAGATCGAGATCCTGGGCGGTCTCGGCGTCCCCCTGGCCGTCGAGGGCTGCCGCTCGACCAAGGGCATGTTCGTGGACGAGGTCACCGCGCACTGGTACGCGCTGCACCCGTGGCCCGGTGCGACGCCCACGCCCGACGAGGTGGCGGTGACGATCGTCGACCGCGTCATTGAGCTCATCACGACGAAGGGTGTGCTGAAGGCCGGCGCGGAGCACGCCATCGACCTGTGCCGCGACCGCGGGCTCCCGCTGGCGGTGGCGTCGTCGTCGCAGTACCGCCTCATCGATGCCGCCCTGGCGCACTTCGGCCTGCGCGACCGCTTCGATCTGGTGCACTCGGCCGAGGACGAGGACTACGGCAAGCCGCACCCGGCGGTCTTCCTCACCGCGGCGCGCCAAGTTGGGCGCCGTGCCGCGTCGCTGCCTGGTGTGGGAGGACGCGCCGGCCGGCGTGCTGGCGGCCAAGGCGTCGTCCATGACCTGCATCGCCGTGCCCGAGGAGGGCGAGGGTCACCATCCGGCCTTCGGCCTGGCCGACCTCGTCGTCGAGTCGCTGCTGGAGGTCACCGACGCCTCACTCGACGCGCTGGAGCAGGCGCTCCGGCAACCCCCCGGCGCCTAGCGCAGATCCCGCTCCAACCGGGCCGCCACCTCGCGGTAGCGCGCCACGGGAATGAGGTGCACGCCGTCGAAGGCGCCCGACTCCTTGATGCCGACCACCAGATCGCAGGCGGCGTCCACGCCGGCGTTGCGGTCCTTCTCCAGGCGCGCCACGAGATCGGGCGGGACGGTCAGCCCCGGAATGGTGAAGTTGCGGGCCATGCCGGCGCTGGCGATCACGATGACGCCGGCGTAGACGGGAACGTCGATCGCAATGGTGGCCCGCCAGGCCAGCAGGTCCTCGAGCGAGAAGCCGACCTGTACGAAAAGGAAGTCGGCCGCCTGCTTCCACGCCGGCAGGGACCGCAGCCCGCTGGCCGCGCCGAAGCGCATGGCGGCCGACGCGTGGCGCCCGCCATGCCGACCGCCGCGCTCCCGCTGTCGAGCGTCCGCGGCGTACGCCCGCCCCTCGGCCAGCATGGTCCGCACCGTTGAGCTCGCTCGTGCGGGCGCCGGCCAACGGCTCGTCGCCGTAGACGAAGAGGAACTCGTCCACGCCGTAGGCCGCCGCCGTCGAGCAGGTCGCGCCGGAACCCGAGCAGGTTGCGGTCGCGGGCGTTGAGGCAGGCGATGGAACGCCCGCCCATCAGCTGCACCTCGTGCGCCACGGCAACGCTCGAGACGGTGGCCCGCCCGATGTGGTTGTCCGGGATGAGGAACGTGGTGGCGACCCGGCTCAGCACGCCGATCTGGTGGCGCACCCGGGTCAGGTCCGGTGTGGTCGCCGGCTCGATCTCGCAGATCAGTTCGAACGGCGTGCCGGTCATGGCACCGCTACCAGCTCCTTGGTGAACCGGAACCCGTGGACCGCGCTGCTCGACGGATCGGGCGTCCAGCCGGAGGACGCGTAGAGCGCCACGGCCTCGGGCTGGCGCGGGCCGGTCACCGAGGCGCAGGTCGGTCAGGCCCAGCCCGCGGGCCGCCTCCTCTATCGCGTCCATCAGTCGACGGGCCACGCCCAGCCCTCGTTGGCCGGGGGTCGACCCAGAGGCGCCTGATCTCGCCCCGGCTCCGACCGTGGTCGAGGGCGCGTACCCCGACCCCGCCGACGGGCGGTCCGGCCGCATCACCTCGGCGGGCCACCACGAAGGCCCCGGCCGGCGGGTCGAACATGGCCGCCATGAGGCCCCGCTCGCTCTCGTGCGAGGAAGCCGTAGCGCGCCACGAGCTCGGCCTCGGCCTGCGCCACCACCCACCGAGGGCCCGCGCCGGCGTAGGGCTCGCGGGCCAGCGTGAGGCCGCCGCAATGGCGGAAGAGGGGCGATGCATACCCTCTATCCTTTCCGACGTGGCCGGGGCGCCTGTTCCCGCCGCACAAAGGCCATTCCCTCCCGTGTTCACACCCGTCCCCCCCGACATCGACTTCGTCGCCCTCGAGCAGGCCGAACTGGCCCGCTGGTCGGCGCAGCGCGTCTTCGAGCGCTCCATCGAGCAGCGCAAGGACGCCGAGCCCTGGGTCTTCTACGAGGGCCCGCCGACGGCAAACGGCATGCCCGGCCTGCACCACGTCTGGGCCCGGGTCTACAAGGACCTCTTCTGCCGCTTCCGCACGATGGACGGCGCCTACGTGGCTCGCCGCGCCGGCTGGGACACCCACGGGCTGCCGGTCGAGGTCGAAGTGGAGAAGAAGCTCGGCATCACGGGGAAGGAGCAGATCGAGTCGCAGGTCGGCATCGCCGAGTTCACCCGGCTCTGCCGCGAGTCCGTCTATTCCTACGTGGACGAGTTCGCCCGCCTGACGACGCGCATCGGCTACTGGGTCGACATGGACGCGGCCTACTGGACGTTGGACTCGACCTACATCGAGTCCGTCTGGTGGCACCTGCAGCAGCTCTTCGACCAGGGCCTGCTCTACGAGGATCTGAAGGTCGTGCCGTACTGCCCGCGCTGCGGGACGGCGCTGTCGAGCCACGAGCTGGGGCAGCCCGACGTCTACCGGGACGAGGAGGACGAGTCGGCCTACGTGCGCTTCCGGCTGGTCGACCCCGACGGTGCTGTTGCCTCGGCGGTGGGCGGTGGGGCCGAGTGGCTCGGCGTCTGGACGACGACGCCGTGGACGCTGCTGTCGAACACGGGCGTCGCGGTGAACCCGGAGTTGGTCTACGCCGTCGTCGACGGGGTCGTGATGGCCGACGCGCTGGTCGACGCCGTCATGGGGGAGGGGGCGTCCGCCCGGGTGACCGCTCGTGTGCCCGGTTCGGCCCTGGTCGGGCTTCGCTACGAGCGTCCCTTTGACGACGTGGACCCACCTCATGGCGCCGACGGGTGGCGGGTCGTCCCGGCTGCGTACGTGACGACGGAGGAGGGGACGGGCCTGGTCCACCTGGCGCCGGCCTTCGGTGAGATCGACCGCCAGATCGGACGCGAGAACGGCTCTGCCCTCGTTGAACCCGGTGGGTCCCGACGGTCGCTTCACCGACGCCGTGGGGTGGCTGGCGGGGCGGGACGTCCGGGCGGCCAACCACGACATCAACGACCGCCTCGAGTCGTCGGGATTGCTGCTGCGCCGCTTCCCCTACGTCCACTCGTACCCCCACTGCTGGCGCTGCCGCACGCCGCTCATCTACTGGGGCAAGCCGAGCTGGTACATCGCGACGTCCACCCGCAAGGACGACCTGCTGGCGGCCAACCAGACGGTGGACTGGCACCCGGCCCACATCCGCGACGGGCGTTTCGGCGAGTGGCTCGAGAACAATGTCGACTGGGCCCTGTCGCGCGACCGCTACTGGGGCACGCCACTGCCCATCTGGCGCTGCGGCCGGGGGCACGTGCGCTGTGTCGGCTCGCTGACCGAACTCTCGGACCTGTGCGGGCGGGACGTGACGGGGATCGACCCGCACCGGCCGACCATCGACGACGTGACGTTCGCCTGTGGGACGTGCGCGGCCGATGTGGGCGCCGTCGACGAGGTCGACGAGCTGGCCGTGTGCCGCCGGGTCGAGCCCGTGATCGACGCCTGGTTCGACTCGGGCTCCATGCCGGCCGCCCAGGTCGGCTACCCGCACGTGGCGGGGTCGGCCGAGGCCTTCACGTTCCCGGCCGACTTCATCTCCGAGGCCATCGACCAGACGCGGGGCGTGGTTCTACTCGCTGCTCGCCATCAACACCCTGGTCTTCGGCGAGAGCCCCTACCGCCACGTGGTCTGCCTCGGCCACATCGTGGACGCCGACGGCCGCAAGATGTCCAAGTCGCTCGGCAACATCATCGACCCCTGGTCGATCCTCGACACGCGGGGCGCCGACGCCATGCGCTGGTGGATGTTCTCGCAGGGGTCACCCTGGACGCCGACCCGGGCGACGCTCGGCGCCATCGACACGGCCATGCGCGACATGCTGCTCACGCTGTGGAACACCTTCAGCTTCTTCACGACCTACGCCTCACTGAACGAGTTCG
This sequence comes from uncultured Acidimicrobiaceae bacterium, assembly GCA_963738135.1. Classification (GTDB taxonomy): domain Bacteria; phylum Actinomycetota; class Acidimicrobiia; order Acidimicrobiales; family RAAP-2; genus Bog-473. Next base: position 59,915 of record CAVTVK010000004.1, on the reverse strand, counting down.
ACCCTGCCGACGCGGGGATTCCCGTCGAGGCCGATCGGGGTCCGCTGGACCGTTGGATCCTGTCCCGGCTGGCCAGCACGACCTCTGCGGTGACCGAGGCGTTGTCGTCGTACGAGCCCCTGGCGGCGGCGACCGCCCTGGCCGACCTCGTCGACGACCTCTCCAACTGGTACGTGCGCCGCAGCCGCCGCCGGTTCTGGCGCACCGACCCCGACGCGCCGGCCGGCGACACCCTGGCGGCGCAGGCGACGCTGCACACGACGTTGACCACCCTGGCATTGCTGCTGGCGCCGCTGTGCCCCTTCGTGTCGGACACCATGTGGCGCCACCTGACCGGAGCCGACGCCGAGGGCGGCGAATCCGTGCACCTGGCCGACTGGCCGGCGGCCGACACGACGATCATCGATCGCGATCTCGAGGCGCAGATGGCGCTGGCCCGGCGTTTGACGTCGCTGGGGCGGGCCGCTCGCAGCGAGGCCTCGGTCAAGGTGCGTCAGCCGCTCAAGCGGGCCCTGGTGTTCCTCCCCGCGGGCTCGCCCGAGATCCTGCGCGACATCGTGGCCGATGAGCTCAACGTCGACGAGATCGACAGCGCCGAGGAGTTGAGCGAGGTGATCCAGTTCGAGCTGGTGCCGAACTTCCGCACACTGGGCGCCCGGCTGAAGGATCTGGCGCGTGGGTTGAAGCCGGCGCTGGCGGCGCTGGACGGTGCGGTCGCGGCGGCGGCGTTGGAAGACGGGCGGTCCATCACGATCGAGTTGGGGGGCCAGCCGGTCGAGCTGTCGCCAGAAGACGTGCAGCTGCGGGTCCGCGGGCAACAGGGCTTCGCCGTCTCACGCGAGGGCGGTGAGGTCGTCGCGCTGGACCTCAACCTGGACGAGGGGTTGCGCCAGCGGGGGCTGGCGCGCGACGTCGTGCGCCTCATTCAGGATCTGCGCAAGGCCAGCGGCCTCGAGGTTTCCGACCGCATCCGCGTCCACGTCACGGGCCTCGAACCCATCGCCGAGTTCTTCGACTTCATCGCCCGGGAGGTGCTGGCCGTCGAGATCGTCAGCGGGCCCGGCGCGGGGGAGGGGACGCTCCTGGAGCTCGACGATGCGTTGCTGGCCGAGCCGGTGCGGGTCTGGATTCAGCGGGTCGAGCCGGACTGACGGGCGTCATCGGCGCGGGTCGCCCGGGAGCAGGGACCCGGTCAGGGCCACCTGGACCCCTCCGGTGGCGGCGGGGTCGAGCACGACGAGGTCGGCTTCCCGACGGACAGCGGTGATGCCGGCGTGGGTGAGCGCGTCGGCCGCCGCCTCGAGGTCGTCCACGCGGAGGGCGAGAAGATGGGTGCGCGCCCTTTCGTAGGCACGGCCCCACAGGGTCGGGCCGTCGTCGCCCGGCAGCGGGTAGAGGGCGAGGGTGCAGTCGCCCAGCGACACGCCGGCCACGGGATGGCCCGGGGCCGCGGCGCGATTCTCGAAGGTGACGGTGGTGCCGAGCAGTGAGGCGTAGGTGGCGGCCCAGGCGACGGGGTCGTCGACCAGGGCGCCGACGAAGGCGTGGTGCACGGCCGGCGCCAGGACCCGCGCCGGCGCCGGCGGGTCGGGCCGAGGGGCACCGAAGCGGGGGTCGACGGCGAGCTCGAAGGTGCTCCATTGGAAGAAGACGCCCCCGGTGTCGCGCGGATCGCTGAAGCACATCTCGGGGAGGGGTCGGGCGGCGATGTGCACCTCTTGCCGTTGCAGGTGCGCCATGGTCGCCTCGAGGTCGTCGACCTGCAGGGCCAGCGAATGCATGCCGCCGCCGAAGCGCGAGACGAACTGGGCTGCGCCGCCCTCCACGATGGGCTGGCCGATCTCGACGGCGTTGTCGCCGACCCACGCCATGCCGCCGCGCCGCCCGATGCCAGGCTCGTCGGACTCGCCGTACTCGAGCACGGTGAGGCCGACGATGACGCCGAGGTTGCGCACGGCGAGGTCGTAGTCGGCCACCATCGCCGTGGAATGGAACAGCCAACGCACGTGGTGCCGGCGGCGGCTCATCGGCTGGTCACCGTCACCGTCCCGCCGTGACGGGCAACTCCACACCGGTGATGTTGCGTGCGCCGGGGCCGGCGAGGAAGACGACCGCTTCGGCGACGTCGGCGGGATCGACGTGGCGCCGCAGCGATGCGCCGGCGGCCACGCGGGCGGAGACCTCGTCGGCGGTTTCTCCGGTGCGGGTGGCGATGGACTCCATCATGGCGGTGAGGGGTGCACCCGTCGTGAAGCCGGGCGTCACCACGTTGACCCGGACGTTGGACCGGCCGAGCTCCTTGGCCATGGTGAGGGAGGCCGTGACCATTGCGCTCTTCGTCGCCGTGTAGCGGGACCGGCCCGGAGGGAGCGCCCGTGTCCCGATAGTGCCGACCTGAACGACGGAACCACCCGGGTTGGCGGTCATGGCCTTGGCCGCCAGGCGGCTCAGCTCCATGGTCCCGATGACGTTGACCTCGAAGGCGCGACGCCATGACTCCCATTCACCCTCGCTGATGGACGTGGTCTCGCCGCCGGCGGTCCCCACGTTGACCAGGATGTCGATCCGGCCGAGGCGGTCCAGCGTCTGCTCCACCAGCGCCTGGCACGAATCCAGGTCCGCGAAGTCGAAGGCGATGGGCAGCAGCTGGGCCTCGGACGGGCTGGCGGCGCGCATCTCGGAAACCATGGCGTCCAGGCGGGCGGCGTCCCGGGCCGCCACCACGACATCGGCGCCCTCGCGTCGGAGCGCGGTGGCGCACGCTCTCCCGATGCCGGGCCCGGCACCGGCGACGATGGCAGTCATGCCTCGGAGCGAGCTCATGCGGCGGGCCCGGGTCAGTCGCCGAGGTCGGGCGCCCACGGGACGCCGTTGATGTGGCCGCCACCGTCGACGAAGAGCGTGTTGCCGGTCAGGTAGCGGGCGTCCTCGCTGGCCAGGAACACGGCCACCGGCGCGATGTCGTCCTCGGGGTCGCCGAGCCGACCCATGGGGTTCGACGCGTCGGCGGCCGCCTCGAGCTCAGGGTGCGCCTCGAAGACCGCGCGGGTGGCCGCCGACTTGGCGCCGGGGCAGATCACGTTGACCCGGATCTGCCAGGGGGCCCACTCGCGGGCCGCCGTTCGGCTGGCCGCCCGCAACGCCTCCTTGGCGACGTTGTACGACGTCGTGCCCATGTGGGCGTTCACGCCGTTCAGCGAGCACAGGTTGATGACGGCCCCGTCCCCGTTCGCCTTCATGATCGGCAACACCGCCTGCATGCCCCAGAACGGGCCGAGCAGGCCGATGGAGAGGCCCCACTGCATCTGCTCGTCGGTCATGGATTCGAAGCGACCGAGTGTGCCGCCACCCCAGGCGTTGTTCACGAGGACGTCGACCGTGCCCCAGGTCTGCACGGACGTGGCGACCATGGCCGTGACGTCGTCTTTGGCACTGACGTCGGTGTGGACGAAGCGGACGTCGGCGCCGAACTCGTCCCGGCAGGACGAGGCCACGGCTTCGCCGGCGACGTCGTCGATCTCGGCCACCAGGACGTGAGCGCCTTCCCGAGCGAAGCGCCGCACGATGCCTCGTCCGATACCGTCACCTCCGCCCGTGACGATCGCCACCTTGTCGCGCAGTCGATCGGTCATCAGGGCTCACCGTAGCCAGAGGGGCTACGGACTGCTCGGCCTTGGGTGAGCCTCGCTCGCCGAAGAGCCGGCCGCGGGGGTCCAAGGCGACCGCCCATGCCGAGGACTCTCAGAAGATGTACAGGTCGAGGTCAGAGGTCTGTCCGAGTTGCGCATTCGTCGCGCTCGTGAGTTGGATCGAGACCTCGGGGAAGCAGCCGGACGGGGGGATCCCGATCGAACAGCCACTGGCGCTTTGCGTGATCACGCTCAACGAGATCTCGGCGGTGGTCTGGCCGGGAGCGAACGTGACGGTGCCGGAACTCGGGCTGAACGCCGCAGGATCGGCGATCCATTCCCTTTGATTCAAAAATAGCGAAGGGCCGCTGGTGGTCACCCACTGAACTTGCACCGTGCTGAATGTGGGTCGACTCAACGCAACGTCCACAGGTCCCCCGGTCCAGAACACTCCCGGGGGGAGGTTCACGGCCGGCAGTCCGACGGTGAGGGTGGCCGCATTGGTCGTGGTCGATCCTCCGCCATTGGTGAAGACGGCCCGGAAGTCCCAGCCGTTCTCAAAGGCAGTTGGCTCCCCGCTGATTGTCGGCGTCGTCGCTCCCGGGGCGTTGATCCACGTGGTTCCCTTGTCGACCGACACCTGCCACTGCACAGTCGGCGTCGGGGTGCCGCTGGCCGCTGCGGTGAAGGTATCTGTGAACCCGACGGGCCCCGACTGGTCGACCGGCTGGGTCGTCACGATTGGAGCCACGAAAATGGTGAGAGTGGCCGCAGTGGTCGTGGCCGACCCGGCGGCGTTCGTGAACACGGCGCGGAACTCCCACCCGTTCACGAAGAGAATGGGCACGCCAGTAAAGGACGGTGTCGTCGCTCCCGGGGCGTCGATCCACGTGCTCCCCTTGTCGACCGACACCTGCCACTGCACGGTCGGCGTCGGGCTGCCGCTGGCCGCTGCGGTGAAGGTTATCGACCGACCCAGCGTCACACTCTGACTGACCGGCTGGGTGGTGATGGCGGGTGCGGCCGTTACGGTCGCTGCGGTCGCTGCGGTGACGACCTCCGTGCCGGCACCAGAGGCGGAGGCGGCTCTTGTGATCCCGACGGCGGTCGTCGCCAACACGACGAGGGCAATCGACGTGCATACCCTGGTCAGAGTGGCCTTCCAGCGGGTGAACATGGCGACCCCAATCGGTTCGCGCCCAGCCAGAACACGAGTCACCTCGTGTACCTCGCGTCGGGTTGCGCCCCTACGTGGGACGGTACTCCACGGCATTCGGATGTCAAGTGGTCATGGGCCCGGTGATCGTTGCGAACTGCTGCTGCTGCTGCTGCTGCTGCTGGGCTGGGCGGAAGCCACCGCCTCGTTTCGCCGGAATGGCGACAGTCCTGGGTCGATTCCGAGGGCACATCTCCTATCTCGCGCGCTTCCCGGATCCCTCGTCGCGTTCGTTGTCGCTGCAGGATGAAAGGTTCGGTCAGGCGGCGGGAAACGTGCCGCTGTCGGGCGAGGGCTTGCGGAACATCGCCCAGACATCAGGGCCGTCCCGAAGACGTCTGTGGCCGATGACCTCGAAGCCGAAGGTCGAATAGAAGGCAAGGTTCGACACCGACGACGTCTCGAGGAAGGTCCCGACGCCTTCTCGGTCGGCAGTGGCCAGGCCAGGTCGCAACGTCCGACCGCCCAGGCCCTCTCGTTGTCTCGCCGGCGCTGTGCCGAGGACACCCAGAGTGAAGTGGCGCTGGATCGGGCGCCAACCCTCGATTTCTCGCGCTGCCGCGAGCGACGCAGCGTGGCGGGACCCCTCCAGCTCTGCGACGGCTGCATCCGTGGCGTCGTGCACCGCCGAGGGCACAGGAACGGCGCTGTCGATCCACACGGCGACCGACTGGATCGTGCCGGCAAGACTGCTCAGCCACATCTCGCCGAAAGGCAGGCCCAGGTTCTCGAGCGCCAGAAGCTGGAGTCGAGTGATCCGCTCCTGGTGATCGTCAGGGTCAACCGTCCACCTCGTCCAGGGGTAGTCGGCGAACGCTTCGCCAAGAACGCGACTGGCTGCCCTGAGATCGTCCGGACCGGCCCGGCGAGTTTCGATCATCACCCTCCAATCATTGCTGACAGTCGGTATCCCCAAGCGATGTTGTGCGCTCGCGTCATTGCATGCTCGGTACGCCGACACGGTTTCCTCGTCGTGAAATCACCCGATTGGGTGACTTGAGGGCACTTCCTAACGGGCATAGACCTGTTGCACCCAATCCACGACGAAAGGAACGTCATGTCTACGGTCGACAAAGCGAAGAACAAAGTGCAAGAGGCCAAGGGTCATCTTGAGGAGGCTGCAGGAAAGGTGACCAATGACCGCTCACGGCAGGCGAAGGGGAAGAAGGATCAGGCGTCTGGCAACGTGAAGCAGGCAGGAGAAAAGGTAAAGGACGCATTCGGGAAGTAGTTCTGTTTCCGGTCGTGCCTGTCCAACTCTGCACTGAACATTGCGTGTCCGACTCTGCACGCATATTGAAAGGGGAACGGTTGTGGCAATACTCTTGTTGGCTCTTTTGGTTCTAATTCTTTTCGGCGCCGGCTTCGCGGTCCACCTGCTGTGGATCGCTGCTGTTGTTCTCGCGATCGTCTGGGTCGCAAGCTTCGCTCTGAGCCGGGGGGAAGGCGCCAGCCGCAGGTCTCTGCGTCGATAGCCGGCGGCGGCGGCCAACGATGCCGCCGCGTCTCCATGGGTGGGTCATGCCAAGGCGCGTCTGAGAGCTGTCGCGAATTCCGTCGGCTCGGTGGCGAAGCCGGCATGGCCCCCCGGGAACTCCATCAGCGGCGTACCCAAGCGTCCGGCAAGTGCGACGGCCGTGCGTTGGGGAAACTCGCCCCTCGAAGCCGTGCCTCCCGCCACGACGAGCCGGGTCGGTGCGGCCTCGAGCGCCGAGAAGTCGGGCTGGTACAGAGCGATGGGAAAGAGGCCGTGCTCGAAGAAGCGCGTGCTCGTCGCGTCGGCGTCCTCCTCGGCCGAGGACGGCGGCGGATCGGCGGGTGCGTTGTGTGGGGCGATGGACAGGCCCGTGAAGGAAGCGAAGGCCTGCCACGCCGCACCGATGCCCCTCTCGCGGTACGTGTCGTGGATCTCGTGGAAACCCGCCCGCGCCCGCGCCTGCTCAGCCTCTGGCAGGAGCAGGGCGAGTGGCGGCTCATGGGCGATGAGGGTCTCGACGTGGCCGGGGGAGCGGGCGACCAGGGCGAGTCCCGTGACCGCACCGCCACTACTGCCGAAGACGTGGGCGGGCTTGTTGCCCACGGCCGCGTCGAGCACCCGGCGAACGTCGTCGGCCAGCAGGTCCGGGTCGCCGTCTTGGTCGGGGTCGTGGATCGTGCTTCGGCCAAAGCCTCGAGGGTCGTAGGTCACGACCGTGTAGGCGTCGGCCAGCAGCGGCGCGATGGCGGCAAACCCCGAAGCGTCCATCGGGTGACCGATCAGCATGAGGGCAGGGCCTGAGCCCTGCACCTCGAAGCACAGACGCGCGCCAGGGACGTCCAGCACGTGGCTCGTCTGTCGCGACATCTCCCGCATCAGTCCCTCCATCGGACTCGCACATCCTGGCAGGTCGAGACCGAGTCTCCGAGCCTTCCACGTCACATGCAGACCCGCTCCGATCGAGCCCGTGGCGGTCCGCCGCACGGGACGAAGCGCCGGCTCGAGAATGTGGGGTCAGGTGCGCCGCCGACGCAGTCGCGGGTTGGTGAGTGCGGGCGACGAGGCGAGATAGTTGTCGTCGGGATTGAGCTCGGACCCCGGGGGGACGATCTCGTCGATGCGGTCCAGGACGTCGTCACTCAGCACCACGTCAGCTCCGGCCAGGAGGTCGTCGAGCTGCTCCGGTGTGCGCGGCCCGATGATGACCGAGGTGACGGCCTTATGGGCTCGGACGAAGGCGGTCGCCAAATGGGTCAGTGGGAGTCCCGCCTCCGCTGCCAGCTCGCTCAGCGCGCCCACGGCATCCAGCTTGGCTCGGTTGGCCGGAATGTCCAGGTCGAATGCCTGCGGTGCGCTGGTCGTCCGATGACCCCGGGTGGGATCGGCCCGTCCGGACAACCATCCGCTGCTCAGTGGTCCGTAGGACAGCACGCCCATGCCGTGTCGCTGGGCGACCGGAAGCACGTTGCCCTCGATGGTCCGGGTGAGGATCGAATAGCGGGGTTGCTCGGTTCGAAAGCGATGGTGGCCGCGGCGTTCGGCCGCCCACTGCGCCTCCACCACGAGGTCGGCGGGAAACGTCGATGAGCCGATGGCTCGCACCTTGCCGGCCCGAATCAGGTCGGACAGGGCGCCCAGTGTCTCGTCCAGATCCGTGTCGTAGTCGGGCCGGTGCTGTTGGTAGAGGTCGATGTAGTCGGTGCCGAGGCGCCGCAGGCTGTCTTCGACGGCCCGGGCGATCCAGCGGGGAGATGCACCCTGGCGGTTGGGGTCGCGCCCCACGGGGAGTCCGAACTTGGTGGCCAACACGACCTTGTCGCGCCGCCCGGCCAACGCCTTCCCGACGATCTCCTCGGACTCGCCCCGGGAGTACACGTCGGCGGTGTCGACGAAGTTGATGCCGGCGTCGAGCGCGGTATGGATCATGCGGATCGACTCGTCGTGGTCGGTGTTGCCCTGGGCGCCGAGCATCATCGTGCCGAGAGCGAACCCACTCACCGAAATGCCGGTACCACCGAGAACCCTGCGCTCCATGTTCTTCTCCCTTGCGTCCACGCACGCAGTTTCGCCGTTGATCGGCGGCGCGAGGAAAACGGGGGAGCGCTTGTCGTCAGCAGCCGGCGTCGAGGACCTTGAGGAGCGCCACCTCCAGCGCGGCGCGATCGCCGTCACTGAGGTGGGCCACCAGGTGACGGTCGATCCCCTCGATGTGCTCGGCCACGGCCCGGTCGAGCACGGCCTGCCCCTCCGGCGTCAGCACGACATAGATACTGCGGCGATCACTCGGGCAGTTCTCCCGCGCCACCAGTCCCGCCTCGGCCATCCGGTCGACCAGTCGGGTCACGCCGCCGGTGGTCAGCGCCACGTCGGTGCTCAGCCGGGACATGGTCAGTCGGCGATCGGGCGCGGCCCCGACATGGATCAGGACGTCGAAGAACACCAGCGGGATCCCGATGTTCTGCTCGAGCTCGCGTCCCAGTGAGTCGGTCAACCGGCGGTGTGTGCGGACGATCAGACCCATGAGCCGGATGCGGTCGTCGTCCATCTGGCCGAGGACACCGCACGTGCCACCGGGCTGACCTTCGACGTCGTCACCGCTCGTCGGGGCGCACTCCTCCCCGCTCGTGGTCACCGCCCTTCGCCGGGATGGTCGCCGTTCCCATGTCGCTTCACCCAGTCTCCCTGATATCAACTGCGATTCCTATTATATCTGATTGACAAGTATCTGTATAGTCAGATATAATACCAACAACGAAATCCCGCCCAACCAAGGAGATCAGAAAATGAGCACGACTACCAGCACCAGTACCCTCCCGAAGGTCGGGACGTACGTCATCGACCCGGCCCACACCGACGTCGGCTTCGTGGCCCGCCACCTGGTCGGCACCAAGGTACGAGGCCGCTTCACCGACGTGGAAGGCAGCTTCACGGTGGCAGAGAAGCCCGAGGACTCGACCCTGCAGGCCACAGTCCAGGCCGCCAGCATCTTCACCGGCCAGGTTCAGCGGGATGAGCACCTGCGCACCAACGACTTCCTCGACGTCCCCAACCACCCGACCCTGACCCTGGTCGGCAAGGGCCTGCGCCGAGTCGACGACACCAACTGGGTGATGTCGACCGACCTGACCGTGCGGGGCGTCACGAAGTCGGTCGACTTCGACCTCGAGTTCCTCGGGGAAGGTGCCTCCATGCAGGAGGGCAAGTCCGTGGTCGCGTTCTCGGCCACCGCCACCATCGACCGACGTGACTTCGGCGTCAGCTTCAACCACTCGCTGCTCGACGGCAGCGTCGTGGTGGGCAACAAGGTCGTGATCGAGATCGAGACCGAGGCCGCCCTGGCCGACTGACCGACCCCAGAGAACGAGCACGCATCAGAGGCCGGCCCGGAAACGGGCCGGCCTCGCTCGATACGCTGACGCGCCATGCTGCCGACGGCCACCCAGCTGCGCCCCATCGAGTCGGCCACGCCCCACGTGCTGGCCGTCGACCTCGGCACGGGCGGTCCGAAGGTGGCCGTTTTGGCGTCCACCGGCCGGGTGGTGGCCCACGCATTCCAGGCGGTCGGAATTGATCTGACCGACGATGGTGGGGCCGAGCAGTCGCCGCAGGCCTGGTGGGAGGCCATCGTGGCGTCGGCCCGGCAGGCCCTGGTCGACAGCTCGGTCGCCCCTCAGGACATCGTCGGGATCGGCTGCACCTCGCAGTGGTCGGGCACGGTGCCGGTCGACGGCAGTGGGGCAGCCATCGGTCCGGCCATCACCTGGATGGACTCCCGGGGCGCCCGCGCCGTCCGCGAGACCGTGCGCGGTGCGGTCAACGTCCAGGGCTACTCGGCGCCCAAGCTGGCCAGGTGGGTGCGCCGCACCGGCGGCATCCCGAGCCTGTCGGGCAAGGACCCGGTCGGTCACATTCACTTCCTGCGCCAGCAGCGCCCCGACGTCTACGCCGCCGCCGCGGTCTTTCTCGAGCCGGTCGACTACCTCGATCTGCGCCTGACCGGGTTGGCCCGGGCCTCGCACGACTCCATCACCTTGCACTGGGTGACGGACAACCGCGACATCAACGCCGTCTCCTACGACGAGGCGCTCATCGAGCTGGCCGGCCTCGAGCGCGCCAAGCTGCCCGACCTGGTCCCGACTGGAAGCGTCATCGGCGGGCTGGCGCCGCCCGCGGCCGCCGAGCTCGGTCTGCTGCCCGGCACGCCCGTGGTGGCGGGGACCGGGGACCTGCACTCGGCCGCCGTCGGCTCGGGCGCCGTGACCGACTTCGACGGGCACCTCTACATCGGCACGTCCAGCTGGATCAGCTGTCACGTGCCGTTCAAGAAGACCGACGCGCTGACCAACATCGCCTCTTTCCCCTCGGGCATCCCGGGCCGCTACCTGGTCGCCGACGAGCACGAGACCGGGGGTGCCTGCCTGACCTGGCTGCGCGACAACATGCTCTTCCCCGACGACGCTCTGGCCGTAACCCGATCGGATGGCGCACCGCGTCCGCCCGAGGGCTTCTTCGGCACCCTGAACGACGTCGCCGCCGGTGTCCCCGTCGGCGCCCATGGCGTCATGTTCACGCCCTGGCTGAACGGGGAACGCTCTCCGGTGGACGATCACACCATCAGGGGCGGGTTCCACAACATCTCGCTGTCGTCGACCCGGGCCGACATGGTGCGGGCAGTGTTCGAGGGCGTCGCGCTCAATTCGGCCTGGCTGCTGGGTGCGGTGGAGAAATACTGCAAACGACCGTTCCCGTCCCTCGCCTTCGTCGGTGGCGGCGCCAATTCGGATCTGTGGTCGCAGATCCACGCCGACGCCATGGGCCGCACCATCCGCCAGATCGAGGACCCCGTCCTGGCCAACGTGCGCGGCGCCGGCCTCTTGACGCTCCTCGCCCTGGGGCACCTCACCGTTGCCGACATCCCGGGGACCGTGACCGTCAAGGCCACCTACGAACCCGACCGCACCGCCAGCGACGCCTACGCCGGGTTGCTCAAGGAGTTCGTCAACTTCTACGAGAAGACGAAGGGGATCCACAAGCGACTCAACGGCCGCCGCCTCATGGACTGAGTCAGTCCCCGCCCCGGCGGAACAACCCCCGGCCTCTCGGGCCTCGCCCATCCTTGCCCTTCGTCACGATCAGCGCCAGCGACGTAGTGACGTAGCCGGCGAGCTCCGTGCGCAGGTGCACGTCGGTGTAGGGCGGCACGTCGACGTGCACGTCGTCCGGCGTGGACCCCAGCGAGAAGTCCATGTCGACGTCGTGGCCGGCCCGTCGGAGCCGCTGCACCAGCTTCTCGATGTCGCGTCGCCGGTAGAACACCGTCCCGCCCGCCTCGACGGTCGACTCGTTCGACGACACCAGGTACTCGGTCGTGTGCACCGCCACTCCCCCCGGCCGCAGGCACGACATCTGCGCCACCACGAAGTCCATCCCGGCGTCCAAGGTCCCGAGATGCTCGAGGGCGCACGACGACCATGCGAAGTCGAACCCCTCCAAGTCCGCCGGCAGTGCGTTCATGTCGACAGGGCGAAAGGCGACCCGCTGCGCGAACGCGTCCGCCTGGCACAGCCCGAACTCGTTCAGGTACTCGAGCCCACCGGCCCACTCGACGGCGGAGTCGGTCCAGCCCGACGCCACGGCGGACTCGTGCGGCTGGTCGGTGGCCACGATGTCACAGCCGGCGTCGGCGAAGAGCGCCACCAGCGGCTCCTGCCCTACGCCGAACCCGATCCCGCGCCTCCCGGCGGCGAGCATGCCCCGTTCCCGCAGGGCCTCTGCGATGAAGAGCCACTCCCACATCTTGCGGTGCAACATGACGTCGCGGGCGTCGCCCGTCGCCCACATCGATCGCAGCCGCTCGGCCCAGGCCCGCAGGGCCGGCGAGCGCAACGATTCGGCCGAGCACAATTGCGAGCGCAGCATGACCGGGCGACCTTATCGTGGGACCCCGCAAGCGGTCCCTGCACGAAGCCCGGCGCGTCGGGTGACTCCTGCTCCGCCCACGCGCAGGACTGGCGTGGCGGGTGGAGGGTAACTACCGGCAATGGACCGTGACGAACTCGCACAGGAACTTGACCACCCCGGAGCCCAGGAGCTGCTGCGGTCGGCTCCGCTGGCCCGCCTCGCCTACGACGGTCTCGACGGCTTCCCTCGAGTCATCCCGTGCGGCTTCTACTGGAACGGCGTGGGGATCGTCGTCTGCACGGCCACGACCGCACCGAAGGTCGGGGCCCTCGGGGTCCGTCCGCATGTCGCCGTGACCATCGACGACGCCGGCGCACCCGCGGGCGTGAGGGCACTCCTCCTGCGCGGAGTGGCGCGGCTGGACACGGTCGACGGTGTCCCCGATGAGTATCTCAACGCAGCAGACAAGACCATGCAGGGAACTGATCGTGCGGAGTTCGAGCGCTCGGTACGTGCGACCTACGACGCGATGGTCCGCATCGCGATCACACCGGACTGGGCACGATTCTTCGACTTCGGCGCCGGACGGCTCCCGCGTTTCCTCGAGGACCTCGTCTCCGACACGTGACGTGACACGTGACACGTGAGCGCCGGGGCGCCGCCTAAATTCGCTCGAAGTTCCGGGCCAGCTCCCAGTCCGTCACGTGACGGTTGCTGGCCAGCCACTCCTGCTCGGCCGTATTGAGGAGGTGATGGTGCACGTCGGGCCCGAACGCCTCGAGCGCCACTTCGGAGTGGCGCAGCGCGTCGATGGCCTCGACCAGCGTCGAGGGGATCCGGGGGACGTCGGTCGCCTCGTAGGCGTTGACGGGGTACGGGTCGCCCGGCTCGAGCTCGTGGTCGATGCCGTAGAGGCCCGCGGCGATGGCCCCCGCCAGCACGAGGTACGGGTTCACGTCCGCCCCCGGGATCCTCGACTCCACCCGCCGTCCCGCACCGTGCCCGACGAGGCGGAAGCCGCAGGTCCGGTTGTCCTCGCCGTAGACCGCGGCGGTCGGGGCCCAGCTGCCGGGCACGTAGCGCCGGTAGGAGTTGACCGTGGGCGCCGCCATCCAGGCCAGCTCCTGGGCCGCGTGCAGCTGGCCCGCCAGGAAGTGGCGACCGACCTTCGACAGTCCGCTCGGGTGCGCCGAGTCCGATCCGTCCGCGGCCGGCGCCATGAGTGCCTCGCCGCTCTCGATGTCCCACAGGCTCGTGTGCACGTGACACGACGAGCCCACGTCGTCCATCGTCCACTTCGCCATGAACGTCGTCGCCCGTCCTTCCTGCGCGGCGATCTCCTTGATTCCGTTCTTGAAGACAAGATGACGGTCGGCTGTGACAAGCGCCTCGTCCCACACGACGTTCACCTCGTGCTGCCCGCGGCCGGCCTCACCCTTGGAGGTTTCGACGGGGATCCCGGCGGCACACATCTCGTTGCGGATCCGGCGCAGGACGTATTCCTCGCGTGACGTCTGCAGCAGCTGGTAGTCCTCAATGGTGGAGGTGTGCGGCGTCAGGTCCTGCCAGCCCTTGGCGTCGGCCTCCTCGAAGGACTCCTTGAAGAGGAAGAACTCGAGCTCGGTGGCGCTGCAGATCCGGAGGCCGCGCTCGGCCGCTCGTTCCAACTGGCGGCGCAGGATCCGGCGGGGCGACACCTCGACCGGCACCCCGTGTTCGTCCGTCAGGTCGCAGATGACGAGCGCGGTGCCCTCGAGCCACGGGATCAGACGGGCCGTGTCGTAGTCGGGCCGGCACACGAAGTCGCCGTAGCCGGTGTCCCAGTTGGTGAAGCGGTAGCCGGGCAATGGGTTCATGTCGACGTCGACCGCCAACAGGTAGTCGCAGGCCTCGATCCCGTGCGCCGCCACGTGCGAGGCGAAGAAGTCAGCCGTCACCCGCTTCCCCACGGGACGTCCGTGCATGTCGGGGAAGGCCAACACGACGGTGTCGACCGACCCGTCGGCGATGGCGGCGTCGATGAGCTCACGTCCTGGTCCGGGCATGCGCCATGTTGACCCCACCACAGATGAGCGTCCAGTACAGGCGTCTGCTCCCCATCGGTACGCTGGGTCGATGCTCCCGCTCATCGGCGTCTCGACGTACGTGGCCGACGTGGCCTGGAGCTCATGGGAGCGCCGGGCCGCGGTCCTGCCCGAGTCCTATTTCGAACTGGTGGCCGCCGCCGGCGGGCGGCCTCTGTTGCTGCCCCCGCCGAGCCGGGCGCCTGGCGGCCCCGAGGCCGGGGCGGCCGAGGTGATCGCCGTTCTCGACGGTCTCGTTCTGACCGGCGGGGGCGACGTGGACCCCGCCGCCTACGGGGAGGAGCCCGACCCCGAGGTCGGTGGCGTCGACGTGAACCGGGACGCCAGTGAGCGAGCGCTCCTGGCCGCCGCCCTCGAGGCCGACCTGCCGGTGCTGGCCATCTGCCGGGGCTGCCAGGTCCTCAACGTCTTTCTGGGGGGCACGCTGCACCAGCACCTGCCCGACGTGGTCGGGAACCTCGACCACCGCCACGCACCGCTGGTCTTCGCCGACGTCGACGTGATGACCGTGCCCGGCACCATGACCGCCGACGTCTTCGGGCCCACCACCACGGTGCGCTGCTCGCACCATCAGGCCATCCGCGACCTCGGCCGCGACCTGGTCGTCACGGCCCGAGCGGGGGACGGCGTGGTCGAGGCGGTCGAGCTGCCGGCGGCCCGCTTCGTGCTGGCGGTCCAGTGGCATCCGGAAGAGGCCATGGACCAGCGGCCCTTCGACGCCCTGCTGCAGGCCGCCCGGGAGTTCACGGAGGAGCGGGCGGGACGCGGCCAGCGCCTGAGGTCCTGCAACCCCCAGATGACGTGGTGAACCCCTTCGTCCCAGGGCTCGCCGGGTAAGGTGCCGGGCATGGCCGAGAGCGGTGGGCACAAAGTCGTCAAGCCGGTGGCTGCCGCCGCGGTGACGCTCGGGACGATCGCCAGCATCTGGTGGTTCGCCCTGAAGCCCCGCCGCAAGGCCAAGGGCGACGGAGCGTCTACGACCGAGAAGTAAGTAGGTCCGAGCCCCTCGACGAGTGCCGGCAGGCACTCGCTGATGGAGTCGCGCAGGACCACGTCGGCCAGGCCGTCCATTTCGGTGGGATCGCCGTTCACGATGATCGCGACCGCTCCGTGCCGCACCGCGATCGGGACCACACCCGCCGCGGGGAAGACGGCGAGGGTCGAGCCGACCGCCAGCAAGAGGTCGCAGTTGGCCGCCGCCTCTTCGGCCCTCACGAGGTCCTCGGCCACCAGGCTCTGACCGAAGCTGATGGTGGCGGACTTCAGGATGCCGCCGCACACCACGCTGCCGCCACCGCCCTCGTCGATGGTCGCCGTGCAGGCCGGGTCCGTCTCGCCGGCCCGCACCCGGTCGTGGACCGGTTCGGCCGGCTGACGGTCGCCGCAACTGAGGCACATCACCTCCAGTGACGTCCCGTGGATCTCGACGATGCGGGCTGGGTCGCTCCCTGCCTTCTGATGCAGCCCGTCGATGTTCTGGGTGACGAGCAGGTCGAGCCGACCGCTGCGCTCCAGGTCGACCAGTGCGCGGTGCCCGTCGTTGGGCTCGGCCGACCACATCGACGAGGTCAGGCGGTTCTGCCACGCCCGCGCCCGCAGCGCAGGATCGGAGACGTAGGCCTGGAGTGTCGCCATCTTCTCGGCCTCGGGGTTCTTGGTCCACACTCCCCGGGGACCCCGGAAGTCGGCGATGCCCGAGTCGGTGGAGATCCCCGCACCCGTCAGCACGACCACCCGCCGCGCCTGTTCCAGCAGCGAACGGGCCCGCTCGACGTCATCCCTATATGAGGTCGTCCCCACCAAGAGGCAATGGTAGGGGCGGCCCGGCGTAACCTGCCCCGGTGCCCGGGGATGCCCCAGCCCCCACCGTCGAGATCCTGCACGCACCCGACGCCGAGGACCGCCAGCGCCGGGCTGCCGGCGCCCTGCTCGCCCGGGGCTGCACGCGGGGCGACCGGGTGGCCTTCGCCCTGGGCTCGTCAGCCGACCTCATATGTGCAGCCCTCGGTGCGGCCCGCGTCGGGCTCATCCCGGTCATGCTCAACGCCACCCTCACGCCGGCCGAGCGCGACGACCTGGCCGCCGACGCCCGTCCGACCGTTCGTATCTACGAGCAGGCGGAACTGCACGACCTCATAGAGGGGGACCGGCCGACCGATCTGGCCCCGTACCCCCTCACCCGCCCCATGCACTACACGTCGGGCACGACCGGCAAGCCCAAGGGTGTCACCACCGGGATATGGGACGAGACCACCGCCCGGCAGGTCTTCGAGGACGAGGCCGACGTCTGGCACTTCGACCGCCGACGACCTGCACATGGTGTGCTCGCCGATGTACCACACCGTCTCCATCCGCTTCGCCGGCTGCACCCTGCTGGCGGGCGGGTCGTTGGCCATCCTCGGCCGCTTCGATGCGGCGACCGCCCTCCAGACGCTCCGGCGCCACCGGCCCACGACCACCTTCCTCGTCCCGACCCATCTGCACCGGATGCTGCAACACCCCGACGCTCGGCCCCGACGAGACGTTCGACTCGCTGCGCCTCCTGGCCCACGCCGGGGCGCCCTGTCCGGACAGCGTCAAGCGCGCCATCATGGAACGAGTCCGGCCTGGCGGCGTCTGGGAGTTCTACGGCTCCACCGAGGCCCAGTTCTCGGTATGCCCACCTGAGGACTGGCTCGAGCACCCCGGCACCGTCGGCCGGGCCCGTCCTGGTCGGCGGCTGCACATCGTCCCGGCCGCCGACACGCCGACACCGATCCGACCGCCGCCGAACGCCGGGACGGGTCGGGCACCATCTGGTGCGACATGCCCGACTTCGCCCGCTTCAGCTACTGGGAGAACCCCGAAGCCACGGCCCAGGCGTGGAACGGGTCGTCGTGCACCGTCGGCGACCTCGGCCGCCTCGATACCGACGGCTTCCTCTACCTGACCGGCCGGCGCCACGACCTCATCATCAGCGGGGGCGTCAACGTGTATCCCGCCGAGATCGAGAACGTCCTGGCCGCCGTGGACGGCATCGGCGAGGTGGCCGTCTTCGGCCTGCCCGACGAACAATGGGGCCAGAGGGTCTGCGCCGCCTATGTGCTCGACGGCCAGACTCTCAGCCCGTCGTCCGCCGAGGAAGCCCTGCGGGCCGCCGCGTCGGCCCGGCTCGCCCCGTACAAGCGGCCCAAGGCCTACTTCGCCGCCACGGACCTGCCCCACACGGCCACCGGGAAGCTCGTGCGACGGACGGTGGCCGAGCATCTCGGGCTGCCGGGCTGAACGGCTGGATCCGAGCGCGGAGCGGGTAAGACTGACGGCATGCCTTTCGCGACCATCAACCCCGCCACTGGAAAGACGGAGGCCGAGTACCCCGCGCACACGCCCGCCGAGGTCGACGCCATCCTCGATCGGGCCGTAGCCGCCTTCGCCGAGTACCGGACCACGACCTACAAGGAACGGTCACGCCACCTCCTCACCGCGGCGGAGCTTCTCGAGAGCGAGGTGCCCGACGTCGCCCGCATCCTCACGACCGAGATGGGCAAGACGTTCGCCGCCGCCAAGGCCGAGGCCTCCAAGTGCGCAGCCGGCTTGCGCTGGTTCGCCGAGAACGGCGAGGCGCTGCTGGCCGACGAGCCGATCGCCACCAGCGGCTCCAAGTCCTACGTGCACTACCAGCCGCTCGGCGCGGTGCTGGCCATCATGCCGTGGAACTTCCCGCTGTGGCAGGTCATCCGCTTCGCTGCGCCCGCCCTCATGGTGGGCAACGTCGGCCTGCTCAAGCACGCGTCCAATGTGCCGCAGACCGCCCTGGCCATTGAAGACCTGTTCCGGCGGGCGGGGCTGCCCGACGGGGCCTTCACCAACCTGTTCATTCCTTCGAGCGAGGTGGCAGCGCTGATCCACGACCCGCGTATCGCGGCCGTGACGTTGACCGGCAGCGAGCCCGCCGGCATGTCGGTCGCCGCGGCCGCCGGTGACGCCCTGAAGAAGACGGTTCTCGAGCTGGGCGGCTCCGACCCCTTCGTCGTCTTGTCCAGCGCCGACCTCGACTCCGCCGTCAATACCGCCGTCACCGCCCGCGTGCAGAACAACGGGCAGTCGTGCATCGCGGCCAAGCGCTTCATCGTCGTCGACGCGGTGGCGGACGAGTTCGAGTCGCGCTTCATTGAGTCCATGGACGCGCTGGTGGTGGGCGATCCCTTCGATCCCGCCACCAACATCGGGCCCATCGTGAGCGAGGCCCAGCGCGACGAGCTGGTGGGCCAGGTCGCGGAGGCCCAGCGCCAGGGCGCCACGGCCCATGCCGGCGCCTCCATCCCCGACGGCGACGGCTGGTGGTTCGCCCCGACCGTGCTCTCGGGCATCACGACGGACATGGCGATCGCGCAGGTCGAGATGTTCGGCCCCGTCGCCATGGTGATCCGGGTGCCCGACGTCGCCGCGGCCATCGAGGCCGCCAACGCGTCGCCGTTCGGGCTCGGCTCCAGCGTGTGGGGCAGCGACCAGGAAGAGATCGCGCGGTGCGTGGAGGGGATCGAGGCCGGGGCGGTCTTCGTGAACGCCATGGTGGCGTCCATGCCCGAGCTGCCCTTCGGGGGCATCAAGCGGTCGGGCTACGGCCGCGAGCTCTCCGAGTTGGGGTTGAAGGAGTTCGCCAACGCCAAGACCGTCTACGTGGCTTGACGGGTTGATCGCCGACCCGGCGCCATGAGCGCCGTCACCTATCTCGATCACGCCGCCACCACGCCGCTCCGGCCCGAGGTGGCGGCCGCCATGGCGGAGGTCCACGCCGGCGCCGGTGGGCTCGGGAACCCGACGGGCAGCCACCCGCCGGCCCAGCGGGCCCGCCGCCTGCTCGAAGAGGCCCGCGACGAGGTGGCCGCCTTCCTCGGTCGTGATCCCGGCCAGATCGTCTTCACGTCCGGCGGCACCGAGTCGGCCGACCTGGCCGTGCTGGGCCCGGCCGAGGCGGCCCGGCAGGCGCGGGGCGAGGCCCAGGTCCTGTACTCGGCCGTGGAGCACCCGGCCGTGCGCGAGTCGGCCCGGGCGGCGGCCAAGCTCGGGCCTCGACACGCGCGAGCTGCCGGTGGACCGGTTCGGCATCGTCGACCCCGACGGGTTGGGACGCACGCTCTCCTCGCGGACTACGAGCGTGGCCATCATGACGGCCAACAACGAGACCGGCGTGATCCAGCCGTTGGGCGACCTCATAGACGAGATCAACCGACGTGCCCCCAATGCCTATGTCTTCACCGACGCCGTGCAGGCGGCGCCGTTCCTCGACCTGGCCGTGGTCACCGCGGGCGCCGACATGGTCTCGCTCAGCGCCCACAAGGTCGGGGGGCCCGTCGGCGTGGGGGCCCTCGCCATCGGCAGCCGCGTTGTCCTCCAGCCGCGCCAGTACGGCGGCGGACAGGAACGTGAACGGCGGAGCGGCACCCAGAACGTGGCGGGTGCCGTCGGGCTGGCGACGGCGTTGCGCCTCGTGGCGGCGGAGCGCGCCACGGCGGCGCCGCGGGTGGCGGGTCTGCGCGACCGGCTGCGCCGACGGGCTGCTCGACGCCGTCGACGGCGCGTACGGCACGGTGCCGGACGCGGCCAGGGTCGAGGTGCTCCCGGGCCACCTCCACCTCTGCATTCCGGGCGTCGAGCGCGAGGAGCTCCTGGTGGCACTGGGGGAGGGGGGCGTCTGCGTCTCCGGTGGGTCCTCGTGCGCCAGCGGGGCGCTGCAGCCCAGCCACGTGCTCACCGCCATGGGCGTCGCCCCCGAGCTGGCGGCCGGTGCACTCCGCTTCACGCTCGGGTACGGCAGCACGGACGACGACGTCGACCGCGCCCTGACCGTCGTCCCCGCCGTGGTGGCCGCGTTGCGTCGAGGGGGCTGACCACGGTGGCACACTGGTCCCATGCGGGTGCTCGTAGCCATGTCGGGAGGCGTCGACTCATCCGTGGCGGCGGCTCTGCTGGTGGAGCAGGGTCATGAGGTGGTCGGCGCCACGCTCAAGCTGTGGGGCGGGCCGTCGGACTCGGGCTGCTGCTCGGTCGCCGATGTCGACGACGCCCGCCGGGTGGCCCAGCAGCTGGGCATCACCCACCACGTCTTCAACCTGACGGAGGAGTTCGACCGCAACGTCGTGGCGCCCTATGTGGGAGAGCACGCGCGGGGGCGGACGCCCAATCCGTGCATCGAGTGCAACCGCACCATGAAGTTCGACCGCCTGCTGCACCGGGCCGACCGCCTCGGCTTCCACCGCCTGGCCACCGGGCACCACGCCCGGGTGCGGCGATGTCGGGACGGCCTCGTCGTGGCAGCTCCGACGCGGCGCCGACCCCCTCAAGGACCAGTCGTACGTGCTCTCGATGCTCGGGCAGGACGCGTTGTCCCGTGTCGTCTTCCCCGTCGGCGACATGACCAAGGACGAGGTGCGGGCCCACGCCCGCCGCCTCGGGCTGCGCACCGCGGCCAAGCCGGACAGCCAGGACGTGTGCTTCATCAGCAGCGCAGAGGGCCGTCAGGGGTTCTTGTCCCGGCGGGTGGAGCTGCACTCCGCCGAGGTGGTGGATGGCGACGGCAGCCCGGCCGGCTCCGTCGACGCCGTCGAGCTCGTCACGGTGGGCCAGCGGCGCGGCATGGGCCACGGCACGCGACGGCAAGCGGCGCTACGTCACCCACGTCGACGTGGCGGCCCGGCGGGTCGTCGTCGGCAGCGCGGCGGAGGTGCTGCGCTCGTCGGTGGTCCTGACCGGGCCGTCGCTGACCTGGGTCGACCGGCCGCTCGCAGCCAGGTGCGACCGGACGAGGGCGGTGGCGCAGGTCAGCGCACACGGACGCCCGGCGCCCTGCGTCGTCGTCCGTGCGGGCGGGGACGTCGAGGTCATATTCGACGAGCCGCAGCGGCCGGTGGCGCCGGGCCAGACGGTGGCGCTCTACGACGCGCTCGACCCCGACGCCGTCGTGGGCGCCGGCATCGCCGCCTGACCGTGGCCGGCGCGGATACGGACGCAGGCGCAGGGTCAGGCGGGACCGACGTCCCGAAGAAGGCATCGGCCCGCGCCGAGGAGCTGCGCCGGCAGATCATCCACAACAACGAGCTGTACAACGTGCTCGATGCGCCCGAGATCCCCGACTCCGAATATGACCTCCTGGTCGTGGAGTTGCGGCAGCTCGAGGCCGACTACCCGTCGCTGGCGACACCCGACTCGCCGACGCACACCGTGGGCGCCGCGCCGTCGGGCCTGTTCCAGGAGGTGCGCCACCGCGTCCCGATGATGAGCCTCGACAACGCGTTCAGCGAGGACGAGCTGCGGGCGTGGGGGGAGCGGCTGCGCCGACAGGCACCCGACCTCGACCTCGACACGCTCGCCTTCTCCTGCGAGCCCAAGGTCGACGGCGTGGCCATGTCGCTGACCTACGAGAAGGGGCGGTTCGTGCAGGCGGCCACCCGCGGCGACGGCGTCGCCGGCGAGGACGTGACGGCCAACATCGCCACCGTCAAGGACGTGCCCAAGGAGCTGGCGAAGGCGGGCGGCCCGTATCCCGACGTGCTCGAGGTCCGCGGCGAGATCTACATGCCCGTCGCCGAGTTCGAGGCCATGAACAAGCGCCAGGCCGAGATGGGCGAGCGCCTCTTCGTCAACCCGCGCAACTCGGCCGCCGGCGCGCTGCGCCAGAAGGACCCCGGCATCACGGCGCAGCGGCCGCTGCACTTCTGGGCCTACGCGCTCGGCGTGGCCGAAGGCGGGACGGCGCAAGAGCCGGAGTCATCTGGCCGGCCGCCACGCAGACCGAGACCCTGGCCCAGCTGGCCAAGGCCGGGTTCCCGGTCAGCCCCGACGCCCGCCGCATCGTCGGGATGACGGCCGTGGTGGCCCGCTGCGAGGAGCTGGCCGAGCTGCGGCACAGCCTCGCCTACGAGATAGACGGCGTCGTCACCAAGGTCGACGAGGTCGCCCTCCGCGACGTGTTCGGCGCCACCTCGCGGGCGCCCCGCTGGGCCATCGCCTTCAAGTTCCCGCCCGAGGAGCGCACGACCCGGCTCGTCGACATCATGGTCTCCATCGGGCGCACCGGCCGGGCCACGCCCTTCGCCCGCCTCGAGCCCGTGTTCGTCGGCGGCTCGACCGTCGGCGTGGCGACGCTGCACAACGAGGACCAGGTGGCGGCCAAGGACGTGCGGCCGGGCGACCTCGTCATC
Organism: uncultured Acidimicrobiaceae bacterium; assembly: GCA_963738135.1. Classification (GTDB taxonomy): domain Bacteria; phylum Actinomycetota; class Acidimicrobiia; order Acidimicrobiales; family RAAP-2; genus Bog-473. The sequence continues at coordinate 37,428 of CAVTVK010000004.1, read as the reverse complement.
GTGCGCAAGGCGGGCGACGTCATCCCCGAGGTCGTGGGTCCGGTGCAGCGAGGGACCGGGCGTGCCGAAGCGCCGCAAGCCGAAGTGGAAGTTCCCGACGTCGTGCCCCTCGTGCGGTCAGCCGCTGGTGCGCCTGCCGGGCGAGAGCGACACGTACTGCACCAACATCGACTGCCCGGCGCAGCGGGTGCAGCGCGATCTCGCACTACGCCTCGCGCTCGGCCATGGACATCGAGGGGCTGGGCGAGGAGCGTGTCCTGCAACTCGTCGCGGCCGGCCTCATCAACGACGCCGCCGATCTCTACGATCTGGCTCCGGAGCAGCTCGCCGCGCTGGACCGGTTCGGCGCCCTTTCGGCGGCGAACCTGGTGGCGGGCATCGATGCCTCGCGGTCACAGCCGTTGAGCCGGCTGCTGGTCGCGCTCGGGCATCCGGCACGTGGGGCCGACGGGAGCCCGTGCGGTGGCGCGTGCGTTCGGGACGCTCGATGCGATGGCGGCCGCGACGCGTCGAGGAGCTCGCCGCGGTCGACGGGGTGGGCGGCATCATCGCGGCCAGCCTGGCCGAGTTCCTGTCGGCCGACACCAACGTGGCGGTGGTCGAGCGCTTGCGCCGGGCCGGGGTGTCCATGGAGGAGCCGGGCGCCGATGGAGGGGGGCCCGGGGCGCCGGCGGTCCCGCAGACCCTCGAAGGCAAGACGGTCGTGGTCACCGGCGCCGTACCCGACTACACGCGGGAGGGGGCCGAGGAGGCGATCATGGCGCGCGGCGGCAAGTCGCCCGGGAGCGTGTCGAAGAAGACCTTCGTGCTCGTGGTGGGGGAGTCGCCGGGCGCCAGCAAGCTGAAGAAGGCGGAGGACCTGGGCATCCCGCAGCTCGACGCCGCATCGTTCCAGTCGTTGCTCGACACCGGTGAACTGCCCTGGTGAGCACCACCGTTGCTGGTAGGGGGGTGTCCACCGGATGTGCGTCCGGGGTCGGTAGCCTGAGTGCGCCCCGATGCCCCTGATTTCTGACTCCATCGGCCGGGTCCTTGGGAAGCGGTACCGGCTGCTCTCCGCTTTGGGCACCGGCGCATCCGCCCACGTCTACCTGGCCGAGGACGTGTCGTTGCAACGACACGTCGCGGTCAAGGTGCTCCAACCCGGGTTGGCGACGGACGAGGCCTTCCTGAAGCGCTTCCGCGCCGAGGCGCGGTCGGTGGCGTCGTTGAACCATCCGCACGTGTTGCGCGTCTTCGACTGGGGTGAGGACACGGACGGGCCGTATCTCGTCTTGGAATATCTCGGTGGCGGCTCCTTACGTGATCTCCTCGATCGTGACATACGGTTGTCTCTCTCCCAGGCGGCCCAGTTGGGGACCGAGGTGGCACAGGGGCTGGCCTACGCGCACCTGCGGGGCCTCGTGCATCGGGACATCAAGCCGGCGAACCTGCTCTTCGACGAGGAGGGTCGGGTGCGGGTGGCCGACTTCGGCGTGGCCCGCGCACTGGCGGAGGCGGCGTGGACCGAACCGGCGGGAGCGATGGTGGGGACCGCCCGGTATATCTCGCCGGAGGCGGCGCAGGGGAAGTCGGTCGACGGCCGGGCCGACGTCTACTCGCTGGCGTTGGTGTTGTACGAGGCCGTCACTGGCGTCGTCCCCTTCGTGACCGACACCACCATGGGGACGTTGGCCGCCCGTGTCGGCCAACCCTTGCCGCACAACGACCTCTTGGGACCGTTGGACGACGTGTTGGCCCGTGCTGCTGCTCCCGATGTGGCGTCCCGTCTGGACGCCGCCGGTCTGGCGGCCCGTCTGGGCGCACTGGCGGCTGCGTTGCCGACGCCGTCCGCGTTGCCTCTGGCGACGCCCAAGGTGGCGGACTCGGCTGCGATCAACGGTTACCGCGCACCCGGAGCGTCGGAGTTGACGAACTCGGGCATGACGTTCGCGGCAGGCGCCGCCGGCGCGGCGGCGGGTGCTGCGGCGGGTTCGGCCGTCGGCGACGGGACAGCGATCGCACCGGGGCTGGCCGCGGCCGACACGCCCATCGGGACGAAGGCGGGTCCGGGCGAGTTGTTCGATGCCGAGCCGGGCGCGGATTCGGCGTCGTTCCTGTTCTTTTCGAAGCGCAAGCGCCGTCGTGAACAGGTCCTCAGCACCGGGGGCCCCTCGTCGCCGTACGTGGGCCGAAGGAGTCGGAAGTGGTGGTGGATCGGCGGGGCGGTCCTGTTGGCGTTGATCGTCGCCGGGGGGCTGCTGGCCGCCTTCGAATCCAACGTCTTCACGCCCTCGCACCCGACGCCGGCGGTGGTCAATATGACCTTGGCCCAGGCCCGCACGGCCGTCGACAAGGTGCACATGAACCTGAAGCAGGGCGCGCCGGTGACGTCGATCACCGTCGCCGCCGGGGACGTGATCTCCCAGAGCCCGAAGCCCGGTGTCTCGCAGAAGGAGGGCTCCAACGTCAAGGTGGTGTTGTCGTCAGGGAAGCCGGATGTGACCGTGCCCTCGTTGTCCGGCATGACCTGCGCCCAGGCCGCGACGGCGTTGCAGTCGGCGCACTTCGAGTCCGTCTGCGCGCCGGGGACCTACAGCAACACCGTGCCCGCCCAGGTCCTGGTGTTGTGGTCGATCAACGCCACCCAGAACCCGACGAAGGCCCCCTACGGCTCCACCATCACGCTCGTGCCGTCGCTCGGCCACGAGCCGGCGACCGTGCCGAGTATCCCGACCAGCTATTCATTCGCCCAGGCCCAGGCCGCGCTGCAGGCGGTCGGCCTCACGGCCACCCAGAATCCCGAGCCCAACGCGACGGTGCCGTCGGGACAGGTGATCTCGACCCAGCCGGCCAGCGGTTCGCCGGCGCCCTACGGGTCGGCGGTGACCGTCAACGTCTCGACGGGGCCTCCGACGGTCATGGTCCCGAACGTGATCGGCAAGTCGGTCGCGCAGGCCACGGCCGCGTTGCAGCAGCAGGGTCTGAGCGTCTCCGGGGTGTCGGGCAGCCCGAGCAACAACGTCAGCGGCACCCAGCCCTCGGTCGGTGCGACCGTGCCGACGGGTTCGTCGGTCCAGATCTTCACCCACTGAGTCGCCTCCGATCCCGTGGTGGCGCTCCCGTTCGACCCCGACTGCGACCTCTGCGAGGCGGCACGCCTGTCCGAGTGGCACCACGAGGACGAGGTGTGTTGGGTGGCGGACTGCGAGGTGTGCGGCGTGCCCATGGTGGTGTGGAAGCACCACGGGCCGACGCCTCCCGAGAGCGACATCGACCACATGGTCGCCCAGCTGAGCCGGGTGGCCGACGCCCGCTTCGGTGAGGGCGAGTGGGCGGTCGACCGGGTGATGCGCCAGATCCCGAACCACTTCCACGCCCATGGGCGCGATCCGAACTGGTGGTTCCGCCTGCGCGGCCTGCGCTGAAGACCACGACGTCGTTCTGACGTCGTCGTGGACGGCTCGGGTGCCGCTTCCCAACGGGAGTGGGGCTGAAGCGGCCACCTAGGGTGTCCCAGGTGGAAGAACCCGGGGACCAACAGGCGGATGTCCTGCTGGACCCCAACTTCGACCCCGGCGGCGGCGCCATGGGGACGATGGGGGCCGACGGGTCCGTCGAGACGAACTGGTTCGCCCTCCTGCACCGGCGGGTCACGGACCGGGCGGTGCGGAGCCCCCGCTACCAGTGGTGGGCCTTGGTGGCGCTGCTGGCGGGACTGCTCTCTCTCAATATCACCTTCACCGTTTTCGTGGTCGCGCTGCCCACGGTCAAGGCGGACTTCAATACGAACTTCTCCGTGCTCGCCTGGGCCTCGACGGGACCGCTGTTGGCCTTCGGTGTGGCGGCGCCATTCTTCGGCAAGGCGGGGGATCTGTTCGGCCATCGCCGGCTCTACCAGTTCGGCCTGCTCGGAGCGATGGTCAGTGCGATCCTCACGGCGACGGCGCCCAACGTCGGGATGCTCCTCTTCGCCCGGGCCCTCGACGGCGTGCAGGGGGCGGCGACCGGCACGGCGTCGATGGCGATCATCCTCGAGCTGTTCTCACGTCAGGACCGTGTCAAGGCGTTGGGCTGGTGGTCGCTGGTCGGTGCCGGTGGCCCGGTGCTCGGCGTGACGTTGGGCTCGCCGGTGATCCAGTACTTCGGGTGGCGAACCCTGTTCTGGGGGCAACTGGTCCTCCTGATCATCGCGTCGGCCGTCGTCGCCCTCCTGTTGCCGTCGGACCGCCGGTCGCGTCATGTCGTCGCCGACGAGGGTGATGCGCGGCTGCGGCGCCGGAGGTGGCTGGGGCGGCGGCGTTCGGGCGTCTGGGACGGCATGGACTGGGTGGGCACCTGGAGCCTCGCCGGGTCGCGTGACGGCGGCCATGCTCGTGCTGAGCATCGGACCCATCGCCGGCTGGACGTCGCCGGCGGTGATCACCGCCGGAGTGGTTGCCGCCGTGCTGACGATCGTGTTCGTGCGCCAGCAGCTGACGTTCGCCACGCCGCTGGTCCCCACGACGTATTGGCGCCGCCGGAACTTCATGTTCCCCATGGGCACGAAGACCTTCTCGAGCTTTGCCTACTTCGGCGGTTTCTTCCTCTTCCCTCTCCTCATGGAGCAGGTCTACGACTACAGCGTCTCCCAGGTGGGGTTCATCTCAGTGGCACGACCGCTCCTGTTCGCCATCAGTGCGCCCATTGCGGGCTATATGACGGTGCGGACGGGGGAGCGGAACGCGACGCTTTTCGGCGCCGGTTCGCTCTTCGTCTCCATGATCCTGTTCGCCACGCTCAGCCCTTCGAGCGGGCTGTTCGTCATCTTGGTGGCGCTGGCCCTCTCCGGTCTCGGCATGGGGGTCTCCATGCCGGCGACGTCAGCGACGATGTCCAACGAGTTGGCTGCTTCGGAGTACGGGGTGATGAGCGCGGCGCAGCTGCTGGCGACGCAGGTGGGCGAGGTGGCGGGCATTCAGGCCGTCCTGACGATTCAGGAATCGATCGCCCGGCGGTCCGGCCTCGGCGATGTGCACCACAGCCCGGCGCTGCTCCACAGCTTCGCCGTCCCGTTCTGGGTCTGCGCCGGCGTGGCTGCGGCAGCGGTGTTCTGCGGTCTGTTCGTCAGATCATTGCCCCGCGAGGTCCGGGCAGCGCAGCAGCTCGCCGATTCGGACTGAGCAGCTACTCGGTCATGTCGCGCAATTTGGCGGCCATATCGGCGGCGTTGGGGTCGCTCGCCGCCGGCGCCGCCTGCAGAGCCATCAGCTTGGCCATGTCGCCCTCGACCCGCACCTTGCCGGCCATGAACGCCTGCATGCCGGCCTGTGGGTTGCCCTCAATGAGGATTGCCTTGGCCGTGTCGTAGTCCACGGTGACCTTGAGATCCTGCGTCTCGAGATGCCCGGTGTCGAGCACGAGCTCGCCACTCGACGTGTCCATGTGGGCGAGGATGTCCTCGTCCGAGAAGGGGACGGCGGTCACGACCAGGTTCATGCGAACGGCATGAGGGACGGGAGCAGTCTTGCCCTCGTACTCGGCACGGATCTTCCGGGCCTCGTCCAGCCACTCGTCACTCAGGAACGGGTACGACGGCATTGCGGTGCTCCTTCGTCTTCTTCAATCTCGGTCGTGGCGCAGGACCTCGGTCGCCCGCCCCGGAGCCATCTGGGCCGCCGGAACCCTATCCTCCTCGCCGGTAGGCTGCCCCTTTGTGGTTACCTCCGTCATTCCCGGTGCTGAGCCGTATTCCGCCACCGGTGACACCCGCGGCGCATTGGTGTTGCACGGGTTCACCGGCAACCCGCAGTCAATGCGCGGCCTCGCGCTCGGCCCTCGCCGATGCCGGGTTCAGCGTCGAGATGCCGTTGCTACCCGGCCATGGCACACGGATAGAGGACATGCTCGAGACCGGGTGGGCCGACTGGTCCGCCGCGGCCGAAACCGCGTACAACGAACTGGCGGCGCGCAGCGACGGCGTCGTGGTCGTCGGGCTCTCCATGGGCGGCATGTTGAGCGTGTGGCTTGCGGAGCACCACCCCGAGATCGCCGCCATCGCCGTGGTGAACCCGCTGCTCGCACCACCCGACGCCGACACGCTCGGTTTCATTCAGGCCATGATCGACGGCGGTGACGAGGTAGCTCCGGGCATCGGTTCGGACATCGCCATGGAGGGTGCCGTCGAGGCTGCGTATCCGGGGCTGCCGCTGAGGGCCACCCTCTCGCTGTTCGCCGCGGCGGGCGAGGTGGAGTCGGACCTCGAGTCGGTGACCTGTCCCGTCCTGGTCTTCACCAGCGTGCAGGACCATGTGGTCGACCCGGTCTCGAGCCAGAAGCTGGTGGCCCGGGCCAAGGGCCCCGTGGAGCAGGTGATGCTGGAGCGCAGCTTCCATGTGGCCACCCTCGATTGGGACAAAGACGAGATTGAGGCGCGTACGGTCGAGTTCCTGTCCGGCGTGCTCCCGCCCCGCTCGTGACGGATCTGAGCCGTGACGATGTCGTGCACGTCGCCCGCTTGGCCCGCCTCGACCTGAGCGACGAGGAGGTCGAGCTCTTCACGGCGCAACTGCGGACCGTCCTCGACCACGCGGCGGACGTCGCATCGCTGGATTTGTCGCACCTCGAGCCCTCGTCGCATCCGATCGCGTTGCTGAACGTGCTGCGGGCCGACGAGCCCCGTCCGAGCTTGGACCGGGACGAGGTGCTGGCGGCGGCCCCTGCAGTGGAGGATCATCGCTTCCGGGTGCCCCGTATCGGCGGGGAGGCCCCGTGACGGGGCCGGCGATTGCGCTGTCGGCGGAGGTTCGCTCCGGCGCGCGGTCGGCCCACCACGTGGTCGACGAGGCACTGGCCGCGGTGGCGTCGGGTGACGGCGAGGTCCACGCCTTCCTGAGCGTCCTGGAGGATGAGGCGCGGGCTGGCGCCGATGCCGTCGACGCGGTGGTGCGGGCCGGGCGCGATCCAGGTCCCCTCGCCGGTGTCCCGGTGGCGCTGAAGGACAACCTGTGCACGCGCGGCGCCGTGACGACGTGTGGTTCGAAGATCCTGGACGGTTGGCGCCCGCCGTACGACGCCACCGTGGTCGAGGCGCTCCGGCGGGCCGGGGCGATCACACTCGGCAAGACGAACATGGACGAGTTCGCCATGGGGAGCTCGACGGAGAACTCGGCCTTCGGGCCGACCCGCAACCCGCGGGATACCGGCAAGGTCCCGGGTGGCAGCAGTGGGGGGTCCGCGGCGGCCGTCGCAGCCGGGTTCACACCTCTCGGCCTCGGCTCTGACACCGGAGGATCCATCCGTCAGCCGGCTGCCTTGTGTGGGGTGGTCGGGATGAAACCCACCTACGGTCGTGTGTCCCGGTACGGGTTGGTCGCCTTCGCCAGTTCACTCGATCAGATCGGCCCGTTCGCCACGACCGTCGAGGACGCCGCCCTGCTCTTCGACGTCCTGGCGGGTCACGACCCGCTTGACAGTACGTCGTTGCCCTCGGTGCCGGAGCCGACCCTGGCGACGCTCCACGACGGGGCGGAGGGGATACGGGTGGGGCTCTGCCGTGACCTCGTCGACGGGTGCGCGCCCGACGTGGTGGCCCGGGTGCAGGAGGCGGCCGACGCATTGGCCGGCGCCGGAGCGAAAGTCGAGGAGGTGTCGGTGCCCGAGTTCGGGTACGGCCTTTCCGCGTACTACCTGATCGCGCCGGCGGAGGCTTCGTCCAATCTCGCCCGCTACGACGGGGTGCGCTACGGGCTGCGGGTCGACGGGGAGGACGCGGCCGCGATGAACACGGCGACACGGACGGCGGGGTTCGGCGCGGAGGTCAAGCGGCGGATCATGCTGGGGACGTACGCCTTGTCCGCCGGCTACTACGACGCCTATTACGCGCAGGCGCAGCGCGTCCGGACCTTGGTGATGCAGGCGTTCGACCGGGCGTACTCGTCCTATGACGTCTTGTTGGGCGCCACGGCGCCGACGACCGCCTTCGACCTGGGGTCCAAGGTCGACGATCCGATGGCTATGTATATGAACGACGTCTGCACGATTCCGTCGAATCTCTCGGGGCATCCGGCGGTGTCGGTGCCCTTCGGCACGGGTTCCGACGGGCTGCCGGTCGGCGTGCAGGTGTTGGCGCCGGCGCTGCAGGAGGCGCTGCTCTTTCGGGTGGCGCAGGTCGTCGAGGCGCACGCGCCATGAGTACCGAATGGGAGATGGTGATCGGGCTCGAGGTGCATTGCGAGCTGCAGACCACGACGAAGCTCTTCTGCGGCTGCCGGAACGCGTTCGGTGACGAGCCGAACGTCAACATCTGCCCCACCTGCCTGGGACTACCGGGCTCGTTGCCCGTCCTCAATGAGCAGGCGGTCGAGTTCGCCATGCGTATCGGCGCGGCCCTGCACTGCGAGATCCTTCCATCCGTGTTCGCCCGGAAGAACTACTTCTATCCGGACCAGGCGAAGGACTATCAGATCAGCCAATATGACCTCCCGCTGAATGCCAACGGGTGGCTCGAGCTCCCCGACGGCTTCCGGGTGGGCGTCACGCGAGCCCACATGGAGGAGGACACCGGGAAGCTCACCCACATCGGGGCGAGTGGTCGTATCAATGCCGCGCTGCACGCGCTGGTTGACTACAACCGCTCGGGCGTCCCGCTGGTCGAGATCGTGAGCGAGCCGGACATCCGCACCGTGGCACAGGCCCGGGCCTACGCCAGCGAGCTGCGCGGAATCCTGGTGGCGACGGGGGCCTCCGACGGGCGCATGGAGGAGGGCTCCATGCGCGTCGACGCCAACGTCTCGGTCCGTCCTGTGGGCGCTGAGGCGTTCGGCACCCGTTGCGAGATCAAGAACCTGAACTCACTGCGGTCACTGGGGCGAGCGATCGAGTACGAAGCAAGGCGTCAGATCGCCCTCCTCGAATCCGGCGGCTCGGTGATGCAGGAGACCCGGCACTGGGACGAGTCGGCCGGGCGCACCGATTCGATGCGCTCCAAAGAAGAGGCCAACGACTACCGCTACTTCCCCGAGCCCGATCTCGTGCCCCTGGCGCCGGACGGTGCGTGGCAGGAGAGAGTGCGGGCTGGCCTGGGAGCCATGCCGGCGGACCGCCGCGCGGTCCTCGTGTCGGCGCTGGGCGGCGCGCCGACCGACGCCGAGAAGGATCAGATCCATGCGGTCGTCGACCAGGGTCTCGACACGTTGGTCACGACGGCGGCCAAGGCGGGCGTGCCCGCAGCGCTGGCCCTGGTTCGCGCCGCGAACGAGGTCGCCGCCCAGAGCGAGGCGGCGCAGCAGCTGGACCCTGACGTGTTCGCTGCGGCGCTTGCCCTGGAGTCGAGCGGGCAGCTCTCGGCGACCCAATCCAAGGCGGTACTGGCGGCGCTGCTCGAGCGCGGCGGGGGAGACCCGGCCGCCATTGCCAAGGAGATGGGCTACGAAGCGCTGGGCGCCGACACGCTGGGCGCCGTGCTCGACGAGATCATTGCTGCCCACCCCGACGAGTGGGCGCGCTTCGTCGATGGCGACAACAAGCTGATGGGCTTCTTCACCCCTGAGGTCATGCAGGCCACCTCGGGAAGGGCCAATGGCAAGGACGTGGCCGCCGAACTACGTCGCCGCCGGGGCTGACCTACTCGCCCGGCAGTCGGACGTGGCGGCCCGCCGTGCGTCCTGGTCCAGAGGGGCGAAGGGCGCGATGTCATGACGCGGCCGGTCGGGCCGACGACGGTGAGCTCCTCATTGGCGTTCCCGGTCATGGTCCACCCCTTGCTGTGCACCAGATGATGGTGATGCAGGCATGCGAGGGCGAGGTTGTCGAGGTCGGTTCGTCCTCCGGGCTTCCAGGGCACGATGTGGTGCACATTGGTGAAGGTCACGTTGGTGCATCCGGGAAACCGACAGTGGCGGTCTCGCCGCATGACCTCTCGGCGCTGGGCATCGGTCGGTTCTCGCCGGGCCCGGCCCTCGTACATCGTGTGCCCGACATCGTCGTCGACCGCGATGGCCACGGTGGCATCGCAGGCGATCCGCTGGACGGTCTCGCCGTCGATGAGGCCATCCTGCTCGAGCTCACCGGCAAGCTTCGTTGGCTCGATGGCATCGTCGACGAGAGCGTCCAGGGGGACGTGGACGACGACGAAGTTGGGGCTCGATGTCGTGGCCTGACCGGACCCATCGGGGCCTGAGATGTGGACGAGCTCGAAGAACCCGTCGCAGAGGCGCTGGTCCCATGGTGTCTCGCCGTCGGTCGGGACCTTACGGGCCCGGGCTTCGAGGCAGGTCTTGGTCTCGGCGTAGGACGCGGCCGGCAGCTGGGCCGTCACGGTGCGACACTCGTCGTTGAAGCGGAGAAAGCGACGATCGTGTTCGGACTTCGGGGCAGAAAGCGCGTCGGCAGCCGGCTTCGCGGTCGTGCGGGCGAGCTCGGCCAGTTCGCGCACCGAGTGCCCCTTGGCCTGGTCTCGGAACTCACGGTCCGTCTCCGGCGTGGCCACGTCGGCCACCGTCCGGACCTTGTCGAAGGACAACTCACCCTCGCACAAGGACCCGATCAGCTCCGGAAAGTCCCATGCCTTCACGCCGAGGCGCATGAGAGAGCGTGCAGTCGACGCCGCGACGCCGAAGCGCTCCACGGCCCATGCTTCAGTCGACGTGGCTCCCTCGTCCCGGAAGGCCTGGCGGCGGTCGACCTCGCCCAAGTCGACGACCACGCGACCAATGGCTGCGGCGATCTGGCGAAAGCCCTCGTCGAGATGCTGCCGGAGTTCTTCGTTCGACCGAGTGGCTGCGTCGCTGATGACGTCGGCGCCGGATCGAGTGGGTTCGGCAGGAGTCTCGGGCACCAACGTGAGAACGGTCGCCGTCGGGGACGGAGTTCACACACTTTCGATCTGGTCGATGGCTCCCATCATGTAGCGGTCGAGCGTGGGGCCGGCCCATCGGGCGATCTCTTCGGGCGTGGTCGTGGAGATCGGCGGCACTCGCAGGATGTAGCGGATGAAGGCGAGGCCCATCAGCTGCGACGAGACGAGGGCGCGTCGTTGGCGGGTCGTCTCGGCGCTCTCGCCTTCGTTGACCGGACTCCTGTCCCAGATGCGCTCGGCGACGAACTCGCGCATCGCATCGGCCACGCTCGTTGACGCAGCCATTCCAGCGACACAGGAGGCGAAGGAAGAGCCCGTTCCTTCGGCGTGGTCCCACATCGTGAGGAAACCGGTGATCACCATCGTGCCCGGGCTCGCACCCGGACCGCGGGCCGAGTCCGGAGTGGAGGTCGAAGACGAGGTCGCAGGGAGCTCGTGCAGCGGGATGACGCGCGGATCGAAGGGCAGGGCCATGGCGGCCACAAAGAGGCTGGCCTTCCCGTCGAAGTAGTGGTGGACCAGGGCCGGATCCACCTGCGCCTCCCGGGCCACGGCGCGCAGACTGGCCCCGTCGTAGCCCTTGGCCGCAAAGACCCGCTTGGCCGCCTCCACGATCTCGCTCTTGGTGTCGACGTTGCCCGGACGCCGGCCGGCCGCAGCGGCGGCGGCACTCATATGCAGAATCCCCCGAAAGGGTATTCACCAGCGGGGAATTCTGTGTTACAACTCATCAATGGTGAATCTTACAGGCGAAAGGGCTGTACAGGCCGACGATACCCAGGACTGAGCCCGCCGAGACCCTCCTGGGGCGGCTGGCCGGCACCTGTTACGACCGCCGCCGGACGGTGCTGGTGGTGTGGATACTCGCCATCATCGGCGTCACGGTCCTCGCCCAGATGGTGGGCACGCATTTCGAGAACAGGTTCACGGCGGGAAACACGCCGTCCCAGCAAGCGACGAACATCTTGCAGGAGCGGTTCCCGTCGAAGTCGGGCGACACGGCCGACGTCGTCTTCCACACGACGGCGCCCATCGCGAGCGCTGGCAACAGGGCGGCGATCGCCCGGGTGGTGGCCAGTCTCGAACCGCTGCCCTACGTCCAGAGCGTGACCAGCCCCTTCTCGACCGCGGGCGCCCATCAGGTGGCCCGGCCGGACCACGGCAACATCGCGTTCGCCCAGATCCAGTTCACGACCGACACCGCCGACATCCCCACCGCCGCCGTCACGAAGGTCATCACGACGGCGCAGGCCGCCGCGCACGAAGGCTTCCAGGTCGAGCTCGGAGGCAGCCCGATCAGCGCCGCCGCGACCGCGGCGCCCGGACCGAGCGAGGGCATCGGCATCACCGCCGCCATCCTCATCATGCTGCTCGCCTTCGGGTCGGTCGTCGCCATGGGCCTCCCCGTGATCACCGCATTGGCGGGGCTGGGCATCGGAGTGGCGCTGCTGGAGCTCCTCACCCACGTCCTCACCGTGCCGAACTTCTCTCCGGAGATGGCCGCCATGATCGGCATCGGCGTGGGCATCGACTACGCCCTCTTCATCGTCACCCGCTACCGGCAGGGCATCTTCGAGGGACGTGATCCCCGCAACGCCGTCGTGACATCACTGATGACGTCAGGCCGGTCCGTCCTCTTCGCCGGCAGCACTGTGGTCATATCCCTGTTCGGCCTCTACCTCATAGGGCAGGCGTACATGATCGGCCTGGCGACGGCGTGCATCGCGGCCGTCCTCATGGTGCTCATTGCCGCACTGACCCTCCTCCCAGCCATGCTGGGCTTCGCCGGCAACGCCATCGACAAGTTGCACCTGCCGCGCCTGTTGCAGACCGGCGGTCCGCCGCCGCCCAACGGGTTCTGGTACCGCTGGAGCCGGTTCGTGCAGCGGCGGGCCTGGGTCACTGGCGTGGTGGCCGTCCTCGTCCTCGTGGCGCTGGCTTTGCCTCTGTTCAGCATGCGCCTGGCCTTCACCGACGCCGGCAACGACCCCACGTCCCTCACCACGCGCCAGGCCTACGACCTCCTGGCGCAGGGGTTCGGCCCCGGGTTCAACGGACCGCTCGTGATCGCGGCCGACATGCACGGCCCGGCTGACATCGCCACCGTCGACCGGCTGCAACAGGCCATCACGGCGCACCACGACGGCGTCGCCTTCGTGACCCCGCCGGAATTCAATCGGGGCAGTACCGGGGCGGTCATCATCGTGTATCCGACGACGTCGCCCCAGTCGTCCCAGACCGAGGCGCTCGTCCAGACGCTGCGCAACGACGTCATCCCGCCCGTCGTCGGCGGGACGAGCGTCAACGCGCAGGTGGGCGGGCAGACGGCGGCCAGCATCGATGCCGCCAACTTCCTCGGACACCGGCTGTTCGTGGTGATCGGTGCCGTCCTGATCCTGTCCTTCCTGTTGCTGATGGTCGTTTTCCGCTCCCTCGTGCTGCCGCTGAAGGCGGTGATCATGAACCTGCTCAGCGTCGGCGCCGCGTACGGCGTGATGGTGGCCGTGTTCCAGTGGGGCTGGGCCGGACGCATCATCGGCATCGGCGAGACGGGGCCCATCGACCCCTGGATCCCCGTGGCGCTCTTCGTGGTCCTGTTCGGGCTGTCGATGGACTACGAGGTCTTCCTGCTGTCGCGCATCCGGGAGGAGTGGCTGCGCACGAAGGACAACTCGCTGGCCGTGGCCGACGGACTGGCCGTGACCGGACGGATCATCACGGCGGCGGCGGCGATCATGTTCTGCGTGTTCGCCTCGTTCGTGATCAAGGACCCGCTCCACATCCTGAAGGTGTTCGGTCTCGGGCTGGCCACGGCCGTGTTGGTCGACGCCACCATCGTGCGCATGATGCTGGTCCCGTCGATCATGGAGCTGCTGGGCCCGGTCAACTGGTGGATGCCGTCGTGGATGGAGCGAACCATTCCGCGGGTCGGGGTGGAGGTGACGCCGACGCCCCCGCCGAGCCCTGTGGCCGCGCCGCCGCCGCGGACGCCCGTGCCCGCCTGACGGCGCCGACCCCGTCGTTCCGCCGCCCAGCGGTGTCCGGGGTGACCCGTATGCTGGGCGCCCATGAACACCGACGAATCGCGCACGCTGGTGTCCATCAACCCCGGGCGCGACGTGCAGCGCGTCGGCACGGCCAACTTCCTGGGTGAGGACGTCCAGAAGATCCACGACCCCGTCTGGGCGGTCATCGGGAACCTCGGGGACAGCCAGTGCTATCTCGGTGTCACGGCCAAGGTGCAGGCCGTCCAGCAGGCACTGCACCGCCGCATCGCCGAGGAGGATCTCGGCGTCCGGCTCATAGCGCCGGCGTTCACCCTCGGAGTGTCGGACGGGCAGCTCAACGGCACGCCCTCCATGCGCTTCTCCCTGATCGGTCGCGAGCTCGTCCACGATGTCGCCGACGTCCACCTGGCCGCCAACGGCGTCGCGGGGCTCATCGCCGTCGTTGCGTGCGACAAGCCCCCCGTCGGGACGCTCGCCGCCATTCTGGAGAACGACACGCCGGCGGTGATCCTGTCGGACGGTTCCATCCACCCGGGGGTCGACCCCGAGACGGGCGCGCCGATCGATCTCGTGTCGGCGTTCCAGATGGCGGATCAGCCGGACGAGGTCCGGACCCGTTACGCGCTGCACGCCTGTCCCGGCCAGGGCAGCTGCGGCGGCATGTTCACGTACAACACCATGCAGACCTTCATCGCGGTGCTGGGGCTCGAACCGCTGCACATGGTCTCGCCCGCGTCGGACGACCCCCGCCGCATCGCCGAGTTCCCCGACCAGACGGTCGACTGCCTCCTGACCATGACGGAGAAGCGCATCAAGCCGAGCGACATCGTCACCCCCGCCTCGCTCAGGAACGCGGTGACCGTCGCCATCGCCATGGGCGGCTCCACCAATGTCGTGTTGCACAGCGTCGAGATCGCCCGCGCCGCCGGTATCGACCTCTGGGCCGACGCCATGAGCCAGCAGGAGTTCAACGCGCTGGCCCGCCGACTGCCCGTCCTCGTCAATATGAGGCCCTTCGGGGCGTACTCCATGGTGGACGTCGAAGCGGCAGGCGGCCTCCAGGTCGTCGTCAACGAACTGCTCGGGGCGGGTTTCCTCGACGGGAAGGCGATGACCTGCACCGGCGAGACCCTGGCCGAGCAGGTGCGACGGCTGGACCCGCCGGCGCCCGATCACGAGGTCGTCTACAGCGTGGACAAGCCGTTCAAGGACACCGGCGGATTGCGCCTGTTGCAGGGCAATCTGGCCCCTGACGGCGGGGCGATCCTGAAGGTGGCGGGCGTCGAGGGCGGGGTGCACGACGGGGTCTTCACCGGCCGGGCCCGTGTCTTCAACGGCGAGCGCGACCTCATAGAGGCGCTCGACCGGCGCCCCGACGACTTCCAGGACAACGACATGGTGGTGATCAGGTACGCCGGCCCCCGGGGCGCGCCGGGCATGCCCGAGCTGCTCGATCCCACGTCGCGCATCACCGCGCTGTGCCGCCACCGCAATATCACCATTGCGCTGATGACCGACGCCCGTTTCTCGGGGGGATCGGTGGGGCTCGTCATCGGTCACGTGGCGCCCGAGGCGTTCCTGGGAGGGCCGATCGCCCTCGTGGAGGACGGTGACACGGTTGTCGTCGACGTCAACACGGATCGCATCGACTGCCCGCAGCTGGCCCATCCCGGCGAGCGCGAGCGGCGCGCCACGGCGTGGCGGGCCGCCGTCGAGGCCAACGGAGGCGTCCACCCCGACGTGACGCCGGTGACCGACCGGTTGCTCACGCGGATGCGGGCCACGGCGCTCCCGGCTCTCCTCGGCGGAGGCATGGCGGCAGGCTGATCGGGAGACCGCCGGAAGGCCCGGGGTTGTCTCGGGGCGGCGGCCATGCCACAATGTCCAGGTCATGCAGGCACGCAGCTTCCGGCCCGAGATTCTGGTACTCGTAACGTAGGCACGCGCCCCCGATCGGAACGCGTGCACTACGACCTCCCGAACCGGGGGGTCTTTTCAATTTCCGGACCAATTCGCAGCCGCAGCACAGTAAGGGGAGTCATATGAAGATGACCGGGGCCCAGGCCCTCATAAAGAGCCTCGAGATGCAGGGGGTCGACGTCATGTTCGGCCTGCCCGGCGGTGCGATCCTGCCCGTCTACGACCCCATCATCGACTCGTCGATCCGCCACATCCTGGTGCGCCACGAGCAGGGCGCCGGCCACATGGCCGAGGGCTACGCCATGGCGACCGGGCGGCCCGGCGTCGCCATGGTCACCAGCGGCCCCGGCGCCACCAACATCGTGACGCCGCTCGCCAACGCCTACATGGACTCGACGCCCCTGATCGTCGTGTCGGGCCAGGTGGCGACCGGCTCCATCGGCACCGACGCCTTCCAGGAGTGCGACATCACCGGCGTCACCATGGGCATCACCAAGCACAACTGGCTCATAAAGGATGTCGATGACATCCCGCGGGTGGTCGCCGCCGCGTTCCACGTGGCCACGACCGGGCGGCCGGGGCCGGTGCTGATCGACCTGCCCAAGGACATCTCGAACGCGTCCATGGAGTGGTACTGGCCGTCGTCCGTCGACGAGCTCGACCTACCGGGCTACCACCCGGTGACGTTCGGCGATCCCGTGCTCATCGCGCAGGCCGTCGAGCTGATCTCCCGGGCGCACCGCCCCGTCTTCTACGTGGGTGGCGGCGTGCTGAAGGCCCGGGCCGCCGACGCCCTGCGCGTGTTGGCGGAGAGGACCGGCATTCCGGTCGTCACCACCCTGATGGCCCGGGGCGCCTTCCCCGACTCACACCCCCAGGCGCTCGGCATGCCCGGCATGCACGGCCACTACACCGCGGTCACCGCGCTGCAGCGGAGCGATCTCCTGATCAGCCTGGGCGCCCGGTTCGACGACCGCGTCACCGGCAAGATCAGCGCCTTCGCCCCCGAGGCCAAGGTCATCCACGTCGACATCGATCCCGCCGAGCTGGGCAAGGTCCGCATCCCCGACGTGGGCATCGCCGGCGACTGCCGCCAGGTCATAGAGGAGATGTTGCTGGCCATGGACGCACGGGGCGACGACGCACCGCTGGTGCAGGACCTGGCGCCATGGTGGCACCGGATCAACGAGTGGCGTGAACAATTCCCCTTGTATTACGAGGACGTGGAGGGTGGCGCCATCAAGCCGCAGAACGTGGTCGAGCAGCTGCGTGACGCGGCGCCGGTCGACACGGTGGTCGTCGCCGGCGTGGGCCAGCACCAGATGTGGGCCTCGCAGTACTGGCAGTTCGAGCACCCCTACACCTGGGTCAACTCCGGTGGCGCCGGCACCATGGGCTTCGCCGTGCCCGCCGCCATCGGGGCCAAGGTGGGCCGCCCCGACCGCACCGTGTGGGCCATCGACGGCGACGGCTGCTTCCAGATGACGGCGCAGGAGCTCGTCACCGCCAGCTCCGAGCAGATCCCGGTGAAGATCGCCATCCTCAACAACGCCTATCTCGGCATGGTGCGGCAGTGGCAGGAGATGTTCTACGAGGAGCGCTACTCGGAGGTCTATCTCTCGCCCGACCTGCCCGACTACGTCAAGTGGGCCGAGGCCATGGGTTGCGTGGGCATCAAGGCCGAGACGCCCGAGGACGTGGGACCGGCCATTGAGAAGGCCAACTCCGTCGACGACCGGCCCGTCGTCGTCGACTTTCGCACCGACGCCTTCGAGAAGGTGTACCCGATGGTGGCGGCCGGTTCCTCCAACGACGACATCGTGGTCCACCCGCACCAACTGGCCTCCCGATGACGTCCGCCCCACTGCACTCCATGACCACCGGTGCCGGCCCACGTCGGGCCCCGGCACCGGGTCCGGGTCAGCGCCACCACATCTTGTCGGTGCTGGTCGAGAACAAGGCCGGCGTCCTGGCCCGGGTGGCCGGGCTCTTCAGCCGCCGCGGCTTCAACATCTTCTCGCTGGCGGTCGCCCCGACGGACGAGGACGAGCACTTCAGCCGCATCACGATTGTGGTCGACGTGGAGTCCGCGCCGCTCGAGCAGGTGATCATGCAGCTCGACAAGCTGATCAACGTCGTCTCCATCGACGAGCTGTCGCCGGCCGAGGCGGTCGAGCGGGAACTGGTCCTGGTCACGGTCGCCGTCGGCCCGACCGAGCGTTCGCAGGTCATACAGCTCGTCGGCGTCTTCGGGGGCGAGGTGGTCAGCGTGGGCGCCGACCGCATCACGGTCATGCTGGCCGGCCGCCCCGAGAAGATCGACGACTTCGAAGGCCTGCTGGAGCACTACACCGTCGAGGAGCTCCAACGGACGGGCCGCGTCGCCCTGCCTAAGCTGGAACGCCACTAAGACCTCCGCCATCATCGCATCGCAGCACGAAAGAGAAAGAGTCCACGACATGGCCACGATGTACTACGAATCTGACGCTGACCCCACGCTGATCGCCGGCCGCAAGGTGGCCATCCTGGGCTACGGCTCGCAGGGGCACGCCCACGCACAGAACCTGCGGGAGTCCGGGGTGGACGTGCGCGTCGCCCTGCGTGAGGGCAGCAGCTCCAAGCGCAAGGCGGAAGAGGCCGGGCTGCGCGTGCTGTCGCTGGCCGACGCCGCCGCCGAGGCCGACGTGATCATGATGCTGCTGCCCGACACCGAGCAGAAGGCCGCGTACGACGAGTTCGTGGCGCCGCATCTCAGCGACGGCGACTGCCTGATGTTCGCCCATGGCTTCAACATCCGTTTCGGCCAGATCGTGCCGCCCCCCGGCGTCGACGTCACCATGGTGGCGCCCAAGGGCCCAGGTCACCTCGTCCGGCGCACCTACACCGAGGGCGGAGGGGTCCCGACACTGATCGCCGTGCACCAGGACGCCACCGGAAAGGCGCGTGAGCTCGCGCTCTCGTACGCGCACGCCATCGGCTCCACGCGGGCGGGCGTCCTGGACACCACCTTCGACGAGGAGACGGAGACGGATCTCTTCGGCGAGCAGGTCGTGTTGTGCGGCGGCCTGACGGCCTTGGTCACGGCCGGGTTCGAGACGCTGGTGAACGCCGGCTACCAGCCCGAGTCGGCCTACTTCGAATGCCTGCACGAGCTGAAGCTCATCGTCGATCTGATGTACGAGCAGGGGATCGCGGGGATGCGCTACTCCATCTCGGACACGGCCGAGTACGGGGACCTGACACGCGGCCCGAGGGTCATCAACGAGGCCGTCCGGGCCGAGATGCAGGCGATCCTCGACGAGATCCGCAGCGGCGCCTTCGCCGAGGAGTGGATCGCCGAGAACCGGGCCGGGCGCCCCCGCTTCGAGGCGTTGCGCCAGGCGGGCCAGGCCCACCAGATCGAGTCGGTGGGGCAGGAGTTGCGCGCCATGATGCCCTTCATCTCGGCCGGCAAGACCAAGGTGCAGGACGCTTCAGGCGGCTGACCAGGGATTCTTTGACATGACATCATAATGATGTCATAGTGACGTCATGAAGATGTCACTGGTGGTCGACGGACTGCGTTCCGACGTGGTCGCCGTCGGGGAGTTGGGCGACGAGACGGTGGCCGACGTGGCCGAGCGCATCGCTGACGTGCTCGGCCGCTCGGTCCCCGGCCGCATCCTCGACGTCCTGTCCGACGCCGCCGCCGAGCTGACGGCGACGCTCCCGAACGGGCGCGTGGACATCCGGGTGGCGGGCGACGACGTCGATATGACCTTCGTCGAGGACGACCCCCGCCCGATGTCGTCGGGCGGGGAGGGGGAACGGGACGAGCTGTCGGCCCGTATCACCCTGCGCCTGGGCGAGGGCCTCAAGGTGCGGCTCGAGGAGGGCGCAGCGGCCGAGGGGGTTTCGGTGAACACCTTCATCGTGCGCGCGCTCGAGCGCGACACGACCAGCAACCGGAACCGCGGTGGCCGCACGGGGAACCGTCTGCGCGGCTACGGCACAACCTGAAGGGAGCAGCAGACATGGAGAAGACATTCGAGACGCCGGGAGGCGTCCGCCTCTACGTGGAGAACCAGGTGGGCCTCGTCGTCGTCACGGCACGGGCGACGGACGACACGGTGGTGTCGATCGAAGCCGACACGCCCGGAGCCGAGGAGCTCGTCGAGCGCGCAACGGTGGAGTGCCGCCCGAAGGGGGCGACCACATCGTGGTGGTGAAGATCCCGCGCGTGCACGGCATGCGGTTCCTGCGTCGCAACGCGGTGACGGTGCGAGTGGAATTGCCCGAGGGCGCGCTGTGTCGCGTGGTCACCGCGTCGGCCGACATAGAGATCAACGGCCTCGTGGGAGAGGCCGACGTCACCACGGGGAGCGGCGACGTCTCGACCGACGATGTCGCCGCTGACGTGACAGCCAAGACGGCGAGCGGCAACATCACGATCGGCAAGGTGGGTGGCGACATCCGAGCCCACACTGCTTCGGGCGACCTGCGTTGCTCGAGCGTGGCCGGCGCGGCCCAGTTCTCCACCGCATCGGGTGACCTCGAGGTGGGTGCCGCCGGCAGCCGGGTCGAGGTGAAGGCGACGTCGGGCAGCGTGCGCCTGGGCGAGCTCGCCCGGGGCGCCCGTGTGATGAACGTGTCGGGAGACGTGCGCGTCCTCGCCCTCGACGAGGGCACGCTGCACGTGCGCTCCGTCTCGGGGGACGTGGCGGTCGGCGTGGCCAAGGGAGTCGACCTGCACGTCGATGTGGAGACTGCGTCGGGCAGCGTGCACTCCGACATCCCGCTCGACGACGTCCGGCCCCAGGGCGTGCGTCCCCAGACCCGGGTCGACCTCAGCGTCCGCAGCGTGTCGGGCAACGTCGAGATCGGGCGGGCGCTCGAGCACGTGGCCTGACGGAGCGCTACTCGAAGACGATCGGGAAGGTGTCGAGGTTGGCCATCATGTCGGCCACGGGCGTCGTGGGGCACACCTCGACGGTGTTCCACTGCGACAACCCGGTGGCGTAGACGAGTTCGGTGACCGCCTCGATGCTCGGCGCGTCGACGACGGACACCGTGCGATGTCCGGGGTCGAGGTGGAGCGGACCGCTGAGGAAGGTGATGCCGGCCTCCGCCGACAGCCTGGGCAGGTCCTGGCCCATGCCCTGAATGGCGCGGTTCCGGCTCCGGCTGTTCGACGAGGGGCAGATGTCGGGGGAGTGGTCGGCGAGGATGACGTACTGCGGCATGGCGTGGTCTCCTGTGTCGTTCGTTGTGTGACGTCTTGAGAGGGACGCCTCCGGGAGCATCGCATGGGAACGCCGGCTGCTAGCGGGCGACGTGCGCGACATACATCCAGTTCCACGATCCACTGATGGTGTCCATGTTCGGAAACTCCGAAGGCCCGAGCGGTGGGTCGTCCGCGAGCCAACCCTCGAGGGAGGAGACGCAGAAGCCAGCCTCCTCGAGTGTGTCGAGCAGGTTGGTGGTGCCATAGAGCTTCTCGACGTCGGCGCCGCTGTATTCGAATATGACGATCGGGCGGCTCTCGGCGAGGGTGCGCAGAGCGCCCCGAAAGACCGCGGTCTCGGCGCCTTCAACGTCCATCTTGATGAGATCGATGGTCTGGTTGGCGTCAAGCACGTCATCGAGGCGGCGCGTGGCGACCGGGATGGTCTCGATCTGTCCCTGCCAGTCGGACCGCCGGGTGTCGCCGACCAGACCTCGAATCTTCCGAGGATCGCGCAGGGCGCTGATGAAGGGGTCGTCCTTGACGACGAAGAAACTCACCTCCCCGGTCTCGTCGGACAACGCCAGCTCGTGGACCTCGATTTCAGGGAAATTGCAGGCGCAATTCGGACGCCTGGTACGGAATGGGCTCGAAGGCGTGATGGTTCCCCTCGGGTGCCAGAACCTCTATGAACCTGAGGATCTCAGCGGCCGCCGCCCCGATGTCGATGCAGTTGGAGTCCGGCCTCAAGACCCGTCTCATGGCTTCCACGGTAAGAACGTCGTACCGGCGGCTGGCTTCCTCCGTGGCGGAGGGCCGCCCATGGCGAAGCCGCCAGATCAGTTCCGCGGTTCGGAGCCGCACCCCCCTCTTCGCCCATGCGAATTCGTCGTCAACCACTTGCTCGCCCGCCAGGCCATGGGCGCACGTCCACGCCTTGAGCTGCGTGAAGTCCGCTGCGGCCGGATTCGCGGCGGCAAATCGAATGTCCCTGAGCAGACTCACCGAGTTGGAAGGTACTACTCCCGATATCGGAGGAAGCCGGGCGACCCGGGCTCAAGGTGACGTCGACAGATTTCATATCGCCATTCGCCGGCGCCGGAGAGTGACTGCCGCACGGCCTTGGAGAATCTGCGCCGATGCCAGGATTCCGGGGCGCCGCCACCTGGGAGGGACCTGGGGACAGACTGTCGAGCGTGCATCGTCGGTTCCTGTGGCCGTTGGCTCCCGTGATGCTGTTGTCCTTGCTGGTGGGGCGCACGGTCCTGGCGCCGAGCACGGGAGCGGCAGCGGCCACGCCGCGGTCGAGGCCCACGCTGCCGACGCTGCGCTCGCCGATCGTCGCCCCCGGCGTCGCAGCGGTCTCCGGCCGGATCGCCGCATCCGGCGGTCCGTATCTCTACGACAGCCGCGGCCGGGTGGTCTTCTTCCACGGCGTCGATGCCGTCTACAAGGACGCGCCCTACGAGCTCTCTCCCGACCCGGGCCAGCCCTGGAACTTCTCGGTCGCCGACGCCTCACTCATGGCCCGGCTGGGCTTCAACGTGGTGCGCCTCGGCATGACGTGGAGTGGATTGGAACCGGGTAGCGCCCCGCCCGACGATCCGGCCATTTGCAGCCAGGGCCCACCTACGGACCCGCACCAGTTCAACCGAGCCGTGCTCGACCGCTACGTGGCGCGCCTGACCAAGACCGTCGACCTGCTCGGACGGTTTCACATCTACACGATCCTTGACATGCACCAGGACGTGTACAACGAGATGTTCGAAGGCGAGGGAGCTCCGAGTTGGGCCGTGTGCACGAACGGCGTCCCGAGCGTCGACCCACCGGGCCGCTGGTCCCGCGAGTACGGCACAAAAGCGGCTGGTATCGCCTTCAGCCACTTCTGGCACAACAACGTCCGGGGTGATCTCCAGGGTCAGTACGACCAGGTCTGGGGCGACGTGGCGCATGCGTTCAGAGACAACCGCTGGGTCCTCGGCTACGACCCCTTCAACGAGCCGTTCTCCACCTCGCTGGTCCGTTTCGGCGGCGAGCACTTCGACGCTGAGCTCGAATGCTTCTACACCGGCACCGCGCACATCGGGGCCCCGTCGCACGGCGCACGGCGGATGCGCTGTCCCGAGGCCGACCCGGCAAACGGCGTCGTGCCGACCATCGAGTCCAACGATCCCTCTCACCTCATATTCGACGAGCCCGACAACTACGCCAGCCGCGGCCTGCCGACCTATATCGGTCCCATGGACCTCCCCAACCTCGTCTACAACGTGCACATCTACTGCGGGGCCCGCAGTTCCGTCACGGGGAACCCCACTGACGTCACGGCGTGCGCCGCCCAGGAAGAGCACTCGCTCGCCGTGCGCGCCGCGGACCGCCCGGCGATGGCGTCCGGCGCCCAGCCGAACGGGCCGGCCTGGATGGTCACCGAGTTCGGGGCCACCAGTGACCCCACGCTCCTTGCCCCGATCACGACCGCGCTCGACGCACGACAGGTCAGCTGGATCTACTGGGCCTGGAAGTACTACGACGACCCCACCGGGAGTGCCGACGAGTCGCTCGTCATGGCGAACGGGCGCCTGCGCTCGACCGCCTACGTCCTGAGCCGCGCCTACCCCGAGGCGGTGGCCGGCCTCCCGCTGCGCTTCTCCTTCTCGCCGCAGACGGACGTGTTCGCCATGGCGTACCTGCCCGACCACGACGTCCACGCGCCGACGTTGATCTTCGTTCCGACCCAGGTGCACTACCGGCACGGCTACTGCGCCCGCACCAGCGGGGCCAGCGTGACGTCGCCCCGGGGGAGTGACCTGCTGGAAGTGCGGAACAACCGCACCGGGAGCCGGGTCAGAGTGGAGATCACGCCCGGGCATTGTGCCGCGGCCGCAGGCCCGGACGCCGACGCGGTCATGCGGCCGGCGACCCGGACATAGCCTGGCGGCATGTGCCGCAACATCACGACCCTGCGCGGGCTGCAGCCCGTGGCCACACCCGAGGAGATCGAGGCGGCGGCCCGCCAGTACGTCCGCAAGGTCAGTGGCGTCCAGAAGACGTCGGCCGAGACCGAGCAGGCGTTCGAGCGGGCCGTGACGCAGGTCACCAAGGCGACGACTGCGCTCCTGGCCACCTTGCCGCCGCGTAGGCAGCCGCCGCCGACCGTGCCGCCGCTCCGTCGGATCGCTGCCAAGCCCAAGGTCGCCGCCCCGACCTGACCCGATCTGGCCTCGTCTGGCCTTGACAGGTATATGCCTTTAGAGGAATATAGGCTGTGTGACAGCTACATTTGAGGTACTGGCGGAGGAAAGTCGCCGCCGAATCCTCGACCTGCTGGCCGAGGGGGAACGCCCCGTGGGCGAGCTCGTCGACCTGCTCTCCCTCAGCCAGCCGGCGGTCTCCAAGCACCTCAAGGTCCTGCGGGGGGCCGGGCTGGTCCAGTCCCGCTCGGAGTCCCAGCGCCGGATCTACCGGGTGAGCCCCGAGCCCCTGCGCGAGGTCGACGAATGGCTGGCGCCCTACCGCCGGCAGTGGGCGGGGCACCTCAACGCGCTCGAGCGCCATCTCGAAATCATGGAAGCCGATGAAGGGGAGGTCTGGGCGTGAGCGATGCCGCCGAATTCGGCACCCTCGAGCGTGCCGGAGATGTCTCTATCCTGCGGTACGAGCGCCACCTGGCCCATCCGCTCGACCGGGTCTGGCGGGCTCTCACCGAGGAGGCGAACCTGGCGGCGTGGTTCCCCACGACAGTGGAGGGGCAGCAGCGTGCCGGCGCTTCGCTCCGCTTCTCGTTCCGGCAAGGAGAAGCGCAACCCTTTGACGGCGAGATGCTGGCCTTCGTCCCACAGTCGCTCATGGAGCTGCGGTGGGCCGACGATGTCCTGCGCTTCGAGCTCGAGCCTGAGCCCGCATCCGACGGTGTCGGAACCATCCTGCGCCTCACCGTCACCTTCCCCGAACACGGGAAGGCTGCCCGCGACGCCGCCGGCTGGCACGTGTGCCTGGAGCGGCTCGTCCTCGCCCTCGACGGTCACGAGCTGCCTCGGGACCCGGCCGAACGCTGGCGCGTGGTCCATCAGCGCTACGTCGAGCGCTTCGGGCCAGAGGCGTCGGCCATCGGACCACCCCGGGAGTGGGAAGAGGCGCACGGCCAGTAGCCAGGCCGGCCTTCGGACGTGACCGCCCGCGGTCCCGTGGTGAAGACTGACCACGGGCACATCGACGGATCGGATCAGGGGCGAGCATGAGCATGCAGGGCAAGGTCGTCGTCATCACCGGCGCCAACACGGGCGTCGGCCTCGAAACGGCCGTCGGGGTGGCACAGCAGGGGGCGACCACAGTGCTGGCCTGCCGCAACCAGGCCAAGGCGGACGCGGCGGCACACGAGGTGACGCAACGGACCTGGAACGACGACGTCCACACGGTCTCGCTCGACTTGGCCGACCTGGCCTCAGTGCGCAAGGCCGCAGACGAGATACTGACCCGTTGGGACCGGCTCGACGTCCTCGACAACAATGCCGGCGGTACCTGGTCGGAGCGTCAGGAGACGGAGCAGGGCCTCGAATACACGATGGGCGTCTGCCACATCGGGCACTTCTACCTCACCCGCCTGCTGCTCAATCGCCTGCAATCGACAGCGCCCGCGGGTCATCAACGTCACCTCGGTCGGGCACCACGCCGCCTTCAAGGGCATGCGCTTCGACGACCTGCAGAGCGAACGCGGCTACGACGGCATGGAGGTGTACTGCCGGGCCAAGCTGGCCAACGTTCTCTTCACCCGCGAGCTGGCCCGGCGCATGGCGGGTACCGGGGTCACCGCCAACACGGCGCATCCCGGATGGGTGCGCAGCCGCTTCGGCATGGACGGCGACACCACGGGCAAGAGCGCCTTCGGCTTCCGGGCCATGCGGCCGTTCCAGATCAGCCCGCGCACCGGGGCCAAGACGTCCGTCTACCTCGCCACGTCACCCGCCGTGGCGACACGGACCGGTGAGTACTGGGTCCGCTCCAAGCCGGGCCACATGGGGAAGCACGCCAAGGACGACACCGCCGCGCTGCGCCTGTGGGACGAGAGCGAGCGGCTGCTCGCCTCCGCCGGTTTCGCCGTCAGCTGAGCTCCATCACGCATCACGGGTCCTCATCCGCCACGCCCCGATCGCAGTCCAGAACACGATCCAGCCCACGATCACCAAGGAAGACACCAGGGTGGATTCGGGGATCAGCGGGTTGAAGGCTGGGCCCCGCCACCCCCACCTCCGCCGCTGAAGGGCGTCGGCAGACCCCCCGGTTCGATGTGGGCCATGGCCACACCGACGATCCCCCGCTGCGACGTTGAGCAGGTGCGAGATGACGTGGCGGCTGAAGATGGGCGTCAGGATCAGCTCCAGCACGATGAGGAGGATCACCGCCACCGTGCGCTGACCCATCAGCGAGGCCAGCCCGAGGCCGACCATGAACCCGATGGTCGCCTCGAGCGCGATCCAGAGCCCCACCTGGACCATCAGCGTCGTCGAGGGCACCAAGAAGTTCGAGCGGTAGTCCGCGTAGTCCTGATTGGCGACCGTCACGGCGAACGCCCGGATCTGGGCCGGTGATTCAGCGCCGGGCACGGTGAACGTCCCCCCGCCCTTCGTGCGGATCACCGTCCCCGGAGGGGGGCCGAGCGATTGCCCGCCGGGACAGGTCACGTTCGGCGGCGGCCCGTTCAGCCCCGCCCCACCGTGGAAATTGAAATCGCAGATGACTTCGTCGGCATGCGACGCCGCCCAGCTGTCGAGCGCGGGACGCGACAACCCGACCGGGACGTTGACACCGTCGTAGGTGAGCTGCGTCGGCGCCGCGAACACACAGACGGCACAGACGATCGTGTAGCCGACAGCGACCATGGCGATGACGATGGCCAGACCCGCCGGAATCCGCGGCGAAGTACAGGGCCAGCCGGGAACGACCGGTGATGACGAGATGGCGGAACATCCCCTCGGAGAGGTCGACCGACCCCGCGGTGCAGCCCACCACCGCCGCCACGACGAACCCGAACACGTACATGAAGCCGGCCACCAGCGTGGTGAAGATGCTGTAGCCGCCCGCAGGCCCGTAGGACTTCGGGGCCACGGCATGCGAGATGAGTCGCACCCCGAGGAAGACCACCGGGATGCCGATGTTCACCGCGATGAGGGCGATCATCAGTCCGCGCCGCCGGCGTAGCTCCATGCAGCGAGTGGTGACCATGCCCCAGGTCGGGATCCACGAGCCGCGGTGGTCGCCCCGCGTGTCCGCGGGGATCGGAGCGGGGGCGGGACCCGGTCCGCCGACGTCGGTGATGGTCGTCATTCCGATTCCCCCAGACGCTTCGTGACCTCGAGGAACCACGACTCGAGTGAGGCCTGGATGTGCTGGAGTCGGAAGACCGAGATTCCCCCCTCGACGAGCAGTCGGTTGATCTCCGCAATGGCGTCACGGTCGGTGCCCTCGGGGAGTGAGATGGCCAGCCCGTCCGGCCCGGTCTGCACGTGGGCGCCGAAGGGCGTGGCCCGCAACAGGCCGCTGGCCTGATCGGGGTCCGTGCACTCGATCTGGACTTCGAAGGACGACCCGGCCAACAACTGGGAGATCGGGCCCTGGCGGATGACCTTGCCCCGGTCCACGATGGCGACCGCGTCGCACGTGCGCTCGACCTCGTCGAGGAGGTGCGACGAGAGCACGACGGTACGACCCTCCGAGACGAGGGACAGGATCATGTCGCGCATGTCGAGCATCCCCGCCGGGTCGAGGCCGTTCATCGGTTCGTCGAGGATCAGCAGCTGTGGATCCCCGAGGAGGCACGCGGCGACGCCCAGGCGCTGACGCATGCCCATGGAGTACTTGGACACCTTGTCGTCGGCTCGATGCAGGATGCCGACGCGCTGCCAGGGCCGGCTCGATGCGTCCCTTGGCCGCCGGCTCCCGCGCCGCGGCGAGGATCTGCAGGTTCTGGCGACCCGTCAGATGGCCGTGGAAACGGGGCTCGTCCACGATCGCGCCGACCCGCGCCAGGGCGATGTCACGATGCCGGGGGACCTGGTGTCCGAGCAGGAACATGGTCCCGGCGTCCGCGTGGGTCAAGCCCAGCAGCACACGGATCAACGTCGTCTTGCCGGCACCGTTGGGCCCGAGATACCCGAAGGCGCAGCCGCGGGGAACGAGGAGTTCGACGTCGTTCACGGCGATGTTGGCGTCGAACCGCTTGGTGAGCCCGTGGGTCTCGACGGCCCACTGACTCTCGCCGCTGACGCGGGTGGGGAGTCGGCCAAGGTTGCCGCTGTCATACGACCTGCCCTTCTCACGGTGGAGGCGCCTACAGTGCTCCCGACCGGGCGTTGTATACCCGGTAGAATACATAGTGCGCCACCGCTGCGACCAGGGGGCTGTCACCCGTTTCTCCCTTGGGGCTGGCCCCAGTGCGGCTGTCAGTCGGCGAGTGCGCCCACCACGTGGGTGATGCAGGCGCACAACGACGCGATGTCGTCGGGCTCGATCGCCGGGAACATGGCGATCCGCAACTGGTTGCGCCCGAGCTTGCGATACGGCTCGGTGTCGACGATCCCGTTCGCCCGCAACACGGCGGCGATCACCGCCGCGTCCACCGCGTCGACGAAGTCGATGGTGCCCACGACGTGGCTCCGATCGGCTGGGTTCTCGACGAAGGGTCGCGCGTAGCCCGACTGCTCGGCCCACGTGTAGAGGATCTCGGCGGAGCGGTCGCAGCGCGACGCGGTCCACTCCAGGCCGCCGTGCCCGTTCATCCAGTCGAGCTGCTCGGCCAGCAGGAAGATGGTGGCCAGTGCCGGTGTGTTGTACGTCTGGTCGAGTTTCGAGTTGTCGACCGCCGTCTTGAGGTCCATGGAGGTGGGGATCCAGCGGCCCGAGGCGGCGATGCGCTCCACCCGCTCGAGCGCGGCCGGCGACATCAGGGCGATCCAGAGGCCGCCGTCGGAGGCGAAGCACTTCTGCGGGGCGAGGTAGTACGCGTCGAACTCGGACGGGTCGACCCGGAGGCCGCCGGCACCCGAGGTGCCGTCCACCGCCACGATGCCGCCTCCATCGGCGGGGGCGGCCGCACCCTCCGGCCGCCGGACAGGCATCGAGACCCCGGTAGAGGTCTCGTTGTGGGTGAGGGCGTAGAGGTCGACCGACGGATCGGCCTCCGGCTTGGGGTGCGTGCCCACCTCGGACTCGATCACCCGAGGGTCCTTCAGGTGCGGTGCTGCCTTGGCGCAGGCGGCGAACTTCGAGGAGAACTCACCGAAGCTCAGGTGCTGGCTCTGTTCCTCAATGAGGCCGAACGTCGCGGCGTCCCAGAAGCAAGTCGTCCCCCCGTTGCCGAGGACGACCTCGTAGCCGTCGGGGAGTGAGAAGAGCTGGCGCATCCCGGCGCGCACTCGGCCCACCTGAGACTTGACCGTCTTCTGGCGGTGGCTCGTGCCCATGTAGGTGGAGGCGACGGCGGCGAGCGCGTCGATCTGAGCGGGGCGGACCTTCGAGGGGCCGGACCCGAAACGCCCGTCGGAGGGCAGCAATTCGGGGGGAATGGTGATGTCGGGGGCGTCTGGCACGTATGAGATCATGGCATCCGTGACGACCACGAAATCCCCGACCGAGCTCCGCCGGATCTCTCGCCGGGCCGCCGCCGTGGCGCCCTCGGCCACCCTCGCCGTGGATGCGAAGGCCAAGGCGTTGCAGGCGGCGGGGGAGCACGTCATCGGCTTCGGCGCGGGCGAACCGGATTTCCCCACGCCGCCACACATCGTCGAGGCGGCGGTCACCGCCTGTCGCGACCAGTCCAACCACCGTTACACCCCGACGGGCGGCATCCCGGCGCTGCGCGAGGCCATCGCGGCCAAGACGCGGCGCGACTCGGGGTACGAGGTGGCCGCCAACCAGGTGCTCGTCACCAACGGAGGCAAGCAGGCGGTGGCCAATGCCTTCGCCGTGTTGTGTGACCCGGGCGACGAGGTGCTGGTGCTCGCCCCCTACTGGACGACCTATCCCGAGTCCATCGCCCTGGCCGGCGGGACCCCCGTGGTGGTGTCCTCCGACGAGACCACCGGCTTCCGTTCCTCGGTGGCCGACCTCGAGGCGGCCTGGACCCCCAACACCAAAGCGCTCCTCTTCGTGTCCCCCTCCAACCCGACCGGGGCGGTCTACCCGCGCGAGGAGATCGAAGCCATCGGCCGCTGGGCGGTGTCCAAGGGGATCTGGGTGCTGACCGACGAGATCTACGAGCATCTCGTCTACGGGGGCGCCGAGCACCACTCCATGCCCGTGGTCGTCCCGGAGCTGGCCGACCGCTGTCTGGTGGCCAACGGCGTCGCCAAGACCTACGCCATGACGGGCTGGCGCGTGGGGTGGCTCATCGGTCCGACCGACGCCATCGGTGCGGCCACCAACATCCAGAGCCATGAGACCTCCAACGTGGCCAATGTGTCGCAGCGCGCCGCGCTCGCCGCCGTCTCGGGCAACCTCGACGACGTCGCCATGATGCGCCAGGCCTTCGACCGCCGGCGCCTGACCATCGTGTCGATGCTCAACGACATTCAGGGCGTCGAGTGCGTGGTCCCCGAGGGTGCGTTCTACGCCTACCCCTCGGTCAAGGGGTTGCTCGGACGGAGTCTCCGGGGACAGCGTCCGGCGAGCAGCGCGGAGTTGGCCGAAATCTGCATCAACGAGGCCAAGGTGGCGGTGGTGCCCGGTGAGGCGTTCGGCGCGCCCGGCTTCTTCCGCATGTCGTACGCGCTGGGCGACCAGGATCTTGTCGAGGGTGTGAGCCGGTTGGCCGCGCTCTTCGGCGAGGCGCAAGACTGACCGCCAGACCGGCGGGGAACTTCCGTCGGGGGGAGTGAGGAGACCACCGCGGTGGCACGGGTACTGGTAACGGAGAAGATCGCGCAGAGCGGACTCGATCTGCTGGCCGAAGCGGGCCACGAGGTCGACGTGCAGGAAGGTCTCAGCCCCGAGCAACTGCTCGGCGCCGTGGTTGGCGCGCACGCGCTGATCATCCGCTCCGCCACGCAAGTGACGGCCGACGTGTTGACGGCGGGGACGTCGCTGGCCGTCGTGGGCCGGGCCGGCGTCGGGCTCGACAACGTCGACGTCGATGCGGCCACCCGAGCGCGGGGTGATGGTGGTCAACGCGCCGACGTCGAACATCCTCTCGGTGGCCGAGCAGGCCATGGCCCTATTGCTCGCGCAGGCCCGCAACATCCCGCAGGCGCACTCGGCACTCGTCGCAGGGCGCTGGGAGCGATCGAAGTGGGAGGGCGTCGAGCTGCACGGCAAGGTGCTCGGCGTCGTGGGGCTGGGCCGCGCCGGCTCGCTCGTGTCCCAGCGCGCCCACGCCTTCGGCATGGAGCTCATCGGCTTCGACCCCTTCGTGTCCCACGAGCGGGCACGGGCCATGGGGGTGCGCTTGGTCGGGATCGAGGAGCTGGTGGCCGAGGCCGACTTCGTCTCCATCCACACGCCCAAGACGCCGGAGACCATCGGGCTCTTCGGCCGCGATCTTCTGGCCAAGGCCAAGCCCGGCATCCGCATCGTGAACACGGCGAGGGGCGGCATCGTCGACGAGGAGGCACTGGCCGAGGCGATCCGCAACGGCATCGTGGCGGGTGCCGGTCTTGACGTGTTCGCCAAGGAGCCCTGCACGGAATCGCCCTTGTTCGAGCTGCCGCAGGTGGTCGTCTCGCCCCACCTGGGGGCATCGACCGAGGAGGCGCAGGACAAGGCCGGTGTCACCATCGCCGAGCAGGTGCTGCTGGCGCTGGCCGGGGACTTCGTGCCCTACGCCGTCAACGTGGCGGCGCGCGACGTGACCGACACGGTCCGTGGCTTCATGGGGCTGGCCGAACAGCTGGGACGCTTCTTCGTCGGGCTGCACGACGGGCTGCCCGACGCCATCGACATGGAGTACCAAGGTGAGCTGGCGGGGGAGAGCACCGGCATC
The DNA here is from genome assembly GCA_963738135.1 of uncultured Acidimicrobiaceae bacterium. Taxonomy (GTDB): domain Bacteria; phylum Actinomycetota; class Acidimicrobiia; order Acidimicrobiales; family RAAP-2; genus Bog-473. The sequence goes on along the minus strand of CAVTVK010000004.1, from coordinate 5,515 downwards.
CTGACGCTCTCGGTCTTGAAGGGGATCTTCGGAGGCTCCACCGAGGAGCCCGTCTCCTACGTCAACGCGCCGCAACTGGCCGAACAGCGCGGCCTGCGCGTGCGCGAGTCGTCCACCGCGACCTCGCGCGACTACAAGTCGCTCATCACGTTGCGCTCGGGCTCGCACTCGGTTGCCGGGACGTTGATCACCGCCGGGCTGCGTACGGAGCCGCGCATCGTGATGGTGGACGAGCACCAGGTGGAGGTGCCGCCCTCGCCCCACATGATCGTGGTGCGCAACGACGACCGTCCGGGCGTGATCGGCATTGTGGGGACGGCGCTGGGGACGGCCGGCACCTCCATCTCGTCAATGGCGGTGGGACCGAGCCCCGAGTCGTCGACCGCCATGATGGTGATCTCCACCACGACGCCGGCTTCCGACGCCGTGGTGGATCAGCTCCGCGGGGACGAGGGCATTCTCGACATCCACCGCGTCACGCTGTAGCGACGAGCCTCAGGATTGGGGCTTGCGCGGCACGGCGGGCCACGTGTCCAGGCTGCCGATGACCGGCTCGCCCCGGTGCAGCTCCCGCCGCGGCGCCCGGTCCAGCAGGACGACGCGCAGCACCGCCAGCGCCCCGATGACCAGGGCGGCGCGAAAGAGGGTCGACGCGAGCCGGCGCATCCGACCACGCTAGCGTCAGCGGGGATGGTCTCCCTGCAGCACGTCGCCCCGATCTTCCCCACCGCGGACATGGACCGCATGCGGGCCCATTACGAGGCACTCGGCTTCGTGGTGCACGTGCACGGCGGTGGCTACGGAACGGCGGCCCGGGACGGCATCCGCATCCACTTCGAGCAGGTGTCCGAGGGGCCGGTGTCGGAGCGGGGCGCGGCCTACCTCGGCGTCGACGACGCCGACGCCTTGCACGCCGAGTGGCGGGCGGCGGCGGTAGGCGAGACCTCGGACCTGTTCGACCCCGGGTTCGGCGTGTGGGAGGCGGCCCACACCGACGTCGACGGGAACGTGTTGCGCTTCGGCTCACCGGTTGCCTCTTGACGCCCACGGCACCCGATGGGACGATTACACTTGTGTTGATGGCGCCCACCGCAACCGACCTGCTGCTTACCTGACGGCGAACGCCACATCGCGTTCGCTCGCAACCTCCTGCGCCGCAAAGGCCAGGGGGTTTTTTGTTGGGCCGGTGCCGGTTCGGGCCGATGGATTCGACGATGAAGGAAAGGGAAGACACTGATGGCTGAGGGACAGAGAGGGAGTGGTGACGACATGGAGCGGGGTCGCCTGACCCTGCCCTGTGACCCGTCACCGATGCCCTTCGACAAGTACCGGTCGCACGTGCCGCTCGTGCTGCACGACCGCACCTGGGCCGATCGCCAGTTCACCCGGGCCCCCCGCTGGGCCAGCGTGGACCTGCGCGACGGGAACCAGGCCCTGATCGACCCGATGGACCCCGAGCGCAAGCTGGCGTTGTTCCAGACGCTGGTCGACGTGGGGTTCAAGGAGATCGAGGTCGGCTTCCCCTCCGCCTCCCAGACGGACTACGACTTCCAGCGCCTGATCATCGACGAGAACCTGATCCCCGACGACGTCGAGATCCAGGTGCTGGTGCAATGCCGGCAGGAGCTCCTCGAGCGGACCTTCGAGTCGCTGGCCGGCGCCCGGCGCGCCGTCGTGCACTTCTACAACTCGGTGTCCGAGTTGCAGCGGCGCGTCGTGTTCGGCCTCGACAAGGCGGGCATCATCGACATCGCGGTGAAGGCGGCCGAGCTCTGCAAGGTCTACGAGGCCCAGTTGGACGGGACGACCGTCCGCTACGAGTACTCGCCCGAGAGCTTCACCGGGACGGAGCCTGAGTTCGCCGTCGAGATCTGTGAGGCGGTGATGGACGTGATCCAGCCGACGCCCGAGTCGCCCATGATCCTCAACCTGCCCGCCACGGTCGAGATGTACAGCCCGAACGTGTACGCCGACGTGATCGAGTGGTTCGGACGCACCGTCAAGAACCGGGACGCCATCGTCCTCAGCCTGCACCCCCACAACGACCGCGGCACCGCGGTGGCGGCGGCCGAGCTGGCCGTGCTGGCCGGTGCCGACCGGGTGGAGGGCACGTTGTTCGGCAACGGCGAGCGCACCGGGAACGTCGACATCGTCACCCTGGCCATGAACCTGTTCTCACAGGGCATCGACCCGGCGCTGGACTTCGGCGATATCGAGAAGGTGCGCCGCGTGGCCGAGTACGCCACCCGCTTGCCGGTGCACCCGCGCCACCCGTACGCGGGCGACCTCGTGTACACCGCCTTCTCGGGCTCGCACCAGGACGCCATCAAGAAGGGCATGGCCGCGGTCGGGGACGACTACGACGAGTGGGAGGTGCCCTACCTGCCGATCGACCCCAAGCACACCGGCCGCACCTACGAGGCGATCATTCAGGTGAACAGCCAGTCGGGCAAGGGCGGCGTGGCCTACCTGATGGACACCGACCACGGGCTCGACCTGCCGCGGCGGCTGCAGGTCGAGTTCTCCAAGCGCGTGCAGGAGATCACCGAGGCGAGCGGCACCGTCATCCCCTCCGGGAAGATGCGCGACGTCTTCGAGGAGATCTACCTCCCCGAGGACGCCGGGCTGCGGCTGATCACCAGCGAGGTCTCCACCGGACAGGGTCAGACCAGCGTGACCGCACAGCTGCTGGTCGACGGCCAGCACCAGACGGTCACCGGTCGGGGCAACGGGCCGATCGACGCGCTGGTCACGGCGCTGAAGGCCGACCTCGGTATTGTGCTGGAAGTGAAGGACTACTCAGAGCACGCCCTCACCGAGGGCTCGGGCGCGTCGGCGGTGGCGTACGTGGAGTGCGCGGGCGCCGACGGATCCACATGGTGGGGCGTGGGCCGAGACTCGTCCATCCTCGACGCCTCGCTGGGCGCCGTGGTCTCCGCGGCGAACCGGGCCCGCCAGGGGTGATCCGCCCGGCGGTAGAGGCGGACGTCCCCGAGCTGGTGGCGATGATCCGCGAGCTGGCGGATTTCGAGAACCTCACGGACCAGGTGTCGATCACCGAGGCCGACCTCGCCGGCTCGCTGTTCGGGCCCGAGGCGATGGCCCAAGACTGGGTCGTCGAGGAAGGGAGCGGGCTGGTGGGCCACGCCCTCTGGTACCGGACGTTCTCGACCTTCCTGGGGAAGACGGGGATCTGGCTCGAGGACATCTATGTCCGGCCGGAGCACCGGCGCCGGGGCCATGCCACCGAGCTCCTGACCCGCCTGCGCCAGGAGACCACCGGCCGCCTGGAATGGGAGGTGCTGGAGTGGAACGTCCCGGCCATGGATTTCTACCAGCGCCTGGGTGCCCGGCCCATGGCCGGCTGGAGCCGCTACCGCTGGTTCGAGGGGTAACTCCCGCTAATCTCCAAGAGAGATAGTAGGAATCTTCCCCAACTGGTTGACAGATCATCCACCCAAGCGTCACTCTGGCCGTGGGAAGAGTGAATTACTGGAAGGAGCACCGATGCGTTTGCTCAAGGACGATCTGCGCGAATTGGACCTGTTCTCGGAGGCCAGCCGGTCCGAGCTGACGGTCATTGCGCGCCAGCTGACAAGGCTGAAGGTCAGGGCCGGGCGGGTGCTGGTGCGTGAAGGCGGCATCGGCAACGAGTTCATGATCATGGTGAGTGGCATGGCCGAGGTCACCCAGGGCGGCCGGAGCATCGCCACCCTCGGTCGTGGTGACCTGGTGGGCGAAATGGCCCTCGTACAGCCCCTCGGCTCGGGCCGCCGCAATGCCACGGTGACGGCCGTCACCGACTGCGAGATCTACGCCGGCTCGGCGACCGAGTTCCGCCGCATTCTGGAGGCCTCCCCTTCGGTGGCCGAGAAGGTGCACCGGTTGATCGAGTCCAGGACGACGCTCGTCGCCGCCTAGGGCCATGTGGTCACGGCTGCCGGCGGGCCTTGCCGATCGGTAACCATTCTGTTACGGTAACGAAGGTGTTACGTGACGCGGCGTCCCCAGCTGTTTCCGGCCGGGTCGGCTCGCGCCGCTGAGGTCATGCCGGGACCGGAGGTTGCGGGGGACCCGTTCGATGCCCTCGGCGATCCGACGCGGCGGGAGATCCTGCGCCTCCTGAGCGAGGGTGACAAGCCGGTCAACGCGATCGCCGCCGCGCTGCCCATCAGCCGCCCGGCGGTCTCGCGCCACCTGCGCCTGCTGAAGGATGCCGGAATGGTGGCCGAGCGGCCGGACGGGAACCGCCGGATCTACCACCTGCAGGACGGGGGAGTGCGGGCCGTCCGGGACTACCTCGAGGGCGTCTGGGGCGAAGCGGCCGCCCGCTTCCGCATGGTGGCCGAGAACACCTCGTCACCACGAGCGCCCAAATGACCGCGCCGCTGCGCATCAGCTTCGAGGTCGACTGTCCCCCGCAGCATGCCTTCGCAGTGTGGACGTCGAAGATCGGATCGTGGTGGCCTCGCGATCACACGGTGAGTGGCGATCCCGACGAGATCGTCCTCGAGAGCGGCACCGGCGGGCGGATCTACGAGCGGACGTCCGAGGGCGGGCGCCACGAGTGGGGTGAAGTCACGGTCTGGGAGCCACCCCGTCGCCTGTCCTATCTCTGGCACATAGGCCGTGACCGCGCCGCGGCCACTGCGGTCGAGATCACCTTCGTCGGCGAGGGCGGCACGCGCACGCGCGTCGAGATCGAGCACAGTGGCTGGGAGACCTTGGGCGACGCGGCAGATGTGGCGCGGGACCAGAACCGCGCCGGTTGGGATGCGCTCGTGCCGCACTTTGCGGCCGCGGTGAGGGAAGGAGCTGGCTGATGGCGACGGGGAGCAAGAACGACCCGTGGGTGCTGAAGACCCCTCCGGGGAGTTCGGAGTACACCATGTACCGGGACGAGGAGTCGGAGCCGGCGGTGCTCGTGTGCCAGGTGGGCTCGACGAAGCTCTCCTACGACCTGCGGGCGATCGAGGACCTGCATCGCTGGCTGTCCGAGCAGGGCGACTGGGTGCCGCTCGGCGCTGCCGACGAGAAGAAAGCCGCGGCGGACGGGACCGTGGAGGCGTGGGGGCGCTCTCCCGACAACCCGATCGGCGGCTGGTACGGCCAGCGCAAGGGGTACAGGGGCCGCTTCGGGATGTACCTGCCGCCCCTCCTCGAGGCAGTTGGGCCTGGCGGAGGTCTGACCCACGAGGCCCGCAACAACTCCATGCGCGCCATCTGATCCGCGCCGTTCACGAAGAAGGAGCAGCGCCATGCCAACGACCAAAGTGATCCGCTACCGCACCAAGCCCGAGCATGCCGACGAGAACGAACGACTCGATACGCGAGGTCTTCGCCGAGCTGGCCGAAGAGCATCCAGTGGGCTCCATTACGCCGCCTTCCGCCTCGATGACGGCGTGAGCTTCGTCCATGTCGCCGTCACTCGACGGCGAGGAGAACCCGCTGACGTCGTCGCCTGCCTTTGCGGCGTTTCAGGCCGGCATCGGAGAACGCTGTGCCGAGGGACCGA